>NZ_JBKIWZ010000001.1:0-3812991 GCF_050157905.1 Pantoea sp. NSTU24
TGCACAGTTCCCGCACGCCACCCGCTGGCTGTTGCATAATCCCGACCAGCAGGTGGCGGCCTATATCCTGCCCGCCACCTGCCGGCCGGAAGGCTTTCTGGCGGCACAGCAGGCCGGTACGCTGATCACTCTGAAACCGGGTGAACAGCGCCACTTCTCCGTCGAAACAGGCCTGCTCTGATCGCCGGTTAAATTGCCACGAGGCCGCGCACACCTTCTGCTTCCATGGTGTCGCCGCGGCCACGCTGCACGATCTCCCCGCGTGACATCACCAGATAGCTGTCCGCCAGCTCAGCGGCGAAATCGTAAAACTGCTCGACCAGCAGGATCGCCATATCCCCGCGCTGCGCCAGCTGACGGATCACGGCGCCGATCTCTTTGATTACAGAGGGCTGGATCCCCTCTGTCGGTTCATCCAGGATCAGCAGCTGAGGACGACAGGCCAGGGCCCGGCCGATCGCCAGCTGCTGCTGCTGACCGCCTGAAAGATCGCCGCCGCGGCGTGACTTCATTGCCAGCAGCACCGGAAAGAGCTGATAGATCTCTTCCGGCACCTCTCGCGCCTGCGCCGCCGGAAAACGGGAGAGGCCCATCAGCAGATTCTCCTCCACCGTCAGACGCGGAAAAATGTCACGTCCCTGCGGCACATACGCGATGCCCGCCTGCACCCGCTGATGCGGTTTACGGCCATTGATCCGCTGCTGCTGCCAGTAGATATCGCCTGACTTCGCCGGGATCAGCCCCATCAGGCATTTCAGCAGCGTGGTTTTCCCCACGCCGTTGCGCCCCAGCAGGCAGGTGATCTCACCAATCTTTACCTCAAACGACAGGCCGCGCAGGATATGACTGCCGCCATAATATTGATTCAGTTCAGTAACCTGTAACATCTCAGCGCCCCAGATAAACGTCGATAACCTGCTCGTTGGCCTGCACCTCGCGCAACGACCCCTCGGCCAGCACCTGCCCCTGATGCAGCACTGTGACATGGTCGGCGATGGTTTCCACAAAGCCCATGTCATGCTCCACCACCATCAGCGAGTGTCTGCCTGCCAGGCTGCGAAACAGCTCGGCGGTGTAGTCCGTTTCGGCGTCGGTCATGCCCGCAGCGGGTTCGTCCAGCAGCAGCAGGTGCGGCTCCTGCACCAGCAGCATCCCGATCTCCAGAAACTGCTTCTGACCGTGCGACAGCAGACCCGCCCGGCGCTGGCGTTCACCGCCCAGCCGCAGCAGCTTCAGTACCTCATCGATGCGATCGCGCTGTTCGCTGTTGATACGGGCACGCAAGCTAGCCCAGACCGATTTATCGGTTTTAAGCGCGATCTCCAGATTTTCAGCGACCGTTAATGCCTCAAACACCGTAGGCTTCTGAAACTTACGACCAATACCGGCGCGGGCAATCTCTACCGGTGAAAGGCGGGTCAGATCGCTGTCCTGGTCATAGATCACCCGGCCCGCATCGGGACGGGTTTTGCCGGTGATGACATCCATCAGCGTGGTTTTGCCCGCGCCGTTGGGGCCGATCACGCAGCGGAGTTCACCGACGCCGATCTGCAGCGACAGATCGGTGAGCGCACGAAAGCCCTCAAACGAGACGTTGATCTTCTCCAGCTGCAGTACCGGATCGCGCTGCAACCGGTGACGATCCGCCCGCTGGGGCTGGGTAAACAGGGTATCACTCATGGTTTCCTCCGGCGCAGCAGGCCAATGACGCCACAAGGCAGAAACAGCGTCACCAGAATGAACATCAGACCCAGAAAGAACAGCCAGTACTCCGGAAAGGCAACGGTGAAGAAGCTGCGTGCGCCGTTGACAATCGCTGCGCCCAGCAGCGGGCCAATCAGCGTGCCGCGTCCGCCCAGCGCTACCCAGATGGCGGCTTCTATTGAGTTGGCCGGTGACATCTCACCCGGATTGATAATGCCGACCTGCGGCACATAGAGCGCCCCGGCAAGGCCGCACAGTACGGCGGAGAGCGTCCAGACAAACAGTTTAAAGCCGCGGGGATCATACCCGCAGAACATCAGGCGGTTCTCCGCGTCCCTGACTGCAGTCAGTACCCGGCCAAACTTGCTGCGCGCCAGCGCAAAGCCGATCGCCAGGCTCAGCAGCAGCAGCAGCACCGTGGCAATGAACAGCCCGATACGGGTGCCTGTCGCCGTGACAGAAAAGCCGAGCAGGGTGGTAAAGCCGGTAAAACCGTTGTTACCGCCAAAACCGGTTTCGTTGCGGAAGAACAGCAGCATACCGGCATAGGTCAGTGCCTGGGTGATGATGGAGAAGTAAACGCCTTTGATTTTTGACCGGAAAGCGAAGAAGCCAAACAGACAGGCCAGCAGGCCCGGCACCAGCATGCTCAGACAGAGCGCCCAGGCGAAATATTGGCTGCCGGCCCAGAACCAGGGCAGCTCATGCCAGGAGAGAAAGGACATAAAAGCGGGTAAGCCCTCGCCTGCGGCCTGGCGCATCAGGTACATGCCCATGGCATAGCCGCCCAGGGCAAAAAACAGGCCATGCCCCAGCGACAGCAGTCCGGCATATCCCCACACCAGGTCCAGCGCCACCGCGACCACCGCATAGCAGAGGATTTTGCCAACCAGCGTCAGGGTATAGGTCGACAGGGCCAGCGGATGCGTGGCGGGCAGCAGCGCCAGAAACGGCATCAGCAGCAGTGCCAGCGCAATCACCAGGCCGAGGCTGAGTGTCAGGCGCGGCGCCGTCCGCGCCACGCGAAGCGTCATGGGTTGCGTCATCAGTCAGTCACCCTTCCTTTAACCGCAAACAGGCCCTGCGGGCGTTTCTGGATAAACAGTACGATCAGCATCAAAATAAGGATTTTGCCCAGTACGGCGCCCATCTGCGGCTCCAGCACTTTATTGAGAATACCCAGGCTGAACGCCGCAACCACGGTGCCTGCCAGCTGGCCGACGCCACCCAGTACCACCACCAGAAACGAGTCGATGATGTAGCCCTGACCCAGCTCCGGCCCGACATTGCCAAGTTGCGACAGCGCTACGCCACCCAGCCCGGCGATACCGGAGCCGAGGCCAAACGCCAGCATATCGACGCGGCCGGTCGGCACGCCGCAGCACTCCGCCATCGCGCGGTTCTGAGTCACGGCACGCACGTTCATGCCCAGGCGGGTGCGGTTCAGCAGCAGCCAGGTCAGCGCCAGCACAAACACCACAAACAGGATCACCGCGATGCGATTCCATGGCAGCACCAGATTGGGCAGCAACGTCAGACCGCCTGAGAGCCACGCCGGATTTGCTACCTCCAGGTTCTGCGCGCCGAACAGCACCCGGACCAGCTGAATCAGCATCAGGCTGATCCCCCAGGTCGCAAGCAGCGTCTCCAGCGGACGGCCATAGAGATGACGGATTACCGTGCGCTCCAGCGCCATGCCGATGGCGGCGGTCACCAGAAAGGCGACCGGCAGCGCCAGCAGCGGATACCAGGCTAAATAGTGCGGCGCGAACTGCTGAAACAGCCCCTGTACCCACCAGGTAGCGTACGCGCCGAGCATCAGCATTTCACCGTGCGCCATATTAATCACCCCGAGCAGACCGTAGGTGATCGCCAGGCCCAGTGCGGCCAGCAGCAGAATCGAACCGAGCGACAGGCCGCTGAAGGCCTGCCCCAGCAGATCGCCCCACATCAGCCGCTTCTGGATCTGTTGCAGGCTCTGCGCCGCTGCCGCCCGCACCGTGGCGTCCGGCTCGTTCGCGGCCTGGGTCAGGCGCTGCAGGCTGGCCTGCGTATCAGGATCGCCGGATTCCCCCAGCTGCTGCACCGCCCGCAGACGCACTATCGGCTCGCGATCGGCCAGCTGCAGATTCGCCAGCGCCAGCGCTAACGCGGCGTGCACCCGGCTGTCCGGCTCGGCAGCTAGCCGCTGTTCCAGCAGGGGCAGCTGGTCCGCCATCCCCTCATTTTGCAACTGCTGCGCCGCGCGCAGGCGCAGGGCCGCGTCGGGGCTGACCAGCTGGTGAGCGGCCAGTGCAGTGTTGACCAGCACCCGCAGCCGGTTGTTCATAAACAGCTTTTTCAGGTTGCCGGCAGGCTGCGCCACCCTGTCCAGCGGCTGCAGCGTCGTCCCCTGCTGGCTGAACGGTTGCCTGTTCTGGTCGGTAACCACGGTTTCGGCATGCAGCGCCTCCAGCAGTGGCAGGCGCTGACTGTCGGGCGCCGCAGCCCACTGCTGCAGCAGCGCCGCCTGCTGGCTGCGGCTGGCGGCCGCAAAGTCCGCAGCCGGTCCGGCACTGGCCATCAGTGGCACCAGCAGCAGCAGGCTGAGAAAGCAGCGACATAGATTCATAAAGAGAGCCTCGTCAGGAAGAGCATCACGGCGGAAAGCCATGCGGCCGCGTCACGGCGCGTGACGCGGCCGGGTTATCCGCCGCGCACGATTACTGTGCGGTTTTTACCGGGTGGTCGGGCTTTTTGTCGTTCCCGGCGATGTAGGGGCTCCACGGCTGCGCACGGACCGGCTGATCGGTCTGCCACACCACGCTGAACTGGCCGTTCTCCTCCACTTCACCGATCATAACGGGCTTATGCAGGTGGTGGTTGGTCTGATCCATGGTCAGAGTAAAGCCATCCGGGGCTTTAAAAGTCTGACCGGCCATGGCTGCCCGTACTTTGTCGACATCCGTGGTGCCCGCTTTTTCCACCGCCTGCGCCCATAGGTGGATTCCCACATAGGTGGCCTCCATCGGATCGTTGGTGACGACGGTGGCGGCGTTCGGCAGGTTGTGTGCTTTAGCGTAAGCGCGATAATCGGCGACGAATTTCGCATTGACCGGATTGTCGATCGACTCGAAGTAGTTCCAGGCCGCTAACTGACCCACCAGCGGTTTGGTGTCGATGCCGCGCAGCTCCTCTTCGCCCACCGAGAAAGCGACCACCGGAATGTCTGTGGCCTTAATTCCCTGGTTCGCCAGCTCTTTGTAGAACGGCACGTTGGAGTCGCCATTGATAGTGGAAACCACGGCCGTTTTACCGCCCGCCGCAAACTTTTTAATGTCCGAGACAATGGTCTGGTAATCGCTGTAACCGAAAGGCGTATAGACCTCTTTGATATCGCTGTCCGCCACGCCTTTGCTGCGCAGGAAGGCGCGCAGGATCTTGTTAGTGGTACGCGGATAGACGTAGTCGGTGCCCAGCAGGAAGAAGCGTTTCGCACTGCCGCCATCTTCGCTCATCAGATACTCCACTGCCGGGATCGCCTGCTGATTCGGCGCAGCACCGGTGTAGAAGACGTTGGGCGACATCTCTTCCCCTTCATACTGCACCGGGTAGAAAAGCAGGCCGTTCAGCTCTTCAAACACCGGCAGCACTGACTTGCGTGAAACCGAGGTCCAGCAGCCAAATACCACCGCCGCCTTATCCTGCGTCAGCAGCTGACGCGCTTTCTCGGCAAACAGCGGCCAGTTGGAGGCGGGATCGACTACCACCGGCTCCAGCTTTTTCCCCAGCACGCCACCTTTGGCGTTGATCTCATCAATCGTCATCAGCGCCACATCTTTCAGCGGCGTTTCAGAAATCGCCATGGTGCCGGAGAGAGAATGCATGATCCCCACTTTGATGGTGTCCGCCGCCTGCGCACTCCAGGTGAAACCCAGACTGACAACAGTGGCGGAAAGCGCAAAAGCTTTAATTAACGAACGTCTTTTCATCATCTGAACCCCTGAGTGGTCGTTGTATTATTCGGTGAGCTGGAGCCGGGCCTGCTGGAGGCGGTGCAGCGTGATCTTCCGTACCTCTGCCTTACTGACGGCGATGTGATCGGTCAGGATCTGTTGTGCCGTGGCACGATCCTGCTGAAAAATCGCCTGTAAAATTTGTGCATGTTCCCGATACGTGGCGCTGATGCGATCGTCGCGGGTAAAGTCGAGGCGACGGATGATGCGGATCTTCTCCGTCAGTTCGGCGTGAATGCGCGTCATCTCCGGATTACCGGCGGCGGCGACCAGCGTGATATGAAACGCCTCATCATGTTGTGACACCACCAGGCCGTCAGCGAGCGGAGCTGACGCACACCAGAACTGGCTGAGTGCGTCGAGCAGTGCGGCACACTGCGGCGCGGGCAGGGCGCAGAGGCGTTTTACCGCCTCGCACTCCAGTACGGTGCGCAGGTCATAGAGTGATTCAAACCAGGCAAAATCGAAGGTTTTAATCTGCCAGCCGCTGCGAAACCAGACATCCACAAAGCCTTCACGCTCCAGCCGGAACAGGGCCTGCCGCACGGGGGTACGGCTGACCGCCATGCGCGTGGCGACTTCGCTTTCGCTGAAGCGATCGCCCGGCATCAGGCGAAAGGCAAAAATATCGTCCTTCAGGGCCTGATAGACCCGTTCGGCCAGCGCTTCGGGACGCGCTTTCGGGGGATGTGCGCTCATTCCACCTCCGGCTCAAGCCATAGCAGGGTGTCGCCGGGCGTGACCGGACGCCCCGCCTGACAGAGGATCCGCGTCACGCGGCCCGCCTGAGGCGCGACAATCGCCAGCTCCATCTTCATCGCCTCCACGATGATCAGCGTCTGACCGGCGCTGACCGCCTCGCCCGGCTGCACCAGCACTTTCCAGATGTTGCCATTGAGATCAGCCTGCACGGCCAGCCCGCTTTGATCCTCGTCACTGAGGCTGGTGGCGGTATCCTGCACAGACGGGGCGTTCTCCTCTTCCCGCGCCCAGTGCTGCACTTCCTGTTCAAACGCGGCGGCCTGGCGCTGGCGAAAGTCGGCAATCTCAGCGGCGTGATCGGCGAGGAACTGCTGATGAGCGGCGAAATCAAATTCAGTTTCTTCAATCCGCAGGCTGGCGCGGCCCTCACGAAAATCTTCGCGCAGCTGATTCAGTTCGCTTTCACTCACCGGATAGAAACGCACCTGGTCGAAGAAACGCAGCAGCCACGGCGCATCGGCCGCAAACTGCGGATTTTTCAGGAAGGTGTTCCAGATCGGCAGCGTGCGGCCCACCAGCTGATAGCCGCCGGGCGAGTCCATGCCGTAGATGCACATGTACATGCCGCCGATGCCGACGGTGCCTTCGGCGGTAAAGGTGCGCGCCGGACTGTATTTGGAACTCAGCAGGCGATGACGCGGGTCGATCGGCACGGCGCAGGGTGCGCCGAGGTAGACGTCGCCCAGCCCCAGCACCAGATAGCTGGCGTTGAACAGGGTGTCGCGCACCTGTTCGCGGCTGCTCAGGCCATTAATGCGCTGAATAAAATCCACGTTATTCGGCAGCCAGGGCGCACTGGCGCGCACCGTTTCCTGATAGCGGCTGACGGCGCCCAGCGTGGCGCTGTCTTCAAACGCCATCGGCATCCACACCACGCGTGACGGCACTTTAAGGGTGCTGACATCGCCCAGCGTAGCTTCCAGCGCCAGCAGCAGCGCCATCAGCTTCGCCTGGCTGATGACGAGGCTGTCATAGCGCACCTGCAGCGACCGCACACCTGGCGACAGCTCCTCAATGCCCGGTTCAGCCTCTGCTTTCAGCGCATTCATCAGCAGATGCACGCGCAGGCGCAGCGCCAGGTCCAGCACGTTATCGCCATACTCAATCAGGACATACTTGTCGCCCGCCTGGCGGTAGACCACGGTCGGCGTGCTGCCGGTCGCGTCCCGCGCGGCCAGGATCGTGGCGGAGCCGTGAGCGGTTTCGGCCAGCGACGGCACAGCAAAGGCGGGCGGATGCTCCGGCCGCAGGGTGTCGATCAGATGCTTCTGCGCTTTTTCCCGTGCCAGCGCATCGTCTGCGGTAATCGGGTGGAAGCGAATGGTGTCGCCAGGTTTGACCTGGCCCACCTTCCACAGCTCCGCTCTGGCGATGGTCACCGGACAGACAAAGCCGCCGAGGCTCGGGCCGTCGTGCGTCAGGATCACCGGAAAATCGCCGGTAAAGTTGACTGCGCCGATGGCATATTCGCAGTCATGTACATTAGAGGGGTGCAGGCCCGCTTCACCGCCGTTGGCGCGGGTCCAGGTGGGTTTCGGGCCGACCAGCCGCACGCCGAGGCGGTTGGAGTTGTAGTGCACCTGCCAGTCGCTGGCAAAGAACTCATCAATCGCGGCCTGAGTGAAAAAGTCCGGCGCGCCGTGCGGGCCGTAGAGCACGCCGATGCGCCATTCGCTGCCGTAGTGCGGGATCAGCGCCGCATCGAGCGGCTGCGGCGCGCTGACCGGGGCAGGGGTGGTGCAGGCCGCCTGTTCAGGCCGGGAGATCGGCAGCATATCGGCCACGCGCAGGGTGCGCCCGGCGTGACCGCCGAACTGGCCCAGCGAGAAGGTGCTGCGGCTGCCGAGATAGACCGGCACGTCGAAGCCGTTACGCACCGCCAGATAACTGCGGCAGCCCTGCCGGGCGCGACCCAGCGCCAGGGTCTGTCCCGCTTTTACCCTCAGCGGCTGCCAGTAACTCACCGGCTCGCCATCCAGCGTGGCGTCACACGCCGCGCCGGTCAGCGCCAGCGTGACATCGCAGTGGAAGCGCAGGGTCGGCCCCTGCAGCGTAAACTCCAGGCCCGCCGCTGACGGATGGTTCCCGACGATGCGGTTAGCCAGCCGGAAGGCGAAATCATCCATCGGGCCGGAAGGCGGCACGCCGATGTCCCAGTAGCCGAGGCGGCCGGGGTAGTCCTGAACGGAACTGAAGGTGCCAGGCTGCAGCACCTCCACCACCGGAGCGGCGGGCACCACACTGTCGAGATAGCGCGTCCAGACACTGCCGCTGCGAAACGTGTCGCCGGTGGTGATCTGCCGCAGGTAATCCAGGTTGGTGGCGATGCCGTGCAGCTGGGTGGCATCCAGCGCCTGCTGCAGTTTTTCCAGTGCTGCAGCGCGGTTGTCAGCGTGCACAATCAGCTTGGCGATCATCGGATCGTAGAAGCTGGAAACCTCGCTGCCGGTTTCGACACCGCTGTCGACCCGCACGCCCTCGGGAAAGACCACGCCCGTTAACAGGCCGGGGCTGGGCTGAAAGTTTTTCAGGGGATCTTCGGCGTAGAGACGGACTTCAATCGCCGCCCCCTGCGGCGCCTGCTGCAGACGTGCCCAGTCAACCGTATCGCCCGCCGCTACCTGTAACATGCACGCCACCAGGTCCAGGCCGGTGACGCACTCTGTAACCGGATGTTCCACCTGCAGGCGGGTATTAACCTCAAGGAAGTAAAACGTCTGCTGGCTGACGTCGTAGATATACTCCACGGTGCCCGCGCTGCGGTAGTTCACCAGCTCGCCGAGCCGCACCGCGGACGCGAGCAGGGCATCACGCGTGGCAGATGACAGGCCCGGCGCTGGTGTCTCCTCCACCACTTTCTGATTACGGCGCTGCAGCGAGCAGTCGCGTTCGCCCAGCGCCACCACGGTGCCGTTGCCGTCGCCAAAAATCTGCACCTCGATGTGACGGGCACGATCGATACAGCGTTCCAGAAACACCCCGGCATCACTGAAAAACTGCTCGCCGAGACGGCGCACGCTCTCCCAGGCGCTGGTGAGGGCCTGCGCATCGGCGCAGCGTGTCAGACCTATGCCGCCGCCACCTGCGGTGCTTTTCAGCATCACCGGATAGCCAATCTCATCGGCGGCCTGCAGCGCCGCCTCAAGCGAGTCCAGCAGCGGCGTGCCGGGCGTCATCGGCACACCCGCACGGGCAGCCAGTTCGCGCGCGCGGTGCTTGAGTCCGAACTCGCCAATCTGCTGCGCGGTGGGGCCGACAAAGGCGATACCTGCCGCTTCGCAGGCTTCGGCAAACGGCTGGCTCTCGGAGAGAAAACCGTAGCCTGGCCAGATCGCCTGCGCGCCACTCTGCTGCGCCGCCGCCAGAATTTTGTCGATGCGCAGATAGCTGTCGCTGGCTTTGTCGCCGCCCAGAGCGATAGCCACATCCGCCTGCTTAACGTGCTGCGCGTTGCGGTCAGCGTCAGAGTAAACCGCAACGCTTTTCACCCCAAGGCGCTTCAGAGTACGGATGGCGCGACAGGCTATCTCGCCGCGGTTGGCAATCAGTACGGTGGTAAACATGATCAGTGACTCCCCTGTGATGCCAGCCAGTTACGCCAGCCGCCCGTTTCAGTAATCTCCAGCGCGCCGCGCAGGGCCGCCCCTTCGCAGATAAAGCCTTTGACGACCCGGCCGTCGGCCAGCGTCAGGTTGCCGATCCCCAGCGGAGCAGGTATCTCGGCCACAAACTCGCCGAAGCGCGCCAGCGGGATGTCCCACAGTTCCACAGCGATCGCGGCGCCCTGTTCATCACGCATCAGGCCCGGCTTTTTGATCGCCCCCTCCAGCAGGGCAAACAGGCGGTAGTGGGGCGCGGTCTGCGTCTCCTCAACCCATACCGCCTGACGTTCAGTAAGCTGGAAATTGAGCGGCATACCGGTGAGATGGGCACCCACCACCGCCAGGCGGACGTGATCAGCTGAGGCGGGCAGCGTGGCGCGTCCGGCGGGGAAGGGTTGACCGGTGGCGCCCAGCGGCAGCGCCAGTTGCTGCTGCCAGCGCAGGCCAAACTCAGCCAGCGCCCGATCGTGCCAGGCCGGTGCGATCAGCGTGATGCCGGCTGGCAGGTCGTCGTTGCGGAACGGGGCGGGCAGGGCCAGCGCGGCGAGGTCGGCAAGGTTGGTAAAGTTGGTGTAGGTGCCAAACTGCGAGTTGTAGTGGACGGGCTCCTGCTTCATCTCTTCCAGGGTATGGATAGTGGGTGAGGTCGGCACCACCAGCGCATCAAAGGGAGCCATTGCCTGCTGGATCTGGCGCGTCAGGTCGGCCCGCAGATACTCCGCTTTATACGCCTCCACCGCGCTGTAGTTCAGCCCGCTGGCGATGATGTTCTGCACGACCGGCTCCATCTGGTCTAGCATGTCGCCCACCGCCGCCGTGCGTTCAGCGACCCAGGCGCCGTAATAGAGCTGTTCAGCCAGCTGGCGAAACGGAGTGAAATCGATGGGGTGCAGAGTCGCGCCGCCCGCCTGCAGGGCCTCCAGTGCCCGATCCCAGGCGGCTTCTGCGGCAGCATCATCAAAAAATGCCGGATCGGCCGGAATAGCAAAGTGAGGACGGGCGGGCAGGTTAGCTGGCGCGGTGCGCGGATTGATGCGCGAATAGGCATCACCGCTGTCATACCCGCCCATCACGGTGGCGACGGTAAAGGCATCCCCGGTTGTCAGCGCAAAGACCGAGATCGTGTCGTTAAGCCGACAGGCAGGCACCACGCCGCGCGCAGGGAACCAGCCCTTGGTCGGTTTCAGGCCGACGATGTTGTTAAAGCCTGCCGGGACGCGTCCCGATCCGGCGGTATCGGTGCCGAGTGAAAAGGCGACCAGTCCCCGTGCCAGCACCGACGCCGAGCCAGAACTCGAGCCGCCGCTGACATAGTCAGCATCGAAAGTGTTGCAGACCGCCCCGTAAGGCGAGCGGGTGCCCACCAGGCCGGTCGCGAACTGATCGAGGTTGGTTTTGCCGATGACGACCGCACCAGCGGCTTTCAGCCGGGCGACGGCAACCGCATCCTCCTGCGCGGTATAGGTAAAGGCAGGGCAGGCGGCGCTGGTGGGCCAGCCCGCCACATCAATATTGTCCTTAACCGCGAAGGGAATACCAAACAGCGGCAGTGCCGCGGGATCGCGCTGATAGTGTGTCAGCAGCGGGGCGATCTGTGCCGCTAACTGCGCGGGTGTCGCCAGGGTGATCCAGGCGTTATCCTGCGGATCGATCTCCGCCAGATGTGCGTTGAGCAGAGCGCTAATCTGATGGGGAGCCTGCTGAATGCGCTGCTGCCAGGCGTGAAGCGTCAGGCCAATCGTTGATGTCATAACAAGAATTCCAGCTGGTATACAAGATGGCATTCAACAGAGCAAAGGGTATGCCAGTTTTTTAACGCGCTGATTCAACGGGTTATTGGCGGTGGTGATAAGATTTTCTGATGATAATTTGCACAACCGCAGCGCGCAGGCTGAGCGATAGCGGTGCGCCGGGGGGCGCGGTGCGTAAATTTTGTGAAGAACATGGCAAGAGTCCGGTTGCCTGGTTAGCATGAAGACTGTCTGGCAACTCGCCGGGCCCAGCAACAGAGGAGATTTACGTGGTGAAGTGGCGTAACTGGATGATAGGGATCTGTCTGGCCGGAACGGCCAGCAGCGCATGGGCCGATTCGCTTGATCAACAGCGGCAACGTTATCAACAAATTAAACAGGCCTGGGACAGTAACCAGATGGCCACCGTGGAGCAGCTCCTGCCAACGCTGCAGGATTATCCGCTTTATCCTTATCTGCAGTATCGCCTGCTGGCGCAGGATCTCGATCAGGAGACGGCGCTGGCCGTGCAGAACTTTATTCGCCAGTATCCGACGCTGCCACCTGCACGGTCGCTCAGTACCCGCTTTATCAACGTGCTGGCTTACCGTCAGGACTGGCAGGGCGTGCTGAACTTCAGCCCCACCGAACCTAAGCCAGTGCAGGCGCGCTGCAACTGGTACTACGCAAAATGGGCTACCGGGCAGCAGCAGGCCGCGTTTGACGGCGCGAAGCAGATCTGGCTGCGCGGTACAGCGCTGCCTGCGGACTGCGATAAGCTCTTCTCGGTCTGGCAGTCCTCCGGCCAGCTCTCGCCG
Source organism: Pantoea sp. NSTU24 (assembly GCF_050157905.1). Lineage (NCBI taxonomy): Bacteria > Pseudomonadati > Pseudomonadota > Gammaproteobacteria > Enterobacterales > Erwiniaceae > Pantoea > Pantoea bangladeshensis. The sequence goes on from NZ_JBKIWZ010000001.1 coordinate 12,612, forward strand.
ATTACCATCCTGGAACGCATCCGGCTGGCGATGAAAGCCGGTAACGACAGCCTGGTAAGCTATCTGGCGAAAACGCTGCCGGCCGACTATCAGACCATGTCTGACGCGGTGCAGGCGCTGCAGCAGGATCCGCTGACGGTCAGTACTTTCGCCAGCAGCGTCGGACCGACCGACTTCACCCGCCAGGCGACGATTTACGCCTTTAGCCGCGTGGCGCGGCAGGACATGGAAAATGCCCGCAGCCTGATTCCGATTCTGGTCCGGGCGCAGAAGATGGGACCGGAAGATGAGCAGGCGCTGAAGGAGATTGTTGTCTGGCGCATGATGGGCAGCGATCTCACTTCTGAGCAGGCGCGCTGGCGTGATGCGGTGGTGATGAACAGCGAGTCGACCGCGCTGCTGGAACGCCGGATTCGCCTGGCGCTCACGCAGCACGACCGGCGTGGCCTGAACACCTGGATCGCCCGTCTGCCGCTGGAAGCCAAAGAAAAAGATGAGTGGCAATACTGGCAGGCCGATCTGCTGTTTGAGAAAGGGCGTAAAGAGGAAGCGGAAGAGATTCTGCGCAAACTGATGCAGGCGCGCGGCTTCTATCCGATGGTGGCCGCCCAGCGTCTGGGCGTAGATTATCCGCTGCAGGTGGATGAAGCGCCGAAGCCAGACAGTGCCACGGTGCAGGGCCCCGAACTGGCCCGTGTTCGTGAGCTGATGTACTGGGGTCTGGATAACCTTGCACGCAGCGAGTGGAGCAATCTGATCGGCAGCCGCACGCACATCCAGCAGCAGATGCTGGCGCGTTACGCCAACGAACAGGACTGGTGGGATCTCAGTGTGCAGGCGACCATCACGGCCAAAATGTGGGACAGCCTGAAGGAGCGTTTCCCGCTGGCGTGGCAGAGCGTCTATGAGCGCAATACCGACGTGAAGCAGATCCCGCCAAGCTATGCGATGGCGATCTCGCGTCAGGAGAGCGCGTGGAATCCCAAAGCCCGTTCGCCGGTCGGCGCCAGCGGACTGATGCAGATCATGCCCGCCACGGCTGCACACACGGTGAAGATGTATAACATTCCGGGCTACAGCAACGTCAGCCAGCTACTTGATCCGGAAACCAATATCCAGATTGGCACCCAGTATCTGGAGTATGTCTATCAGCAGTTCAGCCAGAACCGGATTTTCGCCTCCGCAGCGTATAATGCCGGACCGGGCAGGGTACGCAGCTGGCAGAAAGCCAGTGCCGGCAATCTGGATGCCGTGGCGTTTATCGAGACGATTCCCTTCTCAGAAACGCGTGGTTACGTCAAGAACGTGCTGGCCTATGACGCCTACTATCGTCACTTCATGGGCAAGCCGGACAGCATCCTGTCAGATGCTGAGTGGAATCGCCGTTACTAGCTGTGTTAAGCTTCCGTACTCTTTAGCGAGTACGGAAGCCTCTTCATGACCCATTCTGATTCCCCTTCTGCCGATGCGCATCCGACAGACGATAGCTGGCAGCGCGTTGTCCTGCTGATGCAGCAGGCCTTTGCGGATGGCCATGCGCTGCCTCTGCTGCAGCTGATGATGACGCCCGACGAGCGTGAAGCGTTTGGCACCCGTCTGCGGATCATCGAAGAGTTAATGAATGGCGAAATGAGTCAGCGCGAGCTGAAAAATGAGCTCGGCGTCGGCATCGCGACCATTACGCGGGGATCCAACAGCCTGAAAGAGGCGCCGCCGGAGCTGAAACGCTGGCTGGAAGCGCGTCTGGGCCGCGCCTGATTACTGCTGATAAAGCGGATGGACGAACGGGCAGAGCGCCAGAATCAGGGCCTGATGATAGACGCTGGAGCGGCTGAGCAGACCATGCGTAAACGCGCCTATCGCACCGCCCTTGTGTTTAATATTTTCGATGCCGGTTAAGCGTGCCATCTCTTCGCCCAGCTCACGGCCTTCACGCAGACCCGCCAGGACGGCTGGTGGCAGAGTGAAACTGGCGGAACGCGATTCGCCGCGCTGCTTCTGATTTTCCACCACCATCCAGGCAAACGCACAATCCTCTTCAATCCCCGCTTCAATCGCGACCCAGAACGCCGCTTCAGGGCGAACCTGCCGGGCATTCATGACGCGCTGGCGTGCGCCGGTTCGCGTTTCAAGATGGGTTAACGGCTGTGCGGCAACGCCACTCTCGACCTCGACCCCTTCAATATGGCAGGATCCTTCGCCGAAAACGTCGCTGAATGCCTGCGCAATCGCGTGAATCTTCGCTGGGTTGGTTGTGGCTGCGACAACATGGTACATAATTGATTGAACCCTCAGGTGATTAAGCGCCTGGCCCTCAGGCCATTTTATCTGTCAGTCTGAATCCTGGCAGTGCTCACGCGCCCCACGTACCTGCTGTACGCCGGGCTGTTGCGCATTGTCTGCACCCGGACTGATTGCAACAATGACGCCTGCCGGGACAGGCTCTGAAGCGATTTTGTCGCAGTATAACGGAAACTAACATGCTACAGGTCTATCTTGTTCGTCACGGTGAAACGGTATGGAATGCGGAACGCCGCATTCAGGGCCAGTCTGACAGTCCATTGACGGAAAAAGGTGAGCAGCAAGCCCGGCAGGTGGGTGAGCGCGTAAAACAGCTGGGAATTACCCATGTGATCGCCAGCGATCTGGGGCGGACGCGCCGCACCGCAGAAATTATTGCGGATGCCTGCGGCTGCGGCGTGACGCTGGATGCGCGGCTGCGTGAACTGAATATGGGTGTGCTGGAGAAACGTCCGCTGGATGGTCTGACCGCTGAAGAGGAGCAGTGGCGCGCCACGCTGGTCAACGGCACCGAAGGCGGCCGCATTCCGGAGGGTGAGTCAATGACGGAGATGGCGACGCGCATGCACGCCGCGCTCAATGCCTGTCTCGATCTGCCTGCCGGCAGCCGTCCGCTGCTGGTCAGCCACGGGATGGCGCTGGGGTCGCTGGTCAGTACGATTCTGGGGCTGCCCGCCTATGCGGAGCGTCGTCTGCGCCTGCGCAACTGCTCACTGTCACGGGTGGATTATCAGCAGAGCGCCTGGCTGGCGGAAGGATGGATTGTGGAGACGGCGGGGGATGTGTCTCATCTGGATGCTCCCGCGCTCGACGAACTGCAGCGCTGATCCTGCAGGCTGCCGTTACACTAACGGCAGCCCCGATCTTAGCTGTTGGCCGTCTGGCGGCGGATAGGGATCAGATAGTCGCAGCGGATCTCCGTTGGTGGCTCGGCACGCTTTTTACCGCCGTGGGTATAAAAGCGTTCGATGTCCTGCCCCTGACGGCGGGTGAGTCCCAGCGTTGGCATGCAGGTGCCGTAAAGCAACAGGATAAACTCCTGCAGGCTGGCGCGGGGGCCGCTGTAGCTGAACTGCACATAATCCCCGGCTTCCAGAATGACATTCTGGCCGGAGAAGAGGCTGGCTGCGTTGTCAGTCGGCACTGCCGTCGTATAGAGAATCTCCTGCTCGTCATCTTTCTCCTGGCTGGCACGCACCTGATGCAGACCATACAGCACGGGTGGCACCGTGTCGGTTTCCAGCAGGAACTGCTTCCAGAAGTGAATACGCATCTCGTCGCGGTAGCTGGAAATCTGCTCCAGCGTACAGGTGTAGCTCTGGGTCTGTCCCACCAGCACCGTTTCCGGCAGCGTGACAAACGACGATTCCGGCTGCACCTCATTATCCAGACGAATAGGGGGGCGAATACCGAAGGAGTTCCAGTCAGACGCGCGACGATACCAGGCCGGGGTCTGAGCAAACTGCTTTTTGAAGGCGCGAGTAAAAGTCTGTTGTGAATCAAAACGATACTGAAGCGCGATATCCAGGATCGGGCGACTGGTGAGGCGAAGCGCCACGGCAGCTTTTGACAGACGACGGGCACGGATATAGGCACCGATGGCATGCCCGGTCACGTCTTTGAACATCCTCTGCAGATGCCACTTAGAGTAACCCGCTTTCTGGGCAACGTTATCCAGTGAAAGGGGTTGATCCAGATGGCTCTCCAGCCAGACAAGCAAATCGCGAATGATACCGGCTTGGTCCATAAAACATCCTCATACTCTGGTGGGGCAGCTAAACGCACTCGAAAATTAGCACTCGTTGTTCAAAAGACCTGGGCCGTTTTCCGGGGAAGGTTGTGCTAAAACATAGCGGGTAAAACCCGTTTTGGTTTGGTCATTATATCGATTACCCGTACATTACATTTTCATCTATTCCATTTGCAATGGTAACTCCATGTCAATATCGCGTCTTATAATTGCTGCACTCACCACGCTGAGCGTTTCCAGCCCGCTGTTTGCCGAGCAAATCGGGTCGGTGGATACCGTGTTCAAGATTTTCGGGCCTGATCATAAGATTGTTGTCGAAGCATTCGATGATCCAGACGTGAAAAATGTAACCTGTTATATCAGTCGGGCAAAAACCGGCGGGATCAAAGGCGGGCTGGGGCTGGCAGAAGATACGTCTGATGCCGCAATTTCCTGTCAGCAGATTGGGCCGGTCGAGCTGAGCGAGAAAATTGCACAGGGCAAAGCGCAGGGGGAAGTCGTCTTCCGCCAGCGTACCTCGCTGATTTTCAAAAAGCTGCAGGTTGTGCGCTTTTTCGACCAGAAGCGTAACGCGCTGGTCTATCTGACCTACTCCGATAAGGTGGTCGATGGCTCACCGAAAAATGCGCTCAGCGCCGTACCGATTATGCCGTGGCACTAAGCGGGTCATATTCAGGTTAAAAAAAACGCCCGCAGGGGCGTTTTTTACTGACGGACTCTGACGGCCGGTTACTCCTGCAGGTCGCCACAGAAGCGATAGCCTTCACCATGAATGGTGGCGATGATCTCTGGCGTGTCCGGCGTCGATTCAAAATGCTTACGGATACGGCGGATGGTGACATCGACGGTGCGGTCGTGCGGCTTAAGATCGCGTCCGGTCATTTTCTTCAGCAGATCGGCGCGGGTCTGGATCTTGCCCGGATTTTCGCAGAAGTGCAGCATGGCGCGGAATTCACTGCGCGGCAGCTTGTAGTGCTCGCCGTTCGGGTTGATGAGTGAGCGGCTGTTGATATCCAGCTCCCAGCCATTGAATTTATAACTTTCAACCTGGCGACGCTCTTCACCCGGCATCGCCAGATTCATGGTGCGCGACAGCAGGTTGCGGGCGCGGATCGTCAGCTCACGCGGGTTAAACGGTTTGGTGATATAGTCATCAGCGCCAATTTCCAGACCAAGAATTTTATCGACTTCGTTGTCACGGCCGGTCAGGAACATCAGTGCGACGTTGGCCTGCTCGCGCAGTTCTCGGGCCAGCAACAGGCCGTTTTTACCGGGCAGGTTGATGTCCATAATCACCAGGTTAACGTCATTATCGGTCAGCACCTGATGCATTTCAGCACCGTCTGTCGCCTCATACACCACATAACCTTCCGCCTCAAAGATGCTTTTGAGGGTATTACGCGTGACCAGTTCGTCTTCAACGATAAGAATGTGCGGGGTCTGCATGTTTAGCTACCTAAAATTTGCCAACAAATTGAAAACAGGGCGTACAGCGGTATGGCGTTCTCCATCATCGAGAGCGGCGGGCTGCGCAGAACCGTTGTACGAAATCATCTTTTGATAAACCATCTATCAGCGTCAACAACAGTATTAGCTCAGCCAGTCAGGATGAAAATTGCATGCCCCGGGCGTTAATGATAATGGCGCATATCCTAACTGTATTAACAGCAACCTAACAGCACCAACTACAACCGATAAGCATAAAAAAAACGCTTCGTTGACTTATATCAAATGCAATTGTAGCACGTTAACACTTTTGTGAAAAACTTCTCTCATATTGCCTGTTTAGCTCACAAAAAGCATCATTTTCATTACATTTTCTGTGCGCGGATGCCAAAATGAAACCCGAAGGTAATCACATTCCATCCTGTTGAAGTTAAACAAATTAATAATGTTTTCTTTAATAATCACCTCTTCAGCGATAAAAAGATTCCGGCCGCGATTTTTTAATGATTTTTAACATCATTAACACTCTGTTTTCTTATTAGCTTCTGGCAACGGAATCATTCACAGCCATGTTAATATGACGTTATGTAAATGGACCAATGGAATAAATATGCTTTTTCCCCTGATTCTCGTCTCGCCTGCGCGGCCAGAAAATATCGGCGCTGCAGCGCGTGCCATGAAAACAATGGGATTCACCCAACTGCGTATCGTGGCCAGTGATGCCTGGCAGGATCCCGCTGCGCGCCGGGTCGCCCACGGCGCGGGTGACATCCTCGATAATGTGCAGACCTTCGACACCCTGGCTGACGCATTAGCGGATATCGACTTTTCCGTCGCCACCACGGCGCGCAGCCGGGCAAAGTTTCGCTACTACGCCACACCGCAACAGGTTGAAACGCAACTGCAGGAGAAACGGCAGTGGGTAAACAGCATGGCGCTGGTGTTTGGCCGTGAGGATAGCGGGCTGACCAATGAAGAGCTGGAGCAGGTCGATCTGCTGACCGGCATCCCGATGGCGAATGACTATCCGTCACTCAATCTTGGCCAGGCGGTGATGGTCTACTGCTATCAACTGTCGAAACTCAATCAGGTCGGGGCTCCGGCCGTCGAAGTCGCCGACGGACAGCAACTGCAGGCGCTGCGTCAGCGTTTCCATCAGCTACTGGCACAACTTGGGGTCAGCGATGATGAAAAACTGGCAGACTGGATCGATCAGCGGGCAGGGCTGCTGGAACAGCGCGACAGTGCGATGCTGCATCGTCTGCTGCACGATATTGAAAAAAAACTGGCAGATAAATCCTCGGCAAAAAGCTGATTTTATAGCACCAGATCGTACCTGATTTCCTGATGGCAAACGATCAAACACCGTTTCCGGCTTTCACCGGAGGCTGTGCGCAGTGGCGAAGATCTGTCCGGCGGACAAATCGGGTTGACTTAATGTGCGCTTTGCTTTACTTCTGGGAGCCAGACGGACAGAAAAGACAGACAGAAAATAAATCTTAATGCGTAAAATCAGCCTGAACACCACAATTATTACCACCACCATTACCACAGGTAACGGTGCGGGCTGACGCATACAGGAAAAACAGAAAAAAAGCCCGCACCTGAACAGTGCGGGCTTTTTTTTCGGCTTAAATTCAGGAGAGTGAATATCATGCGAGTGCTGAAATTCGGCGGAACCTCGGTAGCGAATGCGGAGCGGTTTCTTCGCGTTGCTGACATTCTGGAAAGCAATGCGCAACAAGGACAGGTTGCAACCGTGCTCTCTGCGCCAGCAAAGATCACTAACCATCTGGTGGCGATGATTGAAAAAACCATCAGTGGTCAGGATGCCTTGCCGAACATCAGCGACGCCGAACGCATTTTCAGCGAGCTGCTGCAGGGCCTGGCTGAAGCCCAGCCTGGCTTTGAATACGATCAGCTGAAAACCCGCGTCGATCTGGAGTTTGCCCAGCTGAAGCAGGTGCTGCACGGCATCAGCCTGCTGGGTCAGTGTCCGGACAGCGTGAACGCGGCGATTATCTGTCGCGGCGAAAAGCTGTCGATTGCGATCATGGAGGCTCTGCTGCAGGCGCGCGGCTATGGCGTCAGCGTGATCGATCCGGTGGAAAAACTGCTGGCGGTTGGCCACTATCTTGAATCTACCGTCGATATTGCTGAATCAACCCGTCGCATTGAGGCGAGCCAGATTCCACCGCAGAACATGATCCTGATGGCGGGCTTTACGGCCGGTAACGAACGCGGTGAGCTGGTCGTGCTGGGCCGCAATGGCTCTGACTACTCTGCAGCGGTGCTGGCAGCCTGTCTGCGCGCCGACTGCTGTGAAATCTGGACGGATGTGGATGGCGTCTACACCTGCGATCCGCGTCAGGTGCCGGATGCGCGCCTGCTGAAGTCGATGTCCTATCAGGAGGCGATGGAGCTCTCCTATTTCGGCGCGAAAGTCTTACATCCCCGTACCATTGCGCCAATTGCACAGTTCCAGATCCCTTGTCTGATCAAAAATACCGCCAATCCGCAGGCACCCGGCACCTTAATTGGCGCAGAGGGCGGCCAGGATGAGCTCCCGGTGAAAGGCATCACCAACCTGAACAACATGGCGATGGTCAATGTCTCCGGCCCGGGTATGAAAGGAATGGTGGGCATGGCGGCCAGAGTCTTTGCTGCGATGTCCCGCACCGGTATCTCTGTCGTACTGATCACGCAATCCTCTTCTGAATACAGCATCAGTTTCTGCGTCCCGCAGAGCGAGCTGGCGCGGGCGCGTCAGGTGCTGGAGGAGGAGTTCCACCTGGAGCTGAAAGATGGGCTGCTGGACCCGCTGGATATCATCGAAAACCTGGCGGTGATTTCAGTGGTGGGCGATGGTATGCGGACTCTGCGCGGCATCTCAGCCAAATTCTTCTCGGCGCTGGCACGCGCCAATATCAACATTGTGGCGATTGCTCAGGGCTCCTCCGAACGCTCTATCTCCGTCGTGGTCAACAATGATGAGGTGATCACTGGCGTTCGCGTGGTGCACCAGATGCTGTTTGCCACCGATCAGGTGATCGAGGTGTTCGTGGTCGGTGTGGGCGGCGTGGGCGGCGCACTGCTGGATCAGTTGCATCGCCAGCAGGCGTGGCTGAAGCAGAAGCATATTGATCTGCGGGTCTGCGGCATCGCCAACTCACGTGCGCTGTTAACGAACGTCCACGGCATCGATCTGAGCAACTGGCAGGCGGCATTAGCCGAAGCCAGAGAACCCTTCAATCTGGGCCGCATGGCGCGCCTGGTAAAAGAGTACCATCTGCTCAATCCGGTGATTGTGGATTGTACCTCCAGTCAGGCAGTTGCCGATCAGTATGCCGATTTTCTCGGCGAAGGCTTCCATGTGGTGACGCCGAACAAAAAGGCTAATACCTCATCCTGGCATTACTATCAGCAGATGCGCGCCGCCGCCGCTAAATCACGGCGTAAATTTCTCTATGACACTAACGTGGGAGCGGGGCTGCCGGTGATTGAGAACCTGCAGAACCTGATGAACGCTGGCGATGAGCTGCTGCGCTTCTCCGGTATTCTCTCCGGTTCGCTCTCCTTTATCTTCGGCAAGCTGGATGAAGGGATGTCGCTGTCGCAGGCGACTCATCTGGCGCGTGAGATGGGCTTCACCGAGCCGGATCCGCGTGACGATCTCGCCGGAACCGATGTGGCGCGCAAGCTGCTGATTCTGGCACGTGAGGCGGGACATCAGCTGGAGATGAGTGATATTGAGATCGAGCCGCTGCTGCCCGCCAGCCTGACCGACATTCAGGATGTTGAGGAGTTTATGCAGCGTCTGCCCGAACTGGATAACGCGTTTGCCAGCCGGGTAGCGCAGGCGCAGGAGACGGGCAAAGTCCTGCGCTATGTGGGCGTGATCGAAGAAGGTGGCATCTGCAAAGTGAAGATCGAGGCTGTTGACGGCAACGATCCGCTCTATAAAGTGAAAAACGGCGAGAACGCGCTGGCGTTTTACAGCCGCTACTATCAACCGATTCCGCTGGTACTGCGCGGATACGGTGCAGGAAATGATGTCACAGCGGCTGGTGTCTTTGCCGACCTGCTGCGTACGCTGTCATGGAAGTTGGGAGTTTAATCATGGTAAAAATTTACGCACCGGCCTCGATTGGTAACGTCAGCGTCGGCTTCGATGTGCTGGGCGCGGCGGTTTCGCCGGTTGATGGCTCCCTGCTGGGTGACTGCGTTTCGGTTGAAGCGGCCGATCAGTTTTCACTGACCAACGCTGGCCGCTTTGTCAGTAAGCTGCCCGCCGATCCCCGCGAGAATATCGTCTACCAGTGCTGGCAGCGTTTTTGCGAGGCGGTGGGCAAAGAGATCCCGGTAGCGATGACGCTCGAAAAGAATATGCCTATCGGCTCCGGGCTGGGCTCCAGCGCCTGCTCGGTGGTGGCCGGTTTAATGGCGATGAATGAATTCTGCGGAAAGCCGCTCAGCGACAGCGCCCTGCTGACGCTGATGGGCGAGCTGGAAGGGCGAATCTCCGGCAGCGTGCATTACGATAATGTGGCTCCGTGCTTCCTGGGGGGCATTCAGCTGATGCTGGAAGAGAATGACATTATCAGTCAGGCGGTGCCGGGCTTCGACGACTGGCTGTGGGTGATGGCTTATCCGGGCATTAAGGTTTCGACCGCCGAAGCGCGCGCCATTTTACCTGCGCAGTATCGCAAAGAGGATTGCATTAAGCATGGCCGCCTGCTGGCGGGCTTCATTCACGCCTGCCATACGCGTCAGCCTGCGCTGGCCGCTAAACTGATGCAGGATGTGATTGCCGAACCGTACCGCACCCGGCTGCTGCCCGGCTTTGCCGCAGCGCGCCAGGCCGCTAAAGAGACTGGCGCGCTGGCATGCGGGATTTCAGGCTCCGGTCCGACACTTTTCGCCGTTTGCAACCAGATGGAAACGGCACAGCGGATGGCTGACTGGCTGAGCCAGCACTATCTGCAGAACGATGAAGGCTTCGTCCATATCTGCCGTCTTGACACGGCTGGCGCACGACAATTGGGATAACGCATGAAACTCTACAATCTTAAGGATCACAACGAGCAGGTCAGCTTCGCCCAGGCGGTGAAACAGGGTCTGGGCTCACAGCAGGGTCTGTTCTTTCCGCTGGAACTGCCAGAGTTTGAACTGACCGACATCGACGCGATGCTGGAGATGGATTTTGTCAGCCGCAGCAGCAAAATCCTCTCGGCGTTTATTTGTGACGAGATCCCGGCCCAGCAGCTGCATGAGCGTGTGAAAGCTGCGTTTGCCTTTCCGGCACCGGTAAAAGCGGTCAGCGAGGATATCGCCTGTCTGGAGCTGTTCCATGGCCCGACGCTGGCGTTTAAGGATTTCGGCGGCCGTTTTATGGCGCAGATGCTGTCATACGTCTCTGGCTCCGATGAGCAGATCACGATTCTGACCGCCACCTCCGGCGATACCGGTGCCGCCGTGGCGCACGCCTTCTACGGCATGAAAAACGTGCGCGTCGTCATCCTCTATCCGCAGGGCAAAATCAGTCCGCTGCAGGAGAAACTCTTCTGCACCCTGGGCGGCAATATCGAAACCATCGCGATCGACGGCGATTTTGATGCCTGCCAGGCACTGGTGAAACAGGCATTTGATGATGAAGCGCTGAAGCAGGCGATTGGCCTGAACTCAGCGAACTCCATCAACATCAGCCGCCTGCTGGCGCAGATCTGCTACTACTTTGAAGCGGTTGCCCAGCTTCCGCAGGAAAAACGCAATCAGCTGGTGGTCTCGGTGCCAAGCGGCAACTTTGGCGATCTGACCGCTGGTCTGCTGGCTAAATCGCTGGGTCTGCCGATCAAGCGTTTTATCGCCGCCACCAACGCCAACGACACGGTGCCGCGCTTCCTGGGCAACGGCGAGTGGCAGCCTAATCAGACGGTCTCAACGCTGTCGAATGCGATGGATGTCAGCCAGCCGAACAACTGGCCGCGTGTGGAAGAGCTGTTCCGCCGTAAAACCTGGCGCCTGACCGACCTGGCCTGTGGTGCCGTCTCCGATGAGACGACGCGCGCCGCGATGCGTGAACTGGCTGAAATAGGCTATGTGTCTGAGCCGCATGCCGCCATCGCCTGGCGTCTGCTGCGCGATCAGCTGCAGGAAGGGGAGTATGGTCTGTTCCTGGGAACGGCCCATCCGGCTAAGTTCCGCGAGAGCGTGGAAGCGATTCTGGAGCAGACACTGACGCTGCCGCCGGAATTAGCGGAGCGCGCCGATCTGCCGCTGCTGTCGCATCAGATGACGGCGGATTTCGCTGCGCTGCGGGCATTCCTGCTGAAGTAATGGTAAAAAAGGCTTCCCCGCTGAAGGGAAGCCTGGTGCGCGGCGGCGTTACTGCTCCGCGCGCTTAAACACCAGTTCACTGTCGCTGCTGCTGGCGGCATCAAAACGATATCCTTCCAGATCAAACGCTTTGAGCTGCTCCGGCCTGGTCAGCTGCTGCTGAATCACAAAGCGACTCATTAATCCGCGCGCTTTTTTGGCATAGAAACTGATGACTTTGTAGCTGCCGTTCTTCTCATCGAGGAACACCGGCTTAATCATCTGCGCCTGCAGTTTCTTCGGCTTCACCGCCCTGAAATATTCATCCGAGGCAAGATTGATCAGCACCTCATCGCCCTGTTCCGCCAGCGCGGCATTCAGCGTTTCAGTAATGATGTCGCCCCAGAAAGTATAGAGATCTTTGCCGGCCGGGTTCGCCAGCCGAATCCCCATCTCCAGACGATAAGGCTGCATTAAATCAAGCGGGCGCAGTACGCCATAGAGGCCAGACAGCATGCGCAGATGCTGCTGAGCAAAATCGAAATCGCGATCGCTGAAGGTTTCAGCCTGCAGGCCGGTGTAGACATCGCCTTTGAACGCCAGAATCGCCTGACGGGCGTTCTGAGGTGAGAAATCGGGCTGCCAGCTGTTAAACCGCTCGGCATTCAGGTGCGCCAGTTTGTCGCTGATGCTCATTAACGAGGCGATGCTGGCCGGGGACAGATCGCGGGCAATCTCAATCAGCTGTTGTGATTTTTCTAACAGCGCAGGCTGGGTGTAGCGCGTCGTCGCCAGCGGGCTTTCATAATCCAGCGTCTTGGCCGGAGAGATCACCATCAACATAGTCGTTTCCTCGATTAATAGCTGGTTTAACAGAGCATTGGCTGCTTATCAGGGCTGGCAGTGTAGCAAAAAAGCGGTAAAGAATGACGAATCACATCTATTTGTCCGCACTATCGCAAACGGCATTCCCTGACCTTGCGCCACCGTTGCTGCGTGATATTATCGCCACAGCCTTTTTTCACACTGACAGTTAACTAAGAGAAAAGAACATGACGGACAAACTTACCTCCCTGCGTCAGCTCACCACTGTCGTTGCCGACACCGGTGATATCGCAGCCATGAAGCTGTACCAGCCTCAGGATGCGACCACCAACCCTTCTCTGATTCTCAATGCCGCACAAATCCCTGAATACCGTAAACTGATCGATGAAGCGATCGGCTGGGCGCGTGAGCAGAGCAGCAATAAAGAAGAGCAGCTGCAGCTGGTTTCTGACAAGCTGGCCGTAAACATTGGTCTGGAAATTCTTAAACTGGTGCCGGGCCGCATCTCGACAGAAGTCGATGCACGTCTCTCTTACGATACGGAAGGCAGCATCGCGAAAGCCCGCAGCCTGATCAAGCTCTATAATGATGCCGGTATCAGCAATGACCGCATCCTGATCAAACTGGCCTCTACCTGGCAGGGTATCCGTGCGGCGGAGCAGCTGGAAAAAGAGGGCATCAACTGTAACCTGACGCTGCTGTTCTCCTTTGCTCAGGCGCGTGCCTGTGCCGAAGCAGGCGTGTTCCTGATTTCGCCGTTTGTTGGCCGTATCCTTGACTGGTACAAAGCCAACACTGACAAAAAAGAGTATGCCGCGCACGAAGATCCAGGCGTGATTTCCGTCTCTGAAATCTACAATTACTACAAGCAGCATGGCTATGAAACTGTGGTCATGGGCGCCAGCTTCCGTAACGTGGGCGAAATCATCGAGCTGGCAGGCTGCGACCGTCTGACCATCTCGCCTGCGCTGCTGAAAGAGCTGGCAGAAAGCGAAGGCACGCTGGAACGCAAACTGAGCTACAGCGGTGAAGTGAAAGCGCGTCCGGCCCGCATGACCGAGTCTGAGTTCCTGTGGCAGCACAACCAGGATCCAATGGCCGTGGCGAAGCTGGCTGAAGGTATCCGCAACTTTGCCATCGACCAGGGCAAACTTGAGAAGATGCTGGCGGAGCTGCTGTAATCTGCTGACCGTGACGGCGCAGGCCGTCACGGTTTTCCCTTTTGCGACCCTTTCACTTTATATTATCCTCTCTGCTATTCCCCTTTTACTCCACCGCACCGCGGTAAAGCACAGCGAAAACCATCATGAATACATTACGCATTGGCCTGATCTCGGTCTCCGATCGCGCCGCCAACGGCATCTATCAGGATCAGGGGATCCCCGCGCTGGAAAGCTGGCTCAGCAGCGCCCTCAGCAGCCCGTTTGAGATTGAGTCCCGCCTGGTGCCGGATGAACAGGTGATGATTGAACAGGCGATTTGTGAACTGGTCGATGAACGCTTCTGCCATCTGGTGCTGACCACTGGCGGTACCGGTCCGGCCCGCCGCGATGTCACCCCTGATGCGACCCTGGCGATTGCTGACCGCGAGATGCCAGGGTTTGGTGAACAGATGCGCCAGATCAGCCTGCAGTTTGTGCCGACCGCGATTCTGTCGCGCCAGGTGGGGGTGATCCGTAAACAGTCACTGATCCTGAACCTGCCGGGCCAGCCGAAGTCGATCAAAGAGACACTGGAGGGCGTGAAAGATGCGCAGGGCAAGGTCCAGGTACACGGGATTTTCGCCGCTGTACCTTATTGTTTACAGCTGCTGGAAGGGCCCTATGTCGAAACGCATCCGGAAGTCGTAGCAGCTTTTCGGCCTAAAAGTGCCATCCGTGAGATAAATAACTAAATATTCCTCATTTCAGGCATAAGCTATAGCGCTGCTGGTGTGGCAAAAGATTGACGGTATAGTAAGCATATCGTTACAACCCTATCTCTTTTGCCTCTGGAATATTATGAATCCGACTCCTGTTCAGCGCCTGTCCGGCAACGATTACCGTACGCTGGCACTGGCCGCCCTGGGCGGCGCCCTCGAATTTTACGACTTCATCATTTTTGTTTTCTTCGCCACCGTTATCGGCGAGCTTTTCTTTCCTGCGGATATTCCGGAATGGCTGCGTCAGGTACAGACGTTTGCCATTTTTGCTGCGGGCTATCTGGCCCGTCCGCTGGGCGGGATCGTGATGGCGCATTTCGGCGACAAGCTCGGTCGCAAAAAGATGTTCAGCCTGAGCATTCTGCTGATGGCGCTGCCGACCCTGATGATGGGCGCGTTACCCACCTGGCAGACGATCGGGATTGCGGCGCCACTACTGATGCTGCTGATGCGGATGCTGCAGGGAGCCGCGATCGGCGGTGAAGTGCCGGGAGCCTGGGTGTTTGTCGCGGAGCATGTGCCTTATAAGCGCATCGGCATCGCCTGCGGCACGCTGACCGCCGGGCTGACCATCGGCATTCTACTGGGCTCGCTGGTGGCGACGCTGATCAATACGTCGATGTCCCAGCAGGCGATCCATGATGGCGGCTGGCGCATCCCGTTCTTCTTAGGTGGGCTGTTTGGGCTGGTCGCCATGTATCTGCGCCGTTGGCTGCACGAGACGCCGGTCTTTGTGGAGATGCAGCAGCGTAAAGCGCTGGCAGAAACGCTGCCGCTGAAAACGGTGCTGGCGGAGCATAAAAAATCCGTGGTCATCTCTATGCTGCTCACCTGGCTGCTCTCCGCCTGCATCGTGGTGGTGATCCTGATGTCACCCGTCTGGCTACAGAAGCAGCAGGGCATTGCGCCCGCGCTGACTCTGCAGGCTAACAGCATCGCGACTCTGATGCTCTGTGTGGGCTGTATCGTTGCCGGACTGGCTGCCGACCGCTTTGGTGCCAGCCGTACCCTGTGTGTCGGCAGCCTGCTGCTGGCGATCTGCAGCTGGCAGTTTTATCACCTGACCGCCTTCTATCCGCAACAGCTTTTCCTGCTCTATGGACTGGCGGGGCTGAGTGTCGGTGTCGTCGGCGTCGTGCCGTTCGTGATGGTGCGCGCTTTCCCGGCAGAGGTGCGTTTCACCGGACTCTCCTTTTCCTACAACGTCGCCTATGCGATCTTCGGCGGGCTGACGCCTGTTTTTGTCGCGCTGCTGATGGGGGTTTCGGCCATGGCACCGTGCTGGTATGTGATGGCGCTGGCGCTGGTGGGACTGGTAACCGGGATCTGGCTGCGACGCGATATCAGCCACGAACGCGGGCAGGTGCAGGAGGTTAAGCCACTCTCCTGAGCAGGCGAAACCTGGCGCTGCGTCGTGCGATTAGGGTGTTTCGGCTGTCGCGCCTGCCGCGTTGACAACGCGTCAGCGTGACGAGGATTTCGTTCTCGCGGTCAGCATGACGCTGTGGTGTTTGGCCTGGCAGGACCATCGATAAAAAATTTTTTTTGGTTTAACCCTTGATGCGCTTCGAAGCGGCCCCATTTACTTCTCATCGAGCGTTGTGAACGCTGGAAAAAAAGCATGTGCTGGCAGGTTGAATGCAAACAACCTGCCCACATAAAAGGTTCACAACCCAAACTTGGCAACGAATTTAAGTGGGAGATGTTTAGATGGGTAAGATTATTGGTATTGACCTGGGTACAACCAACTCTTGTGTTGCGATCATGGATGGCACCAAAGCACGCGTGCTGGAAAATGCCGAGGGCGATCGCACCACGCCTTCAATCATTGCGTACACACAGGATGGCGAAATTCTGGTCGGTCAACCGGCTAAACGTCAGGCAGTGACTAACCCGCAGAATACTCTGTTCGCGATTAAGCGTCTGATCGGTCGTCGCTTCCAGGACGAAGAAGTACAGCGTGATATTAAAATCATGCCTTACAAAATCGCCAGTGCCGACAACGGTGACGCCTGGCTGGAAGTGAAAGGTCAGAAAATGGCACCGCCGCAGATCTCTGCTGAAGTGCTGAAAAAAATGAAGAAGACCGCCGAAGATTACCTCGGTGAGCCAGTAACTGAAGCGGTTATTACCGTTCCGGCCTACTTCAACGATGCGCAGCGTCAGGCGACTAAAGATGCCGGCCGCATCGCAGGTCTGGAAGTCAAACGTATCATTAACGAACCGACAGCGGCTGCGCTGGCGTACGGCCTGGACAAAGGCCAGGGCAACCGCACTATCGCGGTTTATGACCTGGGCGGCGGTACTTTCGATATCTCCATCATCGAGATCGACGAAGTTGACGGCGAAAAAACCTTTGAAGTTCTGGCGACCAACGGTGACACCCATCTGGGTGGTGAAGATTTTGACAGCCGCCTGATCAACTATCTGGTTGCAGAATTCAAGAAAGACCAGGGCATCGATCTGCACAACGATCCACTGGCAATGCAGCGTCTGAAAGAAGCGGCAGAGAAAGCGAAAATCGAACTCTCTTCTGCGCAGCAGACCGACGTTAACCTGCCTTACATCACGGCAGATGCGACCGGTCCTAAGCACCTGAACATCAAAGTGACCCGCTCTAAACTGGAGTCACTGGTTGAAGATCTGGTTGCACGCTCAATCGCGCCACTGAAAGTTGCGCTGCAGGATGCGGGCCTGTCTGTTTCAGACATCAACGACGTTATCCTGGTGGGTGGTCAGACCCGTATGCCACTGGTTCAGGCGAAAGTGACTGAGTTCTTCGGCAAAGAACCACGTAAAGACGTGAACCCGGACGAAGCGGTTGCGGTCGGTGCGGCAGTTCAGGGTGGTGTACTGGGCGGCGACGTGAAAGACGTACTGCTGCTGGACGTTACCCCGCTGTCACTGGGTATCGAAACCATGGGTGGCGTGATGACGTCGCTGATCAGCAAGAACACCACCATCCCGACCAAGCACAGCCAGGTCTTCTCAACAGCTGAAGACAACCAGTCAGCCGTGACCATTCACGTGCTGCAGGGTGAGCGTAAGCGCGCCAATGACAACAAGTCACTGGGCCAGTTCAACCTCGACGGTATCCAGGCTGCGCCACGCGGTATGCCGCAGATCGAAGTGACCTTCGACATCGATGCGGACGGTATCCTGCATGTGTCAGCGAAAGATAAGAACAGCGGTAAAGAGCAGAAAATCACCATCAAAGCCTCTTCAGGTCTGAACGATGAAGAGATCGAAAAAATGGTGCGTGATGCAGAAGCGAATGCGGAATCTGACCGTAAGTTCGAAGAGCTGGTACAGACGCGCAACCAGGGTGACCAGATTGCCCACAGCACCCGTAAGCAGCTGGAAGAAGCAGGCGACAAACTGTCTGCTGATGACAAAGCGCCAATCGAAGCGGCACTGGCCGCGCTGGAAACTGCGCTGAAAGGCGAAGATAAAGCGGAAATCGACGCGAAAATGCAGGCGCTGATGGAAGTTTCTGGCAAGCTGATGGAAGCAGCACAGCAGTCTCAGGCAGGTGCGGCGGATGCCGGCGATGCGTCAGCGAAGAAAGACGACGACGTTGTCGATGCTGAATTCGAAGAAGTGAAAGACAACAAGAAATAATTGCCCCTGACCGGGCGCGACGGCTGGCCTGACAGCCGTTGAAACCAGCACGGGCGTAGGAGATCTCTCCACGCCCGTGCGATCATGTTAAGGGCTAAATAAACATGGCGAAGAGTGATTACTACGAGATTTTAGGCGTCGCCAAATCCGCGGACGAGCGTGAAATCAAAAAGGCTTACAAACGCCTGGCGATGAAATATCACCCGGATCGTAATCCTGGTGATAAAGAGGCCGAAGCGAAATTCAAAGAGGCCAAGGAAGCCTATGAAATCCTGACCGATGCGCAGAAGCGCGCGGCCTACGATCAGTATGGTCATGCAGCCTTTGAACAGGGCGGCATGGGTGGCGGTGGATTCGGCGGCGGCTTCGGCGGCGGCGGTGCAGATTTCAGCGATATCTTTGGCGACGTATTTGGTGACATCTTTGGTGGTGGACGCCGTCAGCGCGCCGCCCGTGGCGCCGATTTACGCTACAACATGGAGCTGTCGCTGGAAGAAGCGGTACGCGGCGTGACCAAAGAGATCCGCATTCCAACGCTGGAAGAGTGTGACGTCTGCCACGGCAGCGGCGCGAAAGCGGGTACCAAGCCACAAACCTGTTCAACCTGTCACGGTGCAGGCCAGGTGCAGATGCGCCAGGGCTTCTTTACCGTTCAGCAGGCCTGCCCGACCTGTCACGGGCGCGGCTCGGTGATTAAAGATCCGTGCAACGCCTGCCATGGTCATGGCCGCGTTGAGAAGTCGAAGACGCTGTCTGTGAAAATCCCGGCAGGGGTGGATAACGGCGATCGCATTCGTCTGAGTGGCGAAGGCGAAGCGGGCGAGCAGGGGGCACCGGCTGGTGATCTCTATGTTCAGGTTTCTGTGAAGAAACACCCTATCTTCGAACGCGAAGAGAACAACCTCTACTGTGAAGTGCCGATCAACTTTGCGATGGCGGCACTGGGCGGCGAGATCGAAGTGCCGACGCTGGATGGTCGCGTGAAGCTGAAAGTGCCGTCAGAAACCCAGACCGGCAAGCTGTTCCGCATGCGCGGACGCGGCGTGAAGTCGGTCCGCGGTGGCGCGGTTGGTGACCTGTTATGCCGTGTGGTGGTGGAAACCCCGGTCAGCCTGAACGAGAAGCAGAAAACGCTGCTGCGTGAACTGGAAGAGAGTTTTGGCGGCCCGAGCGGAGAACATAACAGTCCGCGTTCAAAGAGCTTTTTCGACGGCGTGAAGAAGTTTTTTGACGATCTGACCCGCTAAGCGGTAACAGAGAAAACGGAGCCCCGGGCTCCGTTTTTTTTCCCTTTCCAGCTCCATCCTGCCGCATTAAACCTCGCCTCTTTTCAGGCCGGCTTTTTCCGACTCAGTTAAACCGAGCTAACAGCGTGGTATAAGCTGCTTTTAACGAATTATATGAGTCGTTACACTCATACTCTTTCTATCGCTGATCAGGAAGATAAACGTTGAATAAGCCTCGCAGACTCAAAAACCTCCTAAAAAGCTTCATTGAGAGTGACGCCAGCAATGGCATGGTATTAATTCTGGCGGCCGTGGCGGCCATGATTCTGGCCAACACGGCGTCGACCGCCGGAAGCTATCAGGCGTTTCTCAATGAACCTGTTCAGATCCGCTTTGGCGCGCTTGATATCAGCAAAAATCTGCTGTTGTGGATTAACGATGCGATGATGGCGCTGTTCTTCCTGCTGATTGGCCTGGAAGTCAAACGCGAGCTGATGGTGGGCGAACTGGCCAGCCGCGATAAGGCGATCTTCCCGGTTATCGCCGCTCTGGGCGGTATGGCGCTGCCCGCACTGATCTTTCTCGGTTTCAACCACGGTGATGAGATTGCCCGCAATGGCTGGGCGATTCCTACGGCGACCGATATCGCTTTTGCGCTGGGCGTGCTGGCCCTGCTGGGCAGCCGTGTTCCCGCGGCGCTGAAAGTGTTCCTGATGGCGCTGGCGATCATCGACGACCTGGGGGCGATTGTGATTATCGCCCTGTTCTACACCAGCGGCCTCTCGGTTCTCTCTCTGGGTGTGGCGGCCGGGGCGATCGTGGTGCTGGCGCTGCTGAACTACTTTAACGTCCGTAAGATCTCGATCTACATTCTGGTGGGGATTGTGCTCTGGACCGCCGTGCTGAAGTCGGGGGTTCACGCCACGCTGGCGGGCGTTATCGTGGGCTTCTTTGTGCCACTGGAGAAAAGAGAGGGGCACTCGCCTGCGGAGCATCTGGCGCATGGACTGATGCCGTGGGTAAACTGGCTGATCCTGCCGCTGTTCGCCTTTGCCAATGCCGGTATTTCACTGGCGGGCATTACGATGGGTGACATTTTCTCGCCGGAACCTTCAGGCATTATCTTTGGCCTGTTAATCGGTAAGCCACTGGGCATTACGCTGTTCTGCTGGCTGGCCGTCCGGCTGCGTCTGGCCGTTCTGCCGGATGGTACAACCCTGCGTGATATCATGGCGATTGGGGTACTGTGTGGCATCGGCTTTACGATGTCGATATTCATCAGTTCACTGGCCTTTGACGCGGCCCACGAGCAGCTGGTGACCTTCTCTAAACTGGGGATTCTCACCGGCTCTCTGCTTTCTGCCGTGATTGGATACTGCCTGTTGCGGGTCAAACTGCGTTAATGGAGAGGAGGCGGAAGCCTCCTTTTTTCGATGAATCATATCAACTACAACCATCTCTACTACTTCTGGCACACCTGTCGCGCGGGGTCGATAGCAGGCGCCGCAGAGGCGCTCTCCCTGACGCCGCAGACCATTACCGGGCAGATCAAAACGCTGGAGGAGCGGCTGCAGGGCAAGCTGTTCCGGCGTCAGGGCAGGGGGCTGGTGCCGACCGAACTGGGGCAGCTGGTCTTTCGCTATGCCGATCGCATGTTCATGCTGGGTCAGGAGATGCTGGATATTGTTAACTACCGCAAAGAGTCACATCTGCTGCTGGATGTGGGTGTGGCGGATGCGCTCTCCAAACAGCTGGTCAGCAAGGTGCTGGAGACGGCGGTGGTCGCAGAGGAGAAAATCCATCTGCGCTGCTTTGAATCGACCCATGAAATGCTGCTGGAGCAGCTCAGTCAGCACAAGCTGGATATGATTATCTCTGACTGCGCCATCGACTCTACCCGCCAGGAGGGGCTGTTTTCAGTCAGGCTGGGCGAGTGTCCCGTCAGCTTCTGGTCAACTGAGCCGCTTTGCGGCCTCGCTTTTCCGGCCTGTCTGGAGGCGCGCCCGCTGCTGATTCCGGGCCGTCGTTCCATGCTGGGACGGAAGATCCTTAACTGGATCAGCACGCAGGGGCTGCAGGTGGAGATTCTGGGGGAGTTTGATGATGCGGCACTGATGAAAGCGTTTGGCGCCCGACAGAAAGCCATTTTTGTCGCGCCTTTGCTGGATATCAGTCAGCGGGAGGAAATTTACGAAGCCGGACAGCTCAGTGCAGTGTCAGAGGAGTATCACATTATCTTTGCGGAGAGGATGATTCAGCATCCGGCGGTACAGCGGATCTGCCGCGAAGACTTCAGTGCGCTTTTCCCCCACCCGAATCAGGACGAAAAAAACCGGCGTAGGCGCCGGTTCTTTCAACAAAGCGATAAACAACGGCGATTAAGCCAGTTTGTTGATCTGTGCAGTCAGGTTTGCTTTATAACGTGCAGCTTTGTTTTTGTGGATCAGACCTTTAGCAGCCTGACGATCCACGATTGGTTGCATTTCATTGAATGCGTTCTGCGCAGCAGCTTTGTCGCCTGAAGCGATCGCCGCGTATACTTTCTTAACGAAGGTACGCATCATAGAGCGGCGGCTAGCGTTATGCTTACGGCGTTTCTCAGATGTTACGGCGCGTTTCTTAGCTGATTTGATATTAGCCAAGGTCCAACTCCCAAATGTGTTCTATAGAGACAAATCAAAGGCCGAGGACTATGCCCTTCTAACCCGATTTTGTCAATGGATTTGTGCAAATAAGCGTCGCTCTGTGAGCAGCACTCGGTTACGTATTTGATGGCGCAAGATTCTACCAGCTTCCCCTCCCTGAATACAGTATTTAGCGACAAAATTCTTAACATGCGCCTCTGTAACAGGAAATGCAGCCTGTAAAGCATGAAAGGCGTGCTGACGGGTTAACCTGAGTCACTTTCAAGGGTATAATCCGCCGATTTCCACCGGTTTGGGCCAGCCATGAAGTTTATCCGCGGTATTCATAATCTTAACGAGCAGCATCGCGGCTGCGTTCTGACTATTGGTAATTTCGATGGCGTTCACCGTGGGCATCAGGCGCTGATTTCCCGCCTCTGTGAAGAGGGGCGCAGGCTGAAACTGCCCGTGGTGGTGATGGTTTTTGAGCCACAGCCGCTGGAGCTGTTCGCCGGTGATAAAGCCCCGGCCCGGCTGACCCGTCTGCGCGAAAAACTGCGCTACATGGCGGAAGCGGGTGTCGATAACGTGCTGTGTGTGCGGTTTGACCGTCGCTTTGCGGCGTTGTCCGCCCAGCGTTTTATCAGCGACCTGCTAGTGGAAAAACTGGACGTTAAATACCTTGCGGTGGGCGATGACTTCCGCTTTGGTGCGGGGCGCCAGGGCGACTTCCCGCTGCTGCAGAAAGCCGGTGCGGAATATGGTTTTGAGGTCGTCAGCACGGAAACCTTCTGCGACGGCGGCAAGCGCATCAGTAGCACCGCCGTCCGTCAGGCGCTGGCCGCAGACGATCTGGCGCTGGCGCAGTCGCTACTGGGTCATCCTTTTACAATTTCCGGCCGCGTGGTACACGGCGATGCCCTGGGACGCACGTTGGGTTTCCCGACGGCGAACCTGCCTCTGCGCCGCAGTGTTTCGCCGGTGAAAGGGGTCTACGCCGTCGAAGTGCGGGGCCTCACGTCCGAGCCGCTGCCGGGCGTCGCCAACATCGGCACCCGCCCGACGGTAAAAGGTTTGCGCCAGCAGCTTGAAGTTCACCTGCTTGACATCAATATGGATCTCTATGGTCGTCACATTGATGTGGTGCTGAAACAGAAAATACGAAACGAGCAGCGCTTTGCCTCACTGGAGGCGTTGAAAGAACAAATTGCAGACGATGTGGTAACGGCCCGACGTTATTTCGGGCTGCTTTAACCTGAGCGAAAAACGGAATCGAGAATCTGATGAGTGACTATAAATCTACCCTGAATTTGCCGGAAACGGGATTCCCGATGCGTGGCGATCTGGCCAAACGCGAACCGGGAATGTTGCAACGCTGGTATGCCGACAACCTCTACAACGTCATCCGCGAAGCCAAAAAAGGGAAAAAAACCTTTATCCTGCATGATGGCCCTCCCTATGCGAACGGCAGCATTCATATTGGTCACTCCGTTAACAAGATTCTGAAAGACGTTATCGTTAAGTCGAAAGGCATGGCGGGTTATGACGCGCCTTATGTGCCGGGCTGGGACTGCCACGGTCTGCCTATCGAGCACAAAGTGGAGCAGATGATCGGCAAGCCAGGCGAAAAGGTTACCGCAGCCGAATTCCGCGAAGCGTGCCGCAACTATGCCGCTGAACAGGTAGAAGGCCAGAAAGCGGACTTTATCCGTCTGGGCGTGCTGGGTGACTGGGATCGTCCTTACCTGACCATGGACTTCGGCACCGAAGCCAACATCATTCGCGCGCTGGGCAAAATCATCGGCAATGGCCATCTGCACAAAGGCGCGAAGCCGGTGCACTGGTGTCTGGACTGCCGTTCAGCCTTAGCCGAAGCCGAAGTCGAATATTACGACAAAACGTCACCATCGATTGACGTGATGTTCAACGCCCTGGATACGGATGCGGTGCGTCAGGCATTTGGTGTGGCAGACGTCAGCGGCCCGATTTCGCTGGTGATCTGGACCACCACGCCGTGGACGCTGCCGGCTAACCGCGCTATCTCTCTGCACCCGGAATTTGAGTATCAGCTGATCCAGATCGAGGGCCGTGCCCTGATCCTGGCTAAAGAGCTGGTGGACAGCGTCATGAAGCGCGCCGGTATCAGCGAATGGCAGGTGCTGGGCGAATGCAAAGGCGCGGCGCTGGAGCTGCAGAAATTCCAGCATCCGTTCCTGGCGATCGCATCGCTGGTGGTGCTGGGCGAGCACGTCACGCTGGACGCCGGTACCGGTGCAGTGCACACCGCCCCCGGCCACGGCCCGGATGACTATGTCATTGGTCAGAAATATGGCATCGAAACCGCCAATCCGGTCGGCCCGGATGGCACCTACCTGCCAGGCACCTATCCGACGCTGGATGGCGTGAACGTCTTTAAAGCCAATGACATGATCGTTGAGCTGCTGAAAGAGAAGGGCGCGCTGCTGCACGTTGAGAAACTGCTGCACAGCTATCCGCACTGCTGGCGTCATAAAACACCGATCATCTTCCGTGCAACCCCGCAGTGGTTCATCAGCATGGACCAGAAAGGTCTGCGTGCGCAGTCGCTGAAAGAGATCAAAGGCGTGCAGTGGATCCCGGACTGGGGCCAGGCGCGCATCGAATCAATGGTTGCAAACCGTCCTGACTGGTGCATTTCCCGTCAGCGTACCTGGGGCGTGCCGATGGCGCTGTTCGTCCATAAAGAGAGCGAAGAGCTGCACCCGGATACCCTGGCGCTGATGGAGAAAGTCGCGCAGCGCGTCGAGCAGGACGGGATTCAGGCCTGGTGGGATCTTGACCCGCGTGAGCTGATGGGCGATGACGCCGACCACTATGTGAAAGTGCCGGATACTCTGGATGTCTGGTTTGACTCCGGTTCAACCAGCTATTCAGTGGTCGATGCGCGTCCTGAGTTCGACGGCCATTCGCCGGATCTCTATCTGGAAGGCTCCGACCAGCATCGCGGCTGGTTTATGTCCTCACTGATGATCTCCACGGCGATGAAAGGCAAAGCGCCTTATCGCCAGGTTCTGACGCACGGTTTCACCGTTGACGGCCAGGGCCGCAAGATGTCGAAATCAATCGGTAACACGGTGTCACCGCAGGATGTGATGAACAAGCTGGGTGCCGATATTCTGCGTCTGTGGGTCGCCTCAACCGACTACTCAGGTGAGATGGCGGTGTCAGACGAGATCCTCAAGCGCTCTGCCGACGCCTACCGTCGTATCCGCAACACCGCACGTTTCCTGCTGGCGAACCTCAGCGGCTTCAATCCGGCCACCGATCTGGTGAAACCGGAAGAGATGGTGGTGGTAGATCGCTGGGCAGTAGGCCGTGCGCAGGCGGCGCAGGCCGATATCGTCGCCTCCTACGAAAACTATGACTTCCATGAAGTGATCCAGCGTCTGATGCAGTTCTGCTCCATCGAGATGGGCAGCTTCTATCTGGACATCATTAAGGATCGTCAGTACACCGCCAAAGGCGATAGTCTGGCGCGTCGCAGCTGCCAGACCGCGCTGTGGCATATCGTTGAAGCGCTGGTTCGCTGGATGGCACCGATCATGTCCTTTACGGCGGACGAGATCTGGGGCTATCTGCCGGGCGAGCGTGCGCAGTATGTCTTTACAGAAGAGTGGTATCAGGGACTGTTCGGCCTGGCCGAAAACGAAGCGCTGAATGACGCCTACTGGGCTGAACTGCTGAAAGTGCGCGGCGAAGTGAATAAGGTGATCGAGCAGGCGCGTGCAGACAAACGTATCGGTGGCGCACTGGAAGCGACCGTCACGCTGTATGCCGATCCGGAGCTGGCCGCTAAGCTGCAGGCGCTGGGCAATGAACTGCGCTTTGTGCTGCTGACCTCGGGCGCACAGGTGGCGGATTACGCGCTGGCCAGTGATGAAGCGCAGCAGAGTGAAGGGCTGAAAGGTCTGAAAATCGCCCTGCACAAGGCGGAAGGCGAGAAATGTCAGCGCTGCTGGCATTACACTACTGACGTCGGACAGAATCCGGAGCACGCTGAGGTGTGTGGTCGTTGTTATACTAACGTAGCCGGTGACGGTGAACAGCGTGAATTTGCCTGATGCGTAAACCTATTTTATCAACCGGATTGCGCTGGCTCTGGCTGGTGCTGGTGGTGATTGTTGTCGACTTCGCCAGTAAGCAGTGGGTGATGAACAACATGATGCTGCACGAAACCCAGCCGCTGATTCCGTTCCTGAACCTGTTCTACGCGCACAACTACGGCGCGGCGTTCAGCTTCCTGGCCGACAAGGGCGGCTGGCAGCGCTGGTTCTTTGCCGGGATTGCGCTGGCCATTGTGGTCTCACTGATGGTGATGATGTACCGCAATCGCGCCAGCCAGAAGATTGCCAACATCGCGTATGCCCTGATCATCGGCGGCGCGATAGGCAATCTGTTTGATCGTTCATATCATGGCTTTGTGGTCGACTTTATCGATTTCTACGTCGGTAACTGGCACTTCGCTACATTTAATATCGCCGACTGCGGCATCTGTATTGGTGCGGCACTGGTGGTGCTGGAGGGGTTTTTAAGCCCCGGCAGCAAACAGGCTAAACAGAAAGGGTAAGTGATGACGGAGTGCGTACAGCGCGAAAGCGCGGTGTTGGTGCATTTTACGCTGAAGCTGGAAGATGGCTCGACGGCGGAATCGACCCGTGCAAACGGTAAGCCCGCGCTGTTCCGTCTCGGTGATGGCAGCCTCTCTGCAGCACTTGAGCAGGCACTGCTGGGGCTGAAAGCGGGTGATACAAAGCAGTTCACCCTGGCGCCGGAAGAGGCGTTTGGTGGCGTCAGTCCTGACCTGATCCAGTATTTCTCGCGTCGTGACTTTATCGACGCAGGGGAGCCGGAAGTGGGTGCCATCATGCTGTTCAGCGGCATGGGCGGCAGTGAAATGCCTGGCGTGATCCGCGAAGTCTCCGGTGATTCGATTACCGTGGACTTCAACCATCCGCTGGCAGGTCATCGTATTCAGTTTGATGTAGAGGTGCTGGAAATCGATCCGGTCCTGGAGGCCAACGATGCAAATCCTGTTAGCTAATCCGCGCGGTTTCTGCGCGGGCGTCGATCGCGCCATCAGCATTGTTGAGCGCGCGCTGGAGATGTACGGCGCGCCGATCTATGTCCGTCACGAAGTGGTGCACAACCGCTACGTGGTGAACAGCCTGCGCGAACGCGGTGCCATCTTTATCGAAGAGATCAGCGAAGTACCGGATGAGGCGATCCTGATCTTCTCTGCGCACGGTGTGTCTCAGGCGGTGCGTGCGGAAGCGAAAGCACGCAACCTGACGATGCTGTTTGACGCCACCTGCCCGCTGGTGACCAAAGTACACATGGAAGTCGCCCGTGCCAGCCGTAAGGGCGTTGAGGCGATCCTGATCGGCCATGCGGGTCATCCGGAAGTCGAAGGCACCATGGGGCAGTACAACAACCCCAACGGCGGCATGTATCTGGTGGAGTCACCGGAAGATGTCTTCAGACTGACCGTTAAAGATGAAAATAATCTGAGCTTCATGACGCAGACGACGCTGTCTGTAGACGATACCTCAGACATTATCGATGCCCTGCGTCAGCGCTTCCCGGCGATTATCGGGCCGCGCAAAGATGATATCTGTTACGCCACCACTAATCGTCAGGAAGCGGTGCGGACACTGGCGCAGGATGCCGACGTGGTACTGGTGGTAGGGTCGAAGAACTCCTCTAACTCTAACCGTCTGGCGGAGCTGGCGCAGCGTGCCGGTAAACTGGCGAAGCTGATCGACTCTGCGGATGATATTCAGGAAGAGTGGGTCAAAGGCGTCGGCTGCATCGGCGTGACGGCGGGCGCATCCGCACCGGATATTCTGGTGCAGCAGGTCATCCAGCGGCTGCGTGAGCTGGGCGGCGAAGCCGCGATTGAGCTGATTGGCCGCGAAGAGAACATTGTCTTCGAAGTGCCGAAAGAGCTGCGCGTCGAGGTGCGCAACGTTCAGTAACGCCAGGATATCGCTGACAAAAAAGGCCGACTTTGTTCGGCCTTTTTTGTTTTTTCAGCCTGGCCACCGGGCCGGAGTTTGCCGGTGTGATTGCTTTTACTGATAATCAGCGGCGGCTGGCATAAAATTCTTATTATCACGGATTAATAGTGGCGTGACGGTTAACGCATCGTTAACCTGATGACGCTTTGGATGCATAGTTTTGTCTTAGGAATGAATAAATATGAACACTATCCGCATTGCTGTGGTGGGCGCGCCGGGCCGTATGGGCCGTAATCTGATCGAGGCGACGCAGCAGGCAGAAGGCGTGGCGCTGGGAGCAGCCCTGGTCCGTGCCGGCTCATCTCTGATCGGCAGCGACGCCGGTGAAGTCGCCGGTATCGGCAGAAACGGTATTCTGATTGCCGACGATTTACGCGCAGTAATCAACGACTTTGATGTGCTGATCGATTTTACCCGCCCGGAAGGCACGCTGGAATATATGGCGATCTGCCGTGAGCACGGCAAAGCGATGGTCATTGGCACCACCGGTTTCGATGAAGCCGGCAAAGCCGCGATTCGTGCAGCCGCTGAAGAGATCGCCATTGTGTTCGCCGCAAACTTCAGCGTCGGGGTTAACCTGGTGCTGAAGCTGCTTGAGCAGGCTGCAAAGGTCATGGGTGAGTATGCGGATATTGAGATCGTCGAAGCGCATCATCGCCACAAAGTGGATGCGCCGTCAGGCACCGCGCTGGCGATGGGTGAAGCGATCGCCGATGCGATGGCGTGGAAACTGGATGAGCATGCGGTCTATGCCCGCGAAGGCCATACCGGCGAACGCCAGCCGCAGACTATCGGCTTTGCCACCATTCGTGCGGGCGATATCGTCGGTGAACATACCGCATTGTTTGCTGACACTGGCGAGCGGGTAGAGATAACCCACAAGGCTTCAAGCCGCATGACCTTTGCGAAAGGTGCGGTTAAGTCGGCTTTATGGCTTAAAGGCCGTAAAGCAGGTCTTTTTGACATGCGGGATGTGCTGGATTTATGAGTGTGATGTGCTGTTAACCATCGTGATGTGGTTATTTCAATCGTTAATTCGTTGATTGAAAAAGGGCAATGTTCTCGTTGCCCTTAATTTTGTCTTTTATCTGGCTTGTCCTTTAAAATTCTACCTTAATCCCTTTTTTTTCTATTCTCACTTAATTTTTTACTGCTCAGAATGCTAATTTTGACCATTTGGTCAAAAAAACAGGCTGGCTCTCGCTGGTTTCGCGTTTATGCAGCATGGCAAACGATTATTTCAGCAGGTTTCCTCCTCTTTTTACCCTTTATGTCGCGTATTTTCTTCAGAAGGCGGATAAAGATGAAAAAAAGTGGCATCAGGGTAGACAATGACCAGGGGGATCATTAGAATGCGCGCAATTTGCCAAAAATCGACAATTCAGGCGGTTTTTGCATTGATTCAACCGGCTATTTTGAATTAATATGCAGATATTATGACTGTTTATTCCCTGGAGGATGTTTTGATTAAGTCAGCAATCCTGGTTCTGGAAGACGGAACCCAATTCCACGGTCGGGCCATCGGGGCAACGGGGTCGGCAGTGGGGGAAGTCGTTTTCAACACCTCAATGACCGGTTATCAAGAAATCCTCACTGATCCTTCCTATTCCCGCCAAATCGTTACTCTCACTTATCCCCATATCGGCAATGTCGGTGCCAACGCCGCCGATGAAGAATCCAGCCAGATTCATGCGCAGGGCCTGGTCATCCGTGACCTGCCGCTGATTACCAGCAACTTCCGTAGTGAAGAGGGCTTATCTGCCTACCTGCAGCGCAATAACATCGTGGCCATCGCCGATATTGATACCCGCAAGCTGACACGTCTGCTGCGTGAGAAAGGGGCGCAGAACGGTTGCATTATCGCTGGCGACGCGCCGGATGCGGCACTGGCGCTGCAGAAAGCCCAGGCGTTCCCCGGCCTGAAAGGGATGGATCTGGCGAAAGAGGTCTGCACCACCGAGACTTACAGCTGGCAGCAGGGCAGCTGGACGCTGAACGCGGGGCTGCCAGAGCAGTCATCGGCAGAGTCGCTGCCTTATCATGTTGTGGCGTATGATTACGGTGCCAAACGCAATATTCTGCGTATGCTGGTTGATCGCGGCTGTCGTCTGACGGTCGTACCGGCCCAGACGCCAGCGGAAGAGGTGCTGAAGCTGAACCCGGATGGCATTTTCCTCTCCAACGGTCCGGGCGACCCGGAGCCGTGTGACTACGCGATCAGCGCCATTCAGTCGTTCCTGAAAACAGAGATTCCAGTGTTCGGTATCTGCCTGGGTCATCAGCTGCTGGCGCTGGCCAGCGGTGCAAAAACCGTGAAGATGAAGCTTGGCCATCACGGCGGCAACCATCCGGTAAAAGATCTCGACAGCAACCGCGTGATGATCACCGCGCAGAACCACGGTTTTGCGGTCGACGAGAATGATCTGCCCGCGAATCTGCGTGTGACCCACATTTCGTTGTTTGATAAGACCGTGCAGGGCATTCATCGCACCGACAAGCCTGCCTTCAGCTTCCAGGGACACCCGGAAGCCAGCCCGGGACCGGGTGACGCAGCGCCGCTGTTTGACCACTTTATCGAATTGATTGACGCATTCCGTCTGCAAGCGAAGTAATCAGGAGCTAATTCATGCCAAAACGTACAGACCTGAAATCCATCCTGATTCTTGGGGCCGGTCCGATTGTGATCGGACAGGCCTGCGAATTCGACTACTCCGGCGCGCAGGCGTGTAAGGCGCTGCGTGAAGAGGGTTACCGCGTCATTCTGGTCAACTCCAACCCGGCGACCATCATGACCGACCCGGAAATGGCCGATGCGACCTATATCGAGCCGATCAACTGGGAAGTGGTGCGTAAGATCATCGAAAAAGAGCGCCCGGATGCCGTTCTGCCGACCATGGGCGGCCAGACCGCGCTGAACTGTGCGCTGGAGCTGGAACGTCACGGCGTGCTGGAAGAGTTCGGCGTCACCATGATCGGCGCGACCGCCGATGCGATCGATAAAGCGGAAGATCGTCGCCGCTTCGACGTGGCGATGAAGAGCATCGGTCTGGACACCGCGCGTTCCGGTATTGCGCACACCATGGAAGAGGCGCTGGCCGTCGCCGACGATGTGGGCTTCCCCTGCATTATCCGTCCCTCCTTTACCATGGGCGGCACGGGGGGCGGTATCGCCTATAACCGTGAAGAGTTCGAAGAGATCTGCGAACGCGGCCTCGACCTCTCCCCGACTAATGAGCTGCTGATCGATGAGTCGCTGATTGGCTGGAAAGAGTATGAGATGGAAGTGGTGCGTGATAAAAACGACAACTGCATCATCGTCTGCTCGATTGAAAACTTCGACGCGATGGGGATCCATACCGGTGACTCCATTACGGTCGCGCCTGCGCAGACGCTCACCGACAAAGAGTATCAGATCATGCGTAACGCCTCGCTGGCGGTACTGCGTGAAATCGGTGTGGAAACCGGTGGCTCCAACGTCCAGTTCTCGGTGAACCCGAAAGATGGCCGTCTGATTGTCATCGAGATGAACCCGCGTGTTTCACGCTCCTCGGCGCTGGCGTCAAAAGCAACTGGCTTCCCGATTGCGAAAGTCGCGGCCAAGCTGGCGGTGGGTTACACCCTCGATGAGCTGATGAACGATATCACCGGTGGATTAACCCCGGCGTCGTTCGAACCGTCCATCGACTACGTCGTCACCAAGATTCCCCGTTTTAACTTTGAAAAATTCGCCGGTGCTAACGACCGCCTGACCACCCAGATGAAGTCGGTCGGTGAAGTCATGGCAATTGGCCGCACGTTCCAGGAGTCCATGCAGAAAGCGCTGCGCGGCCTGGAAGTCGGGGCTAACGGCTTTGACCCGAAAGTTCACCTCGACGATCCGGAAGCGTTAACCCGTATCCGCCGCGAGCTGAAAGACGCCGGTGCTGATCGCATCTGGTATATCGCAGATGCATTCCGTGCGGGCATGTCAGTGGATGGTGTCTTCAACCTGACCAATATCGACCGCTGGTTCCTGGTACAAATCGAAGAGCTGGTACGGCTGGAAGACCAGGTGGCGCGTGAAGGCGTTAACAGCCTGGATGCGACCTTCCTGCGCGTACTGAAGCGTAAAGGCTTTGCTGATGCGCGTCTGGCCACGCTGGCCGGCGTGGCTGAAAGCGAAATCCGCAAACTGCGTCAGCAATTTAACCTGCACCCGGTCTACAAGCGCGTGGACACCTGTGCCGCCGAGTTCGCGACAGACACGGCCTACATGTACTCCACGTATGAAGAGGAGTGCGAGGCCAATCCGAGCCCGGATCGCGAAAAAATCATGATTCTGGGCGGCGGACCGAACCGTATCGGCCAGGGCATTGAATTTGACTACTGCTGCGTTCACGCCGCCCTGGCGCTGCGTGAAGATGGTTATCAGACCATCATGGTCAACTGTAACCCGGAAACGGTTTCGACTGATTACGACACCTCCGATCGTCTCTACTTCGAGCCGGTCACGCTGGAAGATGTGCTGGAAATTGTGCGCATCGAGCAGCCGAAAGGCGTGATCGTGCAGTATGGCGGTCAGACACCGCTGAAACTGGCGCGTGCGCTGGAAGCGGCAGGGGTACCCGTTATCGGCACCAGTCCGGACTCGATTGACCGCGCGGAAGACCGTGAGCGTTTCCAGCAGGCGGTCGATCGTCTGAGCCTGAAGCAGCCCGCTAACGCCACGGTGACTACGCTGGAACAGGCCGTTGAGAAGGCTGCAGGTCTGGGCTATCCGCTGGTGGTGCGTCCTTCTTATGTCCTGGGCGGCCGCGCTATGGAAATCGTCTACGACGAACTCGACCTCAAGCGCTATTTCCAGACGGCGGTGTCGGTATCCAACGATGCGCCGGTTCTGCTGGATCGCTTCCTGGATGATGCGGTGGAAGTGGACGTGGATGCGATCTGCGACGGTGAGCGGGTGCTGATTGGCGGCATCATGGAACATATCGAGCAGGCTGGTGTTCACTCCGGTGACTCCGCCTGTTCACTGCCGGCCTACACCCTGAGTCAGGAGATTCAGAATGTGATGCGTCAGCAGGTGGAAAGACTGGCGTTTGAGCTGAATGTACGCGGTCTGATGAACGTGCAGTTTGCGGTGAAAGATAACGAAGTCTATCTGATTGAGGTGAACCCACGCGCAGCGCGTACCGTACCGTTCGTCTCTAAAGCAACCGGTGTGCCGCTGGCGAAAGTGGCCGCACGCGTGATGGCGGGTAAAACCCTGGCCGCGCAGGGCGTCACCGAAGAGGTGATTCCGCCGTACTACTCTGTTAAAGAAGTGGTGCTGCCGTTTAACAAGTTTCCGGGTGTTGACCCGATCCTTGGCCCGGAAATGCGTTCGACCGGTGAAGTCATGGGCGTGGGCCGCACCTTCGCGGAGGCATTCTCCAAAGCGATGCTGGGCGCGCAGAGCAACATGAAGAAGTCGGGCCGTGCGCTGCTCTCGGTGCGCGAAGGCGACAAGAAGCGGATCGTTGACCTGGCCGCTAAGCTGCAGAAGTTTGGTTTTGAGCTGGATGCGACACACGGCACGGCGGTGGTACTGGGCGAAGCAGGCATCAACCCGCGCCTGGTCAACAAGGTGCACGAAGGCCGTCCGCACATCCAGGATCGTCTGAAGAATGGCGAATACAGCTACATCGTCAATACCACGGCAGGCCGCCAGGCGATTGAAGATTCGAAGCTTATCCGCCGCAGCGCGCTGCAGTACAAAGTCCATTACGACACCACGCTGAATGGTGGCTTTGCCACCGCGATGGCGCTGAATGCGGATCCGACGGAGCAGGTTATCTCCGTTCAGGAGATGCATGCCCAGATAAAGGCGATGTAATGTAAAAACGGCTCCTGCGGGGGCCGTTTTTTTGCCTTGATTCTGGCGATAATCTTAAAATCAGGTCCGGAAAAAGCAAAGAGTTTGCGTTAAAGTTACTGATTTGACTTATCTTTTTAGCTATAGGTGCGAAATGGAGCAGTTCGCACAAATCTATAAAACGAAACGCTTCCTGAACGCATTTCTCGCCAGTACTATGCCTGCCGCTCATCACCAGAGCGTATCAGGACACGAATAAAAAAATGAAAATGCGTACTTTTTCTCTGAGTGCAGTGGCTGCACTGATGGCTGTTCTTCCTTTCGCCAGCCAGGCGGAAATCACCCTGCTGAAGCAGGATCCGCAGGCAGGCGATCCGCTCAGCCGGCTGACCTTTACGTTTGGCGGCAGCATTCGTGCTCAGGTCAACCATCAGACCGGCGTGAATGACAAATCCTATAAGCGCGACGGTTTTGACGGCGGCACCCGTTTCCGCTTTGGCGCGGACTACTACCTGTTCGATGACGTCAGCTGGGTCAGCTACTATGAGCTGGGCGTTAACGTCCCGGCCCTGTTCAGCTGGGACGGTCACTATGCCGACGGGGCGAATAACACTACCCGCCGCCAGCTTTACACCGGTCTGAAAAGCAAAACCTGGGGTCAGCTGACCTTTGGTCAGCAGAACAGCGTTTACTACGACACCGTAGGCGCCAAGACCGATATCTGGGATTACGATATGATCGGCCAGGCACCGGGCAACGGGATCAACGGCGACTACGACGGCTCTTACCGTTCACGCAAGCAGCTGAAATATAAAAACAGCTTCGGCGATGTGGATCTCTTCGCCTCTTACCTGTTCGACGACAATGAGTTCCTGCCGGGCAATGGCCTGCGCTACAAGCGTAAAGGCGGCGGTTCACTGGGTGTGGACTACCACATCACCGACGATCTGAGCTGGGGCACCGCGTGGAACTACACCCGTGCGGCGATGCGTAACCCGAACAACGGCGACAGCAAAACCTACGACCAGAACATCTTCGGTACTGCGCTGAGCTGGACACCGGGTAACTGGACGCTCTCCGCTGGCGGTGGCTGGTATCAGAACTTCATGACCACCAAACGCAAAGATGTGCATGACTACTTTGCGGGCGATGCGTGGGGCCTGGAATATTTCGCTGGCTACAAAATTCCGGTCGCACAGTATGGCCTGAAAGCGGTTCAGCCTTACGTGATGGGCGATCGTATCGAGTACGCGAACGGCCGCGACTACCAGCGCATCGATAACGGTCTGGGTGTGACGCTGTTCCTCGACTACGGTTTCCGTGTTGATTACGAACATGTCTTTACCTCCAGCACCGATAACCTGGGTGACATGAACCTGGTGCGTCTGCGCTACGACTTCTGATCATCCTGACGGCTCCTGCGGGAGCCGTCTTCTTATGCGGCCCCAGTTTATGCCAGACTGAAACCGCTGACTGGCGAGCTGCAGCAAACTAACGCGATTACGCGGTGAAAAACGCTACACAGGCTGTGAAAAACGGCGTCATAAAAAGCTTTACGCAAATAGACCGATCCCCCTATCGACGAAACTTTCACCTTTACGTATCATGGCGCCAATTTTTTTTCAGTGAGTGGTTAACATGATTAGTCTTATCGCGGCATTAGCAGCAGATCGCATTATTGGAATGGAAAACGCCATGCCGTGGGACCTGCCTGCCGATCTGGCGTGGTTCAAACGCAATACGCTGAAGAAACCAGTGATTATGGGCCGGCTGACGTTTGAATCAATTGGTCGTCCTCTGCCTGGCCGCCTGAATATTGTGGTGAGCCGTCAGCCCGGCAGCGCAGAAGGGGTCACCTGGGTCACGTCGCTGGATGACGCACTTCAGGCCGCCGGTGATGCAGAAGAGATCATGGTGATTGGCGGTGGGCGCATCTATGAGCAGATGCTGAAGCGTGCTGATCGTCTTTACCTGACCCATATCGATGCAGAAGTTGAAGGCGATACCCAGTTCCCGGATTACGAGCCGGACGAGTGGCAATCGACGTTCAGCGAATTTCACGATGCTGATGAGCAGAACTCCCACAGCTACTGCTTCGAGATCCTTGACCGTCGTCGCTAATCCCGCCCCCATCCGGCTGTAACCTGGCTGTCATCATTATTCATTAGCATTGCTTCTTTTCTGGGATCGTGACAAAGGAAGCAATCACCAATGAAAATCGAATTATCCGCATTAAGCACTGACCGCCTGCCTGATCCACTGCGTCGTAAATTTCTTGCCGGTTCCGGTGCTCTTGGCCTGACCGGCTTTCTCAGCGGCGGCCTGACGCTTTCATCCGGCGCGCGGGCCGCAGAGAAACCGGCGGGGAGCGCGCTGCTGGGCTTTCAGGCGATTGCCGCCTCGACCGCCGACGACGTGGTGGTGGCGCCCGGCTACCGCGCCGAGGTGCTGATCTCATGGGGCGATCCGCTGGTAAACGGGGCCGCCGCGTTCGATCCGCACGGCAACAACAGCGCGGAGGATCAGGAAAAGCAGTTTGGTGACAATAATGACGGAATGAGCTTCTTTGCCATCGACGATCATCGCGGTGTAATGGCGATCAACAATGAATATGTCAACGAACCCACGCTGTTTGCCCACGGTGGCAGCAAAGCGACCAGCCTGGAGGATGTGAAAAAGTCACAGGCGGCGCACGGTATTTCCGTGGTGGAAGTGAAGCGGGGCGAGGATAATCGCTGGCAGGTGGTGCGTCCGTCTGACTACAACCGCCGTATTACCGCGAATACCCCGATGCGCTTTTCAGGCCCCGCCGCGGGTGACAAGGCACTGCAGACCGCAGCCGATCCGCAGGGCATGAATGTCCTCGGCACCTTTGGTAACTGCGCCAACGGCAAAACGCCCTGGGGCACCTATCTGACCTGCGAAGAAAACTATGACACCTATTTCGGCACTCAGCAGGCGGACTTCACGCCGAGCCCGCAGCAGAAGCGCTATACCCTGAATGCCGCCGAGCCGGAGCGGAACTGGGCCGATTTCGATCCCCGATTTGATGTCGCGAAAAACCCCAACGAATTTAACCGCCACGGCTGGATAGTGGAAATCGATCCCTTTGATCCCCACTCCGTGCCGATCAAACGCACCGCGCTGGGCCGCTTCAAACATGAGAATGCGGCGGTCACGGTCGCTAAAACCGGTCAGCTGGTGGTGTACATGGGGGATGATGAGCGCGGCGAGTATATCTATAAATATGTTTCCGACGATCGGGTTATCCCGGATGACGCGAAAGCCAATCGGGGGCTGCTGGACAAGGGCACGCTCTATGTGGCGCAGTTCAATGGCGATGCGCAGGGCACGCCGCTTAAAGGCACCGGGCGCTGGCTGGCACTGAAGTGGGGCGAAAATGGCCTCACCGCAGAAAGGGGCTTCAGCAGCCAGGCTGATGTCCTGATCAACGCGCGCGCGGCGGCCGATGTGGTGAACGCCACCCGCATGGACCGGCCGGAATGGATCGCCGTGAATCCGCATGATGGCCGCGCCTACTGCACGCTGACCAACAACAACAAGCGCGGTAACGAGGGGATGCCCGTTAATGCGGCCAACCCGCGGCCCAAAAATATCTATGGCCAGATTATCCGCTGGGATGAGAAGGGCGATGCCACCGCGCTGTCGTTTGAGTGGGATATTTATGCGCTGTGCGGTAATCCGATCGCCCACCCTGAGGGGATCTATCGCGGCACGCCCAACATCACCGCAGAGAATACCTTCAACAGCCCGGATGGTCTGGGATTTGATGCCGCAGGACGCCTGTGGATCCTGACCGATGGCAAATACAGTAACAAAGAGGATTATCAGGGGCAGGGGAATAATCAGATGCTGGTGGGCGATCCCGACAGCGGCGAGATCCGCCGCTTTATGGTCGGCCCGAAATCGTGCGAGCTGACCGGCATTACCTTCACGCCCGATTACAGAACGCTGTTCGTCAATGTGCAGCATCCCGGCGAAGAGGGGGACTCCCATTTCCCGCACAACAGCCCGCGTCCGCGCTCATCGGTGATCATGATCACCCGCGAAGATGGCGGCGTTATCGGGGCCTGAGACAACATGCTGGCCTGACGGCCAGCATGATCGTTACAGCGCAGGCGGGGCCAGGCTGTCGCTGGCAGCCAGCGCTTTTTCACGGTTGGAGGGCTGCACCACATAGCGCTGTGTCTCCCAGTGCAGCAGGGTCAGCGTTCCGCCCCAGCAGCAGCCGGTGTCCAGACCGATTATCCCTTCAGGCGTGCCTTTACCTTCCAGCGCCGCCCAGTGACCAAAGATAATGGTGTAATCGCGTGCGACCGGCCCCTCAAGGGTAAACCAGGGTTTCAGCGGGGGAAGCGCCGACTCCGGCGCATCTTTGCAGATCATATCCAGCTGACCATTCGGGAAGCAGTAACGCATGCGGGTCAGGGCGTTGGTGCTGAAGCGCAGACGGGCCAGACCGGTCAGGTCTTCACTCCAGTTGTTTGGCATGTCGCCATACATGGCATCCAGGAACAGCGGATAGCTGTCGCTGGCAAGCACCGCTTCAACTTCACGCGCACACTTTTTTGCGGTCTCAATATCCCACTGCGGCGTAACACCGGCATGGCCCATCACCAGCTTCTTCTCTTCATCCACCTGCAGCAGGGGCTGGCGACGCAGCCAGTTAATCAGCTCGTCCGCATCCTCTGCTTCCAGCAGCGGCGTCAGACGATCTTTGGGCTTGTTGCGGCTGATCCCGGCGTAGACCGCCAGCAGATGCAAATCGTGATTACCCAGCACCAGACGCACCGCGTCGCCCAGCGATTTTACGTAGCGCAGAACCTCAAGCGAGCCGGGGCCGCGCGCCACCAGGTCGCCGGTCAGCCACAGGGTGTCCTGTTCAGGGTTGAAATCGACCTGTTGCAGCAATGCCCGTAATTCGTCGTAGCAACCATGAACGTCGCCAATCAGGTATGTGCTCATAACGTTTTATCCATCAGGAAGGTGCCCGGCTCCGCGGGCAAAAAGCGTGTGAATCAGTGAATATGGGTCTGAACGGCGAGGCGGAACACCGGGATATCGACGTGAAAGGTTTCACCCTGCTCATCGACCATCACATAGTGCCCCTGCATGGTGCCCATTGGGGTTTCGATCACGGCACCGCTGGTGTACTGAAACTCATTGCCGGGAGCGATGTGGGGCTGTTCACCCACCACGCCTTCACCCTGAACTTCCGTTTCGCGACCATTACCGTTGGTAATCAGCCAGTAGCGCCCCAGCAGTTGCACAGCGGAACGACCCAGGTTGCGTATCGTAATGGTATAGGCGAAGACGTAGCGATCCTCATCCGGCGAGGATTGAGAGGCGACGTACTGGCTCTGTACATGGACGGAGACGCGGGCCGTTTCACTCATGACTTACTCCTGCGATTTTCCCTGATGATTCGCCAGCCAGTTGGCCAGCTGACAGTATTGCGCGACCGAAACGTTTTCAGCGCGCAGGCCGGGATCGATGGACAACTCTTCCAGTGCACCCGCCGTGACCATGTGGTTCAGGCTGTTTCGCAACGTTTTGCGGCGCTGGCCAAAGGCTTCGGTCGTAATGCGGCTCAGAATACGCACGTCGCTGACCGGATGGGGCGGCTCGGCAAAAGGCACCAGACGCACCACTGCAGAGTCCACTTTCGGTGGCGGCGTAAAGGCGTGCGGCGGCACTTCCAGCACCGGGATCACCTGGCAGTAATATTGCGCCATCACCGTCAGGCGGCCATAAGCTTTACTGCCCGGACCGGCAACCAGACGGTTAACCACCTCTTTCTGCAGCATGAAGTGCATATCTTTGATCGAACCAGTATAGCTGAAAAGGTGGAACATCAGCGGGGTCGAAATGTTATACGGCAGGTTACCAAATACCCGCAGCGGCTGGCCTCGCTCCTGCGCCAGGGCGGCGAAGTCGAAGGTCATGGCATCCTGCTGGAAGATAGTCAGTTTCGGGCCAAGGAACGGGTGGGTCTGCAGACGCGCGGCGAGATCGCGGTCCAGCTCGACCACCGTTAAGCTATCAAGGCGTTCGCCTACCGGCTCGGTCAGGGCACCCAGGCCAGGACCGATCTCGACCAGCGCTTCATCGCGCTGTGGATGAATAGCGGAGACAATGCTGTCGATAATGTACTGATCGTTCAGGAAGTTCTGCCCGAAACGTTTACGGGCGTAGTGCCCCTGATGGACGCGATTATTCATTACTGCTCTTGATCATAGTGATGGCGAGGTTAAGCGCCGTGATGAAGCTGCCCGGTTCCGCCTGACCCAGCCCGGCGAGTTCAAGCGCGGTGCCGTGGTCAACGGAGGTCCGGATAAAGGGCAGGCCCAGGGTAATATTTACTGCCCGGCCAAACCCCTGAAATTTAAGGACCGGCAGGCCCTGGTCGTGATACATCGCCAGAACCGCATCGGCATGTTGCAGATACTTAGGCTGGAACAGCGTATCTGCAGGCAGCGGGCCGGTCAGCCTGATACCCTGCTGACGCAACTCATCCAGTGCCGGCGTAATCGTTTCGATCTCTTCGCGGCCCAGATGGCCACCTTCGCCCGCGTGGGGGTTAAGACCGCAGACGTAGATGTGTGGCTCGGCGATCGCAAACTTCTGCTGCAGATCGCGATGCAGAATCGTGATCACCTCATGCAGGCATTCGCGCGTTACCGCCGCGGCGACATCCTTCAGTGGCAGATGGGTTGTCGCCAGCGCAACGCGCAGCGCTTCAGTCGCCAGCATCATCACGACGCGATGACCGCCTGCGCGGTCGGCGAAGAACTCAGTATGGCCGGTGAAGGCGATACCGGCATCGTTGATCACGCCTTTATGCACCGGACCGGTGATCAGCGCGGCAAACTCACCGGACAGACAACCGTCACAGGCGCGCGTCAGCGTGGCCAGCACATAATCGCTATTCGCAACGCAGAGCTCGCCAGGCGTTACCGGTTCAGCGGTTTCAACGGGCAGGATAGTCAGTGTCCCCGCCTGTTGTGGCTCGGCAGCCACGCCAGGCTGATAAGGTCGCAGGGTCAGTGGCAGGCCGAGCTGCGCCGCACGCTGCTTTAGCAGAGCCGGTGAGGCGCACACCACCAGCTCAACCGGCCACGCCTGCTGAGCCAGCTGAACGGTGAGATCGGGACCAATCCCGGCGGGTTCGCCGGGCGTGATCACCACACGATTACTGCGCATTGCCATCCAGAATCTTCACATAGGCGCTGGCGCGCTGTTCCTGCATCCAGGTCTGCGCTTCTTCCGCAAACTTACGGTTGAACAGCATACGGTATGCGCGCTCTTTCTGAG
Organism: Pantoea sp. NSTU24; assembly: GCF_050157905.1. Lineage (NCBI taxonomy): Bacteria > Pseudomonadati > Pseudomonadota > Gammaproteobacteria > Enterobacterales > Erwiniaceae > Pantoea > Pantoea bangladeshensis. Next base: position 53,865 of record NZ_JBKIWZ010000001.1, read on the forward strand.
CCGCATCGGTCTTATCGACCTGACGGGTATCCAGCAGCTGAATCAGATGCCAGCCGAAAGAGGAGTGGACCGGCTGACTGAGCTGACCTTTCTGCAGACGCAGCAGCGCGTCGCGGAACGCCGGATCGAAAACTTCCGGTGACGTCCAGCCGAGATCGCCGCCCTGGTTAGCCGAACCCGGATCGTCAGAGTACTGCTTGGCCGCGGCAGCGAAGGTAGTTTTTCCACTGCGGATGTCGGCAGCGATCTGCTCCAGCTGCGCGCGCGCCTGACTGTCAGTCAGGATCGGTGATGGCTTCAGCAGGATGTGACGTGAATGCACTTCGGTGACGGAGACATTTTTGCTCTCGCCGCGCAGGTCGTTCACTTTCAGGATGTGGAAGCCCACACCGGAACGGATCGGCCCGACGATATCGCCTTTTTTAGCCGTTGCCAACGCCTGAGCAAACAGGGTCGGCAGCTCTTCGATTTTGCCCCAGCCCATGTTGCCGCCTTTCAGCGCCTGAGAGTCGGCGGAATAGGTGACAGCCATCTTGCCGAAGTCAGCGCCATTTTTCAGTTCGCCAACCAGCTGTTTTGCCAGCGTCTCCTGCTCATCGACCTGCTGCTGCGTCGGGTTTTCCGGCAGCGGCAGCAGAATATGACTGACGTTCAGCTCGGTGCCCTGGCTGTTCTGAGAGCCAATCTGGGCAGCCAGCGTATCGACTTCCTGCGGCAGGATGGTGACGCGACGACGTACTTCGTTGTTGCGGACTTCGGCAATCATCATCTCTTTGCGGATCTGAGCACGGTAGACGCTGTAGTTCATGCCGTCATAAGCCAGACGGCTACGCAGCTGATCGAGGCTCATACGGTTCTGGGCTGCGATGTTCTGAATAGCCTGGTCCAGCTGTTCGTCGCTGATCTGAACGCCCGCTTTCTCGCCCATCTGCAGGATGATGTTGTCCATGATCTGACGTTCCAGGATCTGATGGCGCAATGTTTTATCATCGGGCAGCTGCTGATTTGCCTGCCGGGCCTGAGATTTAACCGTACTCATCATGCCGTCAACGTCACTCTCAAGAACCACGCCGTTATTGACTACGGCAGCAACTTTATCAACGACTTGTGGTGCTGCGAACGCAGTGTTGGCACTGAGTGCCACACCAAGAATCAGCATTCTCCAGTTCTTCATACTTTATCCATTGTTGGTTCCGCACTGCGGGATTGCCTGTCAAACATCACAACATCAGAAAGCGGGCTGGTAAGGAATAATGCCCTGACGCAGCATATCGTTGGTACCTAAACCGTAGTTAGGACTCAGACCACGCAGCTCAATGTTGAATGAGATTTGGTTGTCATATTTACTGTCGTTGTTTTCCCAACCGTTAATTTTGCGTTCGTAACCGACCCGGATCGCATAACAGCATGAGCTGTACTGCACGCCAACCAACTGCGATGCCGGACGCGAGTTGCGGGTATCGTAGTAGTAAGCGCCTACCACAGACCATGCATCGGCAATCGGCCAGCTGGCCGTGGTGCCCACCTGTGAAATCCCGTTTTTGTAAATACGGTTGTTAACCAGGTTGCTGTCGTTCAGCGCAGCCGCAACATATTCCGGGCTGCTATAACGGTAGCTCAGCTGCACCATGCGGTCGGCATCGCGGCGATATTCCAGGACGGTATTGCCCTGAGAGACGTTGTCGAGTTTGGTGTCATACTGCAGACCACCCCGGACGCCCCAGCGATCGCTGATTTTCCAGTATGTATCGCCAGCCCAGATCAGGCTGCCGGTATCATCTTCTTTACTGGTTTGATTCACACCAGTACGAGAAGGGGTAAACGAGTAGATTTGACCCACAGAAACGTTAAAACGTTCGACCAGATCGGTATCATAAATACGGGAGGTGACGCCGGTCGCCACTTCATTCGCAGAAGCGATGCGATCCAGGCCGCTGTAAGTACGATCGCGGAACAGGCCGGTATAGTCAGTTTGCAGCAGCGTGGAGTCGTATGGATAGATGTTGCTCTGATTGCGGTACGGGATATAGAGGTACTGCACCCGTGGCTCCAGCGTCTGGGTGTAACCCACCGCCGAGTTCATGTCGCGGTCAAAGACCAGCCGGCCATCGACCTTAAACTGCGGCAGCGTACGGTTAACGGACTCTTTAAGCTGGTTGTTACGATCGGTGTCGATGTTGTTGTTGTAATACTCAACATCATCCTGCTGATAGTGCGTCGCCAGTAATTTGGCTTCGGTATCCAGGCTGGCCCAGCCGTTGGACAGCGGCAGGTTCAGGGTCGGCTCAATATGCAGGCGGGTCGCTTCAGGGTAGCGATCGCTGACGTTGGTAAACTTCACCGCCTGGGCATAGATCCGGCCATCAAACGGACCGATATCATTCTGATAGAGATTGACGTCCAGCTGCGGCATGGCGCGGTAGACGTTGCTGTTACTGGTGTTACCAAATACCTGGAAATCTTTGGTGGAAAGCGTGGCATCCCAGTTGGTATCTGCGTAGCCAATACTGAATTTTTGCGTGGCGTAGTTATCGGTCGAGCTGTAGTACTTCGAGTCGAGATCGTTGAAGTAGTAGCTATCACTGACCTTGGTGTAGTCCGCATTGAAACGCCAGTTTTTGTCATAGACGCCAGCATGACGCCAGTAGAATAACCAGCGATTAGAACTGTCATCTTCGGCGATACCGCGCAACGCTTTATCTTTGTCGTACTGCTTGTCTGAACCGAGATAATCGAACTCCATCAGACCAGCGCCCAGCTCTGTCAGATAGCGGAATTCATTTTCAAACTTCATGCCGCGCTTGCTGATGTAGTGCGGCGTAATGGTGGCATCGGCCTGCGGCGCGATGTTCCAGTAATAGGGCAGCATGAACTCAAAGCCGTTGTTGCTGCCATATTTTGCATTGGGAATAAGGAAACCGGAGCGACGACGATCGCCAATCGGTAACTGCAGATAGGGGCTGTAAAAGACCGGCACGGAACCGATCTTAAAGCGGGCATTCCAGATCTCGGCCACTTCCTCTTCGCGATCCTGGATCACTTCAGATCCCACCACACTCCAGCTGTTTGAGCCCGGCAGGCAGGAGGTAAAGGTGCCGTTTTCCAGGATGGTGTAGCGGTTGTCGCCGCGCAACTTCATCTGATCGGCAGTCCCGCGTCCCTGACGATCCACCATCTGGTAATCACCGTTCCAGACGTTAGTATCTTTGGTGTTGAGATTTGACCAGGCTTTCGGACCTTTCAGGATGACCTGATTGTCATCGTAGTGCACATTACCCAGCGCATCGACGGTGCGAACCGGGGCGGTCTGGCCGTTCTGCTGGCGCTGATGAAGCTGAACTTCATCGGCCTGCATGCGGCTGTTACCCTGCTCAATATTGACGTTGCCGGTAAATACCGCATCGTCGGGATAGTTCCCTTTGGCGGCGTCAGAATTGATGGTGACAGGCAGCTGATTCGCATCGCCATTGACCAGCGGGCGATTGTAACTCGGCACGCCTAACATACACTGCGACATCAAATCGTCGGCAAAGGCTTGCTGGCTAATGGCTGCGCCGATCAGTGTGGCCAGCAGGGTAGGTATATGTTTTTTCATACGCGGTATCGAGAATTCCATGAAAACTGGCATCATGCCGACAATCGGGTCAGAGACTAACTTACTGCCCGGCGTTGCGCCAGTGTTAATCCTGGTCTGTCAGCGTTGCTGTTAGGCGCTGAGGTAAATGACAGGTATGATAATGCAATTTTCAGCCGCAAGCATGGCGAATTGAGGAGTTTATGCGCTACTGGGGAAAAGTTGTGGGTCTGGCAGTGGGATTACTTTCCGGCGCAGGCTTCTGGGGTATTGTGATCGGTTTGATCATTGGCCACATGATTGACAAAGTACGCGGTGCGCAAGGCAAGGCTTACTTCTCAAACAATCAGACCCGACAGACGCTGTTTTTCAGCACTACCTTTCAGGTGATGGGCCATCTGACCAAGTCAAAAGGGCGTGTCACCGAAGCCGATATTCAGATTGCATCGCTGTTAATGGAGCGGATGCAGCTGCACGGTGACTCACGCACGGCGGCCCAGCGCGCCTTCCGCGAAGGCAAGCAGGCGGATTACCCGTTACGCAGTAAACTGCGTGAACTGCGCAGCGCCTGCTTTGGCCGCTTCGATCTGATCCGGATGTTTCTGGAGATTCAGATTCAGGCCGCTTTTGCCGATGGGTCGCTGCACCCCAACGAGCGCCAGGTGCTTTATGTGATTGCCGAGGAGCTGGGTATCTCACGCGTGCAGTTCGATCAGTTTCTGCGCATGATGGAGGGCGGGCAGCAGTTTGGCGGCGGCCAGCGTGGATCTGGCGGTTTCCAGCAGGCGCAACGCGGACCGACGCTGGACGACGCCTGCAGCGTGCTGGGCGTGAAGCCGGGTGATGACGCCACCACGATTAAGCGTGCCTACCGCAAGCTGATGAGTGAGCATCACCCTGACAAGCTGGTGGCGAAAGGTCTGCCGCCTGAGATGATGGAGATGGCGAAGCAGAAAGCGCAGGAGATTCAGGCGGCGTACGATCTGATTCGTAAAGAGAAAGGCTTTAAGTAATTTCCGGCTGCATGGCCTCTTCTGCTACAGAGGAGGCTTGCAGGCACCGGCAGCGTGGGGTTCTCAGAAGTCGGCAGGCTGGCGGAACGTCATCGCATTGCCAAACGCCGGATGTGTGATGGTCAGCGACTCCGCATGCAGCAGCAGGCGTGAGGCCATCGCCCTGGCGTCCGGATGAGCATAGAAGTTATCACCCAGAATCGGATGACCCAGCGCCAGCATGTGGACCCGCAGCTGGTGCGAGCGACCGGTGATCGGCTTCAGCGACACGCGCGCGCTGTTATCGTCACGGTATTCCAGCACCTGATACGCCGTCTGCGCGGCTTTACCGTTCTCAAAACAGACCATCTGCTTCGGACGATTCGGCCAGTCGCAGATCAGCGGCAGATCAACCAGACCCTCCTCCTTTTCCGGATGTCCCCAGATGCAGGCCACGTAGGTTTTGGCTGGCTCGCGCTCGCGGAACTGACGTTTCAGTTCACGCTCGGCGTCCTTGGTCAGGGCGACGACCAGCACGCCGCTGGTCGCCATATCCAGCCGATGGACCGACTCCGCCTGCGGGAAGTCCCGCTGAATCCGCGTCATCACGCTGTCTTTGTTTTCAGGTAACCGGCCGGGTACCGAGAGCAGACCGCTGGGTTTATTAACCACCATGATATGCGCATCCTGATAAAGAATGTGCAGCCAGGGGTCGCGCGGCGGATTGTAAGGTTCCATGGGGCTTTCCAAAAAAAGAGGGGCCATGCGGCCCCTGAGCTTACTGGTGGGTCACGACAATCAGGCGCAGCGCGTCGAGACGCCAGTTAGCCTGATCGAGACTTTCCAGCACCTGTTCGCGGTTGCTTTCCAGCGCCTCGATTTCATCTTCACGGATGTTCGGGTTCACGGCCTTCAGCGCGTTGAGACGCGAGAGCTCAGCGCCCAGCTTCTCGTTCGCCTCGGCGCGCGCAGCGTCAATCAACGCACGCGCTTCGCTGACGACGCTCTCTTCACCCTGCAGCAGAATCGCATGCACATCCTGCTGGACCGCATTCACCAGTTTGCTGGCGGTATGACGGTTCACCGCGTTGAGCTGACGGTTGAAGCTCTCGAACTCCACTTTATCCGCCAGATTGGTGCCTTTGGTATCCATCAGCAGACGGATCGGCGTTGGCGGCAGGAAGCGCGTCAGTTGCAGATGCTTCGGCGCCTGCGCCTCTACGACATAGATCAGCTCGACCAGCAGCGTGCCGACCGGCAGCGCCTTGTTTTTCAGCAGCGACAGCGCGCTGCTGCCCGTATCGCCCGAGAGAATCAGGTCCAGACCGTTGCGGATCAGCGGGTGCTCCCAGGTAATGAACTGGGTATCCTCGCGGGACAGCGCCTGGTCGCGGTTAAAGGTGATGGTGCAGCCATCTTCCGGCAGACCAGGGAAATCGGGCACCAGCATGTGGTCGGACGGCGTCAGGACGATCAGGTTATCGCTGCGATCTTCCTGATTGATACCGACGATATCAAACAGGTTGAGTGCGAAGTTAACCAGACCGGTGTCGTTATCCTGCTCGCTGATGGCATTGGCCAGCAGCTGGGCCGATTCGCCGCCGTTGGAGTTCAGCTCCAGCAGACGATCGCGGCCCTGTTCCAGCTGCGCTTTCAGTGCTTCATGCTGTTTGCGGCACTCGCTGATAAACGTATCGAAACCTTCGCTGTTTTCCGGCGCGGCCAGATAGCCAATCAGCTCTGAATGCACGCTGTCATAAATGGTGCGGCCGGTCGGGCAGGTGTGTTCAAACGCATCCAGCCCCTCGTGATACCAGCGCAGCAGCACAGCCTGAGCGGTCTGCTCCAGCCACGGCACCAGAATCTGAATATCATGCGCCTGACCGATACGATCCAGACGGCCGATACGCTGCTCCAGCAGGTCCGGATTAAACGGCAGATCAAACATCACCAGACGGCTGGCGAACTGGAAGTTACGCCCTTCGGAGCCGATTTCAGAGCACAACAGTACCTGCGCGCCATTCTCTTCGGAGGCGAACCAGGCCGCAGCACGGTCACGTTCAATGATCGACAGACCTTCATGGAACACGGCGGCCCGGATACCTTCACGTTCGCGCAGTACCTGCTCCAGCTGCAGTGCCGTGGCGGCTTTGGCGCAGATCACCAGCACTTTCTCTTTGCGGTTGCTGGTGAGATAGCCCATCAGCCACTCAACGCGTGGGTCAAAGTTCCACCAGGTGCCGCTGTCGCCTTCAAATTCCTGATAAATCTGTTCCGGATAGAGCAGGTCACGCGCACGTTCTTCGGCACTTTTGCGCGCGCCCATAATGCCGGAAACTTTAATCGCAGTCTGATACTGCGCGGGCAGGGGCAGACGGATCTGGTGCAGCTCGCGTTTCGGAAAGCCTTTAACCCCATTTCGGGTGTTGCGGAACAGCACGCGGCTGGTGCCGTGACGATCCATCAGCATGGAGATCAGCTCCTGGCGCGCCTCCTGCTTGCCATCGCGATCGCTGTTAGCGACCTGCAGCAGCGGCTCGATGTCCTGTTCGCCGACCAGGTCGTTGATCCGGTTCATCTCCGCCTGAGAGATCGCCTTGTCTGCCAGCAGCGCCGTCACGGCGTCGGCAATCGGGCGAAAATGCTGCTGCTCTTCAACAAAGGCATCAAAATCGTGGAAGCGATCCGGGTCAAGCAGACGCAGACGGGCGAAATGGCTCTCCATACCCAGCTGCTCCGGCGTCGCGGTCAGCAGGAGAACGCCGGCGATTTTCTCTGCCAGCTGTTCGATGACCTGATATTCACGGCTCGGCTCGCCTTCTGACCAGGCAAGATGGTGCGCTTCATCGACCACCAGCAGATCCCATTCGGCATCCGCCAGTTTCTCAAGGCGCTGACGGTTGCGGCGCACAAAGTCGAGCGAACAGATAATCAGCTGCTCGGTTTCAAACGGGTTATCGCTGTCGTGCTGCGCTTCGGTGTAGCGGTCATCATCAAACAGCGCAAAGCGCAGGTTGAAGCGACGCAGCATCTCGACCAGCCACTGGTGCTGTAAGGTTTCAGGCACCACAATCAGGACACGTTCGGCCCGGCCCGCCAGCAGCTGCTGCTGGATGATCATGCCGGCTTCAATGGTTTTTCCCAGACCCACTTCATCGGCCAGCAGCACGCGCGGCGCATGGCGGCGGCCCACATCGTGGGCAATGTGCAGCTGGTGCGGGATCAGGTTGGTGCGCATACCGCGTAAGCCACTGATCGGCAGACGGTACTGCTCACTCTGGTATTTACGGGCGCGAAAGCGCAGGGCAAAGCGATCCATCCGGTCGAGCTGGCCGGCAAACAGGCGATCCTGGGGTTTGCTGAACACCAGTTTGCTGTCGAGCATCACTTCGCGCAGCATCACGTCGCTCTCGTCGGTATCCAGACGGGTACCGATGTAGGTCATCAGGTCATTTTCGTTGCGGACGTCATCGACGCGCATCTGCCAGCCTTCGTGGCTGGTGATGGTGTCACCCGGGTTAAAGATGACGCGGGTAACCGGCGAATCGTTGCGGGCGTAGAGGCGGTTTTCCCCGTGGCCGGGAAGAGCAGGGTGATCATGCGGGTATCGATCGCCACCACGGTGCCCAGTCCCAGTTCACTTTCCGTATCACTAATCCAGCGCTGACCTAATGTAAAAACCATATATTTTTTGCTCGAATTTTAACGTTTTTAGAGGTGTTTCCCAAAACTCAGACAATAGCGTTACCGCCAGACAGCAGGGTCTGGAGCGTACTTAAGAGCGGTGAGTTTCAGGAAGGGCGCTATGGTACTGGATGGCAGGGCGTTCGTCACCTGTCAAAAAAGACCCAGCTGCCCGGTAATCAGTGTAGCAAAGTCCCCGTCCACAAAGGGCAGGATCCCTTCAGCAACCGGCTGAAGTTGCCGGGTCACGTAGTGATCATAGTCCAGTGGCGTGCTGCGCGCCTCCAGTGGCTCGGGCCCCGCCGTCGCCATGACGTAACGGATCCGGCCACCGTTCTGATACTGCAGCGGGCGGTTTAATTTGCGATTCTGCTCGTCGGCCAACCGCGCCGCGCGAACGTGGGGCGGCACGTTTCGTTCATACTCTTTTAGCGGACGGCGCAGACGCTTTTTGTAGATCAGCTGATCGTCGAGTTCCCCCGCCAGCAGCTGCGCCACCGTCTCCCGAATGTAATCCTGCCAGGGTTCCCGGTGGAAGATGCGATGATAGAGCTGCTGCTGAAAGGTTTTGGCCAGCGGCGTCCAGTCGGTCCGCACCGACTCCAGCCCCCTGAAGACCATGCGTTCGCCGTCTGCGTCACGGATCAGGCCCGCGTAGCGTTTTTTGCTGCCCTGTTCCGCGCCGCGAATGGTCGGCATCAGAAAACGGCAGAAGTGGCTTTCATACTCCAGCTCCAGCGCGCTGGTCAGTCCCTGGGTCTGCTGCAGATGGTCATGCCACCAGGCATTCACCTTCTGCACCAGCTGCTGACCAATCGCCGCTGCTTCTTCTTCGTCGTGAGCCGACTTCAGCCAGACAAAGGTGGAGTCGGTGTCGCCATAGATCACATCGTAACCTTCCGCCTCAATCAGCGCGCGGGTCTGCTGCATGATGGCGTGACCGCGCAGCGTAATCGAGGAGGCGAGACGCGGATCGAAGAAGCGACAGGCGCTGGTGCCCAGCACGCCGTAAAAGGCGTTCATAATGATTTTCAGCGCCTGCGACAGCGGCTGGTTGTTCTGCTTTTTCGCCGCGTCTCGGCCCAGCCAGATCTGCTCAACCATCGCCGGCAGGCAGTGGGTGTGTCGCGAGAAGCGCGCTTCGCGGAACCCCGCGACCGAATCGGCATCATCGGGATGGGCCAGGCCTTCCACCAGTCCGACCGGGTCGATCAGGAAGGTGCGGATAATAGAGGGGTAGAGGCTCTTATAGTCCAGCACCAGCACGGAATCATAGAGGCCGGGGCGCGAATCCATCACATAGCCGCCCGGACTCGCTTCCGGCGCGACATCTCCCCGGTTGGGCGCGACAAACCCGGCGCGGTGCATCCGGGGAATATAGAGATGACTGAAAGCCGCCACCGATCCGCCATGACGATCCACCGCCAGGCCGTTGACCGCCGCGCGCTCCAGCAGAAACGGCATAATCGCCGTCTTGTGGAAAATGCGCGTGACCAGCTCGCAATCTTTCAGGTTATAGCGCGCCAGCGCCGGTTTATCGTTGGCGAAGCGCCAGTTGATCTCCTCCATGCGCTGCCAGGGATTATCGATCGCTTTCCCTTCGCCCAGCAGCTGCTGCGACACCGACTCCAGGCTGAAGGAGGGGAAATCCCAGAACGCCGATTTAAGGGCCTCGATGCCATCAATAATCAGGCGGCCGCTGGCAAGGGCGAAGAAAACCCCAGGCTTGAAGCCATGTTCACGCCACTCCAGCGCGGCCTGCTGGCGGCCCAGACGCAGCGGAATGCCGTAGCGGTCGGCATGTTTCTGCAGCACGCGCAGGTCAAACTGCACCACATTCCAGCCAATCAGCACATCCGGATCGTGCTCGGCAAACCACTGATTCAGCGCCTCAATCAGCTGAGGACGGCTGTCGAGATAGATCAGGTCAAAATCGAGGGCGCTGGCGTCGCCGTTGGCCGGGCCGAGCATGTAGACCTGACGCTGACCGCAGCCTTCCAGCCCGATGCAGTACAGTTCACCATGCTGGGTGGTTTCGATATCCAGTGACACCCACTTCAGGGGCGGGCGATAGTCGGGATGCGGCTTGAGCCGCGCATTCACCACGCTGTCACCCTGCTGTTCGCCATCAAACCAGACGGGCGCGGTGATAAAACGTTCCATCAGATAGCGATCCGGTGGGCGGATGTCCGCCTCATAGACCGGAATGCCCTGTTCGCGCAGCCGTTTTTCAATGCGCTGAAGCTGCCGGTTCTGCGGGCAGTAGAGGCCGAAAACCGGGCGGCGACGGAAATCTTTCAGCGCCAGCGACTGAATCCGAAACTGACGTTCATCCTGGAGTAACGCGCGCACCTGCACCTGAAACACCTCAGGAATAAAGGCCACGGACTCCTGCACCGGCAGCACTACGCGCTGCGGGCCCGCATCGGTGGCGAGCCAGAGGATAATTTCCGTGCCATGCGGGCTGTCGCGCCAGTGGCGGGTGAGCACAAAACCTGCGCGGGGCATCATCAGCAGTTCTCCGGACTCAGCATTTCAGGGATGAGAAAACCCGTTAAGTATACCATGGATATTTATACAGTTCCCGCAGCTGGCTTTTGTCAACATTGCCCTACAATTCTTGCCTTGACGCTGTGTGGCTGGCTCAGGACAATCCAGCCTTCTGCTTTTGCTAAGGATGATTATGGAAGCCTGGATTCAACAACTGATTACACAGTCCCTGGAATGGGCGCTGTTTGCCGTTGCGCTGGTGACGTTTCTGGAGTCGCTGGCGCTGGTCGGGCTGTTGCTGCCAGGCACGGTAATGATGGCCAGCCTGGGCGCGCTGGTCGGCAGCGGCGAGCTTGGCCTCTATCCGGCCTGGGCTGCGGGCTTTGCGGGCTGTCTGATTGGTGACTGGGTGTCCTACGGTATCGGCTGGAAATTCCAGGGGCCGCTGCACCGCTGGAAATATCTGCAGAAGTACACGGGGCTGCTGGATAAAACCGAGCACGCCCTGCATCAGCACAGCATGTTTACCATCCTGGTCGGGCGCTTTGTGGGGCCGACGCGGCCGCTGATCCCACTGGCAGCTGGCATGCTGGAGCTGCCGGTACGTAAGTTCCTGCCGCCGAACATCATCGGCTGCATCCTCTGGCCACCGCTCTATCTGCTGCCCGGCATTCTGGCGGGCGTGGCGATTGATGTGCCAAAGGCCGCGCAGGGCGGCAGCTTTAAGTGGCTGTTGCTGGGGGCTGCACTGCTGATCTGGCTGGGCGGCTGGTTATGCTGGCGCTGGTGGCGCAGCGGCAAAAGCCGCGACTGGGCTACCGCCTGGCTGCCGCCGGAACGTCTGCGCTGGGCAGGCCCGCTGGGGCTGATCGTCGCCGTAGCAGCGTTCGTCGGCATCCAGTTCCATCCGATGATGCCGGTTTTCCGCCATCTGCTGTGGCAGGTCTTTATCGCCTGACCGGCTTAACGACGCGGGATACCGAGGACATCGGCTTCCCGCGTCTCGCCCGACAGCAGCTGTCGGGTTTCGCCATCCCAGTAAACCCGGCCATCCACGATCACCACGCTGCGTGCGGCAATCTGCTGTGCATCTTCCAGACTGTGCGACACCATCAGCAGGGTGATGCCACGCGCGTCGCATACCGAACGCACCAGCTGGAGCATCTCTCCACGCAATGCCGGATCGAGCGCCGAGAAAGGCTCATCCAGCAGCAGCACTGGCCGATTCCGCAGCAGGCAGCGGGCCAGCGCGACCCGCTGTCGCTGGCCGCCCGACAGTTCGCCTGGCAGACGCGTCAGCAGATCGCCCAGGCCCACCTGCGCGGCCAGCGTGACCAGTTCCTGACGCTGCTGTGCCGTAAGCTTCAATCCCGGATGCAGCCCCAGCCCCATATTCTGCTGCACGCTGAGGTGCGGAAAGAGGTTATTTTCCTGAAACAGCATCGACACCGGTCGTCTGGCCGGGACGCTGTGCGTATGATCCTGGCCCTCGATAATCAGGGAGCCCTGGTTCACCGACAGGAAACCGGCGATCAGGCTCAGCAGGGTGCTTTTACCCGCGCCGCTGGGGCCGAGAATGGCGATGCGCTCGCCGCGTGCGGCATGAAGGCTGAAGCGCATCGGCAGATGCTGATAGAGGTAGGTAAGGTTATCGAGAGTCAGCATGGCGACCTGGCAATTTTTCCATTAGCGTGAACAGCAACAGGCAGAGCAGCAGCAGCAACAGGGCAGTGACTGCACCATCCGCGCCGCGATAGGCCCCTATCTGCTGATAAAGGTAAAACGGCAGCGTGTGGAAGTCGGCACTACCAAATAGCGCCACCACGCCAAAATCGCCCACCGACAGGACGCAGGCAAAGGCCAGCGCCTGCGCCAGCGGACGCTTCAGCGCCCGCAGCTCAATCAGCCGCAGCCGGTTCCAGCCGTGGATAGCCAGCGAATCACAGAGTCTGCCATAACGCTCCGCGACATCCCGCATCGGGTTTTCCAGCACTTTCATGGCATAAGGAATGGCAATCAGCGCATTGGTAAAGATCACCAGCCCCTCTGCCGAGTCGGGCAGGCCGATCGTGGTGTTGAACAGCAGGAAAAAGCCGGTGGCGAGGACAATGCCGGGCATCGCCAGGATCAGCATGCCGCTGGTGTCGATCAGCTGTGCGGCCATCGGACGCTGACGCAGCCGCAGCTCGCGGCTGCTCCACAGCAGCATCATCGTCAGCACCACGCAGAGCAGCCCCGCGCCCGTGGCGATTCGCAGCGAGGTGAAGGTCGCCTGCCAGAGTGCTGGCTGCGCCAGCGCACCCCGTATGCCGCCGTGCAGACCCTCGACGACCACCGCCGCCAGCGGGGGCAGCAGCAGGAGCAGCGCCAGCAGGATCAGCAGCGCATCAATCAGCTGTGCCGCACGCGAATCCTGCGGATCGCGCCAGCCGCTGAGCTGGCTGCTTCCGGCGGGAATCGCCTTGCTGAAGCGCTGACTGAGCAGCACCAGCGTCAGGCAGCAGCCGAGCTGGATCATTGCCAGCAGGGCGGCGCGGCCGGGATCATAGTCATAACTCAGAGCCTGGAAGATGGCCAGTTCGATGGTGGTCGCCTGCGGACCGCCGCCCAGCGACAGCACGGTGGCAAAGCTGGCAAAACAGAGCATAAAAATCAGCGCCCCGGCAGGCAGCAGCTGACGCCGCAGCCACGGCCACTCCAGCAGACGAAACTGATGCCAGCCGCGCAGGCCGAGCTGAGCCGTCAGCTGACGCTGCTCCGCCGGGATCTGCTCCAGCGCCTGCAGCAGCAGACGCGTCGCCAGCGGCAGGTTAAAGAAGACGTGCGCCAGCAGAATGCCTGACAGCCCATAAGGCGAGAAGTGATAGCCAATCCCGGCCCACTGGCAGAGCTGCGCCAGCCAGCCGGTACGTCCGTAAACCGTCAGCAGACCAAATATCGCCACCAGCACCGGCAGCACCAGGGTCATGGCGCACAGGCGCAGCAACAGCTGACGGCCCGGAAAGCGGCGACGATAGAGCGCCCGTGCCAGCGGCAGGGCGGGCAGCAGTGACAGCAGCGCAGAGAGCAGTGCCTGACCGAATGAGAACGCGATGACATGGCGCAGGTAATCATCCTGCAGCACGCTGCGCAGGTCGGTTTCCGGTGCGGCGCGCCAGAGCGCGCCGAAGGCCAGAAACGCCACCAGGGTTAACAGCAGCGTGGCGAATGAGCCGGGTAGCAGCCAGCGCGGCATCAGCGACTGACTGCGCGTTGCCACTGGCTAATCCAGCTGGCGCGCTGGCTGGCGACCTCTTCCGGCGAGAACTGCAGCGCAGTGGCGGGCACCGTCAGGGCGTTAAAACCGGCTGGCAGCGGTGTGGCGGTCACCGGGTACATCCAGTTGCCGGTTGGAATGGTGTGCTGGAAGTCGGGGGAGACCATAAACGTCATGAACTGCTGCGCCAGCTCGGGCTGTTTGCTGCTGGCTAACTGCGCGGCGACTTCGACCTGCAGATAGTGGCCTTCGGCAAACGGGGCGGCCGCATAATTCTCTTTCTTCTCTTCGATAATGTGATAAGCCGGTGACGTGGTGTAGCTCAGCACCAGATCGCTTTCCCCTTTCAGGAACAGGCCATAGGCTTCACTCCAGCCTTTAGTCACCGTCACGGTTTTCTGCGCCAGCTTCTGCCACGCCTGCGGTGCCTGATCACCATAGACTTTCTGCATCCAGAGCAGCAGACCTAAACCCGGTGTGCTGGTGCGGGGATCTTCGTAGATAACCCGCCACTTCTGCGGGCTGTCGACCAGCTCTTTCAGGCTTTTCGGCGGGTTTTTCAGCCGGGTTTTGTCATAGACAAAAGCGAAGTAGCCATAGTCGAAGGGAATGAAGGTCGTGTCATGCCAGCCACCAGGCAGGGTTAATCTGGCGGTGTCGACCTGACTTCTGGCGAACAGGCCGGTTTTCTGCGCCGCCTGGACCAGATTGTTGTCCAGTCCCAGCACCACATCCGCCTTGCTGTTTTTACCTTCCATCCGCACGCGGTTCAGCAGCGAGACGCCATCTTCCAGCGTGACAAATTTCAGTTCGCAGTTGCAGCGGGCTTCAAAGGCTTTTTTTACTGCCGGGCCAGGGCCCCAGTCGGCCGAGAAAGAGTCATAGGTATAGACCGTGAGCACCGGCTTAGCCGCCAGAACGGGGGCGGAGAGTAACAACAGGACCGGCAGAACTTTGTTTAACACTTTGCGCTCCTTCAGGAGAATAGGGGATGAGTCGCAAAGGATCTGAGCACTGAGGCCTCTCAAATCCCTACGTCGGTATTAACCGAATCAGGTTCGACGGGTCTCTCTCAGCTGCTTGCTGGTGGCAGGCGGCACCCCGTTGAGAACGCCACATTCTAGTCATTTCAGCGGCGTGGCGAAAGCGTTACAGCGCCGGTGGCGCGAACCAGGCCGATTTAAAATCGAACCAGCCCAGCGTATTCATCCGGACGCCACGCATACTGCGCTGGCCTTCCAGCAGCAGCCAGTGGTGAAACAACGGATGCAGACCTGCTTCCTCGACTAACTGCTTGCTCCATTCGGCCAGTGGCAGCGTTTTTTCGCGCCAGCGCGCGGCTTCCCCATGCCAGTCGATGGGCAGGCAGTGGTGCAGCAGCGGGACCTCATACAGCTGTGCAAACAGCGAATAGTTCAGTGGCAGGGTGAAGTTCACGCTGCCGAGCCAGATGTCACTTTCCGCCTGGCCCTGATACCAGCTTTCGTAGTCGATCTCGCGGGTCACCAGTGTCACGCCATGCTGAGCCAGCAGCGGCCGCAGTGCATTGGCGATACCCTCATGCTCGACGTGCTGGCTGTACCAGGTCAGCGTCAGGTGGGTCAGGCCGGACGGTTTTTCGACCGGCTTCAGGTCGCGGCGGTGATGCCAGCGCGGCAGCAGGCCGTAGGCCGGGAACCAGTAGCGCTGATACCCGACGCCCGCGTGGTTGAGCAGGGCGATGGGGTTAAACAGATAGCTCACCCAGCGCCGGACCGCCGCATTACGGCCCAGCGCGGAACGCTGGTCGAACAGCAGGTAGTAGCACCCTTCCTCCAGACGGCTCTCTTCCTGAACCTCATCAGTGCTCCCCCTGTCGCCCTGCAGACGGACACCGGCGTAGACCAGCTCATCGCTGATGTCGGGCAGCACCCAGATAGAGACATCATCAATCAGGGCGCGAAAACCAAAGTAGTCATCAAAAGCTTCAATCTTCAGCTGACTCGCCTGATTGCGGATCACCCGGTAGGGGCCGGTGCCCACCGGCTGGCGGGCAAAGTCGGGCAGGGTGGGCCATTCGCGTGGCAGGATCATTGCACTCACGCTGCCGAGCAGCCAGGGCAGCCACGCGTCGGGCTGGCTTAAGTGGATGTCGAGCGTCCAGGGAGCGGGCGAGGCGATCTCTGCAATATGGGCGAAGAGCGGGTGCGGGCGCTGACGCGCCAGCGTGGCCAGCACATCCTCCATCTCCAGCTCTCTGCCGTGATGGAAACGAATTGCCGGGCGCAGAAAGAAACGCCAGTGAAGCGGCGAGGTCTGCTGCCAGTGATGGGCAATGTCCGGCTCGGCTTCCCCGTTTTCCTCATTTATTCGCGTCAGGCCATTGAAGATCTGGCGCGCAATATGGGTTTCCGAGCGCCGCAGCGGTGAGCCAGGCAGCAGGTTGAGCAGTGGCCGATAGTAGAGCACCCGCAGGATATGCTTGCCCTGGCGGAAGCTGCGGCCCAGATGCGCGCCGATCATCTGGCGCACCTGATTCTTGTCCCCGACCAGCTGAACCAGTTGATCGATACGATCCTGATCCAGCAGATCCTCGGCGCGCTGCTGCTGTAAAGCCAGCCCGGTGTAGCAGAAGGTGAGCACCGAGCGTTTGCCGCGACCGGCCTCAGCCTGCCAGATTAGCCAGCCCGCAGCCTGCATCCGGTTAAGCAGGTTACGCATGTGGCGGCGTGAGCAATGCAGCCTGTCGGCCAGTTCGCTGAGGGTGATCGCCTGCGTCTGCCCCTGACAGCTCTGCCACAGGCGGATGAACTGCTGTTTCAGACGTGATGAGGACATAAAAGGGGAACTCCCGCTGAAAAGCGCTCTGTTTTTCCTGCCCTATTTTAAGAGCAAACTTTGTGCAATGGGAAGAGCGGGAGGCATTCCGCAGGGAATGGCGTTCGACCCTCACGCCGCGCTTCAGCGACGTGCTTTTCTGAGTAGGGTGCATTTTCACCGCCGGCAGAGGATCTCTGCTGGCTTTTTTCATGTTGCACGGTATCGTCTACCCTTCTTTTTTCCCCCGTTTGTCCTGAAAGGGATTTCGCTATGAAATCGCTGTTAACGCGGCAGCGCCGCATCAATCCGGTTTACCTCGCTTTTATGGTCGCCTCTTTCATGCTGGGCGTGGCCGGTGCATTGCAGGCACCGACCCTCAGCCTGTTTCTGACGCGCGAGGTGCAGGCGCGCCCCTTCTGGGTCGGCCTGTTCTTTACCATCAATGCGGTGGCCGGGATCGTGGTGAGTATGCTGGTGGCAAAGCGCTCAGACAGCGTAGGCGACCGGCGTCATATCATTCTCTTCTGCTGCCTGATGGCGCTGGCCAATGCGCTGCTGTTCGCCTTTACCCGACACTATCTGACGCTGCTCACCCTGGGCGTACTGCTGTCGGCGCTGGCCAGCGTCTCCATGCCTCAGTTGTTTGCGCTGGCGCGCGAGTACGCCGACCAGTCGGCGCGCGAAGCGGTGATGTTCAGTTCGGTAATGCGTGCGCAGCTCTCGCTGGCGTGGGTGATCGGCCCGCCGCTCTCCTTTGCCCTCGCGCTGAACTACGGCTTTGTCACGCTGTTTATCGTGGCCGCTGCGCTGTTTCTGCTCTGCATCCTGCTGGTCTGGTTTACCCTGCCGTCGGTGCCGCGCAGCCAGCCGCAGATGCAGAGTGGTGGGCTGCCAGTAAGCGGCTGGCGCGACCGGGATGTGCGCCTGCTGTTCCTCGCCTCCGTAGTAATGTGGACCTGCAATACCATGTATATCATTGATATGCCGCTCTATATCAGCACCACGCTGGGCCTGCCGGAGAAGCTGGCCGGTCTGCTGATGGGCACGGCGGCAGGGCTGGAGATTCCGGTCATGCTGCTGGCCGGACATTATGCACGACGTATCGGCAAGCGGCGGTTAATGCTCATTGCGGTAGCGGCAGGCGTGCTGTTCTATCTGGGGCTGGTGCTGTTTAACTCCCGTGCCTCACTGATGGTGCTGCAGCTGTTTAACGCCGTGTTTGTCGGAATTATTGCGGGTATCGGGATGTTGTGGTTCCAGGATCTGATGCCGGGACGGCCAGGTGCCGCGACTACGCTGTTCACCAACGCCATCTCGACCGGCATGATCCTGGCGGGTGTGATTCAGGGCACGCTCAGTGAGCGGCTGGGACATGAGGCGGTTTACTGGCTTGCGTTCGGGCTGGCGGTGGTGGCGCTGGTGATGTCGGCGCGGGTGCGGGACGTATAAAGAAGAAGGGCGACCGGGTGTCGCCCCTGTTTAATGCAATCAGCGCAGGAAGGCGGGCTGATTCTGCTCATACTGCGAAATCGCGGCTTCGTGCTGCAACGTCAGGCCGATGCTGTCAAGGCCGTTGATCATGCAGTGACGGCGGAAGCCGTCCAGCTCAAACGGATAGACTTTATCGCCCGCAGTGACCGTCTGTGCTTCCAGATCAACGGTGAAGCGGATGCCGGGCTGGGCCGCAACCAGTCTGAACAGCTCATCCACCTGCTCTTCATTTAATTTCACTGGCAGCAGCTGGTTGTTGAAGCTGTTGCCGTAAAAAATATCCGCAAAGCTCGGCGCGATGACGACGTGAAAACCGAAGTCGGTCAGCGCCCAGGGCGCATGCTCGCGTGAGGAGCCGCAGCCAAAGTTCTCGCGCGCCAGCAGGATGCTGGTGCCTTTGAATTCGGGCTTGTTCAGCACAAAGCCGGGCGTCGGCACCGTACCGGCATCATCTTCGAAGCGCCAGTCATGAAACAGGTGCTGGCCAAAGCCGGTGCGGGTGACCTTCTGCAAAAACTGCTTAGGGATGATCGCGTCGGTATCCACGTTCGCGGCATCCAGTGGCGCAACAATGCCGGTGTGCTGAGTAAATTTTTTCGCCATGACTTAAGCTCCTGTCGTCAGTTCACGGATGTCGGCAAAATGGCCGGTCACGGCAGCCGCCGCGGCCATCGCCGGGCTGACCAGGTGCGTCCGGCCGCCACGGCCCTGACGGCCCTCAAAGTTACGGTTGCTGGTGGATGCACAGCGTTCGCCTGGGTTCAGGCGGTCATTGTTCATCGCCAGGCACATTGAGCAGCCCGGCAGACGCCATTCAAAGCCCGCTTCCAGGAAGATTTTATCCAGACCTTCCGCTTCAGCCTGCGCCTTCACCGGACCGGAACCTGGCACCACCATCGCAATCACGCCCGGCGCAACTTTGCGGCCTTTTGCGATGGCGGCAGCGGCACGCAGATCTTCAATACGGGAATTGGTGCAGGAGCCGATGAACACTTTATCAATCGTGACGTCGGTCAGTCGGATGCCCGGCTGCAGGTTCATGTAAGCCAGTGCTTTTTCCGCTGAGGCGCGCTCAACCGGATCGGCAAACGAGGCCGGATTCGGGATTGCCTGATCCACCGCAATCACCTGGCCCGGATTGGTGCCCCAGGTCACCTGCGGCGCAATCTCTTCTGCCTGCAGCGTGACCACCGCATCATACTGCGCGCCCTCGTCAGATTTCAGGGTGCGCCAGTACTCTACGGCCTGTTCCCATTTCTCACCCTGCGGCGAGAACTGACGACCTTTCAGGTAGCTGAAGGTCGTTTCATCCGGAGCGACCAGGCCCGCTTTCGCGCCCATTTCGATCGCCATGTTGCACAGGGTCATACGGCCTTCCATGCTCAGCGCCTGGATTGCCGGACCACAGAATTCAACCACATAGCCGGTGCCGCCTGCGCTGCCGGTTTTGCCGATGATCGCCAGCACAATATCTTTTGCGGTAATGCCGGTTGAAGCCTGGCCCAGCACTTCGATCTTCATGGTTTTAGCCCGACCCTGTTTCAGCGTCTGGGTGGCAAACACATGCTCAACTTCAGAGGTACCGATACCAAAGGCCAGCGAGCCGAAGGCCCCGTGCGTCGCTGTGTGTGAATCGCCGCAGACGATTGTCATGCCTGGCAGCGTCATGCCCTGCTCAGGGCCAATAACGTGGACGATGCCCTGGAAAGGGTGATTCAGATCATACAGCTGGACGCCAAACTCCGCGCAGTTCTTCATCAGCTCCTGCATCTGAATACGCGCCATCTCGCCGGAGGCATTGATGTCTTTAGTCTGCGTCGAGACGTTGTGGTCCATGGTGGCAAAAGTTTTGCCCGGCTGACGGACTTTACGCCCATGCGCGCGCAACCCATCGAAAGCCTGCGGCGAAGTCACTTCATGGATCAGGTGGCGATCGATGTAGAGTAACGGCGTTTCATCTGGCGCTTCGTGAACGACATGTGCATCAAATAACTTCTGGTATAAGGTTTTCATCGTTTTATTTTTCCTCGGCGATAAAGCGGGCAATGATGCTGCCCATCTCATCTGTGCTGACCGCTGGGCCATCACCGGCTAAATCTTTAGTGCGGTAGCCCTGTTCCAGCGCACGGCTGATGGCGCGTTCGATACTGTCGGCAGCCGCATCGGCATTCAGGCTGTAACGCAGCAGCAGCGACAGCGACAGGATCTGAGCAATCGGGTTAGCAATATTCTGACCCGCGATGTCCGGCGCAGAGCCACCTGCCGGTTCGAACAGGCCAAAGCCCGCTTCGTTCAGGCTGGCAGAAGGCAGCATTCCCATCGAGCCGGTAATCATGGCGCATTCGTCAGAGAGAATGTCACCAAACAGGTTGGAGCAGAGCAGCACATCAAACTGCGAAGGATCCTTGATCAGCTGCATGGTGGCGTTGTCGATATAGATGTGGCTCAGCTGCACGTCCGGGTAATCTTTAGCCACCTCGTTGACGATCTCGCGCCACATGACCGAGGTCTGCAGCACGTTCGCTTTATCGACCGACGTGACCTTGTTGCGACGCTTGCGGGCGGACTCGAAAGCGATGCGGGCGATGCGCTCGATCTCAAACCGGTGATAGACCTCGGTATCGAAGGCGCGCTCTTCCGGGCCGTTGCCTTCGCGTCCTTTCGGCTGACCAAAGTAGATGCCGCCCGTCAGCTCACGCACGCACAGAATATCGAAGCCCTTCGCGGCGATGTCGCTGCGCAGCGGGCAGAATGCCTCCAGGCCGCTGTAGAGCGCCGCCGGACGCAGGTTACTGAACAGCTTAAAGTGCTTACGCAGCGGCAGCAGGGCACCGCGCTCCGGCTGTGCGGCGGGCGGCAGGTGTTCCCATTTCGGGCCGCCAACGGAGCCAAACAGGATCGCATCGGCCTGCTCGCAGCCAGCCACGGTTGCGGGTGGCAGAGGTTCGCCATACTGATCGATAGCGATGCCGCCGACCGCATATTCCTGCGTGGTGATCTGCATATCAAAGCGCTGACGGATAGCCTCCAGTACTTTCATCGCCTGCGCCATCACTTCCGGGCCGATGCCGTCACCGGGTAAAACTGCGATATGAGAGGAGCTGGACATGGTTATACGGTTTCCTTCTGATCTTTAAATTTGCGCTGCAATTCTTGTTCAACCTGACGGGCACGCCAGATGTTGTTCAGGGCGTTGACCATCGCTTTGGCGGAGGATTCGACGATATCGGTCGCCAGACCTACGCCGTGGAACTTGCGGCCGTTATAGGCGACCACGATATCGACCTGGCCCAGGGCATTCTCGCCGTGGCCTTTGGCGGTCAGTTTGTAGTCAACCAGCTCGGCGTCAAACTGCGTGATCCGGTTAATCGCCTGATAGACCGCATCCACCGGACCGTTACCGGTTGCCGCATCGGATTTGGCCTCATCACCGCAGCCCAGATGGACGGAGGCGGTAGCCGTGATACCGGAGCCGGTCTGGACGTTGAATTCGCGCAGCTGGAAATGCTCCGGTTCTTCGTTCTGTTTGTTAATAAAAGCCAGCGCTTCCAGGTCGTAGTCGAAGACCTGGCCTTTTTTATCGGCCAGCTTCAGGAAGGCGTCATACAGGGTATCCAGGTTGTAATCCTGCTCGGCATAGCCCATCTCTTCCATGCGATGTTTTACCGCCGCACGACCGGAACGGGACGTCAGGTTCAGCTGAATTTTGTGTAAGCCAATCGACTCCGGCGTCAGGATCTCGTAGTTTTCGCGATTTTTCAGCACACCATCCTGATGGATACCGGAGGAGTGAGCAAAGGCGTTGGAACCGACCACCGCTTTATTGGCCGGGATCGGCATATTGCAGATCTGGCTGACCATCTGGCTGGTACGGTAGATTTCCTGATGATGGATGTTGGTGTGGACATTCATGATCTGCTGGCGGGTTTTAATCGCCATGATCACCTCTTCCAGCGCACAGTTACCGGCACGTTCACCCAGGCCGTTCATTGTGCCCTCAACCTGACGCGCGCCAGCCTGCACTGCCGCCAGGGCGTTGCCGGTCGCCATCCCCAGATCGTCGTGGGTATGCACAGAGATGATCGCTTTGTCGATGTTTGGCACGCGGTTCATCAGCTCGCTGATGATATGGGCATATTCGCCCGGCAGGGTATAGCCGACCGTGTCCGGAATGTTAATGGTGGTGGCACCAGCGTTAATCGTGGCTTCCACCATGCGGCACAGGTCATCAATCGGGGTACGGCCGCCATCTTCGCAGGAAAACTCCACGTCGCTGGTGTAGTTACGCGCTCGCTTTACCATCTTCACCGCACGCTCAATGACTTCAGGCAGTGTGCTGCGCAGTTTGGTCGCGATGTGCATTGGTGAGGTGGCGATAAAGGTATGAATGCGGAAAGCTTCGGCCACGCGCAGGGATTCGTAAGCGGCATCAATATCTTTCTCTACGCAGCGTGCCAGACCGCAGACCCGGCTGTTTTTAATCGTGCGCGCAATGGTCTGTACGGATTCAAAGTCGCCAGGTGAGGAAACCGGGAAACCGACTTCCATTACATCCACGCCCATGCGCTCCAGCGCTAACGCGATCTGCAACTTTTCTTTCACACTCAGGCTGGCCTGTAAGGCCTGCTCACCGTCGCGCAGAGTGGTATCGAAAATAATGACTTGCTGACTCATCGTAATCATCCTTATGCGTTTTCTGGCCTGGCTACGAGCATAAAAAAACCCGCGACAGGCGCGGGTTTTTAACTTTCAGCAGGTTTGAATCAGTGTCTGATTCCGCCCACAAGTCTACCGCGCAAGCTGTGTGCGTTTAGTAGTAGACCGAGAAGGCGAGCAAAACGAAACATGGATTCAAACCTTATAAAATTTTGTGCTGCACATATTGGTACTGGAATCACCGGGGGATGTCAACCATCAATGCAGGGTTATTCTCTGCGGCGCTGAAGGAAGATATTCTGTTATTTAACGGTCAGACAGCGGATTAAACAACACGATAGCGACGACAGTAGTGACCCCAGCGTGTTCACCGTGCGGCCTGGCCGTAATTCTTTCCTATATGACTGAAATTTAAATGTTTTATTGTACGCCGACTCCTGGGTCTCACAGAATTTATCACCCTGGGGTTAGCATAATCGCATGTGTCTGACTGATTTAGTGGTTAATTACGCCAGAAAAGAAAATTGTCAGACGATTGTGGGCTGAAGCCAGGCGTAATAAGTTTTCGTTATTTCTTATATCACGCTGAAAATAATTTCTTACTCAGCATTTTCCGCTGCGGTTCTGCGGCGAAATTAGTTTAATCCGCGCAACCCATTCTTTTCGGGCAGAGCCTTTACGCCCCCGCCGTTTAATTTACGCGGGTTTGTGGTTTGCCTGCCCGGTTAAGTGCGGTTATGGTAATCGACCTACTCTCAGAACAATGAACGCAGCAGATTTCTCTGTAACCGGACCGCGACCGTTGTGTCGCTGTCGTGAATAAACATACGTTTTAGATTGGCAAAGCAGGCACCGGCGCGGTGCGATATGCCCGGCGGGCATATCAGCAGCGTCAGGTTCTGCAGCCTGGAGGCAGAAGATGGAGATGTTGTCAGGAGCCGAAATGGTCGTCCGTTCGTTAATCGATCAGGGCGTTAAGCAGGTATTCGGTTATCCCGGTGGCGCAGTGCTGGATATCTATGATGCGCTACAGACCGTCGGCGGTATCGATCACATTCTGGTGCGCCACGAGCAGGGTGCAGTGCACATGGCGGATGGCCTGGCGCGCGCAACCGGTGAAGTGGGTGTGGTGCTGGTCACTTCCGGCCCTGGCGCGACCAATGCGATTACCGGTATCGCCACCGCTTACATGGATTCGATCCCGCTGGTGATTCTGTCGGGCCAGGTTCCTTCGTCTCTGATTGGCTATGACGCCTTTCAGGAGTGTGACATGGTCGGCATCTCCCGCCCGGTGGTGAAGCACAGCTTCCTGGTGAAAAGCACCGAAGAGATCCCTGGCGTCCTGAAAAAGGCGTTCTGGCTGGCCGCCAGCGGACGTCCAGGTCCGGTGGTGATCGATCTGCCAAAAGATATTCTGAATCCGGCAAACAAGCTGCCTTATCACTGGCCGGATACGGTCAGCATGCGCTCTTACAACCCGACCATTCAGGGGCATAAAGGGCAGATTAAACGTGCCCTGACCACCCTGCTGGCCGCAAAAAAACCGGTGATTTATGCCGGGGGTGGCGCCATTACCGCAGGCTGTGAAGCGGAACTGCTGCAGCTGGCTGAAAGCCTGAACGTGCCGGTCACAACCTCGCTGATGGGACTGGGGGCATTTCCGGGCACCCATCATCAGTGCGTCGGTATGCTGGGCATGCACGGCACATACGAAGCCAACATGACGATGCACAACGCCGATCTGATTTTTGGCGTCGGCGTTCGTTTTGATGACCGCACCACCAACAATCTGGCGAAATATTGTCCTAACGCCACGATAATGCATATCGACATTGACCCGACGTCGATCTCCAAGACGGTAGCGGCCGATATTCCGATCGTCGGCGATGCGAAACAGGTCCTGCAGCAGATGCTGGAATTACAGGCGCAGAGCGACAGCCCAGCGGGCAGCGAGAGCCTGCACGACTGGTGGCAGGCGATTGAAGGCTGGCGCAGCCGTCACTGCCTGGAGTTTGATCGCACCAGCGACAAAATCAAGCCGCAGGCCGTGATTGAAACCATCAGCCGCCTGACCAAAGGCGACGCCTATGTAACGTCGGATGTGGGCCAGCACCAGATGTTTGCTGCACTCTATTATCCGTTCGATAAACCGCGTCGCTGGATCAACTCCGGCGGTCTCGGCACGATGGGCTTTGGCCTGCCTGCCGCGCTGGGCGTGAAGATGGCGCTGCCGGAAGAGACGGTCATCTGCGTGACAGGCGACGGCAGTATCCAGATGAATATTCAGGAGCTGTCGACTGCGTTGCAGTACGATCTGCCGGTACTGGTCCTAAATCTGAATAACCGGGTGCTGGGCATGGTGAAGCAGTGGCAGGATATGATCTACTCGGGTCGTCACTCCCAGTCTTATATGGAGTCGCTGCCTGATTTCGTCCGCCTGGCGGAAGCCTACGGCCACGTCGGGATCGCCATTGAGCATCCGGCGGAGCTGGAAGAGAAGCTGACGCTGGCGCTGGAGACCCTGGCGAAGGGGCGTCTGGTCTTTGTGGATGTCACCGTTGACGGTAGCGAGCACGTCTACCCGATGCAGATTCGCGGTGGCAGCATGGATGAGATGTGGTTAAGCAAAACGGAGAGGACATAATTATGCGTCGTATTTTATCTGTTCTGCTGGAGAATGAATCCGGCGCATTATCCCGTGTCGTCGGCCTGTTTTCGCAGCGCGGCTACAACATTGAAAGCCTGACCGTGGCACCGACCGATGATCCGACCCTGTCGCGGATGACGATTCAGACCGTAGGCGATCAGAAGGTGCTGGAGCAGATCGAGAAGCAGCTGCACAAGCTGGTCGATGTCCTGCGCGTTACGGAACTGGGGCAGGGCGCCTACGTTGAGCGCGAAATCATGCTGGTGAAGATTCAGGCCAGCGGTTATGGCCGTGAGGAGGTAAAGCGGAATGCCGAGATCTTCCGCGGCCAGATTATCGACGTGACGCCGACGCTGTATACGGTTCAGCTGGCAGGCACCAGCGATAAACTGGACGCCTTCCTGAACTCCGTGCGTGAAGTCGCCGAAATTGTTGAGGTCGCACGCTCCGGAATTGTAGGCGTTTCTCGCGGCGAGCGCATTATGCGTTAATCACGCAGCGTCATCATCTGTCCTGACCTAACCCGGCGAAATGCCGGGTTTTTTTATTTTTTATGCGTCAGGTGGATTACCGTCAGAAAAGCGGTTGCTCCGCGCACTTTTCTGCTGTTAGATGAGAGTCATAGGTTATCCATAGCGTAACTGCGGCTATTTTGCCGCAACGCGGAGTTGAGGGTGGGATTATCGTGAAGCTGGATGAAATCGCGCGTTTAGCAGGCGTATCGCGCACTACGGCCAGTTATGTGATCAATGGTAAGGCGCGGCAGTATCGTGTCAGCGATAAAACTGTTGAGAAAGTGATGGCGGTGGTACGTGAGCATAATTATCACCCCAATGCGGTGGCCGCCGGATTGCGCGCCGGGCGCACGCGGTCGATTGGATTAGTCATTCCCGATCTGGAAAACACCAGTTACACCCGTATTGCAAACTATCTTGAGCGCCAGGCGCGTCAGCGCGGTTACCAGCTCCTGATTGCCTGCTCTGAAGATCAGCCTGATAACGAGATGCGCTGCATTGAGCATCTGCTACAGCGGCAGGTTGATGCGATTATTGTCTCGACCTCGTTACCGCCAGAGCATCCTTTTTATCAGCGCTGGATTAACCATTCGCTGCCGATCATTGCGTTAGATCGGGCGCTGGATCGTGAACACTTCACCAGCGTCGTCGGGGCCGATCAGGACGATGCACAGACACTGGCGGCTGAATTGCGTCAGCTGGATATCAAAAATGTGCTCTTTTTGGGGGCGTTACCTGAGCTGTCTGTAAGTTTCCTGCGCGAAATGGGCTTCCGCGACGCCTGGAAAGGCGATCCCCGTCCTATCGACTACATCTACTGCAACAGTTTCGAGCGGACAGCCGCCGCTGCACTGTTCGAACGTTATCTTGACGATCACCCGATGCCGGAGGCGCTGTTTACCACCTCCTTTGGCTTGCTGCAGGGGGTAATGGATGTGACGCTGAAACGAGACGGGCGTCTGCCAACCGAACTGGCCATTGCTACCTTTGGTGACCACGAATTGCTCGATTTTCTTGAGTGTCCGGTGCTGGCTGTCGGGCAGCGTCATCGGGATGTGGCTGAGCGTGTGCTGGAATTAGTTTTAGCTTCACTGGATGAACCCAGAAAACCCAAACCGGGTTTAACCCGCATTCGCCGTAATTTATACCGTCGCGGACAATTAAGCCGAAGAGTGAAATGAATGCCTGGCGGGTATTACCTTACCCGCCCATTTTATTTAACTGATTAAATAAACAGGTAGGCGTAAAAAAGCGTAAATTCTTCTCATCAAATCTGACAAAACAGAAAGGACGGATTTTATTATTTGCTTACAACTTCTGCAAACGCCTCGTCCCCGTCGCGCCTGAAGCCGCCAGAATTCCTTTCGGAAATCCCCTAAAATGTTATCGTGTTCAGCCGGACTGCAATAAATATTAAGTCGGTCACATTGTTTCATTTTTAAGCGTTTTTTTACGGGCATTTTTTTTATTCAGTTATTCATTAGCTTAATTTTTTACTTTTCTTTTTCATTCGATTATATCGTCGCCAGCGATTAATTTTGCACTCTGTAAAGAGTGATATTCAGCTACCGCTCCGGCTTGACAACGATTTCCCCGGGTCCTTAAACTCGTTTCGTGGTAAAAAGTGGGATAAAGTGGTGTAAACGGGTGACAAGGAGAAGAGACTGGCATGTTCCGCGGAGCAACGTTAGTCAATCTCGACAGCAAAGGGCGGCTTGCCGTACCCACGCGTTATCGCGATTTGCTGATTGGGGAATCTCAGGGGCAGATGGTCTGTACCATCGACCTTCATCAGCCATGCCTGTTGCTTTATACCCTGCCCGAATGGGAAATCATTGAAAAAAGCTGGCACGCCTTTCCAGTATGAATCCACTTGAGCGTCGTGTGCAGCGTTTGCTGCTGGGCCATGCCAGTGAATGTCAGATGGACAGCGCGGGCCGCCTGCTGCTGGCGAATACGCTTCGTCAGCATGCAAAATTAACCAAAGAAGTGATGCTGGTTGGACAGTTCAACAAGTTTGAACTGTGGGATGAACAGACCTGGTATCAACAAGTCAGGGACGATATTGACGCAGAACAGTCGGCTCAGGAGCCTTTATCTGAGCGGTTGCAGGACTTGTCGCTATAGCTATGCAGGAAAATTTTAAACATACCACCGTACTGTTGGATGAGGCGGTTAACGGCCTCAATATCAGGGAAGACGGTATTTACATTGACGGCACCTTCGGTCGCGGTGGTCATTCACGCCTGATTCTTTCCCAACTGGGAGAGAAGGGCAGGCTGATCGCTATCGATCGGGATCCGCAGGCGATTGCCGCCGCCGCTGAAATCACTGACCCGCGCTTTTCCATTATTCATGGTCCTTTTTCCGCCCTCGCAGAGTATGTCGCTGAACGGGATCTGGTCGGAAAAATTGACGGCATTCTGCTGGATCTGGGTGTCTCATCGCCGCAGCTGGATGACGCAGAACGCGGCTTCTCATTTATGCGTGACGGACCGCTGGATATGCGCATGGATCCCTCTCGTGGTCAGTCTGCTGCAGAGTGGTTGCTGAATGCGGAAGAGGCCGACATTGCTTTCGTCCTGAAGACTTACGGGGAAGAGCGATTCGCTAAGCGTATCGCCCGCGCCATTGTTGAACGCAATCGTGAACAGCCGATGACCCGTACCCGGGAACTGGCTGAAGTCATTGCCGTTGCCACACCGGTGAAAGATAAGTTCAAGCATCCGGCCACGCGCAGTTTCCAGGCCATCCGTATCTGGATAAACAGCGAGCTGGAAGAGATTGATATCGCCCTTAAAGGCGCGGTTGAGGTGCTGGCTCCCCAGGGCCGTCTCTCTGTTATCAGCTTCCATTCGCTGGAAGACCGGCTGGTTAAACGCTTTATGCGCGACCAGAGTCGCGGGCCACAGGTGCCTGCCGGATTGCCGATGACCGAACATCAGCTGCGCGCCCTGGGCGGACGCGAACTGAAACTGCTCGGCAAGATGTCGCCGGGTGATGCGGAAGTGGCCGAAAACCCACGCGCCCGCAGCTCGGTATTACGTATCGCGGAGAAAACCGACGCATGATCGGCAACGAGCGTCACAGTCTGCCTGCCGTCATTGGCGGGGATCTGCTGCGAAAGGGCAAGATTCCGGTGCTACTGCTGATCGCGGTGGTGGTGTCGGCTGTGCTGGTGGTAACAACCACCCACAAAACACGTCTGCTCACTGCGCAGCGTGAGCAGCTGGTGCTGGAACGTGACGCACTGGACATTGAGTGGCGCAACCTGATTCTGGAAGAGAATGCGCTGGGCGACCACAGTCGCGTTGAACGCATTGCCACCGAAAAGCTGCAACTGCAGCACGTTGATCCTTCACAAGAAAATATCGTGGTGCAGAAATAAGGATTTCAGATAGCGAATGAGCAGTACAGGCAGAACGCTGAAGTTAAAGAAACCGGAAGATAAGGCCAGCTTTGTTAGCTGGCGTTTTGCGTTGCTGTGCGGCTGTATTCTGCTGGCGCTGGGCGGCCTGCTGTCGCGGGTGGCCTGGCTGCAGGTGATCAATCCGGACAAGCTGGTTAAAGAGGGCGATCTGCGTTCGCTGCGCGTTCAGGCCGTGCCGACCTCACGCGGGATGATCAGCGACCGCGCCGGACGCCCGCTGGCGGTAAGTGTGCCGGTGAATGCGATCTGGGCCGATCCCAAAGAGCTGCACGCCGGGGGCGGCGTGACGCTGGACAGCCGCTGGAAGGCGCTGTCCGATGCGCTCTCGATTCCGCTCGACCAGCTGGCGGCCCGCGTGAATGCCAACCCCAAAGGCCGCTTTGTTTATCTGGCGCGCCAGGTCAATCCGGCCATCGGCGACTACGTCAAAAAACTCAAATTGCCGGGGATTCATCTGCGTGAAGAGTCGCGTCGTTACTATCCTGCCGGGCAGGTGACTTCCCACCTGATTGGCTTCACCAACATCGACGGTCAGGGCATCGAAGGCATCGAAAAGAGCTTTGATAAGTGGCTGACCGGGGCGCCGGGCGAAAGAACGGTGCGTAAAGATCGCTATGGCCGGGTCATCGAAGATATCTCTTCCGTGGACAGTCGGGCGGCCCATAACCTCACGCTCAGTATCGATGAGCGCCTCCAGGCGCTGGTTTACCGTGAGCTGAACAATGCCGTGGCCTTCAACAAAGCGGAGTCGGGCACGGCGGTGCTGGTGGATGTGAACACGGGCGAAGTGCTGGCAATGGCTAACAGCCCGGCTTACAACCCGAACAATCTCAGCAATACGTCAAAAGATCTGATGCGCAACCGTGCGATCACCGACATCTTTGAGCCCGGCTCAACCGTGAAGCCGATGGTGGTGATGACGGCGCTGCAGCGCGGCGTGGTTAAAGAGAACAGCGTCCTGAATACCGTGCCGTATCGCGTCAGTGGTCATGAGATCAAGGATGTCGCGCGCTATAACGAACTGACCCTGACAGGGGTTTTACAGAAGTCGAGTAACGTCGGTGTTTCACGTCTGGCGTTAGCGATGCCCTCCTCAGCGCTGGTAGACACTTACGCGCGCTTTGGACTGGGTAAACCGACCAATTTGGGGCTGGTCGGGGAAAGCAGTGGCTTATACCCTAAAAAACAACGGTGGTCTGACATAGAGAGGGCCACCTTCTCTTTCGGCTACGGGCTAATGGTAACGCCGTTACAGTTAGCGCGGGTCTACGCAACGATTGGCAGCTATGGCATTAACCGTCCGCTGTCGATCACCAGGGTCGATCCCCCCGTCGCGGGTCAGCGCGTTTTCGATGAATCACTGGTTAAGACCGTGATGCACATGATGGAAAGCGTGGCGCTGCCCGGCGGTGGTGGTGTTAAAGCGGCCATCAAGGGCTACCGGATTGCGATAAAAACCGGTACGGCGAAAAAGGTCGGTCCCGACGGACGCTACGTCAATAAATACATTGCTTATACCGCAGGCGTGGCGCCTGCCAGTCATCCACGATTCGCGCTGGTGGTGGTGATCAACGATCCCCAGGCTGGCAAGTATTACGGTGGTGCGGTCTCCGCACCGGTGTTTGGTGCCATCATGGGCGGCGTACTGCGCACCATGAACATTGAGCCGGATGCGTTACCGACGAATGACAAGAACGAGCTGGTGACTAACAGAAGTGAGGAAACAAGTGACAGATCGTAACCTGCGCGACTTACTCGGCCCCTGGGTGCCAGGCGCGCCGGCGCGCCCTTTGCGCGACATGACCCTGGACAGCCGCCTGGCGGCTTCTGGCGATCTGTTTGTCGCGGTTGCAGGCCACCAGGTCGACGGACGCCGTTTCATTCCACAGGCGATCGCGCAGGGCGTGGCGGCGGTGGTGGCGGAAGCCGAGGGTGAAGCAGCTGACGGCGAAATCCGTGAAATGCACGGGGTGCCGGTAATCTATCTGGCGCAGCTGCCTCAGCGTCTGTCGGCGCTGGCAGGCCGCTTTTATCAGCAGCCGGGCGAAAAGCAGACGCTGATTGGCGTCACCGGCACCAACGGTAAAACCACGACCACGCAGCTGCTGGCGCAGTGGGCGACGTTGCTGGGCGAAACCAGCGCGGTCATGGGCACCGTCGGCAATGGGCTGGTCGGTCACTTATCGGCGGCGGAAAATACCACCGGTTCGGCGGTCGATGTTCAGCATCTGCTGCACGATCTGACCGAAAAAGGGGCGACCCTGACCGCGATGGAAGTCTCGTCGCACGGCCTGGTGCAGCATCGCGTAGCGGCGCTGCCGTTTGCCGCCGCGGTCTTTACCAATCTCAGCCGCGATCATCTCGATTATCACGGCGATATGCAGGGCTATGAGTCAGCCAAGTGGCTGCTGTTTTCTGAACACCAGGTCGGCCAGGCGATCCTGAACGCGGATGATGAGGTCGGCCGTCGCTGGCTGGCGCGCCTGCCTGATGCCGTCGCCGTGACGCTGGAAGATAACCTTCAGCCGGGCTGCCGGGGCCGCTGGCTTAAAGCCGATGCGGTGACCTATCACGATAACGGTGCGCACATTCGTTTCAGCTCCAGCTGGGGCGATGGCGAGATCGACAGCCCGCTCATGGGCGCCTTTAACGTCAGCAACCTTATGCTGGCGCTGGCAACGCTGCTGTCGCTGGATTATCCGCTGGCCACGCTGGTCAGCGTGGCGCCGCAGCTGCAGCCGGTCAACGGGCGCATGGAAGTCTTCAGCGTCGAAGGAAAACCCACGGTGGTGGTGGATTATGCCCATACACCGGATGCGCTGGAAAAGGCGCTGGAAGCGGCCCGCCTGCACTGCAAAGGCAAACTCTGGTGCCTGTTTGGCTGTGGCGGCGATCGTGACAAAGGCAAGCGTCCGCTGATGGGCGCAATTGCCGAGCAGTATGCGGATGTCGTGGTCATTACGGATGACAACCCGCGCAGCGAAGATCCTCAGGCGATTGTGAATGACATTCTGACCGGCCTGCTCGACCCGGGCCGCGCCCGCGTGGTCGCCGGCCGTGCGCAGGCAGTGACAAATACCATTATGCAGGCGCAGGCCGACGATATTGTGCTGGTGGCCGGCAAAGGCCATGAAGATTATCAGATTATCGGTAATCACCGTCTCGACTACTCCGACCGTGCCACCGTGGCGGCACTGCTGGGAGGCGTAGCATGATCCCGATTTCATTACAGACCCTGGCGCAAATCACCGGCGGCACGCTGCACGGCAGCGATCTGACCCTGAGCGATGTGACCACCGACACCCGCCGCGTGACCGCAGGCAGCCTGTTTGTGGCGCTGGTCGGCGAACGCTTCGATGCTCATGACTTTGCCGCTGACGCGATTGCCAGTGGCGCACAGGCTTTGTTGGTGAGTAAGCATTTACCTGTGGCTGTGCCACAGGTGGTGGTGGCGGATACCCGCCTCGCCTTTGGCAGACTGGGCGCGTGGGTTCGTCAGCAGTCCACCGCGCGCGTGGTGGCGCTGACCGGCTCCTCCGGCAAGACCTCGGTTAAAGAGATGACGGCCGCTATTCTGCGTCAGTGTGGCGAAACGCTCTACACGGCAGGTAACCTGAACAACGATTATGGCGTGCCGATGACGCTGCTGCGTCTGACCGCAGCGCATCAGTATGCGGTGATTGAACTGGGTGCCAATCATCAGGGCGAAATCGCCTACACCACCGATCTGGTGAAGCCGGAAAGCGCGCTGGTGAACAACCTGGCCGCCGCCCATCTGGAAGGGTTTGGTTCACTGGAAGGTGTTGCCAAAGCCAAAGGCGAGATTTTCCAGAGCTTACCGGCTCAGGGGATCGCCATCCTGAACGCCGAGAGCAATGACTGGCCCAACTGGCAGCGCACACTGCAGGATAAAACGGTATGGCGCTTCTCGCCGCAGGCCGCAGAGTGTGATTTTTCTGCCCACGACATCCGCATCGCGCAGGATGGCACCCATTTCGTGATGAAAACGCCGCGCGGCACGATCGACATCGTGCTGCCTCTGCCGGGCCGTCACAACATCGCTAACGCTTTAGCGGCAGCGGCGCTGGCGCTGTCGGTAGACGCACCGCTCAGTGCCGTTCAGCAGGGACTCAGAAACCTGCAGTCGGTGCCGGGCCGCCTGTTCCCGGTTCGCCTCTCTGCGAATCAGCTGCTGCTGGATGACAGCTACAACGCCAACGTCGGGTCGATGATCGCTGCCGCGCAGGTGCTCTCAGAGATGCCCGGCTATCGGGTGCTGGTCGCCGGTGACATGGCGGAACTGGGTGACGAAACAGCAAAATGTCACCGTGAAGTCGGAGAAGCGGCGCGTGATGCCGGTATCGATCGCGTGCTGACCACCGGCAGATTCAGCCATTTTATCGGCGAAAGCAGCGGAGTTGGCGAACATTTCAGCGATAAGACAGCGCTGACTGAACGTTTGCGTCAGTTGTTGTCCGAACACTCAGAAATTACGGTCTTGATAAAAGGTTCACGTAGTGCCGCCATGGAGCAGGTAGTACAGAGCTTAAAGGAGAAAGGAACATGTTAGTTTGGCTGGCCGAGCATCTGGTCGCTTTTTATTCCGGCTTTAACGTCTTTTCGTACCTGACGTTTCGCGCCATTGTCAGCCTGCTGACCGCGTTATTTCTCTCTCTGGATGGGACCGCGCCTGATCGCCTGGCTGCAGAAATTACAGATCGGTCAGGTCGTCCGTAACGATGGCCCGGAGTCGCACTTCAGCAAGCGCGGCACGCCGACCATGGGCGGCATTATGATCCTGACCTCCATCACCGTCTCCGTGCTGATGTGGGCCTATCCCTCAAATCCGTACGTCTGGTGTGTACTGTTCGTCCTGATCGGCTTCGGCATCATCGGCTTTGTCGATGATTACCGCAAAGTGGTGCGCAAAGACACCAAAGGCCTGATCGCCCGCTGGAAATATTTCTGGATGTCGGTGATTTCGCTGGGCGTTGCCTTCGGACTCTATGCGGCGGGCAAAGAGACGCCTGCGACCCAGCTGGTGGTGCCATTCTTCAAAGACATCATGCCGCAGCTGGGTCTGTTCTATGTGCTGCTGGCCTACTTTGTGATTGTCGGCACGGGTAACGCGGTAAACCTGACGGATGGCCTTGATGGTCTGGCTATCATGCCAACCGTGTTTGTTGCGGCGGGCTTTGCGCTGGTCGCCTGGGCCACCGGTAACGTCAAGTTTGCGGAGTACCTGCACATCCCTT
The DNA here is from genome assembly GCF_050157905.1 of Pantoea sp. NSTU24. Taxonomy (NCBI): domain Bacteria; kingdom Pseudomonadati; phylum Pseudomonadota; class Gammaproteobacteria; order Enterobacterales; family Erwiniaceae; genus Pantoea; species Pantoea bangladeshensis. Next base: position 88,654 of record NZ_JBKIWZ010000001.1, read on the forward strand.
ATCTGCGTCACGCGGGTGAACTGGTGATTGTCTGCACCGCCATCGTCGGGGCAGGGCTGGGCTTCCTCTGGTTTAACACCTATCCGGCTCAGGTCTTTATGGGTGATGTGGGCTCACTGGCACTGGGCGGCGCGCTGGGCACCATCGCCGTCCTGCTGCGTCAGGAATTTCTACTGGTAATCATGGGCGGCGTGTTTGTAGTTGAAACGCTGTCGGTGATCCTGCAGGTGGGATCGTTCAAGTTACGCGGCCAGCGTATTTTCCGCATGGCGCCGATCCATCACCACTATGAACTCAAGGGCTGGCCGGAACCGCGCGTGATTGTGCGCTTCTGGATCATTTCGCTAATGCTGGTGCTGATTGGCCTGGCCACGCTGAAGGTGCGTTAATCATGGCTGACTATCGGGGTAGAAAAGTTGTCATCATCGGGCTGGGCCTGACCGGGCTCTCCTGTGTTGATTTCTTTTTAGCGCAGGGCGTGACGCCTCGCGTGATGGACACCCGTGTCTCGCCGCCGGGGCTGGATAAACTGCCCGGACAGGTTGAACGCCATCTGGGCGGGATCAATGGCGACTGGCTGCTGGCCGCCGACCTGATCGTGGCCAGCCCGGGCATCGCGCTGGCGCACCCGATTCTCAGCGAAGCGGTCGACGCCGGTATCGAAATCGTTGGCGACATCGAGCTGTTCTGCCGCGAGGCGCAGGCGCCGATCATCGCCATTACCGGCTCCAACGGCAAAAGCACCGTGACTACGCTGGTCGGCGAGATGGCGAAAGCCGCGGGCTGGCAGGTGGGTGTCGGTGGCAACATTGGCCTGCCCGCGCTGAGTCTGCTGCAGTCTCCGGCACAGCTCTATGTGCTGGAACTCTCCAGTTTCCAGCTGGAAACCACTTACAGTCTCAAAGCCGCGGCGGCCACCGTGCTGAACGTCAGCGAAGATCACATGGATCGTTATCCGCTGGGTATGCAGCAGTATCGCGCGGCCAAACTGCGCATCTATGAGCATGCGCGGACCTGCGTCGTTAACGCCGATGATGCGCTGACGATGCCGGTACGCGGCGCAGATAACCGCTGCATCAGCTTCGGTATCGATTTCGGCGACTACCATCTTAACAAGCAGCAGGGCAGTATCTGGCTGCGGGTGAAGGGCGAGAAAGTGCTGAACACAGCCGAAATGAAGATGGTGGGACAGCACAACTATGCGAATGCGCTGGCGGCGCTGGCGCTGGCCGATGCGGTCGGTCTGCCTCGCGCTTCCAGTCTGGCTGCCCTGACGCAATTCGGCGGCCTGGCGCACCGTTTCCAGCTGGTCCATGAACATCAGGGCGTGCGCTGGATTAACGACTCCAAAGCCACCAACGTCGGCAGCACCGAAGCGGCGCTGAACGGCCTGCAGGTGGAGGGAACCTTATGGCTGCTGATGGGCGGGGACGGAAAGTCTGCTGACTTCTCGCCGTTAATCCCCTGGCTGCAGGGCGACCATATCCGCCTCTACTGCTTTGGCCGCGATGGTGATGCGCTGGCGGCACTGCGTCCGGAGATTGCCGTGCGCACGGAGACGCTGCGTCAGGCGATGGAGCAGATTGCGCCGCAGGTTCGCGCTGGCGACATGGTGCTGCTGTCACCCGCCTGCGCCAGCCTTGACCAGTTCCGTAACTTTGAGCAGCGCGGTGAGCAGTTTGCGCAACTGGCGAAGGAGCTGAGCTGATGCGTATTCCTGGTGCCGGAGTGGCGCAATTTTTTGCCGGACGCCTGAAAGACTGGGTCATGGGCGCACGCGAGAGCGACGACACGTCGCTGGTGCTCTATGACCGCACGCTGTTATGGCTGACGCTGGGCCTGGCGGTGATCGGTTTTGTGATGGTGACATCGGCCTCGATGCCGGTCGGTCAGCGTCTCAACGATGACCTGTTCTACTTTGCCAAGCGTGATGCGTTCTATATCGCGCTGGCCTTTGGTATGGCGCTGGTGACGCTGCGGGTGCCGATGGATTTCTGGCAACGCTACAGCAACGTGATGCTGATGGTGACGGTGGCGATGCTGCTGATTGTGCTGGTAGTAGGAAGCTCCGTTAACGGGGCCTCGCGCTGGATCGCGCTGGGACCACTGCGTATTCAGCCTGCTGAACTGTCGAAGCTCTCCCTGTTCTGCTATCTCGCCAGCTACCTGGTCCGCAAAGTGGAAGAGGTGCGAAACAATTTCTGGGGCTTCTGTAAGCCCATGGGTGTGATGGTGGTGCTGGCAGTCTTACTGCTGGCGCAGCCCGACCTCGGAACGGTCGTCGTGCTGTTTGTGACGACGCTGGCGATGCTGTTTCTGGCGGGCGCTAAACTGTGGCAGTTCATGGCCATCATCGGCTCTGGTATTTTCGCGGTGATCCTGCTGATTATCGCTGAACCTTACCGTATGCGTCGTGTGACCTCGTTCTGGAATCCGTGGGAAGATCCCTTTGGCAGCGGCTATCAGCTGACGCAGTCTCTGATGGCGTTTGGTCGCGGAGAATTCTGGGGCCAGGGGCTGGGTAACTCTGTCCAGAAGCTGGAATATCTGCCGGAAGCGCATACCGACTTTATTTTCGCCATCATAGGGGAAGAACTCGGCTACGTCGGTGTGGTATTGGCACTTTTAATGGTATTCTTCGTCGCTTTTCGTGCGATGTCGATTGGTCGCCGTGCGCTGGAGCTGGATCAGCGTTTTTCCGGCTTTCTGGCCTGTTCGATCGGTGTCTGGTTCAGCTTCCAGGCGCTGGTTAACGTCGGGGCCGCCGCAGGCATGTTGCCGACTAAAGGTCTGACGTTACCGCTGATCAGTTACGGTGGTTCGAGTCTGATCATCATGTCGACGGCCATCGTCTTTTTATTACGCATAGATTATGAAACGCGCCTGGCGAAAGCGCAGGCGTTTACCCGAGGTGGTCGATGAGCGGTAAGCGATTGATGGTGATGGCAGGCGGAACCGGTGGGCATGTCTTTCCCGGTCTGGCTGTCGCCCATCATCTGATGGAACAGGGCTGGGAGGTACGCTGGCTGGGTACGGCCGACCGTATGGAAGCCGATCTGGTGCCAAAGCATGGCATCGACATCGACTTTATCCGCATCAGCGGATTGCGCGGCAAAGGGCTGAAAGCCCTCCTGCAGGCACCGCTGCGCATTTTCAATGCATGGCGTCAGGCGCGCCGAATCATGAAAGCCTGGCAGCCGGATGTGGTGCTGGGCATGGGCGGGTATGTTTCTGGCCCGGGCGGTCTGGCGGCCTGGAGTTGCGGTATTCCGGTCGTGCTGCATGAGCAGAATGGCATCGCCGGACTGACCAACAAATGGCTGTCGAAAATCGCCACCAAAGTGCTGCAGGCCTTTCCGGGCGCCTTCCCCGCCGCGGACGTGGTCGGGAACCCGGTGCGTACCGATGTCCTGGCGCTGCCACTGCCTGCGCAGCGGATGGCCGATCGTCATGGCCCCGTGCGGGTGCTGGTGATTGGCGGCAGCCAGGGCGCACGGATACTGAATCAGACCCTGCCGCAGGTCGCGGCACGGGTGGGTGATGAGATCACCCTGTGGCATCAGACCGGTAAAGGTGCGCTGCCCGAAACCGAGAAAGCCTATCAGCAGGCCGGTCAGACCCAGCACAAGGTGACCGAGTTTATCGATGATATGGCGGCCGCCTACGCCTGGGCAGATCTGGTGGTGTGTCGCTCTGGTGCGTTAACCGTGAGCGAAGTCGCTGCCGCAGGTTTACCGGCGATTTTTGTGCCGTTTCAGCATAAAGACCGCCAGCAGTACTGGAACGCGCTGCCGCTGGAGAAAGCGGGCGCCGCCAGAATTTTTGAGCAGCCGCAGTTTACTGCGGAGGCCGTCGCGGATCAGCTCCGCCACTGGGATCGCGCAACACTGCTGACGATGGCTGAACAGGCCCGTCAGGTGGCGATCCCCGATGCGACCGAACGGGTCGCTCAGGAAGTGGCTCGCGCCGCAAAGTAATCATTCCGGTCAGCGTGTCTGACCTGTACCCGGAGCGGGTACAAACTGAAAGAGCAGGTAATTGAGAGCGATGAATACACAACAATTGGCAAAACTGCGTTCTATTGTGCCCGAGATGCGTCGCGTCCGGCACATTCACTTTGTCGGCATCGGTGGTGCGGGCATGGGCGGTATTGCCGAAGTGTTAGCAAATGAAGGCTACCATATCAGCGGTTCAGATCTGGCCCCGAATCCGGTGACACAGCATCTGACCGGGCTGGGCGCCACCATTTATTTTAACCATCGCCCTGAGAACGTGACCGATGCCAGCGTGGTCGTGGTCTCCAGCGCCGTTTCGCAGGACAATCCTGAGCTGGTGGCGGCGCGCGAACAGCGTATTCCGGTGATCCGTCGCGCAGAGATGCTGGCTGAGCTGATGCGCTTCCGTCACGGCATCGCCGTTGCCGGAACGCATGGCAAAACCACCACCACGGCGATGGTTTCCAGTATTTATGCAGAAGCGGGTCTCGATCCGACCTTCGTCAACGGCGGCCTGGTGAAAGCCGCAGGCACCCATGCCCGCCTGGGTAACAGCCGCTATCTGATTGCCGAAGCGGATGAGAGCGATGCGTCGTTCCTGCATCTGCAGCCGATGGTGGCGATTGTGACCAACATCGAAGCCGACCACATGGACACCTATCAGGGCGACTTCGGGAACCTGAAGCAGACGTTTATTAACTTCCTGCACAACCTGCCGTTTTACGGTCGCGCAGTGATGTGCGTGGATGATGCAGTGATCCGTGACCTGATCCCGCGCGTGGGACGCCATATCACCACTTATGGTTTCAGCGACGATGCGGATCTGCGTATCGAGAACTATGAGCAGCTGGGTGCGCAGGGCCATTTCACCCTGATTCGTCAGGATAAAGCGCCGCTGAAGATTACGCTGAACGCGCCGGGCCGTCACAATGCCCTGAACGCGGCCGCCGCTGTTGCCGTCGCCAGCGAAGAGGGCATCGAAGACAATGCAATCCTGGCCGCGCTGGAGAGTTTCCAGGGCACCGGTCGTCGCTTTGATCTGCTGGGCGAGTTCCCGACAGAGCCGGTCAATGGTCAGCCAGGCAGCGCGATGCTGGTGGATGATTACGGTCACCATCCCACCGAAGTGGATGCGACGATCAAAGCCGCGCGCGCAGGCTGGCCGGACAAGAAGCTGGTGATGGTGTTTCAGCCGCACCGCTACAGCCGGACCCGCGACTTGTTTGACGATTTTGCCAACGTGCTGTCGCATGTGGATGTGCTGCTGATGCTGGATGTTTACTCTGCCGGTGAAACCGCCATTCCGGGCGCTGACAGCCGTTCGCTGTGCCGCGCGATTCGCAACCGTGGCAAGGTCGATCCGATTCTGGTTACCGAACATGACGCCCTGCCGGAGATGCTGGCGCCGCTGCTGTCAGGTAACGATCTGATTCTGGTACAGGGTGCCGGTAACGTCGGCAAAGTGGCGCGTAAGCTGGCGGAGATCAAACTCCAGCCGGCGCCGGAAGCGGAGGATCGTCATGGCTGATAAAGTTGCCGTATTAATGGGCGGCACCTCGGCAGAGCGCGAGGTTTCGCTGAATTCAGGCCGGGCCGTCGTCGCCGGACTGCGGGAAATGGGCATTGATGCCGAGGGCATCGATACCCGCGACGTTTCTGTGCTGACGCTGAAAGAGCAGGGTTTCAGCAAAGTCTTTATCGCGCTGCATGGCCGGGGCGGCGAAGATGGCACGCTGCAGGCCGTACTGGAGTTTCTGCAACTGCCCTACACCGGCAGCGGCGTGATGGCTTCGGCGGTAACGATGGATAAGCTGCGGACCAAACTGCTGTGGCAGGGACGCGGTTTACCCTCAGGTCGTTTTGTCTGGCTGACGCGTCAGCAGCATGATGCCGGACTGGATGCTACGTGTCATGCGGACATTGCGGCGCTGGGCTTACCGCTGTTTGTTAAGCCCGCCTGTGAAGGGTCCAGCGTGGGCATCAGCCGGGTCAATGATCTGAGCGCACTGCCTGCGGCGCTGGAACGGGCGTTTAAGCACGACAACGATGTGCTGGTTGAGGCGTTTTTAAGCGGTTCGGAATATACCGTGGCGATTGTGGGCGACCGCATCCTGCCGGCCATCGAAATAAAGAGCGCCAGCGAGTTCTATGATTATGAAGCAAAATACATTTCTGACGATACTCAGTATCTCTGTCCGGCGGCGTTAAGCGCTGAGCGTGAGGCGGAATTACAGCAGCTGGTGCTCTCTGCCTGGCGTGCGCTGGGATGCAGCGGCTGGGGTCGTATAGATGTGATGACCGATGGGGCAGGAAACTTCCAGCTTCTGGAGGCGAATACCTCGCCGGGCATGACCAGTCACAGCCTGGTACCGATGGCAGCAAAACAGGCGGGCATGAGTTTCCCGCAGCTGGTTGCCCATATTCTGGAGCTGGCCGACTGATATGTCACAGGCGGCAATGAGAGTTCGAAACCGTGAACCGCAGGAGCGTATTCGCACCGGCCGCAGTAACGGAGCCCGACTGTTCGGCATTATTTTTCTGCTGACCGTTATCGGGATTATGGTGGCTGGCGGACTGGCCGTGCTGAAGTGGATGAATGATGCGTCCCGGCTGCCGCTGTCAAAGCTGGTGGTGACAGGGCAGACGCACTACACCACGCACGATGATATTCGTCAGGCCATTTTATCGCTGGGCCCGCCTGGCACCTTTATGTCTCAGAACGTGGACATTCTGCAGCAGCAGATTGAGCGGCTGCCCTGGATTAAGCAGGTCAGCGTACGTAAGCAGTGGCCGGATGAGCTGAAAATCCATCTGGTCGAGTACACGCCAGTGGCGCGCTGGAACGATTTACACATGGTGGATGCCGACGGAGTTTCCTTCAGCGTGCCCGCCAGTCATGTCGGCAAAGAGGTCCTGCCGATGTTATATGGGCCGGAAGGGAGCGAGAAAGAGGTCCTGGCGGGCTATCACAGCATGGATGATGTGCTGAAAGCCCGGAAATTTACGCTGAAGGTGGCGTCGATGACGGCCCGGCGTTCATGGCAGCTGGTTACCAGCGATGATATCCGCATCGAACTGGGACGCAGCGACACGATGAAACGACTGAATCGCTTTATTGAGCTCTATCCGGTGCTGCAGCAGCAGGGTCAGAACGAGAGCAAACGTATCAGCTACGTGGATTTGCGATACGACTCGGGTGCTTCTGTGGGCTGGACACCGGTCGTGATGGAGCCACAGGACAGTAATCAGCAACAGAACCAGGCACAGGCTAAACAACAATGATCAAGGCAACGGACAGAAAACTGGTAGTTGGACTCGAAATCGGCACTGCGAAGGTTGCCGCCCTGGTTGGGGAAATTCTGCCCGATGGTATGGTCAACATTATTGGGGTGGGCAGCTGCCCGTCCCGTGGTATGGATAAAGGTGGCGTAAACGACCTTGAGTCGGTGGTGAAATGCGTTCAGCGCGCCATCGACCAGGCTGAGCTGATGGCGGACTGCCAGATCTCCTCCGTCTACCTTGCTTTATCGGGCAAACATATCAGTTGTCAGAACGAAATCGGGATGGTTCCGATTTCCGAAGAGGAAGTGACCCAGGATGATGTGGAGAACGTTGTCCATACCGCGAAGTCGGTTCGTGTGCGCGACGAACATCGCATCCTGCACGTCATTCCTCAGGAGTACGCCATCGACTACCAGGAAGGGATCAAAAACCCTGTGGGTCTGTCTGGCGTGCGTATGCAGGCGAAAGTGCATCTGATCACCTGTCACAACGACATGGCGAAAAACATCGTTAAAGCCGTTGAGCGTTGCGGACTGAAAGTGGACCAGCTGATTTTTGCCGGTCTTGCCTCCAGTTTTGCCGTACTGACTGAAGATGAACGTGAGCTGGGCGTGTGTGTTGTCGACATTGGTGGCGGTACAATGGACATTGCCGTATATACCGGCGGCGCTTTGCGGCACACTAAGGTGATTCCGTATGCAGGTAACGTCGTGACCAGCGACATCGCCTATGCGTTTGGTACACCGCCGACGGATGCTGAAGCGATCAAAGTGCGCCATGGCTGCGCGCTGGGCTCGATTGTCGGTAAAGATGAGAACGTTGAAGTGCCAAGCGTGGGCGGACGTCCACCGCGCAGTCTGCAGCGCCAGACGCTGGCCGAAGTGATTGAGCCGCGTTACACCGAACTTTTGAATCTGGTCAACGACGAGATTCTGCAGTTACAGGAACAACTGCGTCAGCAGGGCGTGAAGCATCACCTGGCCGCAGGCATTGTCCTGACCGGGGGAGCCGCGCAAATCGAAGGACTGGCGGCCTGTGCGCAACGCGTATTCCATACGCAGGTGCGTATCGGACAGCCGCTGAATATTACCGGCCTGACTGACTATGCGCAGGAATCGTACTACTCCACCGCGGTGGGACTGCTGCACTACGGTAAAGAGTCGCATCTGAACGGTGATGCAGAGACCGAAAAACGTGTCTCAGTAGGCAACTGGTTCAAGCGTATTAACAGTTGGCTAAAAAAAGAGTTTTAATTTTTGTGAAAGGGGATCATGCTGTTTTCTTTTGTGATCTCCAGGCGACAGGCACATAACGGAGAGAAATCATGTTTGAACCTATGGAATTAACCAACGACGCGGTGATTAAAGTCATCGGCGTCGGTGGCGGCGGCGGTAACGCCGTAGAGCACATGGTACGCGAGCGTATCGAAGGTGTGGAATTCTTTGCTGTGAATACCGACGCGCAAGCGCTGCGTAAAACAGCTGTCGGCCAGACTATCCAGATCGGTAACAACATTACCAAGGGTCTGGGTGCGGGTGCGAACCCGGAAGTGGGCCGTAACTCTGCAGAAGAAGATCGCGAAGCACTGCGTTCTGCGCTGGAAGGGGCAGACATGGTGTTCATCGCAGCCGGCATGGGCGGCGGTACCGGAACCGGTGCAGCGCCTGTGGTTGCTGAAGTGGCTAAGGATCTGGGTATCCTGACGGTGGCTGTCGTCACCAAGCCGTTCAACTTCGAAGGCAAAAAACGCATGGCGTTTGCCGAGCAGGGGATTGCTGAACTCTCTAAGCATGTCGATTCACTGATTACCATTCCAAACGACAAGCTGCTGAAAGTGCTGGGTCGTGGCATCTCTCTGCTGGATGCATTTGGCGCGGCGAACGACGTGCTGAAAGGCGCTGTTCAGGGTATTGCCGAGCTGATCACCCGTCCGGGCCTGATGAACGTCGACTTTGCTGACGTGCGCACTGTCATGTCCGAAATGGGCTATGCGATGATGGGTTCCGGCGTTGCATGCGGTGAAGATCGTGCAGAAGAAGCGGCTGAAATGGCGATCTCAAGCCCACTGCTGGAAGATATCGATCTCTCTGGCGCACGCGGCGTGCTGGTCAACATTACCGCGGGCTTCGACCTGCGTCTGGATGAGTTCGAAACCGTGGGTAACACCATCCGCGCCTTCGCGTCTGATAACGCGACCGTCGTGATTGGTACCTCACTGGATCCGGAAATGAATGACGAACTGCGCGTCACCGTCGTGGCAACCGGTATCGGCATGGACAAGCGTCCTGAAATCACGCTGGTGACTAACAAGCCAGCCAGCCAGCCTGTAATGGATCATCGCTATCAGCAGCACGGTATGTCACCGTTGCCGCAGGAGCAGAAACCGGCGGCTAAAGTGGTTAACGATCAGCCAGCACCGTCGAATAAAGAGCCCGATTATCTTGATATCCCGGCCTTTTTACGTAAGCAGGCCGATTAGGATTAACCCTATAATTGGGATTCTCCGCTCTTTGTGCTAAAGTGTCTGCCCGCTGGTAAAGTATACTGGCGGTCGGAAAGGTGATACTGCGAGATAATGCGATGATCAAACAAAGGACATTAAAACGTATTGTTCAGGCGACGGGTGTCGGTTTGCATACCGGCAAGAAAGTCACCCTGACCTTACGCCCTGCGTCGGCTAACACCGGGGTCATCTATCGTCGCACCGACTTGAATCCACCGGTAGATTTTCCGGCTGATGCAAAATACGTGCGCGACACCATGCTGAGCACCTGCCTGGTGAACGATGATGGCGTGCGTATTTCAACGGTTGAGCACCTCAATGCCGCCCTGGCGGGTCTGGGTATCGACAACATTATTGTTGAAGTCGATGCGCCAGAGATCCCGATCATGGATGGCAGCGCAGCACCGTTCATCTATCTGCTGATGGATGCGGGTATCGAGCAGCTCAACAGCGCGAAGAAATTTGTGCGCGTTAAGCAGGCCGTGCGTGTGGAAGAGGGTGACAAATGGGCTGAGATCAAACCGTACAACGGTTTCTCGCTCGATTTCACCATCGACTTCAAACACCCGGCTATCGACTCCAGCTCTCAGCGCTACGCGATGAACTTCTCTGCTGACGCCTTTGTTCGTCAAATCAGCCGGGCGCGTACATTTGGCTTTATGCGTGAAATCGAATATCTGCAGTCTAAAGGCCTGTGCCTGGGCGGTAGCTTAGATTGTGCGATAGGTCTGGATGATTTCCGCGTACTGAATGAAGAAGGCCTGCGTTTTGAAGACGAGTTTGTCCGTCACAAAATGCTGGACGCTATCGGCGACTTGTTTATGTGTGGCCATAACATCATTGGCGCATTTACTGCGTTCAAATCGGGTCACGCGCTGAACAACAAGCTGCTGCAGGCGGTTCTGGCGAAGCAGGAAGCCTGGGAATGGGCAACCTTCGAAGACGAAGCGGAACTGCCGCTGGCATTCAAAGCACCGAATCTGGTTCTGGCTTAACGCCTCCGGAACGTGAAACGGCTGGTTATGCTGACACCCTCTCCGGTCAGCGATACCAGCCGTTTTTTTTCGCCCCGCCTTTCACTTTCAGACGCTGCGACCGTGGCTGCAAAACGCGATTTACGCTGCTGAATTGCTGAGCAATCATGCGTGTTTTCTCACACCGCCACTTTAATCTCAGGTGTGGATGCCCCACATTAATGTTACTATCTGTGGCACTTTTACAGGCTCAAATCCGTTGCGCTTCGCGGCGGGTACACAAAAATATGAGCGCAGCACGGGTTGCGCGATGGAAAAGTTGTGATCGGGATTCTTCAGCGCTGGCGACAATTAGGTAGACGCTACTTCTGGCCTCATCTCCTGTTGGGGATGGTTGCGGCCAGCTTTGGCCTGCCAGCCTGCGCGCAAAGCTCCGAACTCAACGCGTCATCTGAATCGCCCGCCAGCAGCCTGTTTCTGGGCAACGCGACACGTTTTGACCACCTGATCCGGCTTCAGGAAGCGTCCCGGCGTCCGAGCTTCAGCGTCGACTACTGGCACCAGCACGCTATCCGCACGGTTATCCGTCATCTCTCCTTCACGCTGGCGCCACAGGCGCAGGCGGAGCAGCAGCCGTTACCGCTGGCAGCACAAAAGCTGGCGCTGATTGACTCACTGCATAATTTACTGACCTCTCACTCTGCGCTGCACACTGCGCCACAGCAGCTCGCTGTTCCCCCGCTTTTTATGGCCGTTACCCGCTCCTGGGTCGAGTGGCATGCCAGCGTGCATGGCATTCGCGCCGGACCTGCCCGATTGTTCTGCTAATCTTTTGGTTTTATTCACTCTGTTCAGATTTCGCAGCCCGCAATGTGCCGGCTGAATTGAGAATATATTTATTATGTTAAGCAAAATATTAACCAAGGTTTTTGGTAGCAGTAACGATCGTACTCTGCGCCGTATGCGCAAAGTGGTGGATGTCATCAACAAAATGGAGCCTGACTTTGAGAAGCTCTCTGATGATGAACTGAAAGCCAAAACCGACGAGTTCCGCGCGCGCCTGAAAAAAGGGGAGTCTCTGGAAAGCCTGATCCCGGAAGCGTTTGCCACCGTGCGTGAAGCCAGTAAACGTGTGTTCGGAATGCGCCACTTCGATGTGCAGCTGATTGGCGGCATGGTGCTGAACGATCGCTGCATCGCAGAGATGCGTACCGGTGAAGGTAAAACCCTGACCGCGACGCTGCCAGCTTATCTGAATGCGCTGTCGGGTAAAGGCGTCCATGTCGTGACCGTCAACGACTATCTGGCACAGCGTGATGCGGAAAACAACCGTCCGCTGTTCGAATTCCTGGGCCTGAGCATCGGTATCAACATGTCGGGCCTGCCATCGGTAGCGAAGCGTGAAGCGTACGCGGCAGACATCACTTACGGTACTAACAACGAATATGGCTTCGACTACCTGCGCGACAACATGGCGTTCAGCCCGGAAGAGCGCGTACAGCGTAAACTGCACTATGCGCTGGTGGATGAGGTTGACTCCATCCTGATTGATGAAGCGCGTACGCCGCTGATCATCTCCGGTCCGGCAGAAGACAGCTCCGAGCTTTACACCAAAGTGAACAAAATCATCCCGCATCTGGTTCGCCAGGATAAAGAGGACTCCGAAACCCATCAGGGTGAGGGTGACTTCTGGGTCGATGAGAAAGCACGTCAGGCGCACATGTCTGAGCGCGGTCTGGTGAAAGTGGAAGAGCTGCTGGTCAGCCAGGGCATTATGGAAGCGGGCGAGTCACTTTACTCTCCGACCAACATCATGCTGATGCACCACGTCACGGCGGCACTGCGTGCGCACGCGCTCTTTACCCGCGATGTGGATTACATCGTGAAAGAGGGCGAAGTGGTCATCGTCGATGAACACACCGGCCGTACCATGCAGGGACGTCGCTGGTCCGATGGTCTGCATCAGGCGATCGAAGCCAAAGAAGGTGTGGAGATCCAGAACGAGAACCAGACTCTGGCCTCGATCACCTTCCAGAACTACTTCCGTATTTACGAGAAACTGGCCGGGATGACCGGTACGGCTGATACCGAAGCGTTTGAATTCAGCTCCATCTATAAGCTCGACACCATCGTGGTGCCGACTAACCGTCCGATGGTGCGTAAAGATCTGGCTGACCTGGTCTACATGACCGAGAAAGAGAAGATTGATGCGATCATCGAAGATATCCGTGAGCGTACTGCTAACGGTCAGCCGGTGCTGGTGGGGACCATCTCGATTGAGAAATCAGAGGTGGTTTCTAACGAACTGACCCGCGCCGGTATCAAACACAACGTGCTTAACGCCAAATTCCACGCCCGCGAAGCGGATATCGTGGCGCAGGCGGGTCAGCCGGGTGCGGTCACCATTGCCACCAACATGGCTGGCCGTGGTACTGATATCATGCTGGGCGGCAGCTGGCATGCGGAAGTGGCCGAGCTGGAAGCGCCGACCGAAGCGCAGATTGAAGAGATCAAAGCGGCGTGGAAGATCCGCCACGATGCGGTTCTGGCGTCAGGCGGTCTGCACATCGTGGGCACCGAGCGTCACGAATCGCGTCGTATCGACAACCAGCTGCGCGGTCGTGCAGGCCGTCAGGGTGACGCCGGTTCATCACGCTTCTATCTGTCGATGGAAGATGCGCTGATGCGTATTTTTGCCTCGGATCGCGTTTCCAACATGATGCGTAAACTGGGCATGAAGCCGGGCGAAGCGATTGAGCATCCGTGGGTCACCAAAGCGATTGCCAACGCACAGCGCAAAGTTGAAAGCCGTAACTTCGATATTCGTAAGCAGCTGCTGGAATATGATGATGTGGCGAACGACCAGCGTCGTGCCATCTACAGTCAGCGTAATGAGCTGCTGGACGTCTCCGACGTGAGCGAAACCATCAACAGCATTCGCCACGATGTTTATAAAGCCACGATCGACACCTATATCCCGCCGCAGTCTCTGGAGGAGATGTGGGATGTCCCTGGCCTGGAAGAGCGTCTGCGTGCGGACTTCGATCTCGACCTGCCGATTGCAGAGTGGCTGGATAAAGAACCGGATCTGCATGAGGAAGTGCTGCGCGAACGCATCATGGCCCGCGCGACCGAGAGCTATGCCGAGAAAGAGCAGATCGTGGGCGCAGAGATGATGCGTAACTTCGAAAAAGGCGTGATGCTTCAGACACTGGATTCGCTGTGGAAAGAGCATCTGGCCGCGATGGACTATCTGCGTCAGGGTATCCATCTGCGTGGCTATGCGCAGAAAGATCCGAAGCAGGAGTACAAGCGTGAATCCTTCGCCATGTTTGCGGCGATGCTGGAGTCACTGAAATATGAAGTGATCAGTACGCTGAGCAAGGTTCAGGTGCGCATGCCGGAAGAAGTGGAAGCGATGGAGCAGCAGCGTCGCGAAGAAGCCGAGCGTCTGGCACAGCAGCAGCAGCTGAGCCATGTCGAAGAAGATCTTCTGGCAGAGCCAGTCGCGGAGCAGCAGAGCGGCGAACGCAAAGTGGGCCGCAACGATCCCTGCCCATGCGGTTCCGGTAAAAAGTACAAGCAGTGTCATGGCCGTATCGCCTGAGACTAAACGCTGAATAAAAAGGAGCCGCTGTGGCTCCTTTTTTTATGCTTGCTACCTGAACCCGGCACTGCCTGAGCGGGCGCAGCCACGCCGGGCTAAAGCGGTTAACTTCCGCAAAGGCATGTTCTAGAATCAGCACTCCTCTATTGATTACAACCGGATAGTCTTCATGAAGCACCTGCAGGTTGCAGTTGGCATCATTCGTAATGCCAATAAACAGATTTTCCTTGCCCAGCGCGCGGCGAGTTCTTATATGGCGAACAAATGGGAGTTTCCTGGCGGCAAAATTGAAGCGGGCGAAAGTGCCGAACAGGGATTGATCAGGGAGCTGCACGAAGAGACGGGCATTGAGGTTACCGACGCGCGTCCGATTGGGCATGCAGACCACACCTATGACGATCTGCGTGTGACGCTGCACTTCTTTCTGGTTGAAGGGTGGAAAGGCGAACCGTGGGGTAAAGAGGGGCAGCCGCAGCGTTGGGTCGATCAGCAGGCGCTGGTGGCAGACGAGTTTCCGCCAGCCAATCATCCGCTGATTGCACGTCTGGTCGCGGGCGAACTCTGAGGGAATGGGGCCGTGCGCCCCATTCTTTGATCACTGATCCTGTTCGCTCCAGCTGTCGCTGTCATTCATGTCATCGCTGCTGGGGATTCGTTTCTCTTCTGCGGCCCATTCGCCTAAATCAATAAGCTGGCAGCGCTTACTGCAGAAGGGACGCCACGGGCTCAGCTCATCCCAGATCACATCTTTGCCGCACTGCGGACAGGAAACGGTCATTACATCTTGCTGCATGGTTACCTCTAACAACAGGCCAGTTGAAAATTAAGGCGGGCCGGAACTTCACCGTGCTCACTGTCAAATGGCATAAAACGGATGGCGTAACGGCTCTTGTGACCGGATACCTGTGGATAAAGCGCATCGTCCAGTGACAGCTGCAGCCGCAGCAGATCGGCGCCTTCGGCATTATCCTGATAAAAGCCATTCAGGCTGGTCTGCAGATGGAAAGTACCGGACTGGCGAATCAGGTCCAGAACCATCGCCAGCGCATGATGCAATGGCACCAGCGTCTGCATCCAGGCTTCAACCTGGGCATCGCGGGTCTCCTGAGGCAGATGGAGCCAGATGTGCAGGCCGGGTAAATCAAAGCTGCAGCAGCCGCCGGGGATGCTGAGCCGCTGGCGTACAAGGGCAATAAGACGATCCTCGCGCAGCTGCTGGCCCATCCTCGGCGCATTCATCAGCTGCGTTGACTGCATCCGGAGTTTATCGCTGAGCGCGTTAACCAGCGTCATATCGACACCGGGCACATCCGCCCAGGCACGTAACTTCTGCTGCTGGCGCTCCAGTTCCTTCAGCAGCTCTGTACGCATGTCCCCCCGCTCGAAGATGTCGAGCAGTTCGGCGATCAGACGGAAAAAGGTCAGCGCATTGACGGTCTTGTCCAGCGGCGTGGTTTCATCTAACTGATTAATCAGAAACTCAACCCGTAACCAGGTACGCATTTTTTCATTCAGTGGGTGTTCGAACAGAACAGGTGTGCTCATGGTATTAATCCTGTTTCGCTGCCGCCAGCCTGAGGTAGCGCTGATGAAGTCCGGCAACCTGTGGCAAGGCGTCATCGGGCTTGCCACTGTTATCAATAATGTCGTCGGCACAGGCAAGGCGCTGCTGGCGCGTGGCCTGTGCGGCAAGAATTCGTTGTGCCTGGGCGGCGGAGAGACCATCACGCTGCTGCGTGCGCGCTAACTGTGTCGCCTCATCGATATCCACCACCAGTACTCTGTCAGCCTGGTGCTGCAACTGGTTTTCCACCAGTAGCGGAACAACCCAGAGCACATAAGGTGAGGTGGCCTGCGCGATCAGCTCGCGCGTCCGGGCGTTGATGAGAGGGTGGAGTAGCGCGTTTAACCAGTTTTTCTCGTCAGGCTGCTGAAAAATAATGTCGCGAAGCCGGGCGCGATCGAGCCCGCCCTGTTGCGTGACGATCGATGAACCATAGCGCGCCTGAATGGCCTGCAGAGCTGGCGTGCCCGGCTCGACCACTTCACGGGCAATCAAATCCGCATCAATAATGTCCACGCCAGACGCGGCAAATGCCCGGGCAATCGTACTTTTCCCACTGCCGATTCCCCCGGTAAGCGCGACGATATAGGGCATGTTTTTCACCTGATTTCTTATCCGGGCCGGGTTTCAGGGTAATGATCTGATAAAAAAACGCAAAAACGGGCGTCAGATCACACCGATAAAACACAACTAAATTTAACGGATTGTAGCGTAAATAAAGTGAAATTCGCAGTCTTGTCGCAAAGGCAGAGGCGCGTATCATAACGTCACTGGAGCTGTGCTTATTTCGTGAAGAACGATTCATTGCCACTTACCAGGACACTGTTTATGCGTATCGAAGAAGATCTGAAACTGGGCTTTAAAGATGTGTTAATTCGCCCCAAACGCTCCACGCTGAAAAGCCGTTCGCAGGTAGAACTGGAACGCAGCTTTACCTTCCGTCATTCGGGACTGCGCTGGAGCGGCGTGCCGGTTATTGCCGCCAACATGGATACTGTCGGCACCTTTTCGATGGCCGAAGCACTGGCCAGCTTCAATCTCCTCACGGCAGTTCACAAACATTACAGCGTCGATGCGTGGCGCGCCTTTATTCAGCGCGTGCCCGCAGCGGTACTGAAGCAGGTCATGGTGTCAACCGGTACCTCTGACGCTGACCTGAATAAGCTGGTCGCGATTATGGCGCTG
Source organism: Pantoea sp. NSTU24 (assembly GCF_050157905.1). NCBI lineage: Bacteria > Pseudomonadati > Pseudomonadota > Gammaproteobacteria > Enterobacterales > Erwiniaceae > Pantoea > Pantoea bangladeshensis. The sequence goes on from NZ_JBKIWZ010000001.1 coordinate 105,764, forward strand.
TCGCAGGATTTGCAGTTTATCTGCATTGATGTTGCCAATGGCTATTCACAACATTTCGTCGATTTTCTGCAGCGGGCGCGTGAGCGGTTCCCGACTAAAACGATCTGTGCCGGTAACGTAGTCACAGGCGAAATGGTGGAGGAACTGATTCTGTCTGGCGCGGATATCGTTAAGGTTGGCATCGGACCTGGCTCGGTCTGCACCACCCGCGTAAAAACCGGCGTCGGTTATCCGCAGCTTTCGGCGGTTATTGAGTGTGCTGATGCGGCGCATGGCTTAAGCGGACAGATCGTCAGCGATGGCGGCTGTTCTGTGCCTGGCGATATCGCCAAGGCGTTTGGCGGTGGAGCAGACTTCGTGATGCTGGGTGGAATGCTGGCGGCGCATGATGAATGTGAAGGGCAGATCGTCGAAGAAAATGGCGAACGTTTTATGCTCTTTTACGGCATGAGCTCTGAATCCGCAATGAAGCGTCACGTTGGCGGTGTCGCACAGTACCGTGCAGCAGAAGGCAAAACGGTGAAGCTGCCGTTGCGGGGGCCTGTGGATGACACCGCCCGCGACATTCTGGGGGGCTGCGTTCCGCCTGCACGTATGTCGGTGCGGAACGTCTGAAAGAGCTGACCAAGCGCACTACTTTTATCCGCGTTAACGAGCAGGAAAACCGCGTCTTTAACCGATAGCAGGCAGGGGGGCGCACGCGGCGCCCCTTAATGCATCACATCGCCCAGTCCAAAGACCGGCAGGTACATCGCAATCACCAGCGTTCCGACAATGCCGCCAATCATCAGCATCATCATTGGTTCCAGTGAAGCCGCCAGTGTATCCGCGCGTTCACGGGTTTCCGTCTCATGCCACTCCGCCAGACGGGCCAGCATCAGATCCAGTGCACCGGCCTCTTCGCCAACCCGTATCAGCTGACTGCACAGGGGCGTAAACAGGGGATGCTGAATCAGCGCCTGATGCAGCGGGTTTCCCTGAGCAATATGCTGCTGCAATTGAGCGATCGCCTCCCGCCATAGCAGTGAGGAGAGCGTCACTTCAACGGCGGTCAGGCCCTGTAACAGCGTTAAGCCTGCGCGCTGCGTCAGGTTAAGGAGGCTGTAGATTTGCGTCAGTTGTGCGCCACGCCACAGACCGGACAGCAGCGGAATACGCAGGAAGATAGCCTGTTCACGCCGTTGCCAGCCCGCCGAGCGTCGTCTCAGCTGATGCCAGACGGTCAGCAACAGCAGAATAAAGAACGCTGCTACCGTACCCCACGCCTGAAGCCCCGCAGATAACTGCATGACAGCCGCCGTAAAGGCAGGCAGCGGCGCATCGAAAGAGTCATAGACGGCAACAAACTCCGGCAGGACAAACAGCAGCATGCCACAGGAGACGGCCAGCGCCACCAGCAGGATGAACAGGGGATAGCGCAGCGCTTTCCTGACCTGATGGCGTAACTGTTGCTGCCGGCTCTGCTGCCGGGCCAGTTCGCCGCAGCAGACATCCAGCTGACCGGTCAGCTCGCCGATCTCCATCAGCGCCGGATAGAGCGCCGGGAAGATTTGCGGCCATTCGCGCAACGCCTGTGAAAAAGGCGCGCCGCTGAGCACTCGATGATGCAGCGCGCGCATCAGCGCCCGCCAGCCAGGATGCGGATGGCCTTCGGCCAGTAGCGTGAGACTTTCTGCCAGGGGCAGCCCGGCTTTAAGCAGAGTGGCCAGTTGCCTGAACAGGTCGATCCTGGGCTGCCATTTCCACGCTTTCTGAGGCCAGATCTTCTCTCTCTTCCAGCTCACCGGCAGAAGATCACGCTGTGCCAGCATCAGCAGCAGATTGTCACTGTCGATTGCCAGCAGCTGTCCACTGCATAACTGCCCCTGGCTATCGACCGCCTGCCAGCGAAATAAACAGGTGTTATCCATTGTCCAGCCCTATTACACGCTGCATCTCTTCCAGCGAGGTATCGCCCCGGCTCACCGCTTCCAGGCCAGAAGCCAGCAGAGGACGCAGGCCTTGCTGTTTCGCCAGCGTAAGCAGACTGTCCAGCGGCATGTCGGCAGCAATTGCATTTTGCAGCCGGGCATTAACGGGCAGCAGCTCAAACAGCGCCAGCCGGCCAAAATAGCCGGAAAAACAGTGATCGCAGCCGGGGGCACGCCAGGTTTGCAGCGTACCAGGCCAGAGTTCAGCAGGGTAGTGCGCCACAGCCTGAGCAGGCTGGCGGCAGTGCGGACAGAGGCGCCGCACCAGACGCTGAGCCACAATCAGTTTCAGTGCCGGGCCCAGAAGATAGCCGGGAATCCCCATCTGACGCAGTCGCGTCAGGGTTTCGGCAGTGGAGTTAGTGTGCAACGTCGACAGCACCAGATGGCCGGTCTGTGCGGCTTTGACCGCAATCTCTGCCGTTTCCGCATCCCGAATCTCGCCCACCATGATCACGTCCGGGTCCTGTCTCAGCAGCGCCCGCAGTACGCGATTAAAATCGAGACCGCTTTTGGTATGAATCTGCGTCTGGTTAATCCCGGCTAACGGAATCTCAATAGGGTCCTCCACGCTGCACAGATTCCTTTCCGGTGTATTCAGGGCGCAGAGGCCGCTGTAGAGCGTAAACGTCTTGCCGCTGCCGGTGGGGCCAGTCACCAGTATCAGCCCCTGCGGCTGGGCCAGCGCGGCGCAGAGCAGCCGCAACTGGGCCGCGGGGAGCCCAAGCTTATCCAGCGACAGGGCTGCGCTTTCACTATGTAACAGCCTTATCACGGCTTTTTCGCCGCCATAGATAGGCAGAGTGGCCAGGCGAAAAGAGGCGGGTTTTCCGGCGATTTCCAGACTGAACTGACCATCCTGTGGCAGGCGGCGCTCGGCGATATCCAGGCCGCCGAGGATCTTCAGGCGTGCCAGCAGTGCCGCAGGCTGCGTGGCGGGCAGGGCGGAGAGAGGATGCAGAACGCCGTCGATACGCAGTCGTATCCGCAGGCCTCCCTGATCGGGTTCGATGTGGACATCCGAGGCACGACGCTCCAGGGCCTGACGCAGAATCAATTCCGTCGCCTCAACCGCTGACTCAGCGGGGGACGCTTCGCGCGCGACCAGAGGGGTATCAGCATGCTGACGCTGATCAAGCCGGGCCTGCGGCCAGCACTCGATCTCAATCTGGCACTGGCTGGCAAAATGGAGCGCCTCAGCCAGGCCCGGCGGCGCGCTCTCCGCCACGGCAACGCGCAGCTGAGTGGCATCATGGTGCAGAATCACGGCGCGATAACGCTGACACAGTGCCGCAATGGCTGCATCAGGCTTGTCCATCACTGCCTCCTTTATCCGCAAAGCGGAACTGCGCCAGACAATTGTCACGAAGGCTGCTGATGCTGCTGGTGCAGCTGCGTTGCCAGCTGATGCCACCCTCGCTGCTGTCCCAGACGGGCACCATTTCAACACGCAGGCCATTCAGACTCTCCTGACCGGTCAGGGTGATTACGCCGGCAGTGACGCTGAGGCTGGAGACATAGCGCGAGCCGCGGGCGGCAGGGATGCCCGCTTCCCCGGCCTGGCACTGCGCAGGCCCGCCGCGTTCCATTGCACAGAGCTCTACCGCTGTTTTATAGGGCACCATCGTCTGAAGCATGTCGGTGAGGGCTGCGCGCTGCAGATAGTTCTGATAAGCGGGCAGGCCGATGGCGCTTAAGATCGCCACGATCCCCACCACAATCATCAGTTCCACCAGTGTAAATCCACGTTGATTCGCCATCGCATCGTCTCCTGATTAAGAAGCCGACAGGGTAAAAATCACGGGTGATGAAAGACAGTCCGCGAGAAGCGAACCGGAAAGCGGACTGCAAAGAGATTTCAGCATTGCAGCGCAGCCGAAACTGCGCCGGAAGCAGGGTCGCAAAATTGCCGTCACGGGTGACGGCGGGGCGGGTTACTGCTGTTTAAAACGCATGGAGAGGTCCAGCGCTCGCACATGCTTGGTCAGTGCGCCAACCGACACGTAGTCCACGCCGGTCAGGGCAATCTGCGGCAGGGTCGTTTCCGTCACGTTGCCGGAAACCTCCAGCAGTGTACGCCCCTGATTGAGCGCAACGGCGGCACGCATGTCGTCCAGACTGAAGTTATCCAGCATAACGATATCGGCGCCAGCCTCCAGCGCCTGCTCAAGCTCCTCCAGCGATTCCACCTCGACCTCGACCGGCACGTCGGGCTGCAGCCATTGCGCTCTTTCTACCGCCTGCTGGATCGAACCACTGGCAATAATATGATTTTCTTTGATGAGGTAAGCATCGGAGAGGCCCAGCCGATGGTTCTGCCCGCCGCCGCACAGTACGGCATATTTCAGCGCAGTACGGAGGCCGGGCAGGGTTTTACGCGTGTCGAGTAACTGCGTCTGGCTGCCTGCCAGCAGGGCCACATAGCGGCTCACTTCCGTTGCCACACCTGAAAGCGTCTGCACGAAGTTAAGCGCCGTACGTTCGGCAGTCAGCAGCAGCCGGGCCGGACCGGCGATCTCAAACAGCAGCTGACCGGCTTTCACCTTATCGCCATCTTCCGCATGCCAGTTCAGGGTCGCGTGGCCCCCAAGCTGGATAAAGACCTCTTCCACCCAGCGTTTACCACAGAAAACACCGTCTTCACGGGTGATCACCTGCGCATGGGCCTGCGTGTCGGCCGGCAACAGCTGAGCGGTAATGTCACGGTCAGCGTCGATCTCGCCGCCGAGATCCTCTTTCAATGCCAGCGCAACGGCATCCGGGATGTCACTTTCAACGCGTTTAATCAGCGCCTGACGGCGGCTGTCCGGATCGTAACCTCGAGATGACATACTCTTTTTACCTCATAAAAGTGCCGCAACAGAGGCGGTCACAATAGCCTGAACCGTTACGCTGTACCAGTGCTGATGATGATTTTGTTTAGTATCCTTAACAGCTGACACTTTTCGTTGCGCCCCGGACACACTAAGAGGCAAGAATCCTTTATTATTCATGCTATTCTCAGCCTGGCAGAACAAGGAGTCCGGTATGAAAATTGAACAGGGCTGGCTGACCGGTGTGCGTCACGTGCCATCAACACATTGCAACGAACGCCCTGACGATGAGGCGCCTTCGCTGCTGGTGATCCACAATATCAGCCTGCCACCGGGTGAATTTGGCGGGCCATGGATCGATAAACTCTTTACCGGCACACTGCCGCCTGAGGCTCATCCCTATTTTGCGGATATCGCCGCGCTGAAAGTGGCGGCACATTGCCTGATTCGTCGCGACGGGGAGATTGTTCAGTATGTCTCTTTTGACAGGCGCGCCTGGCATGCGGGTGTTTCACAGTTTGAAGGACGGGAAAACTGCAACGACTTCTCCATCGGTATTGAGCTGGAAGGGACAGACAGCGAGCCTTACACCGGCGCGCAATATCGGTCCTTGCAGCAGGTGACACAGTTGCTGCTGCAACACTATCCGTTAACACCTTCGCGTATCACGGGGCATAGCGATATCGCACCCGTACGCAAAACCGATCCCGGGCCTGCTTTTGACTGGGACTACTACCGACAGCTGTTAACGCAGCCCACATCCTGATTTTTGCGGGGTCAGTATGACGTTGTTTACCTTGTTATTGGTTTTAGGCTGGGAGCGCCTGTTTAAGCTGGGCGAGCACTGGCAGCTCGACCATCGGCTGGAGCCGGTTTTTCGCCATCGCCGCCATTTCTCACTGGTGCGCACGTTACTGATGACCGTGCTGGCGATGGCGCTGACCGCGCTGGTGATCTGGAGCCTGAAAGGGCTGCTTTTCGGCGTGCTGCAGCTGCTGTTCTGGATCGTCACCGGCCTGCTCTGCATCGGTGCCGGTTCAGTGCGTCAGCACTATCATCACTATCTGAAAGCGGCCAGTCATGATGACGAGGCGGCACATCAGGCGATGGCGGCCGAGCTGACGCTCATTCACGGTGTACCGGTAGAGTGCAGCGAGCGCGAATTTCTGCGCGAACTACAGAACGCCCTGATCTGGATAAACTTTCGCTTTTATCTGGCTCCGATGTTCTGGCTGGTGGTGGGGGGCCCCTGGGGGCCGGTGCTGCTGGTGGGCTACGCGTTCCTGCGCGCCTGGCAAAGCTGGCTGGCAAAACGGGAAACGCCGATGGCACGCGCGCAATCGGGCGTGGATGCCCTTCTGCATCTGCTCGACTGGATCCCGGTGCGGCTGGCGGGTGTGGCCTACGCGCTGCTGGGCCATGGCGAGAAAGCCCTGCCTGCCTGGTTTGCTTCGCTGACCGATCGTCGTCGCTCTCAGTATCAGGTGCTGACGACGCTGGCACAATTCTCTCTGTCTCGCGATCCGCATACCGATAAAGTTGAAACGCCACGGGTTGCCGTGGCGTTAGCGAAGCGGACCTCACTGGTGCTGGTGGTCGCCGTCGCGTTGCTGACGATTTACGGCACGCTGGTGTAATCGGCGGGTGGTACACCAAAATCGGGTGTGCCATCCTCCCGCCAGCAGAAGTATTTCAGACGGGTATGGCGGTTCGGATCCCAGAGCGGATCGCCCTCAATTTCCGTGTAATTGCGTGCGTGGTAAACCAGCACGTCACGTCCTTCTTCATCGCGGGTGAAGCTGTTGTGACCCGGCCCATACTGATGATTGTCCCAGCTGGAGACAAAGACCGGTCGGGCAGATTTCTGCCAGGCAGCCGTATCCAGCAGGTCTGCATCAGCGGCAATGGACAGCATACCCAGACAGTAATTCTCATCGGTCGCGCTGGCGGAGTAGGTCACAAATAGCCGATTCCCATGACGAATGACCGCCGGTCCTTCGTTGACGCTAAACCCTGCGCACTCCCACTCATATTCCGGCCGGCTCAGCATGACCGGAGTGCCTTTCAGCGTCCAGGGGTTGAGTAATTCGGCCAGGTAGAGGTTTGAGTTACCGGGAATTGACGGATCTTTCTGCGCCCAGAGATACCAGTTTTTGCCCTGATGAACGAAGTGCGTGGCATCCAGCGAGAAGCTGTCAAACTGGCTGAAGACCCGGCGGCAGGGCTGCCATGGCCCCAGCAGGGGATCGTCCGCGTCACAGACCAGCGCATACATCCGGTGCTGAAACAGGCCCTCTTTAATATCGCGTGTCGGGGCTGCAGCGAAATAGATCACCCACTGACCATCAATATAATGCAGCTCGGGCGCCCAGATTAATTCGCTGCAGGGGCCGCTCTCCGGTTTGTGCCAGACCTCTACCGCTGCGGCGCTGCGCAGGCCTGCCAGCGTTGTGGCGCGGCGGATCTCAAGCCGGTCATACTCCGGCACTGAGGCGACAAAATAGTAATGCTGGTCATGCTGCAGGATAAAGGGGTCGGCCCGCTGCGTAATAAAGGGATTTGGCCAGGCTGTCATCATTTTACCCCTCCGGTTGGGGTGGCCGTCCCGTCGCGCAGGTGAACAGGGTGTAACTCACGGACGTTCTGGCGACGCAGGGCGAGATCCTGCTGAATGGTGAGCATCAATTTGCGGTCAACCTTAAGCAGTCTGACCACGCCAGCGGTAATCAGATAGCCGACTCCCGGAATGACGGTAAACAGCAGCATGATACCGTTAATGGCCTCCGGCGATTGCTGTTTAGCCCCGGCATTGTAGCCATAGAACGACAGCAGAAAGCCGACCATGGCACCGGCCACGGCCAGCCCGACTTTGAGGAAGAAGAGGTTGCCGGAGAAGCTGATGCCGGTGATGCGTTTGCCGGTTTTCCATTCGCCGTAGTCGTCCACATCCGCCATCAGTGACCAGTGCAGTGGTGACGGGATCTGATGCAGGATATTCAGTACAAACCAGGCGACGACCACTATCACCGTGGCGTGCGGATCGATCCAGTAAAAACCGCTGGAGAAGAGTGCCAGCGCGATATTGGTCCAGAAGAAGACTTTAAGTTTGCACCAGCGGTCGGTGAGCAGCTTCGCTAGCGTGCTGCCGATCATCATGCCAATCACACCCAGGCTGATAAACAGCGTGGCAAAGTGCGTTGACTGGCCCATCACCCAGGTCACGTAATACATGGTGGCCGCCATACGGATAAAGCCGGGGCAGACGTTGCAGAAGGTCAGCAGCAGAATGCGAACCCACTGGTCGTTCTTCCAGACGTCGCGCAGATCTTTTTTCAGGTCATCGTTGCCCGGCACGGCCGGATGGATACGTTCGCGTACAGTCGCAAAGCAGAACAGGAACATCGCCAGTCCGATAGTGGCGAGGACCGTCATCGCCATCTGATAACCGCGGGCTTTGTCTGCGCCGCCAAACCACTCCGCCATCGGCAGCAGTGACATGGAGAGAATCAGCGTGGCGATGCCGACCATCACAAAGCGGTACGACTGACAGGAGATGCGCTCGCCGGGATCGTTGGTAATCACACCCCCCAGAGAGCAGTAGGGAATGTTAATGGCGGTATAGGTCAGTGACATCAGGAAATAGGTGACGAAAGCCCAGATAACCTTGTTGTGATAGGTCCAGTCGGGGGTGGTAAACATCAGGATGCTGAACAGCACATAGGGCACGGAAACCCACAGCAGCCAGGGGCGGAAACGTCCCCAGCGACTCTGGGTACGGTCGGCGATCGCGCCCATAATCGGGTCGGTCACCGCATCCAGTACCCTGACTGACAGCAGCAGGGTGCCCACCAGCGCCGGGGCCAGGCCAAACACATCGGTATAGAAGTAGTTCAGGAACAGCATAATGGCGCCGCCAATCATGTTGCACCCGGCATCGCCCATGCCATATCCCAGCTTTTCCCGAAACGAGAGGGCTGCACCTTTCATGGTTTTCTCCTGCGCATCCAGTGTGAACAGGAATTATTGGCATTAAGTCAGCAGAACGAACCGGAGTAATTCGTCATGAAGATGGACTAAACAGGTGCGGAGAAAGAAATGTGAACCTGATCAGGCCAGAGAAGAACGGCAGGGAGGCAGGCGGCAACCTCTCAGGGAGATCACCGCCCGGAACAGCGCATCAGGCTTTCTGTGTTTTGTTCTTAATGAAGTAACCCACAGCCAGAATTACCAGCCAGACCGGAATCAGCCAGACAGAGATCGCCATGCCTGGCGTGGTGGCCATCAGCACCAGAATCGCTGCCATGAAGATCAGGCAAATCCAGTTTCCTGCCGGATAGAGCAGGGCTTTAAAGCGGGTGGTCACACCCTGCTGATCTTTCTTACGGCGGAACTTCAGGTGCGCCAGGCTGATCATCGCCCAGTTAATCACCAGCGCAGAAACGACCAGCGACATCAGCAGGCCAAAGGCTTCACCCGGCATCAGATAGTTAATCAGCACGCAGAGCGCAGTGGCAACGGCCGAAACCAGAATCGTTAACACCGGGACGCCGCGACGATCCACCTTCAGTAGCGATTTCGGCGCGTTGCCCTGCTGAGCCAGACCAAACAGCATACGGCTGTTGCAGTAGACGCAGCTGTTATAGACCGACAGGGCGGCCGTCAGGATCACGATGTTCAGCGCATTCGCTACCATCGCATCGCCCAGCTCATGGAAAATAAAGACAAACGGGCTGACGTCAGAGGTGACCCGATTCCACGGCATCAGAGAGAGCAGCACGGCCAGCGAACCAATGTAGAAGATCAGGATGCGCCAGAGCACCTGGTTGGTTGCTTTCGGGATGCTCACTTCCGGATTGTCAGCTTCGGCCGCAGTAATACCAACCAGCTCCAGCCCGCCAAACGAGAACATGATAATCGCCATGACGGCGACCAGCCCGCCGATGCCGTGCGGGAAGAAGCCGCCCTGTTCCCAGAGGTTGCGGACGGTGGCCTGCGGACCTGCATGACCACCAAACAGCAGCCAGCCACCGAACAGGATCATGCCGATCACCGCCACCACTTTGATGATGGCAAACCAGAACTCCATCTCACCAAACACTTTAACGTTAGTCAGGTTGATGGCGTTAATCATCACGAAGAAGATAGCGGCGGAGGCCCAGGTCGGAAAATCGGGCCACCAGAACTGGATATATTTGCCCACGGCGGTCAGTTCCGCCATCGCGACCAGCACGTAGAGAACCCAGTAGTTCCAGCCCGAGGCAAAGCCGGCAAAGTTACCCCAGTATTTATAAGCAAAGTGGCTGAAGCTGCCTGCGACCGGCTCTTCCACCACCATTTCACCCAGCTGGCGCATGATTAGAAAGGCAATAAAACCGGCCACCGCATAGCCCAGAATAACGGCCGGTCCGGCAGATTGAATAACCGAGGCGCTGCCCAGAAACAGCCCGGTTCCCACTGCACCACCCAGCGCGATGAGCTGAATATGGCGGTTCTTAAGACCACGTTTCAGCGCTTCGCCTTGCTGTTGTTCCATACACACCTCGTGATGTTTTTATTCTTCGTTCGCAGCGCTGTTCGCTGTAATGAAGTGGTTACAATAACGTATTGATAATTTTACGGTATCTGACATGCCGGATGCTGCCATGCGCTACCCTGGCGACAAGAATAGTGATAAGCGAATCGCTTTGCACCTGCTTTCGCCTTTTGTGCTGAGAGTTGACTGAAAAAACGCCATCCCTGTCACGTCCGGCCAGAAAATTTTTTGCCATGAAACGGGACGCATGACGAATAGCTTTCACTTATAGCTGCCGCTGCGTCTGGCCGCTAACCGGGTGTAAGGTTTGGTAAAAGTGCATTTATTTAACATTTGCAGTAACAGTGAATTTTCATTTTTTTTACCGCATGTTAGCGCCAGCGCAGGGCCCTGGGTGAGGGGAATGTCGCTGACACCATATAGACACAAGGTGAATACTTTGTTACTTTACGGGCGCCTTATGGCAATTGGTATTACCAATTTACTCCGGACGATTGGTCTGATAAGAAGGGATGATGGCTTACAGTAAAATACGTCAACCCAAGCTCTCTGACGCCATTGAGCAACAGCTCGAATCCCTGATCATGGAAGGGACCCTGCGTCCGGGAGAGAAGCTGCTCCCTGAGCGCGAACTCGCCAAACAATTCGATGTCTCACGTCCATCTCTCCGTGAAGCGATCCAGCGGCTGGAAGCCAAAGGATTATTGCTGCGCCGACAGGGTGGCGGAACGTTTGTACAGGAGAATCTCTGGCAAAGCATGAGCGATCCACTCGTTGAGCTTCTCGCCGACCATCCGGAATCACAGTTTGACCTGCTGGAAACGCGCCATGCCCTGGAGGGTATCGCCGCCTATTACGCGGCACTGCGCGGCACGGAAGAGGACCTGTTGCGTATTCGTGACTGTCATCTTCACATTCAGCAGGCGCAGGACAGCGGCGACTTAGACGCCGAAGCGGACGCAGTGATGCAGTATCAGATCGCTGTCACAGAAGCCGCCCATAATGTTGTGCTTTTGCATTTGCTACGCTCAATGGGCCCTATGCTGGAACAAAACGTCCGTCAGAATTTCGAATTGCTCTACTCGCGCCGGGAAATGCTGGCAAAAGTGAGCGGTCACCGCGCCAGAATTTTTGAGGCGATTGTGGCCCGTGAGCCAGAAAAAGCGCGCGAGGCTTCACACCGTCACCTGGCGTTCATAGAGGAAATCTTGCTGGACAGAAGTCGGGAGCAGAGCCGTCGTGAACGCTCCCTGCGTCGTTTACAGCAACGTAAGGAATAACGTGCGACAAAGATCGTACGGACATCAGACGAGCCTGCCGGCATCTGCTTTAACAGGCTCCCGATTATTCAACGTATTAGACACAGATAAGGAACACACCCATGTCAGAACGTTTACACAATGACGTGGATCCGATCGAAACTCGTGACTGGCTACAGGCGATCGAATCGGTCATCCGTGAAGAAGGTGTTGAACGTGCACAGTATCTGATTGATCAGGTACTGGGTGCAGCCCGTAAAGGCGGCGTCAATGTGGCTGCAGGTTCGTCTGCAATCAGCAACTACATCAACTCGATTGCCGTTGAAGATGAACCCGACTATCCGGGCAACACCTCTCTTGAACGTCGTATCCGTTCCGCAATTCGCTGGAACGCCATCATGTCGGTGCTGCGCGCATCTAAAAAAGATCTGGAATTGGGCGGCCACATGTCCTCCTTCCAGTCTTCTGCCACGATCTATGAAGTCTGCTTCAACCACTTCTTCCGTGCGCGCAGTGACAAGGATGGCGGCGATCTGGTCTATTTCCAGGGCCACATCTCTCCGGGCATCTATGCCCGTGCGTTCCTTGAAGGTCGCCTGACCGAAGAGCAGATGAATAACTTCCGTCAGGAAGTGGACGGCAAAGGCCTCTCTTCTTATCCGCATCCAAAACTGATGCCGGAATTCTGGCAGTTCCCGACCGTTTCTATGGGTCTGGGTCCGCTGTCCGCTATTTATCAGGCGAAGTTCCTGAAATATCTGGAACACCGTGGTCTGAAAGACACCTCCGCACAAACCGTTTACGCCTTCCTGGGTGACGGTGAGATGGATGAGCCAGAATCAAAAGGTGCGATCACCATCGCTACCCGTGAAAAACTGGATAACCTGGTCTTTATCATCAACTGCAACCTGCAGCGTCTGGATGGCCCGGTCACCGGTAATGGCAAGATCATCAACGAGCTGGAAGGCATCTTTGCCGGTGCTGGCTGGGAAGTGATCAAGGTCATCTGGGGCGGCCGCTGGGATGAGCTGCTGCGCAAAGATACCAGCGGCAAGCTGATTCAGCTGATGAATGAAACTGTCGACGGTGACTACCAGACCTTCAAATCCCGTGATGGTGCCTACGTACGTGAGCACTTCTTCGGTAAATATCCGGAAACCGCTGCGCTGGTTAAAGATATGTCCGACGATGAGATCTGGTCACTGAACCGTGGCGGCCACGATCCGAAGAAAATCTACGCGGCGCTGAAAAAAGCGCAGGACACTAAAGGCAAGCCCGTCCTGATCCTGGCGCATACCATCAAAGGCTATGGTATGGGTGACACCGCGGAAGGCAAAAACATTGCCCACCAGGTGAAGAAGATGAACATGGATGGCGTACGCTATATCCGTGATCGTTTCAACGTGCCGGTTGCCGATGACAAAATCGAAGAGCTGCCGTACGTGACCTTCGAAAAAGGTTCAGAAGAGCACACTTACCTGCATGCGCAGCGTGAGAAGCTGGGTGGCTACCTGCCAACGCGTCAGCCGAAGTTCAGTGAAAAGCTGGAAATGCCGGCGCTGGAAGAGTTCGGTGCGCTGCTGGAAGAGCAGAACAAAGAGATCTCCACCACCATCGCCTTCGTGCGTGCCCTGAACGTGATGCTGAAGAACAAGTCGATCAAAGATCGTCTGGTTCCGATCCTCGCCGACGAAGCGCGTACCTTTGGTATGGAAGGTCTGTTCCGCCAGATCGGTATCTATAGCCCGAACGGCCAGCAGTATACCCCGCAGGACCGTGAGCAGGTTGCGTACTACAAAGAAGATGAGAAAGGCCAGATTCTGCAGGAAGGGATCAACGAGCTGGGCGCAGGTTCATCCTGGCTGGCGGCGGCGACCTCTTACAGCACCAACAACCTGCCGATGATCCCGTTCTACATTTACTACTCGATGTTCGGCTTCCAGCGTATCGGCGACCTGATGTGGCTGGCAGGTGACCAGCAGGCACGCGGCTTCCTGGTCGGCGGCACCTCGGGTCGTACGACCCTGAATGGCGAAGGTCTGCAGCATGAAGATGGTCACAGCCACATTCAGTCGCTGACGATCCCGAACTGTATTTCTTACGATCCGTCCTACGCCTATGAAGTCGCTGTCATCATGCACGACGGTCTGGTGCGTATGTATGGCGAAGCGCAGGAGAACATCTACTACTACATCACCACGCTGAACGAAAACTACCACATGCCAGCCATGCCGAAGGGCGCGGAAGAGGGTATCCGTAAGGGTATCTACAAGCTGGAAACGGTAGACGGCAGCAAAGGTAAAGTGCAGCTGCTGGGTTCAGGTTCTATCCTGCGTCACGTACGTGAAGCGGCGCAGATCCTGGCGAAAGATTATGGTATCGGTTCTGATGTCTACAGCGTCACCTCGTTCACCGAACTGGCGCGTGATGGTCAGGATTGTGAGCGCTGGAACATGCTGCATCCGACAGAAGAAGCGCGCGTGCCTTACATCGCTCAGGTGATGAACGACGCGCCAGCAGTCGCCTCAACCGACTACATGAAACTGTTCGCTGAGCAGGTTCGTAGCTATGTCCCGGCCAGCGATTATCGCGTCCTGGGTACAGATGGTTTTGGTCGCTCTGACAGCCGTGAGAATCTGCGTCATCACTTTGAAGTTGATGCATCTTATGTGGTGGTTGCTGCGCTGGGTGAGCTGGCTAAACGTGGCGAAATCGAGAAGAAAGTGGTGGCCGACGCGATCACCAAATTCAATATCGATGCCGATAAAGTTAACCCGCGTCTGGCTTAAGAGGTAAGAGAGTAATGGCTATCGAAATTAAGGTACCGGATATCGGGTCTGACGAAGTTGAAGTCACCGAGATTCTGGTGAAAGTTGGCGACAAGGTGGAAGCCGAGCAGTCGCTGATCACCGTGGAAGGCGACAAAGCCTCAATGGAAGTGCCGTCGCCACAGGCTGGCGTAGTGAAAGAGATTAAGATCGCTACCGGCGACAAAGTTGAAACCGGCTCACTGATCATGATGTTTGAAGCAGAGGGCGCAGCGGAAGCCGCCCCTGCCGCTGCCGAAGAGAAAAAAGCAGATGCGGCGCCTGCCCCAGCTGCGGCTGTGGCCACGGCCAGCAAAGAAGTGGCAGTGCCGGATATCGGCGGTGACGAAGTGGAAGTCACTGAGATTCTGGTGAAGGTCGGCGATAAAGTGGAAGCCGAGCAGTCACTGATCGTGGTGGAAGGTGACAAAGCCTCGATGGAAGTCCCGGCACCGTTCGCGGGTGTCGTCAAAGAAATCACCATCGCGACCGGCGACAAAGTCAGCACCGGTTCCGCCATCATGGTCTTTGAAGCAGAAGGCGAAGCACCAGCCTCTGACGCGAAGCCAGCCATGAAAGAAGAAGCGGCATCGGCATCGGCACCTGCCGCCGCCGCGGGCGCAAAAGATGTGAACGTCCCGGACATCGGCGGTGATGAAGTTGAAGTCACCGAGGTTCTGGTGAAGGTCGGCGACAAAGTCGAAGCCGAGCAGTCACTGATCGTGGTGGAAGGCGATAAAGCCTCAATGGAAGTGCCTGCGCCATTTGCGGGTACGGTAAAAGCGCTGAAAGTCTCAACCGGCGATAAAGTCAGCACCGGCTCACTGATCATGGTGTTCGAGGTTGAAGGCGCTGCGCCAGCGGCACCTGCGGCGGCGAAACAGGACGCTGCGCCGGCACCGGCTGCTAAATCTGAAGCGAAAGCCGCAGCACCTGCACCGGCTGCCGCGAAAGCGGACAGCAAAGGTGAGTTTGCAGAAAACGACGCTTACGTTCACGCCACCCCAGTGATCCGTCGCCTGGCGCGTGAGTTCGGTGTAAATCTGGCGAAAGTCAAAGGCACCGGTCGTAAAGGTCGCATTCTGAAAGAAGACGTGCAGACTTACGTGAAAGAGGCGGTGAAGCGCGCTGAAGCGGCACCGGCTGCTGCCAGCGGCGGCGGTCTGCCAGGCATGCTGCCGTGGCCGAAAGTGGACTTCAGCAAGTTCGGTGAAGTCGAAGAAGTCGAACTGGGTCGTATCCAGAAAATCTCTGGCGCGAACCTGAGCCGTAACTGGGTGATGATCCCGCACGTTACGCATTTCGACAAAACCGACATTACCGAGCTGGAAGCCTTCCGTAAGCAGCAGAATGCGGAAGCTGAGAAGCGTAAGCTGGATGTGAAGTACACGCCTGTCGTGTTCATCATGAAAGCCGTAGCGGCCGCGCTGGAGCAGATGCCACGCTTCAACAGCTCACTCTCTGAAGATGCGCAGAAACTGACGCTGAAAAAATATATCAATATCGGTGTGGCGGTTGATACGCCAAACGGCCTGGTGGTTCCGGTCTTTAAAGACGTGAACAAGAAGGGCATCACCGAGCTGTCCCGTGAGCTGATGGCAATTTCGAAGAAAGCGCGTGACGGTAAACTGACAGCGGGCGACATGCAGGGCGGATGTTTCACCATCTCCAGCCTGGGTGGCCTGGGCACCACTCACTTTGCGCCTATCGTGAACGCGCCAGAAGTGGCTATCCTGGGTGTCTCTAAGTCGGCGATGGAACCGGTATGGAACGGCAAAGAATTTATGCCGCGTCTGATGATGCCGATTTCTCTCTCCTTCGACCACCGCGTGATTGACGGAGCCGATGGTGCAAGATTCATCACCATTATTGGCAATATGCTCTCCGACATTCGTCGTTTAGTTATGTAAAAGTAAAGAAGGCCGGCGGATGCCGGCCTTCCTTTAACGATTCGTCGCGCCGCGGTTGGCAGTTTGTTAACAATTCTGTAAACTCTTGCGGTGAAAGTCCCGGTGGAACAAGGGCATTATAAGAACGTCTGACCCGCCGGATATCAATTAAGAGGTCATGATGAGTACAGAGATTAAAACCCAGGTCGTGGTACTTGGGGCAGGTCCTGCAGGTTACTCTGCAGCCTTCCGTTGTGCGGATTTAGGTCTGGAAACCGTACTGGTTGAGCGTTATAGCACCCTGGGCGGTGTTTGTCTGAACGTCGGTTGTATCCCCTCTAAGGCGCTGCTGCACGTTGCCAAAGTGATTGAAGAGGCGAAAGCCCTTGAAGAGCACGGTATTGTGTTCGGCCAGCCCTCTACTGATATTAACAAGATTCGCAGCTGGAAAGAGAAGGTCATCAACCAGTTGACTGGCGGCCTGTCAGGTATGGCAAAAGGGCGTAAAGTCACCGTGGTTAACGGCCTGGGCAAATTCACCGGTGCTAATACCCTGGTGGTTGAAGGAGAAGGCGGCGCGACCACCATCAACTTCGACAATGCCATTATCGCTGCGGGTTCACGCCCTATCGAACTGCCTTTCATCCCGCATGAAGATCCACGCGTCTGGGATTCTACCGATGCACTGGAACTGAAAGAAGTGCCGAAGCGCCTGCTGGTTATGGGTGGCGGTATCATCGGTCTGGAAATGGCGACCGTGTATCACGCGCTGGGTTCAGAGATCGACGTGGTCGAGATGTTTGACCAGGTTATCCCGGCTGCGGACAAAGACGTGGTCAAGGTCTTTACCAAGAAGATCAGCAAGAAATTCAACCTGATGCTGGAAACCAAAGTGACCGCCGTTGAAGCAAAAGACGATGGCATTTACGTTTCCATGGAAGGTAAAAAAGCCCCAGGCGAAGCGCAGCGTTATGACGCCGTGCTGGTGGCGATTGGTCGCGTACCGAACGGTAAAGGTCTGGATGCCGGTAAAGCGGGCGTGGAAGTGGATGACCGTGGTTTCATCCGCGTCGACAAGCAGATGCGTACCAACGTGCCACACATCTACGCTATCGGCGACATCGTCGGTCAGCCAATGCTGGCGCACAAAGGTGTCCACGAAGGCCACGTGGCAGCAGAAGTGATCTCCGGTCTGAAGCACTACTTCGATCCGAAAGTAATCCCTTCCATTGCCTATACAGAGCCAGAAGTTGCCTGGGTCGGTCTGACCGAGAAAGAAGCGAAAGAGAAGGGCATCAGCTATGAGACAGCGACCTTCCCATGGGCGGCCTCTGGCCGTGCTATCGCCTCTGATTGTGCAGAAGGTATGACCAAACTGATCTTCGACAAAGAGACGCACCGTGTCATCGGTGGCGCGATTGTCGGCACTAACGGCGGCGAGCTGTTAGGTGAGATTGGTCTGGCGATTGAGATGGGTTGTGATGCGGAAGATATCGCGCTGACCATCCATGCTCACCCGACCCTGCATGAGTCCGTCGGTCTGGCCGCAGAGATCTTCGAAGGCAGCATCACCGATCTGCCTAACGCGAAAGCGAAGAAGAAGTAAATTTCTGCCGCAGTATAAGAAAAGCTCCCGTAACGGGGGCTTTTTTTTTGCGACGAATGCCGTGCGGGATGTCCCGAATTAATCAGGCCAGCCAGAAGGCAACGCAGCCCTGATAAAGGGATTGCCCGGAGGGGGGTTGGAGTTATTTTTTTCTGACGGGTACAGGACAGGACGCCGCTATGGATAGCAGCAGATTAATTGCGGAAATCAGGGCTGATGGCTGGGTGCTGATAAGGATAAACGGTAGCCATCACCATTTCACTCATCCGGTTAAACTGGGGCTGGTTACGGTGCCTCACCCCTAAAAGGACTTACCGCCCGGTACGGTAAAAAGCATCAGAAAAAAGGCGAAGATTTAATCCCGCCTGCGCGAAGAGGTTGATATGTTTTATCCGATTGCGATTGAAGCTGGTGATGACGAACACGCCTGTGGCGTCATTGTTCCTGATTTACCCGGATGCTTCTCTGCTGGCGAGACGCTGGACGAAGCGATAAAAAATGCAAAAGAGGCGATTACCGGGCATATCGAACTATGCGTTGAGCCTGGCCATGCCATCCCTGCCGTCTCGACGATTGAGGCGCTGGCAACGCACCCCGACTATCAGGGCTATATCTGGGCGCTGGTGGATATCGATGTGATTCGACTGCTGGGCGGCTCTGAAAAAATTAACGTTACCCTGCCTGAATCCCTGATCGACAGAATCGACCGTTGCGTCGCCTCGCAACCCGAATACAAAAGTCGTTCAGGCTTTTTAGCACAGGTTGCGCTTGAGCGGATTACGGCTCAGGCCAGCAGGCCTGAAAAGTAATTCCGCACTGCGGCTGAAAAGGCAGGAATAGCAGGAGGGTCAACGTTGCGGGGCCTGTCACGCTGTTTCTGTCCGACGAAACAGCGCGCGGGGCAGGGGGAGGCCGTCCGTCTGGATAAGCTGCTAAAAAGAATGAGCAGTAACCGTGAAGTCACCCCCCAGCCCACTCCGGCGTTGCTGAAAGAAAAACGGCGACTATTCAAATCTTAACGTTTTGCTTCTCCTGCGCCACACGCTCAATAAACATCTGTGCCAGCGCAGCAATGGCGCTGTTGCCAGGCAGCCTCTCTTCATTCATGTACATCACCAGCGTACTGCTGCGCCGGCGACCCTGGCGCAGCGGCAGAGGACGAAGTTCACCGCTCTCCAGCAGGGCCGCGATAGTCTGTTCCGGCAGCCAGCCATAGCCTAACTGATGCTGGACCGCTTCAATCGCTGCCGACAGCGTGGTAAATGACCAGTTCTCCGCCTGCTCGCCATTCACCTCTGACTGCTGCTGTTGCTGACGATCCAGAATGGTGACACAAGGCCAGCGGGCCAGTGTGGCCGCATCCAGCGGGGCCGGTTCGCGATGCAGCGGATGGTCGCGATGGGCGACAGCGATGAAATCGACGCTCATCAGGCTCTCACCTGCTAATGGTCCGGCGCCATATTGCGCCACCAGCCAGAGATCGGCCTGAGATTCTGCCAGCCTGTCCGGCGTCTCACTGCGGACGATTTCACTGAACCAGATGCGGACATGCGGATAGCGCTGCTGAAAGGTCTGCAGCACATCAAACAGCAGGGGCTTGGGCAGGGTGGCGTCGACCATCAGATCGATGCGCGAACGCTCGCCGCGCTGCAGTGCATTCGCTCTGGCCTCCAGGGCGCTGAATCCCTGCAGCAGCGGACGAACCTGAGCAAGCAGCTGATGTCCCTCCGCGCTCAATACCGCGCGACGGCCCTGTTGTTCTAACAGTGTCATCCCCAGCCGCTGCTGAAGCAGGCTAAGCTGATAGCTTAGCGATGACTGGCTGCGATGATTATTCTCTGCAGCCAGCGCGAAGCTGCCCGCATTGACCACTTCGTCCAGCAGATACCACTGCTCAAGCGTCGTTTTATACATGCTGTCTCATCTAAAAATTGAATGATTCAGCGCTAAAAATAGCGTTATTAATCGCTTTTGCAATGCGCAATAATTTTCTCAACGAAAACAGAGAAGGAATAAATCATGAGCACATTTGATAAACATGACCTGTCAGGCATCGTCGGCAAACATCTGGTTTATACCTATGACAACGGCTGGAACTATGAGCTTTACATTAAAAACGCCAGCACCATCGATTACCGGATTCACAGCGGCATGGTCGGTAACCGCTGGGTTAAGAATCAGCACGTCTATGTTGTGCGTCTGGCGCAGGATGTCTACAAAGTCTCCTGGACTGAGCCAACCGGCACGGATGTCAGTCTGGCCGTTAACCTGACCGACAAAATTTTCCATGGCACCATTTTCTTCCCGCGCTGGGTCATGAATAACCCTGAAAAAACAGTTTGCTTCCAGAACGATCATCTGGAGGAGATGGCAACCTTGCGCGAAGCGGGCCCGGCTTATCCTACCGAAGTCATTGATGAGTTTGCGACGCTGACCCTGATCCGCGATGTGGGTGAAAACAACGAAAGCGTGGTGGACTGCCCGCCTGACCAACTGCCAGCCGACTGGCCAGCCAGCCTGAAAAACTAATCGTCCGGAAGAGGCCTGCGTGGCCTCTTCTGTTTATCCGCTTCAGACGAACGTTTTGCGCTGTCTGCAAAACCGCTTCCGGTGCACTGCCCGGATTCTGAAAGTGTGCTGCCGCTGGTCGGAAACGCCTCCGGCAAACCAAACTGGCGCTGCCATCATCAGGTTATCTCCGCTGTGAATATCTGTCTGTCATCTCCTCTGCGACAAAGACTGCGCAGGTGGGTTTCTATTCCGGCAGGTTATCTATTTCACTGAATCTGTTCACCAAAAATCCCCTTTTGCGGACATGCTCACCCGCCAAATGCCCTATCCTGTGCCGCTGCGCGCCGGAAGCGTTTCGGCAGGCTCAGCGGGCAGATACGAGGGAGGGAGAAGGGCAGAATGAACGCAGGAGATCATGTTGTATTTTTGTAAACAGATTAACAAACAGCCGGAATCCTGCTATTCTGCCCTCCGCGAAACCGGGCACCTCAACCTGGACGAGAAAGGGAAGTGTGTTCTCCATAAGTGAGCAAGGTGGTCGGAAAGCCCTACATAATGAGAGCGAGGATAACGTCGTGCTAGAAGAATACCGTAAGCACGTTGCCGAGCGTGCTGCCCAGGGAATTGTACCTAAGCCTTTAGAGGCTTCCCAGATGGCCGCGCTGGTTGAACTGCTGAAAAATCCACCTGCGGGTGAAGAAGAATTTTTGACCGATTTGTTGGTCAACCGCGTCCCACCTGGCGTCGATGAAGCGGCGTATGTCAAAGCCGGTTTCCTGGCGGCTGTCGCCAAAGGCGAAGCAACCTCTCCTCTGATTACTCCTGAAAAAGCGGTTGAACTGCTCGGCACCATGCAGGGCGGCTACAACATTCATCCGCTGATCGAGGCGCTGGACGATAGCCGACTGGCCCCTGGCGCGGCGAAAGCCCTTTCCCACACGCTGCTGATGTTCGACAACTTCTATGATGTTGAAGAGAAAGCGAAAGCGGGTAATGAATACGCGAAGCAGGTGATGAAGTCATGGGCAGAGGCCGAATGGTATCTGTCACGCCCTGAGCTGGCGGAAAAGATCACCGTTACGGTGTTCAAAGTCACCGGCGAAACCAATACTGATGACCTCTCTCCGGCACCGGATGCCTGGTCGCGTCCCGATATCCCTCTGCATGCTCTGGCGAT
Organism: Pantoea sp. NSTU24; assembly: GCF_050157905.1. Taxonomy (NCBI): domain Bacteria; kingdom Pseudomonadati; phylum Pseudomonadota; class Gammaproteobacteria; order Enterobacterales; family Erwiniaceae; genus Pantoea; species Pantoea bangladeshensis. Next base: position 127,329 of record NZ_JBKIWZ010000001.1, read on the forward strand.
GCTGAAAAATGCCCGTGATGGCATCGAGCCGGACGAACCCGGCAATATCGGCCCGATCAAACAGATCGACGCGCTGAAGAGCAAAGGTTTTCCGCTGGCCTACGTCGGTGATGTGGTCGGAACCGGTTCTTCACGTAAATCCGCCACCAACTCGGTGCTGTGGTTTATGGGCGACGACATCCCGAACGTGCCAAATAAAAAAGGCGGCGGCGTGGTGCTGGGCAGCAAAATTGCACCGATCTTCTTTAACACCATGGAAGATGCGGGCGCACTGCCGATTGAAGTGGACGTCAACAACCTGAACATGGGCGATGTCATTGACATCTATCCATTTAAAGGTGAAGTCCGCAACCACGAAACCAACGAACTGCTGGCCAGCTTCGAACTCAAAACCGAAGTGCTGATCGACGAAGTGCGTGCCGGTGGCCGTATTCCGCTGATCATTGGCCGTGGCCTGACCACCAAAGCGCGCGAGTCGCTGGGTCTGCCGCACAGCACCGTATTCCGTCAGGCGAAAGATGTTGCGGAGAGCACCCGTGGCTTCTCGCTGGCGCAGAAAATGGTTGGCCGCGCCTGTGGCGTGACCGGCGTGCGTCCGGGCGCCTATTGCGAACCGAAGATGACCTCGGTCGGCTCGCAGGATACCACCGGGCCGATGACCCGTGACGAGCTGAAAGATCTGGCTTGCCTGGGCTTCTCGACCGACCTGGTAATGCAATCCTTCTGTCACACCGCCGCCTATCCTAAGCCGGTCGATGTGAACACGCACCACACGCTGCCAGACTTCATCATGAACCGTGGCGGTGTCTCACTGCGTCCGGGCGACGGCATCATCCACAGCTGGCTGAACCGTATGCTGCTGCCGGATACCGTAGGCACCGGTGGTGACTCCCATACCCGTTTCCCTATCGGTATCTCTTTCCCGGCAGGTTCAGGCCTGGTGGCGTTTGCCGCCGCGACAGGCGTCATGCCGCTCGACATGCCGGAATCGGTGCTGGTGCGCTTCAAAGGTAAAATGGAGCCAGGTATCACGCTGCGCGATCTGGTTCACGCTATCCCGCTGTACGCCATCAAACAGGGCCTGCTGACCGTTGAGAAGAAAGGCAAGAAAAACATCTTCTCTGGCCGCATCCTGGAAATCGAAGGTCTGCCGGATCTGAAGGTGGAGCAGGCGTTTGAGCTGTCTGATGCGTCAGCGGAACGTTCTGCAGCGGGCTGTACCATCAAGCTGGATAAAGCGCCGATTATCGAATACCTCAACTCCAACATCGTCCTGCTGAAATGGATGATCGCAGAAGGTTACGGCGATCGCCGTACGCTGGAGCGTCGTGTTGAGAGCATGGAGAAATGGCTGGCCGATCCGCAGCTGCTGGAAGCCGATGCGGACGCGGAATATGCCGCCGTGATCGAAATCGATCTGGCCGACATCAAAGAGCCGATCCTCTGTGCGCCAAACGATCCGGACGATGCCCGTCTGCTCTCTGACGTTCAGGGTGAGAAGATCGACGAAGTGTTCATCGGCTCCTGCATGACCAACATTGGTCACTTCCGTGCCGCCGGTAAACTGCTGGATAGCCACAAAGGCCAGCTGCCAACCCGTCTGTGGGTGGCGCCGCCAACCAAGATGGATGCGGCACAGCTGACTGAAGAGGGCTACTACAGCGTCTTCGGCAAAAGCGGTGCGCGTATCGAGATCCCGGGCTGTTCACTCTGCATGGGTAACCAGGCGCGTGTGGCAGATGGTTCGACGGTGGTTTCTACCTCGACCCGTAACTTCCCGAACCGTCTGGGAACCGGCGCGAACGTCTATCTGGCGTCAGCCGAACTGGCCGCGGTCGCATCTCTGCTGGGCAAACTGCCTACGCCGGATGAGTATCAGCAATTCATGGCACAGGTCGATAAAACGGCCAGCGACACGTATCGCTATCTCAACTTTGACCAGCTGGCGCAGTACACCGATAAAGCTGACGGCGTGATTTTCCAGACTGCGGTCTGATTCTTCACCCGACAGCATGCGAGAAGGGGCGATGATTCGCCCCTTTTTTACGTCTGGCGATCGGACTGCGGCACGATCAAAAGCTGGATTTCGCCAGACAGCCTGTAATAATGCGCGACGTGTCACACTTTGCTGCAGAAGCAGCACGGACACTTATCAGGTGACGCGACGACGTTGAGAGGAACGGGCGATGGAATATGAATTTTTACGCGATGTGACCGGACAGATTAAAGTCCGCATGTCGATGGATCATGAAGCGGTCGGCCACTGGTTCAACGAAGAGGTCAGCAACGATCCGGGCCTGCTGGATGAAGTGGAGGCCGCCATTGAAGATGTGAAAGGCAGCGTGCGTCAGTGGCAGCGCATCGGCAGCGAGTACACCATTCTGCTGGATGAAGAAGAGGTGATGATCCGCGCTAACCTGCTGGCACTGGAAGATGATGGCATGGAGGAGGGGATGAACTATTACGACGAAGAGAGCCTCTCGTTCTGCGGCATTGAAGACTTCCTGCTGGTGATCGCCGCCTATCGCCAGTTCGTTAATCAGTACGGTAAGCCAGTCCGGCAATGACAGCCGGGCGACCTGGGTCACCCGGCCTGTGCGCTAACTCAGCGACGCGCCGCCGCACATTACCAGCTGCTGACCGGTGATCGCCGCCGCCGCCGGGGAGAGCAGGAAATCGACCAGTCCGGCGACCTCCTCCGGCTGAATGTAGCGGCCGATTGGCGGCAGGCGGGGCGGCGAACTTGCCCGGCCCGGCTGCTGCAGCATCGGGGTTTCGGTGGCACCAGGCGCCACGATATTTGCCGTGATGCCGCGCGGTGCCAGCTCTGCGGCCCAGCTACGGACCATGCCGATCATCGCCGACTTGGTCGCCACATACTGACTGCGGCCCGCCGCGCCGCCTGACGTGCGACTCCCCAGCAGCACGATCCTGCCACCCGTCTGCATCTGCGGCGCAAAGTGATTCGCCAGCTGTTCAGCGGCGGCAACATGCAGCCGCCACAGGCGTGCGCTGGCCTCGCCGTCCAGCTCGCCCAGCGGCGCGGCCTGCATCATGCCTGCTGCGTGAACCACCGCCTGCGGCACGGGCAGCTTCACCAGTAATGCCTGCAATGCCGCGCTGTCGCTGATATCGACCTGATGACTCTGCCAGCCGCTCTCTGCCCGATTGATGGCCGAGCGGCCGAGGCCGACTACATGCCAGCCGGCACTGAGCAAGCGATCGGCGATCGCCTGACCGATGCCGGAACTGGCCCCGGTCACCAGCGCCATTCGCGCGATCACGCGTCACCTCCCTGCACCCAGGACTCCTCAACCCGCACATACTTAATCGCCTGACGATACCAGGTGTAGGCAATATGCAGTTCGCCGTTAACGCCCTGCTTGATGCTGGGGTAGGAGAATTCGCGGTTCAGCTTCTGCTGAGAGTTATTGGTCATGCAGTAACCATCGCCCTCATCCAGATTGCGCTGCAGCGGCCAGCTTTTACCGCCATCCGTGGAGATCGCCAGCGTCATCGGTGCGCGTGGCGCGCCCCAGAAGGCGGTACGACCGCTCTGCACGATCGGTGCGGCGGCGACCGCCATGTCACTTTCTCCCATCTCTTCATCATCTTCGATCTCATCATACAGCGACAGACGCCGCTCGCTGGCCCCTTCTGCGCTCATGGCGTTGAACACCAGCGCCAGATGACCGTTGCGCAGTGTGGTGACCTGAATAGAGGAGTTGTTGTTGGGCAGCGACAGCGGCTCAGGTGCGCTCCAGCTCTCACCCTGATCGACGGAGCGGCTCTGATAAATATGGTCGGCCCAGCGGCTGCGGTAGAGCGCCAGCAGGGAGCCATCCTCCAGCAGCGTAACGTTCATGTGCACGCAGCCGGTGCTGTCAGGCACGCTGACATCGCGCCAGCTGCGGCCCTTATCTTCCGAGATTTTTACCGCGCTGACATCATAGCTGCCGACCCATTTTTCTCCGGGAGGCGTCAGGCAGTAAAAGACCGGCAGCAGCCAGTTGCCGTTGGGCAGCACCACGATCGGCTGGCGAATAAAGGTGCCGGGCTTATCCAGCAGGGTACGGATTTCACCCCAGCTCTGACCCAGATCGTGAGACTGGCGATAGCGGACAATCGCCGTGTCCTGATTGCCCGACTTCTGCGCCGTCCAGAGCAGCCACAGTACCTGGTCGGGATCGAGGAACAGCACCGGGTTCTGTTCTGAGCGACCCGGATCGTCAGAGAGTTTCTCTGCATCGCTCCAGCGGTCGCTGCCTTTTTTCAGCCGCGAGCACCAGACGGAGATATCGGCGATCCCCTCCTGTGTGCCGCCAAACCAGACGCAAAGCAGATCGCCATCGGGCAGCGGCAGCAGATTGGCCGCATGGTTCTGCGGGCAGGAGGAGGGCAGCATCGCAATCTGCTGCGCCCTGTCCTGCGGGTGCGGCGCGAGCTGGCCGGTGCGTTCAGCGGTGACGGTTTCCTGAGTCATATTAGGCTCCACTTTTTTGTGCATTGTGTTGCGGTTGAGGCTGAGACTGACGTGATGGAATGCAGCGGTCAATCATCATAATGATGGCCGGGGTAATCAGCGCCACATACATATTGTCGATACCAAAAGGATTGCCCATCAGGAACCAGACGGAGGTGACCAGACAGGCACCAATCAGACCGGCATTCGCGCCCCGCGTACTCTTAAACCATGGCAGATAGAACGCCATAATCGCCACCACGGTGATCGACAGGCGGATCGCGCGGGTAAAGAAGGAGAGCTTCAGCACTTCCGGGAAGAACAGGACAAACAGTAGCGGGAAGAAGCCGATAGCGATCGAGATCCAGCGCGTGACCTTAAATTCACGCTCCGGGGTCGGCTTACGATAAGGAACATAGAAATCTTTCACGACCAGCGAGGCAATAGCCAGCGCAACGGTGCCAACACTGACGAAGATGGAGGCCACCAGCGACGTAGTGACGATTCCGGCCAGCCACGGCGACATATCCTGCAGAAATACCGGCAGCGCATAGAGGCTGTTGATATCGGGATGCGCAAACTTCGCCGCTACGCCAATCAGCGCCATTGCCAGACCGATAGGCAGACAGAAGATAAAGGCGATCCAGGTCGCGCGTTTTGCAGACTTCACATCTTTAGTCGAGGAGATTGCCTGGATCACAAACTGGGTACAGAAGATCGATCCCACGGTGCCGATCAGCCAGGCGACAATGGTGCTGGCCCCGACATGCCCATCCCATGTCCAGTAGAACGCGGGCATTTTCTCAATCATCGGCGCGACGCCACCGGTCATCTTCAGCGCCACATAGAGAATAATCAGGATCCCGGCATATTTGATGGCGCTATGCAGCAGTGTTACCCAGGCGACGCCTTTCATGCCACCAAATGCAAAATAGAAGGTGCTGACTACCGCTGTAATAAACGCTGCCTGCGTCAGATTGATTTTCAGGACGGTGGAGATCGCCGCTGCACCGCTGATGTAGTTACCGACGTTCACCAGCAACAGCGCATAGATCATGATCAGCGAGATGATATTTTTGGTCGAGCTGCCATATTTCTCGGCAATAGCACCGGAGATCGTAATCTTGCCGGTGTTATAGATGCGTCTGACCAGAATCAGGCCAAACAGCGGAAAGCCAATCGCCGCGCCAATCACCGACCAGGAGGCGGCGAAGCCATCCTCAAAGGCCGCCTGGGCCGTGCCGATGGTTGATTTTGCTCCGATATATTCAGACATCAGCATGATGCCGACAATAAAGGCGGGCATGGCGCGCGAGCCTTCCATAAAGTCGCCGCTGGATTTACTGCGCAGCCGCCAGGTCAGCCAGGTAGTGAACAGGATATAGGCGACCACCATACCGACGATCAGTAAGGTACTTTCAGTTGAAAATGCTTTCATCATGACCTCGATTGTTCTGGCAGATGGCGACCATCAGGCTCGTTCTCATCTGACCGGTAGAGTACAAAGGCGATGGACGTTACTGCAGGTAGTGGTTCACGATTTGACGAATCTGCTGCTGCTCTTCGGCGCTGAACTGCACCGCATAGCGACTTTCACCGACCTCAAAGCCCTGCAGGCTGACCGCTTTTTTCACGGCGGCGGGTGAAAAACCGATGCTATAGAGCGCGGTGCGCAGTCCGGTCACGCTCTCCTGTGCCTGCTGCGAACCGGCGATATCTCCGGCGCTGAAGCGCGCCCAGATCGCGTTAATGGCCGCCGGGGCCACGTTAGCCAGTCCGGAAATGGCGGCGGAACAGCCCTCAACGAACCCCTGATGGATCAATGAATCCGGGCCGTTCAGAACATTGAAGCCTTTACAGTCGGCAGTGGCCTGCAGAAATCCGTTCAGGCTCTCATAGCTGCCTGCGGAGTCTTTGATGCCGACGATGTTTGGATGCGCCGCCAGTGTACGTACCGTTTCGGGCTGCAGGGTGTTGCCGGTGCGTGCCGGGATGTTATAGAGGAACAGCGGTACCGGAAGCGCATCCGCCACGCGCTGATAGTGATCAATCAGTTCCTGCTGTTTCAGCGGAACAAACCACGGTGTGATCGCGGAGACCGCGTCCACGCCCAGACGGCCAATCTGCTGCCCGAGCCGGATAGTTTCGCGGGTCGAAATCTCGCCGATATGTGCGACCACCGGCACCCGGCCGTTGACTTCATCCACGCAGGTGGTGGTGACGGCAATTTTCTCCTGCTCATTCAGCACAAAAAATTCGCCGTTAGTGCCGCCGCAGAAGATCCCGTTACCGGCATTGATTTGTCGTCTGACCTGCTCGCGCTGCGTGACCGGATCAAAGGCCCCTTCACGGTCAAAAGTGGTGACGATGGCCGTCAGAATGCCCTCTATTTTCTTATTCATAACAATCCTCATTACGCCTGGCAGGAAGGAAACAGTGTCAGGTAGATGGCGCGCACATCGTCAGCGCTGACAGTCATCGGCACATTTTTCATCAGGCGCTGAACGTCGAGTGCCGCTTCCACCAAATAGGACAGGTGATCCGGGCTGATGCCCAGCTCTTCGAGACTGGCAGGCAGCTGCAGCCGCGCGACCAACGCGGTGAAATAATTCACCAGCGCATGGGATTTCTCTTCATCGCTTAAATGGCTGTCGGCATCGGGCAGCAGGTCATAGGCCTGAGCGAACTTGCTCACTGCCGCAGGACGGACAAAGCGCATGCAGGGTGCCAGCAGAATGGCGTTAGCGACCCCGTGTGGCAGATGATATTTGCCGCCGAGCGGATAGGAGAGGGCATGCACCAGATGGGTACCGGCATGGGCGATGGCTGCGCCGCCATAGTAAGAGGCCCAGAGCATCTCCAGCCGTGCCTGTAAATTGTCGGGCTCACGCAGGGTGGTCTCAAGATGCGTAAACAGCTTCTTCATGCCGGTCAGTGCATAGTTGTCGCTAACCGGATTGGCGACGTTGGCCGTGAAGCACTCAATCAGATGGCAGAGCGCATCAATGCCGGTCGAAGAGGCGATGTGGGCGGGCATGCTGGTCGTGAGTTCCGGCACCAGCGCCACCACATCCGGCAGCATCACCGGGGAAATAATACCGACTTTAGTCTCTTTCTCCGGGATAGCCAGAATCGCATTGGGCGTGGCTTCAGAACCGGTTCCGGCGGTGGTCGGAATCAGTATCGAACGGGTGCGGCGCTGCGGCTTTTCACCTGCCAGCAGGGCGTCGAGCGACGGTGCTGTATCAAGGCAGAGCACAGAGAGCAGCTTCGCCACATCCAGTACGCTGCCACCGCCGATGCCGATCACCATGTCAGCCTGCTGATGGGGAAGCGTCGCCAGGATCGCGGCGACATCGTGCTGGCTAGGCTCAGGCGGGACGCTGTTGACCAGGCAGAGCTGCGGAATCCGATCCCGCAGTTGCCCTATCAGCGCCTGTACCGCCGGAATCGCCTCAATATTACGATCCGTGACCACCACTGCGGCAGAGACGCCCTGTAGCAGATAGCGCATGTCATTCAGCGCCTGGTAGCCGCTGATTACCGTGCTGTTAATGTTCATTTCATCCCCTCTTTACCGTCGCAGCGAAGCACATGATTAATTTTGCTCAGCGCAATGCGAATCAAGTCACTCTGTGTGGCTAAATTTATAAGGCATATCGATTTCGATTAATTTGAACTTGCTCACATATAATCAATCATGATTGAATATAATCAAATGCAGCGGCAATTGCCTGACAGGAGTAAGGATGAACTCATCAATATGGAAAACACCGGTGCTGGTCATCGCTGATGACTTTACCGGTGCCAACGATGCCGGAAGCGGACTGGCCCGGGCCGGTGCCCGCGTGCAGGTGCTGTTTGGCCTGGAGGCGTCGTTGCCGGATGAGGTGGCGGATGTACTGGTCATCAGCACCGATAGCCGGGCCGTCAGCGCCGGGCAGGCGGCGGCACGCGTCACGCAGGTGGTGCAGCACTACACGACACAGTTTCAGCCGGGCTGGCTGTTTAAGAAGATGGACTCCACGCTGCGCGGCAACGCCGGTACGGAAACAGTGGCAGCGTTGCGCGCCAGCGGCAAAACCCTGGCGCTGGTGGTGCCGGCGGTGCCGCGACTGGGCCGCACGACACGGCAGGGTCACGTATGGGTCGATCAGCGTTTGCTGACGGAAACCGAATTTGCCAGCGATCCCAAAACCCCGATCCGCAGCGCCCGCGTTCTCGATCAGATGCAGATCGACGGCGCGGAGATCGATCTCGCGACGCTGCGCAGCGATCGGCTTGATGCTGTACTGGCCGCGGCGCAGGGGGTGGTGGTGGTGGATGCCGAAAATGAGGCCGATCTGACGCGGCTGATTGCGGCGGCGGCGCGACTGCACGAGAAGCCGCTGCTGGTCGGGGCCGCCGGATTAAGCGATGCGCTGGGCGCGGCGCTCTCGGTTCGCCCGGCCCGGCCGGTGCTGGCGGTAGTGGGATCGATGAGTGACAGCGCGCAGCAGCAAATCGCTGTCCTGCAGCAGCAGCGGCCCGTTGCGATTGTGGACGTCGATATTGCTCAGCTGTTTCAGCAACCCGCGTGGCCGGATCGGACGCGCTGGATCGCGCAGGCAGCTGACGCGCTGCGGGCCGGTCGCCACACGGTGATCCGCACCTGTCAGCATCGCGCTCAGCGCCACGCGATCGATGCGCTCTGCCAGCAGCACAGTCTGACGCGCCAGCAACTGGGTGAGGCGATCTGCCAGTTGCTGGGTGAGATGACCTTAAGCCTCTGCCGCGCCGCGCTGCCGCATGCGCTCTATCTGTCAGGGGGCGACGTGGCGATCGCCGTCGCGCAAGCGCTGGGTGCCAGCGGCTTCAACATTCAGGGTCTGGTGGCGGATTGTGTGCCGCACGGGGTTCTGCTTAGCAGTGAATTTACTCTGCCGGTGATGACCAAAGCGGGTGGCTTTGGTGATGCGAATACGCTGGTAGCAGCCATTGGTTTTATTGAGGAGAAGTCGAGTGAGTAAAATTATTGCGATTACGATGGGCGACCCGGCGGGCATCAGTCCGGAAATCATTATCAAATCACTCTCTGAAGGTGAGCTGAATGGGATTCCTGCCGTAGTGATTGGCTGCGCCAGCACGCTGCGTCGCATCATGGCAATGAACATTACACCCCAGGCTGAATTACGGGTGCTGGATCGGGTGCAGGATGCGCACTTTGCGCCGGGCATCATTAATGTCATTGATGAGCCGCTGGCGGATCCCGCCGCCCTGAAGCCTGGCGTCGTGCAGAAAGAGGCGGGCGATCTGGCGTGGCGCTGCGTGAAGCGGGCAACCGCCCTGGCGCTGGCGGGGGAGGTTCACGCCATTGCCACCGCACCGCTGAACAAAGAGGCAATGCATGCCGCCGGTCATCTCTATCCGGGACACACCGAACTGCTGGCGCACCTGACCGACACCAGAGATTACGCGATGGTGCTCTACACCGACAAACTGAAAGTCATCCATGTCACGACCCACATCGCACTGCGCAAATTCCTCGACACGCTGAACCAGACGCGCATCAAAACGGTGATAGAGATGGCGGACAGCTTCCTGCGCCGTGTGGGTAATCACGCCCCGCGCATCGCGGTGGCGGGGGTTAATCCGCACGCCGGAGAAAACGGGCTGTTCGGGGATGAGGAGATTACGACGGTCGCGCCCGCGATTCAGGCGATGAAAGCGCAGGGCATAGACGTTTACGGACCCTGTCCGCCGGATACCGTGTTCCTGCAATGCCAGGAGGGGCTGTATGACATGGTGGTAGCGATGTACCACGATCAGGGACACATTCCGCTTAAGCTGCTGGGCTTTTATGATGGCGTGAATATCACCGCAGGCCTGCCGTTTATCCGGACGTCTGCTGACCACGGTACGGCGTTTGATATCGCCTGGACAGGTAAAGCGAAGTCTGACAGCATGGCGATCTCAATTAAACTTGCGATGCAGCTCGCTTAGGGAACTATGAACGGACAGAGCCGTCTTGATCAGATTATGGATTATCTGAAAAGTCATAATCTGGTGACTGTTGAGCAACTGGTTAATGCCATCTCCGCCTCACCCGCGACAATCCGGCGCGATCTGATTAAGCTGGATAAAGAGGGCGTAATCAGCCGCAGTCATGGTGGCGTTACGCTGAACCGTTTTATTCCTGCCCAGCCCACCACGCTTGAGAAGCTGCAGCGTAATCTGGCGGAAAAACAGGCGATCGCGACCTCTGCCGCCAGTTTTGTCCGGGCGGGAGATGCGGTCGTGCTGGATGCGGGCACCACCATGCTGGAGCTGGCGCGTCAGCTTACGCATCTGCCGCTGCGGGTCATCACCGCAGACCTGCACATTGCGCTATTTCTGTCTGAGTTTAAGCAGATCGAAGTCACGATTATCGGTGGCCGAATTGACGACTCCAGCCAGTCCTGTGTGGGAGAGCATGGTCGCCGGTTGTTGCGCAGTATCAACCCAGACATCGCTTTTGTCAGCTGTAACTCCTGGAGCCTGGAGCGCGGCATTACTACGCCTACCGAGGAGAAAGCGGGCCTGAAGCACGATTTGCTGGCTAATGCCGCCCGGCGGGTATTGCTGGCGGACAGCAGTAAATATGGCTCCTGGTCGCTGTTCTGCGCGTCACCGGTGGACGATCTGACGGATGTCGTGACGGACCCCCGGTTAGATGAGGCTGTCTGTCGCACGCTGCAGGAGCGCGGGATTACGCTGACGCTGAGCGCCGGATAAACAGCACGCGCAGATTACGGCGGGTAATGCTGCGCGCCTGATGTTACAGCGTCTTCAGTCCCACGGCGGGGATATTTCTGCCGTAATAGATCTCACGCATCTCCTTCCACAGCAGGTCGGTAATGCGCTTGTGCTCCTGCGGCGTAAGATCTTCCGGACGGGTATTAAACAGGTAATGTTTCAGGTCAAATTCTTTCAGCAACATCTTGGTATGGAAGATGTTTTCCTGATAAACGTTCACATCCACCATGTCATACATTGCTTTCATATCTTCTGACATGAAGTTCTGAATGGAATTGATCTCATGATCGATAAAGTGCTTCATCCCCTTCACGTCGCGGGTGAAACCGCGCACCCGGTAATCGACGGTGACGATATCGGACTCCAGCTGATGAATCAGGTAATTCAGCGCCTTAAGCGGTGAGATCACGCCACAGGTCGACACTTCAATGTCTGCGCGGAAGGTGCACAGTCCGCCTTCGGGATGGCTTTCCGGATAGGTGTGTACGCAGATATGACTTTTATCGAGATGGGCCACGACCGAATTGGGCAGCGGGCCCGGATGCTCGGAGTTATCGATATCTCTGGGATCGATAGGCTCTTCGCTGACCAGAATCGTAACGCTGGCACCCTGCGGTTCATAATCCTGGCGGGCGATATTCAGTACGTTGGCGCCAATGATGGAGCAGGTTTCCGTCAGAATCTCCGTCAGACGGTTAGCATTATATTGCTCATCGATATAGGCAATGTAGCCATCGCGTTCAGCTTCAGTATTCGCATAGCAGATATCGTAAATACAAAAACTCAGGCTTTTTGTCAGGTTGTTGAAGCCATGTAGTTTTAGCTTTTGCAATTTCGTTCACCTCCTTAGAGATGCCCTATCAGCTCGCGGCAGATAACGCATCTAACAGATATTGCGGCAGGGCAAAGCTGCCGGTATGGATCGCTGGCGTGTAGTAACGGCAGCGCAGGTCGGCGCGTGCAAAGCGCGACTGCAGCGTGGCGACATCATGCTGACGCAGCGCCGGGTTATCACTTGCCCAGGCAAAGGTCATGATGCCGCCGTAATAGGTCGGGATTGCCGCCTGATAGAAGCTGACATCTGCAAAATAGTGACCCAGTTTACGATGACTGTTGACAGCTTCATCCTGCTGCAGGAAGCAGACGCCATTCTGCGCTACAAAGATGCCATTTTCATTAAGGGCCGCTTTACACCCTGCATAAAACTCCGACGTAAACAGACTTTCGCCAGGCCCAATGGGGTCGGTGCAGTCAGAGATGATCACATCGAACGTCTCCTGCGTCTGATTAACGAAGTTTACCCCGTCATCAATCACCAGCGTAAAACGCGGATCGTCATAGGCACCGGCGCTGTGATTCGGCAGATACTGGCGGCAGAACGTCACGACACCTGCATCGATCTCTACCATGGTAATCTTCTCGACTTCAGGATGACGCGAGACTTCCCGCAGCATGGCGCCATCACCGCCGCCGATAATCAGAACGTGTTTCGCCGCCCCATGAGCCAGCAGCGGAACATGGGTCATCATTTCATGATAGATAAATTCGTCGCGTTCGGTGGTCTGTACGACGCCATCCAGCGCCATAATCCGGCCCATCGCCGCATTTTCGAAGATGATTAAATCCTGATGCGCAGTCTTTTCACGGTACAGCGCTTTATCTACCGTGAAATACTGGCCAAAACCGGCATGAAGGGTTTCATACCACGTTTCATTATGGGCCATTGTGCTCTCCTCTGATGACATCGCCATGAAGATGGGCGGCACATGATAGCTAACAGTGACCGTGGTTGCACGGTCAATGTCCGGCTGCAGAGGGCGTGAGGGGTTACCTGACGTAGGCCAGCAGGCTCAGTGAATCCCGGGCCAGAGACTTGCACTTTTTGTCGTTGGTAATGGCGATGCCGCTAAGATCGCGATAGCTCTCTTCGCCCAGCGCTTTCATGTTGTAGTTGCTGTAGTTGCTTAAATCCCAGCGGTTCTGCTGAGCAAAAAAAACCAGCGCCTTGCGAATCTGCGCGTCCGGGAGATCCTGATAGCCGCAATCATTCTTAAGATAGACGAAAACTGCTGTCAGATCGGCCAGATCTTCCGCTTCGGATTCGCTAAGGGCAAAGCTGGTGGAGGAGAAGCCAAGAAGTCCCGTCAACAGCAGGACCTTGATGCTTTGCTTCATAGTCATTCTCTTCAAGGGATATTACTCATGACGTTAGCACAGTTGCTGTGAGGTTTTCGATTAATTTGCCGCGCCGGGCCGCGGTGCCCTCTTTTTTCGTCAGATTCTCACAGCGAGACTTGACCTTCCCATAAGGTCAGGGTTTAGGCTGTCTGTTCCGATGCCACAAGGATGACCCCCATGCAACGTCGCCATTTCCTGAAACTCACCGCCGCACTGAGTGCAGCCGGAGCCTTGCCGCTCTGGAGCCGTTCGCTGATGGCGGCCAGCCGCCCGCTGTTACCGATCCCCTCGCTGCTGGAACCTGATGCCCGCGGCAGCTACAGCCTGACGGCGATGCAGGGCACGACTCAATGGAACGGCAAAGCGGTGCCAACCTGGGGCTACAACGGCAGCCTGCTAGGGCCGGTGCTGAAGTTGCAGAGTGGTAAACCGGTGACGGTGAACATCCATAACCGGCTGCGTGAAGCGACGACGCTGCACTGGCACGGGCTGGAAATTCCGGGTGCAGTGGATGGCGGACCTCAGGCGATGATTGCGCCGGGTGGCTCACGTCAGGTTTCGTTTACCCCCGATCAGCCCGCCGCGACCTGCTGGTATCATCCGCATCTGCATGGCAAAACCGGGCATCAGGTGGCCCAGGGACTGGCGGGCCTGATCCTGCTGGAGGATAAAGAGAGCGGCACGCTGCGGCTGCCTTCGCAGTGGGGCGTGGATGATGTGCCGTTGATCTTTCAGGACAAGCAGCTCACTAAAGATGGCAGCCGAATCGATTATCAGCTTGACGTCATGCGCGCCGCGGTAGGCTGGTTCGGTGACATGATGCTGACCAACGGCGTGCAGTATCCGCAGCATGCGGTGCCGCGCGGCTGGCTGAGGCTGCGCCTGCTCAATGGCTGCAATGCCCGGTCACTGCATATCGCCGCCAGCGATCACCGTCCTCTCTATGTGATCGCCAGCGATGGCGGCCTGCTGGCCGAGCCGGTAAAGCTCGACGCGCTGCCGATCCTGCCGGGCGAACGCTTTGAAGTGATGATTGATACCTCGGACGGTCAGGCCTTTGATCTGGTGACGCTGCCCACCGGGCAGATGGGCATGACGCTGCCGCCGTTTGATCAGCCGCTGCCGCTGGTGCAAATCCTGCCGCTGCGGGTGATGGCGAGCGCCACGCTGCCGGATCGGCTGGCGACGCTGCCTGCGCTGCCGTCCACCGACGGCCTGACTACGCGCTGGCTGCAGCTGATGATGGACCCGCAGCTCGACCAGCAGGGCATGCAGGCGCTGATGCAGCGCTACGGTGAAAAAGCGATGGGTAAGGGTGGGCACGGGCACCATGCGATGCCGCAGAAACAGGCGAAAGCCGCAGAAGAGCCGATGCCGTCGATGGACCATGGCGACCACAGCATGCATGACATGCCCGGCATGGCGCAGTCCGCCGGGTACGATTTCCACAACGGCAATAAGATCAACGGCAAAGCCTTTGATATGACAAAACCGTCATTCGCCGTGGCGCTGGGTCAGTATGAGACGTGGACGATTTCAGGAGAGGGCGACGCGATGCTGCATCCGTTCCACATTCACGGTACACAGTTCCGCATTCTCTCCGAGAACGGCAAGCCGCCCGCCGCGCACCGGCAGGGCTGGAAAGATATGGTCAATGTCGACGGCGGGCGCAGCGAAGTGCTGGTTCGCTTCAACTATGTCGCCGCCGCCGAACACGCTTACATGGCCCACTGTCACCTGCTGGAGCACGAAGACACCGGCATGATGCTGGGTTTTACCGTGAGCTGATTACGCCTGCTCCAGGGCCAGCCTCACATCCTCGATCAGGTCACCGGCGTTCTCGATGCCAATCGACAGCCGCACCGTGGCATCCGTGATGCCAATGCGCTGACGCACTGCCTGCGGCACACCGGAGTGGGTGGTGCTGCCGGGATGGCTGGCCAGGGACTCTGTACCGCCCAGGCTGACCGCCTGTTTAAACAGCGTCAGGGCATTCAGAAAACGGAACGCAGCGGGCTGACCGCCGGTAATATCAAACGAGAAGGTTGAACCGGCGCCGCTGCACTGTTCGCGATATGTTTTTCCTTCGGCGCTGTCCGCATCCAGATAGGGCAGCCAGTGCAGCTTCGCCACTTTCGGGTGATCGCGCAGAAACGCCGCGACCGCCTCCGCATTGTGAAAGGCTTTCTCCATCCGCAGCGACAGCGTTTCCAGCGAGCGGCTGAGCATCCAGCTGGAGTGAGGATCGAGCTGAGTGCCGATGGCGCTGCGCAACGCGCGCACTTTTGCCATCAGCACCTTGCTGCCCATCGCCGCACCGGCAATCAGGTCAGAGTGGCCGCCCACATATTTTGTCAGCGAGTAGAGCGACAGATCCGCGCCCAGCGCCAGCGGCTGCTGGAACAGCGGGCCGAGCAGGGTATTGTCGCAGGCGATAACGGGGCGCGAACCCTGCTGCTGCTCAATCTCATCGGCAATCCGCGCGATCAGGCGGATATTGACCAGGCTGTTTGTCGGGTTTGCCGGGGTTTCAATCAGGATTACGGCTACCCGACCCCGGCTCATGGCCTGCTGCGCCGCTTCACGAACTTTCGCCTCATCGTTACCGTCGCTGAAGCCGACAGCTTTGATGTCCAGATTGTGCAGCGTTTTGCTCATCAGGGTTTCGGTGCCGCCATAGAGCGGCTGCGAGTGCAGAATCACCTCGCCGGGCCGGGCAAACGCCAGCAGGGTGGTTGAGATCGCGGCCATGCCAGATGAGAAGAGTGAACAGCTTTCGGCCTGCTCATAAATCGCCAGACGGTCTTCAACAATCTCGCTGTTGGGGTGGTTAAAGCGAGAGTAGACCAGCCCGCCCGATTTGCCTTCCGGCGGTTCACGGCGACCGGAAACGTAATCAAAAAAATCCCGCCCCTCTTCGGCACTGTCGAAAACAAAAGTGGAGGTCAGAAAGACCGGCGGCTTCACCGCACCCTCAGAGAGACGCGGATCATAGCCATAATTCAGCATCTGGGTTTCCGGGTGCAGCGGTCTGTCGCCGATATGCGTTTTTTTGCCTGAATATGAAGTCATTGTGATCTCCGGCCAGCAGGGCGAGTAGGGTAACGATCCTGTTGGAAGAAGGCTACCATGCAGCGAATCATGCTGGTAAATGCCGTAATGTTCTAAGGTAATGCGCATTCCTGTCAGACGCGTGAAACGGGCGAGAATTTTTTCGACGTAATCGTTTGCGTATGGCGTGACTGCGCCGACGCGGCGGCGTCTGTGATAGACTGCGGGGCTTTCTGACGTAACCGGGCTGAACGCAATGAAACACACTGTTGAAGTGATGATCCCTGAACAGGCAATCGCCGCGCGCATCGCTGAACTGGGCAAAGAGATTAACGACCACTACCGCGACAGCGGCAGCGACATGGTACTGGTGGGGCTGCTGCGCGGCTCTTTTATGTTCATGGCGGATCTCTGCCGTGCTATTGATGTACCGCATGAGGTCGATTTCATGACGGCTTCCAGTTACGGCAGCGGCATGTCCAGCTCGCGCGATGTGAAGATCCTGAAAGATCTGGATGAAGATATTCGCGGCAAAGATGTGCTGATCGTCGAAGATATTATCGACTCCGGCAACACCCTGAGCAAAGTGCGCGAAATCCTGCAGCTGCGTCAGCCCAAATCCCTGGCGATCTGTACCCTGCTGGATAAGCCAGAGCGCCGTGAAGTTGAGGTCAATGTCGAGTATGTGG
Source organism: Pantoea sp. NSTU24 (assembly GCF_050157905.1). Lineage (NCBI taxonomy): Bacteria > Pseudomonadati > Pseudomonadota > Gammaproteobacteria > Enterobacterales > Erwiniaceae > Pantoea > Pantoea bangladeshensis. Next base: position 144,483 of record NZ_JBKIWZ010000001.1, read on the forward strand.
GCTTTGCCATTCCCGATGAGTTCGTAGTGGGCTTCGGTATCGACTATGCCCAGCACTATCGCCATTTGCCTTACATCGGCAAAGTGGTCCCGCTGGAATCCTGATACAGCCTTAACCGCACATTCTTCCAAGGCCTGCAGCCGTTGCCTGGTGTAGGCTATGTCGCGCTTTTATGCCGCGACCGACTCAGACGTGACTGTTCATCTGCAGGTTAGCCATGCCATGACGGTAGCGCTGTTCGAGGGTCTCCCGGCTGCTGGCGGTGACATCAAGGTTACGCAGACAGCCATCCTGAATACCGTATACCCAGCCATGCAGGGAGACAGTCTGTCCACGTTTCCAGGCCGACTGCAGCACGGTTGAGTGCCCCAGGTTGTAGACTTGTTCAATAACGTTGATTTCGCACAATTTGTCCAGGCGCTTATCCGGCGGGAGTTCCCCCAGCAACACGCTATGCTTGTACCAGAGGTCGCGAATGTGCAGCAGCCAGTTGTCGATTAAGCCCAGCTCCGGGTTATCCATCGCCGCCTGCACGCCGCCGCAGCCGTAGTGGCCGCACACAATAACGTGTTCCACTTCCAGCACCTCGATGGCGTATTGCACCACCGAGAGACAGTTCAGATCGGTGTGGATCACCAGATTGGCCACATTGCGGTGGACAAAGAGTTCGCCTGGCTCCAGTCCGGTCAGACGTTCGGCAGGGACGCGGCTGTCCGAGCAGCCAATCCACAGGAAGCGCGGTTTTTGTGTCTGGGCGAGCCGCTCAAAAAAGCCGGGATCTTCTTCAATCAGTAATTTCGACCATTCACGGTTGTTACTGATCAGGGTATTGATATCTGTCATGGCATTGAGCGACCGGTTACTGCGCAGAGTGCGCGCGCGTACTATAGGCCAGGGCCTGATAAATTTAAACGGCATTGTAATGCCATCAAAACAGGGTATGGATGCAGAATGACTTATGCACTGGAACTTTCCGGGCTGACCAAGACCTATGCCGGCGGCGTTCAGGCGCTGAAGGGCATTGATCTTAATGTCGAAGCCGGTGATTTTTATGCGCTGCTGGGGCCAAACGGCGCCGGTAAATCGACCACCATCGGCATTATCAGTTCGCTGGTGAATAAATCCGGCGGCAGCGTGCGGGTGTTTGGCTACGATCTGGAAAAAGATGTGGTCAATGCTAAACGCCAGCTGGGTCTGGTCCCGCAGGAGTTTAACTTCAATCCGTTTGAGACGGTAATGCAGATCGTCGTCAATCAGGCGGGCTACTACGGCGTCGAGCGTCGTGAGGCTAACCAGCGGGCGGAAAAGTACCTTAAACAGCTCGACCTGTGGGGCAAGCGCGGTGAACGTGCGCGGATGCTCTCCGGCGGGATGAAACGCCGTCTGATGATCGCCCGTGCGTTAATGCATGAGCCGAAGGTGCTGATTCTGGATGAGCCGACCGCCGGGGTCGATATTGAACTGCGCCGTTCCATGTGGGTCTTCCTGAAAGATCTTAACGCCAAAGGCACGACGATCATTCTGACTACCCACTATCTGGAAGAGGCGGAGATGCTGTGCCGCAACATCGGCATCATTCAGAGCGGCGAGCTGGTGGAGAACACCTCCATGAAAGCGCTGCTCTCTAAACTCAAATCCGAAACCTTTATTCTCGACCTGGCACCGCGCAGTCCGCTGCCGACACTGGAGGGATTCCAGTATCGTCTGACCGATACCTCAACGCTGGAAGTCGAAGTGCTGCGTGAGCAGGGGCTGAACAGCGTCTTCAGCCAGCTCAGTGCGCAGGGCGTACAGGTACTGAGTATGCGCAACAAAGCCAACCGTCTGGAAGAGCTGTTTGTGGGTCTGACGACGCAGGGAAAAACAGGAGTTAAAGCATGACACATCTCTACTGGGTGGCGCTGAAAAGCATCTGGGCCAAAGAGGTTAACCGTTTTGCCCGCATCTGGATCCAGACGCTGGTGCCGCCGGTAATTACCATGACGCTCTATTTCATTATCTTTGGCAACCTGATCGGTTCGCGCATCGGTGAGATGCACGGCTTCAGCTATATGCAGTTCATTGTGCCCGGATTGATTATGATGGCGGTCATTACCAACGCCTATGCCAATGTGGCATCGTCGTTCTTCAGCGCCAAATTCCAGCGCAATATCGAAGAGCTGCTGGTCGCGCCGGTTCCTACTCACATTATTATTGCGGGCTATGTGGGTGGCGGCGTCGCGCGTGGGGTCTGCGTGGGCATACTGGTCACGGCCATCTCGCTGTTTTTTGTGCCATTCCATGTGCACTCCTGGATCATGGTGGCAGTGACCCTGCTGCTGACGGCGATTCTCTTTTCACTGGCGGGTCTGCTGAACGCGGTGTTTGCGCGTACTTTTGACGATATCAGCCTGATCCCGACGTTTGTGCTGACACCGCTGACCTATCTCGGCGGAGTCTTTTACTCACTGAGCCTGCTGCCACCAGTCTGGCAGGCTATTTCTAAGCTCAACCCGATCGTTTATATGATTAGCGGATTCCGGTACGGTTTTCTCGGTATTCATGACGTGCCGCTGGTCTTTACCCTCTCGGTACTGGTGGCTTTCATTGTGGTCTTTTACGGGCTGGTCTATGCGCTGATTCAGCGCGGTCGCGGATTGCGCACCTGACAACGCAGAAACGGACAGGGCCACGCAGCGATAAGCGCGTGGCTTTTTTTTGTCTGTTAAAACAGCAATCGTTGCGGTTGTGGCTGGACTTAAAAATCGCCTCCGCTTCAGGTTCCGCTGTTACTTTTTCCCCTGCTGCTGCTCTCTATCCCGCTTTACTGCTGCCTGACAATAAAATAACCCTGATTTTTATCTGGTATTACACCCGCGGGCACACCTATCTTAATGACTCTGAAATAATAATTTTTTTGATTAGCCCTGACGCCAGGCGGTTGTTTATTTTTATCTGAGTTATCAGAACACGACGAGAGTAAGCTTATTGCTCCGTCCCGGGAAAAAAGGGTGGAGACGGGGTATTTTCAATAATAAAAATGGCTCGCGAGTCAGGACCGGTTTTTAATCAAGGTCAGGGGCGGATGAATCGTATAACGTGGATCGATAATCTGTGGGGTTGAGTATTCTCGCAATCATTTTTTTGCACAGTACTATCGCCGTACATAACAATGCCGGACATTTTACTGCCTTCAGCAGTCTGTTAAATGAGATGCTGGCGCCGGTCAGATATCGGATTGATGTGCCTGGTGTCGGGGTTATTTGTCGATGCGGGATTAAGAAAAGGTCTGGGTCCTTTTTTTAATAATAAAGTGCGCAGTATCCTCTATTCGTTTGTGGTCTGGGTTGCGGTTTATGGCGGATTAAAAATTCTATTCAGCTCAATGGCGAATACGCCGCAATCACCAATGAACATTATTCTCTTCCACCTCACTGGTGGCGGCGATATGACCGGGTTCCTGCATTCGTTGTTTAGCTTCTTTATTGCGATTATCTTTGCGCGTCATCTGCCGTTTCTGCTGGTGTTTGCCAGCTTCGACAATACCCATATCAACAAGTTGCTCTATCTGTTTATTTTCTTCTCTCCCGGAGATGACGTGGTCAGAAAGCAGGTCGATATTACAGAAAAAGTTCAGCATGGCCCGACACTGCTTATTTCACTGGTCAGTTTCATCGTGCTCTCCTGCCTGAATATCTTTGTGCTGGATCGTCATGCTCAGGCATTATTATCGCCGCTGGCGCTGCTGTCAGTGCCGCTGTTTGTCTGGATTTCGCTGAAGCTGAAGTCTGAGCTGGTCTACTGCATTGGCGTGAATTCAATCGTCTTTTACCTGTCGCATTATCTGGCGATTCAGTTCTGCAGTAAAATTGTGAAATTTGAAAGCCCGTCAGCCTGGGCGAATGATGTGAAGTTTATTTCGGCATTTCTGGTCGCGCTGGCCTTGCCGTGGACATTGTATCTGATGAGAAAACGCGGCTGGTTCAATTTCTTCTGCACGATGAAGAAGTCAATGACCAGCAAAACAGCCTGATATCTGCGGTAATGATAAAGGCCGGCCGTTTAACGGGCCGGCCTTTTTTATCAGGCAATCTGCACCGGCAGGGCTTTTGCCAGACGCTTCATCTGATTATCGCCTTCAAAATAGGCGACTTTGGGCTGCCACTGACGCGCTTCGGCATCGTCAACCTGCACGTAAGAGCAGATAATTAAAATATCGCCTTCACAGGCGCAGCGGGCGGCAGCACCGTTGACCGAAATAATTTTAGAGCCGCGTTCAGCCGCGATAGCGTAGGTAGAAAAACGCTGTCCGTTGGTGACGTTATAAATATCGATCGCTTCATATTGCAGAATGCCCGAAGCATCCAGAAAATCCTGATCGATAGCACAGGAGCCTTCATAGTTGAGGTCCGCCTGTGTCACCTTGACGCGGTGCAATTTGCCTTGCAGAACTGTGCGAATCATAGCCAGAAACCTTGTCAGAGAAAGAAAATAACCTGCCGCGGGTGTAATTACAGCGTCAGGTCAACAGTTTGATTATCGATCAGGCGGGCGTTACCCAGCCAGGCAGCCATCAGCACCACCGCACGCTGACTATCTACCGTCAGCGGTTGCAGTGTTTCCGCATCGCAGATCGCCAGGCCATCCGGACGGAGTCCCTGCGCCAGCAGGGCGTCACTGGCCGCCTCAACGATCTCTTCGACGTGACGCTCACCGTTTTCCAGCCGCGTCGCCATCTGTTTCATCACCTGGCTCAGCACCGGCGCCAGCTTGCGCTCCTCAGCTGTCAGGTAACCGTTGCGCGAACTCAGCGCCAGACCATCTTTCGCCCGCACGGTTGGCACGCCAACAATGTCAATGTCGAAGCCCATATCGGCCACCATCTTACGAATGATAGCCAGCTGCTGAAAATCCTTTTCACCGAAACAGGCAATATCGGGCTGGACCAGATTAAACAGTTTGCTGACGATGGTGGCAACGCCGCGGAAATGGCCGGGACGGGTGGCCCCTTCCAGCAGGGAAGAGAGCACCGGGACTTCAACGAAGGTCTGATTCTGCGCGCCCTGCGGATAGACTTCGGCAGGCGAGGGGGCAAAGACTACGTCAACCTGATGACGGTTCAGCTTTTCGCAATCCTCCTGCAGCGTGCGCGGGTAGCGCGCCAGGTCGTCGGCACGATCGAACTGCATCGGATTCACAAAGATCGAGACGATGACGATGTCGCCGCGTGCGCGCGCTTCATCCACCAGCGTCAGATGCCCTTCATGCAGATTGCCCATGGTAGGCACCAGCGCAATGCGTTTACCCTGCTGACGCCAGCGACGAACTTCCTGACGCAGCATCAGTAGCGTTTCAATGATCAACACGATGATTCTCCCGGATTACTGAAAACTGTGCTCTGCCGCCGGATAGGTGCCGGCCCCGACATCGGCGATATAGCGACGAATGGCCGCGCGAACGTCGCCGGTCTCCGCCAGGAAATTTTTAGCAAATTTAGGGATATGGCCGCCGGTCACGCCCAGTGCGTCATGCATCACCAGAATCTGTCCGTCGGTAACGTTACCCGCCCCGATGCCGATCACCGGGATGGTGAGCGCATCGGTAATGCGCTGCGCTACGGAGACCGGAACGCACTCCAGCACCATCAGCTGTGCGCCTGCGGCCTCCAGCGCCAGTGCATCTGCCAGCAGCTGATCAGCACCCGCTTCGTCACGGCCCTGCACTTTATAGCCGCCAAAGATATTCACAGACTGCGGTGTCAGGCCGAGATGCCCGCACACCGGCACTGCCCGCTCGGTCAGCATCTGCACGGTTTCAGCCAGCCAGCTGCCGCCTTCCAGTTTCACCATGTTGGCGCCGGCACGCATCAGCTGCGCGGCGCTGTCGAAGGTCTGTTCTGGCGTAGCGTAACTCATGAACGGCAGGTCGGCGAGCAGCAGGGCCTGCGGCGCACCACGGCGGACCGCCGCGGTGTGATAAGCGATGTCACTGACCGTAACCGGCAGCGTGGAGTCATGCCCCTGTACCGTCATCCCTAACGAATCACCAACCAGCAAAACCTGAATGCCTTCCTCGGCAAACAGACGAGCAAAACTGAAATCGTAAGCGGTCAGCGTGGCAAACTTTTTGCCGCTGGCCTTGGCCTGACGCAGATGTGAAATCGTGGTGGGTTTCATGGCGCTCTCAACTCAGGAATTCTGATGCGCGCAGTTTACTGGATAGCGTGAACGAGCGGAATCACCGATGTGCGTTTGTTGCGTCAGCCGTGCCACAGCACGATGCTGCGGGTGTCAAGAGAGGTCAGGAAGGGGCGAAGGGGACGGCCATCCGGCAGGCAGAGATCCGATGCTATCGCCAGCAGTGGCACCAGCATAAAGGCGCGATTCAGCAGATCATAATGCGGCACAGTCAGCCGGGCCGTGTTGATCCGGGCATCGCCAAACAGCATCAGATCGATATCCAGCGTACGCGGTCCCCAGCGTTCTGCTTTTCGCACCCGGCCATGCTCATGTTCGATGCGCTGAGTATGATCCAGCAACGCCTCTGCACTGAGATCAGTTTCCAGCGCCACGGCGGCGTTGAGAAAATCAGGCTGATGGGGTGGGCCATAAGGCGGCGTGCGGTAGAATGGCGAGGTCGCAATGCGCTGCGTCTGCGGCAACGCATCGAGTGCGGTCAGTGCTGCATCAACCTGATGCAGCGGATCGGCCAGATTACTGCCTAACGCGAGATAAACCCGTGTCATGAGACGTTGCGGTTGTCGCGACGGGGTGCGGAAGTGCGGCGGCGCGGACGGCGTGAGCGGTTGCGTGGCACCGGATCGTCGCCCAGATTATTCAGCATGTTTTTCTGCTGTGGCGGTGCGGCCACCTGGAACTCGCCCCACCACTGGCTCAGGCGCAGCAGTTCCGGGTTATTCTCCACCTCTGCGCGCAGCGCCAGCAGATCGTAAGCGGCACGGAACTTCGGATGCTCCATCAGTTTCCAGGCGCGTTTTCCGTGACGACGAGACATGCGCAACTGCAGCAGCCAGATATCGCGGATCAGTGAGGTAATGCGTTTCGGAATCGCCAGCGCGCGGCACGCTTCATCCAGCGTATCGTTCATTGCCATCGCAAAGGCTTCAAAGTAGGTCAGGCCGCTCTCCTGCGCAATGCGCTCTGCCGCTTCGAGCTGCGGATACCAGAACATCGCGGCAAACAGGAACGCCGGATTAACGCGCATCTCATTGTGAATGCGGTTATCGGTGTTTTTCAGCACCTGCGCCACCATCCGCTCCATGTGACTGTCGCTGTTTTCCGTGAAGTTACGGGCCAGCGTCGGGAACAGCGGCTGAAACAGCTGATATTCACAGAGTTTGAGATAGGTGCTGTAGCCGTAACCCGCCTGCAGCAGTTTCAGGGACTCTTCAAACAGGCGTGCAGGTGGAATATCCCGCAGCAGCGAAGCCAGACGCGGAATCGGCTCGGCCGTTTCCGGCGCGATACGCATATTGAGTTTGGCGGCAAAGCGCGCGACGCGCAGCATGCGGACCGGATCTTCCCGATAGCGGGTTTCCGGATCGCCAATCAGACGGATAATGCCCGCCTCCAGATCGCTGATGCCGCCGACATAGTCGCGGACGGTAAAATCAGCCACGCTGTAGTAGAGGCTATTGATCGTCAGATCGCGGCGCTGAGCGTCATCTTCGATAGAGCCGAAGATGTTGTCGCGCAGCAGCATCCCGCTCTGGGCGCGCTGCGAACTGTTGCGATCCTCATCGGGCTCTTCCGTCTGATGATGGCCACGGAAGGTGGCGACTTCGATCACCTCGGGTCCGAACATCACGTGAGCCAGGCGGAAACGGCGACCAACCAGGCGACAGTTGCGGAACAGCTTGCGCATCTGCTCAGGCGTGGCATTGGTCGTGACGTCGAAATCTTTGGGCTTTTGCCCCAGTAGCAAATCGCGCACGCCACCGCCTACCAGATAGGCTTCATAACCGGCTTTGTTCAGGCGATAGAGCACTTTGAGGGCATTTTCGCTGATGTCTTTACGTGAGATGGTATGGCTTTCACGAGGGATGATGGTCATAAGACGCTCTGGTTCAACCTCTGCTGGGGCTTCCTCTTCATCTCGCTTAAGGACTTTCCGGCAAAAATTAGCTACTCGGGTAAAAATGGGACACCTCGACAGTGGCAATAAGGGTGTAGGTAAAATCAGCGGCTAATCATAGCCTGTTGAGAACCGTTTGAGAATGCTGTTGTCTGTGCATCCGGTGTCAGGGCGTTCTCCTGCGGCATCAAAGCGATATTCCACTGTGCCACCGCATCAGACAGCAGTTTCTCCTGCGTTAAATCCTGCCAGCCGCAGGAAACCGGCTGGCCGAGAAAACGCAACGCTGCCACCAGCAGCGGTCGGGCATCGCCCGCTGGCAGGGCAGGCGCGTGATTCTGCTTCGATAACTTATTGCCATCGCGATTCAGCGCCAGCGGCAGATGCATCCAGTCGGGTACCGGCCAGCCAAACTGCTGATAGAGCGCAATCTGGCGCACCGTCGGCGCAATTAAGTCTGCGCCGCGCACCACTTCGGTGATGCCCTGAAAGTGATCATCAACGACGACCGCCAGATTATAGGCAAACAGGCCATCCCGGCGGTGAATGATAAAGTCTTCCTGCGCCAGCGCCTGCTCTGCGTCTATCCGGCCGCGCAGCCGATCCTCAAAGGCGAGAACCGGCGCATGCTGGCGTAAACGCAGTGCGGCATTCTCCGGCCCGCGCTGGCGGTCACGGCAGTAGCCATCATAGAAGCCGCCAATCTGCTGGATGCGGCGTCGGGTACAGGTGCAGTAATAGCTCTGTCGATGCGCCCGGAGCCAGTCCAGCGCCTCACGGTAAGCATCATGACGCTGAGACTGCCAGAGCACTTCGCCATCCCACGTTAAGCCATAGTGTTCAAGCTGCTGCAGGATACGGCTGGCGGCACCCGGCACTTCACGTGGTGGATCGATATCTTCAATCCTCACTCGCCAGAGACCCTTCTGCGCGCGCGCGCTCAGGTAACTGCCCAGCGCAGCAATCAGCGAGCCAAAGTGAAGTTCACCAGAGGGGGAAGGGGCGAAACGGCCGATACAGGAGGATGACATAAGTTTCAGAAGTGACCACGCAGGGAGCGAAGTAGCCGGTGCTCCACTGCGTGGTAACAGGCTGGACGCGGCATCAGCCGGCCATTTGTTTCTCACGAATTTCTGCTAACGTCTTGCAGTCGATGCAGAGATCGGCCGTCGGACGTGCTTCGAGACGGCGGATACCAATCTCAACGCCACAGGAATCGCAATAACCGAAGTCGTCATCTTCGACTTTCTTCAGTGTTTTCTCGATCTTTTTAATCAGTTTACGTTCGCGATCGCGGTTACGCAGCTCCAGGCTGAACTCCTCTTCCTGTGCGGCACGGTCAACCGGGTCCGGGAAGTTGGCAGCTTCATCCTGCATGTGCGATACGGTACGATCGACTTCGTCCCGCAATTGATTACGCCAGGCTTCCAGAATCTTACGAAAATGGGTCAGCTGCGCGTCGTTCATATACTCTTCGCCAGCCTTCACCTGATAAGGTTCGACTCCGGCGATAGCGAGAATACTCAGGGACGATGTTTTACGGTTTTGACCTTCTTGCATGTTGCTTCTCCTGGATAACACGCACTATACCCTTTCACTGACGTCTCACAGGGGCGTAACTGCCAGCCTGCATCTGACCTCTGTCGGGTACATCGATCCCCCATTGGGGAAAAAAACAGGCCGCTATAAATAACAGAAGCAGTCAGGGTTGGCAATTCTTCATGAACACACCTTGACAAGCCTGTGAGGAACAGCGTATTCAGCGTTTAGCCCAGAACATTCTTAGCACATAAAATTGCAAAAGATATTACAAGGTTACGTTGATCGGCGTTTTAAGAAACATTCCCTGCGCCGACAGCTCTGCCTGATATGCTAAAACCTCTACGCCCTCCTGCTGCGCCTGAGCCAGTTGTTCTGCATACGCCGCATCGATGTGACGTGCCGGGGAAACGTCCTCAATCCCCGCGTGCAGAACGGCAAACAACAAAACGGCCCGATGACCTTCTGACGCCACTGTCGCCAGTTCACGCAGATGCTTTTGGCCTCGAATCGTCACCGCATCCGGAAAATACCCTTTGCCTTCATGTAAAAGAGTGACGGATTTGACCTCAATATAGCAGTTGCGCCGCCCCTCTGCTTTGAGCAGGAAATCAATTCTGCTCTTTTCAGTCCCATATTTAACTTCGGCCTGACGCTGCGTGTAACCGGCCAGTTCGGGCAGCTGGTTCAGATCCAGCGCTTCGGCCACCAGCGGGTTAGCGCGCAGGGTATTGACGCAGATCCAGTGTCCCTGCTGCGTCTCGGTCAGTTCCCAGCTGTGGGGATATTTGCGCGTCAGGCTATCTGAGGTGGAGTACCAGACCCGATCACCCGGCGTGGCGCAGCCGGTCATGGCACCCGTGTTGGCGCAGTGGATCGTCAGCACCTCGCCGTCGGGCGTCATGACATCGGCCAGAAAGCGTTTATAACGTGCAATCAGACGGGCGGGCTTAAGGGGCGGAGAAAAGTGCATGCGGATCCTGAGAAGCAAGTGGCCAGCTGGCCAGGGCGCGATAACGGGTCCGGCCCCGGCTATATTCAGAGGCGAACAGTGAAAAACGCGAGACACGGAAATGCCAGTGAAAGCCGCGCGGCGGTAATGCCACTGGCTGTGTGGCGTGACGTAACAGCGTAATGTGTGGATGAAACGGCTGTGGGCTCTGGTGACAGCCATGCCGGGCGGCCTGCGCCCGCAGCAGACTGGCGAGCTGCAACAATCCGCGTGGCGCGCGCTGGCAGCCGAGCCAGACCACACCGGGGCGTGGCCAGTGTCCGGCATCATCCAAATCGAGATCGAAACCGGGCTGAATGATGCGTGACGCCAGCGTCTGCAGACGCTGTGAGGTGTCCGGTGTCACTTCACCCAGAAACGCCAGCGTCAGGTGCAGATTCGCCGCGCCGACCGGTACGCCCGCCTCCGCCGGAAAGGTGTCGGCTCGCCAGCGCACCAGCGCCTGCTGCATATCGTCAGGCAGGCTGAGGGCAAAAAATAAGCGTTGTGTCGCCATGGCGCTCTCCGGCAAATATCGCGTGCTACAATGCGCACCATCTTAGCACAGGCAGAAGCGGAGTTTGCTGTGAGCGATTTACCGGTCAGCATGGTGCTGCCTGACCTCCTGGCGGCGCTGAAAGACGCCTCTCAAGTCCTGCTGGCCGCCCCCACGGGCGCGGGCAAATCGACCTGGCTGCCGCTGCAGCTGTTACAGCAGGCGGGGCTGGCGGGACGAATCATCATGCTGGAGCCACGGCGGCTGGCGGCACGCAATGTGGCGCAGCGGCTGGCAGAGCAGCTGGGCGAGCAGCCGGGAGCCACGGTCGGGTTCCGGATGCGCGGCGAAAGCTGCGTCGGCCCCCGGACCCGGCTGGAGGTGGTCACCGAAGGGATGCTCACGCGCATGCTGCAGCACGATCCAATGCTGGAAGGCGTGTCACTGGTGATCCTTGATGAATTTCATGAACGCAGCCTGCAGGCCGATCTGGCGCTGGCGCTACTGCTCGATGTGCAGCAGGGGGTGCGCGACGATCTGAAGATTCTGCTGATGTCCGCCACGCTGGATAATGCCCGGCTGGCGGCACGGCTGCCCGATGCGCCGCTGATTGTGTCAGAGGGGCGCAGCTTTCCGGTTGAACGGCGTTATGCGTCGCTGAATCAGACGGTGCGCTTTGAAGAGGCGGTCGCACGAGAGGTCGCCCAGCTACTGCGGGATGAGAGCGGATCGCTGCTGCTGTTTCTGCCTGGCGTGGCGGAGATCGAGCGGGTGAAGCGCGAGCTGGAATCCCGAATCGGTGACGATGTGGATCTGACCCCGCTGTATGGCGCGCTGCCGCTGGCGGCGCAGCGACAGGCAATTCTGCCTGCCGCCGCCGGACGCCGTAAGGTGGTACTCGCCACCAATATCGCCGAAACCAGCCTGACGATTGAGGGGATCCGGCTGGTGGTCGACAGCGCCCTGGAACGCAGCGCCCTGTTTGACGCCCGCAGCGGTGTTACGCGCCTGCAGACCCAGCGGATCAGTCAGGCCTCCATGATCCAGCGTGCAGGCCGTGCTGGTCGACTGATGCCAGGGATTTGCCTGCATTTATTGCCGCAGGAGCAGGCCGCGCGTGCGGCGGCACAGAGTGAACCGGAGATCCTCAACAGCGATCTCTCCTCGCTGTGGCTGGATCTGCTGCAGTGGGGCTGTACGCAGCCCGGGCAATTACAATGGCTGGACGAGCCACCCGCCCGCCATCTCGACGCGGCACAACAGCAGCTGAGCCGGCTGGGGGCGCTGGACAGCCACGGCCTGCTGAATCCGCTGGGACGGCGCATGGCGCAGCTGGGTTGTGATCCCCGCCTGGCGGCGCTGCTCTGTGCGGCAGGCGAGGAGCCGGATGCGGTCGCCAGCGCCGCGCTGCTGGTGGCGATTCTGGAAGATCCGCCGCGCAGCGGCAGCGCCGACCTGCGTGATGCGTTACACCGGCCTCAGCCTCAGTGGCAGCGACGGGCGCAGCAGTGGCAGCAGCGGCTTCGGATCCGGGGCGGCCGGGTCGATGACGACTGCTTTGCCGCCCTGCTGGCGGCGGGATTCGGCGATCGGCTGGCGCGACGGCGCGACCAGAGCGGACGCTATCAGCTGGCCAACGGGCTGGGTGCCAGGCTCGATGAGCAGGATGGCCTGACGCGCAGTGAATGGCTGATTGTCCCGGCGCTGCTGCAGACCAGCGCCACGCCGGATGCCCGGATGCTGCTGGCGCTGCCGGTTGACATTGAGGCCCTGTGCCAGCAGCAGCCGTCACTGGTGGAGCGCCGGACCGAAGTGGAGTGGGATGAAGAGAAAGGCACACTGCGTGCGTTCAGGCGCGAGCAGATCGGCGCACTGGTGCTGAAAACCCAGCCGATGGCACGCCCGGAGCCGGACGTGCTGCATGCGGCCATGCTGCGCTGGATCGCGGAAAAGGGGTTGTCGGTGTTGGGCTGGTCGCCGGAGGCGGAGCAGCTGCGGCTGCGCATCCAGTGCGCGGCGCAGTGGCTGCCGGAAGAGAGCTGGCCCGCCACCGATGACAGGACGCTGCTTGAGAGCCTGTCGCAGTGGCTGCTGCCACAGATGTCCGCCGTGCGCGATCTCCGCAGCCTGCAGGCGGTGAACCTGACCACCGCACTCTTACATTTACTCACATGGTCACAACGCCAGCGGCTGGATAGTGCGCTGCCAACTCATTACACTGTGCCGACCGGAAGCCGGCTCCCCATTCGCTACGATGCGGATAAGCCGCCCGCCCTGGCGGTGCGGATTCAGGAGATGTTTGGCGAAGCACGTAATCCGGCGGTCGCCGACGGGCGTGTCCCGCTGGTGCTGGAGCTGTTATCGCCCGCGCAGCGCCCGCTGCAGATCACCCGCGATCTGGCGGCGTTCTGGCGGGGGGCCTGGCCGGAGGTCAGGAAAGAGATGAAAGGGCGCTATCCTAAACATCTCTGGCCAGAGGATCCGGCCACCGCCTTGCCAACAAGGCGGACCAAAAAAATGTCCCCGCAGGGTTGAGTCCACTGGATCGAATTCAGAGGGTTCTGCCATGCGGCACGCGAGAAAGCAGTTAGAGTAGCGGCGCTGCCGTAAGCACTGCCTGGAGAAGAAAAGTAATGTCTGGGAACGATCGCGAACCAATCGGGCGCAAGGGTAAACCGTTGCCGCCGCGCAGCAGTACGGGCCGGGGACGACGCAGGGATATCGAACAGGATATCGGTCAGGACGATTTTAATGATGACGAGGAGGAGGCGCCGGTGCCACGTAAAGGTAAAGGTGGAAAACCGCCGCGCGGCAAACGCCGTTGGCTGGGATGGATAATTAAACTGTTCCTGGTGTTTGTGGTGGTGATGGCCGTATGGGGCATCTACCTCGACTCGGAAATTCGCAGCCGGATCGACGGTAAAGTGTGGCAACTGCCCGCCACCGTCTATGGCCGCATGGTCAGCCTGGAACCGGGCATGGCCTACAACAAAAGTGAAATGGTGGCGCTGCTGGAAGGAACCCAGTATCGCGAAGTCTCCCGGATCACCCGCCCTGGCGAGTTTTCGGTTAAAGGCAACACGATTGAACTGCTGCGTCGTCCGTTTGATTTCCCCGACAGTAAAGAGGGGCAGATCCACGCGCGCATGAGCTTCACAAAGGATGAGCTGAGCGAGATTAAAAACCTCGAAACCGGCCGCGATTTTGGCTTTTTCCGTCTCGATCCACGCCTGATTACCATGCTGCAGTCACCGAACGGTGAACAGCGACTCTTCGTTCCGCGCACCGGCTTCCCGGATCTGCTGGTCGATACGCTGATCGCCACCGAAGACCGTCACTTCTACGAGCATGATGGCATCAGCCCCTACTCGATTGGTCGCGCCTTCCTGGCGAACATCACGGCCGGTAAAGCGGTGCAGGGCGGCAGTACCCTGACGCAGCAGCTGGTGAAGAACCTGTTCCTCACCAACGAGCGTTCGCTGTGGCGTAAAGCGCGTGAAGCCTACATGGCGGTGATCATGGATGCACGCTACAGCAAAGATCGCATTCTGGAGCTCTACCTGAACGAGGTCTATCTCGGTCAGGCGGGCAGCGATCAGATCCGCGGTTTCCCGCTGGCGAGCCTCTACTACTTTGGCCGTCCGGTTGATGAACTGAGTCTGGATCAGCAGGCGATGCTGGTCGGCATGGTGAAAGGGGCGTCACTCTATAATCCGTGGCGTAACCCGAAACTGGCGCTGGAGCGCCGCAACCTGGTGCTGCGTCTTCTGCAGCAGCAGAAAGTGATCGACCAGGAGCTGTATGACATGCTGTCGGCGCGTCCGCTGGGCGTGCAGCCGAAGGGCGGCGTGATTACGCCACAGCCTGCCTTTATGCAGATGGTGCGCAATGAACTGCAGGCGAAGCTGGGCGACAAAATCAAGGATCTCTCCGGGGTGAAAATCTTCACCACGCTGGATCCGGTGTCGCAGGATGCAGCCGAAAAAGCGGTGATTGATGGCATCCCGACGCTGAAAAAACAGCGTGGCCTGAAAGATCTGGAAACGGCGATGGTGGTGGTCGACCGCTTCAGCGGCGAAGTCCGTGCAATGGTCGGCGGGGCAGATCCGCAGTATGCCGGTTATAACCGTGCGCTACAGGCGCGCCGCTCTATCGGGTCACTGGCGAAACCGGCGACCTATCTGACCGCACTGAGTCAGCCCAACAGCTATCGGCTGAACAGCTGGATTGCGGATGAACCGATAGCGCTGAAGCAGCCCAACGGCAGCATCTGGAAGCCGATGAACGACGACCGTCGCTTCAGCGGTAAAGTGATGCTGGTGGATGCACTGACCAACTCCATGAACGTTCCGACGGTGAATCTCGGCATGACGCTGGGTCTGGATGCGGTGGTGGAGACCTGGAACAAGCTCGGTGTACCAAAAGATCAGCTGCATCCGGTCCCGGCGATGCTGCTGGGTGCCCTGAACCTGACGCCGGTTGAAGTGGCGCAGGCGTTCCAGTCAATCGCCAGCGGCGGCAACCGCGCATCGCTGTCCGCCGTGCGTTCGGTGATTGCGGAAGATGGCAGCGTGCTCTATCAGAGCTATCCGCAGGCGCAGCGTGTTGAACCGGCGCAGGCCGCTTACCTGACGCTCTACACGATGCAGCAGGTTGCCGATCACGGTACCGCCCGTGCCCTGGGCGCGCGTTTCCCGAATGCGCATCTGGCCGGTAAAACCGGGACCACGAATGACCTGGTCGACAGCTGGTTTGCCGGCATCGATGGTAAAGAAGTCGCGATTACCTGGGTGGGACGCGACAACAACCAGCCGACCAAACTCTACGGTGCCAGCGGGGCGATGCAGCTCTATCGCCGCTACCTGGATATCCAGGCGCCGATGCCGCTTCAGCTGACGCCACCGGAAGATGTGTCGATGATGAATGTGGACTCTGCCGGTAACTTTGTCTGCGGCACGGGCAGCAGCACCTGGCGTTCGCTGCCAGTGTGGGCGCTGGATCCGAACGCGCTGTGTCAGCAGCAGCAGCAACAGATTCAGCAGCAGCAACAGCTTTTCGATCAACAGCAACAACAACAACAGCAGCAGCAACCGGCTCAGCAACCGCAGGAGCAAAAAGATAGCGACGGCGTAGCAGGCTGGATAAAAGATATGTTTGGCAAATAATCCGGTCTGACCGGTTAAAAAGGGCGCTCCGGCGCCCTTTTTTTTGCCTGACGATCCTGCGCGTGCTGGCCTGTACAGGCTGTCACAGCGGGGATTTTCGCTTGCAGTGCCGGAGGCGTTTCGCATATTATCGAAACGATATAATAATCATTATCGTTTCGATTCGCTTGACTGCGCCCGCTGCCCAGAGACACTTTTATGAACGTGCGAACGACTTTTTCTGACAACACCCAAAAAACCTTTTCCCGTCCTCTTCTGGGCATCCTGATTACCCTCAGCCTCAGCGCCAGCCTTCACGCGGCGCAGCCGGAAACCCTGGTCGTCTCGGCCGATGGCGGCAGCGGCGTCGAAGCGGAAAACCCCTGGGGCCCGGCGCCAACGATAGCGGCGAAACGCAGCGCCACCGGTACCAAAACGGATACGCCGATTGAAAAAAATCCGCAGTCTGTCTCCGTGGTGACCCGCGAAGAGATGGCAATGCGCAACGTGACCAGCGTTAAAGAGGCGTTCAACTACACGCCCGGCGTACTGACCGGGAACCGTGGCAGCTCAGGTGTGATTGATGCCCTGTCGATTCGCGGCTTCAGCGAAACCAATACCAATCAGTATCTCGATGGCCTGAAACTGCAGGGGGATAGCTTCTCTGAGTTTGCCATTGATCCCTACTTCCTGGAGCGCGCCGAACTGCTGCGCGGTCCGGTTTCGGTGCTATATGGCAAAAGCAATCCTGGCGGCGTGGTTGCGCTGGTGAGCAAGCGGCCGACGACGGAAACCCAGCGTGAAGTGCAGTTCCAGATGGGCAACGACAATCTCTTCTCGACCGGCTTTGATTTCGGTGGGGCGCTGGATGATGACGGCGTCTACAGCTATCGACTGACGGGCCAGGCGCGCAGTCAGGATGCGCAGCAGGCGATGAACAAAGAGAAGCGCTACACCATCGCTCCCTCGTTCAGCTGGCGTCCCGACGATCGCACTCGTATCGATCTGCTGACCTATTTCCAGAACGAGCCGGAAACCGGCTATTACGGCTGGCTGCCGCGGCAGGGCACCGTGGTGCCGATTACCCGCGCCGACGGCAGCCAGTACAAACTGCCGACTGACTTCGATGAAGGCGAGCAGAGCAACAATATTTCACGCACCACCAAAATGGTGGGTTATAACGCTGAGCACAGCCTCAACGACACCTGGACGGTGCGTCAGAATCTGCGTTACGCCGATCTGCGTACCGACTATCGCAGCATTTATGGCAACGGGCTTATCCCGGGGACCCAGGTGATATCCCGTGGCTCTGCGATCTCGCACGAGAAGCTGAACCAGTTTGCGGTGGACAACCAGGCGCAGGCAAAATTTGCTACCGGCCAGGTGGATCATACGCTGCTGCTGGGCGTGGATTATCAGCGTACCCACAATGATATTGATGCCCGGTATGGTGCGGCATCCGGTCTGGATGCCGTCAATCCGCAGTATGGCAATAACAGCGTGACATCATACGGACCTTATCAGCATCTTGATAAGCAGCGTCAGACTGGTCTTTATACACAGGATCAAATGGAGTGGAACCGCTGGGTGCTGACGCTCGGTGGACGTTATGACTACGCCATGACCTCCGTTTACGATCGGGTTAAAAATAGCGTTGACCGTCAGAATGATCAGGCCTTTACCTGGCGTGGTGGTCTGAACTATGTGTTTGATAACGGTATCGCACCTTATTTCAGCTACAGCGAAGCCTTTATTCCCAATGCGGGTGCGACCCATGACGGTCAGGCATTTGATCCGTCCCGCGCGAAGCAGTATGAAGCGGGGGTGAAGTATGTGCCGAAAGATCGTCCGGTGGTGCTTACCGCCGCGCTTTATCAGCTCACCAAAACCAAAAACCTGACTGCCGATCCGGATACGGTTAATCATCCTAATGCCAGCGTGCAGAGCGGCGAGATCCGGTCGCGCGGCGTAGAACTGGAAGCGAAAGCGGCACTGAATGCCAACGTTAACCTGACGGCCGCTTACACCTACACCGATGCCGAATACACGGAAGACACGCAGCTGAAAGGCAAAACGCCGGTACAGGTACCAAAACAGATGGCCTCCCTGTGGAGTGATTACACCTTCCACGAGACCGCCTTATCGGGCGTGACGGTGGGCGCGGGTGTGCGTTATGTCGGCGAGAGCCAGGGGCTTTACAGCGCAGGCGCGCAGCAGAACCAGAACTTTAAGGTAGCCGGTTACACCACTGTCGATGCGGCGCTGAAGTATGACCTGGGTCGTCTGGGACTGCCGGGTTCGTCCGTTGGCGTTAATGTCAATAATCTGTTCAATCGTGAGTATGTCGCCAGCTGTTACCGTGATTACGCCTGCTACTGGGGGGCAGAGCGCCAGATTATCGGTACCGCAACCTTCAGATTCTGATTTAACCGGGCGCGCAGGCGCCCGTTCGTTCACAGGAATGATCATGCCACATCCTCACGCAAAAGCGTCGACCTTTACTCTGAAAAACGCCGGTTTTGACGTGCCAGGCCGCACGCTGCTTCAGCCGCTGTCGCTGACCTTTCCGCCGGGCAAAATGACGGCGCTGATTGGTCATAACGGCTCTGGCAAGTCGACGTTACTGAAAATGCTGGGCCGTCATCATACCGCCAGTCATGGCGAGGTTTTGCTGAACCAGCAGCCGACAGAAGAGTGGAGCAGCAAAGCTTTCGCCCGCGAAGTCGCCTATCTGCCGCAGCAGTTACCGGCAGCAGAAGGGATGACGGTTCGCGAACTGGTGGCAATAGGCCGCTATCCCTGGCATGGCGCCCTGGGACGCTTTGGACAGGAGGATCGTGACAGGGTGGAAGAAGCGATTGCCCAGGTCGGGCTGAAGCCTTTTGCCGGACGGCTGGTCGATAGCCTGTCGGGCGGCGAACGGCAGCGCGCCTGGCTGGCGATGATGGTGGCGCAGAACAGCCGCTGTCTGCTGCTGGATGAACCGACATCGGCGCTGGATATCGCTCATCAGGTCGAGGTGCTGGCACTGATAAAAACGCTGAGTCAGCAACGAGGATTAACGGTGATAGCCGTACTGCATGATATCAATATGGCCGCGCGCTACTGCGATCATCTGGTCGCACTGCGTCAGGGTGCGATGATCGCTGACGGTGATGCAGACGCGATTATGCAGGCTGACGTGCTGGCGGCGATTTATGGTATCCCGATGGGCATCCTGCCACATCCGCAGGGCGGCGCGCCGGTCAGTTTTGTCTGTTAAGGAAGTATCATGCCCGATCTTTATCGCCGCAGGCTGATGCTGGCACTGGCGGCCTCGCCGCTGTTTTGTGCTATGCCCCTGCGTGCTGTTACCCCCCAGGCTGGCCGTATTATTGCGCTGGAGTGGTTACCTACCGAACTTCTGCTGGCGCTGGGGATCACACCCTATGGCGTGGCCGATCTGCACAACTACAACATCTGGGTCGGACAGCCACCGCTTCCTGCTGGTGTAACCGACGTAGGTCTGCGTACCGAGCCTAACCTTGAGCTGATGGCGCAGATGCAGCCCTCACTCATCCTCTGTTCCAACGGCTATGGCCCGGCAAAAGAGAAGCTGCAACGTATTGCGCCTGCGATGGGATTTGACCTCCATGGCGGCGACGGTAAACCCTTTACCGCCGCCCGGGCCTCGCTGCGTCGGCTGGCGGCACGTCTGGGCATAAGCGAACGAGCGGAGCAGCATCTGCGCGAGGTTGATGCGCAACTGGCGGCGGCACGTCAGCGTCTGGCGCCCTATGCCGGACGCACGATCCTGCTGATGACGCTGCTCGACAGCCGTCACGCCATCGCCTTTGGTAAAAACAGCCTGTTTCTGGAGGTGATGACGCTGCTGGGCCTGAAAAATGGCTGGCATGGCGAAACCAGTTTCTGGGGCAGTGCGGTGATCGGCATTGAACAGCTGGCACAGGCAGGCGACGTTGAGGCGATCTGTTTCGATCACGACAACGACAGGGAGATGCAGCAACTGATGGGCAGCCCGCTGTGGCAGGCGATGCCATTTGTGCGTAGCGGACGCTTTCAGCGTGTGCCCGCGGTCTGGTATTACGGTGCCACACTCTCGGCGCTGCACTTTGTTCGCGTGCTGGAACGCGCACTGGAGAAACATTAATGCGTTACGCTCTGCTTCCTGCGGGCCTCTTCAGCCTGCTGTTCCTGCTGGCGCTGAGCCTCACGCTGACCAATCTGCATGAGGTGCTGCCGCAGGCGGAATGGTGGCAGGCACTCTGGTCGCCGGCCGTCGATAACCTGCCGCAGATGGTGTTTCACTACAGTCTGCTGCCGCGTACGGTGCTGGCACTGCTGGTGGGGGCCGGGCTGGGCCTGGCCGGTCTGCTGTTCCAGCAGATCCTGCGCAATCCACTGGCGGAACCGACCACGCTGGGCGTCTCCTCCGGCGCCCAGCTTGGTATTACTGTTGCTACGCTGTGGCATCTGCCGGGCGGCGTGCTGGCGCAACAGTTTGCGGCGCTGAGCGGCGCGCTGCTGGTGGGTGCCCTGGTCTTTGGCGTCGCCTGGAGCAGGCGGCTGTCGCCGGTTACGCTGATCCTGGCCGGGCTGGTGCTGAGCCTTTACAGCGGCGCGGTCAATCAAATCTTTGCGATTTTTAACCATGACCAGTTGCAGAACATGTTTCTCTGGAGCAGCGGTGCGCTGAATCAGATGGGCTGGGAGAATGTGCAACAGCTCTGGCCGCGCCTGCTGCTGGCGTTTGTCGCGGCGCTGGCGCTGCTGCGTCCGCTGACGCTGATGGGGCTGGATGACAATGTGGCGAAAAATCTGGGGCTGACACTTTCTGTCGCCCGGATTGGCGGGCTGGGGCTGGCGATTCTGCTCAGCGCACAGCTGGTGAATGTTGCCGGCATTATTGGTTTTATCGGGCTGTTTGCCCCGCTGCTGGCAAAGCTGGTGGGCGGAAGACGACTCATCAGCCGGATGGTACTGGCTCCGCTGACGGGGGCGCTGCTGCTCTGGCTGGCGGACAGCTGCGTGATGTGGCTCAGCCAGTACGGGCGCGATATCCCGACCGGTACGGCCACGGCTCTGCTCGGTGTGCCGGTCCTCCTGTGGCTGCTGCCACGCCTGCGCACCGGCTCTGTCGCACCCGCGCTGAATCAGGGTGACAGGGTGCCCGCCGAGCGTCAGAATCTGCTGCGCTGGCTGCTGATCGGTCTTATTGTACTGGGATTGCTGATGTGGGGAGGTCTGGCGTTCGGGCGTGATGCGCTGGGCTGGCGTGTCGCAGCCGGTGAGATGCTGCATGCTCTGCTTCCGTACCGCGCACCACGGTTGCTGGCCGCACTGGTGACCGGTCTGATGCTGGGCGTGGCCGGGAGCCTGATCCAGCGGCTGACCGGCAACCCCATGGCCAGTCCGGAAGTACTGGGTATCAGCTCCGGCGCCGCCTGCGGCGTGGTCATCATGATGTTTTTTGTACCCGGTGATGCGGTGGCCTGGCTGTTGCCCGCCGGTGCGCTGGGGGCGGCGCTGACGCTGCTGGTCATCATGACGGTAGCCAGCCGGGGAGGCTTTACGCCGGAGCGGCTGCTGCTGGCGGGCATGGCGCTTAACAGCGCCTTTGTCACTCTGTTGCTGCTGCTGCTGGCCAGCGGCGATCCGCGAATGGGCGGGCTGCTGACCTGGATCTCGGGTTCGACTTATAACATCAGCGGGACGCAGGCGGTACAGAGTGCGCTCTGCGCACTGCTGCTGGCAGGGCTGGCACCGCTGGCCACGCGCTGGCTGACACTGCTGCCGCTGGGCAGTGCGACTGCGCGTTCGGCCGGTATGGCGTTAACGCCTGCGCGGCTGAGTCTGCTACTGCTGGCCGCAGCGCTTACTGCCAGCGCAACCCTGACTATCGGCCCGCTGAGTTTTGTTGGTCTGATGGCGCCGCACATGGCGCGGATGCTGGGTTTCCGGCGAGCCCTGCCGCAGCTGCTGCTGTCGGGGCTGCTGGGGGCAGGATTAATGGTGCTGGCGGACTGGTGCGGCCGGATGCTGGCGTTCCCGGATCAGATTCCGGCCGGGCTGATGGCGACCTTCCTGGGGGCACCGTACTTTATCTGGCTGCTCAGGCGTTCGGGTTAAGAAAAAAGCAGGCGCATGCCAGACAGCGGTCTGATCCAGAGCAGGACGCATCAGATAACCACGAACAAGCGCAATGCGCAGGGCGTCGGGTCAGAGGAGGAAAGCGTTACACCGCCTGAAAAAGACGCCGGGAGCGCTTTTGAATCATGCAAAGCGTCAGCCCGTTTACGGGTGCATCTTATGGATGAGGTGCGTAATCGCGCGGGCCGGGCGCGTCATGGATGACGACTTTCGTGGCTTTCCGTTCGGCCCTGTTTCCTGTGCCTGCCTCCTCTCACAGCAGAGCGGGGCAAACCTTATCAATAACCAAAGACCGGCTGCTGCCGGTCTTTGTCTTTTACGCTGTCGAAACTACAGTTTCGCGAAGCAACGACGTGCGGCGTCCACGGTGTGCTGAATATCCGCCTCGCTGTGCGCCAGCGACATAAAGCCCGCTTCATAGGCTGATGGGGCAAAGTAAACGCCTTCTTCCAGCATCAGGTGGAAGAAGGTTTTAAAGCGCTCCACGTCGCAGCGCGTCACATCGGCGTAACAGGTCACGCTGTCAGCTTCGGTGAAGAACAGGCCGAACATGCCGCCAACGTGGTTAATTACCAGCGGGATGTTTTGCTGTTGTGCGGCCTCGCGCAGACCTTGCGCCAGCTGACGGGTCAGGGCATCCAGTTTCTCATGGGTGCCCGGCTGTGCAATCTGCGACAGGCAGGCGTAGCCCGCGGCCATCGCGATCGGGTTACCGGAGAGCGTGCCGGCCTGATAAACCGGCCCGGTCGGGGCCAGCGCGGCCATCACCTCGCGACGGCCACCGAAAGCCCCCACCGGCATCCCGCCACCGATAATTTTTCCGAGACAGGTCAGATCGGGACGCACGTTGTAATGCGCCTGGGCACCGCCCAGCGCGACGCGGAAACCGGTCATCACTTCATCGATAATCAGCAGCGCCCCGAACTCATCACAGATCGCACGCAGGCCCGGCAGAAAATCTGGCTGCGGCGGAATGCAGTTCATGTTCCCGGCAACCGGCTCCACAATAATGGCTGCAATATCATCAGGATATTGCGCAAAGGCACTGCGCACCGAATCGAGGTCGTTAAAGGTGCAGGTCAGGGTATGCTTTGCAAAATCGGCCGGAACGCCCGGCGAGTTTGGCTGACCCAGCGTCAGGGCGCCGGAGCCGGCTTTCACCAGCAGGTGATCGGCATGACCGTGGTAGCAGCCCTCAAACTTGATGATTTTATCGCGGTGGGTAAAGCCGCGCGCCAGGCGGATAGCGCTCATGGTCGCTTCGGTGCCGGAGTTCACCATCCGCACCATCTCCATGCTCGGCACCAGCTCGCACACCAGCTGCGCCATCGTCACTTCCATTTCGGTCGGTGCGCCAAAGCTCAGTCCGCGCTGAGCGGCTTCGATCACCGCATCGCGGATCGCGCTGTTGTTATGGCCGAGCACCATCGGGCCCCAGGATCCGACATAGTCGATATAGGCTTTGCCATCGGCGTCATAGAGGTAAGCGCCATCGGCATGTTCAATAAACAGCGGAACGCCGCCCACACCGGTAAATGCGCGTACTGGCGAGTTTACCCCACCCGGGATCAGGCGTTGTGCCTCGGCAAACAGTTGTTCGGACTTACTCATTTTCGGCTCCAGCGGTTCAGAAAAATATTGCCCCATTCTACGGAAGAGGGCCAGCAGACGAAAGGCAGATTCACACGCAGTGCCCTTTAGCGCACGGAAAGCGGCACAGAGTGCGAAGGGCAGAGCTTGATTGCGCTGAGGTGCTGACTGATAATAGCGTAATTGAGGTCGTTTTCTGACCTGGGCGTTTACCGGAGTAAAACATGAGTGATGAAGTAGCAGCACTGCCGTTGCAGTTTACCGACGCCGCAGCCACCAAGGTGAAAAACCTGATTGCCGACGAAGAAAACCCGGCGCTGAAACTGCGCGTCTATATTACCGGTGGCGGTTGCAGCGGTTTCCAGTATGGCTTCACCTTTGATGACCAGCTGAACGATGGCGATATGACGATTGAAAAGCAGGGCGTTTCCCTGGTCGTTGACCCGATGAGCCTGCAGTATCTGGTGGGCGGTTCAGTTGACTATACAGAAGGTCTGGAAGGATCGCGCTTTATCGTGACCAATCCGAATGCCAAAACCACCTGTGGGTGTGGTTCCTCTTTCAGTATCTGATGATGCAGGCCGTCATGCTGACGGCCTCGCTTACCACTCAACCGTAATCAGCCGATTACGCTGCTTTACACTTCCCTGCATCTGAATCTGACTCTCTGTCACGCGCGGCAGCGCCTGCGGCTGTCTGCCACAGTCGATCTGTGGCGCGGACTGACGCGGAGTCGTGCTGATTTCACAGCGTGAATAGATAACAAGTCTGGCAGCGATAGAGCCATTTATCGATGCCGCAATCCCTGTCCCGGCGAGCGATAGCCCTATGGCCAGCAGCAGTGCTCTGGTCATGATCAGTTCCTGGTGTCGTAAAGGCGCATAAGCGCTGAAAGGACGGCGAGCATACGTGGCGCGTCCGTCTCTGATAGTGTTTAACGGCAAGTAAAGCAGGGACTTTAATTAAATCACTCTTTACGGGGCGGGGTGCAGAGCTGCACAGAGCTGCCGGGCCGCCAGCAGCAGCCGCGGGCCTGGCCGGCTGATCCAGTCTTCGTTAATGGCGATTACCGGAACGCTAAGTTGTGGCCGCCAGAATGCGCGGATATTTTCCGCCTGCCGGAGGCTGCCCGCAATCACAATGGCCTGTGGATGACGCATCAGTACCTGCTCACGGCTGACCTGTGGCCAGCTGACGCGGCTTTCTGCAAAGATGTTGCTGCCGCTGCATAACCGGATAACCGCATCCTGCAGCGTGGCGCCGGAGGCCGTGAACAGCGGCTGCTGACCAAACTGCAGAAAAAGCGGAACGGCGGTGAGATGGCCATAGCGCTGCCGCAGCGCGACTGCCTGCTCGCGCAGCTGCTGTGCGGCGTGGGCGGCCTGCGCCGGATCAGGGCTCCAGCGGCCCAGCCCGGCCAGCGCCGCGAACATCTCATCCAGCGTCTGCGGATCGATCCATTTCACGGTCACGCCGAGCTGCTGCAACTGCGCAATCTGACGCTGCGGATTGCCACCGCGCCAGGCCAGCACCAGATCCGGCTTCAGCTGCAGAATACGTTCGGCCCGGATGCCCTGCCAGTTCGCGACCTGCTCAATCTGTTTCGCCTGCGGCGGATAGTCGGACCAGGCGCTTACCGCAATCGGGGTGATCCCGGCGGCAAAGGCGAGTTCGGTCAGGTGGGGAGCAAGAGTGATAACGCGGGGCGGGGAAGCCAGCAGGCTGCCGCTGAACAGCAGCAGCCAGCAGAGGAGCAGGGTTTTAGCCACGCGCCAGATGCGCCAGCAGGTTCTCCACCATCAGCGAAGATTGCTTCGCCGCGACGCTCAGGAACTCGTCGAAGCTGAGGTGAGATTCCTGATCGGCAACGTCGGAGATCGCGCGCACCACCACGAACGGCACCTGGAACTGGTGGCAGACGTGGCCGATCGCGGTCGCTTCCATTTCAACGGCAATCGCCTGCGGGAACTGATGACGGATACGCGCCAGCGGCTCTGCACCGTTGATAAAGGCATCACCACTTACTACCAGACCGCGCACGGCATTGAGATTCAGCTGTTTAATGCAGGCTTCTGCTGCCGCGACGAGCGTACTGTCGGCAACAAACGCGGCCGGACAACCCGCCATCTGACCCGGCTCATACCCAAACGCGGTGACGTCCGCATCGTGATAGCGCACCTCTTCAGACACGACGATATCACCGACGCTGAGTGTGGAGGCTAAGCCACCCGCCGAACCGGTGTTGATCACCACGTCGGGTTTGCAGAGCTGTAACAGCAGCGTGGTACCCAGCGCGGCAGAGGTTTTACCGATGCCCGATTTCAGCAGTGCCACCTCAACGCCCTGCAGGGTGCCGGTATAGATTTCACAACCCGCCAGCGACAGCGTTTGACGGTTTTCAATTTTGTCGCGCAGCAGGGTAACTTCCTGCTCCATCGCGCCAATGATGCCTGCTTTCATAATGAGTTCCGCTAATGTAAAGAGTCAAAATTTAGGGCATAGTTTAGCATGGCAATCCGGGGATTAATTCACGAAAAAGTCAGGGGTAATTCATGTCGGCGATCAATTTCAGGAAGAAGATCAGCTTCTCGCGCCCTTATACCAGCCGAAAAGATCCGGAAGGCGAATATTACATTACGCGTCATTTTGAGAGCGACCGCGGACGCATTATTAACTCTGCGGCTATCCGCCGCCTGCAGCAGAAAACCCAGGTTTTTCCCCTGGAGCGCAACGCCGCCGTCCGCTCCCGCCTGACGCATTCGCTGGAGGTACAACAGACCGGGCGGTATATCACCAAAGAGATCCTGCAAACGCTGAAAATGCAGGGCGGGCTGGCACAGTACGGGCTGGATGAACTCGAAGGCGCATTTGAAAGCCTGATTGAGATGGCGTGTCTGCTGCACGACGTCGGCAATCCACCGTTTGGCCATTTTGGCGAGGCGGCCATTAACGACTGGTTTGAAGCGAATCTCGCCGCTGAGCTGGTGGATCCGCTGGTGGCGGGCGTGGAAGGGGAGGCGCAACGCAGCGCATTTGATCAACTCAATGCCATGATCCGTCAGGATCTCTGTCATTTTGAGGGCAACGCGCAGGCCATCCGCATGGTGCACACGCTGCTGCAACTCAACCTCAGCTATTCTCAGGTCGCCTGTATCCTGAAATATACCGCGCCCGCCTGGTGGCAGGGTGAAAAGCCCGCTGAATTTAGCGTATTAATGAAAAAGCCGGGATTTTATCTCTCCGAGCAGGATTATATTGCCGACCTGCGCGCCGCCACCAATATGGAAGAACATCACCGCTTTCCGCTCACCTATATAATGGAAGCCGCCGATGATATCTCCTACTGTATTGCCGATTTGGACGATGCTGTAGAAAAAGATATCTTTAATGTTGAAAGTTTGTATGAGTTTCTCAATAAAGCCTGGGGGCCAGTCAAAAATAATGATGCCTTCAGCCGGACGATTGGCGAAGCCTGGCGTGAAGCCTGCAGTAAAAAACGTCGCAGCCGCAGCGATCAATTTTTTATGTCATTACGCGTAAATGTTCAGAGCGTGCTGGTCAGCTACGCCGTGAAACGTTTTGTCGATAATCTGCCGGCAATATTCGCAGGCAGTTTCAATCATGCGCTGCTTGAAGATGAGGGAGAAGAGGGGCGTCTGCTGCAGCTGTTCAAGACCGTCGCGCGCCAGCATGTGTTTAATCACTCTGAAGTGGAGCAGCTGGAGCTGCAGGGCTACCGGGTGATTAAGGGCTTACTGGAAATCTATGCGCCACTGATGCGCCTGAACTATGAAGCCTTTACCACGCTGATAAATGAAGATTTCCTGCGCCAGCATCCTATCGAAACCCGGCTTTTCCATAAGCTCTCCGGCAAACATCGCAAAGCCTATCTGCATAAGATGCGTAATCTGGTCGTGGAACATAAATATCAACGGCTGTTGTGGGAACGTTATTATCGTTTCCGGCTTATTCAGGATTATATCAGCGGGATGACCGATCTCTATGCGTGGGATGAGTATCGCCGACTGATGGCCGTAGAATAAGCCACCGATTGTAAAGAGCGCGAATAAATTTTTACCTTTGGCTTAAACTTTTAAAGGAACTTCGCGCTAAAACATTTATCTCACCTTTCGACCACAGCAATGGTCTGAACAGTAATCTTATTGAGAAACGAAAAATGAAAACAAAGACCTTAATGTTAAGTGCGCTGGCTCTGAGCCTGAGCATGGCCCTCGCCCCTGTTACTGTTTCTGCTGCACAAACGGCCTCATCTGATAGCCAGCAGCAGCCAAGTCTGGCTCCTATGCTGGAGAAAGTAATGCCCTCTGTGGTCAGTATCAGCGTCGAGGGGACCACCACGGTGAAAACCCCGCGTATGCCGCAACAGTTCCAGCAATTCTTTGGCGACAATTCGCCTTTCTGTCAGG
Organism: Pantoea sp. NSTU24; assembly: GCF_050157905.1. Taxonomy (NCBI): domain Bacteria; kingdom Pseudomonadati; phylum Pseudomonadota; class Gammaproteobacteria; order Enterobacterales; family Erwiniaceae; genus Pantoea; species Pantoea bangladeshensis. Next base: position 172,893 of record NZ_JBKIWZ010000001.1, read on the forward strand.
ACGGCTCTCCGTTCCAGAGTTCACCCATGTGCCAGAGCGGCGAGGGCGGCGGCGCGCCCGGACCGGATACGCAGCAGGAGAAATTCCGGGCGCTGGGATCGGGCGTTATCATTAATGCTGAAAAAGGCTATGTGGTGACGAACAACCATGTGGTCAACAATGCGACCAAAATTCAGGTGCAGCTCAGCGACGGTCGCCGTTACGACGCTAAAGTGATCGGTAAAGATCCAAGCTCAGACATCGCGCTGGTGCAGCTGAAAGATGCGAAAAACCTGACCGCCGTGAAAATTGCTGATTCCGACAACCTGCGCGTGGGTGACTACACCGTGGCGATCGGTAACCCTTATGGCCTGGGCGAAACCGTGACGTCCGGTATCGTCTCGGCGCTGGGCCGCAGCGGCCTGAACGTGGAAAACTACGAAAACTTCATCCAGACGGATGCGGCGATCAACCGGGGTAACTCCGGTGGTGCGCTGGTTAACCTCAACGGTGAGCTGATCGGGATTAATACCGCCATCCTGGCGCCGGACGGCGGCAACATCGGTATCGGCTTTGCGATCCCGAGTAACATGGTGAAAAACCTGACGGCCCAGATGGTTGAGTTTGGTCAGGTGAAACGCGGCGAACTGGGCGTGCAGGGCACGGAGCTGAACTCCGAGCTGGCAAAAGCGATGAAGGTCGATGCACAGCGCGGCGCCTTTGTCAGCCAGGTGCTGCCGGATTCGGCGGCGGCCAAAGCGGGCATCAAAGCGGGTGACGTCATCGTCTCAATGAACGGCAAACCGCTGAGCAGCTTTGCGTCACTGCGCGCCGAAGTGGGTTCACTGCCAGTGGGCACCACGCTGAAGCTGGGCCTGCTGCGTGACGGCAAGCCGGTCGATGTCTCCGTTCAGCTGCAGCAGAGCAGCCAGGCGAAAGTACAGTCGGCCACCATCTATAACGGCATTGAAGGGGCTGATCTCAGCAATGTGGAGACCGGTGATAAAGGGGTTCGCGTGGATAACGTGAAACCGGGCAGCGCCGCGGCGCGCATCGGCCTGAAAAAGGGCGACGTGATTCAGGGTGTTAATCAGCAGGTCGTCACGAACCTGGGTGAACTGCGCAAAGTGCTGGATACTAAACCTTCCGTACTGGCGCTGAACGTGAAACGCGGTGACAGCAGTATCTATCTGTTGATGCAGTAACAGCCTATCTTTCAGCAATGGGCGGACTACGGTCCGCCTTTTTTATATCTGCGCTTTATCCTGCCAGAGTGTGATGCTGACCGCAGATTCGGTAAATGCCTCCCCGGCTCTGTGCAATTGCACAATGCTCTGTGCGCAACCCATGCGTATTCTGTTTCTCCCCCTCTCTATCAGGAGTTATGGATGGCGACCTATCACCTTGATGCCCGGCTGGCACAGGATATCGTGGCACGCACCATGAAGATTATTGACAGTAACGTCAACGTGATGGATGCGCGTGGCCGGATCATCGGCAGCGGTGACCGGGAACGGATTGGAGAGTTGCACGAAGGTGCGCTGCTGGTGCTTTCTCAGGGGCGGGTGGTCGATATCGACGAGGCAGTGGCTAAACATCTTCATGGCGTGCGGCCCGGTATTAACCTGCCGCTGCGGATCGATGGCGAGATCGTTGGCGTGATTGGCCTGACAGGGGAGCCGGTCGCCTTACGTCACTATGGCGAGCTGGTCTGTATGACGGCGGAGATGATGCTGGAACAGGCGCGACTGCTGCATCTGCTGGCGCAGGATAGCCGTCTGCGTGAGGAGCTGGTGCTGAACCTGATCCGCAGCGATACCCTGTCACCGCAGCTGACCGAATGGGCGCAGCGGCTCGGTATCGATCTCAATCAGCCGCGCGTGGTCGCGGTGCTGGAGATTGACAGTGGTCAGCTTGGCGTTGACAGTGCGATGTCGGAATTACAGCAGCTCCAGACGCTGCTCACGACACCTGAACGCGATAACCTGATCGCTATCGTATCGCTGACGGAGATGGTGGTGCTGAAACCCGCCCTGAATGCCCATGGACGCTATGATCAGGAGGATCATCGCCGTCGCGTTGAACAGTTACTGCAGCGAATGAAAGAGAGCGGACACCTGCGGATGCGCATTGCGCTGGGTAATTTTTTCAGTGGCCCGGGCGGCATTGCGCGCTCCTACCGGACGGCGCACACGACGATGATGGTTGGCAAGCAGCGGATGCCCGATGTGCGCAGTTACTTTTATCAGGACCTGATGCTGCCAGTGCTGCTCGACAGTCTGCGCGGCGGCTGGCAGGCTAACGAACTCGCCCGGCCCCTGGCGAAACTTAAAAGCATGGATAACAATGGCCTGCTGCGCCGGACGCTGATCGCCTGGTTCACTCATAATGTTCAGCCGGGTGCCACGGCGCGCGCACTGTTTATCCATCGCAACACGCTGGAATATCGGCTGAACCGGATTTCTGAGCTGACCGGGCTCAATCTTGGCCAGTTCGACGATCGGCTGCTGCTCTATGTCGCGTTGCAGCTGGATGAGCAGGGATGAGGGAAAGCGCAAGACATAAAAAAGGCCAGCAGCGCTGGCCCTGTCTGTCGGTGGGAAAATTAACGACCGTTACGGGTTAATTTTTCCAGATCCGATTCAATTTCAGTGATCTTATGGGATACCACACTTTCCAGGTGACGCAGGTCATCGAGGATTTTGCGTTTCAGATCGACTTCAACCTGGTCACGCTGGCAAATCTGGTCCAGCTCATCGATGACATAACGCAGGTTCGGGCTGATCTCCTGCACCTCTTTGTAGCCCTGCGTCGCGTGGTCGGCCACAACCGTTTTGCGCTGGCGCGGATATTTGAATTTAACGCTCTTCGCGAAAAACTCGCCTTTATCTTTGCGGAAGTAAATTTTCAGAATATCGTTGTTGGCTTCCTGACGCAGGCTGTAACGGTCGATATCATCCGGGTTACTGATTCCTAAACTTTTAAGATTGTCATACATAGCGTTGTTTCCATCAAAAGTGAGAAGCGCGCAGTTTTGTTCATGACGTCAGACAACTGTAGACATAAAGCAGCGGGATGAACATTGCGCAGCAGGATTTAACTGGCGCGGATTATGACCTGGATAAAAACTAAACGCACCCGATCTTTCGCGGCGCGAAGCAGGCTGTTCCGGAGGGATTGTAAAGAAAAGATGACGGGCTGGTTTCCAGCCCGTCACGAAAATCAGTCGATGGTGCGCAGCAGTTCGTTGATGCCGGTTTTGCTGAGGGTTTTCGCATCCACTTTCTTCACGATCACCGCACAGTAGAGGCTGTAGCTGCCATCTTTGGACGGCAGGTTACCGGAAACCACCACTGAACCGGCAGGAACGCGGCCATAATGTACTTCGCCGGTTTCACGATCGTAGATTTTGGTGCTCTGACCGATGTAGACGCCCATGGAGATCACTGAGCCCTCTTCGACGATCACGCCTTCCACGATTTCAGAGCGTGCGCCGATGAAGCAGTTATCTTCGATGATGGTCGGATTAGCCTGCAGCGGCTCCAGCACGCCGCCGATACCGACGCCGCCAGAGAGGTGAACGTTTTTACCGATCTGCGCACAGGAGCCCACGGTCGCCCAGGTGTCCACCATGGTGCCTTCATCGACGAACGCGCCAATATTGACGTAAGAAGGCATCAGCACGGTGTTGCGGGCGATAAACGCACCCTGGCGTACTGCCGCAGGCGGCACCACGCGGAAACCGGCTTCTTTGAAACGAGCCTCATCCCAGCCCGCAAACTTCATCGGCACTTTGTCATAAAAACGGGTTTCCGCGCCTTCCATCACCTGATTGTCATTGATGCGGAAAGAGAGCAGCACTGCTTTCTTCAGCCACTGATGCGTTACCCACTCGCCGTCGATCTTCTCAGAAACGCGCAGTGCGCCACTATCCAGCAGAGAGATTACCTGGTTGATGGCATCACGGGTTTCGCCGTCGACGCTGGACGGGGTGATGTCAGCGCGACGTTCGAAGGCGGATTCAATAACGCTCTGTAACTGTTGCATATTTTTTTCCTGATCTGTCATGTACGATGCCGGGCAATACCCCGGCACAAGTAAAAAGATAAAGGTTTACCAGTCGGTTCGGGTCACACTTTATCGTTTGGATTAAGGGCCTCTGTCAACCGTTGTTGCAGCGCTTTGCGCATTTCTTCGTTCAGCGCCTGCCGTTCACTGTTAGCCAGAATAAACAAATCTTCGACCCGCTCGCCAATCGTGCTGATGCGTGCGCCATGCAGTGAAACCCCCAGATCGGCAAAGACTTCTCCGACCCGTGCCAGCAGGCCGGGCTGATCCAGCGCCACCAGCTCCAGATAGCTGCGCCGGTCGGTGTGCGTTGGCAGGAAATTGACTTCGGTATCCACGCTGAAATGTTTAAGCCGGGCTGACGGGCGGCGGGTGCGTGGCGGCACCCACTCGGACTGGGTAATCGCCTGTTCCAGCGCCTGAATAATCATCGGATGACGATCCGGCGAGAGCGGACTGCCATCCGGCTCCAGCACGATAAAGGTATCCATCGCCATGCCATCGCGGCTGGTGAAGATTTGTGCGTCGTGTACGCTGAGGTTGCGGCGGTCCAGCTCACCGGCGACGGCGGCAAACAGATGCGGCCGGTCAGGACTCCAGATAAAAATTTCCGTTCCGCCACGCGTGGCATGCGGGCTGACCAGTACCAGCGGTTTTTTCAGATCGTGACCCAGCAGGTGTCGGGCATGCCAGGCGATCTGATTGGGGGTATGGCGCAGGAAATAGTCGGCGCGGCAGCGATTCCAGATCTGATGCAGCCGCTCTTCGTTAATATTGTCCATACGCAACAGTGCCAGCGCCTGCAGGCGATGATGACGTACCCGCTCGCGCAGATCCGGGCTGTTTTCCATGCCGCGTCGTAGCTGCTTCTCGGTGGCGAAGAACAGCTCGCGCAGCAGGCTCTGCTTCCAGCTATTCCAGAGGCTTTCGTTAGTGGCGCAGATGTCGGCGACAGTCAGGCAGACCAGATAGCGCAGCCGGTTCTCATTCTGCATCACCTCGGCGAACTGCTGTATCACCGTCGGATCCTGAATATCGCGCCGCTGCGCCGTCACTGACATCAGCAGGTGGTGACGGACCAGCCAGGCCACCAGCTGCGTTTCCCGCGAGTTCAGGCCGTGCATCTCTGCGAAGTCGAGCGCATCCTGCGCGCCGAGAACAGAGTGGTCGCCGTTGCGCCCTTTGGCAATGTCATGCAGCAGGGCGGCCATCAGCAGCAGCTCCTGCTGAGGCAGACGGGGCCACAGCTCAACGCACAGCGGATGCTGCGGCCGGGTCGCTTCACTGGCAAAGCTTTCCAGCTTCTGCAGAACCCGGATGGTGTGTTCATCAACGGTGTAGGCGTGAAACAGATCGAACTGCATCTGTCCGACAATCTGGCCCCATAGTGGCGTATAGGCCCACAATACGCTGTGGCGATGCATGGGCACCAGCGCCCGGCTGACTGCACCAGGATGACGCAGAATCGACATGAAGGTGCGGCGTGCCTCCGGAATCTGACACAGCGGCTGACTGAGATGACGACGTGCATGACGCAGATGGCGCAGGGTGGTGGAGTAGATGCCTTTAATGTTGTCGTTACGCACCATGACGTAGAACATGCGCAGAATCGCCTGCGGCTCGCGTCTGAACAGCGTTTCGTCGCGCAGGTCGATTAAATCGCCGCGCAGCTGGAAATCGTCATCGACAGGGCGGGGCTTTTCACTGGTGGAAAGCGCCAGAATTGCCTCATCAAACAGTTGCAGCAGCATCTGATTCAGCTCGCCGATGCGCCGCGTGACCCGATAAAAATCCTTCATCATTCGCTCAACCGGCTCATTGCCATCGCCCTGGTAGTTCAGGCGCTGTGCCACGCTGAGCTGGCGATCGAACAGCAGGCGGTTGTCGTAGCGGGGCAGGGAAAGGTGCAGGGCAAAGCGGATGCGCCAGAGAAACGCCTGGCATTCATTGAGTTCGCTGCGCTCCGCGTCGGTGAGGAAACCAAAGCCGACCATCTCATCCAGCGTGGTGGCACCAAAATGACGTCGGGCGACCCACTGCAGCGTATGAATATCCCGCAGGCCGCCGGGGCTGCTCTTAATGTCCGGCTCCAGATTGTAGCTGGTGCCGTGATAACGCTTATGTCGCTCCTGCTGCTCCTCCGTTTTGGCCGCAAAAAAGGTGGAGGAGGGCCAGAAGCCATCGCTGAAGATATTCTTCTGCAACTCGAGAAACAGCGCCACATCGCCGGTCAGCATCCTGGACTCAATCAGGTTGGTGGCAACGGTGAGATCAGAGAGCCCCTCCAGCAGGCACTCTTCCAGCGTGCGGACGCTGTGGCCTACTTCCAGCCGGAGATCCCACATCAGCGTCAGCAGCGCGCTGGTACGCTGCGCAGCCTGTTCATCCAGTGGCTGGCGACTGAGGATCAGGACATCAATATCTGAGAGCGGATGCAGTTCGGCGCGGCCATAGCCGCCCACGGCAACCAGCGCGATCGCGGGCATCTCCGCAAAGCCAAAAAAGCGCCACAGGCGGCACAGCAGCCGATCAATAAACAGCGTGCGCGCATCAATCAGCGACGCTACCGCTTCACCCGCATCAAAGGCGGCAGCCAGATGCTGCTGAAACTGTTCCAGCCGCAGCTTCAGGCTGTCGCGGGTCAGCTGGTCGTCACTCCACTCGGCCGGGGAATCGGCCAGACCGCTCTTCACATCTTCCGACAGACTCACGCTCATGCAGCTCTTCTCTTTTAGCCAAAAAAAAGCCGGCTCAGCGCCGGCTTGATCTGTAATCGGGGAATCACCCTTCGGCGACGAGCACAGCAGGCAGCGTGTCATCTTTACGCAGGGTTAAAATCTCACAGCCGTTTTCCGTCACCACAATAGTATGCTCATACTGTGCGGACAAGCTGCGATCTTTGGTTTTTACCGTCCAGCCATCTTTCATGGTGCGGATGCGGTAATCGCCAGCGTTGACCATCGGCTCGACCGTAAAGGTCATGCCCGCCTGCAGCACCACGCCGCTGTCATCGGCATCGTAATGCAGCACCTGAGGCTCTTCGTGGAACCCTTTACCAATGCCGTGGCCGCAATATTCCCGCACTACGGAGAAGTCGTTCGCTTCCACATACTTCTGAATTGCGCGGCCCAGCTCGCGCAGGCGGATGCCGGGCTTAATCAGACGCAGGGAAAGATAGAGGCTCTCCTGCGTGATGCGGCACAGGCGCTCGCCCTGGATTGTCGGCTTACCCACGATAAACATCTTAGAGGTGTCACCGTGATACTCATCTTTGATAACCGTGACATCGATATTAACGATATCGCCATCTTTTAACGGACGATCGTCGCTTGGGATGCCGTGGCACACCACTTCATTCACCGAAATGCAGACTGATTTTGGAAAACCGTGATAGCCAAGACAGGCAGAAACCGCCTGCTGCTTTTGCGTGATGTGCTCGTGGCAGATGCGGTCCAGCTCACCGGTCGTTACACCCGGCTGAACGTGGGGTTCGATCATCTCCAGCACTTCAGCGGCCAGTCGGCCGGCGACGCGCATTTTTTCGATTTCTTCGGGGGTTTTGATTGAAATTGCCATTAAATTAATCCGCATTTGTCGAAAATTTCGACAATAATGAACTCTGTGCTGCCATGTTAGCAGCCCGTAAATGGGCTGCCAAATAGAGAACGCACTGGCCCCGGCTCGCGATCAATTATTGGCGTCCCGGCGCTGGTTGTGGTATAAAGCGCGCCGACGATTCTCTGTATGGCCGTTTCGGTCAGCAGGAAACGCATAACTCTCATTATGTGTAATAAAACACACATGTATCGACACATACGCCGGGGTGCCTTGAAAGAGGTCGGTCGTATGGGATACATGGAGGCCCAACCCCAATCAAAATTCAGAGGTAATCATGGCAACTGTTTCCATGCGCGACATGCTCCAGGCGGGTGTTCACTTCGGTCACCAGACCCGTTACTGGAACCCAAAAATGAAGCCATTCATCTTTGGTGCGCGCAACAAGGTTCACATCATCAACCTTGAGAAAACTGTCCCTATGTTCAACGAAGCACTGGCTGAGCTGAACAAGATCGCTTCCCGTAAAGGTAAGATCCTGATCGTAGGTACCAAACGCGCTGCTGCTGAAGCGGTAAAAGAGTCTGCACTGAGCTGCGACCAGTTCTTCGTCAACCACCGCTGGTTAGGTGGCATGCTGACTAACTGGAAAACGGTTCGTCAGTCAATCAAGCGTCTGAAAGATCTGGAGACTCAGTCTCAGGATGGTACTTTCGACAAACTGACCAAAAAAGAAGCGCTGATGCGTGCGCGTGAGCTGGCCAAGCTGGAAAACAGCCTGGGCGGTATCAAAGACATGGGCGGTCTGCCAGACGCGCTGTTTGTTGTTGATGCTGATCACGAACATATCGCAATCAAAGAAGCAAACAACCTGGGTATCCCGGTATTTGCTATCGTTGATACCAACTCTGATCCAGATGGCGTTGATTTCGTTATCCCAGGTAACGACGATGCGATCCGTGCTGTAAGCCTGTACCTGAATGCCGTTGCGACTACCGTTCGCGAAGGCCGCTCTCAGGACCTGGCTGAGCAAGCTGAAGAAGCGTCTTTAGAAAACGCTTAATAAGGTTTGCTCTGCATAAGAGCCCTTAGCATTCAGATGTGATCTGTAAGGGGCCTATACTGGCCCCTTTATTTTATCTTAGTCTGTCACGCTGCCTACCGGACGGCGGGACAGAAAAATTTTCCGCAAATAAGTGTCTGCTGGTGCACATGCACACAGGCACGAACCGAGGATTCTGGAATGGCTGACATTACCGCTGCATTGGTAAAAGAACTGCGTGAGCGTACTGGCGCTGGCATGATGGATTGCAAAAAAGCGCTGACTGAAGCGAACGGCGACATTGAGCTGGCGATTGAGAACATGCGTAAGTCTGGCGCAATCAAAGCAGCGAAAAAAGCAGGCAACGTGGCTGCTGATGGCGTGATCAAAACCAAGATCGTTGGCGACTACGGCGTTATTCTGGAAGTAAACTGCCAGACTGACTTCGTTGCAAAAGATGGCGGTTTCCAGGCATTCGCAGACAAAGTTCTGGATGCAGCTGCTGCCGATCGCGTTACCGATGTTGAAGTCCTGAAAGCGCAGTTCGAAGAAGAGCGCGTTGCACTGGTTGCTAAAATCGGTGAGAACATCAATATCCGTCGCGTTGCAATCCTGGAAGGCGCTGAGCTGGGCAGCTACCTGCACGGCGCACGTATCGGCGTTCTGGTTTCAGCAACCGGCGCAAACGAAGATCTGATCAAACAGATCGCAATGCACGTTGCAGCAAGCAAGCCTGAATTCGTTAAGCCAGAAGACGTTTCTGCTGACGTGGTTGAGAAAGAGTACCAGGTTCAGCTGGACATCGCGATGCAGTCTGGCAAGCCAAAAGAGATCGCTGAGAAGATGGTTGAAGGCCGTATGAAGAAATTCACCGGCGAAGTCTCTCTGACCGGTCAGGCTTTCGTTATCGACCCAAGCAAAACCGTTGGCCAGGCGCTGAAAGAGCAGGGCGCTGACGTCATCAACTTCATCCGCTTCGAAGTGGGTGAAGGCATCGAGAAAGTTGAGTCTGACTTTGCTGCAGAAGTTGCAGCCATGTCCAAACAGTCTTAATGCTTTGAAAGAACCGCCAGATGGCGGTTCTTTTTTGTCTGTGCACCGCAACAGGCTCGTTTTCAGTTTCATCCCAATAGCAATTTCATCGCGGTAAGCGGATGATCGATCAGAATTTACTTCTTTTTTACACCCAATCTTCCAGGAAGAACTGACCATGGCGACCAACGCAAAACCTGTTTATCAACGTATCCTGCTTAAACTCAGCGGTGAAGCCCTGCAAGGCGCTGAAGGTTTTGGTATCGACGCGAGTGTGCTTGACCGTATGGCACAAGAGGTAAAAGAGCTGGTTGAACTGGGCATCCAGGTCGGTGTTGTGATTGGCGGTGGTAACCTGTTCCGTGGCGCAGGCCTTGCACAGGCGGGAATGAATCGCGTCGTAGGCGACCACATGGGTATGCTGGCAACCGTTATGAACGGTCTGGCGATGCGTGATGCGCTGCACCGCGCCTATGTGAATGCACGCCTGATGTCAGCGATTCCACTGAATGGCGTCTGTGACAACTACAGCTGGGCAGAAGCGATCAGCCTGCTTCGCAATAACCGCGTGGTGATTTTCTCCGCCGGTACCGGCAACCCGTTCTTCACCACGGACTCTGCGGCGTGTCTGCGCGGCATTGAGATTGAGGCGGACGTAGTGCTGAAAGCGACCAAGGTCGATGGCGTTTACTCTGCTGACCCGGTGAAAAATCCGGATGCAACCCTCTATGAGCAGCTGACCTATACCGAAGTGCTGGATCAGGAGCTGAAAGTGATGGATCTCGCGGCCTTTACCCTGGCGCGCGACCACAAATTACCTATCCGAGTTTTCAACATGAACAAGCCTGGCGCGCTGCGTCGCGTAGTCATGGGTGAAAAAGAAGGCACCCTGATTACGCATTAATACCCGAGGCGAGATAAAATAAGGTATATTCTGTCAGCGCGATGATAATGCATTGCGCACCAGTCAGGATTATCGATAATTATCGATCCCGCTTCCGGTGATGCCGGAACTGGCCAGGTCAAACCGAATCCAAGGGTTTCAACGTGATTAACGACATCAAAAAAGATGCTGACACGCGCATGGAAAAATGCGTTGAAGCATTCAAAAATACCATCAGCAAAGTGCGCACAGGTCGTGCTTCCCCTTCGCTGCTTGACGGCATCGTCGTCGAATATTACGGCACGCCGACGCCACTGCGTCAGCTGGCTTCCGTCACTGTGGAAGATTCACGCACGCTGAAAATCAACGTGTTTGATCGCACACTGAGTGCGGCAGTTGAAAAGGCGATCATGAAGTCCGATCTCGGTCTGAACCCAAGTTCAGCCGGTAGCGACATCCGTGTTCCGCTGCCTGCGCTGACCGAAGAGCGTCGTAAAGATCTGATTAAAATCGTGCGCGGCGAAGCCGAGCAGGGCCGGGTGTCGGTACGTAACGTCCGTCGCGATGCCAACGATAAAATCAAAGCGCTGCTGAAAGATAAAGAGATCAGCGAAGACGACGAACGTCGTGCGCAGGATGAAATCCAGAAAATGACGGATGCTTACATCAAAAAAGTCGATGCTGCACTGTCAGAAAAAGAGACGGAGCTGATGGATTTCTGATCCCATCACTGCCCGACAAAACGCCGTACAGAGAGGTATTCGAATGAATGCGACATCTGGCGGCGTTTTACATTGTGCCTGTGGGCACGCTGACTTCACACGGATAGCCTCATGAAGCGATTAACTCTGCTGGGATCAACCGGCTCGATCGGCACCAGCACGCTGGCGGTGGTTCGCGCCAACCCAGAGCTTTATCAGATCACGGCACTGGTAGCCGGTCACAACGTGGCGCTAATGGCTGAACAGTGTGCAGCCTTTACTCCGCGCTACGCCTGCATGGCAGACGACGCCTCCGCTGCTGCGTTGCGTGAGCGACTGAGAGCAATCAGAGTTAACACTGAAGTGCTCTCCGGCGTTCAGGCCGCCTGTGAACTGGCTGCGCTGGACGAGGTGGATCAGGTCATGGCGGCGATTGTGGGCGCATCGGGTCTGCTGCCGACACTGGCGGCCATTCGTGCGGGCAAAACAGTCCTGCTGGCTAACAAAGAGTCCCTTGTCACCTGCGGCCGTTTGTTTATGGAGGCGGTGCGTCATCATCACGCACAGTTACTACCGGTCGACAGCGAGCATAACGCCATTTTTCAGAGTTTACCCGCTACCATCCAGCATCAGTTAGGTTACGCTGACCTGCAGGATAATGGCATTGAGTCGATTATCCTTACGGGATCGGGTGGTCCTTTTCGTGACACAGCGTTAGCGGATCTCAGTGCCATGTCGCCGGACCAGGCCTGTGCGCATCCGAACTGGTCGATGGGGAGAAAAATCTCTGTCGATTCGGCCACCATGATGAATAAAGGTCTCGAGTACATTGAAGCCCGTTGGTTGTTCAATGCCAGCGCAGCGCAGATGGAAGTGATCCTTCACCCCCAGTCGGTGATTCATTCCATGGTGCGATACTGCGATGGCAGCGTGCTGGCTCAGTTAGGTTCTCCGGATATGCGTACGCCGATTGCTCATAGCATGGCCTGGCCGTCGCGTATTCATGCTGGTGTGACACCGCTGGATTTTACCCGCATGTCGGCGCTGACCTTTGCAGAACCTGATTTCAGCCGCTATCCCTGCCTCAAACTGGCTATTGATGCCTGTGACGCAGGGCAGGCGGCGACCACCACGCTTAATGCCGCCAACGAGGTTGCCGTCGCGGCTTTCCTGAATCACCAGATCCGCTTCACCGACATTGCCGCCCTGAACAGTGCAGTGATGGCGGCACAGGCATGTCCGGAACCGGATTCGGTGGACGCTGTCCTCGAAATTGATCGCATCGCGCGCGCGCTGGCAACAGAAATGTTGCCGCGTTTTACGTCGTGACAGCGATCGCTATGAGGCCATTTGTTCGCTTCAGGTGAAAATGGTATAGTCGCTGGCTCGCGTTTCACGGTCTGTCACCGAATTCGGTGTGGCCCGGCACTCAGAGCGTGTCGGGATTTGAATCGGGCGCAATGTATTCAGAAACCACAGCATTTCTGATGAAAGGAATTGGTTAAGCGTTATGTCGTCTAACAATCACAACAACACTGATGACCAGCAGGGAAACGGCCCGCGTCACGTCGCTATCATCATGGATGGCAACGGTCGCTGGGCAAAAAATCAGGGAAAATTGCGGATTTCCGGTCACAGAGCGGGCGTTAAATCGGTACGCCGTGCCGTCAGCTTTGCGGTCAGCAACAATCTCGAAGCCCTGACGCTTTACGCCTTCAGCAGTGAAAACTGGAGTCGGCCAGCGCAGGAAGTCACCGCGTTGATGGAACTGTTTGTCTGGGCGCTGGATAGCGAAGTTAAAAGCCTGCATAAACATAATGTCCGTCTGCGTGTCATTGGCGATACCAGCCGTTTCAGTCCGCGTATTCAGGAACGTATTCGTCGTTCTGAGACACTGACTGCAAATAATAGTGGCCTGACGCTCAACATTGCTGCCAACTATGGCGGCCGTTGGGATATTATCGAAGGCGTGAAAAAACTGGCTGAACAGGTTCAGGAAGGATTACTGAGACCTGATCAGATTACCGAAGAGAGCCTGACGTCGCAGCTCTGTATGCAGGAGCTGGCGCCAGTGGATTTAGTGATAAGGACCGGGGGAGAGCATCGGATTAGCAACTTCCTGCTGTGGCAAATTGCCTATGCTGAATTCTATTTTACCGATGTGCTCTGGCCGGATTTCGATGAACACGTTTTTGAAGGTGCACTGAATGCATTCTCTCTGCGGGAGCGTCGTTTTGGCGGCGCTGCACCAGGCGGCGCCTGAGCAATCTGGGGGTAACCTTTGCTGAAGTCTCGTCTGATTACCGCGTTGATCTTAATTCCGCTGGTAATAGTTGCACTGTTCTGGTTACCGCCCGTAGGTTTCGCACTGACAACGATTGTTATCTGCATGCTGGCCGCCTGGGAGTGGGGGCAGTTTGCAGGGATGGCATCACGCCAGCAGCGCGTCTGGCTGGCTGTACTTTGTGGCCTGCTGCTGGCACTGATGCAGTTTACGCTGCCACCCTATCAACACACCGTGCATCTGCCACAGATTGCGACATCGCTTTGGGCGTCGCTCGTGTGGTGGGTTGTGGCGCTGCTGCTTGTGCTCTCCTATCCCGCTTCTGCGGCTTTCTGGCGCCATTCGCGTCCGCTCCGCTTACTCTTTGGCATATTAACCCTGGTGCCCTTTTTCTGGGGCATGGTGGCGCTGCGCCAGTATCACTATGAAACTGACCACTTTGCCGGTGCCTGGTGGCTGCTGTTTGTGCTGCTGCTGGTGTGGGGCGCGGATTCGGGAGCCTACATGTTTGGCAAAATGTTCGGCAAACACAAGCTGGCGCCGAAGGTTTCACCGGGAAAAACCTGGGAAGGGTTTCTGGGTGGTCTGGTCTGCTCGGCGCTGATTGCGCTGCTGTTTGCCTCGCTGGCGCCGCTTACGGTTTCTGCCAGTACGCTGGTGGTCTGTGCGGTGATTTCAACGCTGGCGTCGGTACTGGGCGACCTTACGGAGAGTATGTTCAAACGTGAAGCGGGCATTAAGGACAGCGGCAACCTGATCCCGGGGCATGGTGGCATGCTTGACCGCATCGATAGCCTGACTGCGGCGGTGCCGGTGTTTGCCTGTTTACTGCTGCTGGTGTTCCGCACTCTCTAAGGACAGGCAAAAGATGTTGAGCATACTCTGGAGTTTCGTCGCTTTTATCGTTGCGCTGGGTGTACTGATTACGGTTCATGAGTTTGGCCACTTCTGGGTCGCTCGTCGCTGTGGCGTTAAGGTTGAACGCTTTTCCATAGGCTTCGGCAAGGCGCTCTGGCAGCGCCGTGACCGCCACGGCACCGAATATGTCATCGCGCTGATTCCGCTCGGCGGCTACGTCAAAATGCTCGATGAACGCGTTGAAAGCGTGCCGGCCGAGCTGCGTCATCAGGCTTTTAACAACAAAACCGTCTGGCAACGCGCCTCCATCATCGCGGCGGGTCCCGTCGCGAACTTCATCTTCGCCATCTTCGCCTACTGGGTTGTGTTTATTCACGGCGTGCCCGGCGTGCGCCCGGTAATCGGTGAAATTTTAAACGGTTCGGTGGCTGCAGAAGCTCAAATTACGCCCGGCATGGAACTTAAGGCGGTTGACGGTATCGAAACGCCTGACTGGGATGCTGTGCGTATGGCGCTGGTCGGTAAAATCGGGGACAGCAGTACCACGCTGACCGTGGCCCGATTTGGCGAAGAAGCGACGCAGCAGAAGCAGCTGGATTTGCGTAACTGGCAGTTTGAGCCGGATAAGCAGGATCCAGTCGTTGCGTTAGGGATTCAGCCTCGCGGTCCGCAGATTGAGACCACGCTGGCAGAAGTACAGGCGAATTCGCCAGCCAGTGAAGCCGGTTTGCAAGCAGGCGACAGGATCGTTAAAGTCGATGGTCAGCCATTATCGCAGTGGCAGTCCTTTGTGACCCAGGTTCGGGATAACCCGGGCAAAAGCATGGCACTTGAGGTGGATCGCGGCGGTGACTCGATTGCGCTGACGATGACGCCGGAAGCGAAAGCGGGCAGTAAAGCGGGATTTGCGGGTGTCATTCCGCGCGTAATCCCGCTGCCAGAAGAGTACAAAACGGTAAGGCAGTATGGCGCGTTTGCCGCTATCGGCGAAGCCAGTGTAAAAACCTGGCAGCTGATGAAGCTCACCGTGTCCATGCTGGGCAAGTTAATAACCGGCGATGTGAAGCTGAACAACCTGAGCGGGCCAATTTCAATTGCACAGGGCGCAGGGTTGTCAGCGGAGTACGGGTTGATTTATTACCTGATGTTCCTGGCGCTGATTAGCGTCAACCTGGGCATCATCAACTTGTTCCCTCTGCCGGTTTTAGATGGTGGTCATCTGCTCTTCCTGGCGATCGAAAAGATCAAAGGTGGACCGGTGTCCGAGCGAGTTCAGGACTTTAGTTATCGCATCGGCTCAATTCTGCTGGTGCTGTTAATGGGGCTTGCACTTTTCAATGATTTCTCACGTTTGTAACCGCTGGAACGCGAACATTCGAGGGATGTGTTAGGAAAACGCATAACAACGATGGCGATGAAAAAGTTGCTCATAGCGTCGCTGCTGTTTAGCAGCGCCACCGTTTACGGTGCAGACGATTTCGTGGTGAAGGATATTCATTTCGAAGGGCTGCAGCGAGTCGCCGTCGGCGCGGCTCTGCTGAGTATGCCAGTACGGGTTGGCGATACGGTGAATGACGATGATGTCAGAAACACCATTCGCTCGCTGTTTGCTACTGGCAACTTTGAGGATGTTCAGGTCCTGCGAGACGGTACAACACTAATTGTCCAGGTCAAAGAACGTCCTACCATTGCCAGCATTACCTTCAGCGGTAACAAAGCGGTGAAAGAGGACCAGCTCAAACAGAATCTGGAAGCCTCTGGTGTGCGTGTCGGCGAAGCGCTGGACCGCACCACCATCTCTTCTATCGAGAAAGGCCTTGAGGATTTCTATTACAGCGTCGGGAAATACACCGCTAACGTGAAAGCCGTGGTTACGCCGCTGCCACGTAACCGTGTCGACCTGAAGCTGGTCTTTACCGAAGGTGTCTCTGCCAAAATTCAGCAGATCAACATCGTTGGTAACAAAGCCTTTAGCTCCGACGAGCTGATCTCCCGCTTCCAGCTGCGCGATGAAGTGCCGTGGTGGAACGTGGTGGGTGACCGCAAATACCAGAAACAGAAACTGGCGGGCGACCTCGAAACCCTGCGCAGCTTCTACCTGGATCGCGGTTATGCACGCTTCAACATCGATTCTACTCAGGTCAGCCTGACGCCCGATAAAAAAGGCATCTACATCACGGTGAACATCACCGAAGGCGACCAGTATAAAATTGCGGGCGTGATCGTCAATGGCAGCATGGCGGGCCACTCAGCAGAAATTGAACATCTGACCAAGATTCCGTCAGGCGAGCTTTATAACGGCGCCAAAGTGACGAAGATGGAAGATGACATCAAGAAACTGCTGGGCCGCTATGGCTATGCCTATCCGCGCGTGGCGACACAGCCAGAAATCAACGACGCTGATAAGACCGTAAAACTGCATATCAATGTGGATGCGGGTAACCGCTACTACGTGCGCAACGTCCGCTTCGAAGGCAACGACACCTCGAAAGATTCGGTGTTACGTCGTGAGATGCGCCAGATGGAAGGCGCGTGGCTGGGTAGCGACCTGGTTGAGCAGGGTAAAGAGCGTCTGAACCGCACCGGTTACTTCGAAACCGTGGATGTGGATACCCAGCGCGTACCGGGCTCACCGGACCAGGTGGATGTGGTTTATAAGGTTAAAGAGCGCAACACCGGGACCTTTAACTTCGGCGTCGGCTACGGCACCGAAAGTGGCGTGAGCTTCCAGGTCGGGGTAACGCAGGATAACTGGCTGGGCACCGGTAATACCGTCGGTATCAGCGGCACCAAAAATGACTACCAGACCTATGCGGAATTCTCGCTGACCGATCCGTACTTCACTGTTGACGGTGTCAGTCTGGGTGGTCGTCTGTTCTACAACGACTTTAAAGCGGACAACGCGGACCTCTCTGACTATACCAACAAAAGTTATGGTCTGGATGGTACGCTCGGCTTCCCGGTTAACGAAAACAACACCCTGCGTGTCGGTCTGGGCTATGTCCATAACGACCTCTCCAACATGCAGCCGCAGGTAGCGATGTGGCGTTATCTCGACTCGGTTGGCAAGCCGCAGCAGCTTAACGACAAAGGTGAGTTCTCTGCGGATGACTTCACCTTTAACTATGGCTGGACGTACAACACCCTGGACCGCGGCTTCTTCCCGACGTCGGGTAACCGCACCAACCTGAACGGTAAGGTGACGATTCCAGGCTCAGATAACAGCTTCTATAAGGCGACGCTGGATACCCAGCAATATATGCCGATTAACCAGGATCATACCTGGGTGCTGCTGGGCCGTGGCCGCGTGGGCTATGGCGATGGACTTGGCGGCAAAGAGATGCCGTTCTATGAGAACTTCTACGCCGGTGGTTCAAGCACCGTACGTGGCTTCCAGTCCAACACCATTGGTCCGAAAGCCGCTTACTACAATAACAACTCGTCTAACTGCCGGATTGCCGATCCAGATGGCGTCTGTAAGTCTGACGATGCGGTCGGGGGTAACGCGATGGCGATCGCCAGCCTTGAGCTGATTACGCCAACGCCGTTCCTGAGCGAAAAGTATGCTAACTCGGTACGTACGTCGGTGTTTGTCGACGCCGGTACCGCGTGGGATACCCATTGGGAAAATACCGACAAAACGCGTGCTGCGGGCATTCCTGACTATAGCGATCCAAACAACATCCGCGTTTCAAGCGGTGTAGCGCTGCAGTGGATGTCACCGCTTGGCCCGCTGGTATTCTCTTATGCCCAGCCGATGAAGAAAGTCGAGGGAGACAAATCAGAGCAGTTCCAGTTTAACATTGGTAAAACCTGGTAATGTTCTGAGCATGGATGCAAGCTGAAGTCTTGCTGCCGGACAGCACCCGCTGCTGTTCCGGTGCAAACACTGTGTCGCTGACACAAACGTTGATGGTAAGGAGTTTATAGTGAAAAAGTTGTTGTGTGCCGCAGGTCTGGGTCTTGCTTTAGCGGTTTCCGCTGGTGTTCAGGCTGCTGACAAAATTGCAGTGGTAAACGTGTCCAGCATTTTCCAACAGTTACCGCAACGAGCGACTGTTGCTAAACAGCTGGAAAACGAGTTCAAAGGCCGTGCAACTGAGCTGCAGAGCCAGGAACGCGATCTGCAAACCAAAATGCAGCGTCTGCAGCGTGACGGTTCGACCATGAAGGCCAGCGAGCGCAGCCGCATGGAGAAAGACGTCATGTCACAGCGTGAAGCCTTCTCTTCGAAAGCACAGGCGTTTGAGCAGGATAACCGTCGCCGTCAGATGGAAGAGCGTAACAAGCTGCTGAGCCGTATTCAGGACGCCGTGAAGAAAGTCGCGGACAGCGATGGCTATGACGTCGTCATCGACGCGAACGCGGTGGCTTATGCATCAAACGCAAAAGACATCACGGCTGACGTGCTGAAACAGGTTAAATAATTCATGTCATCTATTCGACTGGCTGATTTAGCCCAGCAGTTGGATGCAGAATTGCACGGAGATGGCGATATCGCCATCTCCGGCATTGCTTCTATGCAATCCGCCACAACTGGTCAAATCACTTTTCTTGCAAACAGCCGTTACCGCGAGCAACTCGCCCTGATTAAGGCCTCAGCCGTGGTGCTGACGGAAGCGGATCTGGAGTGGTGTAATACCGCGGCGCTGGTAGTGAAAAATCCCTACCTGACCTACGCGCGTATGGCACAGATACTCGACACTACCCCTCAGCCTGCGCAGAACATTGCGCCCAGCGCGGTGATTGACCCTTCGGCCCGTCTCGGCAGCAATGTCGCGATTGGCGCAAACGCCGTGATTGAAGCGGATGTGGAGCTGGGCGATAACGTGGTAATTGGTGCAGGATGCTTTATCGGCAAAAAAACCCGTATCGGCAGCGGAACCCGTCTATGGGCCAACGTTTCTGTGTATCACGAGATTGTCATCGGTCAGGATTGTCTGATTCAGTCAGGCACGGTCATCGGTTCTGATGGTTTTGGTTACGCCAACGATCGCGGTAACTGGGTGAAAATCCCGCAGTTAGGCGCGGTGATTATCGGCGATCGCGTGGAAATAGGTGCCTGTACAACCATCGATCGCGGTGCGCTGGATAACACTCTGATCGGCAATGGTGTTATCATAGACAACCAGTGCCAGATCGCCCACAACGTAGTTATTGGCGACAATACAGCCGTTGCAGGCGGTGTGATCATGGCGGGTAGTCTGAAGATTGGGCGTTACTGTATGATTGGCGGTGCCAGCGTCATTAACGGCCACATGGAAATCTGTGACAAAGTAACGGTGACCGGTATGGGCATGGTCATGCGTCCTATCACAGAGCCAGGTGTTTATTCATCCGGCATTCCGCTGCAACCCAACAAAACCTGGCGCAAAACTGCAGCGCTGGTGATGAACATCGATGACATGAGCAAACGCTTAAAAGCCATCGAGCGCAAGGTCGGCAAAGACGACTAACCGCCATCCCCAAACTGACCGGCTTTCATAACAAAAATGTTAAGCAGGGAAGCCCGGCGCCACAGAACCTATTTGCGGCCTGCGGAAGATCACTTGATCTGTGCAGGCCGTGTTATTGATGTCATCAGATTTTTAGGACAGGAAGAGTATTTTGACTACTGAAACTCATACTCTGAAAATTGAAGAGATTTTAGAGCTGCTGCCGCACCGCTATCCGTTTCTGCTGGTAGACCGTGTGCTTGAATTTGAAGAGCACAAATACCTGCGTGCAGTGAAGAACGTTTCTGTTAATGAACCGTTTTTCCAGGGGCATTTCCCTGGTAAACCGATTTTTCCTGGCGTTCTGATCCTGGAAGCGATGGCGCAGGCTACCGGAATTCTGGCGTTTAAAAGCGTGGGTAAACTGGAGCCAGGCGAACTCTACTACTTTGCCGGTATCGACAATGCCCGTTTCAAACGCCCTGTCGTACCAGGCGACCAAATGATCATGGAAGTGACTTTCGAGAAAACCCGCCGTGGTCTGACCCGCTTTAAAGGCGTGGCGACTGTCGATGGTAAAATCGTTTGTGAAGCGACCATGATGTGTGCCCGCAGCCGGGAGGCATAATTCGTGATTGATCCAACCGCCACTATCCATCCCAGTTCTGTTATCGAAGAGGGCGCTATCATTGGCGCCCGTGTTCACATTGGCCCGTTTTGCTTTATTGGCGCGAATGTTGAGATCGGTGAAGGAACGGTACTGAAGTCACACGTTGTGGTGAACGGCCACACGCGTATCGGTAAAGATAACCAGATCTATCAGTTCGCCTCAATCGGGGAAGTGAATCAGGATCTGAAATATGCCGGTGAGCCAACACGGGTTGAGATCGGCGATCGCAACCGCATCCGTGAAAGCGTGACGATTCACCGTGGCACTACCCAGGGTGGCCATGTCACCACGGTGGGCAGCGATAATCTGCTGATGGTAAACGTTCATATCGCGCATGACTGCGTGATTGGCAACCGCTGCATCTTCGCCAACAACGCCACTCTGGGTGGTCACGTCACGGTCGATGATTTCGCCATTATTGGCGGCATGACAGCGGTCCATCAGTGGTGCACCATCGGTGCGCATGTGATGGTTGGCGGCTGCTCCGGCGTGGCACAGGATGTCCCTCCTTATGTGATTGCACAGGGCAATCACGCGACGCCGTTCGGGATCAATATCGAAGGTCTCAAGCGCCGTGGCTTCAGCAAAGAGTCGCTGCACGCCATCCGCAACGCCTACAAGCTGCTCTACCGCAGCGGCAGAACACTGGAGGAAGTGAAGCCAGAGATCGAAGCTATCGCACAGCAGCACAGCGAAGTGCAACCTTTCTACGACTTCTTCAGCCGTTCTACCCGTGGATTAATCCGTTAATCCATGTCAGCGCGTCCGTTAACGATTGCCCTGGTCGCCGGAGAAACCTCCGGCGATATTCTTGGTGCCGGTCTGATCCGTGCTCTGAAAGCCCGTCATCCGGATGCTCGCTTCGTGGGTGTGGCGGGACCGTTGATGCAGGCGGAAGGGTGTGAAGCCTGGTATGAGATGGAAGAGCTGGCGGTGATGGGGATTGTCGAGGTGCTGGGCCGTCTGCGACGCCTGCTGAAAATTCGCCGCGATCTGACGCAACGTTTCACCGCCCTGCGGCCCGATGTCTTTGTCGGCATTGATGCGCCGGATTTTAATATCACGCTGGAAGGCAATCTCAAACGCGCGGGTATCCGCACCATCCACTATGTCAGTCCTTCTGTCTGGGCATGGCGGCAAAAGCGCGTCTTTAAGATAGGCCGCAACACCGATCTGGTGCTGGCCTTCCTGCCGTTTGAAAAAGCTTTTTACGATCGCTTCAACGTTCCCTGCCGCTTTATCGGCCATACGATGGCGGATGCCATGCCGCTGCAGCCCGATAAGCTGGCCGCCCGGCGTCATCTGGGAATTGCCGATGACGCGCTCTGTCTGGCCCTGCTGCCGGGCAGTCGCGGCGCAGAGGTAGAGATGCTCAGCGCAGACTTCCTGAAAACGGCCCGCCTGCTGCGTCGTCACTATCCGGCGCTGGAAATCGTGGTGCCGCTGGTGAATGCCCGTCGCCGTGAACAGTTTGAGAAGATTAAGGCCGAAACGGCACCGGAGCTGCCGATGCATCTGCTGGATGGACAGGGCCGGGAGGCGATGATCGCGAGCGATGCCGCATTGCTGGCTTCCGGTACTGCCGCTCTGGAGTGCATGCTGGCAAAATGTCCAATGGTGGTGGGATATCGCATGAAGCCTGCCACGTTCTGGCTGGCCAAACGGCTGGTCAAAACGCCTTATGTCTCGCTGCCAAATCTGCTGGCTGGGCGTGAGCTGGTCAAAGAGTTACTGCAGGATGCGTGTCAGCCCGAAGCGCTGGCCGTTGCGTTAGATCCGCTGCTGCATGCCGGGCCTGAACGCGAAACGCTGCTGCAGACGTTTCATGAATTACATCAACAGATCCGCTGGAACGCCGATGAGCAGGCAGCGGATGCGGTACTGGAGCTGGTGAATGCCTGATTTTATCTACCCTGTCGCCAGCCTGATTGCGGGTGTGGACGAAGTGGGGCGCGGGCCGCTGGTCGGTGCGGTAGTCACCGCTGCTGTCATCCTCGATCCGGCTAATCCGATTGCCGGCCTGGCCGACTCGAAGAAACTGTCGGAAAAGCGCCGCCTGGCGCTGTATGACGAGATCAAAGAGAAAGCACTGGCCTGGAGTCTGGGACGTGCAGAGCCTGAAGAGATCGACCAGCTCAATATTCTGCACGCCACTATGCTGGCGATGCAGCGCGCCGTGGCAGGTCTGCACATCCAGCCCGACTATGTGCTGATTGATGGTAATCGCTGCCCGGCACTGCCGATGCCTTCCCAGGCGGTGGTGAAAGGGGATAGTCTGGTTGCCGAAATCAGTGCGGCGTCGATCATCGCCAAAGTGTCGCGCGACCGCGAAATGGCCGAGCTGGATCGGCTGTTTCCAGAGTATGGTTTTGCGCAGCACAAAGGTTATCCGACCGCGCTGCACATGGAAAAACTGACGCAGCATGGTGCCACACCGCATCACCGTCGCAGCTTTGCGCCCGTTCGCAATGCGCTGCTCGATGCTGAAGTCCTGGCTGCGCGCCAGCCCCTGACGCTGTAATAGCCTGACACTGTTTTAACCGGAAACTGATATGGCTGAACCCCGTTTTATACATCTGCGTGTCCACAGTGACTATTCGATGATTGATGGCCTGGCGAAAACCGGGCCGCTGATCAAGAAGGCGGCTGCACTCGGCATGCCCGCTATCGCCATTACTGACTTCACCAACCTGTGTGGCCTGGTAAAATTTTACGGTGGCGCACACGGCGCAGGGATAAAACCGGTTATCGGTGCTGACTTCAACGTGGCCAGCGAGCTGATGGGAGACGAACTTACCCAGCTTACCGTGCTGGCGGCGAACAATACCGGTTATCAGAATCTGACACTGCTAATCTCCCGCGCCTATCAGCGTGGCTACGGCGTGGACGGGCCGGTCATCGATCGCGACTGGCTGATTGAGTTACAGGAAGGGCTAATTCTGCTGTCAGGTGGCCGGCGTGGCGATGTGGGCCGCAGCCTGCTGCGGGGCAACAGCGCGCTGGTTTCTCAGTGCCTGTCGTTTTATCAGCAGCATTTTCCCGATCGCTACTACCTGGAACTGATCCGCACCGGCCGTCAGGACGAAGAGAGTTATCTGCACGCGGCTGTCGAGCTGGCGATTGCTGAAGGCGTGCCGGTGGTTGCCACCAACGAAGTCTGCTTTATCAACGCCGAAGATTTTGATGCGCATGAGATCCGTGTCGCTATCCATGACGGCTATACGCTGGACGATCCTAAACGTCCGCGCAACTACAGTCCTCAGCAATATATGCGCAGCGAAGCGGAGATGTGCGAGCTTTTCTCAGACATCCCGGAGGCGCTGGAAAACAGCGTAGAGATTGCTAAGCGTTGTAATGTAACGGTCCGGCTGGGCGAGT
Organism: Pantoea sp. NSTU24; assembly: GCF_050157905.1. NCBI lineage: Bacteria > Pseudomonadati > Pseudomonadota > Gammaproteobacteria > Enterobacterales > Erwiniaceae > Pantoea > Pantoea bangladeshensis. Next base: position 196,778 of record NZ_JBKIWZ010000001.1, read on the forward strand.
ATTTCCTGCCGCAGTTCCCGACCGGCGACATGACGACTGAAGATTATCTGGTGGTGAAATCCCGCGAGGGGCTGGAAGAGCGTCTGGTATTTCTGTTCCCGGATGAAGAGGTGCGTGCGGCAAAACGTCCTGAATATGACGAACGTCTGGAGGTTGAGCTTAACGTTATCAACCAGATGGGGTTCCCCGGCTACTTCCTGATCGTGATGGAGTTTATCCAGTGGTCGAAGGATAACGGCGTGCCGGTCGGGCCGGGTCGTGGTTCTGGTGCCGGTTCGCTGGTGGCCTATGCGCTGAAAATCACCGATATCGATCCGCTGGAATTTGATCTGCTGTTCGAACGTTTCCTGAACCCGGAACGTGTGTCGATGCCCGACTTCGACGTCGACTTCTGTATGGAGAAGCGCGACCAGGTCATTGAGCACGTCGCCGATATGTATGGCCGCGAAGCGGTTTCTCAGATTATCACCTTCGGCACCATGGCGGCGAAAGCAGTTATCCGCGACGTCGGCCGCGTGCTGGGGCACCCCTACGGCTTTGTGGATCGCATCTCAAAACTGATCCCGCCCGATCCCGGCATGACGCTGGAAAAAGCCTTTATTGCGGAACCGCAGCTGCCTGCGATGTATGACGCAGACGAAGAGGTGAAGGCGCTGATCGACATGGCGCGTAAGCTGGAAGGGGTGACGCGTAACGCCGGTAAACATGCGGGCGGCGTGGTGATTGCGCCCACAAAGATTACTGATTTTGCGCCGCTCTACTGCGATGAGCACGGCCAGTTCCCGGTCACGCAGTTCGATAAAAACGATGTGGAATATGCCGGCCTGGTGAAGTTCGACTTCCTGGGACTGCGCACGCTGACTATCATCGACTGGGCGCTGAAGATGATTAACCCGCGCCGGGAAAAGCAGGGGCTGGAGCCGATCGACATCGCCTCTATCCCACTGGATGATAAGAAAAGCTTCGATATGCTGCAGCGCTCGGAAACCACGGCGGTATTCCAGCTTGAATCACGCGGCATGAAGGATCTGATCAAACGTCTGAAGCCCGACTGCTTCGAAGATATGATCGCACTGGTGGCGCTATTCCGTCCGGGCCCGCTGCAGTCCGGCATGGTAGATAACTTCATCGACCGTAAGCATGGCCGGGAAGCAATCTCTTATCCCGATATCCAGTGGCAGCATGAAAGCCTGAAACCAGTTCTGGAACCCACCTACGGCATCATCCTCTATCAGGAACAGGTGATGCAGATTGCGCAGGTGCTCTCCGGGTATACCCTGGGCGGCGCAGATATGCTGCGTCGCGCCATGGGTAAAAAGAAACCTGAGGAGATGGCCAAGCAGCGATCGGTGTTCCGCGACGGTGCCGAAAGCATGGGCATCGACGGCGAGCTGTCGATGAAGATCTTCGATCTGGTAGAAAAATTTGCAGGCTACGGCTTTAACAAGTCACACTCTGCGGCTTACGCTCTGGTCTCCTATCAGACGTTGTGGCTGAAGGCGCACTATCCGGCTGAATTTATGGCCGCCGTGATGACCGCGGATATGGACAACACCGAGAAAGTGGTAGGGCTGGTGGATGAGTGCTGGCGTATGGGACTGAAAGTCCTGCCGCCCGATATCAACTCCGGCCTTTATCCTTTCCATGTCAACGACGCGGGCGAAATCGTTTACGGCATCGGCGCGATTAAAGGCGTGGGTGAAGGCCCGATCGAAGCGATTATCGACGCACGAAATGAAGGCGGTTACTTCCGGGAGCTGTTTGATCTCTGCGCCCGCACCGACACCAAAAAGATTAACCGCCGGGTGATGGAAAAACTGATTATGTCCGGGGCTTTTGACCGCCTCGGACCGCACCGCGCGGCGCTAATGAGTTCGCTCGGCGACGCGCTGAAGGCGGCCGATCAGCACGCGAAAGCGGAAGCGATCGGTCAGGCAGATATGTTTGGCGTACTGGCCGAAGAGCCGGAGCAGATTGAGAAATCCTACGCCAGCGTGACGCCGTGGCCCGAGCAGGTGCAGCTGGATGGTGAACGGGAAACGCTGGGGCTCTATCTGACCGGCCACCCGATCAACCAGTATCTGAAAGAAATTGAGCGTTATGTTGGCGGGGTGCGACTGAAAGATATGCATCCTACCGATCGGGGTAAGATTACCGTGGCGGCCGGTCTGGTGATCGCGGCGCGGGTAATGGTGACCAAACGCGGCAACCGAATTGGTATCTGTACTCTGGATGACCGTTCCGGTCGTCTGGAGGTGATGTTATTTACCGATGCGTTAGATAAATACCAGCAGCTGCTGGAGAAAGACCGAATCCTGATCGTCAGCGGACAGGTCAGCTTTGATGACTTCAGTGGTGGCCTTAAAATGACCGCCCGTGAAGTCATGGACATCGACGAAGCTCGCGAAAAATACGCGCGCGGACTTGCTATCTCGCTGACGGACAGGCAAATTGATGACCAGCTATTAAACCGACTCCGTCAGTCCCTGGAACCTCATCGATCAGGGACTATTCCGGTGCATCTCTATTATCAGAGAGCCGACGCGCGAGCGAAGCTGCGCTTTGGTGCAGCGTGGCGAATTTCGCCCAGCGATCGTTTACTTAACGATCTGCGCTCGCTGATTGGATCGGAGCAGGTGGAACTGGAGTTTGACTAGAACAGGAACATTATGAGTCTTAATTACCTGGATTTTGAACAGCCAATTGCAGAACTGGAAGCGAAGATCGATTCGCTGACGTCAATTGGTCGTCAGGATGATAAACACGTTAATCTGGATGAAGAAGTTCAGCGTCTGCGCGAGAAAAGCGTTGAGCTGACCCGTAAAATCTTCGCCGATTTAGGCGCATGGCAAATCGCGCAACTGGCGCGCCATCCTCTGCGTCCTTATACCTTTGACTACGTTCGCAATGCGTTTGACGATTTCGATGAGCTGGCGGGCGACCGCGCTTATGCGGATGACAAAGCGATTGTGGGCGGCATTGCGCGTCTTGATGGCCGTCCGGTGATGATCATCGGCCACCAGAAAGGGCGCGAAACCAAAGAGAAAATTCGCCGCAACTTTGGCATGCCTGCACCGGAAGGCTATCGCAAAGCCCTGCGCCTGATGGAGATGGCTGAGCGTTTTAAGATGCCGATCATCACCTTCATCGACACGCCTGGCGCCTATCCGGGCGTGGGTGCGGAAGAGCGCGGACAGTCTGAAGCGATTGCCCGTAACCTGCGTGAAATGTCTGGCCTGAAAGTGCCGGTGATCTGTACGGTCATCGGTGAGGGCGGTTCAGGTGGTGCGCTGGCAATCGGCGTGGGCGATAAAGTGAATATGCTGCAGTACAGCACCTATTCCGTTATCTCGCCGGAAGGCTGTGCCTCCATTCTGTGGAAGAGCGCGGATAAAGCCCCGCTGGCCGCAGAAGCGATGGGTATCACCGCCAACCGTCTGAAGGAACTGAAGCTGATTGACGCCGTCATTCCTGAGCCGCTGGGTGGTGCGCATCGTCGTCCGATCGATATGGCGCAGTCGCTGAAACAGCAGCTGCTGGCAGATCTGGCCGAGCTCGACGAACTCAGCACAGAAGAGCTGCTGGATCGCCGTTATCAGCGCCTGATGAGCTACGGCTACGCCTGATTCATCCTTCTCCCTGAAAGCGGACTCCGGTCCGCTTTTTTTATTCCTCTGGTTTGCCTCCACGCCCGCTCCACCTTTTTCAGCGCCATCCGATCGTCCCGTGGCTACACCTTCCGTGGGTTAGCGGTTATGCTTGATCGGTTCCATCACAATCAGGGAGAGGGCTTTGAATATTCTGGCGATCATGGGCGCGCACGGCGTGTTTTATAAAGATGAACCGTTACGCGAACTCGACGCGGCGTTAAATCTGCAAGGCTTCCAGCTGCTTTACCCCAGAAACAGTGACGACCTGCTGAAACTGATCGAGCACAATCCGCGTATCAGTGGCGTCATCTTCGACTGGGATGCGCACAACAGTCCGGAACTGTGCGGCGAGATCAATCAGCTCAACGAATACCTGCCACTCTACGCATTTATCAACACCCACTCGCAGATGGACATCAGTATCAATGAGATCCGCATGCCGCTGCACTTCTTCGAGTATGCGCTGAATGCCGCCGACGATATCGCGCTGCATATCCGCCAGTACACGGATGATTACATCGAACACATTACGCCACCGCTGACCCGGGCGCTGTTCACCTATGTGAAGGAGGGGAAATATACCTTCTGTACGCCGGGACACATGGCGGGCACGGCCTTTCAGAAGAGCCCGGTTGGCTGTCTGTTCTACGATTTCTTTGGGGCAAACACGCTGAAGTCCGACATCTCCATTTCCGTCACCGAGCTGGGGTCTCTGCTGGATCACACCGGCCCGCATCTGGAAGCCGAAGAGTATATCGCCCGCACCTTTGGTGCCGAACAGAGCTATATGGTGACCAACGGCACCTCCACGTCGAATAAGATCGTCGGGATGTATGCCGCCTCTGCCGGCAGCACGGTGCTGATCGACCGCAACTGCCACAAGTCGCTGACTCATCTGCTGATGATGAGCGATCTGATCCCTGTCTGGCTGAAGCCAACCCGTAATGCGCTGGGGATCCTGGGCGGCATCCCGAAACAGGAGTTCACCCGCGAGAGCATTGCAGAAAAAGTGGCCGCTATTGACCGCGCCAGCTGGCCGGTGCATGCGGTGATCACCAACTCCACCTATGACGGGCTGCTCTATAACACGCAGTACATCAAAGAGACGCTCGATGTGCCGTCGATTCATTTCGATTCGGCCTGGGTGCCTTACACTAATTTCCATCCCATCTATACCGGCAAAAGCGGTATGAGCGGCGAGCGTATTCCGGGCAAGGTGATCTATGAAACGCAGTCGACTCATAAACTGCTGGCCGCGTTTTCGCAGGCTTCATTGATTCATATTAAAGGCGACTACGACGAACAGACCTTTAACGAAGCCTATATGATGCACACCACCACCTCGCCCAATTACGCCATCGTCTCGTCGATTGAAACGGCCGCCGCAATGCTGCGTGGTAATCCCGGTAAGCGACTGATCAATCGCTCAGTCGAGCGGGCACTGCACTTCCGTCGTGAGATCCAGCGCCTGCGGGAAGAGTCCGACAGCTGGTTCTTCGATATCTGGCAGCCGGAAGCGATCGATGAAGCGCAGTGCTGGCCGATCCAGCCGGGTGAAGAGGCGTGGCACGGCTTCACGCAGGCCGATCGCGATCACATGTACCTTGATCCGATCAAGGTGACGATCCTGACGCCAGGTATGAGCGAGCTGGGTGAGATGGCGGAAGAGGGGATCCCGGCGGCGCTGGTGGCAAAGTTCCTCGACGAGCGAGGTATTGTGGTGGAGAAAACCGGCCCCTATAACCTGCTATTCCTGTTCAGCATCGGCATCGATAAAACCAAAGCGATGAGCGTGCTGCGCGGCCTGACTGAGTTCAAGCGCGCCTACGATCTCAATCTGCGGGTTAAAAACATGCTGCCGGATCTCTACGCGGAAGACCCCGATTTCTATCGCAATATGCGGATTCAGACGCTGGCGCAGGGGATCCACCAGCTGATCCGTCATCACGATCTGCCACGCCTGATGCTGCAGGCGTTTGATGTTCTGCCCGAGATGAAGATGACGCCTCACCAGGCCTTCCAGCAGCAGGTCAGAGGCAATATCGAAACGGTTGATCTCAGCGAGCTGGTGGGCCGGGTATCGGCCAACATGATTCTGCCTTACCCGCCAGGCGTGCCGCTGGTGATGCCGGGAGAGATGATCACCGAAAAAAGCCGCGCGGTGCTCGATTTCCTGCTGATGCTGTGCAGCATCGGCCGGCACTATCCGGGTTTCGAAACCGATATTCATGGCGCGACCCTGACGGAAGAGGGTGAATATCGCGTCCGTGTGCTGAAAAATACCCCCGAATAACCGTCAGATGACGCTTAGCGGCAGGCTGTCTGCGGATCGCCTGCCCGAATCAGGATATTAACCATGTTGCAGTTAACCGCTGTTCACCACATCGCCATCATCGCCTCCGACTACGCACGCAGCAAAGCCTTCTATTGTGATGTGCTGGGGTTTCGTCTGATGGGCGAATATTACCGTGAGGCGCGCGACTCCTGGAAGGGCGATCTGGCCCTCCAGGATCGCTACACCATTGAGCTGTTCTCGTTTCCCTACCCCCCGGCCCGCGTCTCGCATCCTGAAGCGTGCGGGCTGCGCCACCTGGCCTTCACCGTGCCGGATGTTGCCGCTGCCGTGGCGGCTCTGGCCGACAAAGGGGTGATCTGCGAACCGATCCGCATTGACGAACTGACGGGCAAAGCGTGCACCTTCTTCGCCGATCCGGACGGTTTGCCGCTGGAGCTTTATCAGGCGTAAAATAGCGCGCTCAGCGGGCCACATCCGGTGGCCCGACCATCTGGATTCTCTCATGTCTGCTCCTGCTTTTGATGCCCTGTTGCCATCCGATGCCACGCTGGTGGTCGCGTTCAGCGGTGGACTCGACTCCACCGTGCTGCTGCATCAGCTTCGCGCCTGGCAGCAGCAGCATCCCGAGTCGTCTCTGCGGGCACTGCACGTACATCATGGGCTAAGCCCGAATGCAGACCAATGGGCGGCACACTGCCAGGCGCTATGTGCACAGTGGCAGCTGCCGTGTGAGGTCCTGCGCGTCAGCGTGGATGGTCGCGACAGTGGCATCGAAGCGGCGGCCCGTACGGCGCGCTATCGGGCACTCACTGCGGCCCTGCGGCCAGGCGAGCTGTTACTCACCGCACAGCATCTCGACGACCAGTGTGAGACTTTCCTGCTGGCGCTGAAACGTGGCAGCGGGCCGGCCGGGCTGGCGGCGATGCCCGCGGTGCGCATGCTGGGTGCCCATCCGCTGATCCGTCCGCTATTGAATCAGTCGCGACAGGCGCTTGAAGCTTACGCCGACCGGCATCAGCTGGTCTGGATTGAAGATGAGAGTAATCAGGATCTCCGCTATGACCGTAACTTCCTGCGGCAGCAACTGCTGCCTGCACTCCATCAGCGCTGGCCGCATTTTGCCGATGCCGCTGCCCGCAGTGCGGCGTTATGCAGCGAGCAGGAGCAGTTACTGGATGAGCTGCTGGCTGAAGCACTTTCCGGGCTGATCCAGCCTGACGGCAGTCTCTTTTTTACGCCGCTGCTGCGCATGAGTGAGCCGCGGGCGAATGCGTTACTACGCCGCTGGATCGCCGGGCAGGGCGGGATAATGCCGTCCCGCGATGCGCTGAAACGTCTTCAGGAAGAAGTGATGAAGAGCCGGGAAGATGCGCAGCCGCGGTTGCGACTGGGTCAGGCTGAAGTGCGGCGTTACCGACAGCAGCTTTACTGGCTGCCGTTGCAGGCGTCACTGCGCGATCGCGTGCTGACATGGCCCGATCTCAGCCAGCCGCTGACGCTACCGCAGCAGCTCGGTGTGCTGCGCGCCAGCCAGGCGACAAACCCGTTGCGCTATCCGCGTCCGGATGAGCAGGTCAGCGTGCGGTTTCATGCGCAGGGCCGCGTCCATCTGGTGGGGCGCAATGGCGGCAGGGAGATGAAAAAAGTGTGGCAGGCGTTACAGATACCGCCGTGGCAGCGGGAACGGCTGCCGTTAATTTTTTACAACCAGACGCTGGTCTCCGCCCCAGGCCTCTTCGTTACTCGGGATGGCGCCGCTATCGATGCACCGGGCTGGCAGGTCGTGTGGGATCGGGCATCCGTTACAGGAACAGAAGAATGAAACAGTGGCTTATCGTCTCTCTGATCGCCATCGCCTTGCCAGTGTGGGCAGCGGGTGACGCTCAGCGTGGCACAGAGAAAGCGGGCAGTTGCATAGCCTGTCATGGCGCAACGGGAAAAGCTGCGGCGCCCATCTATCCGAATCTGGCCGGGCAGAATGCCGCGTATCTGGAACTGGCGCTGCAGGCTTATAAAAAGGGCGAGCGCAGTGGCGGTCAGGCTGAGGTGATGAAAGCGTTTGTGACGGGATTAAGTGACAGCGACATGGCAGATCTGGCGGCGTATTACAGTTCGTTGCAGCCCTGAGTGTAACAGGGGCGGGAACGTCCCGCCCGGAAAGCGTGAATTACTCTGCGCTGACAACCACCGTACCCAGCTCGGGGTGGGTGAAGCTGGCGATATGGTCGAGACGCAAATCACGATGCTCACTGGCCAGATCGATAGAGAGATATTCAACGTTTTTGCGTGAAAAGATCTCTCTGGCCTTCGCCCTGAGCTGCTCACCATCTTTCATTTCCAGCGACAGCATCCAGTGGTTCTGACAGGCGAGTTCCAGGTTATCGTAATCATCGCAATTGATGGGTTGGTACGCTTCATTTATCAACATAGTCGCTCACCAATAAGTTAGCAGCGGCCCAGGCCGCCTGTTCCCTGACAGAAGAGTTTAGTTCACTATTTGCGGCAATATCATTAAGCGCCTTTAATGCGCAGCCAATCGCATCCGGTATGTAACCTAAATCCCCGCTGCCGATTTCGGCATATTTCCGGCGAACTAACTCACAATAATTGTGCACATGGCCCTCCTCATCAGAGTGTATATACCCTGGTTAACTGGCGACTATACCATAGCCATTCAGAGGAAATCAGCCCGTGTAAAGCAGGAAGCGTGTGCGAATCACTGCTAAAGTGACAGATTCCGCGGATTCATGCGGAAAGCGTGGAAGCACAAAAGGTTAAGTTGATGAACAGGTTATCAGAGGTCAACGTTATGAAGCAGTGGGGAGGGGAGTGATGGTTATGCTGTCCCGTCTGGTTGAGATCCCGGACAGTGAAATTGAGCTGACCGCGATACGCGCTCAGGGCGCGGGTGGACAACATGTTAATAAAGCCAGCACGGCTATCCATCTGCGTTTTGACATTGCTGCCTCTTCGCTGCCCGCTTTCTATAAAGAGCGGCTGCTCTCTGCCAGCCATCATCTGATTACCGGTGAGGGGGTGGTGGTGATCAAGGCGCAGGAGTACCGCAGTCAGGAGATGAATCGCGAAGCGGCGCTGCAGCGTCTGGTCAATCTGATCCGCGAACTGAGCACGGTCGAAAAAGCGCGTCGCGCCACGCGGCCGACCCGCGCGTCGAAAGAGCGGCGTCTGGAAGGCAAAGCGCGTCGCAGCACGACCAAAGCGATGCGTGGCAAAGTGCAATAAAAAACGCCCCGCAGATGGGGCGATGCTGACAATAGTTGCGGCGAAGCGCGCGCGACTGCTGAGGGAACGGGGGACGATCGACACGTCACTGAATGACGCCTGACTCATAGCAGTCAGGTCAGTGCCCTGAAGTAAGAGGCCCCGCAAGCGGGGCCCCTGAGTAACACCAGCGTCTTACTTATTCAGTGCTTTCAGCAGGAACGCAACGATCTCATCCTGCTTAATCATCTGCTTCTCACCGCCACGGCGTGATTTATACTCAATCTCCTGGTTATCGAGATTGCGATCGCCGATGACGATGGTGTGTGGCACACCGATTAGTTCCATATCTGCGAACATCACGCCAGGACGCTCTTTACGGTCATCCAGAATCACCTCAACACCTTTAGCGCGCAGGGTGGCATACAGCTCTTCCGCCAGCTCTTTCACGCGGAATGATTTCTGCATATTCATCGGCAGAATGGCGACTTCGAAAGGTGCCAGCGCGTCCGGCCAGATGATGCCGCGCTCGTCGTGGTTCTGCTCAATCGCAGCCGCGACAACGCGGGTGATGCCGATACCGTAGCAGCCCATGCTCATCACCTGGTTACGGCCATCTTCGCCCTGCACAGACGCTTTCAGCGCGTCGGAATATTTGGTGCCGAGCTGGAAAATGTGACCCACTTCGATGCCGCGTTTAATCTGCAGCGTGCCTTTGCCGTCCGGGCTCAAATCGCCTTCAACCACGTTACGGATATCGGCCACGCTGGCCAGCGGCAGATCGCGCTCCCAGTTAATGCCGAAGTAGTGCTTACCGTCGACGTTAGCACCGGCGCTGAAATCGCTCATCTTCGCGACGGTACGGTCAGCGATGATCGGCATCTGCAGGCCAACGGGGCCGATTGAGCCAGGGCCGGCACCCACGGCGGCGCGGATCTCTTCTTCGGTGGCGAACACCAGCGGTGACGCGACGATAGCCGACTTCTCCGCTTTGATTTCGTTAAGCTGATGATCGCCGCGAACCAGCAGAGCAACCAGCGCATGACCACTCTCTTCGGCGCCTTTGACAATCAGCGTCTTCACGGTTTTTTCCACTGGCACGCTGAACTGTTCAACCAGTTCTGCAATGGTTTTGGCGTCTGGTGTCTCAATCAGCTGCATCGCCTGCGAAGGCGCTGCACGTTCACCGGCAGGTGCGACCGCTTCGGCCAGCTCAATGTTGGCAGCGTAATCCGACTCGGTAGAGAAGATGACATCGTCTTCACCGCTCTGAGCCAGAACCTGAAACTCATGCGACGCGCTGCCGCCGATTGAACCGGTGTCGGCCTGGACGGCGCGGAAATCCAGTCCCATACGGCTGAAGATCTGGCTGTAGGCGCGGTACATCGCATCGTAGGTTTCCTGCAGTGATTCCTGCGAAACGTGGAAGGAGTAGGCGTCTTTCATGGTGAATTCGCGTGAGCGCATCACACCGAAACGTGGACGCACTTCGTCGCGGAATTTAGTCTGAATCTGATACAGATTGAGTGGCAGCTGCTTATAGGAGCTCAGCTCATTGCGAATCAGGTCAGTGACCACCTCTTCATGCGTCGGGCCCAGCACGAATGGACGCTCATGGCGATCCGCGATACGCAACAGCTCCGGGCCATACTCCTCCCAGCGACCGCTTTCCTGCCACAGATCGGCGGGCTGTACAACCGGCATTAAAATCTCAACCGCGCCCGCGTTGTTCATCTCTTCGCGAACGATGTTTTCAACTTTTTTCAGCACGCGAACCCCGGTCGGTAACCAGGTGTAGAGGCCGGAAGCCAGTTTGCGGATCATACCGGCGCGCAGCATCAGCTGGTGGCTAATCACTTCAGCGTCGGAAGGCGTCTCTTTCTGAGTAGAGAGCAGATATTGAGTAGTGCGCATTGATTACGGTTCCAGTTAATCGGAAAGTCACAGACAGAATTTTGCTGGCGGCTAGTGTACCAGTGAGATCACCGGCTCAAAAGCGGGTTTTAACGCGGGTCGATAGCGATCACTTCTGTACCGATGTCGTCAACACGCCAGCGGACATTAAAATCCATCAGCCAGGCCGCATATTCCCGATCCAGGGTTTCGCCCTTGCGATAAGCGGGACGGGGATCCTGGGCCAGCACCTCACGGATAAAACGGGCCAGATGGGGATAGCGCGACTGCTGCTGAAGCTGCTGCTGCGCCAGTGCGGAAAAGCGAACCGGCATATCCGCCGCCGGGGCGCCCGGGGCAAAACCTGCACGGGCATCGGGCACGGCTTCGGCAAAGGGCAGGTAGGGCTTGATATCGACCACCGGCGTGCCATCGACCAGATCCAGACTGCCCAGCTGCAGGATCACCTGCTGTTTTTCCGTTCTGATGCCCCTCAGCTCGACCAGCGACATGCCGATAGGGTTGGGACGGAACGTTGAACGGGTGGCAAAGACTCCCATACGCGCATTGCCGCCCAGCCGCGGAGGGCGAACGGTCGGGCGCCAGCCTCCCGCCATGGTCTGGTGGAAGACAAACAGCAGCCAGAGATGGCTGAAATCTTCCAGTCCACGCACCGCCTCCGGCTGATTGTAGGGCGCCTGCAGGTGGAGTTCGCCGACGCCATCCTGCACCAGACCGGGCTGACGCGGAACGGCAAACTTCTCCTTCCAGGGGGAACGGATCACCCCGATCTGCGCGAAGGCAAATTCACTCATTGATTGCTGACTTTAAGTGCAGACCCCTGACATACCGCCTGGCGATAGCAGCCTGGCGTGCCGGTCACGATTTCACATTTATGGAGCAGCACGGCATTCGCTTTCATCTGTGATGCTTTGATCTGCAGGCGTTTACGGGCGGTGGCGATATTGGCTGGCGAGTTCTGGTTGCTGAGCTGGCAATCTTCAGCGGAGACTTCACCGAGATCGCGGAAGGGTTTGCTGACCAGATCGGCGGCGTCGGTATAGAGCTTAACCGGGGCCGGACGTGCCGCAGGTTTGTGGGCCGGTTCACTGGACTGCTGTGTCCGGGACGGTGCGCTGCTTATCGGGTGATACTCATGAACGCACCCTGTCAGCATCAATGCTAACAAGCAGAGCGGTAAAAAACGCATGGCAACATCCTCAGGTTTCAAAAAGTGGCGTTATTGAAACAAGGACAAGAGTAAATAACAAGTCGGGCAGGGGGCGCCAGTAACAGAAAGGGCGGCACAGTGCCGCCCTCAGGGAGATGAATCGCTGAATTACCAGCCTTTCACGGCGCCGCCGTTGAAGACTTTGTTAGCGGCTTCGTTGACTTCGTCAGACTGATAAGCCTGAACAAATTTCTTCACGTTTTCCGCATCTTTGTTATCTTCGCGCGCCACAATCAGGTTCACGTAAGGTGAATCTTTATCTTCGACGAAGATACCATCTTTGGCAGGCGTCAGGCCGATCTGGCTGGCGTAAGTGGTGTTGATCACCGCCAGCGCGATTTGCTGATCATCCAGTGAGCGTGGCAGCTGAGGCGCTTCCAGTTCAACAATTTTCAGATGCTTTGGATTCTCGGTGATGTCGAGCACGGTCGGCAGCAGGCCTGTGCCCTCTTTCAGTTTGATCAGACCCACTTTCTGCAGCAGCAGCAGGGTGCGTCCCAGGTTGGTCGGATCGTTGGGAATCGCGATCTGTGCGCCATCCTGCAGCTCGTCCAGAGATTTGATCTTCTTCGAGTAGCCTGCAATGGGGTAAACGAAGGAGTTACCCACGGACACCAGTTTGTAACCACGATCCTTGATCTGCTGATCCAGATAAGGTTTATGCTGGAAGGCGTTGACATCAATGTCGCCTTTACTCAGCGCTTCATTTGGCAGGACATAGTCGTTGAAGGTCACCAGTTCAACGTCCAGACCATACTTATCTTTGGCAACTTTCTGCGCGGCTTCAGCAACCTGCTGCTCAGCGCCGACAATCACGCCGACTTTGATATGGTTAGGATCTTTCTCTTTTTGATCGCATCCTGCCAGCGCAATCGCGCCAATCAGTGCACCCACAGCGGCAATTTTCTTGAATCTGAAAGACATATCCTTTCCTTAATAATGTGATATTGCTGGCTTACTTATGGGACACAGCACGCACAATGCGGTCGCCACAGAATTGAATGAGATACACCAAAATCACTAACAACACCAATACTGTATTCATCACAGTTGCGTTGTATCCGATATAACCATACTGGTAACCAATCTGACCCAGACCACCGGCACCGACTGCGCCGCCCATGGCTGAGTAACCTACGAGGGTAATCAGGGTAATGGTCGCCGCATTCACCAGGCCCGGCATCGCTTCGGGCAGCAGGACTTTACGGATGATTTGAATCGGCGTGGCACCCATGGCGCGGGACGCTTCAATCAGGCCGGTAGGCAGTTCCAGCAGGGAATTCTCCACCATACGCGCGATAAAGGGCGCGGCACCGACGGTTAATGGCACGATGGCCGCCTGCAGTCCGATTGAGGTGCCCACAATGACGCGCGTAAAGGGGATCATCCAGACCAGTAAGATAATGAAAGGAATGGAGCGGAAGATATTCACCAGCGCGGAGAGCACGCGGTAAAGTCCCTGATTCTGCAGAATCTGTCCGGGGCGCGTAACATAGAGCAGAACGCCGACCGGCAGGCCCAGTACAAAACCGAAAAAGCCTGAGACGAAGGTCATCATCAGCGTTTCCCACACGCCCCGTCCCAGCAACCAGATCATCGCCTCAGACATAACCTAACACCTCTACTTTCACATGATTTTCCTGCAGCCAGGCGATGGCCACGCTGATATCGTTTGCTGTACCGTGCATTTCGGCCAGCATGATGCCGAACTTCACGCCACCGGCATAATCCATCTGAGCACTGATAATATTGTTATTGACGTTGTAACGACGCGCCGCTTCGGAAAGCAGGGGCGCATCAACCGATTTACCGGTGAACTCCAGTCGCAGCAACGGCACGGTACCGTCAGCGGCAGTGGCCGACAAACGCTGCTGATAATCGTCCGGGATATCCAGATGCAGCGTGGACTGAATAAACTGCTGCGCCAGTGGTGTTTTAGGATGAGAGAAGACCTCGCTGACGCTATCTTTCTCAATCAGCTCACCCTGGCTGATAACCGCAACCTGATCGCAGATGCGTTTCACCACATCCATCTCATGGGTGATCAACAGAATGGTCAGCCCCAGGCGACGGTTGATGTCTTTCAGCAACTCCAGGATTGAGCGGGTGGTCGCCGGGTCCAGTGCGCTGGTGGCTTCATCACACAACAGCACTTTAGGGTTGCTTGCCAGTGCACGGGCAATGGCGACACGCTGCTTCTGTCCGCCCGACAGGTTAGCGGGCCAGGCATCATGCTTATCTGACAATCCCACCAGTTCCAGTAACTCAGCGACGCGGGCGTTGATCTGTGCACGGGAGAGATTGCCGAGTTCCAGAGGCAGAGACACGTTACCCGCAACGGTACGGGAGTTCATCAGGTTGAAGTGCTGGAAGATCATGCCAATCTGACGACGCGCCTGAGTGAGCTGACGCTCATTCAGTGCCGTCAGATCGGTACCGTCAACCAGTACGCGGCCCGAGGTCGGGCGCTCCAGCAGATTGACGCAACGAATCAGCGTACTTTTACCGGCACCGGAAGCTCCGATGACGCCATAAATTTGTCCGGCAGGTACATGCAGGCTGACGTCATTTAACGCCGCTATCGTTCGCGTGCCCTGCTGGAAGACCTTGGTGATATTTTCTAATTTAATCATTGTGGTGTTTATTATCGTGTTGCGTGGTCCGTGGTGTGGGAAACCTCGTCGCTTTTATCCAGGATAAAGCTGGATGGATGTTAAGGCATCCAGACGTCTAAATCAATCGAAGTGATACAATCTGGCATTCTCCCTTTTATCGCAATCATGCGATACTGATCGGCAATATCTACAGCAGGAGTTTCTACGTGGCGAATAAAGTCCCCGCTATTTTTCTTGATCGTGATGGCACCCTTAATGTCGACAATGGCTATGTCCATGAGATCGACAACTTTCAGTTTATAGAAGGCACGATCGAAGCGTTGCAACAGCTGAAAGCCATGGGCTTTGCGCTGGTGGTGGTTACCAATCAGTCTGGCATCGCCCGCGGTATGTTTACCGAAGATACCTTTATGCAGCTGACCGAATGGATGGACTGGTCGCTGGCCGATCGCGATGTGGATCTCGACGGCATCTACTTTTGTCCTCATCATCCTGATGCAACAGTAGAAGAGTTCCGTCAGTCCTGTGACTGCCGTAAACCTCAGCCGGGCATGCTGCTGATGGCACAGGAAGAGTTGAACATCGATATGGCTGCTTCTTATATGGTTGGCGACAAGCTGGAAGATATGCTGGCAGGGCAGGCCGCCGGTGTGGGGACAAAAGTCCTGGTGCGCAGCGGGAAACCCGTGACCGCCGAAGGGGAAGCGGCAGCGGACTGGGTATTAAACAGTCTGGCAGAGCTGCCGGGACGCATTAAAAGGGGCTAAAACGGCGTTTTTGTGCAAATTTCAGACGAACAGAAAAAAAGTCTCACTTTGCACTTGCGCTATCTGAACCGTTCCCTATAATGCGCCTCCATCAACACGGCACACCGGCAACGGGAAGCGTGCTGAGAGGTTCAGGAAGCTGACCCGCCGGAGAAAAACTTCTGAAAAAGAGGTTGACTCTGAAGGAGGAAAGCGTAATATACGCCACCTCGCGACAGGGCGCTAACGCACTGTTCGCGCTGCTCTTTAACAATTTATCAGACAATCTGTGTGGGCACTCGCAGGATTGATATCAGCGTCTCCGGACGCAAAAAAATATCAAGTCTCACGAGTGAACACATAATGACATTCATTATGACGTTTTACAGATGAGCATCGCTGGACTGGTTTCAGCAAATCAAACTTTAAATTGAAGAGTTTGATCATGGCTCAGATTGAACGCTGGCGGCAGGCCTAACACATGCAAGTCGGACGGTAGCACAGAGGAGCTTGCTCCTTGGGTGACGAGTGGCGGACGGGTGAGTAATGTCTGGGGATCTGCCCGATAGAGGGGGATAACCACTGGAAACGGTGGCTAATACCGCATAACGTCGCAAGACCAAAGAGGGGGACCTTCGGGCCTCTCACTATCGGATGAACCCAGATGGGATTAGCTAGTAGGCGGGGTAATGGCCCACCTAGGCGACGATCCCTAGCTGGTCTGAGAGGATGACCAGCCACACTGGAACTGAGACACGGTCCAGACTCCTACGGGAGGCAGCAGTGGGGAATATTGCACAATGGGCGCAAGCCTGATGCAGCCATGCCGCGTGTATGAAGAAGGCCTTCGGGTTGTAAAGTACTTTCAGCGGGGAGGAAGGCGGTGCGGTTAATAACCGCGCCGATTGACGTTACCCGCAGAAGAAGCACCGGCTAACTCCGTGCCAGCAGCCGCGGTAATACGGAGGGTGCAAGCGTTAATCGGAATTACTGGGCGTAAAGCGCACGCAGGCGGTCTGTTAAGTCAGATGTGAAATCCCCGGGCTTAACCTGGGAACTGCATTTGAAACTGGCAGGCTTGAGTCTCGTAGAGGGGGGTAGAATTCCAGGTGTAGCGGTGAAATGCGTAGAGATCTGGAGGAATACCGGTGGCGAAGGCGGCCCCCTGGACGAAGACTGACGCTCAGGTGCGAAAGCGTGGGGAGCAAACAGGATTAGATACCCTGGTAGTCCACGCCGTAAACGATGTCGACTTGGAGGCTGTGCCCTTGAGGCGTGGCTTCCGGAGCTAACGCGTTAAGTCGACCGCCTGGGGAGTACGGCCGCAAGGTTAAAACTCAAATGAATTGACGGGGGCCCGCACAAGCGGTGGAGCATGTGGTTTAATTCGATGCAACGCGAAGAACCTTACCTACTCTTGACATCCAGCGAACTTTCCAGAGATGGATTGGTGCCTTCGGGAACGCTGAGACAGGTGCTGCATGGCTGTCGTCAGCTCGTGTTGTGAAATGTTGGGTTAAGTCCCGCAACGAGCGCAACCCTTATCCTTTGTTGCCAGCGATTCGGTCGGGAACTCAAAGGAGACTGCCGGTGATAAACCGGAGGAAGGTGGGGATGACGTCAAGTCATCATGGCCCTTACGAGTAGGGCTACACACGTGCTACAATGGCGCATACAAAGAGAAGCGACCTCGCGAGAGCAAGCGGACCTCACAAAGTGCGTCGTAGTCCGGATCGGAGTCTGCAACTCGACTCCGTGAAGTCGGAATCGCTAGTAATCGTGGATCAGAATGCCACGGTGAATACGTTCCCGGGCCTTGTACACACCGCCCGTCACACCATGGGAGTGGGTTGCAAAAGAAGTAGGTAGCTTAACCTCCGGGAGGGCGCTTACCACTTTGTGATTCATGACTGGGGTGAAGTCGTAACAAGGTAACCGTAGGGGAACCTGCGGTTGGATCACCTCCTTACCTTAAGATACGGTCCCGCGCAGTGCTCACACAGATTGTCTGATAAAAAGTAATGAGCAGGACGGCTGCGAAGTCGTGACACTATCGTGTCCCCTTCGTCTAGCGGTTAGGACTCCGCCCTTTCACGGCGGCAACAGGGGTTCGAATCCCCTAGGGGACGCCACCTGCTTGGTGACAGGTGAAAGGTGTCTCCACAGTATCTCAAAACCGTTTCCGCTGCGCGAGCAGGGAGACGCGTCTGAGATATTTGCTCTTTAACAATCCGGAACAAGCTGAAAATTGAAACGACGCGTCGCTTTCATTCTCCGTAATAAGAATGAAAAAGGCGATGCGTACGAGTCTCTCAAATCCCTGCAGTCCGCAGCGTGAAAACGCCTGTGGGTTGTGAGGTTAAGTGACTAAGCGTACACGGTGGATGCCCAGGCAGTCAGAGGCGATGAAGGACGTGCTAATCTGCGTAAAGCGACGGTAAGGTGATATGAACCGCTACAGCCGTCGATGTCCGAATGGGGAAACCCGGTGCACTCTGTGCATCATTGCAGCATGAATACATAGTGCTGCAAGGCGAACCGGGGGAACTGAAACATCTAAGTACCCCGAGGAAAAGAAATCAACCGAGATTCCCCCAGTAGCGGCGAGCGAACGGGGAGCAGCCCAGAGCCTGAATCAGCCTGTGTGTTAGTGGAAGCGTCTGGAAAGTCGCAGGGTACAGGGTGATACTCCCGTACACAAAAGCACACACGCTGTGAGCTCGATGAGTAAGGCGGGACACGTGGTATCCTGTCTGAATATGGGGGGACCATCCTCCAAGGCTAAATACTCCTGACTGACCGATAGTGAACCAGTACCGTGAGGGAAAGGCGAAAAGAACCCCGGCGAGGGGAGTGAAACAGAACCTGAAACCGTGTACGTACAAGCAGTGGGAGCCTCTTTTATGGGGTGACTGCGTACCTTTTGTATAATGGGTCAGCGACTTATATTCTGTAGCAAGGTTAACCGTATAGGGGAGCCGCAGGGAAACCGAGTCTTAACTGGGCGTTAAGTTGCAGGGTATAGACCCGAAACCCGGTGATCTAGCCATGGGCAGGTTGAAGGTTGGGTAACACTAACTGGAGGACCGAACCGACTAATGTTGAAAAATTAGCGGATGACCTGTGGCTGGGGGTGAAAGGCCAATCAAACCGGGAGATAGCTGGTTCTCCCCGAAAGCTATTTAGGTAGCGCCTCGTGAACTCATCTCCGGGGGTAGAGCACTGTTTCGGCTAGGGGGCCATCCCGGCTTACCAACCCGATGCAAACTGCGAATACCGGAGAATGTTATCACGGGAGACACACGGCGGGTGCTAACGTCCGTCGTGAAGAGGGAAACAACCCAGACCGCCAGCTAAGGTCCCAAAGTCATGGTTAAGTGGGAAACGATGTGGGAAGGCACAGACAGCCAGGATGTTGGCTTAGAAGCAGCCATCATTTAAAGAAAGCGTAATAGCTCACTGGTCGAGTCGGCCTGCGCGGAAGATGTAACGGGGCTAAACCATGCACCGAAGCTGCGGCAGCAGTAGCGATACTGTTGGGTAGGGGAGCGTTCTGTAAGCCGTCGAAGGTGTGCTGTGAGGCATGCTGGAGGTATCAGAAGTGCGAATGCTGACATAAGTAACGATAAAGCGGGTGAAAAGCCCGCTCGCCGGAAGACCAAGGGTTCCTGTTCAACGTTAATCGGAGCAGGGTGAGTCGACCCCTAAGGCGAGGCCGAAAGGCGTAGTCGATGGGAAACAGGTTAATATTCCTGTACTCGGTGTTACTGCGAAGGGGGGACGGAGAAGGCTATATCAGCCGGGCGACGGTTGTCCCGGTTTAAGCGTGTAGGTGTGTGTTCCAGGCAAATCCGGTTCACTTTACACTGAGGCGTGACGACGAGGCACTACGGTGCTGAAGTGATAAATGCCCTGCTTCCAGGAAAAGCCTCTAAGCATCAGGTAACACAGAATCGTACCCCAAACCGACACAGGTGGTCAGGTAGAGAATACCAAGGCGCTTGAGAGAACTCGGGTGAAGGAACTAGGCAAAATGGTGCCGTAACTTCGGGAGAAGGCACGCTGGCGCGTAGGTGAAGGGACTTGCTCCCGGAGCTGAAGCCAGTCGAAGATACCAGCTGGCTGCAACTGTTTATTAAAAACACAGCACTGTGCAAACACGAAAGTGGACGTATACGGTGTGACGCCTGCCCGGTGCCGGAAGGTTAATTGATGGGGTTATCCGTAAGGAGAAGCTCCTGATCGAAGCCCCGGTAAACGGCGGCCGTAACTATAACGGTCCTAAGGTAGCGAAATTCCTTGTCGGGTAAGTTCCGACCTGCACGAATGGCGTAATGATGGCCAGGCTGTCTCCACCCGAGACTCAGTGAAATTGAACTCGCTGTGAAGATGCAGTGTACCCGCGGCAAGACGGAAAGACCCCGTGAACCTTTACTACAGCTTGACACTGAACATTGAGCCTTGATGTGTAGGATAGGTGGGAGGCTTTGAAGCGCGGACGCCAGTCTGCGTGGAGCCATCCTTGAAATACCACCCTTTAATGTTTGATGTTCTAACGTGGCCCCGTGATCCGGGGTGCGGACAGTGTCTGGTGGGTAGTTTGACTGGGGCGGTCTCCTCCCAAAGAGTAACGGAGGAGCACGAAGGTCAGCTAATCACGGTCGGACATCGTGAGGTTAGTGCAATGGCATAAGCTGGCTTGACTGCGAGAGTGACGGCTCGAGCAGGTGCGAAAGCAGGTCATAGTGATCCGGTGGTTCTGAATGGAAGGGCCATCGCTCAACGGATAAAAGGTACTCCGGGGATAACAGGCTGATACCGCCCAAGAGTTCATATCGACGGCGGTGTTTGGCACCTCGATGTCGGCTCATCACATCCTGGGGCTGAAGTAGGTCCCAAGGGTACGGCTGTTCGCCGTTTAAAGTGGTACGCGAGCTGGGTTTAGAACGTCGTGAGACAGTTCGGTCCCTATCTGCCGTGGGCGCTGGAGAATTGAGGGGGGTTGCTCCTAGTACGAGAGGACCGGAGTGAACGCACCGCTGGTGTTCGGGTTGTCATGCCAATGGCACTGCCCGGTAGCTAAGTGCGGAAAAGATAAGTGCTGAAAGCATCTAAGCACGAAACTTGCCCCGAGATGAGTTCTCCCTGACCCTTTAAGGGTCCTGAAGGGACGTTGAAGACGACGACGTTGATAGGCCGGGTGTGTAAGCGCAGCGATGCGTTGAGCTAACCGGTACTAATGACCCGTGAGGCTTAACCTTACAACGCCAGAGGCGTTTTTGAGAGACGATTTTCAGCCTGAACCGGATAAGTCTGCGCGGCCCCAGGGCGGCGCGGAAAACAGAATCTGCCTGGCGGCTTTAGCGCGGTGGTCCCACCTGACCCCATGCCGAACTCAGAAGTGAAACGCCGTAGCGCCGATGGTAGTGTGGGGCCTCCCCATGCGAGAGTAGGGAACTGCCAGGCATAAGATACGTTCCTTTTTCCTCTGACAGGGAAAAAAAGAAGGAACAGACAGGTATCAGCGAGGCGCTGATGGCTGTGAAAGAACCGGTGGAGCGGTAGTTCAGTTGGTTAGAATACCTGCCTGTCACGCAGGGGGTCGCGGGTTCGAGCCCCGTCCGTTCCGCCACTTAATTGGAAAGCCCTGACTTAACGGTCAGGGCTTTTTCCATTGGATCGCATTATGCCAGACAGCGCCGTCTGCAGGATCCTGCTCCGACTCACATAGTCAGCGACCGGATCGCCATAGGTTCAAAGCCGGAGCGACCCGTTCATCTGTTCAGGACTGTCTGCCAGCAGACAGCATGAAAATCACCGATTTCAGCTGCGCCACGGCTGCGCTGCCGTCCACTCACTGACAAAGTCGATGAAAGCTCGCACACGCTGGCTTACGCCTGTATCACTGTAATAAACCGCATTGAACGGCATCTCAACCGGCAGACGCTGATCGGCTAGCACCTCCACCAGTTTCCCCTCTGCAACTTCACGATCGATCATATAGTCCGACAGGCAGGCAAGACCATTGCCGGTCAGGCAGAGCTGCTTAATCGTCTCTCCACTGTTTGAAGAGATAGCCCAGTTTATATCGTAAAGTTCGCCATTCTCACGGCTGACCGGCCAGCGATTCAGACGTGGTGAGTCATCGAAGCCCAGGCAGGGGTGGTTATCCAGATCCGCCACCTGCTGCGGTATGCCATGCTCACGCAGATAAGCGGGCGAAGCCACAATCCTGCGAAAACTGTTAAACAGCAGCCGGGCGCGCAGGGTAGAATCCGTCAGATTACCGGCACGGATCGCGACATCCACTTTCCGCTCAATCAGATTGATAAAACTCTCTGAGGAGATCAGCGAAAGGGTGATGCCGGGATAGCGCAGTCGGAAGGGTTTGATCATCGGCATCAGCAGATGGAGAATGACCGGTGTCGCAGCATCCACGCGCAATAACCCTTTCGGCTCTTGCAGACTTTCGATCAAATCATTCTCTGCCGTCGTCATCTCCTGCAAAAAATGCTGAACGTGACGGAAATAGCGCTCGCCCTCCTGCGTCAGCGCCAGCTGCCGTGTCGTGCGGGTCAGCAGGGCAATACCCAGCTTGTTTTCCAGCTTTTTAATGGTTCTGCTGACGGCTGAGTTAGCCATCTGCAACTGCTCCGCCGCCCGACTGAAACTCCCGCTTTCGACTACACTGACAAACACCTGTAGTTCGTCAGAAGATGCCTTCATCCTTCCTCCCTGTTATGACGTGACCTGCATACCCATTGATGACCGATAATGCAATCCTGACCAGTATAGATGTTTGCAGGGATGAGCCAGCAGGGCTTGCCGCGATCTGACCCGATTTGCTTAACAAACATAATGAAGCGGTTTTATGCTGGAAAAGGGTGATGAATTCTGACATTCACCTGCATCCATTGAAACCCCGGTCTAAAATCCCTATAACAGACAGGTGTTAACTGTAATCTGAATCATCAGCCAGGCGGGAAAGTGCGCAAAAAAACGTATGCAATGCGATATGTAGCAGGACAACCAGTGGAACAGATCTTTCCACCTGGCGCGATGCTTCATCTCGGGCAGGCACTGCCTCCTGGCGCGCCATTGCCTGCGCATCCCACTCTCAAAGTCCTTGTCTGGAATATTTTCAAGCAGCAGCGAGCAGACTGGATGTCGGTTCTGGAGGGATTCGGTAAAGATGCTCACCTGGTACTACTGCAGGAAGCCCAGACTACGCCTGAACTGGTACAGTTTGCGACCACCAATTATCTGGCCGCCGATCAGGTACCCGCCTTTGTGCTGCCTCAGCATCCCTCTGGGGTGATGACGCTGGCCTCAGCCCATCCGGTCTACTGTTGTCCGTTACGCGAGCGTGAGCCGCTACTGAGGCTCTCTAAGTCGGCTCTGGTAACGGCCTATCCGCTACCGGCCGGTGAAATGCTGATGGTGGTTAATATACATGCGGTAAACTTCAGTCTGGGTGTCGACGTCTACAGTAAGCAACTGGGGCCTATTGGCGAACAGATTATGCATCACCAGGGGCCGGTCATTATGGCCGGAGATTTCAATGCCTGGAGCCGCCAGCGTATCAATGCCCTCTACCGTTTTGCCCAGCGAATGAAGCTGGAAGAGGTGATGTTTACGGCCGATCACCGGCGTAAAGCCTTTGGCCGCCCGCTGGACTTCGTGTTTTATCGCGATCTCAACGTCAGCGAAGCTTCAGTACTGGTGACGCGCGCTTCTGATCATAACCCTTTACTGGTGGAGTTCAGCTCAATACGCTAGCCCGCAAAGGCCGCTCGCCTGGAAAAAAGGGGAAGGGGAAGCCCGGAGAGGGCTGCGGAAAAAAGAAAAAAGCTGACAGATGTCAGCCTTTTCAACGTATCAGGTATCCGGAGTTGCGTTATTATTCACAAACAGCGTTAAGTTATCGCCAGGTTGAATATCTTTCGCACTATCCAGCACACTGTTCCAGCGCATCACGTCTTTGATATTGACGCCGTGATGACGGGCAATACTGTCAAGAGAATCACCCTTACGAACACGGTAGGTGATGCTGTTGCCGTTATCAGCCAGTCGGGTGCCGTTCGAACCGATGGTCAGCATCTGACCCGGTCGGATATCAGCCCCGCGCAGGTTGTTATCCTGCTTCAGTGCGGAAACACTCACGCCCAGTTTTGAGGCAATGCCCGAAAGCGTATCACCTCGTCGCACTTTGTATCCGCCGCCTGCACTGGCTTTTGCCAGCTGGGTCGGCTGTACCGCAGCGATGTCACCGGAGGCCAGTGAGTTGCGCAGTTTTGCAACGTTCGACTTCGGAACCATAATGTAGTGCGGACCGTTTGGTGCAGTAGCGCCGCCTTTGTAGCCGGTATTGAAGCTCTTCAGTTTTGTGAGCGACATACCTGCCATTTCGGCAGCCTGCGTCAGCTGTATCTGCTGACCCACTTCCACACGTGCCAGCGCACGGCTTTCATTAGGTGTCGGCAGTTTGATGCCGTAACGCTTGTTATTTTTCAGCAGTTCACTCAGCGCTAACATTTTGGGAACATACACAGTTGTTTCGCGTGGCAGCGACAGATGCCAGAAGTCAGTCGGCTTACCGCGCGCCTTGTTCTGTTTGATCGCTTTGAGTACCCGTCCCTCACCACTGTTGTACGCGGCAATGGTTAACAACCAGTCACCGTCAAACATGGAATTGAGACGTTGCATCATATCCAGCGCAACTTTTGTGGATGCCACCACATCACGTCGCCCATCGTAATACTGATTCTGTTTCAGACCATAGTTCCGACCCGTTGCAGCAACGATTTGCCAGATGCCTGCGGCATTGGCAGATGAGGTTGCCCGAGGGTCAAAAGCGCTCTCCACTATGGGTAGCAGTACCAGTTCCATCGGCATTTTACGTTTCTGTATCTGCTCGACTATCCAGTACATGTACGGCTCTGCCCGTAATGTTACATCGTGGAGATAGCTCTTATTTTTTAAAAATTTACTTTTTTGTTCGCGGATTGCCGGGTTTTCCGGAATCCCCATCTTCAACTCGTCACTAATGAAACTCCAGAGATCGGCGTCTGCTGCGAGGCCAGTTCCATCTTCCTGCCATCGCGGCGACAAAAACTTGTCTCCGTACTTTCCATTTTCACCTTGACCAGCTGAAGACAGACTCTGTGCATGCTGTTCGGGGATATTGGCATCGTTCCTGGACGCCTGACATCCTACCAGCAAGACTGAGGCGAGTAAGATCGCTTTAGCCTTCATGTGTGTGTCAATAGTTCGCTTAAAAGACGAGCAACTATACGTGACGACTTTTCACAACACAACCCGAAAAATCAAAAAGCGTCTTTCTTCTCGCGTAAAACGGCAAATGTCTGCCATACAGGTTCATCAGCTACGTTAACGTTTAATGCCCTTTGTAAATCAGCATCTTGCGTGCGAAGAAATAAATTTATTATCCGTTCGTGCGCCAGTTTTGTTGGCAGACTAATGCCATTTTCAGCACGTAAGTCCTTAATTTTCTGATATTCGGCTGTTATTTGCGGGTCATGGGGCAGAATAGCCGCAGCAAACTTCAGGTTGGATAAAGTATATTCATGCGCACAACAGACTAAGGTTTCTTCCGGAAGCTTATTAAGCTTTTGAAATGAATAATACATCTGCTCTGCGGTGCCCTCAAAAAGGCGTCCACAGCCGCCGGAAAAGAGCGTGTCGCCACAGAAAAGATAAGGTGCACTGTAATATGAGATATGTCCTAAAGTGTGTCCGGGTGTGTGGATGACGTCAAAGGTCAGGCCCAGCACGTTGACCTTATCACCTTCGCTGACCACCGTTGTGGTTCCTTTCTCCGCCGTCTCCTGAGGACCATAGACCTCCAGCTGAGGAAAATGCTCGCGCAGGGTTTTGACCCCACCCGTATGATCGTTGTGGTGGTGGGTGAGCAGGATCGCCACGGGCTGCCAGCCATTAGAAGCCAGTTTTTCTAACACCGGCTGGGCTTCGCCAGGGTCTACAATCAGGCACTTATCTTGATCGTCAGTCAGTGTCCAGATGTAGTTGTCCTGCAACGCAGGAATACTGTTAAGATTCATCATCACCTCTCGAAGGTCGCAGGAAAAGGAAGAGCGTAAAGCATGAAGCCCGCTAAATCACGCCAGGTTCTGAACGCACCGCTGTCGTGGCGCGATATGCCATGGGGAGATTATTTCCGCGATGCGCTGACGCAGCAGCTCCAGCCCTACCTTGGAAAGCTATATGGCTTTCATATGCTTAAGCTTGGCAACCTCAGCGCAGAAATCAATACGGAAAATTGTGCTATTTCACATCAGGTTAATGTTGGCCGTGAGGGTGAGCTGCTTCAGGTCCTCGCTAATCCGATGCAGTTGCCGTTTGAGTCGAAGTCAGTCGACGCCTGTCTGATGGCCCATACGCTTGCCTGGAGCCAGGACCCGCATCGGGTATTACGCGAAGTCGACAGGGTGCTGATTGACGATGGCTGGATGATCATCAGTGGTTTCAATCCCTTCAGCCTGCTTGGCGTGAGTAAAATAGTGCCGGGATTAGCGCGCAGAGCGCCCTGGAGCGGGCGGATGTTTAGCCAGATGCGGCTGCTCGACTGGCTGGGACTGCTGAACTATGAGGTGGTCTACCGCACCCGATTTCAGGTTCTGCCCTGGCATCAGCAGGGCGGAAAAATCATCAGCGCGCATTTACCGGCTTTAGGCTGTCTGAACATTGTGGTGGCACGTAAACGCACCTTCCCGTTGCTGCCGACCCGGACAAAGAAGAGCATCAGCACCAGCAAAATCCGTCAGACGGTCAACGCCACACGTCAGTTCCGGCAGGCAGACGATCAGGATTCAGTTTTATAGCCGGTATCATCAAAGGCAGGATGCTCAGCTGCACTGCGTGCCAGCACGTCGCAACGCTCATTTTCCGGATGGCCGGCATGACCTTTTACCCACTCCCACTGAATTTTGTGCGTGCTGAGTGCGGCATCGAGACGTTGCCAGAGATCCACATTTTTCACCGGTTTTTTATCGGCCGTTTTCCAGCCCCGTTTTTTCCAGTTATGGATCCAGCTGGTGATCCCCTGACGCACATACTGGCTGTCGGTGCTGAGCACCACCTCGCACGGCTGAGTCAGCGCCTCAAGCGAGACGATAGCCGCCATCAGCTCCATCCGATTATTGGTCGTAAGACGATAACCCGCGCTGAAGGTTTTTTCATGCTGGCCATAGCGTAAAATCGCCCCGTAACCGCCGGGGCCGGGATTCCCAAGGCAGGATCCATCGGTGAATATTTCTACCTGTTTGCGCATCTCTGGTAGACTTCCTCTCAAAAGCGTCAAGTCTGACATAAAACGGGTCTTATGAGCACTGCAAATAACCGCCAGATCGTTCTCGATACTGAAACCACTGGCATGAACATGATCGGGACACATTATGAGGGGCACCGCATCATCGAGATTGGTGCGGTGGAGGTGATCAACCGCCGCCTGACCGGCAACAATTTCCACATGTACCTCAAGCCCGATCGGCTGGTGGATCCGGAAGCCTTTGGCGTTCACGGCATTGCAGATGAGTTCCTGGCTGACAAGCCCGCCTTCAGTGAAATTGCGGATGAGTTCCTGGACTATATCCGGGGCGCGGAATTAGTGATCCATAACGCCCCGTTTGATATCGGCTTTATGGACTATGAGTTTTCAAAGCTGAACCGCGGCATTGAGAAAACCGAAGCCTTTTGTAAGATCACTGACAGCCTCGCCCTGGCGCGTCGCATGTTCCCCGGCAAGCGTAACAGCCTCGATGCGCTCTGCTCGCGCTACGAAATAGATAACAGTAAACGTACTCTGCACGGCGCTCTGCTCGATGCCGAGATTCTGGCGGAAGTCTTCCTGACCATGACCGGCGGTCAGACATCGCTTTCCTTCCTGTCAGAAAGCGAAAGCGCCCGTCAGGCGCAGGGCGAAAGCATTCAGCGCATCGTGCGTCCTGCTTCTGCACTGCGGGTGGTGACCGCCAGCGACGAAGAGGTGGTTGCCCATGAGTCCCGTCTGGATCTGGTAATGAAGAAGGGTGGCAGCTGCCTCTGGCGTGGCTGAACCTTGTGATTTTGCGGAGAAAAACAGCGGTGAGCTGAAAAAAACAGCAAACGATTTAGTCGCCAGGAAAAAGCGTTGACGCCGCATAAGCCTGCTATTAATATGCGCCTCGTTCCCGACGGGGAACACAGCGCGGAGCGGTAGTTCAGTTGGTTAGAATACCTGCCTGTCACGCAGGGGGTCGCGGGTTCGAGCCCCGTCCGTTCCGCCACTATTTAAAAAAGCCGATTCAGAAATGAATCGGCTTTTTGCTGTCTGCTATTCGACGGCAGCCTGTTTGTTTGGCGTAATGCTTTCGTGAGTCCAGCGTGCGTCATCCGTCGCTTCACGCTCTTCACGGGCGATGAAACGATAGCAGCCTGCGGCCAGTGCGACACCGATAAACCAGCTGAAGTTTGCTACCTCATGCAGGGAGGGAATAAAGCTGATTACCAGACAGATCGCCACCGACGGCAGCAGCGCGGCAATGGCTTTGGGATTGAAGCCTCCGCGATACCAGTAACGGCCTGACGGCGTGTCATTGAACAGGTCGTCGACTGAGATACGTCCACGTTTAATCAGATAGAAATCGGCCAGTAAAATCCCGAACAGCGGCCCGATAAAGGATCCCAGCACGTCAAGGGTGTAGTGGATCAGCTCAGGTGACTGGAAGAGGTTCCACGGCGTCAGCAGCACCGAGCCTACCGCCGCGATCATGCCACCGGTTCTGAAGCTGATTTTCTGCGGTGAACAGTTGGAAAAGTCAAACGCGGGCGAGACAAAGTTCGCCACGATATTGATGCCAATGGTGGCGGTAATCATGGTCAGTAATCCAATCGCCACGGCCAGATCGTTGCCGACCATGCTGACCGTTTCGATCGGATCGGTGATCATTTTGCCAAACAGCGACTGCGTTCCGGAAACGATCACCACCGTCACGATGGAGAAGAGCAGGAAGTTAAACGGCAGGCCCCAGCGGTTGCCGCGACGGATCGCTGACATGTTTTTGCCGTAGCGTGAGAAGTCACCGAAGTTCAGCAGCGGTCCGGAGAAGTAGGAGACGACCAGCGCCGTCGCCGTGATCATCTGCCATGTCTGTTCACCCGGTGAAAGCGATTTGCTGGCGAGAGTAAAGGAGATCCCCTCAAAGCCGGTCTGGTATACAATCCAGCCCGCCAGTGCCGCCATCACCACATAGACCGCCGGCCCGGCCACGTCGATAAACCGTTTAATCGCGTTCATGCCGTGCCAGAACACCATCGCCTGCAGCAACCACATCACCCCGAAACAGCACCAGCCCAGCAGCGACAGCCCCAGCCAGTGCGGCTCTGTCATCGGGGTCAGCGACGGTGCAAATTTCAGCAACACCAGCATCAGCGCATTCGCCGCCAGCCAGGTCTGGATGCCATACCAGGCAAACGCTATTAATCCACGGATCACCGCCGGGATGTTCGCGCCAAACACGCCAAATGCCTGACGACAAATCACCGCATAAGGCACGCCCGCCATCTGGCTCGGTTTTGCCACCAGATTGGCACAGAGCTGTACAATGCAGATCCCCGCCAGCAGGCAGAGCAGCACCTGCCAGCTGGCGAGCCCCAGCGTAAAGAAGCTGGCGGCCACCACATAGCCGCCCATGCTGTGTACGTCCGACATCCAGAAAGAGAAAATGTTGTACCACGACCAGTTCTGATCGCGCGTGGGGGCCAGGTCCTCGTTACAGAGCCGTGGGCTGTAATGGGTACTGGTTTCAGAGGCCGCGCTGGCCACCCTGGAATGTTCTGGCATAAAACCTGCTCCTCTAACCGAGAGTGAAATGAATAATCTGGTAAAGGGGTATTGCAGGATTCAGGCCAGATCTCGTTTTTTGTATACAATAATTTCTCTTCACGTATACGATAGGTGGCAGGCAGAGAGCGATCGGAGCAGGTAATGACGAATAAAACAGGCCAGCATGACGCGGGCAGGCTGCAGGATAAAGATGAAAGGATTTACCAGGCGCTGATGAACGCCATCGTTGAGCACCAGCTGCCGCCAGGCAGCAGATTGCCGGAAGAGGCCCTTTCCGGCGTCTTTGGCGTCAGCCGCACCGGCATCCGCAAAGTGCTGCAACGCCTCGCGGCGGTGCAGATGGTGGCCCTGACGCCCAAACGTGGTGCGCAGGTCGCGACGCCGGGTGTCGACGAGGCGCGGGAGATCTTCATCACCCGCAGCTTAATAGAATGCGGCAATCTGCCCGCCGTGCTGGCGCATCTTCAGCCGCCACATCTGGTGGCGCTGGAACAGCTCATCGCGCAGGAGAATCAGGCGCACGCCAGCCATGATGGCCCGGCCGCCATCCGCCTTTCGGCGGCGTTTCATATTCAGTTGCAGGCGATTTCCGGTAATCAGGTGCTGACCGGCATGGTCACCAGCCTGACACAGCGATCATCGCTGGTCATTGCCGCGTACGGCGCACCCTGGCAGCGGGGCTGTCGCTGTGACGACCACGCTACGCTGCTGCATCAACTGCGTGCGCGTGCGCTTCATCCGCTGACAGAGGCGCTGCAGCACCATTTTGATCACATCGTTTCCAGCCTGCACTTTGAGCGCAGCGGTGAAACCCTTCCCGATTTTTCCCGGCTGTTTGCCGCAGACTTCGGAGCGGTCTCATGAGCATCATTCAGGTTATCAACCCCAACACCAGCCTGGCGATGACCGAAACCATCGGTCAGGCTGCACGGGCCGTCGCCGCGCCGGGCACGGAGATTCTGGCTGTTTCACCCTCGCAGGGCGTGCCCTCAATCGAAGGGCATTTCGACGAAGCGATCGCTGCCATCGGTGTGCTGGAGCAGGTTAAGCTGGGCAGGGCGCAGGGCGTCAGCGGCCATGTTATCGCCTGCTTTGGCGATCCGGGATTGCTGGCGGCGCGCGAGCTGGCCAGCGGCCCGGTGATTGGTATTGCCGAAGCGGCAATGCACACCGCCACGCTGCTGGCGACCCGGTTCTCTATCGTCACCACGCTGCCGCGCACGCTGATCATTGCGCGCCATCTGCTGCAGCAGTATGGCTTTACCCATCACTGTGCCGCACTGCATGCGATCGATTTGCCGGTCCTGGCGCTGGAAGATGGCAGCGGTCTGGCTCAGGAAAAAGTGCGGCAGCGTTGTATACAGGCGAAACGTGAAGATGGCAGCGGCGCGATCGTGCTGGGCTGTGGCGGCATGGCGACGCTGGCAGCGTCGCTGACCCGGGAACTCGATATGCCAGTAATCGATGGCGTCAGTGCAGCGGTGAAAATGGTGGAGTCGCTGGTGGCGCTGGGCTTTGGCACCAGCAAACAGGGCGATCTGGCCTGGCCTTTGCAGAAACCTCTCTCAGGTGCCTTTGAGCATCTAAACTAACGGAACTTTCCAGACTTAAGACAGGAAGCGAGTGATGACTGACGCTGCAGAGAAGAAAGAGTACAGTTTTAACAAAAACTATCCGCGCGATTTAATCGGTTATGGTGCTCATCCGCCGCACGCCGCCTGGCCAGGCAACGCCCGCGTGGCGGTGCAGTTTGTCCTGAACTATGAAGAGGGGGCTGAAAACAGCGTGCTGCACGGCGATGCCGGGTCAGAGCAGTTCCTCTCCGACATCATCGGTGCCGCCAGCTACACCGAGCGACACATGTCGATGGAGTCGCTGTATGAGTATGGGTCCCGCGCCGGGTTCTGGCGTATCCACAACGAGTTTCAGAAGCGCGGTCTGCCGCTGACGGTATTTGGCGTCGCGATGGCGCTGGCACGTCATCCGGAGATCGTGGAGGCGATTAAGCAGGCCGATTATGATGTGGTCAGCCACGGCTGGCGCTGGATCCACTATCAGGGCATGGATGCAAAAACCGAACGTCAGCACATGCAGCAGGCGGTCGATGTGCTGGTGGATCTGTTTGGTAAAGCGCCCACCGGCTGGTACACCGGACGCGACAGCCCGAATACCCGTCGTCTGGTGGTGGAGCAGGGGGGCTTCAGCTATGACAGCGACTACTACGGCGACGACCTGCCTTTCTGGACTCAGGTGACCTGTCAGGATGGCACGGTGAAACCACACCTGATCATCCCCTACACCCTGGAGTGCAACGACATGCGCTTTGCCACACCGCAGGGATTTAATACCGCCGACCAGTTCTTCACTTATCTGCGTGACAGTTTCGACGTACTGTATGAAGAGGGGGAAACCGCACCGAAGATGATGTCGATCGGCATGCACTGCCGCCTGCTGGGACGGCCTGGCAAATTCCGCGCGCTGCAGAAATTCCTCGATCACATTCAGCAGCACGACGATGTCTGGATCTGTACCCGCCAGCAGATTGCAGACCACTGGATCGCGACGCACCCGGCGCCCTGATACGGTGATGACGCCTGGCCTTTTCGGGCTCAGGCGTCTGAAGGCTTAGCTCATCAGGCTGACCTGCGCGGCCACGATGCACCAGCCGTGCGGCATCCGTACCCAGGTCTGCTGCTGGCGGCCCGTTTTGTCGCTGCCGGCGCGGGTAAATTCGGTGCTACAGACTGCATAATCCTCGCCAAAGGTGGTGATGACGGTATTTCGCAGTGTCCGGTCCAGCCCGGCTGACGGGCGCGCGGCGCGGAACGCGCGGATCGCGTCAATGCCATACAGATTCTCACCCGCGCCGAGGCGCACGGTGCGCGCGTCATGCCAGAACAACGCATCCAGTTCGTCCACATCATTGCTGACCAGCGCCTGCTCGTAGCGATAAAACTGCGCCGTCACCTCGCTGAGCACCTGCGGTAAATTAATCTCTCTGTTCATCAGGCTCCTGCCATATTGATTTGCGGTATCGTAATGCCCTGTTGTTCCAGTGCCCAGGCGGCGCGTAGCACAGCCTCTTCGTTAAATGGACGGGCGATAAGCTGTAAGCCAATTGGCAGGCCGCTGCGGGTGGCCAGCGGCACGGTGCAGACCGGCAGGCCCAGGAAGGAGATTGGCTGCGTCAGCATGCCCATACTCGCTTTAGCCGGCAGCGATTCGCCCTGAATCGACAGCGTCTGCTGACCAATCGCGATCGCGCTGCAGGGGGTCGCCGGGGCGATCAGCACATCGAAATGGTCGAACAGCGGTAACACCTGCTGCTGAAAATGGCGACGAAAACGCTGTGCCTGCACATACCAGGCGCCCGGCATTATCGCACCGGCCAGCAACCGCTCGCGTGAGTTCGGTTCAAACTGCTCAGGCATCTGGCGCAGGGCGGGCAGATAGTGATTGCCGCCTTCTGCGGCAGTCATGATAAACGCTGCCGAGCGTGCCAGCTCCGCCTCCGGCATCAGCACCTCTTCATGCGCGTTCAGCGCGGTCGCAACGACCGCGACGGCCGCGCGGGCATCCTCATCGCACCAGCGGGCAAAAAAGCCGCCAAGCACACCGCAGCGTAAGCCTTCGCTGCCCAGTGCCAGCGAAGGCAGCGTGGCGGCCTGTGGATGCGTAGCCTGAAACGCATCGGCGGGATCGGCACCCTGTAACTGGTCATAGACCAGCGCAAGGTCATCCACCCGGCGGGCCAGTGGGCCGATATGATCAAGGCTGGCGACAAAAGGATGGCTGCCGCTGCGCGAGAGGCGGCCAAAGGTGGGTTTAAGGCCAAAGATACCGCACAGCGAGGCAGGCACCCGAATCGAACCGTTGGTGTCGGTGCCCAGCGAAAAATGCACCAGCCCGGCGGCCACGGCCGCGGCGGAGCCACCGGACGAGCCGCCCGCCACGCGGCTGAGATCGCGGGGATTGCGCGTCGCGCCATAGTGGCTGTTCTCAGTGGTAAAGCCGTAGGCATAGGCATCCATATTCAGCATGCCCGACAGCAGGGCGCCCGCGTGGCGCAGTTTATCGACAGCAAAGGCATCCGCCTGCGCGACCGGACGATCGCGGAACAGGCTGGCTCCGGCCAGCGTGCTGTGACCCGCCACATCAAACAGGTTTTTCACGGCATAGGGAATGCCCGCCAGCGGCGGCAGCGGCTCGCCGCGCTGCCGCTGTGCATCGACCGTCCGGGCTTCCTGCAGCATGCGTGGCCCGGTGACCTCCGTCCAGGCATTCAGCGCCGGATTGTGCTGTTCAATGGCCTGCAGTGTCTGCTGCGCCACCTCATGCGCACTGATCTCACCCTGGCGGATCGCCCGCTGCAGGGTCTGAATTGAAACGTCACTTAAGTTCATGCCTGATAGACTCCTGCGACTTCAAGCCGGTCATCCAGCGGAAACGCCATCAGCGGCGCCGCCATCTCCGCAATGCGCGAAAGCTGGATCAGCAGCTCAGCGCGCCGGGCCTCATCCAGTTCCAGCTGCAGGATCTGCTCCATATAGCCGATGTAGCCGGCCCAGTCGTGTTGATTCATGATGTGCTCCTGTTAAAAACCGGCGGCGCTGCCGTTGCTGCGCGGATCGCTGGCGCCTTCGAACATACCGTTGCTGTGCCGCACGATGGCACCGGCATGGCCCACGGATTCGCTGAAGTCCGGCAGCAGCTCCACCTCATGTCCCCACTGACGCAGCCGCGAAACGGTTTCGGCGTCAAAGCGGCCTTCCAGTTTCAGCGAGTCGGACGACTGCCCCCAGGTGCGGCCCAGCAGCCAGCGCGGCGCACTTACCGCCTGCTGAAGCGGCAGACCCTGAATCACATGGCGGGTAAAAATCGCCGCCTGGGTCTGCGGCTGCCCGTCGCCGCCCATCGCGCCATACACCAGCGTACGGCCATCTTTCAGCCGCGCGGCGGCGGGATTCAGGGTATGAAACGGCTGCTTGCCGGGCGCCAGCGCCAGCAGATGATCCGGGTCGAGGCTGAATGCAGCGCCCCGGTTCTGCCAGATGATGCCCGTGCCAGGCAGCACCACACCGCTGCCAAACTCGTGGTAAATGCTCTGAATAAAGGAAACAGCCAGCCCGCTGCTGTCCATGACGCCCATCCAGACGGTGTCGCCCGGGCCGCGTCCCTGGCCCCAGGCGGCGGCGTCACCATCCGCAATCTGGCTGGCCAGTGTGGCAAGGTGATCACTGTCGAGCAGCGCCTGCAAATCTTCTTTAACGTGGCGCGGATCGGTGATGTGCTTATCGCGCAGCGCAAAGGCTTTTTTAGTGGCCTCTACGATACGGTGCACCGTCTGTGCGTCATCCGCGTCGGCCATCTCCAGACGGTCGGTAATGCCGAGGATTGCCAGCGATACCATGCCCTGGGTGGGCGGGGTGATATTCCAGATGTCACCTTCGCTGTGGGCGAGATGCAGCGGCGTTGTGCGGCGTGCGCGATGCTGCTGAAGGTCCGCCAGCGTAACTGGCATACCCAGCGTGGCCATCTCATCGGCCATAGCGTGCGCCAGCTCACCACGATAGAAGCTGTCGAGCCCCTGTTCGGTCAGCAGAGAAAGGGTCTGCGCCAGGGCCGGCTGGGTAAAACGGCTGCCTGGCTGCGGCACGTTGCCATCGGGCATAAAAGTGGCGCTGAAGCCAGGCTGATGCTGCAGTTCGTGGCAGAATGTGGTGGTCGCAGCGGTCTGTGACGCCGTGACCGGAATACCGTCGGCGGCGTAGCGGATGGCATCCCGCAGCAGGCGCGCCAGCGGCAGCATCGGGCTGCCCATCTCTGCAGAGATCGCCAGCGCCTCCTGCCAGCCACTGACCGTACCGGCGACGGTCAGCGCCGCTTTCGGCCCGCGATGGGGGATCGTCGGATGATCTGCATAGAAGTCGCAGTGAGCCAGCGCACCGGCTGCGCCGCTGGCGTCGATAGCCACAGGCTCCCCGTTGGGCGGCAGAATCAGCCAGAAGCCGTCACCGCCAAGTCCGTTCATATGCGGATAGACCACGGCGATGGTCGCCGCCGCCGCTACCATCGCCTCAATGGCGTTACCGCCATCACGCAGCACCGCCAGCGCACTTTCACTCGCCAGATGGTGCGGGGTCACCGCCATCCCCTGCGGGGCCATATTGCTCTGAATCATCTTTCACTCGTTCTTCGGGTAACAGAATCCCTGATGAAGCAAGAGCTGTTCCAGTTTTCATCCCGAACGAGGATTGCGGCGATTAACCTGGCGTAAATTGTGCTAGCTTCTGCTGAAACAAAAGTTACAGGACGGGTTATGAAACAGCTTGATGAACGACTCAGAAGTCACTATCCCCAGCTTTCGCCGCAGGAGCAGCGTATTGCCGACTTCGTTTTTGATCACTTCGACGATCTGATCAGCTACAACAGCGCCGAGCTGGCACGGCTTAGCGGCGTGTCGAAAGCCACGGTCAGTCGGCTGTTTAAGCGTCTGGGCTATGAAAAATATAAGGACATGCGCGATGAGTTGCGCATTCTGCGTCAGAGCGGTATGCCACTCACGGATAACCGTGATGCCGTGCAGGGCAACACGCTGCTGGCACGTCATTACAAACAGGAGATGGCTAACCTGACGCAGTGGGTCAACAGCCTGGATGCCCGGCAGTTCAGTGAGGTGGTCGGGCAGATGGCGCAGGCGAAGCGTGTCTTTATCATCGGCATGCGCAACGCCTATCCGGTGGCGTTGCACCTGCGCCAGCAGCTGGTGCAGGCGCGTTCGCAGGTCTTTATCCTGCCGCAGCCGGGCCAGACGCTGGCTGAGGAACTGGTGGATATCACCCCGGAGGATATGGTGGTGGTGGTAGCCTTTCGTCGTCGTCCCCGCATCATCCGGCCACTGATGCAACAGTTACAGGCCGCCGCGGTGCCGGTGCTGGTGCTATGTGAGCCGCAGGCGCAGACGGTGATGGCGCTGGCGCGCTGGCAGCTCTGTACGCCGCTGGACAGCGTCTCCGCCTTCGACAGCTACAGCGCCGCCATGAGCCTGGTCAATCTGCTGGCAAATGCGCTGCTGCATGAAACCCTGGCCCAGGGACGTCAGCGTATTCATCAAATCGCGGACCTTTATCAGCAATTTGACGAGCTGGAGCACCGTTAACAGGCACCATTCTGGTGCTTTGCCCCATTTCAGTTCATCCCCGCTGTGGCGTAATTGCCCTGATTACGCCCGGATTCCTCCCTGAGTCGCCCGGTTTATCGCTTTTTTTCTGACAGGCCGGGTTGGCACATTAGTTGCAGATTCCAGTTCAAAGAATCTTTTGTTTCACGTTAATCTCACCGGGGTGCATAATGAAAAAAGATTTGATAGCGGTTGCTGCAGCGGCATTACTGATGGCTCAGGCGGGAAGCGCACTGGCCGATCAACTGCAGGATATCCAGAAGCGCGGCGTCATCCGCGTTGCCGTACCGCAGGATTTTCCGCCATTTGGTTCGGTCGGCACCGATTTGCAGCCGCAGGGGTATGACATCGATATGGCGAAATACCTGGCAAAGCAGATGAAACTTAAGTTGCAGCTGGTGCCGGTCAGCAGTGCCAACCGCGTGCCTTACCTGCAGACCGACAAGGTTGATCTGGTGATCTCCAGCATGGGTAAAAATGCCGAGCGCGAAAAAGTGATCGACTTTACCCGTGCCTATGCGCCGTTCTTCCTGGGCGTCTTCGGGCCAAAAGGCGATGAAATTAAGACGGCAGCAGCCCTCGGCGGCAAGTCGATTGGCGTCACGCGCGGGGCGGTGGAAGATATGGTACTGAGCGACGTGGCACCGAAAGATGCGCAGGTGAAACGTTATGAAGATAACAACACCACGCTGTCCGCGTATCTCTCCGGTCAGGTGCAGTATGTCGCCACCGGCAACCTCGTGGTCGCCGCGATTGCGCGTCAGAATCCGGCCAAAGCGCCCGTCGCGCAGTTTATGCTGAAAGATTCACCCTGCTTTATCGGCCTGAAGAAAGATCAGCCTGCGCTAAAAGCGAAAGTGAATGAACTGATTGAGCAGGGCATTAAAGATGGCACCCTGAATAAACTTTCTGAAGCGTGGCTGAAAGCGCCGCTGCCTGCGAACCTCGGCGCCTGAGGAACGATTCATGACCGGGCAACTTAACTTTCCCGCCCTGTGGCCTTACTGGCCGGAGCTGCTTTCCGGCCTCTGGGTCACCATTCAGCTCACGCTGCTGGCGACGACCGGCGGCGTGGCGATTGGGATTGCGGGCGCGGCGCTCCGCAGCGGCAAACCGGGCTGGATGAGCCGCCTCTGGGGCGTCTATGTCGAGCTGATCCGCAATACGCCGTTTGTCGTGCAGCTGTTCTTTATCGTGTTTGGTCTGCCGGCGCTGGGGCTGAAGCTGACGGCGGGTGAGGCGGCGCTGCTGGCGATGCTGATCAACCTTGGGGCTTACAGCACAGAGATCATCCGTGCCGGGATTCAGGTGACGCCGAAAGGGCAGTGGGAAGCGGGACGAGTGCTGGGCTTAACCCGCAGCCAGACCTTTCTGCGGGTGGTGCTGCCTCCGGCGCTGCAGCGTATTTATCCGGCGCTGGTCAGCCAGTGCATCATCGTCATGCTGGGCTCGTCGGTGGTGTCGCAGGTCTCCTATGAGGAGCTGACCTTCGCCGCTAACCTGATCCAGTCGCGCACCTTTTTAAGTTTTGAGGTCTATCTGGTGACCACGCTGATCTACCTGGCGTTGTCGATCGCCATGCGCCATCTGCTGCTGGCGATTGGCCGTAAATGGTTTGGAGTGCAGCCATCATGATGACGACCTTTTCCGACTGGGACATTCTGCGCAACCTGCTTCTGGCGGCGCGCTGGACCCTGTTACTGTCGCTGGTGGCCTTTGTCGGCGGCACGCTGGTGACACTGCCGCTGCTGTTTATGCGCCTGCTGCAGCGCCAGTGGCTGACGCGCGTTATTCGTGGCTACACCGCGCTATTTCAGGGCACGCCGTTGCTGATGCAGCTGTTCCTGGCCTTTTTCGGTGTCGGCCTGTTCGGCATTGATGTTGCCCCCTGGACTGCGGCGTCGCTGGCGCTGACCTTCTACACCAGCGCTTTTCTGGTCGACATCTGGTACGGCAGCATCCGCGCCTTGCCGAAAGGGCAATGGGAAGCGTCGCGCTGCCTTGGCCTGAATTTTGGCCAGACGCTGTGGCGGGTGATTGCCCCGCAGGCAATCCGCATCGGCATCGCGCCAACGGTGGGGTTTGCCGTCCAGGTGATCAAGGGCACCGCGCTGGCGTCGATTATCGGTTTTATCGAGCTGACTAAAGCGGGCACCATTCTGAACAACGTGACCTATCAGCCGTTCAAGGTCTTCGGGCTGGTGGCGCTGGGCTACTTCCTGATGTGTTATCCGCTGTCCCGTTACAGCCAGTATCTGGAGAAAAAATTCAATGCCGCTCATCACCATTAATCAGGTGCAAAAATATTACGGCGACAACCATGTGTTGAAAGGCGTGGATCTGGATATCGACATGGGCGAGGTGATCTCGATCATCGGTCGCAGCGGGTCGGGAAAAAGTACGCTGCTGCGCTGCATGAACGGGCTGGAGGGCTACCAGGAGGGCAGCATCAAGCTCGGCGGGATGACCATTACCGATCGTGATTCGCAGGCGCGTGAAATCAGCCGTTCGGTCGGGATGGTGTTTCAGAACTTCAACCTGTTCCCGCACATGACGGCGCTGGAGAACGTAATGCTGGCCCCGCGCCGGGTGCTGAAAAAGAGTGACGCCGAATGCCGGGCGCTGGCGACGCAGATGCTGGAAAAAGTCGGGCTGGGCGAACGGCTTAACTACTATCCGGGCAGTCTTTCCGGCGGTCAGCAGCAGCGGGTGGCGATCGCCCGTGCGCTGGCGATGACGCCGAAAGTTTTACTCTGTGATGAGATCACCTCCGCGCTCGATCCCGAACTGGTTGGCGAAGTCCTCAAGGTCCTGGAGCAGCTGGCGGCAGAGGGGATGACGCTGATCCTCGTCACGCATGAAATGAATTTCGCCCGCGACGTGGGCGACCGTGTGGTCTTTATGCATCAGGGGCGCGTCTGGGAGCAGGGTGACAGCAAAACGTTGTTCGCTCAGCCGCAGTCGCCGGAGCTGAAACAGTTTATCTCTTCAGTTCGCCTCTGAGCCTCATAAAAGGAAATGATGATGGATATGACTAAATTCCCGCAACTGAATCCGCCACAGCGTCTGCTGATGGGGCCGGGGCCGATTAACGCCGATCCCCGCGTGCTGCGCGCCATGTCGAGTCAGCTGCTGGGTCAGTACGATCCGGCGATGACCCACTATATGAACGACGTGATGGCGCTCTATCGCGGTGTATTCCGCACGGAGAACCGCTGGACACTGCTGATCGATGGCACCTCACGCGCCGGTATTGAGTCGATTCTGCTGTCGTCTATCCGGCCGGGTGACAGAGTGCTGGTGCCGGTGTTTGGCCGCTTCGGTCATCTGCTGTGCGAAATTGCTCGCCGCTGCCGCGCCGAGGTTCACACCATTGAAGTCCCCTGGGGCGAGGTCTTTACACCCGATCAGGTGGAAGAGGCGATCAAAAAAGTGCGGCCGCGTCTGCTGCTCACGGTACAGGGCGACACCTCAACGACCATGCTGCAGCCGCTGGAGCAGCTGGGAGCGATCTGCAAACGCTATGGCGTGCTGTTCTATACCGATGCCACCGCGTCGCTGGCGGGTAACCCGCTGGAAACGGATGCCTGGGGGCTGGATGCCGTGTCGGCAGGGATGCAGAAGTGTCTGGGCGGACCCTCGGGCACCTCGCCGATCACCCTGAGCGCGGAGATGGAGGCGGTGATCCGCAAGCGCAAATGCGTGGAGCAGGGGATCCGTACGGAGGCGCATCAGGATGGCGAAGAGGAGATGATCTACTCCAACTATTTCGATCTCGGCATGATCATGGATTACTGGGGGCCGGAGCGGCTTAACCACCATACCGAAGCGACCAGCGCCCTGTTTGGCGCGCGCGAGTGCGCCCGTCTGATCCTGCAGGAGGGGCTGGACAATGGCATCGCCCGTCACAAACTGCATGGCGATGCGATGCTGAAAGGCATTCAGGGAATGGGTCTGGAAACCTTTGGCGACCTGAAACATAAAATGAATAACGTGCTGGGCGTGATGATCCCGTCCGGCGTCAATGGCGACCAGGTGCGCAAGCTGATGCTGGAGGATTTTGGCATTGAGATCGGCACCTCGTTTGGTCCGCTGCATGGCAAGGTCTGGCGCATCGGTACCATGGGTTACAACGCACGGAAAGATTGCGTGATGCAGACCCTGTCGGCGCTGGAGACGGTACTGACTCACCTCGGTTATCGCACACCGCAGGGCGCTGGCGCCCAGGCCGCGTGGGATCACTACGGGAGTCACGCATGATGATGAGCGCCAGCGAAGCCCGGGTCGCTGCAGAGCGCGTGATGGCGCGCTGCGATGTGCTGGCGGCGATCAGCGAAACGGCAGAGGGACTGACCCGCGTCTACCTGTCACCGGAGCATCTGCGTGCCAACGCCTGCGTTGGTGAGTGGATGCAGGCGGCGGGCATGCGGGTATGGCAGGATGAGGTCGGCAATATCTGTGGACGTTACGAAGCGGCTGACGCAGGCGCGCCTGCGCTGCTGCTGGGTTCACATCTGGACACCGTGCGCAACGCGGGACGTTACGACGGGATGCTGGGCGTGCTCAGCGCCATCGAAACCGTACAGTGGCTGCATGACCATCAGTGCCGGCTGCCGCTGGCCATTGAGGTGATTGGTTTCGGCGACGAAGAGGGCACCCGTTTCGGCATTACGCTGCTCGGCAGTCGCGGGATTACCGGCAGCTGGCCGCAGAGCTGGATCACGCATCCGGACGGCAACGGCATCACGGTGTCGCAGGCGATGGCCGATATCGGTCTCGACAGCAGTCAGATCGCCGCCGCCGCACGCCGGGTTGAGGATATCGTCGGCTATCTTGAATTGCATATTGAGCAGGGACCCTGCCTGGAGCAGGCGGACCTGGCGCTGGGCGTCGTCACGGCAATCAACGGTGCGCGCCGCCTTAACTGCCGGTTTACCGGAGAGGCAGGGCATGCGGGCACGGTGCCCATGACCCATCGCAAAGATGCGCTGGCTGCCGCTGCAGAGTGGATGGTCTTTATTGAGCAGACCACCCGGGAGCAGGATCCCCAGCTGGTGGCCACTGTCGGCACCCTGAACTGCGCGCCGGGCGCGGTGAACGTCATCCCGGGCGACGTGTCGCTGTCGCTGGATGTGCGCGGCCCGCAGGATAATCCGCTGGAGGCACTGCTCTCCAGCCTGTTAACCCAGGCGGAGGCGATTGCGCTGCGGCGCGGACTCCGTTTTGAGTCGAACGAATATTACCGCATCGGGGCCACAGCCTGTGACTCCGCGCTGCAACAGGCGCTGAGTCACGCGGTGGAAACGGTGCAGGGGCGTACACTTTCACTGCCGAGCGGCGCCGGACACGACGCCATCGCCATCGCCGAACGCTGGCCAGTCGGGATGCTATTTGTGCGTAACCATCGCGGCATCAGCCACCATCCGGCGGAGTCGGTGGCGGTGGCGGATGTGGCGCCTGCACTGCAGGCTTATCTGCAGGCGGTTTCGCTGATTGCCGGACGGAGCTGAAGATGGAATTAGCCGCATTTAATCAGCTTTCCGCCGATGAGGCCCGGGCCGCCATCCGGCACTGCGTGGCCATTCCTCACTGGCAGCAGGCGCTGGTGGCCGCCCGGCCTTTTTACAGTAAAGCGGCGCTGCTGGCGGTAGCCGATACGCTGGCCCGCCAGTGGCAGCAGCCTGAGTTACAGGCCGCGCTCACGGCCCATCCCCGCATCGGTGAGCGCGCAGAGGGCGCGGATAAAGAGGCGGCTCTGTCGCGTGGCGAGCAGTCTGCGATGCAGCAGGCTGGCCACGCCCTGCAGCAGGCGATGCAGCAGGGCAATCAGGCGTATGAAGCGCGCTTTGGCCGGGTGTTTCTGATCCGCGCGAAAGGGCGCAGTGGCGAAGAGATGCTGGCGGCGCTACAGCGCCGGTTGCAGAATAGCGAGGCTGACGAACAGCAGGAGACGCTGGAGCAGCTGCGGGAAATCACCCTGTTACGCCTGAAGGAGACGATTCAATGAGCACCATCACCACCCACATTCTGGACACGGCGCTGGGCAAACCCGCCTGTGGCGTCGCGATTTCCCTGGAGCAGAACAGCCCTGAGGGCTGGTTTCCGGTTGCGGAGGGGGCGACCGACAACGACGGGCGGCTGAAAGATCTGACGCCCGAACCGCTGTCGCCCGGTCACTACCGGTTAACCGCCGAAATCGGCGACTATTTTGCCGTCGCCGGTCGGGATGCGCTCTACGTCAGCGCGCAGATCGATTTCGTGATTGCCGAGGCGGGCAGCCATTTCCACCTGCCGTTTCTGATCTCGCCCTGGTCCTGGTCAACCTATCGCGGCAGCTGAGGCGCGGACTGCCGCGTCAGGCCTTACAGGGAAAAGCGATCTGCATCCTGCCAGGCCGGGAAGCGCTCGCGGTAGGCGTTGAGCGTCTCCAGCGACAGTTCGGCGTCCAGCCGCGCGCGCTGATACGGCTCCGCTTCACTGAGGATCTCGCCCTGCGGGGAAATAATCTGGCTGTCGCCGCTGTAGTGATGCTGATTGCCGTCGCTGCCGACGCGGTTGCAGCCCGCCACATAGGCCTGATTTTCAATGGCCCGTGCTAACAGCAGCGCCTGCCAGTGCCGCGCACGTGGCGCAGGCCAGTTGGCGACGTAGAGCGCCAGATCGTAATCGTTGCGGTTGCGTGAGAAGACCGGAAAGCGAAGGTCATAGCAGATCTGCGGCAGGATGCGCCAGCCGCGCCACGCAAACACCTGGCGCTTTTCGCCGGGCAGATAGTGATGATGCTCATCTGCCATCCGGAACAGGTGACGC
The DNA here is from genome assembly GCF_050157905.1 of Pantoea sp. NSTU24. Classification (NCBI taxonomy): domain Bacteria; kingdom Pseudomonadati; phylum Pseudomonadota; class Gammaproteobacteria; order Enterobacterales; family Erwiniaceae; genus Pantoea; species Pantoea bangladeshensis. The sequence goes on from NZ_JBKIWZ010000001.1 coordinate 240,285, forward strand.
TTATCATACTGCTGCACCGTGCCGTCGGGCGCGACCAGCAGGAAACGGTTTACCGCGCCGTGATCGGTCTGGATCGCCGCGCTGCCGCCAATCAGGGCATCGGTGCGCCGGGCATGCTGATGCAGCCACTCAATCACCTGCACCTCGGGCAGCGAGCTTTTCGCGGCCTCCATCGCAAAGCCGGTGGTAAACATCTCCGGCAGGATAATCAGATCGCGGCCGGTGAGGCTGGCCAGCTGCGCATCGAAATGGCGCAGATTGGCCTCGCCATCCATCCAGCTCAGTGTTTCCTGCAATAGCGTAATTTTCAAAGCTGACATAAGCGCTCCGCGGCGGCATCCAGGGTCGCCGGCTGTTTAGCAAAACAGAGGCGAATCAGTTTATGAGGGAAAGGCTCGGCGCAGAACACCGAGAGCGGGATCGCCGCGACGCCTGCTTCGCGGGTCAGCCACTGGCAGAAGCTCACATCATCCAGGTCGGAGAGGGCGCTGTAATCCGCCAGCAGGAAATAGGTGCCCTGGCAGGGTAAAACTTTAAAGCGGCTGGCGGTCAGCGCCGTTGCCAGCCGGTCGCGGCGGTCGCGATAAAACGCTGGCAGCGTATGATAATGTTCCGGATGTTCACGCAGCATATCCGCAATCGCCAGCTGCGCCGGGGTATTCACCGAGAAGGTCAGATACTGATGCACCTTGCGCAGCTCAGCGCTGATCGCCGCAGGCGCAACGCAGTAACCCACTTTCCAGCCGGTTACATGGAAAGTCTTGCCAAACGAGGAGACTGCGACGGCCCGCTGACGCAGTTCAGGATGGGCCAGCACGCTGGCGTGGCCCGCTTCATCGAAGCAGATATGCTCATAGACCTCGTCGCTCAGTACGTAAACCGGCCGGGCGGCAATCGCCTGCCACAGCGCGGCGAAATCCTGCTGCTGCCAGACGGTGGCTGACGGATTGTGCGGCGTGTTCAGGATCACCAGCCGGGTTTTATCACTCAGCAATTCAGCAAAGGCCGTCCAGTCGACACGGAAGGCGGGCGGCTGCAGCGCAATGCGTTTCATGATACCGCCCGACAGCGCGACCGCAGGCGCATAGCTGTCGTAGCTGGGATCAAAGCAGATCACCTCATCGCCCGGCCGCACCAGCGCGGTAATCGCTGCATAGAGCGCCTCGGTGGCACCCGCCGTCACCGTCACCTCTGTCTCAGCATCGGGCCGGTAGTCATAGAGCAGCGCGGTTTTCTCAGCAATCGCCTCACGTAACGGCAGCACACCGGTCATCGGCGCATACTGGTTCGCGCCCTGGCTGACGTGAAACGCCAGCCGCTGCTGCAGATAGTCGGGACCGCTGAAATCAGGAAAGCCCTGCGAGAGGTTGATGGCGTTGTGCTGCTGAGCCAGCGCACTCATCTGGCTGAAAATCGTGGTGCCGAGTAAAGGAAGCTTACTTTCGGGTATCAGATTGTGCTGCGTCATGGTGTCAGGCCTTAAGCGCGAAGTGTGATGCGGTGTCACCCGGGGTTTGTGCCACTATAAACAGGATGGTAGTATTTGGCAATCAAGACGCTTAGACGGCTAAATGCGTCATGCTCCGCACTTCAGCGGTGTTGGCTACGCGTGCTTACCCCGGTCACTGACTGATGTCAGCTTCCGGGGATGCGCACACTTGCCGCCTTGCTGAGATGCGGATCATCTGACAGGACCCGGAGAAGATGAGTTGAAAGCGGGATGCTCAGGCTAAAAACCTGACCACAACGGTGGGTACTTTTTTCGCTTTTACCCTTAGTTACGTCACCCGGTATTACATTTCACCGCAAGGAAACATTATGTCGCAGACTCTTCCGTTAGATCAGCTGGTTGCTGCCTGTCACTGGATTGGGGCGAAAGGCTGGGCGCCGGCCACCGGCGGGAATATGTCCGTGCGTCGCGATGCGCATGTCTGCCTGCTGAGTGAATCGGGCAAAGACAAAGGCACGCTGACGCGGGATGATTTCATCGAGGTCGATATCGCCACCAGCCAGTCACTGTCGGGCCGTAAGCCGTCAGCCGAAACCGGCCTGCACACGATGATCTATCGCCTCTTTCCCGAGGCGGGCGCGGTGCTGCACACCCACACGGTCAATTCGACCGTGCTGTCACAGGTGGAGCAGGGGGCGGCGCTGTTGCTGCATGGCTATGAGATGCAAAAATCGTTAAGCGGACAGCAGACGCATCTGGATACCGTGGCGATCCCGGTGTTCGACAACAGTCAGGATATCGTGGCGCTGGCGTCCGACATTGAGGATTATGCCGCCCGGTTTCCGCTGCGCTATGGCTTTCTGCTGCGCGGCCACGGCTTAACCTGCTGGGGCCGGGACGTCAGCGAAGCACGCCGTCATCTGGAAGGTCTGGAATTTTTATTTGAATGCGAACGTCAACGTCGCCTGCTGGAGAGAGCATGATTCACGCTATTGTCACCGATATTGAAGGCACCACCAGCGATATCCGCTTTGTACATAACATCCTGTTCCCCTTTGCGCGTCAGCATCTGCCCGCGTTCGTGCGCGACCATGCCGATCAGCCTGAGGTTGCTGCGGCACTGCAGTCGGTGCGTGATGAAGCCGATCAGCCAGCGGCCGATCTGGCGGCGGTGACGGCGATCCTGCTGGATTTCATGGATCAGGATCGCAAATCTACCGGCCTGAAAGCTCTGCAGGGTATGATCTGGCGCGACGGCTATCTTAACGGCCGTTTTACCGGTCATCTCTATCCTGACGTCGTGCCTGCGCTGCGCGGCTGGAAGGCGCAGGGCATTGAACTCTATGTATATTCCTCCGGCTCGGTGGCGGCGCAGAAATTGTTATTTGGCTACAGCGACGAAGGTGATATTACTGGCCTGTTCAGCGGCTATTTTGACACGCACGTCGGGGCCAAGCGTGAGGTCGCCGCCTATCGTGCGATTGCCGCTGAGATTGGCCGGCCAGCGGAGCAGCTGCTGTTTCTCTCCGATATTCATCAGGAGCTGGATGCGGCCGCAGAGGCGGGCTGGCAGACGCGGCAACTCCTGCGTGGCGAGGTGGATCCAGAAAGCCGCCATCGTCAGGTCACTGATTTTTCCCAGATTAACCCGGAGTCGATTCAGGATGAGTGCACTGACTATTTTTACCGATCGTGATGCCGCGCAGCCAGTGTGGCACAGTACCGATGCAGAGGCGATTCGCGATCGCCTGAACACCAAAGGCGTTCGTTTTGAACGCTGGGAAGCAGATCGTGATCTGGGTGATAACCCGGACGCCGACACCGTTATCAGGGCTTATCAGCACGCCATCGATCGGCTGGTGGCAGAGAAGGGCTATCAAAGCTGGGATGTCATCAGCATGCGCGCCGACAATCCGCAGAAAACCGTGCTGCGCGAGAAATTTCTCAACGAGCATACGCACGGCGAAGATGAGGTACGCTTCTTTGTCGAGGGGGCCGGACTCTTCTGTCTGCATCTGGATGGCGAGATCCTGCAGATCCTGTGTGAAAAGAACGATCTGATCTCGGTGCCAGCGGGCACGCCCCACTGGTTTGACATGGGGTCGTCACCGCACTTCACCGCGATCCGTATTTTCGATAATCAGGAAGGCTGGGTAGCGAACTTTACCGGCGACAGGATCGCGGATGCCTATCCGCGTCTGGCGTAACCGATCAGCCTGCGATTGAGGCGTCGGGCAGCCTGGCCCGCGCCTCAGAGAGCTTTAACGTGGCTGAAAGAAGCCGTCCCGCACCTGATCGGGTGTCACCACGCCGGTGTCCAGTATCCAGCCGCTGATCAGGGCGGCAGGCGTGACATCGAACGCCGGATTAAAGACCTTCGCCGCCTCAGGTGCCCACTGAACGCTGCCAAAGCTGCCGGCAACGCCTGTGACTTCGCTGGCAGCACGCTGCTCGATCGGAATCGCCACGCCATCAGGACAGTGGCGATCCAGCGTGGTATGCGGAGCCGCGACGTAGAACGGAATCTGATGATAGTGGGCCAGTACCGCTAGGCTGTAGGTGCCGATTTTGTTCGCTACATCGCCATTGGCGGCAATGCGGTCCGCGCCGACCCAGACCGCATCCACCTCGCCGCGTGCCATCAGGCTGGCGGCCATGGCGTCGGCAATCAGGGTGTAGGGCACCTCCAGTTCACCCAGCTCCCAGGCCGTCAGCCGTCCTCCCTGAAGCAGCGGGCGGGTCTCATCCACCCAGACATTTTTCACCCGACCCTGCTGATGCGCCCGTGCGATGACGCCCAGTGCGGTGCCGACACCTGCCGTGGCCAGTCCGCCGGTATTACAGTGGGTCAGGAGCTGGCTGTCGGGTTTCACCAGCGTACAGCCCGCCTCAGCGATGGCGTCACACAGCTGTTTATCTTCCTGTACCAGCCGCCAGGCCTCATTCGCCAGCGCGGACGCAAAATCCGGCTGCGCCAGCGCCACTTTCATCCGATCCAGATTGTTCATCAGATTGACTGCGGTAGGGCGGGCAGCGCGCAACGTCTCCAGCGCCTGCGTCAGTTCAGTGCGTGCCGAACCCTGGCCAGCCAGCAGCGCCAGCAGCAGCGAGGCGGAAAGGCCGATCAGCGGCGCACCACGCACCCGCAACGCATGAATATGTTCAATCAACTGCGGCACACTGTGCGCGGGCAGCCAGTTTTTTTGCTGCGGCAGCGCCTGCTGGTCAAGGATCCAGAGCTGATTGTCACGAACCTGTAAACTGGTAGTTTTAAGTGTCTGCATTGTGGGTGAAATCCATGTTGCGTTAATGAGAGGTATTGTGCCAACATGCTGAACGGATGTATAGACGTCTGAACGGCTTATTATACCCGGTCATCCCCCTTCGACTGATGAGGAACAGGCAATGTCGCAATACCATACCTTTACTGCTGCTGATGCTGTGGACTATGCCCGGCAATTTAGCGGTGTGGACAATCCTGCTGCACTGAGCCGGGCAGAAGAGATTGGTGATGGCAACCTCAATCTGGTGTTTAAGATCTATGACGATCAGGGCATCAGCCGGGTGGTGGTCAAGCAGGCGTTACCCTATGTGCGCTGCGTTGGCGAGTCATGGCCGCTGACGCTGGATCGGGCCCGGCTCGAAGCTCAGACGCTGGTCGAGCACTACAAACATTGCCCGCAGCACACGGTGCAGATTACGCATTACGATGCGGACCTGGCGGTGATGGTGATGGAGGATCTCTCCAGCCATCGCATCTGGCGCGGTGAACTGGTGAAGGGCGCTCACTACCCGGAAGCGGCCCGACAGTTAGGCGTTTATCTGGCAGACACTCTGTTCCATACCTCCGATTTCGTTCTGCATCCGCACCAGAAAAAAGCGGAAGTAGCGCGTTTCATCAATCCGGAAATGTGCGAAATCACCGAGGATCTTTTCTTTAACGATCCCTACACCAACCATGAGCGCAACAGTTATCCCGCCGCGCTGGAATCGCTGGTGGCCACTCTGCGCACCGACGATGCACTGCGCATTGCCGTGGGCGGTCTGAAACATCGCTTCTTTGCGCACGCCGAAGCGCTGTTGCACGGGGATATCCACAGCGGCTCGATTTTTGTAGCGGATGGCAGCCTCAAGGCGATTGATGCGGAATTTGGCTATTTTGGCCCCATCGGTTTTGATGTCGGCACCGCTATCGGAAACCTGCTGATTAACTACTGCGGCCTGCCGGGGCTGCTGGCGCCGCGCGAGGCGGCCGATGCACGCGAACAGCGCCTCAGCGATATACACACCCTCTGGACGACGTTTGCCTCACGTTTCCTTGCGCTGGCGGCAGAGAAAACCCGCGATCAGGCACTGGCTTACCCGGGCTACGCGGAAGCGTTTCTGCGAAAAGTGTGGACCGACACGATAGGTTACTGCGGAACTGAACTGATTCGCCGCACGGTGGGGATGTCACACGTTGCGGATATGAAGCTGATCGCCGATCCGGCGATGCGTACTGACTGCATCCGCAATGCGATTAACCTGGGCCGCACGCTGATTCTGGCGGCGGATCATGTAGACGATGCGGATGCGCTGATTGCCCGCATCCGTCAGGCGGGATAAAAAAAGCCGACAGGATGTCGGCTTTCGGGTAAAGCAAAACGCTCATCGCTTTACGTTCAGTACCCGGAGCCGACATCACATCGGCTCCGGAAGCTACGCCGCCTCGCTGGTCCGTGAGGCAGGCTGAGGCGCTTTCTCCGGCACCGGCACCGCCAGTGCGTCCGGCTCAAACTCATCGACGTTGATCGACCGCAGACGGCTCACTTCGGCACGCTGCAGAATCTCAGCCTCCTGCGCATCGATCCAGCCCTGCTCCAGCCCGCGTTTCGCCAGCGCATCCAGCCGGGTAAAGGAGAGATGCTGTTTCGTCTGTTTGCACAGCCGGTCATGAATCACCTCGGCGGCCATCACATCCTGCAGCGCCTGTTCCAGCTGACCGGCAGGGTTATTTTCACCCGGCGTCAGGTACATGCCACGGCCCAGGCGGCTGCGGGTCGCGGAGGGCTGCTGCAGCATTTTCGCCAGCTGATGATCCAGACGGTCAGACGGCGCAGGGCAGTGGTGTCCGCCCGCGAACAGGGTCATCCGCAGCGCGCCTGCCACCAGTCGGTTCGGGAAGTTACGCAGCAGATCGTCCATCGCCTCTTCAGCCTGATGCAGCGCATCCTGTACGCCCCAGTGCACCAGCGGCAGATCGGCTTCGTGACGGCCCTCATCGTCATAGCGTTTCAGGGTCGCTGAAGCGAGATAGAGCTGACTCAGCACATCACCCAGACGCGCCGAGATACGCTCACGCCGCTTAAGGCTGCCGCCCAGCACGGCCATTGATACATCAGAGAGCAACGCCAGGTTCGCGCTGATGCGGTTCAGGTGCTGATAGTAACGGCGGGTGCTGTCGCGGGTCGGGCTGGCGCTGGTCCGGCCGGCGGTGATCCCCAGCCACAGACTGCGCATGGCGCTGCTGCCAACATGGCCGATATGACTGAACAGCGCCCGATCAAAGGCGTTAACGTCATTGCTGGCGGCCGCCGCCATCTCCTGCAGAACATAGGGGTGACAGCGGATAGCACCCTGACCGAAGATGATCATGCTGCGGGTCAGAATATTTGCGCCTTCCACCGTGATAGCGATAGGCGCACCCTGATAGGCGCGAGCCAGGAAGTTGCTGTTGCCAAGCATGATGCCTTTGCCCCCGGCAATATCCATGGCGTCGATAATGGCGCGCTGACCGCGATGGGTGCAGTGATATTTCACAATCGCCGACAGCACCGCCGGTTTTTCACCCTGCATAATCCCGGCGGTAATCAGCGTGGCCGCGGCGTCCATCACATAAGCGTTTCCGGCGATGCGCGCCAGCGGCTCCTCGATTCCTTCCATCTTGCCGATAGAAAGACGGAACTGACGGCGGATGTGAGCATAGGCCCCGGTTGCCAGCGCCACCGTTTTCAGGCTGCCGGTTGAGTTTGACGGCAGTGTAATGCCGCGACCCACCGACAGACACTCCACCAGCATCCGCCAGCCCTGACCGGCCATTTCCGGTCCACCGATAATATAGTCAATCGGCACAAAGATATCTTTGCCGCGCGTCGGACCGTTCTGGAAAGGTACGTTCAGTGGAAAGTGGCGATGACCAATCTCCACGCCCGGCGTATTCGTCGGGATCAGCGCACAGGTAATGCCCGGATTTTCGTTGTCGCTGAGCAGATGTTCCGGATCAGAGAGTTTGAAGGCCAGGCCCAGTACGGTCGCGATCGGTGCCAGCGTAATATAGCGTTTGTTCCAGGTCAGGCGCATACCCAGCACCTGTTTACCCTGCCATTCACCCATGCAGACCACGCCGGTATCAGGGATTGCCCCGGCATCTGAACCCGCTTCCGGGCTGGTCAGCGCAAAACAGGGGATCTCATCGCCGCGCGCCAGGCGCGGTAAGTAGTGATTTTTCTGCTCTTCAGTGCCGTAATGCTGCAGCAGTTCGCCCGGGCCGAGTGAGTTAGGTACGCCCACGGTGATCGCCAGAATGCCGGACACCCCCGCCAGTTTTTGCAGCACGCAGGCCTGCGCATAGGCGGAGAAATCGAGTCCGCCATACTCTTTCTTGATGATCATCGCGAAGAAACGATGCTCTTTCAGATAGGCCCAGAGTTCCGGCGGCATATCGGCCAGCTCATGGGTGATCTGGAAATCGTTGGCCATGCGGCACGCTTCCTCAACCGGGCCGTCGAGAAACGCCTGCTCCTCAGCGGTCAGACGCGGCTGCGGATAATTGTGCAGCTTCTGCCAGTCCGGTTTGCCCTGGAACAGATCGCCTTCCCACCAGGTGGTGCCCGCATCGATCGCCTCTTTCTCGGTGCGCGACATGGGTGGCATCACCTTTTGGAAACGCTGGAAGATCGGCGCTGAAAACAGGCTGCGACGCAGTGACGGCAGGTTAAACGGCAGCAGAATGATCGCCAGCGGCAGCAGCAGCCATGGCGTCCAGAGGTGAGCGACAGCCATTGCGGCGGTCCAGAGCAGCAGGATCGCGCTGCTGAGCCGTAACGACAGGCGGTGATAGAACAGGGCGCCAATCAGCGCCACCGTAGCAAGTATCGAAACAACCATCATAGTGAACCGCTCCAAGTAGTAAGAGGTCTGACCTGTTATAAAGAGAGGTTTAAAGCAGATGGCGCTATTTATCAATTTGTTTACATCGCAATTACAACCTGCCTCACAAAATCCTTGCTCTGTGCGTTTTTTCATCAGCGGCTGCGGTCAGAATCGCCGCCACGGCCAGGCATGACGCTTTGCGCTGACGGACCATTCCGTTAAACTTGCTGCGATTAACCTCTCCTACAAAAGGACACCCCTATGTACCAGGACATCATCCGCGCTGAGCTTAATGAAGCTGCTGATACGCTGAACAAATTCCTCAGTGACGATGCCAATATCCATGCGATCCAGCGTGCTGCGGTGCTGCTGGCTGACAGCTTCAAAGCAGGCGGCAAGGTGCTTTCCTGCGGTAATGGCGGCTCACATTGCGATGCGATGCATTTCGCTGAAGAGCTGACCGGCCGTTACCGTGAAAACCGTCCTGGTTATCCGGCCATCGCCATTTCTGATGTCAGCCATCTCTCATGCGTCAGTAATGATTTCGGTTACGACTATGTCTTTTCACGCTACGTCGAAGCGGTAGGGCGGCCAGGCGATGTGCTGCTGGGCCTTTCCACCTCTGGCAACTCCGCCAACATCATCAGGGCGATTGAGGCAGCGCGTGCGCAGGGGATGAAAGTGATCACCCTGACCGGTAAAGATGGCGGTAAGATGGCGGGCAGTGCCGACATTGAAATCCGGGTGCCACACTTTGGTTATGCCGATCGCATTCAGGAGATCCACATTAAAGTGATCCATATCCTGATGCTGTTGATCGAAAAAGAGATGGTGAAGTAATTGCGCTGGCCTCCCGCTTACGGGAGGCGGCTTAATCTAAGGCGGTGGCTATGTGCGAATTGCTCGGGATGAGCGCCAATGTTCCCACGGATATCTGTTTCAGCTTTACCGGACTGGTTCAGCGTGGCGGTGGAACCGGGCCTCACAAAGATGGCTGGGGCATTACCTTCTATGAAGATAAAGGCTGCCGTACGTTTAAAGATCCGCTGCCGAGCTTTAACTCGCCGATTGCGCGTCTGGTGCAGGAGTACCCCATTAAATCGCACTCGGTGGTGGCACACATCCGCCAGGCGAACCGGGGTCAGGTATCGCTGGAGAATACGCATCCGTTTACCCGCGAGCTGTGGGGCCGCAACTGGACCTATGCGCACAACGGCCAGCTCAAAGGCTATCGCCAGCTGGAAACCGGCACTTTCCGGCCGGTCGGCGAAACGGACAGTGAAAAGGCATTCTGCTGGATCCTGCATCAGCTGGCCATGCGCTATCCGCGCACGCCGGGCAACTGGCCTGCAGTGTTTCGTTTTATCGGGGAGCTGGCGGGAACGTTGCGGCAAAAAGGGGTGTTTAACATGCTGCTGTCAGATGGCCGTTATCTGATGGCTTTTTGCTCGACTAACCTCTTCTGGATCACCCGACGTGCACCCTTTGGCCGGGCGCAGCTGCTGGATCAGGATGTGGAGGTCGATTTTCAGCAGCACACCACGCCGCATGACGTGGTGACAGTGATTGCGACGCAGCCGCTGACGGCCAATGAAACCTGGCAGCGGATTGCGCCAGGTGAATGGGCCTTATTCTGTCTTGGAGAGCGCCAGGAATGAGCGTGAAGCGGCTTCGGGACTGGCTAAAACCGGTGCCGGGCTGCTGTTCATCACATATTTTCCGCTGGCGACGTTCACTACCGGCGGCTGGTGATACTTCGCAAAGTAAGCGTATCCCGGCTGCAGCTGCTGCCAGAAACTGGCGTAGGTGGAGTAGCGGTGACGCTGCATATTGCTGTCAGTCATCCGGAACGGATAAATACTGATGCTGATATCCTGCTGACCGTTACGCAGCGCGGCATTCACATACGTAAAAATCTCATCCATATAGGCGTTGGTCATGGCATAGCAGCCAATTGACTTACAGTCGCCATGAATCATCAGGTAGTTGCCGCTGTAGCCCTGATTCCGGTCATACTGATTGGGAAAGCCGATGTTGATCGCGCGATAAAAGCGGCTGTCCGGCTTCAGCTGATTCAGCTTCACGTTGTAAAAACCTTCCGGGCTTTTGAAATCACCTTCGCGGCGTTTCGGGCCGAGGCCACCTGAAAAATTACAGATGCGGTAGGTATCCAGCAGGCGGTATTCGTTACCAATTTTGCCGTAAAGTTCGAGTGTGCGTTCTTCCTTGAAGATCTGGATATAAACCGGCGTGCCAAGTAACTGTTTCTTTAATTCTTTACTGACCGGTGCCGCCGTCTGAACGGGTTCGGGAGTCATTGCCATGCTGAGGGCTGGCAGTAAAATCATCGCAAACAGGAGTGCGATTTTGCCCATGCTGTGTGTACCTTGAGGTGAAGAGAACATGACGCAAATTGTGCGTCTCTGCTTGCATTATCGGAACTGTCCGCTACCGCAGCGCAACATTAAACATTGTCTGTTTTTTTAGCAAGACGCTCCCCGCCAAATTCGCGAATTACGGGCAGATAATCGGCCAGAAATTTGTAAACGTTAATCCTTAACGTAACAGAGATTGCAGTTAGTTCCGCCGACTGTATACTTATCCAGTGCCGGAGGGGGTATGCGTAAAATCATTCATGTCGATATGGACTGCTTCTATGCCGCGGTGGAGATGCGTGATAATCCCCAGCTGCGCGATATCCCGATCGCCATCGGTGGCAGCCGCGAACGCCGCGGCGTAATCAGCACCGCCAACTATCCGGCCCGCAAATTTGGCGTACGCAGCGCGATGCCCACCGGCATGGCGCTTAAACTCTGCCCTCATCTGCGTCTGCTGCCGGGCCGCTTTGACGCCTATAAAGAAGCCTCTGCGCAGATCCGCGATATCTTTACCCGCTATACCCCGCTGATTGAACCGCTTTCGCTGGATGAAGCCTATCTGGATGTGACCGACAGCCCGCACTGTCACGGCTCCGCAACGCTGATGGCGCAGGCAATCCGCGCCACCATTTTCCGTGAAACCGGACTCACCGCCTCAGCCGGAATCGCCCCGATTAAATTTCTGGCAAAGATCGCCTCAGACCTCAACAAGCCGGACGGCCAGTATGTGATCACGCCGCCTGAAATGGCGGATTTTCTGCTGACCCTGCCGCTGGTAAAGATTCCCGGCGTCGGCAAAGTGTCTGCCAAAAAGCTGGAGGAGATGGGGCTGATGACCTGCGGTGACGTGCAGAAAGCGGATCTGGCGCTGCTGCTGAAACGCTTTGGTAAGTTTGGCCGGGTGCTGTGGGAGCGCAGCCACGGCATTGATGAGCGGGGCGTGATCGTGGAGCGCGAGCGTAAATCACTGGGCGTTGAGCGGACCCTGGCGGAGGATATCAGCGACTGGCCGGCCTGCCTGGAGATTATCGATTTTCTTTATGCCGAGCTGGATCGCCGTCTGACGCAAATCCGACCTGATAAGCAGGTGGCGCGTCAGGGCGTCAAACTGAAATTCAGTGACTTTCAGCAGACGACCCAGGAGCATATCTGGCCCGTACTGAATAAAGAGGACATGATAGCCATCGCCCGCAAGGCCTGGGATGAGCGTCGTGCCGGGCGTGGCGTGCGGCTGGTCGGGCTACATGTGACGATGGTCGATCCCCAGCTTGAGCGTCAGCTGTTACTGGGGCTGTAACGGTCCCCTTTTATTTGCTGTTTTTCGCTGCCAGAGTTGCAAACCACGGCGCGACGAAGTCCTGATTATTGCCCCAGCCCGGAATGATTTTGTTCAGCGACGCGACATTCACCGCGCCCGGCTGGCTGCTCAGTTGCTGCTGCGAAATCGACGCGGCTTTGAACTGGTATGTCGCTGGCGTCTCTTCACCGGCAATCTTCTTCGCGACCAGGCGCATGTTGACCGCACCGATGGTTTTTGGATCGACCGCTACCGTCTGCACCCATGGGCTGTTTTTCTCGCGCATCAGCTGCAGATCCTGGTTAGAGACGTCGATGCTGTAGAGCTTGATCTCAGTGCGGCCATTCTCCTGCAACGCTTTATACGCCCCCTGGCTGAAGGCATCCCAGGCCCCCCAGATAGCGTCGATCTGACCTTTCGGATACTTCGCCAGAATCGCGCCGATCTTATTCGCCGTGTCACCCTGAACGTCGGTCGAAACCGCACCGATCGACTCAAGCTGGTGGATGCCCGGATTCTCTTTCAGCAGTTTTTCATACACCACCTGACGGCGTTCCATTGGCGGGAAGCCGGCGACCCACAGTTTGACGATCTTCGCCTTGCCGTGGAAGTCACCGATGAGCTGGCCCAGCGACAGCTGCGCCAGCGAGGCGTCGTCCTGGGCGGTCACGGTGACGCCCGGAACCGGGTTGTCTACCGGCGTATCGAACACCGACAGCTTAATGCCCGCGTCGGCAATCCGTTTCACCAGACCGCTGGCGTAGGGCGCCTTACCATGTGACAGCACGATACCGTCATACTTCTGGCTAATCGCCTGATTCACGAAATCCTGGAAACGCGCATCATCGCCGTTGCTCAGGAAGGTACTGACCTTAAAGCCCAGCTGGCGGCCCTGCTGGATCGCGCCGGCCACAAACTGAGTGGTATTGTCATCGGAGCCGAGGTTGCGGATCACGGCGATACGAATCGGGCCATTATGGCTGGCGATAGCCGCAGGCACCGGCGTCACGGTGTCCGCAAAAGCGGCGCTGGCGTTCAGCAGGCTCAGGGCCAGCAGCGAGAGTGTGATTTTTTGCATGGTTCTTAACTCCGGTAAACGCGCCTCAGCGGCGCTGGATATAGGTGATCGCCAGCGCCAGGGCCAGCACCAGTCCTTTAATAATGTCCATGGCATAGTAGGGCACGGAAAGCATCACCAGCCCGTTCTGCAGCACGCCGAGGATCACCGCGCCAACCAGCGTGCCGAGCGCATTCGGCTTGCCGGAACCGGCCAGCGAGAAGCCGATCCACGCCGCCGCGACCGCATCCATCAGGTAGCCGCTTCCGGCGTTGACCTGCGAAGAGCCGATGCGTGAGGCGAGCAGGATGCCGCCCAGACCCGCCAGCAGCGAGGCGATCACATACGCCAGTACCCGGTAGCGGGTGGTGCGGATGCCCGACAGGCGCGCCGCTTCCGGATTGCCACCCAGCGCATACATCCGGCGGCCATGTTTGGTCAGCGACAGCGCCAGCTGCGCCGCGACAGTGACCACCAGCATAATGATCACGATGGTCGGCACCTGACCGAGCAGGCCAAAGGCTGCCGGAATGGTGCCTTCAGCCATATCGCCGCTCGGCAGCACCATGTTCTCGGTGATTGAACCGCCAAAACTGTAGGTCATCGCTACACCCTGAATGACAAACAGGGTGGCCAGCGTCGCCAGCATGTCGGGGATACGCAGGATCACAATCAGAAAGGCATTGAACAGCCCGACCAGGGTACAGAGCGCCAGGGTGATCAGGATCGCGCTGGTGGTACCAAAGCCGTACCAGACAAAAAGCGAGATCACCAGCGCATTGGCCAGCGAGGCGGTCGAGCCGACTGAGAGATCAAAGCCGCCCACGGTCAGCGAGATCGAAACGCCGATTGCGATCACCGTCACGATGGCAATTGAGCGCAGGATATTGATGATGTTATTCGGCTCCAGGAAGCTGTCGGAAGCCAGGCCAAAGGCGGCGATCAGGATCACCACCGTCAGCAACATTCCCCACTTATAAAGGAAGTCGAACAGCTGGTGACGCCACGGCGTGGCGGTCAGATTCAGATGGGTTTCTTTGCTGCTCACGCAGGGGTTCCTCCGGTGGAATAGAGCAAAAGCGTCTCTTCGGTGACGTCCTGTGCAGCCAGCTCAGCCACAATACGTCCGTCCCAGAGCACGCAAATCCGGTCGCACAAGCCGACCAGTTCAGAAAATTCACCCGACGCGTAGATAATGCCTTTGCCTTCCCGCGCCAGGTTATCAATCAGGGTGAAGAGTTCGGTTTTCGCTTTGATATCGACGCCCTTGGTCGGCTCGTCAAAAATCAGCACGTCCGCGTTATTGCGCAGCCATTTGCCAATCGCCACCTTCTGCTGATTGCCGCCGGAAAGACGGCGCAGGGTCTGAGCCGGGCCGGTGGTACGCACCTGCAGCTGGCGAATAATCTCCTCCGCCCAGCGCCACGCCTGGCGATGACCAAACAGGCTCCAGCGTGAAAAACTGTCGTCCGCGCTGACGCTGAGGTTCATCGCGACTGACTCATCAATGAAGATCCCCTCTTTACGTCGCTCCTCCGGCACCAGCGCCATACGACGGCTGACCGAGTCGTGCGGGGATCGGGGCTGCCACGGCTCACCATGCAGCTCACCCCGACTGATGCGGCTTTTACTGGCGCCGAACAGCGCCTTGCAGAGTTCGGTTTTACCGGCACCGGCCAGGCCCGCGATGCCGAGGATCTCGCCCTTGTGCAGCCGCAGCGAGATAGCCTGCAGCAGCTGATCATCGTGCAATCCTTCGACCGCCAGCAGCAGCGGCTGCGCCTCTTGTGGCCGGCGGGGCGGGAAGATATCGGTGAGCTGATGTCCCAGCATCTTTTCGACGATCTGCTCACCACTGAGCGCGGCCATCGGACCGGTTTCCACCAGGCGACCATCACGCAGCACCGTTAGCTGGTCGCAGATCGCCTTCAGCTCATGGATGCGGTGAGAGATAAAGACCACGCCGATGCCGCTGCGCTGCAGACGACGCACCACGGCAAACAGCCGTTCGCTCTCGTGCTGATCCAGCGGGGCGGTGGGTTCATCCAGAATCAGGAAGCGGCAGTGGTGGGAAAGCGCCCGCGCCAGCAGGATTTGCTGTTTTTCAGCCAGCGTGCAGCGCCCGACCAGCCGGTTAACGTCCAGCGTCACGTCGAGCTGCGCCAGCAGCGCCTGCGCCTGACGGCGGATCTCTCCCCAGTGATAGCGGTGGCCAGGTTCGGCCAGCCGATCCAGCAGAATGTTTTCCGCCACGCTGAGCTGTGGCACCAGTGCCACATCCACTTCCTGCTGAACCAGGTGGATCCCCCGCTGTTTAGCTTCACGGGGCGAACGGATAGAAACCGGCTCGCCATCCAGCAGGATCTCGCCGCTGTAGTGGCTGTGCGCGCCGGACAGGATCGCCATCAGCGTGGATTTCCCTGCGCCGTTCGCGCCGGTCAGGGCATGGACTGAATGACCTTCACTGCGGAAATCCACCGACGATAGCGCGGTAAACCCGCCAAAAGCGATGGAGATGTTACGCATCTCAAGGCAGTTTAACCCTGGCATGTCATTACTCTCCTCTGGATTTACTGGGCGCATTTTTTCCTGAACGTTAAAGGTCAGCAACAGCCGAAAGCGCATAAGCTAGCACGAAATCTTATTAGCCATCCAGACATCTGGACATAATGGCGGCTATAACCAGCGAAGCGCGGGAATGTGGCGGAATAACGGGGAGAAGGGCGGAAAAAGTAGCGAATTATGCTGAGAAAAATTCACGGCCACGAAATCAGGTCAGAGCTGGGTATCGGTGACTTAAGGGCCGGGTACCAGTGCGCGTGATAGCTACAATGAACTGGAAAATGACCCTGTAGGAAGTATGGATATGAGCGGTCTGGCTAAAGTCTGACCACTCTGTCGCTGGAAGCATTCTGGCATAACGCTGAAAATCATCGCCTCCGCATGCAGTAGCGTTGAAGACTATAGCCTTTCAGCTGCCTTTTCACGGCCAGACATTGGGAGAGTTGAAAGGGGAGGGGCGATGCGCCTCCCTGCAACAGATGTGCAGATGCGCAAACCTGTTTATCTCAGGACGCTTTTTGTTTTTTATACTTAACTACGTTAAATTGAACGTTATTGCTGGCAGACAGCCAGTTTAATGGCTGTCTGCGATCCTGTCCGGGCATTTGCTTAACGCTTTTCCTTTATTATTTCACCGCTATCTTTCATCCTGTATTCACCATCTTCAACGGTAAATGTAAGGCCACTGTTTTTACTGTAGCTGATGATAAAAACTCTGTCCTTTTCGATGCAGTTCAGGGGGGGCGCCATGTCTGAAAAACAGAGTCGGTCATAGCCATCGTCTTCTTTGTAACCTTCGCCAAACAGCCAGATACTTACCGTATAATTACCGTAAGATGCTGGTTTAGGAATGTCATATTTTTGTTTCAGGGCGTCTTTATTTTTTAACCACCAGTCAATCTTTGCACGATCGGTAATCGGAAAGCTCTGCACTAAAACGTCACTGAAATTTCCAGTCCCATGAACGCTGACGATTTTAACAGGACGAAGTGAAAGCCAGAGTATATAGCCCAACACCACGCAGGCAGACAAAAAGAGTATCAGAATGATTATTTTCAGACTATTTTTCATTATGTTTCCCGTTTATTTCTATGGTTGCTTCCATATTGGTCATAAACGGCTTAAAACCAAATTGAATGCCTCTCTGAAGAACAAACCAGATGCGAAAAAAATGAAACTGGCTGAATTTTTCTTTTAGTATGTCAGTACTATCGAGACCAAAGTGATCCTGTACTTTATAATGCACTGTTGCCCGGTAATGATTGTTATCAATATGCATTGACTTTATGGTGATATGCGCTGAGAAGATATCATGGACGGTAATCCCCATGCCGTTATAATTATCCTGAAACCTGTCAAACTTTGGTAGCCTTCCCCTTATAATACTTTGCCGTAAATCTTCCCTTACCAATGGGTATCTTTTGTTCTGCCAGTCTATACTTTTTATAAAATGTTTTTTAAGTAATAAGCGAGTGCTATTTTCACTTTCGTCACTGACAATATGGTTTTCTAAGGCCCTGTCAAGCGCCATATCACGGAAGGGCTTACCGCTGTTATTCTGCATGTGCGTGATCATTTTTTTAATCAGATGACGATATGGGCCGCTCAGGGAAAACATGCGGGATAACGATCGAAACTCATCAAAGAGCATTTCAGCACACTGCTGGCGGGAAAGCGTTCGTCCCTGACCTCGCAGATTACAGCAATAAAGGGATTGAGGGCGATCCAGTGATGAACGCAGAGTCAGGTTCCAGGGATCAACCCGATCCGAAATGTAATCCAGCTGGTATCGGGATTTTAACTCTGCCTCAGTCAGGTCGCCATAGCGCATATCATCAGCATTGTAGTCGTCCATCACCTTCCGGGTGGTAAATATTGTGCAGGGAAACTGTAATGCGCCCATGATAATACACTCCTTGTATTCTTTTCCGTTAGCGTTCCCGCAAAAATATACCATCCTGATCACAGGGCGGAATGTGCCACATATCGCATTGTCGTAATTTTTTCCTCTTATTCTCGACGATGAACCTGCAGATGATACGTCAGTAAGCTGGATGCACAAGATAATGCAAAGAGGGAAGAGATGTTAAAAATAGATAAAATAAATGAACCTGAATAACATTCATCTTTTATTTTTATTATAAGTTAATATTTTTGTTAGTCTGAAAAGAAAAATGTCTGCGTCAGATGCAGTAGAAGTTTAGCGTTAATTGCATGAGCGCTTTGCGATTTGCGCCTGTTTATTCTGCAGGTCCGGTTCATTCAGCCTTAATGATGTAAAGATCCCAGGCGAAGTCATAAACAAAATGGATTAACAGGCTGTGACGGAAGAGGACCATGGCACGAGCAGGGTGAGCAGCTTAGCATCACCGTTCAGAAAAAGTGCCGGTCACGCAGATGACCGGCATCAGGCCAGAGCCTGGTTTTTTATGGCAGGGTTACTTTTCCGGCACCACGTTCAGCAGGGTGGTCAGCAGCTTCCAGTAGAGGCCCACGCTTTCGATGTGAACCTGCTCATCCGGCGAGTGTGGGCCGGTAATGGTCGGCCCAATCGACACCATATCCATATTCGGATAAGGCTTCTTGAACAGACCACACTCCAGACCGGCATGGATCACCTGAATGTTCGGCGTTTTGTCGAACAGGGCAATATAGGTCTCGCGGGTTAGCGCCATGATGGCGGAGTCCGCATCCGGCTGCCAGCCTGGGTAGCCGCCCTTTGCTTTGGTCTGCGCACCGGCCAGCTGGCCTAACGAGGTCAGCATCTGCACCACATAGTCGCGGCCCGTGTCGATCAGCGAACGAATCAGGCAGTTGATCTCCGCGTGGTCATCTTCCATCGTGACCACGCCGATATTCAGTGAGGTTTCGACCACGCCTTTTGCCACGTCTGAATTACGAATTACGCCATTTGGCGTACTGTTCAGCAGGTTCAGGAAGCGATCGCGGCTGTCTCGGTTCAGGGCATTACCCTGATGCGCGACCGGCTCACTGACCAGCGCGATGTTCGGCTCTTTGATGCCGTGCTCATTTTTAATGGCGCTCAGGAACTGTGCGGCTGCTGATTTCAGCGCATCCGCTTTATGGCTTTCGACTGCCACGGTTGCAAAGGCTTCACGCGGAATAGCGTTGCGCAGCGTACCGCCATTAAAGGCCAGCAGACGCAGATCCAGTTCAGCCGCGTGAGCTGCCAGGAAGCGCGCCAGCAGCTTGTTGGCGTTGCCAAGACCCATGTGAATATCGGCACCCGAATGACCGCCACGCAATCCTTTCAGCGTCAGCTTCAGGGTCTGGAACTCAGCAGGCACGGCCTCACGGTTCAGCGGCAGGGAGGAGACAAAGTCGATACCGCCCGCGCAGCCCATATAGATCTCACCTTCCTCTTCTGAGTCGGTGTTGATCAGGATTTCAGCCTGCAGCCAGTCAGGCTGAAGACCGAATGCGCCATCCATGCCGGTTTCTTCGGTCATGGTCAGCAGCACTTCCAGCGGGCCATGCGTCAGGCTGCTGTCTGCCAGTACCGCCAGCGCCGATGCCATGCCGATGCCGTTGTCCGCGCCCAGGGTGGTGCCGCGCGCTTTGACCCACTCGCCATCAATCCAGGGCTGAATCGGATCTTTAGTGAAGTCATGAACGGTATCGTTATTTTTCTGCGGCACCATATCCAGATGCGCCTGCAGCGCAACCGGGGTGCGCTTTTCCATGCCCGGAGTAGCAGGTTTGCGGATCAGGATGTTGCCGACCTGATCGCGCTCACACCAGAAGCCCTGCTCTTTCGCCCAGCCCATAATGTAGTTAGCCAGCGCTTCTTCGTGAAAGGAAGGGTGAGGAATAGAGCAGATCTTAGCGAAAATATCCCACAGCGGCTGTGGAGAGAGTTGAGACAATTCAGACACGACAGGTCTCCTGTATCCGTGTACCGGCGGGGCCGGACATCGCGAGTTTCCAGTGAAAAATCGCCGTCAGAAAATCTGACGAGCCAGGCCCGAGAATATCACTGTTTTTCCCCGGGTGCGCTCTCCGGCGCGCTAAAAAGCCGCAACCAGCGCGCGGGTGCTGGTTTTTAGTGCGTCAACTCCTTATAATCTCGCGCAACCTTTTCCCCGTTGCACATTTTTAAGCCACTTCGGTTGGCTGGGATTTCTATTCTATGAGCGAAAAATACGTCGTTACCTGGGACATGCTGCAGATTCATGCCCGTAAACTGGCCCAGCGTCTTCTGCCTGTTGAACAGTGGAAAGGCATTATCGCGGTGAGCCGCGGCGGTCTGGTACCGGCTTCGCTGCTGGCGCGTGAACTGGGTATCCGTTACGTTGATACCGTCTGCATCTCCAGCTATGACCACGATCATCAGCGCGAAATGAAAGTGCTGAAGCGCGCAGAAGGCGACGGCGAAGGGTTTATCGTGATTGATGACCTTGTGGACACCGGCGGCACCGCGCAGGCGATCCGCGAGATGTACCCGAAAGCCCGTTTCTGCACTATTTTCGCTAAACCGGCCGGACGCGCACTGGTTGACGATTACATCGTGGATATTCCGCAGGATACCTGGATCGAGCAGCCGTGGGATATGGGCGTGGTCTACATCCCGCCGATTGTTAAAAACTGATTGATATACATCAGACAACGCCCGGTTTTCCGGGCGTTGTGCTTTCTGCGCCTCGCACGCTGAATAGCCGTACAGTACACTTAGCCATTGCCGTTCTGATGCAGGAGAAGTGAGTATGTCCAGCAAAAATCTCAGCGAGGAGCTGTTCAGGCCGCGCTTCAAACATCCTGAAACCTCTTCCCTGGTTCGCCGCCAGCATCACGCTACCCCGGATGTCCACACCGCCCTGGAGGGTGACAGCCAGCGTGGCTGGTATCGCATGCTCAACAAACTGATGTGGGCATGGCGCGGCCTGACGCCGCAGGAGATCAGCGAAGTGCTGGCGCGTATCGCTACCAGCCGGGCTGAACACACCGATGAAGCACTGCTCGACACGGTGATCGGTTTTCGTGGCGGCAACTGGCCTTTCGAATGGTGCAGACAGGCAGGGATCTGGCAGCAGAAGGCGCTGGAGGCCAGTGACGATAGTGAGGCGGGGCACAACTGGCTGCATGCGGCACATCTCTACAGCGTCGCCGCCTATCCTTATATTAAAGGGGATGAGCTGGCCGATCAGGCGCAGACGCTGGCGAATCGTGCCTATGAAGAGGCGACGCAGCGGCTGCCCGGCGAACTGAAAATCCTGACGTTTGCCATTCCGAATGGCAGCCCGGTCAGCGGCTTTCTGCACATGCCGTCGGGGGTGGACGCGCCTTATCCCACCGTGCTGTTCTGCGGCGCACTCGACTCCCTGCAGAGCGATCACTACCGTCTTTTCCACGACTACCTTGCACCGCGCGGTATCGCGATGCTGACCATCGATATGCCTTCGGTGGGCAACTCGGTGAAGTGGACGCTGAATCAGGACACCAGTTTTCTCCATCAGCAGGTTCTGCGCGATCTGCAAAACGTGCCGTGGATTGACCACCAGCGGGTGGCGGCGTTTGGCTATCGCTTCGGCGCCAACGTGGCTGTGCGGCTGGCTTACCTGGAGCCGCAGCGGCTGCGCGGCGTCGCCTGCCTGGGCCCGATTGTAAATGCTCTGCTGACGCAGCGATCACTGCAGGATGCGATTCCGGATATGTATATGGATATGCTGGCGAGCCGGCTTGGCATGGCCACCGCCTCCGACAGCGCGCTGCGCACCGAACTGAATCGCTATTCGCTGAAAACCCAGGGATTGCTGGGCCGCCGCACGCCGACGCCGATGCTGTCGGGCTACTGGCAGAATGATCTCTTCAGCCCGGAAGAGGAGAGCAGGCTGATTGCGAACTCCTCATCAGATGGCAAAGCGCTGCAGATTCCGGTGAAGCCGATGATAGCCAGTTTCGACAGGGCGCTGAATGAAATTTGCGACTGGCTGGAGAAGCGTCTAAAAAGGTAACTGGCAAAATTTACACTGTTTGCTACAACTAGTAGCGAAATTGTTCCGGGCTGTCTGTTCCACGCCATGACGTAACCAGATAGCCCGGAAAAACAAGGCTGTATAGCGGTCAAATCTACGGAGAATCAGCATGACGTTACCAAGTGGTCACCCCCGCAGTCGCCTGCTTAAACGCTTTACGGAACTGGGCCCTTATATTCGCGAGGGAAAATGTGGCGAAACCCGGTTCTTTTTTGACTGCCTGGCTGCCTGTGTCAATGTGAAACCGGCACCTGAACTACGTGAGTTCTGGGGCTGGTGGATGGAGCTGGAAGCGCAGGCTGATCACTTTACCTATGTCTATCACATCGGTCTGTTTGATAAAGAGGGCGACTGGTCGGTAGCCACGATCAAGGGCAAAGAGAATGTGGCGCGCGTGGAAGAGACGTTACGGAATTTCCATACCCGCCTGAAAGCCATGCTGAAGGAGCTGGACCTGGACCTGATCCCGGCCAGCGATTTCGATGAGAAACCAGTAAAGCTGAGCGCCTGATTGGGTGTTTAGCGTTAAAAGGGCGAGTTAAACAACTCGCCCTTTTTTATGCCTGTCCGGTCGGGCCTGCCCGCAGGCAGACGCCTGAAATCAGAACTGGTAAGTCACACCCATCGCCACCACGTCGTCATTGTTGAGCGACAGTGCGTTGTCATCATCCAGCTGGTTGATTTTGTAATCCACGAAGGCGGACATATTTTTATTGAAGTAGTAGGTTGCGCCTACGTCGATATATTTCACCAGATCCGCATCGCCGATACCGTTTTCGATATCTTTGCCTTTGGTCTGCACATAACCGATTGAAGGGCGCAGGCCGAAATCAAACTGATACTGCGCGACCAGCTCAATGTTCTGCGCTTTGTTAGCTGCGCCTGAAACGGCCGCACCGGTGTTGCGGTTGGTGCCACTGATTGGCGTCATGTTGCGGGTGTCGGTGTAAATCGCGGCCAGGTAAACGCTGTTGGCATCATACTTCACGCCAGCACCCCATGAATCCGCACGGTCACCACGGCCATAGGCGCGCGCCTGCTGCTGGGTAGTGCGGTCAGAGGAGGTGATGGCACTCATCAGGCTCACGCCGGAATCGCCCAGCGCATAGCCCAGAGAGGCCCCGTAGCCGTCGCCGTTCTGGCGGTTGATGTCGGTACGGCTGTTAGCGCTGGAGGCGTCGTTTTTGCCCTGATACTGCAACGCAAATTTCAGGCCATCGACCAGACCAAAGAAGTTGTTGTTGCGGTAGGTCGCCACACCAGTCGCGCGCTGCGTCATAAAGTTATCGGAACGGGCCGTTCCGTCGCCACCAAACTCAGGGAAGACGTCGGTCCAGGCTTCCACGTCATACAGCACACCGTAGTTGCGGCCATAATCTACCGAACCATACTGAGCGAATTTCAGACCGGCAAAACCAAGACGGGTTTTGTTGCCGTTGTTCGCATCGCTGCCTTCGGAGTTATTGACGTTGTACTGATATTCCCACTGACCATACCCGGACATCAGGTCGTTAATCTGTGTCTGGCCCTTGAAGCCGATGCGGGTATAGGACTTGTCCCCGTTTGCGCTGGCATTATCGCTGATGTAATGCTCCGCCTTCACTTTGCCGTATAAGTCCAGCTTGTTGCCGTCTTTGTTATAGATTTCGGCAGCCTGCGCGGCAGAAGCCAGCGTCAGTGTGGAGAGGATCAGGGCCAGTGTGCTTTTCTTCATTTGCTATCAATCCCAATGTGAACGCCGTAAAAAAATGAAAGTTTTTGTAAAGCACCGACTTTTTACCCGTCGCTGATGAACTTTTTATGACACTTTTCCGGATTTCTTGTTAATGCCGAACTTTTGGTCTACTGCCTTGTCCGCGTAATTTCGTGCTTTTCCCCGCTGGCTGTTGGCTTCCGTATCGACTCCTGTTAAAACGTCTTTTCGTAAAAATTTTTCACTACGGCAGGAAATATGAGTGGCAGTCAGACCTTAGTGGTCAAGTTGGGTACCAGCGTTCTTACCGGCGGCTCCCGCCGGTTGAATCGGGCGCACATGGTGGAACTGGTTCGTCAGTGTGCGCAGCAGCACGCCGCAGGCCACCGCATTGTGATCGTGACGTCTGGCGCGATGGCCGCCGGACGCGAGCATCTGGGTTACCCCGAACTGCCACCGACCATCGCCTCAAAGCAGCTGCTGGCTGCGGTGGGGCAGAGCCGTCTGATTCAGCTGTGGGAACAGCTCTTTTCCATCTACGGCATTCATATTGGTCAGATGCTGCTGACCCGGGCCGACATGGAAGATCGCGAACGCTTCCTGAACGCTCGCGATACACTGCGTGCGCTGCTGGATAACCACATTGTACCGGTCATTAATGAGAACGATGCCGTCGCTACTGCAGAGATCAAAGTTGGCGATAACGACAACCTTTCTGCGCTGGCCGCGATGCTCGGCGGGGCTGACAAGCTGCTGCTGCTGACCGATCAGCAGGGGCTGTTTACCGCCGATCCGCGAAACAATCCCGATGCTGAGTTAATCAGCGATGTCCATATTATCGATGATGCGTTGCGCGCTCTGGCGGGTGACAGCGTGTCCGGGCTGGGCACCGGCGGCATGTCCACCAAGCTTCAGGCGGCTGATGTGGCCTGCCGCGCAGGTATCGACGTCATCATCGCCTCCGGCAGTCGCAGCGGTGTAATCAGCGATGTGATCGACGGCAGACCGGTCGGTACGCGTTTTCATGCGCAGCAGTCGCCGCTGGAGAATCGCAAACGCTGGATTTTTGGCGCGCCACCAGCGGGTGAACTTACCGTCGATGATGGGGCACTGGCAGCCATTATTGAACGCGGCAGCTCACTGCTGCCAAAAGGCATCCGGGCGATTCAGGGGAACTTCTCGCGCGGGGAGGTGATCCGTATCCGCAGCCTGCAGGGGCGTGATATTGCCCATGGCGTTTCACGCTACAACAGTGATGCCATGCGGATGATTGCCGGTCATCACAGCCAGCAGATCAGTGAAATTCTGGGCTATGAATATGGCCCGGTGGCGGTTCACCGCGACGACATGATCGTCAGTTAAGGAGCAGACAATGCTTGAAGAGATGGGAAAAGCGGCACGTGCCGCAGCTTATACTGTGGCCGATCTGTCAACCACTGAGAAGAATCAGGTGCTGATGAGTATTGCCGACCGCCTGGAAGCGGAGAGCGCAGATATTCTGGCGGCGAATGAACTGGATTTGGCCGATGCGCGTCAGAATGGCATGAGCGCGGCGCTGCTGGACCGGCTGACGCTCAACCCGCAGCGTCTCAGTAGCATCGCCAGCGATGTTCGTCAGGTCTGCCAGCTGGCCGATCCCGTCGGACAGCTGATTGATGGTGGGCTGCTCGACAGCGGACTGCGGATTGAACGTCGTCGTGTGCCGCTGGGAGTGGTTGCGGTGATTTACGAGGCACGTCCTAACGTTACGATTGATGTCGCCAGCCTGTGCCTTAAAACCGGTAATGCCGCTATTCTGCGCGGTGGTAAAGAGACATGGCGCACCAATGCGGCCACGGTGCGGGTCATCCAGAACGCGCTGCAGCAGCACGGTTTGCCGGCTGCCATTATCCAGGCGATCGAGAACCCTGATCGTGAGCTGGTGAATCAGTTGCTGAAGCTGGATCGCTATGTTGACATGCTAATCCCGCGCGGCGGAGCGGGTCTGCATAAGCTGTGCCGGGAAAAGTCGACCATTCCGGTGATCACCGGCGGCATCGGTGTCTGCCATATCTATATCGATGAGACGATGCCGGTCGAACCGGCACTTGATCTGATCGTTAACGCGAAAAAACAGCGCCCCAGCGCCTGTAACTCACTGGAGACGTTGCTGGTGGATCAGGCAATGGCCGATCGCTTTCTGCCCGCCTTCAGTGCGCGTATGGCGCAGGAAGGGATCGCGTTGCACGCCGACAGCAATGTGCTGGCGCAGCTGCAGCAGGGGCCAGCCGCCGTCACGCTGGTGAAGCCTGAGCAGTACAACGATGAGTGGCTGTCACTGGATCTCAACGTCAGGCTGGTGGCGAATATGGACGACGCGATCGATCATATTCGCACACACGGTACGCAGCACTCCGATGCCATTCTGACCCGTAACACCCGCAATGCCGCGCGCTTTGTCCGTCAGGTCGATTCGTCTGCAGTCTATGTGAACGCCAGCACCCGCTTTACCGATGGCGGTCAGTTCGGGCTGGGCGCAGAAGTCGCCGTCAGCACACAGAAGCTGCATGCCCGCGGACCGATGGGGCTGGAGGCGCTGACCACCTACAAATGGATAGCCTGGGGGGACGACACCCTCCGGTCCTGACCACACTAATTTTTAACAAAACGGGAGTCTTTTACAGGCTCCCGTTTTTTTAGCGCATTTTTTCCGGTCCAGTTTAAAATGGAGTTTTTTGTGGATCAGATCTCTTTTTGCTCTGGCGTCGTTGTCGCTATCCGCTATGCTGGCTGAATTTCACGCAATTTCTTACGGAACATTCCTGAAAGCCCAGGCTGTAAGCGGCCTGAGGCGATATTTTTTGTTCAGTGACAAGCGGAAGCGGATAATGATAATCAGAAATGCTTGATAAAGCGGTTAGGTAGTAAATGAGCGGTAATATAAAATGAACTGGTAGCAATAATGAAAATAACATCCAGTATCTCTTCTATGGCTGATTATTAACTAATGGTTAAAAAAGAAAGTACAAGACAGGCTTTCACTGCCAGGCTGATAGCGGCCTGTGAGAGTGCCGGCATTGTCGGACATGGACGGAACAAACAGGTTGCCAGGGCCCTGCAGCAGCAAGGCTGTAAGATATCAACGCCAGGAGTGTGGAAGTGGTTTAATGCGCAGTCCGTCCCCGATGGCGGCAATCTGCTGGCGCTCAGCCAGCTGCTGGGTGTCAGGGTCGAGTGGCTGCAGTACGGGATGGATCAGCCCGCAGAGCCGGTCACGCTGAATTCGTTCACTGCCCATAAAAGTGTGTTTCGGGTCGACAGTCTCGACATCGGACAGCGCAGCGCGGCAGGCCTGCCTGCGCGCGATGAGTTTGTAGAGACGATCCAGGCCATTGAGTATGGTCTGGATGAGGCGCGCGTGCTGTTCAACGGCCGACCGGCGGAGAACATCCGGCTTATCGCAATCAACAGCGACTCCATGGCGGACACCTTTGCGCCCCGCGATCAGCTGTTTGTGGACATCAGCGTGCGGATGTTTGACGGCGATGGCATCTATATTTTTACGCTCGACGAGCAGCTCTACCTCAAACGCTTACAGCTTCAGCATAAGAAAATTGCTGTAATTTCAGATAATAAACGTTATGAAACCTGGTATCTTAATCATGAGGACGTGACCAGCCTGAAGGTGCTGGCCAAAGTCATTATGAGCCAGGCACGTCACTATCAAATCCTCGGCTAAGCCACCTTTTGCTGCTTTCTTCAGGAGGGCTGCAAAAAAATAATCGGCTTAAATTCATAAATTTAACCAGCGGTAAATAAAAAATTAACCAACAGTGTTTGATAATGCATAAGAACCTGTTAATAATTTGAGCATGGACGAACGAAGCAGTTCTTTCAGGGATGAGCCGCTCTTAAACAATTGAGGCGCTGCACAAGCGCGAATCATACCACCCAAAAGTCAGTGAACTTTGGGATGGGGTGGATGCGCAAAATGCAGCGTCGTCAGATGCCGTTATTTCCCTTCGCTTACTTTCCACCTGGCTGCTTACGCAGCCGGGCGGCAGGCGTGCGACCGCGATAAACGACATCCGGGCCCGTTCGGATCACCGAAAGCTCGCGCCTGCCACCCCATCGCCAAAGACTCATTCACAGGAGGAGTTATGGCGATAATTCACTATGGCAAAAGCGTTTTTGTGGGCAACGCACGTACTCGTCGCCATCGGCGGCGCCAACCTCTCAGCAGCCTGAAACAGAGCATCGACCAGGCACTGAACTTCCCAACTGAAACACTATCCCTGCGACGTGCAGAGCAAATCTGTCAGCGTCAGGTCACCCCGCGCGTTGATCGCGCAATCACCGCTCCCCGTGTTACCAGCCAGGAAACCCCCAGTTTCGACAACTGCTGTCTGCCGCACGTGCATCTCTACGCCGTGGGCTGACAGACAAAGAAAAAGGCGATTTCCGTTCCGGTCAATGCTCTGCGTTCTCCAGCACTCACTGGATGCAATCTGTTGAAATACTGTTCAGTTTTGCTGGATGGTCAGCAGGGCATTCTGCTGCGTCACGCAAGGTAATGATCAGCAGGCTTTATGTATTTTTTTCACATGGCGGTATGCAATTTATTCGTTATTGAGGAGGTGCTATGAGCCAGATTATCGCAGTACTGAATTTTGAAGAGGGGTATGTGGAGACGCCTTATCTCGACACGCTGGGCTATCCCACCGTGGCGGGTGGTATCCGCATCGGACCGAAAGGCGCGTCGCTGAGTAACTACGTTTTTCGCGTTCCCCGGCGGGTCGGTGACGCCTGGAAGCAGTGCATTCTTGAAAACAAAATTCAGGAATTGCAGGGCAGGGAACCGCTACGTAATGCGCTGGCGAAGTGCAATGACGCCCGGACTGACGTGCTGCTCAGTATGGCCTACCAGCTTGGCGTCGAAGGGGTGCTGCAGTTCAAAAACATGCTCAGCGCCATCGTCTCAGAGCAGTTCAATGAGGCGGCCGACGCGATGATGAACAGTCTCTGGGCGCGTCAGACGCCGGGGCGCGCCAGACGTCATGCGGAGATGATGCGTAGCGGAACCTATGCGGTTTACAGGGGGTTGCTATGAGATGGCTCATGTTCCTCGTCGCCGTGCTGACGGCGATCATCATTCTGCTGCTCCTGCAGCGTTTCACCACTCTGCAGTTTGTCTCTCATGCCCGTCTCCTGTTTAAAACCTGGTCTGTCTGGCTGGCGTCGCTCGGCTCCGTGCTCAGCGCCTGGGCACAGTCCTTTCCTGCTGCGGCCGTCGATGCCTGGAGCGTTCTGCCGGAGGACGTGAAAGCGATTCTGCCGCACAACTACCTGGGGCTGGTAGGTGCATTCATGGTGGCAATGGGGGTCATTGCCCAGTTTGTCCGCCAGAAAAATCTGCTCAACGCGAAAGATCAATCCGGAGGCGCAAAACCATGACGCTGATTACCTCTCTGCTGGGCGGCGGCTGGCACTGGCTGGCGGCGCTGGCGGCTGTTATCGCGGCGCTGGGTGCCACCTACTTTGGCGGCAAAAAAGTCGGCAAAGTGCAGCAAAAAGCACGATCTGACGTCGATAACGCGCGTCAGGAGGCGTCCCGCATCACTGCGGTGGCACAACAGCAACAACAGCATCGCGAGGAGGCTAACCGTGTGGCGACCGACAATAACAGCCTTGATGACGCTGCTGCTCGCGACAAGCTGCAGCAGTCGAAATTCCACAAACCCTGAGCCGGTGGCGATCACCGACTCTGCCTGTGTGCTTTTTTCCCCTCTTTATACCTACGGCGATGACGCGCAAAAGATGGACATCCGGACGGTGCGCGCCATCAACACCCACAACGACATGTGGGACACCCTTTGCGGCCATCCGGCCGCGGCGAAGTAGTGCGCTGATAACCGGCGCAATCTCTCAATGATCCTGAGGAGGATTCTATGATCGAAGTTAACTCGTTTGCTGAACTGCGTACCACTGTCCCGTCAAAATCAGGTGAAGTCGCAAGCCTGAAACGCTATTACGACAAAGATTCCAGCTTCCGCGGTGGCGCTGACTTTGTCGGATTCCTCAGCACCACCCCGCTGAAAGATGATGGCGGTACGGTGGCAATAGGTAACGGTTTTTACTGGAAGCGTACCATCAACGATCCCACTGAAGTGAATATCCTGCACTTTGGTGCGAAAGGGGATGGCGTTACCGATGATACCGATGCCTTTAAGCGGATGCTGGCATGGACACAGACCTACAACACCTATGTGAAATCGCTGCCGGTGCGTTTTCCTGGTGGCCGCTTCCTGATTTCACCCATCGATCTCAGCGATACGGAGACGGCGTTTTTTGGTATTCAGGGAGACGATAGCAATCTCGGATCGTCGCCGCGTACCACCATTATCTCTGATAAAAGCGCGAATACGGTATTTAAGGTGAATGCGCGCCGGATCGTCATCAAAGGCATCTGCTGGCACGGACAAGCTAACGCCGGTACCGTCGACACCACTGCCAAAGTCACCGTCACACCAGAGCAGTGCAGTAACATTCAGCCGTTCTTTGAAAACACGATCGTTGGCGGCCAGATCGTCAATATCTTCTGCTTTAAGGCGCAAAGCACCGGCGGAACCGTCTTTAAGCTGCAGGATACGCTCGACAGTAAGTTTGATCAGATTTATAGCTCAAGCACCTTTTCCCGGGTATTTGATGTTGGCTGGTCAGGCACACCAAAGGGAAACTGGGACCACTCAACGGCCATTGAGTTATGCAATGCTAACTTCCAGTCGGGCTATGGCGACGCCACGCTCTATATGCCGCGCGTAACTCAGGGGATCATCCGCAACGTCTGGATTGAGCACACCACCAACCCGGGCGATCTGTCGGACGGCGGCTGGACCATCGATACGCTCAACATTGAAGATTGCGGCACGCCGCTCAATCTCAACAATGCCCGTGTAGTGATGCGCCAGATTAACCTGCAGGCGGGCGCAAAAATCACCAATGACGTGGCCGGAAACAAATGGTTATCCACCTTTGAATATGGCTATCGTCGGGATGAGAACTACGGCAGTTTCCTGACCGGTTCGCTGCGCGCCGGCTATTACAGCGGCTACAAGGTGGTCAACAACACCGATACTGATAACTGGTATCGGCTGGGGCAGCTCTATTTCCCGGCGCCTAATCAGCAGTGGGTGATGGAGCTGATCGGGAAAGCGGATGCCACCACGCCGTCAGGGACCGCCGGTTCACCGGTCAATGTGCCCGGCACCGGTAAAACCCTGATCAACCTGCAGCGACTGGAGACAGTCTGGGCCGATGCTTACCACATGGGGCAGCCTTCCGTGCTGGATATCCGCTATGGCCGGGTAGGCACCACCTATGCCGTTGTGTGGGTCAAGCTGAAAGCCAACAGCGGCGAAACCATGTTCAACCTGAAAACCACCGGTCCGACGCGCTTCGATACCGGTTCCTGCTCGCTGTTCCAGGCTGACATGTCGGTGGTCACGGACGTCACTAAACTCAGTAACCTGAAACCGGCTGCACGCTTCGGCATGCACAACGGGCTGGCAGGTGTCGGTGCGAATGAAAAAGGGGTTGTCACGCTGGCCACCGCAGCGGGTACACCGACCAATAAAACCGCGCCGACCGGTTTTGTGCTGATCAATATCAACGGCGTTGACCGCAAGGTCCCTTACTACGATTGATGATCGGCATCTTTTGGGCGAGGCCCCGGCCTCGCCCTTTTTTTGATCTGACCGGGCGTGTCTGAGCTGACAGGCGACCTCAACGCTCATCCTGTTCTGCCCGGTGCAGCAGACACAGCGCGATGAGTAAGGGGATATCATGAAAAAAGATTCAGGGAGGCCATCCTGGCAAGAAACCGGTGTCCGTGAGTGCGGTAATGCTACATTATGCGGGGGATTTTATCCGGAAACCGTCAGGTCTGGCGTATCAGCAACTGACTGCCGGGCGCGTATTCCCGGATTGGGCGACGCAGGGAGATGTCGGCATAGCGGCTGAAATCCTGAGGCTGAAGAGCATAGTCGGGCAGAGGCTATCCGGCGTCATCTGTCACCCTGATTTACCTGCCAGAATAGAGAAGAACCAGAAGACCCGTTCCCATCAGGATCAGCGAGACGATTGGTCGATGCTGACCGGACTCAACCCTGTTCTTTTCAATAAGGCCGGAGAGCGAATCATCCTGTTCGGGAGCTGAATGACGCAGCCTCTCGGTAAACGTTTTGCCTGTGCCGCCGCACAGCCGATAGAGCAGGAGCAGAATCAGTGCCAGCAACGCGTTCAGACAGGACTGGGTTTAATTTTAAATGCGGGTTGCGTCGCCAGGCGAAGTGTGGCTTAATGAATCGTCGGTTTGATTAACAGACACTATCAAAGCTAAGTAACCAAAGCAGTTCTCATCTCTAAGTTTGTCGCGAGACATCCCTTCTTTTTGAGTCTTCTCTTACGTTCTGATTAAACTCTGTTCTCAGGCCATTACGCCGGAAGGCTCGATAATTAAGGATTTAAGCATGTCTAACAAAATTCGCGGTACCGTTAAATGGTTTAACGCAGAGAAAGGCTTCGGTTTCATCTCTCCTCAGGACGGCAGCAAAGATGTATTCGTACACTTCTCTGCAATCCAGGGCACCGATTTCCGTTCATTAGACGAAGGTCAGCAAGTTGAATTCACAGTAGAAAATGGCGCCAAAGGCCCAGCTGCTGCGAACGTTGTTGGTCTCTAAGGACTGAAAATTACTTTTAAGTGTCCTCACTGTAATGGCTCACAGTTTCGTACATCACATTTTGATGTGACAAGAGCCAACCCGCATGGAGCGAAATGCATTTTCTGCAAATCTGTTGTTGTTCAGGTGAACGCAACGAGGATTGCAACTCAGGGCGCGATTCGCGCACTCTGATAACGGCTTGTGAGTTTTATAGCGTTGTTGCATTTACAGTAATGAAAGGCTGCCTCTGGCAGCCTTTTTTGTCTCTGCCGTTATTATTCTCAAACCTCAAACCTCAAACCTCAAACCTCAAACCTCAAACCTCAAACCTCAAACCTCAACGGCACGCCTGCTGGCTGGTTTCGCTTTCGCGTTAAAGCCGCCTGTCTCCGCTACTGTCACGCCGCTATGTCAGCATCATCAGGAAACCGGCCTGCCGCAGCAGGCCGTTATGCCCTTAAAGCTGTGCGGATTGCAGTGAGAGCTTGCCGGTATTGAACACACTCATAGCCTGTGCCATGCGCTCAGCCTGGTCCTGTAACGCCTGCGAAGCCGCGGAGGCTTCCTGAACCAGCGCGGCGTTCTGTTGTGTCACCGCTTCCATCTGCGTAATCGCCTGGTTAATTTCATTGATGCCGCTGCTCTGTTCGCTGCTGGCGATAGTGATCTCGCTCATGATATTTGCCACGCTCTGCACGCTGTTCACCACGTCGCCGATGGTCGAACCTGCATGGGTCACCAGTTTGCTGCCTTCATCAACCTTCGCGACAGAATCTTCAATCAGCACTTTGATCTCTTTTGCCGCAGAGGCCGAACGCTGGGCCAGATTACGCACTTCACTGGCGACCACCGCAAAGCCGCGACCCTGTTCGCCTGCGCGTGCGGCTTCGACTGCCGCGTTCAGGGAGAGAATGTTTGTCTGGAAAGCGATAGAGTCGATAACGCTGATGATATCGACAATTTTCCGTGAGGAGAGGGCAATCGCTTCCATTTTTTCAATCACCTGCTCCATGACGACCCCGCCTTCTCGTGCGACAGTCGACGTGGTGGAAACCAGCTGGTTGGCTTCACGTGCGTTATCGGCGTTATGTTTCACCGTGGAGGTCATCTGCTCCATTGCTGAGGCAGTTTCTTCCAGCGAACTGGCCTGCTGTTCGGTGCGTGTCGAGAGATCAAGGTTACCGCTGGAAATCTGATTCGATGCGACGGCGATAGTATCGGAGCCGGTGCGCACTTCGGTCACAATTGATAGCAGATTGTCGTTCATCCGCTGTAGCGCCTGCATCAGCACGCCGGTTTCATCGCGTGAGGTAATTTTGATCTGCGAACTGAGATCGCCTGCCGCAACGCGCTCCGCGACATCAACAGCAGTTACCAGCGGACGGACAATCGAGCGGGTCAGCAGATAGCCGAGCAGAACAGAGGCCAGAATTGCCAGACCGGAGAAGAGCAGCGTGATAAAAATGGCTGACTGGCCATTTTCCACAATACCCTGACCTTCACTACGCAGCTGCGAATCCTGGGAGTTAGCGAAATTTACCGCATCCTGAAGAAACTTATTCTGAGTGGCAGTCATTGATTTCAGCACATAGACGCTGGCCGCATCAAAATCGCCTGCCTTAACCAGCGTAATCAGCTCTGCTTTTACTTTCTCAAAAGCCAGAGATGATGCCAGCAGGTTAGCGATCTTTTTCTTGCCGATTGGCGTGACCTGAATATCTTCGATCTTTTTCATCGCCGCATTGGTACGCTGCGTAGCTTCATCCAGCTGACCATAACGCTTTACGTTCATTTCCGGACGTGTGGTGTCGATCACGATGCCGCGCAGGTATTTGATCTGATCGTTGACGCCATCGCGCACATCAAATGCCAGTCGCACTTTTACATAACGATCGTCAACGATCGATGCGATTGCCGTATTAATGTTGTTAATCCTGGTGATCGATGTCACGCCAATCACTATCAGTAACGTCACAATAATACCGAAGGCTGCAGCGAGCCGCATTCCTACCTTCATATTCCTGATGCTGAACATATTCTCATCCCCGCTTTATTATTAATCAATTTGTTAGCGACAATCAGCACGCATGCTGTTGTGCGCAGTGCCCTGGTGATGTCAGTCGTCACCGCCGCAGGCAAAAAGGTGATCTCGCGCATACAGTTATCGGAGCGTGCAGTTGTACCTTTAATAATTTTTAAGTAATAACGGTGCGTAAATAAAATAGCGAAATAGAACATCAGAAAAGGTTATCTGACAGCCTAAAGGCAAATCAGAGGGGCAAAAAAAAGGGCTGTCAGCATTAGTGCTGACAGCCCGATCCTGACAAACCTGAATGGGTTCAGAAAATTAAGAAATAGAGGCCTACCCAGAAAACCAGACTCAGGGCAATCGCCGTAATCCAGGCCAGCTGGCGCAGACGACCGCGCAGCACGTTCTGACGGGACGGTGTATCAGTTAGCGTTTCGATGTGCATAGTGGATTCCTGGTCAGGCCAGCGCTTCCGCTGGCGAATGATAAAAGCGTCACGGGCTTTCAGAGAGGCCCGCCTCAGGCCTGGCGTGTTGCGTCAAGAACGTTGAAAATGACATCTGACAGCTCATTTAACTCAAACTTCGCCACATAGCCGTCGGCACCGACTTTGCGTACGTGGTCTTCATTGGCGCTGCCAGAAAGAGAAGAGTGAATGACGACGGGCAGCGTTTTAAGCGTTTGATCGCGCTTGATGTTGCGGGTCAGCGTGAAGCCGTCCATCTCCGGCATCTCCAGATCGGTCAGCACCAGCGCAATTTTATCGCGAATCGATTCGCCGGCGGCCTGTGCTTCCTGATTCATCAGTTTGATTTTTTCCCAGGCTTCCAGACCGGTATTAAACATCAGGGCCGGAATGCCCATGCTTTTCAGGCCCTGTTCCAGCAGCTGACGCGCCACTTTAGAGTCTTCCGCCACGATGGCCACCGCACCCGGGCGATAGGGGAAGGCGCGTGGCCGGGCCGCTTCAGGTTCTACGCCACGCACGGACGGAATAATGTCATACAGGATCTGCTCAACATCCAGCACCATTGCCAGCTCGTTGCTCTGCTTATCACTGTCCAGACAGGCGATGCTGGTGATGTTGCGACCGCCGATACCGGCTTCCGCAGTGTGAACCTGGCTCCAGTCGAGACGCACGATGTTCTCAACCGACTCCACCGCAAACGCCTGCGTGTTACGCGCATATTCGGTCACCAGCAGCAGGTTAAGGCCGGTTTCCGGGACACAACCTGCCACAGCAGGCAGGTCGATGACCGGGATAAACTGACCCCGGATGCTCGCCATACCCAGCAGCGGCGAGCGCATCCCTGCCGCTTTGGTGATGGCGGGCATTGGAACGATTTCACGCAGTTTAAAGACGTTAATGCCAAAGAGTTCCGACTTGCCTTTCAGCTGATCGGAACCTAAGCGAAACAGCAGCAGTTCAAACTTGTTTGATAATGCGAGATTCGCTCTTTCATCGATCTCTTTCTGAAAATTATCCATGGTTGCCTCTGCATTAACGCAGCTGGTGAAATAGGGTGTGAACAGGTTATCGGCAGCAAACGGAAAAAAGTGAGAAGAAGAGGGTGAAATAAAACGGACGCCCATTATTGTGCCAGGCTTAATGCTGAAGGTTCAGCATGGACACCTTTCAATAAAGGAGTGTGAAATGAAAAAAGTGATTTTAGCGTCATTGCTGGTGATGATGAGTGCAGGAGTCATGGCCGAAGAGGGTGGATTCAAAGCCGGTGAGACGCCACCTCCGCAGCACAAGGAGGATGCAGGCTATAAAGGTTCAGAAGATACCGGGCAGACGCACATCAATCAGATCCGCGATTTCCGTCAGGGTGGCTATGTAACGCTGGAAGGGTATATCGTGAAGAAAGAGCAGGGCGAACGGTATCAGTTCCGTGACAACACCGGAACAGTGCCGATCATTGCTGCGAAAAAGACCTTTGGGG
This sequence comes from Pantoea sp. NSTU24, assembly GCF_050157905.1. Classification (NCBI taxonomy): domain Bacteria; kingdom Pseudomonadati; phylum Pseudomonadota; class Gammaproteobacteria; order Enterobacterales; family Erwiniaceae; genus Pantoea; species Pantoea bangladeshensis. Next base: position 276,523 of record NZ_JBKIWZ010000001.1, read on the forward strand.
GCAAAACGTACACCGCCGAAGATAAAGTACGCGTGAGCGGCAAGGTGCATGGAAAAGGTAATAACACCACGCTGCATGTGACGCAGATCGACGAGCCATAACCGAACGGGCGAGGAGAATCCTCGCCCGTTTTTCTTAATCCTTCAGCAGAACCGCCCGGCAGGTTTTGCCTTTGATTTTGCCCTGTTTGAGCTTCACCAGCGCCGCTTTGGCCTGGTTTGCCTCAATCGCCACATAGGCGTGAGTGGGCGTCAGCACGATTTTCCCTATCTGCTCAGCGCGAAAACCGGCTTCACCTGTCAGCGCACCCAGAATATCCCCCGGACGAATCTTGGCTTTGCGGCCACCATCAATACAGAGCGTCATCATTGCGGCAGGCAGTGGCGTGTTGCTGCCCTTTTTCAGCGTGCTGGCTGATACCCACGGCAGCTTCTGCTGCAGGAAATCTTCCAGCGCATGCGCGCGTGCCATTTCGTCAGCGGCGACCAGGCTGACCGCAACGCCATGCTCGCCCGCGCGAGCCGTACGGCCAATGCGGTGCAGGTGAACTTCCGGGTCCCAGGCGAGCTGATAGTTGACGACCATCGCCAGGGATTTGATGTCGAGCCCGCGCGCGGCAACATCGGTCGCCACCAGCACGCGACCGCTGCCGTTAGCGAAGCGGATCAGGACACGTTCGCGATCGCGCTGCTCCAGATCACCATGCAGTGGCAGGGCACTGATATCGCGCGCATTAAGCGCGGCGGCAACGTCGTCACATTCACGTTTAGTGTTACAGAAGACAACGCAGGAAGCGGGTTGCTGGTCGCCCAGCAGGGCGATGAGCAGCCCCAGCTTTTCATTGTGGCTGGCTTCAAAAAATTGCTGGTCGATGTGAGGCAGTTCGCTGACATCTTCCGTGACCACGCTCAGCGCCTCACGCTGGAAACGGGTGCTGATAGTTGATATCGCGTCGGGCCAGGTGGCAGAGAAGAGGAGTGTCTGGCGCGAGTCAGGGGTCGCTTTGATGATCGTTTCCATGTCATTCAGGAAACCCATTTCAAGCATGCGATCCGCCTCATCCAGCACCAGGGTGTTGAGCTGATCCAGCTTAAGGTTTTCACGATGAAGATGGTCGAGGATGCGACCTGGCGTGCCGACCACAATATGCGGCGGATGGACCAGCGAATCACGCTGCGCGCTCATCGGCTGTCCGCCACAGAGGGTCAGAATCTTGATGTTGCCAATGTAACGTGCCAGCTGGCGCAGCACATTGCCCACCTGATCTGCCAGTTCACGGGTCGGACAGAGAATCAGTGCCTGAGTATGAAAGCGGGTACTGTCGATATGGTGCAGCAGACCAATACCAAAGGCAGCCGTTTTACCGCTGCCGGTTTTCGCCTGCGCGCGCACGTCGCGTCCCTGCAGGATGGCAGGCAGCGTAGCCGCCTGCACGGGCGTCATGCTGGTATAGCCCATCTCGCGCAGGTTATTGAGCTGGCTGTCGGGAAGCGAATTGAGGGTAGAAAAAGCGGTCACGGGCGCGGCCTCTGAGGCTGAAAGTATCGGGCATTATTGCGCCGCAAGTCTGGCAGAAAGCACGCCTGACGGCAACGGGAACGTCGATGGTAAGAGTGGTGAAACTATCATCAGCTTCTGGAGTAAGAATTGACTGAACTTTACAGAAAAAAGGTGGTTTATTTTTATCAATTGCAGCGAGGGAAGGAGAGCAGACTAACATCCGATCTGATTTAAGGCCATTTATTGCTTTATAAGTCGCCGTTTTTGAATATTTATTTTATTGTAAATCAGATAAATCCCCAACCTGACCTCCAGTAATAGAATTAATCATTAAAAAATATCACTGCTGGTGCCGATAAAATTCCTGAGCTAATTGCTTTATATTTAGCGCGCCATATTCCTGGTACAACGACCGGTAGAGGGTATTTTCATTGAGTAATAGCATCCAGGGACCACATGAGAATGTGCTTAAAATAGTAGGCCGCGCCGTACTGACATTGCATGTTCATGGAGAAAGTTTATCTGCGGATAAGATCGCCTCCATGATCGGCTGTTACGCGGAAGATGAGCCCTGTGATCAGGAAGATCGTCGCTTATATGCGCTGGCAATGGAATTGATGTCGAAAGATAAATGGGCCAAAAGCGCGTAATCCGCGTCGCGCTCAGGTAAATGCAGAGCCTCCTGTCGGGAGGCTCTGCTGTTTCTGGCGGCGGAAACGTTGTGCTGGGTTGCGGCAGGTCCGGAGTCTGGTGTGAGATTGCCGCTGTGGGGCAGGTGGCGGAGCCGTTGGAGCAGGGCCGGAGCAAAGGGCGGGATTGCCGCTGTGAGACAGGTGGCGGCTCCCCTCACGTTACGGGCAGTGGCCGTTTGCGGCGTCTCAGGCCGGGGTCAGCGCAAAGACTGGTTTACCCCGCGAGAAGGTCGCGACGACCGGCGAAATGCGCGCCACGGCTTCGGCTGAACAGCTGGCAGAGACCAGCATCATGCTCGCCTCATCACCCGGCACGGGCCACTGCCTTTCTCCCTGCGCCGACAGCGGCAGCACGTCGTCGGTTGCGATGGCCAGCGCCCGCGACAGCGAGAATTCATCCGATCCGCGATAGAGCTGGGCATAAAGATTCGCCTTTTCCAGCATGCTGCCGGTACCAAAAGGCGACCAGTGGTCGATTACGCTGTCGGTGCCGGTCATCACCTTCACCCCGGCCGCCTGCAGTTGCGGAATCGGCATCGTGAGTCTGCCGATGGGCAGCGTTGAGGCGACGCTAAACTGCTGCTCCGCCAGCCCCTCAATCATCTTATCCAGCGCAGCGCCCTCCAGGGTCGCCAGAGCAAAACCGTGGCTCAGTGTGACTCTGCCTTTCAGCTGCGGATTTTTCGCGACGGTATCAATCATGTAGTGAATCGCCGCCACGCCCGCCGCAGAGGTTTCATGCAGATGGATGTCGACGCCGCGCTGGTAGTCGAGCGCAATCTGAAACATCGCATCCAGCGACTTCTCCATTGCGCCGTCGACGTTAGTCGGGTCCAGCCCGCCGACATACCCGACACCATGCTGCATCGCCTCGCGCATCAGCCCGTCGACCTGAGAGTGCAGCAGACCGTGCTGTGGAAACGCCACAATCTCGCAGGGAAAATCGGGGTGGCGCGCCAGGGCAGCCTGCAGATGTTCCAGGCTCTGCAGGCCGCTGACCGGGTCGATGTTGCAATGGCTGCGGGCGCGGGTGGTTCCTTTGGCGTGCAGCAGGGCGATCAGGGCTTCGGCGCGCGCCTGAGAATGGGGCAGCAGTTGCGGGATCAGCACCTGTTCGCGTGCGATCATATCCATAATTGTTTTGCCCTGACGCGGACGCGGCGCCTGCCACGGACCGCCATAGAACGTCTTATCCAGATGGATGTGCATATCCCGGGTTGCCGGCAGCAGCAGCGCATTCTGCGCATCCCAGGCGGGCAGCGAACGATTGCCCTGGCCTGCGGCAGTCAGCTGGTCAATGTTGCCATTGTGCACGCTGATGTCGTAAAGCCCGGTCCGGGTCGCCACAATCTCATCATCCTCGCGGATAAAGCCCTCCTCCAGCCGCACGTTGCGCAGCAGATAGTGGTCCTGACGGGGCAGAACGGCAGGTCGATCGGACCTGGTGGCGGGCGACGAGGAGGCGGTGGCGGCCTGGCCGAGACCGGCTGCCAGCACGCCGCCAGCGGCGGTCCAGCGAACGCTTTGTCCAATAAAATCGCGGCGGCTGCGTGAAGAGGTCATTGGCATCAGAGGCTCCTGCAGAGTGAATAAGGTTTTAATCTGACAAAAGCGGATTAACTCTGCTGCGCTATTTTTCACTGACGGCTATTCGATCTTTCACTGCCAGCGCAGCTGCCCGAACGCCGCCAGCGACTCTGCCAGCTCGCGCTGCAGCGGATCCTGGGGATGACGGCAGAAGAGGGCGAGTTCGAAAGTGTCGATAACCGGCAGTCCCTGTTCACTACCCAGCACCCGATGCTGCGGCAGACGACAGCTGGCGGGCAGTAAGGTCAGGCCCAGCCCCTGCGCACTGGCCGCAGCCAGCGCAGCCAGACTGGCACTGCTGTAGCCAATGCGCCAGCTGCGTCCCAGGGCGTCGAGTGTCTGACAGACCTCATCGCGGTAGAGCCCCTGCTGCGGAAACAGCACCAGCGGCACCGGCGTCTGCTCAAAGCAGGGCCAGGCTGCGCTATCAAGCCACAGCAGCGGCTCGGGACGCGACGCCAGCGGCCGCTCACCGTAGGGCTGCTTGATCAGCATGATGTCCAGCTCTTCCCGCTGCCAGACGCGGCGCAGTTCCACATTCATTCCGCTCATGACATCCAGTCGCAGCTGCGGATGAGCGCGGCTGAAGTTCGCCAGCAGGTCAGCGGTCGGCGCGGCGAAATCCTCCGGCACGCCCAGGCGCAGGACACCGTCGCGCCACTGGTCACTCAGCACGTCATGTGCCTCACCATTCAGGGCAATAATCCGGCGGGCATAGCCCAGCAGCTTCTCGCCCTCTTCGGTCAGTTGCACCTGATGCGAGGAGCGCACCAGCAGTGCTTTACCGACCATCTCCTCCAGGCGTCGCACCTGCTGGCTGACGGTGGATTGAGAGAGATGGACCCGATCGGCCGCGCGGGTAAAACTGGCAGTTTCACACACCGCTACAAAGCTGAGCAGCTGCTGTGGCGTAAACATAGGCTGACGATTCATTTTTCCACTACCTGGCAGAGTAATATTTCATTTCCAGATAGTAGCGGCTGCTGTCAGGCTGGCAAGGTTAAACGGTGTGGACTTCAGATGAACAGAGAGAAAAATTTACTACTGGCGGCGCTGGTGCTGGCCGGCCTGAATATGCGACCACTGATGACTTCGGTCAGTCCGCTGCTGGATCAGCTGCGGCAGAGCATCGGCCTGTCACCCCTGGCGGCCTCGCTGCTGCCTGCGCTGCCGATGATGATGATGGGCGTGGTGGCGCTGGTCAGCGCGCCGCTGATGCAGCACATCAGCGTGCGTAAACTGCTATCGGGCGGGTTAGTACTGCTGCTGCTGGCGCTGTTCAGTCGTGGGTTAGTGGGTGACGGGCGCGGGCTGGTACTGAGCACCGTGCCGGGTGGGGCAGGAATAGGCATCGTACAGATGGCGATGCCAGGATTGATTCGCCAGCGTTTTGACCGTCGCAGTGCCAGTATCACCGGACTCTGGGCCGCTGCGCTCATGGGCGGCGGCGGCATAGGGGCGGCCATCTCTCCGTGGCTGAATGGCCAGCTTGGCTGGCAGGGTGCGCTGAGCAGCTGGGCGGTGCCGGTGATGCTGGCGATCCTGCTCTGGCTGTTCATCCCTTCTGCGCCGGTTACCCGGACAGAGGCCGCGACGTTGCCAAAACTGTGGCGAAAAACCCGGGCCTGGACGCTGGCGCTGAGCTTTGGTCTGGTCAATGGCGGCTATGCTATCTGCGTGGCCTGGCTACCCGATTTTTACCATCAGCTCGGCTGGAGCGCCCAGGCGGGCGGATCTTTGCTCGGCATGATGATTGGCTGTCAGGTCAGCGGCGCGTTGCTGCTGCCCCTGCTGGTACGCGGACGCGATCGCCGTCCGCTGCTGCTGCTCACGCTGGCGATGCAATTCGGTGGGATGCTGGGCTTTCTGTTTGCACCGCAGCTTGCGCCCTGGCTCTGGGCGGGTGTGGCAGGTTTCGGATTGGGCGGCGCGTTTCCGCTGGCCCTGGTCCTGGCGCTGGATCATCTGGAACAGCCGCAGGCGGGCGCGCGGCTGGTGGCGTTTATGCAGGGTGTCGGGTTTATTATCGCGGGCAGCATGCCCTTTATTGCCGGACAGCTTCATGCGCTCACCGGCGCCTTCTCCAGCATCTGGTTGCTGCAGGCGGTGGTGACACTGCTGCTGATTGCGCTGAATCTGCGATTCCATCCACACAGCTATCAGCCCGCCTTTCCGGAGGTGAATCGCTGATTTTGGTCGGACCAATCACGACGATATTTTTCTCTGGTTCACACAACCAGAAAATAGACGCGACTTCTGTTGCTAAGGTTTAACATTACATTAACTATCTGTTGCCATAGGTTCCGGAGATGCTGTTTGGTCTGACCAATCTGCCGGAGCCAGGGCACGCAGCGTCTGCTGCTGCGTTCCACGTGACCTCTTTTCCTCTGGAGATAATGGCATGCAGATCTGGCAACAAAACTACGATCCGCTGGGTAATATCTGGCTCTCAAGCCTGATCGCGCTGATCCCGATTCTCTTTTTCTTCTTTGCGCTGATTAAACTCAAAATGAAAGGCTACCTGGCCGCCACCACGACTGTGGTGCTGGCGCTGCTGGTGGCGTTGTTTCTCTATCAGATGCCTGCGGCACAGGCGCTGGCCGCCGTCGTGTATGGCTTTCTCTATGGGCTGTGGCCGATTGCCTGGATAATTATCGCGGCGGTCTTCGTCTACAAGATCTCAGTGAAAACCGGCCAGTTCGATATTATCCGCGCCTCTATCCTGTCGATTACCCCCGATCAGCGTCTGCAGATGCTGATTGTCGGCTTCTCGTTTGGTGCCTTTCTGGAAGGAGCCGCAGGCTTTGGTGCGCCAGTAGCGATTACCGCCGCGCTGCTGGTGGGGCTCGGTTTTAATCCACTTTACGCCGCCGGTCTCTGCCTGATTGTGAACACCGCGCCGGTCGCCTTTGGCGCGATGGGCATCCCGATTATTGTGGCGGGACAGGTCACCGGACTGGACAGTTTTGCCATCGGCCAGATGGCCGGACGGCAGCTGCCGCTGCTGACCCTGATTGTGCTGTTCTGGATTATGGCAATTATGGATGGCTGGCGCGGCGTGAAAGAGACCTGGCCTGCGGTGATGGTCGCCGGCGGCTCCTTCGCTATCGCCCAGTTCCTCAGCTCTAACTTCCTCGGCCCGGAACTGCCTGACATTATCTCGTCGCTCGCCTCGCTGATTTCGTTGACGCTGTTCCTGCGGGTCTGGAAGCCGGTGCGCATTTTTCGCTTCGCAGACGCCGGGGCGAAGCCGGATGCGGCCCTGCAGCCGGTAAAGAAGTACCGGCCAGGAGAGGTGATCCGCGCCTGGATGCCGTTCCTGTTTCTGACCGCCACCGTCACGCTCTGGAGCATTCCACCCTTTAAGGCGCTGTTTGCCAAAGGTGGCGCGCTTTATGACTGGGTGCTGGCGGTGCCGGTGCCGATGCTGAATGAGCTGGTCGCGCGGATGCCACCCGTCGTCAGCAGCGCCACCCCCTATCCGGCGATCTATAAACTGGATCTGGTTTCCGCCACCGGCACTGCCATCCTGATTGCGGCGGTCATGGCGATGATCTTCCTGCGCATGAAGCCCAGGGCGGCCCTGCAGACCTTCGGGGAGACGCTGAAAGAGCTGGCGCTGCCTATCTACTCCATTGGCATGGTGCTGGCCTTTGCGTTTATCTCTAACTACTCCGGCCTGTCGGCCACGCTGGCACTGGCGCTGGCACATACCGGCCACGCCTTTACCTTCTTCTCGCCATTCCTGGGCTGGCTGGGCGTCTTCCTGACCGGCTCGGACACCTCATCAAATGCGCTGTTCGCCGCGCTGCAGGCCACCACCGCGCAGCAGATCGGGGTGCACGATGTGCTGCTGGTGGCGGCCAACACCACCGGTGGCGTGACCGGGAAGATGATCTCGCCGCAGTCCATCGCCATCGCCTGTGCGGCGGTCGGGCTGGTGGGTAAGGAGTCGGACCTGTTCCGCTTCACCGTGAAACACAGTCTGATTTTCACCTGCATGGTTGGGGTCATTACCACGCTGCAGGCCTATGTCTTCCCTTGGATGATCCCATGACCGGAGCCGACACCCTGGTAAAGCGCCTGCGCGCTTACATTACCGAACATCAGCTTGAACCGGGCATGCGCCTGCCCGCCGAGCGGCAGCTCTCTGCCGAGCTGGGGGTGGCGCGCTCTTCGCTGCGGGAAGCGATACAGCAGCTGATCAGCAGCGGAATGCTGGTCAGCCGCCGCGGCGGCGGCACCTGGATCCGTCAGCAGCTGGCGCCCTGGTCGGAACAGCGTATCGTCGAGCCGATTCGTCAGCTGCTGCACGACGATCCCGACTACCGCTATGACATTCTGGAGGCGCGCCACGCCATCGAAGCCAGCACCGCCTGGCATGCGGCACTGCGCGCTACTGACGCCGATAAAGAGAAGCTGCAGTACGCGTTTGATGCCACGCTGAAGCTGAAAGAGAGTGACGATCCTGACCTCGCGGCCCAGGCGGATGTCCGTTTCCATCTGGCGATTGCCGAGGCGTCGCACAACGTAGTGCTGCTGCAGACCATGCGGGGCTTTTTTGAACTGCTGCAGTCGTCGGTGATGCAGAGCCGTCAGCGCATGTATACCCAGCCTGCGATTTTTGCCCGCCTGACGGAACAGCATCAGGCACTGCTTGAAGCGATCCTCGCGGGCGATGCTGAAGCGGCCCGCCAGGCGGCGATGCAGCATCTGGGATTTGTCCACGCCACCCTGAAAAATCTGCATGAAGATGAAGCGCGCCAGGCGCGCATCACCCGCCTGCCCGATAACGATACACGAAACCCAGAGGAATCTGACTGATGATTATTTCCGCTGCCAGTGACTATCGCGCTGCCGCGCAACGCATTCTGCCCCCGTTCCTGTTTCACTATCTGGATGGTGGCGCCTACGCCGAGCACACTTTACGTCGCAACGTGGAGGACCTTTCTGATGTGGCGCTGCGCCAGCGTATTCTGAAGAACATGTCGGCGCTGAGTCTGGAAACCCGACTCTTCAACGAAACGCTGTCAATGCCGGTCGCGCTGGCACCGGTTGGTCTGTGCGGCATGTATGCCCGCCGCGGTGAGGTGCAGGCAGCGCGTGCAGCCGATCGCAAAGGCATTCCCTTTACTCTGTCGACGGTTTCGGTCTGCCCAATCGAAGAGGTGGCCCCACAGATCTCGCGGCCAATGTGGTTTCAGCTTTACGTGCTGCGTGACCGCGGTTTCATGCGTAATGCGCTGGAGCGCGCCAAAGCCGCCGGTTGCACGACGCTGGTATTTACCGTCGATATGCCGACGCCGGGCGCACGTTACCGCGACGCGCATTCCGGAATGAGCGGCCAGCACGCGGCGCTGCGGCGCTACTGGCAGGCGGTGACACATCCGCAATGGGCGCTGGATGTCGGGCTGCAGGGGCGTCCTCACGATCTGGGGAACATCTCCACTTATCTGGGCAAGCCGACCGGGCTGGAAGACTATATCGGCTGGCTGGCAAACAATTTTGATCCCTCTATCTCGTGGCGCGATCTGGAGTGGATTCGCGAGTTCTGGGAAGGGCCGATGGTGATCAAGGGCATTCTCGACCCGGAAGATGCACGGGATGCGGTACGGTTCGGTGCTGATGGCATTGTGGTTTCGAATCATGGCGGACGTCAGCTGGACGGGGTGCTCTCCTCGGCGCGAGCGCTACCGGCGATTGCCGACGCGGTAAAAGGTGACATCACCATTCTGGCAGACAGCGGTATCCGCAACGGGCTCGATGTGGTGCGGATGATCGCGCTGGGTGCAGACAGCGTGCTGCTGGGACGGGCCTTTATCTATGCGCTGGCGACTCACGGCCAGCGTGGGGTGGAAAATCTGCTGAATCTGATTGAGAAAGAGATGCGCGTCGCCATGACGCTTACCGGCGCAAAATCGATCGGCGACATCACCCGCGACTCGCTGGTGCAGGCGGAGGCGTTACTCAGCCCACAGCTCGCGCCCTCCCGACCGCGCGCCGTGAGCTGAGCCTGCGAAAGCGAATGTATTGTCTATACTTAGTTTCTTAACCAACAGGAGGAATGACATGACCATTCATAAGAAAGGCTCGGCGCACTGGGAAGGCGACATCAAAGGTAAAGGCACGGTCAGCACCGAGAGCGGTGTGTTAAGCCAGCAACCCTATGGTTTCAACACCCGTTTCGAGGGTGGCAAAGGCACCAACCCGGAAGAGCTGATTGGTGCAGCCCATGCGGCCTGCTTCTCAATGGCCCTGTCACTGATGCTGGGTAACGAAGGCCATACGCCGCAGAGCATCGATACCACGGCTGACGTGTCACTGGACAAGAAAGGCGACGGCTTTGCCATCACCAAAGTGGCGCTGACCAGCACCGTCTCTCTGCCAGGCATCGATGAGTCCACTTTCGATGAGATCATCAATAAAGCCAAAGCGGGCTGCCCGGTGTCTCAGCTGCTGAACGCTGAAATTACGCTGGATTATACCCTCAACAACTGAGGGATGCTTCGGGTCGCCACAGGGTGAACCGGGCATTATAGACAGCACCCACGGTCCTGTCGGGGACCGGAAAAGATGCGCCTTCGGGCGCATTTTTGCGTTCTGGCAGAGAGGCAACTACAGGGGGGAAAATCAGATGACTGAAAGGCGTGAAAAGGAGCGTCGGCCGGATTTCTGCAGTGCGTCGCTGTGGCTGTGCGGGGCAACCCTGGTCCGGGCCTGAGGCGATGAAGAACGCTGGCCGTTATGTGCTGGGTTTGTTACTGATGGTGACGGAGGCCGTCTGTTTTCTGCTTACTCTCTGGCTGCCAGGGGGATATCAGGTTCATACCCAGGCATCTTCACGTCGTCTGGTGCGCACATCACTGCGTGCAATCCGGTATGCTTTGCGCGGGTCGCCCACCACAAACTCAAAGGTTGGCGTGTAGTAAAAGGGTAACCAGCCGCCATAGCTGCTCTCCCACTCCCATCGGACGGGGCAGGGCCACAGAATGCCATCATATAAAAGATAATAAACCCAGCGTCCACCAGGACGACGGGGGCGTGATGTTTTCATGGGATTCACAACGGTAGTGGTTCACAACAGCTTATATTTTGTACGCTAAAGCGTCAGCTTGCAATGTTGCTGCCCGCTTTATTGATGCTGGTCCTGAATCAGCGATGAACCTCACCACAGAGCAGGACCACATTTGGTCTGACTTTATGAATACGGTTCGCCATCGTTTCGCAGTCGATTTTGGTCGGATAGATACGCTCCGAGACAGGCAACGCCTCACAGGCATCGTAACCGCACGCGCTCACCAACAACACAAATCCTATTAACATCGTTCCTCTCCTTAACACGGTCTGGTGGTCCGGACTGTGGCGCTTTTTATCTTTTTTTAACATCCAGTATAGACAAACGTGACCGGTCAGCATGAACAGTGTGGGCGGTCACCCGCCAGGCGGAGTAACAGCGGCGGGATTCATGTGCGTCAGAAGCAAAGACGTCAGGAGGTTAACCAGCAAAATACCAGGCTGGCAGCAGCGCGATCAGGTTGTTCAGCGTATGCAGGAAGATAGGCAGTGCCAGGCTGTTACTCCGCAGCCGGGCGTAGCAAAGCAGCAGCGAAAACAGGGTCAGGGCAAGCAGCGTCTGCCAGTGCACATACTGAGTATGCATAACTGCAAACAGCAGCGAGGTCAGTAGCATACAGGCAAAGCGGCTGCGGGGAGCCCACAGCAAAAAGCCCTGCAACAGGAAACCACGGAACAGGACCTCTTCAAATACCGGTGCGAGCAGTACGGCGGTCAGCAGCAGAATCAGCAGTGAATTACGTCCCTGCTGAGCCTGCATTACCAGCCACCCTTCCGGCTGCATAAACTGCATCTGGGCTGCCATCAAAACCAACAGCGCGCCCGTAAACAGCAACGTTTGCAGCGTGCAGAGTTCACCCAGCGGCAAATCGGTACGGCGCTGGCAGTAGAAGCGGTAGAGCGGATAGATAACAGCAAATTCAAACAGGCAGAGCACCGGCACCAGCAGGCCGTCATTACGCAGCACGCTGTAATTAGGAAATAGCGTGATCAGCATGGTAACCAGGTAATAGACCACAAAGCTGCCGACGTAGAACAGCGTCAGGGTCACTCTGTCGGAATTGGTGTTCATAGGCGACTCAGCCAGCGAAGGTTAGCGCATAGTAGCAATGCCCCCGATCGCTGTCGAGTCAGCCCGTAACAATCTTAAAGCGCTAAATTTCGACCGGGGACTAAACACCCGACCTGACCAGCCGATAACTGAGAGAACTTATTGCAGCAGCAGCCCTGTTGTCCTGCCAGCCGCCCGTTCTGAACCCTGATTGTGTAGTGAGCACTTTTGATGACTTTTAATCCTCCGGCGCCGCCGTCAGCGCCATTCAGCCATGCCGCCGAAGATCGTACTGTCCGCTTTACGCGGCGCAGCCTGCGTACGCTTTCGCTGCTGCTGTTTGGCGTGCTGGTGCTCTCAATGCTGATGGTGCTGATAATTGCGCAGCGGCAGAACAGTGTCTCGGTGGATCATGATCGTTTGCTGATGCAGCAGGCGTGGAAAAACCGGCAGGAGGCGATGATCACCGACATCCGGGACTATGCGTTCTGGGGCGAAGCCTGGCGCAATCTTCATGTCAGGGTCGACAAAGTCTGGGCGTATGATGAAGAGAACTTTGGTCCCGGCCTTTACGAGGAATATCACTACGAAGGCGCGTTTGTGGTCGACGGTCAGGGTCGCACTACTTATACAATTATCGATGGCATGCTGACAGAGACGCCGCTGGAGGCCTGGCTGGGTAAAGAGGCGCCGTCGCTGATTGCGGCCAGTCGCCAGCTCAACAATAAGGCGATAACGCGGGATGTGATGATCAATCATATACCCGCCATCGTGGTCGCCGCCCCTATCAGCAGTGGCAAGCTGGTCAATATGCCGCCAATGGCGGGACCGCCATCCGTAATGGTCTTTGTGAATTTGTTCACGCCGGAAAAACTTCAGGCGCTGGGAAAGATGCTGGATGTACGCGATCTGCGTCTGCCGATCAGTGAAGAGGATGCGATGCGTGAACCCCGTATGGTGCTGGCACAGCCAGACGGCGAGTCGATTGTGCTGCGCTGGACGTCAAAAATGCCAGGCCTTGGCCTGATTTGTTTTCTGCTGCCGCTGCTGGCACTGATGGTGCTCATTATCGGCATTATTACCCGGCGCGTCAGCCGTCACGCCCTCTCCAACGCCATTCTCTCTGACCGACGCTTTGCGCTGCTGGCGATCAGTCAGCAGGAGCTGGCCAACAGCGAAGCGCGCTTTCGCGACCTCGCGGAAGCCGCATCAGACTGGATCTGGGAGACGGATGAAGAGGGCCGCCTGATCTATCTCTCGGCACGCTTCCACACCGTAACCGGGCACGACATCTCACACTGGCTGGGGCGTCACATCGATCAGCTGCTGACACATCCGAGCCATTCGCTGGTCGCCTGGCTGCGACGTCAGGAGCAGGACGGGCAGACGATGCCGCTGCGCTGCCAGTTTATGTCTGCACAGGGTCAACGACGCATTGGCCAGATGGTGGCGAAAACCATCTGGCATGACGCGCAACGCATCGGCTTTCGCGGCACGGTATCGGACATTACTCAGGGTATGGAAGCGGAGGCGCGCATTCAGTTTCTGTCGCGTCACGATGCCTTAACCGGCCTGTCTAATCGCACCCAGCTGCAGGAGTTTCTGGCACTGCACCTGGAGCAGCCCGAGGGTCTCGTACCGCTGACGTTGATCACGCTCGATCTCGATCAGTTCAGGCCAATCAACGAAACCTGGGGCCATGCCACGGGAGACGACGTGCTGAGTCAGGTCGCGCAGCGTCTCAGGCGCTGTATCGGTCCGCAGGAACTGGTCGCGCGGTTGAGTGGCGATGAGTTTGTGCTGGTGCTGCGTGAAACGACCCGCGAGCGGGTTGATCAGCGGTGCGAAAATCTGGTGCATGAGATTCAGCAGCCGATCAGCTCAGGTCAGCATGTTCACTATCTCACTATCAGTATGGGGATCGCCCGTGTTCCGCAGGATGCTTCCCATGCTGAAGTCCTGCTACGCATGGCTGATATCGCACTGAACGAGGCGCGTGAAGCAGGGCGTAATCAGTGGGTCTGGTATGCCAGTGAGATGGCCAGCCAGCGGGAAGATAAACGAGAGATGGCGCGCCGGATTGAAAAGGCGATTAAAAACAATGAGTTCAGACTGCACTATCAGCCCCGCTACCAGCTGCTTACCGGACAGCTGGCCGGTGCCGAAGCGCTGATTCGCTGGCAGATTGCTCCCGACGAGTGGATCACGCCTGACCACTTTATTCCGCTGGCGGAAGAGAGTGGACTGATTGCCAGCATCAGCGACTGGGTGCTGATGCGCGCCTGTGAAGACGCGCTGGAATGGGGCTGCGATCGCTACGTTTCCGTCAATATTTCACCCATGGAGTTCCGCACCAGCGACCTGGTTCAGCGGGTCGCAAATGCGCTGGCCAAAAGTGGTCTGCCAGCGACCCGACTGGAGCTGGAGATCACCGAGAACGTCACCTTTGAGCATCCGCAGCATGCGCTGGAAGTGATGCAGGGATTACGCTCACTGGGGGTGAGACTGACGGTCGATGATTTTGGAACGGGCTATGCGGCGCTGGGCTACCTGAAAACGTTTCCGTTTAACGGCCTCAAAATTGACCGCTCCTGGATGAAAGACTTCCCGGAGTCGCAACAGGCGCAGTCGGTGGTGGCAGGGATTATTGCGCTGGCACGCGCGTTTGCCCTGACGATCACCGCTGAGGGCATTGAGACAGAAGCGCAGCTGAATCAGCTAAAACAGCTCTCGTGTGAAGAGGGGCAAGGCTACTTCCTCGGTCGGCCAATGCCGCTGGCGGCATTCAGTACGCTTCTGGAAAGAACGGCGCAGCATCAGGCTGAAACCGTTTAACGGACTTTGACCGCGACGGCAGTCATCAGCATTGCGCAGACAATAAAAATAACCAGTTCCATCATGACCTCCTCATGGCTAAGACTATTCTTAAATAGTCTGGCTCTTTCACCTGCATTTTATTTGGCGCGACGTGCGATTAATCTTAAAAAATTGTGCTGCTGGCCATAAGGTTTCATACGCGATGTCATAACTTTACCTTTCCGGGCTTCAGGCCGGCAGGCACGTTTTGCTACGCTTAGGGGACAGTTTTACCCGTCCAACAGGAGAATGAACGTGAAATTTTATGGAAAAGGGCTGCTGGTAGCTGGCCTGTTTGCACTTACCGCCTGTCAGTCCGCGTCTCAGCCTGACACGGCGCGCGTGGCCCAGGATCCCGAAACGGACCGCTGTGGCGCGTCTCAGTTTCAGAACTATGTAGGCAAACCCTTAACGGCATTGCAGGGTCAGCACTTTGAGCAGCAGGTACGTCCTATTCCGTATAACGCGGCTGTTACTATGGACTTCAACCTCAGCCGGCTTAATTTCCTGGCCGACAAAAATGGCACTATCAGCTCGGTTTATTGTGGCTGACGGCAGCGCTGTCATCGGGCTGTCATCACAGCAGGGGAGGATAGCAGCGCGTTTGAGAGACCTCCTCGTCACATCATAAATCGTGCTCGTCTTGTTTATTCCCGCCCCGGCGGGAATTTTTTTAGCGCCTTCGGGCCGGAACAGGAGCAGAAAAAATGAAACGCATCGTGGCACTGTTGCCCATACTGTTACTCAGCAGCACACTGGCGCAGGCATCCAGTGCAGAGGCCTGGAAAAAGCGTCATGACACTATGGTGCAGGCATGCATCAACGCCAGCCACCTGAGCAAAGTGCAGGTACTGGGCGAGGCTATTGAGTATGACGACACCATCGGCTACAGCGCCTTGCTGCTGGAAGGCCGCTACCCGCAGCGTCACATGCAGAACCGGCGCGGACGGGAGCTGTGCCTGTTTCAGCGCAGCAGCGGGCGGGCCAGCGTCAGCGAAGCGGACAGGTTGCGCTGGGTACAGTAGCGGAAGGTATTATCCCTTTGGCTGCGTCCCGATCAGCTGCGTCAGCAGGGTGCCGTAACGTTGCAGCTGCATCTCGTCACCCTCTACTTTTAGCTTATCAATAACACGCGCGATAATGGCATTGTTGGTCGCGGGTTCTCCCGCTTCCATGAGTTCACGCAGAATGACCGCCAGCAGGTCGGCTTCAGGCGGCGTCCGCCAGTTCGGGCTGCTGAAATAGTCTCTGATAGCACGGCTGGCGCTGTCTGGCGCTGTACGCATTCTCCACCTCCGCTAACACAGTGCCCTTTCGCTTGCGCGGGCATCCGGATATCAATATATGAAGCTGATTCGCCTCAGCGTCGTCGGACGGTACCGTTTTTTTTGCGGAGGGCGTCGCGCCGATCAGAGAGATCGCCACACCGCCGTGGCTGGCGGTTTTTTAAACATAGAAGCGCCGTAGAATGTTGTCAGTAACAGAATGACATATTTTTTCATATTGATGAGACGGGGTAGAGAAACCGGTTCTCAAAGCAGGCGCTGTCAGTCGCCTGCCGGAAAAGCGGCGCGGCAGGACGCTGAGCACTGTCTCAACCGATTAGACAGGCGGCGTGATCCAGGAGCCGATGTCCGGCGGGCTGCTGGCTGACGGGCCCGGATTGCAGACGGCGTTCTTCCGCTGGGTCTGCCTGCCCAGCGCCCTGGCCGTGCTGGTTAAAAGATTATTTCTGAAGCATTTCTGCCGGCGTGCCTTGACTGCGTGACCGGAGGCGAATCGTCAGCTCAGTCTGCCAGCGCTGCTGCGTCAGCAAAAACTCCGGACTGACGCTCGGGCTCCAGGAGTCATCGCCGCCGACCCCCATGTGACAGGCATCCAGATGCAGCCAGCAGCCCGCCTCCGGCCGCAGAAGGTGACGATGGGAGGTCTCCCGCAGTTGTTCCAGGCTGAAGCGGCTCAGTGAAAACGCAAAGTCGCCGCTGACCTGCCAGCTTCCGCTGTCCAGCTCACGGGTGCCGCCGCGCAGACCGTTTTCGCCCGGGAATACGTAGGGCGTAAAGAGCTGCTCCAGGGGCTGCTGCCAGCGGGAAAACTGCGCGGCCAGCTGCCGGTCAGGATAGTTTTCATGCGGTCCCAGACCCAGCCAGCTTACCTGCTCCGGAATCGGCGCCAGCTGACAGCGCACGCCGATGCGGGCGGGCGGCGGTAATCCACGCGACTGCTCAACGGAAAGCTGCAGCTGTAACTCACCCTGATCGTTGATCAGGTAACGTTTACGGCTGATAAAGGCGAGCCGGTCGCAGGCGTACCAGCCATGTTGCGTCTCGATCTGCACCGACTGCGGCAGCGCATGGGCGGTCAGGGTAATCAGACGGCTCTGCATCTGATCATAACCTGCGGCTTTCCAGCGCTCGACCCAGGCATGCGGATCGACCCGCTCCGCTTCGCTGGTGCCGATATCATTGTCCAGCGGCGCACGGATAAAGCAGTCCTGGAGAGGGGAGAGCAGCGTTGGCTGATCATCCGCCATCCACTGCATCAGTTCACCGTTCTGGCGTGAAAAGTGCCAGCGCTGCTGCTGGTAACTGACAACGATCTCATCAGCGGCTTCGTGCATAACCGGCGCGTCACCTGCTTCCGGCCGCTGCGGCAGTGCCATCTCAGCGGGCAGTGCCCACTGATCCCAGGCGACACGCCAGTCAGCAGGACTCCATGCCGTCGGCTGAATCTGATAAACCGCGACATTAAGCCAGCATTCGCCCTGCAGCGCGGGCGGTGCTGGCAGCGTGATACGCTGCTTGCCCTGCGCGGCAATGTCCAGCGGCACTTCTCCCTGCGCCACCACGTTCCCCGCCTGTTCGATACGCCAGCGCAGGCGCTCGTTGCTGCTGCGGCGGAACAGGTAGTCACTACTGACCGTGAAGCTCAGCGGATCATCCGGATCGGCGGTAAACAGATAGAACTGCTGCGCGCGCTGCGCTTCATAGAGCGCCGGGTGCGGCGTGCGGTCAGCAAACACCAGCCCGTTCATGCAGAACTGACGGTCATTAGGCTTATCGCCAAAGTCGCCGCCGTAGGCCTGCCAGGGGATGCCCCGCTCGTCATAGCGGGTCAGACTCTGGTCGACCCAGTCCCAGACGAAGCCGCCCTGCAGGCGCGGAAATGACCGGAAAGCCTGCCAGTACTTCGCGAACCCGCCAAAGCTGTTGCCCATGGCATGCGCATATTCACACAGGATCAGTGGACGGGTTTCGCCCGGCAGGCCAATCCACTTTTTCAGTGACCATTTCGGTACGGCCGGAAACAGCTGATCTTCATCCACTCTGGCATACATCGGACAGATAATGTCGGTTGCCGCGGTATCCGCACCGCCGCCTTCATACTGAACCGGACGAGTGGGATCGCTGCTTTTTACCCAGCGGTAGAGCGCATCATGGGTGGCACCATGACCTGACTCGTTGCCCAGCGACCAGATAATAATGCTGCAGTGATTACGATCGCGCTGAACCATGCGCGTCACGCGTTCGCTATAGGCGGCGAACCAGCGCGGATCGTCGGAAAGCCGGTTCATCGGCTGCATTCCGTGCGTTTCGATATTGGCCTCATCCACCACATAGAGCCCGAACTGGTCGCAGAGCCGGTACCAGAGAGGATGGTTAGGATAGTGCGAACAGCGCACAGCATTGAAATTGTGCTGCTTCATCAGGATGATGTCGCGGCGCATGTCCGCTTCCGTCATCACCTGACCCCGCTCCGGATGATGCTCATGACGGTTGGTGCCGCGGATCAGCAGCGGTTTGCCGTTCAGACAGAGCAGGCCGTTATCGATGGTGACCTGACGGAAGCCCACGTCATAGGCTTCCACCTCGGCCACCTGCTGATGCGTATCCAGCAGGGCCACTGTGACGCGATAAAGATGGGGCGTTTCGGCGCTCCACAGCGCGGGCTGCTGTACCGGCAGGCTGAGCAAGGCGCGTTCCGGGTAGTGACCCCGCTCGTCGATAATGGCGCTGCCCAGCGGCTGCTGACACTGCGCAATCTGCGCCTCACCGCGCCACAGCGTAAGGCGCAGCTGGCAGCCTGCGGTCGCTGATGCGGGCAGGCTAACCCGGACCCTGGCGCGCAGTTCAGCATAAGAAAATTCCGGGCTGAGCCGGGTTTCCAGCTGAACGTCTGCCAGGTGCACCTGCGGCTTATGCAGCAACGTGACGTCGCGGAAAATGCCGCTCATACGCCACATATCCTGATCTTCCAGATAGCTGCCGTCACTCCAGCGCAGCACCATTACCGCCAGCCGGTTCTGGCCGGGCCGCAGCGCGCCGCTCAGGTCAAATTCAGCGGGCAGACGACTATCCTGCGAGTAGCCGATCCACTGACCGTTGCACCAGAGGTGGAAGGCGGAGTTGACCCCGTCAAAGATGATGCGGGTCTGCCCGGAAGTAAGCCAGTCCGCATTCGGCGTAAATGTGAGCGAATAACATCCGGTCGGATTTTCCGCCGGCACAAACGGCGGATTGACCGGAATCGGATACTGCACGTTGGTATAGATGGGCGCATCAAAGCCGTGCATCTGCCAGTTGGCCGGAACAGGCAGGGTTGTGGCGTCCGGCAGATCCTGCAGCAGCCAGCTGGCGGGCACCGCCTCAGGCTGCGCAAAATAACTGAATCCCCACTCTCCGTTAAGGCTGCGCAGTGAGGCCGACGGGCGGTCGTCGCGTGCGGCCATCTCATCGCGCCAGCTGGCAAACGGCGGGTGGGCATCCAGCCGATGCAGTGAAGTTACCACCGGATTTTCCCAGTCGCGCCGGGAGAGAATGTCGCTGAGAGCTGCCTGGGAAAGTGCCATGTGCGTATCCTGAAAATGTAATGCGCTCACAATGCGCAAAATTGCGCAGGCTGTAAAGAGTCTGCCGTCCCGATTCAGAAAAAAATGTAAGCGCAAGCCCAACGGAATGTAGTGATTGTGCCGGTGTAGTGGGGATAAAACGTTAAGTCTGGTCAGCAAAGATGAATAGCCGCCGGATGCGGAGGAATCTCACTTGTCGCCGCGCGGGTGGCTTCATACACTCAGCCCGATTTTATCACTCTGAGGTTACTATGATTCGAATCGTTAAGCTGGCGGCCATCCTGGCATTGGTCACGACGTTAAGCGGCTGCCTCTTCCCGCCGCCGGGCGGTGGGGGCGGCGGTGGCTGGGGCGGACCGGGCGGCGGACCGGGACGCGGATTTACCGATCCCCGTTAAGCGCTGGGCGGCGGGCGGAACCCGCGCGCTTGTGTAACCAGTCCGCAAAACGTTTCGCCCGCCAGAGTCAGCCGGTACCGGCGAAGAAAAGCGCCGGGATGCGGGCTAACTCACTGAAAAAAAGGCTGTTGCCCTCTGTTTTTTTATCCAGCGTGGTGATAATTTCAGCGTTCCATCCTCGCTGAGGCAACAGTATGAAAAACCTGATTGCTGAGTTACTGGTTAAGCTGGCCGAAAAAGAGGCGACAGTGAAAGAACAGGTGGCGCAGATCGAGGCGCTGGAAATTGTCGTCACCGCACTGATTCGCAAGCTGGATCCGCAGCAGCATCGCGAGATCACGACCACCATTGATACCGCCTTGGCCCATCTAGCCGAAAATGACGATGATGCGCAGCTGCTGCGCGACCACATCGACAGGCTGCTGCGGCATCCCCGCCACTGATTTTTACGCCCCCGCCGGGAATGGGATCGTCACATCACTTTGACCTGAAACATTTTCCGCTTTGCTTATTCACTGCCAGAATAAAAGGGAACAACCCACACTGGAGAAAACAGGATGAAAATCGGTGTAATGGCAATGATGATGGCCGGTCTGCTCATGAGTAGCGTGGCCGGTGCGGCAGAAAAAACCCCGCAGCAGGAGAAGATGACTCTCTGTAACCAGCATGCGAAATCACAGGATCTCAAAGGGGATGCGCGCAAAACCTTTATGAGCGAATGCCTGAAGAAAGACAGCAAGCTCTCACAAATGTCGCCGCAGCAGATGAAGATGAAAAGCTGTAACGGTGAGGCTGGCGAGAAAAAGTTAACGGGCGATGCGCGTAAAACCTTTATGAGCCAGTGCCTGAAAAAAAGCTGATTGCTTCCCCGGCCACCACGGTGGCCGTTTCTTTTCGCCCCGTCGTCCGATTAAATATCCCACTGCAACAACAGGTTAACTTTCTGATAAACATTCTGCCTCAGGCTTCCCGCTTCCTTTGCCACACTTACTGTTTGTGAGGGTTTACGCAGAACGCTGTTCTGCCACGCCGCCTTAATCCGAACCGCGAAAGGAGCCATGCCGTGAATTATCAATTTATCATCGACCTGAACGATCTGCCCCAGCGACAGCCGGTTAAAAAAACGCTTGGCGAAGTGGAGCTGTTACTGATCCGCGACGGCGATCGCGTCCGTGCTTACCAGGCGAAATGCCCGCATGCAGGCGCACCGCTGGAGCAGGGTGCGATCTGCGGCGACCGGCTGGTCTGCCCGTGGCACAAAGCCGCATTCGATCTGGCCGAGGGTAAAATGTGTGAACCGCTGGCGCTGGCCGATCTTAAGCAGTACCCGCTGCGAATCGAAGCGGGGCGGGTGATGGTTAATCCAAAAGCGATGTCGCCTGCGGCGCCGATTGGCAGCGGGGCTGATGCGCCGGTTTATGTGGTGCTCGGCGGCGGCGCAGCGGGCAGCGCAGCGCTGTGGCGTCTGCGTCACGACGGCTTCAAAGGCCGGCTCATCCTGGTTGAGCGCGAAGCCGACGCGCCCTACGACCGCACTGCACTGACTAAATTTGTGCCCTCCGGCAAAATGGCGATCGACGAGGTACCTCAGTTGCTGAAGGCCGATGTGCTGGATCATGTTGAACGTATTCAGGCCCGGGTAAGTCAGCTTGATGCACAGCAAAAACGGCTGATTCTGGACAATGGTGAGACGCTGAACTTTGACAGGCTGCTGATCGCCAGCGGTGCCGCGCCGGTGGTGCCTGACCTTCCGGGCCGCGACCTGCAGGGCGTCCATCTGCTGCGCAGTAAAGCGCAGACGGATGCGCTGCTGAAGGCGGTGGATGCTACCCATAAGATTGTGATTATCGGCAACAGTTTTATCGGCACCGAACTGGCGTCGGCGCTGCGTAACCGTGATATTGATGTCACCGTGGTTGCCCGTCAGGCACTGCCGTTTGCGAAACAGTTCGGCGAGCAGATTGGCCGCTATTTTTATCAGCTGCATGAGCAAAACGGCGTGAAGTGGGTGCAGGGCGAGATCGAAGCCGTGGAGGGGGAGCAGGAAGTCAGCGGCGTCCGGCTTAAAGGCGGACGGCAGATCGCGGCCAGCGTGGTGCTGTTTGCCACCGGTGTCAAACCCGTTACTGACTTTATCCACGATCTGCCGCTGGCTGAAGATGGCAGCCTGCAGACGGATGAACAGTTGCGGGTCGCTGACGCAATCTGGGCGGCTGGTGATATCGCCACCTATCCGTCAGCGCAGGGGCCACTGCGCATTGAGCACTATCGTGTCGCACATCAGCAGGGACAAACTGCCGCCTGGAATATGCTGGATCGGGCCGTCGCGTACGATCGCGTGCCGTTTTTCTGGACCGCCCAGTACGGCACCCGTTACGAGTATCTGGGCCATGCCAAAGAGTGGGATAATTTTCAGCTGCTCGGCTCGCTGGAGGCTAAAAAGTTTGTGGCGTTTTATGGACAGCAGGGGAAACTGGCCGCGATCTGCTCGTGTGGCCTCTATACGCTGACGGCTGAACTGATTGAACGAATGCAGCAGCCAATGACGCTTGAGGAAGCCGTGGCGCTCTGCCAGCCACACCTCAGTTAAAACGGACGCAGGGCGACGGTGCGAGCCGGGTCGTCCTGCGTTTTCTCTCTGGCCTGTCAGTTGCGGCTCAGCGCCTCGGATTTCGCCATGCAGCGCTGCATCGCTTCAATCACCGCCGACCGCATCCCTTTCTGTTCCAGCACGTTGACCGCCTCAATAGTCGTGCCGCCAGGCGAGCAGACCATATCCTTGAGTTCAGCGGGATGTTTGCCGGTAGTCAGGACCATCTCAGCTGCGCCTTTCACCGCCTGCGCCGCAAACTGGTAGGCCTGGGCGCGTGGCATGCCGCCAGAAACGGCTGCATCCGCCATCGCTTCAATAAACATAAATACATAAGCCGGTGCTGAGCCGCTGACGCCGACGACAGAGTGGATCAGATATTCATCCACCACGGCTGCTTTGCCAAAGCTCTCAAAGATCGCCACAATCTCGTCGGTTTCAGCCTGCTCAACCAGCACATTCGGCGTCACTGACGTCATGCCCTGGCTGACCAGCGAGGGAGTATTGGGCATCGCCCGGACAATTTTGCGGTCATAACCCAGCACCGACGACAGGGAGTCGAGCGTGACACCCGCCGCAATCGACACGACCATCGCCTCTTTTTTCAGGCTACCCGACAGCTCTTTCAGGACTTTCAGAATCACATTCGGCTTCACCGCGCCGAACAGAATATCCACTTCACGCGCCAGCGCATCTGCACTCTCCGCCGCACGGATACCATACTGTTCCGCCATCGCCCGATTCGTTTCGGCTTTGCGATCAAAAATCAAAATATCTGACGGGGTGACTTTTCCGCTCTTCACCAGCCCGCCAATGATGGCTTTCGCCATGTTTCCGCCACCGATAAACCCGATTTTTTTTGTCAGCATCGCCTTCTCCTCAGCACGTCATCATTTTGTTATCAGGCAGCTTACTTCAGCCAGCCGGAATAACAAGTCAGCGTCAGGGCCGGGAAAGGCACCGCAAATAAAATTTGCCATTTAAACGGAACCCGGCAAGATCTGAACCTTCTCTGACTGTAAGGAATTAACATGTCTATCTGGGTCGATGCCGATGCCTGTCCGAATGTGATTAAAGAGGTACTTTACCGTGCGGCAGATCGCACCGCGACCACGGTGACTTTTGTGGCAAATCAGTTTCTGCGCGTACCGCCATCGCCTTATCTGCGCACATTGCAGGTGCCTGCCGGATTTGACGTCGCGGACAACGAGATCGTCAGACGTGTGCAGCCTGGCGATCTGGTGATCACCGCAGATATTCCGCTGGCGGCGGAGGTTATTGAGAAGGGGGCGGCGGCACTCAACCCACGCGGTGAGCGTTACTCACCGGCCACGATTCGTGAACGCCTGACCATGCGCGATTTTATGGATACCCTGCGCTCAAGCGGCGTACAGACCGGCGGCCCCGCGACCATGAGTCCCCGAGACCGCCAGCAGTTTGCAAATGAGCTGGATAGCTGGCTCACCCAGCAGAAACGTGGCAATTAAACGAAACTGTCGTCGTCGTCGAAATCGCTGCCGCCAAAATCGTTGAGGTCGCCGTTGTTGGCATAATCCGTGTCCCAGCTGCTGTTCTGATCCAGGAAGCTGCTGTCGTTGCCGCCGCTGAAGCTATCAGCCGTGTCATCACCACCGTTGAAGGTGTTGAGGTTGTCGTTGATCTCAGGCAGCGGTGGTTCGTTGATAATGTTGACGATCTCCTCTGGCTGCGAGTGGTGGAACATGCTGGTCAGCATATCCGCCATCACCACGCCGCCCGCAACGCCGACGGCCGTCTGCAGTGCGCCGCCCAGAAAGCCGGTGCCGCGTGGTGCGGCGGCCTGCGCGGGCGCATACTGCTGCTGAGCCGGTTGCTGCGGCGCACTGTTCCACGGCGACGGCTGTTGCTGCTGTACGGGCTGCTGCTGACGTGAACCGCTGCCAAACAGTCCCGACAGAAAACCGCCGCTGCTTTGCGCGGGTTGCTGTTGTTGTTGCTGCTGCAGCTGAGAAACCTGGCTTTCCAGCGCGGATATTTTCTCATTCAGTTTTTTCAGCGCCGCTTCCTGGATCAGGATCGCCTGCGCCATATAGTAAGGGGCGCCAGGCTGTGTCTGAAGATGCTGGTTTATCAGTTGTTCCGCTGCGGCATCCCGTGCCACGGTCTGGCTTTCAGCCTGTTTCAGACGGCTGAACAGCCCTTCGATCAGTTGTTGTTCTTCGCGTTGCATGATGACTCTCCTGTGGCGATGGTTAACAGTATATGTGGGCGCGAGTGAGAAAAGTAAAATCGGGGCGGTAAGCAAATATTGCCAGCTCCATTTACCGCCGGTTTTGTGCGATTTTTACCGCTGGTTCAGGCTGCTGATGCACAAAGTGTGCATAGGTTACCCGTTGAAAAACCGACGGTTATCGCTGTTGAGCAGATGAAAATGCGTAAATCGTGCCCGACGGGTGGAGGCCATAATCATTTCCGGCTATCATGCGTCGCATTAATCAGCTCACTATTCAGCCGCATCACGCGGTCAGGCGGAGGAACGGCCCTGATGTCACTACCCATCTTTTTGATTGGCGCTCGCGGTTGCGGCAAAACCACGGTCGGCGAGGCATTGTCGCAGGCGCTGGGCTACGCCTTTACGGATACCGATCACCATCTGCAACTCAGCACGCAGCGGAGCGTAGCGGAGATTGTGGCAGAGGAAGGCTGGGAAGGGTTTCGCACCCGTGAAACCCAATCGCTGCGGGCCGTCACCGCACCGCGTACCGTTATCGCCACGGGCGGCGGGATGGTGCTGGCAGAAGAGAACTGCCGTTTCATGCAGGAGCAGGGGCAGGTCATCTGGCTCAGTGCATCGCCGGCGGTCCTGGCAGAGCGGCTGGAGAGTGAACCCGAAGCCGCTCAGCGTCCGACCCTGACCGGGCGACCCATCGCGGATGAGATGAGCGATGTGCTGCGTGAACGCACACATCTCTATCAGGCGGCGGCGCATCATCAGGTGGATGCCATGCAGTCGCCTGAACAGGTCGTGGAGGCGATCCTGCTTTCGCTCTCCCTGGCACGCGCCAGCTGAATCTCAGATTATTCCCGCTTCCGTTCCGCTTCAGACACCATTGTCTATACTGATCCCATGGCAGGCAGCAGCCTGTCCTGTGGAATGTTATTCAGACAAGAGGGACACAGTATGCCGACCAGACCACCCTATCCGCGTGAAGCGAAAATCGTGCCTGTTGAGAAGGGCCCTGAGGGAAAGAAAGTCACGTTTTATGAACTGCGTGCCGATCATCCCAAACCCAATTCATTAATCAGTGAGCATGAGACGGAAGAAGAAGCGCGTGATGCCAAAGAGCGCTATGAAGACGTCGAGAAAGAGTAAATGCTGATGCTGGCAGGGACGCCGGCCTGTTCGCCTGCCGCGACTCGCTCACCGCGCGGAACTGACCGCCACCTGACTTCGCTGTTTGTTCACCTCTCTGCTTCTGTTCCGTCACTCTCCGATCAGAATTGCCATCGGCTCACCGTGCAGCCTGGCGCAACAGATCACAAACGACCATGATTTCGCGTGACAGATCAGCAGGTTCCCTTCTACACTGCCAGACACACAACATGTGCTCTGGAGAACGGTTATGCTCAACGTAAGTGAGTATTTTGACGGAAAAGTTAAGTCTATCGGTTTTGATAGTGCGAGCACGGGCCGTGCCAGCGTGGGCGTGATGGCGGAAGGTGAATACACCTTCGGAACCGGTCAGCCGGAAGAGATGACCGTGGTCAGCGGGTCGCTTAAGGTGCTGCTGCCGGGCGAAACCGAGTGGAAATGGTTTGAAGCGGGTTCGGTGTTTAACGTGCCGGGTCACAGCGAATTCCATCTGCAGGTCGGCGAACCCAGTTCTTACCTCTGCCGTTACCTGAAAGATTAAAAAAGGGCCGCTCAGCGGCCCTTTTCGTGTGTGGTAAACCCCGGGCAGCCTGATTCAGGCCGCTATGAATAAGCGTCGCGTACAGATAACACGGCCAGAAGAGAGACGCGTTTCGCCGCTGAAAACGACGCTGGCATGTCTGAACAGCGCAACGCCTGGCCGGTTCACGGTCGCACCTCAGAGATGAGGTGCGTAATCGCACAAAACAGGCTGTCATGGATGGGATGTTGTCGTCTTGCCGAACTTACCCGGTTTTCTATGCGGGCAGGCTTTCAGGGCGAGCGAGAGACACATCCCCAGCCGGAATATGAATTAACGCTGGGCTTCGCCGCCAAGCGCTTCCACCAGATTGCTGGTCAGGGCGGCCAGTTCGCTGGTCATCAGAATAAAGTCCGCATCAAAGCGCTGCGCAAAATCTTCACGGTCGATATCATCGTTCTGATCGCGCAGCGTGTCGCTGAACTTCAGACGCTTTACCGAACCATCATCGGCCAGCATGAACTGGATACGCTCCTGCCAGTCGAGGGCCAGTTTGGTTACCACTTTGCCCGCTTCGATGTGGTTGGCGATCTCATCACATACCAGATCCTGTTTCTTACAGCGGATCACGCCGCCATCTTCCAGCAGGGCCTTCAGCTCCGCTTCATCCATCAGCGCAAAACCGGCGGGCAGGTCGCCCGACCGTACCCATTCAGTCAGCGTCAGCTCAATCGGGTTTTCCAGCGTCAGGGGCACGACCGGCAGGGAACCCAGGCTTTTGCGCAGCAGCGCCAGCGTATCTTCCGCTTTTTTCGCGCTGGCACAGTCCACCATAATCAGGTTATTAACCGTGTCGATCCACATAAAGGTCTGGCTGAAACGGCTGAAGGCGCGTGGCAGCAGGCTGTGCAGCACTTCATCTTTCAGCGAATCTTTTTCAGTCTTCTTCAGCTTTCGGCTCTGTTCCGCTTCCAGCTTATCGATTTTCGCTTCCAGCGCCTGTTTCACTACCGGCGAAGGCAGAATTTTCTCTTCTTTGCGGGCGCAGATAACAATCTGGCCCTTATTTTCGTGGGTCAGCGCGTCGCTGCGGTTGCCCATCGGCGGGACCCAGCCCGTCTTGCTCATATCCTGACTGCCACAGGGTGAAAACGTGAAAGCGTCGAGCTGTTTTTCCATCTCATCTGCGGACAACGGAATGTCACGATTCAGACGATAAACCATCATATTTTTAAACCACAACATCGGGATTCCTTACCGTAGCGCGATCGGGCGCACAAGTCTGCGAGAGTCAGCGCGCATGATAACGAAACATGGGCGTGGTTTCATTGCCTTTCCGGCAGACCCCTTTTACTGTATTTCTCACCTGACTCATCAATGAGGAATTCACCTTGCGTATAGGCATCGATCTCGGCGGCACCAAGACAGAAGTCATCGCGTTGTCGGATAAGGGAGAAGCGCAGTTCCGACACCGGGTGAATACTCCGCGTAATGATTATCAGGCAACCGTTCAGACGATTGTCGATCTGGTTACCCTCGCCGAGCAGAAAACCGGTGAGACCGGGACGGTCGGCATCGGGATCCCTGGCTCGCTTTCGCCCTATACAAAGCGGGTAAAAAATGCCAATTCCACCTGGCTGAACGGTCAGCCGCTGGATAAGGATCTGGCCCGGATGCTGAACCGTGAGGTGCGCATCGCCAACGACGCCAACTGCCTGGCGGTGTCGGAAGCAATCGACGGCGCCGGGGCTGGTCAGCCAGTCGTCTTCGCCGTGATCATCGGCACCGGATCGGGTGCAGGCGTAGCGATCAACGGGGAATCACGCATCGGAGGCAACGGTAACGCCGGTGAGTGGGGCCATAACCCGCTGCCGTGGATGGATGAGGATGAACTGCGCTATCGTCAGGAAGTCCCCTGTTACTGTGGTCAGCAGGGCTGCATAGAAACCTTTGTGTCCGGCACCGGCTTTGGCGTCGACTACCAGCGGCTGAGCGGGGTACATCGCAAAGGGGCGGAGATCGTTGCGCTGCTGGCGCAGCAGGATCCGATCGCCGAGCTGGCAATGCGCCGCTATGAGATCCGGCTGGCGAAATCGCTGGCGCATGTAGTAAATCTGATTGATCCCGATGTCATCGTGCTGGGCGGCGGCATGAGCAATGTGGATCGCCTTTACCAGACCGTACCGCTGCTGATGAAGAAGTGGGTGTTTGGCGGCGAGTGCGAAACGCCGGTTTGTAAGGCGCAGCATGGCGACTCCAGTGGCGTGCGCGGTGCCGCGTGGCTCTGGCCGCTAAACGGCTGATGTCAGGCTGGCCGCAGACGCTTCAGCGGCAGGCGCTGAAGCGTTTATCTCTGTTGCGTTACCCTGGCGTGACTATTCGCCCACCAGCATACTGTCCTGCGGGGCCCGTGCGCGCTGCGTTTTGGTCGCCAGAAAGTAGAGCCAGCCTGCCAGCATGATGGCGACAAACAGCGCGCCAATCAGCGGATTAAACCACAGCATTGCCAGCAGGCAGAGCACCGACAACAACAGGGCGATGCCCGGCACTACCGGATAACCGGGGGCGCGGAAACTACGGGCCATCTCTGGTGCACTGCGGCGCAGTTTAAACAGGCTCAGCATGCTCATGATATACATCACAATTGCGCCAAACACCGCCAGGGTAATCATTGCCGCCGTCAGCGTCATTCCCTGCAGGTTAATCACGCCGTCACTGTAGATCGCCGCAATACCCACGACACCGCCGAGAATAATAGCCCGGTGTGGCGTCTGAAAACGCGACAGTTTTGCCAGAGAAGGCGGCAGATAGCCCGCACGTGCCAGGGCGAAAAACTGCCGCGAATAGCCGAGGATGATGCCGTGGAAGCTGGCAATCAGACCAAACAGGCCGATCCAGACCAGCATGTGCATCCAGGTGGAATGTTCGCCAACAATCATTTTCATCGCCTGCGGCAGCGGGTCGTTGATATCAGAGAGTCTGCGCCAGTCACCTGCACCGCCCGCCAGCAGCATCACGCCAATCGCCAGCACCACCAGCGTCAGAATGCCGCTGATATAGGCGCGGGGGATAGTCCGTCTGGGATCTTTCGCCTCTTCAGCCGCCATCGCCGCGCCTTCAATGGCGAGGAAAAACCAGATGGCAAAGGGAATCGCGGCAAAGATGCCAGAGAAGGCGGGCAGACCGAAACTGTCGCTGCCCGCCCAGCCATGTGCGGTGAAATTTGCCAGGCTGAAGCCGGGTGAGACGACGCCCATAAACACCAGCAGCTCCAGCACCGCCAGCACGGTCACCACCAGCTCGAACATGGCGGCCAGCTTCACACCGAGAATATTCAGCGTCATAAACAGCAGATAGGCACCCACCGCCGCGGTTTTTGGATTAAGAGCGGGATACTGCACGTTGAGATAGGCCCCGATCGCCATGGCAATTGCCGGGGGCGCAAAGACAAACTCAATCAGCGTCGCCAGACCGGCGATCAGCCCGCCGGTTTCGCCAAAAGCGCGGCGGCTGTAGGCAAAAGGGCCGCCCGCATGGGGAATCGCGGTGGTCAGTTCGGTGAAGCTGAAAATAAAGCAGGTATAGAGCGTGGCGATCAGCGCGGTCGTCACCAGAAATCCCAGCGTGCCCGCAACGGCCCAGCCATAGCTCCAGCCAAAATATTCGCCTGAGATCACCAGGCCAACCGCAATTCCCCACAGATGCAGCGTGCCCAGTGTGGGCTTGAGTCTGTCTGTCATACCGTTATCCCCGTTGTTGTCAGTCTTACACGGCGCTACACCGCCATGACGCTAAAGCAGTGATAATGCCGAAGCCCTGCGCGCGGCGACTTGACGCGGACGCAGTGATTTCTGTCCTCCATGGTCAACTCAGCGGCAGCAACCGGGCCGGCTGCACGCTGCGGTCAACTTTGTCTCTTCTGCAGTCAAGCAGCGACACGTCCGGCGACGCATGCTGACAAAACGAAAGTGACCAGGAGCCGGAATGATGAGCGCTAAACAATATGACAATCTGACAGATTCCCAACTTACCCTGATGGCACAGCAGGCGCTGGCCTGCTATCCCGCTGCGCTGCAGGGCACGCTTAGCCTGCTGTGTCGTTCAGAGAATGCCACCTTTCTGCTGCAGGCTGCTGGCCGGCGTTATGCGCTGAGATTGCACCGTGGCGATTATCATCAGAAAGCGGACATCGTCAGCGAGCTGCTGTGGCTCGATGCGCTTCGCGAAACCGGCATCATGGTGCCGGAAGCGGTGCCGGACAACACGGGCGAAAAGGTCCTGACGCTGCGACTGCCGGAGGGCGGTGAGCGTCACGCCGTGCTGTTTCACTGGATTGAGGGAGAGATGCCCACGACCGACGTCGATCCCCGCGCGTTTCAGCAACTCGGGCAGATTACCGCACGGCTGCATCAGCACAGTAAACAGTGGCAGCCGCCTGCGGGTTTCCGCCGCATCATCTGGGATCACGACACTATGACCAGCGCCCGAAGCCACTGGGGACGCTGGCAGGATGCGCCTGATCTTCATCCCGCCGATCACGGCGTGGTAGAAGAGGCCATCGCGCAGGTGGGATCGGCGCTGACACAGTTTGGTAAAGGATCGGATCGCTATGGCCTGATCCATGCCGATCTGCGGCTGACCAACCTGCTGCTGCACAAAGGAGAGACGCGAGTGATCGACTTTGACGATTGCGGGCTGGGCTGGTATCTGCACGATCTGGCGGCCGCGATCAGTTTTGTTGAGCACCACTCACGCGCGCCAGAGTGGATCGAACACTGGATCCGCGGTTATGAGCAGGTGGCTCATATCAGTGATGCGGAGATGGCGATGCTGCCCGCGCTGCTGATCCAGCGTCGCATCCAGCTCACCGCCTGGGTAGGATCGCATGCGGAAACGGAGATGGCGCGCAGCCTTGGGCCAGCCTGGGCCAGCCACTCGGTGCGCCTCTGCCGCCGTTATCTGGAGGGCAGCGCACTGCCGATCGGCGCCTGATGCACCAGCGGCGGGCGTCCCTGCGCCGCTGCAGTGCCGGTTATCAGGATTCTGCACGCCCGGGGCTGCCCGCAGGCCGCTGTCAGGGCTGCGGGGACCTGGTATGGAACTTGCTCAGAGACTGGTGAGGGTGATCCACCTGAATCTGACAGAGGCGACCATGAATCCGACACTGATAAAACCCGATGCGTTTGCTGCCTGCTCTGCCGCAACAGGCGCAGGCAATCACGGCGTGCTGGCTGCGGCGGCGACCGGATTAAGCGAGTTTATTCATACCCAGGGCGGCGATGCCGATCGCATCTTCGGCATCAGCGGCATCGATCCGGAACGGCTGGCCAGCCCGACACTGAGCCTGGGGCTGGTGAACTATTGTCGGGTGCTGGAAGAGGCGGCGCGCCACTCCGGATCTGATAACTTCGGTTTGCACTACGGCAGGCAGTTTAAACCGCAGTCATTAGGTCTGATCGGCTATATCGGCCTCTGCTCCGATACGCTGGAACAGGCGCTGCATAACGTGGTGGCCGCGTTTCCCTGGCATCAGCACGACACGCTGACTCGCCTGGTGGACAGGGGCGAGTGCTGGCGGCTCGACTATCAGGTGCGGCATGGCGCGATCCTCTCCCGCCGTCAGGATGCCGAGCTGACGCTGGGCATGTTTATGAATCTGATTCGCCACGTCGCGGGTCGGCACTGGGCACCGCGTGAGGTGCATTTTGAGCATCCCCGGCCTGGCCAGTGGCACGATCACTGCAAAGTGTTCGATGCGCCGGTCTGGTTCGATCAGCCCTTTAACTCACTGGTGATCCCGAAACGCGATCTGCTGCGCGCCATGCCGGAAAGCGATCCGATCCTGTTGATGGTGATGCAGGATGCGATCCGGCGGCTTAACCGGGGCGCGTCGCAGCAGAGTATGATCGAGCAGGCGCGCTCGCAGGTTAATCTGTCGCTGATGCAGGGCGAGCCGGTGCTGGAGGAGGTGGCCGATAAACTCGGCCTGTCGAGCTGGTCTTTGCAGCGGCGGCTGCGTGAGGAGGGCAGCAGCTTCAGCGCACTGGTGGATCAGGTGCGCTGCGAAATGGCCACGCACTATCTGCAGCAGAAACAGCTGCCCATCTCGGAGATGGCCCTGTTGCTGGGCTACTCCGAAGTCAGCGCGTTTTCCCGCGCTTTTCGCCGCTGGTTTGGTATCAGCCCGCGTCAGTGGCGGCAGGAGGGGCTGGCCAGCTAACCCTAAGGCGCAAAGCCGAACCACGCTGGCTGATCCGGCTCTGGCGGGGGCGGCAGGTCGCGGCTCTGTGCCACCAGTTGCCAGGCGCGCAGGCAAAGCGCCTCGCTGCCTTCAGTCTGCGTTACCGCATACCGCCCACTCTGCTGCCACTCCATCCGGACCAGACATTGCTGGCCCGCATAGCGCGCCGCATCGCGGAATTGCCGGTTCAGGATCGGCTGCATCTGATGAGTCCAGTGACAGGATTTGCTGTCAGGGTTTTGAGCGATATCGCAGAGATTTGCCATGCTATTCTTTTGCGTTACAGGCCCTTGCTGACAGGCGCTGAGCGTCATGGCAATCATTATCCCTGGCAGCATTCTTTTTATCAGATTAATGACATTCATTTATATAGCTAATTTCCCTTAAAGATCCGGCGGTCTGCTGCCACAGTCTACAGACCGGCCTGACGAATGCTATGGCATTCCTCCGACTGTCGGCAGAACCAGAATTTACCGCCCCGGAGCGGATGGCGTCTCCTTTAATTCATGGATTGGAAATGCAGAAAAATATGCCTTTGCGCTGCTCTTCCTGTTAACAGAACGGCCTGACCCGCGCCAGCGACATCCAGGCGGTCAGCGCAAAGCGTCTGAATGAGATTTTCCACGCCGGCAGTGCGCTTCCTGTCGACTTCGGCTACCGGGTGACTGACAGCATGACCACCGTGTCAGCAACCGCGTGGCTGGTGGAGCTGCGCAGTGGCAACGCGATCTGGCAGGACGCCGCGACGGCGACCGACGGGAATCAGCAAAATGGCAACAACGGTCTGGTCGGGATGCGGGTCAGTGCGGCGGTGAAGCAGATTGCCTGCTACGTGACGGACAAAGCGCACCCCGTCGCCGGGCTGACCAGCGATCGGCTGCTGGCGCACAGCGAGCAGGGCGGGTTGCTCACCAGTCCTCGCGACAAACACGTCAGCGTCCGCTGATCGGAGACTCACGGGCGCACCCGTGCCCGTTACCCCTGCGGCAACTCCAGCTGGCTGTAACCCAGCCCGTTCATTTTGCGGACTTTAATCTGCACCGGAATCCGCTCTTTCATCGCCTCGACATGGCTGATCACCCCGATCGTTTTGCCGCTGGCGTTGAGCGCATCCAGTGCATCCAGCGCGGTGTCCAGCGTCCGGGCATCCAGCGTGCCAAACCCCTCATCAAGAAACAGCGACTCGATGCGTGTCTTATGGCTGACTGGATCGGACAACGCCAGCGCCAGCGCCAGGCTGACCAGGAAGCTCTCGCCACCCGACAGCGTGCGGGTATCACGCGTGGCATCCGCCTGCCAGGTATCGACCACATCCAGCTCCAGCTGATCCTGGGCACGGCGCTGCAGCAGATAGCGGCCATGCAGCCGGTCGAGCTGACGGTTCGCCAGCGCCACCAGGTGATCCAGCGTTAATCCCTGGGCGAAACGCCGGAACTTGTCGCCGCTGGCGGAGCCAATCAGGTCGTTAAGCCGGCTCCACTGCGCCAGCGCCGCGCCGTCCTGTTCAATCTGCGTCAGCAGGCTCTGCTGGCGATTACGAAGGCTGGCATCGCTGTCCAGCTGCTGCTGAATCTGCCCCTGCTGGCTGGCGTTGTCGCGCAGGGCCAGCCGCAACTGCTCCAGCTGCTCTGCCAGCGCCACAGCCGATTCCGGCATTGCGGCAGGCCTGGCCTGCTGATGGGTTGTCAGCCGCTGGTCCAGATCCGCCAGACGGGTCTGCTGCTGCTGACATTGCTGATCGAGCTGCTGCAGCTGCTGGCGCAGTTGCCGGGCCGTCTGCTCATCCAGCAGCGCCGCGCGCAGTTGCTCTTCATCCGCGAAGCCGGCGTCCGCCAGGGCCTGACACAGGGCCGCATCCGCCTCCGCCCGTTTCTGGCTGAGGCTCTGCCGCTGCATTTCCAGCGCCGAGCACTCACCCTGCAGGCGACTGACCTCCGCCTGGGCCTGCTGCAGGGCGGTCAGCTGCTGCGCCAGTTGGTCATCGCATTGCTGAACCCGCGCCTGCATCTGCTGACGCGCGTGCGCGACATCGCGATCGCCAAACAGCGCCTGGCGCTGCTGCCGCATTTCGCTGAGCTGTGCCTGACTCTGCTGCTGCTGTTGCAGACGGGTGGCGAGCTGCTGCTGTTCCTGTGCCACCTGCTGCTGCAGGGCAGCAAGCTGGGTTTCCCCCTTAAGCAGCTGCGGCTGGAGGTTAGCGAGCAGTTGCTCACTTTCCTGCCAGCGCTGCCAGCGACGCTGCTGCGTTGCCAGCCATGCGTCGCGATCGGCGGCGGCGGGCAGGGCCAGATCGTGGGCGCTGAACTGCTGCGTCAGGCGGCTCTGCAGCGCCTGCCACGCCTCCTGCTCCTGCTGCTGGCGCTGCTGCAGCGCCTCCAGCGACTGCTGCAGGCTGGCCAGTGACTGCTGAGCGAGCTGTTCCGCCTGCTGATGCTGCTGCCAGGCCTGCGCCTGCTGAAGGTAGTCATCTTTCGCGGCCTGGCGCGCCTGTTCTGCGGCCTCCTGCGCCTGGCGCTGCTGCTCAAGCTGGCTTTCCCGTTCGCTCTGCTGCTGCTGCCACGCGGCCAGCGCCTCGCCGTCAGCTATCGGGAAAGTGAGTGCCAGCTCACTGCTCAGTGCCTGCCATTGCTGTTCAAGCCGGATGAGCTGTTGCTGCGTCTGCGCGATCTCTTCACGCAGGGTCTGCTGCTGCTGAGCGGACTGTTTCAGCTGCTCCGCTCTGGTAGTGCCCGCTTCGCGCAGCGCCTCGGTCTGCTGCTGCAGCGCGGCCCGACGCTGCTGGTTAGCACTTACTTCCAGCGAACGGTAGGTTTCGACGGCGGGATGCGTACAGGAGCCGCAGAGCGGGCAGGGCTGATCGGCGGTGAGACGGGCACGATAATCGCTGAGGTCGGCGATCTGCTGCTCCAGCGCACAGATTTTTTCGACATCGTCCAGCTGCTGCTTTTCGCGTTTCCACGTCTCGCGCAGGGTCTGCAGCTCCGCCTCGCTTTGCTGATGCGCTTTTTCCAGCGCGCTCAGACGTTGCTGACGCTGGCCGAGCTGCTGGTGCAGCGGCTGCCACTGCGTGGCGAGCAGCAGCAGTTGCTGACGCGCCGGACGGTTATGCTGCAACTGGTTAAGTGCCTGACGCAGCGCGGCTGGCGGATGCTGCTCCTGAAGCGAAGTCAGCGCGTGCTCTGCCTGCGACAGCGCCACACCAGCCTGTTGCTCCGCCTGCTGACGCGACTGCGCCTGCTCTGCCTGCTGCTGCTGTTGCGCCTGTTGCGCGGCGATCTGCCGTTGCTGCTGTTCAGCCTGCTGTGACAGATCCGCCAGCGTCGCCTCACGCTGAGCCAGCAGCGCGAAGTTCTCCTGCCAGACGGGCAGGGAGGCGCCCCACTGCGCCAGATCGGCCAGCTGCTGTTGTAACTGCTGCTGTTCAGCCAGCGCCTGCTGCCAGGCAGCGACCTGACGCGTCTGCGCCGTCAGGGTGAGATGCGTCTGATCCAGATGCTGCTGCTGTTGGCTGTTCTCCTGCTGCTGTTCGGAGAGCTGCTGCTGGCGTGTCGCAATCTGCTGATCCAGCGGCAGCACCTGATCTGACAGCAGACTTTCCTGCTGCTGCTGGTCATGCAGCGCCTGCTGGCGGGCAGTCTGGCTGGTGGCGTAGTGCTGCTGATGCTGCTGCTGTTGCTGCTGCGCCTGCTCTGCGGCCGCCGTAAGCTGCTGACAGCGGCTGTCCGCCTGCTGCTGCTCGGCGCGCAGCGTGTCGCGCTGCTGCAGGATGCCGCGCAGTTTTTCTGCCGGTTCGCTGCGGGCCAGCCGCTGGCGGTCACCCTCTGCCGCCTGCGAGGCGGCCTGCGCCTGCTGAACCGCGGCCACCGCCTGCTCACGTTCCTGCCCAAGCTGCTGCGTCTGCTGCAGCCACTGCTGCTGCTGTTGGGCCTGCTGAGAGTCTGTGCTGAGCCGCTGTTCGGCGTCGGTCAGATCGGCGAGCTGCTGCTGCAGCGCCGCTCGCGCCTCCTCATCCAGCAGTGCCATCGCGCCCGCCTGACTGCGCAGCAGATCCAGCTGGGTCTTCGCCTCTTTGTGGCGCTCATAGATCGCGGTGGAGATCAGGCCGTAGATCTCCGTGCCGGTCAGCTCCTCCAACAGTTCGGCGCGTTCGCTGGCCTTTGCGTTGAGAAAGGCGGCGAACTGCCCCTGAGAGAGCATCATCGAGCGGGTAAAACGCTCAAAATCGAGCCCGGAGAGGGTTTCGATCAGCTTAAGCTTGTCGCCAACCTTATCGGCGACAATCACGTTGTCGGCGCAGCGCGCCAGCTCCACGCGCGGCGCCTGAAGCTTGCCGTCAGCGGTGCCGCGTGCACGGTTCTGACTCCAGAAGGCGCGCCAGGCTTCGCCTTTGATCTCAAACTCCACTTCGGCCAGGCATTCCGCGCTGTCGCGGGTCATCAGCGCATTCTGGCTCTGAGATATCGCCCCCAGGCGTGGTGTCTGGTGATAGAGCGCCAGGCAGATGGCGTCCAGCAGGGTGGTTTTACCGGCGCCGGTAGCACCGGTAATGGCGAACAGACCGTTGCTGGCAAAAGGTTCGGCACGGAAGTCGATGAACCATTCACCGCGCAGGGCATTAAGGTTTTTGAACCGGAGCGTGAGGATCTTCATTGGGTCTCTTCCATGGCGGCCAGCGTCTGGCGGAACAGGGTAGTCATCTCGTCGATCTGTGTGTCATCCAGCGCTTCATCCAGCGCCAGGCGGCGGGCGAAGACCTCTTCCACCTTCAGCTCATTCAGGGTTTCATTGTCGAGCCGCGCCAGACTCTGCTGCCGCTGTTCACGGCTGCGGCGCAGAAGCAGAACCTCCACCGGCAGCGCGGCGGTCAGGCTCTCGACCTGCCGCTGCAGGTCGCTGAGATACTCCTGGGTGGTGACCTCAATGTCGAGCCAGATGGGCTTCGCCTGCGGATCCGTGCTGAAGGTATTGAGCTGGTCGGCAATCTGCGCCAGCGATCCCTTCAGCATCCGCATCGGCTGCGTCTGCGGCACCACCAGCGGCGTGACGGATTGCAGGCCGCTGGCCGCGAGCTCCAGCAGAAAGACGCTTTTTTCGCTGCCCAGTTCATCAAAACTCAGCGGAATCGGCGAGCCGCTGTAGCGGATATGCTCGCTGCCCGCGACGCGCTGGGCGCGGTGGATATGCCCCAGTGCAATATAGTCAGCTGCCGGAAAGGCGCTGGCGGGGAAGGCGTCCAGCGTACCGATATAGATGTCGCGCACCGAATCGCTCTGGCTGACGCCGACGGTAGTGAGATGGCCTGTCGCGATGACTGGCAGCGCATGGCCCAGCGCCTGTGCGGCGGCGAAACGCTGCTGATAGTGACTGGCGATCGCCTCCAGCAGCGAGGTCTGCTTATCCCGGCCCGACTGGCCCGCCCGGCTGCGCAGGATATCGCGCGGACGCAGATAGGGGATGGCGCACAGCAGCGCGCCCGGTTCGCCCTGGCGGGTAGTGAGCAGCAGCACGTCGTCATTTTCCTGCGGCGTGGCGATCACCCGCGTATTAAGGCAGGCGAGCAGTTCACGCGACTCATTCAGCGTGGCCACGGAGTCGTGGTTGCCCGCCAGCACGACCAGCTGGCAGCCCGTGGGCTGCAGCGCCACCACAAAGCGGTTGAACATCTCGCGGGCATAGCTGGGCGGCGTTCCGGTGTCGAACAGATCGCCCGCGATAATCAGCGCATCCACCTGATGCTGTTCAATCTGGATCAACAGCCAGTCGAGAAACGCCTGATGTTCCGCCGCCCGGCTTTTGTTATAGAAGAACTGCCCCAGATGCCAGTCCGCAGTATGAATAATGCGCATGATAAATCCCTGCCGTTGTGATTCGCCCGGCGATTATACGGGCTCTGCGGCCAAAGCAAAAAAATGTCGTGGCCCTGTCATAAATGATTTTCAAGCAGGTTACAGGCAGGTTATGTTTTTCATAAAAGTGTCACAAAACTGACGCATAATGGCGCCGCGAATCTCAGTGACAGCCGTCATAATCTGCAGGAGTAATAATGGCTAAGCGCATTCTGGTTGTGGAGGATGAAGCCCCCATCCGCGAAATGTTGTGTTTTGTTCTGGAGCAGAACGACTATCAGCCGATTGAGGCGGAAGATTATGACAGCGCCGTGGGCAAGCTGATTGAACCCTGGCCCGACCTGATTTTGCTGGACTGGATGTTACCTGGCGGCAGTGGTATCCAGTTTATCAAACACCTGAAACGCGAAGCGATGACGCGCGATATCCCGGTGATGATGCTCACTGCGCGCGGCGAAGAGGAAGATCGGGTTCGCGGGCTGGAAGTGGGCGCCGATGATTACATCACCAAGCCGTTTTCACCGAAAGAGCTGATGGCGCGAATTAAAGCGGTGATGCGGCGTATTTCGCCAATGGCCGTGGAAGAGGTGATTGAAATACAGGGGCTTAGTCTGGATCCCTCTTCACATCGCGTCATGTCCGAAAGCACGCCACTGGAGATGGGCCCCACCGAATATAAGCTGCTGCACTTCTTTATGACCCACCCGGAACGGGTTTACAGCCGCGAACAGCTGCTCAACCATGTCTGGGGGACCAATGTCTATGTGGAAGATCGCACGGTCGATGTTCATATTCGCCGTTTACGTAAAGCGCTGGAAGTCTCCGGCCACGATCGCATGGTACAAACCGTTCGTGGAACAGGGTATCGTTTCTCTGCCCGCTACTAAACGGAGCTGTTACCGTGCTGGAACGCCTCTCCTGGAAGAGATTACTCGCAGAACTGCTGCTGGCCTGCCTGCCCGGGCTGCTGCTGGGCCTGCTGTTCGGCGGTCTGTCCTGGTGGCTGCTGCTGAGCGTGCTGACGGTGCTGTTGTGGCATTTTCACAATCTCATGCGGCTGTCGCACTGGCTGTGGCTTGACCGGACCATGACGCCGCCCACCGGGCGTGCCAGCTGGGAGCCGCTGTTTTATGGCCTCTATCAGATGCAGCTGCGAAACCGGCGGCGGCGGCGTGAACTGGGTAATCTGATTAAGCGCTTCCGCAGCGGGGCCGAGTCGTTGCCGGATGCCGTGATTCTGACCACCGAAGAGGGGACCATTTTCTGGTGCAATGGACTGGCGCAGCAGCATCTTGGCCTGCGCTGGCCGGAAGATAATGGCCAGAATATCCTCAACCTTCTGCGTTATCCGGAATTCTCACGCTACCTCCGTCAGCGTGATTTTGATAAGCCGCTGACGCTGGTACTCAACAACAAACTGCACATGGAATTTCGCGTGATGCCCTACAGCGAGGGGCAGTGGCTGCTGGTGGCGCGCGACGTCACGCAGATGCATCAGCTGGAAGGGGCCCGGCGCAACTTCTTTGCCAACGTCAGCCATGAATTGCGCACACCGCTCACGGTGCTGCAGGGCTATCTGGAAATGATGAATGACGCGGTGATGAGCGAGCCTTCACGCAGCAAGGCGCTACACACTATGTCGGAGCAGACACGGCGGATGGACAGTCTGGTTAAGCAGTTGCTGACGCTGTCACGTATCGAGGCCGCGCCGGCCATCGATCTGAAAGAGAAGGTGGATGTGCCGGTGATGCTGAAACTGCTGCAGCATGAGGCGGCAACGCTGAGCGGCGGACGCCACGAGATTCATTTCCATACCGATCCTCACCTTAAGGTGTTCGGCAACGATGAGCAGCTGCGCAGCGCCATCTCCAATCTGGTTTACAACGCCGTCAATCACACGCCAGCAGGCACGCGAATTGATATCAGCTGGCTGCGCAGCAAGCAGGGGGCGACCCTGCGGGTGTGCGACAACGGGCCGGGTATTGCGCCAGAGCATATTCCACGGCTGACCGAGCGTTTCTATCGCGTCGATAAAGCGCGTTCCCGGGCAACCGGCGGCAGCGGACTGGGGCTGGCGATAGTGAAACATGCGCTGAGCCACCATAACGCGCGGCTCGACATCACCAGCGTGCCGAACAGCGAGACCTGTTTTACCTTTACGCTGCCAGCAAGGTTGATTGTCAGCGGCGTGATGCAGGAGAATGCCGTTCATTAATCGCTGCCGGATCGTCCTGATGCGCTTCCTTCTTTTACTGATTGTGACTCTGCTGCCGGGGCTGGCGGTCGCCCAGCCCGGCGCGCTCGCCGGCAACCTCAGCAGTGTGGGGTCTGACACGCTCGGCTATCTGATGACGCTATGGAGCGAAGATTTCAGCCGTCAGGTGCCAGGCGTTAACGTGCAGGTGCAGGCCTCCGGCTCTTCGACCGCTCCGACCGCGCTGGCAGCGGGGGCGGCGCAACTCGGGCCGATGAGCCGCCCGATGCAGGCCGATGAACGTCGGGCCTTTGAGGCGCGCTACGGCTATCCGCCGCTGGCCGTACCGGTGGCGATGGATGCGCTGGTGGTGGTAGTCAATCAGCATAATCCGCTGCAGCAGATTGCGCCGCGTCAGCTCGACGCCATCTTCTCGGTGACGCGTCTGTGTGGCGCGCGCGATGTGCCGCTGCGCTGGGGCGACCTTGGTCTGACCGGGGCGCAGTGGCGCAGCCGCCCGATCCAGCGCTATGGCCGCAACTCCGCTTCGGGCACCTGGGGATTTTTCAAGCAGCAGGCGCTCTGCCGGGGCGATTTTCGCAGCGACGTGGCGGAGTTTCCCGGCTCTGCTGCGGTGGTACAGGCGGTTGCCGGCAATGCACGCAGCATCGGCTATGCCAGTTTCGGCTTTCACCTCAGCGGCGTAAAAATAGTGGCGGTAACCAACGATCAGGGGCAGGCGATCGTTCCGGACGCCGACGCCATCCGCAGCGGCCGCTACCCCTGGGCGCGTCCGCTCTATCTCTACGTTAATAAAGCGCCCGGTAAGCCGCTGCCGCCGCTGGTGGCGGCCTTCCTGCAGCAGGTGCTCTCGGTTCAGGGACAGCGGCGTGTCAGCGAAGCGGGTTATCTGCCGCTGTCGGAAAGCCAGATCGCCCAGGCACAGGCTTCCCTGAAATAGTCTCAAACATGAATTAATTTCATCATCACTGAATTTTCTTCAGTTGCAGCCGCGCCGCGCGCGTGCCACTCTGCGCTCAGACGTTTAGCCATCCAGATGGCTGATCATATCAGAATGCAACTATTTCCTGCCGTCATTACCGGCAGGCGAGAAAGGAGTGATCATGCAAAGAGAAACGGCCCCATTCCGTGCCGACACCGTCGGCAGCTTCCTGCGACCTGCCGCCATTAAACAGGCGCGCGAACAGTTTTCAGCCGGTGAGATCGATGCCGCTGCACTGCGTGAGGTTGAAGATGCGGCGATTCGTGATGTGGTCGCGAAACAGCGTGAAAATGGCCTGAAGGTAGTGACGGATGGCGAGTTTCGTCGCGGCTGGTGGCACTTCGACTTCTTCTACGGCTTGCAGGGCGTTGAGCGTTATGAGGCGGAGCAGGGCATTCAGTTCAATGGCGTTCAGACCAAAGCGCATGGCGTAAAAGTGGTCAGCAAGCTGGGCTTTCCGGCCGACCATCCGATGCTCGACCATTTCCGCTTCCTGCAGAGCATTGCCGGCGATGCGGTGCCGAAGATGACCATTCCCAGCCCCAGCGTGCTGCACTTCCGTGGAGGCCGCAAAGTCATTGACGCGGAGGTTTATCCGGATCTGGCGGATTACTTCAGCGATCTGGCGCAGACCTACAAAGCGGCTATCAGCGCGTTTTATGACGCAGGCTGCCGCTATCTGCAGCTGGACGACACCGTCTGGGCTTACCTCTGCTCTGAGGATCAGAAACGCGATATCCGGGCGCGCGGCGACGACCCGGAACAGCTGGCGCAGATTTATGCTCAGGTGCTGAATACCGCGCTGGCAGATAAACCTGCCGATCTGACCGTGGGCCTGCATGTCTGTCGCGGCAATTTCCGCTCCACCTGGATTTCAGAGGGCGGCTATGGACCGGTAGCGGAGATCCTGTTCGGCAGCGTCAACGTGGACGCCTTCTTCCTGGAGTATGACAACGCCCGCTCTGGCGGCTTTGAGCCACTGCGCTTTATCAGGCCCGGTCATCAGCAGGTCGTACTGGGGCTCATCACCACCAAAGTAGGGGAGCTGGAGGATCCGGCACAGGTGAAAATCCGGCTGGAGGAAGCGGCGCAATATGTCAGTCTGGATCAGATCTGCCTGAGCCCGCAGTGCGGTTTTGCCTCCACGGAAGAGGGCAACAGCCTGAGCGAAGCCGAGCAGTGGCAGAAGATCCGGTTAGTGGTCGATATCGCGAAACAGGTCTGGTAAGACTGTAATGTTGTGCAGACAGGCGCGTAAAACGCGCCTTTTGTGTATCTGAACGGGTGTTTATGCGGGAATTTCTCACGCCCTGATTACTTTTCAGGCACATCATCTGGTGTGCCCGCTGCAAAAATCAACGCTATCCTCTGCCTTTTGGAAAAAGGGCGGGATAACCTTCTGGTTTTCCGATCCCGTATTGCCTTTCACCGCTATAAACGTTTTACTTAGCGCCGTTGTCGAATCATCCCTCTGTAACCAGAATAACAGCAGATTAAACCACCTGCGCGCCAGCCCGTGACGGACACCGTGCTCTGACATCGTCAGTCGTCGCGGTTCAGACGCAGCGAGGGGGACAACACAAACTCAACTTCCACCGCAACATCAGTGACAGGCCGTATGACACATCGTTTAACTTCGAAGGACATTCTCGCGCTGGGCTTTATGACATTTGCCCTGTTCGTTGGCGCGGGTAACATTATTTTCCCGCCTATGGTTGGTATTCAGTCTGGTGAACATGTCTGGACTGCCGCACTCGGCTTCCTGCTCACCGCTGTCGGCCTGCCCGTCATGACCGTGATCGCGCTGGCCCGTGTGGGCGGCGGCGTGGATGCGCTCAGCACTCCGATTGGCAAAGTGGCGGGCATCGTGCTGGCAACCGTCTGCTATCTGGCTGTCGGCCCGCTGTTTGCCACCCCGCGCA
This sequence comes from Pantoea sp. NSTU24, assembly GCF_050157905.1. Taxonomy (NCBI): domain Bacteria; kingdom Pseudomonadati; phylum Pseudomonadota; class Gammaproteobacteria; order Enterobacterales; family Erwiniaceae; genus Pantoea; species Pantoea bangladeshensis. The sequence goes on from NZ_JBKIWZ010000001.1 coordinate 320,198, forward strand.
CCGCGACGGTCTCTTTTGAGATGGGGATCGCCCCGCTGACCGGTGAAGGCCCGCTGCCGCTGTTTATCTACAGCCTGATCTACTTCGTGCTGGTCATTGGTGTGTCGCTCTATCCTGGCAAACTGCTGGATACCGTGGGCCACTTCCTGGCGCCGCTGAAAATTATTGCCCTGACTGTGCTCGGTGTGGCGGCGCTGCTCTGGCCGGCAGGCGGAACCATTACGGCGACCGCTGATTATCAGCGTGCGGCCTTCTCCAGCGGTTTCGTTAATGGTTATCTGACCATGGATACCCTGGGCGCACTGGTCTTTGGCATCGTGATCGTGAACGCGGCCCGCTCCCGTGGCGTGGAAAATGCGGCGCTGCTCACCCGCTATACCGTGCTGGCTGGCCTGATTGCCGGTCTGGGCCTGACGCTGGTCTACCTCTGCCTGTTCAAACTGGGCGCAGGCAGTGGCGCACTGGTGGATCAAAACGCCAACGGCGCCGCGATTCTGCATGCCTATGTTCAGCACACCTTCGGCAATATGGGCAGCTTCTTCCTGGCTGCGCTAATCTTTGTTGCCTGCATGGTGACCGCGGTGGGCCTGACCTGTGCCTGTGCGGAATTTTTTGCGCAATACCTGCCATTGTCGTATAAAACGCTGGTATTTATTCTGGGTCTGTTCTCAATGGTGGTGTCGAATCTCGGCCTGAGCCATCTGATTCAGATCTCCATCCCGGTACTGACGGCGATCTATCCGCCCTGTATCGTGCTGGTCGTGCTGAGTTTCACCCTGAACTGGTGGAACAAAAGCAGCCGGATTATTGCACCGGCGATGCTGGTCAGCCTGCTGTTCGGCATTGTTGATGCGATTAAAACCACCGGGTTTAAAGATATGCTGCCCGCTTTCAGTCAGCATCTGCCGCTGGCCGACCAGGGTCTTGCCTGGCTGCCGCCGTCGCTGGTGATGCTGCTGATTGCCGCTGTTGTCGACCGGGTGAAGGGACCCGAGCAGGTTGCCGTTCACTCGTAACAGAGCGCACTGATTCTTCTTTAACCACGGGCTTGCCCGTGGTTTTTTCATTTCACAGGTACAGGTTGTTATGCAAGAAACCAACAAGCTCAAACGCGGACTGAGCACGCGCCATATCCGCTTTATGGCACTGGGATCGGCGATTGGCACCGGGCTGTTTTACGGTTCCGCTGATGCGATAAAAATGGCCGGACCGAGCGTGCTGCTCGCCTACATCATCGGCGGGGCCGTGGCTTACATCATCATGCGCGCACTGGGTGAGATGTCTGTTAATAATCCCCAGGCCAGCTCCTTCTCCCGCTATGCCCAGGATTACCTGGGACCGATGGCGGGCTATATCACCGGCTGGACCTACTGTTTCGAAATCCTGATTGTGGCGATAGCGGATGTCACCGCTTTCGGCATTTACATGGGCGTCTGGTTCCCTGAGGTACCGCACTGGATTTGGGTGCTGAGCGTGGTGCTGATCATCGGCGCGGTCAATCTGATGAGCGTGAAGGTGTTTGGCGAGGTGGAGTTCTGGTTCTCCTTCTTCAAGGTCGCCACCATCATCGTGATGATTCTGGCCGGTTTTGGCATGATCATCTGGGGAATCGGCAATGGCGGTCAGCCGACCGGCATCCACAATCTCTGGACTAACGGCGGCTTTTTCGCGCACGGCGTGGTGGGTATGCTGTTGTCGCTGCAGATGGTGATGTTTGCCTATGGCGGCATTGAGATTATCGGCATCACCGCTGGTGAAGCGAAAGATCCGGAAAAGTCTATTCCCCGCGCGATTAACTCCGTACCCTGGCGCATTCTGGTGTTCTACGTCGGCACGCTGTTTGTGATTATGTCGATCTACCCGTGGAATCAGGTTGGCACTTCCGGCAGCCCGTTTGTGCTGACCTTCCAGCACCTGGGGATCGCGGCTGCGGCCTCCATTCTTAACTTCGTGGTGCTGACGGCCTCGCTTTCTGCCATTAACAGTGATGTGTTTGGCGTAGGCCGGATGCTGCATGGTATGGCGCAGCAGGGCCATGCGCCGAAGGTCTTTATGAAAGTCTCTTCGCGCGGCATTCCATGGGTGACGGTGGTGGTGATGATGTTTGCCATGCTGATAGCGGTCTACCTCAACTACCTGATGCCGGAAAAAGTGTTCCTGGTGATCGCCTCCCTGGCAACTTTTGCAACGGTATGGGTCTGGATCATGATTCTGCTGTCGCAGATAGCGTTTCGGCGCAAAATTGGTAAAGAAGCGGCCAGCAAACTGCACTTTGCCCTGCCTGGTGGCAGCTGGACCGCAGGCGTCGGCGTTGCCTTCCTCTGTTTTATTATCGCGCTGATTGGCTACTTCCCTGATACCCGCATTTCGCTCTATGTGGGTCTGGTGTGGATCCTCCTGCTGCTGGCAGGGTACAGACTGGTGCGTAAGCCTCGTTAATCTTCCGTTCTGCTCTCCCGGCTCCGGGAGAGCAGAACCAGTTATTTCCCGCCTCTGCGTTATCCTCTGTTATTTGTGTGATCCCCGGCACAGCATTCCGTTTTATCGCCGATGCGGCATCTCGCTGAAATAATATTGCGTGGTGTTCTGCGATTTATTTTCGCGACGGCGGACGGAAGAGGTTATTTCATTAAGCGGTTATTATCACAGATGCGAAATCCGGATAGCCGGACAGGCGTGATCGCGCAACAGCGCGCAACGGGCGGGCAGTGAACAGCCGGTGTGCGGACGAAGAAAATAAAAAACGGCGAAACCAGTCGCCGAAAGAATCAAAGAATTACAGGAAAAAATAATTATAAAGGGATGATTGACGTAACTATCGTAAAACAAAAAAGAGGGGGCTGATAGCCGGCACGTTTTAAATAAGAAAAGGTCGGAATGACGTTAATTAACGGCGGTTAACATTATTCAGGCCGCCGGAAAGTGGCGACCTGAATTTGATTAGCCACAGACTCAGGGCAATATAACCGAAACCGGCAGTGTAGCGCGGTTGTCCAGGTTTTTACGCAGCTGATTCAGCGTGGATTGATAAGGGCAGAGCAGGCCCACCTCCGTGACTCTGCAGGCCGGCTGATGCCACTCCTGACGTAACAGCGGATGCTTTTCATCAACCGGCTGTAGCTCACGGATCGCATCCAGACTCTGCGCCTGAAAATAGAGGCGCAAAAACCGTTCGCCGCTGCGGGTGTCGCGCCAGCGCTCCAGCACCAGACTGCTGCCAGGCGGAATGTTGCCGCGTGCATAACCGGGTAGTTGCCAGCTAAAGCCCATCAGGGTGCGTACCATGGCGATATTAGTGTCATGCCCGACCAGAATGAACCAGCGGGTGGGTGAATGCCTGTCGGCGATGGTCTCCAGCAGGGCATTAAGCAGGATTGAGCCGCGACGCTGAGCCAGATAGAAGAGGTCATTGCTGAGATCGTAGTTGGCGGTCAGCAGGGGCAGCAGCGCGGTGATCTGCGCGGCGGAAGTGATATGCCCCCAGGCGAGCTGATCGAATGGCAGATTTTCGCTGTAACCCAGCCGCAGTGTCTCCACCATGCTCGCCATCGCGCTCAGACCATAAACGTAACTGCCGCCGCTGCGGGTCTGCCGGAGTGACCAGGGCTGCTCGAAGAAGGTGCAGGCGCTGGCGGGCGGACAGACGGCGGTTTTCAGTTGCTGAATCGCGGGTTGCAGCTGCTTTTGCAGCTGCGCCAGATCGCCCGCTTTCTGCTGTTTAGCGGCCAGCTCCTGAGCCGGATCGCTCCGGGTGATTGCCAGTTTTTCACTCTGAAACAGGGGATCGGCGTCACCTGCCATGGCGTGTACCGGCACGCCGCAGCCGGGAAAGGCGCCGTCAGTCAGCGCCGCGCCAGTGGCGCGGGTGCGCTGCAGCGGACTGGCACGCACATAGACCTGCGTCGCATCCGGACAGCCTGCTTTCAGCAGGCCGAGCTGGCGATAGTGCTCGCCTTCCCAGCGGCCTTTATTAACCACCGCACTGTAGCCATGACCGGTCAGCTCGCCATCGGCCGTGCTCCACTGCGTCCAGGGCTGCTGACTGGCGGCTTCAATCTCTTTGCGGTTGCCTGGCGTCGGCGGGCGGACACCATGGCGGCTCAGTTCGACCACTTTTTCCAGCTGATATGCTGCCGCCTGTGCCGCCGGATCGGCCAGCCAGAGAGACGTAAGGATCAGTGCGCAACGGTACAGGGCAGGTAGCCTCATTTACTCATCCAGCGCGCTGTTACCGGTCAGCGCTTTGATCTGGGGATAAAGCGCTGCATTGGCCAGCAGCACCGGGTTCCCGTTTTGCAGCCCCCCATTACCCAGATAATCGTTAGTGACGCCGCCCGCTTCGCGCATCAGCACAATGCCCGGCAGGCTGTCCCAGGGATGCATGTGCGCTTCGTAGTAACCAATCAGGCGGCCGGCGGCCGCCCAGGCACTGGTCAGTGCGCCCGAACCTATGCGGATAAACATGCCGCCCTGCGCGATCAGCCCGTTAATCAATTGCGAAACGCCGTCGCCCGCTGTCCGGCTGGAGTTACTGATGCCGAGCAGCCCTTCATTAAGCTGCGTCGCGCCATGAACCTGCATACGATGCTCATTGAGCCACGCGCCCTGACCGGCCCGGGCGTGGAACAGCTCCTGATGATTAGGATCACAGACCACGCCGATAACCGGTTCACCCTCGCACACGACCGCCAGCGAGACGCACCAGTTTGGCAGCCCGTTGACGAAGCAGGCGGTACCATCGATCGGATCAATGACCCAGACAAAAGGGGCACCCTGAAGCTCGCCGCCGCTCTCTTCGCCACAGACGGCGTCCTCCGGAAACCGTTCAGCGATCAAGGTCTTAATTAAGGCCTCCACGTTGCGGTCGGCCTCGCTGACCACGTCCTGCAAATCCCTTTTGTGTTCCACCACCAGTGTCTGACGCTGCTGATACCAGGATAAGGCCCGGCTGGCCGCCGCACGGGCGATGTCGCAGGCGTAACGGTAACGCGCGTCAATTTCAGAATGCGAAGCGGATGACATCTTTTCCTCTTATGATTTTTTTGCCCTGTCGAACGGAAGGCGCGCCTGAACAGGCGGTCTGGCTGTGATGTTAACTTAACTACTGTTAAGAAAGGCTTCATTAAGCCGCAGATGACGTGTAATGGCAAGATGGTGTGGCGTGAGGCGACGTTTTTTCAGTGGACGAAAATGGACCGTCGCCAGCCCGGTAGCAGAGGATCGGGTTTTACAGGGTTTTATCGGTCGCCTGTGTCATTAAACGCGGATAAAAGTCAAAAAACAGTGCTTCCAGCTGATCGTAATGCTGGGTGAAATCGTGGTATGAGTCGCGCAGCGCCGCCAGGCGTGGCCGACGGCTGGCCATGCCGTGCAGCACCCGCTCCAGCCGTCCGGCCTCGGCATAGTGTTCAAACCAGCGCTCGCGCCACATCACCGCGTTAAGGTGCTGAAATTCAGAAGGCGTATCGCGCAGCTGCGGCACAATCTCCTGTTCGGCGGCGGCGGAAAATTGCGCCAGCGTCTGGTCAGGGGTGAATGCCTGCCAGTGGCGGGCCAGAAAGTGGTCCCAGATGACATCCAGGGTGATCGGTGCCACGCGGTACGTTTCCGCCCGGAACAGCTGGCGGGCGGTGCGTACCTCCGGCAGCCCATCGGTCATGACGTCGAGACGCCGATGCATGAGAATGCCGTCTGCGACGGGCGCAGACCAGTGCTGGTGCGGGTTACCCCGCACGAAGTCGGCCATCAGATTGCCGAGTAAGGAGCTGTCGGCCAGCCGGGCCAGATGGAGATGCGCGAGAAAGTTCATGCCGCATTATAGGCCGAACTGCCTTTGCACAGCCAGTTGTTCAGAATTTGTCGATTTTCCGCTAAACTATGCCGCCTGTTTTTGCCTGAGAAAGAACATTTCAATGCGTGTCGCCGATTTTGCTTTTGAATTGCCTGAATCCCTGATTGCTCACTATCCCCAGGCGCAGCGCAGCGGCTGTCGTCTGCTGTCGCTTGAGGGTCCCAGCGGTAACCTGTCACACGGTGTGTTCACCGATGTGCTGGATAAGCTCAATCCCGGTGACCTGCTGGTGTTCAACAATACCCGGGTGATTCCGGCACGCGTTTTTGGCCGTAAAGCCAGCGGCGGCAAAATCGAGATGCTGGTCGAGCGCATGCTTGACGACAAGCGCGTGCTGGCCCATGTGCGCGCCTCAAAAGCGCCAAAACCGGGTGCTGAGCTGCTGCTGGGCGAAGATGAGAGCGTGAAAGCGACCATGGTGGCACGCCACGATGCGCTGTTTGAAATTGCGTTCGATGACGAGCGCGCCGTGCTCGATATCCTTAACAGCGTCGGCCACATGCCGCTGCCGCCCTATATCGACCGTCCGGATGAAGAGGCTGACCGCGAGCTCTATCAGACCGTCTACAGCGCCCGTCCGGGTGCCGTGGCGGCCCCGACTGCGGGATTGCACTTTGATGAACCGCTGCTGCAGGCGCTGAAAGAGAAAGGCGTCGAAATGGCCTTTGTAACGCTGCACGTCGGCGCAGGCACCTTCCAGCCGGTGCGCGTTGAAACCATCGAAGAGCATCACATGCATGCCGAGTATGCCGAAGTGCCGCAGGACGTCGTCGATGCGGTGCTGGCCTGTAAAGCGCGTGGCAACCGGGTAGTTGCCGTCGGCACCACTTCCGTCCGTTCGCTGGAGAGCGCCGCCAAAGCGAGTCAGGATGCCCTGATTGCGCCGTTCTTCGACGATACCCAGATTTTTATCTATCCGGGCTATGAGTATCAGGTGATCGATGCGCTGATCACCAATTTTCACCTGCCCGAATCGACCCTGATTATGCTGGTGTCGGCCTTTGCCGGTTACCAGCACACCATGGCCGCGTACCGCGCAGCCGTGGCTGAGCAGTATCGTTTCTTCAGCTATGGAGACGCGATGTTTATCAGCAAAAATCCGCAGGCGCCGCTGGAAAAAGTGGGCGACTGATTTATCAACCGATAGCCGGAATCGCCCTTACGCGATGAAGGCTATCTGCATCGGACTGTTTCTCCGATGGAGGCTTTGTGAAATTTGAACTTGATACCACAGACGGGCGCGCACGCCGTGGCCGTCTGATTTTTGATCGCGGCGTGGTGGAAACCCCGGCGTTTATGCCTGTGGGCACCTACGGCACCGTAAAAGGCATGACGCCGGAAGAGGTGCAGGAGACAGGCGCACAGATCATTCTGGGCAACACCTTCCATCTCTGGCTGCGGCCGGGCCAGGAAATCATGAAACTGCACGGCGACCTGCATGACTTTATGCAGTGGAAAGGGCCGATCCTGACCGACTCCGGCGGTTTCCAGGTCTTCAGCCTGGGCGATATCCGTAAAATCACCGAAGCGGGCGTTCACTTCCGTAACCCGATCAATGGCGATCCGATCTTCCTCGATCCGGAAAAATCGATGGAGATTCAGTATGACCTCGGTTCCGATATCGTAATGATCTTCGATGAGTGTACGCCTTATCCGGCAGACTGGGACTACGCCAAACGCTCAATGGAGATGTCGCTGCGCTGGGCGAAACGCAGCCGTGACCGTTTCGACAGCCTGGGCAATAAAAATGCGCTGTTCGGCATTATTCAGGGTTCGGTTTACGAAGATTTACGAGATGTCTCGGTGAAAGGTCTGGTAGAGATTGGCTTTGATGGGTACGCTGTGGGCGGCCTGGCGGTGGGTGAGCCTAAGCAGGACATGCACCGTATTCTTGAGCACGTCTGTCCACAGCTGCCGCAGGATAAACCGCGTTATCTGATGGGTGTCGGCAAGCCGGAGGATCTGGTTGAAGGCGTCCGTCGCGGTGTCGATATGTTTGACTGCGTGATGCCGACCCGCAATGCCCGAAATGGTCATCTGTTTGTGACGGAAGGTGTGGTGAAAATCCGCAACGCCCGTTACAAAGATGACACTGCGCCACTGGATGCTGAGTGTGATTGTTACACCTGTCGCAATTACAGTCGTGCCTACTTGTATCATCTCGACCGTTGTAACGAAATACTGGGCGCGCGCCTGAATACTATCCACAATTTGCGCTACTACCAGCGTCTGATGGCAGGTTTACGCCAGGCCATTGAAGAGGGTAAATTAGAGCGCTTTGTAACTGAGTTTTACCAACGGACGGGCAAAGAAGTTCCGCCATTAACGTCTGACAATTCATCAATGAGGGAAATTTAATGAGCTTATTCATTTCTGACGCCGTGGCCGCAGCAGGCGCACCGTCTCAGGGAAGTCCGTATTCTCTGGTGATCATGCTGGTGGTATTTGGTCTGATTTTCTATTTCATGATCCTGCGTCCACAGCAGAAACGTGCGAAAGAGCACAAGAAGCTGATGGACTCTATTTCCAAGGGTGATGAAGTGCTGACCAGCGGTGGCCTGGTGGGTCGCGTAACCAAAGTCTCTGACACGGGCTACGTAGCGATTGCGCTGAATGACACCAATGAAGTGGTCATTAAACGTGATTTCGTCGCCGCCGTGCTGCCTAAAGGCACTATCAAGGCGCTGTAATTCTTTCTTCCCTAAGGGAACTGCCGTGTTAAATCGTTATCCTTTGTGGAAGTACGTAATGCTGGTCGTCGTGATTCTCGTCGGCCTGCTCTATGCGCTTCCCAACCTGTATGGTGAGGATCCGGCCGTTCAAATCACTGGTGCGCGCGGAAGCGCCGCCAGTGAGCAGACGTTGGATCAAATTCAGTCCGCATTAAAACAAGATAATATCCAGAGCAAATCCGTTGCGCTGGAAAACGGGGCAATCACCGCGCGCTTCGCCAATACGGATGTGCAGTTACGCGCCCGTGAAGCGATCATGAAAGCGCTGGGTGAAAACTACGTTGTCGCGCTGAACCTCGCACCCGCGACGCCACGCTGGCTGTCCCTGCTGTCTGCAGAGCCGATGAAACTCGGTCTCGATCTGCGGGGCGGTGTGCACTTCCTGATGGAAGTGGACATGGACACGGCGCTCAGCAAACTGCAGGAGCAGAATGCCGATACGCTGCGTAGCGACCTGCGCGCCAAAAACATCCCTTACACCAACGTTAACAAAATCGCGAACTACGGCGTGGAAATTCGTTTCCGTGACGCTGCCAGCCGCGATGCGGCGATCTCCTGGCTGAGCTCACGTCATCAGGATCTGGTGATCAACAGCAGCGGCAGCGATGCCCTGCGTGCCACCATGAGCGATGCCCGTCTGAGTGAAGCGCGTGAATATGCGGTTCAGCAGAACATTACTATTCTGCGTAACCGTGTGAACCAGCTGGGCGTGGCGGAACCGCTGGTGCAGCGTCAGGGTTCTGATCGCATCGTGGTTGAGCTGCCGGGGATTCAGGATACGGCGCGCGCCAAAGAGATTCTGGGCGCAACCGCAACGCTGGAATTCCGTCTGGTTAACACCAGCGTGGATCCGGGTGCCGCGGCCAGTGGCCGTGTGCCGGGTGACTCGGAAGTGAAGCAGATGCGTGATGGTCAGCCGGTCGTGCTCTACAAGCGGGTGATCCTGACCGGTGACCACATCACCGACTCGACCTCCAGCATGGATGAGTACAACCAGCCACAGGTGAACATCTCACTGGATGGCGCGGGCGGTAACATCATGTCGAACTTCACCAAGGACAATATCGGCAAGCCGATGGCGACCCTGTTTGTGGAGTATAAAGACAGCGGTAAAAAAGATGCCAGCGGTCGTTCCATTCTGGTGAAACAGGAAGAGGTGATTAACGTCGCCAACATCCAGTCCCGCCTGGGGAACAGCTTCCGCATTACCGGTATCAGCAATCCAAACGAAGCACGTCAGCTCTCGCTGCTGCTGCGCGCCGGTGCGCTGATTGCGCCTATCCAGATTGTGGAAGAGCGTACTATCGGACCGACCATGGGTCAGCAGAACATCACCCAGGGTCTGGAAGCCTGCCTGTGGGGTCTGCTTGCGTCGATCCTGTTTATGGTGATCTTCTATAAGAAGTTTGGCCTGATTGCGACCAGTGCACTGCTGGTAAACCTGGTGCTGATTGTCGGGATTATGTCCCTGTTGCCGGGGGCGACCCTGACCATGCCTGGTATTGCCGGTATCGTGTTAACGCTGGCGGTCGCGGTGGATGCTAACGTACTGATTAATGAACGTATTAAAGAAGAGCTGCGCAACGGGCGCTCGGTTCAGCAGGCAATTCATGAGGGCTACAAAGGCGCCTTCTCCAGTATTGTCGATGCGAACGTTACGACCCTGATCAAAGTTATCATTCTTTACGCGGTCGGCACCGGTTCGATCAAAGGTTTTGCGATTACTACCGCAATTGGTATCGCGACCTCAATGTTCACCGCGATTATCGGTACCCGTGCCATTGTTAACCTGGTTTACGGTGGCAAACGCATCAACAAGCTGTCTATCTGAGGAGTGCGTTGTGGCACAGGAATATAACATTGAGCAGTTGAACCACGGGCGTAAAGTCGTCGACTTTATGCGCTGGGATAAGCTGGCCTTCATCATTTCGGGACTGCTGATCCTCGCGGCGATTGCCATCGTGAGCGTGCGTGGCTTCAACTGGGGTCTCGATTTCACCGGCGGTACGGTGATTGAGATCGCGCTGGAGAAACCCGCCGACCTCGACACGCTGCGCAGTGAGCTGGTGAAAGCGGGCTTTGACGAGCCGCTGGTACAGAACTTTGGCAGCAGCCGCGACGTGATGGTGCGTATGGCGCCGGTAACCGGCGGTGCCGGCACCGAGTTAGGCAATAAAGTGGTGTCGGTGATCAATCAGACCACCCAGCAAAACGCGACCGTGAAGCGCATTGAGTTCGTCGGCCCGAGCGTGGGCAGCGATCTGGCGCAGGCGGGGGCGATGGCGCTGCTGTCTGCACTGATTGCGATTCTGATCTATATCGGTTTTCGCTTTGAGTGGCGTCTGGCGCTGGGTACAGTACTGGCGCTGGCGCACGACGTGATTATCACCTGCGGCCTGCTGGCGCTGTTCCGCATTGAAATCGACCTGACCATTGTCGCCTCGCTGATGTCAGTGATCGGCTACTCGCTTAACGATAAAATCGTGGTGTCGGACCGTATTCGTGAAAACTTCCGCAAGATCCGTCGCGGCAGCTCTTACGACATTACGAACGTGTCGCTGACCCAGACCTTAAGCCGTACGCTGATTACCTCGCTGACGACGCTGGCGATGATCCTCATCCTCTTCATCTTTGGCGGCGCGTTGCTGAAAGGCTTCTCACTGACCATGCTGATTGGTGTGGCGATCGGTACGATTTCATCCATTTATGTCTCTTCGGCGCTGGCGCTGAAGCTGGGCATGAAGCGTGAACACATGCTGGTGCAGAAGGTGGAGAAAGAGGGCGCCGATCAGCCTTCAATCCTGCCGTAATGCGCGTCGCGCAATAAAAACGGGCAGCCTCAGGGCTGCCCTTTTTTTTGCCTCGCTGACCTAAGGGGTAGCGGATGCCGCAGGGTTGGTCGGGGCCGGGGCGTCACCGGTCACGTTGTGCACCCGGACATAACCTAACTGCTCGGGTGTCAGACCGCTGAGCCGCAGCGGGATGGACGCCGAGTGCTGTGGCAGCAGCGAAGCCGGCAGCGCAACCGTCTGGCTCAGACTGTCCCTGTTGAGCGGTTTACCGGTTGCCGGGTCGAGTTCACCCCAGATGACGGTTGCATGCAGGGCGGGCAGAGGCCGATCGTCCATTGAACGAACGGTGAGGGTCGCCCGCGAGCCGCTGGCTTCGGCGGTGACCGGCGACAGTGTCAGCCGCAGCGTGCCGAGCTGGGTCTGCAGTGCTACCGGCGTGTTCGCCTGCGGCACCAGCCACGCACCCTGTTCAGAGTGGCTGTTAAGCTGTCCCTGAATCTCCAGCGCACTGGCCTGCGTGGTCAGATGCTGCATCTGCTGATTCAGCTGCGTGACTTCCTGATGCAACTCTCTGACCTGCGGATTACCGGCCGTTGTGCTGCAGCCGCTCAGCGTAACCAGCGAAAGTGCCACCGGCGCCCAAACCAACCTGTTCATAAGTTATCCTTGTCCGTTATTTGGGAATACGTAAAACCTGACCGGGATAGATTTTATCAGGATGAGAGAGCATCGGTTTGTTCGCCTCGAAAATCTTGTTGTACTCATTGGCGTTACCATACACCTCTTTGGAAATGGCGCTCAGCGTGTCGCCTTTTTTCACAGTGTAAAGCTGAGATTCGGTCGCGCCGTCGGTGACGGTAACCTTGTCTTCCACTTTGGTAATGCCTGCGACGTTGCCCGCCGCAATCAGGATCTTCTCTTTCAGCTCCTGCGAAAGGCCATCGCCGGTTACGGTCACGGTGTCGCCATTGACCTTTACATCAACTTTGTCACTGTCGGGTAAGCCGAGCTTGTTGATGTGATCCTGCAGCTTTTTATTCTGGTCATCGCCGCCATGCACGGCATCCCATAATTTTTCGCCGGCCTCTTTCACAAAGTTAAACAGCCCCATGTAACCTCCAGTGTGTGAGTGGAAAATTTTTAATGTTGCCTGTAAAGCGTAGTCCGTTTTGCGGCAGACGAAATTGAGCGTCGTTTATCCTGCGATGAGAATCCCAGGAAAGGCACGGAAGAGATTTTGTTGATCCGCAGTTCGCGTTACACTGTCTGGCCCATCACTCTCGCGTCAGGAAACGTCATGCATTGCCCATTCTGCTCCGCTGTGGACACCAAAGTGATTGATTCTCGTCTGGTTAGTGAAGGATCTTCGGTGCGACGCCGCCGCCAGTGTCTGATGTGTCATGAACGCTTCACAACGTTTGAAGTGGCGGAACTGGTGATGCCCCGCGTGGTGAAAAGCAATGATGTGCGCGAACCCTTCAATGAAGACAAAATGGCCAGCGGGATGATGAAGGCGCTTGAGAAGCGTCCGGTCAGTGCCGACGCGGTTGAGAGCGCCGTTAACCATATTAAAACCCAGCTGCGCGCCACCGGCGAACGTGAGATCCCCAGTAAACTGATTGGCAATCTGGTGATGGATGAGCTGAAAAAGCTCGATAAAGTCGCCTATATTCGCTTCGCTTCGGTGTACCGCAGCTTTGAAGACATTCGTGATTTTGGCGAAGAGATCGCCCGGCTACAGGATTAAACCATGGACGAACGCTATATGGCGCGCGCGCTGGAGCTGGCGCGACGCGGCCGCTTTACCACTATGCCAAACCCTAATGTTGGCTGCGTAATTGTACGTGATGGCGAGGTGGTGGGGGAGGGCTGGCATCAGCGTGCGGGTGAACCTCATGCAGAAGTCCATGCGCTGCGCATGGCGGGCGAAAAAGCGCGTGGCGCAACCGCTTATGTCACGCTCGAACCCTGTAGTCATCATGGCCGCACGCCGCCCTGCTGCGATGCGCTGATCGCCGCCGGTGTGAAACGTGTTGTGGCCGCGATGCAGGATCCGAATCCCCAGGTCGCGGGCCGTGGGCTTCACCGCCTGTACCAGGCGGGCATTGACGTCAGTCACGGCCTGATGATGGCCGAAGCGGAGGCGCTGAATCGCGGCTTCCTCAAGCGGATGCGCACCGGCTTCCCGTGGGTGCAGCTCAAGCTGGGCGCATCACTGGATGGCCGGACGGCAATGGCCAGCGGCGAAAGCCAGTGGATTACCTCGGCGGCGGCCCGTCGCGATGTGCAGCAGCTGCGTGCGCAGAGCGCCGCGATCCTCAGCAGCAGCGCCACGATACTGGCGGACGATCCCGCCCTGACGGTGCGCTGGTCCGAACTCAATGATGACAGCCAGGCTCTGCTGAATGAACAGGCACTGCGCCAGCCGGTGCGGGTTATCATCGACAGCCAGAATCGCGTGACGCCGCAGCATCGGATTATTTCGCAGCCGGGTGAAACCTGGCTGATGCGCCATCAGCCGGATCAGCAACGCTGGCCAGAGGCGGTGACGCAAATCGCGGTGCCACTGCGCGAGCAACAGCTGGATCTGGTCGCGATGATGATGCTGATGGGGCAGCGGCAGATTAACAGCGTCTGGGTAGAAGCGGGCGCCGCGCTGGCAGGTGCCCTATTACAGGCGGGCGTCGTCGATGAGCTGATCCTCTATGTCGCGCCTAAACTGTTAGGTCATGAAGGGCGTGGCCTGTGCCAGCTGCCCGGACTCAGCCAGCTGGCTGACGCACCAGCTTTCCGTTTCAGTGATGTCCGGCAGATTGGTGACGATTTACGCCTGACGCTGACGCCGCAATAGCATGGTCGGAAAAGCGAGAGCACGCCGCCCAAGAGTATGATAGAATCCGCCCCCCTGCGCGGGGCTAACCAAACCCCTGAAAGGATAAGTATGAAAGTTATCGAAGCTGCTGTTGCAACGCCTGAGGCCCGTGTTGCCATCGTTATTGCGCGTTTTAACAACTTCATTAATGACAGCCTGCTGGATGGCGCAGTTGATGCCCTGAAACGCATTGGCCAGGTCAAAGATGACAATATCACCGTCGTCTGGGTGCCGGGCGCTTATGAACTGCCTCTGGCCGCCCGCACGCTGGCTAACGCCGGCAAACACGATGCGATTATCGCACTCGGTACCGTGATTCGTGGTGGCACCGCCCACTTCGAATATGTGGCAGGTGAAGCCAGCTCTGGTATCGCCAGCGTCGCCATGAACAGCGATATTCCTGTCGCGTTTGGCGTGCTGACCACTGAAAGCATCGAGCAGGCCATTGAACGTGCCGGGACTAAAGCCGGTAACAAGGGTGCCGAAGCGGCACTGACCGCGCTCGAAATGATCAACGTATTGAAAGCCATTAAAGCCTGATTTTTGTAAGGGGAATTTTGTGAAACCTGCTGCTCGTCGTCGCGCCCGTGAGTGCGCTGTTCAGGCGCTTTACTCCTGGCAGTTGTCGAACAACGACATTGCCGATGTGGAATACCAGTTTCTGGCGGAACAGGACGTCAAAGATGTCGACATTACCTACTTCCGCGAACTGCTGTCCGGTGTGGCGACCAACAGTGCGTATCTGGATGGACTGATGAAACCCTACCTGTCACGTCAGCTTGAAGAGCTGGGACAGGTAGAGAAAGCGATTCTGCGCATCTCGCTTTATGAGCTGAGCAAGCGCGATGATGTGCCCTATAAAGTGGCCATCAACGAAGGCATTGAGCTGGCGAAAGTCTTCGGTGCTGAAGACAGCCACAAATTTGTCAACGGCGTGCTGGATAAAGCCGGTCCACAAATTCGACCCCATCGTAAATAAATAAAAAGGCCGGCTTGCCGGCCTTTTTTCATAAAGGGTTAAGCGGAACGTAATTATGTCTTGTGGTGAATTTGAACTCATCGCACGCTACTTCAACCGCAGAACACGCAGCCGCCGTGATGTCGAACTCGGCATCGGTGACGATTGTGCGTTACTTAGCGTGCCGGAAAAACAGACGCTGGCGATCAGCACCGATACCCTGGTCGCGGGTGTGCACTTCTTACGGGATATTCATCCTGCCGATTTGGGGTACAAAGCCCTGGCGGTAAACCTCAGCGATCTCGCGGCCATGGGGGCCGATCCTGCCTGGCTTACGCTGGCCTTAACCCTGCCGCAGGTCGATGAAGGCTGGCTGTCCGCCTTCAGCGAAAGTCTGTTCGAACTGCTGGAATATTACGATATGCAGCTGGTTGGTGGTGACACCACGCGCGGGCCTTTAAGCCTGACGCTGGCGATCCACGGCATGGTGCCGCAGGGCCGTGCCCTGAAACGTTCCGGTGCGAAACCCGGCGACTGGATCTATGTGACCGGCACGCTGGGCGACAGTGCAGCCGGGCTGGCGCTGCTGCAGCATCACTGCCGCATCAGCGATCCGGTGGTGCATGAGGCGCTGATTAAACGCCATCTGCGCCCGATGCCACGTATTCTGCAGGGGCAGGCTCTGCGTTCACTCGCCTCTTCAGCGGTGGATATCTCCGACGGCCTGATCTCCGATCTCGGCCATGTGCTGAAAGCCAGCGGCTGCGGCGCACGCCTGAATCTGGAGGCGCTGCCGCTCTCGGCGGCACTGCGCGATCACTTCGACCCCGAGCAGGTGCTGCGCTGGGCGCTGAGTGGTGGCGAAGATTACGAACTCTGCTTCACGGTGCCGGAAGTCAATCATGGCGCGCTCGATGTGGCACTGGGTCACCTGGGCGTGCCTTACACCTGTATCGGGCAGATAGCGCCGGCATCGGAAGGCCTGATGCTGCTGGACAACGGCAAGCCCGCGACATTCCGCCATAAAGGGTTCGATCACTTTGAGACTAAATAACGACGTGGCGAAAAGCCGCCTGCGGATGAGCAATCCCTGGCATCTGCTGGCAACCGGTTTTGGCAGCGGGTTAAGTCCGGTGGTGCCCGGAACCATGGGATCGCTGGCGGCCATCCCCTTCTGGTGGCTGATGACGTTTCTGCCGCAGGATCTCTATTCGCTGGTGGTGCTGGTGGGCATCTGCGTTGGCGTCTACCTGTGCCATCGCACCGCTAAAGACATGGGCGTACACGATCACGGCAGTATTGTCTGGGATGAGTTTATCGGCATGTGGATTACGCTGATGGCGATTCCGGTCAATAACTGGCAGTGGGTCGCGGGGGGCTTTGTGCTGTTCCGCATCCTTGATATGTGGAAGCCGTGGCCGATTCGCTGGTTTGATCGCAACGTTCACGGTGGCATGGGCATCATGGTGGATGACATCATTGCTGGCGTGATCGCGGCGGTGATGCTCTATGGCTTTGGGGTCTGGCTGGCGGGCTAGCTGCTCAGCCCGCTTTACGAAGGGTGTGACGCCCGGGCAGGGCGTCACGTCTGGCATTATTCGAATCCCACCGCCTGATGTGGCTGGTAAGCCTCTTCCAGCAGGGTTATCTCCTCGTCACTCAGCGTGACCTCGACCGCCTTCACCAGATCTTCAAACTGCTCCGCACGGGACGCGCCGATAATCGGTGCGGTGACGGCAGGCTTGCTCAGCAGCCAGGCGAGCGCCACCTGCGCCCGGGTGACGCCTTTGCTTTCCGCCACCTGCGCCAGTCGCCCGGCGATTGCCGCATCGTTCTCTTCCGTATTGTCATAGAGCTTTGCCATCACCTGATCAGAGGCGGATCGCGCGGTGTTTTCGCCCCACGGGCGGGTCAGCTTACCGCGTGCCAGCGGGCTCCACGGCAATACGGCAATCTGCTCTTTCAGGCAGAGCGGATGCATTTCACGCTCCTCTTCACGCTGAATCAGGTTGTATTGATCCTGCATGGTGACAAAGCGGTGCCAGCCCTGTTCTGACTGCATCTGCAAAGCGCGGGCAAACTGGCTGGCGTGCATTGAGGACGCGCCGATATAGCGGGCTTTGCCAGACTGTACGACATCATGCAGGGCTTCCAGCGTCTCTTCCAGCGGCGTGTCATAATCCCAGCGGTGGATCTGCAGCAGATCAACATACTCCATACCGAGACGCTGCAGGCTGTCATCGATCGATTGCAGGATATTTTTGCGCGACAGGCCCTGGGACAGATTGGTCAGCGGAAAATAGACTTTCGTGGCAACCACGATCTCTTCCCGACGGGCAAAATCTTTCAGCGCGCGGCCCAGAATCTCTTCACTGCTGCCATCGGAGTAGCTGTTGGCGGTGTCGAAAAAGTTAATGCCTGCGTCCAGCGCCTGCTGAATCAGCGGACGGCTGCTTGCTTCCGGCAGCGTCCAGGCGTGATTGCCGCGTGTGGGCTCGCCATAGGTCATACAGCCCAGACAAAGACGGGAAACCTGAAGGTCTGTGGTACCCAGTTGAATCATTTTCATGGTGGAGGCTCCTGCGAAAGTGCAAAGGTTTTAGCATAGCAGGGCGTTGCGCTCCCCGGAGGGAGCGCAGAGAGGAAGAACGTTACTGTGCCAGCCAGCGGGCGATCTGCTGCTGAATGCCCTCCGCGTCCAGCTGATAATCGTGCCGTATTTCATCCTGCGTACCCTGCGGAATGAATTCGTCGGGCAGACCAATGTTCAGCACCGGCACAGCCAGGCGTTTCGCCATCACAAATTCATTGACGCCACTCCCGGCACCGCCTTTGATCGCGCCTTCTTCCAGCGTGACCAGCGAGTCGTGCGTGGCAGCAAGCCCGGCGATCAGGACTTCATCCAGCGGCTTCACAAAGCGCATATCGACCAGCGTGGCGTTCAGTGCGTCTGCGGTGGCGGCGGCTTCCGGCAACAGCGTGCCGAAGTTCAGGATCGCCAGCTTTTCACCCTGACGTTTCACCACGGCTTTACCCAGTGGCAGGCTCTGCAGCGGCGCCAGCGGCGTGCCGACGCCGTTGCCACGCGGATAGCGCACGGCGCTGGGGCCATCCTGATAGTGATAGCCGGTATAAAGCATCTGGCGGCACTCGTTTTCATCGCTCGGGGTCATGATCACCATATCCGGCACACAGCGGAGATAGGCGAGGTCAAATGCGCCCTGATGGGTCTGACCATCTGCACCGACAATACCACCGCGATCGATAGCAAACAGGACCGGCAGTTTCTGGATGGCGACATCATGGATCAGCTGATCGTAGGCGCGCTGCAGGAAAGTGGAGTAGATGGCAACAATGGGCTTGTAGCCGCCAATCGCCATACCCGCTGCGAAGGTGACCGCATGCTGCTCGGCAATCGCGACATCAAAATACTGTTTCGGGAATTTACGTGAGAAGGCCACCATGCCGGAACCTTCACGCATCGCCGGGGTGATCGCCATCAGTTTCGGATCATCTGCGGCCATCTCGCACAGCCAGTTACCGAAGACTTTCGAATAGCTCGGCAGACCCTCTGCGCTTTTAGGCAGTTCACCAATGGCAGGATCGAATTTAGGCACCGCGTGCCAGGCAATCGGATCTTCTTCAGCTGGTGCGTAGCCTTTGCCTTTTTTGGTCATGATATGCAGGAACTGCGGCCCTTTGAGGTTGCGCATGTTGCTCAGCGTATTCACCAGCGTCAGGACATCATGACCGTCCACCGGACCGATGTAATTAAAGCCCAGCTCTTCAAACAGCGTCCCCGGTACGACCATCCCCTTGAGGTGCTCTTCGGTGCGCCTGACCAGTTCTTTGATTGGCGGCAGGCTGGTCAGCACCCGTTTGCTGCCTTCGCGCAGACGGGAATAGGTTTTGCCCGACAGAATCTGCGCCAGGCGGTTGTTCAGCGCACCAACGTTCTCCGAGATCGACATTTCGTTGTCGTTGAGGATCACCAGCATGTCCGGCTTGATATCGCCGGCGTGGTTCATCGCCTCAAACGCCATCCCAGCAGTAATGGCGCCGTCGCCAATGATGCAGGCGGTGCGGCGACCCTGACCTTCACGTTCAGCCGCGGCCGCCATGCCCAGACCGGCACTGATGGAGGTGGAGGAGTGACCCACGCTCAGTACGTCATATTCACTTTCGCCACGCCACGGAAACGGGTGTACGCCATTTTTCTGACGGATGGTGCCGATGCGATCGCGGCGACCCGTCAGAATTTTATGGGGATAAGCCTGATGACCCACATCCCAGACCAGATGATCAAAGGGCGTGTTGTAGACATAATGCAGCGCGACCGTCAGTTCGACTACGCCCAGACCCGACGCAAAATGGCCGCTGGAGCGGCTCACACTGTCTAACAGATACTGACGCAGTTCATCACACAGCGCAGGCAACTTCTCTTTGGGCAGGGCGCGCAGCTCCTGAACCGTGTTTGCCAGCGCCAGTGTCGGGTATTTAGCAATATCAAAACTCATCAGAGACTCATTATGGAAGTTATTTGTCGCGTTCAATTATGAAGCTCGCCAGCGCCTGCAGTGCTGTGGTGTTATAAGAGTGCGCAGCGAGCATTTCTAAAGCATCAAGAGCTTCCTGATACAAATCCCGCGCTTTAGCACGGGCATTTTCAAGGCCTAACAATGAAGGATAGGTGCTTTTTCCAAGATGCTCATCGGCACCCTGACGTTTTCCGATGACTGCCGTGTCACCCACCACATCCAGAATATCGTCCTGCACCTGAAAGGCGAGACCGATCGCTGCGGCATAGCGGTCCAGCAGCGGCAGCGCGTCACGGCCCGCATCGCCGGCCGCCAGAGCCCCCAGGCGCACGGCGGAACGGATCAGGGCGCCGGTTTTGTGGCGATGGATCTGTTCCAGCTGATCGAGATCGACCTGTTTGCCTTCTGCGGCTAAGTCCAGTGCCTGTCCGCCACACATCCCGGCAACGCCGCTGGCCTGTGCCAGTTCGGAGAGCATTTTCAGACGATATTCCGCGCTGACACCAGGCATCGCTTCATCGGCCAGAATGGAAAAGGCCAGCGTCTGCAGGGCGTCGCCCGCCAGAATCGCGGTGTCTTCGCCATACTTAATGTGACAGGTTGGCTGCCCGCGACGCAGTGCATCATCATCCATCGCAGGGAGATCGTCGTGAATCAGAGAGTACGCATGAATGCATTCAACCGCGGCGGCGGGCGCATCCAGACTCGCCGGGTCGGCGTGGAGCATTTCACCGGTAGCGTAGACCAGAAAAGGACGCAGGCGTTTACCGCCTAATAATGCCCCATAATGCATGGCATTCACCAGAGGAGAACTCTGAAAAGGAAGTGGCTCTATAAAACGCGTCAGCGCAGCGTTAACCTGCTGCTGACGATCGTCGAGTAAGCGGGCAAAATCCATTAGTTGTTTTCCGGCGTGAAAGCAGTGAGGTCGGCGTCTTTATCTTCATTCAGCAGAATACGGACGCGCTGTTCAGCCTGCTGCAGCGTCTGCTGACCCGTACGCGCCAGCTGTACGCCGCGCTCAAACTCATTCAGGGCCTCTTCCAGCGGCAGTTCACCACTTTCCAGACGGCTGACAATCTGCTCCAGCTGCTGCAATGACGTTTCAAAGCTGGCTGGCTGTTCGGCTTTTTTCGGCATATTTCGTGTCGACTCACGGTTGGGACATTATTTCGCAATCGGTCATGGTAGCTGAGAGCCTATGATTAGCAAAATAATCAATGCGGCGGCTGATGAAGAAGCAGTCACCTGACAAAGGTGATATACTCCCGCGCCTCGGATGCGGTTGCGCCTTGCAGCCCGCAATTTTGTGATTTTACCAGCTAAGTGCTGCCTGTTTTAGCACTTATTTGCCCAACGAAGCTGTGTCGCCATGAAGTTTATCATCAAGTTATTTCCAGAAATCACCATCAAGAGTCAGTCGGTGCGTTTGCGCTTTATCAAGATTCTTGCCAGCAATATTCGTAATGTCCTGAAAACCGTGAGCGACGATATCGCCGTTGTGCGTTTCTGGGATCACATTGAAGTGCGGTCAAAAAATCCGGCACTGCGGGACATTATTCCCGATGAGCTGACGCGCATTCCGGGGATCCATCACGTTTTAGCGGTCGAAGATCGTGAGTACACCGATGTCCATCACATCTTTGAACAAACGCTGGCGCAGTATCGCGACAGTCTGGAAGGAAAAAGCTTCGCCGTACGTGTAAAACGTCGTGGTAAGCATAGCTTCAGTTCGCAGGATGTGGAGCGTTATGTCGGCGGCGGCCTGAATCAGCATATTGAAAGTGCCCGCGTGCAGCTTAAAAATCCGGACATGACGGTGCATCTTGAGATTGAAGAGAACCGACTGACGCTGGTGACCGCACGCTATGAAGGCCTGGGCGGTTTCCCGATCGGTACGCAGGAAGATGTGCTGTCGCTGATTTCCGGTGGTTTTGACTCCGGTGTCTCCAGTTACATGCTGCTGCGCCGTGGCAGTCGCGTGCACTACTGCTTCTTTAATCTGGGCGGCGCGGCGCACGAGATTGGTGTCCGTCAGGTGGCGCACTATCTGTGGAATCGTTTTGGCCGTTCACACCGCGTGCGTTTCGTGGCCATCAATTTTGAGCCAGTGGTGGGCGAGATTCTGGAAAAAGTGGATGACGGACAGATGGGCGTGGTGCTGAAGCGCATGATGGTACGTGCCGCCTCGACGATTGCAGAGCGCTACGGTGTGCAGGCACTGGTCACCGGTGAAGCGGTCGGTCAGGTGTCGAGCCAGACGCTGACCAATCTGCGTCTGATTGATAATGCGTCCGACACGCTGATTCTGCGTCCCCTGATTTCGCACGATAAAGAACACATCATCAAAGTTGCCCGCGAGATCGGCACCGAAGATTTTGCCAGCACCATGCCGGAATATTGTGGCGTAATCTCAAAAAGCCCGACGGTGAAAGCGGTCAAGGCAAAGATCGAGGCGGAAGAGCAGAATTTCGACTTCACCATTCTGGATCGGGTTGTTGAAGAGGCGACGAATGTCGATATCCGCACTATCGCCGAACAGACTGAAGAGGACGTGGTGGAAGTGGAAACCGTTGCCCTGCTGAGTGAAAACGATGTGGTGCTGGATATCCGTGCCATTGATGAGCAGGAAGATAATCCGCTGACGCTGAATGCCACGGAAGTGAAGTCGCTGCCGTTCTACAAACTCAGCACTCAGTTTGGCAATCTCGACCAGAACCGCACCTGGCTGCTCTACTGCGATCGCGGTGTGATGAGCCGTCTTCAGGCGCTCTACCTGCATGAGCAGGGCTTTAAGAACGTCAAAGTTTATCGTCCATAAAGCCATAGCGCGTTGCCAGTCAGTCCTGTTCAGAGCTGACTGGCGTTAACGAAACGACCTGTTTTAAGCCTGATAGTCATAAATGCCGGGGGCCAGCACCAGCTGGGACGCAACTTCGCGCGCCATCTCTTTTCCCACCAGCAGATCGACAAGCTTCAGCGCAAAATCTATTGCCGTGCCGGGTCCCTGACTGGTCAGCAGATTGACACGCGGATCCCAGACGACCCGACGCTCCATCCACTGCTCAGCCGGGATAGTCTCTTTTAAACCCGGAAAGCCGGTCATGTTACCGACGGGGAAAAGATCGTGCGGGACCAATACCGTACCTGTTGCCGCGCAGATCGCGGCGACGATTTTCTCATTGAGGTGAAACTGACGCACCGTTTCGACCAGCAACGGACTGTCGCGAAAGGTTTCCGCTCCTTTGAGGCCGCCGGGCAGCACAATTGCGGCGAAATCATTGTCGGCAACGTCGACAAGCGTGACGTCAGCCAGCAGACGCACACCGCGCGAGCAGACAATTTCCCGGTTGCCATCGCTGTCGACGCTGGCGGTGACGACCCTGAGTCCTGCCCGAACCAGCAGATCGATGGTGGTGACGGCTTCGGTTTCTTCACTGCCATGTGCCAGGCAGACCAGCACCCATGCGTTCGCGCTCATAATGAGACTCCTTGCGTTTAATCATGTCATACAGACGGCTGTTCTCCGTCAGCACCAGGCCGTGCGTCCGGGCGCGGCGCAGCAGAAAACCACTGATATAATCAATTTCTGTGAGCCGCTGGGCGCGGACATCCTGCAGCATTGAAGAGGTATTGGCTGCGGTGCTTTCAATGACATCAAAGATAATATCCTGCAGACTTTCGCTGGCGATGCTCTGGCCTTCACGCTCCATCACCCAGCTGATCTCTTCGCAGAGTTGTGCAATCTGTTGCGGATAAGCGCGCAGGGCGCCGTTCTGACAATCATACTCCACGCTCAGCGGATTAATGATGCAGTTGACGGCCAGCTTCCGCCAGCAGGCCGCCCGGATATTATCATGCCAGGCTACATCGGGCAGGGCAGGGTGCAAAATATCGGCAAGGTCGCTGTAGGCTGCACTCTTGCGGTTGCCGGGGCCGATGTGGGTGATGCCGCTGGCAATATGTTTGATGACGGTACCATCGCGCATCGCGGCATGGGTCGTGACGCCGCGCAGCAGAGGCTGTGTCAGTCCTTTCAGTTCCTCCAGCGTGCCCATGCCATTGTGCAGCAGCAGTACCGGGCACTCCTCTGGCAGCACACTTTCCAGGTTTTTGACGGCCGGGGAAACCTGCGGTGCTTTGAGCGTGACCAGCAGAAGCTGACTTTCCGCCAGAAACAGCGGATCGTTGGCAATAAACGTACGATTCGAGATATTGCCCTGTGGGTCGATTACATTCGCCGAGCAGTAAGGCTGCGGCACCCGTAACCATCCCTGCACTTCATGTCCCTGGCGGGCAAACGCGGTCAGCCAGACCTGACCCAGCGCTCCGCAACCTAACACGGTAATTTTCATACTGCCTCCCGCTGGCGGGCTATCCATCTGTTATTTGCTGTCACACTCTTATTATAGCGTTGTGTGCAGCCTGATTTTATTTAGCACCTTAAGACGCGTATTATGCATGTCACTTTAGCGTCAGGAGAAGAAGAGATGCCATCTTTCGATATCGTTTCAGAAGTCGATCTGCAGGAAATTCGCAATGCGGTGGAAAATGCTAACCGTGAAGTGTCGACCCGCTTCGATTTCCGCAACGTGAGCGCCGAGTTTGTGCTCAACGAAAAGAATGAAACCATTAAAATCACCAGCGAGTCCGATTTTCAGGTTAAGCAGCTGGTCGATATTCTGCGTGAGAAACTACTGAAGCGCGGGATTGAAGGCGGTGCCTTAGAGGTGCCGGAAGAGATTGAACACAGCGGTAAAAGCTGGACGGTTGAGTCAAAACTGAAAAAGGGCATTGAAAGCGACGTCGCGAAAAAGCTGGTGAAGCTGATCAAAGACAGCAAGCTGAAAGTGCAGACGCAGATTCAGGGTGAAGCCCTGCGTGTGACCGGAAAAGCGCGTGACGATTTGCAGAGTGCGATGGCGATCGTGCGCGGCAGCAATCTGGGGCAGCCATTCCAGTTTAAAAACTTCCGCGATTAAGCAGAGCAGGCTGGGTGTTCTCAGCATGAAGACTGTGATAAAAAACCCGGCACAGGCCGGGTTTTTTATTGTCGGAACAGGCGTTCCATCGGGAGACTTTTGTGACTTGTCGATCCGGGCCTGAAGCTAAAGGGTGGATATCGCCACAACTCCGTTCAGCCGTCAGCAGCTGCCGAGCAGGGCTTCCAGCTCAGGGCGGCTGGTAACTTTACTGTCGATTTTGATGTAGGCACTTTTCTCTTCCGGCACGATAAATACGGAGTTAACGCCTTTCTGCGCTTTCAGGCGCTGCTCCAGATTCGGCAACGCCAGTGCCGCGTCACTCAGCACAATGCGCAGGCTGCTGACATAAGGCGGCTCCTGCATCGTCATGCTGACAAACAGCCAGGCTGCCGCCACCATCGCGCCCAACAGAAAGACGGTCTGCGCATCGAAATGCCCAAATACCCAGCCGCCCATGCTGCCGCCTACCGCGACCCCCAGAAACTGGCTGGTGGAGTAAATACCCATCGCCGTGCCTTTGTAACCGGCAGGTGACTCTTTACTGATTAGCGAAGGGAGAATGGCTTCCATCAGGTTAAAGGCGAAGAAGAAGAGCTGAACACCCAGTACTAAAGTCCAGAAATGCCCCTCTGCGCCCCACAACACGATCTCAGCAATCACGATCATCCCGACGCAGCCGACAAACACGCGCTTCATGCGACGCTTCACTTCGGCATAGATGATGAACGGCACTACACCCGCAAAGGCGATCAGCATAGTGGAGAGGTAGATTTTCCAGTGTTCGGGCGCCGGAAAGCCCGCCTGCTCGAACTGACCCGGCAGAGCCACAAAGCTCGACATCAGCAGGACATGCAGGCAGAAAATCCCGAAATTCAGCTTCACCAGACGCGGATTGGCCAGCACTTTACGGAAGCTGCCTTTGACCATGCCGGACTCACGGTTCAGCACATGGTGGGAGGCGGAAGGCACCACCAGCAGCGTGATCACAATACCCAGTGAGGCCAGAATCGCAATCATCCAGAAGAGCGCATGCAGACCCAGCGCATGGGTCACAATCGGACCGACAACCATGGCAATCGCGAACGTAATGCCAAAACTGATGCCGATAAACGCCATCGCTTTAGTGCGGTTCTGCTCGCGGGTTAAATCGGACAGGAGAGCCATGACGGCTGCGGCAATTGCCCCTGAGCCTTGCAACGCACGGCCCAGAATGATGCCCCAGATAGAGTCGGTGCTGGCAGCGATTACGCTGCCCAGTACAAACAGCAACAGCCCGCCAACGATCAGAGGCTTACGCCCGATGCGATCGGAGAGCAGACCAAAAGGGATCTGAAATATTGCCTGGGCAAGGCCATAAATGCCAATTGCCAGCCCGATAAGGGCTTCACTTGCACCCTGTAATGCCATGCCATAAGTGGTCAGTACCGGCAGGACCATAAACATTCCCAGCATCCGCAGGGAAAAGACCGTACCGAGGCCCCATGTGGCACGCAGCTCCACCGGAGTCATTTTATTATCGTTCATTCCAACCTCTGTTAATGTGCTGCATTTATTCTAGGGGGCGGGGCAGGGCGGGTAAAACAATAGTTTTTAAGCAGTGGTAACAAAAAGAAAGGGCGCGAAAATCGCGCCCTTTTCATGTCATTTCGGTGCCGGTTACCAGACGTAAGTCAGCAGGTCCTTCGACACGGGTGCCATCGAATCGACCGACATCATCACGCTCAGCGCGGTGATGGTGACGATTGAAAAGACAAACAGTTTACGCGCCCAGACACGGTCATCCGCCGTTTTATAACCCGACAAGGCCATGCCCAGCCACCAGACGCTGACCGCAGCAGCCACTACCAGATATTTGTAGCCCGCGTAACCGCCCAGCGTCAGCATCAGCGTGGCAATCATAAACGCCAGGATATAGAGCGTAATATGATTTTTAGCCACCGAGATGCCTTTCACCACCGGCAGAACCGGGATGTTCGCGGCCTGGTAATCTTTAAAGCGGAAGATGGCAATCGCGTACGAATGCGGCATCTGCCACAGGCTAAAGATAGCCAGCAGGATTAACGCGCCTGCATCAAACTGGTTGGAGACGGCGCAGTAGCCGATAACCGGCGGCGCAGCACCCGACAGACTGCCAATCAGCGTGCCGTAAACGGAGTGACGCTTCATGTAGAGGCTGTAAATACCCACGTAAACCACGAAGCCCATTACCGCCAGCCACATGGCCAGCGGATTAGCACCGAAGTAGAGCAACGCAAAGCCAGCAATACCCAGCACAGTGGCGTAAACCAGGCTTACTTTCGCGGAGATGAGGCCTTTTACCAGCACCCGATTCCTGGTTCTCTCCATCTTGATGTCAATGTCGCGGTCGATCACGTTGTTGAAAACACAACCGGATGCAACCACCAGTGACACGCCCACCAGGGTGATGAGAAACAGGGCGTAATCCGTGTTGCCTTTAGAGGCCAACAGGAATCCGCCGATCACAGAAATTAAATTCCCGAAAATAATTCCTGGTTTTGTAACTTGCAGGTATTGCTTAAACATTACGTGTGACTCTTTAGTGAGGCATCATGTTGTAGTTGAGGTTCCACATGATCCACAGTGAGCCTACTACGACAATCAGGATGATGATGGCCGAGAAAACAATGGCTACCATGTTCCAGCCACCCTCAGATTTGCTGTCTAAGTGCAGGAAGTAAACCAGGTGCACCAGCACCTGAATGACTGCACATACCAGAACAACACCAAGGATAGTACCGTGAGATGCACTGCCATCCATTACCATCCAGAACGGGATCGCCGTCAGGATGATAGAGAGGATGAAGCCGATCATGTAGGACTTCACGCTACCGTGTGAAGCGCCATGTTCGTTAACAGAATGACTCATTACATGGCTCCCATCAGGTAAACAACGGTGAAGACGCAAATCCAGACCACGTCCAGGAAGTGCCAGAACAGGCTCAGGCACATGATACGGGTGCGGTTAGTCGCGTTCAGGCCACGTTTGGAAATCTGGAACATCAGAACCAGCATCCAGATCAGGCCGGAGGTCACGTGCAGACCGTGGGTGCCGACTAGCGTAAAGAAGCCAGACAGGAAGCCGCTGCGATCCGGACCAAAGCCTTCGGCAATCAGGTGATGGAATTCATAGATTTCCATTCCGATGAAGCCCAGACCAAACAGGAAGGTCAGCGCCAGCCAGCCGATAACGGCCCCTTTTTGCTCCTTGTTCATGGAGATAACAGCCATACCGTAAGTGATCGAACTCAGCAGCAGCAGGGCGGTTTCTACCAGAACAAATGGCAGCTCAAAGATATCTTTACCTGCCGGGCCACCGGCAGTGTTGTTGACCATGACAGCATAGGTCGCAAACAGGGTTGCGAAGATAATGCAGTCACTCATCAGGTAGATCCAGAAGCCAAAGACTTTATTGGCTCCTGCATCGTGATGCCCATGCTCCGCATGGGCGTCGTGGTGATGTTTAATCAGAGTTTCAGTTGACATTATTTCAGACCTGCTTTGCTGATTTCGTCAAAGTGCTGGTTTTCAATCTTCTGAACTTCAGCAACCGGAACGTAGTAATCCACGTCTTCGTCGAAGCTCTTCACGATCCAGGTAACGATCATGCCGAGGAATGAAAGACCCGCCATCCACCAGATATGCCAGATCAGCGCGAAACCCATCACCGTTGCGAATGCGCAGATGACGATAGCGGCACCGCTGTTTTTCGGCATATGAATTTCTTCGTACGATGCCGGCTGTTTGTACGCTTCGCCTTTCTCTTTCATTTCCCAGAAAGCGTCGCGCTCATGCACATGTGGGATAACAGCAAAGTTATAGAACGGTGGTGGTGAAGAGGTTGCCCACTCCAGCGTACGACCGCCCCACGGGTCACCGGTCAGATCGCGGTTCTGATGACGGTCACGGACCGACACATAGAACATGGTCAGCTGACACAGGATACCCAGTGCAATCAGACCCGCACCGACCGCAGCCACCACCAGCAGAGAGTGGAACTGTGGATCGATATTCTGGCTCAGACGACGGGTCATACCCATGAAGCCCAGTGCGTACAGCGGCATAAAGGCAACGAAGAAACCAATAATCCAGAACCAGAAGGCGCGCTTGCCCCAGGTTTCGTTCAGGGTAAAGCCGAACGCTTTCGGGAACCAGTAGGTCACGCCCGCCATACAACCGAAGACCACACCACCGATAATAACGTTATGGAAGTGCGCAATCAGGAACAGACTGTTGTGCAGAATAAAGTCAGCACCCGGAACGGCCAGCAGAACCCCGGTCATTCCCCCAACGGAGAAGGTTACCAGGAAGCCAACGGTCCACAGCATGGCAGAGTGCATCTGAATGCGGCCCTGGTACATGGTGAACAGCCAGTTAAAGATTTTAACGCCGGTCGGAATTGCGATGATCATCGTCATGATACCGAAAAAGGCGTTAACGTTGGCACCCGCACCCATGGTGAAGAAGTGGTGCAGCCAGACGATGAACGACAGGACGGTAATGGCGATAGTCGCCCAGACCAGAGAGGTATAACCAAACAGACGTTTTTTGGAGAAGGTCGCGGTAATTTCTGCGAACACACCAAACACCGGCAGTACCAGGATATACACTTCCGGATGGCCCCAGACCCAGATCAGGTTGACGTACATCATCATGTTCCCGCCCATTTCATTGGTGAAGAAATGGAAGCCGAGATAACGATCAAGGGTCAACAGCGCCAGGGTCACGGTCAGAACCGGGAACGCAGCGATGATCAGGACGTTGGTGCACAGCGCGGTCCAGGTGAAGACCGGCATTTTGAACAGGCTCATGCCTGGCGCACGCATCTTCAGGATAGTCACGAAGAAGTTAATACCGGTTAAGGTCGTACCAATACCTGAGAGCTGAAGGCTCCAGATCCAGTAATCGACCCCGACCCCGGGACTGTACTCCGCACCGGAGAGCGGCGGATAGGCCAGCCAGCCGGTCTGTGCGAACTCGCCCACACCCAGAGAAATGTTAACCAGGATCACACCGACCGCAGTAAACCAGAAGCTCAGGTTGTTCAGGAACGGGAACGCAACGTCGCGTGCACCAATCTGCAACGGAACGGCGATGTTCATCAGGCCAACCACGAAAGGCATCGCCACGAAGAAGATCATAATCACGCCGTGCGCGGTAAAGATCTGGTCGTAGTGGTGCGGTGGCAGAATGCCCGCTTCACCGGCCGAAGCCATAACCTGTTGGGTACGCATCATGATGGCATCGGCGAAACCACGCAGCAGCATGACGAACGCCATGATGACATACATGATACCCAGGCGTTTGTGGTCGACTGACGTCAGCCATTCAGACCACAGATATTTCCACTTACCAAAATAGGTGAGCGCAGCGACCAGCGCCAGACCACCTAAGATGATAGCGGCGACCGTGACCATGATAATCGGCTCATGGTACGGCACTGCATCCAGTGTTAATTTTCCGAACATCGTATTATTCCTCGGCTCCCGCGGAAGCGGTGTGACTCATGTCCATACCTTCATGCTGTGGCATGTCCATTTTCCCGTGGCTCATCTTGAACTTGTCGATGACTTGCATGAACAGTTTCGGATCAGCTGAAGAGAAATATTCCACCGGGTGATTTTCGCTTGGCACAGCCACTTTCTCGAAATCATCCATGGTGGTCAGCGTGTTAGGGGCTGCTTTAACTTTAGCCACCCACTGCTGGAATTCCGCATCGTCTTTAGTTGCAATGGCTTTAAACTTCATGCCAGAGAAACCACGACCACTGAAGTTCGCAGAGATACCGTCGAAAGTTCCCGGCTCATTCGCAATCAGATGCAGCTTAGTCTGCATACCGGCCATCGCATAGATCTGGCTGCCGAGCGTTGGGATGAAGAAAGAGTTCATGACGGAGTTAGAGGTGATTTTGAAGTTCACCGGAGTATTTGCCGGGAAGGCAATCTGGTTCACGGTCGCAATACCCTGTTCCGGGTAAATGAACAACCATTTCCAGTCCAGTGCAACCACATCGATCTCAACCGGCTTCACATCGGATTGCAGCGGTTTGCTGGGCTCCAGTGCATGGGTCGATTTCCAGGTCAGCACGCTGAGGAAGAGAATGATCAGGATCGGAATGGTCCAGACCACGGCTTCCACTTTGTTAGAGTGTGACCAGTTGGGGCTGTACTTCGCATTTGTGTTGGATGCCCGATACTTCCAGGCAAACACCACGGCCATCAGGACTGCGGGAATCACGACGATCAACATCAGGCCAAAGGCAGTCAGTATCAGCGAACGTTGCTCCAGTGCAATCTGTCCTTTGGGATTTAACAATGCACTATCGCAGCCACTCATTAATAAAGTGCCTGCAATTAATGACAAAATCCCCAAACTTTTATTGTATTTACTGAGTCTCATTTAACGACCTCAATGACAAAGGGCTCTATTGTCGTTTAAGTGTGCGCGCATTTTACGGGAAGGTTTATGCAGTGTAAACCAGCTTAAGGATGTGTCAGATGCGTGTTGACACCTTTTGCTAGGGGTGTCACAGATGTTGCGTCAGGTGACAAATAGTTAACGCAGACAAGCAGTTGGCACCAATATAACAAAAACCAATAAAAGCTACGGCTGAAAAATCAGGGAAAGGAATAACCCTTACTTTTAACTCCCAAATATTTAACAAGTCTGCATCATTTGTGTGATGAAATTTAACCAAAGTAATTGCTCACCGGTTTTTAGTATTCAGTCTGTGTCTCCTCAGGTCATATTGCTATTTTTTAAAAATAACACGCGATGATAAATGATCGGGGTTTATTCGTCTGTCAAAAAAATAAACCCCGATCGGTCAACCTATCGATTTCGCTTAAGCGTCAGATGCAGGGTGCACAGGCGTTTTTTTCAGCGCCCGGTAGTCCAGCAACACGCCAGCCAGCACCGCCAGCAGGGCGAGTGTCATGCCCAGCTCAAACAGATGCGTCAGCCACGATGAAAGCGCCGTCCATCCCAGCGCATCCATTGCCAGCGCCACCAGCCAGATCGCCAGAATACCGCACCCGGCTACAAACAGACGATTCGTCCAGCGATAGCCATGAGGATAGTAGCTGCGCGTGAGGAATTTGCCACTCCGCTCCACCTGATTCAGCGTCTGACGGCAAAACAGCAGCAGCAGCAAGCCCGGCAGACCGGCCACCACCGTAAAAGCATAAAAGGTCGGCCAGCCCCACAGCTCAACCAGCCAGCCCGCTGCCGGGCCGACATAGACCCTGCCCACCGCCGAGAGTGCTGAGAGCAGCGCAAACTGGGTTGCCGAAAACGATTTGTTACACAACGTCATCAATAAAGCGACAAAGGCCGCGGTGCCCATTCCGCCACAGAGATTTTCAACGAAGACCGCGCTGGCCATACTCCACAGTTGTTTGTCCGTCACCGCCAGCAGCCAGTAGCCAAAGTTTGACGCCGCCTGCAGCACGCCAAAAATCAGCAGCGCGCGGAACAGGCTCAGTCGCTGCATCAGCACGCCGCCATACAGGGCGCCGATAATTGTCGCCAGCAGACCCAGGGTTTTGTTGACCAGGCCGACGTCTCCGGCGTTGAAGCCGACACCGCGAATCAGAAAAGTTGTGGTCAGCGAGGCGGCGAAGGCATCGCCCAGCTTGTAAAGGATAATCAGGGTGATCAACAGCCACGCATTGTTGCGCTGGAAGAAATCCGTCAGGGGGTCGACGACCGCCTGACGAAGTGAATGGGGCGTTGAGATGCGCGTATCCGGCTCGCTGGCCATGAGCGTTGCGATAATCCCAGGCACCATCATCAGCGCCATCAGCCAGTAGGTTGCCTGCCAGCCCAGATAACGGTCAGCCAGCCACAGCGCCAGTCCGCCAGAAATCAGCATCGCCAGCCGGTAACCCAGCACGGTGATTGCCGCGCCACTGCCGCGCTCCTCCGGCGGCAGGATGTCCGTTTTCCAGGCGTCAAACACGATATCCTGCGAGGCGGAACAGAAGGCGATGAGCACCGCCAGCGCGGCCATCAGGGTGAGATCGCGCGTGGGCTGCAGAAAGCCCATGGCGAGGATTCCGCCTGCCAGCGCCAGCTGACTAATCAGCAGCCAGCCGCGACGCCGGCCCAGAAACGGCGGCGTGTAGCGGTCCATCATTGGCGACCAGAGAAATTTAAAAACATAGGCCTGGCCGACCAGCGAAAAGAAACCGATGGTTTTCAGATCGACATTATCCACCGTCATCCATGCCTGTAACGTGCCTGATGTCAGTGCCAGGGGCAGTCCGGATGCGAAACCGAGGAGTAACAATACGGCGGCGTTTTTCTGGCGGAAGAGGCGAAGATAGTGATTCATGCGCATCCTGCAGATAACAAATTGCCCTGCGCAAGGCAGGGCAGAGAAGAGAGGGTATTAACGGGCGTTCTGTTTGATGAAGTCGTTGACGCTGGTGTCCTGCGCCATATCGGCGATCACGTCACTCATCGTGGCATTCACGGCGTTGGTAATCTTCTGGTTACTGGCGTTAAACGCGCCCTCTACGCTGTAAGTCTGGCGGTAGTTTTTAACCTGCTTGTTGCCGTTTTTAGCGGTGGCAATAATAGAAATGTCCGCTTTGGTGGTAATGCTGTAGCGCACATTGCCCTGCGTCACATCGGCATAAAGGTTGTTGACCACAATCTGCAGATCGACCGCGCCATCAGGACCAATCATATAACCACGCGCAGTCATCTGCTTCTCCAGAACTTCCTGCAGCAGGAAACGCAGATCGCGCGATGGCGTTAAGGTCACTAACTGACCATCACGGTTTACTTTTGCCAGCGCCTGATCTTTGCGCTGGTCTGCACCGTTGATGCTGACAGTCACACCCATCAGGCCCGGATCCTGCTGAGGTAACTCAATTTTAGGCTGAATGTTCAAGGTGGTATTGCTGGTTGCACAGCCGGCTAAAACAAACGCAGCCAACAGAGGGAATAACAGTTTTTTCAACATACTTTTTCTCGTAGATGTCAGGGGTTGGTTTGCAAAAACTGCGGCCATCATAGCATTGCCCGGCAGTGAAAAAAGCCCCGCGACAGGTGAAATTGTGTCTGAAATCGTTTTAAAAGGCCCTGCCGCAGACGGGTTTGCGGTTCATTCAAGGTGGGTTATGATGCGCGCCGTTAACGTGCAGATCACAAATGAAAAATTTACCCTCTGCTGACGGGTAAGCGCACAAAAAGCAACTAAGATTGAATGAGATGGGGCACTGCGCTCGCCATTGAGGAGTAATAGCCATGATTCGCGAACAAATAGAAGAAAAGCTGCGTGTGGCGTTTCAGCCAGCTCATCTGGAAGTCCATGACGAAAGTTATCGACATAATGTGCCCGCCGGGTCTGAAAGCCATTTTAAAGTTGTTATCGTCAGCGATTGCTTTGCGGGCCAGCGTTTTCTGGCACGTCACCGCCTGATTTACGGTGAACTGGCAGCAGAATTAGCGGGCAGCGTACATGCTCTGGCCCTGCATACCTACACACTGAAAGAGTGGGACGGATTACAGGACACGGTACTGGCTTCGCCTAACTGCCGTGGTGCCGGCACACTCGCCTGATTCCCGGTCTGTTAAACGGCCTGCGGGCCGTTTCAATCCGTTGAGACGAATGTATCCGCATGATAGTCGTGAGCAGAGCCGACGGGACGCAATTTAACAGGCTGCAACTGCCAGGAGAGCCAGCGCGACGTTACCGGGTCAGCCAATTCTTTCTGTTCCGGAGACGTTTGAAGGCGTGGTCAGCACGCTGACTTATGAATATCGATTCTTTGTCAGCCACGCTGATTGACCCGCTGCTGAGAGCAAATCAAACAAAATCCCTCTTTGCCCGTCGTTCCTCTGGCCGACTGAATGTGTTACCTCCGCTATTCTGCCTGGCCTTACTGCCGGACGCTTTCCCGCTTCTTCTGCCTTTAATAAACATCTTATGTCTTTAAAGATATGTCTCTTTCAGCGTGAGCCCGTTCGCCTCTGGCTGGCGTGTCTTCTTTGCAGACTATCCACAACAATAGTGAGCTTAATTTTGTCGTGATTTCAACGGAATATCATTATGCTCACTGTCTCTTTACTCAACCCGCACCTCCGTAAAGCAGGACGTCCGCTGCTGCTTGCGCTGGCCTGCGCAGCGGCTTTTCCGGTCGCCGCAGAGCAGGTCATGTTTGTTACCGCGCCGGTAAGCGATCCGGGTCATCTCGTGACCTCCACCCAAACGCCACGCCAGCCTGTTCCTGCCAGTGACGGTGCAGATCTCCTTAAAACCATTCCCGGTTTCTCAATATTGCGTAGCGGTGGCAGCAATGGTGATCCGGTGTTGCGCGGGATGTTTGGCTCGCGGCTGGCTATTCTGACCGAGGGCGCCACGACTCAGGGGGGCTGTGGCAGCCGAATGGATACCCCCACTGCTTACATCACACCCAAAAGTTACGACTCGCTGACGGTGATAAAAGGACCACAAAGTGTCACCCATGGGCCAATGGCCTCAGCAGGCACGCTGCTATTTGAACGTCAGCCGGAGCTGTTCAGCCAGCCGGGAATAAAAGGGTCGGCTGATCTTCTTCAGGGAGCAAATGGCCGCTCAGACCAGAACGTTAATACGGTCTTCGGTAACAGTACAGGTTATATCCGTTTAGACGGCAACCGTTCGGTTTCGGATGATTACCGGGACGGAGATGGCAACTACGCGCGTGCCGTGGGTGACAAACGTAAAATTATCCTGGGGCAGACGATTAACTCTCAGTGGGGGCCAGCAGGACGGTTTGTAGAAAGTCGCCAGACGAATGTCAACCGTGCGGGGTGGCAGGCAGAACACGGCTACGGTGGCTTCTTTATCTGGACGCTGGGTGCCAACAACCAGCAGCAACCGCTTGCCCAGCAGGTCGATTACTTTAATGAAATGAAAGAACGGGCTGACCTGATGTCCGGCCAGTCTGCGAGCGAGGATGTGACCGCACCAACGGCCCCGACAGGGCTGAAAGTGATGGAAAGCGACAACGCGATTACGCTGGTATGGCAGCCGTCAACGGACAGTGTGGGCGTAAAAGGCTATTCCATTCTGCGCAATGGTGTGCCGGTTGGCTCCACGACAGACACGCGCTGGACAGACAACGATATCGCGCCAGGTGGCGTTACCTGGCGCTATACCGTTAAAGCATTTGATGCGGCAGGCAATCTCTCTGATGCCAGCAATGCAGTGGACGTGAAAACGCGCCCGGCTCCTGAGGCTGTGACTGTCGCGCCTGACGCGCCGGCTGGTCTGAGCCTGGTTTCTGCCGGGAAAACCCAGCTGAGTATTCAGTGGCGTAGTGTTGCCGGCGCAGTGAAATATAAGGTGCTGCGTAATGGCATGCAGGTCGGCACACTCGCGGGAACCCGGTTTGACGACAGGGATCTGAAAGCAGCAACGGCCTACAGTTATACGGTTGTGGCTGAAAACGCGAAAGGACAAACGTCACTGGCGAGTGCCGCCCTGAAGGTCAAAACGCAGGCCAGTGCGGTTAAGCCGACACCGGCTCCACAACCGTCATCGTCAGAAGCGTGGAAAACAGGTGTGAACTACAAAACGGGGGATATCGTGACCTATAAAGGAAAACAGTATCGCTGTCTGCAGGGACACCCGTCGATGGCGCACTGGGCGCCGGCAGAGACGATGGCACTCTGGCAGCTGGTTCGCTAACGTCACAGGGCTGTCAGGGCCTCTGCCTGTGTGCAGAGGCCCTGACGCTCACTGTTGCTGAGTAGGGGATGCCTCGCCGGGACAACGCTCTCAGGCCTGCTGCGGGGAAAGGCAGCACAGAACAAACAGGTCCTCCCCGGTTACCGTTTTCTGCGGACAGATATCCCCGCGATCCGTTTCAGGAATGATGTCAGGTTCATTAAAGCAATCAGCAACGTAAGATCCCACCGGTGGTGAGTTAGCGTCCTCGACTCATTCCGGTGATGTCGCTATAATGCTGCGTCTATTTTTCCGGAATGTCTTCGGGACGCTTCTGGTAACAGGGATCAGGTTCTCTTCACGGAAGCCGTCCCGGTTGTTAGATACGGCGCATTTCACGATGTGTGGTGTCTGAAGTTGACCGAGCACGTGATTTTTTGAGGTAACAAGATGCAAGTTTCTGTAGAGACCACTCAGGGCCTGGGCCGTCGCATTACGATCACTGTCGCTGCTGACAGCATCGAAAGCGCAGTAAAAAAAGAACTGGTTGACGTTGCCAGGAAAGTTCGCATCGACGGTTTCCGTAAAGGCAAAGTGCCGATGAACATTGTGGCACAGCGTTACGGCGCTTCTGTCCGTCAGGACGTGCTGGGCGAGCTGATGACGCGCAACTTCGTTGATGCCATCATCAAAGAAAAAATTAATCCGGCTGGCGCACCGAACTACGTGCCAGGCGAATACAAAGAAGGTCAGGACTTCACCTATGCGGTTGAATTCGAAGTTTATCCGGAAGTTGAGCTGAAAGGCCTGGAAAACATCGAAGTCGAAAAACCGCTGGTTGAAGTAACCGACGCTGACGTTGACACCATGCTGGATACCCTGCGCAAGCAGCAGGCCAACTGGATCGAAAGCGACGCGGCTGCAGGCCCGGAAGATCGTGCAACTCTCGATTTCAACGGTTCTGTTGACGGCGAAGAATTTGACGGCGGCAAAGCTTCTGATTTCGTTCTGGCCATGGGCCAGGGCCGCATGATTCCAGGTTTCGAAGAAGGCGTTGTGGGTCACAAAGCAGGCGAAACCTTCACTATCGACGTGAAATTCCCGGACGACTACCATGCAGAAACCCTGAAAGGGAAAGATGCGAAGTTCGAGATCGTGCTGAAGAAAGTTGAAACGCGCGAACTGCCTGAGCTGACTGAAGAGTTCATCAAACGTTTCGGCGTTGAAGATGGTTCAGTGGCTGGTCTGCGTACCGAAGTGCGTAAGAACATGGACCGCGAGCTGAAAGGCGCAATCCGCAACCGCATCAAGTCTCAGGCAATCGACGGTTTGGTTGCGGCCAACGAAATCGACGTCCCGGCCGCTCTGGTTGACAGCGAAATCGACGTTCTGCGTCGTCAGGCTGCACAGCGCTTTGGTGGCAACGAAAAACAGGCGCTGGAACTGCCACGCGAACTGTTTGAAGAGCAGGCTAAACGCCGCGTTGTCGTTGGTCTGCTGCTGGGCGAAGTGATTCGTACCCATGAGCTGAAAGCGGACGACGCGCGCGTTAACACCATGATTGAAGAGATGGCTTCTGCGTATGAAGATCCGCAGGAAGTGATCGCGTTCTACAGCAAGAACGACGAGCTGATGAACAACATGCGCAACGTTGCGCTGGAAGAGCAGGCGGTTGAAGCGGTCCTGGCGAAAGCAAAAGTGACCGAGAAAGAAACCAACTTCCAGGATCTGATGAATCAGACCGCTCAGGCCTGATCACCCGATTAACCTTGTGTGCTAAGCCCGTGACTGAAAAGTCGCGGGCTTTTTTGTATTCTGCAGCCAGGCCGCCGCGCTTTGCCGCTATTTGTTTAATTTATCGGCAAATTATTCACGCATCGCTTTTTCCGGGTTAGCGAACAGGGAAAAGATTGTTATGCTTGAAACATGCGTGCAGCATCCCCAGATACCGGGAGTATGCAGAAATGAGAGTGAGGCTGGCTGATTAACCGTCCTGAAGGAGTCGGAAAAGATGCAGCGTGGAGTTTCCCGCGCGTCTTACGTAGAATCGGTACAGAATGTTGCCAATGAAATTTATCCAGGAGACGGTAATGTCATACAGTGGCGATCGTGAATATACTGCACCGCACAATGCGCTGGTGCCAATGGTGGTTGAACAAACTTCGCGTGGTGAGCGTTCTTACGACATCTACTCCCGTCTGCTGAAAGAGCGCGTCATTTTCCTGACCGGCCAGGTAGAAGACCACATGGCTAATCTGATTGTGGCGCAGATGCTGTTTCTGGAAGCTGAGAATCCCGAAAAAGACATCTATCTCTACATCAACTCACCTGGCGGTGTGATCACGGCCGGTATGTCGATTTACGACACCATGAAATTTATCAAGCCGGATGTCAGCACCATCTGTATGGGTCAGGCCTGCTCCATGGGCGCTTTCCTGCTGACGGCGGGCACCAAAGGCAAGCGTTTCTGTCTGCCTAACTCACGCGTCATGATTCACCAGCCGCTGGGCGGTTATCAGGGCCAGGCGACCGACATCGAGATCCATGCGCGCGAAATCCTGAAAGTTAAGCAGCGTATGAATGAGCTGATGGCTGAGCACACCGGTAAAACGCTGGAAGAAATTGAGCGTGATACCGAGCGCGACCGTTTCCTCTCTGCAAATGAAGCGGTAGAGTATGGATTAGTCGATTCGATTCTGACGCATCGTCAATAAGACCCGACCTGCCGTTGTTCCTGGTCTATAGTTATCGGAACAACGGTACTTAATGGGTTGAATGAATTTCGGCCGTCTCTGCACGGCCAGTGCCATACGCGGGTATGGCCTGAGAACATGAAGAGGTTAACTGATGACAGATAAGCGCAAAGACGGTTCAGGAAAGTTGCTGTACTGCTCTTTTTGCGGCAAAAGCCAGCATGAAGTGCGAAAGCTGATTGCCGGGCCGTCAGTGTATATCTGCGATGAGTGTGTTGACCTGTGCAACGACATCATTCGCGAAGAGATTAAAGAAGTCGCTCCGCACCGCGAGCGTAGTGCTTTGCCTACGCCACATGAAATCCGCCATCACCTTGATGATTATGTCATCGGTCAGGAAAGAGCGAAGAAAGTGCTGGCGGTAGCGGTCTACAACCACTACAAGCGTCTGCGTAACGGCGATACCAGCAATGGTATTGAACTGGGCAAAAGTAACATCCTGCTGATCGGCCCGACCGGGAGCGGGAAAACCCTGCTGGCCGAAACGCTGGCCCGTCTGCTTGATGTGCCGTTTACCATGGCCGATGCCACTACGCTGACGGAAGCGGGTTACGTGGGTGAGGATGTTGAAAACATCATCCAGAAACTTCTGCAGAAGTGCGACTATGACGTGCAGAAAGCGCAGCGCGGCATCGTCTACATTGACGAAATCGACAAAATTTCACGTAAGTCTGACAACCCGTCCATTACCCGTGACGTGTCAGGTGAAGGTGTTCAGCAGGCTCTGCTGAAATTGATCGAAGGCACCGTGGCAGCCGTTCCACCACAGGGTGGACGCAAACATCCGCAGCAGGAGTTCTTACAGGTCGATACCTCTAAGATTCTGTTTATCTGTGGCGGCGCGTTTGCCGGTCTGGATAAGGTGATCTCCCAGCGTGTCGAAACCGGCTCCGGTATCGGCTTTGGCGCAACCGTTAAAGGGAAATCGCAGAAAGCCAGTGAAGGTGAGCTGCTTTCACAGTGCGAACCTGAAGATCTGATCAAGTTTGGTCTGATTCCGGAGTTTATCGGTCGTCTGCCCGTCGTGGCAACCCTGAGCGAACTCAGCGAAGAAGCACTGATTCAGATCCTGCGTGAGCCGAAAAACGCCCTGACAAAACAGTACCAGGCGCTGTTTAACCTGGAAGGCGTTGAACTGGAATTCCGTGACGAGGCATTAACGGCGATCGCTAAAAAAGCGATGTCACGTAAAACCGGCGCGCGCGGTCTGCGTTCTATCGTAGAGGGTGCGTTGCTGGAAACGATGTATGACCTGCCTTCCATGGATGACGTGGAGAAAGTCGTGATTGATGAATCAGTTATTGATGGTCAGTCTGACCCGATGTTGATTTATGGTAAGCATGAAGCCCAGGCGTCTGGCGAATAAATAAACATATCGTCCATGTTGTACTCGTAAAAAAGGGGAAAATCTTTCCCCTTTTGCTTTTCTCGCCTCTGTGACGTTGAATGTCAGACAATCATCCCCATATACTCAGATACCTGTGGGTTTAACTGCATACCTGCCTGATGCGGTTCCCATCACCTGGCGGACATTAAACAAAGAGAGAGCTCTATGAATCCTGAGCGTTCTGAACGCATTGAAATCCCCGTGTTGCCGTTGCGCGACGTGGTGGTTTATCCGCACATGGTAATTCCGTTGTTTGTTGGCCGGGAAAAATCAATTCGGTGCCTTGAAGCCGCAATGGATCATGATAAAAAAATCATGCTGGTCGCACAGAAAGAGGCTTCAACGGATGAACCTGGCATTAACGATCTCTTTTCAGTAGGGACCGTTGCATCTGTATTGCAAATGCTGAAACTGCCGGATGGCACCGTCAAAGTTCTGGTCGAAGGTTTACAGCGCGCCCACATTACGACGCTGGCCGATAACGGTGACCATTTTGTCGCACAAGCTGAATACCTGGTTTCGCCTGAGATCGAAGAGCGCGAGCAGGAAGTCCTGGTGCGCACGGCGATCAACCAGTTTGAAGGCTATATCAAACTCAACAAAAAGATTCCGCCCGAGGTTCTGACCTCGCTGAACAACATTGACGATGCGGCGCGCCTTGCCGACACCGTTGCAGCACACATGCCGCTGAAGCTGGCCGACAAACAGTCTGTGCTGGAGATGTCCGACGTCAATGAGCGTCTGGAATATCTGATGGCGATGATGGAATCTGAAATCGATCTGCTGCAGGTTGAGAAGCGCATTCGCAACCGCGTCAAGAAGCAGATGGAGAAGAGCCAGCGCGAGTACTATCTGAATGAGCAGATGAAGGCGATTCAGAAAGAGCTGGGCGAGATGGACGACGCGCCTGACGAGTATGAAGCGTTAAAACGCAAAATCGACGCGGCGAAAATGCCGGAAGAGGCGCGTGAGAAAGCGGAAGCTGAGCTGCAGAAACTGAAAATGATGTCCCCGATGTCCGCTGAAGCGACGGTGGTTCGCGGTTACATCGACTGGATGGTGCAGGTTCCGTGGAACGCACGCAGCAAAGTGAAAAAAGATCTGCGTAAGGCGCAGGAAACGCTGGATACCGACCATTACGGCCTGGAGCGCGTGAAGGATCGTATTCTTGAGTATCTTGCGGTGCAGAGTCGCGTCAGCAAAATCAAAGGCCCGATTTTGTGCCTTGTCGGACCGCCAGGGGTGGGTAAAACCTCGCTGGGTCAGTCGATTGCGAAAGCGACCGGCCGTAAATATGTGCGTATGGCACTGGGTGGCGTGCGTGACGAAGCGGAAATCCGTGGTCACCGCCGGACATACATCGGCTCAATGCCGGGCAAGCTGATCCAGAAAATGGCCAAGGTCGGGGTGAAAAACCCGCTGTTCCTGCTGGACGAAATTGACAAAATGTCCTCGGACATGCGCGGCGATCCGGCTTCTGCGCTGCTGGAAGTGCTTGACCCTGAGCAGAACATTGCGTTTAACGACCACTATCTGGAAGTCGACTATGACCTTTCGGATGTGATGTTCGTGGCGACCTCGAACTCCATGAACATCCCGGCGCCGCTGCTGGACCGTATGGAAGTCATCCGTCTGTCGGGATACACCGAAGATGAGAAGCTGAACATCGCCAGGCAGCACCTGCTGACCAAGCAGATCGAACGTAACGCCCTGAAAGCCAGCGAGATCACGGTCGATGACAGCGCGATCATCGGTATCATTCGCTATTACACCCGCGAAGCCGGAGTACGTAGTCTTGAGCGTGAGCTGTCAAAACTCTGCCGTAAAGCAGTGAAATCACTGCTGATGGACAAGAGTAAAAAGCACATCACCATCAATGGCGAAAACCTCAAGGATTTCCTGGGCGTTCAGCGCTTTGACTATGGCCGCGCCGACAGTGAAAACCGAGTGGGTCAGGTCACCGGTCTGGCATGGACGGAAGTGGGCGGCGATCTGCTGACCATCGAAACCGCCTGTGTGCCGGGTAAAGGTAAGCTGACTTATACCGGTTCTCTGGGTGAGGTGATGCAGGAGTCGATTCAGGCTGCGCTGACGGTAGTGCGCGCGCGTGCCGAGAAGCTGGGTATCAATGGTGACTTCTATGAGAAACGCGATATTCACGTTCACGTTCCTGAAGGCGCGACACCAAAAGATGGTCCGAGTGCCGGTATCGCGATGTGCACGGCGCTGGTTTCCTGTCTGACCGGGAACCCGGTACGGGCGGATGTGGCCATGACAGGGGAGATCACCCTGCGCGGTCAGGTACTGCCGATTGGCGGACTGAAAGAAAAACTGCTGGCAGCACACCGTGGCGGTATCAAAACCGTGCTGATCCCGGACGACAACAAACGTGACCTGGAAGACATTCCACAGAACGTGATTGCCGACCTGGAGATCCATCCGGTGAAACGCATTGAAGAGGTGCTGAATCTGGCTCTGGAAAATGCGCCATACGGTATGCAGGTCGCGACAGCAAAATAGTGATTAATGGCATAAACCGTTAAAAAGCGGAGCTGGCAAGGCAATTGGCGCTTGCCAGCTTTTTTTGTGCCGCTAATTTAGGTGGCTGTCGACGCGACGTTCTCAGAGAAATTCCGTTGTTTCGGCTCCACAGGCTTGATATAACTTGCTGCGCGTTCGTACCCGGCCGGAAGCCCGGTGCGATGTGAAATAATAAAGAGGGGATGAAGAGAGTGAATAAGTCACAATTGATCGACAAAATTGCTGCTGATGCTGATATTTCTAAAGCGGCCGCGGGACGTGTTTTAGATGCATTTA
This sequence comes from Pantoea sp. NSTU24, assembly GCF_050157905.1. Lineage (NCBI taxonomy): Bacteria > Pseudomonadati > Pseudomonadota > Gammaproteobacteria > Enterobacterales > Erwiniaceae > Pantoea > Pantoea bangladeshensis. Next base: position 363,563 of record NZ_JBKIWZ010000001.1, read on the forward strand.
TGGGTTCTGTTTCAGATGCGCTGAAAGAAGGTGATGAAGTGGCCCTGGTCGGTTTTGGTACCTTCTCTGTGCGTGACCGCGCAGCACGTACCGGCCGTAACCCGCAAACCGGTAAAGAGATCACCATTCCGGCCGGTAAAGTACCTGGCTTCCGTGCTGGTAAAGCATTGAAAGACGCTGTCAATTAAGAACAACGAATAGATTCATTGACGCATTTTCTTCAGTGGATTAGAGGACGCTTTGCGCGTTCTCATGTAACATACGGGCACATCAATCAGATGTGCCTTTTTTGTTTTAACCGGTGAGAATCGGGCCGCAAGATGGGCCAGGACCGGATTGAGACTGCCAGCGGAAGCAGTTACGTGAGACGCCAGCCAGTGGCGAATTGCGACCGAGCTTTACATTCACACTACAGCGGAGTGTTGCCATACCATGATGGACAATTTACGCGCGGCGTCGAACCATGTCGTGCTCAAGATTATTTTGGGGCTGATTATCCTCTCCTTTGTGCTGACGGGCGTTGGCAACTATCTGATTGGCGGCAATAACGACTATGCAGCCAAAGTTAACGGTCAGGAAATCAGCCGGGGACAGCTGGAGCAGGCGTTTAACAGCGAACGCAACCGTCAGCAGCAGATGCTGGGCGACCAGTTCTCGCAGCTGGCCAGCAACGAAGGTTACATGCAGCAGATCCGCCAGCAGGCGCTGTCGCAGCTGATCGATCAGGCGCTGCTCGACAGCTACATCAAAGATCTTCACCTCAGCATCAGCGACGATCAGGTTAAGCAGGCGATCTTCAACCAGCAGGCGTTCCAGACCAACGGCAAATTCGATAACGCGAAATATCTGGGCCTGATCGGCAACATGGGCTTCAGCGCGGATCAGTATGCGGAAGCGCTACGCAAGCAGCTCTCTAATCAGCAGCTGATCAATGCCGTGGCAAACACCGACTTCACGCTGAAAGGCGAAGCCAGCAAACTGGTTGACCTGGTGTCACAGCAGCGTGAAATCCGTCAGGCCACGCTGGACGTCAACGCGCTGGCGGCGAAACAGACCGTCACCGACGACGAAATCAGCCAGTATTATCAGCAGCACAAAAGCAGTTTCATGGCACCCGAACAGTTCCGGGTCAGCTACCTGCTGATGGATGCGGCCAGCATGCAGCAGGCGGCCAGCGACGCTGATATTCAGGCCTGGTACGATCAGCATAAAGCGGACTACACCCAGCCACAGCGCAGCCGTTACAGCGTCATTCAGACAAAAACGGAAGCTGATGCCAATGCGGTGCTGGCGCAGCTGAAAGCGGGCGCCAGCTTCGCTGACGTGGCAAAAGCCAAATCGATTGACCCTATCTCTGCCCGTAAAGGCGGTGATATGGGCTGGCTGGAACCGTCAACGACGCCGGACGAGCTGAAAAATGCGGGTCTGACCGCGAAAGGCCAGATGTCAGGTGTGATCAAATCCTCCGTCGGCTTCCTGGTGGTTCGCCTGGATGATATCCAGCCAGAGCAGGTTAAATCGCTGGATGAAGTCCGCAGCGCCGTTGCAGCTAAAGTGAAGCAGGAGAAGGGCGTTGATGCCTTCTACAAACTGCAACAGAAGGTCAGCGAAGCAGCCAGCAATGACAATGAGTCACTGGCAGGTGCAGAGCAGGCGTCAGGTCTGAAAGCCAAAGAAACTGGCTGGTTCAGTCAGGACACACTGCCAGCGGAGCTGAACTTCGACGCGGTAAAACAGGCGATCTTTAACGGTGGTCTGGTGGGCCAGAACGGCGCGCCGGGCAGCAACTCGGACATCATCACCGTCGATGGCGATCGTGCCTTTGTGCTGCGTATCAGCGAGCATAAGCCGGAAGCAGTGAAACCGCTGGATCAGGTCAAGGCGCAGATTGCTGACACGCTTAAACACGATAAAGCGACACAGCAGGCTAAAGCGCAGGCCGATAAGCTGCTGGCCGACCTTAAAGCTGGCAAGCAGGACGCGCTGACGGCGGCCGGTCTGACGCTGAGCGCCAGCAAGACCGTGGATCGCAATGCACAGGATCCGGTTGCGCAGGCTGCGTTCAATCTGCCTCAGCCAGCGGAAAACAAACCGTCCTGGGGTGTCAGCGAAGATATGCAGGGCAACGTTGTGCTGGTGGCGGTCGATAAGGTGAAAACCGGCAGCATGCCGCAGGCGCAGATTGACGAAATGGTCAAAGGCGTCACGCAGAACAATGCACAGCTGACGTTTGAAGCGTTGCTGCAGAACCTGCGTAAAGAGGCCAAAATCAAGTACGGCGCAGCCGCACAAATGCAGTAAGCCTCGCAGAAACCGCGTAACGACTGTAATAATCAAAGGCCGCATTCGCGGCCTTTTCCGTTTCTGTTATCCGGCGTTTGAGCCTTGTGCAGGGCGGTGACACGCTGTCGCTGCTGAGTACACACAAGGAGAAACACAGCATGGCTAAACCACAACTTATTGCCCTTTATCTTTCCCTCGCGCTGGGCGGCGCACTCTGTCACAGCAGCGTCGCTGTGGCTGCGGAACCGGAACCGGCCGCCAGCGTCACTTCACAGAAGGCAACATCAGCTTCGTCATCGGAGATCACCCCGTTGCTGTCGCAGGAACAGGTCAGCATCAACCAGGCGACAGCGGAGCAGCTCTCAGCTGCCATGAATGGGGTGGGGCTAAAAAAGGCCCAGGCAATTGTGAACTATCGCGAACAGTACGGGCCGTTTAGCGCTATTGAGCAACTCAGTGAAGTGCCGGGCATCGGCAATGCGCTGATCGAGCGCAATGCGGCCCGGCTGAAACTGTGAGGCCGCACACAACGGTGATGCTTAATCCGCTCAGCGCTGGCGACTCTGCTACAGTAGACAGGTCCAACCAGTTAACCTGAGAGAGCAGGAGAGCATGACTATGCAGACCATAATAAAAGTGCGCGGCTATCACCTGGATGTTTATCAGCACGTCAACAATGCGCGCTATCTTGAGTTTCTTGAGGAAGCGCGCTGGCAGTGGCTGGAAGAGGTCGAAGCATTTCACTGGTTGCTGGAGCAGAAGCTCGCTTTCGTTGTGGTCAATATCAACATCAACTACCGTCGCCCGGCCGTGCTGGGCGACGTACTGGCGATAGAGAGTGAGATTACCCAGCTAAATGGCAGGAGCGGCATTATTGCGCAGCGTGTGCTGCTGGCCGGTCAGGAAACCGTAGTGGCGGATGCTGCACTGACCTTTGTCTGTATTGATTTGCGTACTCAGAAGGCCGTGGCGCTGGAAGGGGAACTGCGCGAAAGACTGATGCGCCTGATGGCCTGAACGGAACAGGGCGACAGTCCGGAAAGCCCTGCCGCCCTGCATGACAGCTCTAGTTCAGGCCGCTTTTTGCTTTCATGGCCGCCATAATGCCCGGCCGATCGTTGAGATACGTTTCTAAACCCCGGGCCCGCAAATGACAGGCTGCACACTCTCCACAGCCGTCGCCTTTCACACCGTTATAGCAGGTCAGCGTCTGCTCGCGCACCAGCGAGAGCTGCTGCCAGTAGTCCGCCAGCGCCCAGGTTTCCGCTTTATCAAGCCACATCAGCGGCGTCTCAAAACGGATGTTGCGCGCCATCCCCAGCGTCACGGCCTGGTTCAGTGCTTTGACAAACTCATCGCGACAGTCAGGGTAGCCGGAAAAATCGGTTTCACAGACGCCGGTAATCACCGCTTCTGCCTCGACCTGATACGCGTAAACTGAAGCCAGGGTCAGGAAGAGAATGTTGCGTCCGGGAACAAACGTACTGGGTAAACCATTTGCCGCAGGATCGTAAGCCGGCACCGGAATATTATCCCGCGTCAGGCTGCTGACAGCGAGTTCGTTCAGCATGGTGACATCCAGCACTTTATGCGCGCGCGCACCCAGCTTCGTCGCCAGCGCCTGTGCCACCGCGATCTCTTCCCGGTGGCGCTGTCCATAGTCAAAAGTGACGCAATGGACTTCATCATAAAGCTGCATAGCCTGGATCAGGCAGGTGGTGGAATCCTGTCCACCGCTGAAAACAACAACTGCGCGTTTCATGGCATTTTCCTGGTAGTGAAATTTTGCGCCTATGGTAATCCCTCATTCTGTCGCTGAACAGCGGCAGGCGGGATCGATGGGCGGCGGGATCCACGCCCGGCTGAAATCAAACCAGCCCAGCGTGTTCAGCTCGATGCCCTCTACGCCGGATGGCGCGTGGATCTGGTAGCGATAATTAAACAGGGGCAGCAGGATCCCGTCGCGCATCAGCTGTTGACAGAGCTGTTGCAGCATATCGCTTCGGGTCTCGCCCTCCGCTATCTGCCGGATTGCCTGCAGCTGCGCCGCCACCTCTTCGCCCAGCGGTGTAAGCCACAGGGGGCGCCAGAGCGGATCCATCTGCAGCCAGCTGGCCAGCGTAAAGATCGGTGCATCGCCAATCAGCCGATCGCCCATTACGATATCCGCTTCATCAGGCGGGGCGAGGGTGTGCCAGTTTTTTACCGAATGAAACACCACTTTCAGAACGCAGCCGTGCGCGTCCAGCAGTGTCACCAGCGCCTGAGCCATCTCGTGCAGCTCCACCGGTAACTGATAATGCAGCGTCAGGGTCGCCGGTAAAGCAACCGGGGCCCCCTCAAACTGCGGCACACCCCAGCCGGGCAGCAGCTCCCGGCTGGGGGTGATCAATCCCTCATCCAGCGGCAACCGGCCGACGATGCCGCTCTGCTGAATTAACTGAAAAAGTCTGCGTGCCTGATCGGTGGTAAAACCTGCTCGCGGACGACAGACCAGATAGCAGAAGCCGAGACTGATGCTGCTGCTGACCGGTTGCAGCGTCCTGAGCGCGGCGGGTTCACCTATCGCAATCTGCACCGGATGACGGCAGCTGCTGCCCAGGCTGGGATCAAACAGCTGCGGCGTAATCCAGTATTCCACCGCCTGCAGCAGCGGCTGCTGCAGATGCCAGCGCGCATGACTTTCGATCCTGACCAGCTCGGGACTGAAGTGCCGCAGTCTCCAGGGGCCGCTGCCGATGGTGGGTTCCGTGGGGTGGGGCAGCAGGCACAGCAGATGGGCGAGGCGATGGGGCAGCCAGAAATCTGGCTGACAGAGGGTAAACCGCACGGCAAGCGGATGGGGCGCATCGACGACGGCCACCTCAGCCAGCAGCAGGCTGACGCGCGGATCCTGCAGCATCTGGCGGAACTGTGTCACCAGCTGCCCGGCCTGGACAGGCTCACCGTTGTGCCACATCAGCTGCGGCCGCAGCCAGAACAGCCAGTGGCAGGCCGTGTCATCGTGCTGCCAGTGATGTGCCAGATCGCCGACCGGCTCATCCTGCTCAAAGCGGGTCAGGCCGGAATAGATCTGACGAACCAGATGCTGTTCAGCGCGACCGGCAATCTGACGCGGATGAGTACTTTCCATTGGCCGGTAGTAGGGGATGCGCAAAACCGGCGTATCATTCTGCCACTGGCCGCCCATCAGGGGCTGCAGCATGTTGATCAGCCTTTCCGGCGGCAGGTCCAGCAGCTGCAGGGCATCCGCCGTCTCACCGGCCTCAAGCTGCCGCTGCAGGAGCTGCTGACGTAACTGTTCCGGCGTGCGCAGAAACCGCAGCTGCCCCTGCCTGCCGCGCCCAGGTTCGCCCTGCCAGCTGAGCCAGCCTGCATGCTGCCACTGTGAAAGCAGGGTGCGCAGATGACGCTCGCTGCAGATGCAGTGGCGGGCCATCTCCGCCACGCAGGTCTGCTGTGCCGCGCCCTGACTTTGTTGCCACAGACGCTGAAACTGATTAAGACGGTTAAGCTGGCGCATTCTAAACCCGGAACATTTTTTTCAAAGTATTCACTATTAGTTCCGCAATTAACAGGCAATAGTGGAGTTCCTCTTTCATCAGGAGATCAATCATGGTGCGTTTAGCGGCGTTCGATATGGATGGCACACTGTTACTGCCGAATCATCAACCGGGACAGCAGACGCTCGACACTCTGCAGGCGCTGCATCAGCGCAACATTCATCTGGTGCTCGCGACGGGCCGTCACCTGCTGGAGATGCAGGTGTTAAGTGAAAAAATGGCGCTGCCCGCGTGGCTGATCACCGGCAACGGCACCCGTATCCATGACCCGTCCGGTCAGCGGATTGCTGCGCAGGATCTGCCCGCTGCCGTGGCGGAAGCAGTAATTCACGGTCACTGGAGAACGTCTGCCTCAATGCATATTTTCAACGATCGGGGGTGGTTTACCGACCGCCCGCGGCCTGAACTGCTTAATGCCCATCAGATGAGCGGGTTCCGCTATCAGCTCTGCGATCTGAAAGCGCTGCCCGCGCATCAGGTGACGAAAATCTGCTTTATCGACGAGCACCCACGCCTGCACGCGCTGAAAGCTGAGCTGGATGCGGCGCTGGGCGAGCAGGCCAACATCTGTTTTTCCGCCGTGGATTGTCTGGAGGTGCTGCCTGCAGGCTGCAACAAAGGCAGCGCCCTGAGTCAGTTATGTGATCATCTGTCGCTGACAATGGCGGAGTGTATGGCGTTTGGCGATGCGATGAACGACCGCGAGATGCTGGCGCAGGCCGGACAGGGTTTCATCATGGGCAATGCGATGGCGCAGCTGAAAGCCGCACTGCCGCATCTGCCGGTAATTGGTCGTTGCGAGACACAGGCTGTGTCTCATTACTTAAACCACTGGCTGGCAACACCCCACCTCGCGTATTCCCCCGAATGCTGAGGTTTGCCGTGTACCGGACAGGATGTCCGGTTTTTTATGCCAGCTCGCGCTGCCAGGGCGTGATATCGCCGATATGTTTTGCTACCCACTCAGGCTGATAGTAGGTGTCGGGATAGCGCTCGCCGCTGTCGCACAGCAGGGTGACCAGCGATCCACGCTGGTTCGCGGCCCGTAAACGTTTTGCCACCTGCATCATGCCCCAGAAGTTGGTGCCGGTTGAAGCACCAGGTTTGCGTCCCAGAATACTTTCCAGCTTCAGCATCGCGGCCAGCGTCGCGCCATCCGGTACTTTCACCATTTCATCGATCACGTCCGGCATAAATGATGGCTCTACCCGGGGACGGCCAATGCCCTCGATCAGGCTGCCGCGCGTGCTGGTCAGCGTGGCATCACGCTGCTGCCAGTAATCGAAAAAGACAGAGTGTTGCGGATCGACCACCAGCAGTTTCGTTTCCAGCCCCTGATAGCGGATGTAGCGGCCCAGCGTGGCCGAGGTGCCGCCGGTGCCCGCACTCATGATAACCGTATGGGGAATCGGGTAGGGCTCATGCTGCATCTGACGGAAAATGCTTTCCGCAATATTGTTATTGCCGCGCCAGTCGGTGGCGCGTTCCGCGTAGGTGAACTGATCCATAAAGTGGCCATTCAGCTCGCGCGCCAGCCGTTCCGATTCCGCATAGAGCTGGCAGGGATCCTCCACAAAGTGGCACTGACCACCATAAAAAGTGATCTGCTCGATTTTACGCTTCGCGGTACTGGCAGGCATCACCGCAATAAAGGGCAGTCCCAGCAGCCTTGCGAAGTACGCCTCAGAAACGGCAGTGCTGCCTGACGAGGCTTCGATAATCGGCGTATTCTGTTTAATCCAGCCGTTGGAGAGGCCGTAGAGAAACAGTGAGCGTGCCAGCCGATGCTTAAGGCTGCCGCTGGGATGGGTGCTCTCATCTTTCAGATAAAACCAGATGCCGGGAAAGTCCGCCAGATCAAAACGGATCAGATGCGTTTCTGCCGATCGTTGAAAGTCAGCGTTAATTTCGTTGATAGCGTGGCGAATCCAGCAGGTGTGCATCTCAGACGTCCGGTAAAAAATGATGAGGCCATTTTATGGCACGTGCAGGAAAAAGAGATTGCATAATTGCCGCTAAAATCGCATCAGTGGAGAAAATGATTCTCTCGGAGCCGCAAATGTTAGATAAAACTGACCTGAAATTACTGGCACTGCTGCAGCATGACTGTACGCTGTCACTGCAATCGCTGGCGGAGGCCGTCAACCTTACCACCACTCCCTGCTGGAAGCGCCTGAAAAAGCTCGAAGATGATGGCATCATTCGCGCACGCGTGGCGTTGCTGGACGGGGATAAAATCGGACTGTCACTGACGGCCTTTATGTTTGTGAAAACCCAGCAGCACAGCCGCGAGTGGTATCAGACTTTTGTCTCGGTAGTGAGCGCCATGCCCGAGGTGATGGCCTTTTACCGGATGGCGGGAGAGTATGACTACCTGCTGCGGATTCAGGTGGCTGATATGAAACGCTATGATGCCTTCTACAAACGACTGGTGAATGGTGTGCCTGGCCTGATTGATGTCACCTCCAGCTTTGCCATGGAAGAGATTAAATACACCACGGCCTTACCTGTTGCCCCCTGAGGGCCCAAGATTGAGAACAGCGTTGTGCGATTATTCAGTCAATTAAGTTGGTATTTTCTGCGGGAGTGGCGGCGCTATCTGGGCGCGGTCATCCTGCTGATCGTAATTGCGATCCTTCAGCTTCTGCCGCCGCATGTGGTCGGCGTGGTGGTGGATGGCGTAACGCGTGACAACATGAGCACCGGCCGCATCATGATGTGGATCGGGATCATGCTGGCGACAGCCGTGGTGGTCTATCTGCTGCGCTATGTCTGGCGCGTGCTGCTGTTCGGCGCCTCCTATCAGCTGGCGGTTGAGCTGCGTGAAGATTTTTATCGCCAGCTGAGTCGTCAGCAACCCGCTTTCTATCTGCGTCACCGCACCGGCGATCTGATCGCCCGCGCGACGAATGATGTGGATCGGGTGGTGTTTGCCGCCGGAGAGGGCGTTCTGACACTGGTCGACTCGCTGGTGATGGGCTGCGTCGTGCTGCTGGTCATGAGCACGCAGATTAGCTGGCAGCTGACGCTGCTTGCGCTGGTGCCAATGCCGATTATGGCACTCGTGATTCATCGCTACGGCAATCAGCTGCATCACCGCTTTAAGCTGGCGCAGGCCGCTTTTTCCAGCCTTAACGATCAGACGCAGGAGAGTCTGACCAGTATCCGGATGATAAAAGCTTTCGGGCTTGAGCAGCATCAGTCGCAGCAGTTCTCTGATATCGCCCGCGAAACGGGTGAAAAGAACCTGCGCGTAGCGCGGGTCGATGCCCGTTTCGACCCGACCATCTATATCGCGATCGGTTTCTCTAACCTGCTGGCGATTGGCGGCGGCAGCTGGCTGGTCTGGCATGATCAGATGACCCTGGGTCAGCTCACCAGCTTTGTGATGTACCTGGGCCTGATGATCTGGCCGATGCTGGCGCTGGCATGGATGTTTAACATTGTCGAACGCGGCAGCGCGGCCTGGAGCCGCATCGGCGCGCTGCTGGCGGAGGCGCCGGCCGTAGAAGATGGTGACAGATCACTGCCAGCTGAACCCGGCACGCTGCAGGTTGCGATTCGCGCTTTTGACTATCCGGCCAGCGCCGGTCCGGTGCTGAGCGACGTCAGCTTCCAGCTCAAACCGGGTGAGATGCTGGGGCTGTGCGGCCCGACCGGCAGTGGCAAAAGCACCCTGCTGAGCCTGATTCAGCGCCACTTTGATATTCAGCAGGGGGACATTCGCTATCACCAGATCCCGCTGCCTCAGCTGCGGCTGGACAGCTGGCGCAGCCGTCTGGCCGTCGTCAGCCAGACGCCGTTCCTCTTCTCCGACAGCGTGGCAAACAACATTGCGCTGGGGAAACCGGATGCCACCCGCGAGGAGCTCGAAAGGGCCGCCACGCTGGCCTGCGTGCATGACGATATCCTGCGTCTGCCGCAGGGCTATGAAACCGAGGTCGGGGAGCGTGGGGTGATGTTGTCGGGCGGGCAGAAGCAGCGCCTGTCGATCGCCCGCGCACTGCTGCTGAATGCCGAAATCCTGATTCTGGATGATGCGCTTTCGGCAGTGGATGGCCGGACCGAACACGAAATCCTGCACAACCTGCGCATCTGGGGGCAGGGCCGCACGCTGATTATCAGCGCCCACCGCCTGTCTGCCCTCACGGAAGCCAGCGAGATTCTGGTGCTGCAGCAGGGCCGCGTGGCGCAGCGTGGCGACCACGACGCGCTGACCAGTCAGGCGGGATGGTATCGCGATATGTACCGTTACCAGCAGCTGGAAGCCGCGCTGGATGATGATGAAAATGAAAAAGGAGTGCCGCATGGCTAAGTCCGCACGCGTGTGGCCGACCCTGAAGCGCCTGCTCAGCTACGGCAGCCCCTGGCGAAAGTCGCTGTCGCTGGCAGTCGGGATGCTGTGGATCGCTGCCGCAGCCGAAGTGACCGGACCGGTGCTGGTCAGCTACTTTATTGATAACCTGGTGGCAAAACATCAGATGCCCTGGGGGCTGGTCGCGGGGCTGGTGGTGGGGTTTATTCTGCTTCAGCTGCTGGCCGCCGCGCTGCATTACTGGCAGGCGCTGCTGTTTAACCGTGCCGCTATCGGCGTGGTACAGCGGCTACGCAGTGATGTGATGAACGCGGCGCTGTGTCAGCCGCTGAGCGCCTTTGATACCCAGCCGGTCGGGCAGATTATTTCGCGTGTCACCAATGACACCGAAGTGATCCGCGATCTTTATGTCACCGTGGTCTCTACCGTACTGCGTAGTGCTGCGCTGGTCGGTGCCATGATGGTGGCGATGTTCAGCCTTGACTGGCGCATGGCGCTGGTGGCGATGATGATCTTCCCGCTGGTACTGATGGTGATGTTTATCTATCAGCGTTACAGCACACCGATTGCCCGCCGGGTCCGTAGTTATCTGGCCGACATCAACAATGGCTTTAACGAAGTTATCAGCGGCATGAGTGTGATCCAGCAGTTCCGTCAGCAGGCCAGATTTGGTGAGCGGATGGGCGAAGCGAGCCGTTCTCACTATCTGGCGCGCATGGAAACGCTGCGTCTCGATGGCTTTCTGTTGCGTCCATTACTGAGTCTCTTCTCCGCCATGGTGCTGTGCGGACTGCTGATTCTGTTCAGCTTCTCCGTACCTGGCGTGTTTGAGGTCGGAGTACTTTACGCCTTTATTACCTATCTGGGCCGGCTGAATGAGCCGCTTATTGAGCTGACGACGCAGCAGTCGATGCTGCAGCAGGCGGTGGTTTCCGGTGAGCGAATCTTTGAGCTGATGGATGCAGCTCAGCAGCAGTATGGTGCCGACCCGCAGCCTCTGGCATCCGGTCGCATTACGCTGAACCAGCTGAGCTTTGCCTACCGCGAAAACCGCAACGTGCTGAGTGATATTAATCTGGAAGTTGCACCGCGGGAATTTGTAGCGCTGGTGGGACATACCGGCAGCGGTAAAAGCACCCTGGCGAATCTGCTGATGGGCTATTACCCGGTGACGCCCGGCGCCATCCGGATTGACAATCGCCCCATCGGCGACCTGAGCCACGCCGTGCTGCGTCACGGTATTGCCATGGTACAACAGGATCCGGTGGTGCTCGCCGATACGCTGCTGGCGAACGTGCGTCTGGGGCGTAACATCAGCGAAGAGGCCGTCTGGCGTGTGCTGGAGCAGGTGCAGCTGGCTCCGCTGGCGCATGCGCTGCCTCAGGGAATTCATACCCGTCTGGGCGAGCAGGGCAACAACCTGTCGGTGGGCCAGAAGCAGTTACTGGCACTGGCCCGGGTGCTGGTCGACCTGCCACAGATTCTGATTCTGGACGAGGCAACGGCCAATATCGACTCCGGAACGGAACAGGCCATTCAGCAGACGCTGACAACGCTGCGCCAGCACAGCACGCTGGTGGTGATTGCGCATCGTCTCTCAACGATTATCGAGGCAGATAAGATTCTGGTACTGCACCGCGGTCATGTCGTGGAGCAGGGCACCCATCAGCAACTGCTGGCGATGCAGGGCCGTTACTGGCAGATGTATCAGCTTCAGCAGGCGGGTGATGAACTGGCGTCGGGCGCGGTGGCGACTGCTGAAAGCTAAGTTGCACCTTTTTTGCGCACTTTTATCAGAATAATCTGTATAAATGCACTCCTTTGACGCCTGAAGCACCAAAGGAGTGCATTCTTCGATTGTGATCCCCGTCATACCGCGCGCCTGATCAGGCGGCACACCAATCCATCCCTTGCCGCGTCGCGTCTGACTCACTGATTTATGCTGGTTTTACACTCTGGCACAGGCTTTGCTTATATCCCTGCGTGTCCGTAAACGTTATCTATTTACTTGCTGGAGGGGATCCAATGAAGCTGGTTACCGTCGTAATTAAGCCATTCAAGCTGGAGGATGTACGTGAAGCTTTATCCTCTATCGGCATTCAGGGGCTGACCGTCTCCGAAGTGAAAGGATTTGGTCGTCAGAAAGGCCATGCAGAGCTTTATCGCGGCGCAGAGTACAGCGTGAACTTTCTGCCCAAGGTCAAGATTGATATCGCGATTGCCGACGACCAGTTAGACGAAGTGGTGGATGTCATCAGTAAGGCAGCGTACACCGGCAAAATTGGCGACGGTAAAATTTTCGTGGCTGAACTGCAGCGCGTTATCCGTATTCGTACCGGCGAAACCGACGAAGCCGCTCTGTAATTACGACTCAGTACTGTGATGGGATGAGATAAAAATGAATAAAATGTTAGTGAAGTTGGGCCTCACCAGCCTGGCACTGTTACCCTCACTCGCGATGGCCGCGCCTGCCGTTGCGGACAAGGCTGATAACGCATTTATGATGATTTGCACCGCGCTGGTGCTGTTTATGTCAATTCCAGGTATTGCACTCTTTTATGGCGGCCTGATTCGCGGCAAAAACGTGCTGTCGATGCTGACTCAGGTGGCGGTCACCTTCTCGCTGGTCTGTGTGCTGTGGGTGGTCTATGGCTACTCGCTGGCCTTCAGCGAAGGCAACGCCTTTTTCGGCGGCTTTGGCTGGGCGATGCTGAAAAACATTCAGCTTACCGCCGTGATGGGCAGTTTCTATCAGTATATCCACGTAGCGTTCCAGGCGTCCTTTGCCTGTATCACCGTGGGGCTGATTGTGGGTGCCATCGCCGAGCGTATCCGCTTCTCTGCCGTGCTGATTTTTGTCGGCGTCTGGCTGACGCTCTCTTATCTGCCTATCGCACACATGGTCTGGGCGGGCGGTTTCCTGGCTCAGGATGGCGCACTGGACTTTGCTGGCGGGACCGTTGTACACATCAACGCCGCAGTGGCAGGCCTGGTGGGCGCTTACCTGGTAGGCAAACGTGCCGGTTTTGGTAAAGAAGCTTTTAAACCGCACAACCTGCCGATGGTCTTTACCGGAACGGCCATTCTCTATGTCGGCTGGTTCGGCTTCAACGCCGGTTCCGCGTCTGCAGCGAATGAAATTGCGGCGCTGGCCTTCCTGAATACCGTTGTTGCAACCGCAGGTGCCGTGCTGTCATGGACCTTTGGCGAGTGGGCGGTGCGCGGTAAACCTTCACTGCTGGGTGCCTGTTCAGGCTTTATTGCCGGACTGGTTGCGATTACCCCAGCCTGTGGTTATGTCGGCGTCGGCGGCGCGTTAATCATCGGCCTGGCCGGTGGTCTGGCGGGACTGTGGGGTGTGACCACCCTGAAAAAATGGCTGCGCGTGGACGATCCCTGCGATGTGTTCGGCGTGCATGGCGTGTGCGGTATCGTAGGTTGTATCCTGACCGGTGTGTTCGCCTCCTCTTCACTGGGCGGCGTGGGTTATGCACAAGGCGTGACCATGGGCCATCAGGTATGGGTGCAGATCTTCAGCGTGGGCATCACCATTGTCTGGTCGGGTGTTGTTGCCTTCATCGGCTTCAAGCTGGCGGATCTGACAGTCGGCCTGCGCGTGCCGGAAGAGCATGAACGCGAAGGTCTGGATGTGAACAGCCACGGCGAGAACGCTTACAACCAGTAAGCGTCGGGCAGTAAAAAGCGTCAGGGGCGAGCAATCGCCCCTTTTTTATTCGCTGCGCTGGCGCATCACGCCTTCCTGAACGGTTGATGCCACCAGCACACCCTTCTGATTATAAAACTCACCGCGGACGAAGCCGCGCGCGCCGGACGCGGAGGTGCTGACCACGCTGTAGAGCAGCCATTCCGTGAAGTCGAACGGGCGATGAAACCACATCGAGTGGTCGATCGTCGCGACCTGCATATCCGGCTCCAGAAAACCTTTGCCGTGCGGCTGCAGCGCAACCGGCAGGAAGTTAAGATCGGAGGCATAGCCGAGCAGATACTGATGAATACGCAGGTCGTCAGGCAGCGGCCCGGTGGCCCGAATCCAGACCTGACGCTCAGGCTTATCCACGTGTCCCCGCAGCGGGTTATGGATCTGCACCGGACGAATCTCCAGCGGGCGTTCGGCAATAAATTTTTCACGTAATTTTTCGGGCAGCAGATGAGCCATCTTTTGCGCCATCGCCTGCTCGGTTAACAGATTTTCGGGGCCCGCGACCTGTGGCATCGGATTCTGATGTTCAAATCCCTGCTCCGGTGACTGGAAGGAGGCAGTCATATAGAAAATCGGCTGCCCGTTCTGAATGGCACTGACCCTGCGTGCGCTGAAACTTTTGCCATCGCGCAGCGTTTCAACATCGTAAATAATCGCTTTCTGACTGTCGCCAGGCCGCAAAAAGTAGCTGTGAAAAGAGTGAACAGTGCGATCTTCTGGGACGGTCTGCTTTGCAGCATACAGCGCCTGACCCACTACCTGACCGCCAAAGACCTGGCGCAGCCCCAGATCTTCGCTCTGGCCGCGATATAAACCCTCTTCCAGTTTTTCCAGATTCAATAAATTCAGCAGATTCTGCAGTGCCTGACTCATGGCGCATTCCTCAGTGTAGTAACCTGCTCAGTGTGAAAGATCGGACCAGTTAACGTCAATCAGACTTTCGGCTTTACCTGTGCCAGGCAAAATCTCATTTTTGTGCCAACATTAAGGACATACGGCGAGTGAAACGCTGTAAGCCGGATTCGCTGCCGATAATCATTTTGATCAAATGGAGACGACATCAATGAAACTCAGGCATGTGTTTAGTGGAGTAGTTATGGCGGTTGCTGTTGCGGGATGCGCCGATAAAAGTAAACCTGTGCCAACGCCGACGCTGGGGTCCGCCGTGGCGGGTCAGACAACGGCGATTGCGCAGCCGAACGTCAGTGGCTCAATCTATATCCGCCAGCGCATTGCGCTGCCGCCGGATGCCGTATTAACCGTGACGCTGTCTGATGCGTCAATGGCCGATGCGCCGTCAAAAGTGCTGTCACAGCGTGTTGTGCGCACCGAGGGCAAACAGGCGCCGTTCCAGTTTGTTCTGCCGTTTAACCCGGCCGACATTCAGCCCAACGCCCGTATTCTGTTAAGTGCAGCGATCGCCATCGACGGCAAACTGGCCTTTGTCACCGAAGGTGTGAAGCCAGTGATCAATCAGGGTGGCACTAAAGCCGAGCTGCTGCTGGTTCCGGTTCCGTCTATGGCGATGCCGACTCAGCCAGGCGCTGCGACCACCGTCCCTTCGACCTCACCGACGATGGTGACGCCATCCGCTGCGGTTCCGGCACCCACCCACATTTAAGCGTTTTTCGGGGCGACACTGTCGCCCCTTTTTCTGTCTAAAATTGCCAGCGCCAGGTGGCCAGATCGAGCTGCCCGCTATCACTTATCTCAATGCCTTCTGATGCCAGCGCATCCCGCTGACGCAACAGACGATCCCCCTGCAGTGAAAGGGTGCCGTGCCGGTTAACGACGCGATGCCAGGGCAGGGTGGTATCTGCAGGCAGGCGGCTCAGCACGCCGCCGACCTGGCGTGCCGCGCGTGGCGAACCGGCCAGCAGGGCGACATCACCATAGGTGGCAACGCGGCCATACGGAATTGCGGCCACAATCTGCCAGATGCGGTGCTGGAAAGTGTCAGGCTGATCCATCTGCTTATTTCATCAGGAAAAAGAGTCTTCATTTTAGCATGGAGAAGGGGCACTGAACGCTTTCCGGCGAGGGTTGTTCAAGAAAACAACGGTTGTCCCGACTACGCTTGCAATTGCCCCCTCCTTCCCAGATAATGCCCCCGCTCTCGTAAAGAGGGCTTGTCAATGGGGGCCCTGTTGGTTCTCCCGCAATGCTAGCTTGTGAACTCGGTCAGATCCGGAAGGAAGCAGCCGCAGCAGGTGACGCGTGTGCCGGGATGTAGCTGGCAGGGCCCCCACCATTTATCCCCTTCAGAAGCGCCCCCGAACCTCAGACAGGCAAAACCCGCCCGGGCCGATCCTTTGCCGGCAGGCAGGAATGTCTGGTACTAAACAGGGGTAAAAATCAGTAATAAACGATTAGATTAACGGACAAATTTCCATACTGAACCCGGAACCTTATCGTAGAGCTTGTTCATCGTCAGTTCTGCCAGACGATGGTCAGCCGCTGAATAGAATATGGCTAATTCATCTTCTGGTAATTCATACTTATTTTTTTCAATCACCCTTTCCAGGGTATCCAATGAGCGACAGCGCCGCAGTCGCATCAAATAATCGGTTTTTGTCAGGGTTTTGTTCATAATTAAACCGTTCTCATCTCAGTACTATAACGAATGGCTCGGTTGCTGGAGAAAAGCGCACTCTTCAGTGAACAGATTAAATAAGCGTTTCGCTGAACGTCGCCATCGCTGAAGATCCGGACCTGTCACACTATAGTTGCTGAATAGCATAAAAGTATCGTCAAGATATTCATCGATTTGCGAAATCAGCGCTTCATCTTCAACGTGCTTGATTTTGTAATTCATGGTGAAAGAGGCAATATGCTCAATCAAATCATTAAGCTGCAGATTGCTTTCGGAAGTAGGGTCATTTACCCAGCCATGATGACTGTCAGTTAATGATGCCATGCTGTCGTCAAACAGACTCTCACACAGGTATTTAAGCTGCGCAATATCATGCCGTTTCGGTGAGTATTCGTCCATCTTTTTCCCCTCCATAGCTAGCACAGTTGCCGCAGGGCGGCGAGATAGGATAACGCGGCCAGGAAGCGATTATCGGGGCAGTTATTAAACGGGACATCTTAAAGATAGTGTAAAACCATTAGTTCTGCTCACCTCCATTACTAAATATTACAATTCATCGCCAGGGGAGGGTTGCTGATTGTCGATCACATCAAACTCAAGTGCACCGGGCCTGATGTGAAAGTTAACCTGTTCCGACTGTGTCACTGTTTCATTCAGATCCTGGCAGGGACTAAATAAATTCCAGTCAAAATCGTAAAGTAATTTAAAACTATTCAGATCCCGGTATTCAACAGAAATAATTTTTAAACTACCCGGAACGAAACGGGCGTTTTGTGAATACCAGCGTAAATCTCCCACCAGGAGATCGGTTATTTTGAGAATATTCCGCTGAACAACTTCAGCTATTTTTGCGCAGTCCGTTTCGCCTGCGACAATATTACATTCGATGCGTGACAGCATATCCGGTTCGCTTCAGACCATTAATAACCTATCATTGGTTTTCTGCAACGGGTTTGCAAGTCTGCAAAGCACAAAAGCGTCAGTTTACAAACAGGGTCAGCCTGGCTGAGCACGTTTCCTCTGTTCGGGCCCGCCTGCTATCGCCTGCCTGTTTATCTTTTGATACACATTCTCCCGTTTAACTCCACGCCGCATCGGGTATGTTAGTTGTTATGTTATAACATATTGGTGAACTGATGCGTCAGAGCGGATTACTTATGTCACTGGGCGGGCGGCTGGCTGTTGCACTGCTCATCATCGCGTTGCTTGCCGTGGCGATGAAATGGGGGATTAGCGCATGATCCGGTTTGATTCGCTGCGGGCTGGCTACCAGGGTGAGGCCGTTACCCCGGCCCTGAACGGCCAGCTCATCGCTGGCTCAATGACCGCGCTGGTCGGCGCGAACGGTAGCGGCAAATCGACGCTGCTTAAGACCATTGCAGGTCTGTTGCCGCCGATAGCGGGACGCTGCGAACTGCAGGTTGCGCGGCGGGATATCGGCTGGTTGCCGCAGCGTACCGAACTGGAAACCCGTTTTCCTCTGACGGTATTTGAACTGGTCTCGATGGGCTGCTGGCCTCGCTGCGGCTGGTTCGGCGGTATTAACCGGATGCTGCGCCG
This sequence comes from Pantoea sp. NSTU24, assembly GCF_050157905.1. Taxonomy (NCBI): domain Bacteria; kingdom Pseudomonadati; phylum Pseudomonadota; class Gammaproteobacteria; order Enterobacterales; family Erwiniaceae; genus Pantoea; species Pantoea bangladeshensis. Next base: position 381,598 of record NZ_JBKIWZ010000001.1, read on the forward strand.
GGAAATCTGGCAGGTGCTGGAGGCGGTGCAGATGCGCGATTTCGCCGGGGCGCAGCCCGCAACCCTGTCAGGCGGCCAGCTTCAGCGTGTGCTGTTTGCCCGGCTGATGCTGCAGCGCAGCGCGCTCTGGCTGCTGGATGAGCCATTTAACGGCATCGACAGCCAGACGGTAACACTCCTGATGTCGATTCTGGAGCAGCAGCAGCGGGCGGGAACCACGTTGCTGGTGGTTCTGCACGATCGTCCGCTGGTGGCCCGCTATTTCAGCTGCGTACTGTCTATGGATGAAGGTGATGCTGGCGAAATCTGCTCGCCTTTTTCCGTGCAGCGGAGTCTGGCGACGTGATCCTGATACAGCCTTTTATCGAGTTCGGTTTTATGCGCCGTGCGCTGGTCGCCTGCCTGGCACTGGCTGTCAGCGCCACTCCGCTCGGCGTGTTTCTTTCACTGCGTCGTATGAGTCTGATCGGCGACGCCTTATCTCACGCAGTGCTGCCCGGGGCCGCCATCGGTTATCTGATTTCCGGCCTGTCACTGGTCGCTATGGGCGTGGGGGGGCTGATTGCGGGTTTAGCTGTGGCGCTGCTCTCTGGCGCGGTCAGTCGCTATACGCCGCTGAAAGAGGATGCCAGCTTTGCCGGGTTCTACCTGGGTTCGCTGGCGCTGGGCGTAACGCTGGTTTCCCTGCGTGGCTCAGGCGTGGATCTGCTGCATGTGCTCTTTGGTTCGCTGCTGGCAGTGGATAACGCGGCCCTGCTGCTGGTGGGGGGATCGCGGCGTTTACGCTGATTATGCTGGCTGTCATCTACCGGCCACTGGTGATTGACGCCTTTGACAGTGATTTCCTGCGGGCACAGGGAAAATGGAGCGCCCCGCTGGTTCATGGTCTGTTTTTAATGCTGGTGGTGCTGAATCTGGTGGCCGGTTTTCAGGTGCTGGGCACCCTGATGTCGGTGGGATTGATGATGCTGCCCGCCGCCAGCGCTCGTTTCTGGAGTCGCCATCTGGCCGTCATGCTGCTTATCGCGATGGGGATGGCGATGATGTCGGCGCTGACAGGCCTGATGCTCTCCTGGCACTTCTCTCTGCCAGCCGGACCCGCAGTGGTGCTGAGCGCCGCCATGCTCTTTTTTCTTTCCATTCTGACAGGGCCGTGCGGCGGAATTTTACGCCGTCATTAACAATAAGAGGACACTATGAAAAAATTACCCGTGACGCTGGCGCTCGCTGCGCTGTTTACCGCGCCTGTGACAATGGCAAAAACGGTGGATGTCGTTGCCAGCTTCACTGTACTGGGCGATATCGTTAAGCAGGTGGGCGGCGATCATGTGAAAGTAAAAAGTCTGGTGGGGCCGAATGGCGATCCTCACACTTTTGAACCGACACCGCAGGACAGCGAGGCGCTGGCGAAGGCCGATCTGGTGTTTGTCAGCGGTCTGGGCCTGGAAGGATGGATGGAACGGCTGGTCACCGCCTCAGGCTATCGCGGCCAGCCCGTTGTCGCGTCAGCAGGCGTTACCACCCGCAGTATGGAGGATGAGGGCAAAACCATCACCGATCCGCACGCCTGGAACAGTATGCTGAACGGCGTGATCTACGCGACCAACGTGATGAATGCGCTGGTCAAAGCGGACCCTGAAGATGCACCGGCCATCCGTCAGCGCGGACAGAACTACATCGAGCAGCTGCAGGCGCTGGATCGCTGGGCGAAAACTGCCTTTGATCGCATACCGGCCGATAAACGGAAAGTGCTGACCAGCCACGATGCGTTTGGTTACTTCGGGCAGCGCTATGGCGTAACGTTCCTGGCCCCGGTGGGCTTCTCTACGGAAGCAGAAGCGAGCGCCAGCAACGTAGGCGGCTTAATCACCCAGCTAAAGCAGCAGCACATTACCCGCTATTTTATTGAGAACCAGACCGACCCGCGTCTGGTCAGGCAGATCGCCAGTGCTACCGGCGCGGAGCCGGGAGGCGAGCTCTATCCGGAAGCCCTGTCCACGGCCTCGGGTCCGGCGGCGACCTATCAGGCCGCCTTTAAACATAACGTCAATGCGATGCTGAAGAGCATGCAGTAAGCATAAAAAAGGCCGGGCAAGCCCGGCCAGTCATCACGACACACACTAGCGTCTTTTTTTCTTCCCTGCACCGCTTTGAAACGTGGATTAGTTTTACAGATAACGTAAACACGTCCTTTCCTGCGCACGACTTTGCAATCGCGATGGCGATTTTTAGCGGCGCGCAGTGAGCTGACAACCTGCATGACTTACCTCCTTTTTGCGCCCAGGAAAGTCCCGAAACGCTGGTTAAAGCGTGCGGTGCTGCCCTCTTTGGCGAAATCTTTCTGTTTACCGGTGTAGAAAACGTGTGAGGCCGACGACACATCCAGGGTGACGTAGGGCAGGGTTTCGCCTTCAAACTCCACGGTACGGTCGGTTTTAATCGTCGATCCAATTTTGAACCAGACGTCAGCTGACGTGTCGTGGAAGACCACCGGACGATAGTGAGGATGAATATTCGCTTTCATAATGATCTCAAATGTAATGTTATACTATAACATTTAGTATGCAGCAGACCGCCCGGAATTGCAACGATCGGTGTGTCCGGAAAGCATAAAGCGAGGGGGGAGGATAACGCCGCGACACGCAGAGGCCGCAGGTGAAAGGAAAATCGCAGGCAAAAAAAAGGCCGCTTGCGCGGCCTTCTGTTCGTTACAGCTTAGTGTGTCTGGTCAGCGGTGACCGGATGATTTTTTGCTGCGTTATCTTTTTTCTTACCGAAGCGGCGGCGGACCACCACGAAGAATACCGGCACGAAGAAGATCGCCAACAGCGTTGCGGTGACCATGCCCCCGATAACACCGGTACCCACTGCGTTCTGCGAACCGGAACCGGCTCCGGTACTGATCGCCAGCGGCAGCACCCCGAGAATGAACGCCAGTGACGTCATCAGGATAGGACGCAGACGCATACGGCATGCCTCCAGCGCCGCTTCAATCAGCCCTTTGCCCTCTTTATCCATCAAATCTTTCGCGAACTCGACGATAAGGATGGCGTTCTTGGTCGAGAGACCGATGGTTGTCAGTAATCCCACCACGAAGTAGACGTCATTGCTTAAGCCACGCAGCGTGGTAAAGATCAGTGCACCAATCACCCCAAGTGGCACCACCAGCATAACCGAGAACGGAATCGACCAGCTCTCATACAGGGCGGCGAGACAGAGGAAGACCACAATCAGTGAGATGGCGTAGAGAGCAGGGGCCTGGTTGCCCGACAGACGTTCCTGGTAGGACATACCAGTCCAGTCATACCCGATACCCGCAGGCAGTTTCGCTGCCAGCTCTTCCATCAGGTCCATCGCCGCACCCGAACTCTTGCCTGGTGCAGCCTGGCCCAGGATCTCCATTGCCGGCAGGCCGTTGTAACGCTCAAGGCGTGGCGAACCATACTGCCACTTCGCGGTTGAGAAGGCCGAGAACGGCACCATGGTTCCGCTGCTGTTTCGCACGTACCACTTGCCAATGTCGTCCGGCAACATACGCGAGTCCGCTTTACCCATCACGTACACTTTCTTCACACGACCCCGGTCGATGAAGTCGTTAACGTATGAGCCGCCCCAGGAGGCTGCCAGCGTGGTGTTGATATCACTCAGTGATACGCCCAGCGCCTGCGCTTTCTCCTGATCGATCGTCAGCTTGTACTGCGGGGTATCTTCCAGCCCGTTCGGACGCACACCCACCAGCGTATCAGGATGCTGGGCAATCATGCCGAACAGCTGATTACGCGCTTCCGTCAGCTTTTCGTGACCGAGGTTGTTCTGATCGATCAGCTCGAAGTCGAAGCCGGTGGCGTTCCCCAGTTCGATAATCGCGGGCAGGTTGAACGGAATGACCATCGCATCTTTGATCGCGCCCAGTGCCTGCATGGCACGGCCCGCAATCGCCGGTACTTTCATATCGCTGCTGGTACGCTCATCCCAGGGTTTGAGACTGACAAAGGCGATACCGGTGTTCTGTCCGCGACCGGCAAAGCCGAAGCCGTTAACGGTAAACACGGATTTAACCGAATCCTTCTCCTTTGTCAGGAAGTAGTCGGTAACCTGATCCAGAACCTTCTGGGTACGCTCCTGGGTTGCACCGGCAGGCAGCTGCGCCTGAGCCAGCAGCAGACCCTGGTCCTCTTCCGGTAAGAAGGAGGAGGGCAGTCGCATAAACAGAAACGCCATACCGACCACGATCAGCAGATAGATCAGCATATAGCGACCGGTACTGCGGATCATGTGGCCCACGCTGTCCACATAGTGGTTGGTGCTTTTGTCGAACATGCGGTTGAACCAGCCGAAGAAACCGGTGGTTTTGCCGTGCTCGCCTTTTTCAATCGGCTTCAGCATGGTGGCGCAGAGTGCTGGCGTCAGAATAAAGGCGACCAGTACCGACAGGGCCATAGCAGATACAATGGTGATGGAGAACTGACGATAAATCACGCCGGTCGATCCACCAAAGAACGCCATGGGAATGAACACGGCGGCCAGCACCAGCGCGATACCGACCAGCGCGCCCTGGATCTGCTCCATGGAACGTTTGGTCGCCTCTTTTGGCGGCAGGCCCTCTTCGGCCATCACGCGCTCAACGTTTTCAACCACGACGATGGCGTCATCCACCAGCAGACCGATTGCCAGCACCATACCGAACATCGTCAGGGTGTTTATCGAGTACCCAAAGGCATTAATAACGGCGAATGTTCCCAGCAGGACCACTGGCACGGCGATAGTCGGAATGAGCGTTGCGCGGAAGTTCTGCAGGAAGAGGTACATGACCAGGAACACCAGCACGATCGCTTCAATCAGCGTTTTCACGACTTCGAAAATCGAGATTTTTACAAACGGTGTGGTGTCATACGGATAGACCACTTTCATCCCGGCCGGGAAGGTCGACTGCATTTTGGCCAGTTCCGCTTTCACCGCATTGGCGGTATCCAGCGCATTCGCACCGGTAGCCAGCTTGATACCGATACCGGAAGCAGGCTTGCCGTTGTAGCGGGCGATGATCTCGTAGTTTTCCGCACCCAGTTCGATCTTAGCGACATCACGCAGGCGAACCTGAGAACCATCCTCATTGACCTTGAGCAGGATTTTGCCGAACTCATCGGTCGAGGTCAGACGGGTTTGCGCAATGATCGACGCGTTAAGCTGCTGGCCCGGAACCGGTGGCGTACCGCCTAACTGACCGGCAGCGACCTGGGTGTTCTGGGTGTTCAGCGCGCTGATCACGTCAACCGGCGTCAGGTTGTAGTTGTTCAGCTTGTGCGGATCCATCCAGATGCGCATAGCATACTGCGCACCGAAGACCTGGGTGTCACCCACGCCCTTGGTACGGCTCAGCGGATCCTTGATGGTCGACGAAATATAGTCAGAAATATCGTTCTGCGTCATATTGTCGTCGTCGCTGATGAAACCGGCCACCATCAGGAAGCTGCTGGAGGATTTTTTAACCTGAATCCCCTGTTGCTGAACTTCCTGCGGCAGCAGCGGCGTCGCCAGCTGCAGTTTGTTCTGCACCTGAACCTGCGCGATGTCCGCATCGGTGCCTGACTCAAACGAGAGCGTCAGGGTCAGCGTACCAGAGGAGTCGCTGCTCGAGGACATATACATCAGTCCATCGATACCGTTCATGTTCTGCTCAATGACCTGGGTCACCGAGTCCTGTAACGTTTTCGCATCCGCACCCGGGTAAGAAGCCTGAATCTCAATCGCCGGCGGCGCAACATTCGGATATTGCTCGATCGGAAGTTTGAGAATCGATAGCGCACCGACCAGCATGATGATGATGGCGAGCACCCACGCAAAGATGGGGCGATCGATAAAGAACTTAGCCATGAATCAACGGCTCCTGTTATGACGATGACTTGTCAGACTGCGGCTTTGCATCGGGTGCCGCTTTCGCATCGTCTGAGACTTCTTGTGGAGTAACCTGTGCGCCAGGTTTGGCACGCTGCAGACCCGTGCTGATCACGCGCTCGCCCGCTTTTACACCGCCCGTGACTAACCACTTGTCGCCAATCGCCTGCGAGGTGGTGACCGGACGTGATTCCACTTTATTATCCGCACCCACGACCATCACAGTGGCCTGACCGGTTGGGGTACGGGTAACCGCCTGCTGTGGCACCAGCAGTGCATTCGGGTTGGTGCCTTCATCCAGGCGCGCACGGACAAACATTCCCGGTAACAGGGTATGGTTCGGATTTGGCACGATGGCGCGCAGCGTGATAGAACCGGTGGTTTCATCAACGGTCACGTCGGAAAACTCCAGGGTACCCGTCTGCGCATAGCTGCTGCCATCCTGCATCAGCAGGGTGACGTTAGCTTTGCCGTCGTTCTGCTTCAGCTGACCTGACTCCAGCTCTGAACGCAGGCGCATAAAATCTTCGCTCGACTGTGTGACATCGACATACATCGGATCCAGTTGCTGAACCGTCGCCAGCGCGGTGGTCTGGGCGCTCTGTACCAGCGCACCTTCCGTGACTGACGATTTGCCGATACGGCCGCTGATAGGGGAGGTCACGCGAGTATAGGCCAGGTTAATGCGTGCCGTTTCCACGTTGGCTTTGGCAACCTGAACGGCGGCATCGTTTTGTGCAGCGGTCGCCACGGCGGTGTCGTAATCCTGCTGACTGATATATTTCGTGCCCAGCAGCGGTTTGTAACGCTTAACGGTCAGTTGTGCGATACGGGCATTCGCCTGCGCCTGGGTTAAGTCGCCTTTGGCACTGTCGTAGGCGGCCTGATAGGTCGCAGGATCGATCTGATAGAGAGACTGGCCAGCTTTAATATCGCTGCCTTCAACAAAATTACGCTTCAGAATGATACCGGACACCTGCGGACGGACTTCAGCCACACGGTATGCCGAGGTGCGGCCAGGTAGTTCAGTTGAAATCTTGAGGGGTTCAGTTTTCAGTGTCACCACACCCACGGCTGGCGGTTGCTGCTGCTGGGCGGCCTGGTCGGATTTATTGTTGTCACATCCTGTTAATAAAAAGCTGCCTGATAGCATCAGGGCGGCCGCCAGAGGCGATAATCCTCTGTTTTTATTCATAAATAAACCTCTAGTGTCCGGTATCAATTGGTTAATGGATCACAAACTGGAAACCCATTGCTGTGTCAAGTCGCAGGTCATGCTATGGTACATACATTCACAAATGTATGTAAACTTACCTGTTTGTAAAAAAAGCCCCCTATGGCACGAAAAACCAAAGCGCAAGCACTTGAAACGCGGCATCAAATTCTCGATGCCGCTATCGTCCTGTTTTCACAACAGGGCGTCTCAGCCACCTCTCTGGCAGACATTGCAACCGCAGCCAGCGTCACCCGAGGCGCAATCTACTGGCACTTTAAAAATAAAGCCGATGTATTACACGAAATATGGCTTCGTTGTGATGCTGGTCTGGACGATGTGGAACTTGAGTATCAGACAAAATACCCGGGGGATCCACTCTCTGTGTTGCGCGCAATGCTGGTCTATATCTTTGATGCGACAGCAAAGGATCCTCAGCGTCGGGCTCTGATGGAGATCATTTTCCACAAATGCGAATTTGTGGGTGAAATGTCAGCGCTGAAGAACATGCAACAAAGTTTACTGCTGGAATGCTATGACAAAATCGAAGATGTCCTGCGCCAGTGTATTGAGGCAGGCCAACTGCCGGACACGCTCAGCACACGTCAGGCCGCACTAATCCTCCGCGGTTATGTTAACGGGATGATGGAGAGCTGGTTGTTTGCGCCAGAGAGCTTTGATCTGGCTGCGGACGCGCCAGCGCTGGTCAATGCCGTTATCGATATGCTTCGTCTCAGCCCGACGCTGACCGCCCGTCACTAAACCGACTGGCGGTCGCGCTTGTTCTCATAATCGCGCTGTACCATTGCCAGCGCGGAGAGCACCGTCTCTACCGGCAGTTGATGCTCTTCCAGGAGCTGAATCAGATCAACGGCCAGTTTGACGTCATCAGGGGCATTTTCCAGGGACATCGCTTCTCCTAAATACGTAATCGGGCCACGACCAGCAGCATCAGCAGGGCGCCAAGGACCGCCATGCCCAGTGCGCCAGCGTGCAGTGTTGCCAGGCTGCCCAGCTCAAAATAAGTGGCGATATAGCCGCCCAGCAGCGCGCCGATCATCGACAGCGTCAGGGTGGCGACCAGACCGCCGGGTCGTCCCGGCATAAGCAGCCGTTTCAGCCAGCCCAGCAGCAGCCCCGCCATTAGCCAGGTCAGTAAACCCATCGTTCTTCTCCACGCAGAATTACACCCAGTATAGAAGTGCTTTTGTTACGCTGCGTTTTATTCGTCCCGCTCGTGGCCACGCAGCGAGGCGGCCCACTCAACAGCGCGAATCGCCTGGCGACAGCGGGCCAGCCGGCCCTCCAGCGTCTCCAGATCCTGTTTCAGCTGCTGCTGAACAGCCAGGGTTTCCGCCTGCGCCAGTCGCGCCTCCCGCTGCGCGATCATCGCCAGCAGCCGGCGCTCAAACTCACGGTACTCCTGATATCTGGAGGAACGCGGTTCACGCACGGGCTGTTCGCGATGGAGGCGCAGCTGCTGAGTCATTGCTTCGCGCTGCAGGGCAGCAATCTGATCGACCAGCCGTTCTGCCAGCCAGGCGCTGCGGGCCAGATCGTGGCTGGCGTCGCGCAGCCGGGCGACATTCTCCTCGACTTCCTGCAGGTAGTCAGCCAGACGCGTGCCTTTGGTGCGGAACAGCTGAGCGTCAAAACGTGGCTGACGGCAGGCACCATCGGGATGACGTGCAATTTCCTGGCGCAGAGCGATCAGAAGGTGCTCCAGACGCGCCTGCGTCACACTCGCACTCATGGCATGACGCTCTGATGTGTTAACGTGAGCTGATGAGCGGTGAGGTGGACAGCATTCATGCAACGCATTCTGTTATTGACCCTCGGCTGGCTGGCGATTGTGCTGGGAACGCTGGGCATTGTATTACCTTTATTACCAACTACGCCATTTATGCTGCTGGCTGCCTGGTGTTTTGCCCGGTCATCGCCGCGTTTTCACCACTGGCTGCTGTGGAAATCACCCTTTGGCCGCTATCTGCGCCACTGGCAACACTACCGCGCGATGCCGCCGGGAGCCAAAGTGCGCGCAATCTGCCTGATCGTCGCGACCTTCAGCCTCTCTTTGTTTCTGGTTCATCAGTTCTGGGTGCGCATTATGCTGCTGATCATGCTGGCGGCGCTGCTGCTGTTTATGTGGCGCATTCCGGTGGTGGCAGAAGCAGCGGACGCACCGCAACCGCCGCGATAAAGTTGCATTTAGCCGGTCATTTGCTTAGATTTGGGCGTCTTCATGCGTGGCTTCCCTTTGTGAATTAACCTCCGCTGAGCCTTTTATCAGGTATTAGCGCTTTTGAAGCTGCGCGAAACAGAATTTTTTACCAGGCGTATCATTATGACCGACACTGCGCAGCAGCTTGAATTGATTGAAAACAGCATCAAAAGTATTCCCGATTATCCTAAACCAGGCATCCTGTTCCGCGATGTCACCAGTCTGCTGGAAGATCCCCACGCCTATGCCGCGTCGATTTCGCTGCTGGTTGAGCGCTACCGTAACAAGGGCATCACCAAAGTCGTGGGCACCGAAGCACGCGGTTTCCTGTTTGGTGCTCCGGTCGCATTAGGTCTGGGAGTGGGTTTTGTCCCGGTACGTAAGCCGGGTAAACTGCCTCGCGCGGTCTGGAGCGAATCCTATGAGCTGGAATATGGCACCGACACGCTGGAACTGCACAAAGATGCTATCCAGCCAGGCGACGTGGTGCTGGTAGTGGATGACCTGCTGGCGACCGGCGGAACGATCGAAGCGACCGTTAAGCTGATTCGTCGCGCTGGCGGTGAAGTCAACGATGCGGCTTTCATCATTAATCTGTTCGACCTGACCGGTGAATCCCGCCTTGAGGCCCTGGGCGTCGAGAGCTACAGCCTGGTCAACTTCCCCGGCCACTAAGCCATTTTTTCGGCCTTGCGACCCGGCGAGGCCGTCACGCCCCGGCATCAAGATAACGAGTGCCAGCGAAAAGCGTAGCTGATAGACTACTGCAATCTTATACAGGGGTTGCAGAGCGTCTGCGCTCATCTTTCCATCCAACTTCGTCGAATCCACATGAGCTATCAGGTACTTGCGCGAAAATGGCGTCCCCAGGCTTTTGCTGATGTTGTCGGTCAGGAACATGTTCTGACGGCGCTGGCGAATGGATTGTCTCTGGGACGCATCCATCATGCTTATCTCTTCTCCGGCACCCGCGGCGTCGGGAAGACCACGATTGCGCGTCTGCTGGCCAAAGGCCTTAACTGCGAAACGGGCATCACCGCCACCCCCTGTGGCGTATGTGATAACTGCCGTGAAATTGAGCAGGGCCGCTTTGTCGATCTGATCGAGATCGATGCCGCCTCACGCACTAAAGTTGAAGATACCCGCGACCTGCTCGACAACGTGCAGTACGCCCCGGCGCGCGGCCGCTTCAAAGTCTATCTGATCGATGAAGTGCACATGCTCTCACGTCACAGCTTCAATGCGCTGTTAAAGACGCTGGAAGAGCCGCCTGCGCACGTCAAATTCCTGCTGGCGACCACCGATCCGCAGAAGCTGCCCGTGACGATTCTTTCGCGCTGCCTGCAGTTCCACCTCAAAGCGCTTGATGTTGACCAGATTCGTCAGCAGCTTGAGCATGTCCTCAGGCAGGAAGAGATTGAAAGCGAAACCCGTGCACTGCAGCAGCTGGCCCGCGCCGCAGATGGCAGTATGCGCGATGCGCTGAGCCTCACCGACCAGGCGATTGCTATGGGGCAGGGTAAAGTAACCAGCAGCACCGTCAGCGTCATGCTAGGCACGCTGGACGATGAACAGCCGCTGGGCCTGCTGGAGGCGCTGGTAGACGGCGACGGTCAGCAGGTGATGAGTCTGCTGAGTCAGGCCGCGTCACGCGGCGTGGAGTGGGAAGCGCTGCTGATTGAGATGCTGCGCCTGCTGCACCAGATTGCGATGGTGCAGCTGCTGCCGGCCTCACTCAACGACGATGATGAGAGCAACGCGATACGCCTGCGTGAGCTGGCGCGCGTCGTGCCACCTGCCGATCTGCAACTCTATTATCAGACCCTGCTAATGGGCCGCAAAGATCTGCCGATTGCGCCCGATCGTCGCATGGGGGTTGAGATGACATTGCTGCGTGCGCTGGCGTTTCATCCCAAAGCGGCGGTGGCAGAACCCATTGCGCGTCCTGCGCTGACCCAGCAGATGTCGCCCGTTGCGCCTGGCGCGGCGGCAGAAACCGCCGCTTCCCCGGCGGCATCGGCGCCGGCTGCGCGCGCCGCCACGCCGTCATCGCCGGGCGCCTCACCGGCAGCCCGACAGCCAGCGCCTCAGCCAGCGCCGCGACAGGTCGCTGCGCAGCCGCAGATGGCCGCGCCCGACCCGGCTCCGGACAGTACGCCACCACCGGATGCGCCGCCGCCGGAGGCGGCCTCTGATTCGGCGTTTTCCAGTTCCACCAGTCAGCTCCTGCAGGCGCGCACGCAGTTGCTGCGTCAGGGAGCGAACAAACCAAAAAAGAGTGAGCCGGCGGCGCCAGGTGCGCGGCCGGCCAACTCCGCGCTGGAGCGGCTGGCCTCGGTTACCGAGCGCAGCCAGCAGCGTATCCGCGATCGCGAACCGGCCGCCCCGGTAAAAGAGGAGGCCTACCGCTGGAAAGCGGTGAATCAGCCAGTGGAAGTGGCAGAGCCGGTGGCGACGCCAAAGGCCTTGCGTTCTGCGCTGGAGCATGAGAAAACCCCTGAGCTGGCGGCGCGGCTGGCGGAAGAAGCGCAGGCGCGCGACCCGTGGGCTGCAGAGATTCCCACGCTGCCGCTGCCGAAACTGGTGCAGCAGCTGGCGCTCAATGCCTGGAAAGAGGTTACCGAAACCGGCGTCTGCCTGCATCTGCGCAGCAGTCAGCGTCACCTCAATTCCCCCTCGGCGCAGCAGGTCTTAAGCGAGGCGCTGAGTCAGCGTGCCGGGCAGAGAGTTGAACTCTCGGTAGTTGAAGACGATAATTCATCGGTGTTGACGCCACTGGAGTGGCGTCAGGCCATTTACGAAGAGAAACTGGCGCAGGCGCGTCAGTCGATCACCTGTGATACCCACATTCAGACGTTACAGCGCTTTTTTGATGCTGACCTGGATGAGGAGAGTATCCGACCTGTTTAGACACGCTGCGGCTATTTCAACGATAGCGCTGCAGCCTCAGCTGAGAGAGAAAACTATGTTTGGTGGTAAAGGCGGATTGGGCAACCTGATGAAACAGGCCCAGCAGATGCAGGAAAAAATGGCCAAGGCTCAGGAAGAGATTGCCGCAATTGAAGTCACCGGTGAATCCGGTGCGGGCCTGGTCAAAGTAACCATTAACGGCGCGCACAACTGCCGTCGCGTAGAAGTCGATCCGAGCCTGCTGGAAGATGACAAAGAGATGCTGGAAGATCTTATCGCGGCTGCGTTCAACGATGCGGCACGTCGCATTGATGAAACCCAGAAAGAGAAAATGGCATCTGTTTCCTCAGGCATGCAGCTGCCACCAGGCTTTAAGATGCCGTTCTGATGCAAACCAGCCCACTGCTTGAAGCATTGATGGAGTCGCTGCGCTGCCTGCCCGGCGTTGGGCCGAAGTCGGCGCAGCGCATGGCTTTTCAGCTGCTGCAGCGTGACCGCAGTGGCGGTATGCGGCTGGCCCAGGCGCTGACCCGGGCGATGTCGGAGATTGGGCACTGTGCCGATTGCCGCACCTTTACCGAGCAGGAAATCTGCACCATCTGCGCCAATCCACGGCGTCAGCAGAATGGTCAGATCTGCGTGGTGGAAAGCCCGGCAGACATTCATGCCATTGAGCAGACCGGCCAGTTTGGCGGGCGCTACTTTGTGCTGATGGGCCACCTTTCGCCGCTCGACGGGATCGGTCCGGCCGACATCGGACTGGATCGTCTGGAGCAGCGTCTGGAGAGCGAACCGCTGCAGGAGGTGATCCTCGCCACCAATCCGACGGTGGAGGGGGAGGCGACCGCCAACTATATCGCGGAGCTCTGCGGCCAGTATGGCGTCGATGCCAGCCGTATCGCGCACGGCGTGCCGGTGGGCGGTGAGCTGGAGATGGTCGACGGCACCACGCTGTCCCACTCACTGGCGGGCCGCCAGAAGTTTAAATTTTAAGCACTTGCCGGTGTTGTGACAGACACCGGCTTGAAAATCTCCCTGTCATCCCCACATCAACCTCAACGTTTGTTCAACCTGTTTTGTTGAGGTAGCAATGACCATGAAAGGACAAGAGACCCGTGGCTTTCAGTCGGAAGTAAAACAACTTCTGCACCTGATGATCCATTCTCTCTATTCAAACAAAGAGATTTTCCTGCGTGAGCTGATCTCCAACGCCTCGGATGCGGCAGACAAACTGCGCTTCCGCGCGCTGTCAGACGCCAGCCTCTATGAAGGTGATGGCGAACTGCGCGTGCGTCTCTCTGTGGATAAGGACAACCGTACCCTGACGCTCAGCGACAACGGTATCGGTATGCGTCGCGACGAGGTCATTGAGAACCTCGGGACTATCGCCAAATCGGGCACCAAATCTTTCCTTGAATCTCTGGGCTCCGATCAGGCGAAAGACAGCCAGCTGATCGGCCAGTTCGGTGTCGGTTTCTACTCCGCCTTTATCGTGGCGGACAAAGTCACTGTGCGCACCCGTGCTGCAGGCGCAGCCGCCGATGAAGGGGTGTTCTGGGAGTCGGCGGGCGAGGGCGAATATACCCTGGCTGAGATCGAGAAGGCCGACCGCGGGACCGAAATCACTCTGCATCTTCGCGAAGGCGAAGATGAGTTTTTGGATGCCTGGCGCGTCCGCAACATCATCAGCAAATACTCCGATCACATCGCGCTGCCGGTGGAAATCGAAGCCAAAGATGAAGAGGGCGAGGGCACCCACTGGGAGAAAATCAACAAAGCGCAGGCGCTGTGGACCCGCAACAAATCTGACATCAGCGACGAAGAGTACAATGAGTTCTACAAGCATATCGCGCACGACTTCAGCGACCCGGTCGCCTGGAGCCACAACCGCGTGGAAGGCAAGCAGGAGTACACCAGCCTGCTCTACATTCCGGCACGCGCCCCGTTCGATATGTGGAACCGCGATCATAAACATGGCCTGAAACTCTATGTTCAGCGCGTCTTTATTATGGATGACGCCGAGCAGTTTATGCCGAACTACCTGCGCTTTGTGCGTGGCCTGATTGACTCCAACGATCTGCCGCTGAACGTCTCTCGTGAAATTCTGCAGGACAGCCGGGTTACCCAGAGCCTGCGCGGTGCGCTGACTAAGCGTACCCTGCAGATGCTGGAAAAACTGGCGAAAGATGACAGCGAAAAATATCAGACCTTCTGGAAAGAGTTTGGCCTGGTGCTGAAAGAGGGCCCGGCAGAAGATCACGCCAACCAGGAAGCGATCGCGAAGCTGCTGCGTTTTGCGACCACTCAGAGCGAGGGCGCGGCGCAGACCATTTCGCTGGAAGATTATGTCAGCCGCATGGTGGAAGGTCAGGAGAAGATCTACTACATCACCGCTGACAGCTACGCCGCCGCGAAGAGCAGCCCGCACCTGGAGCTGTTCCGTAAAAAAGGCATCGAAGTCCTGCTGCTCTCCGATCGCATCGACGAATGGATGATGAGCTACCTCACCGAGTTCGACGGTAAAGCATTCCAGTCAGTCAGCAAGGCGGATGAATCGCTGAGCAAGCTCGCGGATGAAGAAACTGACGAGCAGAAAGAGGCAGAAAAGGCGCTGGAGCCGTTTGTTGAGCGTGTGAAAAATCTGCTGGGCGAGCGCGTCAAAGAGGTGCGTCTGACGCATCGTCTGACCGATACGCCAGCCATCGTCACCACCGATGCCAACGAGATGACCACCCAGATGGCGAAGCTGTTTGCGGCGGCCGGACAGGAAGTGCCGGAGGTGAAGTATCTGTTTGAAATCAACCCGGATCACCCGCTGGTGAAACGCGTTGCGGATACCCAGGATGAAGCACGCTTCGGCGAGTGGATCGAGCTGCTGCTGGATCAGGCGCTGCTGGCAGAGCGCGGCACTCTGGACGATCCAAACCAGTTTATCCGTCGCATGAACCAGCTGCTGACGGCATAACGCACAGAAGCCGGTGAGATTCACCGGCTTTTTTTATGGCCGCGCGGCATCCTGCAGCCAGGCGCGAAACAGGCTGATCTCTCTGTCGTGACGGCGGCTCTGCTTCGTCATCATCCAGGTGGCGCGTTCCACACGCACAAACCCTAACGGGGCCAGCAGCGTTCCCTCCTCCAGCTCCCGTCGTACCAGCAGACGCGGAGCCATCAGGATCCCAAGACCACTTCGCGCAGCCTGAATGCCCAGCGTCAGCGTTTCAAAATGCTGACCGCCGTCAAACTGACCGCAGTTTCCTGTTTTTTCTGCCCACTCTGACCAGGCGTGCCGCCGCGTATCAGCATGCAGCAAAGGCATTACCGCCAGATCCCTACCCGCGCGCAGCTGCGAGGCAAAGTGTGGTGCGCAGAGTGGGCCAATCTCCTCCTCGCTGATCAGCGTTGCGTCAACGTCGGCTTCAGGCGCTTCACTCTGGCTCAGAATCAGCACATCCACATGCTCGCTGCGCAGCTGCGCCACCGCGGTCAGCGGCTGAAAGTGAACCTCAATCTCCGGATAGCGCTGATAAAACGTGGCGATACGAGGGATAAGCCATTGGGATAAAAAACTGGGGGGGCAGGAGATGCGGATCTGCTCAAGCACACTGGTCCGGATCTGCTCGCAGCTGCTGCGTAATTCGCTGAAAGCCTGCTGACAACTTAACAGCAACCGATCGCCGTGGGCGGTGAGTCTGACGCGGCCATTGCTGCGCACGAACAGGGGTTTACCCATCCAGCTTTCAAGTTGACGAATCTGATGGCTGATGGCGCTGTGTGTGACATGCAGATGCACAGCTGCCACGCTAAAACTGCAGTGTAAGGCCGCCTGGTGAAAATAGTGCAGTGCTCTCAGTGGCGGCAAACCGTTCATCCTTATCCCCTGTGCAAAAAACTAACAGGGATTGTCAGTTTATATCATTTTAAAGTCCAGCCGCATTGGCCTACTCTACAGGGCAAATTCTGGCGGGTTGACTCAGCCTTATATCTGTGATTTTTTAAGGATATTCCGCCTCGCTTAACCTGCGCTTGCGTCGCACACTTACCAAAGCGAGACACCCATGGCACACGGTCCTTTATCCTCTGAAACCTCAGCAGAGGCGCGCCATCGGTTACGTCTGGCGCTTTCACGCTTTTACGGTCTGGAGCAGTTCGACCTCTTCTTTGCGCCTTCGCTGCATGTGGCAAAAGTATTACTTTCTCAGCTGTTTCTGCGGCAGGAACAGGCGCGCAACCAGCAGCGTTACGCTTCGCGCTATCCGGTAACCGAACTCAATGTTCTGCCTGCGGTGCCGCTTATCGCGGGCAGTATTATGCTGGTGCCGCATGTCGAACTGCCTAATGGACGGATTCGTCCGCTGCGCGATTGCCAGAATCAGGGGGTGACGGAGGCAAGCGAAAGCTTTGCCAGCGTGCTGCATCATAAACTGGTCGAGGAGGCGCATCTGTTTGTCACCCGACTGGATCGCCATGCGGAGATCTGTAGCGATCTGGTGCTGGTGGCGTTACGGACCTACGATTTCAGTACCCTGGTGCGCAGCGAACTGCGCCTGTTTGAACAGGGGCTGACCCTGACCGCGACGCAGGCGGCCCTTCGTCGCTTCAGCGACCCGCAGTGGCGGCCTTACAACGCCGCCACCGTCGATGCGCTTTCCCTCTCCAGCCCGCTGCCGCTGAACTCCTGTCATCAGCCCGGCCTGCCGTTTGCCAGCTTTAACGTGCCGGCTTCCCTGATTTCAACGCTCTCCGATGCTGACGATGTGGTGAAATGGCCGCAGCAGTCCCGACTGCAACTTAATGCGAACGTACGTGGCAGTGGAAAAAAAAGTGTGAACATGACGCATTATCTGAGCCGGCGGCTGCAGTTGCTGCTCAGCGCGGGTGGTAAATCTGAAAAAACGGCAGGCAGACCCGGCGGGCCCGGTTCAGGGCTCTGAATCCCCTCTGATTGCCTTGCACAATCCGTGCGCTTCCTTGTGATGCGCGGGTCATAATGGTATGTTCTTCCGCTTCGAAGATAGATCAATGCGATTCGCAAGGGGATTTACGCAATGCGTATTATTCTGCTCGGAGCTCCGGGCGCAGGTAAGGGGACTCAGGCCCAATTCATCATGGAGAAGTACGGCATTCCGCAAATCTCCACCGGCGACATGTTGCGTGCAGCGGTAAAAGCAGGCAGCGAGCTGGGCAACCAGGCGAAAGCCATTATGGATGCTGGCAAACTGGTGACCGATGAGCTGGTGATTGCGCTGGTCAAAGAGCGTATCACCCAGGAAGACTGCAAAAAGGGTTTCCTGCTGGACGGTTTCCCACGCACCATTCCTCAGGCGGATGCAATGAAAGAAGCCGGGATCACTGTTGATCACGTGCTGGAGTTCGCTGTACCGGATGAACTGATCGTTGAGCGTATCGTGGGCCGTCGCGTTCACACGCCATCTGGCCGCGTCTATCACGTCACCTTCAATCCACCGAAAGTGGAAGGCAAAGATGACGTGACCGGCGAAGAGCTGACCACCCGTAAAGACGATCAGGAAGAAACCGTGCGCAAGCGTCTGGTAGAGTACCATCAGATGACCGCGCCGCTGATTGCTTACTACAGCAAAGAAGCGGAAGCGGGCAACACCGCCTATCACAAAATCGACGGCACCCGTAAGGTGACCGAAGTGAGTGCCGAGCTGGCTAAGATCCTCGGCTAAGCGCGATGGGGCCGGGATTACCGGCCCCTTTTGCAGTAATTGCTTTTACCTCCCATTAATTCCGCTACAATTTCCCTGTTTTCACGCATCCCCGAAGTCATCAAGGAACTCAAATGAGGCAAGATAAGCCCGGCGTGTTACTGGTTAATTTAGGTACGCCAGACGCCCCAACCACACCTGCAGTTAAACGCTATCTCAAACAATTTTTAAGCGATCCGCGCGTGGTCGATGCGCCGCGCTGGCTCTGGTGGCCGGTGCTTAATACTGTCATTCTGCCGTTTCGCTCGCCGCGCGTGTCAAAGCTCTACGCCTCGGTCTGGATGGAAGGCGGTTCACCGCTGC
This sequence comes from Pantoea sp. NSTU24, assembly GCF_050157905.1. NCBI lineage: Bacteria > Pseudomonadati > Pseudomonadota > Gammaproteobacteria > Enterobacterales > Erwiniaceae > Pantoea > Pantoea bangladeshensis. The sequence goes on from NZ_JBKIWZ010000001.1 coordinate 399,866, forward strand.
TGGTCTACAGCCAGCGTCAGCGTGACGCTCTGGCGGCGCGCGTTGATATGCCTGTCGAACTGGGCATGAGCTATGGCAATCCCAGTCTGAAAAGCGCGGTTGATAAGCTGATGGCGCAGGGCGTTACCCGCCTGATCGTGCTGCCACTCTATCCGCAATTCTCCTGCTCCACCGTGGCGGCAGTGTGGGATGGTCTGACAACCGTCTTCAGAGGCTACCGTTCGCTGCCCGACGTGCAGTTCATTCGGGACTACGCTGAACATCCGGCCTATATCGCTGCACTGAAAGCGACGGTAGAGCGCTCCTTTGAAAAACATGGTCAGCCTGACCTGCTGGTCCTGTCGTTCCATGGTATTCCACAGCGGTTTGCCAACGAAGGGGATGACTACCCGCAGCGCTGCGCCGACACCACGGCGGCCCTGGTCAAAGCCCTGGGGCTGCGCGACGATCAGTACATGATGACATTCCAGTCGCGCTTTGGCCGTGAACCCTGGCTGATGCCTTATACCGACAAAACCATGGAGAGTCTGCCGGGCAAAGGGATAAAGCATGTGCAGGTGATGAGTCCGGGCTTCTCTTCAGACTGCCTGGAGACGCTGGAAGAGATTAGCGGTGAGAACTGCGAAATCTTTATGCATGCCGGCGGAGAGAAATTTGAGTACATCCCTGCGCTGAACGCAGATGAGGCGCATATCGATATGATGGAGCAACTGGTTAACGCTCGCCGTTAAAGCCAGAGCGGAGAGTGTGGTATCATTCTCCGCCTGTTTTTCCAGACGGCACCTCCTGATGAAATTTCCCGGCAAACGCAAATCCAAGCATTACTTTCCTGTCAGCGCACGCGACCCCCTGTTACAGCCTATTCAGCACGATGTTGATGCAGGCAGCTGGGTGGTCGGTATCGATCAGACGCTGGTCGATATTGAAGCCAAAGTCGATGACGCTTTTCTCGCCCGCTATGGCCTGAGTGCCGGGCACTCGCTGGTTATCGATAATGAAGTCGCGGAAGCGTTGTACAGTGAGCTGATGCGCGACGCGCTGATCACGCATCAGTTTGCCGGTGGTACCATCGGTAACACGCTGCATAACTTTTCGGTACTGGCCGATGACCGTTCGGTGCTGCTGGGCGTCATGTGCAATAACATCCAGATCGGCGGTTACGCCTATCGCTATCTCTGCAACACCTCCAGCCGGGTCGATCTTAACTATCTGCAGGGCGTTGATGGTGCCATTGGCCGCTGCTTTACGCTGATTGGCGAACATGGCGAGCGAACCTTTGCAATCAGTCCCGGCCAGATGAACCAGCTGCATCCGGATAACGTGCCGGAAGCCGTGATTGCCGGTGCTTCTGCGCTGGTACTGACCTCCTATCTGGTGCGTTGTGCCGAAGGTGAACCGATGCCGCAGGCGACGCTGAAGGCGATCGAATATGCCAAACGTCACAACGTGCCGGTCGTCCTGACGCTGGGCACTAAACATGTCATCAGTGACAACCCTGAGTTCTGGCGCGACTTCCTGCGTGAGCACGTCAGTATCGTGGCGATGAACGAAGAAGAAGCGCTGGCGCTGACCGGCGAGTCGGATCCGCTGCTCGCGTCCAACATGGCGCTGGATTGGGTGGATCTGGTGTTATGCACCGCTGGTCCCATCGGCCTTTATATGGCGGGCTACACCGAAGACGAATTTAAACGCAAAACGAACCATCCGTTATTGCCAGGCGCGATTGCTGAGTTCAACCAGTATGAGTTCAGCCGGGTAATGCGCCAGCAGGATTGCCAGCAGCCGCTGCGCGTCTTCTCGCACATCGCGCCTTACATGGGCGGACCCGAAAAGATCATGAATACCAACGGTGCCGGAGATGGTGCGCTGGCAGCCGTGCTGCACGATATTACCGCCAACAACTACCACAGCCTCAACGTGCCGAACTCCAGCAAACATGCACGTCCTTACCTGACCTATTCATCGCTTGCGCAGGTCTGTAAGTATGCAAACCGTGTCAGCTATCAGGTACTGAATCAGCACTCGCCGCGTTTAACCCGGGGCCTGCCGGAGCGGGAAGACAGCCTGGAAGAGTCTTACTGGGATCGGTAGTGCCGGCCCTGCCGGGCATAAAAAAGGCCCTTCTCAACAGAAGGGCCTCGGTGAGGGCGTTAGCGCGTGCCAGCGTTCTGAACAGAAATCAGCGCACCACATCGCACGGCTGTAAATCTTCACCCTGCGTCATCTCATCCTGCAGAATCTGTAGCATACTACTGGCTATCTCACGCTCACCCATCACCACGCGGGTGGCCCCTCGTTCCATGATGTACTCCACTTCGTCGTCATAGTGAGCCCGGGCGATAATCTCGATATCAGGATGTTTTTCCCGCGCGGCAGTGACGACTTCACCCGCTTCGTAGCCATTCGGGATCGTCAGCAGCAGCCAGCGTGCGCAGTCGAGCCGTGCCAGCTCCATGGTTTCCGCGCGGGCGGCATTTCCCAGTACCGCCCGGATACCCCGTTCGCGCAGGGCTTCAACCCGGGTACGGGAGTTTTCAACCACCACCAGCGGGACATTCGCTTCCAGCAGTTTCTGACCAATCAGGCTGCCCACCCGGCCATACCCCACGATCACCGCGTGATTGCAGAAGTCGACCGGGATCTGCTTCTCCTCTTCAATCGCCTCTTCCAGCGTCTGCTCTTCCATACTCTCGGTTTTCGTCAGGAAACGCTCCAGCAGAGTGAACAGGATCGGGTTCAGCATAATCGACAGGATGGCGGCGGCCAGCACCAGGTTACGGCCCTCATTACTCAGCAGGCCCAGCGAAATGCCCAGACCAGCCAGGATAAAGGCGAACTCACCAATCTGTGCCAGGCTGACCGAGATGGTCAGGGCGGTGCGGCGTGAATGGCCAAGCAGCGACACCAGCAGCCAGGCGGCGACCGATTTACCCACCACAATAATCACCAGCGCGCCCAGCACGGCCAGCGGCTGCGTCACCAGAATTGCCGGGTCGAACAGCATGCCGACCGACACGAAGAAGAGTACCGCAAAGGCGTCGCGCAGCGGCAGGGTATCGCGCGCGGCGCGCTGGCTCAGCTCTGACTCATTAAGTACCATGCCAGCGAAGAACGCGCCCAGCGCAAAAGACACATCGAAGAACTCAACTGCGCCAAAGGCGATGCCCAGCGCCAGGGCTAACACCGCCAGCGTAAACAGCTCACGCGAACCGGTGGCGGCGCTGCGGGCGAGGATCCAGGGCACGGCGCGGCGCCCCACGACCATCATCAGCACCATAAAGGCCGCGACTTTTCCGATAGTCCACAGCAGATCCCAGGCCAGCAGTCCGGCGCTGGCATTGCCCTGTTCCATCATGCCGGCAATCGCTGGCAGCAGCACCAGCGTCAGGACCATCACCAGATCTTCAACAATCAGCCAGCCAATCGCAATCTGCCCGCGCTGGCTGTCAATCAGCTGCCGCTCCTCTAACGCGCGCAGTAACACCACGGTACTGGCGGTGGAGAGACAGAGACCAAATACCAGCCCGGTCATCCACGACCAGCCCAGCGTCCATGAGAGACCCATTCCCAGTAACGTCGCAACCGCAATCTGTGCGATGGCACCAGGAATGGCAATCGACTTTACCGACATCAGGTCTTTCATTGAGAAGTGCAGACCGACGCCGAACATCAGCAGGATAACGCCCAGTTCTGCCAGTTCCGGGGCCAGATTGGTATCGGCAACAAAGCCGGGAGTAAAGGGGCCCGCCAGCACGCCCGCTATCAGATAGCCGACCAGAGGCGAAATACGCAGGCGATTCGCCAGCATCCCAAGGAGAAATGCCAGAACCAGCGCTCCGACAATGGTGGTGATCAACGGTGTGGTGTGATGCATGCCTGTCTCCTTGTGTGCAAATGTATCCGCTTGTAACAAAGGAGTTTAATGCAAAATTGATTCTGCCGCTGTGTAATTTGCGGGAATAGCTAAAAAAAATCGTGAAAAAAATGATATATGCAACCGAAAGGGTGTTTTAGCGCATTATCGATAATGATGGCCGATTTGACGGTTTAAACCGGGCCAGATAAACAAAAATTATTCCTGCTAAACACCGTGCAGATGACCTGTTCAGGCAAAAAATAGCTGCACGGTGAGGATAAAGCCCGCCAGCTGCTGTTTTGCCGGACTAAACCCTTGATTACCACAGAAAGTGCCGACCTGTCACTGATCGGGGCCATGGAAGAAAGGGCGCTGACAGAGGGTCTGACGCGGGTCATTACGCGCCGAAAAAGCGCATCAGAGAAAAAACGTGCCGTCACTTCCGGACAATGAAAGTGAGTTGGCCTTGAGTTCGGCGAGGGAATGTGCGACACAGTGGGGCAAAATGGCAGAAAGTCGGGCCAGACAGTCATTAAGGAGAATCACAGTGTTGTTATCAAAATGGACAGGGGCGGGCGCGGGATTACTGATGGCTCTGATGCCGCTGTTGTCACAGGCCGCCGGGGCCGATCGCACCTATCGCTTCAGCCTGCTGCACACCAATGATGAGCACGGTCATTTCTGGTTCAACGAGCAGGGCGAATATGGCCTGGCGGCGCAGAAAACCCTGATGGATACGATGCGCTACGATGTGCAGGCCAGGGGCGGAGGCGCGCTGATCCTCTCTGCCGGTGATGTGAACACGGGCGTACCGGAATCTGACGAGCTGGATGCAGAACCCGATTTCCGCGCGATGAACCTGATTGGCTACGATGCCATGACGCTGGGCAATCATGAGTTCGACAAACCCATTGCGATTCTGCGCAAGCAGGAGAAGTGGGCGCGATTCCCGCTGCTGGCCGCCAACGTTTATCAGAAAAGCAGCGGTGAACGTCTGTTTAAGCCCTGGGCCGTTTTCAACCGTCTCGGACTGAAAATTGCGGTCATCGGGCTGATTACGCCGGATACGGCAAAGCTGGCCAATCCCGCAGGCCTGAAAGATACCGAGTTCCGCGATCCTGTCGCGGAAGCGGTCAAAGCGGTGAAGACGCTGCGAGCAACAGAGAAGCCGGACGTGATTGTCGCGCTGACGCATCTTGGCCACTATGACGATGGCCAGCACGGCAGCAACGGCATTGATGACGTCACCCTGGCGCGTAGCCTGCCTGCGGGAACCCTCGACCTGATCGTCGGCGGGCATTCACATGACGCAGTCTGCATGGAAAAAGAGAACGTCAGCGTAAAAAATTACCAGCCCGGCCAGCCATGTCAGCCCGATAAGCAGAACGGGATCTGGATTATGCAGGCCGACAAGTGGGGAAAATATGTCGGACGGGGGGACTTCACGTTCCGCAATGGTGAAGTGGCGCTGGAAGCGTATCAGCTGGTGCCGGTCAACCTTAAGCATCAGGTAAAGAATGCGGACGGCAGCGAAACCTGGCTTAACTGGCAGGAGGAGATCCCGAAGAATACGGCCATGATGAAGTTGCTGATGCCGTTCCAGAAACGGGCAGAAGCGAAGTTAACCGAAAGTGTCGGCAGCGCCGATGGCAGCTTCAGCGGTGAAAAAGAGCAGGTTCGCTTTCAGCAGACCAGTCTGGGTCAGCTGATTCTGCGTGCGCAGATGGCGCACACGCAAGCCGATTTCGGGGTGATGAGCGGCGGCGGTATTCGCACCTCGCTGACATCGGGCAAGCTGAACTGGCGCGATCTGCTGCAGGTTCAGCCATTTGGTAATCAGGTGGTGTCGGTCAGCCTGACCGGTGCGGAAATTAAACGCTATCTGGCAGTGGTCGCGAACATTCAGCCTGACTCAGGCGGTTACGCGCAGTTTGCTGGCATCGGACTGACCGCCGATGGAAAAGGGGTCAGTAACGTCACGATTAACGGTAAGCCGATCGAGGACGCACAGCACTATCGCATGGCGACGAACAGCTTCAACGCGGCGGGCGGCGATGGCTATCCGCGACTGGATAATCATGCCGGTTATCTCAACACCGGCGCCGTCGATGCGCAGGTCCTGCGTGACTGGATCAGGACGCATTCGCCAGTGAAAGCCAGCGACTATCAGCCGAAGGGGCAGATCGTTCACCTGACCGGGGAACAGATCCGGGCCAGAGATGAAGCAGCGGAAAAAGCGCGTAAACGTAACTATCCAAAAATGATTCTGGCGTGGATCTGGCCGTGGGGAAATAACACGGCTGCCTCGCATTGAACGTACCGGGAGGCGCAGAGGCCTCCCGTTTTTATCACGCCCGGCAGGGGTGACGTCTGATCCAGCGCTCGCGCAGTTTGTCCCAGACCCAGTTGTAGAGCATCGTGTAGGGTAAAAAGAAGAGGAAAAAGACGATTTCCACCAGCAATGCCTGCCACAGGGAAATATGCAGCATCGCGGCCGCGATCGGCAGGCCAATCAGGATAAACCCGCCTTCAAACCCCAGCGCATGCAGTATGCGCACGCCCGTTCCGCGTTTCTGACCTGGCGCATAGAGACGATCAAATCCGCTGTTATAGATCATGTTCCAGAGCATCGCCACGGTCGACAGTATGATCGCAAGCGTGCCCATCTGAAACAGGGGCTTATTCATAATCCAGGCCGCCAGCGGCGATACGGTCAGAATCGCCAGGGTTTCAAAACAGACAGCGTGCAGAATACGTTCTTTCAGTGAGCGGGTACGCATGATTCATTCTCCTTTCATAATGCGGCGCATTCTTACACGCCGGAATGGTAAGATAAAATGACTACCTATCGGAAAAAGCGATGGATTGAATGCGTTACTCCCCGGAATCCCTTGAGGCTTTTATGCAGACAGTGGCAAGCGGATCGTTCTCCGCTGCAGCACGCGCCCTGGGTAAAAGCCAGTCCACCATCAGCGCGGCGGTCGCCAGTCTGGAAGATGATCTCGGCTTTGCGCTGTTCGATCGCGCGGGGCGTCAGCCGGTGCTCACCGAGCAGGGGCGCCGCGTCGTCCCGCAGATCCAGCAGATCCTGTCGGCGAGTGAGCGGCTGGATGCGCTGGCCATACGGCTGTCGCAGGGCGTCGAGCCGCGCCTCAGTTTTGCCATGTCTGATTTCTGGCAAACCGATCATCACGAACAGCTGCTCAGGCAGTTTGATCGTCGTTATCCGGAGATTGAGCTGGAGGTCATGATTGCTGAGGATGGTGATGTGCTGGATTTGCTGCAGGCCGGACGAGTCCATCTGGGCGTGGTGCGGGCGCAGCCTGTTCTGCCGGTGGATATTGCGGTGGCACGCCTGCAGGTTGAGGCGCAGATGGCGGTCTTTTTACATCGCGATCACCCGCTGGCCCGGCATCGCACCCTCAGCGAAAGCGAGCTGGAAGGCGTCCGGCATCTGCGGTTAAACACCTGGGTTGAGGCTGCTGAACCCGCGCCGACGGGACGTATCTGGTCAGCGCCGACTTATCTTCTGCTGCTGGAGATGGCGGAGCAGGGGTTTGGCTGGACGATTCTGCCGCGCTGGCTGGTGAAACAGTTCGGGCATGGTGTTCTGAAGGAGCTGCCAATGCCGGGCTGGCCGCAGCATATTGCGGTGGAGGTCGTCTGGTCACGACGGACGCCACCCGGCCCGGCGGGGCGCTGGATGATCGATCAGCTTTGCGCTCAGCCCCGGGTTTAGTCGTGGCGGGCGATATCAGCAAACGGCGCATCCAGCAGGCGGGCCAGATCGTCAGGTGCCAGTTCGATATCCAGTCCGCGTTTACCACCAGAGATAAACATGGCGTTGAAGTCGCGGGCAGAGTAGTCGATGACGGTGGGCAGCCGTTTTTTCTGACCGAGCGGACTGATTCCGCCCACCAGATAGCCTGTCACTCGCTGCGCCAGCTGCGGGTCGGCCATCTCCGCTTTTTTCGCACCCAATGCTTTTGCCACTTTTTTCAGATCCAGCTGCGTCGGGACAGGCGTCACCGCAACGGCCAGCTGTTTCGCCTCACCATTCAGCGCCACCAGCAGCGTTTTAAACACCTGACGCGCGTCCAGACTGAGTTTCCGGACCGCTTCATCACCAAAATGGGTTTCATTGCTGTCATGCTCATAAGGGTGAAGCGTGAAGCTGACATTCTGTTTTTCCAGCAATTTTACGGCGGGCGTCATACAGGTTCCTTACTCAGAAAAATCTTATTACGCATAAACAGGGAAAAAGGTGGCGAAAGTTTGTGCTTTGAGTGAAAATTGGCCGCGCGCCAGCAACCCGATTGCTGAGCGATAACCAGAATCATAAACAAATTCCTCTTTGACGGGCCGATAAAGTCATCGGCTCGCTTTTTTTCAGGGCCGCTTCAGCATCTCCGGCAGATTATCTTCGCCATAGAGGTGCAGGGCACCGACCGCCACCACATAGTTTCCCGCCGCCAGGGCCTGCAGCCGATGGCACCACTGCGCATTACGCTGCCCGATCAGCGTCTCGTTCAGCGCCTGGCTGAAGGTAGCAGGCAGGCTGATGTCAGGCTGGCGTGGTGGTGTATCCAGCCACCAGCTCACCATCATCTGCAGCAGTCGTGCATTGGTGTGCCAGTGCTGCAGCGTATCCTGCAACAGCGCCATGCCATCATCCGGCAGTGCGGTCAGCAGGGCGATCTGCGCATCGGCCCCTTCCAGTTCAATCACCGGTTTGTTCAGCCCCTTAGCCGCCTGCAAAAGCTGATAATCAATGCCGTAATCCGGGCGCAATCCCAGCCTCTGGGCCTGCTGAGCCTGTAGCATCAACGCAATCTGCCAGGCGGGCAGATGATCAATCAGGCTCAGGTTCAGGCTCATCTCCTGACACTGCGTAGTCAGGATCTGCATCGCCTGGCTGTCCAGGCGGGTAGAGAGGGCCGGACGATCGCCACGATGGTCAAAGGGTGAGCCGCCCTGGGTAATATCGGCTTCCACAATCAGCGCATCCGCCTGCTGTAACTGACGCAGCAGGCGGGCGGGCAGTGGCTGCATATCGCGCGTGCCCATGTGGATGCTGCCAACCAGGTGCAGATAACGGTCGCCAAGCCGGACATCCCTCGCAGGCCAGCGGTAACTGGCGGGAAAAAGCGGGCTGAAAAAGCTGCGCAGTGAGCGCCAAACGTTGCCTGACATTCCCGTTCCTTAGCGATTCAAAACCCCATGCTAGCGACTTCAGCGCGTGAAAAACAGCGCTGAAGTGGAGTTACGGGCGCGGTGGCCGGTACCGCAGCAGCCGGTTGGCATTGCTGACCACGGTGATAGAGGAGAGCGCCATAGCGGCACCCGCCACAATCGGGCTGAGCAGGGTGCCCGTCAGCGGATAAAGCACACCAGCCGCCACCGGAATACCGATGCTGTTATAAATAAATGCGCCAAACAGGTTCTGCCGGATATTACGCAGCGTGGCTGAAGAGAGCGCTAGCGCATCCGCCACGCCGTTGAGATCGGCGCGCATCAGCGTAATGCCTGCGGTTTCAACGGCCACATCACTGCCGCCGCCCATTGCAATGCCCACGTCGGCCTGCGCCAGCGCAGGTGCATCGTTAATGCCGTCGCCTACCATCGCGACGCGACGCCCCTGCTGCTGTAACTCAGCGATGGCTGCGGCTTTGCCTTCCGGCAGCACCCCCGCAATGACCTCATCGAGGCCGGCTTCGTCAGCAATAGCGCGCGCGGTCTTCTCATGGTCGCCGGTCAGCATAATCAGGCGATAGCCCTGCTGATGCAGGCGTTTCAGCGCCGCACCGCTCTCCGGCCGCAGCGTATCGCGCAACGCAATCAGGCCGGTGAGCTGACCCTGTTCGGCCAGTAAGACTGGTGTGGCACCCTGTTGCGTCAGACGCGCTATCTCTGCTTCTGCCGCCTGGCAGTCCACGCCGTTCTCCTGCAGCAGTGCGGCGTTGCCCAGCAGCAGCGTTCTGCCATCCAGCGTACCGCTGACCCCTTTGCCGCGTATTGTACGAAATTGCGCTAATTCGGGAGAGCGGGGCAGTTTTGCTGCGTCCACGATGGCTTTCGCCAGCGGATGACCCGAGGTCCTTTCCAGCGCCGCCGCCGTGTTCAGCACGGCTTCGCGGCTGACTCCGCCCCAGGTCAGCACTTCACTGACCTGCGGTGTGCCCGCCGTCAGCGTGCCGGTTTTATCAAAGACCAGGGTGTCGATCTCGCTGGCACGCTGCAGGGCATCGGCATCGCGTACCAGCACGCCCAGCTCGGCCGCGCGGCCCACACCGGCAATAATCGACATGGGGGTCGCCAGGCCCAGTGCGCAGGGGCAGGCGATAATCAGTACAGTTGTGGCAATCACCAGCGTGTAGGCAATCTGCGGCTGCGGCCCGAAAAGATACCAGATCGCGCCGCTTAGCAGGGCGATCAGCACCACAACGGGGACAAAAACGGCGGAGATGCGGTCGGCCAGTCGCCCCACATCCGGTTTGCTGCTTTGCGCCTGACGTACCAGCCGGATGATGCGCGAGAGGGTCGTGTCGTTGCCGGTCGCCCGGGCGACGAAGGTCACCGATCCATCCTGCACCAGGGTGCCAGCAAAAACCTGCGCTCCTGCGCTTTTGGTCTGGGGCACCGCTTCGCCGGTCAGCATCGCCTCATCAAACCAGGCTTCACCAGTGCTGATTTCGCCATCGACCGGCACCCGGTCGCCGGTGACCAGGCGCAGCGTCATGCCGGATTCTACCGCACTGACCGGGATCATCCGGTCACCTTCAGGTTCAGTCAGACGTGCCTCGGCGGGTGTCAGATCCAGCAGCCGTTCCAGCGCCTCGGACGATCGCTGACGGGCGCGCTGCTCAAGGGCGTGCCCCAGATTGATCAGACCCAGAATCATCACGCTGGCTTCGAAGTAGAGATGGCGAGCCTGAGGCGGGAAAAAGTCGGGCCACAGCACCACGCTGAATGAGTAAATCCAGGCGGCGCCTGTACCGAGTGCCACCAGCGTATCCATGGTGGCGCTGCCATTGCGCAGACTGCGCCAGGCGCTGCGATAGAAGTGGCTGCCGGTGAGGACCATGATCAGCAGGGTCAGCACGCCCAGCCCGCGCCAGAGGCCCTGATTGCTGTCGGTGAGCATCATGTGACTGCCCATCATACCCCAGATCATCAGCGGCACGCCGAACGCTAATGCGACTCCAGCCTGCCAGCTAAACCGGCGCATCGCGTTGCGGGCGCTGTGCTGCTGCTTTTCACGGCGCTCCTGTTCGTTGTCCACGACCTCTGCACCGTAGCCTGCGGCATCGACGGCGGCCACCAGCTGCTGCGGGTCAGCGTTCCCCAGCACCAGCGCACTGCGTTCGCCAAGATTGACCCGCGCCTGGCTGACCCCCGGGACCAGCTGCAGCGCTTTTTCTACCCGACTGACGCAGCTGGCGCAGCTCATGCCCTCAATCAGCAGCATGCGGGTGGAGTGGGTCTGTTTTGCCGGATAAGAAGTGGACTCCGTTGTCAGCGCCTCCGGCGGCGGCTCCGATGCTGTCAACGGTTCAGGCTTTGGGGAGGCCGCCGGTTTCAGCGTGGCGTGATAACCTGCCTGCTCAATGGTTGCGATCAGCGCAGCGGCGTCCGCCCGACCGGAGACAAGCGCCTCCTGCTGAGTGACATCGGCGTGATCAACATCGTCGCGCTGTTCCAGTGCCTCTTTGACACGTTTGACACAGTGCCCACAGGAGAGGCCATCAAGTGACAGTGAAAGGGTATGTGACATCATCAACTCCCTGGTTAACAGATTTGACCCGCAGGCCAGTTTCGATTCATGCTTAAGCATAAACCTTCCATCAAGGGGAAGGTCAAGGAGAGCGGAATGAACATCAGCGATGTGGCGAAGAAGACCGGACTGACCAGTAAGGCGATCCGTTTTTACGAAGAGAAGGGGATCGTCACTCCGCCGTTACGCAGTGAAAATGGCTATCGTCGCTACAATGCGCATCATCTTGATGAGCTGAATCTGCTGCGGCAGGCGCGGCAGGTCGGCTTTACGCTGGATGAGTGCCGCGAGCTGGTGGCGCTGTTTAATAATCCGTCGCGCCACAGTGCGGATGTGAAAGCCCGGACGCTGCAAAAAGCAGACGAAATCGCGGCGCATATTGAAGAGCTGCATGCAATGCGGGCGCGACTGCTGACGCTGGCAGAGGCCTGTCCGGGCGATGAGGGGGCCGAGTGCCCCATCATCAATAATCTGGCTGGCTGCGGCCATCAGCGTGGCTGAATACGCAGGGTAATTCCCTCTATGCCCACCACTACGACCGGTGTGCCCGCCGGCAAATCCTGATCCGCCTCCACCCGCCAGCTGCTGTCTCCGATGCGCACATGACCGATGCGGTTATGCAGCGCACTCTCCAGCGTCAGCTGCAGACCGATCATCTGCCTGCCGCGCGCGTTCAGGGCCGTGGGCGGATGCGTTTCACGCTGGCGCATCCAGCGATACCACAGGAAAACGCAGACCAGCGTCAGCACGGCAAACAGCAAGCCCTGAGTTGTCCAGCTTAGCGGCACAATCCACTCAATAATGCCGACAATGAGCGCGGCCAGCCCGCTCCACAGAAGGTAACCGCTGGTGCCCAGCATCTCCGCTGCCAGCAGTAACCCGCCCAGCGTCAGCCAGAACCAGTGTGGATGCGCAACAATCCCGGCCAGCATCAGCGTGTCGACTCAGTGCGCGATTCTTTCAGCAGTTCACCAATGCCCGCAATCGAACCGAGCAGACTGCTTGCCTCCAGCGGCATCATCACCACTTTGCTGTTGTTGGCCTCACCAATCTTCTGCAGCGCATCGGTGTATTTCTGCGCCACGAAGTAGTTGATGGCCTGAATATCACCGGCCGCGATCGCTTCCGAAACCATCTTCGTGGCATTCGCTTCCGCCTCCGCCTGACGTTCGCGTGCTTCTGCCTGCAGGAACGCTGAGGTTCGTTCACCTTCGGCCTTGAGGATCTGCGACTGCTTATCGCCTTCTGCCCGCAGGATCGCCGCCTGGCGCACCCCTTCGGCCGTCAGAATATCGGCGCGCTTGGTTCGCTCTGCTTTCATCTGTGCATTCATCGCCCCCACCAGCTCCTGCGGCGGACGCACGTCGCGGATTTCGATGCGAGTGATTTTGACACCCCACGGGTTGGTCGCCTCATCGACGATATGCAGCAGGCGCGTGTTGATGCTGTCACGCTGAGAGAGCATTTCGTCCAGCTCCATGCTGCCCAGCACGGTGCGCATATTGGTCATAGTGAGATTCAGAATCGCCTGTTCAAGATTGCTGACCTCATAGGCGGCGCGCGCCGGGTCAACGACCTGAATAAAGCAGACCGCATCAATGGTCACATTGGCGTTATCTTTAGAGATGATCTCCTGAGAGGGGATATCCAGCACCTGTTCCATCATATTGATCTTACGACCGACACGATCCATGAACGGGATTACCAGGCTCAGTCCTGGCGTCAGGGTGCGGGTGTAACGGCCAAAACGCTCAACCGTCCACTGAAAGCCCTGTGGCACAATTTTAACGGTCGCCCAGACCGCCACCAGCGCCAGAATAATCAGGGCGGGAATGACTGTAATCATATAACCTCCACATTGTCAGATTGACGGGCCGAGTCGCTTCGGCCCGAGGTGATGCCGGTTAGTAGAGCAGGGAGTAGAGCTGACGGCGATAACGGGCGGCAAGTGCATCGCCGGTTCCCAGCGCCGCCAGAATCTCCTGCAGCATTTTACGCGCCTGGCCATCAGCGGCATTAAGATCGGATTTCAGGAAACTGAACAGCAGCTCCAGGGCCTCTTCATTCCGGCCAACCTGATGCAGCTGTAAGGAGAGTTTAGCAGCCAGCCCGGCGTTAGTCGGATCGGCCTCCAGCTCAGATTGCAGCTGCTGAATCTCTGGCGTGTCGGCGGCCTGCTTCAGCAGATCGATCTGCGCCATCAGGCTCTGATAGCGGGTGTCCTGATCCTGAAGCGGTACTGCTTTCAGCACCGCTTCCGCTTCATCGCTGCGGCTCAGCGTAATCAGCACCTCGGCAAGCAGGAAACCGATCTCGCTGGCCTGATTGCTCAGCTGCCACGCCTCTTTCAGCAGCGGCAGCGCCTCCAGCGATTTACCTTCCTGCATCAGCAGCATCGCCTGCTGTGCCTTCAGCTCCTCTTCACGCGGCAGGACTTTTTCCAGCAGGGCGCGGATCGCCTCTTCCGGCTGCGGCCCCTGGAAACCGTCAACCGGCTGACCATCCTGGAACAGATAGACGGTCGGGATGGATCGCAGGCCAAACTGCGCCGCTACCCGTTGCTCTCTGTCACAATCCAGTTTTGCAAGAATAAACTGTCCCGCGTATTCCTGCGCCAGGCGCTCCAGCACCGGCGTCAGCTCCAGACAGTGCTGGCTGCGCTCAGACCAGAAGTAGAACAGCACCGGCAGCTGCATCGACTGCTCAAGGGTCTGTTGCAGGTTAGATTCGTTGATGTCGACGATCGAAGCTTGTGGTGACATGAATAAGTCTCTTTGCAAAAAGTGTTCTAAGGATATGGGGCCAACTGGCCCGGCTTCAAGCGTAATTGCGCCCGGTGAATCAGTGGCTGCGCAAAATGCGATCCAGCATCCAGCCAGGCAGTAACCGTTTCAGCAGGCTCATGACATGTGCAACCACTGTCACCGGATAGCGTAAACGTGGATGAGGACTCTCGAGTGCGTGACGCAGTTTAGGCAGAATAGCCTCCGGTGGCAGGGTAAAGCGCGCCGCGATGCCGGGATTGCGCACCGGATTATGCTGTTCGCCCTGGGTCACGTTATCAGTAAAGCGGGTCTCAATCGGACCGGGTTCAATCAGGCTGACCCGAATCCCGCTGCTGCGCACCTCAAGCCGCAGCGCATCGCTCCAGGCCTCCAGCGCATACTTACTGGCGGCGTAGGCACCCCGGCCAGGTGTCGAAATCAGGCCCAGCACGGAGCTGGTATTAATAATGCGGCCATCGCCGCTGGCCTGCAGGGCCGGTAAGAGCCGCAGGGTCAGCTGATGCACGCCAAAGAAGTTGCTGGAAAACTGCTGTTCCAGCTGCTGGCGGGAAAGTGTCCGCAGCGGGCCATAGAGACCAAAACCGGCGTTGTTAAACAGTGCCGAGAGGCGGTTTTCGCAGAGTGCGAGCACGGTATCTGCCGCCTGATCCACGCTCTGCGGATCGTCGAGATCCAGCGGTAACCCTGTAAAGCCCAGCGTGTTCATGCGCTGGACATCTTCTGCTTTACGGCAGGCGGCGATCACCCGATACCCCCGCGCCAGCAAATCCTGCGCGGCAACCAGGCCAATTCCGCTGGAACAACCTGTAATCAGAATGGTTTTTTGCATTTCTTTACCCTTTTTGCGCATCCAGGCGCGCTACGGCTGCTTAACTAAGGGAGCCAGTTCTCTGGCCATCAACCCGGCGATAAACGGCTGGGCATCGGGATTGGGATGAATGCCATCCTGCTGCATCCATTCGGGTTTCAGGTAGACCTGCTCCATGAAGAAGGGCACCAGAGGAATGTTATGCTGCTGCGCTAATTCGGGATAGATGTTGCTGAACGCCTCGGTATAGCGGCGGCCATAGTTCGCAGGCAGGCGAATCTGCATCAGCAGCGGCTTTGCGCTGGCGGCCTTGATATCATCGATGGCCTTGCTCAGCGTCTGCGCAATGGTATCAGGCGGAAAGCCGCGCAGACCATCATTACCGCCCAGTTCGATTAACACCCACTGGGGCTGATGCTGTTTTAATAGCGCAGGCAGACGGGCCAGGCCCTGTGCGGCCGTGTCACCGCTGATGCTGGCGTTGACCACTTTCGGTTTCTGCTGCCACTGTTTATCCAGCAGGCTGGGCCATGCCGCGGTGGCAGACATGCGATAGCCCGCGCTCAGGCTGTCGCCCAGCACCATCAGCGTATCGGCAGCCGCCAGACGCGACACCAGCAGAAGAATCAATAACAGGAAGGGATAATGCCAGCGGAAAACATTGTTGAAGTTCATCATCTTACTAAGTCCGTCGGTCAGGGAGAGCATCAGTTAACCATCCTTACCGGAGTTGAGTTGGTTGTCAAACGAGCCGAGACCATTGCGTTGATTGGCGAGTCGGGTTCCGGCAAGTCAACCCTGCTGGGGATTCTGGCCGGGCTGGACGACGGCAGCAGCGGGGAAGTCCATCTGCTCGGGCAGCCGCTGCACCGGATGAATGAGGAGCAGCGCGCGGCCCTGCGCGCAAAACAGGTCGGCTTTGTGTTTCAGTCTTTTATGCTGGTGCCGACCCTGAACGCACAGGAGAACGTGCAGCTGCCTTCGTTGCTGCGGGGTGACAGCGATCGTCAGAGCCGGGAACAGGCGCGTGAGCTGCTGACGCTGCTCGGACTGGGTGAACGTTTGCATCATCTGCCCGCGCAGCTTTCAGGTGGTGAGCAGCAGCGGGTCGCGCTGGCCCGCGCTTTCAGTGGCCGCCCGGGCCTGCTGTTTGCCGACGAACCGACCGGCAACCTCGATCGCAAAACCGGTGACCGCATCGCCGATCTGCTGTTTTCCCTGAACCGCGACTTTGCCACGACCCTGATTCTGGTGACGCATGACGAGCAGCTGGCGGCGCGCTGCGACCGTCGCCTGCGGCTGC
Organism: Pantoea sp. NSTU24; assembly: GCF_050157905.1. Taxonomy (NCBI): domain Bacteria; kingdom Pseudomonadati; phylum Pseudomonadota; class Gammaproteobacteria; order Enterobacterales; family Erwiniaceae; genus Pantoea; species Pantoea bangladeshensis. Next base: position 416,393 of record NZ_JBKIWZ010000001.1, read on the forward strand.
GTGACGGCAAACTGTGGGAGGAGCAATGATCTGGCGCTGGTTCTGGCGGGAGTGGCGTTCGCCCTCGCTGCTGATTGTCTGGCTGGCCCTGACACTGGCGGTCGCCTGCGTGCTGGCGCTGGGATCGATCAGCGATCGCATGGAAAAGGGGCTGAATCAGCAGAGCCGTGATTTTATGGCAGGCGACCGCACGCTGCGCAGTAGCGCGGCGGCACCGGAAGCCTGGCTGGCAAAAGCGCGTGAAACCGGCCTGACGGTGAGTCGTCAGCTGACCTTTATGACCATGACCTTTGCCGGTCAATCGCCGCAGCTCGCCTCCGTCAAGGCGGTGGATGACGCTTACCCGATGTTTGGCACGCTGCAGACACAGCCGCCGGGTCTGAAGCCGCAGACGGGGACCGCCCTGGCCGCACCCCGGCTGATGGCGCTGCTGAATCTGAAAGTGGGCGATATGCTGGAGGTCGGAGACACTCAGCTGCGCATCAGCGGCGAGGTGATCCAGGAGCCGGATGGCGGTTTCAACCCCTTTGAAATGGCGCCACGCCTGCTGATCAACCAGGCTGATGCCGCGAAAACGGGGGCGATTCAGCCGGGCAGTCGACTCACCTGGCGCTACAAATTCGCCGGCAATCCCGATCAACTGGCGCGCTATGATCGCTGGATTGAGCCGCAGATCAGGGCAGATCAGCGCTGGATCAGCACAGAGAACTCAGAAGATGCGCTGGGGCGTTCGATGCAGCGTGCGCAGCAGTTTCTGCTGCTGTCGGCTTTGCTAACCCTGATGCTGGCGATTGCAGCCGTGGCGGTCGCCATGAGTCACTACTGCCGCAGCCGCTACGATCTGGTGGCGGTGCTGAAAACGCTGGGCGCGACGCACGGCGCGCTGCAGCGGCTGATCATTGGCCAGTGGCTGGCGGTGCTGCTGCTGGCGGCAATAGCCGGTGGCCTGGTCGGGCAGGGCGTGGAGGCAGTCCTGATGACGATGCTGAAACCAGTGCTGCCTGCCAGTTTACCGGCGGCCAGCCTCTGGCCGTGGATCTGGGCCATAAGCGCGCTGTTTGTGATTTCACTGCTGGTAGGACTGCGCCCCTATCGCCTGCTGCTGGCAACACAGCCGTTGCGGGTACTGCGGCGCGATGCGGTTGCCCGCCTCTGGCCGCTGAAGTTTTATATGCCGGTGATGGCCGCGGTTGTTATCACGCTGTTAGCCCTGCTGGTGGGCGGCAGTAAGATGCTCTGGGCACTACTGGCAGGCGTGGTGGTGCTGGCGGGCTTGCTGGCCATCACTGGCTGGGGCACGCTGCTGTTACTGCGACGACTGGTGGTGCGCAGACTGGCCCTGCGGCTGGCAATCAACCGGCTGCTGCGCCAGCCCGGCATGACGCTGAGTCAGCTCGCGGCCTTTTCGCTCTCGTTTATGCTGCTGGCCCTGCTGCTGGTGATGCGGGGCGATCTGCTGGATCGCTGGCAGCAGCAGTTACCGGCCGACAGCCCGAACTTCTTCCTGCTGAACATCAGTGCAGATCAGGTGCCGCAGGTGCGGGATTTCCTGCAGGCGCACCAGATTAAGCCTGAAACCTTTTACCCGATTGCCCGGGTGCGGCTCAGTGAGCTTAACGGTAAACCGGCCGATCCTGAGCGGGACAATGCCCTCAATCGTGAACTTAACCTGACGGCACTGGCCGAGCGTCCGGATCATAATCCGCTGGTGGCCGGTCACTGGCCACCGGCTGCAGGCGAGGTGTCAATGGAGGTGGAGCTGGCAGAGCGGCTGGGCGTGAAGCTCGGTGATACGCTGACGTTTGAGGGCGATACGCAGACTTTCAGCGCCCGTATTTCCAGCCTGCGCAAAGTGGACTGGGAGAGCCTGAAGCCCAACTTCTTCTTTATTTTCCCGCCGGGGGCGCTGGACAGCCAGCCGCAGACCTGGCTCACCAGCTTCCGCATGGCGGCCGAACCGGCGCTGCTGGCTCAGCTGAACCGCGCCTTTCCGACGCTGAGTCTGCTGGATATCGGCAGTATTATGCGGCAGATCGGGCAGGTACTGACGCAGGTCAGTCAGGCGCTGGAGATTATGGTGGTGCTGGTCACCGCCTGCGGTCTGCTGCTGCTGCTGGCGCAGGTTCAGGTCGGGATGCGTCAGCGCCGGCAGGAGCTGGTCGTCTGCCGCACGCTGGGGGCCGGTAAGCGCCTGCTGCGTACAACGCTGTGGTGTGAGTTTGCCCTGCTTGGTGTGGTTTCCGGCGTTGCGGCAGCGATGGGGGCAGAGGCGGCGCTGTGGGGATTGCAGACCCGAATCTTTGATTTTCCCTGGCAGCCTGACTGGACGCTCTGGCTGGCGCTGCCGTTGTGTGGCGCACTGCTGTTATCACTCTGCGGCGGCTGGCTGGGAATCCGGTTACTGAAAGGAAAGGCACTGTTCAGGAAATTTGACGCGGCGTAAGGGATAGCGGGATTTTAGCCTCACACGGACTGCACGTAGCCAGCATGCGGTCGTCCTCCGGAACGCACCCGTTACCCGCGTCTTCCTGTGACTGACAGGCGACGGTTCCATCGCGCTGTGCTTTCTGGCTGCCCTTACGCCATCATCAGGCTTAAGGGCAGGGGATTACAGCTTCTCAACGGCCCACGCGATACCGCTGGTGTACTCTGCGGGCAGCTGCGGCACCAGCGCCTGCAGCGCTGCCTTAAGCCGCGCTGTGTCGCTGTCGTTCAGATTGAGATGGCCCACTTTACGGCCCGGACGCACCTCTTTGTCATACCAGTGCAGATGCACCAGCGGCTGCTGCAGCCAGCTGAGATTCACATCGGTGCCAATCAGGTTGACCATCGCTGACGGCGCAAAGACCACCGGCTGCGGCAGCGGCAGGCTGAGAATGGCGCGCAGATGCAGCTCAAACTGGCTGATCGAGGCACCATTCTGCGTCCAGTGGCCACTATTATGGACACGCGGCGCCAGCTCATTGATCAGCAGACCGTCAGGTGTGACAAAGCACTCCATCGCCATCACGCCAACATAGTTCAGCGCCTGCATAATCGCACTCAGCATCGCTTCAGCCTGCTGCTGTTGTGCCGGATCTGCCTGAGGCAGGGCAACGCTGGTGCGCAGAATGCCCTCCTGATGCAGGTTATGCGTCAGCGGATAGAACACGACGTTGCCATCGTGACCGCGCGCGCCCACCAGTGAGACTTCACCGGAAAAGTTGATGCCCTGTTCAACGATGCATTCGCCGTAACAGGCATCCGGCAACTGATGCGTATCCGCGGCGCGCAGACGCCACTGACCGCGTCCGTCATACCCGCCGGTGCGGCTTTTCACAATCGCCAGCTCGCCCAGCGTAGCAAACACCGCTGGCCATTCACTTTTGTCTGCTAACAGCTGCCAGGGCGCAGTGGCCAGGCCAAGCTCGTCCAGCAGCTGCTTCTGCGTCAGGCGATCGGCCAGACGCGGAAAAATATCGCGGTTAACAAAAGCCGGATGACGGGCCAGTTCACGCGTCAGCGCGGTTTCCGGCCAGCGTTCGATTTCCGCTGTGATCACGCTGTCGGCAATCGGCAGAGCCGCAGGATCGGCGTCCAGACCCACCGGATGAACGGCAATTCCCAGGGGTTCACCCGCCTGGCGCAGCATACGGCCTAACTGACCGTTGCCCAGTACGCAAACCGGCTTCATGCCTCCTCCCGCGGATCGGGGTGGTTAAGCACCTCATCGGTCTGGCTCTGACGCCAGGTGTCGAGACGTGACGCCAGCGCGCTGTCATGCAGCGCCAGAATCTGCGCCGCCAGCAGGGCGGCATTGGCGGCCCCGGCTTTACCAATCGCCAGCGTGCCAACCGGAATACCGCGCGGCATCTGCACGATCGAGTAAAGGCTATCGACGCCACTCAGCGCCGCGCTCTGCACCGGTACACCCAGCACCGGCACCAGGGTTTTGGCTGCCAGCATTCCCGGCAGATGGGCTGCGCCACCCGCGCCCGCAATAATTACCTGAAAGCCATTGTCCGCTGCGGTTTCGGCGAAGCTGAACAGTTTATCCGGGGTACGGTGCGCAGAAACCACTTCGACATGAAAAGGGACGTCCAGGCTGGTAAGAATGTCAGCGGCGAACTGCATGGTGGCCCAGTCACTTCTGGAACCCATTACAATGGCGATGCGAGCCGGGGCGTTGGATGACATGCGGTCAACTCCTGTGGATGAACAAACAGACCTGGCCGGGCGGACAGGTTTTGAAGGGCACAGAGAATAGCATGACAGAGACGGAAGGAAAACGGTTGCGTCGCGCTTAATGCCGTCGGTTTAACGGCAGATCAGAAGTCAAATTCAGTGAGCTGAATGCCACTGGCGTCAAGCTGAATCATGGAACCCCGCTCATGCCAGGCCCCCAGTACCGCGCGCTGTGCCGTTTCGCCCTGCACCTCCAGCGTATGAATTGCCGGGCGGTGAGTGTGGCCGTGAATCAGCAGCGGCACCTGCTGGCGCTGCAGGGTTGCGATGACCGCATCCGGGTTCACATCCATGATGCTCTGAGATTTGTGCTGGTTAGCCTGCTTGCTGTCGGCCCGCATCCGCGCGGCAATCCGTTTACGGATCCGCAGTGGCAGCGCCAGAAACAGCCGCTGGATCCAGGGATTATGCACTCTGGCGCGAAAGCGCAGATAACCCGCATCATCCGTGCAGAGCGTATCACCGTGCATGATCAGCACGCGCTGGCCATAGAGCGTTAATACCTGCTCTTCCGGCAGCAGGGTCATGTTGCTGGCGCGTGCAAAGCGGCGACCCAGCAGGAAATCGCGGTTGCCATGAATAAAGTAAACCGGCACCGGCAGAGCGCGCAGGGCGTCGGCAACCTGCTGATGTAGCGGATTGGGATCGTCATCGCCTATCCAGGCTTCAAACAGATCGCCAAGAATATAGAGCGCGTCGCAGTGAGGCGCTTCGCGCGCTAAAAAATGCAGAAAACCGGCGGTAATCGCCGGTTCTTCCTGACACAGATGGAGATCTGCGATAAACAGGGTGCGCGACATTACTCGCTGACGGTCACTTTCTGGATAACAACGTCATCCTTTGGCACATCCTGGTGCATACCGCTGCGGCCGGTTGAAACCGCTTTAATCTTCTCAACCACATCCATGCCTTCAACCACTTCAGCAAACACGCAGTAACCCCAGCCCTGAACGCTTTCATCACGGAAGTTCAGGAAGTCGTTATCTGCCACGTTGATGAAGAACTGTGCGGTCGCAGAGTGCGGCGCAGAGGTGCGCGCCATAGCCAGCGTACCTTTGGTATTTTTCAGGCCGTTGTTCGCTTCGTTTTTGATTTCAGCTTTGGTTTCTTTCTGCTTCATGCCCGGTTCGAAACCACCGCCCTGGATCATAAAGCCGTTGATGACACGGTGGAAAATGGTGTTGTCGTAAAAACCTTCACGGCAGTAATCCAGGAAGTTCTGTACGGTGGCCGGCGCTTTATCATCGAAAGTTTTGATTACGATATCGCCATGGTTCGTCTGGAAAGTTACCATTTTTGTTGTCCTGTAAAGGTTGTGATCAGTAGCTGAGGTCGCTCTGTTAATTGGCGTACCCCTTTTAGTCGACGGTTCTTATATCATAATTTCCGATGACGCGTCAGCAGCGCGGCGCAGTTGGCTTGCTTTGCGTCGCGCGAGCGATAAAAATACGGCACAATATCTGGCTAATTAAAAGTATCAACCACACGCGAAAACGGAACCGTTCAATGCTTAAGATTTATAACACCCTGAGTCGACAGAAAGAGGAATTCAGACCCATTCATGCCGGGAAAATCGGGATGTATGTTTGCGGCATCACGGTGTATGACCTCTGTCACATTGGTCATGGGCGGACGTTCGTGGCGTTTGATGTGGTGTCGCGCTATCTGCGCTACCTCGGTTATGAGCTTAACTATGTGCGTAATATTACGGACATTGATGACAAGATCATCAAACGTGCCAATGAAAATGGCGAAAGCATCGAAACCCTGACTAATCGTATGATTGGCGAAATGCATAATGATTTTGCCGCGCTGGGGATTCTGCCACCCGACGAGGAGCCACGCGCAACCCGCCACATCGCCGAGATTATTGCGCTGGTGGAAACGCTGATCGCACGCGGTCACGCTTACGTCGCAGAAAATGGCGACGTCATGTTTGATGTCCTCAGCGACACCGATTATGGCGCACTGTCACGTCAGGATCTGGAACAGCTGCAGGCGGGCGCGCGCGTCGAAGTGGCTGATGTGAAGCGGAATCCGATGGACTTTGTGCTGTGGAAAATGTCCAAAGCGGATGAGCCCGCCTGGCCATCACCGTGGGGCAACGGGCGTCCTGGCTGGCACATCGAGTGCTCGGCGATGAACTGCAAACAGCTGGGGAGCCATTTCGATATTCACGGCGGCGGCTCTGACCTGATGTTCCCGCATCATGAAAATGAAATCGCCCAGTCGAGCTGCGCACATGATGGTCCTTACGTCAATTACTGGATGCACTCCGGCATGGTGATGGTCGACCGCGAGAAGATGTCTAAATCGCTTGGCAACTTCTTCACCGTGCGTGACGTGCTGCAACACTATGATGCGGAGACGGTGCGTTACTTCCTGATGTCCGGTCACTATCGCAGCCAGCTCAACTATGGAGAAGATAACCTCAATCAGGCGCGTGCGGCGCTGGAGCGTCTCTATACAGCGTTACGTCACACGGACAGCAGCGTCCCGGCCAGCGGTGGCGAAGCGTTTGAAGCGCGATTCCGCGCGGCGATGGATGATGACTTCAATACCCCGGAAGCCTACTCGGTGCTGTTCGACATGGCGCGTGAGGTTAACCGCCTGAAAAGCGAAGCAGGCGCCTCGGCCGATGCCCTGGCGTCGAAGCTGCGTGAGATGGCCAACGTACTGGGCATCCTGCAGCAGGATCCTGAGCTATTCCTGCAGAGTGGCGCGCAGGTGAATGATGAAGAGGTTGCCGAGATTGAGCACTGGGTGAAAGCCCGTGCCGATGCGCGTGCCGCCAAAAACTGGGCGGATGCCGATATCGCCCGCGACAAACTCAACGCGCTGGGCGTGATTGTCGAAGATGGGCCACAGGGCTCAAGCTGGCGTCGGAAATAAAACGGAAAGGGCGAGCCATCGCCCTTTTTTTGCGACCAGCGTGCAGGTCGCCTCCGTTTTTTTAACGCCCTGGCGGGCGGATACCGCGCAAAGGCGCCGGGCTGATGCGGGTGCTGCAGCGGCGTCCCCGCAGGAACGCCAGCGTATCACTCAACGACCGTGGTGCGGAAACCCGAGAACTCGACGGTCTGGCCGGCTACGATTTTGCAGCGCTTGCGGGTTTCGACCGCACCATCAACCTTCACTTCGCCCTCGGCAATCACGATCTTAGCCTGTGCACCGCTCTGAACCCAGCCTTCCAGCTTCAGCAGGTCACACAGATCGACATGCGGGAATTTTCCCAGTGAAAAACGTGTCATTTAAACAACCTCTTTATCGTGAAACTCTTCACACGCCTGCAGCGTGTTCTGGATCAGGGTAGCCACCGTCATCGGGCCAACGCCGCCCGGCACCGGGGTAATATAAGATGCGCGCTCGGATGCACTGTCGTAATCGACATCGCCCACCACTTTGCCGCTCTCCAGCCGGTTAATGCCGACGTCGATGACGATAGCGCCGGGTTTGATCCAGTCACCCGGAATAAAGCCCGGTTTCCCGACCGCCACCACCAGCAGATCGGCATGCTCAACGTGATGGCGCAGATCTTTGGTAAAGCGGTGCGTTACGGTGGTGGTGCAGCCTGCCAGCAGCAGCTCCATGCTCATCGGACGACCGACGATATTAGACGCCCCGACCACCACGGCGTTCAGGCCATAGGTGTCGATGTTATAGCGTTCCAGCAGCGTGACAATGCCGCGCGGCGTGCAGGGACGCAGGGTCGGCGCACGCTGACACAGACGGCCGACGTTATAGGGATGGAATCCATCGACATCTTTGTCTGGCGTGATGCGCTCCAGCACTTTGACGTTATCGATACCGGCAGGCAGCGGGAGCTGGACCAGGATGCCATCGATCTCATCGTCCTGATTGAGCGCATCAATCAGATCCAGCAGCTCAGCTTCGCGGGTCGAGGCGGGCAGATCATAAGAGCGGGAATGGAAACCCACCTCTTCACAGGCGCGGCGTTTGCTGGCCACGTAAATTTGCGAAGCCGGGTTTTCACCCACCAGAACGACAGCCAGACCTGGCGCACGTTTTCCGGCCGCCAGACGCTGCTTCACTTTTTCCGCAACCTCAACGCGCACCTGCTGCGCAATCGTTTTACCGTCAATAATTTTTGCTGCCATCAGAGAGGAAATCCACTGTGTTGTGTTGAATCGGGGAAGGGGGCTATTTTGTCAGAAGCATGGGCTGCTGTCAGTCACAGTTTCAGCCGCGTCTGCGCTTTCCGACTTTTCATCGCGACGCGTGGCTGCCTGCATGCGTATGATAACGACAAAACTATCAGAGGATGATGTCATGATCTGGATAATACTGGCCACACTGGCGGTGGTGTTTATCGCCGGATTTCAGCTGCTGACCGCAGGCTCACGTCACGCCGTTCAGCGGCTCAGCAAACGGCTGCAGCTGCCACCGGTTGAGGCAGAGTCGATGACTGCGATGATGGGCAAAGAGGCGGCGAAAGAGTTTACCGACTATCTCAGCCACGATAATGAAACGCATCTGCATAATGGTGCGGCGGTTCTGCTGATCTGGCAGGTGCTGATTGTGGACGGCAGCGAGGAAAACAGTCAGCGCTGGCATGCAATTCTGAGTCGCGCCGGTTTTTCACCACTTATCAGCCGTCAGCAACTGCTGCTCGCGCTGGGCTTTCTGCGCCAGCTGGAGCCGGACAGCCAGGCGCTGCACGCACTCCGCGAACAGTACAATGCGCGTTTCACACCGCAAGGGGTTGAGCTGGAAGGAGAATCAGCCGCCACCCGCCAGGTCGTATCGCTCAGTGAATGGCGCAGCCGTCATTGATGCCAATTGGTTAATCCCGCAGCACTTCGCTGCGGTGAAACGGCAAAAACGTTGACGTACCCGCTTCCCGACGTATAATCCGTGCCATCTCCATGCGCCCTTAGCTCAGCTGGATAGAGCACCGGCCTTCTAAGCCGTAGGTCACAGGTTCGAATCCTGTAGGGCGTGCCAAATGAATTCAATGACTTACCTCCTTCCTCCGGCTGCCAGATTTTCCACATGGGACAGATTTGGGACACGACTGCCAAAAATCGCATCAATTTGCCGTGCATGCTCCGTTAAGTGGTTAGGTGCAAGGTGAGCATATCGCTGTACCATTTCGATGCTTTCCCAGCCTCCCATTTCCTGCAGTGCAGATAAAGGAACGCCAGCCTGAATTAACCAGCTCGCCCACGTATGCCGAAGGTCATGGAACCGGAAATCTTCTATACCAGCCCGTTTCAGTGCTGCGCGCCACGCAGTGTTTGAATCGACCCGCATCTTCCTGATGCTTGCTGTTGTCGTCCCGTCATTTCTTTTCACCGATTCGGTATGAACAAACACCCAGTTGTGATGCCGGCCGATCTGTCGTCTCAAAACAGCTTCCGCCATTTCATTCAGCGCTACGCCAATAGCCCTGCCTGACTTGCTCTCTTCCGGGTATATCCACGCAACCTTTCTCTGCAGGTCAATTTGCTGCCACTTCAGGTCGACAATGTTTGAACGGCGCAATCCTGTTGCCAGTGCAAACTCTACGGTAGACTTGAGGGGCTCAGGACATTCATCAATCAGTCGCTTTGCCTCAGCGGGTTCGAGCCACCGTACCCGCTTATTTCTTTCCTGAGGCACCTTGATAACCGGCGACTTCTCGATCCACTTCCACTCACGTTCCGCTGCCCGCATCAGCGCCTTCATTAATGCCAGGTGCTTTGCCTTAGTAGAGGTGGATACGGCAGCCGGTTTGTATTCCCCGATATCCAGCCCTCTCTTCGCCATCGACACAGCGCGCTGCTCCCACCGCTCCTTTGCCTTGCGGTTGGTCATCCTGCTGACCGCGGCGTAAATCTTCGCCTCGCTGATATCCTTCAGCAACACTCCTTCAAAATGCATGAGCCAGAATCCGATCCGGCCCTTATCGGCATCGAGTGATTTCTTGTGCGCCTTTTCTTCCAGCCAGCGCAAGCATGCTTCTTCGAATGTCACGTCGGGGAAATCACCCAGCCGCTCTATTCGCCATAACTCAGCCTTTCGCCGGTCGTGAAGCTCCTGTGCTTGCTTTCGGTCCTCTGTGCCAAGAGACTCCTTAATGCGCTTCCCGCCTGGCGTCGTGTAACTCCCGTACCAGACGGAACCTCTGCGGAAGATCGACATGATTTTTTCTCCTCATGTGCATCTGCCGCGCTCACGGCGACAGTGTGCATTGGATTGTTAAGAGCGGCAATACAGGCCTGACGGGTGAGGAGGTAGGGTGACTTCGGTTTGGACGGGTCTTTGCGCGTTGCCATCAGCCTGCCGGTGCGAATCCACTGCTGACAGGTCGGGCGGGAAATTCCGAGGAACGCGCATGCCTCATCCATAGACAGGGCATAGGTTTCCATATCTACTCCTTATGCTGCCAGCATCGGGCTAGCGGGATATAAAAAAGGCGAGCCACAGAGTGAACTCGCCGGGAGGTGTCGGTGGTCGTTATCACTTCGCAGGAGCTGTCTCCTTATCCACCTGGCGCACATAGAACGCCAGCCAGCGCTTAGCTGGAAACGTATTCGGCGGCAGGGCGGTGATTGATTTGGCGTGTTTGTTGAGAAGGGTGGTGATGATGCGGTCGTGATCTGATTTGGGTCTGCCATCTATGGCTTTGATGATTTCGCTCCTGCACTTACGCGCTACGGCCCTTAGCGCATTCTCCTGCGCCGGGCTCATGCCACTTTGCGGTGCTGTTTGGCGCGCTCAACGCGCTCGTAGTCGCTGCGGCAATCCTCATCGCAGAAGCATCCCGCCGTCACCGCCTCCTCGCAGTAATAGCAGGCACCGGTAAACTGCATTGTCGGGTGCGGCCGGTTAGCTAGGGCAATCTCAATCATCTGCTGCTCGCGTTCTGCGGCTTCATCTGCTGGGTCTGGAAAGTTCATATTAGCCTCCGGGATTTGGGCGTAAAAAAACCGCCTCAGTGGGCGGCTTCTAAATTAGAGTGAATTAGGCCTTCCTGACCCTGGCCAAGGTCGCATGGCATTGGTTGTTGTGGATTGTCCCTGACACTGTCTCAACGATGTAGTCAGTGCTAATCCCATCCCGTACCAGGGTTACATTCTGTCCAGCACGAGGCTCGAAGCTGAATTCATGCTCTTCTTTCTCTCCAGTTTCAGAAAACGTTACTGTGATATTCATTTTTCCTCCTTCTGATAAACCGGGGCGGTGCCGCGCGGAAACTGCAGCGCAACGTTCCTGTAGTGCTGCAATCTCTCCCTGAAATACTCCCTCATTGCTTCAGGCTGCTGCACCTCCACTTCGTGCGGGATAACAGGCTGATTCATACGCTCCTTGTATGCGACTCCTGACGCGGCTATATCCACGTTAATCCTGTCTCGCTCTTCTCTGCTGCGTGCTGCTAAGTTGTGTGACATGGAAACTCCTTAGGGTTGCCAGCCATATCCATCGCGACCACCTTCATGCAGCCACTCATGCTTGCATTCATTACAGATGTAATAAGTGTCGTCAGTGCCTCGACCCATGAATCTGGCGCTTACTGGCGGCTTATTTGGGTCAGCTCTCATGCATGCGATTGGTCCAGCCTTTCGGCCCCTTGGTTGCTGTTCACAAACTTCACAAGTCATAGCGATTCTCCAGTGCGGCTGAGAATCTATTTATACCATCCTTGATAGATGAAAATATCGTGCAAATGTAAAGACGACTGACCTCTAAATCACTCACCATCCTTACCGGCGCGGAGTTGAGCGGCGAATTGCTTAAAATAACTGACGGTATGTGACGATGTGCAGACACCGTTTTCCATCAGAGATTCAGCCACCATATCCACTCCCTCAGCCCGCACAGAGTTGAGGTAGGCGGAGGTGGCTGGGGTTTTGATATAAGAGGCGGGCTGTATAAGTTCGCTATAAATCCTTTCCATAGCTTCGTCCCACCCATATCGGGCTGCTTCATATCGGTCGAATATGCCTCGATCTTCGATTCCGCAGCCCATACCGTCAGGATGATAATCAGGGAAATTATCAGTGCTGCAGACGTATTTAATAGCCGACTTCATCGCCGCATTATCAGCCGCCAGCGCGTCACGCTGTGCTTTGATTTCGGCGAATTTGCGTACCAGATATGCTGGCAGCTCCTCATTCACGCGCATATCACCAGGCAGGCATTTTCCAGCCAGCAATCCGCGAATTTCATGTTCTGTGATATTCATTCTCTTGCCCCTTATGCCGCTGTCAGGCTCAATGCCGCGGCGAAAATAGTTAGTCCAGGCAGCGCTGATACCAGCCACGCTTAATGAGGCGTGCACGCTTTTCGGCAGCGATGATGTTTTGCTGGCGCTTATCCTCGCCACGTTCTGCTAGTGACCGGCGACTGATGAGCATTGTTTGCGGTCGGGCTGGCGTGATACGGCTCGTGCTGATCAACGTGTAGGTGTAGTCGGTGCATGCATCTACAGGCACTGGATTCGTTGCCTCAATCACAGCCGTCTTACCGCGCAGGCAGCCACGCATCAGCTTGTTAAACTCACCGAGCGTCATGTGAAAAAAGGCGCTTAATTCGCGCCCTGTTTGTGGTTTTTTGGATAGCTGGAAGGTGACTTTTTCTTTGAATCCGCTATTCGGGTGATTGTTGCGCCGGTACTGAGCGATTTTTCGCATGGTTACGCTCCCGCCTCTTCAATCTCCGCTTTGCGAAGGAGATAAACATCGGTGGCCTTTTCGAGCGTTTCAGCCTCGCTTGCCAGCATGCGCGCCGCGTACTTATAGAAGCGATCGAGACTTGAAACGGAATCGGCGTTAGAAGAGGCTTCTGTGAAATCGGCAAGCAGTTCGTCCGGCGTGCGCGCTGGTGCACTGGTATTCGTCGCCGGGTTAATTTCGCGTTCTGGCTGCTGCGTTTCGGGCTTGCTGTTGATCAGGTTGTTAAGTTCTGCGCGGGTGCGCGCCGGGGTAACGTCGCGCTCTGCTCGCTGCGCTGGCTCAAATTCGTCTGGCGTGTAGACGCCGAGAATCACGTCAGGGCAGTACAGGCGCGCCCAGTACTTAACGGCCAGATATGCCAGCTGCTGTTTCGGTGCCGTCTTCCAGAGAGGCGAATTGCGAGTGGTGACATACTCCATGTAAAGCGGCTCACCCCAGGTGATTTCCGTTTCACCCTTCAGCACCGCTCCGACACGAACAGACAGCCCGCGCTCGTTCGATGCGTTGGCAGCGCCCGGCTTGAACTTCTCCCAGTCTCCACCGTACTCATATTTGAAGCGACCCTGCACGGCGGTGGAGCTGGTGATTACCGCGTTAACCAGCTGAGCCTCATATCCCAGCGTGCCGTTTACCAGATGCGTTTTCTGTGCCACCGCATAAGGGTTCATACCCCACTGAGCGGCCTGTAATGCGATCGCCAGGCAGTCAGCAGGCTTGCCGGACAGGTGAGCAGGGACTGTCGCTTTACCCTGTGCCATAACTTCTGCGAAAGCCTGCAGCTTCTGTAGCCCGCTCGGGCTGAAGATTGCCGCTTTAGTGTCAGCCTCATTGACCGACGCGGTGATGATTTCGTTACTCATGCGTAATCCTTTCTCTTAGCCCAGTCCGGGCGCGTAATTTCTTCAATGCCGCCCCAGTTACCGGACAGCATGCATTCGTGATAGGTATCAAGGTTTCGACGGAACAGGTCATAGCCCACGGCAACATCGTCTTCCTGCAGTTGAAACGTGCGCACCGGATAGCGCCCGCAGTCGATCGACTCACTGACAGCGATGAAAACGAAGAGCGGATACTCGCCGAAGTGCTTACTGAAGCCTTCGCGGTAATAGGCGTCCTGAACGTGATAGCGGAACTCTTCAACGTGGCGGGCGAAGCGGGACATATCCGCTACTTTCTTCACGTCGACGATGACGGGCTGGCCTGAAAGAAACTTGTCCGGCCGTATACGGCAAAGCTCGCCGGTCTGCTCGTCGTTCCAGTAGACTGACGCCTCCTGATGGCCTTCTGCCTCAAGCAGCCAGCGGGCCGCCGGGTGGGCGAGGGCGCTGGCGCGCATCAGCTGCAACTTTCGCCCCTGCTCAGCATCCATGACCGTCATTCCGGTACTTTCGCAGTCTTTCAGAAATCTCTGCTCGTCTGTTTTGCCGTCATTGGTTCGCCGGTTAAATGCGGGGGCGACGATAAACCGTTTGTCGAATTCCTCTGGCTCCAGCAGAAGGCAGTGAAGCGCCGTTCCCATATCGAGAGCGGCCTTTTTCTCATCGTCTTCAGGCGCCTCCTTTCGCCACTGGAATATGGCCGGGTTAATCGCTATATCATCCAGCTGTGATTTACTGATGCCCGGGCCGCCGTGATAATCCTCGTTGCTGATGTCGTAGTAGATGCCAGGCTGCATTACGCTGCCTCCTGATTTCCGTGTTTGTTGCGGTAGATTTCGATCGCCACTTCTCGCCGCGCAACCCGCACCATGGCATCACGCAAAAACTCCTCAGCGGCTTCGTGCTGCTCGTCGTCTTCATCGAACATCTCGATAGCCGGGTAGTCGTAATGACGCGTCAGAAAGGCGCACAGAGCAGGCATCAGCGGGTTTGTTTTGTGCTGATTCATCCGTGCATCGACTTCAGCAGCGATAAGCTCCAGTACGCTCTCTGGCAGGTTGTCAGCAATATCCTGCACCTCATTCCGGGCCGTTCTGTTCAGTCTCATTTCCGCTCTCCTATGCCGAGGCTTTTCAGCATCAGGCTGATGAAGGTGAAGTCTTTGGCTTTCTCAGCCATCTCGCGCTGGCGCTCTAGCTCGTCCTGCTGCTTGCGGTACTGCTCAGCTGCTGCCGGTGCGTTCATGGTCTTCCCTCCTGCGCTACAACCTGCAGAAGGCGCTCCCACAACTGCTGTAGGCGGCTCTTTGGCTTCCACGACATAACGTCAGCGCCGGTAAGTTTGAAATCGAACATAGTGTTTTTGGGGCAGCCCGATGCCGCCCCAGCGATAGCGAAAGCCTGCATGGGGATACTCCGTTGAATGAGTTGGTGTAAAAAGAAGGGGCCATTGCGGCCCCCATAAGGTGTGTTACGTTCTGGTTATCTATCCTGCTGAAATCTCAGCGTTGGTGCGTAGCACCTCAAAGCCGTCTAAGCAGACAGCTTTACGGTGTTACTCGCCGGGTGGTTCTGGAAGTGGCATCCAGTAAGTGCATCCGTCCCATATTCCACGGCTACTCTCAAACCTGGGCAGTCTACCTTTTGCGGTTTTGGCATAAGTATTACTGCAATATTTCACTTGCACGATTGCGAAACCGTTCCACCCAATAACCGACCGGCCAACTTCCGGCATTTGATCACTGCACTTAATCCATTCCATCCTCTCTCTCCTGTAGTGGTTACTGGCCCAATGCCGTGGTTTCAGCTGCGGCAGACTTGTACCAGGCTGCATCGAAATCAGCCATTGCCTGAGCTGGTGAATCGCCACACCCAACAACTCCGGTTGGTAAATCCCCGAGCACTGCCAGCCACGCATTTCCATCCTGTGTAAGCGTTGGCTTGAAAACCGCGCAAGGCCGACCATGCTCAACTGCTGAGTTCTGCATTTCCTGACAAGCCACTTGGAAATAATGGCCAAAGTTCTCACAGCGCATTGCACTCTCAACGGCAGCGCCAATATCTGCCCCGCCAATTCTGCTTCTTACTGCGTCATAAACTGCTTGATATGTGTCGCTCATCTAAAAACCTCCTGCTATAAACCCCAGCACCATCAGCACGCCAAACACAAACCAGCCAAACACGTAGTCTCTGCCGCTTAACATGGTGCCTCCAGATGTGAAAAAGCCGCTCAGTGGCGGCTGTTATTCTTTGTCGTCTTCAGGTTCCTCATCGTCCAGGCTTTCAACTTCAAGCTGATCGAACCATTGAACATATTGCTCGGCTTCATCACGCATTCGCCTGGCGGCATCTCGCTCTTCCTTGCTTAATTCATTAATGCTTCCCATGTTTCCGACCCTTTCCAGACACTTTGAAAAGTCGCCAGAGGTGTTACTGAAAAGGCAGTAGCTCATAGATGCCATTTTGTTATCTCGCTGTGATGGTTTCTGATTTGCGGTAACCCGCGTTGAATAATGCAATCTCAGGCAGGCACACTGATGTGCTCTCATGCCTGTCACGCAGAGAAGGGGAGGAGACTGCCTTCTCGATGCGGCTGAGGTGTTTAACCTCAACCGCCACAACCTCTGGTTCGAGGCCGAATGCTGTGTCGATGATTGATTCGATGCGTTCACGATCCATTGCCACCGCACGACGACGAGCATGGCGGCGTGATTTGGCGTTCTCTTTAACCGATGTGCCGTAAGTGATTACTGTCATGGTTGCCTCCTAAGGTGGTTTTGGTACTGCCGGCTGGTAAGCCGATAGACAGTCCAAAGCCATCTCGTTTGGTTAGTTGGCGCTTTGTCAGCGCTGCAATGTTGTTAAAGAGCATCACCGTCCTGGTGAGTAGTGCGTCCTGCTGATGGGATAAAATTACAATAAAGTTTGTATGCTGTAAACAATAAATATTGTATTTGAGGGCGATAAATACAAATAGCTTTGTTTTTAAAGGTGATTTATTTTTCAGAAGTGGGATCTGCAGGTACAAAAAAGCCCGCTACTGAGCGGGCCTTTTAATGGTGCTGATGAAATTTTGGCTTATGGGCCTGGTAGGTATTATGCTTTTTTTCTTTTTTCGATTTCAGCAACTTTTCTTCCAGCTTCTTTTAGTCGCTGGATACGGTCGTCATTCCACTCGATTTCGGATCCGCCCATTGGGGCATAAGCTCTCACCGAACCTGATTGTATCTTTCCAACAATCTGCGAGTGCTGAGGGTGTGCTTTAAGATCAATTGTCTGAACGTTATCAGAGTTGGCTGCATAAATTCCTGTGAATTTCATGAGTTTCCCCCTCTCTTTCATGGATTCCATAATACTATTGTAGCTCATTGTTTCATCCTGAAGGTTTGATTCCCCAGTACTGATGTTGCAATACTTTACATCACCACCAGAGTATGGATCGAAAACCTTAGCAACAGTAACGGCCGTCTTCACGCAGCCGCATTGTTGAAATGTATTGCCTGCAAATCCGCTTCCAGATCCAGTAAAAAGGGCATGTATATGCTTAGTTTCTGGATCCATTAAAAATTGTTTATGGCCAGCGTCGAAAATTACTTCACCTTCAGATGATGCCACTACAACCGAAACCTTATATTTACCGTCTTGTTTCAGGTTTGGCAGTGCTTCCGGATCGAAAGGTTCAGCCATCCACCACTGCTTAAGTTGTTCAATGATCAAGCCATCGCCTGCACAAAAGATAGCACCGCCCAGTCGGCATGCAATCTTGTTGAATCCTGTATCATCTACAAACAGTATGTAGTCACCATCCATAAGCGACAGCTCAGCCGACCATCTTGTGTCGGAAGAAACAACGTTTTTGTCACAATCGTAAGCAGTGGTAGTCATCCGACAATAATCCTTTCTGAAGGTTCACGAACTTTACAGCAATCAAAAAAAACCACAAATCGATATTACTAATCGGTAAAAACAAATTTAACTTTAGTTTTTACACAAGTTGACATCATTAGTTCCAAGGCTCTCTAGTGATCATACCAACCGCATCTTGGTTTCGATCGCCACGCCCAGCACCTTACAGTTACCGTTCACCGGCACCATTGGCCACTGCGGGTTCAGTCCCTTAAGGTACTTCTGGCTGCCGTCAATGATGAGCTTTTTGAAGGTGGCCTCGTTGTCGTCAGTAAGCTTCGCAACGACCAGGCTTCCGTTGATCGCCTCACGGCCGGTGTCGAACAGCACGTAAGTACCTGCCGGAATGCTCAGCCCGATCGGCGCAGTCATCGAATCGCCTTCCACCTGCAACCAGAAAGCCTCTCCTTGCGTATGTGCGTCAGATTCAAGCCACATATCGACATCCTTAATCGTATAGGGTTCACAAGCTTCATCCCATGCGCCAGCCTGAACCTTGCTTAAAACGGGGTAGCGCGCAGTCGGCTTATAGTCCTTAGGGTTAGACACGTTGCTGTCTAAGGTTGCCCCTGTTCCATCAAGAAGCCATTGGATGTCGCAATTTAACGCCTTAGCTAGCTCAGGCAGATACCTTGGTCTTTTAGTTTTACCGCTCTCAAGCTGGACAATCGCCTGCTGCGTTGTGCCGGCCTTTTCCGCTAGCTCTGTCTGAGTCAAACCCAGCTCGGTCCTTTTTGAAAGCACCCTTGCCGCAATTGTCATTTAACACCTCATCAAAAAAGAGATGTTCACAAGAAAAGCTGTAATTGACAAACAAAGTAGTTTGTATTTAAAATACAAGAAAGTTTGTCAAGGAGGCTATATGCAAACTATCTCCCAGCGCCTCAAGCAGAAACGAGCAGAGCTGAAGATGACTCAGACCGAATTGGCGCTTAAGGCAGGTGTGAAGCAGCAATCAATCCAACAGATTGAAGCTGGTATCACCAAGCGCCCACGGAAGATCTTCGAAATCGCTGTAGCTCTGCAATGTGATCCTGTCTGGCTGCAATACGGAAACGGCGTCAATACCGCCGCCTGATTTCCACCGCTCTTTACACAATCTAGCCCGCCGCCAACGCGGGGAACTTCAAACCGTAGTGACTTGCTCACCGCAATGTCACGCAATCATTTACCTACATGGAAATTATCAATTATGGAACACGCAAGAAATAGCAAGTTGATCAACGAAGTAGAAACAGAATTACGCAGCCGCCTGACTCACAAAGGCCAGCGCGTTCTGGCTGATGAGGCCGGATGGCATGAATCGAAGGTAAGCCGGTTAAACCTCCGCGATATGGCGACGGTTTTCGTGCTGCTGGAGAAGGTGTGGGAAACGAGCCTGATTGCAGAAGTAGCCCGGCAAGCGGTTGCAGCTGCGATGGGAAAAGAAAAGGCCCCGAGCGCTGGAACGCTAGAGGCCTGATGCGAAATGACTGGATCAATTCACAGGAGTAATTATGCCAAAGAAACACGTTGTGTACCAGGCGGAATTGCACAAAAACATCACCCGACTCCGGTACTTGCGTTCCTGCAGCCCGATCGTGGCCGAGAAGTTAAAGGCGATGCTGGACGAACACAAGACGAAGGAGAAAGGGCAATGAGTAACGTATCAAGTTTAGCCAAAGCAAGAGAGGCCAGAGCGCCTCAGCAAACGCCGAAAGAGGTCGGTAAGGGGTTTACCTTGCTGCACAGAAAAATACAGGAGACAGAGTTCTACAGAAAGGATTCTCAGGCTGTTCATCTGTGGGTTCACCTGATTATGTCAGCCAACTACACAGAGGCGGCTGTGAAGACGGAATACGGAGTCATCCAGCTGCAGCGTGGTCAGTTCATCACAGGACGTAACACGCTGGCAACGGAGACCGGAATCGAACCAAACCGCATTCAGTACCTGCTGAAGAAGTTCAAAAAATTGGGCATGATCGAGACAGCTTCACCGGGTAAATTCACCGTAATTACCATCTCAAAATACGCTGAATATCAGGGAGAAATTGTCCCAGAAGATTCCCAGAAGATTCCCAGACCAAAGGCAGACGTGGCGCGGCTTCCAGAGGTGATTGTCCCAGAAGATTCCCAGAAGATTCCCACAGCTAACAATATAACTAATAAATCATTATCTAACGATAATGATATGTCATCTGACGATGACGAATCGCCTCGCAAGAAATCGCCTTCAGTTCCCTATCAGGCTGTGCTTGACGCATACAACGAAGCAGCAGGCAGCAGGCTACCCAATGCTGAAAAGCTCAACCCAAAACGTCGGACCGCAATCAAGCGACTGCTTGGCGAGCTGAAAGAGCCAACCGTTGAAGCTGCGAGCAATTACTTTCACGCCTTCATGAACACCGCGAAACCGTTTTATTTTGGCGATAACAGCCGGGGCTGGCGTGCGTCGTTCGATTATCTGCTGAGCAGCGACACACTAACAAAGACCAGGGAGGGAAGCCTGTGAGTGAATCAATCTTGATGGCGCCCCACAGCTCTGACGCAGAGCAGGCAGTAATCGGTGGACTGATGCTGGACGGCGGCGATGACCGCACACAGAAGGTCATGGCGATGCTGAAGCCGGAGAGTTTCTTCAACGCTTCACACGCGATCATCTTCAGCACCATCCGCGACCTGCTGACCCGCAACAAGCCAATCGACGCGCTTACCCTGGCTGATGAACTGGACGCTGGCGGCAAGCAGTACGGCGGCTTTGCTTACCTCGCTGAAATGACAAAGAACACCCCATCGGTTGCCAACCTGGTTGCTTACGCGTCCGTGGTGCGCGACAAGGCGATGGAGCGTTACGCAATCAGCAAGCTGAACGAAGCCACCGAGCTGCTCTACAGCCGCAACAGCATGACGGCCGTAGAAAAGCTGGAGTCAATCACCATGCTCACCACGCAAATCAGCGACTACGCCAAAACCGGCAAGCGCCGCGGGCTGCGTTCTTTCGGTGACGTGATGGATGACTGGGTGACCGACCTTGAAAAACGCTTCGATCCGCAGGGTGAACAGCGTGGCATGAGCACAGGCATCGCCTCACTCGACCGCATGCTGGCACCGAAAGGGCTCGTCAAAGGCTCGCTGTTCGTCATCGGTGCACGTCCGAAGATGGGCAAAACGACGCTGTACAGCCAGATGGCAATCAACTGCGCCGTACGGGAACAGAAGCCCGCGCTGATGTTCAGCCTTGAGATGCCCGCTGACCAGATTCTGGAAAAGCTGGTAGGGCAGAAGTCCGGCATCAATCCGAGCATTTTCTACATGCCAGCCACTGATGACGCTGACGACGAATACCAGGGCGACTACGACGCTGATTTCACCCGTGCCACCGAGACAGCCAACCGACTTCGCGAGCAGGAGCTGCTGTTCATCGATGATACCCCTGGCATGTCACTGGCTCACATCGTTGCTGAGGCCCGCAAGGTTAAGCGTCAGAAGGGCTGCGTCGGAATGATTCTTGTCGATTACCTGACCCTGATGACCGCCGAGAAAGCAGACCGAAACGACCTGGCTTACGGGATGATCACCAAAGGCCTGAAGAACCTCGCTAAGGAGCTTGGATGCGTCGTGGTGCTGCTGACTCAGCTGAACCGTGAGCTGGAGAAGCGCGTTAACAAGCGACCGCTACCGAGCGACTCACGCGACACCGGTCAGATTGAGCAGGACTGTGATTACTGGGTAGGCATCCACCGCGAAGGTGCTTTCGATGAGAACGTGCCGGCCGGTGAAACAGAGCTGCTTCTGCGACTGAACCGCCACGGCAACACCGGCACGGTTTTCTGTCTGCAGCAGAACGGCGCAATCTACGACATGGACCAGGCGGCGGCACGAACCGAGCGTGATGCACGGCAGCAGCCAGCCAAAGGCCAGAAACGGGGAGGATTTTGATGACATGGCTTAAGGATTTAAAGAGTGGTGACTCTGTTTTTTTGGTTACATCCTCACGATACGGTAGCAATCGGCTGGTTCAGGTCGAGAAAGTTGGCAGAAAGTGGGTAACGTTAGCAGGGAATTTAGGCCGCGCAGATATCAATCAAGAGCTTCGTAATGAGTCTGCAATAATCGACCAGAGTTTCGGGAGTCCAGACGCCATTTATCGCAACCAAGAAGCATTTGAAGCAAGGGTAAAGGCTAGGAAGCTTCGAAAAGCAGTATATGAGGCCGTGGTGGTGCATGGCTCCTTACCTGATACGAAGATTATGGAAATTGCGAAATTAATTGGCATAGACACCAATCAGAACGGAGAGCAGTGATATGAACACCATCGACTATTTGTATCTTGTGCTGGTCCCTGTTGCAGAGGTATTCCGCTCCAAATTTCCTGAAGGGAAAGCGCCCTTTATCGCTATGAGAAACGCTAAGCAGTGCAGAGTAAAATTCACAAGCAAGCGACTCGATAAAGAGTGGCAGGCTTTCTGCAAACAACACGAACTTAAAAGCGATCCATCTATGGAGTGCTAACCATGAACAACGTAATCCCCTTAAAACGCTCTGAGCACAAACCCCTCAGAGATACACATTCTGCCATAGTGACAGCCCTGAAGATGATTCGCGAAGGCGGCCACAGCCAGCAGAGCATCGACCTGTTGTTAAGCGCAGCAGCTGACAATCTCTACGATTACGTGGAGAAAATCGAAGGGAGGTAGCAGTGGAGACTCAACGTTACCTGTTGCGTGACAGCAATATCCGACAGAACTGCATCACCGCCATCCAGCAACTCCCCGCCAATCCCGACAAGCCAGTCGAAATAGTCATTCAGGAACGCAAGCGCAGCTCAGACCAGAACCGGCGCATGTGGCCGCTGCTGCATGACCTGTCACGGCAGGTTGAGTGGTACGGACAGAAGTACACACCTGACGACTGGAAAGACCTCATTACCGCACTCGTAGCGAAATCCAAAAACGAACAGCAGCGCACCGCACCCGGTATCGGCGGCGGCGTCGTCATGTTCGGCTCGCGGACCAGCAAGATGCGCGTGAGCGAAATGGTTGAGGTGATTGAGGCGATTTACTGGTTCGGCACAGAGCAGAACGTGAAATTCAGCGGCGAAGCCCGGTTAGAAATCGAGTGGGCGCAGCGCTGGGGAAAAAATAACAGGAGCAAGACATGAGCGATTACACAGGAAGCAACACTCCGATCGACATTCGAAACCTCTGGCAAACCCCGCCAGAAGTTGCTGCGGCACTGAACGATGAGTTTGGCTTCGTGCTGGATGTGGCCGCAAGCGACCAGAACCACCTTTATCCGAACTACTTCACTGAGCAGAACAGCGGGCTGACGCAGTCGTGGTCTGTTCCCGGCCTGAGCGGTTACTGCTGGTGCAATCCGCCATACAGCGACATCACGCCATGGGTACAGAAGGCGGCCGACCAGAACAGATATGGCTCGGTTGGCACTGTGATGCTCGTTCCAGCTGATATGTCTGTTGGATGGTTCCGCGAGGCGCTGCTGAGTGTGAGCGAAGTCAGGATTATCACCTGCGGACGACTGTCATTTGTCAGAGCAGACACAAAGCAGCCGGTAAACGGCAACAACAAAGGTTCGATGCTTCTCATCTGGCGACCTGTCCGATCGGCGGTGCCGGTGACCAACTACGTAGAGCGTGACGCGCTAATGGCGTATGGCCGCAAGCTCATTAACAGCAAGCTGGAGAGTGCAGCATGAGCAAATTAACCACTGCAATTCTGGATGTGCTGTCTGATGGTGAATGGCACACCTCAAAAGAAATTACCGACAGCGCCTGCGTGATGGCCTCAGCAAAGCGAAAAAACGTGGCTGTAGCCCTTCATGACATGACCGACAGCAACAAGATAAAACGTCAGCGGTTTGGCAATACCGACAATGACTACCAGTACCGCATGGGAACGGTAAACATGGGCTTTGGCCGCAGCTACAACATGGCGATGCTGGATAGCCTGCTATCAACCGTCAGGGGGAAGCATGCGAATGACCTGGTTCGTGCATGACCCTGTAGACACCGACACCGCCGCCGAACTCCTTTCCCGCCACGCCTCCCGCAATATCAAAACTCAGAAGACTCTCTCAGCAGACCCACGACTCTGGCTGGTGAGCGCGCTTCTGCCAACGTTCCGGGAAGAGCCAAAGCCGAGCCGGCAGTATAAAAACCCAATGTGGAGCTGAAGATGACAAACAAAGAACGCTGCTGCCGCTGCCACACCATCCTCACCTCAGAAGACAAGTATCACTACGGGGCAAGCTGTGAGTCCTGCGAGTGCGATATCGAATGGGAGAACCATGAGCGAGATAACCCGATCAAATCCGCCTACTGGCGCTGGCGAGCCATCTGCTTCTGTGTGCGCTGGCTGTGGCACTCAGCTGCAGGATACCGAAGTCTACGCCTGTGGTTACTGTCTAGACCTGTGGCTACTGGCAGATCCGAACTTCGCCATGACAGGAGAAAGTGATGGCTAAAGGCATAAAGCCGCCGAAGCCGAAGAAATGCAAATGCTGTCCTGAAAAGTTTATCCCCCGCAATAGCCTCCAGACCGTCTGTTCTCCCAAATGTGCCATTAAACTCGCTAACCAGATATCCGAGCGCAAGCAAAAGCGCCTGGAGAAAGAGCAGCGCGCTGCATGGAACAAACGCAAAGCCGATGTTAAGCCGTTAAGCCACTGGATGAACATGACTCAGCGGGCATTCAACGATTACATCCGGGCGCGGGACGGGAATATCTGTATCAGCTGTGGCAGCACGACAGCGGTCAGCTATCACGCAGGACATTTTCGGACGACTGCAGCGGCTTCGCAGTTACGTTTCAACGAGGACAATGTTCACAGCCAGTGTAGTGCGTGCAATACGCACCAGTCAGGCAACATCAGTCCATACCGCATCAACCTCATCACCAAAATCGGCCTTCAGCGCGTTCTGGCGCTCGAATCAAACAACGAACCTCACCGATACACCAGAGATGAACTGGACGGCATACGTGCGCGTTACAGGGCGGCTCTGCGCGAACTGAATAGGCAAAGAGAGGCAGCATGAACGAAATACATTTCCCCATTTCAACCGCAGCTGTTTTCGACGATTTCATATTTCCGATTCACTTGGAGGGCCCGCATCAAATTGAGCAGGAGCTCGTTCTGGCGGTTGGATGGTTCAGCCGGTGGTGCAACGAAGAGAAGATGGTTGTGAAGGCAAAGATGCTGGTCAGCTTCTGGGGGCTTTACCTGACCTACGGGCAGTCTATGGAGCGTGCAGCATGACCCAATACCTCAGAGAGAAGTGGCTCAGGCTTCGCATCCTCAAGATGCGCGGCATGTATGAGATCAACTACCGGATAATCCGCAATACGGCGAAAATGATGGGGGTTAAGCATGCGCATTGAGCGTGACTATCAGCAAATCGTCAGGCTTTCAGGTGTACGTAGCGCGGCCGATATGCGCCGGTTATTCGGTAATGGCTGGAAGACCATAAACAAATCACAGCAGGCGTGGGTAAGGCATCTGCTGGGTGTGTGGGGCGATCACCTGGGTGGAGAAGATTACGACCGTGCAGAGGTGAACGTGATTGGCCGTCTGATGATGCGCTGTGAATGGAGTGAGCAGAAGGGCAGGCAGATAGAGAAAATCGTGTCACAGCTGCATTGTGAAGGCCTGCGCGGTGAAGAGCTATTCCGCAAGGCGCGTGACCTGCTTATCCCTCAGTCATCAACGGCAAACATCATCGCTCTCGCCAAAGAATCAGATGATGCCGCCTTTGTTGAATCTGTCATGGTAAAGACGTTCGGTAAGGATAACCCGCTTCGAAACGTAGCCAGATTACGCTACTGCAAACGCAAGAGCGTGCAAAACATCGGCTCATCGCTGATTTATTACTGCGCCATCTCACCCAAGGAGGCCCGGAACAGAATGGAATGGGCGATAGATATCCTTGAAGGAGAAATGTTTTACGCAATAAAGCGAGAAATGGAGAAGGAGATTCCTAAGGTAGCCGCATAATTATACTAAATAGCACGAAATGACAAAGACAAAGGGCATGTAACCTGGCACATTAGCGGCATGATCGGGAAGTGAAGCGAACAGATCGCGGCTTTACCGGTCAGTTGCATAAATGTGGATGCCAATAAGCCTCGCGACCTCACCAGTCGGCGGGGCTTTTTATTATCCGCTGCAGGGTATAAATCCTCAGTTATCCCTTCCTTGGGATAAGTGCTCCTAACTGCTGCGAAGTAACGATTAAGATTTGATACTTTCGGCGAACATCGCCAAAGCCTTCGTGACAACGGCTGACTGTGACTCGCCTGTCTGTGCAGCCAGAGACTCCAGAAGCGCGATAGTGTCAGTGTGAAGCTTAATTCCCTTCACTTTCACGCCGCGCTTTTCGTCACTGCGTTTCTGTATTTCAGATATTGACTGAGCCATAACAAAATCCTAAATTATCGGGTAGGGGTGAGAGGGGTTTCCCCCTCTCTTCCTGACTGTCTTAGTAGGCTGGGCAGCTAATTACTAAGAGAACAATCAGGATGATGATTAATTTCATCATAACCCTTTCCTCGTTGGCCTCTGCTTCGGTAGGGGCCTTCCCGTTTCAGCGTCTTGCTGATGGAATAAATTATAGGTTAACCTATATCGTAGGTCAACCTATATTCTCTGATTATCAGAACAAATTTTAAGGCTCACTTCGGTGGGCCTTTTTCGTTTTTCGCCCCTGCCAATCATCATCGACTCTCACCTTTTCCTGTGTGGCAGCGGGCGATCTTTTCTTCTGACTACCTGCAGCACCGACCGTAATCACGGAGGTGTTATGAGTATTGATATGAGCAAACTGGCTTCAGGCGCAGCTTATGGCGCATCTGCCGGGACAATCGCCAATGGTCTGCTGACCCGGCTTAGTCCCGATGAATGGAGTGCTGTAGGCGTCCTGGCCGGTATTCTGGTCGCGCTGTTCACGCTCGGCATCAACTGGTACTACAAGCGCAAGGCTACCCTGGCGCAAATCAAAGCCCTTCAGCGCTGGCCCACCGCTCCAGACATCAACGAGGAATAACCCATGGCTATGTCAAACAGCCTGCGCAGTAAGCTTATTGCTGTCGCGGGTGGCGGAGCTATGGCTATCGCTACGGTATTCCTCGGCGGTAAGGATGGGGTAGAGGGCAGGGTGTACGAGCCTTACAAAGATGTGGCTGGCGTCTGGACTGTCTGTGATGGCATTACCGGTGCTGGAGTGGTTCAGGGTAAGCATTACACAGACCGAGAGTGTGATTCGTTGTTGTGGCAGCGTGTTCGCCAGGTTAAGGCGCAGGTTGATCCTCTGGTTAAAGTCCCTCTTGGTGAGTATCAGCGCGCAGCGCTTTACTCATTTACATATAACGTAGGAATTGGGTCGTTCTCGAAGTCAACGCTACTAAAAAAGCTTAATGCTGGCGACCAAGAAGGTGCCTGTAACGAGCTGAGGCGTTGGGTCTATGCCGGAGGCGTTAAATGGAAAGGGCTTCTTAATCGAAGGGAAATGGAACAGTCACTCTGTCTCGGTGATTTCGAAAAATAATCCCACCTAAATGCGCCATGCCCGGCGCTTTTATCACACAGAACCTGTTTGGAAATGAACCTCGGAGAAGTGCTGGCTAGGGCTGGCAGGCTTTCTGTGGGTCATCACTTCTGGGCAACGAGGTTCATCCCCAAAAGGAACTGCCATGAAATTAAGCATTGCATTCTTAAAAGAGATCCTCAGTTACGATGCTGAGTCTGGACGTTTTACTTATAAGGTAAAGCGGGGGCGGATGAACCCCGGCGATCGCGCAGGCTATGTCGACATGAATGGTTATTGCGGGATTCTGATTAATAAAAAAGAATATAAGCAACATCGGCTGGCTTGGCTTTATGTGTATGGCGAATGGCCGGATGGAGATATTGATCATATCAATGGCGACCGTACAGATAACAGGATCGCTAATTTAAGACCGACAACAGACGCACTGAATACTCTCAATAAATCTTGGGAGTCTTGTAACAAGGCGGGTTTTCGTGGTGTTTCGTGGCACAAAACAGAACGAAGCAAAGGAAAGTGGCGGGTTCGTATAACAGCTAACGGAGTCCGTAAAAGCATAGGTAACTTCGACAGCCTTGAAGAGGCAATCTCCGCACGCATATGTGCAGAGAATGAGTTCTATGGCGAGTTCGCACCTTCCAGAGGCTGCATGGTTGGCGCAACCGCCGGGGTATCTCTCGACATAGGAAAGAGTTCCAATGACCTTTAGCTGGCGAACTCTGATTATTGGCCTGTTGCTTGTGGCATTGGTAGCAGTTTGTCGGGTGGCTTATTTTTACCACGACAAATACGCTGTCGCCGATAGCCTGGCCACCGAACGTCAACAGACCATTGATGACATGCAGACCCGCCAGCGTGACGTGGCCGCACTCGATGAGAAATACACGAAGGAATTAGCCGATGCTAAAGCCACTATCGATCAGCTGCATGATGATGTTTCTACTGGCAAGCGCAGGCTGCAGCTCAACGCCACCTGCGCGAAGCAATCCGCCTCCACCTCCGGCGCCGCCAGCATGGATGATGCAGCCAGCGCCCGACTTACTGAGTCCGCTCAGCGGGATTATTTCATCCTCAGAGAGCGAATCGAAGTTGCCGGAAAGCAAATAGCTGGGCTGCAGCAGTATATTGTTGAACAGTGCCTGAAATAGAAAAGGTATCAGCACGTCATTCTTAAGCGAACGCTATTAACGGTTGAAGAAATTGTGGGCTTCGAGATAGTTTTCGGCAATCACTACTCCGATGGGGCTCAAAACATAGTCATTCAATTCTTCGATTGTTTTAATCGAGAAAGCTTCCATTATCGAAGATAATGTTGCAAATTCCGCCTTAAAAAATTCTTCATTGGCTATAACTATACCTGTTCTTTCTTTTATAAGTTCTATGTAATTCTTCTCATAATGTTGCTCTGAATTTATGCAACCTTTAATTGCAAGCATTTGCTTGTTCACCGGTTTTAATGAATCCAGTGTTGACAGTATTTTTATGTAATCAAGCTCATAAATTTTATAAGATTGAGCGATGATATCGAAACAAGTCTGAATTGGTAGTCCCGGAACTGGCGGGCCATCAGTTCCACGCTTAACAATGTCTGTAATGTCAACTCCGCCCATAGTCTTATGGCAGAAACGAAAATAATAAATTAGTGATAGGAGTTTTATCTCGCTTGTTGTTAGCCTCTGCGTGATATCCAAGGCATGGTCTAAAATCAGATTTTGTTCTTCTTCAGTGCTTTTAAATTTGGATACTATAAGCTCTTTGAGTAGTTCTGATTTAGCATCAAACCCTTTTCTTGCCACCTGAATAACTGCTTGGTTGAGGGTATACTGAATATCAGGATCTGCGAGTTTTTCTCTTAGTTTTTCATCAACATCATTAGATAGTTTTTCTGCAATTTGTTGGCCAAATTCTTGAGCCCGTGACTCGACTAAAGCGTAAGCATCTGCACGAAGAGAAGCCATCTCACTTTTAACCATAAACTGGCAAATTGCCATGACCTCAGTTGTGGTATTGCCAAAGTGGGCATCACCTGTAACTTGTATAGCTGAGGAATTATCACCCACGCTTTGGCCGGACTTCTCGAATAAGCTCATTTTTTGTCCTTTTCATTAATGGTCATGTTCCCACCCACTTGTATGCCACTCGAGTTATCGCCGATTGTTTGACTAACATCTTTCTCCTTAGCTTTGTTGCTTTTCAAATTGGCTAAGGCGGTTAGAAAAACAACCAAACTCGCTAACGCTGCAAGCGAGGTAGCTAATGTTTGGCTGGTAAGTGCTTGATAGCCAAAGCCTAACGTCGAAATTAAAGACACAAAAACGATTAATTTTCTCACCAAAATCTCCAGAGGCAACAATGGCACTCACCGACAAACAAGAAATGTTCTGTCGCGAGTACCTCATCGATTTGAACGCCACGCAAGCGGCCATTCGGGCGGGGTATAGCGAAAAGACCGCAAACGAACAGGGCGCGCAGAACTTAGCGAAACTTAGTATCGCGCAACGCATCATCGAACTCAAAGCAGAGCGTAACGAAAGAGTGGAAGTTAACGCTGATTATGTTCTGCGTCGGCTCGTCGAGATTGATGAGATGGACGTGCTCGATATCCTGCTGGCTAATGGTGAGCTGAAGCCTATCAAAGACTGGCCTAAAGTCTGGCGCACAACGCTATCAGGTATGGACGTTACTGAGATGGCTGGCGATGCTGCCGGGCTGCTGAAAAAGATTAAGTGGCCTGACAAGGTGAAGAACCTCGAACTGCTTGGCAAACATGTCACCGTCCAGGCATTTAAAGACAACGTGAAGACAGAGCAATCAGGAACGGTTCAGGTGGTGAACTACACGCCTGCCGATTACGCAGCAGCACAATCGCAGCTGGAGGAGAAACTAGACGGGCTGGACTGATATGAGCAAAGTCATCGAATGGGAAGATATGTCATTTCCTGAACGTGTTGCCATCAAGACCAAATCGACTAAATCGTTTCTCAACTTCACCCGGTTGTGGTTCGAGATGGTGCAGGGTGACAGGCTGCTCGTTAACTGGCATCACCGCCTGATGGCATCGAAGATCGATGACCTGATCGCCGGGCGCCTCCAGCCACGCAATCTGATAATCAACATCCCGCCCGGCGGCACCAAGACAGAATTCTTCTCCATCCACTTTCCGGCCTACGTTAACGCACTGGTTCAGGAAGGCAGGCTTAAGCGCTTCCGTAACCTGAACATCTCCTTTGCTGACACACTGGTCAAGCGTAACTCGCGCAGAACCCGCGACATCATCGCCAGCAAAGAGTATCAGGAACTGTGGCCGTGCGGCTTTGGCGTTAATCAGGCTGAAGAGTGGGAAATCATCGACACTAAAGGCCGATCAACCGGCCAGACGGTATCCCGCTCCAGTAATGGGCAGATTACCGGTGGTCGTGGTGGCTACTATGGCCCGGACTTCTCTGGGATGGTCATGCTCGATGACTACAACAAGCCGGTCGACATGCTCAGTGAGTCGCGCCGCAACAGTGCTAACACGCTTCTGGTCAACACCATCCGCTCACGCCGTGGTGATAAGTCCAAAGAGCACCCGACGCCGTTTGTGAGCATTCAGCAGCGACTTCATACTGATGACGCGTCAGGGTTTATGCTATCAGGCGGGATGGGCGTCAGCTTCCATCACGTAGCCATACCAGCGATGGTTGATGAAAAGTACATTCAGTCGCTTGCCGAACCGTGGCGTTCCATGTGCTGGGAAACGGTTAAATATACTGATTACGTCGAAGTGGCCGGCACCCGTTACTGGTCATACTGGCCTCAGATGGAAGATGTGAACGATCTCCTGCAGCTCTGGGAGAAAGACCGCTATACCTTCCTGTCTCAGTATCAGCAAAACCCCATGGCGCTCACCGGCGGCATTATCGACACCGACTGGTTCAACACGTACACCACGCTGCCAAAACTTCAGTACCGTGCTGTGTATGTCGACACGAACAGCGGCAAGGTTGAGGATTGGCTTGATTACACTGTATTCACGCTGGTTGGAATGGGTGTTGATGGCAATCTCTACATTATCGACGTTGTGCGTGGGCGCTGGGACCCGGAAGACCTGCTTAAGAAAGCAGAAGAGCTTTGGGTGAAATGGAGTGCTGCCGGCTCATTACGGACAATGCCGATGCGTTATGCCGCCATCGAAGAGAAGCAGGCTGGACAGGGTCTGATCACGACGCTGAAGAAGCGCAGCGCCACACCCGGCCAGTTGAGTATCCCGGTTAAAGAGATCCCCCGCGGCGCAGGCCAGAACAAACTGGTCCGGTGCCTGAACGTTATCCCTCAGATTAAAACCGGCAAGGTCTATGTGCCAGCTACGCACAACCACGATGGTGCGGCGATCATGCACGTCTATTACGAAGACGGCACGGTAGCCGGTACGACCTCATGGGTACTGACAGCCATGACCGAATGCGCGGCGTTCTCTGCTGATGACAGTCACGACAATGACGACATTCTCGATACATGGATGGATGCCATTGACGACAACCTGATTTCAGGTCGCGCATCGATGGCTATCGACCCGAATCAACTCAGGAGAATTTGATGTGGTGGTTTAAGAAAAAAGAAATCGCCGCGCCTGAGCCGGTGAAGGAGCCTGAAAAGGCTCAGATGAAGATTACCCCCGAAGCCGTTGCATCAGTCCATCCGAAAGCTACCCGTGAATTCCAGCGTTACGAGCCACCTAAAGGTGTTATCCCGGCATCGATGGAGAGAGCCATCCTTGCTATGGACTCCACCGATTACACCGCGCTGAACGAAGCGTACAGCATGGGATACGGCACGCTGGATTCATTCCCCGGCTATCCCTATCTGGCGGCGATGGCGCAGAAGCCTGAATACCGCAAGATGGTCGGCACTATCGCTGAGGAGATGACGCGAAAGTGGATAAAGCTCCGTACAGTTGGTGATGACGACAAGTCAGATCGCGTTAAGGCAATCACCGATGCACTTGAGCGGTTCCATGTGCGCGAGAAGTTCCGGGAAGCAGCAGAGCACGATGGCTACTTTGGCGGCGGACAGATTTATATCGACGTCCTGTCACCAAAAAACGTATCAGCCTGGACGGATGAGAATGAGCTGAAGCAGAAGCTGTTTATCAGCGACAAAAAAATCCCCAAAGGCAGCCTGAAAGGTTTTCAGGTGATTGAGCCTGTCTGGACCTATCCCGGAGTTTATAACGCGCAGAACCCGCTCAGCCCTGACTTCTACAAACCGACTGAATGGTTTGTGATGGGTAAAACGGTCCACGCCAGCCGCATGATTGATTTCGTGTCACGCCAGGTGCCCGACCTGCTGAAGGCCTCGTACAACTTCCGTGGGTTATCACTGGTTCAGATGGCAGAGCCTTACGTAAACAACTGGCTGCGCACGCGTGACAGCGTCAGTGACATGATTCACTCGTTCAGCATCCCGGTAATCGGCACGAACATGAGCACAGTGCTTCAGGGTGGTGGTGCGGAGTCTGTACTGGCTCGACTGGAGCTGTTCAACCGCTGCCGGGATAACCGCGGCGCATTCGCGAAAGACAATGACCCGACCACGCCGGAAACGGTTGAGTTCGTCAATGCGCCCCTTTCTGGCCTCGACACATTGCAGGCGCAGTCGCAGGAGCATATGGCGGCAGTCTCCGGCATTCCACTGGTTAAATTACTGGGTATCACGCCGAACGGCCTTAATGCTTCATCAGACGGCGAGATTCGCGTTTTCTACGACTACATCCACTCGTTACAGCAGGCGATGTTCAAAGAGCCCCTGAAGCGCGTTCTGGACGTTATTCAGCTATCTGAGTTTGGCGACATCGACCCGGAGATTTACTTCGAGTTTGAACCGCTGTACGAGATGAGCGCGAAAGAGCGTGCTGATATCCGCCTGGTGGATGCGCAGACAGATGCTGTGTACGTCACTCAGGTTCAGGCGCTCTCAGCCAACGAGGTGCGCGAGAAGATTGCTGATGACCCCGACAGCCCATATCACTCACTGGACTTAAGCGATGACCTCGAGATCGAAGAAAGCGACTTCGACGAAGACGAAGAGTCAGAGTCCGAAGACGATCCGCCCGACAAGACCTAACGTCGGTGTCGAAGCCTGGTACCGCCGCAAGCTGGATAATCTCATCACCGAAATGAATGACTCGGTGGTGTACTGGCTCAAGGCGAATTACCGGGCCTCCGGCACTATGGCAATGGACGCGTCCCCGGCGGTATTTATGCGTGACGCGATGAAAAAGCTGGCTAAGCGGTGGCAGAAGCGATTCGACGATGTGGCCGCTAAGCTCGCCGACCGGTTCGCAGGTCAGGCGCAGAAGAATTCTGACGTGTCGCTCTATAACGCGCTGGAGACTGCAGGATTCACAGTGCCTTTTAAAATGACGCCCGCGATGAATAACGCATTGCAGGCAACCATCACGGAAAACGTGAACCTGATTACCAGCATTCCGGAGCAGTATCTCACACAGGTGCAGATACTGGTCATGCAGTCGGTTGGTCGGGGGCGTGACCTTTCGATGCTGACTGATGAGCTACAGAAGCGTTACGGCATCACGCGCCGCCGCGCAGCACTCATCGCGCGCGACCAGAACAACAAAGCCACCGCAGTTATGCAGACAGCCAGACAGCAGTCTCTCGGTATTACTGAGGGCATCTGGCGGCACTCTCACGCTGGTAAAGAGCCGAGGCAGTCACACGTTAAGGCTGATGGTGAAAAGTTCGATCTGTCGAAAGGTCTTTACCTGGATGGCAAGTGGACTCTTCCAGGCGAAGAGATTAACTGCCGCTGCACGTGGTCGCCGGTTATACCCGGCATTTAGTTGGCAGCATACAAACACTTCAGTAATATTTATATGCCATTAACTCGATGGCTCTCTGGGGTGAATGTGATGACTAAGTTTGAACAACTTCGTGAAGAAGTTAGCACAAGGTCAAGAATGGAAAGGGAGTACTGGGATTCCCTTCAGGAGGCTGTGATAGTATTTCGAAATGGATTCTATAACTATCTTGGCCTTGAAAGTAATGAGATCGACGATGGGAAGGGTCATAAAGCTGGCATAGTACAGGTTGGTAGAGTTAAAGATGGCAAGTTTGAAATGTGCGCGCCATGGGCACATGAAAAAGATGGAAAGAAATTAAGTTTCATTCTTTTCCTGATGTTGCCAGACTCAGAGTCGATGGAAGTCGCAATGACGTCATGGACAAAAATTACCGTATCAAAACCTTTCTATGATGAAGATGCGATTAACATTTCCACGCAAGATATGTATCAGCCAGTCTTGTGCACAAAAGAAAACGATAAACTTTCCCTTGAGCCTTTCTATGATGAGTTGTTTTCTGAGCTTGTCCGAAAAATAAGCATAGAGTCTCTTTAACAAACAGGTCGCTTAGGCGGCCTTTTTTATTGCCCGCAATCCGAGAAAACACATGACTATCGAACGGTTAGCGTTTGACCGCGCATCCGTGCGCTCATTCGATGGTAACGGCAGGCTTCAGATCACAAAGAGCAACATCAGCAAGGCGAATGTCTGTCCCTATTACGGGCGAGAGATTCCAAATGCTGAGGCGCTGGGTTTAGAGCCGGACAAGATTTACCGGCTATGGCGCCACCCTGACGAACTGAAGAAAGCCGCACCAACATTCAACAACATCCCTGTTCTCTGCATCCATACCCCTGACTTCCCCGGCGACCCGCCTCGCGAATACCGCGTAGGTACGACGCACTCTGGCTGTGATTTCGATGGCACCTATCTCTGTAACGGCCTGTCCGTCTGGGATAACTCAGCCATCGCGGGTATCGAGACTGAAGAGCAGAAAGAACTGTCATCGTCGTATCAGTACGTCGCTGACATGAGTCCCGGCGAAACACCAGACGGCGAAGCATATGATGGCGTCATGCGTGACATCGTCGGGAACCACGTTGCACTGGTCGAAACCGGCCGCGCAGGTAGCGACGTACTGGTCGCTGATTCACTCCCACTGGAGCTTAAATACATGAAGTTAGACCGCAAAGGCGTTGCCGCACGTGCCGCGCTGGGAGCGTTTCTGAAGCCGCGCCTGGCTCAGGATGCTGCACCCAAAGACCTCACCGCCATCCTGAATGCGAACAAATCACCAAAGACGATCGCTCAGGCCATTATTGCCAAGTACAAAACCAAACTGGCTGCCGACATGGAGCTGGAACCTGAAGAGCTGGTTGAAATCATCGAAGCGTCTGCAGAAGGCATTGAGCCGGAAGAAGAGCCGAAAGTGGCTGGCGATGACGACAACGAGTCAATCATCTCCCTGCTGCGTGAAGCCGGCGTGTCCGAAGAAGTGATCGCCAAAATCGCCGCCGCTCTGTCGCCTGCCGTCGCTGAAGATGAAGACAAAGACGACGAAAAGAAAGATGAAAAAGACAAGGTGTCCAAAACCGCTATGGACTCCGCAATTCGTCTGGCACAAGACAGCGCAACCAAAGCCGCCGCTGAGAACTTCCGCAAAGTGCGTGAAGCAGAGCAGGCTGTACGCCCGCTGATTGGCGATGTGGTCGCCATGGACTCTGCTGAGGACGTCTACCGCACTGCGCTTGAGCAGGCTGAAGTGGATATCACCGGCGTGCACCCATCGGCATTCCCTTCACTGGTGCGCATGGCAATCCAGCAGAAAGAAAATTCACGTCCTGTTATCGCTCAGGACTCCGCATCAATCAGTGAGTTTGAGAAAGATTTCCCGACCGCTGGCAAGCTGAAACGAGGTTTCTAACATGGCAGGTTTTCAGAGTGTAATTAACCAATACCCGGCCCCCGGCGTCGAAGGTGGCTTTGCCAGCACCAACGAGCACGCAACCTATCTGGCTGGTGAAGCGGCACTGGTCGCAGGTGAAGATGGCCTGACTATCGGTCGCTTTGCGTGGGACGTTAACGGCGTCGCATCAAACGCTGGTACCGGCGCACCTTCTGGCTTCGTGCATCGTGACGGGCAGGCAATCATCACCACATGGCTGGATAGCGATTCAAACGTCATCCAGTCCGGCCGCGAAGTAACCCTGATGGTTGCTGGAGACTTCTGGGCGCGCACATCTACTGCCGCCACCCGTGGTCAGAAAATCTTCGCATCACTGACGACCGGTCAGGTTCAAACCGGCGCTGCGGGCGCAACCATTGACGGTTATGTCGAAACCCCATTCAAATCCGGTAGCGTCGCAGCAGCAGGCGAACTGGTCAAAATCAGCACCTGGAGCAATTAATGAATAAGTTTCAACAGCACTACGCCGCAGCAAGCGGCAAGTACGGCATCGTGCTGCCGGGCGCAAAAGAGTACCTGAAGCCAGAATTCGCGGAAAACTACGCGCTGGCGATGGATGCGCAGCCGACCATGGTTACCACTGGCAACTCAGGCATCCCGGCTTACTTCACCAACTACGTTGACCCTGAGCTGATCCGCGTTCTGGTCACCCCGATGAAAGCAGCTGAAATCATTGGTGAAGTGAAGAAAGGCGACTGGACCACTCTGACCGCGCAATTCCCGATCGTGGAATCTGCAGGTGAAACCAGCTCCTACGGTGACTACAACCACAACGGCATGACCGCGGCTAACGTCAACTGGGTGCCGCGCCAGTCTTACCACTACCAGACCCACACCCGCTGGGGCGAGCGCGAGCTGGATATGTATGGCGCAGCGCGCATCGGTTATGCAGCTGAACTGAACGTGGCTTCTGCTCTGGTGTTGAATAAGTTCCAGAACAAATCCTACTTCTACGGCATCGCTGGCCTGCTGAACTATGGCCTGCTGAACGACCCATCCCTGCCAGCCCCGATCACCCCGGGCGCAACCGGCACCGGTAGCGGCGTTACATGGTCAACCAAAGATGGTCAGGCTGTGTATGACGATATCGCGAAACTCTACGGTCAATTGGTTGCACAAACCAAAGGCCTGATTGAGCGCGACTCTCCAATGACGCTGGCAATGTCGCCAACTGCTGAAGTGGCTCTGACTAAGACGAATATGTACAACGTCAACGTCTCCGACCTGCTGAAGAAAAACTTCCCGAACCTGACTATCAAGACTGCAGTTGAGTACTCAACTCCGGCCGGCGAGATGGTCCAGTTGATTGCAGATCGCCTGGGTGAGCAGGACACCGCTTACGCAGCCTTCACTGAGAAGATGCGTGCTCATGCAGTGGTGACCGAAGAGTCATCATGGAAGCAGAAAAAATCTGGCGGCACCTGGGGTGCAATTATCCGTCAACCGCTGGCAATCGCCACCATGCTGGGAGTGTAAGAAATGGCTGAAGTCGTAACTGTAGGATGCAAGCTGCCGAATGGCCTGGTGATTGATGTGGATGGTGCGCAGCCTGTCGTTTTGAATGGCGCCAACTCATCCAACGTCATCGGCGGCTATGGCCTGACCGAG
This sequence comes from Pantoea sp. NSTU24, assembly GCF_050157905.1. Lineage (NCBI taxonomy): Bacteria > Pseudomonadati > Pseudomonadota > Gammaproteobacteria > Enterobacterales > Erwiniaceae > Pantoea > Pantoea bangladeshensis. Next base: position 454,031 of record NZ_JBKIWZ010000001.1, read on the forward strand.
AACGTCGACAAAGCGGTGTTTGATAAGTGGCTGGAGCAGCACAAAGACCAGCCATACGTTAAAAACGAACTGGTTTTCGCTCAGGCGAAGACCAACAGCGCTGAGTCGAAGGCCAAAGATAACGCCGCGGTTAAGTCGGGCCTTGAAGGTCTGCCGCAGGACAACCCGGCCCCGGGCGTCACCAAATCAGACGGTAAATAATCATGGCGGTCGTTGTCTTCGATATTGACGCGTTCAGGGCGCGTTATCCCGAGTTCAGCTCGGTGAGTGATGACCTGCTGAAAGCGTACTTCGTTGAGGCAACGGTCTACCTGAATAACACCGATACAAGCCCGGTCACTGATGTGAATCAGCGGGCTGTATTCCTGAATATGCTGGTTGCTCACCTCGCAGCAATGAATAGCGGCGTGGGCGGTCAGGCATCAAGTGGGTTAGTTGGGCGGGTAACGAGCGCTTCGGAAGGTTCGGTTTCTGTGTCGGTAGACGCCGGGCCGTCGAGCTCATCGTCATGGTGGTATCTGCAAACACCATACGGTGCAGCATTCTGGCAGGCCACGCTGCCATTCCGGACGATTCGTTACCTGCCCGGTGCGTCACCATCGATGTACCCCTATCACTACAACCGCAGAGGAGCTTACCGGAGGTAGCGATGAGTTCATTTTCAGGTGGCGATGCACTGCAAAAACGCCTCCAAGAGCTAGCGAAAAGCCTCGGGGATGCTAAAACCCTTCGCGTCGGATTCCTTGAGGGTGCGACATATCCTGATGGTGAATCTGTCGCGATGGTGGCCGCAGCGAATGAGTTCGGCGATCCGGGCATGAACCGGCCGCCGCGCCCATTTTTCCGCCGCATGATTGAAGAAAAATCGCCTCAGTGGGGTGATGACATCGGCAAGATTGCAGTGGCTGTGAAATACGATGCATCCACGCTTTTTCCCCTCATGGGGGAGCGCATCAAAGAGCAGCTGCAGGGCTCAATCCGTGAGTTTACAGACCCGGCACTGGCTCCCTCTACGGTATCGAAAAAGGGATTTGATAAGCCCCTTATCGAAACCTCTCACATGCTCAACTCTGTCGATTATGACGTTAAGGACGGCGTATGAACCTGCATGGCATTGTGCGCCGCGCCATAAACACAGTTAACCCTGACGTGAAGTGCTCAATCTACATCAGCACTGGCACAACTACAGCACCATCCGGCAAGCGTGTCCCATCCTACGCGGACCCGGTTGATGTCATGGGGCAGGTTCAGCCAATCACCTCCGATGACCTGAAGCACATCGATAACCTCAATCTGCAGGGGTACATGAAGTCGATTCACCTCAATGGCAGCTTTGAGGGGGTGAACAGGCTGAAGCAGAAAGGCGGAGACAGAGTTGTCATTGAAAGCACTGGAGAGGAGTGGCTGACAGTACAGGTGCTTGAACAATGGCCTGACTGGTGCCGTATAGCCGTCCGATTGCAGGTGCCGACATGAGCGCGACCATAAGCATTACACAGGATGACCTGACAACCGCCTTGCGCGGTTTTTTATTGTCTCTCGTTGACGCAGAGGTGTTTCTCTCTCAGGAGAATAACTCACCAATGCCGATAGGTGATTTCGTCACCATGACGCCAATGTTTATCACCGGGCTATCAACTAACCGCGTTTCGTACAACGACCCCGGCGTCGGTCAGGGTAGCGAGCAGACGCAGCGCAGCAACCAGTGGCGGTGCCAGATCGATTTCTACGGCAACTCAGCGCAGGACATGGCGGCCGTTGTCGGCACCATGATCCGCTCTGAATACGCCTCAGAATGGTTTCGCCAGAACAACATGCCGGTTACTCCGTTATACGCGGGAGAGCCGCACCAGACAACGATGATTAACGCCGAGCAGCAGTATGAGAATCGCTGGACGCTCGACTTCATCGCTCAGTTTAACGCCGTGATAGCCACCCCTCTGGACTTCATGGACAGCATTCAAGTCGGCATTGTGGCCGCAGATTTAAAATTCCCACCGGAGAATTTATAAATGGCAATTCCGTTAACTAAAGATGTCCAGATTAACCCTGGCGTTCTCGCTGCCGGCGGTAACGCGGTTGATCTGAATGGTCTTATCCTTACCCAGAGTACCTATGCGCCGGTGGGTAACGTCGCATCGTTTTCTGCCAAAGAAGATGTAGCCAAATACTTTGGCAGCGCATCAGATGAGTATGCAATGGCTGCTATCTACTTCAGCGGCTATGACAACTCGACGAAAAACCCTGGCAAGCTACTGTTCGCACAATACAACGATGCACCAGTTGCGGCATGGTTGCGCTCTGGCTCGATGGCGGCTGCAACGCTCGATCAGTTAAAGCTGTTGAGTGGCGTCCTTACCATCACCGTAGATGGCACAACTGAGACATCGACTAACATCAACCTGAGTGGCGCAACGAGCTTTGCTGCAGCGGCTGACCTGATTGAATCAGCAATTGGTGACTCAGTTGTTGTCACGTTCGACACTACGCAGAAAGCTTTTGTAATCACCTCTGCAACTACCGGTGCTGGTAGCACAATTTCCTATGGTTCAGGTGATATCGCTACGGGACTCAAACTCACAGCAGCAACCGGGGCGGTTATCTCGCAGGGTGCGGTAGCGCAGAACCCGACTGACTTCTTCATCGCCGTACTGAACAGCAGTCAGGACTGGGCGACATTCACCACCGCCTTTGAGTGCACTGATGCTGAGCATCTGGCTCTGGCTGGCTGGGCTAGCGCACAGAACTATCGCTTTGCCTATGTGGCCCATACCAATGAGGAGTCAGCGCTGGTCAGTGGCAGCACCGAGACGATCGCGTATCAGCTTTTGGTCGTGAACAACTATGCCAATGTCCTGCCTGTATACGGCACAAATGTGCACGCTGCTTCGGCTCTGGGTTACGCTGCTGCGCTGGACTTCGATCGTCAGGAAGGCCGGGTACCATTCAAGTTCCGCTCTGTCTCAGGCTTAGTGGCCAATGTCACTTCATCCAGTGACTATGACGCGCTGATTGCGAACGGCTACAACTTCTATGGCGCCTACACGGCAAACAGCTACTCCACACAGTACTGGGCTGACGGCTCTATCAGCGGCGATTTCAAGTGGTTTGACAGCTTCTGCTTCCAGCTCTGGCTGAATGCAAATCTGATGCAGGATGCGATCGTAACGCTGAAGTCTAACCGTTCCATCCCATACAACGCGCGCGGCAAGGCAATCATCGAAGCCGGTTTTGCTGACACCATAAACCAGGGAGTTACGTTTGGCGGCATCCGGACCGGCGTGAATCTCTCTGCTGCTCAGCGCTCAGAAATCGTTAACGCTGTCGGCACTGATATCTCTGCATCTCTGCTGGCGAAAGGCTGGTATCTGTATATCGCCAATCCGACATCAGCGCAGCGCGTTGACCGTACAAGCCCAAGCATGACTCTATGGTATTGCGATGGCGGCTGTGTGCAGAAAATCACTCTCGCCTCAATTGAAGTCCAGTAAGGAGCGACTAAATGGCTAATACCATCACCAGTGCTGACGCTATTTTCGCTCTCACTGTTACCAACCTGTACCCGTCCGCACAGACGCTTGAAGGCTATGCAGCAGATGCGATGTTTGCGCTGGGCGATACCGAAATGGCTGTTGCGGTGCGTGGAGCTGACGGCAGGCTGTCGGGCGGTTTCGTGTTTGGCGAGTATCTGCAGACGATCACCATCATGCCGGACAGCCCGAGCCGTGAGATGTTCGAGACATGGCAAATTACATCGGTCACGTCGAAAGCAATTTTCCGCTGCAACGCGACGATCATCCTTCCAGCCATCAGCCGCAAGTTCACGCTGACAAATGGCATTTTGCAGCGTGTTAAGGCCATCCCGGATGCTAACCGCGTTCTGCAGCAGATGACCTACCAGATCAACTGGGAATCAGTGACCGGCGAAAACTACACCGCATAAGGCATAACATGGCACGTAAAGAAATTTACTACACAGAAACCAAAGGGCGTGATGCTGGCAAGGTGTTCTACATCCGCGAGATGTCAGCGACTCAGGCGGAATGGTGGGCTATCCGCGCAGGCATGGCGATGGCTCGTAGCGGCGTTGACCTGCCGGAAAACTTCGCAGATATGGGTATTGCTGCAATGGCGGGTACGGGCCTGAAAATGGTCTCACAGATTCCTCCGGCAGAAGCCAAGCCCTTGCTGGATGAACTGATGGAATGCGTTCAGTGCGTGCCAGATGCGTCAAACCAGAACATCAAGCGCCGCCTCATCGATGACGATATCGAGGAGATCGCAACGCGCCTGAAACTTCGTGCGGAGGTGTTCAAGCTGCACGTGGATTTTTTTCAGGCCGCCGCCCAATAGATATACCCCCAATGATGCATGAGCAGGCCCACGGGCTTGCTGAATACGTCAACGTCCCTAAGACCATAGCTACCGTCCTCTCATCTGGTAAGTGCTCTCTTACTGAGCTGAGCACGACGCTTGGCGTTGAGGATTTATGGTGGTGGCTCGAAATCATTACGGTCGATAACTACAACCGGATGGTCGTCAATAAATCGCAGGAGTCAAACTGATGGCAACTATTATCGACGCGCTGGTTGTCACGCTGGGCCTCGATGCGACCGGGTTTAATAAAGGACAAAAGGACGTAAAGGGCGGCCTGGACGATACCAGAAAGCAGTCAGAGCAGACAGCCAAAGATATGGAGGCTGCAGGTAAAAGAGCGGCCTCTTTCTTTGGCTCAATCCGCACTGAACTGCTGGCTCTGGTTGGCGTCACGCTGTCGGTGCAGGGATTCAGAAACTTCATCACCGGCATGACCGACAACCTGCAGCAGCTGGCGGTTAATTCGCAGTCGCTGGATATGTCGGCTAAGTCTCTTGATGGCTGGCAGAGGGCAGCAGAGGCCGCCGGTTCGAGCGCTGAAAAGATTACCGGCACCCTGAGTGGCTTTCAGAGCGTCCTGACGCAAATCAGGACGGGCGGCGGCCAGGACAACCCCCTGTTCGCCGCTCTGTCCTCTTTCGCTGGCGCGACCGGTGCCAACTTCGATTACCAGAATGACAATTCTGAAGAGGTTATGCGCAAAATTGCGGATAACTGGGGCAAGCTGAGTAAAGACGCTCAGCGACGCTTCGGAGGGATGTTCAACTTCGACAATCAGACTCAGCAGGCGCTGACAAATGGCAATCTCGTTACAGATGCTGACAGGTTCGCGAAGATGTCACGCACTACCGAGGACGCCACGCGCAAGGCGCAGGAGTTCAACAGACGCCTAGCGGAGATGAAGCAGAATTTCTCTGCAGCGTCTCAGGTCCTTTATGAGGCTCTGATTCCATACGTTGAAAAGCTCATCCCGCTGATTGAAAAGGTCGGTATCTGGATAACAGAGCATGGCCCAGAGATTCAGAAATTCTTCTCCGACACATCCCGTGAAATCAGCCAGATTGTTGACGCTGTAGGAGGGTGGCAGAACGCGCTGGAGATACTGCTGGGCTTCATGGCAGGCAAGTGGGCGCTGGGAATGATTGCAGCTATATCAAGAGTAGGAATTTCGGCTGGCGGACTTGGTTCTACGCTAGCGTCTATCGGTCGCGGCGGCGTTATAGGTGCGTTAGGTTTTGGTGCGTATGAATATGCGGACTGGATAGATAAAAACAGCGGGCCTAAGCAGCAACTCAGTGAGAATGGGCAGTATTACAAAGATAGCTGGGTCGGTAAGGCATGGGAATGGTGGAAGGGGTTGGGAAAATCAAATGACCCTTCTGACCTGTCACCACAACAGCAAGCCACTCAGGAAACACTAAGGAATTCACAGTTCCCGCTAATGAACTCTGAGCAACAAATTCAGCCACCACAAGCGGGCGCTCAAGGGAAGGCTTTGCTTGAATGGATGCGACCGCTGTTTGACAAGCTTGAGTACGCATATAAATTACCGGCCGGCCTGCTAAAAAGCATTGCTACAACGGAGTCAGGCGGCAATCAGTTCGCCGTTTCTGGTGCGGGTGCGAAGGGGCTTTTCCAGTTTATGGATGGCACTGCGGGTGATCTGGGGCTGAAGGGGGGGGATGTATTCAACCCTGAGAAGTCTGCCAATGCTGCAGCTAAATACCTTTCCCAACTCTTGAGGGCATCAGGAGGGGACTTGGTTAAGGCTCTGGCCGCTTATAACTGGGGTATCGGCAATGTCCAGAACAAGGGGCTGGATAGAGCGCCTCTGGAAACGCGTAAATATGTGCCCAAGGTGCTTGCAGGCATTCAGGTTGGCTCTCAGGCAGCGGCCTCGCGGCAAGTGATCCCTCAGCAACAGCCGGTGCCAAAAACCGAGATTCACATTGGCGAGATGAGCGTACAGAGCAATGCCACGTCAGTTAATGCTCTCGGTCAGGATGTGCAGCGCAACGTCAGCCGTAACAGTCTGCTGGTTCCTTCAATGTCAGGGCAGGGCTGATTATGAACTTCTCTCTGAATGAAACAACGTTGCTCAATGCCGTGCAGGGTGGCGGCATCTTTTCTGTAATTAACAGCATCATCGGGCCCGGCTATGGCATCTACTTCAACAACGGGACAGGCAAGGCGCTATCGCCTTCGTCCTTTCTCGGCGTTGAGTATGGTGCTGATGCTTCTGTTGTCTCCGCACCGATCGAGTCAGGCTCATACAACTCCTACAACAAGGTGAAGCGCCCACCGGTAATCAGGGTGCTATTCGTATTGGAGGGCTGGTCTGGGCTAACCGGTTCGCTGCCTAACCTCACCAACTTCAGCCTGACCAGTCGTGCCGATATGCTGGCCGCGCTTGATGCGATGGTGGAAGGCACGATGACCTATGACATCGAAACGCCGGACACCACGTACGAGAAGTACGATCTGGTACGCTACAACTATCGCACGTCTGACCGTGACGTCACCTTGCTGACTGTTGAGGCGATATTCCAGTCTGTTCTGGAGTCGGCAGAGGTCACGCTGACCAGCACTACGGCTCAAAGCACTACTACCGCCAATGCAACAAGCCTTGCGCCCAGCGCAGTTACTGAGAAGGTTAACTCATCCACCACAGAGGCAACGCAGAGCGGCGTATCTTCAGCGCTTACCGGCCTGAAGAACTCCGTATCGAGCGCGGCCACTAAGGTAGCGGATAAAGTCTCATCGACCGTTAATAATCTCACGCAAACCACCACGGCATCGATTAACGGCGCGGCCACCTCGGCCATAAATAAACTCTCATCATCGGTCACAGACCTGGTTAAGGCGCTTACCTGATGCAGACCATTACATTGCAGCCAATTAAGGCTCAGGAGCTTACCGTTAAGCTGGGTGAGCAGTCTGTCACCCTGCGCATCGCTCAACGCTCTACTGGTCTGTATGCGGATATCGGCTTGGGTGATGTGTGGATTGCTCAGGGTTTAATTTGCCTGAATGGAAACCGTCTGGTGCGCTATCCGTATCTGGGCTTTCAGGGTGAACTGTTCTTTGCTGACACAAAAGGCAGGGATGACCCGAGTTATGAAGGTCTCGGGGAACGGTTCGTTCTTTTTTATGCCACACCTGAAGAGATGAGCACCGCAGCATGACTTACAAAAAACGCAGTCTTAAATTCGAATTCAAACTGAAAGAGGGAAAGTTTGACGAGAAAGGTAATGACACGCTGACGATCAGCGACATAAAAGCTGAGGTTGAAATAGGTGCTTATGGTGGCGTCTCGGGCTCTACACTCGAAGGGCGTATATTCGGGCTGAGCATCGATTTGATGGCAAAGTTAAGTTATAAGGGCATTCAGCTTAACGGGGCTAAGCAGAACCTGCTGAAGGTCTGGGCTGATGACAAGATTGTTTTCTTCGGCACGATCACAAACTGCTTCGCTGACTTCAATCAAATGCCTGACGCACCCTTAATCATTAGTGGAAACGCTACGGGATTTGAGCAATCAATTGCTGCGCCACCTTTCAGCGCAAGTGGGAGCGTTGATGTGGCAGACATCATAACCTCTATCGCTAAGAGTATTAGTTTCACAGTGGTCAACAATGGGGTTAGCTATAAATTGTCTAATCCCTACTTTGATGGCAATCCCATTGAGCAAATGAGGAAGGCCGCTAAAGCCGCTGGAATTAATTTCGACCCACGGTTGGGAGTTATTTTTATATGGCCTCAAACCGGTTCTGTTGATGACATTAAGCCTTTTGTTTCCCCTGAAACCGGACTGCTTGGCTATCCGGTATTCAGCAACTATGGGGTGTCCTTTCAGTGCACTTATAGTGATTTGCTAATTTTAGGTCGCCGCTTTCAGCTGGAAACCTCACTGCCAAACGCAAGTGGGACGTACACGCTAGTAGCCGCAACGCATCACCTTTCTACGTGGATGGAGGGGGGGCTGTGGACAACAATTGGCCGCGGAGCTCTCGCGCAATTAACAGACGTAAGGCAGTGATATGCAGAATGTGTTCACGAGCACTCCCCAAGACGCAACATCCGATGCTAACGTACAGGAATTCCTTTTCCACCGAATGCTGATGAGTAATGCTTTCATTACTCTGGCATTGGTAACTGATGTATCGGAAAGCGGAGAGATTGTAACAGTAAGGCCATTGGTCGAGGGATTTACCGGCGCTGGAGAGATAATCCCCAAAACTGAAATATATGGTGTACCTGTTTGGCGGTTACAGCGTGGCGCTAGCGCATTAATTATGCCGCCGGTTGCAGGTGATATCGGAATGCTCGCCATATGTGACCGGGATATTAGCGGCGTAAAGGCCACTAAAGAGCCATCATTGCCCGGATCTAATCGGGTTCATAATTATGCAGACGCACTATATCTCGGGGGGGTGCTCAATTCTGAGCCTAGCCAATATGTGAGGTTTAGGGATGACGGCATTGATATAGTTTCGCCTCTGGCAGTCACCATAACATCCCCAGTGGTTGAGATTAACGCTGATACATCCGTGTCATTAAACTCTGAAAATATCATCCTTAACGGGCCGGTATCGCAGGGTGCCGGAAGCTATGCTGGTGATTTCACATTTAATGGCAACATTACGGCGCTTGGTGAGGTTACTGGGAAAGGAATTAATCTTTCCACGCATACTCACAAAGGCGTGCAGAGTGGCTCCTCAAATTCAGGCACCCCTAACGCCTAGCCCTTTCGTAACCCCAGTACATTGATTCAGCAACTGCCTTGTACTGGAAGGGATTAGTGAAATTATATCGAATTTCGAAAAGGTTATTATCAAGAAGTGATTGAGGCTGACCACTTAATCCTGCTTCATATCCCGAAACGCATGATTGCGCTGCAATGTTCGCCCAGTCTTCTGGTTTCTCTGTGACCGACTCCGGGTTCGTTCCGTAATACTTTAAGGCCATTTCAAAGAATTTCTTTGATGCCTCCAGCGCATGAGCGTTGCATCCTGAGCTTTCAGCCTTTGCTGTGTATTCATCATTAGCTTTTCTCCGGATCTCTTGCATAGATTTCTCAATCTTAGCCGTGCGCGCGCGATCTAATTCGTATTGTGACGGTTTTTTAACTTCCTTAGTTACCGGCGTAGCGCATGCACTGATAGCAAATGAAATGGCCATTATAAAAATTCGCTTCATATTAACCTCACGATCAAGTTGATAAGACATGCTATCTGCAACCTGTCGCAATAGCATGCAATTAATAATATGACCCGCTCCGGCGGGCTTTTTTACGCCCGGAGAAAGCATGATAACCAAATCTCTCCTGCTTAACACCGACGCCTGGGACCTGACTCTTGATGGCTCCGGCAACCTTGCTTCCACGCCAAACCCCTACGCGGTTGCACAGGATGTAGCTTGCGCGTGTAAGACGTTCCTCGGTGAGGCCTGGTATGACACGTCGCTCGGCATCCCTTATTACCAGCGCATTTTGGGGCACTGGCCGGGAACTCAGCTCATCAACACCAAGATGCAGTCGGAGGCGCTCAAGCTCGATTACGTCCAGACTGCAACCTGCACGACCGTAATCGGCAAGCAGAATCGCATCGCATCCGGCGTCATGACTATCACCGACACCAACTACGACCAGAGCACCATCAATTTCTGAGGCCAAAATGGCAGACACAGTAATCGTTACCACATCGGTGCCGGCAGCCACGTTTTCCGACATCGGCCTGTCAGTGCCGGATGAGAAGGATATTTTAGACGGGCGCCTGAGTGATTTAGACAGTGCGCTGGGCGGCGGGATGAGTAAAAGCCTGACCACTCCGCAAGGTCAGATCGCAATGAGTGATACCGCCATCATCGCGGACAAAAATGACCAGCTACTTTCTATAGTGAATGGAATCAACCCGGACTATGCTGCCGGCCGCTTTCAGGACGCTATCGGTCGCATCTACTTTATCGACCGCATAGCAGCGCAGGGAACGACTGTAACCGCCACAGCTACCGGGCTGGTCGGCACAGTTATTCCTGCAGGTAGTACAGCCCAGGACGAGGCGGGATACATTTACTCATCACTGGCTGACGCCACGATCCCTGCTACGGGTGCGATCGACATCGTATTCCACAACCAGACGAGTGGCGCCATTGCATGCCCGGCAGGCTCCCTTAACACCATCTATAGAGCGGTGACCGGCTGGTCAGGTATTACCAATGCCGCTGCAGGCGTACCGGGTAACGATGTCGAAACGCGCGCTAACTTTGAGTACCGTCGCAAGCAATCTGTTGCACTCAATGCAAAGGGAACGCCGGAATCAATTTATGCCGCCGTGCTTGATGTGGATGGCGTGGTTGACGCGTATGTATGGTCGAATCACTCCGGCGCAACGGTCAACATCGGCTCGACCAGCTACCCGGTACCAGCTCACAGCGTTTACATCGCAGCGTATGGCGGCGATGCGCAGGACATCGCTCAGGCCATTTACCTGAAGAATCAGGCTGGCTGCGGAATGGTTGGCAATACATCCGCGGTAGTAACCGACACATCGCGCGGCACTAACGTTAACCCTAGGTACGCGATGACGTGGAACACTCCGACGCAGGCAAGAACCCGCTTCATGGTTCAGCTGGAGAATTCGCAATCGCTTCCATCTGACATAGTGGATCAGGGTAAGTCGGCAATCATTAACGCCTTCAATGGCAATAGCAATCTGGTACCGAAAGCGCGCATCGCCTCCAAAGTCTTTGCTGGTGGCTATTACTCAGTGCTTAACAACATCGACACAGAATCCGTAAACGTTCTTTCGGTGACCGTCAGCCTGGACGGCATTAACTACGCCTCATCAGTTGAGTACGGCGTTGACCAGATACCTTCTCTCGATGCCAGTGACATCTCTGTGATCCTCGTATGAAGAACGTAAAAGACACGATCCTCACGCAGTACGCCGCCAGCCCCAACCTCCGAAACCTGATTGAAACCTTCAACACCTCAATGGATATGTCGGAGTTCACCGAAGAATTCCTGACGGCTATCTGGGACGTTTCGACAGCGACTGGTTACGGTCTGGATGTGTGGGGAAAAATAGTAGGCGTGTCACGGCTGCTCAACGTCAGGGAGTCTGCGACGTATTTCGGCTTTGATGAAGCGTTTATCAGCGCCAGTGACGACACGCCAAAACCTTTCGATGAAGCGCCTTTCTTTGAGGGCGTGCAGCTGACATCTACGGTCAGGCTAGCTGATGACGGTTACCGAAAACTCATCATGGCTAAGGCGATGGCTAACATCACCGATTGCTCCATCCCATACCTGAACAAAGCCCTTTATTACCTGTTTGGCGATCAAGGGGACACGTTTGTAGCCATAACTGGCGTGATGTCCATGAGTTACGTCTTTGGATTCAACCTGACACCGGTAGAGTGGGCCATCCTGCTCAACTCAAATGCGGTAGCCAAACCTGCAGGCGTCAGCGTCAGCATCATGTCACTCGATTTCAACAATACCTTTGGATTTGCCGAGGCTGAAATGCAGCCATTCGAAAGCGGCACCTTCTTCCCTGACTCAGGAATACAAAATGCAGAACAGCTCGCAGCCTAAGCTATTGCCGGTTCCATTCGCAGATGCCGGTTCTAAACAGGACATCCCTAACGATTCGCAGATCGGCGTTACAGCAGGCCGTGCCTCATATACCGATGGCTTTCCTCCGCTGACAAGAACGCCTCTTGCGGCTGGCGGTGTGCCACCGTTTGGCACTGACTTTAATGGCGTGCTCAATGACGTTACAGCGGCCGTGCGCTGGTCACAGGCAGGCGCCGGATATCCCTTCAACACGGCATTTAACACGGCCATTGGCGGATATCCAAAGGGCGCCAGAATCCCGAACTCAACACTCGACGGTTTCTGGCTTAATACCACTGACAGCAACAGTACCAATCCAGAAAACACGACATCTGCATTGACCGGGTGGGTGCCATCTGGATTCTATGGAACCACGGCCATTACGGGTCTGTCTGGCTCAAGTGTAACGCTAACAACGCTGCAGGCCGGGCGTGATCGAATTACGCTGGCAGGAACTCTGACATCTAACATTAACCTCATAGTCCCGGCGTGGGTCAAACGGTGGGAAATCGTTAATAACTGCACAGGTTCATTCAGCGTTACAGTTAAAACTCCAAACGGCAGCGGTGTTTCTGTTGCTGCTGGGATTAGTGCCTTTGTGTATGGCGATGGCACTAACATCAATCAGGCAGCAAGCCCTGGCAGCCTTATCAATGCCCAGGTTTTCACTGGCAGTGGTTCGTATACACCGACCGCGGGAACAAAAAAAATCATTGTGGAAGTGCAGGCTGGTGGTGGTGCTGGTGGCGGGACACCTGCTACCTCATCTTCACAGAACTCTGTTGCCTCTGGGGGCTCATCGGGGCAGTACGTCAAAAGCCAGTTGCAAATATCCAGCCTCTCTTTACCTGTGACGGTTACCGTTGGAATTGGAGGATCAGGCGTTGCCGGATCAGGCGGGTCTGGTGGCGGTGCGTCTATGTTTGGCCCTTATATGACTGCCTCTGGAGGTTTTGGTGGAGGAGTTGGCTCCGCTGCTTCTTCAGCTTACGTAATCCAGCCGGGTAGCGTTCGCTCTCTACCTACAACAGGAAATATTGATAATGGTGGCGGTTCCCCCGGTGGGGCCGGCATCTTTACTCAGACAGGCGCCGGAGTATCTGGAAATGGCGGCTCAAGCAGGTTTGGCGGAGGTGGAAATCCAGGATCAGTATCAGGCGGGGGATATACTCAAGCAGTCGGATATGGGTCAGGAGGAGCGGGTGCAGCAGTGGCTGCAAGTACTGCTGCTCAACCCGGCGGAGCTGGTGGGACTGGCATTGTTATCGTTTGGGAGTATGCATAATGATTAAAACCTATGCGCTGGTTAAAGATGGGGTAGTAATCAACACTATTCTCTGGGATAACGAAGATCAGCCTGACTTTGACTACGGAAAAAGCTCTGGCGTTGAGGCGGTTGAAGTAGCAGAAGGAACTGCGGTTGATATTGGCTACCTTTATTCAAAAGGCAAGCTCTCCGCACCACCGCTTACTGAGGAGCAAAAAGCGGAAATCGAAAGCAGGCAGATCTCCGACAACCTTTCACTCAAAGAATTTCTAGTTTCGGAGGCAACCCAGAGACGTGACATCCTTCAGGATGCGGTGGATATGGATGAAGCCACGGATGAGGAAACAACAGCACTTCCTCTTTGGAAGAAGTACCGTTTACTTTTGAGCCGGATAGATGCAAATATAGCGGGCGAAATTCAATGGCCGGATAAGCCATCATTTTAGATGGTAGACTATATGGAGGCCAGCTAGGCCTCCAATTACTTAACTATTCTTCTGATATTGAATAACGTATAAACAATCAAACATAAATTAAAAACATACAAAACCCTACCCCCAGATGCATAAGCTGTTGGCGACAAACCAATCGCAACTGTTACCAGCATACCCGCCATTAGCGTAATGAATGCGCTGTAATCCCTTTCTTCGCCAATATCCTCTATAGAACCGGCAGCCATGCATATCAATGTCATCAAATAGAATAAGTAACAGCAGTAAACTTTAATGTTAGAGAAGTCAACATAGTAAAACCTACCCTCGTATGTAAGATATTTAATCTCTCTCATGTACATAGAGTCAGATGTAAAGCAAAGCAGGATCGCGGCGATGGAAACAGTTAAACACAAACGACTCAATGTGTTTACTTTTCCCTTTCTGACTATAAAAAATATAAGTGATAGGCAGCCAGATATGAAGCAGTAATTTCTTCCTGTGGCAATATTTTCTACTAGTCTGTCGACACCTATTATGGACTTCTGAAATATATTCATGTCGAAAATCTGCGGCATATACCGGAAAGCTTCAGCCTGAAATCTATTATAAGATCCTGGGCTTAACAAAGTAAGGGCAGCTCCTAGTAAGACAACTAAATATGCGATATGTATTGTGGCGTTTTTGGCCCGGTCGTTTTCGGATTTCAGATATAGAAATGGGATTAAAATAATCAGCAATATCGCAAGCTGTTCTGATGAAGTTGCCACTAGAGATAGCGTAATAGCCAGAAGCACTCTAATTTTACTCGTTGAATGACTAAGTAGTGTGCTAACAGCAAATAGTGCGCATGTTGCTGGGAGCAGGTAGTTATAGAATCCTGTAATCCACCATTGAGAATCTCCCGATATCGACAAATTTATTGCAAGCATAAATGCCAGCACTAATGGCAATCCATGCATCAATGACACCCTTCCTCTAAGGGATATTGACCATATAAAGTAAGATGAGGATAATAGGCACAGAGGAATCATTATCTTCCAGAATGAACTTATGGTAATTGTGAGTGCCATAATTGCTTCAATAAAAACTCGTCCACTCCATGTCTCATATCTTTCAATCAGGAATCCCCATATTGATGAGTTATTCAAGGCATTTGAGAATGTCACATCATCAGCGTAATCCATAAGCTTGAGCTTGCTTGCAAGAATTGCAAAGGTGATAATAAGAACCGAAAAGAAAAGCCATTTTGACAATGATTTATTATTTGCATTCATAGCTGAAAACCTTAGTCAGAATCACCATGCTTATCCATGATATAAAAGTTATAATGATAATTACTTATTTCATTGCTAATTGGCAGGTAAAGAGATGCGTTGAACCCTGAATTTTCAAAATCATTATTCCTTGAGAAAACTTGGTTAACATCATCTCTAACATAAGTTAAAGAAGGGATAACAAACTCTTTCTTTCCAGTATCAATGGTTACTACGGTTTTGATTTTTTTAGGGAAGTCATCCGCAAAAAACCAACCTCTAATTTGGTATGAGCTTTTCTGTTTTGAACACATGTCAATGCTATATTTTAGAGATGATCCTTTGTAAGTATCAAACTTTGAGGTAAATGGCTTTGCGTAATTCCATGATTTAAAAGATAAGAAGACAAAAAACATGCAAGAGAGAGAAAAAATAATAAATATTATGTTTGGGTTTCTGATTTTAATAAATAACATTTTCAAAGATCCATCAAGTGAATATATTTATTTAAGGCCTTTATTTTTATACTGGGTTGGCTTTATGCCTAAAAGCTATAAATTTAGAATAAGAAAACCCAAACAACATACTTATACTGGAAAAAACAATGAGAGTAACCACAGGACTAATGCCAGAATGATCTCCATCTATGCCTACTGCAGTGGCGATGCCACCCATAAAAAATAAATAGACAAGGTAGCTGATTGTTGCGGCCTCAGAGCTAAAGGTCCATTTCTCGTTGGCGTAAAAAGAGAAGGTTACCGCAATGAAAAATGCGGCAAAGTTGGAAAAAGATTGCGTCTGCCCGCTAGTGTATAAAGCAGCAAAAATAACCCAATGAATCATTGTGTTAATCACTCCGACTGAGGCATATCTTGCAAAAACATTCATCATTAAGAGTTACCCCTGTTGCATATTGCCCCGGATCATGTCACCTGATGGACAGCAAGGCAAGAATTCGTCAAGAAATGTTATCAATTAAAAAAGCCCGGCGACCGGGCAATGACTCAGCCGCGCCTCTCTGAGCAGGCTGCGGGGTGGGTGATTAGAGGTTAGTTACGCTCAACTTAGGAAGCCAGTGTAAAAAGCCATCGACATCAGCAGCTTTACAATTTTGGGAGCCGCTTCGCCTTGATCAAATCCACTGATCGATATTACTGTTTATCCATACAGTATTTATCAGAGGAGGATTTAGCATGGCGAGAGAGAGTGACATACGCGGAGCATTCATGGCTGCGATAAAGAAAGACAGCAGAGGACGGCAGATTGTCACCACAGCGGCGTTCCAGAAGCAGCTGGATGATGTTAACCATGTGTGGACGCTGGCGGAGTGCAACCGGTGGATTCGGTACTATCAGAACTTCTTCTTCGAGCTGATTACAGAGGAAAGCGAGAATAAGACCTGGGCGCTTCGCAACATGGGATATGTGAGGTAACTATGGGCTTTCCATCACCTGCAAGCGACTATATTGAGAAGCGCATCGACCTTAACGACATACTGATGCCGCACCGGAACAACATGATATTGATTGAGACGCCGGAAGGGTTCGTGCTGGCCGATAAATCAGTAAAGCCAAAGCCGGGCGATAAGGTGGCATTTCAGGCGGGCGAGTTCCCGCAGTTGGGCAGGCTGTTCCGGACGAGCATCATTACCCTGGACGGTGAGACGATCGACGGAGAAGGGCTGGAGGGGATTATCGTGCTGGGGAAGGTGACAGCGGAAGTCTTGTCCGTGCATGAACCCAGCAGGCCGATAATCTGATGGGACAGATTTGAGACACGCAAAGGTTTGAATCTCTTTTCAGGCCTTTGCATGTTTTCGCATCATGGGACGTGTGAGCGCGGCAGGATGCGGTAAATAACTGTGTTAAAAGGTAATTCTAGGAACTTCTAAGCCGTAGGTCACAGGTTCGAATCCTGTAGGGCGTGCCAGATTCCTGTTAAAAGACGCCAGCGGGTGTCTTTCTTATGCGGCACTTCAGTCATCATCTTGTAAGCCATACAAATCCAGCCAGCGTCTATCAGCTAACCTCCCGAAAATTCTGCAGAGCTTCCTGTTCCGGCGTATTTGAAAACGATCCTGGTGCGATTCAGAGCTGTTTAATTGATACGGGGAAATACTCTTTTCCCAGCCGGTAACACATTTCTTTAAACATTAATCAACTTTCGCAGAGAGACAATGACAGGTTTTCATCCTCTGTTCTGACTGTGTGCTTCAGGTAACAGGCAAACGTTTTTTAGCATTTCCGGGACACGATGGGTCAGAAAGTAGTCTGTCAGGCGATAAAATGTTCAGCAATCCATGCTGTCAGGAAGAGTGCCGGACAGTGGAGATTTTCCTTCAGAAATAAGCGTTAAAGTTTTCTCGCGGCCTGCCGAAGATGGTGGGGCTATTAACGCAAATTGATAAGGGAATATTATGAAGCATAATCTGATAGCCAGCCTGGTCATTGGCGGCTCTTTAATCTTATCCGCGGCAATCGTTTCAGGCGCGATCCCACTGAAAAACGAAAACGTGCTGCCGGTCGTCGATGGTGGTGTAAAACTGGGTAACGTCTACAGCGAAGATGATCTGGTTTCAGCCAGACTGGTATTCAGTGATGATAATCAGGATCAGGTATTATTCGAAAATGCAGGGCCTCAGGAAGCGAACGCGCGTCTGCAGGAAAAGATGATTGAGCTTGCAAAACAGGTTAATTTTAATCAGAAGGATGAGGCGAAAAAAATAACAGCAGAGAACTTATCCATTAAGGTTCCCGCAACACTGGTGTTTACGTCATCAGTTAAATATCGCTCTGAATACCAACCTTCATTTACGCTGACGCTGACGAAAAAGAATGTGGATGTGCCAGCGAATGCGAAGATGCTGGAAACCCTGAAGGCCGCAACCGCTGATTTTGTTAAAAGCCAGAAAGCGCAGTTTGCGTCGTCGCACTTTATTAAGTAAGGCAGTCAATTCAAACCCGCCCCGGCGGGTTTTTTATCGCCCGTCATCAGCGAATGATCGGGATGAACACTGCCAGAGTGTTCATCGCGGGATGCGCCGTTCCGGATGCTTGCCCGGAACCGGCACAGGAGACAAGCGTTTTACCTGACCCCCGTCCGAAGAAAGTGCCGTGCAGGAGAGGTGCTTTAGCAGGCTGGCATAGCAAAAGTGCGAAGCTGACTTCTCCATCGTGAGGCGGGTTGGCCATAAACGACCCTTATCCAGCTTGCGCCTCTGAGTGACCCCTGGCTGCCATACACAGTCACGCTTCTGTTACGTTCACACCCTCATATCCGCATGCTGCAGACGTTTCGCTACCCCAATCGCGTAAAATATTTTTTGTCCCGCCGCCCGCTTTTCCTGTGAACCGGTGCTTTACTAAATCATGGCTCTGCACTTGCGTACTTTTTCATCTTGTGACCGGTTTTTTCTCTGGGAGCATACAGCAGTTTTAATGATTAAATTATCTTAACTGGCAGTCTGAAAATGCCTGGCGAATATTGTTGTTAATTCGGTTTTATGGATAATACACAGCTATATTTACTCAAATTAACAATTTTTACGATTAGTTTACGCGACAGGGACTGTCTTATGGCTTTGAAAAACACATCAATTTCGCTTTGCTTTTCTCTGATGGCTGGCGCTTTTATCGCCACTAAAGCTTTTGCAGCAGACGCGTTACCTGATGCAGATGATCAGATCCGGCAGCAGCAACAGCGCCAGCAGGCGCTGGAGCAGCAAATTGCGCCGAAAGCGCCCGATGTGCGGCTTTCACCGCCCGCATCCGGCTTTGGTCGTATCCGGTTTCCTGATGAAAAACCCTGTTTTCCTGTCGCCCGCATCATGCTGGAAGGGCAGCAGGCTCTGCCTCACTGGTTGCCGCTTAACCATATTGCCAGCCAGGCCCGGGGAAAATGTCTGGGCGCGCGGGGCATTAACCTGCTGATGAGTACGCTGCAAAACCGGCTGGTGGATCATGGCTATGTCACCACGCGCGTGCTGGCACCGTCACAGGATCTCAACAGTGGCGTGCTGCGTCTGGTGATCCTGCCCGGCTATGTCCGCGAGGCAAAACTGACGCCGGATAGCGACCGTCATCTCTGGCTGTACAGCGCTTTTCCTGCGCACGATGGCAACCTGCTGGATTTGCGGGATATCGAACAGGGGCTGGAAAACCTGCAACGGCTGCCTACGGTGGACGCTGATATGTCGATAGTGCCTGGTGAACAGCCGGGTGAGAGCGATATTCAGGTGCGCTGGAAGCAAAAGAAGATGTGGCGTGTCGGTGTCTCGCTTGATGACTCCGGGACCCGCAGCACCGGACGTTACTCCGGTGGAGTGACCCTGTCGCTCGATAACCCTTTTGCGCTGAGCGACCTTTTTTATGTATCAGCCACGCACGATCTGCAGAGCGGGGGCGGTAAAGGCAGCAAAAACCTTACCGGCCACTACTCCGTGCCGTTTGGTTACTGGATGTTCTCTGCGACAGGCAGCGACTATGACTATCACCAGACGGTGGCGGGAACCAATCAGGACTACCGGTATAGCGGCAAAAGTAAAAGCCTGGATCTGCAGCTCAGCCGTGTCCTGCATCGCAATGGCTCACAGAAAACCTCACTGACCTATGATGTCCTGACGCGCGAAACCCATAACTATATCAATGACACTGAAGTTCAGGTCCAGCATCGTCAGACCGCTGCGTGGCGTATCGGTCTGCAACACCGCCACTATATCCGTCAGGCAACGCTGGATGCAGGCATCAGCTATCAGCGGGGGACGCGCTGGTTCGGTGCGCAGCCCGCACCCGAGGAGTACTTTGGCGAAGCAACGGCGCTGAGCAAAATCGTTCAGCTTAACGCGCAGTTTAATCTGCCATTCAGCCTCGGTGACCAGCATTTTCGATACAACGTTCAGTACCTGCGCCAGATGAGCAATACGCCGCTCACGCCACAGGAACAATTCTCTATTGGTAACCGCTGGACCGTGCGCGGCTTTGACGGTGAGCGCACGCTTAATGCCAGCCGTGGCTGGTTTGTCCGCAATGACATTGCCTGGCGTACGCCGCTGCCTGCGCAGGAGTTCTACCTTGGCGCGGACTATGGCGAAGTGGGCGGAGCAGGCAGTGAACTGCTGACGGGGCAGCATCTGGCAGGCGGTGTCGCAGGGCTGCGTGGTCAGGCTTTTAATACCGGTTATGACCTGTTTATCGGCACGCCGCTGTCGAAACCAGAGGGCTTACGCACCAGCAGCGTCACGCTCGGCTTCAACCTTAACTGGAGCTACTGAAGATGCGCGCGGGAAAATATGAGATTAAATCTCCCCTGATTCTGGGAGGTGAAGAGAGCGAATCAGAAGTGCTGGGTGCCGCGGTGTGGCTCTGGATGCACTCGCCGCTGCATCGTGATGCCCCGTTGCATACGCTGCCTGCGCTTTTGCTGCCGATCATCAAAGAGCAGCAATATGTACTGGTCGCTGAAGCGGATACGCCGGTTTTCTTCTTCAGCTGGGCCTGGCTGAACGAGCAGACCGAAGCGATCTATCTTACGCAGCCTTCTATCCATTTCCCGCCTGACGCGTGGAACAGCGGCGAGCGCATGTGGTGCTGTGACTGGATTGCGCCGTTTGGCCATACCGTGGCGATGAGTCGTCTTATCCGTCGCGATCTCTTTCCTCATGCCTGCTGGCGGGCGTTAGATCATCGTGGTGAACAGCGCGGCAAGCGCGTATTCAACTTTCATGGCAGCCGTGTCAGTCATGAGGCGGCAAAACAGTGGCGGCAGCAGCATCCGGTCGCCGTGGCGTTACCCCAAATCTGATAAGGACATTAGATGAACAGCAACCTCTATCGCATCATTTTCAACAAAGCCCGCGGCATGCTGATGGTGGTGCCCGATATTGCAAAATCAGGCCGGGCCGGTAGCGCGCGTGCTTCAGGTGTCGGGCGCACGCTCAGCAGGATGATTGGCCGGGTCGGGGCGTTAAGCTTCAGTCTCTGGCTGGCGATGGGGGTGATACAGCCTGCCAGTGCCGCCATTGTGGCGGACGCGCAGGCACCGGGGGGGCAGCAGCCGACGATTATAAACAGTGCTAACGGAACGCCGCAGATTAATATCCAGACGCCTTCCGCAGGTGGCGTTTCCCGTAATACCTATAGTCAGTTCGATGTCGGTCAGCAGGGAGCGATTCTCAATAACTCCCACAAAAACGTTCAGACTGAACTCGGCGGCATGGTCAGCGGCAACCCCTGGCTCGCCCGGGGTGAAGCCAGAGTCATCCTGAATGAGGTGAACTCACGCGATCCCAGCCGCCTCAACGGTTTTGTTGAAGTTGCGGGTCAGAAAGCTCAGGTTGTCATTGCTAACCCATCCGGTATTACCTGCAACGGCTGCGGATTTATCAATGCTAATCGCGGCACGCTGACCACCGGTCAGGCGCAGCTGAACAATGGCAACCTGACCGGCTTTAACGTTGAGCGTGGTGAGGTAGTGGTTGAGGGCGCGGGTATGGACAGCTCACGCCAGGACTACACCGACATTATTGCCCGCTCGGTGAAGGTTAACGCCAGCGTCTGGGCGAATGATCTCAGGGTTACCACCGGGCGAAACCAGGTCGATGCCGCACACCAGCAGGTCACGAAGCAGGGCGACGATCCTGCCACACAACCGCAGATGGCGCTTGATGTATCCAGTCTGGGAGGAATGTACGCCGGTAAAATCCGGCTGATCGGCACTGAGACGGGCGTCGGTGTGCGCAGTGCGGGCAATATCGGCGCGCAGGCGGGCTCGGTGGTCATCACCGCGGATGGCCGCATTGAGAACAGCGGCGTGATTCAGAGCCGTGATGATGTGCAGATCGCCACTTCTGGCGGCGTCAGCAACAGCGGCACGATCTTTGCTGGCGGCAATGCGTCGGTCACCCGTGCGGCAGAGGTGCAGAACAGCGGCTCTGTTGCCGCACGCAACAACGTTACGCTGCAGGCTGGCAGCCTCAGCAGTAGTTCTTCAGGCATCCTTGCGGCTGGTATTCAGGACGATGGCAGACCGGGAGAGTCAGGTGACCTGACCCTGACGACAACGGGCCAGTTAACTGCACAGGGGCAAAACGTGGCTGGCGGGAGCCTGACCGCAAGCGGACAGAGTATTGATCTCAGCAGCAGCCGCACTCAGGGGAAAAACCTGACGCTCGACGCCCGTGAAGGCGATATCGTGACGCGCAGCGGCACGCTGGCCGCGCAGCAGCAGCTCAGCGCCCGCACCGGCAAAATGCTGAACAACGATGGCGGCACGCTGTCCGCCAGTCAGCTCAATCTGCAGGCCCATGATCTCTCCAGTCAGCAGGGCCAGATAATCCAGACTGGCAGTGACGATCTCACGCTCAGTTTCGCGGGCAGCCTGAATAATCAGGGCGGTCATATCGCGACGAACAGCGACAACCTGACGCTCAACGCGGCTGTGATCGATAACCCGTCTGGTGACATCACCCATGCCGGTCGTAACACGCTGGCGATCACGACCGGCGATCTGCGCGGCAACGCGGGTTCACTGCGCTCAAACGGTCAGCTCACGCTGCGCGGTGGCAATATTGATCTTGATGGCGGCACCACCTCGGCACAGCAGATTGATATTGATGCGGAACGTTTATCTAACCGGCAGGGCTCGCTTGTTCAGGGGGGCAGCGGCGAAATGCGCCTGCACACCCGCGATCTTTTCGATAATGAGAAGGGGTATGTGGCTACCCGTGGCGATATGGTGCTGGAGGCGGCCGGGCTGAATAACCTGCAGGGGCAGCTTTCTGGCAGCAATCTTACGCTGTCACTGAACCAGGGGACGCTGGCTAATCAGGACGGTGTGATTGCGGCTTCCGGCGCACTGCGCAGTGACAGCGGCGCGCTGAATAATGATGGCGGGCTGTTGCAGGCTGGAAGCGACCTGCAACTCGACACGCACGGCGAGCGCATCAGTAATCAGCACAGCGGGGACACCGGAGGCATTCTCAGTTCGGGAACGCTGACAGTGCGCAGCGGCGGATTTGATAACCGCCAGGGCATGCTGGCGAGTGGCGGCGACGCCGGGCTGACGACGCAGGCTTTCGATAACCAGGACGGTCAGCTAATCGGTAAACAACGCCTGCAAATCACCACGCTCGGTGCGCTGAATAACGACAGCGGGCAGATAGCGTCGGGTGGGGATGCCAGCATCACTACAAACGGCTACGCGCTCACTAATCGTGACAGCGGCAGCGACGGCGGCATCAGCAGTCTGGGTACGCTGACGCTGGACACGGGCAGGATTGACAACCAGCAGGGCTTTATCGCCAGTGGCGGCGATTTCAGCCTGCGGGGCACACAGCTGAACAATCAGCAGGGCACGCTGGCTTCACAAGCCTCGATGGCTGCCGAAGCAGAAGGGGTCAGCAACCTCAGTGGCGCAATTCAGACAGGCCAGGGGTTAACGATGAATGTGACGCAGCAGCTGGACAACCAGCACGGCGTCATCGAGGCGGGTAAAACGCAGCGCATTACGGCGGCTGCGCTGCTGAACAACCAGGGCAGGCTGCTCAGTGGCGACACGGGGCGGCTGGATGTCGGCTCACTGGACAACCGGAGCGGCCAGCTGACGGCGCAGCAGGCACTGACGCTGCGCGGCGATACAGTGGATAACCGTGACGGCGGCCTTATCCAGAGCGGTGCGCAGCTTGATATTGGCGCTGAGACCCTGCTTAATCAGAACAGCGGCGAGAAAGGCGGACTCACCAGCCAGGGGGATATGCTTATCCGCGCCGGACACGCAGACAATGCGCAGGGTCTGATGCTGAGTGGGAAAGCCTTGCAACTGACGGTGGGCAGCCTGAATAATGCCGCTGGCACGCTGGTGGCACAAAATCAGCTCAGTCTCGACACGCAATCCGTACTTAATAACCGGGCAGGTCTGCTGCAGGGCGGTAGCGTGCTTATCGACAGCCACGGTCAGAAAATCGACAATCAGCGTGGCACCCTCTACAGCCTCGGCGATTTCAATCTGCAAAGCGGTGATATCGACAATCAGACTGGAACCGTGGGCGCGAAAGGCGATCTCTCACTGCAAAGTGCCGGCGTGGATAACCGCAGCGGCGGACGCCTCGTCAGCGAGCAGACGGCTTCGCTGCAGACGACGCACCTGGACAACCGTGGCGGAGAGATCCAGAGCATCGGCGATCTGCTGGTGACAGCGCAGAGCATGATTGACAATGCGGGCGGTCTCATCCGCAGTGGCGCGAATGCCGTGCTGAACGCACTGCAGCTGAATAATCAGGACACCCGGGATAACCAGCGGGGTATTGAAGCGGCCAGCCTGCAGATTAACAGCGACGATGTGTTCAATCAGCGCGGTGCATTACTGGCAGACCGGCAACTGACCATCAACAGTGGTGGAGTGATCAATAACCAGCAGGGAATGATCTCGGCGGGAGAAGATCTGCTGCTGCAGAGTCATCCCCAAACCTCCTTCAGTCGCCTGCGCAGCTTCAGAGCAGCGCAGCCTCAGGGCGATAGTCTGACGCTGGAAAATAGCGCGGGCCTCCTGAAAGCGGGCCGATCGCTGACGATCCGCGCCGATCGCGCAGCGGGCGACGGGCAGATCCTCTCCCTGGGTGATATCACACTGGTCAGTCAGCAGAGCCTGAATAACAGCGGTGAAATGATTGCCAACGGCAATTTCAACTTCACGACCGCAGGCGACGTCGACAACAGCGGTAAACTGCTGGCAGGCGGTAAGCTCGACCTGCGCGCCAGTAATCTGCTGAACGGCGCCACCGGTGAAATCAATGCCGGACAGGACTGGCTGAACCTCAGTGGAGAGCTGACCAACTACGGCCTCATTGACGGTAAGCAGACGCTGCTGAAAGCGGCAACCCTGACCAATATCGGCACAGGCCGGATCTATGGCGACAGTGTTGGCGTGCAGGCCGGTACCTTTAATGACCTGGCAGAAAATGGCACTGCGGCTACGCTGGCGGGTCGCGAGCGGGTCGATATCGGTGTGCAGACGCTGAATAATCGCGACCACGGCCTGATCTACAGCGCAGGAGATATGGCGCTGGGCGGCAGCCTGGATGCCGACGGCATTGCGACCGGCAGCGCGGGCATCCTCAACAACCACAGTTCCACCATCGAGTCAGCGGGCAACATGCAGATGGCTGCCGGTGAGATCAATAACGTTAACGACCATTTCAGCACCGCCTTGGTGACTGTCTCTACGGAGGCGATCACCGAGTATCAGCACTCGGGCGACACGGTTCGCTGGAAAGCTGGTGAGCCCGGTGTCTTTGTCGATAACAACTCCGCCGACT
Source organism: Pantoea sp. NSTU24 (assembly GCF_050157905.1). Lineage (NCBI taxonomy): Bacteria > Pseudomonadati > Pseudomonadota > Gammaproteobacteria > Enterobacterales > Erwiniaceae > Pantoea > Pantoea bangladeshensis. The sequence continues at coordinate 479,289 of NZ_JBKIWZ010000001.1, forward strand.
CCCTGCTTAACCTCAACACGCCAGGCAACACTGGCAGCAATAACGACAATTTCTATCAGTATGACTACACCCGTACGGTGCAGGAGACGCAGATCACCGAAAGCGATCCGGCAAAGATTATCGCGGGTGGCGATATGACGATAAATGCTGACCGCGTGCTGAACGACAAAAGTCAGATTGTCGCGGGCAACACGCTGACGATAAATGCGGGTGAACTTAATAACGCCGATGTGGCGGGTCAGCATATCACCACCGACGTCGGTAAGGTTATACATTACAAACGCATCCGGCATAAAGGCGGCGACGAGCAGGGTGACAACAAATCGGACTACACACCGCCGGATGTGATTGCGACGATTGCCCTGAAGCCCGGACAGCTTGTCGACCATGGTGAACTGAGTGGCAATCCCATTTCCCTTGCCCCACAGAGCACAGCGGGAACTGATGCCACAATTGGCCGCGTGGGCGGCGTGGATGCGCATATCACAGGCAGTAACCTGATACCCGCGATGCAGGATCCAGGCCGTGGTTCACTGCCTGACATTGCCGCTGTACTCAAACCGGGGCAGCGTTTTGAAGTCCCCAGCAGTCAGGGTGAGAGCGCGAGCGTGGTCCGTATAGTCGGGCCAGACACGCGGCTGCCGGACAACAGCCTGTTCAGAACAAATCCGTCGCCGGGTGGCAAATACCTGATAGAAACCGATGCGCGCTTTACGCAGGAGAAGCAGTGGCTGAGCAGCGACTACATGCAGGACGCTCTGACACAGAACAGCGATTATGTGCTGAAGCGCCTTGGCGACGGCTATTATGAGCAGCGCCTGATCCGGGAGCAGGTCATTAACCTGACGGGCCAGCGTTATCTCGACGGGTTCAGTAACGACGAAGATCAGTATAAGGCGCTGATGAACAACGCTATCGCCTTCAGCCAGCAGTATCATCTGACGCCTGGCCTGGCGCTGACGCCAGAGCAGATGGCGCTGCTGACAAAAGATATTGTCTGGCTGGTCAACGCGCAGGTCAGACTGCCGGATGGCTCCAGTCAGACGGTGCTGGTGCCGCAGGTTTATGCGCGCGTGCAGCCGGGCGATGTCGACGGCAGCGGTGCGCTGATTGCGGGCCGTAACCTCAATCTGAATCTGGGTGGTGGTCTGTTCAACAGCGGCACACTGGCCGGGCGCGAAGTCGTGAAACTCAGCGCCGACAACATCACCAACCTGACGGGCACCATCAAAGGCGCCAGTGTCGATCTTAACGCCCGCACGGATATCAACAATACTGGCGGCGTGATCCAGGCAACGGACTCGCTGCTGGCCCGCGCCGGACGGGATATCAATGCCATCAGCACGACCCGCAGCGTCAGTCGCCAGAACGGTGAAAGCCGGTTCTCGCGGACTAACGTAGATAGCGTAGCGGGCTTGTACGTGCAGGGCGACGACGGCAGGCTGATATTGCAGGCCGGACGCGATATCACTCTGACAGCGGCGCAGGTGGTGAACAGTGGCGTAAACAGCCAGACGGTGTTGCATGCGGGCCGCGACCTCAGTCTCAACACCGTCACCACGGCCAGCCGCGACGATCTCGTCTGGGATGGCAATAACAGCCTGAAGCAGGGTAACACCCAGGAGGTCGGCAGCGACGTGGTGGGCAAAGGCGACGTCTCACTGCTGGCAGGCAACGATCTTAACACACGCGCGGCTACGCTGTCGGCAGATGTCGCCCTGGCGCTGACCGCCGGCCATGACATCACAGTGACCAGTGGCGAAAACACCCAGGATCTGGACGAGCGGCAAAAGACGACGGGCAGCAGCGGCTGGCTGTCGAAGAGTACCACGACCACGCGCGATCAGATTGCGCGGCAGACCACGCAGGGAAGCTCACTGAGCGGCGACAGCGTCACGGTGGCGGCAGGCAACGACCTGCGTGTGCAGGGCAGCCAGATAGCCGGGACGAATGATGTCGTCCTGCAGGCCGGTAACGATCTCAGCATCACGGGCGCCACCGAGCGGAACAGCGAACTGCATCTGTCGCAGGAGAAAAAGAGCGGGCTGTCCGGTACCGGCGGCATCGGTTTCAGTTACGGCACGCAGAGCCTGAAAACCACCGACACCACAGAGACACTGACGAACCAGGGCAGCACCGTGGGCAGCGTGAACGGCAACGTGTCGCTGACGGCGGGCAACCGGCTGGATATCAGTGGCTCCGATCTCGTTGCCGGTAAAAACCTGGCCCTGGACGGTCGCGAGGTCAGCATCACCGCAGCAGAGAACCAGAGCAGCCAGACGCACAAAGTGGAGCAGAAAACTTCCGGGCTGACGCTGGCGCTCTCCGGCACGGTGGGCAGTGCGCTGAATACGGCGACGCAGACGGTGCAGGAGGCGAAGTCCGCCGACAGCGGTCGGCTGGCGGCGCTGCAGGGCACCAAAGCGGCGCTCAATGGCGTGCAGGCGACCCAGGCCGCGCGCCTCTCGGCGGCGCAGGGCGACAGCCCTGATAACAACAACACCATCGGCGTCAGCCTCTCTTACGGCAGCCAGTCCTCTACCTCCACGCAGCGCAGCGAACAGCGCACCGCGCAGGGCAGCAGCCTGACGGCGGGCGACAACCTGAGCGTGGTGGCACGTGGCAGCGGCGTGAAAGGAGAGGACGGTGATCTGACGGTGCAGGGCAGCCAGCTGCAGGCGGGTAAAGACCTGCTGCTGTCGGCGAACCGGGACCTGAACCTGCTGTCGGCCACCAATACCTCGTCGCTGGAGGGGAAAAATGAGAGCCACGGCGGTACGGCCGGCGTGGGCATCGGCGCGGGCCAGGGGGGCTGGGGCATCAGCGTGTCCGCCAGCGTCAATAAGGCGAAGGGCAGCGAGCAGGGCAGCGGCGTCACCCATACGGAAACGCAGGTGAGCGCGGGCCGCCAGGTGACAATGATCAGCGGCCGCGACACCACGCTCCGGGGCGCGCAGGTCAGCGGGGAGCAGGTGAAGGCGGAGGTGGCGCGCAACCTGACGCTGGCGAGCGAGCAGGACAGCGACCGGTACGACTCGAAGCAGCAGAGCGCCAGCGCGGGCGGCAGCTTCACGTTCGGCTCGATGACCGGGTCGGCAAACGTGAACCTGAGCCGGGACAAAATGCACAGTACCTGGCAGAGCGTGGAGGAGCAGACCGGGATTTTTGCCGGCAAGGGAGGCTTTGACGTCAGCGTGGGCGAACACACGCAGCTGGACGGGGCGGTCATCGGTTCGACCGCGACGGCGGACAGGAACCGGCTGGAAACCGGCACGCTGGGCTGGAATGACATGGAAAACCACGCGGACTATCAGGTGGAGCACCAGAGCGCGGGGATGAGCACCGGGGGCAGCATCGGCGGCCAGTTCGCCGGGAACATGGCGAACGGTCTGCTGACGGGGGCGAACCGCAGCGGCAGCGACAGCTCGGTGACGAAGGCGGCGGTGAGCGAGGGCGCGCTGGTTATCCGCAACCCGGACAGTCAGGCGCAGGACGTGAGCGGGCTGAGCCGCGACGCGGCGCACGCGAACCAGACGCTGTCGCCGATATTCGACAAGGAGAAAGAGCAGAACCGGCTGCAGGAGGCGCAGCTGATAGGTGAGATAGGGAACCAGGCGGCGGATATCGCGCGGACGGAGGGGCAGATAGCGGCGACGAAAGCCGGTAAGGAAGAGCTGGCCCGCAATGGCGTTAAAGAGCCGGGTAAAGGCGCACCGGAGGAAGAGTGGGCCGCCTACAACAAAGCGCTGGCCGCGACCGGCAGCTACAGAGCGGCACAGCAGCAGTGGGGCACCGGCAGCGATATCCAGCGGGGTATTCAGGCCGCCACGGCGGCGATTCAGGGTCTGGCGGGGGGTAACCTGGCGCAGGCGGCGAGCGGGGCGGCGGCACCGTACCTGGCGGGGGTCATCCACAGCATGACCACCACGAAGGATGCGAACGGTAAAGACGTGGTGAACGTGCAGGCGAACCTGATGGCGCACGCGGTGGTGGGGGCGGTGACGGCCTACGCGGCGGGCAACAGTGCGGTGGCGGGGGCGTCGGGCGCGGCGATGGGCGAATACATCGCGCAGCAGATGTATCCGGGCGTTGACCGTAACGACCTGAGTGAAGAGCAGCGTCAGACCATCAGCGCGCTGGGCACGCTGGCGGCGGGGCTTGCGGGCGGGGTGACGGGCGACAGCACGGCGGGCGCGGTGGCGGGTGCGCAGGCTGGGAAGAATGCGGTTGAGAATAACTTCCTGGGCGCGACTTCTTCCGACAAGCTCGGCAAAGCTGTTGAGAAAATCAAACAGGGAGATAAATCACTGGCGGCGGCTAATGAGCTGATAAAGCTGGACAATGCCGACAAACGCAGTGATGCGCTGGTCAGCAAGTTCACTAAAGACCCTTCACAGATGAGCAGCACAGAACGCGCTGAACTGTCGGGTTATCTGCGCGTTTATGCAAGTGAAATGGAGAAAGAATATGGTCCGGCAGTGTCGCAGGAACTGGTGAAAGGGTTGCTGTCGGGTCAGGACTATGTGAAACGGAACCCTGACTCTGAAGCGATGAGCAAGGCACAGAGCATTATGAATACCTGGGGCTACCATAAATCAAATGCGAGTATCGGTGATGCGCCTCTGATGTTTAGCGGCAGCGTGCTGGGAGTGACTGTGAAAGGTATGGCGGCTAATGCAGCAATCGGTGTGGGAGTTAATGCTGGCGTTCAACTTGCCGGAAAAGATCCGTTCAGTTATGTGGATGTCATTATGGCGGGAGTCACAGCAGCTGCGACAACCGGGAAGGGCATTATAGTTTCAACCCCTATCAATATGGGCGGCGCAGTGGTTGGGAGCGCGATAAAAGGGGAAGATCCTACAGGTTCAGCCATTGCTGCTGGGGCTGGCTCCATATTTGGCGGAGTGGCCGGAAAGGTTGCTACAGAACAGTTGAAACCTGTGATCAAAGAAGGAAGTGCCGAAATTATAGGGACCGTTACAGGTGGAACTGTGAGCGAGATTACAGGAAAAAATGTACAAGATGCTCTGAATAATGCAGGTGGCAAGAATGGAAAAAATTAATATCAAGGATCTATTTATATTGATTTTTTACTGTATATGCATTCTTTGTTGCGCTGTAATGCTTGGATATTTAATAGCGCCTACGATAATCTATTTTAAAGTGGGTATATTCAATATCGACTGGGGATTCGTTCTGCCTGATACTTTTAAAAAAGGCTGTGTCGGAGGAACAATACTTGGTATCGGTATTTGGCTCAAAGGCAAGTTAAGAGAACGGCAGATCAACAAAGAATAGACTAAATGAAAAAATCCCAGCCATCATAAAACGCACCCCAAAAGCTGGATGTCCAGCTTAGTAAGGTGTGATCCTCCGAGCCGGGATTTTTACCTGTCACTCAGCCACTGGCCGAATCACAAGTCGGCGGTGAGTGAAGGCACCATCGTTATCCGCGATAAGGAAAAACAGGCGCAGGACGTTGCAACGCTGAGCCGCGACGTGGAAAATGCGAATCCGGGTCTGGATGTCATCTTTGATAAAGAGAAGGAGCAGAACCGGCTGCAGGAGGCGCAGCTGATAGGTGAGATAGGGAACCAGGCGGCGGATATCGCGCGGACGGAGGGGCAGATAGCGGCGACGAAAGCCGGTAAGGAAGAGCTGGCCCGCAATGGCGTTAAAGAGCCGGGTAAAGGCGCACCGGAGGAAGAGTGGGCCGCCTACAACAAAGCGCTGGCCGCGACCGGCAGCTACAGAGCGGCACAGCAGCAGTGGGGCACCGGCAGCGATATCCAGCGGGGTATTCAGGCCGCCACGGCGGCGATTCAGGGTCTGGCGGGGGGTAACCTGGCGCAGGCGGCGAGCGGGGCGGCGGCACCATACCTGGCGGGGGTCATCCACAGCATGACCACCACGAAGGATGCGAACGGTAAAGACGTGGTGAACGTGCAGGCGAACCTGATGGCGCACGCGGTGGTGGGGGCGGTGACGGCCTACGCGGCGGGCAACAGTGCGGTGGCGGGGGCGTCGGGCGCGGCGATGGGCGAATACATTGCGCAGCAGATGTATCCGGGCGTTGACCGTAACGACCTGAGTGAGGAGCAGCGTCAGACCATCAGCGCGCTGGGCACGCTGGCGGCGGGGCTTGCGGGCGGGGTGACCGGCGACAGCACGGCGGGCGCGGTGGCAGGTGCGCAGGCTGGGAAGAATGCGGTTGAGAATAACTCGCTGGCCGGGGACAAAGCGCGGGAGTCAGTTAAACAAAGCGCAGAATGGTGGAAAACTCAGGTCAGGAATAAGCTTGGGGAGAATATTGCGTCCCAGCTCGTCAATGGCTTGATTAATGCCAGCAGTGAAACCAGTGACTTCGTGATGCTCGGTGGTGATACCGCATTCGATTTGACAGCAGCACTGGCGACCTGTGCAACTGGAGGCAGCTACTGCGGTCAGGCCCAAAGTGATTTAGCGAAAAAAGATGCAGGAGCGGCAGCCACACTGACTGCCATCATGAATGGCGATGCGTGGGAGGGGATTAAATCCACAACCATCAAAGCGGCCAATGGCGATCAGAAGGCTCTGGAGAGTTTTGCGGGAGTATTATCAGGCGCTTTAGTTTCAGCGAAGGTTTTTCCTTCCGGAGGATCATCGGCAAACGTTGCTGGTAAGGCTGAATCAACAACTGTAAATGCAGGTAAGGCGACCAGTGGCGCGGAAAATGCTGCGACTTATCCGAAGCTGAAAGATGACCTGGTACAGCAAAATCTGAATAATATTGCGAAGCAGGATCCAAGACTGGCCGCAGTAGTTCAGGGTGACAATGGCAAACCGAATTATGGTGTGGGTTCCAGTACTAAAGCAGAAGCCGACCGATTAGGTAAAATCTGGGTAGGCGATGGTGCCAGACTTACAAGTGATGGTAGTGGATTGATGAGTGCAGACAAAACTCGTGTGTACCGATTCCCAGCGTCAAAAGATAATAGTTCACATGCCACAACGGGTACCCAAGCTAATTTTGAAACATATAAAATAAATCCTGTAACAGGGGATAAAAAGAAAATTGGTAACGGTCATCTGGATATAAATTAGGACATAAACATGAAAGCTATTTTAAAAAATATTTCAAATGATGATCATGATCTGGGTAAATTTTACCCGGAAGATGAAAACTCTTTCTCGATTCGGTTACTGCTACGCATAGGAGCTGAAAATAGCGTTGGTGCCGATAACTTCGATCTTCATGTCTGCACCCCCGAATGGCTCTGTAAGCATCAGTGGTTGCCGGAACTGATGCGTCACACGCTTTTGGTACGTAAATATGATTTAGATGAGATCATCAAAACCATAACCGATTATATCGACCAGTGCGAAGGTGAAGACTGGATGGAGATAGCACAAAAGCTCTCCCGCGTTTTTGCCTGGGAATATGAAGATTACCAGTCGTAAATGACAAATCCCAGCCCTTACCGGCTGGGATTTTCGCTTATTACTTAGTCAGCCAGCGCCCCGCTTCTTCGGTTTCGCCATCACCTGCATCTCGTCCATCAGCTCACGCTGCTTACGGGCCGAGAGCTTCGGGCAGAGCTGGCGCAGGGTCTGTATCACCTCCAGCTCCGGTGGCGGTACTTCCGCCGTCAGCACCAGACAGCCGTTCATCACCCGCACATTAACCGGCGTCCCGGTTGCAAACCCCGCCACTTCCAGCCGGCCACCTTTAAGCGTAATACAGTGCGGTGGCGGGGGCGTCGGGCGCAGCGATGGGCGAGTACATTGCGCAGCAGATGTATCCGGGTGTTGACCGTAACGACCTGAGTGAAGAGCTGCGCCAGACCATCAGCGCGCTGGGCACGCTGGCGGCGGGGCTTGCGGGCGGCGTGACGGGCGACAGCACGGCGGGTGCGCAGGCTGGGAAGAATGCGGTTGAGAATAATAACCTTAGCTTTGATGAAGCTCGTGCTTTTGACAAAGAGCTTTCGGCATGTAAGAAATCAGGTGGTGACTATTCTAATATTATCAACCGTTACGATTCAATAAATAAATCTAATCGGGAAAAAATGCATGCACTGGTAGCCAGCGATCCGTTAACTGCCCTTGCCGGACAAACAAAATGGGATATAGATGGTGGTTTAGCTGCTGCAAGCAGACCTGACTGGTTATATGGTTCTTTGGACAATCACCGTGTTAAGGACTATGTGCTGGCAAATAATACAACTGATTTAACATATCTAAATCAGTATGTCACTAATAGTGATCGGGCTAAAGCATTTTTTGGCGAGCCAAAGAATTACTGGGGATTTGTTGGAGGAATTAAATCGCTTTTCTCATCAGCGGCCACAAATAATGAAAAATTGATTGGATCTTCCTTAAGTTTTGGGGCGAATGGGGCCGTACAAATAACGTCCGGTAATACAGGTGATAAAGTTGATTACGTAGGATTTCTGGCGTCTGGGCCGACTGGAGCGGCAACTGCCGGAAAATCATATTATGCAAGTCAGTTAATAGGGGCGGGTAGTGCCTACATGACAAGTCAAATAACTGCTCAGGATAGTAAAGTTGCCGTGCTGGGAAGTATGGCCGGTACTGCATTAGGCTATGGTGTTGGCGGAGTAATTACTAAAAAGTTTGAATCGCAATACATCAAAAATCAGTTGGGAATGGATGCCAGTAAAAATGCCTTAAAATATTCTGAAACTTCTTTTGGTCCTGGATGTTTACTTAATGGTGGTGAAATGAGTCCATTACCTGGCACAATTGGCACAATTGGCACAATTGGCGGATTTGGTGGCTCATTAATATCGGAAGGTGCAAGCAGTGCAACTCAAAAGGAAAAAAGTGAAGGTGGTAAATGAAAAAAACTCTATTAGAGCTTGTTAAGCTAATGATTATATTGGCAGTTACATTTTTAATGGGAATGGTAATTAGCATTTGGCTTATCACTCGAGAACCAATTCCTTTAGATGTATATGTAAAATATGGGATAATTGGTGCTATTGTCGGGCTATGGGGAGGGGCTGGCACTTGGCTGATATTTTATCTACAAAGAAGAAGACGTTCTCGTAAGTAGTTGTTGTTGAGAATAACTGGCTGTACGTTAACGAAAAGCCATAGCTTGAGATAGCGAAGCTAGATCCGGCAAACGCAGCGATAGCGGGTTGGGTGAATGTTATCAGCATGGGTAATGGCCTGGCGGGGACCGCGGGCTGGAACGCCGCAGGTGGTGCGCTGGGTAACTGGATTGATGACAAAGATCCACTATCTGGTGCGCATATCAATGGTGCTGGATCTGGTATCGGCTATGGCATTGGTAAAGGGCTCTCATGGGGAGTTAATGCCGGGGCAAACGGGTGGAAAGGTGGCTGGGATCCGAAATTCAATCCAACGCTTCAAAAATATACTGAAATTAAAGGCGATTTTGGTATTTCAAAAGAAATGAAGCCAAGCAATATCCCAAGTTCTTTTGGTGACTTAGGTGGTTCCGTTTTCTCTGAAGTAACTGGTAAGGAGATCGAAAAAATTTCATCTCCGAGCAGTAATGGAGATAAAAAATGATCAATATTCTTTTCGCTTTATTTTCAATTTTGGCGGGGGTTTTTTTAGCTGAAATTGCATATATTTTATTACTTATCATTGAATACGTGATCCTTGGCAGTTTTAACTTTGAGCTAACATCGGCATGGCACTACCTGAAAGTTGGGGCAGGAGGAGGTGGTATAATGGGAGTCGGTATTGCTCTGCTTCGATATTTTGGGGTTAAAGGTTTTTAATATTTATTGTTGAGAATAACTCTCTCGCCGATATCGCACAGGCACAGGCACCGGCTGAAGGTAAAATTGTTGAGCAGAAGGCCGGAGAGTACGTTGAGACCGAAAACGAACGCTGTAAGAAGGCCAACTGCGGCGGCATGAGCGCAGAAGCCTGCTCGGTGAAGATGTACAACGAGCGGCGTGAAGCGCTGAAAGATATGGCGTCAGCGGGTGCAGAGTTTGGCAGCGACTTTATACCTGTTTATGGCGACATCAAGAGCTTTGCGGAAGCGCAGTCGGCTCTTGATTATCTTGCGGCTGCAATCGGTATCATCCCCGGCGCGGGAGATGCGGCAGGGAAGGTCATCAAGGCCGCAGAAACGGCGCTGAAGAAAGAGGATGTTGCTGAAGCGTCGAAGCTGATTAATAGAGCCAGCGATGAAGTTTATGCAACACTTCCTATTGGAAGTAAGCGTAATCCAATGTATCAACCGAGTAATCCATCTTATCAGCCCATCAGAAATCAGTCTGGTACGTTTAGCAATAGAAAATATTCTGAGCATGCCTTAGACAGAATGCAAGATCGAGGAATGACGCCTTCTGTAGTGGAGAATGCAATTGAAATGGAACGTCAACGCCCAGTCGAGGCGGAACAACAGTTCATGTTGACCCTGGAAGTAAAGTATCTGTAGTAACGAATGAATCTGGAAAAGTGGTGGCGGTTAAATATGGCGATAAATAAGAAGGAAGCTATTTGTAGTTATGCTCTCCGTTCGTTAAATGATGTCACTGATTTTGCAAGGTTCGTCAATTATGCTGAAGATTTGGATCATTTAAACGAGTTGTTTGAGGATGAACACAATTGAGACAATTATCAGCGAATATGGTTTGAGTTGGAAATTAAACCGCCTCGTGCTGCTGGGGAGTTACCAAAAATTATTCATGCTCGTTACTTAGGATTCCAATTGCCTGGAAAAGTATGGAAAACTTCTGGGCTAACGCTTTGAAAGATGGTGAAAACGTTGAAGTGAATATCCAGGCATTTTACTCTGGAAATAACATCAGACCTGATAGGGTGATAGTTAAACATTCAATCGATGGCGGTAGGCCCGTGAATATTGACTTTAAAAACTTTCCAGGAGGGAAATAATGCTACAGACTGATTTCGAGCAAAAAATAGGGCAAATTCTTTATGATTGCGGTCCTCCCAACGCTCAAAAAATAATTACCAGAGCTGAAGTTTTCTCTGAAAGCGATGGTGGTAAATATGAGTTCGATTACTTTGACGAGAATGGTGACCTGGATTGGTTCGATCCTGATGGACGGGCTGTTGCAGATTTAACCGATATCCTGGTTGCGTATAAGACCTTTTTTTAGAAAACAATATGACCAATGGGAAACCAATTTGGTCAAAATGTGAAATAACCGTTGATATACCGGAAGAGAAAATAAACATCAGCTTCCAGTACGACGACTGATAAGAAATCCCAGCCTTTGTGGCTGGGGTTTTATCTTAAAGATCAGCCAGTTATCCTTCAGTCGCCAGCCGGATGATCAATTTTCCCGGCCCGGTGATCACCTCGATCTTCTGCCCGGTCGTAAAGCCCAGCGCTTCCAGCTAACGGCCCTTGATGGTGAGCGCGGGCCGCCAGGTGACAATGGTCAGCGGCCTCGACACCACGCTCCGGGGCGCGCAGGTCAGCGGGGAGCGGGTGAAGGCAGAGGTGGCGCGCAACCTGACGCTGGCGAGCGAACAGGACAGCGACCGCTACGACCCGAAGCAGCAGAGCGCCAGCGCGGGCGGTAGCTTCACGTCAGGCTCGATGAACGGGTCGGCAAACGTGAACCTGAGCCGGGACAAAATGCATAGCAACAGCGCCGATAAAGTCAATGGCGCTGGCAGGCTGGAAAACCGGCTCTTAATTCTGCACACAGATGCTATGATATTCACCCAGCTTCAGCCAGTCCGGCACAGAGCGTATAAACAGGGAATAACGCGTCATGGAAAGTAAAAATCTGATTGATATTGCAGAGGCATTTCCGCAGCTGGTCATCGATCTGAAATATGCCACCGCTGACAACATTACGGGTCGGCCGATCTATTGCGACCCGCGCTGTCTGCTACACACTGATGCGGCTGACGCGCTCGAAAAAAGTATCAGCATTGCAAAGGTGGCAGGCTACAGGCTGCTGGTCCTGGACGCTTACCGGCCACCGTCCGCCCAGGCCGTTCTCTGGGAAGCCTGCCCGGACCCGGCCTATGTCGTGCCACTGTCACGTGGATCAAATCACAGCCGGGGTACGGCAATCGACGTGACGCTGATTGATGAGTATGGCGCGATCGTGGATATGGGGACCGGATTTGATGAGATGAGTGATCACTCTCACCCTTATCATCCTGCCGTCGCGGTTCAGGCACAGCGCAACCGGCTGATGCTGAATGCCATTATGCTGGGAGGCGGCTTTACAGGCATTGCAACAGAATGGTGGCATTTTGAATTGCCCGGCGCAGAAAGCTATCCGCTGATCGATGGCGTTTTTGGCTGCTATTCCTCATCGCAGGCGGAAAATATCAGCGTCTGAACGTCGGACGAAGCGCAATTATTCGATGTCAGAAACCGTTCAGGCTGGACTAATCAATAAAAGAGAATTTAAGCGGTTTCAGGTGGGCTTAAGAAAAATAAATGCGGAATGAATAAGCCGTGGCAGAGGCCACGGCTGTCAGATCAGGCAGACTGCCACTCGCTCTCAACATCCGCTTTGGCTTTAGAGAGGATGACTTTATTGTCGTCCACTTCTTTAACCCAGCTGAATGGAATAATGTGGTGTTTGCCGCCCGCTTCAGGATCGCTTTTTGCCAGTTTAATTTTGTCGTCGCCTTCGAAATGGTCAACAATCCCGACATGTTCGCCATTCACATCTACAACCTGAGCGTGATCTAAAATCTCTGATTTATCTACCATGGTGAATTAATCCTTATATTTGATGAGTGCTGTATTTCTCAGACAGAACAAGTCTGGTTGTTAAATGCGGTTTTCGCCAGGTGGTTAACAAAATGAAATATTTGTGTGGGCCGGACCTGATTGTCCTGGATTTATTTCTTTCAGAAAGAACAGTGAAAAGTCAGCAACATCTGAAACAGGTAGTTTTCCTGCGACATCACACTCTGGTACAAGAGTCTCACCTGCGTCAGCAGGGTGCTGTCATGCCTTCTGCGCAATTAACACTATGATCATCAGGTCAGTCGTTTCGTGGCAGTGCTGTCTGACTCTGCGCCGGGCTGACTCATTTAACGGAGAGTGACTAATGACAGTCAGTTCAATCATTTCTGAAGGCGGTGTCTGGATTAATCAGCCACCCGTTCACCGTCTGGATGGTGAAGTCCTGCAGTTTGAAACGGCGCTGAACAGCGATTTCTGGCAGCGCACCTGGTACGGTTTCGAACGGCACAGCGGCCACGCCTTTGGCTTTTGGGTCGAAAGCGATTTTACCGTTCAGGTCCGGGTGCAAGCGGATTTCAGCCAGCTCTACGATCAGGCAGGTCTGTTTATTCAGGACGATGAGACGCACTGGGTGAAAGCGGGCATTGAGTTTAACGATGAGCAGCCAGCCATCGGCTGTGTCGTGACACGTGACGACTCCGACTGGTCTACCGGCGTGTTTCCCGGCGATGCCCGCCAGTTCTGGCTGCGCGCGACGCTGGTCAATGCGGCACTGAGAATTCAGTACTCCACGGATGGCGTGATCTGGCCACTGCTGCGACTCTGTTCATGGCCTGGTGGGGCACGACGTTTTGTCGGCGTGATGGGCTGCTCGCCTGAGCGCGAGGGACTGGCGATTCGCTTCAGCGATTTCACGCTGGGCCCGCCGCTCGGCAAAGCGTTACACGACCTGTCATAAGGTGGGCCGCTGATCGCCCGTCTGGCAGCAAATGCTTACGGTTTTTCTCCGGTTTCCGGCCCGCGATTGGCTAAGCTCCATAGAGTCACAGAACGGGAATGCAGATGATGATCGTGAGCAGCAGGGTATATCGTCCGGGATGCGCGGGCGAAGAGGTCGGAGTAGACGATATCAGCGAAGTGATCAAAGAGCCGGAGGCGTTTGTCTGGCTCGGACTATGGCAACCCGACGCTGAGTTTATGGCGAAGATAAAAGAGGAGTTCGGCCTGCATGAACTGGCGGTTGAGGACGCGCTGAATGCCCATCAGCGGCCCAAAATCGAACAATATGGCGAGTCTCTGTTTATCGTGGTTAAGACGGTGTGTGCCAGAGATGACAACTGTGCGCTGGGCGAAACCCATTTCTTCGTTGGAAAAAACTTTCTGATTACTATCCGTCACGGCGCTTCTGAAAGTTATACGCCGGTACGGAAACAGGCCGCTGAAAATCCGGCGCTGCTGAAATATGGCCCTGCCTGGCCGCTCTACTGTCTGCTTGATTTTATCGTTGATCGTTATGCCGAGCTTTCCACCTCGCTGAATGAGCGCGTCGGACAGATGGAGAATGAGCTCTTTACCAGCGAATTCGACCGCCAGTCGGTGCAGCAGGTCTATACCATGCGCCGTCATCTGCTGACGCTGCGCAATGCTGCGCAGCCGCTGGAGGAGATCTGTAATCAGCTGATTCACCTGCATGAAAATCTGATTCCGCGTCCGCTGCGCGCCTATATCCGCGACGTGCAGGATCACGCCCGTCATGTGGTGACGGATGCTGAGGATATGCGTGAGATGCTGACCAGCGCCATGCAGGTCAATCTGGCGCTGGTGACGGTGCAGCAGAATGAGGTGGTCAAAAAGCTGGCAGGCTGGGGTGCTATTCTGGTGATCCCGACAGTCGTGTTCAGTATGTATGGCATGAACTTTGAGCACATGCCGGAACTGAAGTCGCTGTATGGCTATCCGCTGGCGGTGGGACTAACGCTGGTGGCCTGTGGCGGACTCTGGGCCAGGCTGCGTCGCGCCGGCTGGCTGTAAGCAAATCGATATATTCCCGCGAGGCTGAGTTTATTTCCCGCCTCGTTTAAGCATGTTTTACGTATTTAAGCGCAGCGGTTATGGCCAGAAAAATAATTATATCTTCTGCCGGACTATGCTGCGTTCTTCAAATAATGATTCGGATGAGTTGTTATTTCCGCTTTCGCTTTGCTGGCTCTTTGATTATTTGTTCGCTGCGATGACTGGGTTGCTTTATTCAGAAAATCATCGCGGGCGAATTAATCAGGATGCTGAAACTCTGCACGTGCATCAGACCTCTCTTTTCTGTGGCAGGCGATCTTCGGATAGCTGACGGCTGCGTCCCTGGCTGGACCGCATTATGGTCGGGGGTTCTGCGCTGGCGACCTTTATTCAGGGCTGGTGCGGTGGGATAGTGATCGGCGCACAACCGCAGAGTGGTCTGCCGGATGGACTGAGTATGATTCCGCTGATCAGCGGTGTGGGCCCGGTGGCCATCAATTTACTGCCTGACTGGCTGGCGTATGAGCGGTTTGGCCGCGCCGAAAGCAATATGGATATGCGTATTCGCTATCACGCACCTGTGGGTGACCATTTTTTTACTGTTACGCCTGGTGGCGGAGCACTGGAGAAGCTGGAAATCCAGATGCTGCAGCCGCAGCCGCAGCCGCAGGTCGCAGAGACGATTGGCAGCGATCTGCGGCTGACGTTTTCTGTCACCGACACCGGACCGGATCACGCGATCTGGATCGGGTTACAGCCACGCAGTGCGGGCCGCATTCACGTAGCGATTCATGGCAGCAACGCATCGCAGGTTCGTTTTACACAATGGATCTATCCCTGACCGGGGCACGTTACAGTATTACGGGCAGCAGCCATCTATCTGGTGCTGATGGTCGTGTTCAACATTGCGGGCAGACGTACGCTACTGCAGATGACCTCATTTGACCTGATCCTGCTGCTCATCATCAGTGAAGCGTCCCGGCAGGCGCTGCTGGGCGACGATTTCTCCGTCACCGGCGCGACGCTGACCATCCTCACGCTGGTGACGATCGACATTGTGTCAGGCAAAGTAAAAAATCGTTTTCCGGTGGTTGAGCAGATGCCTGATGGCGGCCCGGTAATTCTGGTGGAGCATGGCAATATGCTGACCGACCGCATGAAGATGACAGGTGTCAGTGCAGACGATGTGCTGGAAGCGGCGCGCTCTGGTCCGGGGCTGGAGCGGTTCGACCAGATTAAATATGCGGTGCTGGAGGTCAACGGTCATATCCCGAGTATTCCCGGCCCGGATGCGTAGCCGCGACTGCAGAACCCTGTCCCGGATTGCCATCTTCTGCGATCGCTTCGCGGCGGAGTAAGTTTTCCTGGTGATTCTGCGAATGTGCGCCAGGATTAAAACACCACCCACGCATCGTTATCTGAGCTGGCCTGACACTCAATCAGGGTTATGCTTCATAGTCAGGTTAATGTGAATGAATTTAATCGTTTTATCTTTTATCCCGTCACCGGCTGGCACATCGGGCCTCTGAACAATCATCAGGCGCTGGTACTGAAGTTTGGCTATGTCGATCCAGACGCACCAGATGTGCAGTCGCAGCAGGAGTCACGCTTTTTTGGCCTGACTCTTGAGATGGCCAGAGCACTGGTCAGCCATCTCTCTGAACAGATTGCCTCTGCAGAAAATGACACCCATCACGACACCAGGCAATAACGGCCGGGGCAGAACGTCCGATGCCTCACCGCCATGCGAACGTGCGCTCTGTGCCCTGTGTGCGGCGCGGCATCGTTGAGTCTGCTGCTTCAGCGGGCTTTAATCATTATGTTCTACACCGTTCCGCCGTTGCCGCAGACGGAGGCTGTTCAGTGTCTGCCGAACCGATGCCGCACCTTCTCCGTGGACGCAGCACATTTTTGGGCCATGCTGCTGTCCGGACCGGTTAACGAAAAGGCAAATGGGGCAGGGAGTACGGTGCTGAAGGTCCGCCCTCCTGTTACCTGACCTCGACAGCTCCCCCCGTCGTCTACACTGCTAAAAGAGTAATCCACGTTAAGGCGACGCGATGACAGAACACGAATTCAGAAATTTATTAGCTGAACAGGGCTTTGACCCGCCGCGGCTGGTGGAGCGCGCAGCCTCAACCACGCTGGACAATCACGTTCATCCCTTTGAAGCGCTGGCGCTGATTCTGAGTGGCGATATCACCATCAGCACTGAACAGGGTGAGAGCACCTATCATCCGGGTGAGACTTTTCACCTGCAGCCAAACGAGCTGCACCGTGAGGCGTTTGGCCCGCAGGGTGTACGCTATCTGGCAGGCCGTAAATATGAGTAACTGGCTTTCAGCATGAGAGATGTCGATGACCTTTTTACCCGACTGGCGCGTTCGCCGTTTCGCCAGCGTTTTCGTCTGGGACGGACTGAATTTGACTATGCGTCCGGCAAAGATGAGGCAGCCTTACGCCAGCATGCTGCCGAATTTGTGGCCCAGCGCCTGGCGCCTGCTGAACCGGAAAACGATGGCAGGCAGACGCCGATGCGCGGTCACCCGGTGTTTATCGCACAGCACGCGACGGCGACCTGCTGTCGCGGCTGTCTGAGTAAATGGCACCACATTGACCAGCATCAGCCGCTCAGCGCGGAACAGCAGGCTTATGTGGTCGCGGTATTGCTGCAGTGGATTCATCAGCAGCTACAGCAACCGGCGCCGCGCGCGCGCGTCAGTCGCACCAAACCGAAGCGGGACGACGATGCGCAGCTCACCCTGTGGTGATGGACAAAAAAGCTACAGTCAGCGGCTTTTTCTGGTGAAAACTGGCCCTTTTTCATTCCTGGTTTATTCTTAAATCTTTCCTGGAAACGCTATGCCAGGATTAAAACCTACACGGCAACCACGGCAACGATGAATACAGAGGGAATTATGAAGAAATCAATTATTGCACTGTCTGCTATTTTACTGGCTTCACCGGTTTTTGCTGCGACCACCACAGACAACACCGTTGCGGAAGCACATAAAGGTGCAGATACCGCAAAAGAAAAACTCCACAAGGCGCAGCATGAAGGCCAGGAGATGAAGCTGAAATCTGAGCACGCCGCTGAGGGCAAAAGCCACACGACCGGAAGCAAAATCACCGAAGGCGCTCAGAAAGGCTGGAACAAAACCAAAGAAGGCACTGAGAAAGGCTGGGATAAAACCAAGCAGGGTGCTGAAGATCTGAAAAACAAAGCGACCAACTAATTCGCGACCGTTTCAGGTAAAAAAAACCCACCAAATGGTGGGTTTTTTTATGGCCGAGGCGGATCAGGCTTTGTTTTCCGCCGCCTTTCTCTCCGCCGCTTCTCTTTCGGCTGCCGCGAGCGCAGAGACTTTGATTTCTGCCTCAGCGGCGGCTTCTGCCGCAGCGGACGCCGCTTCAGCCGCCGCTTCTGCGGCCGTTTCAGACTGCTTCTTGCCTTCTTCGATCACTTCTTCGTCGATGACTTCAATGTTTTCGCGGTTATCGCGACCGGAAAGCAGATTCCAGCAGGCGATGAACAGGGCCGCAATGACCGGACCAATCACAAAACCGTTGATGCCGTAGATCTCCATGCCGCCCAGGGTGGCGATCAGGATCATATAGTCAGGCATTTTCGTGTCTTTGCCGACCAGCAGCGGACGCAGAATGTTATCGACCAGGCCCACAATCACCACAAAGAAACCGACCAGGAACAGCCCTTTCCAGACGGCACCGGTGGCGAAGAAGAAGATCGCCGCAGGCACCCAGATAATGGCTGAACCGACTGCCGGAATCAGTGAGAGGAACGCCATCAGGGCACCCCACAGCAGACTGCCGTCAATGCCGGTGAACCAGAAGGCCAGCCCGCCGAGAATCCCCTGAACAATACCGACTACGACTGTGCCTTTCACTGTCGCACGGGCAACAGCGGCAAACTTCACCAGCAGGTGGTGTTTGACGTAGGTCGAAAGCGGCAGCGCTTCCAGAATCAGATGCACCAGATAAGAGCCATCTTTCAGCAGGAAGAACAGCAGATACAGCATTACGCCAAAGCCGATAGTAAAGCTGAAGGTCCCTTTACCAATGACAAAGGCGCTGCCCGCGACATACTGACCGCCTTTCAGGGCAAACGAGGAGAGCTTCTGCTGAATCTCTGCGGCACTATCCAGATTATTCTCAGCCAGATAATGTTTCGCCCAGCGAGGCAGGTGCTGCAGCAGATCGGCGAAGACCGCCGGGAACTGGGCGGAGTTGGTCTGAAGCTTGTGATAGACCGCGTTGGTTTCAACCACCAGCGACGAGGCGATAATCGCCAGCGGCGTAAACACGATCAGGCAGATACAGAGCAGCGTGATCAGCGCGGCCAGGCCATTACGATCGCCCATGCGGGTCCGCAGGATCGTTTTCAGCGGATGGAAAATGACCGCCAGAATCGCCGCCCACAGGATCGGCGAGAAATAGGGCGAAAGCACATCAAAGAAAGCGACGGTGGCGATCGCCAGAATCAAAAGGAAAAACCCGATGTTCAATCCTTTAAAACGCATTGAAAAACCTCATCTGAAACATGCTCTGGTAAACCTGATGCGCGACTGGTCACTGTCTGACCGGGCTTACGCCACGGCCTCATCACGGATTGGCGTCCAGGCTTAACCGTAAACACGCAGCCAGTGGCAGCGTCGTGCTGACTAACAGGTTGAAATAACAAGCAGAAAGCGTGAACGCAACGTGCGCGTTCGCTGCATGACGCCCGGCGGGTAACAGGCCGCAGCAGACGGCCGCGCGCTGAATCCTACATTAGCGTAGCGGTTTCGACCATTATTGGTAGTTCAGAGCCTCATGATCTCGGTGGGTGCTGCCGATAATCCGGTTAATCGGACAAAAAACAGGCAACTAAACATGAACACACCACGAGTCATCCTGCTGCTGGCGCTGGTCGTCACCGGCTGTGCGACTAAGCACTATCCGCAGTCGGCGGCGGTCACGCCGGAGGAGTCCGCGATGCTGAATTGCAGCGCGCTGGATCAGGAGCTGGCGAGAGCACACAGCGTACAGCGTGATATTGAGCAGACCGGTCAGTTTGATGCGCTGACCGTGCTCGGCTTTGTCGGTGATTTCGGGCTGGGCAATGGTATCGCGAAATACAGTGCCAGCCAGAAAGCAGAGCGGCGGCTGACCCAGCTGCAGTCGCTGAAAGCCGCAAAATGCAGCCAGCGGCTTTCATAGCAGACTGCGCCAGGTCAGCCTGGCATCTGTTTGCTGAGATGCTGTTGCCGGACGTTCTCTGCGGCGCGTTTGCCGGCCAGGAAAGCGTGGTCGGAATTGTAGTATTCCCATTCACTGTAGCGGCCTGACAGATGAATATCCTTTGTCAGGAGCCACTGGCGAATCAGCGCGACGTTATCGCTGCGCGCATGGTCGTAAACCACGTAAGCGTAGGGCATATCAACCTCGGAAGCACAGAGCACGGGATCTTCAGCAGTAATCATGCCGACCCGGATGCAATCCTGACGGCAGCGCTCGATCAGGGCATCGCCTGTCACTGGCAGCGGATGGGCGGCGTTGTAGGTAATTTCACAGGTTAAACCAAAACCACCCGGGGGATTGCAGTGCGGGCTGGCATTGCCCTGCACAAAAATGCGATGAAAGATCGTATCGCCAGGATAGTAAATCCAGTGTTTTTCCGTCAGGTCTGCGCGGCCAATCCCCAGATTTACGCAGCGCACGGAGACAAACTGAAGCTGCTGTGCTGCCTGTTGCACATTTTCCGGCACCTCATCGCCCATCCGTTTAATCAGCTCCGGGAGCGGCATGGTGCTGATCAGCTGTTCATAGCGATAGTGTCGTCCATCCGCCAGCAGCGCAACATGCGCCTGGGGATAGAGACGGGTCAGGCTGGCATCCGTTTCCAGCGTACATTTCAGATGGGGTAAAAAGCCGGACATCAGGGCCTGAAAGCCGCCGCGGAGCGGATAGCCAAAACGCGCGTTCGGGCCCACGGGTTTCGCCAGCGGTTGCAGCGCCCCGTCAATGATTTGCGCCAGGTCAGGCAGGGGAACGCGTCCGCCCAGCCATGACGTTTCCATGTTAGTCAGCGGCACTTTCCACAGTTTCTGGTTGTAGGGCAGGGCGAAGTGACGCGCGATGCCTTTGCCCCAGGTACGCATAATAAAGTGCTGGAAATCTTCATCGTCAGCCACCTCGCCCGTGCTGCTGCCCTCATCGGGAATCGCGCCATCAGCGCAACAATCCCGCCGCGTCCGGGTCCGGTCCAGCGGTGTAGCGATGGACGTTGTTTCACCGTAACGCGCCTCAATAGCGCCCAGCACGCACTCTTTGACGACCCCGAGGGGCAAGCCATGCAGGGCGGACTGGAAAGGGTAACGGGTATAGATACCGTCGCTATAAACCCAGGCTTCACGATCCTGCCAGTGCAGGTTATCGCCCAGCAGCATCTCATAAAGCGCCAGTACATACGGGTCCTGCGAGAACATGATGTGACCGGCATAATCGAAAGTGAATCCCCGATCGTCAATGGATCGGCACCAGCCGCCGGGGGTGCCATTTTTCTCCAGCAGCACTGCGCCTTCGCCATAGTGATAACCGGCACTCAGTCCGGTGGGCCCCGCGCCAACAATCAGACAGGGCACCGCTTTACTTTCCAGCATGGCGGGCGTCAGCAGCGTAACGTTCGCCTGCTGCTCTGCCAGCTCCGATGCATCGGCAACTGGCTGACGCTGCGTCAGCGCCTGCTGAATCAGCGTATGGATCTGCTCTGCGGTGCGATCCCACGAGGTGGCATCCACCTTCTCCTGCATCCGGCCTGCCAGTGCCAGCCGTTCTGCAGCGCTCATCGCCATCGCCTGTTCACAGGCGGTGATAAAGTCAGCGTGAGTTTCCGCCACCGCCACCTCCTCTGCATAGTGGCGTGCCACATCGACAATGGCGGTACTGACAATCGGCAGTTGCGCCGCCATATATTCCAGCACCTTGGTGGGCGAGATATAGCGGGTCGAGGCATTAATGGCAAATGGCATCAGGCAGACATCCCAGCCCGCCAGAAACTGCGGCAGTGCCTGGTAGGATTGCTGGCCGAGCCAGTGGATATTATCGCGCTGTGGCAGACTGGCGGGATCGATTTTCACTACCGGTCCGACCATCACAATCTGCCATTCCGGATGGCTGTCTGCCAGCGCTGCAATCAGCGACAGGTCGATACGCTCATCCAGCACACCGTAATACCCCAGACGCTGTGCCGGAATCGCATCCTGCAGCGGATGATGGTTACTGCGATCGCGTGCCTGCTCAAAATGGACAGCATCTACGCTGCTGGGGAAGCAGTAAACCTGCGGATGTTTATCGCGTTTAGCTTCATAGAGACTGGTGCCGCCAGTAAAGACCAGGCTGGCGCGTGTCATCAGCGCCGATTCACGCTGCTGGAGCTGACGGGGCGCATTCCGGAAGGCGGAAAGCTCATCCATACAGTCATAAATCACCAGTGCCGGATCAAACGGCGTGAGCAGCGGCAGCGCCATTGGCGTATAGAACCAGATTAACGGCTGTTCATCTTCCTCCATCAGTGGCGTCAGCAGCAGCAGAAGCGGGGCTATCTGGCTGTCATGAAAACCCGGTGCGTCACTGTCCGTATGCGGCTGGATCACCGTGATATTGGCAGCAGGTGAACTCTGATGCAGGCCCGGTGGCCCCGCCTGCCAGACCGGCTCTTCGATAAATATCACGCGGTAGTGCTGCGCCAGGCGTGTCAGTAACTGCTGCGGCCGCTGGAAAACAAATCCCCAGCGCAAATGGCTGAATACAAGCAGAACAGGTGGCTTCATGGTGTGCTCCTGACGTTGAGGGTGTTGGGCGTGGATATGCTGTAAAAAGCGTTGCGACTGACGGAGTGCCTCAGCATAGGGCTGCTGCAACTGGCGGGCATAAGGATCGGGCCCCAGCCGATCGAGATCCCATAACCCGCTGCGGGTCCAGAAGGTCGTGTCTTCCCATAACGGGCGATCGAGTATCGGATAGAGGCAGATGCCGAGAAGCTCAACGCCTGCCAGCTGGGCCTGCGCAACCTCTGCTGCGATGTCATTAATCCAGGCACCGCGCCCGCTGCCGACGTGGCTCGTTTCTGCCAGCAGCAGCGGGCGCTGGTAACGCTGCCAGACCTGCTGCAGCATCAGATGCAGCGGCTGGCGGCGAGCGTCGCCCAGATGCCAGTAGAGCCGCCGGTTTGAGCCCTGCTCCCACTGGTTGTCGTGGTAGTAATTAACGCCGACCAGGTCGAGATAGCGGGGGGCACCGCCCAGTTCCGGATTGCGTCGGCCGCTCAGCATGTCCCACGCCTGATACTGGGTATTGCACAGCGCGCGCGCCACATCGGATCCGACAGGATCGGCGGGATCGGGTGCAATATGAATCAGCGGGTCGCAGTGCAGCAGACGCGCACGCGGATCCGCCAGCCAGATCGCATCACAGGCGGCCAGCGTTGCGCGTATCAGCTGCTGTTTAGCGGCATCCGCCGGATTCGTCTCCGGAACGTCGTCACAGGCGAACAGTCCGACCGAGATACCCCAGCTGACAAACGAGATCTCATTCATCGGCGAATAGACCGGTGGCTGTCGATACAAGGGGGCCAGAAAGCGGGCCAGTGCGCCGCAGAACGCGGCAAAACGGCTGACAAAATCGCGATCAAACAGGCTGAGGCCCGTGGGCCAGCCGTAGTGGCAGATCGTCCAGCTCAGCTGTATGCCCTGCTGCTCTGCGGCCTGCATGCGGGCGGCGACGGAGGAGAAATCGTAATTGCCGTCGCGCTCACACAACCGCCAGCCCACGCTTTCGCGCACAGTGCGAAGTGAAAAGGGAGCCAGTGCGGCATAGTCCTCTGCTGCTCGCGCCTGATGCTGATTCAGTTCGTTCATGGAAAGCGCAAGACCCGCGGGATTGATGTGATCGGCGCCTTCGTAACCGGCCTGCCAGAAACTGGAAAAGGGCGTCATGGCATCTCCCGAAAAAAGCCAACAGGATCCCCGCTGACAAGCCGTTGCAGAACGGGTCAGGGAGTTGAGTATGCAAAGCAGACTGGCCGCTCTGAACGGACGGGCGATCCTTGCCATAAGCCACAGTGAGTCCTGTGGAAATGCACGAATGAGATAGCAGAGGTTAAATGGCCATGCTATCGGCAGGAAAAGGCTGATTTTCCGGGCTGTTGACCGGTTTTACGGAAGCCTTACCGGAAAGTATAGGTTGATAAAGTTGCATGGCAAGATATTGAAGTAAAAAGAAAAAAAGCGAAGCGGCAAAAATAATCCAGCTAAAATCAGGCGAATCCGTACTATTTTTTTCCAGAAAGCGGAATAAGTGCAGCGTGAAACGGCCAGCGTCTGTTATCTGCTTTATTAATCTTTTCCTCTACATGTGACCTGCTCAGACTTGCTGTCTTCAGCGCCGCTGCTTCGCTTGCCTTTTACCCGGCTGACGCCAGAATTGATTTATCACTGGCCTGAATCGCCGGCTTGTCAGCAAGCCTGTGAAGAGGCGTTTATTACAGGACGTTTAGCAGACTATGTTCTCATTCGACTGGCATCGATTTTTACTCAACGACCAACCGGCCACCTTTTTATTTGAGGTCATGGCGCGGGTCCTGATCGCCTATCTGGTGGTCTTTACCTTTCTGAAAGTGTCCGGCCGGCGCGGTGTACGTCAGCTGTCGCTGTTTGAACTGGTCGTGATTCTGACGCTGGGGTCGGCATCCGGTGACGTGACGTTTTACGACGATGTACCGGTGCTGCCGGTCATTATGGTCTTTGTGGTGCTGCTGGCACTGTATCGGCTGACCACCTGGCTGACGGCACACAGCCCGCGCTTTTCCCGGCTTATTCAGGGCGACGTTATTACGCTGATTCAGGAGGGCGTGTATGTGCTGGAGAGTCTGGACCAGCTCAATATTTCCGAAGATGAGTTTTATATGGAACTGCGACAGAGTGGCGTTGAGCATCTGGGCCAGATCCGGCTGGCGCTGGTCGAGGTTGATGGTCAGCTCAGCCTCTATTTTTATGACGATGACGACATGCGCGCCGGATTAAGTGTGCTGCCCCCTGCGCATCGGCAGGATTACAGCCGCGTGCCGCTCAGCGCACTCTACGCCTGCACCCGTTGTGGTAAGACGCAGAGGATTGAGGCGCAGCAGCAGGCCGTCTGTCCACGCTGTCAGCGACAGCGCTGGTCTGCGGCACTGAGCGTGCGCCGTCTGCATTGAGGCAGGCTTCCGTTCAGCGTTAACGTCTGAAATCGTCCTCATTAATAGCAGCAAAGCAGGTGCTGAGAGGACATTTTTGCTGACCTGAACCGGTGAAGTTGTCCGCGTTCAGCCAGTTGCTCAGGGCGCGCTGAATAGCGGGCCATTCACAATCGATAATGGACAGCCAGTCGCTATCGCGATTGCGCTTTTTACGAATCATCACCTGACGTAAGCGACCTTCAAAACGAAACCCAAGCCGTTCTGCTGCCGCTCGCGATGCGATATTCGTTGAATCACATCGCCAGGCGACCCGGCGATAGCCGGGTTCAAAGGCCTGTTTCAGCAAGAGAAAAATGGCTTCACTGCCCTTAGCACTGCGCTGCATAAGTGGCGACCAGGTCACGTGACCGATTTCAATAGTGCCATGTTCTGGCTCAATACTGGCGAAGCAGACCACACCACAGGGCTGCTCCGCCAGTGTGCAGACGGCAAATGATACCAGGGCCGCATTCATCACTTTTTCTGCAATCCAGCTCTGCATCTGCGCCAGGGTGGTGGGCCGCTCCGCACCCAGCCAGGTCCAGTCGCGATCGTCGGGTGCCAGCATAAATGCCTGCAATATCGCTTCTGCATGATCAACGCTTAGCGGCATGAGAAGGCAGTGCTGGCCGATAAGTAATGCGCAGGACGGTCTGGCAACCGGCTGCCAGTCGGGCAGCGCTTCACCCACCCGCTGATCAAATTGATTGATGTTCAACAGCACCTCCTTAAAGAAAGCGGACCATCAGTCGCGAAGCGTCTGCAGGTGACCTGACGGGCTATTCTGAACCGCCGTTAAATCCGTCGCAGTCTGTTGCTGCTCACCACATAACTTTGCCTGTTACTGACAGAAAAAGAAAACCTTTCGGGCAGCATAACCGCACCGTTTCTGCTGAGGTGTGCTTATGAAAGTGAGGCTGGCCAGTGCATTACTGTTTTTATCTCTTTCCTGTGGCGCATTTGCACAACAGGTGATCGGTGAAAGCCATCCGCATTCACGCAGTGCGAGATGGCTGGAGCAGGGGAGTCAGGTGGATACGGCGGACTCGCCGGATGAACATCTGCTGGAAAGACGGGAGTGGCGAAGCAGCCTGCAACGCAGGCCGTCATAAACCGGGTTCCCGGCAGAGGGTTCTGCCGGGAACGCCAGGGCAGGCTTAGCGCGCCTGATCCGGTGACATTATATCGTCGCCTGGGTTGCGGCCATGCCGGGAACCAGAATGACCTTGCGGCACTCCTCTTCGCGTCTGGCGAAAATATCATAGCCACGCGCAGCGTCTTCCAGCGGCAGATGGTGGGTGACAATCTCCTCCGGCGTCAGATGCCCCTGCTCGATCAGCGTCAGCAGGTCAGGCAGATAGGCGTGAACATGCGTCTGTCCCATCTTAAAGGTCAGCCCCTTGTCGAAGGCGTCACCAAACAGGAAGCCGTGAATAAATCCGGCATAAACACCCGGCACGCTGACGATACCGCCACGACGTACTGCGGCAATACACTGACGCAACGCCTTGCCGCTGCTGCCCTCCAGTTTGAGGTTGGTGAGCACCGTCTCCGTCAGGCTGCCTTTTGCCTCGAACCCGATAGCGTCGATCACCGCATCCACACCCCGGTTACCGGTGCTGTGCTCGATGATCCAGCCCGCCGGATCGTCAATATCGTCGAAGTTAATGGGGATAACGCCGTAACGCTCGCGGGCAAAGTTCAGACGGTAGTTATTGTGATCAATCATGAAAATCTGTTCGGCACCCTGCTGCCGGGCGCAGGCCGCACTTAACAAGCCGACTGGCCCCGCCCCAAAAATCGCCAGGCTGGAGCCCGGTTTCACTTCCGCATTTTTTACCGCCTGCCAGGCTGTAGGCAGGATGTCTGACAGGAACAGCACCTTCTCATCTGACAGCACGGACGGCACCTTAAACGGGCCGGTATTAGCCTTTGGCACCCGGACATACTCTGCCTGACCACCGGGGACGCCACCATAGAGCTTACTGTAGCCAAACAGCGCCGCAGGGGGCGTGATGTTTTTGCGGTTCAGGATAGCGCCCCGGCCGCTGTTGGTATTTTCGCAGGCGGCATACTGGTTCAGCAGGCAGAAAAAGCAGTCACCACAGGCGATAACGAATGGGATCACCACCCGATCGCCTTTGGCGACGGCGGTCACGGCGCTGCCGGCTTCAACCACTTCACCCATAAACTCATGACCAAAGATATCACCATGTCCGGTGCCGGGAATCTTGCCGCGGTAAAGGTGCAGATCGGAACCGCAAATCGCGGTGGCGGTCACGCGCAGAATAATATCATCTGCAGCCTCCAGTCCCGGATCCGGTACGTTATCCACGCTGACTTTATGCGGGCCGTGATAGGTTAATGCTTTCATCTGTTCATCTCCTGCTGGCAGGGAAACGGCGGTCATACCAGAGGGCTGACCGCTGACGGGGAAAACTCAGGCAATCTGAAATCGAAACCTGCCTGAAGTGTAGTAACCCTTTGAGAAGTAAGCAGAGCGGTACAGCAGTCCGGACCGTTTCAGCCGGGCTGGCAGGGCGGATGCAGATGAGCGGAGGCCGCCGTCACCGCAGGGGCGTCGGGCTGCCAGCGCGTCAGGTCGGCCAGCGCCCGCCGGTAGTCCGTGTCGATCTGAGCCGGCACCTGTTCGATGTAGTGGAACGCGTGCGTCCGCGTTTCCCCTGTGAGCTGTTGCAGATAGCGACGGGCATCATCCAGCGTCGGGATCTGGCCTTCAATGCCCGCCATCCGTGCAGGCAGGCCGGTCCAGATCAGACCTTCAATCCCCTTCGACTGCGCCCATGCCGCCAGCGGCCCTGTGGCGGTTTCGGTCACGGTCATCATGCCAATGCCGTCGACGCGGCTGTCCGGAATCGCCTCACGAATGCGCAGGGCGCGGCAGGCGCTCTCCAGGGAGGCGGTGTTCAGCCACGCCCAGAGCACCGGCACCGGACGGGCATTGAGGCAGATGGCTGTCGAGAGTTCGCCACCATCTGCGATGCGCACGAATTCAATCGGTACAGCAGGACCATCATGGTGCCACTGGCTGGCTACCGGCAGTGCGCCGGTTTTCCAGATTAACGATCCCCATCCAAGGCAGGCAATTTTCATTCTTTTCTCCTGAGCACCGGCAGGCGTTATCGCAACACCCTTGGTTAAAGCGTAGACCGTTGCGCTAATCCGTTACAGGGATCACTTTTTCAGGGCGGAAATTGACGGGGAAAGATGGCATGATCGCCGCGCAGCTGCGCTGCACAACCTGACGATTTTTTCGGCAATTTATGCATGTTTATCTGCATGGCTTGAACTTTTATCGTCAGGTAGTGTAAAAAATGGCGCACGCAAACGATTACCTATGCACAGAGGGTCAGCGTGACGGCTGATTTCTTTGGTGGCAGCTGAGGCGCAGAGCGGAGAGATGATCTGTCTGACGCCTCAGGTTACTGGCGGCTTTTAACACGGAATATCTGATGAAAACCACGCAAACTGGCACACTGGGTGCGCTTGAAAGGGGCGTCGATACGGGATGGCGTAAAACCGACACCATGTGGATGCTGGGCCTGTATGGCACCGCGATCGGCGCAGGGGTGCTGTTTCTGCCCATCAATGCCGGCGTCGGCGGGCTGATTCCGTTGATGATTATGGCGATACTGGCGTTTCCGCTGACCTTTTACGCGCATCGCGCCCTGACACGGTTTGTCCTCTCTGGTAACAATCCCGCTGGTGACATCACGGAAGTCGTCGAGGAGCATTTTGGCGTCGGCGCGGGCAAAGTGATTACGCTGCTCTATTTCTTCGCTATTTACCCAATCCTGCTGATGTACAGTGTGGCGATTACTAACACGGTAGAGAGCCTGATGGTCAACCAGCTCGGTCTGGTGCCGCCGCCTCGCGCGCTGCTATCGC
The DNA here is from genome assembly GCF_050157905.1 of Pantoea sp. NSTU24. Taxonomy (NCBI): domain Bacteria; kingdom Pseudomonadati; phylum Pseudomonadota; class Gammaproteobacteria; order Enterobacterales; family Erwiniaceae; genus Pantoea; species Pantoea bangladeshensis. The sequence goes on from NZ_JBKIWZ010000001.1 coordinate 508,163, forward strand.
TGCTGCTGATTGTCGGATTGATGACCATCGTGCGGTTTGGCGAAAAGATGATCGTCAAAGCAATGAGCGTGCTGGTTTACCCTTTTGTCGCGGTACTGATGCTGATGGCCTGCTATCTGATCCCGCACTGGCACGGCGCAGCATTCTCTGCACTCAGCATTCAGCCTGCGGGCAGCAGCCTGTGGATGACGCTGTGGCTGGCAATTCCGGTGATGGTCTTTTCATTTAACCATTCACCTATCATCTCCTCCTTTGCGCTGGCAAAGCGTGAAGAGTATGGCGATGCGGCAGAGAAAAAATGTTCACGGATTCTGGCCTGCTCACATCTGATGATGGTGGTCACGGTGATGTTCTTTGTGTTCAGCTGCGTGCTAAGCCTGTCACCGGCAGATCTGCAGGCGGCCAAAGCACAGAACATCACCATCCTCTCCTATCTGGCCAACCATTTTCAGGTGCCGATGATTGCCTGGCTTGGACCGCTGATTGCTATTGTGGCCATCACCAAATCGTTCCTGGGTCACTATCTGGGCGCGCGTGAAGGGTTTAACGGCATAGTGAACAAAGCGCTGCGCAGCCGGGGCAGAAGCCTTGCACCTGCCCGACTGAATCGCCTGACCACGCTCTTTATGCTGCTGACCACCTGGCTGGTCGCGACGCTGGACCCGAATATTCTCGGCATGATTGAAACGCTGGGCGGACCGGTCATCGCCATGATTCTGTTCCTGATGCCGATGTATGCGATTCAGAAAGTCCCGGCAATGCGTCAGTACAGCGGCAGAATCAGCAACCTGTTTGTGGTGCTGACTGGACTGATTGCGATTTCCGCCATCTTCTATTCATTGGTGAAGTAACCCGCCAGCAGGCACCTCTCATCACGCCGGGATGTGCCTGCCGCCTTTTCCCTGACTTCTCATTTACCCTGGCTGACCGGCCGCAGGTCTGCCAGAGCACGCCTTTCAGACGCATCTGGTCAGCAATCGTTACATTTCTTATCCATTCACATGGTAAAGTAAACGCGAATAATTATTATTTCTTTGAAGGACAGGAGACACATGAAACTCGGGATTGCTGCTGCCACCACACTTTTACTCTCTGCCACCTGTGCCGCAACCACCTATCCGGTCACGGTGACCGACATGGACGGTCAGAAAATTACACTGCAGAAAGAGCCACAGCATGTGATTTTGCAGGATGGCCGTGACGTGATGACGCTGGCATTACTGGATCGACAGAATCCGTTTCAGCGGGTCGTGGCCTGGAACAATCTGCCGAAGAAGCAGGATACCCAGACCTGGGATCTGCTGAAGCAGCGCTGGCCGCAGGCGACATCGATTGTGGATATGGGCTTTAACGATCAGGGGCAGGTTAATCTGGAGAGTGTGCTGGCGAAGCAGCCGGATCTGATGATTGCGCAGCTGCGTGCGAAACCGGCGCTGGCGCAGTCAGGCGTGCTTGCCACCCTGAAAAATCTCCACATTCCGGTGCTGTTCCTGGATGACGAGCTTCATCCGAAAGAGAACACGCTGAAGAGCGTGAAGGTGCTGGGCACCGTGCTGAACCGCGAAGCAGAGGCGAAAGCGTACGCCGATTTTTATCAGCAGCGCTGGGATATGCTTCAGCAGAAGATTGCTGGCATATCACACAAGCCAACGGTCTTTATTGAACCCATTGCCGGCAACAGCGATAGCTGCTGCTTCACTCACGGTCATAATGGCTGGGGCGCGCTGGTGGAAGCGGTCGGCGGAAAAAATATCGGCTCTTCGCTGCTGCCCGGCAGCTCAGGCTTTGTGTCGCTGGAGAAGATTATCGCCATGAAGCCGGACGTCTACATCATGACCGGTTCTAAACGCCCGAACAGCAACGTGCTGCCGTTTGGTTATGGCGCGAGTCAGACCGATGTGACTGCCACCTTTAACCGCCTGCAGAGCCGCACTGGAGTCGCGCAGATCGAACCGGTGAAACAGAAACGGGTCTATGGCGTTTATCACCATTTCTACAATCACCCTTACAACATCATCGGCATGGAAATTCTGGCAAAAGACCTCTATCCCGAGAGCTTCCGGGATCTCGATCCTGCCGCCGATTATCATCACATCGTGACTCGCTTTACGGGATTACCGGATGCGCCAGTAATCCTCAGTACCCCCTGAGCGAAACGCGCGCAGTGACCTGATCGGTTTCAGCGTGCCCGGTCGGGCAGAGGCCTCTCTGTCCGGCCAGCCCTGACCCTCCCGGCAATGCGCGTGGCCAATGTTAAGAAAGCGATAAGTAAGCGTAATTTTGTGTAAGTTAATGGTTTTTAAGACTATTTCCGATGCTTCCTGCCGTCGCGATTGCCATGATGCCACTAAACGGTATCTGAATCGCCGTTATCTGGAGGCAAGACCATGAAAAAAACAACGTTAACGCTTATCGCTTCAATTCTGACATGCAGCACACTCTTCTCTCAGGCCGTACGGGCGGATGATCACGATCAGGGACACCGTATGCCGGTGCCGCATCAGAACAGTGATCGTGGGCCAGACAACCGCGATCACACGCCTAATCGTGGCCGCGATAATCCGGGTCATAGCGACAGAAATCCGCATGATCTGGGTCGGGATCATCATGAAGATCGCAGCCGTCGTGACAGTGACGATGCGCGCGACCATTTCGCCTGGCAGGGCCACGACTTCCGTCGCGGTCATCCGGTCCCGCCGGAATATCGCGGCGATCATTACCGTGTAGCCGACTGGCATGAACGCGGTCTGCGTGAACCGCCGCGTGGTTATCACTGGGCAGACATCGACGGCAACTATGTGCTGATTGCGGCTGCAACCGGTGTCATTACCGCTCTGGTACTGAACAGCGCCATGAACTGATCCTCCCGGGATGGCGTCGGCCATCCCGCTTTCTTTCCGTTTTGTTGTCCCAGCGTCTATCCTGAGATTCCATGCTGAACATTCCCTGTGTAAGGAGTCATGATGACGACGGTTAAGATGGTGGCGGTAGATATGGACGGCACCTTTCTGGACGATAGCAAGCAGTACAACCGATCCCGCTTTCTCGCCTGCTATCAGCAACTCATCACCCGTGACATCAGGTTTGTGGTGGCCAGTGGCAACCAGTATTACCAGCTCAAATCATTTTTCCCGGAGATTGCCGGCGAGATCGCCTTTGTCGCAGAGAACGGCGCCTGGATTATTGACCGTGATGAAGAGCTGTTTTGCGGAGCTTTTGAACGCCGCGATGTGGAGGCCGTGATCGCCACGCTGCAAAACGGTGACTATCCAGGCCTGCGCTATCTGCTGTGCGGCCGGGAAAGCGCTTACTACTTTGAGGGCATGGACGAAACGTGGCTGAAGAAGATGCGGCATTACTGCCACCGGCTGAAGCCGATTAACCGGCTGGATGAGGTGCAGGATGACCGCCTGTTCAAGTTCGCGCTGAACCTCTCTGATGACTATATTGAGCCCCTGATGGCAGATATTGAGCGGCTGCACCAGGGCCGCGTAGCCGCAACATCCAGCGGCCACGGTTCAGTTGATCTGATCGTACCCGGAAACCATAAGGCACATGGTCTGGATCTGCTGGCCGGCCGCTGGGGGATTTCACATGACCAGGTGCTGGCCTTTGGCGATGGCGGCAACGATCTGGAAATGCTCAGACAGTCCGGTTTCAGTTTTGCTATGGCTAATGCGCCAGAGCGGGTGAAGCAGGCGGCGCGCTATATGGCCCCCTCCAACAACGAGCAGGGCGTGCTGCAGGTAATTGAGCAGATGCTGGCAGGCAGCGGGCCCTTCAGCACCGCATCGGCTTAGCTGAGCGGCACCGCCTGCCGCGCGCCGGATGAGACCGCGCGAGCTACGCTGTCACGGACCAGGCACTGACGATCATTCTCTGCATCTGCTCGCGACGGTAATCGACCAGTGAATTTTTGCTGTTGGCACGCGCCAGAATCCACTCCGTCTCTGTATGGCTCAGCGATGGCCCATCCTGCCAGAAAGGCACGATCGCCTGCTGCTGCAGCCACTGCTTAAGAAACCGGGCCGGAGAGTCTGTATGTTCGGTGAAGAGCTGCGCATGCAGCTCTGCCATCAACTGGCGCTGCAACGGATGCTCGCTGTCCGCCAGCAGATCCAGGAACGGGAACAACAGACGGCCGCACACTTCACCATGATGGAAGGGCTTGATCGCGCCCAGCTCACCGGCAATACCGTGGATCACTCCCAGCCCGGCGCTGCTGAGGCTGACTCCGCCCAGCCATGACGCCATCATCATTGCGTCCCGGGCCCGATCGCCCGCGGCATCCTCCTGATTCAGACCCGGCCAGGCCTCGATAAACTGACGCAGGCCGGTCAGCGCCAGCTGGCGCGTGAAAAGATTCCCTTTGCTGGAGAGATAAGCTTCAAACAGGTGGGTAAAGGCATCGATACCGCAGGTCGCCAGCACCCGATCCGGTGCGCCTTTCAGCAGGTCAGAATCGAGGATTGCGACCTGCGGCACAAAGACCGGATGACGCAGTGATGCTTTGATCTGAATCTCGTGCTGATCGGTGACTACCGCATTCTGGGTGACTTCGCTGCCGGTTCCGGCCGTGGTAGGAATGGCGATTAGCGGCAACGTAATGGGCTGAACCGCCGTGTCACCTGTTTTTTCCAGATAACGGGCGACAGGTAACGGATGCTGCACCATCGCGCTGAACGCTTTCGCCGCATCCAGTACGCTCCCTCCGCCAATGGCGACCACCCGATCGACATGACCGCGCCAGCGCGCCACCCAGCCATCAATCTCGGCGGGGGAGGCTTCATGGCTGACGATTTCATAACCAATAATGTGGTCATTGAGTCCGTCTTTCAGCCTGGCGTAGGCCGGGCCCTGCAGAAAAGAGTGCCCGCAAAACAGCAGCGTAGGCTGCGGACGGGCGGCCAGCAGCGGCAGCAGTTTATCCAGGCTCCCGCGGCCAAAGAGGGTTCGTTGATTACTGTACAGCTCACTCAGGTTCTCACTCACCAGCGCATCCTTTATCTGTTTCGCTAAAATCTGAGTGTAACGAAAAGCGCCGGGCTGGCATTGGCAAACTTTCTGATAACGCACCGGCAAAAAGTTGATCACCTTCGCAAAACAGAAATTCACCCCTGCGGGAGGGTGCTTTCATGCGGATGTTACCCTTAACATGTTATCGGTAACAGCGTTTGTCGGGATGTGTAAACATTTTACAGATGCTCTGTTTTGTCGCCTTCCGGGGCTCATGATAATAATCGACACCGAATGCTGTTCGGTGCGCAAGGTGGAGAAAAGCTATGCCATTACTCTATGTGGCGATCGGCGTCGCGTTACTGCTGCTGCTGATGATTCGCTTTAAGCTCAATGGATTTATCGCGCTGATTCTGGTGGCGCTGGCGGTCGGTGTGATGCAGGGCATGCCGGTAAATAAAGTGATTACTTCCATTAAAGCGGGCGTCGGCGGCACGCTGGGCAGCCTGGCGCTGATTATGGGATTCGGCGCCATGCTCGGTAAACTGCTGGCCGACTGCGGCGGTGCGCAGCGTATTGCGACTACCCTGATTGAAAAATTCGGCACGAAACATATTCAGTGGGCGCTGGTGCTGACCGGTTTTATTGTCGGATTCGCACTGTTCTATGAGGTCGGTTTTGTGCTGATGCTGCCGCTGGTGTTCAGCGTGGCGGCCTCGGCGCGCGTGCCGTTGCTCTACGTCGGGGTGCCCATGGCGGCTGCCCTCTCCGTAACGCACGGCTTCCTGCCGCCGCATCCGGGTCCGACCGCCATTGCTACGCTCTTTAACGCCGACATGGGTAAAACGCTGCTGTTCGGCACCCTGCTGGGGATTCCAACGGTGATTCTGGCCGGACCGGTCTACGCCCGTTTCCTGAAAAACATCGACAAACCTATTCCTCAGGGTCTCTATAATCCGAAAACCTTTACCGAAGCGGAAATGCCCGGGTTTGGTGTCAGCGTCTGGACGGCGCTGGTTCCGGTGGTGCTGATGGCGCTGCGTGCAGTGGCGGAGATGCTGTTACCTAAGGGCCATGCACTGCTGCCTTACGCCGAGTTCTTTGGTGACCCGGTGATGGCTACACTGATTGCCGTGCTGATTGCGATCTTCACTTTCGGCCTCAACCGCGGCCGCACGATGGAACAGGTTATGGATACCCTGACCGACTCCATCAAAATCATTGCCATGATGCTGTTGATTATTGGCGGTGGCGGGGCCTTTAAACAGGTTCTGGTGGACAGCGGCGTGGATAAATATATCGCCAGCATGATGCACTCAACCCAGCTTTCGCCGATTTTCATGGCGTGGTCTATTGCTGCGGTGCTGCGTATTGCACTCGGCTCGGCAACGGTCGCGGCGATCACCGCCGGTGGGATTGTGGCACCGCTGATTGTTACCAGCGGTGCCAGTCCGGAACTGATGGTCATCGCGGTGGGGTCTGGCAGCGTGATCTTCTCTCACGTCAATGACCCGGGCTTCTGGCTGTTTAAAGAGTATTTCAACCTGACGATTGGCGAAACCATCCGCTCCTGGTCAGCGCTGGAAACCATTATCTCGGTATGCGGACTGGTGGGCTGCCTGCTGCTTTCCTGGATGATTTAATTACGGACGGGAGACTGAAGCGTCCGGTCGGGGGAGGGATGGCCCGATAAGGTTTACCGGGAAGGCATTGAAATCGGGCCGCAACGTGCGGCCCGGCATCATCAACGTTCTCAATCCGTCATTTTAGTGAGACGGTCCAAAACCGGCTTTCACCATCTCTTCGCGCAGTGCCCGCGCTATCTCGCGGTTGCCACCGGTGACCGGATAGATAACATTATTCACCACATCATCAAGGTAATGCTCGTCAAACTCCTGCATCGTGAGCTGAGTGCCGCCTTCATCGTTAATGGCGAATGAACCTTTGATGTGATTACCGCTGTTTTTTGCCTTAAGGCTATAGCGGCCCATGCTGGTATTAATCGTGCTCATAAGATCTCCTCGCGACTCATTTCAGTCTCATTACTGTTGAGGGCTGCCTTGCCGCCTAAATTTTAGCCAGGCATTGCCTGATAAACGAAAAAGTCGTGCCACTAAAAGATAGTGTTGCGATCCTAATCTCATAACAGGAATAAAAGCGAAAGTTGCTGAACTTATGAACAGTTGAGCCTTAAGTGAAGCGGTATAACATATTTTTCTGTCTATACTGCTTACAGGAAAAGTGTTTAATCGATGCGGGGAAAAGGAAATGAAAATTATTCTGTGGATAATTGCGATCATCTTTATCGTAGGCTTGCTGACCCTGACTGGGGTGTTCAAACTGATTTTCTGATGACAGAGGGCTGAGACAGTCTCTGCAGCGGGCACCTAATCAGGTGCCCGCAATGTTTTATAGCTGTCCAGCAGACACTGGCTGACAGGATCCATTCGCGTATCAGGCAGCAGATCCTGCAGACCCAGTGGCTTCTGACAGCACGCACAACAGGCGCCATGGAAGTTATGCCTGTTCTTATTGAAATGCGTGAAAATAAACCGGGCGCTTCCACACTGCGTACAGCGTATCTTCATTACCATTCTGTTTCCTTCCCTCCCTGTTTAAGTACATGTCCTGATGTCCCCTCCAGACTGGTTAAGCGGACGTTATCTATTGCCGCACAATATTATTTTGTGCTGCGACGAGAAACGTAATTTTTTACGGCCCGCAATGTTTGTTGCCAAATGCGAATCTGACCGCTAAAAGACATTTCCCTGATGCTGATCAACACTTACCTGCTGATGGCTAAAATGTCCGCCAATAGCGCGTCGTTACTGGAATTAATGACACAACTGGTTCATTTCTGGTCTGAAAAGCGTGAGTCTCTGATAAGAAAAATCGGAGGGAGGTGCATGTTTTTTGCTCTTTCGTGCTATGGCCGGTGGGGCAGGCTAAAAAAACAGACCTGTGTGCGGCGACAAATGCCCTGGCTGACGATGAAATTCATAGGGCAGGGACACAGACAGCGGCAATTCTCCTTAATAAGAATTTTCTTTTTATCAGTAATGCTGCGTAACTATCAAAACGAAAAAGCGTTGTTTTTCCAGCGGGTTAGCCACAAGGCCCGCTTAGCTATCCGCTTTCTCTTCTGTACCGATACGCAAGCCGAAAAGCAGGAAAGTGTGATGTGTGCACAGAAAGTCGATATTTATCACTTTTTCATCAAATCGGACTGGACAAATCCCTCCGCAATTGCTGTACTAGAGCACGACACAGTTTAGTGTCCATTTTTCATGTAAAGGTAATATAGATGTCTAAGATCAAAGGTAACGTTAAGTGGTTTAATGAATCTAAAGGATTCGGTTTCATTACTCCTGAAGATGGCAGCAAAGATGTATTCGTACACTTCTCTGCAATCCAGAGCAACGGCTTCAAAACTCTGGCTGAAGGTCAGCGCGTTGAGTTTGAAATCACCGACGGCGCGAAAGGCCCATCTGCTGCTAACGTTATCAGTCTGTAAGTTAACAGTCAGAATTCTAAAAACCCGCCTTATGGCGGGTTTTTTTATGTCTCCAGTCCGCCCGCGCTTTCACGCCTCGACCCCGACCCCGACCCCTTTAGCGGTCAGCCGCCGCACAAACTGCGCGACGCCTCACAATAAATCCTCGTAACATCTTTATAACAATCTGAGATGCAGCTTTTTTGCGGACAACGCTATATAACTGTGCGACAGAACCCGGTATGAGGAGGCAGGATGAAGATACGACAGGCTGAGTTGAAAGACAGTTTTGCGCTGAGCGCCTTGTTAAGCGAGTTAGGCTATGAGGGAACCGAAAGCTTTATCGAACAGCGCCTGGCGCAATTGTGCAGCGATCCCAGTGAAGCGTTGCTGGTCGCGGAGCATGGCAGCCAGGTACTCGGTTTTCTGTCGCTGCATTTTATTCCTCAGCTAGCGCTGGCAGGGGACTTCGCCCGCATCAGCTATTTCTGTATCGCAGAAGGGGAACGCAGTAAAGGCGTGGGCCAGCAGCTGATTCAGCATGCCGAAACGCTGGCGGCGCAGCGCGGCTGCGATCGTATGGAAGTCCATTGTCATCAGTCACGTCTCAAGGCCAATCAGTTTTACGCCCGTGAAGGCTACAGTGAATCGCCCTGTTATCTGGTCAAAGCACTGCAGTAAGCTGAAAGGCCGCAGAAGAATGGCCCGGTTCTCTCTGACTGCCCGGACAACCGGGAGCTGAGGCTGATGCTCACTGTTGTGCTGAGCCGTATCTCAGCCGTTTATGCTCTCCGGATGACGTTCAGCCAGCAGAAATCATCAGCGGCGCTCTGCGGCATGTTCTATCCCTGCACGCTGTCCGGGCTGCCACAGGCGCATCGGCTCCCTTACAGGGCATAGCGGCCGCCGCGCGACCATGAGCGAGCGGGCTTACCGCAGTCAGAAACAGCATGGTACAGTCGGAGTGCTGGCTGCGGTAAGCCACTCTCATTCATCAGACTGGCGCAACGGGAGAAAAGAATAATGAAAGTCGCACTGGGGCAGTTTGCGGTAAGCCGCGAGTGGCAAGAGAATGCCGCGATTTGCCTGGATTTAATGCAGCGTGCGGCAAAAGGCGATGCCGACATGCTGGTGCTGCCTGAAGCCGTGCTTGCGCGTGATAACAGCGATCCCGATTTTGTGCTCCAGGCAGCACAGCCTCTGGACGGGCCTTTTCTGAACCAGTTACTCGTCGCCAGCCAGCAAAACGCGCTGACCACGATCATGAGTGTGCATGTGCCTGCCGGGCAGCAGAAAGTGCTTAATGTACTGGTGGCTATCCGCAGCGGAAAAATCATTGCCGCCTATGAAAAGCTTCATCTCTACGACGCCTTCGCAATGCAGGAGTCTCAGCGCGTTAATCCGGGCCATGCCGTTCCGCCACTGATTGAGGTTGCAGGAATGAAGGTCGGTCTGATGACCTGCTATGACGTGCGCTTCCCGGAACTGGCGCGGCGGCTGGCTCTGGATGGCGCAGACGTGCTGGTGCTGCCCGCCGCCTGGGTCAGAGGGCCACTGAAAGAGATGCACTGGGCGTTGCTGACCCGCGCCCGGGCACTGGAAAATACCTGCTACATGGTGGCGGTGGGAGAATGTGGCCCACGCAATATCGGCAGTAGTCTGGTCGTCGATCCGCTGGGCGTAGCAGTGGCAAATGCTGCGGAAGCGCCTGCGCTGTTGTTTGCTGAAATCGACCCGGAGCGCGTTGCCTATGCGCGTCGGGTTCTGCCAGTGCTGGAGAACCGGCGCTTTGCGCGTCCTGAACTCAACGGATCGTTATAAAGCCTGTCAGGCGCGGAAACAGATGATACACTCTTTGCGCCTGATGCCACCCATGCGGTCGCCTGACGGGCGGGGGGACATTGCTTCCGTCGGTTGAGTGATGCCTGGCCTGGTGACGGCGATCTTACTCTGTTACAGATTGCAGTTGTCTCCACAGACAAACTGCGCATAAATAACAGGTACCGTGATTCGATAGAGTTGAAAGGTTAAATATGGAAGGTATCAGTATTGCCAAGCTGCTGATTATCGGTGCGCTTATCGTACTGCTTTTTGGTACCAACAAGCTGCGCTCACTGGGTGGCGATCTGGGCTCTGCCATCAAAGGCTTTAAGAAAGCTATGAAAGATGAAGATACCAGTGCGACCCGCACAACAGCTGAAGACGTGCCGGCAGAGCGCGTTGTTCACAAAGATTAAGCAGTTAGTTACAGCTGATAACTGTTACTTTTTATGTCGGGTACATAAAAAAAACCAGACCGCAAAGTCTGGTTTTTTGTTTTTGGGCGTCATGAAGGGCGGAATTATTTTACTTCTTCGCCTTTCGCCTGCATGTCTGCATGATAGGAGGAGCGGACAAACGGACCGCATGCGGCATGGGTAAAGCCCATTGCCATCGCCTCTTCTTTCATCTCATCGAACTCTGCCGGGCTGACATAGCGCTGAACCGGCAGGTGATGACGGCTGGGCTGCAGATACTGTCCCAGCGTCAGCATGGTGACGCCGTGACGACGCAGATCTCGCATTACCTCGATAATTTCGGCGTTCGTTTCGCCCAGACCCACCATCAGACCCGATTTAGTCGGAACATCCGGATGCGCTTCTTTAAAACGCTCGAGCAGCTTCAGTGACCACTCATAGTTTGCACCTGGACGCACCTGACGATAAACGCGCGGAACGTTTTCCAGATTGTGGTTAAACACATCCGGTGGGGTGGCAGTGAGGATTTCCAGTGCACGATCCATGCGGCCACGGAAGTCCGGTACCAGCGTTTCGATTTTAATGGTGGGGTTCTTTTCGCGGATTGCGCTGATGCAGTCGGCAAAGTGCTGTGCACCCCCGTCTCGCAGATCGTCGCGGTCAACAGAGGTAATCACTACGTAACGCAGGCCCATATCAGCGATGGTCTGCGCCAGCTTAATAGGTTCATTGGCATCCGGCGCGTTAGGACGACCGTGCGCTACATCGCAGAACGGGCAGCGGCGGGTACAGATTGCGCCAAGGATCATAAACGTTGCGGTGCCATGGTTGAAGCATTCTGCGAGGTTAGGGCAGGATGCCTCTTCACAAACTGAGTGCAGCCCGTTTTTACGCATTGCGGCTTTGATGCCCTGAATACGACTGGAGTCAGCGGGCAGCTTGATTTTCATCCATTCCGGCTTACGCAACATCTCCTGCCGTTCAACAGCCACGGTTTTCACCGGGATCAGCGCCATTTTGTCTGCGTCACGATATTTGACGCCGCGTTCCATCTGAATTGGTTTACTCATAAATCAGCGGGTTCCGGTCGGATTGCGATTTGAAAGCTTTCCCACTCAAACCGGGAAGGAGGCTTTCAACTTTATTTGAGAAAAGTGCAAAAATTATATCATCTCATCGTCTGCGAAGCAGCCACCCTCAGCGCAGATAAGTTACATATTTGTAAATCCGCACGCTGCGTTAAGCCTTAACAGGCAGATCGCCAGCCACCCATTCAACAGTTTCATAACCTGCCAGTCGTGCAAACGCGCTGACCAGCGGTGTCTGTACCTGAGCTGTGGTCACGTCAGGCTGAAAATGTTTCAGCTGGGTCATGCTCATTCCGGCATAGCCGCAGGGATTAATGCGCAGGAAGGGCGAGAGATCCATCGCCACATTCAGCGCCAGTCCGTGAAACGAACAGCCTTTGCGAATGCGCAAGCCCAGAGAGCAGATCTTCTCTTCACCGACATAGACGCCGGGTGCGTCGGCCCGCGCCCGGGCGCTGACGCCAAAATCCGCCAGCGTAGCAATGACCGTCTCTTCCAGAATAGTGACCAGCTGGCGCACACCGAGCTTACGGCGTTTGACGTCGATCAATACGTACATGACCTGCTGGCCAGGGCCGTGATAGGTGACCTGTCCGCCGCGGTCACTCTGCACCACCGGAATGTCGCCCGGCATCAGCAGATGCTCTGCTTTTCCTGCCTGACCCTGGGTAAAGACCGGGGGATGTTCGACCAGCCAGATTTCATCACGACTCTGGTCGTCGCGCTGGTCAGTGTAGTGGTGCATGGCGTCGGAGGCAGATTGCCAGTCGCACAGACCTGACTGGCGGACAAGAAGAGTTTCAGATAACAAAACAGGCGTCCGTTAAAAGGAATACGCTAAGAAGAATGTCGGCAAACCGTCAGGAAGAGGCGTCCTGCCGACCCGTCATTTACAGAACCATCCGCACGATATCAATTTTGCCCAGGTCTTCATACAGGCGTTCAACCTGTTCGATATGAGTAGCCGTGATAGTAATGTTGACGGAGTGATAGTTGCCTTTGCTGCTCGGCTTGACTTCAGGACTGTAGTCGCCGGGCGCATGACGTTGCACCACTTCAACCACTTGATCAACCAGCTCCGGTTGCGCCAGACCCATCACTTTATAGGTAAAAGGGGTAGGAAATTCGAGCAGTTCATTCAGTTTGGTTTTCATATTTACTCCGGTGCATAAAAAAACAGGCTCCCGCCTGAGCGGGAGCATCATAATAGCTGGTAATGGGGGCGAAGGGGTGATTTTTCAATCACCCGCCACGCTTAACCGAACCAGTGATGGAACATCAGTTTGATGTAATCCACGATACGGCCAAAGAAACCGCCTTCTGAAACTTCGTTCAGCACCACCAGCGGACGCTGCTCGATAGTCTTGCCATCCAGCTGGAAGTTGATGCTGCCAACAACCTGGTTTTTCTTCAGCGGTGCATGCAGTTCTGTATTGGTCAGCACATAGCTGGCTTTCAGATCTTTCATCCGGCCACGGGGAATGGTCAGGTATGCATCTTTTTCCACACCCAGCTGTACACGGTCGCTATCGCCAAACCAGACCGGCTCAGAGGCAAACTCTTTGCCTGCTTTCAGTGGCGCGACGGTTTCGAAGAAACGGAAGCCCCAGGTAAGCAGTTTCTTACTCTCGGTTTCACGGCCTTTAAAGGTATGGCCGCCCATGACGGCAGAAATCAGGCGCATCTGGCCTTCGGTCGCAGATGCTACCAGGTTAAACCCCGCAGAGTTAGTATGACCGGTCTTAATGCCATCCACGTTCAGGCTGGTGTCCCACAGCAGACCATTACGGTTCATCTGACGGATGTTGTTAAAGGTAAATTCTTTCTCTTTATAGATGGCGTACTCATCCGGCACGTCGCGGATTAGCGCCTGACCAATCAGCGCCATGTCGCGCGCGGAGCTGTACTGACCTTCAGCATCCAGACCATGTACGGTGCCGAAGTGCGTATTCTGCAGGCCAATTGCTTTGACGTAATTGTTCATCAGGTTAACGAACGCATCCTGACTGCCGGCGACATAGTCAGCCATGGCAACACAGGCATCGTTACCGGACTGCAGCACGATCCCACGCGTCAGCTGAGAAACCGGCACACGGTCGCCTGGCTTCAGGAACATCAGTGAAGAGCCTTTAAACACCGGGTTGCCGGTCGCCCAGGCATCCGGGCCTATGGTGACCATATCGTCCTGATGAATTTTTCCCGCTTTTACGGCCTGACCAATGACATAGCTGGTCATCATTTTGGTCAGACTGGCAGGATCGCGGCGTGCATCGGCGTTTTTCTCAGCCAGCACTTTGCCCGAGTTGTAGTCGATAAGGACATACGCTTCGGCATCAATATCCGGTACGCCCGGAATCATGGTCTTGAGATTGACGTCATCAGCAATAGCAGCATGGCTGAGAGAGAAGGCGATCAGTGATCCCACTGTCAGGCGTTTCAGCAAACGAGATGATTTCAGCGTGTTCATGTGTAGGACTACAACATCCGTGAGTTTAAGGTTAAAAATGTCACTCATCATACCCAATGCCAGATCATCTGACACCGGGCGTGATGATTGGGTCGTTAGCAGATGTAACGTGCAGCGGTCTGATTAACGACTCAGCGACGCGTATTCGTAATAAATGAGGCGGTCTGCCCCTCACTGCTCAGACGCTGTTGCAGCGCAGCCGCTTCCGCGCGGGAGGCATAGCCGCCAAGCTGAACGCGATAGACATTGTTGCCAGCCGCTTCAACTTTGCCTGGCACACCGTAACGCTGGCTCAGGCTTTTCATCATCTGACGCGCACGTGCGGGATCGTTCAGCGCACCCACCTGTACCACATAGCCTGCAGCTTCACCGCTGCTGGCAGCGGGGGCCGCCACCGCCGCAGGGGCCGCAACTGCCGCGGGGGCAGCCACAGCGGCTGGGGACGCCGCAGGGGGCTCGCTGCCTTCCAGTACGCCATTCGCTAAGGGCTGAGGCGCGCCAAGGAAGCCGCTGCTCTGAACCGGCGCCCCCATGTTGTCGCTGCTCTGCAGTGTGCTGTTGCTGATGGCATCGACATTCTGGGCAGGCGGCTCAGCGTTGGCCGCGCTGCCGCCGTTCATCACGTTACCCCCGCTCAGATCCGGACGAGACGGCAGCGCGTAGCTCTGCTTAGCAACCACGGTGCCAATGGTGCCAGGGCCGGAGAGCGTGCCGTCAGGCGCGACCTTAATATAGTCGACCCGGACCCGGGAATTGTTGGAAATGTTCAGGCGGTCACCCGCCGCCCGCGACAGGTCGATAATGCGGCCAGGCGTATAGGGCCCGCGATCGTTTACGCGTACCACAATCTGACGGCCATTTGCCATGTTCGTCACCCGCACATAGCTCGGCAGCGGCAGCGTAGGGTGAGCGGCAGTCAGCGCATCGGGATCGTAGCTTTCACCGGTGGCGGTGCGGTTGCCCTGCGCCTCTTCGCCATACCAGGCCGCGATGCCGATTTCGCTATAGTTCGAGGGATCTTTAATGATGCGATAATTTTTGCCGTTAACGCTGTAATCCTGGCTGGTCGCCGGATTAACCGGTTCATAGCGTGGCTCAACGCCTGGAATCTCCACCACCGGTCCATTATAAGCCGGTTGCGGCGGTGCCGTATTTTGGGGTTCTGGCGTGGTACAGGCCGCCAGAACCAGTGATGCCAGTGCAACGCCAAGCCATTCCTTACGCATCTGCAACCTCTTAGACACTTTTAGATAACATTTTTCGGTGAGTGTGGATCGACATCACAATGCCAAATCCTGCCATAAGCACGATCAGCGCGGAGCCGCCATAACTGACCAGCGGCAGCGGTACGCCAACCACCGGTAAGATACCACTAACCATGCCAATGTTAACGAAAACATAAACGAATAAAATCAGCATCAAACCGCCTGCCATGACCCGGCCAAAGGTGGTCTGCGCCCGGGCAGCCACCACTAATCCGCGCATAATCAGCAGCAGATAAAGGGTCAGCAGTAGCAGGACACCCACCAGCCCTAACTCCTCGGCCAGAACCGCAAAGATAAAGTCGGTGTGACGTTCCGGTAAGAACTCCAGCTGAGACTGGGTGCCCTGCAGCCAGCCTTTGCCGCGCAGCCCCCCTGAGCCGATGGCAATTTTTGACTGAATAATGTGGTAACCGGCTCCCAGCGGGTCCGTTTCCGGATCGAGCAGCATCATCACACGGTCACGCTGATAATCGTGCATCAGGAAGAACCACAGAATCGGAATAAAGGCCGCCACAAGCAGAACCGCCACGCCAATCAGTTTCCAGCTCATGCCGGAGAGAAACAGGACAAAAAGGCCTGAAGCAGCAATCAGTATCGACGTGCCGAGATCGGGTTGCGCCGCCACCAGCAGGGTAGGGACAAAGATCAGCACCAGGGCAATACCGGTGTTTTTCAGGGTCGGCGGACAGACATCACGGTTGATAAAGCGCGCCACCATCAGCGGCACGGCAATTTTGGCAATCTCCGAAGGCTGGAAACGGACAAAGCCGAGATCGAGCCAGCGCTGTGCGCCTTTACTGATCTGCCCAAAGGCATCGACCGCCACCAGCAGAATAACGCAGACAATATAAAGATAGGGTGCCCAGCCTTCATAAACGCGCGGTGGCACCTGCGCCAGCACAATCATAATCACCAGACCCATCGCGATCTGACCCAGCTTGCGCTCCATCATGCCAGGATCCTGGCCACTGGCACTCCAGATCACCACGGCGCTGTAGGTCAGCAGGCCGAGAATGATCAGCATAAACAGCGGATCGATGTGGATACGCATCCAGATCGATCGTTTCTGCGGACTATCTTGCATCGACATGTTTATTCACCTTCATAACCGGGCGGCACGGGTGCGGCGTCCGGCAGGACTGTATTGTTATCACCCAGCATGATGTGATCCAGAATCTGGCGCATCACGGTGCCGACGGCCGGACCGGCGCCCCCGTTTTCCAGGATAATGGTCACTGCGACCCGAGGTTTATCAAAAGGCGCAAACGCGGTCATCAGTTTATGGTCGCGTAATCGTTCAGCAATCCTGTGCGCGTTATAAGTTTCGTTCTCTTTCAGGCCAAAGACCTGCGCCGTACCGGATTTAGCGGCGATTTTATAGGGTGCGTCCGCAAAACTTTTATGCGCGGTTCCGTTGGGCCGGTTTGCCACGCCATACATGCCATCTTTGGCGATTTCCCAGAAGCCGGAGTGGATGTCGCCGATTGGGGCTTCAGGCGGCTGGCGATAGGGCACCAGGGTGCGGCCTTCGCGGGTCGCCCGCAGCATGTGCGGCACTTTGACCACGCCGTCGTTGATCAGGATCATCATCGCTTTGTTCATCTGCAGCGGTGTGGCGGTCCAGTAACCCTGGCCGATGCCCACCGGAATGGTGTCACCCTGGTACCAGGGTTTTTTGAAACGTCTCATCTTCCAGTCGCGTGTCGGCATGTTACCGGCGCTCTCCTGTGGCAAATCGATGCCGGTCCGGCTGCCGTAACCGAATTTATTCATCCACTCCGACAGACGGTCGATGCCCATGTCATAGGCGACCTGATAAAAGAAGGTATCAGCAGACTCTTCGAGTGCCTTGGTCACGTTCAGACGGCCGTGGCCCCATTTTTTCCAGTCGCGGAACCGTTTTTCGGACCCCGGCAACTGCCACCAGCCGGGATCGAACAGACTGGTATTACGGTTAATGACGCCTGCGCTCATGGCGGAGACGGCGACATAGGGTTTTACCGTCGAGGCGGGTGGATAGGCGGCCTGAATTGCGCGGTTATAGAGCGGGCGATTTTCATCTTCCAGCAGGCCGCGGTAATCCTTACTGGAGATGCCATCAACAAATAAATTAGCATCGTAGCTGGGCGTGGAAACCATCGCGAGGATTTCACCGGTGCGCGGATCGCTGACAACCACGGCCGCGCGACTGCCAGCGAGCAGCGTTTCGATATATTGCTGCAGTTTCAGGTCGATCGTCAGATAGATGTCGCGGCCGGCCTGCGGCGACTCTTCATGCAGCTGACGAATCACGCGCCCACGGTTATTAACCTCTACCTCTTCAAAACCAGTTTTGCCGTGCAGCAAATCCTCGTAATAGGCTTCAATCCCGAGCTTGCCGATGTCATGGGTGTCGGCATAGTTGGCTAACTTGCCCTCTTTGTCGAGGCGGGCCACATCGCGATCGTTGATCTTGGAGACGTAGCCCACCACGTGGGTCAGCGTCGCGCCGTAAGGGTAGTAGCGACGTTGATAGCCTCTGACTTCCACGCCGGGAAAACGGTACTGATTGACCGCAAAGCGCGCCACCTGAACCTCATTCAGTCCCGACTTTATCGGAATTGACGTAAAGCGGGGCGCACGCTTGCGCTCTTTCTGGAAATTCTCAAGGTCTTCATCTGTCAGCTCCAGAATCGGCCGCAGCTTTTCCAGCGTCTCCTGCAGATTATCGACTTTCTGCGGCACCAGCTCGGCCCGATAAATGGTGCGGTTCAGCGCCAGCGGCGTGCCGGTACGATCGAAAATAATGCCGCGACTGGGGGCGACTGGCACCAGTTTGATACGGTTCTGATTGGAACGGGTGCTGTAATCCTCAAAGCGAAGGATCTGCAGATGGTAGAGGTTAACAACCAGGATTGATGAGAGCAGTAAGATGCCGACGAAGGCGATAAATGCCCGACGGACAAAGAGTTTCTGTTCGGCACTGTAATCGCGAAAGGCGTTGCTTTGTAATTTCATCCGCTACTTGTCATGTCTGAAGTGGGCTGATCGGTCATTCACGATGATAAGGATGATTTGTCGTGACACTCCAGGCGCGATAGAGACTTTCCGCTACCAGCACGCGCACCAGCGGATGGGGCAACGTCAATGCTGACAGTGACCAGCTCTGTTCTGCTGCTGCTTTACAGGCAGGGGCCAGGCCTTCAGGCCCGCCAATCAGCAGACTGACATCGCGACCGTCCAGTTTCCAGCGTTCAAGCTGCTGCGCCAGCTGCGGGGTTTCCCACGGCTGTCCGGGAATATCCAGCGTCACGATGCGATTGCCTTTGCCGACCGCCGCTAACATCGCATCGCCTTCTTTTTCCAGAATGCGTCTGATGTCGGCATTTTTGCCGCGTTTACCTGCGGTCACTTCGGTCAGCTCAAGCGGCATATCTTTCGGGAAGCGGCGCAGATACTCCATGAAACCAGTCTGCACCCAGTCAGGCATTTTAGTGCCGACGGCAACAAGTTGGAGTTTCACCGATTAGCTCCAGAGTTTTTCCAGCTCATACAGCTGGCGACTCTCTTCCTGCATCACATGCACGATCACATCACCGAGATCAACCACGACCCAGTCTGCTGCGCTTTTGCCTTCGATGCCCAGTGGCATCAGGCCCGCTAAACGGGATTCCTGTTCAACGTGTTCTGCGATAGAGGTCACGTGACGCGTTGAGGTCCCGGTGCAGATGATCATGAAGTCGGTGATGCTGGATTTGCCCTGAACGTCGATGGTGACAATGTCCTGGCCTTTGAGATCATCAATCTTATCAATAACGAACTCTTGGAGTGCTTTACCTTGCAAAAGGTTCCCCTTGAAATCTGGTAGTAACGAGCCGGCTGTAAGCCCGGAGAGTGCAGCCAAAAAATTAAGCGGCGCAGTATAGCATGCCTGGATCAGTCGCGATATAAGCCTTCGCGGTCGATATAATCGATAACCGATGCTGGCAGTAGATCGCCGCAGGGCTGGTTCTGATGACGGCGACGGCGAATTTCGGTCGCCGAAATGTTATAGAGGGGCGTCTCTGCCAGCCAGATGTGACCAGCAGGGTGCTGATGCAGCTGCCGGATATCCTGGGTGACATGGCGTTCGAGCCAGTGCTGCATTTCAGGCGTGTCGAACCGGGTCGGGTAGCCGGGACGCTGGCAGACGAGCAGATGGCAGAGCGACAGCAGATCCTGCCAGCGATGCCATTTGGCCAGGCTCAGCAGTGAATCCTGACCGATGATAAACGCTAATGGCTGCAGGGCACCGCGCTCCGCGCGCCAGCTCTCCAACGTTGTCACCGTCCAGGAGGGCGTGTCGCGTTGCAGCTCACGGGTGTCGACGTCAAACAGGGGTAAATCGCGGATAGCGCAGCGCAGCATTGCCACTCGCTGAGCCGCTGTCGCTTCCGGCTGCGGACGATGCGGCGGCACATTGTTGGGCAGTAGCGTCACATGCTGCAAGCCGGTCTGCTGAGCCAGCGCCTCGACCGGGCGCAGATGACCAAAATGGATGGGATCGAAGGTGCCGCCAAACAGCGCGTGTAACTCAGACATGGGCAAAGCTCGTCGGAAAAGCCCGGCTGCTGAGCAGTAGCGTCAGCGTCTGGAGCTGCGGCCACACCGACTGACCGTAATCCTGCTTCAGGGTAATTTCAATCTGACTCAGCAGGTGGATAGCCCGTTGCAGACGCGCACTATCCAGGCGTTGCAGGGCTTCCGTAAACAGTGTGCGGCGGTTCTGCCAGATACGCTGCTGATCCATCAGCGTTCGCAGCGGCTGCTCATGCCGATGCCGTTGCAGATGCAGCAGCGTCAGCAGATCGCGCTGCAGCGTGCGCAGCAGAATGACCACTTCGCTTTCCTCTTTCTCCAGCTGATGCAGGATATGCAGCGCGCGACGACTTTTGCCGGCCAGCAACGCATCAACCCAGTGAAACGGTGTGAAGTGTGCCGCATCGCTGACCGCCTCTTCAACCCGGGGGAGGGTCAGTTTGCCATCGGGCCATTGCAGCGAGAGGCGCTCCAGCGCCTGGGCCAGGGCCAGCAGATTACCTTCATAGCAGTAACACAGCAGCTGAATAGCCGCGTCATCGACCGAGAGTTTCTGCGCCTTAGCCCGATGAGCGACCCAGCGAGGTAGCTGCGCCTGTTCCGGTGTCTGGCAGGGCACCAGCACAGCGGAGGCAGATAACGCTTTAAACCAGGCGCTGTTCTCCTGCGCTTTGGTGAGTTTCGGCATCCGGCAGATAAGCAGGATATCGGCGTGCAGCAACTGAGCGAGTTTAACCAGTTGCTCTGCCATCGCGGCGCTGGGGCCATTATCGGGAAACTGCAGCGTCAGGGTCTGGCGCTGGGCAAACAGACTCAGCGACTGGCAGCTGACGAACAGGCTCTCCCAGTCGGTCTGGGCGTCCAGAGTAAAGCTGAAATGCTCTTCGAATCCCTGCGCGGTAGCGGCGCTGCGGATGGCATCTGAACTTTCCTGCAACAGCAGCGGTTCATTGCCCGCTAACAAATAACAGGCGCGCAGCCCCTCACGGAGCTGCGCGCTGAGTTGCTCAGGATAAATCCTGATCATTGCAGGCTGGTAGCTGAGGACGAAGACGCTTCCTGCGAGCGCTGACCGGGCACCGGAATCACGGTTGCCGGTAAGGTCGCTTTGCTGTTCATCTGCGCAGCATGCACGGTCAGAAGCTTACGCACCAGCTGCTCAGCAGCGCGCTGACGCATCTCCTGCGTAATCAGCTCCTGCTCGGCATCTTTTGCCAGTGCCGCATTCGGGTTATCGAAGAATGAACGATAGACCGTAGTGCTGATAGGGTAGAGGCCTTTACCCGGCAGCAGAACCTGCGCCGTCAGCGTCATAACCATCTGATATTCAGCAGAGGTGCCGCTGATAAAGACCGAGGCCGTGTTACGCCCCTGCGCTTCAGGGCCCAGACGCAGCGTCGGAATATCGATGCGATTCTGCTTACTGTCCTCAACAATGGTGACATTGTTGATACGCAGCTGCTGACGCACCGTGCGCGCCAGCGGGCCATAGGGATCGCCGGATGAAACAATCAGCGTTTTCAGTTCGCTGGGCACCTGCGTGGTGCCGCGCGGATGAAAACCACAGCCAGCGGTGATCACCACCGCCAGCATGACAAACAGCCTGATAATCGGATGTCGCACAGTTCCTCCTGAACTTAACCTACGACAAGGTTAAGCAGTTTGCCCGGTACATAAATGACTTTACGGATAGTCACGCCGTCCAGATACTTCGCCACCAGATGCTCCTGCGCAGCGCGTGCCTGAACCTGTTCCTGAGTGGCATCGGCCGGTACGGTAATCTTGCCGCGCACTTTACCGTTAACCTGCACCACGACCAGCAGTGAATCTTCAACCATAGCGGCTTCATCCGCAACCGGCCAGCTCGCGTCGTCGATGGTGCCTTCACCGCCCAGCGTCTGCCACAGCACATAGCTGGCATGCGGGGTAAACGGATAGAGCAGACGCACGACGGCCAGCAGCGCTTCCTGCATCAGGGCGCGATCCTGCTCGCTCTCCTGCGGGGCACGGGTCAGCTTGTTCATCAGCTCCATAATCGCCGCAATCGCGGTGTTGAAGGTCTGACGACGGCCAATGTCATCCGCAACTTTAGCGATGGTTTTGTGCAGATCGCGACGCAGCGATTTCTGCTCGTCGTTCAGGCTGCTGATATCCAGCGCCACGGTCGCACCCTGCTGGGTGTGTTCGTAAATCAGCTTCCACACACGTTTCAGGAAGCGGTTAGCCCCTTCAACCCCCGACTCCTGCCACTCCAGCGTCATATCTGCCGGTGACGCAAACATCATAAACAGACGCACAGTGTCTGCGCCGTAACGCTCAACCATCAGCTGCGGGTCGATGCCGTTGTTTTTCGACTTCGACATTTTGCTCATGCCTGCGTAAATCACTTCGCGGCCCTGGTTGTCCGTCGCTTTTACAATACGGCCTTTCTCGTCACGCTCAACCTCCACGTCAACCGGTGAAACCCAGTTGCGTTCGCCGTTAGCGCCAGCGTAGTAGAAGGCATCAGCCAGTACCATGCCCTGACACAGCAGGCGCTTAGCTGGCTCGTCAGAGTTCACCAGGCCTGCATCACGCAGCAGTTTGTGGAAGAAGCGGAAGTACATCAGGTGCATGATGGCGTGTTCGATTCCACCGACATACTGATCGACTGGCAGCCAGTAGTTGGCCGCAGCCGGATCCAGCATGCCCTCCTTGTAGCTGGCGCAGGTATAGCGCGCATAATACCAGGAGGACTCCATAAAGGTGTCGAAGGTGTCGGTTTCACGCAGGGCAGGCTGACCGTTGACCGTGGTCTTCGCCCACTCCGGATCGGCTTTAATCGGGCTGGTAATGCCATCCATCACCACATCTTCCGGCAGGATCACCGGCAGCTGATCGTCCGGCGCTGGCATCACGGTGCCATCTTCCAGCGTCACCATCGGGATAGGCGCACCCCAGTAACGCTGACGGGAGACGCCCCAGTCGCGCAGGCGATAGTTAACTTTGCGCACGCCCACGCCTTTAGCGGCCAGACAATCGGCGATAGCGTTGAAACCTGCCGCGTGGTCCAGTCCGTTGAACTCACCTGAGTTGAACAGGGCACCTTTGTCGGTCATCGCCGCGGTGCTGACGTCAGGAATGGAGCCATCGAGATTAAGGATAACTGGCTTAATCGGCAGGTCATATTTGGTGGCAAATTCCCAGTCGCGCTGGTCATGTGCCGGAACGGCCATCACGGCACCGGTGCCATACTCCATCAGCACAAAGTTGGCCACCCAGACCGGGAGCTGTTCGCCGGTCAGCGGGTGCGTTACCGCCATGCCGGTCGCCATGCCTTTCTTCTCCATGGTGGCCATATCCGCTTCGGCCACTTTGGTGTTACGGCATTCAGCGATGAAATCAGCCAGCGCAGGATTGTTCACCGACGCCTGGGTCGCCAGCGGGTGACCGGCAGCGACGGCCACATAGGTCGCTCCGATAAAGGTGTCCGGACGGGTGGTGTAGACGGTGACCTGCTCTTCACTGTTGGCCACGTCAAAGGTGATCTCGACGCCTTCAGAGCGGCCGATCCAGTTACGCTGCATGGTTTTAACCTGTTCAGGCCACTCTTCCAGCGTATCCAGGTCGTTCAGCAGCTCTTCCGCATAATCGGTGATTTTAATAAACCACTGCGGGATCTCTTTGCGTTCAACTTTGCTGTCACAGCGCCAGCAGCAGCCATCGATAACCTGTTCGTTCGCCAGCACCGTCTGATCGTTCGGGCACCAGTTCACGGCAGAGGTCTTTTTATAAACCAGGCCTTTTTCATACAATCGTGCAAAGAACCACTGCTCCCAGCGGTAATATTCTGGCTGACAGGTGGCCAGTTCACGGCTCCAGTCATAGCCAAAACCCAGCAACTTGAGCTGGTTTTTCATGTAAGCGATGTTGTCATAAGTCCACGGTGCCGGCGCAGTGTTGTTTTTAACCGCCGCGCCCTCTGCAGGCAGGCCGAAAGCATCCCAGCCAATAGGCTGAAGTACGTTTTTGCCGAGCATGCGCTGGTAACGCGCGATTACGTCGCCGATGGTGTAGTTACGAACGTGACCCATGTGCAGGCGGCCAGAAGGATAGGGCAGCATGGAGAGGCAGTAATACTTCTCTTTCCCTTCCTGCTCAGTCACTTTAAACGTTTCGTTTTCATCCCAGTGCTGCTGCACACGGGATTCAATTTCTTCCGGGCGGTATTGCTCTTGCATGGCTGCCTGTGGTCCTTTGTGAATAACATTTTTCTGGCTCTAAGATCCGCATAGCATACCCATAAGGCCGCATCTCAACAACACTTCCCACTTTGGCTGAGACGATTTCTGCGGAAAGCGTCAGCGCTCTCACTCTTTTGTAATTCACTGTACAGACGACACGGCAAGCGCCACATTGCGACTAAACTTACTTCAGCGAGGGTCCGCATAAAGGAGAATAAAATGAATAACGTGGCTCAGGAATATCGCGAGTCGTTGGCCGTATTGACCGAACGTCTTCGTGAGGGCAATCGTAACCTTGATGAGCTGATTGCCGAACGGCGACGCCAGCTGCTGGCGCGCGAAACGCTGACGGAAGAGGAGATTGATCAGGCGCTGCATTCCGTACGCCGTGACCTGGGGGAGTTTGCACGCAGTTATACCCATGCCGAAGAGCCGCTGGCGGATTCGCTTTTTATGCGTATCATCCGCGAGAGCGTCTGGAAAGAGCTGGCAGATATCACCGATAAAAGTCAGCTGGAGTGGCGTGAGGTTTTTCAGGATTTGCATCACCACGGCGTTTATCAGAGTGGCGAGGTGGTCGGGCTGGGCAATCTGGTCTGCGAAAAATGCCAGTTTACCCGGGCTATCTACACGCCAGAAACCCTGACACGCTGTCCGGAGTGCGGGCATGACCAGTTCCAGCGTCAGCCGTTTGAACCCTGACAGAAATGTGTGAACGAAAGGAGGCGAGTCACGCTGTGTGACCCGCCTGTAACACATGATTAATGCAGGATTTTAGCGAGGAAATCTTTCGCGCGATCAGACTGTGGGTTATTAAAGAAGTCATCCTTGTTGGTGTCTTCGATAATTTTCCCCTCATCCATGAAAATGACGCGGTTAGCCACTTTGCGGGCGAAGCCCATCTCATGCGTCACCACCATCATTGTCATGCCTTCCTGTGCCAGCTCAACCATCACATCCAGCACTTCATTGATCATCTCCGGATCCAGTGCAGACGTCGGCTCATCGAACAGCATCGCAATGGGATCCATACAGAGCGCACGTGCAATCGCCACACGCTGCTGCTGGCCGCCTGAAAGTTGGCCTGGAAACTTCTCTGCATGCGCTGCCAGGCCCACGCGCTTCAGCAATTTCAGCCCTTTGTCACGCGCAGCCGCTTTATCGCGCTTCAGCACTTTTACCTGTGCCAGCACCAGATTATTGATAATGCTCAGATGCGGGAACAGCTCGAAGTGCTGGAACACCATCCCAACCTGACTGCGAAGCTGCGCCAGATTGGTTTTTTTGTTGTTCACTTCGATACCGTTAACGGCAATCACACCCTGCTGGATCGGCTCAAGGCCGTTCACCGTCTTAATCAGCGTTGACTTACCGGAACCAGACGGTCCGCACACCACCACCACTTCACCGGTTTTGACATCGGTTGAGCAGTCGGTCAGCACCTGAAAGTGACCATACCACTTAGAAACGTTTTTCAGGCTAATCATTTAAACCGTCCTTTTTCTTTTAAGATAGCTGACCAGCAACGAGGCACTCAGGCTGATAACGAAGTAGACCAGACCGGCAAACAGAACCATTTCAACCTGGGTTCCGTCGCGCTCACCGATCGTCGACGCGGTGCGGAAGAAGTCGGCCAGGCTTAAGACATAGACCAGTGAGGTATCCTGGAACAGCACGATACCCTGAGTCAGTAACAGCGGAACCATGGCGCGGAACGCCTGCGGCAGAATGATCAGCCGCATCGACTGCCATGGCGTCATGCCCAGCGCCAGCGCCGCGTTACCCTGTCCACGCGAAATACTGATGATGCCCGCACGGATAATTTCCGAGTAGTAGGCGGCTTCAAACAGCGAGAAAGCGACCATCGCGGAAATCAGGCGGATATCGGTTTTTGGCGACAGGCCCAGTACCTGCTGCAGAAAGCTCGGCACCACCAGATAGAACCACAGCAGCACCATCACCAGCGGCACCGAGCGGAACAGGTTGACATAAATTTTGGCGAACCAGCTGACGGGCTTGATGCTCGACAGACGCATCACCGCCAGCAGGGTGCCCCACAGGATGCCAAATACCACGGCAGTCAGGGTAATTTTAAACGTGATCACCAGGCCGTTGAGCAGATAGGGCATGCTGGGTGCAATGGAACTCCAGTCAAATTCGTACATCACTTGCCTCCCGCATTGCCAGGCAGCCGGACTTTGCGTTCGACCAGACTCATTAAGAACATAATCACCAGGTTGATGGCGATATAGGCCAGGGTTATGGCTGTGAAGGACTCATAAGCATGAGCAGAGTAGTCGAGCAGTTTGCCCGCCTGCGCCGCCATATCGACCAGACCAATGGTGGAAGCGATCGCGGAGTTCTTTACCAGGTTGAGCATCTCCGACGTCATCGGCGGCACAATCACGCGATAGGCATTCGGCAGCAGCACATAGCGATAGGTCTGTGGCAGGGTTAAGCCCATCGCCAGACCCGCATTCTTCTGACCCGCAGGCAGTGACTGAATGGCTGCGCGCACCTGCTCGCAGACGCGGGCGGCGGTAAACAGACCCAGACAAATCATCGAGGAGAGGAAGAACTGAATATTGGGGTCCAGCTCAGACTTAAACCACATGCCCAGCTTTTCGCCCACCAGTTCGGGCGCGACCAGATACCAGAAGAAGAACTGGACAATCAGCGGGATGTTACGAAACAGTTCCACATAGCAGGTGCCAAGGGTGGAAAGCAGGCGATTCGGCACCGTGCGCAGAATGCCAAAAAATGAACCTACACAGAAGGCAATAATCCAGGCGCAGCAGGAGACCGCAATCGTCACCTGAAAACCGGACCACAGCCAGCCAAGGTAGGTCGTGTTACCGAACGGGGCCTGTTCGAGGAAAATGCCCCAGTTCCAATCGATACCCATAACGAGCTCCGGAAAAAAAGGGTAGCTAAGCTACCCTGAAGATTGATGAACGGCGTTTTATTGCCTGATTCAGGGGAACGACCCGAATCAGTCTGTCTGTCCATGCCGCGGTTTCAGCAATCGAGAGGGCAGCCAGGCCACCCTTGTTATACCCATTGTCTTCCAGACTGCGTCTGGCCGGGTTCACTCATCCGCAGCGCTGACCTGCGTCACGCGTCGGGATTTATGCGCCTGCCTGAAGCCGGTCTGAAATCCGCTGGGTATTTTTTTGTTAATTCAGTGCCTTGTCATTTGGCGTCTTGAACAGGGCTTTCATGTCGTCAGACAGTTCAAAGTTCATGTTCAGGTTCTTAGGCGGAATCGGCTGCTTAAACCAGGTATCAAACCACTTTTCAGCCTGACCGGAGGTCTGCGCTTTAGCGATGGTGTCATCCACCAGCGTTTTGAACTGTGAATCGTCTTTACGCAACATGCAGCCGTAAGCTTCTTTCGACTGTGGCGTACCCAGAATCTCCCAGTTGTCCGGCTTTTTGGCTTTGGCGCGTTCGCCGGCCAGCAGGGCATCATCCATCATAAAGGCCACGGCACGACCGGTTTCCAGCGTACGGAATGAGTCACCGTGATCTTTTGCGCTGATAATGCGCATATCCATTTTCTGCTCATCGTTCAGTTTGTGCAGCAACACTTCAGATGTGGTGCCGGACGTCACGACCACGGTTTTGCCCTTCAGGTCGGCGAAATCTTTGATCGGGCCACCTTTTTTCACCAGCAGGCGGGTGCCGATGACAAAGATGGTGTCAGAGAAGGCGGCCTGTTTCTGGCGCTCAAGGTTATTGGTGGTTGAGCCGCACTCGAAATCGTAGGTGCCGTTTTGCAGCAGCGGAATACGGTTTTGCGAGGTAATCGGGATCATTTTGACCTGCAGGTCAGGCTTATTCAGCTTCGCTTTGATGGCGTCCACGATCGCGTTGGAGTAAGCCTGCGAATAGCCGACGACTTTCTGCTGGTTGTCATAATAAGAGAAGGGAACTGATGATTCGCGATGCCCGACCACAATGACGCCATTGTCATTGATCTTCTTCAGAGTGCCGCTGAGATCTTCCGCCTGGGCCGCTCCCGCCGCTGCGCCGATCAGCAGAAGAGATAATGCCACTTTGCGTAGTTGCATGTTCCAACTCCTTAGTATGGAAAAGGCACAGGTTATAACCTGCGCTGATTATGATGTTGTGTCTGTTTTGCTGCGCTTCTGCTCATAGTGCGGTTTTAATCGCCGCAGATGAGGTATTAACATAACGGATTGTTAACGCAATGAAACAAAAAAGTTTCTTTTTTGCGAGGTCATACGCACCAAAAAAAGGCATTTTTTTCTTACTGCCCGCTAAAGGTGCAGCAGATATAACTTTATTGGTGCAACCGGTCAGGCGTGAGCGCCTGCCATCCGCCGTATAGCGAAAAACAGAGAAATATTTAGCAATCATCGTGCCAGAAAGCGGTGCAGACCGGAAAAGACAGCAGAGTCTGCGGCTGGAAAAGCAGGATATATCGGGAAGTAAAAAAGCGGTGCCTCACAAACAGGTAAGGCCGGTACGGGTTGAATCTGGCTGCAGCGCCGCGGGTAAACGCGCAGGGGGGAGGGGGAAGGCGTTCCGCGCTATGAACAAAAACGCAGAGAGCTCTTTGAACGATGCACTGCACTGGCCCGATAGCGGGCGCACCTCTGGGGCAAGGCGCGTTATCATGCGGGACGAGCAGGCCAGCAATAGCCGTTTTTGCCTTCTTCAACGCTGAGGAAACGGGCTTAGCCGGCTGCATCGTACAGCCGGCTTCGAATCTGACCCGTTAGCGACGCCTGCGCAGCAGGGCAACCAGCGCCGCCAGCAGCGTCAGTGACCATACCGGCCAGAGGCCTGCGCGCGAATAAGGGGTTACGCCCTCGGTTGGCGTGACCTTGTGGGTCAGCACACCACGGGTGAACTGGGGCAGCATCGCCTCGGTATCGCCCTGTGCGTTCGCAACCGCCGTTACGCCGTTGTTGGTGCTGCGCAACAGCGGGCGACCCAGTTCCAGCGCCCGCATTCTCGCCATCTGGTAGTGCTGCCAGGGACCGATCGAATGGCCAAACCAGGCATCGTTTGAGACGGTCAGCAGGAAGCTGGTGTCAGGCCGGAAGTTAGCCCGGACCTGTTCACCCAGTACGATCTCATAACAGATGGCGCTGGTCAGGTTATAGCCTGCGACGCGAAGCTGTGGCTGAAGGTAGTTACCCCGGCTGAAGGCCGACATCGGCAAATCAAAGAACGGGGCCAGCGGACGCAGCAGATCGCTCAGCGGCACAAATTCGCCAAACGGCACCAGATGGTTCTTCTGGTAACGGTTGTCGCTGAAGTAGTTATAAGGCGTCTTACCGCCCAGCACGATAACGGTGTTGTAATCATGATAACGGTTCTGCTCCAGCCGGGAATCGACAATACCCGTGACCAGCGAACTGCCGCCCGCGCGCAGTTCGTCATCCAGCGAACGCAGAAACGGCTGCTGATTGCTTTCCAGATCGGTAATCGCCGATTCTGGCCAGATGATCATTGGCGCTTTGCCAATCAGTGGCTGGCTCAGACCCGTATAAATCCGCAGAGTATTAAGCAGTTGCTGCGGATCCCACTTCATCGATTGCGGGATGTTGCCCTGCACCAGTGCCACCTCGACGGCACGCCCGGGTATCGGCTTAACCCACTGGATGTAGCGTAACGGCCACGGCAGCGCCAGCAGCAGCAGCGCGGCGACCAGACTTCTGAGGTTGCGCTGCTGCAGGGAGTACGCCAGCAGGCCCGCGATCACCATCAGCAGAAACGTCAGGGTTTCAACACCGGCCAGCGGCGCGAGGCCTTTTAACGGACCATCGATCTGACTGTAACCAAACTGCAGCCACGGAAAGCCGGTCAGCACCCAGCCGCGCAGGAACTCGGTGATTTGCCACAGGGCCGGTGCTGCCAGCGCCAGACGCCACAGCGTCGTGCGCGGCCACAGGCGGTTCAGGATGCCAGCAAACAGCGCCGGGTAGAGGGCCAGATAGGCTGCCAGCAGCGCCACGATAAAGACGTTGACCGGCCCGGGCATGCCGCCAAAGGTGGCAACACTGACATAGACCCAGTTGATGCCGGTGCCGAACAATCCCACGCCCCAGAAAAAGCCAATGGCGGTGGCCTGCGGGCTGGATCGGTTCAGGGTCAGCAGCTGCAACCCGCACAGCGAAAGCAGGGCGGCGGGCCAGAAATCATAGGGAGAGAAGGCAAGGGTGCCTGCGGCACCCGTTAATAAAGCCAGCAGCAGGCGAACCCGCTGGCGCGGGTAAAGTGAGGCTAGAGCCATAGACTTATTCGTCTTCCAGTTGAGGTTGTGGCGAATTTTCCGGAATAGTCACGTGCACCTGGATGATACGGCGGCTGTCCGCCATCGCCACCTTGAACTGGTAACCCGCAATCTCGATGTTTTCACCGCGAGCGGGCAGATGGCCGAAGCCCTGCATAACCAGACCACCAATGGTGTCGACCTCATCATCACTGAACTGCGTGCCGAACACCTCATTGAAATCTTCAATGGCGGTCAGGGCGCGCACTGTGAAGGTATGGCGGTTGAGCTGGCGGATATCGCGATC
The DNA here is from genome assembly GCF_050157905.1 of Pantoea sp. NSTU24. NCBI lineage: Bacteria > Pseudomonadati > Pseudomonadota > Gammaproteobacteria > Enterobacterales > Erwiniaceae > Pantoea > Pantoea bangladeshensis. The sequence goes on from NZ_JBKIWZ010000001.1 coordinate 539,003, forward strand.
TTCTTCATCGTCATACTCATCTTCGATCTCGCCAACAATCAGCTCCAGAATATCTTCAATCGTTACCAGACCGGAGACACCGCCAAACTCATCGATTACGATCGCCATGTGGTAACGCTGTGAACGAAACTCTTTCAGCATCCGATCAACACGCTTACTTTCCGGCACCACGACGGCAGGACGCAGGACTTTTTCGATGCTGAAAGGTTCAGACTCGCTGCTCATAAACGGCAGCAGATCTTTCGCCATCAGAATGCCTTCCACATGATCTTTATCTTCGCTGATCACCGGGAAGCGGGAGTGGGCGGAGTCGATAATGACATCCAGGCACTCTTCGAGATTCTGATTGCGTTTCAGGGTAATCATCTGCGAGCGCGGGATCATGATGTCACGCACACGCTGCTCCGCAATATCCAGTACCCCTTCGAGCATGTCGCGGGTGTCCTGGTCAATCAGCTCTTTATGATTTGAGTCGCGGATCAGCTCCAGTAGCTCATCACGGTTTTTGGGTTCACCGTGAAAAAGCTGGTTGATTAACAGGGAAAAAAATCCCTTTTTACTACTGGGTGCATCGCTGTTTTGAGAATGGTCGTCGCTCATGGCGGTTTTTAAAGATCTCTCTGGTGAGGAAAGGGGGCTGTCAGTCACCGGGACCGACAGCCGGATAGCCTGGGTTCAGCACTCAGGTGTCGTCTTTCTCCGAAATGTACGGATCAGGATAACCGAGAGCAAGCATTATCTCGGTCTCCAGGCCTTCCATCTCGTCGGCTTCGTCGTCGTCGATATGGTCGTAACCCAGCAGGTGCAGGGTGCCGTGGACCACCATGTGCGCCCAGTGGGCTTCGATGCCCTTACCCTGCTCGGCAGCCTCCTGCTCAACCACCTGCCGGCAGATGATCAGATCGCCCAGCAGGGGCAGCTCTATCCCGGGCGGTGCTTCAAACGGGAAAGAGAGGACGTTGGTCGGTTTATCTTTGCCACGGTAAGTCAGGTTCAGTTCATGACTCTCCGCTTCATCGACCAGACGCACGGTCACTTCACTGTCGGGCTGAAAAGGGGTGACAGCTGCGGTCAGCCAGCGGTGAAACTGGCTTTCATCTGGCAGGCCAGCGCTGTTTTCACAGGCGACCTGCAGGTCGAGAATGACCTCGCTCATTTGCTCTCCTGCGGGGCGCTCTGTGCCGCCAGCGCTTCGCGTTTACGTTCTTCGGCCTGATGGTCACGGCGGGTCTGATCGGCCGCTTCCCAGGCTTCATAGGCGTTGACTATGCGGGCAACCACCGGGTGACGCACCACATCTTCACTGTGGAAGAAGTTGAAGCTGATCTCTTCCACGTCTGCCAGCACCTCAATGGCGTGACGCAGCCCCGATTTAACGTGACGCGGCAGGTCAATCTGGGTGACGTCGCCAGTAATAACTGCTTTGGAATTAAAGCCAATACGCGTCAGGAACATCTTCATCTGTTCGATGGTGGTGTTCTGGCTCTCATCGAGAATGATGAACGCGTCGTTCAGCGTGCGGCCACGCATATAGGCCAGCGGTGCAACCTCAATAACGTTGCGCTCCATCAGCTTCTCGACCCGCTCGAAGCCCAGCATTTCGAACAGCGCATCGTAGAGTGGACGCAGATAGGGGTCGACCTTCTGACTCAGATCGCCCGGCAGGAAGCCGAGCTTTTCGCCCGCTTCTACCGCAGGACGGGTCAGCAGAATACGACGGATCTCCTGGCGTTCCAGCGCATCCACGGCCGCTGCAACGGCCAGATAGGTTTTACCGGTCCCCGCCGGGCCAACGCCGAAGGTGATGTCGTGGTCGAGCACATTTGCGATGTACTGCGCCTGATTCGGCGTACGGGGTTTGATCACGCCGCGCTTGGTCTTGATATTGACCGCTTTACCGTACTCCGGCACGCTCTCGGCGGTCTGCTCCAGCACACGACTCTCTTTGATCGCCAGATGGATCTGATCAGGCTCGATATCCGGGATCTCACCCCGCACAGGGGCGGTGTCGACATACAGAGTTTTCAGAATATCGGCTGCGGCATTGACGCTGAGCACACGTCCCACCAGCTTAAAGACGTTGTCGCGACGATTGATCTCAATACCCAGCCGACGCTCAAGCTGTTTCACATTATCGTCAAACGGCCCACACAGGCTCATCAGACGACGGTTATCAGCCGGTTCAAGGGCGATTTCACGAGTTTCGATATTCAAACGAATCCTTTGGGTCCCTCAGGGCCAGTTAGGGGATGTGTCTGACGCATCGCAGAACTTAACCGGATGCACCATAACGAAATTATTTATGCCGTAACGCCGGGGCGCAAGCCTAAGGAGAGATATTTGGGCAATTCGTCCGGAAACCAAGTGGTGCAGAGTGAAACTGGCGGCAACGCGATGCGCGCTGCCGCACAGTAAAGCCGACATCACGGCTGGAAGAGGGCAACACCGATGTCGTTTTCTTTGCGGGTACGGGCAATCACCGAGGCAGGACTCTGTGCCATGCGCAGTCCCATCTCTTCTTCGGTTCTGACCAGTCTGCCGCGCAGCGAGTTGGTGTAGACATCGACAATCTCTACATCCACGAAGCGACCGATCATCTCTGGCGAGCCTTCGAAGTTGACTACGCGGTTGTTTTCGGTGCGACCGGAGACTTCCATGACGTTCTTGCGGGAGATGCCTTCCACCAGAATACGCTGCACGGTGCCGAGCATGCGGCGACTGATCGCCTGCGCCTGCTGATTGATCCGTTCCTGCAGGATCCACAGACGCTGCTTTTTCTCTTCTTCGCTGACATCATCCGGCAGGTCAGCGGCTGGCGTGCCGGGACGGGCCGAGTAAACAAAGCTGAAGCTGACGTCAAAATGAATCTCGCCGATGAGCTTCATGGTCTGCTCAAAATCCTGCTGGGTTTCACCCGGGAAGCCAATGATGAAGTCGGAGCTGATCTCAATATCCGGACGCGCCGCGCGCAGCTTGCGGATAATCGCCTTGTACTCCAGCGCGGTATGTGCACGTTTCATCAGCGTCAGAATGCGGTCTGAACCACTTTGCACCGGCAGATGCAGGAAGCTTACCAGCTCCGGCGTATCACGATAAACATCGATAATGTCATCGGTGAACTCAATCGGGTGGCTGGTGGTGAAACGAATACGGTCGATACCGTCAATGGCGGCAACCAGACGCAGCAGTTCAGCGAAGGTACAGATTTCACCATCAAAGGTGGCACCGCGATACGCGTTGACGTTCTGGCCTAACAGGTTAACTTCGCGTACACCCTGTGCCGCCAGCTGTGCAATCTCCAGCAGAATGTCGTCGCTGGGACGGCTCACCTCTTCGCCACGGGTGTAGGGCACCACGCAGAACGTACAATATTTGTTGCAGCCTTCCATGATTGACACAAAGGCGGTCGGACCTTCTGCCCGCGGTTCCGGCAGACGGTCAAATTTTTCGATTTCCGGGAAGCTGATATCCACCACCGGACTTTTGCTGCCACGGACGGTGTTGATCATTTCCGGCAGGCGGTGGAGAGTCTGCGGGCCAAATACAATATCCACGCAGGGCGCACGCTGACGAATATGGTCGCCCTCCTGTGAGGCAACGCAGCCGCCCACGCCGATAATCACATCCGGGTTACGCTCTTTCAGTTTTCGCCAGCGTCCCAGCAGGTGGAACACTTTTTCCTGCGCTTTCTCGCGAATAGAGCACGTGTTGAGCAGCAGAATATCCGCCTCTTCAGGGACCTCGGTCAGCGTATAGCCGTGCGTACTGTTCAGCAGATCAGACATCTTGGATGAATCATATTCATTCATCTGACATCCCCAGGTTTTGATATGCAGTTTTTTTGTCATCGCGCTAGCCATTGATTCAGTGCAGTGAAGTGCGGGGCGCACATTGTAATGCTTTGATGCTGTGGTGACCAGCCCGAGGGCTTTTCTGCCAGCAATCGGGTTTTCCGGTACACTTTGCTTTATTCAGACCCGTGCTGCGCTGGCAGTCGGGCTTAAGAGAGGGACATTAGCAATGCAGGATAATCAGTTTGATGTGGTGATTGTTGGTGGTGGCATGGTCGGTGCCGCGCTGGCCTGTGGGCTGACACAGCAACATTTTCGCGTGGCGGTGGTTGAACGGGCCGAACCCACCCCTTTCGATCCGGATAGCGATCCCGATCTGCGGATTTCGGCGATTGGAACGGCTTCGGTGGCGTTGCTGAAGCAACTCAACATCTGGTCCCGGGTTGAGGCGATGCGCAGTGCGCCCTATCGCAAACTGGAGACCTGGGAGTGGCAGACGGCGCAGGTGAGTTTTGATGCAGCCTCGCTGGGATTGCCCGAGCTGGGCTTTATGGTCGAGAACAGTGTGCTCCAGCGGGCGCTATGGGAAGAAATGCAGTCGCTGGGCGTAACCTGCTATTGCCCGACTACGCTGGAAAACCTGCAGCCCGAAAATGGCGGCTGGCGGCTGAACCTCAGCGATAACGTGGTTCTGCATACCCGGCTGGTGGTGGGCGCCGATGGAGCAAACTCCCAGGTGCGCCAGATGGCCGGCATCGGTATTCATGGCTGGAGCTACGCGCAGTCCTGCTTGCTGATCAGTGTGACCTGCGAACACCCGGCGGGCGACGCCACCTGGCAGCACTTTACGCCTCAGGGGCCGCGCGCCTTTTTACCGCTGTATGACAACCGGGCCTCGCTGGTCTGGTATGACGCGCCTGCCAAAGTCCGTCAGCTGCAGGCGATACCGCTGGCCCAGCTGGAAAAAGAGATTGCCAGTCACTTCCCGGCGCGGCTGGGGCGCTTCAAAGCGCATGCGGCGGGGGGCTTTCCACTGGTACGGCGCCATGCTTCGCAGTATGTTCTGCCAGGCCTGGCGCTGGTCGGGGATGCAGCCCATACGATCAACCCGCTGGCCGGACAGGGCGTGAATCTGGGCTACCGTGACGTTGATGCCCTGATTGATGTGCTGGTCAGCGCACGCAGTGGGGCGGAGGATTGGGCAGCCGAGCGGGTGCTGCAGCGCTATCACCGCCAGCGACGTAAAGACAATATGCTGATGCAGGGAGGAATGGATCTGTTTTACTTTGCTTTCAGTAATCAGCTTGCGCCGCTGCGGTTTGCGCGTAACCTCGGGCTGATTGCGGCAGAACATTCCGGCGTGCTGAAGCGACAGGTGTTGCGTTACGCACTGGGACTTTAGTCACATACAGGCTCAGGCTCGCCGAAGGGCGGGTCTGGGTCAGAAATATGTCAGCAAAGAGACAAAAACAACAAAGCCCGCAAAAGCGGGCTATGTTGTGCAATTTGGCTGGGGTGCAGGGATTCGAACCCCGGAATGCTGGTATCAGAAACCAGTGCCTTACCGCTTGGCGACACCCCAATAGGTGTTAATCAAATTGTCTTTGTATGGCTGGGGTGCAGGGATTCGAACCCCGGAATGCTGGTATCAGAAACCAGTGCCTTACCGCTTGGCGACACCCCAATTATATGGTGGCTACGACGGGAATCGAACCTGTGACCCCAGCATTATGAGTGCTGTGCTCTAACCAGCTGAGCTACGTAGCCAAATTGTACTGCATTTTAATGATGGCTGGGATACCTGGATTCGAACCAGGGAATGCCGGTATCAAAAACCGGTGCCTTACCGCTTGGCGATATCCCATTTGTCCGTTCTCAGCATCGAGAATCATCAAAATTGGCTGGGATACCTGGATTCGAACCAGGGAATGCCGGTATCAAAAACCGGTGCCTTACCGCTTGGCGATATCCCATCCACGCTGCCGAATAATGAAATGGTGCGGGAGGCGAGACTTGAACTCGCACACCTTGCGGCGCCAGAACCTAAATCTGGTGCGTCTACCAATTTCGCCACTCCCGCAAAAAAAAGATGGTGGCTACGACGGGAATCGAACCTGTGACCCCAGCATTATGAGTGCTGTGCTCTAACCAGCTGAGCTACGTAGCCATCTTTTTTTTCGCGTTACCTTCATCGGCGTTGCGGGGCGCATTATGCGGAGTTGACCTGACAGCGTCAACCATTTTTTTACCGAATTTTGCCAGATAATTGCTGTTTGACTGGCTTATAACCAGCCTGGGTATTTATTCGGCAATTTTTCAGTGAATACAACGCCGATCGTCAAAAAAATGGGCCGCAGCGGGCCCATTCTGACGCCTTTCTGTTTGCTTATTTATAGGCGGACTGATGCACACCGACCGCACGGCCTGATGGGTCATCCATGTTTTTAAACGCTTCGTCCCATTCAATCGCTTTCGCAGACGAACAGGCCACCGATGGACCGCCCGGTACACACTCTGCCGCACTGGCTAACGGGAACAGCTCTTCGAAGATCTCACGGTAGAGATACGCTTCTTTCGAACCCGGCGTGTTGAACGGGAAACGGAAATGGGCGGTTGCCAGCTGCTGGTCGCTGATTTGCTTCGCGGCCACTTCTTTCAGTGAGTCGATCCAGCTGTAGCCCACGCCATCTGAGAACTGCTCTTTCTGACGCCACGCTACGCTCTCTGGCAGGTAAGAAGAGAAACATTCACGCAGGATGTGCTTCTCCATTTTGCCGTTGCTGCCGCACATCTTATCGGCCGGGTTGATACGCATCGCCACATCCAGGAATTTTTTATCCAGGAACGGCACACGCGCTTCCACGCCCCAGGCGGACATGGCCTTGTTAGCACGGGCGCAGTCGAACATGTGCAGCGCCTGCAGTTTGCGCACGTTTTCTTCGTGGAACTCTTTGGCATTCGGGGCTTTATGGAAGTAGAGGTAGCCGCCGAACACTTCGTCTGCGCCTTCGCCCGACAGCACCATCTTGATGCCCATTGCCTTGATCTTGCGCGACATCAGGTACATCGGTGTCGATGCACGGATGGTGGTAACGTCATAGGTTTCGATGTGATAAATCACATCGCGAATCGCATCCAGACCTTCCTGAACGGTGAAATGAATTTCATGGTGAACGGTGCCCAGATGTTCCGCCACAGATTTCGCCGCTTTCAGATCGGGTGAACCTTCCAGTCCGACCGCGAAAGAGTGCAGCTGAGGCCACCACGCATCACTTTTATCCTGATCTTCAACGCGCTTAGCGGCGAAACGCTTGGTCACAGCGGAAATGATCGAGGAGTCCAGACCGCCCGACAGCAGCACGCCGTAAGGTACGTCGGACATCAGGTGGCTCTTCACCGACTCTTCCAGCGCATGTTTCAGACCAGCGGCGTCGGTGGTGTTGTGCTCAACGTTTTTGTACTCCATCCAGTCACGCTGCCAGTAACGACGGATCTCGCCATCGGTGCTGGAGAGGTAGCTTCCCGGCGGGAACTCTTTGATGGAACGGCAGACCGGCACCAGCGCTTTCATCTCTGACGCGACATAAAGGTTGCCGTGCTCATCGTTGCCCATATAGAGCGGAATGATGCCGATATGGTCGCGACCAATCAGATAGGTCTGTTTCACGCTGTCATAGAGGATAAAGGCGAACATCCCTTCCAGTTCGTCGAGGAAATCGACACCTTTTTCCTGATAAAGCGCCAGGATCACTTCACAGTCAGAACCGGTCTGGAACGCGTAGCGATCGCTGAGTTCTGCGCGCAGTGCCTGATGGTTATAGATCTCACCGTTAACCGCCAGTACGTGGGTGTGGTCAGCGTTATAGAGCGGCTGTGCGCCGTTGTTAACGTCAACAATTGAGAGACGTTCATGCGCCAGAATAGCATGGTCATCAGCGTAAACGCCTGACCAGTCCGGGCCGCGATGACGCATTAAGCGTGAACATTCCAGCGCTTTCTTGCGCAGCTCAACAGGATCGCTTTTCAGATCCAGCACACCAAAAATTGAACACATAACTGACTCCTGATCTCACCTTACGGCGATGTTATCTTTTACCGTTTGTCCGGCAGCCTGACGCTGCGTGATATATAAGAAAATGCGCTATTTGGTGTGATCAATGCAAGAGGAATCGTGATTTACTGATAAAAATATTGTTCACATGGCGATAAAATTGAATAAATGACAATTAAATGCCTTTTTTATTATCGGATCGGTAGTGTGATGGCATTTTTGCGCAAAAAACAGGCGGGGAGGTGGGTTCAGAAAAGCGGAAAAGGGAGACGCATCACAACATAACCGGATGCGCCATAAGTAAAAGGAATCAGAACAGGTCAATATCGGCGACAGAAGGGTAGATCCAGTCCGGCCGGAACGGCATGGCGTCAATATCGCTTAGCGTTGAGACGCCTGACAGCACCAGCACCGTCTCCAGACCGGCCTGGAACCCGGCGAGAATATCCGTGCGCAGATTGTCCCCGACGATGACTGTCTCTTCGGAATGGGCCTGCATTTTGTTCAGTGCAGCGCGCATGATGTAGGGGCTGGGTTTGCCAACCACGAACGGGCTGCGGCCCGATATTTTTTCGATACCCGCACAGAGCGCGCCACAGGCGGGGATAAACCCACGCGCATGGGTGTCCGGATTGGTAGCGATAAAGCGCGCACCGCTGGCCACAAAAAAGGCCGCTTTATGCATCATGTCCCAGTTGAACGAACGCGTTTCGCCGACAATCACAAAGTCGGGATTCACATCGGTAATGGTAAAGCCGGCTTTGTAGAGTTCATGGATCAACGCGCCTTCACCAATCACATACGCCTTTTTGCCCTCCTGACGGCGCAGGAAGTCGGCAGTAGCCATGGCGGAGGTGTAGAAAACGGACTCCGGCACTTCGACACCCGCCGAGGCAAAGCGATTCGCTAAATCCTGCTCGGTTTGCGAGGGGTAGTTCGTCAGCACCACCAGCGGCATCTCTTTGGCCAGAATACGCTGTAAAAATTCCTGTGCGCCGGGAACGGCCGTATTGTCGTGCATCAGCACGCCATCGATATCACAAATTACGCTTTTAATGGTCATAGTCAGATCCGATGTGGCCCGCCACAGCAGCGGGTTAGCTTAGTCTTCCAGAAGATGTTGCAGCAGAATGCCGTTAAGCATGGCACGTTTAGCCAGCGCAAACGCGCCAATCGCCGAGCGATGATCCAGGGTGGAACGCACGACGGGCAGATTCTTTCGGAACGCCGCCAGAGCCTGGGTGTTGATGCAGCCCTCAATGGCGGGCAGCAGCACTTTTTCAGCCTCGGTGATCTCACCGGCCAGCACCACTTTTTGCGGATTGAACAGATTGATGGCGATTGCAATCGCTTTACCAAGATAGCGGCCAACCTGCTCAACCACTTCGCAGGCCAGTGCATCGCCCTGATTGGCCGCTTTGCAGATGTGGGCCATCTGGCACGCCTCCAGCGTCAGCACGCTGGGATAGCCCTGATTCAGCAGATGTCGTACCCGATTTTCAATGGCACCATTCGCCGCAATCGTTTCAAGACAGCCAAAATTGCCACAGTGACAACGCTCGCCAAGGGGATCGACCTGAATATGGCCGATCTCGCCCACGTTACCGTTGCTACCGAGAAAAATATGGCCATTGGCAATAATGCCTGCGCCGGTGCCGCGGTGTAAGCGCACCAGAATCGAGTCCGCACAGTCGCGGCTTGCACCGAAGTAGTGCTCGGCCAGCGCCAGGCTGCGGATATCATGGCCGACAAAGCTGGTAACGTTAAACCGTTTCTGCAGACTGGCGACGAGCGGCCAGTGGCTGACAGAAATATGCGGCATGTAGCGGATCACGCCATTCACCGGATCGACCAGGCCGGGCAGAATGACCGAAATCGCGATTAATTCACGGATTTTCCGCTGGTGCTGCTCAGTAAAGCTGGCGATGGCGTTGAACAACGCATGTTCCAGCGTCTCCTGGGTACGTTCCGGCAGGGCATAATCTTCCTGCGCCAGCGATTTACCGCTCAGATCGAACAGGGTCAGGGTCGCATCGTAGCGTCCGAGCCGGACGCCGATGGTATGAAAATGGCGGGTTTCAGTAATGATTGAGATGGCGCGGCGACCGCCGGTAGATGCCTGCTGGTCTACCTCTTTGATCAGGCCGCGCTCGATTAACTGACGGGTAATTTTGGTGACGCTGGCGGGCGCGAGCTGGCTGAATTCGGCAATCTGAATGCGCGATATCGGCCCCTGCTGGTCAATCAGCCGATAAACCGCTGCGCTATTAAGTTGCTTAACAAGATCGACATTTCCTATTTGTGACTGGCCGCCAGTGGTCATTCAGTGCTTACTCGCTCAGGACGTCGTCTCCGTTGACAAACGTCTTAATGATTTTAAAGTCGCGCGTAAACACAGTCAGGTTCGCGATTTTTCCTGCTTCGATCGAGCCCAACTGCCTTTCCACGCCCATCGCCCGTGCCGGATAGAGTGTTGCCATGCGTAACGCTTCGTCCAGTGCGATACCCACATGCTCAACACTATTCTGTACAGCTTCAATCATCGTCAGGGCAGAACCGCTCAGTGTGCCGTTTTCGTCAACACAGAGCCCGTCACGATAGTAGATTGTTTTGCCTGCAAAAATAAACTCGCTGATGGCGGCGCCTGCCGGTGCGGTGGCATCGGTTACCAGCACCAGTTTGTCACCCTTAATGCGTTTTGCATTGCGCACGTTAGCGTAATGTACATGTAAACCATCTGCAATGATGCCGCAGTATACATCAGGCGCATCAAACAGCGCACCGATTAGGCCCGGTTCGCGTCCGGCAAAGGCGGGCATGGCATTGTAGAGATGCGTGGCAAACCGAATCCCCGCAGAAAAACCCGCTTTCGCCTCTTCATAAGTTGCATTTGAGTGACCGGCTGAGACGATGATCCCGGCGTCTGTCAGCTGACGAATCACGTCGCTGCCGGCATTCTCGGGGGCAAGGGTCACTTTGGTAATGACGTCCGCATTGGCACAGAGATAATCCACCATCTCTGCGTCGGGCAGGCGAATCAGCGCCGGATCGTGGGTGCCTTTTTTCACCTTGCTGAGCCAGGGACCTTCCAGATGCAGGCCCAGCGCCTGATGCTGATGTTTTTGCAGATAGACCCGCATGGTTTCAATTGCCCGTTTCATCAGGGCGTCGCTGCTGGTGATGAGCGTTGGCAAAAAGCTGGTGCAGCCGGACTTCTCATTCGCGCGCTGCATTGTTTCCAGCGTTTCCACGCTCAGCGCCTCAAGGCTGTCATTGAACTGCACACCGCCGCAGCCATTAAGCTGGAGATCGATAAAGCCGGGTGCAATTATCGCGCCCGCCATGTCCCGCTGCTCAATCGTGGCCGGGAGTGCATCACGCGGACAGACGCGCGCAATCTTTCCGTCAGCAATGACGACCGCATGATTATCCAGAACCTCGTGGCCACTATAGATTCGGCCGTTTACTAATGCGTACATCTCTTTTCTCCCGTCCTGGCCTGCTGTCACTCAGCGTAACAGCAGGGCATGACAATGTTCTGTTACACGCCTTTCATATTTTCCGCTTCCATTTCGCGGAAATATTTTACGGTTTTTACTTTCAGTTCCATAGTGGCGGGTTCATCACATACCACCACCGATTTCGCGTGCAGCTGCAGGCAGCTGATCGTCCACATGTGGTTGACGTTGCCTTCAACCGCCGCCTGCAGGGCCTGCGCTTTCACATGGCCGGTCACCAGAATCATTACCTCTTCGGCATCCAGCAGCGTGCCGACGCCGACCGTCAGTGCATATTTAGGCACCTGATCAACGTCGCCGTTAAAGAAGCGAGAGTTCGCCACGCGCGTGTCATGGGTCAGCGTTTTAATACGGGTACGGGAAGCCAGTGACGACGCTGGTTCGTTAAAGGCGATATGGCCGTCATTGCCGACACCGCCCATAAACAGATGAATTTTACCCAGCGCACGAATTTTCTCTTCGTACTGGCGACATTCTGCGTCAATATCGGGTGCATTACCATTCAGGAGGTTGATGTTTTCTGGTTGAATATCAACATGATCGAAGAAGTTTCGATACATAAAGCTGTGATAACTTTCAGGATGCTCTTTTGGCAAGCCAACGTACTCATCCATATTGAACGTGACGACATGTTTAAAACTGACCTGGCCCGCTTTGTGCATATCGATCAGGTGCCTGTACGCCTCCAGGGGCGTACCGCCGGTCGGCAGTCCCAGGACGAACGGCCTGTCCGCCGTCGGGTTAAACGCGTTGATGCGGTTAACAATGTGTCGGGCAGCCCATTTGCCTACCTGAGTCGGGGTCGCTAAAGGAATCAGTCTCATGTTTCACCTCATTGAAAACAGAAAGGGGAGTGCAAAGCCGTTGCGTTATTCATCAGCCTGAACCTGAGGCTTATTCTCGCGACGGCTCGCGCAGAATTCAATATTTCGAATGATAAAATAAGTTCGGGAACATAGCCACAGGTTGCCGTGCTGTGTAATGTTTTTTAGTGATAAAAATCACATTTACCGGGGTTTTAATTTGCGAGGCGAATTAATTTATCATTACACTTCGCAGCGTGATATGAAGTGCATAAACGATCTTTGCAGCTGACATAACAACATTAAGCGGCGCAAAGCGACAAGTCAGGTCCATAGGGGGAAGGGGTTATGCTAGGTTATCTACAGAAGGTGGGGCGGGCACTGATGGTGCCGGTGGCAACCCTGCCAGCAGCAGCAATTTTAATGGGGGTCGGTTACTGGATTGACCCTGACAGCTGGGGTGCAGGTAATGCACTGGCCGCGTTGCTGATCAAATCCGGTTCGGCAATTATTGACCACATGTCAGTACTGTTTGCGATCGGTATTGCCTATGGCATGTCGAAAGACAAAGATGGTGCCGCTGCACTGACTGGCTTTGTGGGCTTTCTGGTTGTCACTACACTCTGCTCACCCGCAGCGGTGTCGATGATCCAGAAAATGCCTTTAGATCAGGTTCCCGCTGCCTTCAACAAAATCGATAACCAGTTTGTCGGCATTCTGGTCGGGATTTTGTCAGCAGAGGTTTATAACCGCTTCAGCCATGTCGAACTGCCAAAAGCGCTTTCTTTCTTCAGCGGACGCCGGCTGGTGCCGATCCTGGTCTCGTTTTTGATGATCCTGGTCGCTTTTATCCTGATGTACATCTGGCCCGTTATCTTTAATGGCCTGGTCGGCTTTGGCGAACATATCCAGAAGCTCGGCTCTGCCGGGGCAGGTATCTACGCCTTCTTTAACCGTCTGCTGATTCCGGTGGGTTTGCATCACGCCCTGAACTCGGTGTTCTGGTTTGATGTGGCGGGAATTAATGACATCCCTAAATTCCTGGGCGGTGCGCAGTCACTGGCTAACGGCTCGGCAACAGTCGGCATCACCGGCCGTTATCAGGCGGGCTTCTTCCCGATTATGATGTTTGGCCTGCCAGGCGCCGCGCTGGCGATTTACCACTGCGCACGTCCTGAGAACCGCGTCAAAGTGGGCAGTATCATGCTGGCCGCGGCCTTTGCCGCTTTCTTTACCGGTATCACCGAACCGCTGGAATTCTCCTTTATGTTTGTGGCGCCGGTGCTTTATCTGATCCATGCGGTGCTGACCGGAATCTCCGTCTTCATCGCCGCCAGCATGCACTGGATCGCCGGATTTGGTTTCAGCGCCGGGCTGGTGGATATGGTGCTGTCGACCCGTAACCCGCTGGCGACCCACTGGTACATGCTGATCCCGCAGGGTCTGGTCTTCTTCGCCATCTACTATCTGGTTTTCCGCTTCACCATCAAAAAATTCAACCTGATGACGCCGGGCCGTGAGCTGGCGGTCGCAGGTGATGAAAGTGATGGCTATGATGTCAACGTGGACAAAACCGGTAACGATGAGACGGCGACCGAATCGCTGGCGCGCCGCTACATTGGTGCGGTGGGGGGCTCGACGAATTTAACCGGTATCGACGCCTGTATTACCCGTCTGCGTCTCAACGTGAACGATTCCGCCCAGGTGAATGAGGGTGTAGCGAAGCGCCTCGGGGCATCTGGCGTAATCCGTCTTAATAAACAGAACGTGCAGATCATCGTCGGCACCCAGGCAGAAAGCATTGCGTCTGCCATGAAAAAAGTCCTGACTAAAGGGCCGGTTGCGGCTGCTGCGGCCGGCAGTGCGCCAGCCGAGCCAGACGTTAAACATCAGGCGGTACCGGACAGAGAGAAGCGGGTTATCGCCACCCTGCTGGCGCCGGTCTCCGGCGAAGTCGTGGCGCTGGAGTCCGTGCCGGATGAAGCCTTTGCCAGCAAAGCGGTCGGTGAGGGTCTGGCGATCAAACCCAGCGACAAGCGGGTGGTGGCACCGATTGCGGGCACGGTAGTGAAAATCTTCAACACCAATCACGCTTTCTGCCTGGAAACGGACAGTGGCGTGGAGATTGTGGTGCACATGGGGCTGGATACCGTGGCGCTGGACGGCAAAGGCTTTACCCGTCTGGTGGAAGAGGGGGCCAGTGTGGTCGCCGGTCAGCCTGTGCTGGAGATGGATCTTGATTTCCTCAACGCTAACGCCCGCTCGATGGTGAGTCCGGTTGTGGTCAGTAACAGCGATGATTTTGCCGGTCTGACGCTGCTGGCTCAGGGGCAGGTGGTGGCGGGCGTCACCCCGCTCTACGAAGTGAAACGCTAATCCCCGCAACAGAACGCCACAGGCAGGAAGCGATTCCTGCCTTTTTTGTTTTAAAGGCTTAACAAACGGTTGTTTCCCTCAGACGCTTTGTGGATCATACTCCGTTACTTCGTGGTACAAATCACCCGTTATTCGTATTGAGGATTTTTGAGATGAGTGAGGCTGAAGCCCGCCCAACTAACTTTATTCGTCAGATCATCGACGAAGATTTGGCGAGCGGTAAGCACAACAGCGTGCATACCCGTTTTCCGCCAGAGCCCAATGGCTATCTGCATATTGGTCATGCGAAATCAATCTGTCTGAATTTTGGCATTGCCCAGGATTATCAGGGGCAATGCAACCTGCGTTTTGACGATACCAATCCGGTCAAAGAGGATATCGAGTTCGTTGAATCCATTAAGCGTGACGTCCAGTGGCTGGGTTTTGAGTGGAGTGGTGAAGTCCGTTACTCATCAGACTATTTTGATCAGCTTTATCACTACGCGGTTGAGCTGATTTCCAAAGGGCTCGCTTACGTCGATGAACTGAGTCCGGACCAGATCCGTGAATATCGTGGCACCCTGAAAGAGCCTGGCAAAAACAGCCCTTATCGCGATCGCAGCGTGGAAGAGAATCTGGCGCTGTTCGAAAAGATGCGTAACGGTGAGTTCGCTGAAGGCACTGCCTGCCTGCGCGCCAGAATTGATATGGCTTCAAACTTCATTGTGATGCGCGATCCGGTGCTCTACCGTATCAAATTCGCGGAACACCACCAGACGGGTAATAAGTGGTGTATCTACCCGATGTATGACTTTACCCATTGCATCTCCGATGCGCTGGAAGGCATTACTCATTCTCTCTGCACGCTGGAGTTTCAGGACAACCGTCGTCTCTACGACTGGGTGCTGGATAACATTACTATTCCGGTCCATCCGCGTCAGTATGAGTTCTCACGCCTGAATCTTGAGTATGCGGTGATGTCGAAACGCAAACTTACTCAGCTGGTGACCGAGAAGCATGTTGAAGGCTGGGATGACCCGCGTATGCTGACCGTCTCAGGTCTGCGTCGCCGGGGTTACACCGCAGCCTCCATCCGTGAGTTCTGCCGTCGTATTGGCGTGACTAAACAGGATAACATCGTGGAGATGGCGTCGCTGGAGTCATGCATCCGCGACGATCTCAATGAGAATGCACCCCGTGCTATGGCCGTGCTGGATCCGCTTAAAATCGTCATTGAGAATCTGCCAGCGGGTTACAACGAAAACATCACCATGCCAAATCACCCCGGTAAGCCGGAGATGGGCACGCGTGAGGTACCGTTCAGCCGTGAAATCTGGATTGATCGGGCAGATTTCCGTGAAGAGGCGAACAAGCAGTACAAGCGTCTGGTGCTGGGCAAAGAGGTCCGACTGCGCAACGCCTATGTGATTCGTGCTGAGCGTGTTGCCAAAGATGAAGCGGGTAATATTACCTGCATCTACTGCACCAGCGATGTTGATACGCTGAGTAAAGATCCGGCTGATGGTCGCAAGGTGAAAGGGGTCATTCATTGGGTGTCTGCGGATCATGCGCAGCCTGCGGAATTCCGTCTGTATGATCGGCTGTTTAGCGTGCCAAACCCGGGCGCGGCAGAGGACTTCCTGGCGGTCATTAACCCTGAATCGCTGACTATCAAAAATGGCTTCGTCGAACCGGGGCTGCGCAATGCAGAACCTGACGCGCCGTACCAGTTTGAACGCGAAGGGTATTTCTGCGCCGACAGTGTTTATTCAAAACCGTCGCAGCTGGTGTTTAACCGCACCGTAGGTCTTCGCGATACCTGGGCGAAAACCGGCGAATAAAACGTTCCGGAACCGACCCCATAAAATGGTAAAAGGGCGATTTATCGCCCTTTTTTATGTCTCCGATTTTCAACATAACCGACGTTTATTCTTTGCTGAAGAAAATTGCATCAGCACCCGCCGTGAGAGTTATCCGAGTTTAAAAAAATTAATCAATTTCAGGGTGTGAATTAGTGGCTTTCAGGTAGGCTATGCGCTTTCAGAGGCCGCAAAGCGGGTTAAAGAAGGAAAAAAAATGAACGCTCTCGCTCAGGAAGCCAGACACAGTGTGGTCGTTTTACATCAGCTCATTGAACGTATTTTTAATCAGGCAGCCGGATCGGATGACAGTTTTGAGCTGCTGATGTCCTATTTCCATCCCGAATTTCGCATGGTGACGCCAAAGGGAAAAGAGTATAACCTCAACGACGTTGAGGATCTTTTCCGACAGCTACAGGGCCAGCGGGAAGGGATGCGCATCGCCACCTGCGAACACGTGATCCTTTCGCATCATGAAAAAGAGATTACCGTGCAGTATCGCGAGATGCAGATGCTGAACGGCAATAATCAGAGCCGTATCGCTCTGGCCATTCTGGACTGCAGCAGTACGATCCCGCGCTGGCGTTATCTGCAGGAGACACTGGTCGCCTGATATCGCAGCAGAACGGACGTACGAAAAAAAAACCGGTGCATTCACCGGTTTTTATATTTCACATCACCCAGGAATTACTGGTCGTGCAGATTTTCGTTTTCCCGGCAGTCGCCCACGGTGCAGTGGCCATAAAGATAGAGGCTGTGGTTGGTCAGCTTGATGCCATGACGGGTCGCAATTTCGCGCTGACGCGTTTCGATTGATTCATCGCTGAACTCGATAACTTTGCCGCAATCCAGGCAGATCAGGTGATCATGGTGATGCTGCTGCGTCAGTTCAAAGACAGATTTGCCACCTTCAAAGTTATGGCGCGTGACAATACCTGCATCATCGAACTGATTCAGAACGCGGTAAACGGTAGCCAGGCCAATTTCTTCACCGATGTCGATCAGGCGTTTGTACAAATCTTCCGCACTGACGTGATGGCACTCAGGTTCCTGAAGCACTTCCAGAATTTTTAGTCTGGGCAGTGTCACTTTCAGGCCAGCCTTCTTTAATGCGGTGTTGTTGTCAGTCATGCGGATTTTGTCCTGTTACTAATATCACTTTTGTGGCGTGTCGCCTTGAATGTCGATCTGTGCTTATTCTCATTTGCGTCTCATTATAGAGCTGAAGCGATGAAATGAAAACCAGAGGGCGTGCCTGAATCGTCATGGGCTAAAGGGGATTCGTCACCGGGCCGGGGAGGATTCTGGCAGAGTCTGTTTGACCATCGCTTCATCATCACGCCTGATAAAATACGCGGAAGATCGATGCGGGTATTCTACAGATTAAACGGAGAAAGTTAAAAAAATGTGGCTATTATTTCTATAGGAATTTCCATTGCCTCAATGTGAGCTGGCGCTCACATTGAGGCATGCAGGATCAGGCTTCCAGAATCTCTTTCAGCTGCAGTTCATCAAAAATCTGCTTAACCCACTGCTCAACGCGCTGGCTGGTCAGTTCCGGCTGGCGATCTTCGTCGATGGCCAGTCCCAGGAAGTGTTTATCATCAGCCAGACCTTTTGATGCTTCAAAATGGTAGCCTTCGGTCGGCCAGTGGCCAACAATTACCGCACCATGAGGCTCGATGATGTCGCGGATGGTGCCCATCGCGTCACAGAAATACTCTGCATAATCTTCCTGGTCGCCGCAGCCGAACAGCGCAACCAGTTTACCATTGAAATCAATCTCTTCCAGCGTCGGGAAGAAGTCGTCCCAGTCACACTGTGCTTCACCGTAATACCAGGTCGGAATACCCAGCAGCAGGATATCAAACGCTTCCAGATCTTCTTTTGTACTTTTCGCGATGTCATGCACTTCTGCAACGTCTTTACCCAGCTGTTTCTGGATCATTTTTGCAATGTTTTCGGTGTTGCCGGTATCGCTGCCAAAGAAGATGCCTACGAGTGCCATGAGTAAAATAACCTCTTAAATCCTGATGATGAGATGTGTGCCGCAGCACAATTCAGCAAATAATAGCAGACGAGACAAACCCGCGGAACGGTTAAAGCCTCGACATTTGCTCCTGCGTGCGATTCGCCCGCGTTAATCCAGTTTGAGCTGGGCCAGCAGCATCTGTTCGATCAGTTCGCTGCGGCTGAGGTTGCGCTGTTCTGCCAGCGTATTGAGTGCATCGACGGCTTCACTGTTCATTTTCAGCTCGACACGACGAAGCCCGCGCCCTTTATCGCGTTTCAGCTGATTACGCTTGTTGATGCGCAACTGTTCATCACGCGAAAGCGGACTGGTTTTGGGTCGACCCGGGCGACGCTCATCAGCAAAGAGATCGAGCGTCGTACGGTCAGTCTGTTCTTTTGCCATGGCTTAGTAAAACTGAATGGGTGCGGGTGTCAGATACTCACCGCGCAGATTATAAATTATTGGCCGCTGCCGCAGAAAAACTGACCTGCGGCAAAATTTTAGCGCGACATCATACTTCACGCTTACGCCCGACGCCAATCCTAAACCTTTACCGCCATCTATTTGCTTTTAAAGCGCAAAAAATCGGCGAACCGTGCGCAGAACAGCATCAGGTTTTTCCGCATGAACCCAGTGGCCAGCGCCACCGATGACGTGCGCCTGCGCAGCCGGAAACTGCTGAAGCAGGGCATCGCGATAGCGATTGTCCAGATAGCTGGAGTCTCCGCCGCGAATGAACAGCGCCGGATGCGGCCAGGCGGGCACCGGCTGCCAGCCAGAAATCGTGGCGTAGTTGTCCCACAGTACCGGCACGTTAAAGCGCCATTCGCCCTCGTGAAACGACTTCAGCAGGAACTGGATGATGCCCTCTTCGTCAATCAGCGTACGCATGATCCGCGCCGCCTCGCTGCGCAGTGTGACGCCCGCAGCCGTCACAGCACGAATAGCAGCAAAGATGTCGTCGTGGCGGCGGGTCTGATAATCCACCGGTGCGATGTCAATCATCACAAGTCGCTCGATGCGGTCTGGTATTAATGCGCTCATGGTCATGGCGATTTTGCCACCCATTGAGTGACCGATGACGGCGACGCGGTCAATGCCATGAGCATCCAGTGTGTCAACCATATCCTGTGCCATTACAGCGTAGTTCATCTCGTCGGAACGGAGGGAAAGGCCATGGTTACGGACATCTGCCTGCAGCAGCGGGCCGGCATCTTTCAGCCCGCGCGCCAGCACGCCAAGGTTATCCAGACTGCCAAACAGACCGTGAATAAGCAGGATTGGCAGGGAATCAGCAGAAGATTGTTCAGTTTGCAGACGGGCGTTCAAAATCATAGCAAAGTTCTTAAGTTTGAGACCTGAGCTTAGGTTATCATGGTTTCACCTTTTCAGGCGCGCCGGTTCCGGCGGCATTAGGACATATTCTGACTTTTGCCCGTAAACCGTTTGATTACTAACAACCCGCCTGAATTTAACTTTATAATCCTGATGTTAGAACCCACACATCCTTTGAATCGCCTGGCTATACTCAGGGCTTTTCAGGAAACAGGTGGTTCTGTCATGAGAAAGAACCGTACGGAATAAGATGAAAACGATCGAAGTTGACGAAGAGCTCTACCGGTATATCGCCAGCCACACGCAGCATATTGGTGAAAGCGCATCCGACATTCTGCGCCGCATGCTGAAGTTTACAGCCGGTCAGACGGTCAGTGCATCGCCTGCGCAGGCCGTTTCAAAAGAGGCAGCGAAAGAGTCTCAGCCTGTGTCTGTGGGTTCGCGCCCGCAGGATCGTGTTCGCGCGATGCGTGAGCTGCTGCTCTCCGATGAATATGCGGAGCAGAAGCGGGCGGTGAATCGCTTTATGCTTGTCCTGTCAACGCTCTATCGTCTCGACACCACAGCCTTTGCTGAAGCCACTGCCTCTCTGCAGGGCCGCACCCGCGTCTACTTTGCCGGTGACGAGCATACGCTGTTACAGAATGGCACCCATACTAAGCCGAAGCATGTGCCCGGCACACCGTACTGGGTCATCACCAATACCAACACGGGTCGTAAATGCAGCATGATCGAACACATCATGCTCTCGATGCAGTTCCCTGCGGAACTGACCGAGAAAGTTTGCGGCACCCTCTAAAAACATAAGCGTCAGGGAGCAGCGCCAATGGCCAATCACCCACGTGCCGGGCAACCCGCCCAGCAGAGCGATTTGATTAATGTTGCACAGTTAACGTCACAATATTATGTCCTGAAGCCCGATGTGGCGAACCCGGAACATGCGGTGAAGTTTGGCACCTCTGGCCATCGCGGCAGCGCAGGGCGTCAGAGCTTCAATGAGATGCACATTCTGGCGATCGCGCAGGCTATTGCCGAAGAGCGCAAAAAGAACGGCATTACCGGACCCTGCTACGTCGGTAAAGACACCCATGCACTGTCAGAACCGGCGATGCTGTCGGTGCTGGAAGTGCTGGCGGCAAACGGCGTCGATGTGATTGTGCAGCAGGACAACGGCTACACGCCAACCCCTGCGATCTCAAATGCGATTCTTGAGCACAATAAAGCGGGTGGCGCGCTGGCTGACGGTATCGTCATTACGCCGTCACACAACCCACCGGAAGATGGCGGCATCAAGTACAACCCACCGAACGGCGGCCCGGCTGATACCAACGTCACGAAAGTTGTAGAAGATCGTGCGAATCAGCTGATGAAAGCGGGCCTGCAGGAGGTGAAACGTCTGCCTCTGGAGCAGGCGCTGGCCAGCGGTCATGTGGTCGAGAAAGATCTGATCCAGCCTTATGTTGAAGGTCTGGCGGAGATCATCGACTTCCCGGCGATTCAGAAAGCTGGTCTGAAGCTGGGCGTTGATCCCCTCGGTGGTTCGGGTATTGCTTACTGGCAGCGTATTGCTGAGCACTACAAGCTGGATCTGACGCTGGTGAATGATGCGGTCGATCAGACCTTCCGCTTTATGCACCTGGATAAAGATGGCGTCGTGCGCATGGACTGCTCCTCCGAGAGCGCCATGGCCGGCCTGCTGGCATACCGTGACAAGTTCGATCTGGCGTTCGGTAACGATCCCGATTATGACCGCCACGGCATTGTGACCCCGGCGGGTCTGATGAATCCAAACCACTATCTGGCTGTAGCGATCAACTACCTGTTCCAGCACCGTCCACAGTGGGGCCAGGATGTTGCTGTCGGCAAAACGCTGGTGTCCAGCGCCATGATTGACCGTGTGGTCAACGACATCGGCCGCAAGCTGGTCGAAGTCCCGGTTGGCTTCAAGTGGTTCGTTGATGGTCTGTATGACGGCAGCTTCGGTTTCGGTGGCGAAGAGAGTGCAGGCGCTTCCTTCCTGCGCTTCGACGGCACGCCATGGTCAACTGACAAAGATGGCATCATCATGTGTCTGCTGGCGGCGGAAATTACGGCGGTTACGGGTAAGAATCCGCAGGAGCATTACGACGAACTGGCCGCACGCTTTGGCGCACCGAGCTACAATCGTCTGCAGGCGTCAGCCACCTCTGCGCAGAAAGCCGCGCTGTCGAAGCTGTCTCCGGAGATGGTGAGCGCGGATACCCTGGCGGGCGATCCTATCACCGCGCGTCTGACTGCGGCACCGGGTAATGGTGCATCGATTGGCGGCCTGAAAGTGATGACGGAAAATGGCTGGTTTGCTGCCCGTCCGTCAGGTACCGAAGACGCTTATAAGATCTACTGTGAAAGTTTCCTTGGCGCGGAACATCGCGCGCAGATCGAGAAAGAAGCGGTAGAAATTGTCAGCGAAGTGCTGAAAAACGCCTGATCGATCAGGCAGAAAAAGGCGCCGCTGGCGCCTTTTTTTATGGCATAAAGCGATAGCCAATGCCGGTTTCAGTCAGCAGATGGGCGGGCTGGGTGGGGTTTGCTTCCAGCTTCTGCCGCAGATGTCCCATATAAATCCGCAGATAGTGGCTATGTTCCACCGCATTGGGTCCCCAGACCTGGCTCAGCAGCTGCCGTTGTGTCAGCACCTTGCCGGCGTTGTTAAGCAGAATGCTCAACAAACGAAATTCGATTGGCGTGAGATGGATCTCGCTGTCGCCGCGCTGTACCCGGCGTGCTGCGAGATCGACGCTGACGTCAGCAAAATGGATTCTGGCATCCGGCTGCGGGCGGCTGTGGCGGCGTAGCGCGACCCGGACACGCGCCAGCAGTTCACCAATGCCAAAAGGTTTGGTCAGATAGTCATCTGCTCCCGCATCCAGCGCAGCGATTTTGTCCTGCTCGTCAGTGCGCGCCGACAGTACGATGACAGGTATCGCGCTCCACTGGCGCAGGTCGCGAATAAAATCGGTTCCATCGCCATCCGGCAGGCCAAGATCGAGGATCACTAAATCGGGCTTACGGGTCGCCGCTTCGATCAGCCCGCGCTGCAGCGTGTCGGCATCTGCCACTCTCAGATCTTCATTTTCCAGTGCCAGCCGGACAAAGCGGCGGATCTCTTTCTCATCTTCAACGATTAAAACCGTAGCCACGCATTACCTGCCTTAGGTGGGGAGCGAAGCGTTACTCTACCAATATTTCAGGCTGTCGTCCGCGTGCTTAGCAGCCGACGTTTTTAAACCCGGCTGTAACCCGTCAATAACTTATTTCTTGTTTAACACGATGCGCAGTACTGACAGGCAAAAAGCGCTTAAAAGAAGTGGTCAGAGGTGTAGAAGAATTGCACAGTCTGGCGTAAAATCAGACACAGATCACATTCACAGACTTAGTATTGCCGGGAGGAGAAACCATGTATCAGGCCTATCCACGCTATAAAATTATCGCACGGCGTACGCTGGTCATTCTTTTTGGCGTATCCGCTCTGCCTGTGATGATATTTCGTCAGGACAGAGCACGTTTTTACAGTTATCTGCACCGCATCTGGTGCAAAACCAGTGCCAAACCGGTCTGGCTGGCACAATCTGAAGCTGGCGGTGGCGCGTTCTGGTAATCTGCCTGTCTGCAAGTGCGAGAAAAGCCTGGTCTGCTGACCGGGTTTTTTTTTGCGTTTTTCCTGAGAATAAGCGATACGGATCTGCGCAATCGGGCTTTATTCCTGTCACTTTTGCGCTACACTTAAACCTCTACAAGATTTTGGAGGTTGTACAAGTATGGGCAAAAAAATCCCCGTTGGAATCAGTGCGTGTCTGCTTGGCGACAGCGTCAGGTTTGATGGCGGTCATAAACGTCTTACTTTTGCGACTCAGGATCTTACCCCATTTGTCCGCTTTGAACCGATCTGCCCGGAAATGGCGATCGGTTTGCCTACACCGCGCCCGGCGTTACGTCTGGTAAAACAGGATGATGACGAACTGCATCTCTGTTTCAGCAAAGATGGCGGTGAAGAAGTAACGAAAGAGATGCGTGCCTGGTCTGCCGAACGGGTGAAATCGCTGCATCATCTCTCAGGCTATATCCTGTGCGCCAAATCCCCCAGCTGTGGCATGGAGCGGGTACGGGTTTATGAGCCTGACAACAACAATAATCGTAAAGTCGGCATGGGCATTTTTGCCGAATTCCTTCAGCGTGAGATGCCCTGGCTGCCGCTGGAAGAGGATGGCCGTCTGCATGATCCCGCACTGCGCGAAAACTTTATTGGTCGCATCTGCGCGCTGCATGAGTTCAACGAGATGTGGGAAAGCGGCCTGACCCGTCACAAACTGATTGCCTTCCACAGCCGCTATAAGCTGATGATGCTGGCCCACTCCCAGGAAAAATATCGTGAGCTGGGGCCATTTGTCGCCTCAATGAGCCAGTGGGAATCACTGGATGCTTTCGCCTTTGAATATCGCAACCGCATGATGGCACTGATGTCGCGACCGGCTTCACGTCGTAACCATACTAACGTGCTGATGCATGTGCAGGGCTACTTCCGCCGTCAGCTCAGTTCACCCCAGCGTCAGGAGCTGGCGACGCTGATTGACCGCTATCGTCAGGGGACGCAGCCTCTGCTTGTGCCGATCACGATTCTCAAGCACTACATGGCCGAGTTTCCGCATCCCTGGCTGGCTCAGCAACGCTACTTTGACCCTTATCCCGAAGCCTTGCGCTTACGCTATGGACAGTAATTCAGGAGGCGTATGACCACCCATCTGGTCTGGCTGCGTAATGATTTACGCATTAATGATAACCTTGCGCTGCATGCCGCCTGCCGTGACAGCAAGGCAACAGTGATTGCGCTTTTCCTTGCGACCCCTGAGCAGTGGCAGCAGCATGACATGTCGCCAAAGCAGGCGGCATTTATTCATGCCAGCCTGACGGCGGTGCAGGGCGCTCTGGCCGAACGCGGCATTGAACTGCATTACAGGGCGTGCAAAGCCTTTAGCGACAGCGTCGATGCGCTGTTAAAGTTTTGTGACCAGCACAAGGTCGACCAGCTCTTTTACAACTATCAGTATGAAGTAAACGAGCGTGAGCGCGACGCGGAGGCCGAAAAGCGGCTCAATGAGGCCGGTGTCACCTGTCAGGGCTTCGACGACAGCCTGCTGCTGCCGCCAGGCAGTGTGCAGAGCGGCGATCGCTCGATGTACAAAGTCTTTACGCCGTTCAGCAAAGCTTTCGTCCGCCGTCTGCAGCAGGGATTGCCGGAGTGCGTGCCTGCACCGAAAGCGCGCGAGGGCGCGCCGCTGAAAACCACCCGGATTCCGGCCTTTAAGTGCCCCAGTGAAGCATTCGATGAAAAACTGTTTCCGCCTGGCGAAGAGGCCGCACTGAAAAAGCTGCGCCATTTCGCGGGCAAGCCGGTGATCGACTATCCGGCAAAGCGCGATCAGCCCGCGCTGGACGCGACCAGCCGTCTCTCTGTTTATCTGTCGACAGGCGTACTGTCACCTCGTCAGTGTCTGCATCGTGTCCTGCACGAGCATCCTGATGCACTGGAGAACGGCAAAGCGTTTACCTGGCTGAACGAGCTGATCTGGCGTGAGTTTTACCGCCATCTGCTGGTCGCCTATCCATCGCTCTGCCGCCATCAGCCGTTTGTTGACTGGACACGCCATGTTGAGTGGCAGAAAAACAAGGCTCACTTTGACGCCTGGAAAGCAGGTAAAACCGGTTTTCCAATTGTGGATGCGGCTATGCGTCAGATGAACCAGCTGGGCTGGATGCACAATCGTCTGCGAATGATCACGGCCAGTTTCCTGGTTAAAGATCTGCTGGTTGACTGGCGTGAAGGCGAACGCTACTTCATGCAGCAGTTGATTGATGGCGATCTGGCCGCAAATAATGGCGGCTGGCAGTGGGCCGCTTCGACCGGCACAGACGCGGCCCCCTATTTTCGTATTTTTAATCCGACCACTCAGGGCGAGCGTTTCGATCCGCAGGGGGAATTTATTCGCCACTATCTGCCAGAGCTGGCTGATGTTCCCGACAGTGATATTCATGAGCCGCATCAGTGGGCGGAGAAGCATAAGAAGAAACTCGATTATCCGTCACCAATCGTGGATCATAAGGCAGCACGTAAAAAGACATTAGACGCCTTTGAGCGCGCAAAAAGCGACGCCTGAGGCTTCGAAGGAGCCTGTATGAACCATTACGAACTTGAGAGGCTGATTAATCAGCACCTCGACAGCCGCAGCTTCAGCGATTATGCCCCCAACGGGCTGCAGGTCGAGGGACGCAGTGAGATTAAAACCATCGTCACCGGCGTCACTGCCTGTCAGGCGCTGCTGGATGAGGCGGCAGCCCGTCAGGCCGATGCGATCATCGTGCATCACGGCTATTTCTGGAAAAGCGAGCCTGCCGTGATAAAAGGCATGAAGCGCCGTCGACTGCGCACCCTGCTGGCTAACGATATCAACCTCTACGGCTGGCATCTGCCGCTCGACGCGCATCCTGAACTGGGCAACAACGCTCAGCTGGCCAGGCTGCTGGACATTGAGGTACGGGGCGAAGTGATGCCGCTGGTGTTCCACGGTGAACTGGCCGAGCCGATCGCTGGCGAGCAGCTGGCCCGCCGTATCGCTGAGCGGCTCGGTCGTGAGCCACTGCATTGTGGTGACAACGCGCCTGCGCTAATCCGTCGCATCGCCTGGTGCAGCGGTGGCGGACAGGGCTTTATCGACCAGGCTGCCGCTGCGGGTGTCGATGCCTATATTACCGGCGAAGTCTCTGAGCAGACCATCCACAGCGCGCGCGAGCAGGGTATACATTTCTTTGCTGCGGGCCACCACGCCACCGAACGGGGCGGCGTAAAAGCACTGGGCGAGTGGCTGGCGCAGCATCACGATCTGGACGTTACCTTCATCGATATCCCCAATCCCGCCTGACCCTCCTCCCGGTCCTGCGCGCCTGCGCAGGACTGAAATCGGTTGACACATCTCTGTCACTTTCGCATAACTATTTGCTTTAAGTCGATAAGCAAGGGGCGGATCCGGGCTATGTACCCGATCGGCCTGGCGCGATTTCAACCACGCGGGAGGTAGCTGTTGCAACGAGCACGATGTTATTTATTGGGAGAACGCGCTGTCGTGCTGGAGCTGGAACCGCCGGTTTCGCTGGAGAGTCAGCAGCGTATCTGGGGACTGAACCAGCGGCTGCAATCGTATGATAGCGTGCTGGAGGTGATCCCCGGCATGAACAACATCACGCTGATCCTGCGCGACCCCCAGCAGAATGCGCTGGACGCCATCGAACGGCTGCAACGCTGGTGGGAAGAGAGCGACGCGCAGCTGCCAGAGTCACGTCAGGTCGCGATTCCGGTGATTTACGGCGGCGAGGCGGGGCCCGATCTCGCGGTTGTGGCAGACCAGGCCGGGCTGACGCCCCGTCAGGTCGTGGAGCTGCACAGCAGCAGCGAATATGTCGTCTTCTTTATCGGCTTCCAGCCTGGATTTCCCTACCTTGGCGGGCTGGATCCGCGTCTGCACACGCCGCGCCGGGCGGAACCCAGAGTCAGTGTGCCTGCCGGATCGGTAGGTATTGGCGGCAGCCAGACCGGCGTCTACCCGCTCGCCTCACCAGGTGGCTGGCAGCTGATTGGCCAGACGCGCACGGCGCTGTTTGATCCGCAACGGCAACCGCCCGTTCTGCTCCGTCCCGGCGACCGCGTGCGCTTTGTGCCACAGCAGGAGGGCGTATGTTAAACATTCTGCGCGCCGGTCTGGCCGCCACTCTTCAGGATGCGGGACGCTACGGCTGGCGTCAGTTCGGGATCAGTCCGGGCGGCGTTCTGGATCAGCCCGCGATGCTGACCGCTAACATGCTGGTGGGCAATGCCCCGGACAGCGCTGTGCTGGAGATCGTGCTTGGCCAGTTCAGAGCCGAGTTTACCCGCGACGGCTGGTTTGCACTGACGGGGGCAGGGTGTCAGGCGCAGCTTGACGATAAGCCGGTCTGGACGGGCTGGCGTACCCCGGTGAAGCGGGGCCAGGTCCTGTCGCTGGCGATGCCGCTGCGCGGCATGCGCAGCTATCTGGCGGTGCAGGGCGGTTTTGCTATCCCTGCCATGCTGGGGTCTGCCAGCACCGACCTTAAAGCGCAGTTTGGCGGATTTCATGGACGCATCCTGCGGGATGGCGATCATCTGCCGCTGGGTAAACCGACGCGCCAGTTCGACCGTCAGGCTGGCGTGCGGCAACTGCTCTGGGGCAACCGCATTCGCGCACTGCCTGGCCCTGAGTATCACGAATTCAGCCGCGAAGCGCAGCAGGCTTTCTGGCGTACGGGGTGGAAGCTCAGCCCGCAGAGCAACCGTATGGGCTACCGGCTGGAGGGCCGCAAACTTGAGCGTGAAAGCCCGCGTGAACTGCTGTCACACGGGGTGATGCCGGGCGTGATTCAGGTGCCGCCCAACGGACAGCCTATTGTGCTGATGGCCGATGCACAGACCACCGGCGGCTATCCGCGTATCGCGTCGGTCATCGAAGCCGATCTCTATCACCTGGCGCAAATCCGGCTGGGTGAGCCAATTCACTTTATTCACTGCACCCTGCCGGACGCGATGCTGGCGCGTCAGCATCAGCAGCGCGCACTGGATCAGATGATGTGGGGACTCAATGAAGATTGATTTAAATGCCGACCTGGGCGAGGGCTGCGCCAGCGACCAGGCGCTACTGCAACGGGTGAGTTCGGCCAATATCGCCTGTGGTTTTCACGCCGGTGATGCACAGACCATGCTGCAGTCGGTGCGCTGGGCGCAGGCTGCCGGTGTCGCGATTGGGGCGCATCCCGCCTTTCCCGACCGGGAGAACTTTGGCCGCAGCGCCATGCAGCTTCCGCCGGAAACGGTCTACGCCCAGATGATCTACCAGGTCGGGGCGCTGAAGGCGCTGGCAGAAAGCGAAGGTGCGCGGCTGGTTCATGTTAAGCCGCACGGGATGCTGTACAACCAGGCCGCAGCGGATCCGGTGCTGGCTGACGCGATCGCCCGTGCCATCCGTGCGGTCGATAATCAGCTGATCCTGGTAGGGCTGGCTAGTAGCGAATCGATTCGTGCCGCAGCCCACTACGGCTTGCGCACGCGGGAAGAGGTTTTTGCCGATCGTGGCTATCTCCGTTCCGGCGCGCTGGTGCCGCGTAGTGAACCCGGCGCGCTGATTGAAGATGAGCAGCAGGCGATCGATCAGACGCTGACGATGGTGCAGCAGGGCAGGGTAAAAAGTATCACGGGAGAATGGGTGGCAGTGAACGCACAGACCGTCTGCCTGCATGGCGACGGCGCGCATGCGCTGCAGTTTGCGCAGCAGTTATGTGAGGCGTTTACCCGTCAGCAGATTCGCGTCACCAGTGACTGAATAATCATCTTTAACCCGGCTTATGCCGGGTTTTTCACTCTGAGGGGAAAAGCATGGAGAGTGCAGTCAATCTCTGGCCGTTACTGGGCATTGCCGCCATCGTAATCGGCTTCGTATTACGTTTTAATCCGGTGCTGGTGGTGATTATTGCCGGATTTGTCACCGGGCTGGCCGCCATGATGCCGCTGGCAGACATTCTGGAAAAGCTGGGCGCGGGTTTTCTTAACACCCGTAACCTGCCGCTGATCCTGCTGCTGCCGCTGGCGGTGATTGGCCTGCTGGAGCGTCACGGGCTGAAAGAGCGGGCTCAGGCATGGATTGCGCAGATTAAAACAGCCACTGCTGGCCGTCTGCTGATCGTCTATCTGTTTGTGCGCGAAATCACCGCCGCGCTGGGCCTGACCAGCCTTGGCGGCCATCCGCAGATGGTGCGCCCGCTGCTGGCGCCGATGGCAGAAGGCGCGACAGAAAACCGCTACGGCGAGATTACGCCTGAATTGCGCCATCGGCTGCGCGCGATGTCGGCGGCAACCGACAACGTGGGCCTGTTCTTTGGCGAGGATATCTTCGTCGCCTTTGGCGCGATTATCTTCATGCATAACTTCATGCAGGAGTCCGCTGGTATTCAGACCGAACCGCTGCACATCGCGCTGTGGGGCATCCCGACCGCCGTGGCCGCGTTCCTGATCCACTCGGCCCGCCTGGTCCGGCTGGACCGCCAGCTGGCGCGTGAGCTGCAGCGGCTCAACGGTCAGGCGCTGAAAGCCAAAGGAGGTGCATAATGTTCCAGCAACAGTATCTGATGTGGCTGGCAGGCATCCTGCTGCTGGTGGTGGCGATACTCTCCTGGCGTGACAGCGCGAATCCGCGCCGTCTGACGACCGGCCTGTTCTGGGCATTGTATGGCCTGATATTTCTTATCGGTGACTGGACGGCGGATCTGCTGAGCCTGGGGATGGGCTCGGCGGCGGCAGGCACCCGCACGCTGCACATCGCGGTCGGGGTCGTCGTGGTGATTATGGCGCTGATTGCGGGCCTGGGTGGCGTCCGGCTGGGCCGCTATCATCAGCGCAGCGAAGAGGAGAAGCAGGCCAGTGCGCAGCGTCTGCGCAATAAACTCTTCCTGCCCGCGCTGGCGATTCCGGTGGTCACCGTGGTTGGCGTGCTGGCGTTTAACCACATTCCCGGCTTGCAGGATTCGGTATTCGGACCGGGCAATCACGCGACGCTGGTGACGCTCTTTTCGATGATGGTCGGCTGTGTGGCGGGCTGGCTGGTGGCTCTGAAACTGACCCACGAAAAACCGGTGCAGTCGATGCAGGAGACCCGCCGCTTGCTGGATTCGATAGGCTGGGCCTTTATCCTGCCGCAGATCCTCGCCACGCTGGGGCTGCTGTTTACCAGCGCCGGTGTCGGCAGCGCGATTTCGCATCTGACCCAGACCTGGCTGGCGGTAGACAATCGACTGATTGCGGTCATCGTTTATGCCGTGGGCATGGCGCTGTTAACGATGATCATGGGCAACGCCTTCGCCGCATTTCCGATTATTACCGCAGGCGTCGGTATCCCGATTCTGGTGTTGCAGCACGGCGGCAACCCGGCGGTGATGGCGGCGATTGGGATGTTCTCCGGCTACTGTGGCACGCTGATGACGCCGATGGCGGCCAATTTTAATATTGTCCCGGCGGCGCTGCTGGAGTTGCCTGACCGAAACGCGGTGATCAGGGCTCAGATCCCAACCGGTGTGCTACTGTTAATCGTTAATATTTTTCTGCTCTATTTCCTGATGTTTCTGTGAGGCAGCATGAAAACGGTCCTGATAACGGCCTTTGAGCCTTTTGGCGGTGAAACGATTAATCCATCCTGGGAAGCGGTGCAGAGGCTGGAGGGCAAAGAGATTGGCGGAGCGAAGATCGTCATCCGCCAGTTGCCCGTGGTCTTCCGTGAGGTCCTTGGCGTGCTGAATCAGGCGCTGACGGAAATCAATCCGGATGCGGTGCTCTCCGTGGGGCAGGCGGGCGGTCGCAGCGACATTACCGTCGAGCGTATCGGTATCAATGTTGATGACGCCCGTATCCCGGATAACAGCGGGCATCAGCCAGTCGATGAACCGGTGGTGGCTGGCGGTCCGGCCGCCTATTTTTCGCGGCTGCCGATTAAAGCGGTCGTCTCTGCTTTACGGGAGGCGGGCATTCCGGCGTCAGTGTCGCAGACGGCGGGCACCTTTACCTGTAACCGGGTGATGTACGGCCTGCTGCACTGGCTTCAGCAGCAGGAGAGCCCGGCGCGGGGCGGCTTTATCCATATTCCTTATCTGCCTGAACAGGCGGCGCAGCACCCCGGCGCGCCGAGCATGGCGCTGGCGACCATTATTCAGGCGCTGGAAATCGCCGTACGGGTCACGCTGGAAACCGGTGACGACATTAAACAGGCTGGCGGTGCCACCCACTAAGAGGATGAACGATGCCTGAAGGACCGGAAATCCGCCGCGTGGCGGATAAGCTCGAAGCCGCCATTGTGGGGCAGCCGTTAACAGAAGCGTGGTTCGCATTTCCGCAGCTCAAGACCTATGAGCCGGCGTTGATTGGTGAGCAGGTGCAGGCGATTGAAACGCGAGGCAAGGCGCTGCTGACACATTTCAGCAATGGCCTGACACTTTACAGCCATAACCAGCTCTATGGCATCTGGCGGATTGTGAAACCCGATACCGAACTCAACACTACCCGCCAGCTGCGGGTGCGGCTGGCGACGGCAGGTAAAGCGATTCTGCTCTACAGCGCCTCCGATATTGAACTGCTCAATGCCGATACCCTGGCGGCGCACCCATTTCTGAATCGTATCGGCCCGGATGTGCTGAGCAGTGCGCTGACTGTGGAAGAGGTGCGCGAGCGGCTGCTGTCGCCTCGTTTCCGTCGTCGGCAGTTCAGCGGTCTGCTGCTGGATCAGGCGTTTCTGGCCGGGCTGGGTAACTACCTGCGCGCTGAAATTCTCTGGCTGGCGCAGCTGCTGCCATACCATCGGGCACAGGACCTGAGTGAGGATCAGCTGACGGCATTCAGCGAGGCGCTGCTTTCGGTGCCGCGTCACGCCTACCGGATGCGGGGCACCATGAAAAAATATCATGAGGAAGCGGCGTTTCAGTTTGAAGTTTTTCATCGGCAGGGTAAGAAGTGCCGGCGCTGTGGCACGCTGGTTGAGAAAGGTACGCTGTCGTCACGGCCGTTTTACTGGTGTCCGGGTTGCCAGAGATAGAAAGGAGCGGGTGAGGGTAGAAACAGGCAGCTGTAAGACCGAGCCTGCTCAGGAAACACGGTCAGATCGGAAAGACGCTAAAGCCGTCATCCATGACATGGTCGGCCCGCGCCATCCCTGGCGCGAGACGCTTTCCTCTTCTGACCGTGTTTCCTGCGCGTTGAACTTATTCGTTGCGGCCAGCTTCACCCCTATACAGGCCAATTGTCTGAGCGGAAATTTCTCTCCGCTATCGACCGAATCTTACTTCTTCAGCTGAGAGCTGAATTCGCGCTCGGTATAACCGGTGTAAAGCTGGCGCGGACGGGCAATCTTCATGCCTTCGTCGTGCATTTCTTTCCAGTGTGCGATCCAGCCAACGGTACGGGCCATCGCGAAGATCACCGTAAACATGGAGGAAGGAATCCCCATCGCTTTCAGGATAATACCGGAGTAGAAGTCCACGTTTGGATAGAGTTTACGCTCGATGAAGTAGGGGTCGTTCAGCGCAATGTGTTCCAGCTCCATCGCCACTTCCAGCAGGTCATCCTTCATACCCAGCTCGTTCAGGACTTCATGGCAGGTATCACGCATCACGGTCGCACGTGGATCGTAGTTTTTGTAAACGCGGTGACCAAAGCCCATCAGACGGAAAGAGTCATTCTTGTCTTTGGCGCGTTTCACAAACTCCGGAATGTGCTCAACGGTGCTGATCTCTTCCAGCATACGCAGAGTCGCTTCGTTGGCACCACCGTGCGCCGGTCCCCACAGGGAGGCGATACCCGCCGCGATACAGGCAAACGGATTCGCGCCGCTTGAACCCGCG
Source organism: Pantoea sp. NSTU24 (assembly GCF_050157905.1). Taxonomy (NCBI): domain Bacteria; kingdom Pseudomonadati; phylum Pseudomonadota; class Gammaproteobacteria; order Enterobacterales; family Erwiniaceae; genus Pantoea; species Pantoea bangladeshensis. The sequence continues at coordinate 572,205 of NZ_JBKIWZ010000001.1, forward strand.
GTACGGACGGTCGAAGTTGAGGCGTTCTGCTCATGGTCCGCATGCAGGATCAGAATGCGGTCCATTGCGCGTTCCAGTACCGGATTAACTTTGTACTCTTCGCACGGCGTGGCGAACATCATGTGCAGGAAGTTACCCGCATAAGAGAGATCATTGCGCGGATAGACAAAAGGCTGGCCAATAGAATATTTGTAACACATTGCCGCCATGGTCGGCATCTTCGAAAGCAGACGGAATGCCGCGATTTCACGATGGCGCTCAATGTTTACATCCAGTGAATCGTGGTAAAACGCTGCCAGTGCGCCGGTCACACCGCACATTACTGCCATCGGGTGAGAGTCACGACGGAAGCCGTGGAACAGACGGGTAATCTGCTCATGAATCATCGTGTGGCGGGTAACGGTGGTACGGAACTCCTCGAACTGCTTCTGATCGGGCGCTTCACCATTCAGCAGGATGTAACAGACTTCCAGATAGTTAGAGTGGGTGGCCAGCTCAGAAATCGGGAAACCACGATGCAGCAGGATGCCTTCATCACCATCGATGAAGGTGATTTTAGATTCGCAGGACGCTGTAGAAGTGAAACCGGGATCGAAGGTGAACAGGCCACTTGAACCCAGAGCGCGGACATCAACCACATCCTGGCCCAGCGTGCCCTTCAGCACGTCCAGCTCTACAGATGTTCCATCTTGCAGGGTTAGCGTTACTTTTTTATCTGTCATTTTCGTCTCCATAGCGCCTTATGTAGGTAAGGATCTTTAGACACCTGAAACGCGTTCATGTTGCGGTTGGCAAAACTGCACAATGTCACTCTGCAGGGGTGAAGCGGGTGCAGGGTACAGAGTGAGCGGCGCGTTCCAGGAAGGAACCGGTGAGCCATGGACATGCTGCATATCGCGGTTGTTAAAGATCCGGTCAGGATATAACTTCTTGGTAACCAATAACCTGATGCTTTTTAATGCTCATTATCGCAATGTTACATAACTTGCGCTTAGGGGAAAGTGTATCCCCATAACTTTTGTGCATCATAGGAATTTACAGGCTTAGTTTGTAACTGAATTGTTGAACTATTGTCAAATCAGATAATTAAAATTGTATCAATTGTGAAAATCGTGAGTCCGATCACTGTTCTACCCAAAATATACCAAAGAGTTTGTAGGGGAATTGTAATCAGAATGTGATCCTCTTATACTTCCGCCAGGTCTCCGGAACACCCTGACACCAGGAGCCACCCAGCGTTTATTACCGCGTCACTTAACACTGGATGTTGCTTTTTTGGTGACGGTTAAAGTCTGCCACGCGTTGTGATTAGACTCCGCCTCAGGTCCGGAGGAAGCAAAATAAAAAAGGCTGTGTGGGCAAAACCGTGAAAAAACAAAGACCTGTCAACTTGGATCTCTCGACGATCCGGTTTCCCGTTACTGCAATATCGTCCATTCTTCACCGCGTCTCCGGCGTAATCACCCTGGTTGCCATAGGCATCCTGCTGTGGCTGCTCGGTCTCTCTCTCTCCTCTCCTGAAGGTTTCCAGCATGCTGCGTCCATTATGGATGGCTTCTTCGCGAAGTTCATCATGTGGGGCATCCTGACTGCGCTGGCCTATCACGCGGTGAGCGGGATTCGTCATATGTTGATGGATTTTGGTTATCTGGCTGAAACGCTGCAGGTTGGTAAGCGCTCAGCTCATATCACTTTTGTGATCACTGTCGTGCTGGCAATTCTGGCGGGAGTCCTCGTATGGTAAGCAATGCATCCGCGTTGGGTCGCAACGGCATTCAGGACTGGCTGCTGCTGCGGGCAACTGCAATTCTCATTACTCTTTACATCGTTTACATCCTCGGTTTCGTAGTGATGAGAGACACGCTGACCTATGACCTGTGGCGTGGCTTCTTCGCTTCTGCCTTCACCAAAGTGTTCACGCTGCTGACGCTGTTCTCTATTCTGATCCACGGCTGGATTGGGATGTGGCAGGTATTAACAGACTACGTTAAATCGCTGCCAACCCGCCTGTTGTTGCAGTTTGTGATTGTCGTGGCGCTGTTGTGGTATGCGATTTATGGCTTTGTTGTGGTGTGGGGTGTGTAAATGAGTTTGCCAATCAGAGAGTTTGATGCCGTGGTGATCGGCGCAGGTGGCGCAGGCATGCGTGCCGCACTGCAAATCTCCCAGGGTGGCCAGAGCTGTGCGCTGCTGTCTAAAGTTTTCCCGACCCGTTCCCACACTGTTTCTGCGCAGGGCGGTATCACCGTTGCGCTGGGTAATACCCATGAAGATAACTGGGAATGGCACATGTATGACACCGTCAAAGGTTCCGACTATATCGGTGACCAGGACGCGATTGAATATATGTGTAAAACCGGCCCGGAAGCGATCCTGGAGCTGGAGCACATGGGCCTGCCATTTTCCCGTCTGGAAGATGGTCGCGTCTATCAGCGTCCGTTTGGCGGCCAGTCGAAGAATTTCGGTGGTGAGCAGGCGGCACGTACGGCGGCCGCTGCTGACCGTACCGGTCACGCCTTACTGCACACCCTTTATCAGCAGAACCTGAAAAACAAAACCACGATTTTCTCAGAGTGGTACGCGCTGGATCTGGTGAAAAACGCCGATGGCGCAGTTGTCGGCTGTACGGCTATCTGCATCGAAACGGGCGAAACGGTCTACTTCAAAGCGAAAGCGACTATTCTGGCGACAGGTGGTGCGGGCCGTATCTATCAGTCAACCACCAATGCCCATATCAATACCGGTGACGGCGTCGGTATGGCACTGCGTGCGGGCGTACCGGTGCAGGATATGGAAATGTGGCAGTTCCATCCGACCGGTATCGCAGGTGCGGGCGTGCTGGTCACCGAAGGCTGCCGTGGTGAGGGTGGCTATCTGCTGAACAAACATGGCGAACGCTTCATGGAGCGCTATGCGCCAAACGCCAAAGATCTGGCGGGCCGTGACGTGGTTGCGCGCTCGATGATGATTGAAATCCGTGAAGGTCGCGGCTGTGACGGTCCGTGGGGCCCGCACATTAAACTGAAACTCGACCATCTGGGTAAAGAGGTGCTGGAATCCCGTCTGCCGGGTATCCTTGAGCTGTCGCGCACCTTTGCACACGCCGATCCGATTAAAGAGCCGATTCCGGTGATCCCGACCTGCCACTACATGATGGGCGGTATCCCGACCAAAGTAACCGGTCAGGCACTGCGCGTGAATGAGCAGGGCGAAGATGTGGTCATCCCGGGCCTGTTCGCCGTCGGCGAAATCGCCTGCGTTTCGGTGCACGGCGCTAACCGTCTGGGCGGCAACTCTCTGCTCGACCTGGTCGTCTTTGGCCGTGCGGCTGGCCTGCATCTGCTGGAGAGTATTCAGGAGCAGGGTGAACTGCGCGATGCCACCGAAGATGAAATCGCCGTGGCGATGGCGCGCTTCAACCGCTGGGAAAACAACACCACCGGTGAAGACCCGGTTGAGATTCGTAAAGCGCTGCAGCGCTGTATGCAGAATAACTTCTCTGTGTTCCGCGAAGGTGAAGCAATGGCGCAGGGACTGGAAGAGCTGAAAGAAATTCGCCAGCGTCTGAAATCAGCCCGTCTGGATGACCGTTCACCGGATTTCAACACGCAGCGTATTGAGTGTCTGGAGCTGGATAACCTGATGGAGACGGCGTATGCCACGGCGGTGGCAGCGAACTATCGCACCGAAAGCCGCGGTGCCCACAGTCGCTTCGACTTCCCGGATCGTGATGATGAAAACTGGCTGTGCCACAGTCTTTATGTCCCGGAAACCGAAAGCATGACGCGCCGTGAGGTGAACATGCAGCCGAAACTGCGCGCGGCCTTCCCGCCGAAAGTGCGTACCTACTAATTTCGGAGACGATCATGAGACTCGAGTTTTCCATTTATCGCTACAATCCGGACGTTGACGACAAGCCACGGATGCAGGATTACACCCTGGAATCGGAAGATGGCCGCGACATGATGCTGCTGGACGCGCTGATTCGCCTGAAAGAGAAAGATCCGACGCTGGCGTTTCGTCGCTCCTGCCGCGAAGGCGTCTGCGGCTCCGATGGCCTGAACATGAACGGCAAAAACGGCCTGGCCTGCATTACGCCGGTTTCAGCCCTGGGCAACGGCAAACAGAAAATTGTTATCCGTCCGTTACCCGGTCTGCCGGTGGTGCGTGACTTGGTCGTAGACATGAGCCAGTTTTATGCGCAATATGAGAAAATTAAGCCTTTCCTGTTGAATAATGGGGAAAATCCGCCAGCACGTGAGCATCTGCAGTCACCGGATGAGCGCGAGCACCTGGATGGCCTGTATGAATGTATTCTTTGTGCCTGCTGCTCTACCTCATGCCCGTCATTCTGGTGGAATCCTGAGAAATTCATTGGCCCTGCCGGTCTGCTGGCTGCGTACCGCTTCCTGATTGACAGCCGCGACACCGAAACCGAGTCGCGCCTCGATAATCTGAATGATGCATTCAGCGTATTCCGCTGCCACAGCATCATGAACTGTGTGAGCGTCTGTCCGAAAGGGCTGAACCCGACACGCGCCATCGGCCATATCAAGTCGATGCTGCTGCAGCGCGGCGCATAGTGACACACTGCCGGGAACCTCAGGTTCCCGGTGTTTTACGGAAACCTCTGTAAGCGCGGTGATGACCACGTTTACAAAGGTTCCCTTACGGGCCACGCGCGCTGCGCAAAGTGCTCGTATCGCTGAACTCACTACGGCAAACCGCGAAAGCGGCAACAAATGAAACCTCAAAAAAGCATAGCAATGCTTAAGGGATCACAATGCAGAACAGCGCGATGAAGCCCTGGCTGGACTCTTCCTGGCTGGCCGGCGCGAATCAGTCTTACATAGAGCAGCTCTATGAGGATTTCCTGACCGATCCTGACTCTGTCGATGCAGTGTGGCGCTCGATGTTCCAACAGTTACCGGGCACCGGAATGAAACCTGAGCAGTTTCACTCCACCACACGTGAGTACTTCCGTCGCCTGGCGAAAGACGCATCTCGTTACACCTCATCTCTCTCCGATCCGGAAACTAACTCCAAGCAAGTGAAAGTGCTGCAGCTGATCAACGCGTTTCGTTTCCGCGGCCATCAGCATGCCAATCTTGATCCGCTCGGCCTGTGGAAACAGGACCGGGTTGCCGATCTTGACCCCGCTTTTCACGATCTGACTGAGGCCGATTTTCAGGAAAGCTTTAACGTCGGCTCTTTCGCCATCGGCAAAGAGACCATGAAGCTGGCCGATCTCTTTGAGGCGCTGACCCAGACGTACTGCGGCTCAATTGGTGCGGAGTATATGCACATCAACAACACGGACGAAAAACGCTGGATTCAGCAGCGTCTGGAGTCTGTCGCGGGCCGTGCAACCTTCAGCAACGACGAGAAAAAAGGTTTCCTGAAAGAGCTGACCGCAGCAGAAGGGCTGGAAAAATACCTGGGCGCGAAATTCCCGGGTGCTAAACGCTTCTCGCTGGAAGGCGGCGATGCGCTGGTGCCCATGCTGCGCGAGATGATTCGTCACGCTGGTAAAAGCGGCACCCGTGAAGTGGTACTGGGAATGGCGCACCGTGGTCGTCTCAACGTGCTGATTAACGTGCTGGGTAAAAAGCCTCAGGATCTGTTCGACGAGTTCGCGGGCAAGCATAAAGAGCATCTTGGCACGGGTGACGTGAAGTACCACATGGGCTTCTCCTCAGACGTGGAAACGGAAGGCGGCCTGGTTCACCTGGCGCTGGCGTTTAACCCGTCACATCTGGAAATCGTCAGCCCGGTAGTCATGGGATCTGTTCGCGCCCGTCTGGATCGTCTGGATGAACCTGCCAGCAATAAAGTATTACCGATCACCATTCACGGTGATGCGGCCGTCATCGGCCAGGGCGTGGTGCAGGAAACCCTGAACATGTCTCAGGCGCGTGGCTATGAAGTGGGCGGTACCGTTCGCATTGTGATCAACAACCAGGTTGGCTTCACTACCTCCAACCCGAAAGATGCGCGTTCAACCCCTTACTGCACCGACATCGGCAAGATGGTGCTGGCTCCGATTTTCCACGTCAACGCGGACGATCCGGAAGCTGTCGCGTTTGTGACCCGTCTGGCGCTCGACTACCGCAACACCTTTAAGCGTGATGTGTTTATCGATCTGGTCTGCTATCGCCGTCATGGTCACAACGAGGCGGATGAGCCAAGTGCGACTCAGCCGCTGATGTACCAGAAAATCAAAAAACACCCGACGCCACGTAAAATTTACGCCGACCGTCTGGAAGGCGAAGCCATCGCCACCCAGGAAGATGCGACCGAGATGGTCAATCTTTATCGCGACGCGCTGGATGCGGGCGAGTGTGTGGTGCCGGAATGGCGTCCGATGAGCCTGCACTCCTTTACCTGGTCGCCTTACCTGAACCATGAGTGGGACGAGCCTTATCCGGCCCAGGTCGAGATGAAACGTCTTAAGGAGCTGGCGCTGCGTATCAGCCAGGTGCCTGAAGAAGTCGAAGTGCAGTCGCGTGTTGCCAAAATTTACAACGACCGTCGTCTGATGGCCGAAGGCGAGAAAGCTTTTGACTGGGGCGGCGCGGAAAACCTGGCCTACGCCACGCTGGTGGATGAGGGCATTCCGGTGCGTCTGTCGGGCGAAGATAGTGGTCGCGGCACCTTCTTCCATCGTCATGCGGTGATCCACAACCAGTCAAACGGTTCAACCTATACCCCTCTGCACCATGTGCATAGCGGTCAGGGTCAGTTCAAAGTGTGGGACTCCGTGCTTTCTGAAGAGGCGGTGCTGGCATTCGAATATGGCTACGCCACCGCAGAGCCGCGCATCCTGACCATCTGGGAAGCGCAGTTTGGTGACTTCGCCAACGGCGCTCAGGTTGTTATTGACCAGTTCATCAGCTCTGGCGAGCAGAAGTGGGGCCGGATGTGTGGTCTGGTCATGCTGCTGCCACACGGCTATGAAGGACAGGGCCCGGAGCACTCCTCGGCGCGTCTGGAACGCTATCTGCAACTTTGCGCTGAGCAGAACATGCAGGTCTGCGTGCCGTCCACGCCAGCGCAGGTTTACCACATGCTGCGTCGTCAGGCGCTGCGCGGTATGCGTCGTCCACTGATTGTGATGTCACCGAAATCGCTGCTGCGTCACCCGCTGGCGATCTCCACGCTGGATGAGCTGGCAAATGGCAGCTTCCAGCCCGCCATTGGTGAAATCGACGATCTGGATCCGCAGGGCGTTAAACGTGTCGTGCTCTGTTCCGGTAAAGTCTATTACGACCTGCTGGAGCAGCGTCGTAAAAACGAGCAGACCGATGTGGCTATCGTGCGCATCGAGCAGCTTTATCCATTCCCGCATCCGGCGGTGCAGGAAGCATTAAAAGCGTATTCTCACGTACAGGACTTTGTCTGGTGCCAGGAAGAGCCGCTGAATCAGGGCGCCTGGTATTGCAGTCAGCATCACTTCCGTGAAGTTGTGCCGTTTGGCGCCACTTTACGTTATGCCGGCCGCCCGGCCTCGGCTTCACCGGCCGTGGGTTACATGTCCGTACACCAACAACAGCAGCAAGACCTGGTTAATGACGCGCTGAACGTTAATTAATTAAAAGGAAAGATAATGAGTAGCGTAGATATTCTCGTTCCCGACCTGCCTGAATCGGTTGCCGATGCCTCAGTGGCAACCTGGCACAAAAAACCAGGCGATGCCGTCACTCGCGATGAAGTGCTGGTTGAAATCGAAACCGATAAAGTGGTGCTGGAAGTGCCAGCCGCTGCGGACGGTATCCTGGAAGCCGTTCTGGAAGAAGAGGGCGCCACCGTCACATCCCGCCAGATCCTGGGTCGCCTGAAAGAGGGCAACAGTGCCGGTAAAGAGACCAGCGCAAAATCTGAAAGCAAAGAGTCGACTCCGGCTCAGCGTCAGACTGCGTCTCTGGAAGAAGAGAGCAACGATGCACTCAGCCCGGCGATTCGCCGCCTGATTGCCGAACACAACCTGGATGCTTCGCAGATTAAAGGCAGCGGTGTGGGCGGACGTCTGACCCGCGAAGATGTTGAAAAACATCTGGCGAATGCACCGAAGGCCAGCGCTGCCGCGCCGGCAGCGGACACTGCGGCGGTACAGCAGCCTGTTGCCAATCGCAGCGAAAAACGCGTGCCGATGACCCGTCTGCGCAAGCGCGTGGCCGAGCGTCTGCTGGAAGCGAAAAACAGCACCGCGATGCTGACGACCTTCAACGAAATCAACATGAAGCCGATCATGGATCTGCGCAAGCAGTATGGTGAGGCGTTCGAGAAGCGTCACGGCGTGCGTCTGGGCTTTATGTCTTTCTACCTGAAAGCGGTCGTTGAAGCGCTGAAACGCTATCCGGAAGTGAATGCGTCTATCGATGGTGAAGATGTGGTTTACCACAACTACTTCGATGTCAGCATCGCTGTCTCCACGCCGCGTGGCCTGGTCACACCGGTTCTGCGTGATGTGGATGCGCTGAGCATGGCGGACATCGAGAAGAAAATTAAAGAGCTGGCGGTGAAAGGCCGTGATGGCAAGCTGACCGTGGAAGACCTGACCGGCGGTAACTTCACCATTACCAATGGCGGCGTCTTTGGTTCGCTGATGTCCACCCCGATCATCAACCCACCGCAGAGCGCCATCCTGGGTATGCACGCTATCAAAGATCGCCCGATGGCGGTCAATGGTCAGGTTGTGGTGCTGCCTATGATGTACCTGGCACTCTCTTATGACCACCGTCTGATCGATGGCCGCGAATCAGTAGGTTATCTGGTTGCAGTGAAAGAGATGCTGGAAGATCCGGCGCGCCTGCTGCTGGATGTCTGATTTTTACCGGGCGCGCCCTGCGCGCCCAACCTCATTACTCTTTTCAGACCTGAATGGATAGAACATCATGAACTTACACGAATACCAGGCGAAACAGCTGTTTGCACGGTATGGCATGCCGGCACCAACGGGTTACGCCTGTACTACACCACGTGAAGCGGAAGAAGCAGCCTCTAAAATTGGCGCAGGCCCGTGGGTAGTTAAATGTCAGGTTCATGCCGGTGGCCGCGGTAAAGCGGGCGGTGTGAAAGTGGTTAACAGCAAAGAAGAGATCCGTGCTTTTGCTGAAAACTGGCTGGGCAAGCGTCTGGTGACCTACCAGACAGATGCAAACGGTCAGCCGGTTAACCAGATTCTGGTTGAAGCGGCGACAGATATCGATCAGGAGCTCTACCTGGGTGCCGTAGTCGATCGTGCGACGCGTCGCGTGATTTTCATGGCCTCGACCGAAGGCGGCGTGGAAATCGAGAAAGTTGCGGAAGAAACCCCGCACCTGATCCACAAAATGGCACTGGATCCGCTGACCGGCCCGCAGCCTTATCAGGGTCGCGAACTGGCCTTTAAACTGGGCCTGACCGGTAAGCTGGTAGGCCAGTTCACTAAGATCTTCATGGGTCTGGCGACCCTGTTCCTGGAGCGCGATCTGGCGATGGTTGAAATCAACCCGCTGGTCATCACCAAACAGGGCGATCTGATCTGTCTGGATGGCAAACTGGGTGCCGATGGCAATGCCCTGTTCCGTCAGCCAGAGCTGCGCGAAATGCGCGATCCAAGCCAGGAAGATCCGCGTGAAGCTCATGCAACACAGTGGGAACTGAACTATGTTGCGCTGGAAGGCAACATCGGTTGTATGGTTAACGGCGCAGGCCTGGCGATGGGTACCATGGATATCGTTAAGCACCACGGCGGTCAGCCAGCCAACTTCCTGGATGTCGGCGGCGGCGCAACCAAAGAGCGCGTAACCGAAGCCTTCAAAATCATCCTGTCTGACGATGCGGTGAAAGCCGTCTTCGTGAACATCTTCGGCGGTATTGTACGCTGCGACCTGATTGCTGACGGCATCATCGGCGCCGTCGCTGAAGTGGGTGTGAACGTGCCGGTAGTGGTACGTCTGGAAGGTAACAACGCCGAGCTGGGCGCCCAGAAACTGGCGGACAGCGGTCTGAACATCATTGCAGCAACCAGCCTGACAGACGCCGCACAGCGTGTTGTTGCTGCCGCGGAGGGTAAATAATGTCCATTCTGATCGACAAAAACACCAAAGTCATCTGCCAGGGTTTCACTGGCGGCCAGGGGACTTTCCACTCTGAGCAGGCGCTGGCCTATGGTACGCAGCTGGTTGGCGGCGTGACCCCGGGTAAAGGCGGCACCACCCATCTTGGCCTGCCGGTGTTTAACACCGTGCGCGAGGCGGTAGAAGCGACTGGCGCTACTGCCACCGTGATCTACGTTCCGGCGCCGTTCTGCAAAGATGGCATCCTGGAAGCGATCGAAGCGGGCATCAAACTGATCATTACCATCACCGAAGGTATCCCGACGCTGGATATGCTGACCGTGAAAATGAAACTGGATGAAGCTGGCGTGCGGATGATCGGTCCAAACTGTCCGGGCGTCATTACCCCTGGCGAATGTAAAATCGGCATCATGCCTGGCCACATTCACCAGCCGGGCCGCGTGGGTATCGTTTCCCGTTCCGGTACCCTGACGTATGAAGCGGTGAAACAGACCACGGATATCGGTTACGGTCAGTCCACCTGCGTCGGCATCGGCGGTGACCCGATCCCAGGTTCTAACTTCATCGACATCCTGAAAATGTTCCAGGACGATCCGCAGACGGAAGCGATCGTCATGATCGGTGAGATCGGCGGCAGCGCAGAAGAAGAAGCCGCAGCCTTCATCAAAGAGCACGTGACTAAGCCCGTCGTCGGCTATATCGCGGGTGTGACCGCGCCGAAAGGCAAGCGTATGGGTCATGCCGGTGCGATCATCGCCGGGGGCAAAGGCACCGCAGATGAGAAGTTTGCTGCACTGGAAGCCGCAGGCGTGAAAACCGTTCGCAGCCTGGCGGACATCGGTGACGCGGTGAAAGCCGTTTTACCTGCTCGCTGAATCTGATTGACGGATGTTAAGAAGCCACCTTCGGGTGGCTTTTTTTATGGGCGGAACGGACAAACAGACGGGCACTGGCAGCGAGAAGCGGGGCTGTCAGATGACCATGGTGTCATCTATTACGTTAACAGATAGTGGCGTGAGTAAACTATTTACTCATTTCAGATTTCATTAATGACATCTTATTAACAAGAAACCGACCTGACTCGATCTGGAAACTTATTGCGTTAATCCAGATCAATTAATCACGATTTATATCCAACTATAGTGCTGGCAAAGCGCAGCGTTAAAGGCGTAAATTGCGCTGCATCAATCCAGCCTTTTACACAGATTTTCAAACGTCTGCTCAGCCCGGGATGACACCCGCTTTTCTCCTGTTTAAGCACGCGTTCATGAAAGCGCGGATTGACAATTCTCAGAGCTGCCTTATTCACGACTTGCCTGGTCAGGCAGCTCATAGTCCTGTTCTGCGGGTCATAAAAACCGGAATTAATAAACAGTCGTTCCTGACTCTGATTACGTCCGATTTCATCGCGTGCGTGATGGAGACAAAGCGAGGAGCAAGGAGTCTTTATGTTAGATATCGTCGAGCTGTCGCGGTTACAGTTTGCCTTAACGGCGATGTACCATTTTCTGTTCGTCCCTTTAACGCTCGGCATGGCGTTTTTACTGGCGATTATGGAAACGGTTTATGTCCTGAGCGGCAAACAGATTTATAAAGATATGACCAAATTCTGGGGCAAGTTATTCGGCATTAACTTTGCGCTGGGTGTGGCCACCGGCCTGACCATGGAATTTCAGTTCGGGACAAACTGGTCATATTACTCTCACTATGTCGGTGATATCTTCGGCGCGCCGCTCGCTATTGAAGGGCTGATGGCGTTCTTTCTGGAATCCACCTTTGTTGGCCTGTTTTTCTTTGGCTGGGATCGCCTGGGTAAAGTGCAGCATCTGGCCGTTACCTGGCTGGTCGCACTGGGTTCAAACATGTCTGCCCTGTGGATTCTGGTCGCCAACGGCTGGATGCAAAACCCCATCGCCTCTGAATTCAATTTCGAAACCATGCGTATGGAGATGGTGAGCTTCTCCCAGCTGGTACTGAATCCGGTGGCGCAGGTGAAATTCGTTCACACCGTGGCGGCAGGTTACACCACCGGGGCGATGTTTATTCTCGGCATCAGCGCCTGGTACATGCTGAAAGGTCGCGACCTCGCTTTCGCAAAACGCTCGTTTGCTATCGCGGCCAGTTTTGGGATGGCGGCGGTACTTTCTGTGATTCTGCTGGGTGACGAATCAGGCTATGAAATGGGGGATGTGCAGAAAACCAAGCTGGCCGCGATTGAAGCGGAGTGGGATACCCAGCCGGCACCTGCCTCTTTTACCCTCTTTGGCCTGCCTGATCAGGCGACACAGGAGAACCGCTATGCCGTGCAGATCCCCTGGCTGCTGGGCCTGATCGCCACCCGTTCCGTCGACAAGCCGGTCACCGGCCTGAAAGATCTGATGACACAGCATGAACTCCGCATCCGCAACGGCATGAAAGCGTACGCCCTGCTGAATGCGCTGCGCAGTGGCAACCAGGATCCGGCAGTGCGTGACGCCTTTAATCAGCATAAACAGGATCTGGGTTACGGTCTGCTGCTGAAACGCTATACCGACAATGTGGCAGATGCGACAGAAGCGCAGATTAAACAGGCGACGCAGGACTCTATTCCGCGCGTGGCGCCGCTCTACTTCGCGTTCCGCATCATGGTGCTGTGTGGCGTGCTGCTGCTGGGCATTATCACCCTCTCTTTCTGGAGCGTGATACGTAATCGTGTAGGCAAAAACCGGATGTTACTGAAAGCCGCGCTGTTCGGCATCCCGCTTCCCTGGATTGCCGTCGAGTCGGGCTGGTTCGTGGCGGAATATGGCCGTCAGCCCTGGGCTATCGGTGAGATTCTGCCGACCGCAGTGGCTAACTCCTCTCTCACTACCGGCGATCTGCTGTTCTCGATGATTCTGATCTGCGGGCTTTACACGCTGTTCCTGGTGGCTGAGATGTACCTGATGTTTAAATTTGCCCGTCTGGGGCCGAGCAGCCTGAAAACCGGACGTTATCACCATGAGCAGATCACAACTACCCCTCAGCCGGTGCAGGGATAAGGAGAGCGACCATGTTTGATTATGAAGTTCTGCGCTTTGTCTGGTGGCTGTTGATTGGCGTGCTGCTAATCGGTTTCGCCGTCGCCGATGGTTTTGATATGGGTGTCGGGATGCTGACGCGCATTCTGGGACGGACCGACACCGAACGTCGCATCATGATTAACAGCATTGCCCCGCACTGGGACGGTAACCAGGTCTGGCTGATCACCGCGGGCGGGGCGCTGTTTGCGGCCTGGCCGATGGTTTACGCGGCGGCCTTTTCCGGGTTCTACATGGCGATGATTCTGGTGCTGGCATCGCTGTTCTTCCGCCCGGTCGGCTTCGATTATCGTTCAAAAATCGAAGACACCCGCTGGCGCGGTGCCTGGGACTGGGGCATCTTCGTTGGCAGCTTCGTGCCGCCACTGGTGATCGGCGTAGCGTTCGGCAACCTGCTGCAGGGGGTGCCATTCCATGCCGATGAGTACCTGCGTCTGTTCTACACGGGCAACTTCTTCCAGCTGCTGAATCCGTTCGGACTGCTGGCGGGTGTGGTCAGTGTGGCGATGATTCTGGTGCAGGGCGCAACGTATCTGCAGATGCGTACCACGGGTGAGCTGCATCTGCGCTCGCGCACCGCCGCGCAGCTGGCCGCGCTGGTGATGATGGTCTGTTTTATCCTGGCGGGCGTTTGGGTTAACTATGGCATTCCGGGCTATGTCGTCACCAGCGCGATGGATCACCTTGCCGCCTCTAACCCGCTGGGTAAAACCGTTGTGCGCGAGGCGGGAGCCTGGATGGTCAACTTCCGGCAGCATCCTGTACTGTGGCTGTTCCCGCTACTGGGCGTAGTGCTGCCGCTGCTGACCATCTTCTGCTCGCGGACAGAGAAGGGCGCCTGGGCGTTCCTGTTCTCCTCGCTGACGCTGGCCTGCGTCATCATGACCGCGGGCATTGCGATGTTTCCCTTCATCATGCCTTCCAGCACCGTGCCGGACGTCAGCCTGACGATGTGGGACGCCACCTCCAGCCTGCTGACGCTACAGACTATGACCGTGGCGGCCGTGATTTTCGTGCCGATCATTCTGGCGTATACCAGCTGGTGCTACTGGAAAATGTTTGGCCGTATTACCAAAGAGCAGATAGAAAGCAACAGTCACTCACTCTATTAATTAAGGAGATGTCGCATGTGGTATTTTGCCTGGATTCTCGGCACCTTGCTGGCCTGTGCTTTTGGTATCGTGACTGCGCTGGCGATTGAGCAGGCTGACGCGCAGGAAACGTCGCGCTGATGCGCAGACGTATTCGGATGCTCTGTGATCTGATGGATAAGGGCCCGCTGCGGGTCCTTTCACTGCTGCTGGCGCTGGTGATGGCCGAAGCGGTAATGTGGGACCCGACGCGCCTGACTGACCAGGCAAGCACGTTACCCGCCGTGCAGGGGCTGGTGCTGATCTGGGCAGTCTGCACGGGCGTTATCCACGGCGTAGGTTTTCAGCCACAAAAGCGCCGATGGCAGGCGCTTTTCACACCGTTACCCGCCGTGCTGGTATTATGCCTGGCGCTTTACCGTTTTTACCTCTGAATCCCCGTTTCACTGGCGCTGACAGTGAATTTTTGTCAGCGTCTGGTCAATAAATCTCCCTGAAATCGTTCCAGTTGTTACGGAGCGATAATTATTTTCGCCTGGCTCTGGCGACCCATTCCCAACCCCAATTCTCTTGCGTATAGTAGCAACGTTTAAAACGAGGCCGGGATGTAGAGTGAGTACAACGCTGTTTCGCTGGCCGGTTCGGGTCTATTACGAAGATACTGATGCCGGTGGTGTGGTTTATCACGCCAGCTATATCGCTTTTTATGAACGAGCACGTACCGAAATGTTGCGCCAGCACCATTTCAGTCAGCAGACGCTGTTAGAGCAGCAGGTCGCTTTTGTGGTGCGGCGTATGACGGTGGACTATCTGGCGGCGGCGCGTCTTGATGAGCTTCTGGAGATCCAGAGCGAAGTGACATCGATGACACGCGCTACCATGACGTTCACACAACGTATCGTGAATACTGAAGGCAAAGTGCTCAATGAGGCAGAAGTCCTGATTGCCTGCATTAACCCACATCTGATGAAGCCGATTGCGCTTCCCAAGTCTATTGTCGCGGAGTTCAAGCAGTGACTGACATGAACATTCTTGATTTGTTCCTGAAGGCGAGCCTTCTGGTCAAACTTATCATGTTGATTTTGATCGGCTTTTCTATTGCTTCCTGGGCCATCATTATTCAGCGCACACGTATTCTGAATGCGGCGGGCAGAGAAGCGGAGGCGTTTGAAGACAAATTCTGGTCCGGCATTGAGCTGTCCCGTCTTTATCATGAGAGTCAGGAACGTCGGGACGAGCTGGCGGGTTCGGAGCAGATCTTCTACGCCGGCTTTAAAGAGTTTGCCCGTCTGCATCGCGCCAACAATCATGCGCCGGAGGCGGTCATTGAAGGCGCCAGCCGTGCAATGCGCATCTCCATGAACCGCGAGCTGGAAGCGCTGGAAAACCATATTCCTTTCCTCGGCACCGTGGGGTCTATCAGCCCCTATATCGGCCTGTTCGGTACGGTCTGGGGAATTATGCACGCCTTTATTGCGCTGGGTGCGGTGAAGCAGGCGACGCTGCAGATGGTCGCGCCAGGTATTGCTGAAGCGCTGATTGCAACGGCAATCGGTCTGTTTGCCGCGATTCCGGCAGTTATGGCGTACAACCGTCTGAACCAGCGCGTCAACAAACTGGAGCAGGGCTACGACAACTTTATGGAAGAGTTCACTGCCATTCTGCATCGCCAGGCTTTCTCCAGCGATAGCGCTAAGTAAATAGAGGTTAATGATGGCCAGAGTACGTGGTCGCAAAAGCCGCGACCTGAAGTCGGAAATCAACATCGTTCCGCTCCTGGACGTCCTGTTGGTGCTGTTGCTGATCTTCATGGCGACGGCGCCCATTATTACCCAGAGCGTGGAAGTGGATCTGCCCGATGCCACCGACTCAAAAACCGTTTCCAGCGATGATAATCCGCCGGTCATCGTTGAAGTCGCGGGTGTGGGGCAATACAGTCTGGTCGTGGATCATGACCGCATGGACCAGCTTCCGCCCGAGCAAGTGATCAGCGAAGCGCAGCGTCGGCTGGAAGCAAATCCTAAGACAGTCTTTTTAATCGGGGGCGCGAAAGAGGTGCCTTACGATGAAATTATTAAAGCGCTGAACCTGCTGCACCAGGCGGGTGTTAAATCTGTCGGTTTGATGACGCAGCCGATTTAAAATCGAACCGTTTTTTGGGAACCGAGTGTGTCGAAGGCAACCGAGCAAAACGAGAAGTTAAAGCGCGCGATAATCATTTCGGTGATTCTGCATATCGTGCTGATCGCGCTGCTGATATGGAGCTCGTTCAATGAGCACATTGACCCCAGCAGTGCAGGGGGCGGCGGCGGTGATATTGATGCGGTCATGGTCGATCCCGGTGCCGTTGTCAGCCAATACAATCGCCAGCAGAACCAGCAGAGCGACAGTCAGCGTGCTGAGCAGCAGCGTAAAAAGCAGGCACAGCAACAGGCTGAAGAGCTGCAGGAAAAACAGGCGGCTGAGCAGCAGCGACTGAAAGCGCTGGAAAAAGAGCGCTTAGCGGCGCAGGAAACGGCGAAAGAAGAAGCGAAGCAGCAGGCTGCGCAGCAGAAAGCAGCTGAAGAGGCGGCGAAGCAGGCGCAGGAGCAGCAGAAAACGGCTGAAGCCGCGGCGGCGAAAGCTAAAGCAGAGGCAAAAGCGCAGGCTGATGCTCAGGCTAAAGCTGCCGCTGAAGAGGCGAAGCAGGCCGCCGCTGAGGCAAAAAAACAGGCTGACCAGCAGGCTAAGGCTGCTGCTGCGGCGGCGGCAAAAGAGAAAGCGGTAGCGGAAGCGAAGGCCAAATCGGAAGCGGATGCGAAAGCAGCCGCCGAAGCCAAAGCAAAAGCGGCTGAAGAAGCTAAAGCGAAAGCCGCCGAAGCGAAAGCGAAAGCTGCAGAAGAAGCTAAAGCGAAAGCAGCCGAAGCGAAAGCGAAAGCTGCGGAAGACGCCAAAGCCAAAGCTGCAGAAGAAGCTAAAGAAAAAGCTGCCGAGGCAGCCAAAGCTAAGGCTGAAGCGGCAAAAGAGGCCGCAAAAGAGAAGGCAGAAGCCGCAGCGAAAGCGAAAGCCGACGCCGCAGCCAAAGCTAAAGCCGATGCCGCGGCGAAAGCGAAAGCTGACGCCAAAGCCAAAGCGGCCGCCGAGGCGGCCAATGACAGCGACGTCGATGATTTACTGGGCGGCCTCACGTCCGGTAAGAATGCGCCGAAAAGCGGTGCTTCAGGTGGCGCAGCAGGGCAGGGAAACCAGAAGAAAGCCGGTGCAACAGGCGCGGAAATCAACTCCTACCTGGGACAGGTGGTCAGTGCGATTCAGAGCCGGTTCTATGATGCGGATCTCTATCGCGGAAAAACCTGTGATTTGCGGATTAAACTTGCGCCTGATGGATTGTTGATTGATGTTAAGGCAGAAGGGGGCGATCCTGCGCTCTGCCAGGCCGCGATTGCAGCCGCCAAACAGGCACGAATTCCGAAGCCGCCTTCGCAGGCGGTCTACGAAGTGTTTAAAAACGCGCCGATGCGTTTTAAACCGCAATAATGCAGTAACGGGCGGCAAGTTGATCTATGGTTAGCTTGCCGTACTAAGTCTTACTCGTGGTTTCCAGGAACAGTGCCAATTATCGTGGACTGAGGTTCAGATAAGGGAGATAAAATGAAGCAAGCTCTTCGCGTTACGTTAGGCTTTTTTATCCTGCTGTGGGCAGCCGTGCTGCATGCAGAGGTCCGGATTGAAATCACCCAGGGCGTGAACACCGCGCGTCCGATTGGCGTGGTGCCGTTTAAATGGGCTGGCTCAGGTGCCGCACCGGAAGATGTGGGCGGAATCGTTGCCGCTGACCTGCGCAACAGTGGTAAATTCAATCCGCTTGATCGTTCACGTCTGCCACAGCAGCCAACCAGTGCGCAGGAAGTTCAGCCTGCCGCCTGGAGTGCGCTGGGCATCGATGCGGTCGTGGTAGGCCAGGTTGCGTCTAACCCGGATGGCAGCTACCAGGTCTCTTATCAGCTGGTGGATACCGGCGGTGCGCCAGGCACTGTGCTGGCTCAGAACTCCTACAAAGTGACCAAACAGTGGCTGCGTTATGCTGCGCATACTGCCAGCGATGAAACCTTCCAGAAACTGACCGGTATCAAGGGCGCTTTCCGCACCCGTATCGCCTACGTCGTACAGACTAACGGCGGCCAGTTCCCGTATGAACTGCGCGTTGCCGATTATGACGGTTACAACCAGTTTGTTGTACATCGTTCACCGCAGCCGCTGATGTCACCAGCCTGGTCTCCGGACGGCAGCAAAGTCGCCTACGTGACCTTTGAAAGTGGCAAGTCTGCGCTGGTAGTTCAGACCCTCTCTAACGGTGCGATTCGTCAGGTGGCGTCTTATCCACGTCACAATGGTGCGCCCGCGTTCTCACCAGATGGTTCTAAGCTGGCGTTCGCGCTCTCTAAAACCGGCAGCCTGAACCTCTATGTGATGGATCTCGCCTCCGGTCAGACACGTCAGGTGACCGACGGTCGCTATAACAGCACTGAACCGACCTGGTTCCCGGATAGCCAGACACTGGCTTATACTTCCGATCAGGCTGGTGCACCTCAGATCTACAAAATTGGCGTTAATGGCGGCACACCACAGCGTATTACCTGGGAAGGGGGTCAGAACCAGGACGCAGATGTCGCAACAGACGGTAAATCAATGGTGATGATTAGCACCAGCGGTGGTGCGCAACACGTCGCCAAACAGGATCTGGAAACGGGAGCCGTTCAAACGTTAACGGACACGTTCCTGGATGAAACGCCGAGCCTGGCACCAAACGGCACAATGGTAATCTACAGCTCTACTCAGGGTATGGGTTCCGTGCTGCATCTGGTTTCAACCGACGGCCGTTTCAAAGCGCGTCTTCCGGCAACTGATGGACAGGTAAAATTTCCTGCCTGGTCGCCGTATCTGTAATGTCTGATTTGTCAGACATCGCAAACAATAAACAATAATGGGATTTTTGAAATGCAACTGAACAAAGTGCTGAAGGGTTTGATGCTGGCTCTGCCGGTTCTGGCAGTAGCAGCTTGTAGCTCACACAAAAACAACAACAATGACCAGACTGGCATGGGCGCTGATGGCGCTTACGGTGCAAACTCTGGCATGAACGGCAACGGCGGCAACATGTCTTCAGACGAGCAGGCGCGTCTGCAGATGCAGCAGCTGCAGCAGAACAACATCGTGTACTTCGGCCTGGACAAATATGACGTTCAGTCTGATTACGCACAGATGCTGGATCAGCACGCAAGCTTCCTGCGCAGCAACCCGTCTTACAAAGTGACTATCGAAGGTCACGCGGATGAGCGCGGTACGCCGGAATACAACATCGCCCTGGGCGAGCGTCGTGCTAACGCCGTTAAAATGTACCTGCAGGGTAAAGGCGTGTCAGCTGATCAGATGTCTATCGTTTCTTACGGTAAAGAGAAGCCAGCCGTTCTGGGTCATGACGAAGCAGCGTACTCTAAAAACCGTCGTGCCGTACTGGTCTACTAAGAGAATCACATGGTTAGTAACTTCAGACGTCATCTCCTGAGTCTGTCGTTACTGATTGGCGTAGCGGCCCCCTGGGCCGCTAATGCCCAAGCGTCAATCAGTAGCGTTGGCTCCGGCTCGGTCGAAGACCGTGTCACCACTCTTGAACGAATCTCCAATGCCCAGGCTCAGCTGATGCAACAACTGCAGCAGCAGATGAGCGATAACCAGCGTGATATCGATGCGTTGCGTGGGCAAATCCAGCAAAATACGTATCAGCTGAATCAGGTGGTCGAGCGGCAGAAGCAGCTTTACCAGCAGATCGACAGCCTGAGCAGCGCCAGCAGCAGCGGCGGGCAGCAGGCAGCCGGCGGCGATGCCGCAGCAGATACCGGTGCAGCGGCCACCGCAGGCGCAGGCGCGGCCGCATCGGCGCAGAGTGCGCCGGCGCAAACCGGTGACGCGAACAGCGATTACAATGCGGCTGTGGCGCTCATTCTGGAGAAGAAACAGTATGACCAGGCGATCAGCGCGCTTCAGGCGTGGGTAAAACGTTATCCGGATTCGACCTATCAGCCGAATGCGAATTACTGGCTCGGTCAGCTGAACTACAACAAAGGCAAAAAGGACGACGCGGCTTACTATTACGCCACGGTAGTGAAGAACTATCCAAAGTCGCCGAAAGCCGCAGAAGCGCTGTTTAAAGTGGGCGTTATCATGCAGGAGAAAAAAGACACGGCGAAAGCCAAAGCGGTCTTCCAGCAGGTGATTAAACTTTATCCGGATACCGATTCTGCGAAACAGGCTCAGAAACGTCTGGCAAGCCTGTAATTTGACCGGTTATGGCCAGATATCGTGTGATTTCTGGTCTTGCCGTATGAAAGGTAGGCAGTTGGCACTTCTGGCAGAAATAAGAGTTGCGCTACCTCGGTAAATCAGTAATATATGCCGCCGTTGCCGGGACACATTGCAGATGTGTCTGGTAAGCCTGAAGATGGGTCGTTAGCTCAGTTGGTAGAGCAGTTGACTTTTAATCAATTGGTCGCAGGTTCGAATCCTGCACGACCCACCATCTTCTTCAGACGCGTGTTAATTGCGTCGTGTTCAGAAGAGGCCTTCAGCATTGCTTCACAGTCATAAGATGGGTCGTTAGCTCAGTTGGTAGAGCAGTTGACTTTTAATCAATTGGTCGCAGGTTCGAATCCTGCACGACCCACCATCTTATCTCAGCCGCCCGGCGTGCTGAACGATTGTAAGCCCCCCAGCGGGTCGTTAGCTCAGTTGGTAGAGCAGTTGACTTTTAATCAATTGGTCGCAGGTTCGAATCCTGCACGACCCACCAATTAAGGAAAAAGCGCCTCGGGCGCTTTTTTCGTTTTCAGGGCACGTGATCAGATGTGCAGGGTGAGAACCTGCAGCAGGTTCGACTGAATCGCCTGCGATTCAGGCTGATGCGCCAGCATCACCCAGAGGGCGAGGCCCATCGGGCCGGGGCCATCCTGCACGACCCATCCATTAAGGAAAAAGCGCCTCGGGCGCTTTTTTCGTTTTCAGGGCACGTGATCAGATTTGCAGGGTGAGAACCTGCAGCAGGTTCGACTGAATCGCCTGCGATTCAGGCTGATGCGCCAGCATCACCCCAGGGCGAGGCCCATCGGGCCGGGGCCATCCTGCACGACCCACCCATTAAGGAAAAAGCGCCTCGGGCGCTTTTTTCGTTTTCAGGGCACGTGATCAGATGTGCAGGATGAGAACCTGCAGCAGGTTCGACTGAATCGCCTGCGATTCAGGCTGATGCGTCAGCATCACCCAGAAGGCGAGGCCCATCGGGCCGGGGCAATCCTGCACGACCCACCCATTAAGGAAAAAGCGCCTCAGGCGCTTTTTTCGTTTTCAGCGTCTGGCAAACAGCTTCGACTTAGTGACGCTGTGATTCAGGCTGAGCCGCCAGCCTGCCTCTTCACCGCCACCGTCACGGCTTTTTCTTCACTTTCGCCACCGCCAGGCTCTCCCAGATATGCATCACCGCATAGCTGCGCCAGGGCCGCCAGGCGAGTGATCGCGCCTCGGCCTGTGAGGCCGTCATGCCGCCCAGATTATTGCGGATGGCGATATCCTCTTTGGGAAAAGCATCCGGCCAGCGCAGGGCGCGCATCGCAATATAGTGTGCAGTCCAGGGGCCAATGCCAGGCAAACTAACCAGCTTCTTTATCACCTCGTCTGGCGACTGAGCAGCACTGAGCCGCAGGTCGCCGCTGGCACAGGCAGTGGCAAAGGCAATAATGGCACGAGAGCGCGCGGCGCTGACGATGCCGAGCGGCGCCACGTCATCTACCGTCGATGCGGCAATACGTTCAGGCAGCGCGGTGTAGCGGGTCAGATCGGGAAAAGGTGTTTCACAAGGCTCGCCGAACGCGGCGGCAAAACGGCTACTGACGGTAGTGGCCGCTTTGACCGTCACCTGCTGGCCGATAATCGCACGTACGCCCAGTTCAAAGGCGTCGAACGCGCCAGGTACGCGCAGACCGGGATGTGCCAGCAGGCTGGGAGCCAGCAGGGGATCCTGTGACAGACAGGCCGCGATACGCTGCGGCTGAGCATCCAGATCGAACAGATCGCGCAGACGACGCAGCAGAAGCGGCAGCACCGGCGTCAGTGAGGCAGCGAGCGTCACCTGCAGCGCATTTTTCTGCGGCAGATGCGACACGCTGACCCAGCCCCGGCAGTGCCCTAATGCCACAGTGCGTCGCCAGCTGCCATCCTCCACCGCCTCGACCTCTTTCATCAGGTGCGTCTGCAAAAACCAGAGCATTGCTGCCCAGTCGTAGGGCGGGCGATAAGCCAGCTGCAGCGTAATGCGGTCACCCGACTCTGTGGCCTGAACGGTGCTCTCATCCCGGCGCAGCGCGCTGGGCGTCATCCGGTAGCGTGTCTGAAACACATCGTTAAAACGCCGCAGGCTGCGAAAGCCGCTGGCGTAGGCGACTTCCGTGATCGGCAGCCGGGTTTCCGTCAGCAGCTGCTTCGCCAGTAACATGCGGCGCGTCTGTTTAAGCTCCAGTGGTGACACCCCCAGCTCCTGCTGCACGATACGCCGCAACTGACGCAGACTGAGCCCGAACTCTTCAGCAATCGCTTCCAGCCCGTCGCGCTCCTCCAGCATGCCCTCCTCAATACGCTGAACCAGCCGCTCCGCCACGCGATGAGGCTGATCGACCGGCGCGTTTCCCGGGGCCAGCTCAGGGCGACAGCGCAGGCAGGGCCGAAAGCGGGCTTTCTCCGCCGCCTCGGCGCTGCTGAAGAACAGACAGTTTTTAAGCATCGGCGCTTTCACCGGACAGACCGGACGGCAGTAAATGCCGGTGGAGGTAACGCCCACAAAGAAAACGCCGTCGAAGCGGGTATCACGAGAGGTCAGCGCCTGGTAGGCAATTTCGGGACTGAGCATGGCATTTCTCCGGTAAAGAGCTGCAGTCTATACCGGCATACTCCGTCAGACTGGCTGTTTTCGGACAGCACATTAGTTTAGCCACATGACCGGAAACAGCCAGTCAGGGCCCGGAAAAGTGCGATAATGGGCGACGGAACCATGACGGGAGAATCACCATGTATTACTTCAGCGCAATAGCCACCCCGGTGGGCGAGCTTAAACTGGTCGCCAGCGACAGCGGCCTGGCAGGTATCCTGTGGGAAAATGACGATCCGAAACGCACCCGGTTTTTGCCGCAGGTGCGGGATGACGACCATCCTGTTCTGCGTGAAACCGAGCGTCAGCTTAACGAGTACTTTGCCGGTGAGCGGCGCGAATTCAACCTGCCGCTCGATTTTGTCGGCACGGATTTCCAGAAAAAGGTCTGGCAGGCGCTGGTGGCGATCCCGTTTGGCGAAACGCGAAGCTACAGTCAGATTGCGCGAGAGATCGGCCATCCGCTGGCCGTGCGTGCAGTTGGCGCGGCCAACGGGCGTAATCCGCTCTCGATTGTTGCGCCGTGTCATCGTGTCATCGGAGCCAACGGCAAGCTCACCGGCTTTGCAGGCGGGCTGGATAGCAAAGCTTTCCTGCTGTCGCTGGAAAGACCACAGCAATCGCTAGCGCTGGCCGGGGAAACGCCGCCGGCGGGATAAGCACGATGACCAGTCCGGCATAAAAAGCGCACGACAGGGCCCGTTTTTTTCGTTATCGTGTTTAGCATATAAAACACGATGACGCGGTAATCGCGTAATTTGCCTGAAAAGGCAATTTTTCGTTAACCAGATAAAACGAGAGCAGTGCCATGAGTGTGATGTTCGATCCTGAAAGCGCCGTTTATCCCTTTCCGCCCAAACCTGCCCGCCTGAGCGACGATGAGAAGACGTTCTATCGTGAGAAAATCAAAGCGCTGCTGAAAGCGCGCAACGCGGTGATGGTGGCCCATTACTACACCGATCCGGAGATTCAGGCGCTGGCAGAGGAAACGGGCGGCTGCGTCTCCGATTCTCTGGAGATGGCGCGCTTTGGCAGCAACCACGCTGCGACCACGCTGCTGGTGGCGGGTGTGCGCTTTATGGGGGAAACCGCCAAAATCCTTAGCCCGGAAAAAACCGTGCTGATGCCCACTCTTCAGGCAGAGTGCTCGCTGGATCTTGGCTGCCCGATTGAGGAGTTCAATGCGTTCTGCGATGCCCATCCCGATCGTACCGTCGTGGTTTATGCCAATACGTCCGCCGCTGTAAAAGCGCGGGCCGACTGGGTCGTCACCTCCAGCATTGCGGTCGAGCTGATTGAGCACCTCGACAGCCTGGGCGAAAAGATCATCTGGGCACCGGATCGCCATCTTGGCCGTTACGTCACCCAAAAATCGGGCGCAGATGTGCTGTGCTGGCAGGGTGCCTGTATCGTGCATGACGAATTCAAAACCCAGGCCCTGCAGCGGATGAAGGCGCTCTGCCCCGACGCGGCGGTGCTGGTGCATCCGGAGTCGCCGCAGGCGATTGTCGATCTGGCGGACGCGGTCGGCTCGACCAGCCAGCTGATCCAGGCCGCAAAGTCGCTACCACATCCGCAGATGATTGTGGCTACCGATCGCGGCATCTTCTACAAAATGCAGCAGGCTGTGCCGGACAAAGAGCTGCTGGAAGCGCCAACGGCGGGTGAGGGGGCGACCTGCCGCAGCTGTGCACATTGTCCGTGGATGGCGATGAATGGCCTGAAAGCGATTGCAGAGGCGCTGGAGTCGGGCGGGGTGGAACATGAGATTCAGGTGGATAAGACGCTGCGTGAGGCGGCGTTACTGCCGCTTAATCGCATGCTATCCTTTGCAGCAGACCTTAAACTCAATGTGAAGGGCAACGCGTAAGCGTTTTCCGGACAGGTGCTCTGCATGGACTTCTTCAGCACACACAATATTCTGGTTCATATTCCTCTTGGGGCAGGCGGCTACGATCTCTCATGGATTGAGGCTATCGGTACCCTGGCGGGCCTACTCTGCATCTGGTTTGCCAGCCTGGAAAAAATCATCAACTATCCTTTCGGCCTGATTAACGTCACGCTGTTCGCGGTGATTTTCTTCCAGATCCAGCTTTACGCCAGCCTGCTTCTTCAGCTCTTCTTCTTTGCCGCCAATCTCTATGGCTGGTACGCCTGGAGTCGCCAGACGGCCGATAACGAGGCGGCGCTGAAAATCCGCTGGCTGCCGCTGCCCAGGGCGCTGGCCTGGGGGGCGGGCTGTGTGATCGCGATTGCACTGATGACGCGCTATATCGATCCTGTGTTCGCGCTGCTGACCCGCGCGGCCGTTGCGCTGATGAACGCACTCGGTCTGGCGGTGGCCATGCCCGAACTGCAGCCGGATGCCTTTCCGTTCTGGGATGCCTGCATGATGGTGCTGTCGATTGCGGCGATGGTGCTGATGACGCGCAAATATGTCGAGAACTGGCTGCTGTGGGTGATCATCAATGTGATCAGTGTGATGATATTCGCCCGTCAGGGCGTCTATGCGATGTCGCTGGAGTATGCGATTCTGACGCTGATCGCGCTGAATGGTTCACGTATCTGGATCCGCAGCGCGCGACAACAGGGTTCCCGCGCGCTGTCGGCTCAGTGAGTGTGCGCCTTGCCTCTGGCGTGCGCCGGGTCAGGCTTATGGTCATGATCATGGTCGTGACCCGCCGAATGGCTGTGGTGATGGCTGCCAGCCGCCGCGCGGCTTAAGCCCAGTTCACATTCGGCACCGGTGCAGGGCTGATATTCCATCTGCACCGTGGCATGTTCAATTTGGTAGTGCTGCCGCAGATAGTCGTGAATACGGTGCAGCAGCGCATCGTGATCGTAAGGCGGGATCACCTGCGCATGCAGCGTCAGCAGCGGCTTTTCACCCACCTGCCACAAATGTACATGATGAACATTGCGCACTTCGGCGATGTTCAGCGTGAGATCGCGCATCAGCCGGTTCACATCAAGCGAATGCGGTGCACCTTCCAGTAACTCCTGCAGACTCTCCCGCAACAGCGACCAGGCGCTGCGCAGCACCAGCAGCGAAACCAGCAGCGACAGAATCGGGTCGATGGGCATCCAGCCGGTCAGCAGAATAATCACGGCTGCCACGATGGCCCCCACCGACCCCAGCAGATCCCCCATGACATGCAGCGCAGCCGCACGTACGTTGAGGTTTTTCTCTTCGCTGCCGTGATGCAGCAGCCAGAATGACAGGAGATTGGCCAGCAGCCCGCCAATCGCGATCCCCAGCATCAGGCCACCGGTCACCGGCTGCGGATCGGCGAAGCGGCGCACCGCCTCCCAGACAATCAGCGCGGTGATGCCCAGCAGCGCAATGGCGTTTACAAAGGCCGCCAGCGTAGTCAGCCGCAGCAGACCAAAGGTATGGCGTGCGTTGGGTTTGCGCCGTGAAAATTGCACGGCCAGTAACGCCATCAGCAGCGCGGCGGCATCGGTCAGCATGTGCCCGGCATCCGCCAGCAGCGCCAGCGAACCGGAGATCCAGCCGCCAATGACTTCGGCAACCATAAAAAGAACGGTCACCCCGAAGGCGGCCGCCAGACGCGTGCGATTAGTGTCCTGCCCGCTATGAGTGTGGGTGTGTGCCATAAGATTCCAGTTTTTTGAGTAACCTGTTGGTTAATAATATCAGTGATTGCCACGTTTCAGAGGGATCCTGATGCGCGCCTGCCTGTTCCATCAGCTGCTGGCTAAGCTGCGCACCCTGATCCAGGCCCGCCAGCAACCAGCTTCCCTTCATCCGGTGCGCCGCGCCGGCAAAGGTGGTCCAGTCTGCCCGGGCGTACGCCTCATGCATAGCCGCCAGATCCTGTGTCAGTGTGCTATACAGTGTCCGGCTCAGGCGAGCGAGAAAGGTCCTGTTCTGCTGTGCCAGTTGCCACAGATTGTCATCCAGCGCCGCCAGCGGATCGCGCTGAAACGCCATCAGCAGCGCGCGAAGATCGGCCAGCTGAACGGGTTTAATCAGCACCCGCTCCCGCGCTTCCAGAGGGCGCGTCAGCAGCTGCGCGTCAGCCGAGCAGAGCACCCGCATCGCCTGCCATCCACGCTGACGGTCACGACGCCGCAGCAGGCGCAGCAGCAGCGTGCCGTCAGGCCGGGGCATCATCTGGTCGATAAACAGCAGGTCATACGGCCGCTGCGCATCGGCCCGCAAAAGCGCACGTCCCTCCTCAAAAATATCGGCCTGAATTGCGAAGCGCGTCAGCTGCTGCTGCATCACCAGCAGATTGGCCGGATGGTCGTCCACAATGGCCACCCGGAGTTCAGGGAAAGCGGGCAGGGTAGTTTCATCTTCAGGACCGGGTGAGATGGCAGGCTCCAGCGGCAGCGTGACGGTCACCTGTGTTCCCTGACCGGGTTCAGAGACAAGCCGGATATCGCCCCCCATCCGCAGCACCATCTCACGACAGATAAACAGCCCCAGCCCGCTGCCCTGCACCGAAACCGCTTTTCCGGACGGGGCCTGATACCAGGGATCAAACAGCTTCCGCTGTTCATCCGGCGGAATCCCGCTGCCAGAGTCGCTGACCTGCAGGATCAGCTGCTGCTCTGCGGCCAGCGTCAGTCGGATTGTGCCGTGACGGGTAAATTTCAGCGCGTTGGTCACCAGATTGTTGACCACCTGCTGCAGGCGGTCAGCATCGATCATTACATTCTCAGGCAGCGGTGTCAGCGCCTCAACGATCAGACGCGGCCCCTCTGCGCGCATCAAAGGATGATAAAAGTGCTGCTGCCGATCAAGCCACTGCGCCAGCGCCAGTGGACGCGGTGCCAGGGTAAAACTGTTGCTCTCAATACGCGCATGATCCTGCAGGTCATTCAGCAGAGTCAGCAAAGCATGTGCGCTGCTGTGCAGTAGCGTCAGGTTCTGGCTGCTGCGCTGCTGCTTCTCCAGTTCCAGCAGTCCCAGGATCGCCTGCATCGGCGTACGCAGCTCATGGCTGACGGTCGCCAGAAACTGACTTTTCATCGCATTGGCATGTTCGGCCTGCTCACGCTGCTGCCGCTCCCGGCGCTGCTGCCAGTAGCGCCGCGCCAGCAGCAGCAGCAGCAGGACAATCGCCGCCCCCGCCACCGCCAGTACCATCATCGGCAGCGAACGCATGGCCATCACGCTACCAGGCTGCGGGGGCGTGGACCAGCTGTCGCGCATCCGGCTCTGCGTGTCAGTCGGGATCTGCTGCAATGCGCGGTCGAGCAGAGTGCGCAGCACCGGCTGGTCGGGCGCTACGCCGAGCGCAACGGGCCAGGCGATGTCGCTGGCGGCAAAGGCGAGGTGAATGCGGGCGTCACCGCGGCTGGCGATGCGCCAGCGAGCAGAGAGCACATTATCGACCAGCGCATCAATTTCACCCTTTGCCAGCGCATCATAGAGGCTGTTACGGTCGGCAAAGGACCGGGAGAGCAGATCAGCAGGTAACAGACGCTGCGCCAGGTCACCCTGCAACACACCAATCCGCCTGCCGCGCAGATCGCGCCAGTGCGCAGGCGTATCCGGGCGGATGCTGTAGATTCCCCACAGGGCGCGCCACACCGGCAGCGAGGTGCTCTGCATTGCCTCGCCGTTCAGTGGCTGCATCAGCTGTAGCATCGCCTGCTGCTGCGCCATCAGCGTACTGGCCTGACGGGGATTGCTGATCCACACCGGTTCAAACTGCAAACCGGTGCTCTGGGCAATCGCTTTCAGCAATTCGACGCTGTAGCCCCGGGCGGTGCCACTGGCGTCACGGTAACTCCAGGGATAATTATCGGGTTCGGCGGTGTAAGTAATACGCGGATGCGCGGCTATCCAGGCACGTTCTGTCGGGCTGAGCATCAGGGTCTGCGTATCCTGATAGCGTGGCAGGCTGCTGCTCCAGCGGGCCTGCAGCGTATTCATCAGTTCCGCAGGCAGCTGACGCAGGCTCTGATTAATCCAGCCGATCAACTGGGGATCGCGCGCGATCGCGCGCAGATTGAGCTGTCCGGCGTCGATATGAGAAGCGATCTGATAGATCTGACCCTGCTGCAGCTGGCTCAGCAGGAAACCGGCGCTGGTTTCATCGGCCACCAGATAGTCATTCTGCTGATTCAGCAGCGTATAGAGCGCCTGGAGGTCATTGCTGTAGTGACGCCAGCTATGGCGAGCTGCCAGCGCAGGCGGAAGCTGTGCCAGAGTACTGTCGCTGATCGCCAGCGTCGCATTGTGACTATTGAACATTACGGCACGCTGGTTCTGCTGATTGCGATAGACACGCAACGGGCTGCTGTACCAGTTGTCGCTGCTCAGCAGCGTGTCGGGCAGGGGGGCATTCCACATGCCCAGTGCAAAATCGAGCTGGCCGCTGTTCAGCGCCTGCAGCAGCTGTTGCTGATCGCGGTAGAGGCTGAGCGTGAACTGCGCACCGGTCAGCTGTCGCAGCGCAGAGAGATAGTCGGCGTTAATCCCGTAAAGATCGTTGCCGATACGCATCGTCCAGGGCGCGTGGTTCTCTTCCAGCAGACCGACGCGCAGAATTTTGCCCTGCATGGTATCAGCATGGGTCACCGGCAGCATCATCGGCAGATTCACGCTGCTCACCGGTCGCACCTCAGCCAGCGCCGGACCACACAGCATCAGCAGGATCAGCAGCACGGTTCTCACTGCTGTGCTTTCCACAGGTCAGCCAGCTCTACCACCGAGCGGGCACCGGTCTTTTCCAGAATGTTCTTTTTATGCGTACTGACGGTTTTATTACTGATGTGTAGCTGGTCAGCGATCTGCAGGTTAGACAGGCCGCTGGCCAGCAGCGCCAGAATCTGCTGCTCTTTCTGTGTCAGCGGCAGTTCAGGCTCATCTTCTTCCCCCGGCGGAAAGGCCGTCTGCCCGCCCAGCACCGCCAGGATGGCGCTGAGCAGCTGTGCCATGCGCTGACTCTTTACCACATAACCCGCGGCACCCAGCGCCTGGGCGCGCCGCACATAATGCCGTGTCTGCTGTGCGGAGTAGATCAGAACCGGGCAGTCGGGTCGATGGATCCTCAGGCGGCGCAGGATCTCCAGGCCATCGTCATCCGGCAGGCCAATATCCAGCACAATGATATTCAGTGGCAGCTGAAGCAGGGGACGGGCGGCTTTTTCACTGCTGGCAGAGAGGAGCTGGATCGGAACAGGTGACTGAATCAGCGCGGCTTCAAGTGCCACTTCGACCAGCGGGTGATCGTCAATCAAAAGCAAAACGGCCATGAAGGATTTCCTGTCTGTTTAACAGGATTAGCATAGCGGAAGAGTCGGACGGAAGGGAGAGAAACCAGGAGAGCGTGCGCTCTCCTGGTTAAAACAGCATTACTGCGTGGTGCCGTCAGTTTTGGTATTGACGTCGCCGCCACCCACTTTGGTTTCAACCTTACGATTGATGTTCGGACACTTGCCATCTTTACACTGGCTGTTCTGGTCAATTTCATCGGCAGACATATTGCCTGCACTGGTGGTGCTGCCTGACGTGGCAGGATTCATGTCCTGGCCGGTGTTGTTGATTTTATTATTGTCGACATTATTTGGCGGCAGATTCTCTTTGGCGCCTGGTGCAACGGCACCTGCGCTCGCTGCCTGATTCGCTGTGCCGTTATTACTGCCCTCAGCCAGAGCCGCGCCGCTGCCCAGTGTCATTGCTGCTGTCAAAAAGAGTAAGGCAAACTTTTTCATCATTATACTCCCATCAATAATCGAAGAGGCGTTGAGCCCAGAGGGGCAATTTCGGGTAAGAAAATCCCTGACGAAATAATATCCGCCAGTTTGCTTAAACAGGATGATTAAATTGTGTAAGCGGGACGTTCCTCAGTGCATACCTATAAAAAGTCTAGTCGGTAACCTGATTATTGCAAATATCACCCGCACCACTGAACCGCTGCGGGAATTTACACCCCTGGCGCTTCGGGCTACATTGGGCAGGTTGTGTCCGGCGGGCGCCGGGCCAGAAATAATATGGAATCAGTATGAATTACCAGAACGATGACTTACGCATTAAAGAGATTAAAGAGCTCTTACCTCCCGTTGCGCTGCTCGAAAAATTCCCGGCGACCGATCGTGCTGCACAGACCGTTTCACAGGCTCGTCAGGCGATTCATCAGATCCTGCAGGGCCGGGACGATCGCCTGCTGGTGGTGATTGGACCCTGCTCCATTCATGATCCTGACGCGGCGAAAGAGTATGCCGGTCGCCTGCTGGCGCTGCGCGATGAGCTGAAGGGCGAACTCGAAGTGGTGATGCGCGTCTATTTCGAAAAGCCACGCACTACCGTGGGCTGGAAGGGGCTGATCAACGATCCCTATATGGACAACAGCTATCAGCTCAACGACGGCCTGCGCCTGGCGCGTAAACTGCTGCTGGATATCAACGACAGCGGCTTACCGGCAGCAGGCGAGTTTCTGGATATGATCACCCCGCAGTATGTGGCTGACCTGATGAGCTGGGGCGCGATTGGCGCGCGGACGACTGAATCTCAGGTTCACCGCGAGCTGGCTTCGGGGCTCTCCTGCCCGGTCGGTTTCAAAAACGGCACTGACGGCACAATCAAGGTGGCGATCGATGCCATCAATGCTGCCGGTTCGCCGCACTGTTTCCTGTCAGTCACCAAATATGGTCACTCTGCGATTGTCGAAACCAGCGGCAACGGCGACTGCCATATCATCCTGCGCGGCGGCAAAGAGCCGAACTACAGCGCGAAGCACGTGGCGGAAGTAAAAGAGGGGCTGGCGAAAGCGGGTCTGCCTCAGCAGGTAATGATCGACTTCAGCCACGCCAACAGCAGCAAGCAGTTCCAGCGTCAGATGGATGTCGCAAATGACGTCGCGCAGCAGCTGAGCGGCGGAGAGCAGGCGATTGTTGGTGTGATGATCGAGAGCCACCTGGTGGAAGGCAACCAGAGCCTGGAGAGCGGTGAGCCGCTGGTCTATGGCAAAAGCGTCACTGACGCCTGCATCGGCTGGGAAGACACGGACAAAGTCCTGCGTCAGCTGGCGGCAGCGGTAAAACAGCGTCGCGGCTAAGCCATTGCCGTTCAGGCAGCTGAATGCTGCCCAATAAAAAAGGCCAGACGGCAGTCTGGCCTTTATGCCTTTCAGCGCGGGATTACTTCGCTTTACCCTGATTCGCAACGGCTGCGGCTTTCGCGGCAATCTCGTCCTGGTCGCCCAGGTAGTAGCGTTTTAGTGGTTTGAAGTTTTCGTCGAACTCATAGACCAGCGGCACGCCGGTTGGAATGTTCAGTTCGAGGATCTCATCTTCGCTCAGGTTATCCAGATATTTTACCAGCGCGCGCAGGGAGTTACCGTGTGCGGCGATGATCACTTTCTCACCGCTTTTGATGCGCGGCAGAATAGTGTCGTTCCAGTAAGGGATAACGCGGTCAATGGTCAGCGCCAGGCTTTCGGTCGTCGGCAGCTGTTCCGGCGTCAGTTTCGCGTAACGCGGGTCATGGCCAGGAAAACGCTCATCGGCACGGTCCAGCTCTGGCGGGGTCACCGCAAAGCCGCGGCGCCACTGCTTAACCTGCTCATCGCCATATTTCGCAGCAGTTTCCGCTTTGTCCAGACCCTGCAGCGCACCGTAGTGACGCTCGTTCAGACGCCAGGTTTTCTCAACCGGCAGCCAGGCCTGATCCAGCTCATCCAGCACATTCCACAGCGTATGAATCGCACGCTTCAGTACCGAGGTGTAAGCGAAATCAAAGACAAAGCCCTCTTTCTTCAGCAGCTGGCCCGCTGATTTGGCTTCGCCACGACCTTTCTCAGAAAGGTCAACATCATACCAACCGGTAAAGCGGTTTTCGTTGTTCCACTGGCTTTCGCCGTGTCGCACCAGAACCAGCTTAGTTACAGCCATAGCTTAACTCCTTAATACTGTGATGTTTCTGTGAGATTGGAAACCTGAAGCTGCCCGCCATAAACACGAGCGGATTGCGCCATACCATAACGGAAAAGCGGGCAGCGCGTAAGCCTGTGTGTGACGCACTGCGCGTTTTTCAGCCGGCCGCTCAGTGTGGCGTGAAGCGATAACGCGTCACGGATTCCCAGCGGTCTCCCGGCTGCAGCCAGCAATCGGGCTGCGGCCATTCAGCGTGGTTGGGCGAATCCGGTAAAAATTCACTCTCCAGCGCGATGCCCTGAAAGGCAGTATAGCTTCCCTGTTCGCGGGCACGGGTTCCGGCCAGATAGTTACCGGAGTAGAACTGCAATGCCGGTGCCGAGGTGGTCACGCTGAGCTGCAATCTGCCATCTTCCGACCAGAGTTCCGCCGCGGGCTGAGTAGCGTCGCCTGCGCTGTTAAGCAGGAAGGCGTGATCGTAGCCCCTGACGGCCCGCTGATCCTCGTCCGCCAGGAAATCCTGTGCGACAACTTTGGCGTGACGGAAATCGAAACTGGTATCGGCAACGGCTTTCAGCGGCGCATTCGGAATGCCTTCGCTGTCGACTGGCAGATAGTGGTCGGCGTGCAGTTGTAAGCGATGCTGTCGGGCGTCGCCATGATGCGCATCAAGGTTGAAGTAGGCATGGTTGGTCAGGTTGACCGGGCAGGGCTGATCGCAGCGCGCTTCATAGTGGATATTCAGGCAGTTCTGATCATCCAGCTGGTAACGCAAATCGGCAATCAGATTGCCCGGATAGCCCTGATCGCCATCCGGTGAATCGAGGCGATAGTGCACCTCGCTGTCGCTCTGGCTGACGATCTGCCAGCGGCGCTTATCAAAGCCTTCCGGTCCGCCATGCAGCTGATGTATCCCCTGATTCGGCACCAGCTGGCGATTCAGTTTATTCAGCGTTGCTCCGGCAATACGGTTTGCGTAACGGCCCACCGTCGCGCCCAGATAGGCATCCTGATGCAGATAGTCAGAGGGCGTGGCGCAGCCGAGCAGCGCCTCACGCACCGTGCCATCCTGCATCGGCACGCGGGCGGAGAGCCAGGTCGCGCCCCAGTCCATAAAGGTCACCAGCATGCCGCTGGCATTGCGCAATACGGTGATACGCCACGGCTGTCCGTCGGGCGCGTGGGAGTTGACGTCATTCAGCATAGGCCGGCCCCTTCAGAGGCTTTGCAGACGTAGAAGGTCTCTTTGATGCCGGTCGCGGCTTCATACTGCTCTGCCACGGCCGCTTTCACCTGTTCAACGCGATCCTGTGGCATCAGCGCGACGATACAGCCGCCGAAGCCGCCGCCGGTCATGCGCACACCGCCATGCTCGCCGATCTGCGCCTTGACGATCGCTACCAGCGTATCAATTGGCGACACGGTGATCTCAAAATCGTCACGCATTGAGGCGTGCGATTCAGCCATCAGCTCGCCCATGCGCGTCAGATCGCCCCGGGTCAGCGCATCGGCTGCTTCCAGGGTGCGGGCGTTTTCGGTCAGAACGTGACGCACTCGTTTTGCTACCTGGGGATCGAGCTGCGATTCTGCCGCTTCGAACTCTGCCAGCTCCACGTCACGCAGCGCCTTTTTATTAAAGAAACGCGCGCCCGCTTCACACTGCTCACGGCGGGTGTTGTATTCGCTGCCGACCAGGGTACGACGGAAGTTAGAGTTGATAATCACCACGGCGACATCGTCGGGCATTGAGACCGGACGGGTGCCCAGCGTACGGCAGTCCAGCAGCATTGCATGATCTTTCTGGCCCAGCGCCGAGATCAGCTGGTCCATGATGCCGCAGTTGCAGCCCACGAACTGGTTCTCCGCTTCCTGGCCGTTGACCGCGATGGCCGCGCCATCCAGCGGCAGATTGTAGAGCTGCTGCACCACGGTGCCGACCGCCACTTCCAGCGAGGCGGAGGAGCTGAGGCCCGCACCCTGCGGCACATTGCCGCTGATCACCATATCAATGCCGCCAAAGTCGGCATGACGCTGCTGCAGATGCTTCACCACGCCGCGCACATAGTTGGCCCACATCGGCGCCTGCACGCTGACGATGGCCTCATCCAGCGAAAACGTGTCCTGCGCATTCTCATAGTCTGCGGCGACAACGCGGATCTGACGGTCGTCACGACGGGCGCAGGCAATTACGGTCTGATAGTCAATGGCACACGGCAGCACAAAGCCATCGTTGTAGTCGGTATGCTCGCCAATCAGGTTAACGCGTCCCGGCGCCTGAACGGTATGTGTGGCGGCGTAACCAAAGGTGTCAGAGAAAAGCTGCTGCGTGATGGTTTTTAAGCTCATTGTTGTGCCTCACGGAAGTGAACGTCGCTGACAGAACGCAGACGTTCCGCCGCCTGTTCCGCCGTTAAATCGCGTTGGGTTTCGGCCAGCATCTCATAGCCGACCATAAATTTGCGTACCGTTGCTGAGCGCAGCAGCGGCGGATAGAAATGCGCATGCAGCTGCCAGTGATCGTTGGCTTCGCCATTGAACGGCGCACCGTGCCAGCCCATGGAGTAGGGGAAGGAGCACTGGAACAGGTTGTCATAGCGGCTGGTCAGCTTTTTGATCGCTAAAGCCAGGTCAGTGCGCTGCGCCTCATTGAGGTCGGTCAGACGTCTGACGTGCGCTTTGGGCAGCAGCAGGGTTTCGAACGGCCAGGCGGCCCACCATGGCACCACGGCCAGCCAGTGGTCCGTTTCCACCACGGTGCGGCTGCCATCCTGCTGCTCACGCGCGAGGTAATCGACCAGCATCGGTGAGCCTTTTTTAGCGAAGTAGTCGCGCTGGTGGTCATCTTCGCGCTGCGCTTCGTTCGGCAGGAAACTGTTGGCCCAGACCTGACCGTGCGGATGCGGGTTAGAGCAGCCCATCGCCGCGCCTTTATTTTCGAAAACCTGCACCCACGGATAGTGCTGCCCCAGGTCGGCGGTCTGTGCCTGCCAGGTGCGCACCACCTCTTCCAGCGCGCTCAGCGACATCTCCGGCAGCGTTTTGCTGTGATCGGGCGAGAAGCAGATAACCCGGCTGGTGCCGCGGGCGCTTTCACAACGCATCAGCAGATCGTCGCTGTCCGGCGCGTCGGGCGTATTGGTCATCAGCGCCGCAAAATCATTGGTGAAAACGTAGGTGCCAGGATAATCCGGGTTTTTGTCGCCGGTGATACGGGTGTTGCCGGCACACAGGAAGCAGTCGGGATCGTGGCTCGGTAATGTATTCACCGCCGGGGTTTCCTGCGCGCCTTGCCACGGACGTTTGGCCCGATGCGGTGAAACTAAAATCCATTGATCAATCAGTGGATTGTAACGGCGATGCGGATGATCGACCGGGTTGAATTTGTCCATGTGAGATCCTGGTAAGCGTCAAAAGCCAAAAAGGCATTCATAAAAAAATAACATATCAGCATGCCCGAAAGCGTGATCAAGTCTGGATAAATGGTATCGTTTACACAAGCTGACTATTCTTATTTTGTGGCATTGTGTGTGGTAAAAGCAGAGTAAAAGAGAGCCCGGATGGTAACGCTTACATTCGGGCGCAGCAGAACGCCGCTGCCGCGGCGCTGATCAGGTAGGACGTTAGCGCAGCGTCTCCTGCCGGTAGTGATAGCCCGCTTCGTGCGGCACGAAGCTCAGGCGATGAGTAATACAGTCGGGTGCATCTTCGGCATGATGGGAAACAAACAGCAGCTGTGTGCGTCCTTCGCCAATCAGGACATCGACAAAGCGCCGCACCAGCTGGCGATTAATCGGGTCCAGCCCCTGCAGCGGTTCATCGAGAATCAGCAGCGTCGGATGTTTCACCAGCGCACGCGCAATCAGCACCAGCCGCTGCTGTCCCCACGACAGAGAATGGAAAGGCGCATCGCCCAGCCGGTCATCCATCCCCAGCAGCCTCAGCCACTGCTGCGCCAGCGCCTTCTGGCGATCAGAAGCGGCCTGATAGAGGCCGATCGAGTCAAAAAAACCTGACAGAATCACGGTTCGCACATTGGTGCTGACGCGGTAATCAAGATGCAGACTGCTGCTGACATAGCCGATATGCTGCTTAATTTCCCAGATGGTTTCGCCACTGCCGCGACGGCGGCCAAACAGCGTGAGATCGTTGCTGTAACCCTGCGGATGATCGCCGGTGACCAGGCTTAACAGGGTCGATTTCCCGGCACCGTTTGGCCCGACGATCTGCCAGTGTTCGCCTGTACTGACCTGCCAGTTCAGTCCCCTGATCACGGGCGTATCATGATAGGAGACGGTGCCGTCACGCAGGATGACGCGCGGCGACGCATCTGGCAGCCGGGGCAGCTGATCCGGCGCGTCCGCCTCCGGCAACGCCATCCCCATCAGCTGTTCACTGTGTGCCAGCTGCGCTACCAGCGCCTCGTTGAGAATGGCCTGACGCGGCCCGCTGTGTGTCAGCGTACATTCCGCCAGCACGCCCACCTGCTGAATGAAGTCGGGGATGTCATCGAAGCGATTGAGCACCAGCACCAGGGTAAAGTCCGGCTGTTGCAGGCTACGCAGCGTATCGGTCAGGCTGGCGCGCGACGCCACATCCAGACCGTCAAATGGCTCATCAAGGATCAGCAGATCGGGCTGGTTCATCAGCGCCTGACAGAGCAGAGTCTTACGGGTTTCGCCGGTTGAGAGGTATTTGAAGCGACGTGATAACAGCGGTTCAATGCCAAACTGACGGGCGAGCTGCCCGCATCGGCCAGGGTCGCTGAACTCCGCCTGGATCACCTCTGCCACCGTCAGCCCGGTATCCTCTTCTCCTTCACTGAGCATGTCGGTGTTATTGCGCTGCCACTCCTGCGCCACCAGCGTCTGCAACTGCTCCAG
Source organism: Pantoea sp. NSTU24 (assembly GCF_050157905.1). NCBI lineage: Bacteria > Pseudomonadati > Pseudomonadota > Gammaproteobacteria > Enterobacterales > Erwiniaceae > Pantoea > Pantoea bangladeshensis. The sequence continues at coordinate 610,101 of NZ_JBKIWZ010000001.1, forward strand.
CGACAGTCGTACCGGCCGGACGAACGCGCTGCGGACAGAACCGCTCAGCGGCGGAAGCTCACCGGAAAGGGCGCGTGCCAGCGACGATTTGCCGCTGCCGTTAGCGCCGACAAACGCCCAGCTCTCTCCTCGCTGGAGGGTCAGCGTATCAAGACGCAGCACCCGGGTATCACTCAGACGGAACGTGCCTTGCGAAATGTGCAATGAATCCATGATATGTTCCATTTTTTGCATCGTATGAGTGAGTTGTAACCATTGCCAGTAATGAAGTCAAATCAGGCATCAGAGCAGGGTGGCGACAATGGCCTCATCGGCATTGAAACTGGCTGACACGGCGTCACCGGGTTGCAGTGCCAGTTGATGAAGCTGCTCGTTGCTCAGCGTCGCACACAGGATTTCGCCGCTGGCGAGCTGCATCAGCAGTTCGCTTTTCTGCTCACCGGGTTCAATGGCGGTCAGGGTGGCCGCCAGCTGATTGTCCTGCTCTGTGGTGTCGCGACTGACGCGGATCCACGGGGCCTTGATCAGCACCAGCACCTCCTTACCCGCGGTCAGCTGCAGGCGCTCGGCACTGTGCTGCGTCAGCGCCACGCTGAGCTGGGTTGCGCCATCGGCCAGCTGAATAGTCAGATGCTGCACCACCTGGCGGGCATCGTTGCTGATCACGGTGCCAAAGAGCTGATTGCGGGCGCTGGTCTGCAGCGAGAAACGGGCGATGGCGGCCAGCATGCTGTCGAGCGGCAGCGTGTCCTGCTGCAGGGCATCGAACGCTTTCTGCTGAATCTGCTCCATCAGCTGAAACAGCTGAATCAGGCGTTCACCGTAGCGGGTCAGCGTGGCGCCGCCACCGCCTTTACCCCCCGTGGCCCGCTCAACCAAAGTTTCATCCGCCATCTGATTCATTTCATTAATCGCATCCCAGGCGCTTTTGTAGCTGATGCCAGCCAGCTTCGCGCCCTGACTGATCGATCCGGTCTGCTGAATCTGTTTCAGCAGCGCGATACGTCGCGGGTCGGCAAACAGTTTCTGGTGTAAACGGATGTGAAGGGACAGTTCGGCTTCCATGACGGCTCCGGCAAAGGGTTAAAGCGAAGGCCGATGATAGCGGCGTTTTGTGACCAAAGTAAAAGCACGAAAAGGGCTGCGCAAAATTTTAATGACCCGTTACAATCACTTCTTTGTTCGCAGAGTGAGACTCTCCATGCTGGAATTACTGAAAAGCCTCGCCGTGGCGATCCTGATGGTCCCTGTGGTAATGGCACTGATGCTGGGTATGATTTATGGCCTGGGTGAAGTGTTCAACATCTTCTCGAAAGTGGGTCATCGCGAAAAATCTTCCGCCCGCTCGCACAATTAATATCTGCCACGCCCGCCGTCTGTGCGGGCGTGGTCGTTTCCCCTCTCGCTTCCGCTCAATCTTCTCTTTCTTCTGCCGATAATTGCATGACGCTGCCCGAACCGGCGTTGTATCATCCGCTACATAACGAATAGCCGGAGAATATCATGTCATTATCTGTTCATCGCTGGGGCCTGGCGGCGCTGGTGACCGTTTCGCTGGCCGGGCAGGCCGTGGCGGCCGATAACATTACTCTGTTTGCGGCGGCTTCCCTGACAAACGCCATCCAGGATATTGCCAGCCAGTATCAGAAGGAAAACGGGGTGAAGGTCGTTGCCTCGTTCGCCTCCTCGTCAACGCTGGCGCGGCAGATTGAGCAGGGCGCGCCTGCCGATCTTTTTATCTCTGCCGATCAGCAGTGGATGGACGATGCAGTGGCGAAAAAAAGCATCATCACCCGCAGTCGCGTTACCCTGCTGGGCAACGATCTGGTGCTGGTTGCGCCTCGCAGTGCTGAAGCCCGCGCGGTCACGCTGGACGCCAGGACCGACTGGAAAACGCTGCTGCGCGGCGAACGACTGGCGGTTGGCGATCCGGATCACGTTCCGGCGGGGATCTATGCGAAAGAGGCGCTGCAGACGCTGGGGGCCTGGCCGGTGGTGTCGCCGTTGTTAGCGCCCGCCAGTAACGTGCGGGCGGCGCTGGCGCTGGTCGAGCGTAACGAAACGCCTTACGGCATTGTCTACGGCTCCGACGCGGTCGCCAGTGATAAGGTTGCGGTGGTGGGGCGTTTTCCGGCTACCAGCCACAAGCCCGTGGAATATCCGCTGGCGATTGTGAACGATCGCGACACGGCCAGCGTAAAAGCGTTTTATGATTACCTGAAAGGCCCGCAGGCTGCGGCGATCTTCAAACATTACGGATTCACACCGACGAAATGATACTCAGCGATCCCGAATGGCAGGCGATAGTGCTTAGCCTTAAAGTCTCTGGCATAGCCGTGCTTGGCAGCCTGCCGTTTGGCATCCTGATGGCGTGGATTCTGGTGCGCTGCCGTTTTCCCGGCAAATCGCTGCTCGACAGTGTGATTCATCTGCCGCTGGTGCTGCCGCCAGTGGTGGTGGGCTATCTGCTGCTGGTCACCCTGGGTCGCCGCGGCATCATCGGGGAAAAGCTGTTTGACTGGTTCGGATTCAGCTTCGCGTTCAGCTGGCGCGGGGCTGCACTGGCGTCGGCCGTAATTGCGTTTCCGCTGATGGTGCGTGCCATCCGTCTGGCGCTGGAGACGGTGGATAGCCGGCTGGAGCAGGCGGCACGGACGCTGGGCGCTGGGCGCTGGCGGGTCTTTTTGACCATTACGCTACCGCTGACTTTGCCGGGCGTGATCGTCGGCACGGTGCTGGCCTTTGCCCGATCGCTGGGTGAGTTTGGCGCCACCATCACGTTTGTCTCGAATATTCCCGGCGAGACGCGCACGCTGCCGCTGGCGATGTATACCCTGATCGAAACGCCTGGCGCAGAAGGGGCAGCGGCACGGCTTTGCGTTATCGCTATCGTACTGGCGCTGGCCTCGCTGCTGGCATCAGAATGGCTGGCACGGCAGGGCCGTAAGCGGATGGGAAACTGATGCTATCACTTAATTTTACTCAGCAGCAGGGCGACCACCGGCTGGAGGTCGATCTGCAGATCCCGGCCAGAGGAATAACGGCCATTTTTGGCGTCTCCGGTGCCGGAAAAACCTCCCTGATCAACGCCATCAGCGGCCTGACGCAGCCGCAGCATGGACGCATTCAGCTTAACGACCGTCTGCTGTTTGACGCTGATCAGCAGGTGTCGCTACCGCCGGAGAAGCGGCGCATTGGCTATGTGTTTCAGGATGCGCGTCTGTTCCCGCACTATCGTGTGCGGGGCAACCTGCAATATGGTATGGCGCCTGCGATGAAAAGGCAGTTCGATAGTCTGGTGTCGCTGCTGGGCCTGGAGGCGCTGCTGACACGCTTTCCGCTGTCGCTGTCGGGTGGTGAAAAACAGCGGGTGGCGATTGGCCGTGCGCTGCTGACCGCACCGGATATGCTGCTGCTGGATGAGCCGCTGGCGTCGCTGGATCTGCCGCGCAAACGGGAACTGATGCCCTATCTGCAGAAGCTGGCTAAGCAGGTCGATATTCCCATGCTCTATGTGTCGCACAGTCTGGAAGAGATCCTGCAGCTGGCCGATAACGTACTGGTTCTGGATGCGGGCAAAGTCAAAGCCTTTGGTCCGCTGGAACGGGTCTGGAGCAGCAGCGCGATGCGGCCGTGGCTGCCGGTAAGCGAGCTGACCAGCGTGCTGCGGGTGCAGGTGCTGGAACAGCATCCCGACTATCCAATGACTGCGTTGTCGCTGGGCGATCAGCACATCTGGGTCAGCCGGGTAAATCAGCCGATCAAAACCCCGCTGCGTATCCGCATCGCTTCAGCCGATGTGTCGCTGGCGCTGCAGCCGCCGCAGCACAGCTCTATCCGCAATATCTTACCGGCACAGGTGGTGGAGCTGCTGGAGGTCGGGGATCAGGTCGAAGTGAAGCTGCGCATCGGCATCAGCGAACTCTGGGCGCGCATCACGCCGTGGGCGCGTGATGAGCTGGGCATCCGGCCCGATCAGTGGCTGTATGCCCAGATAAAGAGCGTCTCGGTGACGCCCTGATTACAGCACGTACTGGTAGAGGGTGTCGGCAATACCCGGTTCCAGGTTAGTGCCGATAACCATTTTCGCCCGCGCCCGGATCGCCTCATCCGCATTGCCCATCGCCACGCCGAGTCCGGCCGTTTCCAGCATGCTGAGATCGTTATAGTTATCGCCGAACGCAATCACATCCTTCATGGTAAGGCCCAGTGATTCGACCCACTGCGCCAGCCGTTTACCTTTGCTGTTGCCGCCTTTGGCGATATCCACCTGATCATGCCAGGACCACTCACACGCCAGGCCCAGCTCCGCCTCAACCGTGCGGGCGAACTGCTGCAGTTCGGGAATGTTTTCGTGCGACAGAGCAAACTTCCAGATCGCACCGGCGTCTCGCGCAGCCTGCGCCAGGTCGGGCACCTGACGGAACAGCGGTCGCTGGTGCGGCGGCAGGGATTCGGCCCACTTCAGCGTGCGCGTCACATGGCCGGTGGGCGTCTGATAGAGCATCGCATCATCCACATAGAGCAGTCCGTGGATCTGCTGATGGTCCAGCATCTCAATCACCTGTAAGGCCCGCGCTGGTTCCAGCGGGTCGGCGGCCAGCACCTTTTTCGCCTGGTAATCATACAGGTAGGTGCCATTACAGCAGATTGCGGGTGTATCCAGTTGTAATGCCTGATAAAAAGGGTGAATGGCGCAGTGATGGCGTCCGGTAACGATAGCCACATGCACGCCCGCCTGGCGTGCCTGATTCAGGGCTTCAACAGACTGCGGCAGAATCGTTTTAGCGGGGGTCAGCAGGGTGCCGTCAAGGTCGAGGGCAATGACACGGTAGCGCATTAATCCTTCCATTTTTCCAGGTTTGCAGGAGGCAAAGTCTACACCTGACTGCGGCCCGGAGACAAAAAAACGGACACAAATCATTTCAGCGCAGGGTAGTAAAACACGCTACAGTGATTCACAGTTCATGATCAGGCAGCAAAAAAGGAGAATGCATGAAACAGGTTGTTTACACCGCCAGTCCCGAGAGCCAGCAGATTCACGTCTGGCAGATGAATGAGGAGGGCGGACTGACGTTGCTTCAGGTGACGGATGTCGCCGGCCAGGTTCAGCCGATGGTGGTGAGTCCGAAAGGCGATTTTCTTTATGTTGGTGTGCGTCCCAATTTCCGCGTGCTGGCGTTCCGTATCGCTGCCGATGGCACGCTGACCGAGGCAGGCCAGGCGCCGCTGCCCGGCAGCCCGACCCACATCTCCACCGATCATCAGGGCCGGTTCCTGTTCTGCGGCTCTTACAATGATGCCTGCGTCAGCGTCAGCCCGATTGATGAAGCGGGCATTCCGCAGGCACCGCTGCAGGTCATCAATGGACTTGACGGGTGTCACTCCGCCAATATCGATAATGACAACACGACGCTCTATGTTCCGGCACTGAAGCAGGATCGCATCTGCCTGTTTGCCCTGAGTGAAGCAGGTCAGCTGACGCCGCGCCCGCAGGCACAGGTAACGACGGTCGAAGGCGCAGGCCCGCGTCACATGCAGTTTCATCCGGGCGGTCAGTATGCCTATTGCGTGAACGAACTCGACAGCACGGTTGAGGTCTGGGCGTTAAATAATGGTGAAGGTGAAGCCGAAAGTGTGCAGACACTGGATATGATGCCGCCGGACTTTAGCGGCACGCGCTGGGCCGCCGATATTCATCTGACGCCTGATGGCCGCTTCCTCTACGCCTGCGATCGCACCAGCAGCACGCTGGCGATCTTCAGCGTCAGCGAAGTGGGCGATGAGCTGACCCTGGAAGGTTTCCAGCCAACCGAAACCCAGCCGCGCGGCTTTAATATTGACCACAGCGGACGTTTTCTGGTGGCCGCAGGTCAGAAATCCCATCACATCGAAGTCTATGCGATTAGCGAACCCAAAGGGTTGCTGCAGCCGCTGGGACGCTATGCGGTAGGGCAGGGGCCGATGTGGGTGGTCATCCACGCGCTGCAGGCGTAACCCGCGACGAAAAAAACGCCACTCCCGGTCGGGGGTGGCGTGAAAGTCTGCCACAGGTGTGCAGACACGGCGAATAACGGCAGATTCAGACGCCCAAATCGCCATTTCTGGCTCGCGGTACCTTCCTCCTCCAGCCCTGTTCCCGGCTGAATTACTGATAGTTTACGGTCAGCGAGGCGCTCGCCAGCGCGTGGAAATGCACATTAAAGCCAACCATCGCGCCGCTGGCACCCTCATCCACCTCAATCGTCTCCACATCCAGTGCATGGACGGTGAAGATATAGCGATGGGTTTCGCCCTGCGGCGGCGCGGCGCCACCGTAGCCCGCCTGACCGAAATCGGTACGGGTCTGGATCGCGCCTGCAGGCAGTGAAGCCTTGCCTGAACCGGTGCCCTGCGGCAGCGACGTGGTGCTGGCCGGAATGTTGGCTACCACCCAGTGCCACCAGCCGGAGCCGGTCGGCGCATCAGGATCGTAGCAGGTGACAACAAAACTTTTGGTGCCTTCGGGTGCCCCTTCCCAGGCCAGATGAGGAGAGATATTCTCGCCCTGATACCCCATACCGTTGAAAACATGCTTTTCAGGCATCTTCTCGCCGTCATTAAAATCCTGACTCACAATGCGCATCACATCTCCTCGATTGTCGATGAATAGTCTTTCATCATAACCAAAAGCGCCATCTGTGCCAGGGGGCCACCCGCCTCAGCCGCTAAAATGGTGCGCATGTTCCAGTGCGCCGCCAATGGCCTGCACCAGCTGACTCAGCGCCTGCGGGGTAATGATATAGGGCGGCATCAGGTAAATAAGCCGGCCAAAAGGCCGGATCCAGACACCCTGTTCTACAAAGAACTGCTGCAGCGCCGCCATATTGACCGGCTGATGCGTCTCCACCACGCCAATGGCACCCAGTACGCGCACATCCGCCACCTGCGGTGAGCTGCGCAGCGGCAGCAGTTCAGCCCGCAGCTGCTGTTCGATACGCGCCACCTGCTGCTGCCAGTGCCCCTCCGCCAGCATGGTCAGGCTCTCTGCGGCTACCGCGCAGGCCAGCGGATTGCCCATAAAGGTCGGACCATGCATAAAGCAGCCAGCGGCGCTGCGGCTGATGGTGTCGGCCACCTCGCGGGTTGTCAGCGTGGCGGAGAGTGTCATCATGCCACCGGTCAGGGCTTTGCCGAGGCAGAGAATATCCGGCGTGATATCCGCATGTTCACAGGCAAACAGTTTGCCGGTGCGGCCAAAACCGGTGGCGATTTCATCGGCAATCAGCAGCACGCCGTAGCGGTCGCACGCCTCCCGCACCTGCTGAAGGTAGCGCGGATGATAGAGACGCATGCCGCCTGCGCCCTGCACAATCGGCTCCAGGATAACCGCCGCCAGCTGCTGGTGATGCGTGTCGATAAGCCGGGCGAAATCGTCGAAATCGGCCGGGTTCCACGCCTCATCAAAGCCGCAGGCCGGGGCCGTGGCAAAGTGATGTTCGGGCAGATACCCGCGCCACAGACTGTGCATTGAGTTTTCAGGATCGCACACCGACATCGCGGCAAAGGTATCACCGTGATAGCCGCGTTTCAGCGTCAGGAACTGCTGGCGGGTTTCGCCCCGTCCCAGCCAGTATTGCAGCGCCATCTTCATCGAGACTTCAACCGCCACCGAACCGGAATCGGCCAGGAAGACGCATTCCAGCGGATCGGGTGTCATCGCCACCAGCTGGCGGCAGAGCGCCACCGCCGCCGGATGGGTAATGCCGCCAAACATGACGTGCGACATCTGCGAAGCCTGCGCCGTCAGCGCCCGGTTCAGACGCGGATGGTTGTAGCCGTGGATGGCCGCCCACCACGAGGACATGCCGTCCACCAGCTCGCGCCCGTCGGCCAGCTGCAGCTGAAAACCCTGGGCGGCGACCACCGGAAAGCAGGGCAGCGGATCCTGCATCGAGGTGTAGGGATGCCAGATATGCTGGCGGTCAAAGCGGGCATCGTCTGCGGAAAAAACGGGGGTAGTCATCGGAGTTGTAAACCAAAATAAAAAAATATAGTTTACAAGTATAACCCTGCTTTTCGTCGGGATGACACCCTTTTCTGGAGTAAGTAATGGCTCAACGCTGGACAATTGCACAGGCGCAAGCCCTGTTTGACGCACCTTTCCTTGAACTGATGTTTAAAGCACAGCAGGTGCATCGTGAGCACTTCGATCCGCGCCAGGTGCAGGTCAGCACCCTTTTATCGATCAAAACCGGTGCCTGTCCGGAAGATTGCAAATATTGCCCGCAGAGCGCGCGCTACAAGACCGGCCTGGAGTCGGAACGTCTGATGGAAGTCGAGGAGGTCCTGACCTCAGCCCGTCAGGCCAAAGCTGCCGGGTCGACCCGTTTCTGCATGGGCGCAGCGTGGAAAAACCCGCACGAGCGCGACATGCCCTATCTGGAAAAGATGGTGGAAGGCGTGAAAGCGATGGGGATGGAAACCTGTATGACGCTGGGCACCCTCAGCGAGCAGCAGGCGCAGCGTCTGGCGGGCGCAGGCCTGGATTTCTACAACCATAACCTCGACACCTCGCCGGAATTTTATGGCTCTATCATCACCACCCGCAGCTATCAGGAGCGTCTGGACACGCTGGGTAAAGTGCGCGATGCCGGCATTAAAGTCTGTTCAGGCGGCATCGTCGGCCTGGGCGAAACCGTAAACGACCGCGCCGGGCTGCTGGTGCAGTTAGCCAATCTGCCAACGCCGCCGGAGAGCGTGCCGATTAACATGCTGGTCAAGGTCAAAGGGACACCGCTGGCCGATAACGAGGATGTGGAGCCGTTCGATTTTATCCGCACCATCGCGGTGGCGCGCATCATGATGCCGACCTCACACGTCCGTCTGTCGGCGGGCCGTGAACAGATGAGCGAGCAGACCCAGGCGATGTGCTTTATGGCCGGGGCTAACTCAATTTTCTACGGCTGCAAACTGCTGACTACGCCGAACCCGGAAGAGGATAAAGACCGCGTACTGTTCCGCAAACTGGGGCTGAACCCGGAGCATACGCATACCTCTCACGGTGATGAGCAGCAGGCGCAGGCGCTCAGTGAGCAGCTCTTCCATGCCGACACTGAACAGTTCTACAACGCGGCGCTGTAATGAGCTGGCAGCAACGAGTCCGGCAGGCGCTGGCGCAGCGCCGTGCGGCGGACGGCTGGCGGCAGCGTCGGGTCATCGAGCAGCAGTCGACCCGCACGCTGCGGAGCGGTGGCCGTGACTATCTTCACTTCTCCAGCAATGACTACCTTGGCTTAACCCGGCATCCATCGGTGATCGCCGCCTGGCAGCAGGGCGCGGCGCTGGCAGGCGCGGGCGCGGGCGCCTCGGGGCATGTCACCGGGTATCACCACCAGCATGCCGATCTGGAGGCGGAGCTGGCGTCGTGGCTCGGCTACGACCGGGCGCTGCTGTTTATCTCCGGTTTTGCGGCGAATCAGGCGGTGATTCATCTGCTGGGCGAAAAGGATGACCGCATCCTGGCGGACAGGCTCAGCCACGCGTCGCTGCTCGACGCCGCCAGCCACAGCCCGGCTCAGCTGCGACGTTTCACCCATAACGCGCCGGAGAGCCTGGCGGCACGGCTCGCCGCTCCCTGTGCTGGCGAGACGCTGGTGGTGACGGAAGGCATCTTCAGCATGGATGGCGACAGCGCGCCGCTGGCCGCCCTGGCGCAGCAGACGCAGCAGGCCAGTGGCTGGCTGCTGGTGGATGATGCGCACGGCATCGGCGTGGTGGGCGAACAGGGGCGCGGCAGCTGCTGGCAGCAGGGCGTTAAACCGGAGCTGCTGGTGGTCACCTTTGGCAAGGCGTTTGGCGTCAGCGGAGCCGCGCTGCTCTGCGATGCCGACACCGCCGACTATTTTTTACAGTTCAGCCGTCATCTCATCTACTCAACGGCGATGCCCGCAGCCCAGGCGGTCGCGCTGCAGGCGGCGCTGCGCGAAATTCAGCAGGGCGACGCACTGCGTCAGCAGCTGCAGCAGAACATTGCGCATTTCCGGCGTGGGGCGGCGTCGCTGCCGTGGCAACTGATGCCCTCAGCCAGCGCGATTCAGCCGCTGCGGGTGGGCGAAAACAGCGCCGCGCTGGCGCTCTCCCGGCGACTGGCGGAGGCGGGCTGCTGGGTCAGTGCCATCCGGCCGCCTACCGTGCCACCTGGCACGGCGCGGCTTCGTATCACCCTGACGGCGGCGCATCGCCCGGACGATATCGATCGCTTACTGGAGGCGCTGCATGACGCTGCGGGTTGATAAGCAGGCAGTGGCACGCGCCTTTGGCCGGGCGGCGGCAGGATACGATGCGCACGCCGCGCTCCAGCGCCTCAGCGGGGAGGCGCTGCTGACGCGTGCGCCCGCGCAGAGCGGCCTGCACCTGCTGGATGCCGGCTGCGGTACCGGCTGGTACAGCCGGCTGTGGCGTGAACGCGGCAAACAGGTCACGGCGCTGGACCTCTCTGTACAGATGCTGCAACAGGCGCGGGACAATGATGCCGCACAGCACTATCTGGTCGGGGACATCGATGCGCTGCCACTGGCGGAGAACTCGATGGATGTGGTGTGGAGCAATCTGGCGGTGCAGTGGAGTGACGATCTGCCCGGCGCACTGAGTCAGTTCCGGCGGGTACTCCGGCCCGGCGGCACGCTGCTGTTCTCTACCCTGGGCGATGGGTCGCTGCAGGAAGTGCATGAGGCCTGGTCGCATCTGGATGCCATGCCGCACGCCAACCGCTTTCTTAGCGAGCCGCAGATTGCCGCAGCCTGTCACGCTCAGCAACTCTGCTGTTCCTCCGGCCGGGTGACGCTGCACTTTCCTGACGCGCTCAGCGCGATGCGCTCCCTGAAGGGGATTGGGGCAACCCATCTGCATCAGGGGCGCGACGGCCAGATCTTAACCCGACAACGGCTCAGCCAGCTCGAGGCGCACTGGCCGCGCGATCGGCACGGTTATCGCCTGAGTTACCATTTAATTTATGGAGTGAGTACATCATGAAACGCCTGTTTATCACCGGAACTGACACCGAAGTCGGTAAAACGGTCGCCAGCGGCGCGCTGCTGCAGGCCGCCGCCGCGGCAGGCTACCGCTGCGCGGGCTACAAGCCGGTGGCCTCCGGTTGTGAGCTGACGCCGGACGGCATCCGTAACAGCGATGCGCTGGCGCTGCAGCGCTACAGTAATGTGTCGCTGACCTATCAGCAGGTCAATCCGATGGCGTTTATGGAGCCCACCTCGCCGCACATCGTCAGCGCCGAAGAGGGCAGGCCGATCACCCATCTGGCCCTGTCGGCGGGACTGGCGGCGCTGGAGCCGCTGGCGGACTGGATTCTGGTGGAGGGCGCGGGTGGCTGGTACACACCGCTGTCCGAAACGCACACCTATGCGGACTGGGTGGTCAGCGAACAGCTGCCGGTGATTCTGGTGGTGGGAATTAAGCTGGGCTGCATTAACCACGCCCTGCTCACCGCCGAGGCGATACGGGCGCGCGGCCTGCCGCTGGTGGGCTGGATCGCCAACACCGTCGAGCCGCCGGGCAAACGCTATCAGGAATATCTCAGCAGCCTGAAGCAGCGACTGCCTGCGCCCTGTCTGGGCACCATTCCGTATCTCACCGATGCGGCGCAGCAGGCATCCTGTGGACACTACCTGACGCTGCCGGCGTAAAAAAACTGGCCACACAGGCTTTTGCTCAATCAGTCTGAGCCTGTGCAATGCTCACCAGCCTGAACGTCAGGTTGTTGCGCGCTGCCTATAATCCTGACGCCTGCCGTGACAGGGACTCAGCGTCAGGCCACGGTCAGCCATTTATCGACGGTATGGTCGTCAAGCTGCGCCATGCTGCCCTGCGCCACGTTGCGGCCACGGTGCAGCAGCAAAAAGTAGTCAGCCACCCGGCGGATCAGTGACAGACGCTGCTCCAGCAGCAGGATAGTCAGCCCATAGTCGAGGTTAAGCCGGCGGATCAGGTTGCCCATCTCCTCTTCCAGCCACGGCGACATGCCGTCGGTCGGCTCATCCAGAATCAGCAGCTTTGGCTGCAACACCAGCGCCCGCGCCAGGGCCAGTTGCTGCTGTTGATCGATGGGCAGATCGCCACTGCGTTGCTGGCGCAGTGAATAGAGCGCAGGAAAAAGGTCGAAAACCATTTCAGGGATAGCGCGATGGCGTTCCTGCTGACTGGCACCCGCCAGCAAGGCAATCAGGAGGTTATCTTCCACGCTCATCTGGGTAAAAATATGACGCCCCTGCGGGACATAGCCGATGCCCATCTGCGCCCGCTGTTCAGCAGGTTGCAGCAGCAGATCTTCCGGCGGTGAGCCATCCTCTTTCCAGGAGATGGAGCCGCTGTTAATCGGCAGCCTGCCCATGATGCAGTTCACCAGCGTGGTCTTGCCCATGCCAGGCCGACCCAGAATGCCGGTGCAGGTGCCAGGCGACAGATCCAGGTCCACATCCCACAGAATATGGTTCTGACCGTAAAATTGGTTGACCGAACGTAAACTCAGCATCTGACACTCTCCTTCCCGATCATTAGCCTGATTGCTTCCGCTCTCTGTCGTCTGGCAACCCAGTCATTAGCAACGGTCGTCTTGCCATTGCCGCTTCGCGCGCACAGGTTCCGGTGACGCGATGAGATACTGCAATTACCAGGCCAGATCTGAAAATGGCCCTGTTTTGCGGCAGCGGCGGCCTGCTTCAGAGAAGAAAGGTGAGAAAAACTTATCAATTTCCCACGGCAACCACGCGCCTGCACTTTTGCAGTGCTGCGAAGCACTGTTTCTGGTGCAGGCGGGCGGTGAAGAAGCAGGACATCCGATTAAGAATCTTAGTGGATTGGCGAAATTTTGCGTGACGGGCCAGGCGACAGCGCAAAATTGCAGAATTATCCGTCACTGACCCGCGCGAAATTTAACGCAAAAAAAATTATTTTCGGGGCCGCGGGCGGGCAGGGAAAAATTATACACAGCTGATGGCGGCGGGGCTGCCGTCACTTATCCACCATTCCTGTGGATAACCTTGTGCATTAGGTCATGAAAACCAGTTGGAAGCGAGGAAATACGGGGCCTGGTAACATAATGATGAGAATCTGGCCTCATAGCCTTAAGCTAATAAAATCAATTATTTATCAAAAAACAAGCCTGAGAATTCTCTGTCAGGTAACCAGACTGTAATTTTATGACGCTCTATTGACAAATGTTAAATCCGATCCTCACCTGGGGATAACCTTGCGCAACAAACTTTGCATCGTGTCAGCGTCTTTGCCGGGGCGGCGATGATCGCGCCTTTCGCCTCCACATTGCACCATTACTGTTTTTATATCCAGTATTTTTTTCTGGCAAAATCACCATAGCAGAGTAAAATAAGTGCCTGCCCGCCGATTTCTCCAGCAGGAACTGCATTCATGAGTAAAGCCTTTAAATTAAACTCCGCCTTTAAACCTTCGGGCGATCAGCCTGAGGCGATCCGTCGCCTGGAAGAGGGGCTGGAGGATGGACTGGCCCATCAGACGCTGCTGGGGGTGACCGGTTCCGGTAAGACCTTCACCGTCGCCAACGTGATTGCCGACCTTAATCGTCCGACCATGGTGCTGGCGCCGAACAAGACGCTGGCGGCCCAGCTCTACGGCGAGATGAAAGAGTTTTTCCCGGATAACGCCGTGGAGTTTTTCGTTTCCTACTACGACTATTATCAGCCGGAAGCTTACGTGCCCAGCTCCGATACCTTCATCGAAAAAGATGCGTCGGTGAACGAACACATCGAGCAGATGCGTCTCTCGGCAACCAAGGCGCTGCTGGAGCGGCGCGATGTCATCGTGGTGGCCTCGGTTTCGGCGATTTATGGTCTGGGCGATCCCGATCTCTATCTGAAAATGATGCTGCACCTGACCCGTGGCATGATCATCGATCAGCGCAGCATCCTGCGTCGCCTCTCCGAGCTGCAGTACACCCGCAACGACCAGGCATTCCAGCGCGGTACTTTCCGGGTGCGCGGCGAGGTGATCGACATTTTCCCGGCGGAATCGGACGATATCGCCCTGCGGGTCGAGCTGTTCGACGAAGAGGTGGAGCGGCTGTCACTGTTTGACCCGTTGACCGGCCAGGTTGATTCGGTGGTGCCGCGCTTCACGATCTACCCCAAAACGCACTATGTGACGCCGCGCGAACGCATCCTGCAGGCGATGGAGGAGATCAAAGTGGAGCTGGCGGACCGCCGCCGGGTGCTGCTGGAGAACAACAAACTGCTGGAAGAGCAGCGCATTACCCAGCGAACCCAGTTTGACCTGGAGATGATGAGTGAGCTGGGGTACTGCTCGGGCATCGAAAACTATTCGCGCTACCTGTCCGCGCGCGGACCGGGTGAAGCGCCGCCGACGCTGTTTGACTACCTGCCCGCCGATGGCCTGCTGGTGGTGGATGAGTCCCACGTCACGATCCCGCAGATTGGCGGCATGTATAAAGGCGACCGGGCGCGTAAAGAGACGCTGGTGGAATATGGTTTCCGCCTGCCGTCGGCGCTCGATAACCGTCCGATGAAGTTTGAAGAGTTTGAGGCGCTGGCCCCGCAGACCATCTATGTCTCGGCGACGCCGGGCAAATATGAGCTGGAGAAATCGGGCAACGAGGTGGTGGATCAGGTGGTACGTCCGACCGGCCTGCTGGATCCGATTATCGAAGTGCGTCCGGTGGGCACGCAGGTCGACGATCTGCTGTCAGAGATCCGTCAGCGCGTCGCGATCAACGAGCGTATTCTGGTGACGGTGCTGACCAAACGCATGGCGGAAGATCTCACCGAATATTTGACTGAGCACGGCGAGAAGGTGCGCTATCTGCACTCGGATATCGACACCGTTGAGCGTATGGAGATTATCCGCGACCTGCGTCTGGGGGAGTTTGATGTGCTGGTGGGCATCAACTTACTGCGTGAGGGGCTGGATATGCCGGAGGTGTCGCTGGTGGCGATTCTGGATGCGGACAAAGAGGGCTTCCTGCGCTCTGAACGCTCGCTGATCCAGACCATTGGTCGTGCGGCGCGAAACGTCAACGGCAAGGCGATTCTCTACGGCGATAAAATCACGCCATCGATGGCGCGTGCCATCGAAGAAACTGAACGCCGCCGTGAGAAGCAGCAACTGCACAACGAGAAGAATGGCATCGTACCGCAGGGCCTGAACAAGAAGATCACCGATATTCTGGAACTCGGCAACAACGTGGTGAAAACACGCGGCAAAGCCAAGCCGGCCCGTCCTGGCGAAGCACAGGCGCAGGCCGATCTGCTGACGTTAACGCCGCAGGCGTTGCAGAAGAAGATCCACGAACTGGAAGGGCAGATGCAGCAGCATGCGCAGAACCTGGAGTTCGAGCAGGCGGCCAGCGTGCGCGATCAGCTGCATGAGCTGCGCACGCTGTTTATTGCGGCCTCGTAACGCGGTTAAACGCCCTGAATGGCGTGTTCCAGCGCCACCCGTAACAGCTGGCGGTCGTGACGATAGCGGATGTCGGCGGCCTCCAGCGGTTCACGAACAATCAGGCGGTTCTCAATGCCATGGGTCGCTACCGCGGGACCGACTACCACGGCATCAATCACCCGCTTGCCGATATAACGCTCCATCATCTGCAGCTTATCGGCGACCGTCAGGCTGGCGGCGGCCGGGCTCAGTTCACGGCCCAGATTGCCGATAAATACCATGGTCGCAGGCGTGCGACGCAGCGCCTGTGCCATCTCCTCCATCAGCAGGATCGGCATCAGGCTGGTGTAAAAGCTGCCAGGCCCGATGAGTATCAGATCTGCCTCAGCGATGGCCTGCAGCGCCTCGCGAGTGGGCTGCACATTGGGATGCAGCATCAGCTCCTGCGGCGGCTGCTTCATCTCGTCGATCGCGGTTTCGCCGTAAACCATGTTGCCTTCGGCGTCCATCGCCACCAGGTCCACAGGCTGCTCGGACATCGGGATTAAAAAGGCATCCACCTTCAGCAGATTGCGGATAATGTTTATCGCTTCCAGCGGACGCACGCTCAGCTGATCCAGCGCCCGCAGCATCAGGTTGCCGAGGTTATGTCCGGCCAGTTCGCCATTGCCGGAGAAACGGTATTCAAACATCGCCGACGCGACGCTGGGCTCGGCAATCAGCTGATTAAGACAGTTGCGCATGTCGCCCCAGGCGATACCGCCTTCGGAGCGGCGAATACGGCCGGTTGACCCGCCGTTATCGGTGGTGGTGACGATCCCGGTCAGACGCGAGCCCAGCGGGGAGAGGGCAGACATGACGCGGCCTAAACCGTGCCCGCCACCCAGTGCCACAACGCGATCAAGATCGGCCAGTGTGCGATTCATACTTCTCCTTAAAATCCGTTCGCGTGGCGAGGCTCTAATCGCTAAGCCCGCGTGGATGACTTGCGTCAAAATCTGGCGGTTATTTTAACGTATCCTGTCGCGAAAATGCGGTGAAAATTCGGTATGTATAAGATTATATAGCGAAAACAGCACATGGAAGAGTGGCGTAAATCACGCTACCATCATGGTTACCGCGCTGATCAACGGGTCAGCGTACACTCAAGCCTGAATGCCTACGTCTGCGGATAGGGGGTTCAGGCCGTAGCCTCTGAGCTGCCAGGGTGCAGGAAGAAATGACTGCATCTCCCAATCTGGAAAGGTGTTCTGGTGTCACAATTTACTGATGCATACGCGCGTAAGTTCTATTACCTGCGCCTGTCGGTCACGGATGTCTGTAATTTCCGCTGTACCTACTGTCTTCCTGACGGCTACAAACCGCAGGGAATTCGTAACAAAAGCTTTCTCTCATTAGATGAAATCCGTCGCGTCACGCGCGCTTTTGCCGCCGCCGGGACGGAAAAAGTGCGGCTGACCGGTGGCGAACCGTCGCTGCGCCGCGACTTCACCGATATCATTGCGGCCGTTCGTGAAAACGCCGCGATTCGTCAGATTGCGGTGACCACCAACGGTTACCGGCTGGCGCGTGATGTGAAGCAGTGGCGCGAGGCGGGGCTCACCGCGCTCAACGTCAGTGTCGACAGCCTGGATGCCCGTCAGTTTCACGCCATCACCGGTCAGGATAAATTCCATCAGGTGATGAGCGGCATCGATGCGGCGCTGGACGCCGGCTTCCGCCAGGTCAAAGTCAACAGCGTGCTGATGCGCGACCTTAACAGCCGTAATCTTGCCACCTTTCTGGCGTGGATCCGCACCCGACCGATCCAGCTGCGCTTTATCGAACTGATGGAGACCGGCGACGGCGGCACGCTGTTCCGCGATCAGCACGTTTCCGGCACTGTGATCCGCGATCAGCTGATCGCTCAGGGCTGGCAGCGTCGCGAAAGCGGGCGCAGTGATGGCCCGGCGCAGGTCTTTTATCATCCCGACTATGTCGGCGAAATTGGCCTGATTATGCCTTACGCCAAAGATTTCTGTGCCAGCTGTAATCGCCTGCGTGTGTCAGCGCAGGGCAATCTGCACCTTTGCCTGTTTGGCGACGGCGGCGTGCCGCTGCGCGATCTGCTGGCATCGGACGATCAGCAGGCTGAACTGCAGGCGCGGATTGCCAGCAGCCTGGGGCAGAAAAAGCAGACGCATTTCCTGCATCAGGGCAACACCGGCATCACACAGAATCTCTCTTACATTGGTGGCTAATTTCAGGAGGAAGTATGGGTAAATCCGCCAGCGAATTTCAGGCCGTGCAGATTGCGGTGATGACGGTCTCCGATCGTCGCGATGCCACTAACGATACCTCCGGCGACTATCTGCGCGCCGCCGCTGCGGAAGCGGGCCATGACGTGGTCGATCACGCCATCGTGCCGGAAAATCTTTATCGTATTCGCGCCACGGTGTCGCGCTGGATCGCCAGTGACGATGTGCAGGTGGTGATCATCAATGGCGGAACCGGCTTTAACCTGAAAAACAGTACGCCGGAAGCGCTGCTGCCACTGTTTGATCGCGAAATTGAGGGGTTTGGCGAGCTGTTCCGGATGATCTCCTATGAGGAGATCGGGGGTTCGACGCTGCAGTCGCGTGCCGTTGCCGGTCTGGCTAACGGGACGCTGATTCTGGCCGTGCCAGGCTCCACCAGCGCCTGCCGCACCGCCTGGGAGCGGATTATCGCGGATCAGCTCGACGCGCGGACCGCGCCCTGCAATTTTGTCTCACATCTGAAGAATCGATAAGAACGGAACGTATGTCTCAACTCACACACATTAACGCGGCGGGCGAAGCGCACATGGTGGATGTCTCCGCCAAAGCGGACACCGTGCGCGAAGCCCGGGCCGAAGTACGGGTGCTGATGCAGCCGGAGACGCTGCAGATGATTATGGAAGGCAGTCACCACAAAGGGGATGTCTTTGCTACTGCGCGCATTGCCGGTATCCAGGCCGCAAAACGCACCTGGGAGCTGATCCCGCTCTGTCACCCACTGATGCTGAGCAAGGTGGAAGTTAATCTGGAGGCGGAACCGGCACACAGCCGGGTGCGCATCACTTCCCTCTGCCGTCTGACCGGCAAGACCGGCGTGGAAATGGAAGCGCTGACGGCCGCCTCGGTGGCCGCGCTGACCATCTACGACATGTGCAAAGCGGTGCAGAAGGACATCGTCATCGACCAGCTGCGTCTGATTAGTAAAAGCGGCGGCAAGAGTGGCGATTTTCAGGCGGTGACGCATGATTAACGTGCTGTTTTTTGCCCAGGTGCGCGAACTGACCGGCACGGCGTCGCTTGAGGTGGCTGCGGACTATCCGGATGTGGCCTCGCTGCGCGCTGCGCTGGCCGATCGGGATGACCGCTGGGCGCTGGCGCTGGCGTCGGGCAAGCTGCTGGCTGCCGTGAATCAGACGCTGGTGCCGATGAGCCATCCTCTGCATGACGGGGATGAAGTCGCCTTTTTCCCGCCTGTGACCGGAGGCTGAGATGGAAACGCAGATTCGGGTTGGCCCTGCGCCTTTCGATATGGCGGAGGCCTACCGCTGGCTGGCGGCCTGTGATGAGGATGGGGCGGTTGTGACCTTTACCGGCAAAGTCCGCAACCATAATCTGGGCGATGATGTCGCCGCGCTCACGCTGGAGCACTATCCCGGCATGACCGAGAAGGCGCTGCAGGAGATCGTCGGGGCAGCGCGTGAACGCTGGCCGCTGCAGCGCGTCATGGTGATCCACCGTGTCGGTGAGCTGTTTCCTGGCGATGAGATCGTGCTGGTGGGCGTCACCAGTGCCCATCGCGGCAGCGCCTTTTCTGCCGCAGAGTTCATCATGGATTACCTGAAGACCCGCGCGCCGTTCTGGAAACGCGAAGCCACTGAGCAGGGTGACCGCTGGGTGGACGCCCGCGACAGCGACCATCAGGCCGCCCAGCGCTGGGAGTAAGCCGTCGGATTCCGCGGGACGCGTGAGCTGCCCGCTGAGCGGTCACGCCAGCCTGCTTAGTATTTTAAGGCTGTCTGAGCTGCTCTGCCGGGCCAAAACCGGTCTGACCATGGCTGTGCTCACCGCCGCCCTCTGTGCGTTTTAGCTGAATCACCTGACCCTGCTGCCAGGCATTGGCCCCCGCGGCCGCCGGATGCGCGACGATATCTGCACGTCCTGCCCGGATCGCTTTAGTATCCACGTCAAAGCGGCGATCGCGATCGGCCAGCAGGCGTGAATCCATCTGCCCATCCGCGGTAAAACCCATCATCAGCGCCGGAATGCCGATCGGCAGCGTTTTATCGCGATCGGTGTGCCAGGTGTGCCAGGTTTTGCCATAGGTGTTGACGATGCGCGTCATCAGAGCGTGATCGGCGGCCTGCGGTAAGCCGGGCGCAATCAGCGTGCCCGATTTCACCTCATACTGGTGGCTGTGCCAGAGCTTCTTCTCTTCCGGCGGAAGCGTTTTAAACAGCCGCTCGCTGATAATGTATTCAACCCCCATCAGCCGCGCGTCACGCGTGTTGCCGTCGTAAATCACCGCCTGCATCACGTCATCATTCAGCACGGTGACATAATGGTGCGCCTCCATCTGGCCGTTTTTATCACCGTTGTAAAAATGGAAGCCATCAAGGTAAGTGTTAATGGCCTCAATCGGCGGACGCGACTGCAGTACGCTGGCACCGGTTTCCAGCACTTTAAGTGAGGAGGAGGTGGGTGCACCCGGTGAGTGCACCTGCGCGGGCGTATTACTGGCGCCACAGCCGGTTAATAACAGGCTGAACGCCGCAGCTGGCCAGAGTTTAAACATCGTCAGTTCCTTTACCGTTAAAAAAGCTAACCTTAGTTCAGTTCTCTCCTGCCTGCGCAGCGCGGGCGATGATAGAGTAGGGCTTTCGTCAATTCTGAGGACAGGTATGTCATTCACTCCGATTCTGCAACGTCTGACGCTGGTCGCCGCACTGGTGCTGGCAGGCTGTAGCAGCAAAAAAACGCCTGAGGCCCCGGTCCGGCAGCCCGACGATGTCAAAGCGCAGATCCAGCGGCTGCTGCCACCGCACGTCAGCAATAAAGCGGCGTGGCGCGACGACATCTACACCACCTTCCGCACGCAGCAGATCGATCCCAGCGTCAGCAATCTCTGTGCGGTGATCGCCGTCGCGGATCAGGAGAGCAACTTCAGCGCCGAAGCCGCCGTGCCGGGCCTGTCAAAGATCGCCTGGGGTGAGATCGACCGCCGGGCGGCAAAAGTACACGTCCCCGCCTTCCTGGTGCGCACCGCGCTGCAGATTAAATCGCCGACCGGCGAGAGCTACGCCGCCCGGCTGGATAAAGTGCGCAGTGAAAAAGAGCTGAGCGCGATTTTTGACGACCTGATCGATATAGTGCCGATGGGCCAGACGCTGTTTGGTCATCTCAACCCGATCCACACCGGCGGACCGATGCAGGTCAGCATTGCCTTTGCCGAAGCGCATGCCAAAGGCTATCCGTGGCCCGTCGATGGCACCATCCGGCGCGAAGTCTTTACCCGTCACGGCGGGATCTACTTCGGTACGATGCATCTGCTCGGTTACCCGGCGGACTATACCCAGCCGCTCTATCGCTTCGCCGATTTCAATGCGGGCTGGTATGCAAGCCGCAACGCGGCGTTCCAGGCGGCGGTGGCGCGCGCGACCGGGATGAAGCTGGCGCTGGATGGCGATCTGATCCTCTATGGATCGGATGCGGCGGGCAGCACGGAGCTGGCGGTGCGGACGCTGTCGAAGCAGATTGATATGAGCAACAGCGCGATTCGTCGCGATCTGGAAAAGGGGGATAAGGAAAGTTTCAGCGACAGTACGCTCTGGAAACAGGTCTTTACCCTGGCGGATAAGATGGCCGGCCGCCGGTTACCGCGCGAAATGCTGCCGGGCATTAAGCTCGAAAGCCCGAAAATCACCCGTAACCTCACCACGGCGTGGTTTGCGCAGCGCGTCGACAGTCGTTATCAGCAGTGTCTGTCGCGGCGCTAAGCGGCAGGTTGTGGCGCAGTTGAGCTGAGCTGTGCCACACTTAGAGACGGTGCCGGCAGGCGCGGCAGATGGCCGCCGTTCTGTTCCGCGCTCAGCCGCTTCCGGTCGTCCAGACCGTGGAGGCTGACCCTGGCGGCCCCGCAGTAAACCGGCTTCCTGCGGGAAGCGCGTTCTTATCTTAACAAGAGGTGCATCATGGACCGATATCCACGAAATGATTCTATCGTTCAACCCGCCTCGCGCGGGCTGCAGGCCTATATGGCGCAGGTCTATGGCTGGATGACCTGTGGTCTGTTACTGACGGCGTTTGTCTCCTGGTTTGCGGCCCGTACGCCAGCGGTGATGGAGCTGGTGTTTGCTAACCGCATCACCTTCTTCGGGCTGATTATCGCGCAGCTGGCGCTGGTGTTTGTCCTTTCCGGCATGGTTCATCGTCTGAGCGGGGCGCTGGCAACCGGGCTGTTTATGCTCTATTCAGCGCTGACCGGCCTGACGATGGCCAGCATCTTCCTCGTCTATACCTACTCCTCTATCGCCAGCACTTTCTTCGTCACGGCGGGGATGTTTGGGGCGATGACCTTTTACGGCTACACCACTAAACGCGATCTGACCCGCCTGGGCAGCCTGCTGTTTATGGCGCTGATTGGTATTCTGCTGGCGTCGCTGGTGAACTTCTGGCTGAAAAGCCCGGCGCTGATGTGGGCAATTACCTATATTGGGGTGGTGGTGTTTGTCGGCCTGACCGCCTATGACACGCAGAAGCTGAAAAACATCGGTGAGCAGATCGATGCCCGCGACACGGAAAACCTGCGTCGCTATTCGATTATGGGCGCGCTGACGCTCTATCTCGACTTCATCAACCTGTTCCTGATGCTGCTGCGAATCTTCGGCAACCGCCGCTAAGGTGGTCATGCAAAAAGGGAGGCGCACCGGCTGCGCCTCCCTTTTTTATTACGACTTCTGCAGCTTCTGTTCGTTCTTCTGACGCAGATGCTTTGCCCGACTCTCCAGCCCCAGATAGAGCACCAGCGCCAGCAGCAGCGGCAGAATAAAGTAGAGCACGCGATAGGCCAGCAACGCCGCAATAATGGTGCCGTGCGAAGCGTGCTGACCGCTGAGCAGGGCAAGGAATACCGCTTCCAGTACACCAATGCCGGCCGGAATATGAATAATGACGCCCGCAATACTGCTGATCAGCAGTACGCCCAGCACCATCGGATATCCGACGTCACGTCCCAGCAGCAACCAGATAATTGCACCCATCACCATCCAGTTGGCACAGGAAACGGCGAACTGCAGCAGCGCCATACGCAGTGAAGGCAGCTGCAGCGTCTGACCTTTTATCGTCCAGCGGCGCTGCTTCGAGAAAGCACAGGCCCAGAGATAGACCGCCACCAGCACCAGCAGGACGACGCCAGTCAGCCGTAGCGTGGTTTCACCGATAAACCAGCCGCCGGGGATCGACACCATGCCCGCACTGAATACCACGCCTGCCAGCAGGATATAGCCCAGCCAGTTGGTGGCGATGCTCAGGGAGAAGATGCGGGTGATTGTGCCGCTGTCGAGCCCCAGCCGGGAGTAGAGCCGATAGCGCATGGCGACGCCGCCCACCCAGGTACTCAGCGTCAGGTTAAAGGCGTAACAGATAAACGACACCAGCATCACCTGTCGCTTCGCCAGCTTGTGGCCGCAGTAGGCGCGGCCTATCAGGTCATAGCAGCCATAAACCAGGTAACTCACCACCACCAGGCCGGCGGCAGTCAGCACCACAAAGCGGTTGTAGTTGACGATAACGTTATAAACATCTTCCCAGTTCACTTTGCGGGCATAGACCACCAGCAGCACCACGACCGCGACGAAGAACAGCACGGTGAGGATTTTTTTGGCGAGTTGCCAGCGTGGATGTTTTTTTGCCATCAGGATTTCGCTCCCGGGTTATCAGCTTCAATGCGATCCTGAGTTTCTATTTCAGGCTGAACCGGCGCGGCGACCTGCGCCAGACGCGGGGTATGGGCGGGCAGCCAGCCCGCGATGGCCGGGAAATGACGCAGAAAGTGGAATACCACCACACTTTTACTCAACTGCCACCAGTTGCGTGGTGGCAGGCGATCCTCCTGCACGCGCTGACAGTCGTGGGTTATCAGCGCCGCCAGATTTTCACGCAGCGTCTGGTTGAAGGGGCGATCGTGGATGATCAGGTTAGCCTCCAGATTCAGCGACAGGCTGAGCGGATCGAGGTTGCTGGAGCCGACGGTGGCCCAGTAGTCGTCACAGACCGCCACTTTGCCATGCAGCGGACGACGGATATATTCATAGACTTCGACGCCGCCATCCACCAGATAGTTGTAGAGCAGCTCTGCGCCCACCTTCACAATCGGCATATCCGGCTCGCCCTGAACGATCAGCTTCACGCGAACGCCGCGCTGCGCGGCATTGCGCATCTCACGCAGCAGCCGGTAGCCGGGGAAAAAGTAGGCGTTGGCGATAATCACTTCCCGTTTCGCCTTGCGCAGCATCTCCATGTAATGCTTTTCGATGTCATCGCGATGCTCATCGTTGTCGCGGTAGACGTAGAGCACCTGCGCATCGCCGGGCGTGGCGTTTACCGCCGGACGATGAGAGCGCCCGCCCCACCAGCGGCGGGTAGGCTGTTCGCTGCCGATCGCCTGCTGCAGATAGCGGGCGATATCGCCCACCACCGGCCCTTTGACCTGTACCGCATAATCCTGCTTCGCCTCCGGGCCGTAATCGGTGTTGTGCTCAGCTGAGAAGTTAATGCCGCCGACAAAGGCCACAACGTCATCCACCACCACGGTTTTGCGGTGCAGACGGCGAAACACGTTGGTACGCATCCCCATCACCAGCGGCCGGGGATCGTAATAGATGAAGCGAACCCCTGCAGTGGTCAGGCTGCTGACGAACTGATCAGAGAGTTCGGCGGAGCCGTAACCATCGACCATGATCTCTACCCGGACACCCCGCTGGGCTGCCGCCAGCAGCTCCCGGTGCAGGGCATTTCCCACCTCATCCTCAAAGAGGATAAAGGTTTCGATCAGCACGGTGCGTTCTGCCCGCTGGATTGCGCCAAAAACCCGGGGAAAAACGCTTCGCCATTTTCCAGCAACAGCAGCCGGTTGCCGTCCTGCCAGTTAAAATTCATAGGTGAATCTCCACCGCCAGCGGCGCGTGATCGGAAAGATGTGACCAGGGTTTACGCGGCAGTGCCCACGGATGACTGACGGTGGCGTTGCGCACATAAATGCGGTCGAGCCGCAGGAGAGGGAAGCGTGCCGGAAAGGTGCGCGCCGGGCGTCCGGTTTTCATGCTGAATACCTCTTTCAGACCTGCGCCCTGTTTTAGAATGGCGTTGGCACGTCGCTGCCAGTCGTTAAAATCACCGGCCACCACAACAGGGGCATCAGGCGGCAGAGAGGTCACCATTTCGCATAGTTTTTTCATCTGCGCATCACGGTGGGCTTCCTTCAGACCCAGATGTACGCAGATAACATGCAGTGTACCGTGCGGCTCGGGCAGGGCGATCTGACAGTGCAGCATGCCGCGATTCTCACTGCCCGCGACCGAGATATCGCGGTTCTCATAGTTGGTAATCGGGAAGCGTGACAGCACCGCATTGCCGTGATGGCCCTCCGGATAGACGGCATTGCGCCCGTAGGCATAATCATTCCACATGGTGTCAGCCAGAAACTCGTAATGGGAGGAGGCAGGCCACGCTTCATGGTTAAGCGAATGAATGGCGTGGGTGCCCATCACCTCCTGCAGAAAGACCACATCCGCCGCCGTTGCACGAACGGCTTCGCGTAATTCCGGCAGGATGAAGCGGCGATTAAACGGGGCGAAACCCTTGTGTGTATTGATCGTCAGGACTTTTATTGAAAATCCTTGCTGGTTTTGTGGCATACTCGCGACGCGCTCCTTTTCATCATCAACAGAATCAAAGTGTAGTCTTTGTCACAAACGGATGGTGAAGGCGCGCGATAATTAGGGCGTTATCCGAAAATTGTTTTACATTGAGGAAACCGTTTCCGGCTTGTGCCGGTAGCACTTGGGCGACCTGTTGGGTCTGCCAGGAGAAATGAATGAAATGGTCTAATCGTATTCAAATCATGACGGGTCAGACGTTGATGCATAGTGTGATGCATCTGCTGGTCATTGCTGCACTCATCTGGGGCTGGAAGCATAAGGCACTGGTGGATGTCTGTAGCGTGCTGGTGGCGATGTATGCGCTGGTGTTTGTTGCCATGCTGGTAACACAGCGCATCGCACGTTTACGGACGCTGGGTGATTATCTTGAAGAAGCGACCACCACTTACTACTTTGGCGCCGCTATGATGACACTGTTTCTGGTGTCACGGATCTACCACAACAACCTGCTGCTGGCGTCTCTCGGCGTAGTGATGTTGCTGGGGCCGGCGCTGGTTTCGCTGCTGGCGAAAGAACCCGCGCGGCGAATCGAAAACAAACGTAGCTAAGCTGAAGGCCACCGCGAGGTGGCCTTCCTGTTTTCAGCGCGTTAAGTTGTCAGTAAATGTGAGCTATCTCGCACACTTCATATAAAGCTGCTACACTCGCCCGCTTACGCATCGTAGTTTGTGCCCTTTTCACGCGTCAGCCCCAGCTGTCGTCATTATCCCTCTGAAAACTACACCGTGAATCACGGTCAGAGCGGACCGGAGTAAACCACGTAATGTCTTTTGACTCTCTCGGCCTGAGTGCCGATATTTTGCGCGCGGTTGCCGAACAAGGCTACAGCGAACCGACACCTATCCAGCGCCAGGCGATTCCTGTGGTGCTGGCTGGCCGCGATCTGCTGGCGAGTGCCCAGACCGGCACCGGTAAAACAGCCGGTTTTACCTTACCGTTACTACAGAAACTCTCTGCCAGCACGAAACCCGTGCGTGGCCGTCGCCCGGTGCGCGCCCTGATTCTGACCCCGACCCGTGAGCTGGCGGCGCAGGTCGGCGAAAACGTTAGCGACTACAGCAAATACCTGAGCCTGCGCTCGATGGTGGTGTTTGGTGGCGTCAGCATCAACCCGCAGATGGTAAAACTGCGCGGTGGCGTTGATGTGCTGGTGGCGACCCCTGGCCGTCTGCTGGATCTGGCGCATCAGAATGCGGTTGACCTGTCGCAGGTCGAAGTACTGGTGCTGGATGAAGCGGACCGGATGCTCGATATGGGCTTCATCCACGATATCCGTCGCGTGCTGGCGCGCCTGCCGGCCAAACGTCAGAATCTGCTGTTCTCTGCTACCTTCTCTGACGAGATCAAAGGCCTGGCGGAAAAACTGCTGACCAACCCGGAGATGGTGGAAGTCGCCCGCCGTAACACCGCTTCTGAGCAGGTGGCCCAGCAGGTGCATTTCGTGGATAAGAAGCGTAAGCGGGAACTGCTGTCGCAACTCATCGGCGAAGGCAACTGGCAACAGGTGCTGGTCTTTACCCGTACCAAACATGGTGCTAACCATCTTGCCGAGCAGCTGGGCAAAGATGGTATTACCGCCGCCGCCATCCACGGCAACAAGAGTCAGGGTGCCCGTACCCGTGCGCTGGCCGACTTTAAGTCAGGCGCGATCCGCGTCCTGGTCGCGACCGATATCGCCGCGCGCGGCCTGGATATCGAAGAGCTGCCGCACGTTGTGAACTACGAGCTGCCGAACGTCGCCGAAGATTACGTTCACCGTATTGGCCGTACTGGCCGTGCAGCGGCCACGGGTTCAGCACTGTCGCTGGTCTGTGTGGATGAGCACAAACTGCTGCGTGATATTGAGCGTCTGCTGAAGCGCGAGATCCCGCGCCTGGCGATTGCCGGTTATGAGCCGGATCCGAGTATCAAAGCGGAACCGATTATCAACGGTCGTCAGCAGCAGTCTCGCGGTGGTGCAGGTGGCGGCCGTGGTCGCGGTCAGGGCGGGCAGGGTGCAGGCGCACCACGCTCATCCGGCGAACGCCGTCCTCAGGCGCGTCGTCAGGGGCAGCCTGCGCCGCAGGGCGATAAGCCCGCGTCCCGTCCGCGTCGTCCTGCTCCGAAGCGCACCGGGAACGTCTGATAATGCGGGTTTTACTGGCACCGATGGAGGGCGTACTGGATTCACTGGTGCGCCAGCTGTTGTCGGAAGTAAACGACTACGACCTCTGTATCACAGAGTTTCTGCGCGTGGTCGACCAGCTGCTGCCGGTAAAATCCTTTTATCGCCTCTGCCCCGAACTGCATCACGCCAGCCGCACGCCCTCCGGCACGCGGGTGCGTATGCAGCTGCTGGGGCAGCATCCCGAATGGCTGGCCGAGAACGCCGCACGTGCGGTGGCGCTGGGCTCCTGGGGTGTCGATCTCAACTGCGGCTGTCCCTCTAAGCTGGTCAACGGCAGCGGAGGCGGCGCAACGCTGCTGAAAGATCCCGATCTGATTTATCGCGGTGCGAAAGCGATGCGTGAAGCGGTGCCTGCGGATTTACCGGTGACGGTGAAAGTGCGGCTCGGCTGGGACTCCAGCGCGCGCAGCCTGGAGATTGCCGATGCGGTTCAGCAGGCGGGTGCCAGCGAACTGACGGTGCACGGGCGAACCAAAGAAGAGGGCTATCGCGCAGAGGCGATCAACTGGCAGGCGATTGGCGAGATTCGTCAGCGGCTGCGTATTCCGGTGATTGCCAACGGCGAGATAGGGGACTGGCAAAGCGCGCAAAACTGTATGGCGGTGACCGGCTGCGATGCGGTGATGATTGGCCGTGGCGCACTGAACATCCCGAACCTGAGCCGGGTGGTGAAATATAACGAGCCGCCGATGGCCTGGCCTGACGTGGTGCGTCTATTGCAGAAATACAGCCGCCTGGAGAAGCAGGGCGACACCGGCCTCTATCATGTAGCACGCATCAAGCAATGGCTCGGCTATCTGCGCAAAGCCTATGGTGATGCCGACGGCTTGTTCAGTGAAATCCGGGCGTTAAAAAACTCAGGCGACATCGCGCAGGCAATCGATCGTCACGCGAGCGTTCACGGTTTGTGATAAAAATCAGGCGACCTGCCGATGGGCTGACGGTATAGTGAGCCAAACTTCCTGACCCGCCAAACCTGCTATGTCTGACACCGCCGGGCTGAGCAACAGCCAGCTCAACAAACGTATCCTTTCTGTCGTCATTTTCACCTTTTTCTGCTATCTCTCTGTCGGACTGCCGCTGGCGGTGCTGCCAGGCTTCGTCAAAAATCACCTGGGTTTCAGCTCCTTTACCGCCGGACTGATTATCAGCATTCAGTATTTTGCCACGCTGCTCAGCCGCCCGCAGTCGGGCCGCCTGGCCGACCGTCTGGGCCCAAAGCGGGTGGTGATGCTGGGATTGCTCTGCTGTGGCATGAGTGGGGTTCTGACGATTCTGGCCGCGCTGATGAGCAGCTGGCCGTGGCTGAGTCTGGCGCTGCTGGCCACTGGCCGGCTGTTTCTCGGCGTGGGGAAAGCTTCAGCAGCACCGGCTCCACGCTGTGGGGCATGAATATTGTCGGGCCGCTGCAGACGGCGCGTGTTATCTCCTGGAATGGCGTCGCAACCTATCTGGCGATGGCCGTTGGCGCGCCGCTGGGCGTGCTGCTGAACAGTGTGGCAGGCATGAGTGGCTTCGCCGGACTGATTACGCTGATGGGCATAGGTGGCTATCTGATGGCCAGCCGCAAACCGGCGGTCACGGTCAGCGTCGGTGAGCGCATCCCGTTTCATCGCGTCTTTTCCCGTGTCTGGCTTTACGGCCTGGCGCTGGGGTTTGGCACCATTGGTTTTGGTGTGATCGCGACTTTTATCACGCTCTATTTCGCCAGTCGGGGCTGGCAGGGGGCTGCCTATGCGCTGACGCTCTTCAGTCTGGGGTTTGTGCTGGTGCGGCTGGGGTTTGGTCGCTTTATTACCCGCTTTGGCGGCCTGCGCGTCTCGCTCTGCTCTTTCCTGCTGGAGGCGCTGGGGCTGATGATGATCTGGCAGGCGGACAGCGCCTGGCTGGTGGGCGCAGGCGCGTTTCTCACCGGCAGCGGGTTTTCGCTGGTCTTTCCTGCGCTGGGCGTGGAGGCGGTTAAGCGGGTCGAACAGCAGGATCAGGGCTCGGCGCTGGGCACCTATTCCGCCTTTCTCGATCTGGGGCTGGGATTAACCGGCCCCGTGGCGGGCCTGCTGATCGGGCACTGGGGAATGCAGTCGGTTTATCTGGCCGCCGCCATAATGGTGCTGGGCGCGCTGCTGATCACGCTGCGGCTCTGGCAGCAGCAGCGGCTCGCCACCAGCTAAGCGGCGAGCCTGTGGCCGGTCAGAAATGGGTAAAGAGCCAGTAGAGCAGGGCGGAGAGCAGCACAGAGACCGGCAGCGTTAAGATCCAGGCGACGGCCAGATTGCGCAGCGTTGAGAACTGCAGGCCGGAGCGGTTCGCCGCCATCGTTCCCGCCACGCCGGACGACAGCACATGGGTGGTGGAGACCGGCAGGCCAAAGCCATCGGCTGCCCCGATGGTGGCCATCGCCACCAGCTCGGCGCTGGCGCCCTGGGCATAGCTCAGATGGGTTTTCCCGATCCGTTCGCCCACCGTTACGACAATCCGGCGCCAGCCCACCATCGTACCCAGTCCCAGCGCAATCGCCACCACCACTTTTACCCACATCGGGATAAAGCGGGTGGCACTGTCGAGTTCCGTTTTTACCGCGTTGAGGTTCCGCGCCGTCTCCGGCGGCAAGGCCACCTTCGCCGTCTGCAGATGTTTGATCGACTCCGAGGCGAGATACATCTGGTTGCGGGTGTTGGTCACCGCCTGCGCCGGAATGTTATCCATGGAGCCGTAGCGACGGATCTGATCGCCCACTTCGCTGAGCGTCTCCGCCAGCGCCGGTAGCACGCTGGCATTCATCCGGTTACTGCCGACAAAACCGGTCAGCACGTCGCGGGCCACTGGCGACGGCGTGGCAGCCGGTTGCAGCTGCAGTAGCTGATGGGCAGTGACCTCCGTCAGCGCGGCCACGCGCGGGATCTGATCGGCGGGCAGCGATCGGTTCAGGGCGTAGGCGATCGGCATGGTACCCACCAGGATCAGCATGATCAGCCCCATCCCTTTCTGCCCGTCGTTGGAGCCGTGCGCGAATGATACTCCGGTACAGGTCAGGATCAGCAGCCCGCGGATCCAGACCGGCGGTGGCTGATCGCTTTGCGGTGCCTGATAGAGCTGGCGATTGCGGATAAAGAGCTTCATGACCCAGAGCAGCAGCCCGGCGCAGACAAAACCGACCACCGGCGACAGCAGCAGGGCATAGCCGACCTTGAGCGCCTGATCCCAGTCCACGCCGCTCAGTCCGCTGCGCCCGTGCAGCATCGCGTTGGCAACCCCGACGCCGATAATCGAGCCAATCAGCGTATGGGAAGAGGACGAGGGCAGGCCGAAATACCAGGTGCCGAGATTCCAGATAATGGCGGAAAAGAGCAACGCATAAACCATCGCGAAGCCGTTGCCGCTGCTGGCCTGCAGGATCAGCTCAACCGGCAGCAGCGAGATAATGCCGAACGCCACCACGCCGCTGGAGAGCAGCACCCCCATAAAGTTGCAGAAACCGGACCAGACCACCGCCGCGCCCGGCGTCAGCGAATGGGTATAAATCACCGTGGCGACCGCGTTAGCGGTGTCGTGAAAACCGTTGACGAACTCAAAACCGAGCGCAATCAGCAGCGCCAGCCCCAGCAGAAAAAAGGGCAGGTAGCTGGTCACCGGCATATTGGTTTCTTCCACGTCATTCACCAGGTTCAGTCCGGCAAAGGCGAGGCCAGCGATCAGCAGAAGAAAAAACAGCGGTTTGCTGAAGCGGCTGTTTTTGCCGCTGAAGTCGGGTCGGCCCCGGGCAGATGAGGAGGAGAGACTGTTTTCGCTCATGGTGTACCTCAGGTCACTGATGCCGGATGCCGATTGCATCAGGTCAAAGCAGTGTGATACGCGCTTTATATGACAGAAAAATGATGGGCGGGCGGAGAAAATGCGCAGAAATTGCCTTAACTCAGGCAAAAAAAAGCCAGCGACGGGCGCTGGCTTCCGGGAACAAAGAGGTGATTACGAGCTGCTGTTCGCCGGTGTGGCAGGCGCGGCCTGCGTGACCGGGGCAGCCGGTGCCGCGGTGTCGGCTGGCTGCTGCGGCTGCGCCGCATCGCTGTTCGCACCCTGCGGCATTACCGGGGTCATCGGCTCTTCCTGTGGCTGGGCCTGTGAGTTTTCCGGTACCTGAACAGGCGCGGTCTGGATGTTGTTTTCCACACCGTTCACTTTCACAGGCATACCGGTACGGCTCTGGATCGCGCCGTTGACCTGATCCTGATTGACGCTGGTATCAACCAGCACTTTGCTCACGGCCTGGGTCAGCGTAATCGGCACCAGCTCACGGGAGTTAAACTGCTCTTCGGTGGTCGAGAGCGGGTTATGCACTTCAAGATAACGTGAACCGTCTGGCTCTACCGTCGCTTTCACCGGCTGGTCGACGAACTGAACGCGCGTCCCGACCGGTACGTTCTGGAACAGCCACTTGATGTCGTCGGCGCGCAGACGCACACAGCCGTGGCTGACGCGCAGGCCGATACCGAAGTTAGCGTTGGTGCCGTGAATCGCATAGAGGCGGCCGATGTAGAGCGCGTAAAGGCCCATCGGGTTATCCGGGCCAGCCGGGAAGACCGCTGGCAGCGTTTCACCGCGTGCCGCGTAGTCCGCATGCATGCCTTTGGTTGGCGTCCAGGTCGGGCCATCTTTCTTGCGTTCTACGGTCGTGGTCCAGTTGATTGGGGTATCTTTACCCAGCTCACCGATACCAATCGGCAGAACCACAACGGTTTTGCTGCCTTTCGGATAGTAATAGAGACGCATCTCCGCGCTGTTAATCACGATACCTTCACGCGGCGCGTCAGGCAGGATCAGCTGCTGTGGAATGATCATTTTGCTGCCAGCCTTAGGCAGATAAACGTCAACGCCCGGATTGGCTTCCAGCATGTTGCTGAGGCCCATCTGGTATTGCGCCGCAAAAGCTTCCAGCGGCAGTTTGCTGTCTTCAGGGACAGTGATTTCAATATTTTCCCCGATCAGACGGCTGTTAGCCGGCGGTAACGGGTAAACCACAGCAAAGGCGGACTGGCTGAACGCCGCCAGAGCCAGTGCGATTGAAGCGAAAGCGCGAATGATTTTCATATTTTACAATTCTTTATCGCCATATTTCAGGCTGTTCAGTGTATCGACTCTATGCCGGCCAATGTGACCTGCTGCGCATTATATGTTCATTAATCTGACGTTGTGAATCAGGATTTTAACCTGCCTGTAATACTTTACGTAAATTCACCGCGGATGTTAGCCCATTTCCGGAAAACAGCATGCATAAAATGGGGCTTTCCGGCGTGACTGACGGCTAAGGTTGCCACTGTGTCTGTTCACCGCTGAGTTTACGATTAAGGAAAAAGGCGGCACTGATTAACGCCAGATGGGTCAGCGCCTGCGGCGTATTACCCAGTGCATGACCGTGACTGTCGAACTCCTCCGCGTAGAGGCCCAGCGGATTGGCGTAGCTCAGCAGCTTCTCAAATTCAAAATGCGCTTCCTGCACCCGGCCTGCACGTGCCAGGCACTCGACATACCAGAAGGAGCAGGCACCAAAAGAGCCTTCGGTGCCATTCAGGCCATCGGCGGGCGTCTCATGGATATTGTAGCGTCGCACCATGCCGTCGCTGACCAGCTGGGTTTTGATCGCATCCAGGGTAGCAATCCAGTCCGGATCGGTGGCGCCGACGAAGCGCACCAGCGGCATCAGCAGCATCGAGGCGTCGAGGTAGTCCCCGTGCCGGGTCGAAACGAAGTGGCCGCGTTCGGCGTTCCAGAAGTTCGCCCAGATATCTTCCCGGATCGCCCGGCGGGCCCGATCCCAGCGCTCATAAGGCATCGGCAGCGATCGCTTCATGCCCAGGCGCAGCGCGCGGTCCATCGCCACCCAGCACATCAGGCGTGAATGAAGGAAATGCTGCGGCTCGCCGCGCATCTCCCAGATCCCGGCATCGGGCTGATCCCAGTTTTCGCTCAGCCAGTCGATCATGCTGACGACATACTCCCAGCCGCGCTGGGAGATCGCCTCGCCATATTTGTTCGCCAGATAGACCGCATCCATCAGCTCGCCATAGATATCCAGCTGGGTCTGCTGCCAGGCGTCATTGCCGATGCGCACCGGCCGTGAGTCGGCATAGCCAGAGAGATTGAGCAGCTCCATCTCATGCAGCTCCGTGCCGCTGTCCAGCCGGTACATCACCTGCAGACGCATCTCATCATGATGGCTGTTAGCGACGCAGCGGCCCACCCATTCGGTAAAATGTTTGGCTTCATCGACGTAGCCCAGACGCATCAGGGCATACATGCTGAAGGAGGCGTCACGGATCCAGGAGGCACGATAATCCCAGTTACGCTCACCGCCCAGCTCTTCCGGCAGACCAAAAGTCGCGGCCGCCGCAATAGAACCATGCTGATGTGAGGTCAGAAGTTTCAGCACCAGCGCCGAACGCTGTACCATCTCGCGCCAGCGGCCCTGATAAGTACTCTGTCCACTCCAGCGTCGCCAGTAGCTGAGGGTCTCTTCAAAACAGTGTTCGGTGGCCAGCGCTTCAATATGCGCATCGTCTACACTGCCAAACTCAAACTGCGCATGCTC
Source organism: Pantoea sp. NSTU24 (assembly GCF_050157905.1). NCBI lineage: Bacteria > Pseudomonadati > Pseudomonadota > Gammaproteobacteria > Enterobacterales > Erwiniaceae > Pantoea > Pantoea bangladeshensis. Next base: position 644,226 of record NZ_JBKIWZ010000001.1, read on the forward strand.
GCCCGCCTGCAGCGTGAACAGGGCTGACGCGCCGTCATCCTCCAGCGTCATCACCACGCTGGCCGCCAGCCGCAGCGACGGCTGGCCTTCGGCATGAAAATCGATACAGCCGTTGTGCGCTTCCGCATGCGTCTCTGCACGGGCGTAATCGTGGCGGGGTGAACAGCGCAGGCTAAAGGTCGCACTGCCGCGAACCATCTTCACCCGGCGGATCAGGCGCGGCAGCTTGCTTTTATCGTCGCAAATCGGCATGTAGTCGGTGATCTCAGCCACGCCTTTCTCATCAAGCCAGCGGGTCTGCAGAATATTGGTATCGGGCAGGTAGAGCTGCTGACGTCGCGCATCGGGCCAGTCGGGCGCCAGGGAGAAAAGTCCGGCATCATCGCCGTCAAGCAGCGCAGCGAAGACTGAGGGGCTGTCCAGTTCCGGCCAGCAGAGATAGTCAATGGTGCCGTCACTGGCGACCAGCGCACAGGTGCGCAAATCGCCGATCACGCCGTGCTCTTCAATCTTACGTTTTACCTTACTCATCCTTATCTCCCTGTCAGTGTTCCTTTAACTATAGCCGAGACGGCTGATGCGGCTTCGTCCGGGCACAGATGGTTAACGGCACAGGCGGCAAAACGTGAGGGGAGAGGGCAGGGCGGACGCCTGATGCGTCCGGCCCCGCACCAGATACGGTGAGATGCGGCGGGTAAGCCGCAGTCGCTTTACTGGTCGGCGCGACGGGTATGCCAGCGGCGGATCACCCAGCGCAGCACAAAGGCAAACACCACTGCTGCAACCAGCCAGAGCAGATGCTTGAAGTGTTGGTCGAGCTTGTGCAACCACGGCGCGATAATGCCGCCCGCGAAATAGCCCAGCGTCACAAAAATCAGCGCCCAGATCGCCGCGCCGATGACGTTAAGAATAAAAAATTTCATCGGTTTGAGTCGGCTGGCACCGATGATGATCGGCCCGATCAGCCGGAAGCCATACATAAAGCGCACGCCAATCACAAACAGGCTCGGGCGGCGTTTTATCAGGCGGTTAGCCTTTACCACTTTATCCTGATGCTTTTTAAACCGGCGCAGGATCCGGGTGCCCCAGCGACGGCCGACCCAGTAGAGCAGCTGATCGCCGATAATCCCACCGCCCATTGCCGCCAGCACAACGCCCGTGTAGTGCAGCAGTCCCTCATGGGCGGCAACGCCGCCCAGCAACGTAAATGTCTCCCCCTCGGCGATACAGCCAATCAAAAGTGCCAGATAACCGTACTGCGTAATTAATGCGTTGATGTCCAGATGCAAAATGACACTCCCTGTTCAGTGACTGTTTGTTCAAGTCTATACGCGATTTTGTTTCGCTTCCGCCCGCACCTGCGGCTGCGTTTATTTATGCTGATTTTTTGTCCGTTCACCACGAAAATTTTACTGCCGATTATACTTGAGAAGACGCTGCCCCTAAGACGCATGCTTCATCGGGCGGCCCACTGCATCAGAGGAGTGACTGTATGAATCATGTCTGGGGACTTCTGGCGCATCCGAATCTGGAAATGCGTCAAATCAAGCAAGAGAACGAGAGCGTTTCGCACCATTACACTCACCATGTCCTGCTGATGGCGGCGATCCCGGTGATCTGCGCCTTTATCGGAACCACGCAGCTGGGCTGGAATCTGGGTGATGGCCAGTATGTGCAACTGAATCTGGCCACCGGGATTGGGCTGGGCATCCTGTTCTATCTTCTTATACTGGGTGGCGTTGCTGTAATGGGGCGCGTAATCCACTGGATGGCGCGTGACTTCCCGCAGCGGCCAGGTATTCCACGCTGTACGGTGTTTGCAGGCTATGTGGCGACGCCCCTGTTTCTCAGCGGGCTGGTGGCACTTTACCCGCTGGTGTGGCTCTGTGTGCTTGCCGGTGCGCTGGCGCTGCTCTATACCGGCTATCTGCTCTATGTGGGTATCCCACTGTTCCTGAATATCGACCGCGAAGAGAGCCTGCGTTTTTCCGGATCCACGCTGGCGATTGGTGTGCTGGTGTTTGAGGTTCTGCTGGCGCTGACCGTGGTGCTGTGGGGATATGGACCGCATCTTTTCTGACCAGCTGCTGCCGCCTTCCGGCGGCAGCGCGCTTTTTACGCCCGGAAACAATCTCGCCAGGAAATTTCTTAACCTTAAGCGTATGATACCGCAGCCAGCCCGCGCACTGACGTGACGGGAGCGGGCGGCCTGTGTCGGCCTGACACAGTACATAATCATAACCGGGTTTTTTTCTACGATGCCTGCAAAAATTCGTTCCACCCTGCTTTCGCTGGCGCTGCTCGCTTCCGGGCAGATTGTGTCACTTCCGGCGCAGGCGACCACGTCGCTGTCGCAACTTGCGCCTGTTGCTCAGCCGCAGATTGCTTCTGGCAGTGCGATGATTGTCGACCTCACCACCAATAAAGTGCTCTTTTCCAGCCACCCGGACCGGGTCAGGCCCATTGCGTCGATCACCAAACTGATGACGGCGATGGTGGTGCTGGATGCGCATTTGCCAATGAATGAGATGTTAACCGTCGATATCAGCCAGACGCCGGAAATGCGGGGCATCTTTTCGCGCGTGAAGCTCAACAGCCAGATCAGCCGCCGCAACATGCTGCTGCTGGCACTGATGTCCTCCGAAAACCGCGCCGCCGCCAGTCTGGCGCATGCCTATCCGGGGGGCTACAACGCCTTTATCCGGGCGATGAACGCCAAGGCGCGCGCGCTGGGCATGAAGCAGACCCGTTATGTCGAGCCGACCGGTCTGTCGACGCAGAACGTCTCCAGCGCACAGGATCTGGTTAAACTGCTTAAGGCGACGCGGGAGTATCCGCTGCTCGGCGCGCTCAGCACCACTAAAGAAGAGACGGCGGTCTTTGCCCATCCGAACTATGCGCTGCCGTTCCGCAACACCAACCATCTGGTCTATAAAAATGACTGGCATATTCAGCTGACCAAAACCGGCTACACCGATCAGGCGGGCCACTGCCTTGTCATGCGCACAATGATCAACAATCGTCCGGTGGCGCTGGTGGTGCTGGATGCGTTTGGTAAGTATACCCACTTTGCCGACGCCAGCCGTCTGCGCAGCTGGCTGGAAACCGGCAAAGCGGCACCGGTGCCCGCCGCTGCGCTGGCGTATAAAAAACAGAAGTCTGGCCAGGTGGCCAGCAACGGTGGCGGCACGCCCGACGTTGAATAATCGCCGGACAGCGGCGCCACGCGCGCCGCTGTGGCTGGTTGAACAGATCAGACTATGGAGCCGGACGGGCAGGGGTCAGTCATCCGTTTAAGACCGCTCCCTGGCCGGAATTGGCCTGAAAAATACCCGTTATTCCTATTTTGCCATCCCTTGTAACGCCCTACACTACGCGCGAATGGCGAGGGACGATCGCCTGAATTAAGCTGCCGGAATCTTACTCATGTCTATACGATCCTTTTTTGCATTGTTAATGCTGGCGCTGGTGGCGTTCACCCCGGCGCTGACGCTGGCCGCGGATGATACGGCCACTGCTGCTCAGGAACAGGATGCGGCGCCAAAGCTGAATGCCGCCGTTGAACTGCCGAAAATGCAGAAAATCCTGGATAAAATCAAAAGCCAGGTGTCGGGCGATGCCGGTGAGAACAAACTGACTCAGCTCAATGAAATGGCACTGGAGCTGTCGGGTAATGCCGATACGCTGGGTCAGGCGCTGGTGCCGGACCGCCAACAGGTGGATGCACAGTTGCAGGTGCTGGGCCCCGCGCCGAAAGCCGACAGCGGCGTCAAAGAGACGCCGGAAGTGACGCGTAAGCGTAATGCGCTGGAAAGTCAGAAAAGCAAGCTTGACGACCAGATTAAGCAGGCTGAAGGCATCAAAAATGGCGCGCTGACGCTCTCTTCGCAGATCGTTAACCTGCGTCGTGATCAGCTGAAAAGCCAGCTGGCGCTTAACTCCGGCACCATTCTGGGCGCGCGCTTCTGGTCGCCGCTGCTCAACAGTCAGGATCTCGACGGCGAAAAAATCGGTGAATTCCTGCAGGAGCTGCAGGACACCGCCGCGCTCTCCTGGGAGCCGGGCTGGCGCGCGGGCAGCATAATGTGGCTGCTGGCAGCGGTGCTGGTGATGACGGCGGGTCGCCGTTACGGCGAGGAGTTTCTCGCCTGGGTCAGCATTCACAAACTGCCGGAGGGGAAACTGCGCCGCAGCTTCCTGGCGGCGGCGATAGCCCTGACCACGCTGGTGGCGGTGGTGCTGACCTTCAACTTTATCGCGCTGGCCTTTACGCGTCGCGATGAGGTTTCTGAAAACGTGCAGGACTTTGTTGATCGGCTGGTGCAGCTCAGCGTCTTCTGTGGCCTGATAGCCGGACTGGGGCGCGCTTTTCTCTCGACCCGTCGCCCCAGCTGGCGATTGCCGACCATCTCCAATGAGGTGGCGACGGCATTAAAGCCTTTCCCTCCCATTACCGCTGTGCTGGTTTTTATTTTTCAGACGGTGGAAGCCTTTAACTACAGTGTTGGCACCAGTCTTAATACGACGATTTTTGCCAACGGTCTGACTGCACTGCTGATCGGCACCACCGCGCTGGCGATCAGCGTGCGGATTAATCGTGTTCGTCGTCGTATGACGCTGGCTGGCACCCCGCCAGAGGCGCGCTCCACGCTGGTCGGACTGATTCAGATGGGGCTGACGCTGACCGCCGTGGCCATCCTGGTGTCGCTGCTGATTGGTTACGTGACGCTGGCGCGCTTCCTGAGTTACGAGGTGATCTGGTGCGGCCTGCTGTTTGGCTCGTTCTACTTCCTCAGCCACCTGCTGAATGATGGCTGTGAGAGCTTTTTCTCGACCAGCAATGCGACCGGTCGTCGCATCCAGAACTCGCTGAACATCAATGAACGTCACCTGCAGCAGGCGGCCACGCTGCTGACAGCCATCGGGAAAACGTTTCTGGTGCTGGTGGTGGCGCTGGCGCTGGTCAACGGCACCTTTGCCTCTTCCACGCCGATTGAACTGCTGCAGAAGGTAATTGAGTTCTGGGGCGGTAAAGGCCTGGAGTCAATGAATATTGTCCCGGCACACATGGTTAATGCGCTGATCTGCCTGATCGTCGGCATCTATGTGCTGCGTTCGGTGCGCCGCTGGCTCGATACCGATTTCCTGCCGAAAACCACGATGGATGTGGGGATGCGGGTGTCGCTGGTGACGCTGTTCAGCAACATCGGCTATGTGCTGATTATCCTGCTGACCCTGTCGATTATGGGACTGCAGTGGAATAAGCTGGCCTGGATCGTCAGTGCGTTATCCGTCGGTATCGGTTTCGGCTTGCAGGAAATCGTGAAGAACTTTATCTCGGGTCTGATCCTGCTCACCGAGCGGCCGGTAAAAGTGGGTGATCTGGTCAGTATCAGCGGCATTGAAGGCGATATCCGGCGGATTAACGTGCGCGCCACGGAAATCCAGCTGGGCGATAAATCCACGGTCATCGTACCAAACTCGCAGTTTATCTCGCAGAACGTGCGTAACGCGACGATGGGTAATGCGCAGGGTGTAGTAACGATCACTTTAACTTTCCCGCTTAACATCGATCCGGTGAAAGTGCGCGAAATCCTGCTGGATGTTTATAACGAAAACGAACGTATTCTGGATACGCCAGAACCCTCAGTGTCGTTTAAGGATCTGACGCAGCAGGGGATTGTGCTGAGCGTTACCGGAAACGTAGCGGGACAGCGGCAGATTTCAGGTGCCAAAAGCGACCTGCTGTTCGACATTCTGACGCGGTTGCGTAAAGAGGGCATTCTGCTCTCGACGCCGCAGACCATGATTATCGAGCGTCGTCAGCAGCCAGATGGGGAACCCGAAGAGAAGCGGGTTTAAGGAAATAAGGCCGACATCTGTCGGCCTTATTTATGTTAAGGCGCTGGCACTTCGGCCAGTGCCTCTCCGGCGCTCTGCAGCGTTTCGATGCGACTGCTCCGCTGGCCGTCGCGGCTCACTGAACGGACTGACACGCCGCCACTGACCTGCGGTGGTCGGCGTACATCGTACCGCTGCCAGGTCGCGCCGTTGTCCACGCTGTACTCCAGCGCGACACCCGGTAAGGCCACGTTCATCATTAAAACCCCATTGGCGATTTTTGCCCCCGGCAACGGCAGGCGATAGTCGATACCGGCTTTATCCAGCTTCATCAATTCGCGCTGCCCCAGCAGATTGGCAAATCGCTGCCAGTCATGCAAACGTGCCTGCTGATCGACAAGATGTGTACTGCCGCCCGCGTACTCCTGTCCCACCTGATAATCCCGCTCCCAGCTGGCACGATGCCAGCTGCGTTCCGCGACAGCTAAAAGGCGGGGGTAGAGCATATACTCCATTTGCGCATCCGTGCGTACGGTTTCGCTCCACAACTGTGCCGACATCCCATAGGCTCCGCTCCAGGGCTTCACAGATTTAGCACTGAATGCGTTCCCGTCCCGATCGACGGACGTTTCTGCATTCTGTGGCAGGTTATCAGGCGCGAAACCAAAAATTTTACGCTCATCGTTAAAACGGGTGCCCCAGTAGTAGCCGCGCTCCAGTGGATTCACTTCATACGGAAAATCCAGATAGAGATAGTCAGGGCTGGAGATCACCACGTCATAACCTTTCTGAGCCCAGTCACTGGCACTGTCATAACCGCCCCAGTAGAGCGTATCCCAGAAATTGACCCCCACTCGCGGTGTGGCAAAGGCGCTGGCATGGCTGACATCTTTCAAGCCATCCTGCCATGCCTGCATTTTGCCAATGCCGTGCCGGTTCACTATATCGCTGACGGCCAGGGCAAAATAGCCCGGCAGATGGGCCAGATTTTCCACTTTGCCGCTTTTCACCAGAGCCTGACAGACCGCGGATTTCTGCCACGGCAGATTTTCGTAGCGCTGGTCGCGCAGACCGGTGCCCGGTTTCGGATCGCGCCTGTCCGAATAGCCCGCACCCAGCCGGATATTTTTCGCTTCATCGCCGCCGAAATGCCAGACGGTGAGGGGCTGCCCGGCTTCCTGGTGCATGGCCTGGATGTCACCGATCACTTTATCAACGAAGCGTTGCGTGCTTTCAATGCAGGGATTCAGATAGCTGGTGCGGTCATAGAACTGGACAGAGGTCGTCTGCGAGTCATCCGTAGGGTCGATCAGACGATAGCGTGTCGCTTCTTCAGGTTTGCCTTCCGCCATCAGTCGCCGGTAGCGGGCCTCCATAGCGATGACGGCGGCGCGGGCATGAGCGGGCATATCGATTTCCGGGATCACCTGAATATGCCGGGCCTGCGCATATTTCACTATCGCTATGTAATCGTCACGACTGAAATAGCCGCTGCCGTTGTTGTCGCTGAACGGGCCAGAGCCAAGCTGCGGTAGCAGACAGCGCTGCTCAGTCAGATCATGACAGCGTTTCGCGCCGACGTCAGTGAGCTCCGGTAAACCGGGAATGGCAATTCGCCAGCCCTCATCATCACTCAGATGGAAATGAAAGCGGTTCATCTTCCACGCCGCCATCTGGTCGAGCAGCCGTAACACGGCTTCTTTACTGTGAAAATTACGTGCGACATCCAGCAGTGCGCCACGCCAGGCAAAGCGGGGGGCATCATGCGCTTCAAGACTGGCTATCTGCGGCGCACCCTCACCGGGAACCAGCGAAAGAAGTGACATCAGGCCGTAGAAAGCTCCGGCTGCATCGTAGCCCGTGATACTGGCGCGGCGCGGGGTGATATCCAGTTCATAGGCACCTGATTTCGCCTGAATGCCGCTGAAGTGACCCGGTTTGGTCTGCGTCGTGATGGCGAATCCATCAGGCGTTTCTTTCAGGCCGAGCAGGGTCAGACGCTGTTTTACCGCCTCCACGGTTTCAGCGCTGAGCCCATTCAGCGTCAGGCTGACTCCCCGGCTGAGATCGGCATCGTGCGGGCGCAGCTTTACCTCCAGTGGCGTCGGGGTAATCTGACCCCGCAGTGCAGAAGCGGGAAGGGTAACAACATCACTGTTTTGCATAAAGCGGCTGGCAGGCTGCATCAGGATGTTGTGATCGTCGGCACTGCGTCGCCAGTGGTCGCCCAGCGGCAACACAAAACGACTGAGATCCTCATGATCGGTACTGGTAATAATTTTTGGGGTGGCCTCGCCAGCCGTGACATACCAGCGCGGCATCACATCGGTGATGAAAAGCTGCCAGTACTCATTAACGACAGGGATCTGTACCGACTGGCCAGCGCCAATGCCGGTGAACTTATCTGTGGGTTCGAGCCGGGTCAGGTCGCCAGTCAGATGCGTCATTTTAAACTGATCGTTGTCGACCCGCAGCGTCTGATGGACGTTGCTCATGTAGATTGCCCAGTGTCTGCTGTTCAGTGCGGAACCGTGATTCGTCAGGGTAATCGTGGCACGGTTACAGGCGGCATAGTCGGCCCCCAGCGCGGCGCAGTCGGTGCCATGCAGAGCGGCCTGATTATCATTGACCTGATAGGTCACGCCAAAGTCGCTGATCTGATTCACCACCTGTTGATCGGACAGGCTGGCATGGCCTGTGGCGGCCACGCCAAGCAGAGTCAGCGCGATGAGGCTTAACTTAAACATAGTGATTTATCCTTGCTGCTGTAAAAGAATCCGTCTGTTCCAGGCGTCAGAACAGCGTAAAAGGCGCGATAACCATAAATTTGATGTCTTTTTCGTCCTGGAAAATATTGCCGTAGCCCCCGCTGTAGCTGGGCAGATTGCTGTGATTGTCGTAACGGGTGTAGTGGAGCCTGAACTGCGTATCTTTCGCGCGGCCCTGCTGAATCTGATAAATCAGGTCCAGGTTCCAGGCGGACTCTTTCAGCCGCTGACGCTGGTCAACCGCAGGCAGCGCAGCGGGTCTGGCATCCCAGCCCCAGACGTAAGAGGTGCCCACTTTCCAGCCCGCCAGCTGCCACGGAGCCAGGTCGAGCATCGCACCGGCAAAGATGGCCTTCTCGTTGTTGGCGTTCCAGTCTGAGCGGGCATCCCACCAGATATCCAGTCGTCCGTTGGAGCTGGCGTAGCCCGGTGTCATACGCTGAAGAAAGAAACCCTGATTGCCTTCGGCTTTGACCCAGGTGCCTTCAAGGCGCAGGTCAACCGGCCCGACGTTGTAACCCAGAGTAATCGCCTGCAACCAGGCCAGCCCATCATAGACATCACGAGGATTGGCCGCCCCGCCCGAAACTTTGTCGTGTGCGCCATAGAACTGATAGCTGGTGTTAAAGGCATTGCCGCCTGGCGTGGCTGACCAGGAGGCTTTGGCAAAATATTGATCCATGTAATCTGCGGCCTGGCCAAATGCGCCTTCCAGCACCAGATTATTTTTGAAATCATATTTCATGCCGAATGAATGCAGATAACGGACAGGCGTTTTGCTGTCTGCCTCGCGGAAATCGTATAAATCACGATACCAGGGGGCTTTATATTTATCGCTCCACATCCAGGAGAACGATAATTCTCCCGCTTCCTGAAAGTCATATCGTGCGCCGGTTTCCACGCCGCGATAAGTGCCGGGTAAAAAACTCCAGTGCGACGCAATCAGTGACTGGCCGGTTGGCTGAATATAACCGGCGCGTAACCAGTAGTTTTTATAGTTAGCTTTCAGCGCAGCTTTGTAAAAAGATGCACCGCTGCTGTCGCCATTCCACTTTTCATCCCAGCGGGTCCGTGCCTTACTGAAGCCAATTTCGTTGGGTGCAGCGGGGCCGCTGTTGGTGAGCTCTGCGGCACCGTACAGGGCAACGTCCAGGCCGATTAACCCAGCGGCGTAGCCGGACGTATAGTCCAGATTAGTGTTGAGCGAGGCGTGATGTAAATTCGCCCGATATTCCCCGTGCGCATCGCTGGCGGGAGCGATCTCTTTACGGTCCCGCTGCCGCTGCCAGTAAAAGAGATTTCCTTTCAGCGACGCGTCTTCAATAAATCCGGACGCGCAAACCGGTAACGAACTTATTGCAGTCAGCGCGAAGGTTGCCGCCATTATTTCCATTAACGCGAACCCGTAATGAATGTTTCGCATCACTATTCCTCCCTGAATGAAATAAAAACTTATCATTAAACGAATATCCGACTGCCGATAACGTATTTTTCGCGACGCGAATTATCAATTATGGAAATGACGTTTTGTGAAGGGCTAAGCAGAATCTGATAAGAGGAAATAAAGCAGGTGTAATCTGGGAAAAGGGGTTAACTATTTGGTGAAGTTGTTATTAATGAATAACACTTTCAGGGAGGGGAAATCAAAAGGCCCGGTCGGGGCATCCGGGTGTATTGCGGACAGCCTGCTCAGATAAGCAGGCTGCCTGATGATGCGGTTAAACCTGTTTAACCGCCCATCCTTTTTGCTTACTGGTTTTGCCGATGCCGGGGTTGAAGCTGTTAGTCGGATCGAGCTGACGATAGAAGGCTGCCAGCTGCGGTTTTGCCTGATAAAGATGACCGACGTTATGTTCGGCAGGGTATTCCGCGCCGCGCGCCTGAAGAATGTCCAGCATCTGCGCTTTCAGCGCATGCACATCAACCCCTTTTCTGACGATGTAGTCCTGATGGAAGACGTGACAGAAGAAGTGGCCGTAGTAGAGGCGATGGCTGAGTGAAGAACGGATCCCGTCAGGCAGGTTTTCAAACCAGTCAGCGTCGTTCCGGCGCAGGGCAATGTCCAGCGCCAGAATGTCCTCTACCTCATCGGCATGCACAGCGTGATAGCGCACAGCCGCGCCCGCCGCCGCGAAGCGATGCAGAAAGGCATGCGCCCCCTCTTTCCCTTCACACTCAAAGAACTCGCCGCCACCCTCGCGGAAGTAGTCGCGCAGATAGTTTCGCGCTTCCGCCACCCCCTCGCCGGACATCTTCAGCATCAGATGATGTTCATATTTGTCACGATACTGCTTCATGCGTTTGGGCAGATGCGCCGGGAACAGTCGGCTCAGGCGCTGCAGCACCCGGTCGGTGAAGTGTGGTTTAACGAAAGCGAGTTTGTTCAGCCAGGCATCAACCCGTCCCTTCAGCGTGAAAAACAGCGGCATTTTGTCGGTGCCCAGCGTGTCAATCATCAGGAAGGTATCTTTGCCGTAGACTTCTGCAATGTCGTAGCAGTCCCGATGCATATATTCACCGGCCACGGGCAGATGGGTAAAGTGGGCCAGGATATGACGGCGGAGATCGGTGAGGACGCCGGGGTCATTGGTGCCGATGTAAAAGACCTGCTGCTGGGGTTCGCTGGCAAAGGTATCCAGTCGCACGGCAAAGACCGCCAGCTTTCCGGCACAGCCGGACGCCTCGAACAGACGTCGCGTATCCGCATTGTAGCGAGCGGGGGTATCAGCATCGACCTCCCGGACCCGATCGGCGTAGTCGTGATCGGAAGCATGACGGCCATCATGCTGTACGTCGCCAGGCTGCCAGCGATCGTCATCCAGCCGTCCCAGAATCTCCTCCGGCGAGCTGCCCAGATCGATGCCGAGATGATTCACCAGCTTCAGTTTTCCGCTGGCGTCGATCTGCGCAAACAGCGCCATTTCGCTGTAGGCCGGGCCGCGCTTAATCAGCGAGCCGCCGGAGTTATTGCAGATGCCACCCAGTACCGAGGCACCAATGCAGGAGGAGCCAATAACCGAGTGCGGTTCACGCCCCAGTGGCTTCAGCACTTTTTCCAGCTGATAGAGCGTGCTGCCGGGAAACGCCAGCACCTGCTGGCCATTGTCGATCAGCTGAAGTTTGTCGAGCCGCAGGGTGCTGATAATCACCAGCGGACGATCGTAGTCGTTGCCGTGCGGCGTGGAGCCCTCGGTCAGGCCGGTGTTTGCCGCCTGCATCAGAATAATTACATCGGCTTTCACCAGCGTTTGCAGTACCCGCCAGAGCTCCAGCAGGGTGCCAGGGAACACCACGGCCAGCGCGTCACCGTCACCGGAGCGAAAGCCTTTGCGATAGCGGGCGGTCTGTTCAGGTTCCGTCAGCAGATGGGCAGGGCCGACCAGACGACGCAGGTCAGAAAGCAGGGCAGAGGTTGATGTCATGAGCAATTCCCTTGTCTTATCAGTGCGTCTTAACTGTAGCACGGCAACTCCCCTCAACGCAGTGTGACAGCGGCAGCTACCTGCTATTCTCATCTTGTGGCACACTGCCGTCTGTTTATTCGATATTGCGCAGTTACTTAAGAGAACCCAACCTGATGAAATGGATTTACTCTGTTAGTCTCGCTGTCGCCCTCGCGATGCAACCCGCACTGGCTGAGACAGTGCCAGGCCACCACCCAATGACTGAACAGGCACGGGATGCCTTCGTCAATCAACTGCTTAAAAAAATGACGCTGGACGAAAAGATCGGTCAGCTGCGTTTAATCAGCGTCGGACCTGATAATCCGAAAGAAGCGATTCGCGACATGATTCAGAAGAGTCAGGTTGGCGCAATTTTTAATACCGTGACCCGTCAGGATATCCGCGCCATGCAGGATCAGGCAATGCAGCTCAGCCGCCTGAAAATCCCGCTCTTCTTCGCTTTCGATGTCATTCATGGTCAGCGCACCATTTTTCCGATTCCGTTAGCCCTGGCCGCCAGCTGGGATCTGGATGCGGTAAAAGAGGTAGGTCGCGTGTCAGCTTATGAGGCGGCCGATGATGGTCTGAACATGACCTGGGCGCCGATGGTGGATGTCAGCCGTGAACCGCGCTGGGGTCGTGGCTCCGAAGGTTTTGGGGAGGATACCTGGCTCACCAGCGAAATGGGCCGCAGCATGGTGCAGGCCATGCAGGGTAAAAGCGCCGCCGATCGCTACAATGTGATGACCAGCGTGAAGCACTTCGCGCTCTATGGTGCGGTTGAAGGTGGCCGCGACTACAACACCGTGGATATGAGTCCGCAGCGCATGTTCCAGGATTATCTGCCACCTTACAAAGCCTCGCTGGATGCAGGCAGCGGTGGGGTAATGGTGGCGCTGAACTCTATTAATGGGGTGCCGGCCACGGCGGATAGCTGGTTACTGAAAGATCTGCTGCGCGATAAGTGGAAATTTAAAGGCATTACCATCAGCGATCACGGCGCCATTAAAGAGCTGATTAAGCATGGTGTCGCCAGCGATCCGCAGGACGCGGTGCGTATTGCGCTGAAATCGGGCGTCGATATGAGCATGAGCGACGAATATTACAGCAAATATCTGCCGGATCTGGTGAAGCGCGGCGACGTCAGCATGGCGGAAATTGATGATGCAGCGCGTCATGTGCTCAACGTCAAATATGACATGGGGCTGTTCAACGATCCCTACAGCCATCTGGGGCCGAAAGAAAGCGACCCACAGGATACCAATGCGGAAAGTCGCCTGCACCGGGCTGAAGCGCGCGACGTCGCGCGTAAAAGCATCGTACTGCTGAAAAACCGGCTGGAAACGCTGCCGCTGAAAAAATCGGGTACCATTGCGCTGATTGGTCCACTGGCAGATAGCCAGCGCGACATTATGGGCAGCTGGTCCGCCGCGGGCGTAGCGAAGCAGTCCGTTTCGCTGCTGCAGGGGATGCGCAACGCGACGGAAGGCAAAGCGACGCTGCTCTACGAGAAAGGCGCCAACGTCTCTGACAATAAAGGGATTCAGGATTTCCTGAACCTCTATGAACCGGCGGTGTCGATTGACACCCGTTCACCACAGCAGATGATTGATGATGCGGTGGCCAAAGCGAAGCAGGCCGACGTCGTCGTGGCTGCCGTGGGCGAAGCGCAGGGTATGGCGCATGAAGCCTCCAGCCGCAGCGATCTGATCATTCCGCCGAATCAACAGCGGCTGTTAGCCGCGCTGAAAGCGACCGGCAAACCCCTGGTGATTGTGCTGATGAACGGACGTCCGCTGGCGATAGTCAATGAGGATCGGATGGCCGATGCCGTGCTGGAAACCTGGTTCAGCGGCACTGAAGGCGGTAACGCCATCGCCGACGTACTGTTCGGCGACTACAACCCGTCGGGCAAACTGCCGGTCTCCTTCCCGCGTTCGGTGGGTCAGATCCCGATCTATTACAACCATCTGCCAACTGGCCGCCCATATAACTTTGCGAAACCGAACAAATATACGTCGCACTACTATGACGCGGTCAACGGCCCGCTCTATCCGTTTGGTTACGGCCTGAGCTACACCACTTTCACCGTGTCGCCGGTTAAGATGTCCTCTCCGACAATGGCGCGCAACGGCACTGTCGAGGCCAGCGTGACGGTGACCAACAGCGGTCAGCGTGACGGAGCCACGGTGGTGCAGATGTACCTCAACGATCCGGTCGCCTCGATCAGCCGTCCGGTGCAGGAGTTGCGGGGCTTTAAGCGCATCATGCTGAAAGCGGGTGAATCGCAGACGGTCACCTTTAAGATCGATGTCGATGCGCTGAAGTTCTGGAATCAGCAGATGCAGCACGTCGCAGAGCCCGGCAAATTTAACGTAATGATTGGACTCGATTCCGTTCGTACTGAAAATGCGCAGTTTAACTATTTATAACCGTCAACCCTTCTCCTGACGCCGGGGGAAGGTGGTGCGGCGTGCCGTCAGCGTCCTGCTACGGCGCGCCGCATCATATTCACTATCAGAGCCACCATCATGAATCTGCGTGACCGCATTCAGCAACAGGTCTTCCGCCTTAATGGCCTGTCGATGAATGAATTTGACCTTTCTCAGCCACCGGGCGATCCCGGCCTGTTTGGCCCGGACAGCGTGATCTGGCGCGTCCATGGCGACTTTACTTCCATGATGTGCGGCGGCATCAGCGCGCTGCTGCTGCAGATGCTGCATCCGGCGGCGCTGGCGGGCGTCTGGGATCACTCCAACTTCCGCGAAGATATGCTGGGCCGCCTGCGCCGCACCAGTCAGTTTATTGCTGTGACGACCTATGGCAACCAGCAGGATGCACAAACACTCATTGAGCGGGTAAAACGCATCCATCTGAAAGTCAGCGGTGTGGACAGCCAGGGAAAACCCTATGCGGCCAGCGACCCCCATCTGCTGACCTGGGTGCATGTCGCGGAAACCAGCCGTTTTCTGGCGGCCCATCTGCGCTATAAGAATCCGCATCTCACCCGCGCCGAGCAGGATCGCTATTACCAGGAAGCGGCGCTGATCGCCGAAGCGCTGGGGGCGGAGCGGGTACCCAAAAGCGTCGCCGATGTGGCGGACTATCTGCAACAGATGCGGCCTGAGCTGCGCTTCGACGGGCGCACCGCTGAGGTGACGCGGTTGCTGATGAATGCCCCTGCACCAAGCTGGCAGGCGAAACCGGTGATGAAAATCATGCTGAAGTCGGGGTTCGGGCTGATGCCCGCCTGGGCGCAGGCGATGTCCGGTCGCGAGATTGGCCGCCTGCAGCAGACGATCATCGATCAGAAGATTAATGCGATTGCGGTGGGATTACGCTGGTCGATTCAGCGCGGGGCCTGGTATCGTGCGATGGTGAGGATGGGGCGAAACCCTGAATAACTGCGCCGGGCGTCTGGCGTGTCAGGTACGGCTTTTCTCCGGCCCGCTCTGTGTGGCCGCATCAGCCTGAGCCTGCCCGTTCACTGCGCGTCGCGGCGCTTTGGCGGATTAACATGCGCAGCGGTGTCGCTGAAGCGTATCGCCCTGCCAGTGCTGCGCAGGGCGATCGGTACATACAGCAATCCCGTCAGGCAAAATTTACCGACGTTTTTCAATGCTGCTTATTCCCCATTCTGCCCGGCGTTGAACCGGCAGATCATTTCGCTGAGCGGCAGGGCGAGTGCATAGAAACCGATCAAACTTTTACAGCCCGACTTCATCAGAATGTTGTAGAGATGCGCATAAACCGTCTTCACATGTATTCTGAGTGTCAGGGCGATTTTTCGGGTGCTCATACCTGAAAGCCGCATGGCCAGGATTTCGTTCTCGCGTAAGGTCAGAGGCTTATACTGATATTGCGACTGAGGCAGCGAATCTGCGGAAAATAATCGGCTGATCTCACCCGGTGTGCTTTTCCTCTCTATTTTAAAACACCCATCGCAGATCAAATCCAATATGTTTTTCTGGCCCGTACAGGAGATGATGAAACCGGCGTCGGGAGGATACTTACCGGGCCAGGCCTGCGAAGTATATTCAATGCTGCCGGACTTACACCACGAAACAAGGTCGATAAGCACGGTTCCTTTAAAACCGACGATCGATGCGTAATGTTCAGTAGTTACCTGCTGACACGCTATGCCTTCCCGTTCTGCGATTGCAGTAAAGCCTAGAGCAAAATAGAGATCGTCGCAAATCAACAGGATTTTTTTTTAAAGGATTGAGGTTCTTCATGAGTTTCTCCTTATAGCGTCGCCATTGACGCTGTTTTCAAAACTAAAACGGAGAATTCATGAAATCGAGCAGGTTATTATTAAGTTAAATTAAATTTCATTGTGGATAAAAAACGCGAATGCTAACGGGCTGGGTAACGGATAATTATGTATCTTAAATTTTATTTAACTGGCATCAGTGCTGAGAAAGTTAAACGGATTCAGGCTGGATGAAATTAATAAGCTATTAATATTCATAGTGTTAGCTGGCTGTACTCTGGGTGAGTATAATAAGGACGTTATCCGTCCGTACGCACGGGACAGTATTCACTGGTTAAAAAAGGCAGGGATGATGCCCGACCGGCGGCCGATAACGACCCCGGAAGAGGTATAAAATGTCACAACCCGTGGATGGATGCCGGAGCGATCTGAATTTTTTCGTAAACGTTTCCGGCTGATTGTGTCAATAATAAGATCTACTCAGATTGAACCCTGAAATTTTTTCATTGCATAATCTCTGTATATCCTCGAACGGTATCTTGCGTGTCGTATGATCGACAAATAACAGGGATCGCAGGTGATGACAATCATCTTTCTGAATTCAGCCTCCATCTTTGTCCAGACATAAAGGCTCAGAGGAGAGGAGATATTTATCGCTTTTCTGAGTTTTTTCAGTAGCAGATCGATCTCCTTCTTTCCGGCATTAACATCAGAATCCCGCTGATGAGACAAGGCAATTTTCTTAACAGAGAGAATATAGTCGCAGGCTAACGCTTTTGCACTGCCGGGATAGCGTTCATTCATCTATTCAGTCTTCCGCCACTCAGATGAAAAGAGCATTGATTCTTTTTAATCCCATTTTCTGCAGGGCACTCGAACGGTGGTAATAAAACACCTTTTTTCGCGCGCTTTCGACCTGCCTGCACAGGCTTTTCCTGCTCAGCGTCAGCGCCAGTGCGCGGTATTCACCCGGCGTGATAGAGCTGACTTCTTTGAGATGAGTGATGGACGTGGTAAAACCCGCCGAAGAGAGATCCTCCGACGGGCTGTCATCCCGGCTTAAAATCGAAACCTTGCCCGGATAGGCATTCAGATAATAGAGCGCCAGCGGCATAAATTTTTCACAGGTCAGGATAAACACCCTGTAGTAGGGCGTATTTTCAATGACTCTGTCGATGATGATTTCACTGATGCTATTTTTATTGAGCAGTAAAAAAAGACACTCATCTAACCGATTTGCCCGAACGGGAAGGTTATTCAGGTATGATCTGATACCCTCTTCAAGGAAACAGTTTTCAGGCGGGTAAGCGTGAATTTTCATTTAAGGCTCCATGCCAGCGGGGGAGTGATCAAATTAAACAGGTCTTCCTGTCAGCTTCCAACATAGGTTCATCGATTCTGGTTGTAAATAAAATCGCTATTACTTTTTATTTATTTTAATTAAATAAAATTTCCCGATAAATTTCTCTTTCTCATTGCGCAGGTGAGGATATTTTTTGCGTGATAACAGAACGCACTTTGCTTTCCAATATGCTGATTTTACTGTTTTTATAGTAATTATGCTCTGCAGGGAACGGTAATCTCTGTTATCTGCATTATCTTTTGTTTCTCGAGGGGAGTGCTCTGCTTTTCTTAAAGGCAGCGTGCTTTTTCAGAGAAAATAAAATTACGATAATCAGTATCAGAATGAATAATAAAAGCATTACGGTTCCTTTTTATTGAATCAATGAACTTATTATAGAAACCTGCTTTCCGAAGTCTCCTGGCAATTGTCTGTGTTTGCGCACGCGGAAGATAAAACGGCACAAGCCTGGCTTTCCTGAATCGTGCCGATTTAATGGCTGACGGTCACGTGCGTTGTTCCGCTCAATAAAGATCAAAAGTGAGTGGCCATGATGCTTGCCTCTTTATCCTCATCTTCTTTTCCTGATAATGCCACGGTCTCTATCTTAATCTGATCCTGCGGCAATAAATGAATACAGGCCTCCCTGCGCTGATCGCCGCCTGACGTGTGTCTGGGATATTCACCTGATTCCTGATGACAGAAGAGACCGTCTCCGGGATGAAGAAGGTTACGGCATCCAGGAATGCGGCTTTTTTCTGACCGATCCCCGCCTGTTACCTCTTGTCGCCCACACTTTGAGATTTTTACCCTTGTCTCAGATAGCGTCAGTCAGGATCCTGCTCTACTCTCGGGGAAAATGGATTCCTCCAGGCTTTGTCGAGGCACTATGACGTACAAATCCCTGATTGCTGAAGTCCACAATCAGCAGCGCACCCTGACCGCTATTGTTGAGCAGGATGCGCGCACGGCCTATTTTTACATCTGGCCAACTGACCTGTTCCGCAGTCAGTATGCGGTGCGCGGCTGCTGGCTGCGCAATCTGCTGCCGGCTCCGGTGCAGGAAGATCGCGAGGCGATGGAGCAGGGCATTGCGCCACTGCTCAGCGCCGAGTATTGCCGTAATCTGGAAGCGGAGCCCGAGCTGGATCCGGCCGGTCTGCAGGTGCTGTGGGAGCCCAGCGATGATGGCGCAGCACTATGGTATTACGGCCAGCTGCTGGCGGTGATCCCGGGCTGGAGCCTCTATCAGGAGAAGCAGGTAAGCTTCTCCGCAGGCTGCATTAAAAAAAACCGCCTCACGGCGCCGCTGGGGTCGGCCTCTACGAATGACTATTACGCTCGTGCGGAGCATCAGCGCCAGTTCTGGCGCGAATGGCACGACGGCAGCGAGTGGGACAGGGTTCAGCAGGATCTGATGATCTGCTATCAGGCCCGCTTCGGCGAGTCGGTGAAGTATTACGCGATCGATCAGGGGAGCTGGCCGCCGATGGCGATCTCTCAGCACTGGCATCAGGGCGTCTGGTATTTTCTGACGATCGGCATGAGTATCCGGCCCATGCCGCAGGTGGACTACCTGTTTGATGAGCTGGCACCGCAGTACCGCCGTATTGAGCTGGGCATGGCGGTGGACGGCGAGGTCATGACCGAAAGCAACGCGGTGCAGATGGCGAGTGCGCTGGCGGAGTTTGTGCATCTGCCATGGGCGCGGCTGACATGGCTTGGCGAGGGCCACACGCTGGCCTCGGAAGTTGCGCCCGTCGGTTTCGAAAGCTTCCTGCTGGCGAATGAACTGGCCAGCGAACAGGCACAGTTTGCCCTGCCCAAGCGCGATGGCGATCGGCCCACCTTACTCTGGACCACACCAATTACCGAAGCGGAAAGACAGTTTGCCCAGACGGAAGAACAGGGCGGCCATAAGTTACGGGAACGGTTAACCGCAGAGGGCAGCAATCATGTTTTCCGCTCACGCCATCAGGTGGTTAATCCGGAAGAGTAAGCCCGTTACTGCGCGACATTTCACCTGTTTGTGGTGCCCGCTACGCCAGTGATAGTCGCGCAGAGAAACTAAATTTCCAAAGAATTCAGGCATTTCTTCAATCTGTGATCCCGCTCATCTCAAGTTCCTCTTTAACAAGCCGTTAACCCGGATCAGGCAATCGCGCCACACCAGGTTCAGGGGAACATAGATGTTCAAAACAACACAATCCCGCTTCACCGCAACAATGATCGCATTCTTTGTTGCGCTTTTACTCGTTACAGTTTGGGTCATCAACCAGTTCGTCGCGCCGCAATTGGTCGACAGCGAAAGCCGACTGGTTCGTTATCAGGTTGATTCCCTCGCGTCTGGCATCGTTGAACAGATGAACCGTGTTCAGGCGCAGCAGCGTGCCATCACCGAAGCCGCATCGGTTATGGACAGTGCTACTATCGACACCCTGTTACCGACGCTGGTAAACCAGTATCAGGATAGCAATGTGTTTGGGGGCGGTATCTGGCCGCTGCCGAACCGTCGCGATCCGGCCAAAGAAAAAGACAGCAGCTTCTTTGCCCGTAATGCCAGCAATGAACTGCAGGTTAATACCTACTGGAACTCCGACGCCGCCGACAAATACTGGGAGCAGCCCTGGTATAAAGATGGTCTGGCCGCGGCCAAAGGGCAGTGCGCCTGGGCAAAAGCCTATCAGGATGCCGCCAGCCCGCAGCCCCGCACCAACTGTGCCATGGCTATCTACCGCAACGGGACGGCCTGGGGTGTAGCAACCATTGACGTGACCCTGGGCTTCTTCAATCAGCTGGCAAAACAGATGGGCGAAACGATTCATGGCAACGTGCTGATCGTTGAGGCGGATGGCAAAGTGGTCGGGAACGGCGCGCTGGTCAATGCCACACCAAAACTGGAGAATCTGGCTGACGTGCAGATGCCTATGGCGGGGCCGCTGAAAACCCTGCTGAATGGCGTTGGCGGCCAGCCGCTGGAAACCACCTTTGACAGCAGCGAAGGCGAACAGACGCTGTTTGTACAGGCTATCCCTGGCAGTCCGTGGTATCTCGCCAGTAGTCTGCCAACCAGCCTGCTGAAAGCGCAGTCGCATAACATGCTGACCCGGCTGGGTCTGGTGCAGATCCCGCTGGCGGTGATCCTGCTGCTGGTGTCGCTGGGCTTCGTCCGTGCAATGATGAAACGTCTTGGCGTGCTGCACCGCAACATCGAAGCGCTGTCGAGCGGCGGGGCCGATCTGACGCAGCGTCTGCCCGCCAGTAACAGCCCGGAATTTAACGCCGTGGCGCAGAGCTTTAACCAGTTTATCAGCTATCTGCAGGGGCTGATTCAGCAGGTGGGTGACAGCGCGCTGGCGATCACCGCCGCCTCGCGTGAAATTGCCAGCGGCAATGCCAATCTCTCTTCCCGGACAGAAGACCAGGCCAGTTCGATTGTGGAAACGGCGGCCTCGATGGAGCAGCTCACCGGCACCGTACGTCAGAACGCCGACAACGCTACGCACGCTAACCAGCTGGCAGGTGATGCCTCACAGGTGGCGGCACGTGGTACCGAGGTCGTTCGTCAGGTGGTCACTACGATGGGCGAAATCCATCACTCGTCACGCAAAGTGGTCGATATCATCAGCGTCATCGACAGCATCGCGTTCCAGACCAACATTCTGGCGCTGAACGCCGCCGTCGAAGCTGCACGGGCTGGCGAACAGGGACGCGGTTTTGCCGTCGTGGCATCGGAAGTACGCAACCTGGCGCAGCGCTCAGCCAATTCGGCGCGTGAGATTAAAAAGTTGATCGAGGAGTCCGTGGCCAACATCGACACCGGCAGCGCGCTGGTTGAGCAGGCGGGCCAGACCATGGATGAGCTGATGCAGGGCGTGAGCAGCGTTACGACCCTGATGAGCGAAATCATGTCCGCCAGCCGCGAGCAGAGCATGGGCATTGAACAGGTTAACGTGGCGATCACGCAGCTTGACGGCACCACCCAGCAGAACGCCGTGCTGGTCGAGCAGGTTTCCGCCGCCGCGCAGGCGATGGAAGTGCAGAGCACCCAGCTGGAGCGGGTTGTTCAGAGCTTCCGGTTATAATCCCTCTTCAGGCCAGCCTCGCTGGCCTGATTTCCTCTTTGCTTCATCTGCTCCCCTTCGCCCGGACCTGGCAAAAATTCCTCTGCAGCGCGCCCAAATGTCTAATCTTGTGCCAGAATAGATGGGAATAATCTCAAGGAAACGCCATGTCTGCTATTGAAGTTATCCTCGTTGACCACCTCGATCGTCCCACCGGCAAAATGGAAAAGCTGGAAGTGCATGAAAAAGGATTACTGCACCGTGCGGTGACGGTCTACGTCTTCAATTCCCGGCAGGAGCTCTTACTGCAGCGGCGCGCCAGCGATAAATATCACTGTGGTGGCCTGTGGAGTAATACCTGTTGCGGCCATCCCTATCCGCATGAATCGACCCGTGACGCCGCCGAGCGCCGACTGCGGGAGGAGATGGGGATGGTGCTGACGCTGACGCCGGTATTTGAACTGAGCTACAACCTGAAGCTGAGCAATGGCCTGACCGAGCATGAATATGGCCACGTCTTTTTTGCCATTTGCGACAGCCTGCCTGAGCTGAATCCGCAGGAAGCGGATGCCTGGGATTATCGCCCACTGGCACTGATTGAACAGCAGATGCAGCTGCAGCCAGAGCAGTTCACGCCGTGGTTTATCCATACGTTTCCGCGCATCCCGGACTATCTGGCGGAGTTTCCTTTTCCGGCCATGACCGCATAACTAAACCGCACTGCGGTGCGGTGTGTCGGCCTGCAGGCGCCGGAAGCCTGCATTCTTCGCAAAAAAAACGCCCGGTACAGATGGCGCCCGCCGGCGCCTGCTTTTTACGGCTGCTCAAAATCCTCCGCGTCCACATCATAACCCGAGGGCTCCCAGCGAATCGCCAGCAGCGCCAGCAGACCGGTCAGTGGCGCCAGGAAGATTACCCAGAAGACGCCGGTACCCAGTGCCGCAACCAGCACGGGAAACAGAAACAGTGAAACGGTCGAGCTGCCGCGCATCAGCGTCTGATTGAAGCCTACGCCCACGCCGCGCAGTGAGGTCGGGTAGCTCAGTGACGCAAAGGTCATGGTGTGCGAACCCGGTCCGAACCCCTGACCAAACAGGAACAGTGCCAGCATTACGATAGCCAGCGCGGCTTCCTGTCCCCCCTCCGGGCGGCCCGTCAGCGCCAGCCCGAGCAGCGCCACACACTGACAGCTATATCCTGCCACCGACATTTTCCACGCCCCCAGACGCGGTACCAGACGCACGGCCAGAATGCCGCCGACAAAGGCAAACAGCAGGTTCAGCGCCAGCGACACCAGAATTGTGTTCAGCATCGACTGCGCAAGGAAGCTGGAGATGATCACCGGCAGGCCAAACGCGACAGCGTTATAGGCAAACGAGGAGGCGATGGAGATGAGGGTCGCCAGCAGGGTCCGGCGGCGATAACCCCCCTTCAGAAGTGCGCCATAGTTGCGCCAGCCTGCCTTGCGCACCGCCACGACGGGTGCAGGGCAGGCGTCAGAGGCCACCTGCGCGTTGATGCTCCAGGCACTGCGCAAAATGGCTGCGGCACTGCTGAGATCACCCTGGTTCGCGGCCCAGACCGGTGATTCACTCATATAACGACTGCGGATAGCGATGATGATTATCGCCGGTACGGCACCAAAGCCCAGGATCAGCCGCCAGAGCCAGTCGGTATGACTTTCCGGCAGCACGGCATAGAGCAGCAGCACCAGCAGGTAGGAGATACTGATCGCCGCATACCAGGTCGGACACCACATCGCCACGCTGGCCGCTTTATTCCCCTTACCGCGCAGCTTTGAAAATTCCGCCAGAAAAGCCATCGCCACGGGCAGATCAATGCCGACGCCCAGCCCCATCACAAAACGCGCGCCCGCCAGCACATACTCATTGGGCGCGAACGCACAGGCGAGCGCCGCCACGACAAAAAAGAACATATCGGCCATAAACACCCGATAGCGGCCGATTTTATCCGTGAGATAGCCCCCGATCAGTGCGCCAATAATGGCGCCGAAGGTAATGGCCGAGGCGACCATGCCGGTGCCGGATGGGGTGAGATTAAATTCGCGCGTAATGTCTTTCATGCCAAAGGCCAGCGCGCCCAGATCATAGGCATCAAGAAACACGCCTCCCAGCGCAATCGCGATTACGATGCGGGCGTTGTTGCGGGCACTGTCACCTCGGTTCACCAAACGGGAGACATCCGCCGCATTGCGGATCCACTGCGTTTCACCCGCAGGCGTACGGCCTGCGGTTGCCACATGGGCACAAGAGGTCAGGTCGGACATGATGATTTATATCTTTCATTGTTTATGACAGGTCTGGAAGGATAGCCGTTCAGACGTCCGGGCGTAAATTCATTTCAGCTATATGAAATAAGATTCTCATCTCAGATTACGTTCTGCGCAAAGAAAGTCAGCGGCATCGCTGCCATGCCAGGCTACGCTTTTAAGGCAGTGTATCGCCACGGCCTCGCCTGTCAGCCTGATGCTGCGCGGCAGGCGAGCAGTCAGCGCGCCAGAGCGCATCACACACTGTCAGGCATTGCATCCAGACAACGCGCAAAAACAACACGCGAAAACGCGATAAGGAAAAGGTCATGATCAGAACTCGGGGCTGGATCGGCGTCAGCGCTTTGCTGCTCAGCATAGGAATGGCACAGGCGGCAGATCCTGTACGGGTCGGCTCAAAAATTGACACTGAAGGGTCACTGCTGGGCAATGTCATCCTGCAGGTGCTGGAGAAGCATGGAGTCAAAACCGTCAATAAAATTCAGCTGGGAACAACGCAGGTGGTGCGCGGCGCCATCACAGCGGGTGAACTTGATATCTATCCTGAATATACCGGCAACGGCGCATTTTTCTTCAATGATGAGAAAGACAGCGCCTGGAAAAATGCCACCGCAGGCTATGAGAAAGTGAAGAAGCTCGACGCTGAGAAGAATCACCTGGTGTGGCTGACGCCCGCGCCAGCGAATAACACCTGGACCATCGCCGTGCGCAAAGATCTGGCGGAGAAAAATCAGCTCACCTCGCTGGCCGATCTCAGTGCCTGGCTGAAAAAAGGCGGCACCTTCAAGCTGGCGGCGTCGGCAGAATTTATCGAACGCAGCGATGCGCTACCCGCCTTTGAGAAAGCGTACGGTTTTAACCTGAAACAGGATCAGCTGCTGTCGCTGGCGGGCGGTGACACCGCCGTCACCATCAGCGCAGCGGCGCAGCAGACATCCGGTGTTAACGCGGCGATGGCCTACGGCACGGACGGTCCGGTGGCGGCGCTGGGCCTGCAGACGCTCAGCGATCCCAAAGGCGTTCAGCCCATCTATGCGCCGACACCGGTTATCCGTGAATCGGTCCTGAAAGCCTATCCCGGCATTGAGGCGTGGCTGAAGCCGGTGTTCAGCGCGCTGGACGAGAAGACGCTGCAACAGCTCAACGCAAAAATTGCGGTTGATGGTCAGGATGCCAGCAGTGTTGCGACCGAGTGGCTGCAGCAGCAGAAGCTGCTGTAATCCATGCCGATATCGCGGGAAGCGATAAGCCGTCCGGTGCAGCAGCCGGTGGCCTGGCTGCTGCTGACTCTGCTGAGCCTGGCGCTGCTTGTTCTGCCGTTTCTGAATTTTGCGCCGAACCGGCTGGTCGCGGGCGAACCACGGATGCTCTGGCAGATCCGCTATGCCGGACTGTTGCTGATGCCGCTGGTGGCGCTCTGGCTGCTGCTGTGGCGTCGGCCCGGCCGCCGCACGCTGATTCTGGCGCTGCTGACGGCGGAGCTGATGCTGGCGCTTATCCTCTGGCTGGGCGGTCATCAGGCGACGCTGCTGAGTCAGCAGGGCAGCCGTCTGGCGCGCACCAGCTTCGCCAGCGGCCTCTGGTGTAGCGCCGCTGTCATACTGCTGCTGATCACCGATTGGGTGCGGCAGCTGACCCATCACCGGCTGGCGCAGCTACTGCTTAACCTGCAGGTCTGGCTGCTGCCGCTGCTGCTGCTGCTCAGCGGGCAGCTGGACGATCTTTCGCTGCTGAAAGAGTATGCCAATCGTCAGGCCGTGTTTGATGCGGCGCTCAGTCGTCATCTCATTCTGCTGGCTGGAACGGTGCTGCCTGCGCTGATGATCGCGCTGCCGCTGGGCATGCTGCTGTTCCGGCGTCCGGGATGGCAGGGCAGCGTCTTCGGTGTGCTGAATGTGATTCAGACGGTCCCCTCCGTCGCCCTGTTTGGTCTGCTGATTGCGCCACTGGCCGGACTGGCTCAGCACCTTCCCTGGCTGGCCGCGTGGGGCATCAGCGGCATCGGCATGGCGCCGGCGCTGATCGCGCTGGTGCTCTACGCGCTGTTGCCGCTGGTGCGCAGCGTGGTCGTCGGCCTGCAGCAGGTGCCGCACCAGGTGCGCGAGAGTGCGCGTGGGATGGGGATGAGCGGCTGGCAACAGTTCTGGGCGGTGGATGTGCCGCTGGCGCTGCCGGTCTGGCTGGCGGGGCTGCGGGTGGTGGTGGTGCAGACGCTGGGGATGGCCGTGGTGGCGGCGCTGATTGGTGCGGGCGGCTTCGGCGCGATTATTTTTCAGGGACTGTTAAGCAGTGCACTTGATCTGGTGTTACTGGGGGTAATCCCGGTGATTGCGCTGGCGGTGACGATCGATGCGCTGTTCCGCCTGCTGATCTCACTGCTGGAGAGAAAAGATGATTGAATTTGATGGTGTGTCTCGTGCGTTCAACGGCAAAGCGGCGGTGAAAGATCTGTCGTTGCAGATAGCCGCTGGCGAATTCTGCGTGCTGCTTGGCACCTCGGGTTCCGGCAAATCCACCACCCTGAAGATGATTAACCGACTGGTGGAGTTTGACAGCGGGGATATCCGCTTTGCCGGTGAGTCGATTCGTCAGCTTGATGCCCGTGCACTGCGTCGCCGTACAGGCTACGCCATCCAGTCAATCGGTCTTTTTCCGCACTGGACGGTGCGGAAAAATATCGCCACGGTGCCGGTTCTGCTGGGCTGGCCGGACACGCAGGTTGATGAGCGCATTGCGGCGCTACTGGCCCTGCTGAATCTCGACGCGCAGCTGCTTGAACGCTATCCGCATCAGCTCTCCGGCGGGCAACAGCAGCGGGTTGGCGTGGCGCGCGCGCTGGCAGCAAATCCGGAAGTCCTGCTGATGGATGAGCCGTTTGGGGCGCTCGATCCGGTTACGCGCGGTATGCTGCAGCAGGAGATGCTGCGTATTCACCGGCTCTCGGGCCGCACGATTGTACTGGTTACCCATGATATCGACGAGGCACTGACGCTGGCCGACCGTCTGGTATTGATGGATAACGGCGAGATCGTTCAGCAGGGCAGGCCGGTGGAGCTGCTGATGCAGCCAAAAAATGCGTTTGTGCGCGACTTCTTTGGCCGGAGTGAAATCGGGGTGAGGCTGCTGTCGCTGGAGCAGGTGAGCCAGGCCGTGCGACGCGGCGAGTGGCTGGCGGGTGACCCGATCAACGCCGGGCTGACACTGCGGGAGGCCCTTTCTCAGTTTATCGCCCGGCGAACCGACAAACTGCCGGTAGTCGATGCGCAGCAGAAACCGCTGGGCGTGCTCCATTTCAGTGACCTGCTGCAACGGCGCGAGACAGCCCCGTGCGCAGGTTAAAGGATCCACTACTGTGGCTGGTGCTGTTCTATGTCGCACTGCTGAGCCTGATGCCATGGAGCGGGCCACTGTTTCACCACTGGTTTCCCGACCTGGCGCGGCCGCTCTATCAGCAGGAGAGCTTCTGGCAGCTCACCCTGGCGCATCTGTTTCTGGTGATCGCCGCCAGCCTGCTGGCGATAGTGACAGGTGTCGGCAGCGGCATACTGGTAACGCGACGGGCGGGGCGCGCCTTCAGGCCGCTGGCAGAAACAATTGTGGCCGCCGGACAGACGATCCCGCCGGTAGCGGTGCTGGCGATAGCGGTACCGGTGATGGGCTTTGGCGCATGGCCTGCGGTGGTGGCACTCCTGCTTTATGGCCTGCTGCCGATTTTACAGGGAACGCTGGCGGGTATCGACAGTGTTCCTGAAAGCAGCCGGGAGATCGCGACAGGGGTCGGCATGACGCCCTGGCAGCAGCTGTGGCAGGTTGAGCTGGCGCTGGCTGCGCCGGTTATCATCGCTGGCATCCGCACATCAGTCATCATTAACATCGGGACTGCGGCCATCGCTTCAACGGTGGGGGCGAAAAGTCTCGGCTCACCGGTGATTATTGGTTTAAGCGGGTTCAACACAGCCTATGTGATTCAGGGGGCGTTACTGGTGGCGCTGCTGGCTATCGTCAGCGATCGGCTGTTTGAACGCCTGCAACGCTGGCTTAGCGTGAGTGAACGATAAGAGAGTATCCCACCAGCATCAGACCGCTGGTGCCGCCGACAGCCATGATAAAAAACAGCGTGGCGAAAAAGGCTTTTTTGACATTCATGGGTAAAACCTGAGCTTGTTAACAGTAAGGCGGGGATAATAGCGCGCGCAAGGCAGCAGGCAAAGCGCCCGGCGTGCGTTTTTGTTATCAGGCAGGTTCGTGCAGGCGTACGGAATAACCCTGTTCCTGCCAGTGGGTCAGCTGCTCCTGCTGGCGGCGGGTCAGTTTTTTACCGGTAAAGACAAACATATTCATGCCGGGAAAGAGTTCAGGACGCGGTACATCCAGCGGCTCAGCCAGCACATCGATCCGCCAGCCATGCTGAGACAGACGCCACCCTTCCAGCCAGATGCGGGTGCGATCTTCAATACCCCAGCCGATAATCAGCGCATCTTTGCCTGACTTTTTCCGGCTGCCGGTCAGGCAGAAGGCCACATAGTCAATCAGCAATCCATCCAGCAGACTGCACATGGTGCGGGCAGTATTCTGGTCCAGGCTCAGCTTCTGACGCACAGGCATAAAAACGTGATCGATTAGCGCATCAATCGGGTGTTCGCGGCCAATTGCCGCAATTTTATTGCGAAGTTTAGCAGGCCTGACGTGACGCAGGACGCTGATAAGCTCATCCTGTAATGTCGTCCAGCCATCATGCGTATCGACATCACCCCCTTCCAGCAGTGCCTTAACCTTTCCGACCGGCACGCCGCTTTCAATCCAGCGCATGATCTCTTCAATGCGCTGAACATCTTCTTCATCAAACTGACGATGTCCGCCTTCGGTCCGTTGCGGCTTCAGTAAGCCATAACGTCGCTGCCAGGCGCGTAAAGTGACTGGGTTTATGCCACAGCGCTCGGCGACGTCACCGATACTGTATAAGGTCATAAAATCCTCTTTCGATTGGTCTGAGTGCAATTACCATAACGAAGCAATTTAAGTTGTACAATACATTTCGCTATGTACAACTTGACTGATACGGCATTTTCAGGCTACATCTCAAATATGAGAAAATTTCCCACATTTGAGAAATGCCCATGTCCGAGCTGAATACAGAGCAGCGCCTGGCAGTAAGACTGTCAGAATTACGATTGCAACGTGGCTGGTCATTAGATGATCTTGCTGTCGCCACGGGCATCAGCCGTGCGTCATTATCGCGCATTGAGAGAAGCGAGACCAGCCCCACGGCGGCACTGCTTAATCGTCTGTGCGCGGCTTATGGACTCACCATGTCACGCCTGCTGAGCGAAGTTGAAGAGGACTCCGCTCTGCTGGTCAGAGCGGATCAGCAGCCGGTGTGGCAGGACACCGCCAGCGGATTTATCCGCCGTAATGTTTCACCACCCGCTCTTCATTTCAGGTGTGAAGTGGTAGAGGGCAAGTTACAGCCTGGCGCGCGCATCGATTATGATATCCCTCCCGTCCAGGGACTGGAGCAGCATATCTGGTTGCAGGCGGGCGGCCTGACCATCATGATGGGGATGCAGCACTGGACATTACAACCCGGTGATTGCCTGCGCTTTCATCTGACGGGAAAATCTGCATTTGAGGCGCACCTGACCGACGGTGCCCGCTATCTGCTGGTGGTGGCAAAACCATGATCTATACCTCCCTGAGCGCCATTGAGGCGCAGCACCAGCTGGACGCACTGAGTATGCTGTTACAGGACTGCGTGGCGGAGGGCGCCAGCGTGGGTTTTACGGACGCCGCCGATCGTGAAGCCATCAGGCACTTCTGGCAGCAGCGTATCCCCGGCCTGGCCGCGGGTGACTGTCAGTTATTCATTGCCCGTCAGCAGGAGGCGCTCGTGGGCACGGTGATGCTAAATCGCAGTGCCATGCCAAATGGCCGTCACCGGGCGGAGATCAGCAAACTGCTGGTGCATCCTCAGGCACGGCGTCTGGGCATTGGCCGGACGCTGATGCAGCGTGCCGAACAGCAGGCGCGCGCAGAGGGCAAATCGCTGCTGGTGCTGGATACCCGCAGCGGCGACATTGCCACCAGCCTCTACCGTTCGCTGGGCTGGCAGGTGGCAGGTGGCAGGATTGATTCCATTTTATGCGGAATCCATCGCTGGCGTGCTGGACGCCACCACGCTGATGTACAAAGTGCTGGCGTAATGCGTAACAGAATGGCTCTGCTGCTTCCTGACGCCACGGATATTACCGATGCCGGATGAAAAATCTGGCCTGAAAGCTGACGCCGCCAGGATACTGTGTAAAAATACAGGCCATTTTTTCCAGTGTGGTAACGCTTATCATGGCCCTGACAGCCGCAATAAAAAGCCAGATAGCGGAGTGGTATAAAGCCCTTCAGCAGCAGGTGCCTGACTTCATTCCGCGCGCGCCGCAGCGGCAGATGATTGCCGAAGTGGCAAAATGTCTGTCAGGTGATGACACGCGCCATCTGGCGGTTGAAGCGCCGACCGGCGTGGGAAAAACCCTTTCTTATCTGATTCCGGGCATTGCGGCCAGCCGCGCGCAGGAGAAGCAGCTGGTCATCAGCACCGCGAACGTGGCGCTGCAGGACCAGATTTTTACCAAAGATCTGCCACTGCTGAAAAAAATCATTCCCGACCTGACCTTTACCGCCGCCTTCGGGCGCCGGCGCTACGTCTGCCCGCGTAATCTGGCTGCACTGACGGCAGATGATGACCAGCAGGGTGATTTGCTGCTCTGGCTGGACGATGAGGCCGTCAGCAGCACCAAAGAGGAGCAGACCCAGTGTGGCCGGCTGCAGAAATCGCTGGACCGCTATCAGTGGGATGGTTTGCGCGATCACAGTGACGAGAACGTCAGCGACAGCCTGTGGCAACGGCTCTCGACCGACAAAGCGAGCTGCCTGGGTTCACACTGCCGCTGGTATCGTGAATGCCCGTTTTTCGTGGCGCGGCGCGAAATAGAACAGGTGGATGTGGTCGTAGCGAACCATGCGCTGGTGATGGCGGCGATGGAGAACGAGTCAGTGCTGCCACCTGCTAAGAATCTGATGCTGGTGCTGGATGAAGGGCATCATCTGCCCGAGGTGGCACGCGATGCGCTGGAGATGAGCGCTGATATCACGCCCGGCTGGAGCAGCCTGCAGCTCGACCTCTTCGTCAAACTGGTGGAGGGCATCATGACGCAGATGCGGCCCAAATCGCCTCCGCCGCTGGCTAACCCGGAGCGGCTGAAAGCCCATTGCGATGAGCTGCGCGAACTGATGACGCTCACCGCCCAGGCACTGAACCCGTTGCTGCCGCCGCATAACCAGCCGGGAGAGTTTCGCTTCGTGCTGGGTGCGCTGCCGCAGGAGCTGCTCGATCTCTGCGCCCGGCTGTTCAAACTCAGCGACGCGCTGCGTGGCCTGAGCGAAGGGCTGATCAACGCGCTGAGCGAGCAGACAGGTAAGGTGGATGTGGTGCGACTGCATCGCAATCTGCTGCAGCTTAACCGTCAGTTTGGCTGGTTCGAATCTGTCAGCAAGTTATGGCGGCTGGCGTCCATGGAGAAAGCCTCCGGTGCGCCGGTGTCGAAATGGATTACCCGCGAACTGCGTGAAGGGCAGGCACATCTGCTGTTTCACTGTGCCGGTATCCGCGTCAGCGATCAGCTGGAGAAGCTGCTGTGGCGAAAAATCGCACACGTTGTGGTGACCTCCGCCACGCTACGTTCGCTCAACAGTTTTAACCGGCTGCAGGAGATGTCGGGACTTAGTGAAAAGGCGGGCGACCGTTTTGTCGCTCTGGACTCTCCGTTTAATCACGTAGAGCAGGGCAGACTGGTGATCCCGCAGATGCGCTATGAGCCGCTGATGAGCCATGAAGCGGAGCATATTGCCGAAATGGCTGCCTTTTTCCGCCAGCAGATGGCAGAGAAAAAGCATAAGGGGGTGCTGGTGCTATTCGCCAGTAACCGGGCGATGCAGCAGTTTGTCGCCTGCCTGACCGATCTGCGGCTCTCAATGCTGGTTCAGGGCGATCAGCCGCGCAGCCGTCTGGTCGATCTGCACCGCCAGCGCGTCGCCAGCGGACAGACCAGCATTCTGATTGGCCTGCAGTCCTTTGCGGAAGGGCTCGATCTGAAAGGCGATCTGCTGAGTCAGGTGCACATCCATAAAATCGCTTTTCCACCGGTAGACAGTCCGGTAATTTTGACCGAAGGCGAGTGGCTGAAAAGCCTGAAGCGTTATCCGTTTGAGGTACAGAGCTTACCCAGCGCCTCATTTACCCTGATCCAGCAGGTCGGACGCCTGATTCGCAGCCATCAGTGCTATGGCGAAATTGTGATTTATGACCGCCGGTTGCTGAGCAAACCTTATGGCAGCCGGTTGTTAGCCGCGCTGCCGGTCTTTCCGATTGCGCAGCCAGCCACGCCGGAGCCGGCTGCGATACCGGCTAGCGTGGTGCCAAAAAATACCGTGCGTAAACGACGTCCTGCGCGGCGTTAAGCGCCTTTAACCGGAAGCGAAAGATGGAACTGAATAAAATCATTAAAGAGGTGGGGCGCGGTAAAAATCATGCCCGCGATATCGACGCTGATACCGCCGTGGCGCTCTACAGCGCGATGCTGGCGGGCGAGGTGCCGGACCTGGAGCTGGGCGCTATTCTGATTGCACTGCGCATCAAAGGCGAGGGTGAAGCGGAGATGCGCGGTTTTTATCAGGCGATGCAGGCGCAGATGATGTCGCTGCGGGCGCCGGAAAACCGGCCAATGCCGATTGTCATTCCCAGTTACAATGGCGCGCGTCGGCAGGGTAACCTGACGCCGCTGCTGGCGCTGCTGCTGGCGAAACTCGGGTTTCCGGTACTGGTGCACGGCGTCAGCGACGACGCAACGCGCATCACCAGCGAAGCGGTTTTTGCGGCTCTGGGGATCGCCCCGGTGACCACAGCGGAAGCGGCGCAGGCAAAACTGGAGCAGGGACTGGCCTTTATCACCATCGATCATCTCTGCCCGCCAATGGCGAAACAGCTCTCGCTGCGCTGGCGGATGGGGGTGCGCAACAGCGCGCATACGCTGGCAAAACTGGCGACCCCGTTTGCAGAGCGTGCGGCGCTGCGTCTGTCGAGCGTCTCGCATCCGGAGTATGTGCCGCGCGTGGCGAAATTCTTCAGCGATATCGACGCCCCCGCGTTGTTACTCAACGGCACCGAAGGGGAAGTCTATGCGAATCCGCTGCGCTGCCCGGCGATCAGCATGATTCAGGGCGCAGGCGCAGAAGCGGAAGTGTGGGTGGAGCGTCAGCCGGAAATGGCCGTTGAGCTACCGGCAGATAAAACGGCGGCGGTGACCGCGCGCTGGATTGAAGAGGTGCTGAATCAGCAGCGTCCGGTGCCTGCATCGCTGCGACTGCAGCTCGCCTGCTGTCTGCGCGCCAGCGGTGAGTGTGACTCGCTGGACGCGGCAGAGCAGCGGATCCGCGCCGCCGGTTACTGAATCAGGCAACGGGCAGCGCCTGCTCGACCAGGTTCTGCCAGAAACGGATGCCGATCGGCAGCAGCGCATCGTTAAAGTCATAGCGGGCGTTGTGCAGCGGTGCGGAGGGCGTGTCGCCGTCCGCACCCAGCCAGAAGTAGGCGCCGGGACAGGCTTCTATCATGCAGGCAAAATCTTCAGATGCCATCGACGGGTTGACCTGCCAGTGAACCTGTTCCGCGCCCAGCGTCGCCAGCGCCACGTCGCGCACCTGTTCAGCCGGGGCGACGTGGTTGGCGGTGACCGGATAACCTGGCAGCCAGTGAATGTCACCATTGACGCCAAACGGCCGGGGCAGGGTTGCTACGAACTCATCAATCAGCCCACGCACCTTTTCACGCACGCTGGTCTGCAGACAGCGCACCGTGCCGCGCAGCACAATCTGTTCCGGGATCAC
Source organism: Pantoea sp. NSTU24 (assembly GCF_050157905.1). NCBI lineage: Bacteria > Pseudomonadati > Pseudomonadota > Gammaproteobacteria > Enterobacterales > Erwiniaceae > Pantoea > Pantoea bangladeshensis. Next base: position 678,120 of record NZ_JBKIWZ010000001.1, read on the forward strand.
GTTAATCGCTTCACCGCCGTGGATCTGCGTCACGCTGACCACCGCCGAGGCGAGCGGCGACAGGCGGCGTGACGGGATGGTCTGCAGCGCCAGAATCAGCTCGGCCGCCACCACCATCGGATCGGCTCCACTCTCCGGCATCGCCGCATGGCAGCTTTTGCCGTGCAGGGTAATCTCAAATGAATCCAGCGACGCCATCATCGCGCCGGGATTAACCGCCAGCGATCCCAGCGGCAGCCCCGGCCAGTTGTGCATTGCATAGATAGCATCCATCGGGAAGCGCTCAAACAGACCCTCTTCCACCATTTTGCGTGCGCCACCCAGATTTTCTTCGGCCGGCTGAAAAATGAAATGCACTGTGCCGCTGAACTGGCGTGTGGCGGCCAGCTGCCGGGCGGCGGCCAGCAGGGTGGCGCTGTGGCCGTCGTGTCCGCAGGCGTGCATCACGCCCGGCGTCGCAGAGCGCCATTCGGCGTCGCCTTTCTCCGTAATCGGCAGCGCATCCATATCCGCACGCAGCCCGATAACCGGGCCGGCACCGTTTTCCAGCGTGCCGATTACCCCGGTGCCCGCCAGACCGCGAAATACCTGCAATCCGGCCCGGGCCAGCTCTTCCGCAATAAACTGGCTGGTTGCATGTTCCTGGTAACCGAGTTCAGGCTGGCGATGAAAATCACGGCGCCAGCGCAGGGCATCTTCAAGCAGGGCAGGGGAAAGGGTCATGCAGAGTCGCGCTCCATCAGAATGAGAAGATTTCACTTTAGTGATCGGGTGGCGCAACGTCTATCGCCGTCAGGACGAAATCGGGCTACAGGCTAAACCAAAATGGAATAAGTAATAAGAAAGCGATGTCAGAGGTGGGTGGAGCGGGAGCGGGAATCAAAAGCGGGGTAAGTGGCTGCTTACCCCGTAAACCGCTATTTCAGCATCGGCAGGTTCAGGCCATGCTCTGACGCGCACTGCTGCGCCAGCGCATAGCCGGCATCGGCGTGACGCATTACCCCGGTAGCCGGGTCGTTCCACAGCACGCGGCCCAGACGCGCATCCGCCTCCTGGCTGCCGTCACAGACGATGACCACGCCGGAATGCTGCGAGAAGCCCATGCCGACCCCGCCGCCATGATGCAGGCTGACCCAGGTCGCGCCACCGGCGGTGTTCAGCAGCGCATTCAGCAGCGGCCAGTCAGAGACCGCATCCGAGCCATCTTTCATCGCCTCGGTTTCGCGGTTCGGTGAGGCGACGGAACCACAGTCGAGATGGTCGCGGCCAATCACCACCGGCGCTTTAAGTTCGCCGTTGCGCACCATTTCGTTGAAGGCCAGACCGGCCAGATGCCGCTCGCCCAGCCCCAGCCAGCAGATACGGGCAGGCAGCCCCTGAAAAGCGATGCGCTCCTGCGCCATATCGAGCCAGCGATGCAGCGTTTTGTGGTGCGGGAACAGCGCTTTGAGTTTTGCATCAGTCTTATAGATATCTTCCGGGTCGCCCGACAGCGCCACCCAGCGGAACGGACCTTTACCTTCACAGAACAGCGGACGGATATAGGCCGGAACGAAGCCCGGGAAATCGAAAGCGTTGCTGACACCCTCATCCAGCGCCACCTGACGGATATTGTTGCCGTAATCTACGGTCGGGATGCCCATGTGACAGAAGTCGAGCATCGCCTGAACGTGAACCGCCATCGAGGCGCGCGCCGCCTTTTCGACCGCTTTCGGCTGAGAAACGCGCGCCTGCTGCCAGCGCGCCAGATCCCAGCCAATCGGCAGATAGCCGTTGATCGGGTCGTGCGCCGAGGTCTGGTCGGTCACGATGTCCGGCTTCGGCCCGCCCGCCTGCGCGCGTTTTACCAGCTCCGGCAGGATCTCCGCCGCGTTCCCCAGCAGGCCGACCGAGATGGCTTTCTTCGCTGCGGTCGCCTCGCCGATCATCGCCAGCGCCTCGTCCAGCGTCGTGGCTTTGTAGTCCACATAGCGGGTTCGCAGGCGGAAATCGATGCGCGACTCCTGACATTCGATCGCCAGCACACAGGCGCCGGCCAGCACGCCCGCCAGCGGCTGCGCCCCGCCCATGCCGCCCAGCCCGGCGGTGAGGATCCAGCGTCCGCTGAGGTCGTTGTTGTAGTGCTGACGCCCCGCCTCGACGAAGGTTTCATAGGTGCCCTGCACAATGCCCTGCGCGCCGATGTAGATCCAGGAACCGGCCGTCATCTGGCCATACATCATCAGGCCCGCTTTATCGAGTTCGTGGAAGTGATCCCAGGTCGCCCAGTGGGGCACCAGGTTGGAGTTGGCCAGCAGTACGCGCGGGGCGTCCGCGTGGGTACGGAAGATGCCAACCGGCTTGCCGCTCTGGATCAGCAGCGTCTCATCGGGCTGCAGAACCTGCAGCGAGCGCAGAATCTGTTCGAAACAGGCCTGGTTACGCGCGGCCTTACCGATGCCGCCATAAACCACCAGATCTTCCGGCCGCTCAGCGACGTCGGGATCGAGGTTGTTCTGAATCATGCGGTAAGCCGCTTCAATCAGCCAGTTGGCGCAGTGCAGCGTGGTGCCGTGCGGCGCACGAATCTCGCGCGCTACAGCCTGAGAAAGGGTTTCGCTCATGAAAGATTCCTTATTTATGAAGTCGTGCGCATGCTCGGCAGCAGCGCGGTCAGTGCCTGAGGCCAGTCAGCGCGGCTTGCCCACTGACGCATTTCCTCAATGTCGGGTGCCATCAGGCGGTCTGTTTCAAGAAAGGCGACCTGCTCGCGGAGAGTGGCCAGCGTCTGCTCAATCAGCGAGGAGCTTTGCAGCGGCCGGTTAAATTCGATGCCCTGTGCGGCAGCCATCGCCTCAATGCCGACGACCGCAGCACTGTTAAAGCACATGCTGCCGAGACGACGCGCAGCGTAGGTAGCCATAGAGACGTGGTCCTCCTGGTTCGCGGAGGTGGGCAGGCTGTCGACGCTGCCGGGATGGGCCAGCGATTTGTTTTCAGAGGCCAGTGCGGCAGCGGTCACCTGCGCGATCATAAAGCCCGAGTTGACGCCGCCGTCGCGCACCAGAAAAGGCGGCAGACCCGACAGGCCACTGTCCAGCAGCAGCGCCAGTCGCCGCTCGGAGATAGCGCCCACTTCGGCAATGGCCAGCGCCAGGATATCCGCAGCGAAGGCCACTGGCTCGGCATGGAAGTTGCCGCCGGAGATCACATCGCCACTGTCGCTGAAGACCAGGGGATTATCAGAGGCGGCATTGGCCTCGATTTCCAGAATCCGCGCCGCGTGACGCATATTATCCAGGCAGGCACCCATCACCTGTGGCACGCAGCGGATAGAGTAGGGGTCCTGAACCCGGCCGCAATGGGTGTGTGAAGAGAGAATCTCGCTGCCTTCGATCAGGGCGCTGACTGCTGCCGCCACGTCAATCTGTCCCTGCTGACCGCGCGCCTGATGGATACGGGCGTCGAACGGTTTCAGCGAGCCTTTAATCGCTTCCAGCGATAACGCACCGGCCATCAGACCGGCAGCAAACAGATTTTCGCCCTCAAACAGGCCACGCAGCGCCAGCGCGGTTGAGACCTGGGTGCCGTTGAGCAATGCCAGCCCCTCTTTCGGGCCGAGCACAAACGGCGACAGCCCGACGCTGGCCAGCCCCTGGGTTGCCGGGATCAGGTCACCGTTATGGCGGACCTGACCTTCGCCCAGCAGCATCAGCGACATGTGCGCCAGCGGCGCCAGATCGCCGGACGCACCCACCGATCCCTTTTCCGGGATGCAGGGCATCACGCCCGCGTTGAACAGCGCCAGCAGCGCCTCGACCAGCTCAATGCGCACGCCGGAATGGCCGCGCGCCAGGCTGATGATTTTGGTGGCCACCACCAGACGGGTGACATTATCAGGCAGCAGGTCGCCCAGGCCGACGCTGTGCGACAGCACCAGATTACGCTGCAGATCCGCCAGCCGGCTGGCCGGGATTGGCGTCTGCGCCAGTTTGCCAAACCCCGTATTGATGCCATACACCACGTTGCCGGAGGCAACAATCGTATCTACGGTCTGCTGGGCCGCGGCAATCGCCTGACGTGCTCCCTCATCCAGCGTCAGCGTGACCTGACCCTGATAGATAGCGCGTAATGTGGCGAGATCCACCTCGCCTGGCACCAGGCGTAATGCCTGAATCGAACCTGACATAGTCTGCTCCTGTCTGTACGAGTGTGCTGGCGTGGCTGAGCTGCTCTCCTTGCCCTGACCAGCGGGATAATGCGAGTGAATCATAAGCTGTCATTCCTGTCTATGCTTGTCTATACAATTAAAAGAACGGAGCAAGAGCCATGCCAGATCGATCACAAAAATGGATCGCCCGGCGGCAGTGGGAAAGGGGAAGATCGCCTTGCTGGCGCTGCACGAAAAGCGGGCAGAAGCTGCCCTGAAAAGGCTCAGCGCCTGCTACTGGATGTATATACATTCATACCGTGAGACAGTAAACTGAGCGTATTATCAGCATAAGGAACAGCACATGGTTGAGCACACGGCACTGGCACAACTGGCGGCGGCGATGAGCGATGAGCCCGCGCCGATCTATCAGCGGGTCAAGCAGGCTATCATCAGTCAGATCCGCGAAGGATTATGGAAGGCCAATCAGCGCGTGCCGTCCGAGAGCGAACTGGTGAATGAACTGGGCGTCAGCCGGATGACCATTAACCGCGCGCTGCGGGAACTCACCAGCGAAGGCTTTCTGGTGCGGATGCAGGGCGTGGGAACCTTTGTGGCGGAGATGAAGGGGTATACCGCGATGCTGGAGGTGCACAACATCGCCGATGAGATTGCCCAGCGCGGTCATCAGCACAGCTGTAAAATCCTTGCCATCGGCCAGACCAAAGCCGATCCGGAGCAGGCCGCCGTGCTGGGCATGACCACCGGGCAGATGCTCTATCACTCGCTGATTGTGCACTATGAAAACGAGCTGCCGGTGCAGCTGGAGGACCGTCTGGTCAATCCGCTGGTCGCGCCCGACTACCTGACGCAGGATTATCAGCAGATGACCCCTTACACCTATCTGATGCGGGTCGCACCGCTGACCGCAGGCGAGCACATAGTGGAAGCCGTACTGCCCGATGCGCGTCAGCGTAAACATCTGTCGCTGGATGAACACGAACCCTGCCTGCTGATCCGGCGTCAGACGTGGAGCGACACCCGCATCGTGACCTATGCGCGGCTGCTCTATCCCGGCTCACGCTACAAGCTGCTGGGGCGCTTCAGGGGACACGGCTGAGACGGGTAAACAGCAGTCTGGCATCCGCTTCGCACGGGCTGAGGCGGGTCTCTTCGTCTACCCACCATACGCCCTGCTGCGCGGTCAGTTTTTCCCCGTCCGCCATCTGCCATGTGCCCGCCAGCACCCAGGCGACCCCGTGCAGACTGCCTGTGGAGCTGGTGACCACCTCCACGCTGGCCTGCCACGCATCCCGCCGCGTCATGATGTTAAAATCTTCACTGACGCCGCCCTGCAGCTGAGCCATTACGGCCAGTTCACCGTCAAACGCCCAGGGCTGGTGAGGGGTCAGCCGCTGCTGCACGCCGGGTGCAGTCAGTAACACCGGGTCGCCGTGCAGCAGGGTAATGACCCGATCGATGCCCGGAAAGGCAGAGAAGGGGCCATCCTGCGCGAGGGTCGCGATGCTGGCGCGCCAGCCGAAGCGTTCCTCACCCGGCGGAAACGTAACAATTTCGCGGGTCTCGCCGCCGCCGTTGCGCCAGCGGCTGACCGTCAGCGCCGGGTAGGCGAAGCGGGCGATCATTGCAGCACCGCCATCGCCTGAGCAAAGCGCCCCGCACACGCGGCCTGCTGCGGATGGACACCCTCTTTAATCACCGCCTTGCCCGCCACATAGACATCGCGAATCTGGTCGCGCTGCCCGCCGAAGAGCCAGCGGTTCAGCACCGCCTGTGAATCCACGCTGCCAAGCCAGGCCTCATCCCGCAGCACCAGCCAGTCGGCGCGCTGTCCCACCGCCAGCATGCCCTGCCAGATCCCGCACGCCTGCGCACCGCCTGCGGCCGCCTGCTGCCACAGCAGATCACCTACCGACGGCTGGCCGGGCAGGGTAATCCGGTTACGGCGCTGGTCGCGCAGCCGCTGGGCATACTCCAGCCAGCGCAGCTCCTCCTGCGCACTCAGCGAGACGTGGCTGTCGGAGCCGATGCCCCAGCGTCCGCCCTGCGCGATATACTCCACCGCCGGAAAGATGCCGTCACCGAGGTTGGCCTCGGTGGTGGGACAGAGACCCGCTACCGCGCCGCTGCGGGCGAGGCGGGTGCGTTCGTCCTCATCCAGATGGGTGGCGTGGATCAGGCACCAGCGCGCATCCACCGCAAAGCGGTTCAGCAGCCAGGCGACGGGACGCTCGCCGCTCCACGCCAGCGAATCACTGACCTCTTTCTGCTGCTCAGCCACATGAATATGCACCGGAAGCGTCGGGTCGCTGGCCGCCAGCACTTCCCGCATCTGGTTTTCGCTTACCGCCCGCAGCGAATGGAAACAGAGGCCGCGGTTCAGCAGCGGCCGCTGCTGCTGCCACTTCTCCAGCCGCGCCTGCTGTTCCAGATAGCGGTCGGTCTGCTGGACAAAACGCTTCTGACCGGCCGTCGCGGGCTGGCTGCCAAAACCGCTGTAACTGTAGAGCACCGGCAGCAGCGTCTGGCCGATTCCGGCCATCTCTGCCGCGTCGATGAGTTGTTGCAGCATCCTGTCGTCGCGGTAAGGCGCACCCTCAGGGTCATGATGTAGATAGTGAAACTCTGCCACCTGGGTGTAGCCGCCCTTCAGCATCTCGATGTAGAGCAGGGCGGCGATGTCCCCCACCTGCTGTGGTGACAGGCGCTGCACCATGCGGTACATCCTATCCCGCCAGGTCCAGAAGCTGTCCTGCGGATCCCCTGCGACTTCCGCCAGGCCTGCCATGGCGCGCTGGAAGGCATGAGAGTGCAGATTGGCAATCGCCGGGATGACCTCGCCGTCAAGCCGGATCGCCTGATCCGCGTGGCTGTCCGGCGTAATCGCGTCGATAAAACCGGTTTCACTGACCGTGATCCGCACCTGCTGCTGCCATCCCGTCGCCAGCAGTGCGCGGGGAGCAAAAAAAGTCGCCATGGTTGATCCTCACTGGATGTGGTTGTATATACATATACATACTTTGAGGCAGCCTGTAAACGACGGAGGCGGGAGAGCGCGATGGGAAATGAGATGCAGGTAGAGACGGTGTGGACCGGGGCTGACCTGGTCACCATGCGTGACGGGAAGTACCATCTGATACCGGCGGGGGCGCTGGCGGTGCGGGCGGGCAGGCTGGTGTGGGTCGGGCCAGAGGCGGAGATGCCCGCTTTCGTCGCCGACCGACACCATCGTCTGCCGGGCGGCATTGTGACGCCGGGGCTGGTGGATTGCCACACCCACCTGGTGTTTGGCGGTGACCGCAGCCAGGAGTTTGAGCAGCGCCTGAATGGCGTCAGCTATGCGGAGATTGCCGCACAGGGCGGGGGCATTCTTTCTACTGTACGCGCCACCCGCGCCGCCACCGAAGAGGAACTGGTGGCATCGGCCCGCTGGCGTCTCGATCGCCTGCTGGCAGAAGGGGTCACCACCGTAGAGATCAAGTCCGGCTATGGGCTGGATGAGGAGAGCGAACTGCGGATGCTGCGGGCGATTCGCCAGCTCGGGGAAAGTGTCCCCGCCGATGTCCGGGCCACCTGTCTGGCGGCCCACGCCTTTCCGCCAGAGTTCAGACAGAATCCGGATGGCTGGGTCGATATGATCTGTGACAGGCTGCTGCCGCGCGTGCAGGCGCTGGGGCTGGCGGACGCGGTAGATGCGTTCTGCGAACATCTCGCTTTTTCGCCGCAGCAGGTGGCACGGGTGTTTGATCGGGCGGTGGCGCTGGGGATGCCGGTGAAGCTTCATGCGGAGCAGCTCTCCGCACTGGGCGGGGCGGCGCTGGCGGCCCGCTATGGCGCGCTCTCGGCGGACCATCTTGAATATGCCACGGAAGAGGATGCCCGGGCGATGGCGCAGCATGGCACCGTCGCGGTGCTGCTGCCCGGTGCGTTTTATCTGCTGCGCGAGACACAGTGTCCGCCGGTCGATCTCTTCCGGCGTCACGGCGTGCCGATGGCGCTGGCCAGCGATGCTAACCCCGGAACCTCACCTGCGCTGTCGCTGCGTCTGATGCTGAATATGGGCTGCACCCTGTTTGGCATGACGCCAGAGGAGGCGCTGGCGAGCGTGACCCTGTGGGGCGCAAAGGCGCTGGGACTGGCTGAAAGTCACGGCTCGCTGGAGACGGGCAAAGTAGCAAACTTTGTTCACTGGCCGCTGGCCCGTCCGGCGGAACTGGTTTACTGGCTGGGCGGTGAACTGCCCTGTACCGTTATCTATCGTGGAGAACCCCAATGAATCCCTTTGATTTTACCCAGGGCACGCTGCCGCTGCTGGTCAGTATCCCCCATGCCGGAACCCGTCTGACGCCAGAGGTGGAGGCCGGATTAAGTGTGGCCGCACGCGGCTTACCTGATACCGACTGGCATATTCCGCTGCTCTACGATTTTGTTCGCGACCTGGGCGCCAGCGTGTTAATCGGCCACTACTCCCGTTTTGTGGTCGATCTTAACCGGCCGCCCGACAATCAGCCGCTCTACAGCAGCGCCACCACCGGCCTGTTTCCCGAGACGCTGTTCGACGGCACGCCGACCTTTGCACCCGGCAAAACGCCGGATGCCACGACGCGACAGGGTTACATCGATGCAATCTGGCAGCCTTATCATCAGCAGATTCAGCGGGAACTGGCGCGGCTTAAGGCGCAGCACGGCTACGCGCTGCTGTTTGACGCGCACTCCATTGCCAGTGAGATTCCCCGCCTGTTCAAGGGCCGTCTGCCCGATCTCAATATCGGCACCAACGACGGCGCCAGCTGCACGCCTGCCCTGAGCGCGGCCATTGAGGCTGTGTGCGCAGCGCAGCAGGACTATAGCTGGGTAATCAATGGGCGCTTTAAGGGCGGCTATATCACCCGTGCTTCCGGCCAGCCGCAGCAGCAGATCGACGCCGTGCAGCTGGAACTGGCGCAGCTTAACTACATGGATGAGACGCCGCCTTACGCCTGGCAGCAGGCGCGGGCTGCGCAACTGCAGAAAGTGCTGAAGGCGCTGATTCACGCCATGCTGGCACAGGCTGAATCCCGTTAGGTCGCGGACGGACTCCACGCGTCAGGGATTCGTCAGACAGACGCGTGCGGCCGTCAGCCGGAAACGAGGTAGTAAGGTCAGACATACCCGTCAGAAGCGCGGCGGGAAAAACGCGCACCAGGCCGATGCGCGTGGGGTGAGGGTTACTTCGCGCGCGCGTCCGGGCGGACCAGATCAAAGCGCTGTGACTCGCTGATGCCGTAATAGGCGCTGGGGCCGCCCGCCCGCAGAACCGGCTCGGCTCTGGCTGTCTGATAGATGCCCTCTTCCAGCAGCGACTCATCGATGTGGATCGCCACCGCTTCACCCAGCACCAGCCAGCTGTCGATTGGGTTGCCGCTGGCATCCTGCAGCTGAATCAGCTGCGTCAGGCGGCACTCAAAGTTGACCGGACTTTCTGCCACCAGGCTGGCAGCAACCTGAGAAGCCGCCAGCGGCGTTAAGCCGGCAAAGGCGAACTCATCCTGATCGGCAGGCAGCGATGCTGAGGTTTCATTCATCGCTTCGGCCAGCGAGCGGGTCGCCAGGTTCCAGACGAACGCTTTCGTCTCTGCGATATTGCGGACGCTATCTTTCCAGCCGCTGCTGGCGAAACCGATAATCGGCGGCTGATAATTAAAGCAGTTGAAGAAGCTGTAGGGGGCCAGATTCCGCTGGCCGCTGGCGCTGACCGAACTGATCCAGCCTATCGGTCGTGGGCCGATAATCGCGTTCAGGGGGTCGTGCGGCAGACCGTGACCGGCACGGGGTTGATAGGAATAGCGCTTGGTGGTCATAACGTCTCCGGCAGTTGATTTTAGTTATCTTAGCCCGACAGCATCGCCCACGAAAACAGAAAGCGGTTAGCGGATGGTGCGGGTTTATTTTCCGCCGTCTACAGCGTATTGTACGCGCGCCTGAATAACTGAGAGAACGTATGAAAAAGTCAGCCAGCACGTCGCCTTTCCACGCCCGCAATCGCCATCAGGGCGAATACGATTTTGCCGCGTTAACCGCTGCCCATCCGCCGCTGGCGGCGAAAGTGCGGCCAAACGGTTACGGCGTGCAGTCCGTGGATTTTGCGGATCCGGACGCGGTGATGCTGCTGAACCAGGCGCTGATTAAGCTGTTTTACGATATCGACTGGCAGCTCGCGCCCGGCTCACTCTGTCCGCCGGTGCCGGGGCGTGCCGACTATCTGCACTATCTCGCCGATCTGCTGGCGCTGGACAACAACGGGACAATCCCGGCGGCAGACGTGCTGGATATCGGCTGCGGGGCTAACTGCATCTATCCGCTGATTGGCGCGGCAGAATATGGCTGGCGCTTTACCGGCACCGATATTGATGAGACCGCCATTAAAGCCGCGAACCGCATTGTCGCGGCCAATCCGCGTCTGACGCGCCAGATCCGCCTGCGCCGGCAGAAAAACAGCGATGCGATTCTGGCCGGAGTGGTCAGTAAGAATGAATGTTTCAGCGCGGTGATGTGTAACCCGCCGTTCCATGCGTCGGCCGAAGAGGCGGCGATGGGCACCCAGCGTAAGGTTCGCAATCTCGGCCTGGATAAGCGTGCGCCGCTGAACTTTGGTGGCCAGCACAATGAGCTGTGGTATCCCGGTGGCGAAAAGGCGTTTATCGGTAAGATGATTGCCGAAAGCGTCGCGCTGGGTCGCCAGATCGGCTGGTTTACCTCGCTGGTGTCGCGCAAAGAGAATTTGCCGGCCCTGGAAAAGCAGCTGCAGGCGCTCGACGTCGCTGAACTGCGGGTGGTAAACATGGCGCAGGGACAGAAGCAGAGCCGCTTCCTGGCGTGGAGTTTTATGCCCGCCGCCGCGCTCAGCAAACTGCTGAGTCGCCTGGGAAGCTAAAGTATTCCCGGTGCAGTCCCGGCATAGCTGCCGCACCGCGCGCATTCAGTCCCCAAATGAAACGGGCCGCTAAGCGGCCCGTTGTGATCAGGAGACGTGTTGCAGGAATTCGCGCAGACGCTCGCTGGGCGGGTTACTGATCAGGCTGTCAGGATCGCCATCTTCCGCAATCCGTCCCTTGTCGATGAAGATCAGACGCGAAGCCACTTTTTGGGCAAAGCCCACTTCGTGCGTCACAATCACCATCGTCATGCCTTCTTCCGCCAGATCCTGCATCACTTTCAGCACTTCATGACGCAGCTCCGGGTCCAGCGCAGAGGTCGGCTCATCGAACAGCATCATTTTCGGCTTCACCGCCAGCGCGCGGGCGATCGCCACACGCTGCTGCTGGCCGCCAGAGAGTTCAGACGGGAAGTGATGCGCCCGCTCGGCCAGGCCCACTTTGCCCAGCAGCTCACGCGCCAGCTGGCGTGCCGCCTCTTTGCTGGCGCCGCGCACCCGAATCGGACCAAACGCCACGTTATCGAGTGCGCTCATCTGAGGGAACAGGTGAAACTGCTGGAATACCATGCCCGCTTCCTGACGGATCAGGCGATCGTCCACTTTTGGATCGTTGACGTGCAGGCCATCAACAATCAGGTCGCCGCTGGTGATCTCTTCCAGCTTGTTGATGCAGCGCAGCAGGGTCGATTTACCGGAACCGGAGGGGCCGATAATCACCACCACTTCGCCCTGGTTAATCTTCAGATCGATATTGTGTAACACCTGGGTCTGGCCAAAGTGCTTGGAAACATTTTTAAATTCAATCACAGGATTTTCACCCTTTTCTCAATGCGGCGCAGCACAAAGCTCAGCACCAGCGTAATGACCAGATAGATAATTGCCACGGCGCTCCAGATTTCCAGCGCGCGAAAATTACCGGCAATAATCTCCTGACCCTGACGTGTCAGTTCAGCCACACCGATAACGATAAACAGCGATGTATCTTTGATGCTGACAATCCACTGGTTGCCCAGCGGCGGAAGCATACGGCGCAGCGCCAACGGCATGATCACGTAGCGCAGCGTCTCACGGCCCGACAGGCCCAGCGCCAGTCCGGCTTCACGGAAGCCCTTGTTGATCGACAGCACCGCACCACGGGTAATTTCGGCAATATAGGCGCCGGAGTTAATCATGATGGTCACGACGGCCGCAGTGAAGGGATCGATACGCAGGTCGGGGAACGCCATCGGCAGTGCAAAATAGATGAACATCACCTGCACTACGATAGGGGTACCACGGATAATTTCGATAAAGACCAGGGCGATATTATTGGCGATCCAGCCACCGTAAGCGCGGGCAAAACCGGCGATCAGTCCGATGATCAGGCCACCAATCAGGCCCATAACAGAGATAATTAAGGTCAGTTTGGCGCCTTCAAGCAGCGCTGGCATGGCGGGCCAGATGACGCTCCAGTCAAACTCCATGGTGTCACTCCAGATAGGTTGCAATGGAAAAAAGCAGGGAAAAATTTTCCCTGCCGAAAGTCGGATACAGAAATTTATTATTTAGGTTCGGTGCCGAACCATTTTTTATACAGCGTGTTGTAGGTGCCGTTCTCTTTCAGGGTTTTCAGCGCGCCGTTAACCTTTTCACGCAAATCGTCGCTGCCTTTCGGGAAGGCGATACCGTACTGCTGCGCTTCGATCGACTCGCCTACCGCTTTAAAGCGACCTTTACCGGCGGTGTGGATGAAGTAAAGGATGTTTGGCGTGTCGTGCAGCACGGCGTCGGCACGGTTTGTACCCAGCTCCATATAGGCGCTGTCGATGTTCGGGAACTGACGCAGATCTTTAGATTTGATGTTAGCTTTTGCGTATTCCACCGAGCCGGTGCCGCTTTTCACTGCCACCACTTTGCCGTTGAGATCGCTGATGCCTTTGATGTCGTTTTCATTGTTACGCACCATCACCTGCAGACCACTTTTGTAGTAGCCGTCAGAGAACGCGATTGCCTTTTTACGTTCTTCAGTAATGGTGATGCCCGCCAGCGCCAGATCGACATTGCGCGTCTGCAGTGCAGGGATGATGCCGCTGAAATCCATCGGCTTCAGGGTGTAATCGAGCTTCAGTTCTTTCGCAATGGCATCCCAGAGATCCACATCAAAACCGACATACTTGTCACCCTGTTTAAATTCAAACGGAACAAAGGCGGTATCTGTCGCGACAACCAGCTTCTTTTCTGCTGCAGACGACGAGAAGGCTAAGGCCAGCGCCAGCGCGGCTGCAGAAACTTTTAACAGTGACTTCATCATTTTTTCCTTATAAGGATCAGGCGGCAGGGCCTGCGTTTGCGGCTTGTCGTATGAAAGAATTATGCCAACTTTGCAAAATCTTCGAAATCAGTGAGTTGAGAAATATAGCTGACACGATTTTGCAGTTAATTCTGCCTTTGCACCATTATGGTGATCACTTTTGGTGCATGCGGCTATTTTGGTGCAATCGGTAGTTTGCCTGAGATGTTAAAGCTGTGAAGAGGAGGAGAAGAGAACTGTTAACAGGGTCATAAAAAGGGGATAACGCAGACGTAAAAAAGGCGGGTTTCCCCGCCTGATAGCTTCTGCTTACGCTTACGCTTATTCAATGTTGGCTTCGATGAACCACAGGAATTTATCCAGGTCACGGGATGCCGCTGTGAAGATGTCCGCAGTATCTTCATCTTTGACTTCATCGATCGCTTTGCGGGTGTCGTTAGCGACAACGCTGTAGCGGTCGGCCAGCGCCTTCAGGTGATCCTGCACGCTATGAATGTTCAGCGGATAGCTTTTCAGCGGGGTCTGGTCATTAACTACCTGCGTGGTGCCCAGTGCCACGCCGCCCAGCTGAACAACACGCTCAGCGATAGTATCCTGGTGATCGGTGATCGTCGTGCGGAAACCATCCAGCATCTCATGCACACCGATAAAGTTAGCACCGCGCATGTTCCAGTGCGCCTGCTTGGTAATCAGTGACAAATCAATAAACTCAACGACCAGACGGTTCAGCACCGCAATGGTGGCTTTCTTTTCGTCATCGCTCACGTCATTGCGGGTATAAATCAGGTCGGAAGATTTAGTTTTAACCAATTTAGCGGTACTCATCGTTTCAGTCCTCTCTTTGATGGTTGTCCTAATCAAGTACCGGATAAGTATAGCAGCACTTTTCAGCTTTGCAGGAACGGCTTTAACGATGACAGAAATAGCGTAATGCTTTATTAAAAGTCTGGTGGAAATCGATGAGTTAATAACATGTTAAAATATAACTTTACGATTTAATCATTAAAATCATCAACTTAAATAAGATGGTGTTTAAAGGGTAAATGACGGTTTAAACAAAGAAAGATTGTTAAGAATGTAAACGTGGGAATAATTCTCAGGAAGATCATGATTTTTATTCAGCCCATCAGCTCGATGGGCTGAAAGCATTAATTAATGCCTGTCATCTGATAATTCAACGCTGTTTAACTGGTTCTTCCTGGGACGCATCGTCAGGGTTGAGCCGGCCGACGCAACGATGATGGCCAGCAGGGCCAGCCATTGCAGCGCGGTAAGCGTCTCTCCTAAAAAGAGCATGCCTGAAAAGGCGGCCATCGCAGGCTCCAGGCTCATCAGCGTGCCAAAGATACGTGCCGGTAAGCGGGTCAGCGCAATCATTTCGAGGGAATAGGGGATGGCGCTGGAGAGCAGGGCAATAAGGAAAGCGAGCGGCATTACGCCCCACTGCCAGAGACCGCTTTCTGCGAAGGTCAGTCCCAGCGGCACAAAAATCACTGAGGCGATCAGTGAACCGATGGCGACGGTGGCCGGACCGTGCTCTGCACCCGCCCGCTGCCCTGCCAGAATATACACTGCCCAGCAGGCCCCTGCACCGACGGCCAATGCCGCGCCAGTCGGATCAATGGCCGTCATATCCGAGCCGAAAGGCAGCAGAAACCACAAGCCCGCTACGGCGAGCAATACCCATATAAAATCCAGCGGCCGGCGTGAGCCAAACAGCGCCAGCGCCAGCGGACCGGTAAATTCCAGTCCGACAGCGACGCCCAGCGGCACGGTGCGAATTGCCAGATAGAACATAAAGTTCATGCCACCTAATGCCAGTCCATACATCAGCAGCGGCAGGCGCTGCTCCCGCCGGAAGTGCAAACGCCAGGGCTTAAAGATGACGCAGAGTATCAGGGTGCCAAAGGTCAGACGCAGTGCGGTTATGCCGGTCGCACCCACAGAAGGGAAGAGGCTTTTTGCCAGCGAAGCACCCCCCTGGAGCGACAGCATGGCAACCAGCAATACGGCAATGGGCAAAACTATAGGTGTTAGGTTTTTAGAAGCGGGAGAGGCAGACATCCTGTGTACTTTTCCTGTTCATCAGCGTTGTACGAGCCAGTGTAAAGGAAAAGCAGGCAAAAAAATCACCGTTTCACGTTTTAACCTTATGCGGGCTGCGTGTTTTTTAGCCAGAATCAGGGCCATTTAGGTAAAGAAATGTCAGGTTTTTTTAGGAATTTACTTAAAGCACAAAATGAGCACAAAAAGATTATGTCAGGAAGATGACAGATTTTATAAGTAAAATGAATGACATAGGATATCGCATTAACTTCCTGTTACACCAAACATTCTCTTAGACAACAAAATCCGGGCAGAGTTTCTCGCTATTTTTTGTTATATTTTTAGCGTTGTCAGGAGAGAAGTATTTTCACATTTGAGGTGGTTATGAAAAAAATTGCATGTCTTTCAGCATTAGCCTGTGTACTGGCAGTATCTGCAGGTTCAGCAATGGCACAGAGCACCGTAACTGGTGGCTATGCTCAGAGCGACTATCAGGGCGTGGCTAACAAAGCTAACGGCTTCAACCTGAAATACCGCTACGAAGACGGTTCTAACCCACTGGGCTGGATCGGTTCATTCACTTACACCGAAAAAGATCGTACCGACGCTGGCGTGTACAACAAAGCTCAGTACTACGGTGTGACCGGTGGTCCTGCTTACCGTCTGAACGACTGGGCAAGCATCTACGGCGTTGTAGGTATCGGCTACGGTAAATTCCAGCAGAACGATACTGATTCACGCGCTAAAAATGATTCAAGCGACGTAGGCTTCTCTTACGGCGCAGGCCTGCAGTTCAACCCAATCGAAAACGTTGCACTGGATGTGGGCTACGAGCAGAGCCGTATCCGCAGCGTCGATGTGGGTACCTGGATTGCTGGCGTAGGTTACAGCTTCTAAGCTTAGCTGACCTGCCAGAAAACGGCCCCTTGTGGGCCGTTTTTTATTGCCTGCATTTTATGTCTGTCTCTGCCGCGTATTCCTTTTCCCTCTTGCCAGACGTACGTACGCCTTCCGGCGTGACCGGGCCATTCAGGGATGATGTTTTGTTGCGGTGAAAGAAAGCAGAGAGTGGAAAAGATGAGGGGCCTTTCAGCCAGAAGCTGAAAGGCATTGAATCGGGATTAGCCGCGCCAGATCAGGTTCTGACAGCGACGGTCAGCAGGCTTATGGCCCAGCAATTTTTCAATCAACATCAGACGCAGTGTAAACGGGGAACGTGTCAGCAGGCACAGCCAGGATTTCATCTCCATGGTTGATTTTTTCTCTGCCTGGAAGCATTTGCTGCAATCTAAGCAACATTTCAGGGTGCTCATAGAATCACCTCCCAATCATTGTCGACGCGGTCGTCTGCAGCCGGGGTGAGAGCCAGGCTCTACACCATCGTAAGAGGATCGCACAGGATCATCATGGTGCTGCTTACATTATCATCAAATATAGCACTGGCTATATCCCTTAGCCAAGGCTAATGACGAAAAATTTGAGCTTCTTTGCGGCTGGTTTACAATAAGCGCAGCTAAATCCGTATAGCCGTAATCGTACGGAACATAATAATGAGGAAACTTAATGAGTCGTCGTGCTAAAAGCGTGGTTTCTGCGCCGAAAGGGCCACTGAAAGATATTGAAGAGCATGTCGAAGGTTTTCGGCAGGTGCGCGAAGCGCATCGTCGCGAGTTAATTGATGACTACGTTGAGTTAATCTCTGATTTAATTGGTGAATTTGGTGAAGCGCGTCAGGTCGATATGGCGGCCCGTCTGGGCGTGTCGCAGCCTACCGTGGCGAAAATGCTGAAGCGGCTCGGCAGTGCCGGGCTGGTTGAGCAGGTGCCATATCGTGGCGTTTTTCTGACCAGCGAAGGCGAGAAGCTGGCGGAAGAGAGCCGCGCCCGTCATCATATTGTGGAAAGTTTTCTGCTGGCGCTGGGCATCAGCCCCGAAACGGCCCGACGCGACTCAGAAGGTATTGAACATCACGTCAGTGATGAAACGCTGGCTGTATTTAAGAAGTTCTCCGAAACCCGCTAACGCTAAGGCGTACCCTCATCATGCCTCAACTGCTTCGATCTTTTTTGCATGACTCAATTTTGCATTTATTAATCGTGATTGGTGTTGTTCTGGCATGTCTGGCGGATTTCCGCTGGGCCGACCTGCCGGGTGCCGTAGACTGGCATACGATTATTACGCTCACGGGGTTGTTAATTCTGACCAAAGGGCTGGAAACCAGTGGCTACTTTGACGTGCTGGGAAGCCGGCTGATTGCGCGTTTCCGCCACGAACGGGCGCTGGCACTGTTTATGGTGCTGGCGGCGGCGCTGCTCTCTACCTTCCTGACCAACGATGTGGCGCTGTTTATTCTGGTGCCATTAACGCTGACGCTGCGTAAGTTCTCGCATCTGCCGATTTCGCGCCTGATCATCTTCGAAGCGCTGGCGGTGAACGCCGGATCGCTGCTGACACCGGTCGGCAATCCGCAAAACATTCTGTTATGGAGCCACGGGAAACTCAGTGTCGTCGCGTTTATCCTGCAGATGCTGCCGCTGGCCGCCTGGCTGCTGCTGAGTCTGGTGGTGCTGACCTGGTTCAGCTTTTCAAAGCGTTCAATTGATAAACATGACAACCCGGAACAGCCTCAGTGGCAGAAACCGTTGTTTATCGTCAGCGTGGTGCTCTATCTGCTCTTCATTGCCGGTCTGGAACTGGAGATCACCGGCTGGATCCTGCTGCTGATTCTGGCCACCTTTCTTGTGATGGCCCGTCCGGTGCTGATGCGCATCGACTGGAGTCTGCTGGTCGTATTTATCGCCATGTTTATTGACGTCTTCCTGCTGACGCGTCTGCCGGTGATGCAGGCGCATTTTGATGCGGTGTCACACTTTGGTCAGGGGCAGCTCTACCTGCTGGCGATTGGCCTGTCGCAGGTGATCAGTAATGTGCCCGCGACCATTCTGCTGCTGCAAAAAGTGCCGCCAACGGATGTGCTTGCCTGGGCAGTTAACATAGGTGGATTCGGTCTGCTGCCGGGTTCACTTGCGAATCTGATCGCCTTACGTATGGCGAAAGACCGGGCCGTCTGGTGGCGTTTCCATCTCTTTTCCCTTCCTCTGCTGGCCTGGTCAATGGCCACTGGCTGGCTGCTGCTGAATTTGCTCCACTAGTCCTGACACATCCCGCCACTGTGAACAGGTGGCAGGATGTGCGCCATTTCTCAAGTTTCGTAAAGTTGCACTGGATTTTGTCAGTTTCCGATATAAGGTTAACAGGACCTTTATGCCCGGAATCAGGGCCTTAGCCAGTGATGGAAACTATGAGCGAGAACAAGCAACGCGATCCACACCAGCAGGACGCAGATAACGAGACGGAGAACAGCTCTCAGTCAGACGATAATCAGGACAACGACTCGCAGCCGGAGCGTAAACGCCCCGGTAAAAAGCCGCTGATTATTCTGGCGATAGTGGTGGTGATTATGCTGATTGTCGGTTTCTGGTTCTGGTTTGCTAACCGGAATCTGGAAACCACCGACGATGCGTTCACGGAGGGTGATGCGGTTACTATTGCGCCTAAAGCCTCTGGCTATGTCGTGAAGCTACTGGTGAAAGATAACCAGCGGGTGAAGAAGGGCGATCTGCTGGTTGAGATAGACCCCAGTGATAACCGCGCCCAGCGTGAACAGGCGCAGGCGCAGCTTGGCCTGGCCATAGCGCAGCTGCATCAGGCGCAGGCGCAACTGGCCCTGTCTCGGGTTCAGTATCCGGCGCAGCGCGATCAGGCGCTGGCTGATCAGGCGAAAGCCGAGGCCAGCCTGCTTAATGCGCAGGCGGACTACCGTCGCCAGCGCGGCGTCGACCCGCGCGCCACAAGTCAGCGCAATATTGACAGCGCCTCTGCACAGTTACGTTCGGCGCAGGCGCAGCTTCAGAGCGCCAAAGCGCAGGTCGAAGTCGCCTCTCAGGTTGCCCTGCAGATCCGTCAGCAGGAGACCAATGTAGAAGCGCGTCAGCAGCAGGTTGAGCAGGCGAAAGCCCAGCTGAGCACCGCCGATCTGAATCTCTCTTACACCCAGGTGCGCGCGCCCTATGACGGGTTTATCACCAAACGTAACGTCCAGCTGGGCACGCTGGTGCAGGCCGGCTCCTCGCTCTTCTCACTGGTTTCCCCCGATATCTGGATCACCGCGAATTTCAAAGAGTCGCAGCTGGAACGCATGAATCCGGGCGACAAAGTGGAAATCAGCGTGGATGCCTGGCCGGACATGAAACTGGAAGGGCATGTGGACAGCATCCAGATGGGCTCCGGTTCACGTTTCTCCACTTTCCCGTCTGAAAACGCCACCGGCAACTACGTAAAGATCGTGCAGCGCGTACCGGTGAAGATCGTCATCGACAAAGGTCTGGACCCGAACCATCCGCTGCCGCTGGGCCTCTCCGTCGAACCTAAGGTCACTGTGGAATGAGTACGGCGCAGAGCTGGAAACCGGCCAGCAATCCGTGGCTGGTCGCGATCACGGTGACGCTGGCGGTGTTTATGGAGATCCTCGACACCACCATCGTTAACGTGGCGCTGCCGCACATCGCCGGTTCGCTCTCCTCCAGTTACGACGAGTCAACCTGGGTGCTGACCTCCTATCTGGTGGCGAACGGCATCGTCCTGCCTATCTCTGCGTTCTTCAGCCGGCTGTTTGGCCGCAAACAGTTTTTCCTGATCTGCATCGTGATGTTCACCATCTGCTCTTTCCTGTGCGGTATCGCCACCGAACTGTGGCAGATCATTCTGTTCCGCGTGCTGCAGGGCTTCTTCGGCGGCGGTCTGCAGCCGGTTCAGCAGTCCGTGCTGCTGGACTACTTCAAGGCGGAGGATCGCGGCAAGGCCTTTGGACTCTCCTCTATCGCCATTATTGTTGCGCCGGTTATCGGCCCGACGTTAGGCGGCTGGATTACCGACAATTACAGCTGGCGCTGGGTGTTCTTTATTAACATTCCGGTGGGCGTGCTGACGGTGCTGGCGATCTACCAGCTGCTGGAAGATCCGCCGTGGGAGCGTAAATGGGCCAAAGGCAAACTGAATATTGATTACATCGGTATCGGCCTGATTACCTTAGGGCTGGGCTGTCTGCAGGTGATGCTGGACCGTGGCGAGGATGAGGACTGGTTCGCCTCTCACTTTATCGTCCTGTTCGCCGTGCTGGCGCTGGTGGGTATCGTCGGCGCGGTCTACTGGCTGATGTACGCCCGTAAACCGGTAGTGGACATTCTGGTGATGAAGGACCGCAACTTCTGGGTCGCCGGGCTGCTGATGGCAGGCATGGCGATGATTCTTTACGGCAGCTCCGTGGTTCTGCCACAGCTGGCGCAGCAGGACCTGGGGTATACCGCCACCTGGTCAGGTCTGGTGCTCTCACCGGGTGCGGTGCTGATCGTCCTGACCATTCCGCTGGTACTGAAACTGATGCCGATCGTGCAGACACGCTACATCATCGCGTTTGGTTTCAGCTGTCTGGCTATGGCGTTTTTCTACTCCTCGACTCTGACGCCGGATGTCGATTTCAAAACGCTGGTGATGATGCGCAGCGCGCAGTCTATCGGACTGGGTTTCCTGTTTGTGCCGCTGACGACCATCGCCTTTATCACCATCCCGCAGCGGCTCAACGCTGACGCCTCGGCGCTGTTCACCATGTTTCGTAACGTGGCAGGTTCGATCGGCATCTCGCTTTCAACGGCGGCGATTACCGAGCGCGAACAGGTGCGGTCGGCCCACATGGTGCACAACATGACGCCGCTGAACGAGCCGTTCAACATCACACTGCAGCACTGGGCACAGGCGATCCGCGACTTTACCTCGGCGGTGGGCGATCCGCTCACGCTGGCCACTGGTCAGCTTTATAAAGAAATGATCGTTCAGTCACGCATCCTTGCTTATATCGATGTTTTCTCAGGCCTGAGTATTGTCGCCCTGATTTTGATTCCATTTTGTTGGCTGCTGTCGCCGATCAAGAGCGAAGGCAGTGCAGGAGCACACTAACATGAAGGTTTTTTACTCTCATCGCCTGAAATCCCTGAACGTCCTGCTGGCCCTGGTGCTGGCAGGTTGCGCCGTCGGGCCAGACTACCAGGCGCCGAAACCGGTGTTACCTGGCGGTTATCACGGCCTGGATTCGCAGGAGGGCTCAAAGCCGCAGAACAGTGCGATCAACGCCCGCTGGTGGCGTAGTTTTAACGATCCGCAACTCGACAGCCTGATCGACCGGGCCATAGCGGGTAATCTCAGCCTGCAACAGACGGTTCTGCGCATTGCCGGCGCGCGTGAACAGCTGACACAGGCTCAGGGCAGTCTGTTCCCCAGTCTGGGCGCCTCAGCGAAGGTAACGCGTCAGCAGCTCGGGCTGAAAGGGCTGCTGGAGGCTAATGGTGCTAACGACCAGCTCGACAGCAGCGTGGCCAGCCAGCTCAACGGCTTAACTCAGCCTGTTAACCTCTATCAGGGCAGTTTCGATGCCAGCTGGGAGCTCGACCTGTGGGGCAAAGTACGCCGCCAGGTTGAAGCCGCCAATGCGCAACAGCAGGCGGCAATTGAGCAGCGCAACGATGCGCTGGTTTCACTGGAGGCTGAAGTGGCGCGGGCCTGGCTGCAGCTGCGTGGCGCGCAGAGCACTATCCAGACGCTTCAGCAGCAGATTGATGTGGCGCAACAGACGACCGAACTGACCCGGAGCCAGCAGCAGAATGGTCTGGCGCCGCTGACTGATGTGGAGAATGCACGTGCGCAGCTCAGTTCGCTGCAGGCACAGCTGCCTCAGTATCAGTCACAGGCGCGGCAGGCGATGAATGGATTAGCGGTACTGCTCGGCAAAACGCCAGGTGCGCTGGATGCTGAACTCGCAACGCCAAAAGCCCTGCCGACGCTGCCGCAGTTTGTGCCTGTTGGCATTCCCGCCACGCTGGCACGTCGCCGGCCCGATATTCGTCAGGCTGAAGCAACGTTACATGCACAAACCGCAGAGATTGGCGTTTCCGTGGCGCAGCTTTTCCCAAGCCTGTCGCTGACCGGGCAACTTGGAGTGCGCAACACAGATGTCAGCTATCTCGACAACTGGAGCAGCCATTTCTACAGTTACGGCCCCTCGTTATCGATACCGATTTTCCAGGGAGGGCAGCTGGTGTCGAGCGTCAGGCTGGCACGGGCGCAGCAGGCCAGCGCTGCACTGGATTATCGTCAGACGGTGCTGACGGCGTTGCAGGATGTGGAGAATGCGCTGGTCAGCTACCGTGCCGACCAGCAGCGCGTTACCGCGCTGGATGAGACCACTGGCGCCCTGCAACGTACCTTCGATCTCGCCAGCGACAGTTACCGTCAGGGACTTTCTACGTTCCTGGAAGTGCTGGATGCGCAGAGGCAGCTCGCTCAGGCACAGGAGCAGGCCACACAGGCACGGATGCAAAGCGCGCTTGACCTTGTGGCGCTTTATAAGGCGCTGGGCGGCGGCTGGGAAACGTATCAGAACGTTAATATGCCGCAATTTCCCGTTTTTGGTCCGGCCACGCAGGTAAATTAATCTTCCGGCGGTCGCGGCTGTAAATCGGTGACCGCCTGATACGCCTCTTTTCTTCACGTTGCCCGGTCATATTCAGCGTAACGCGCAGGGCTAAATGTGGACAGGTGTTGTTCTAACCTGTTGAATAGAGAGCTATCCCCGCGCAACGGCGTCTGTGGGAAGCGGCTTAATAATGCCGCGCTCGCCACCCGATTATTATCCCTCTGCTCAACCTGCGTTTATTTCTGGCACCGGCCTGTGGCGATTCGGGATTCTGGACCCTGTCACTAATCTGATTTTATTTACCGGGTGATTTGTTCAGAGCGACTTAACACTTCACAGAGGCGTCACCTGTTGCTATTGGTTCTGCGGCACCTGACACAACGTTTATTCTTTTGCTTAGTAAACTGCGAATAATCCGATCCTGCCGGTAACCGCAGCGGCAAAAAAAAAGTCAGCAGCCAGTAAGGGGTTTAATTAAAAGTGCGGCGCAGCTGCGATCTTTTGCACTATTTACCCGCAGTGAAGAAGGTTTTTTAAACAGAATCTGTAAGGTATTGTGACTGAGATCGCGATTAGAAAACTTTTTAATCGGTACCCGCCGGGCCCGCTGCGCGGAATAATGTGGCTGTTCTGCCCGTTTTTTGTCGCAACGGTTTATGAACCGCTGGCGGGATTAAAATGTTGAAATCGTTTTCAATCCGGGATCGGAGACACAGTTTGTTGTTAATTCGCCGTTAATAAAACGTCAGCCCAGCGTGATTTTAAAAGTGCTGTTTCAGCTCAATTAATACTTAAGAATTATCTGTAGCGTAAAAATAATTTATTTTTTTATTTGAATTAGGTAGTCTTGGCGCTACAGTTTTATTAACCCCCCTTAATCAAGGACATTGTGATGAGTGACGCATTTAAGGTTCTGAACAATATTCGCACATTACGTGCCCAGGCTCGTGAACTTCCACTGACCGATCTTGAAGAGATCCTGGAAAAATTAACTGTCGTTGTTACTGAACGCCGTGAAGAAGCGGAAGCGGAAGAGACGCAGAATCGCGAAAAAGAAGAGAAGCTGTCAAAATATCGCGAAATGCTGCTGGCTGACGGCATCGATCCTAATGAATTATTAGGCGCGCTGGAAAGCGGAAAAAAACGCACCAAGCGTGCGCCGCGCCCGGCTAAATATTCTTACACCGACGAAAACGGTGAACAGAAATCCTGGACTGGCCAGGGCCGTACTCCGGCAGCGATTAAAAAAGCGCTGGACGCCGGTAAAACGCTGGACAGTTTCCTGATCGATTGATCGACACAATCCTTGTAAGTGGGAGCCGGGGGGCCATGATGGCCTGCCGGCTTTTTTATTTCTGTCGGGATATCAATCACTGCGCGAGGAATCCGTGCCTGACGCTGGCGTGCGCTGCGTCACATCTGGCATAATAGCCGCCGTTTTTTCATCCATTTCTTCACAAAGGTCAATGCCGTGTTAGTTAGCAGCAATATCACCATGCAGTTTGGCAGCAAGCCACTGTTCGAAAATATCTCCGTTAAATTTGGCGGCGGTAATCGTTACGGTTTAATCGGTGCGAACGGCAGCGGAAAATCCACCTTCATGAAGATTTTGGGTGGCGATCTGGTGCCAACAGGCGGCAACGTCTCTTACGATCCTAATGAGCGCATTGGTAAGCTGCGTCAGGATCAGTTCGCCTTTGAAACATTCAGCGTTCTCGACACTGTTATCATGGGTCACCATGAATTATGGGAAGTAAAGCAGGAACGTGACCGGATCTATTCTTTGCCGGAGATGAGCGAAGAAGAGGGATATAAGGTCGGCGACCTTGAGGCGCTTTACGGTGAGATGGATGGCTACAGCGCCGAGTCGCGTGCGGGTGAGTTATTACTGGGCGTGGGCATTCCGGTCGAGCAACATTATGGCCCGATGAGCGAAATTGCGCCGGGTTTTAAATTACGCGTACTTCTGGCCCAGGCGCTGTTTTCGAATCCCGATATTTTGTTACTCGACGAACCGACAAACAACCTGGATATTGATACCATCCGCTGGCTGGAGCAGGTGCTGAACGAGCGTGACAGCACTATGATTATCATTTCGCATGACCGCCACTTCCTTAATATGGTCTGTACGCACATGGCCGATTTGGATTATGGCGAGCTGCGGGTCTATTCCGGTAATTATGACGAATATATGACCGCTGCGACCCAGGCACGTGAACGCCTGTTGGCCGATAACGCTAAGAAAAAAGCACAGATTGCCGACCTGCAATCGTTTGTCAGTCGCTTCAGCGCCAACGCCTCTAAATCGCGCCAGGCGACATCACGCGCTAAACAGATGGATAAAATTAAGCTGGATGAAGTAAAAGCCTCCAGTCGTCAGAACCCGTTTATCCGTTTCGAACAGGACAAGAAGTTGTTCCGTAATGCGCTTGAAGTGGAAGGATTAACCAAAGGGTTTGATAACGGTCCGCTGTTTAAGAATTTAAATCTGCTACTGGAAGTGGGTGAAAAGCTGGCGGTCATCGGGGCAAACGGTATTGGTAAATCGACGCTGCTGAAAACGCTGGTAGGTCAGCTTACGCCAGAGAACGGCAGCGTTAAATGGTCAGAGAATGCGCGTATCGGTTATTACGCACAGGATCACGCTGACGATTTTGCCAATGATTTGACCGTATTTGACTGGATGAGTCAGTGGAAGCAGCCTGGCGATGATGAGCAGACTATTCGCGGTATTCTGGGCCGGCTGCTCTTCTCTCAGGACGATATTAAGAAGCCGGCAAAAGTGCTGTCGGGGGGTGAAAAGGGTCGTATGCTGTTCGGTAAGCTGATGATGGAAAAACCGAACATCTTAATTATGGATGAGCCGACCAACCACCTTGATATGGAGTCCATTGAATCGCTCAATATGGCGCTGGAGATGTATGAAGGCACGCTGATCTTTGTTTCACACGACCGTGAGTTTGTCAGCTCGCTGGCAACCCGCGTGATTGAGCTGAAAGAGGACCGCGTGATTGACTTCACCGGTAATTATGAGGATTACCTGCGAAGTCAGGGCATCGTCTGATGAAAACGGGGTGGCGAAAGCCACCCTTTTTTTGGCCTGATGAGCGGGTTGCAGGCTTTTCGCAGTTTCGCTGAGAGACAGTGAGCAGTCGAAGTCTCAGGCGCAGGCTTCAGGAAGCCTGCGCTTTCCGCAAAGACGCGGGAACGCTATTCCTGGCCCGCGATGCTTTGCTCCAGGCGCAGGCTTCCTCTGCTTTGAAGATTGAGCTGGCAGGATAAACTGACTGAAAGAGGGCGTGCGGGCTGTGGTTCAGGACAGGTAGTCTGGCCGGGTCTGAATAGTCTGCGCAGGCTTCAGGAAGCCTGCGCTTTCCGCAAAGACGCAGTCACGCCATGCCTTGCCCGCAATGCTTTTTAGCTGCTCTTATTGCGTTGAACAGCGTGTTTCACGCTGACGTTAAGCTCCATCACCACACACTTCACAGTGCGCGTCCTGCGCCACTTTCATGCTGCGGAATTCCGCGCTCATCGCATCGTACATCAGCAATCGGCTGGCAGCGGGTTCGCCAAATGCGGTCAGAACCTTAATCGCCTCCATCGCCTGCATTGCGCCGATGACGCCAACCAGCGGCCCCATCACGCCCGCTTCCACGCAGCTCAGGGTCTGTTCACCAAACAGGCGGCTGATACAGCGATAGCAGGGGGTGCCGGGCTGCCAGTTAAATACGCTGATCTGGCCTTCCATCCGGATTGCCGCGCCGGAAACCAGCGGAACCCGCTGCTGACGACAGAGCCGGTTAAGTTGTTCACGCACTGCAACGTTGTCGGTACAATCCAGTACCACCTGCTGCCGGGCAATCAGCGCCAGCAGTGCCGCATCGTCCAGCTTCCCGTTGATCGCGTGTAACTGGCAGTGGGGATTAATCACAGACAGACTCTGCGCGGCTGAATCCACTTTGGCACGGCCAATATCGGCATCGTGATGCAGAATCTGCCGTTGCAGGTTAGAGTGCGACACGGTGTCAAAGTCGAGTAGCGTCAGGCTGCCAATACCGGCCGCCGCCAGCCAGGGCGCAGCGGCACAGCCCAGTCCGCCCAGCCCGACAATAAGCGCATGACTCGCTTTCAGCCGCTCCTGACCGTCAAAATCGAAGCCACGCAGGACAATCTGCCGGTTGTAGCGCAGCATCTCCTCATCGCTTAATTCGGGCAGCATTTACGCCTCCAGCAGAGTATTGAAAGGTTCCACGTCCACCCACTCGCCCGGCTCCACATTGCCGCGATCCCGTTCCAGCACAATAAAGCAGTTAGCCTGAGCGAAAGAGCTGAAGACATGGGACCCCTGCATCCCGGTAGTGACCACCTCCCGTTCACCCTGGGCATTCTGCCGCAGGATACCGCGCTGGAAGTCGAGCCGGCCCGGTGACTTTTTCAGGCGCGAGGCACAGCGCACTTTCTGACGTGGCGGCAGCGCCGGTTTCTGCTGGCCGGTGAGGGTGGCAAGCAGCGGCTGCACCAGCTGATAGAAGGTGACGGCGGCAGAAACCGGATTGCCCGGCAGTCCGCAGAACCAGCTGCTGCTGAGACGGCCAAAGGCAAAAGGCTTGCCGGGTTTGATCGCCAGCTTCCAGAAGCTGATGGCACCCAGCTCCTCCAGCATACTTTTGGTGAAATCCGCTTCGCCGACGGAGACGCCGCCTGTACTAATCACCACATCCGCCTGCCGATCCGCCTCTGTAAATGCAGTACGTAGCGCGGCGGGATCGTCTTTGATGATGCCCATGTCGATGACCTCACAACCCAGCTTTTGCAGCATCAGTGACACCGCAAAACGATTGGTGTCGTAGATCTCCCCTTCAGCCAGCGGCTCGCCGACCGGCCGGAGCTCATCGCCAGTGGAGAAAATCGCAACCCGCAGTTTTCGCAACACGCTGACCTGCGCAATACCGAGTGAGGCAAGCAGAGGAAGCTCTGCCGCGCCCAGACGGGTTCCTGCCGCCAGCACCACGTTGCCCGGTTTTATATCGTCGCCCGTCAGACGAATATTTTGTCCCGGACGCACCGGGGCGGTAATCACAATCGCGTCACCCTGAGTTTCGGTCTGCTCCTGCATCACCACCGCTTCACAGCCTGCCGGAACCGGCGCGCCGGTCATGATGCGGATTACGCTGCCCGCTGGCCATTCGCCGCTGAAGGGGGCGCCGGCAAAGGCTTTTCCTGCTACGGGTAACGGCTGGCCGCTGCTGGCGTCGGCCAGCCGGACGGCATAGCCATCCATCGCAGAGTTATCAAAAGGCGGTACCGCAATCGGAGAGGTCACGGCGCTGGCCGTAATACGACCAGCCGCCCCGGCCAGCGTCACGCTGAGCGAGTCGGTGATGGGCGTCAGCTGTGACAGCATTTTTTGTTGCGCCTCCTCAAGGGAGATTAAACCTGCAGTAAAACTTTCCATGAACAGTCCAGCCTGGTTATGTCAGATGCTGCCTATTATGGTGGGAATTAGCCGCTGAGTCACATCGCTGTCAGTCTGGCTGCGCCGTGTTATGGCAAAAGTAATCTGTGTGGTAAGAAAAGGTTATAACCACAGGAACAGTTTCCGCTTTACAACACTTAGCAGGCTTCCTATAGTCAAAATCCACCCAAAAAAGATGAAACTCATTTCAAATCAGTGATTTTCGTCCGGATGCAACCACAGGACAGAGCCTTATGGTCAATGCAGTGATCGCCATTCATGGGGGCGCAGGCGCCATTACGCGCTCAGCAATGAGCGCCGAAAAGGAGCTGGCGTTTCGCCAGGCGTTACACGATATCGTCACGCAGGGTCAGCAGATTCTGGCGCAGGGCGGCAGCGCACTCGATGCGGTGACCGAGACGGTGCGTCTGCTTGAAGAGTGTCCGCTATTTAATGCCGGAAAAGGCGCGGTGTTTACGCATCAGGGGACGCATGAACTGGATGCCTGCGTGATGGATGGCCGGACGCAGAACGCGGGCGCAGTCGCGGGCGTGACGCGGGTGCGTAATCCGGTGCTGGCGGCGCGTGCGGTACTGGAACACAGCGAGCATGTGCTGTTTATCGGCGAAGGCGCTGAGCAGTTCGCCCTGGCACAGGGACTGGCGCCGGTGGCCGCTGACTATTTCTCGACGCCGGCGCGCCGGGAGCAGTTGCAGCGTGCCCTGAACAGTGATGCTGCGGTACTGGACCATGATGGTGCTGCGCACAGCGATGAGCCGCTCGATCCGGACCATAAGTTTGGCACCGTCGGCGCGGTGGCGCTGGATCAGGCGGGTAATCTCGCCGCCGCCACCTCAACGGGTGGCATGACCAATAAGCAGGCCGGACGAGTCGGTGATTCGCCACTGCCGGGTGCTGGCTGCTATGCCAGCAACGACAGCGTAGCCGTCTCCTGCACCGGCACGGGCGAAGTTTTTATACGTACGCTGGCCGCCTACGATGTCGCTGCGCAGATGCGTTACGCCGGGCGCTCGCTGCAACAGGCCTGCGTGAATGTCATTCATGACAGCGTGCTGGAACTGGGCGGCAGCGGCGGGCTGATCGCGGTGGATCGCGCAGGCAATGTGGCGCTGCCGTTTAACAGTGAAGGCATGTACCGGGCCGTGGCGCGGGTCGGTGAAGCAGCGGACGTCGCTATCTATCGCGAAAATTAAGGAGCTGATATGAGCGACAGGCAAACGTTACCGCCGCTGGCTCCGGATCAGGTGCTGGCAGTGCGCGATCTCAGTGTGCGTTTCCGGCATGAGGGCACCGTGACGGATGCCGTGCGTCATCTGTCACTCAATCTGTTTCGCGGAGAAACGCTGGCGCTGGTGGGGGAGTCCGGTTCCGGAAAATCAGTGACATCGCTGGCGCTGATGCGGCTGATTGAACAGGCGGGCGGAAGCGTCAGCGGCGATGTACAGCTGCGTCGTCGTAACGGTGAAGTGCTGGATCTGATGCGGGCCTCCCGTGCTCAGATGCGGCGGGTGCGCGGCGCAGACATGGCGATGATCTTTCAGGAGCCGATGACCTCGCTGAATCCGGTCTTCTCTGTGGGTGAGCAGATCGCCGAATCAATCCGGCTGCACCAGGGGCTGGGCCACGCCGGGGCGCTGGCCGAGGCGCGCCGGATGCTGGATCTGGTACGCATTCCCGACGCGCAAAATGTTTTATCCCGTTTTCCGCATCAGCTGTCGGGCGGAATGCGTCAGCGCGTCATGATCGCGATGGCGCTCTGCTGCAAACCGGCGCTGCTGATTGCCGATGAGCCGACCACCGCGCTCGACGTCACGATTCAGGCGCAGATCCTGCAGCTTATCCGCGTGCTGCAGAAAGAGATGCAGATGGGCGTAATTTTCATCACGCACGACATGGGCGTAGTGGCCGAAATGGCCGACCGGGTGCAGGTGATGTATCGCGGCGACGTGGTCGAGAGTGCCCCGGTCGCCGAGCTGTTCAGCGCCCCGCAGCAGCCCTATACCCGGGCGCTACTGGCAGCAGTACCAAAACTTGGCGCAATGCAGGGCCAGCCTCTGCCAGCCAGATTCCCGCTGCTGCACAGCGACGCGCCGGATGATGCCCCTCAGGACACGGTCCGTCGCCAGCAGCCGCCCATTTTGCAGGTGCGCGATCTGGTGACCCGCTTCGATATCCGTGGCGGCCTGCTGAACCGCGTCAAGAGCCGGGTTCACGCCGTGGAAAAAGTCAGTTTTGATCTCTATGCCGGTGAAACACTGGCGCTGGTGGGGGAGTCAGGCTGTGGCAAATCGACCACCGGACGTTCGTTGCTGAAACTGGTGGCCAGCCAGGGCGGCACCCTGACGTTTGATGGACAGCGGATAGATGATCTCTCGGGCGCGGTGCTGGCGCATCTGCGACGCGACATTCAGATTATCTTTCAGGATCCCTACGCCTCACTCGACCCCCGGCTGACGGTGGGCTTCTCGATTATGGAGCCGCTGCTGGTACATAACGTGATGCCGCGCCGCGAGGCTGAACAGCGCGTCGCCGCGCTGCTGGAGAAAGTCGGACTGCTGCCGGAGCACGCGCAGCGTTATCCGCATGAATTCTCTGGCGGACAGCGTCAGCGCATCTGTATTGCCCGCGCGCTGGCGCTGAATCCTAAAGTGGTGATTGCCGATGAGTCGGTTTCTGCACTGGACGTTTCGATTCAGGCGCAGATCATCAATCTGATGCTCGATTTACAGCGCGAGCTGGGCATCGCTTTTCTGTTTATTTCTCACGATATGGCGGTGGTGGAGCGCATCAGCCATCGCGTGGCGGTCATGTATCTCGGTCAGATTGTCGAGATGGGGCCGCGTCAGGCGGTGTTTGAGCGGCCTCAGCACCCCTATACCCGAAAACTCATGGCGGCAGTGCCGGTAGCCGATCCGGCTCACCGGCGTCGTGAACGAGCCTTACTGGTCGATGAGATCCCCAGCCCGATTCATGCATTAGGGGATGAACCTGAAGTGGCGCCGCTGATGGAGGTGGCCCCGGGCCATTTCGTCGCCCGCCATGTTATCAGTGCGACCTGAACAGTGACGATGTCGCTCCGGCGACCAACCCGACAGGGATTACAGGAGAACAAGATGCAGATGACGATGCGTAAAGGGGTACTGGCGGCTGGCGTGCTGAGCGCGATGACCTTGCCCGCCTGGGCAGCACAGGATGCGGTGATTGCCGTCGCCTCCAGTTTTACCACCCTCGATCCCTATGATGCCAACGACACGCTGTCGCAGGCGGTAGCGAAATCTTTCTATCAGGGGCTGTTTGGCTTCGATAAAGCGATGAAGCTGACCAATGTGCTGGCAGAAAGCTATCAGGCGAGCCCTGATGGTCTGACCTACACCATCAAACTGCGGCCGGGCGTGAAATTTCAGGATGGCACCGACTTCAACGCGGAGGCGGTGAAGGTCAACCTCGATCGCGCCAGCAATCCGGATAATCATCTCAAACGCTATAACCTGTTCAAATATATTGCCAGCACGGAAGTGGTGGATCCGACGACGGTGAAGGTAACGCTGAAGACACCGTTCTCGGCCTTTATTAATAACCTGGCGCATCCGGCGGCGGCGATGATTTCGCCCACCGCGCTGAAGAAATATGGCAAAGAGATCGGTTTCCACCCGGTGGGCACCGGCCCGTTTATTTTCGACACCTGGAATCAGACCGATTTCGTCAAGGTGAAGAAGTGGGATGGCTACTGGAAGCAGGGCTATCCGAAGCTGGACAGCATTACCTGGCGTCCAGTGGTGGACAACAACACCCGCGCTGCGATGCTGCAGACCGGCGAGGCAAACTTCGCTTTCCCTGTGCCCTATGAGCAGGCGAAACGACTGGAGAAAAACAGCAAGCTTGATGTGGTGACCACGCCGTCCATTATGCAGCGCTACATCAGCCTGAACGTGACGCAGAAGCCGTTCGACAACCCGAAAGTGCGTGAAGCACTGGAGTACGCCATCAACCGTCAGGCGCTGGCGAAAGTGGCCTTCGCCGGTTATGCCACGCCGGCCACCGGCATTGTGCCGCCCGCCATCGATTTTGCACAGACCTATCCGGCGATCAGCTACGATCCGGCTAAAGCCCGGGCACTGCTGAAAGAGGCAGGCTACCCGAACGGCTTTGAAACCACGCTCTGGTCGTCCCACAACCACAGTACCGCGCAGAAGGTGTTGCAGTTCACGCAGCAGCAGCTGGCGCAAATTGGTGTGAAGGTGAAGGTCACGGCGATGGATGCGGGTCAGCGTGCTGCCGAAGTAGAGGGCAAAGGCCAGAAAGAGAGCGGGGTACGGATGTTCTACACCGGCTGGTCTGCATCCACCGGTGAAGCGGACTGGGCACTGACGCCACTGTTTGCGACGGCGGCATGGCCACCGGCGATCTTCAACACCGCGTTTTACAGCAATCCAAAGGTCGACAAAGATCTGGCCGATGCGCTGAAAACCACCGATCGTGCAGAGAAAGCGCGCCTCTATAAAGATGCACAGGACATCATCTGGCAGGATCATCCGTGGATCCCGCTGGTGGTCGAACAGCTGGTTTCTGCCAACAGCAAAAACCTCAGCGGTTTTTATGTGATGCCCGATACCTCATTCAACTTCGATGAGGCCACTCTGAAGTAACGGAGCCGGCCAGCCCCCGTGGCTGGCCGCAGCTGCAGGATGTTACATGCTTAACTATTTTCTTAAACGGCTCTTAGGGCTCATCCCCACGCTACTGATTGTGGCGGTGCTGGTGTTCCTGTTTGTTCATCTGCTGCCGGGCGATCCGGCACGGCTGATTGCCGGACCAGAAGCCGATGCGTCGGTGGTGGCGCTGGTGCGTCAGGAGCTGGGGCTGGATCTGCCGCTGCCGCAGCAGTTCGGGCACTTTATACTGAATGCGCTGCAGGGCGATTTTGGTCAGTCGATGGTGTCAAAGCGCCCGGTCGCCGAAGAGATCGCGACACGCTTTATGCCGACCCTGTGGCTGACGCTGGCCAGTATGATCTGGGCCGTGATGCTGGGCATGGCGATCGGCATCGTCTCCGCCGTCTGGCGTAACCGCTGGCCTGATCGGCTGGGCATGACGCTGGCAGTATCGGGGATTTCTTTTCCCGCCTTTGCGCTGGGCATGCTCCTGATGCAGGTCTTCTCAGTTGAGCTGGGCTGGCTGCCCACCGTCGGGGCAGAAAGCTGGCAGCATTACATTCTGCCCTCTCTGACGTTAGGCGCAGCGGTGGCGGCGGTCATGGCACGCTTTACCCGCGCCGCCTTTGTCGAGGTGATGCAGGAAGATTATATGCGTACTGCCCGGGCTAAAGGCGTGCGGGAATCGCTGGTGGTCGTGAAACATGGCCTGCGCAACGCCATGATCCCGGTAGTGACGATGATGGGGCTGCAGTTTGGTTTTCTGCTGGGTGGCTCGATCGTCGTCGAAGTGGTGTTCAACTGGCCGGGGCTGGGGCGCCTGCTGGTGGACTCGGTGGCGATGCGCGACTATCCGGTTATTCAGGCTGAAGTGCTGCTGTTCTCGCTGGAGTTTATTCTGATCAATCTGTTTGTCGACATGCTCTATGCGGTGATCAATCCCGCTATTCGCTTTAAGGAGTCGCGATGAAAAACTGGCGACGTGAAGCGGCACTGAAAACGATGCCGCTCATCGCGGAAAATCGGGTACGCACGCCGTGGCGTGAGTTCTGGCGACGCTTCCGGCGTCAGCCGGTAGCAATGCTGGCCGGGATGTTTGTGCTGCTGCTGATTGTGCTGGCGGTGGTCGCGCCGTGGATTGCACCGTTCGATGCAGAAAACTACTTCGATTATGACCGGCTCAATGACGGTCCGTCGCTGATGCATCTGTTTGGCGTCGATTCGCTGGGCCGCGATATTTTCAGCCGGGTGCTGGTCGGCACGCGCATCTCCCTGATTGCCGGCTTCTTCTCAGTCGTGATCGGCGCACTGATTGGTACGCTGTTCGGGCTGCTGGCAGGCTATTACGAAGGCTGGTGGGACCGTATCACCATGCGAATCTGCGACGTGCTGTTTGCCTTTCCCGGCATTCTGCTGGCGATTGCAGTCGTGGCGATTATGGGCAGCGGCATGAGTAATGTGATTGTGGCGGTCGCGATCTTCAGCATCCCGGCCTTTGCCCGCCTGGTACGCGGTAACACACTGGTACTGAAGCATCAGACCTATATCGAGTCGGCCCGCAGCATCGGGGCCTCAGACTGGACGATTCTGATGCGCCATATCCTGCCCGGCACCGTCTCACCGATTGTGGTTTACTTCACCATGCGGGTGGGCACCTCGATCATCACGGCGGCCAGCCTGTCGTTTCTCGGACTGGGGGCACAGCCGCCTGTGCCGGAGTGGGGCGCGATGCTCAACGAGGCGCGGGCTGACATGGTGATCGCCCCGCACGTCGCCATTTTCCCCAGCCTGGCGATCTTCCTCACTGTTCTGGCATTTAATTTACTCGGCGACGGGCTACGCGACGCGCTTGATCCTAAACTGAAACAATGACGATAAAACCTTTCGATTATGACCAGGACTTCAGCACCATCGACTTCCGCCAGCATCCCGAACGTTATCAGGTGGGGCGCGGCGAGCAGGGCGTGCTGATGGTCGAGCCCTATAAGAGCGAAATTCTGCCGTACTGGCGATTTCGCACGGTCCCCATTGCTGAGGAGTCGGCAGAAAAAATCATGGCGCTGTTTGAGGAATACCGGCGTCAGGATGATTTCGTCGGCATGGATATGGCACGCAAATTTATTCAGATGGGTTACACCCGTGCGCGCCGTTACAGCAATCATAAAGGGGGACGAAAATATGATGCCGACGGCAAGGAGCTGCCACGCGGCATCAACGAAGAAAAGGCTGCAGCCGCAGCAGTTTTCAAAGGCTACTGGGACCGATTGCGTGAAGATGAGGACTATTTACAACGTAAGAAAGCGCATCAGCAACAGTATGGCTAGCGGCTGAACCGTCGGGCACGACTGCGCAGACCAGGGGAGTATTGCGCGAGCCGGTCTGGCGCGACCATCCCTTATCATCAGTCTATCCTCTATTTCTGAACCCTCTCTCTTTCTGCGCCCCCTTGTGCAATGCCCGACGTTTCAGATGCCTGGCAGGGGCACCTGGCGCAATCGCGCGGTCAGGGCAGGGCTGCGCACAAAACAGCATTTTATGACCCTCCCCGGCGTAAAGTAGTGAAAAAACGCGTAAAAGCCCGTCACCTGTCTGATGCAAAAACGCAGCGGAGCCATCTCTCTCCATTTCCAGTAACCTGCGGTGCTGTAAAAAGAAATTGGCGCTGAAGATGTCGAATCACGGATAAGCGAAACGCTGCGCAGGGCAAGGTTTTACTACAGAGTAAAAAACGTGGGTTGATATTCACTTGTTTTCATTAATAATAAACCCGCTAACCCCACTGAGGGGGCTATGCCCCTCAGGTAATGAAATGGATAATGTGAGAGCTAAATAATGAAAGAGATCATCAACGGATTTCTGAATTTCCAGCAGAATGTGTTTCCTGAAAGGAAGGATCTTTTCAAAAGCCTGGCGTCAAATCAAAATCCAAAAGCGCTGTTCATCTCCTGTTCAGACAGCCGTCTGGTGCCTGAACTGGTCACGCAGCAGGAGCCAGGAGAGCTGTTCGTTATCCGCAATGCGGGCAACATCGTGCCTTCTTTTGGTCCGGAGCCAGGTGGTGTCTCGGCCACAATCGAATATGCCGTGGTTGCGCTGGGCGTATCTGACATCATCATCTGCGGGCACTCCAACTGTGGTGCAATGAACGCGATTGCCTCCTGCGCCTGCATGGATACCATGCCGGCTGTTGAGCACTGGCTGCGCTACGCTGATGCGGCGAAAGCCGTGGTCGAGCAGCGTGAGTATGACTCGCCAGAGAAGAAACTGAACGAGATGGTAAAAGAGAACGTTATCGCTCAGCTGAACAACATGAAAACCCATCCTTCAGTTTCCGTCGCACTGCGTAACGGCAAGCTGCGTCTGCACGGCTGGGTTTATGATATTGAAAGCGGCACCATTATGGCGCTGACCCAGGGCGGTAAGCAGTTCATCACCCTGTCTGATAATCCTGATACCTGTTTCGAATAATGCCTTTCGCCCGCTGCAGCCGGTAGCGGGCTTCCTGTTTAATCTTTTGTAAATCCTCAGGTTCACTGCGCGGCGCGTGACTACCCTTAAGGGCACGTTACCCCGTCAGGAGAACACTATGTCCCGTCTTTCAACTGTCCTGCTGCTGAGCAGTACACTGTTCTGTGCCTCGCCGCTGTTTGCCGCCGACGTCAAAGTGGAGGTCTTACAGGATAAGTTACAACATCCATGGTCGGTTGCGTTTCTGCCGGACAACAAGACCCTGCTGATTACCGAACGCAGCGGCCAGCTTCGCAGCTGGAGCCCTCAGGGTGGGCTGTCGCAGCCGATCGCGGGCGTGCCAGCCGTCTGGGCAGAGCGGCAGAGCGGCCTGCTGGATGTGGTGCTGGCGCCCGATTTCGCCACCAGCCGTCATGTCTGGCTCAGCTATACCAAAGCGAACAGCAAAGGCAAAGCGGGCGCCGTGGTGGGCGTGGGCACGCTGAGCCAGGATAACCGCAGGCTTAGCGATTTCCGTGAGGTGATCCGTCAGACGCCACAGCTCTCCAGCGGCAATAACATCGGCACCCGGCTGGCGTTTGATACCCAGGGTTACCTCTGGATTGCCTTCGGCGATAACTTCGTCAGCAGCGCGGCGCAGGATCCCGATAAGCTGCAGGGTAAACTGCTGCGGCTCAATGCGGATGGCAGCGTGCCAGACGATAACCCGTTTGTAAAACAGCGCGGCGCACGACCTGAGATCTGGGCCTATGGCCTGCGTAATCCGCAGGGCCTGGCGCTTAATCCCTGGACCGGCATGATATGGGAAAGTGAGCACGGCCCGCGCGGCGGCGATGAAGTGAATATCATGAGCCGCGGGAAAAATTATGGCTGGCCGCTGGCAACGTACGGTATCGATTACAATGGTGACAAAGTGCCGGAATCTCAGGGCACCCATGTAGCAGGCACCGAACAGCCTCTCTGGCACTGGAAGGTGTCGCCCGCCATCAGCGGCATGGCCTTCTACAACAGCGCCCGTTTTCCGCAGTGGAAAAACTCACTGTTTATCGGCGCGTTAAAAGAGAAAAATTTGATCAGGCTGACGCTCAACGGCGAGAAAGTGGTGGAGGAGCAGCGTCTGCTGGACGATCAGAAAGCGAGGATCCGCGATGTGCGCCAGGGGCCGGATGGTTATCTCTATGTGCTGACGGATGAGGCTAACGGTAAGCTGCTGAAGGTGGGTTTAGCGCAGGATGCTGGCGCATCCCGCGGCTAAAGGTCGGGTTACTCTGTCAGTCCGGGCCGGGCAGTGCGCCCCTCGCTGAGTGAAACGGGGTGTTCCACACTCTCCGGGCCGGACTGCCTGCAGGTCTGCCGCCTCTGGGCGCAGGTGCTGAGTCAGCGCGCCCAGTGGCAGACCTGCCATCCGCGGTTAACCGCTTCCCGATGCAGCTGTTCATCCGGGTTAATGACATGGGCATGATCGGCCTGCTCCAGCAGCGGCAGGTCGTTCAGCGAATCGCTGTAGGCCCAGGTGCGCTCAAAGGTTTCATCCTGCTGCAGGGCTTTCCAGTCACCCAGTCGGGTCACTTTACCCTGTTTATAGGTCATCGTGCCGTAGGTGTTGCCGCTGTAGCGTTCGTCTACGATCTCTACGCCGATCGCCAGCGCGCCGCAGGCCCCCAGTTTTTCCGCAATCGGCACCACCAGATGTTCGCCGCTGGCGGAGATGACCATCACTCTGTCACCGCGGGCCCGATGCCACTCAATTCGTTCGCGGGCGGCAGGGTAGACGCGGGGCAGGATGTCACGATGAATAAAACGCCGCACCCAGCCCTCGACGGTCAGCGTCGCCATACCGATCAGGGGGGAGAGCGTTTTGTTCATGTACTCTTCAATCGAAAGCGTGCCGGCATAATACTGACTCATTAATGCCTGTTCCTGCTCGATCAGTTCGCGGGGGGCGAATCCCTGTGAGACCAGCCAGCGCAACCACAGGCTGGTGCTGTCTTCACAAATCAGTGTTTCATCGAGATCAAAAAGGGCTAAGTCCATGGTCGGTCTCCTCGGCTGAGTGGCTTTCAGGTTAGCCGAAAATTGTGACGGGCTTAACTCTTCTGCGAAAAATCGGAATTTCACGCAGTTGTGATGGCGCTACTATGATGGCTGAATGCCCCGCAGCGGCGACCCTTCCGGGCGGATTCGACCAAACTTTAAAAAACTTTACGATTCGACGGTTTTTTTCGCCGCCATCAACGGTTAGCGTTTGAGTGAGAATTTTCTGCCTCGGGAATTTCGTTTCAACAAGGACAATCCGGCCAAGCCCATGACAAACACTCGCTTTACATCTCGCCTCCGGCACCTCGCTGCCACCTCATTACTGATTCTTGCCCCCGTCAGCGTGTTTGCTGAGCAGGCTCCTGCCGCGCCCGGCATCGACGCAAAAGCGTGGATCCTGATGGACTACGCCAGCGGCAAAGTGTTAGCCGAATCGAGTGCCGATCAGCGCCTCGACCCCGCCAGCCTGACAAAAATGATGACCAGCTATGTTGTGGGTCAGGCGATCAAGGCGGGCAAAATCAAACCGGATGATAGGGTTACTGTCGGCCAGGACGCCTGGGCAACCGGTAATCCTAAGCTGCGCGGCTCTTCACTCATGTTCCTTAAACCGGGCGATCGCATCCCGGTGCACGAGCTGAATAAAGGCATCGTGATCCAGTCCGGCAATGATGCCTGCATCGCGCTGGCGGATTATGTGGCGGGAAGCCAGGACGCCTTTATCGGTCTGATGAACAATTACGTGAAGGCGATGGGGCTGCAGAATACGCACTTTATGACGGTACATGGTCTGGATGCCGAAGGGCAATACAGTACTGCGCGCGACATGGCACTGATTGCTCAGGCGCTGATCCGCGATGTACCCGAAGAGTATGCGCTGAACAAAGAGAAAGAGTTCACCTTCAACAAAATCCGGCAGATTAACCGTAACCGTCTGCTGTGGAGCACCAACCTCAATGTGGATGGTGTCAAAACCGGCCATACCTCCGGCGCGGGCAATAATCTGGTGGCGTCGGCGACCGAAGGTGACATGCGCCTGATCTCGGTGGTACTGGGCACCGGCAGCGATGCGATCCGTTTCCGCGAGAGCGAAAAGCTGCTGACGTGGGGCTTCCGTTTCTTTGAAACTGTCACGCCGATTAAGGCCGATGCTCCCTTTGCGCAGCAGCGGGTCTGGTTTGGCGATCGCAGTCAGGTCAATCTGGGCGTGGCAAAAGATGCTGCGCTGACCATCCCGAAAGGACAGATGAAGAACCTCAAAGCAAGCTACAAACTCACTACGCCGCACCTTGAAGCGCCACTGAAGAAAAATCAGGTGGTGGGCACCATCGATTTCCAGCTGGATGGGAAGACTATCGAACAGCGGCCGCTGGTGGTGATGCAGGATGTGCAGGAAGGCGGCTTCTTCAGCCGGATGTTTGACTTCGTGATGATGAAATTCAACGGCTGGTTCGGGAAGTGGTTCTCATGAGTTATCAGGGACGCTGAGGCGTCCCTGACAGCGTTGACTCAGGAGGGCCCTGAGGGGGCGTACAGCGCCTGTCAAGGGAAAACGGTCAGCCTGAAAAGACGCAAAGTGTTCATCCCTGAGAGGGGCCTCCCGCACGATTGATGATGCGGGAGGCTTTCTTCCCCTGTCCCTTGTGTTAGCTTGTCCTTTGCGATGAGCTCCTGACCCACACTCCCTTTTTTAATTCTGCGTCCAGCCTTTGCGAATCGGCACGGCAAACAGCGCGCGATAGAGCGGATTAATGACCGCCAGCAGTCGTTCGCCATAAAACTGCCATGCCAGATGCGAAGCCAGACAGCTCAACAGACCTACCAGGAAGCCGCCCAGCATATCCATTGGCCAGTGCACACCCAGATAGACCCGTGACCAGGCGATAGCGCAACCCACCATCATCAGCACCACGCCCGACCAGAGGCGATGCCAGAAGATAAAGGCCAGCGCAAAGGTAAATATGGTGGTGCCGTGATCGCTGGGATAGGAGTCATCGGCAGCATGATGCAGGAACTGATAACCGAAACCGATGGCGAAAGGGCGGGGATGCGGTAACAGCTGGCCGACACACCAGGAGATCGCCAGCGCATAAATCAGCGCCATACCGGTTTTCAGAACCAGTACCCGCTGCGAAGAAACCTGATCGCGTGGTCCCCAGAGCCACATAGCCACAATTAACAGCGGCACAATAGCAATCAGATCTTTGGCAATAAAGGTTGCCAGTTGCAGTAACCAGGCAGGTGACGCCGGTGTGGCGTTGATGGCAGTAAACAGGGCGTGATTCAGCTCTTCCATTTCGGGATAAATTCCTCAGCAGGCAGTGCGGTTAACAACAGCGGATGACATAGCGTCAGGCCGTCAGCTAACTGCGGCAAAAAACGATCGGCGACGGCGCGCTCCCCCAATTAATCAGCACAAATTGCTAATCAAACAGCGTTCCATCCTGCTTTTTACAGTGCTGTTCGTCCATAGAAAGGCTCTTAATCTGGGGGCGAGTTGTGGAATGGTTTAAGTTTTATGACAATGCAGAGACGGTAAGATGATGATTCAGCGGCGTCAGGGCGGAAGGACGGCGAAAAAAGGGATAAAAAAACCCGCCGGGAAAAAGACCAGCGGGCTCCACAATTTGGGGATTTTCAAAGAAAAGCAGTGGCACTTATTATGACTACGGCTTAACAATAAAGTTCTGGACGTCGTTAAAAAAATTTTATAAGGGCAATATCGGCCAGATAATCACAATCAGCGTGCCAGCCAGCGTCAGTAAAACGTTGGCAATGGCATAGGTGCCGGCATAGCCCAGCGCCGGAATATTGCTGCGTGCCGTGTCGCTGATAATCTCCATGGCCGGCGCGCAGGTGCGTGCGCCCATAATGGCGCCAAACAGCAGGGCGCGGTTCATCCGCAGCACGTAGGCACCAAACAGATAGCAGATGATCACCGGCACCAGGCTGACCAGCAGGCCGCACAGCAGCATCATCACACCGTCGCTGCTGATGCCGTGATTGATGCCGCTGCCGGCACTTAAACCCACGCCCGCCATAAACACCATCAGGCCGAACTCTTTGACCATCGTCAGGGCGCCCTGCGGAATATAGCCAAAGGTGGGATGGTTGGCTCGCAGGAAGCCGAGCATAATCCCGGCGAACAGCAGACCCGCCGCATTACCGATACCGAAACTGAAGTTGCTGAACTGGAATGTGATCAGCCCAATCATCAGCCCCACAATAAAGAAAGCACAGAATGCCAGCAGATCGGTCATCTGACTGTGAATGGCGATAAAGCCAATGCGATCCGCCACGCTTTTTACCCGTCGCGCCTCGCCGCTGACCTGCAGCACATCCCCTTTATTGAGCATAATGCTGTCGTCAATCGGCATCTCAATCTGACTGCGGATAACCCGGTTCAGGAAGCAGCCGTGATCGGTAAGGTTTAACTTGCTCAGGCGTTTGTTAACCGCATTATGGTTCTTCACCACGATCTCTTCGGTGACGATACGCATATCCAGCA
Source organism: Pantoea sp. NSTU24 (assembly GCF_050157905.1). Taxonomy (NCBI): domain Bacteria; kingdom Pseudomonadati; phylum Pseudomonadota; class Gammaproteobacteria; order Enterobacterales; family Erwiniaceae; genus Pantoea; species Pantoea bangladeshensis. The sequence continues at coordinate 720,188 of NZ_JBKIWZ010000001.1, forward strand.
GGTCGCGATCGAACACCTCTTTACCGTTGCGGAAGCTGGGGTCGAGCCGGGCGTGAGCATCAGGATAACCGACCAGTGAAATGTCATCGCCAAGCTGCAACACCGCATCACCATCGGGACTGGCAAGAATACCGTTGCGGCGGATGCGTTCAATGTAGCAGCCGGTCTGACGGTAGATACCCAGTTCGCGCAGGTTTTTACCGCCGCTCCACGCGACCAGCTCCGGACCGACACGGTAGGCACGGATCACCGGCAGGAAGACTTTGCGCTGGCTGTCGGCATCCAGCCCGCGCTCACGGGCAATCTGCTGGGCGCAGGTCGGGAGATCCTGATGTTGCAGGCGGGGCAAATAACGCGCACCGAATATCAGGCTGACCAGCCCGATCAGATAAGTCACGGCATAGCCGAGGCTCAGCTGGTCCTGCATCATGCCAAGCTGCTTTGGATCGGCGATGCTTTGTCGCAGCGTGTCGCCTGCCCCGACCAGAACTGGCGTGGAGGTCATTGATCCAGCCAGCATCCCTGCAGTGAGACCGATATCCCAGCCAAAGAGTTTGCCCAGCCCGAGCGCCAGTGCCAGCGCGCTAACCACCATGACGATGGCGAGCATGAAATAGTTTTTGCCGTCGCGAAAGAAAATCGAAAAAAAGTTGGGACCGGCTTCCACACCCACACAAAAAATAAACAGCATAAAGCCCAGACTCAGGGCATCCGTATTAATCGTGAAGTGCTGCTGGCCTAACAGGAGAGAAACAACCAATACGCCAATTGAATTTCCCAGCTGAACCGAACCAAGGCGTAATTTACCCAGACAGAGGCCAAGCGCTAAAACGACAAATAATAACAAAATGTCATTTCCGCTTAACAACCCTGCGACGTTAATATTCACTGTTTAACTTCTTGTTTACATGTAACCTGTTGAAGAGTGGCCTGTTTTTCGCTATCGTGAACGGGCCGTTGAAAAACCGTTGTATCAACACTGCCAATGGAACCTTTAGTGCGGCGCTATTCTAATCACAAATATCATCCTCAGCCATTGGCACGTTGTTTTCGTTGCCACGGTGAACTGTTTCTTTTTATTTCCATCTGAACGCATCAGGGTTAACAGCAGGTTATTGTCAGAATTACTTTTCATCAGTGGGGTGATATGCCGCAGCGTTCTTATCTCTGGAGTTCCCGCCTGTGCGGCGTGGTTCTGTACAGTCTGGTGTTTGTCTTTACCTGTCATTTCTGGCAGGTCGGTCCCGGTCCGCTTCGTGGCCAGCCTGAACTCTTGCTGTTTATGTTGCCCGGCATCGTGATAGCCCTGTTGCAGGTGGAAAGCCCGTTAAAAAGTACGCTGATGATGGGATTGTGGGGAACATTAGTGGGCACTGTCCTGTTAAATAACAGCCTGTTTGATTACAGCAGCACACTCTTTGTGCTTGCCTGGTGCCTGAGCGCACTTTTCTGGGCGGGCTGCGGTGCGCTGCTGGTACGGTTGATGCAGATTGTGCTGGCGTCACTTCAGTAACGGCTCACGGGCAGGAAATAAAAAGGCGAGACAGGGTGTTCCTGTCTCGCCTTTGCTGTTTCTGACATGACTGCTTACGCAGTAAAACCCAGATTTTCTTTGGTCCATGCAGCAAATTCGGTATAGCCACCGATATGTTTCTCATCCACAAAAATCTGCGGTACGGTGCTGACCGGTTTGCCAGCGCTGGCTTCCAGATCGGCTTTGGTAATGCCTTCTGCCTGGATATCAACATACTGGTAGCTAAAGTCATCGCGCTCAGCAGTCAGTTTGTCGGCCAGTTCATGAGCACGGACACAATAGGGACAGCCCGGGCGACCAAAAATTACAGCAATCATTGAGAACTCCTTACAGCGACTATTATGTGACGGATATCACACAACAAAACAGAGAATGGGATCCATGATGCCCGCTCGTATCGCTTAAGGAAAGCAGGATTTGCCTGTTAGTCTGATGCCCGCTCGCTATAACTGCGTGAGCAGGAAGCGTCTGAATCCGATGTTTTTTCGCCCGTGGGCGGGCGTATCCCGCGCAATTTTGGGGTTGTTGACCATAATTGACGCTCAGTCATCCGCAAAGGCAGGAGGATGTGATGCAGAGTCTGGCCCGATTACCACGAGTTGTGCTGCTGCTTGAAGCGGCGGGTGGCCTGCTTATTCTGGGCGCGCTGTTGCTGATTAATCACTGGCTGCCGCTGCCCGGTCAGAGGGACGCCAGCACACCGGCCACCGTACTGTTTATCACGGGTGTGCTCCTGATGCTGCCTGCAGCCTGGCTGTTAATGTGGCGTACCGCGAAAGCGATCGCGCCACAGCTGTTTAATCAGATTGATAAAAAAAGATAAAATTGCTGGAGACTTTATGACACCGACCATTGATTTACTGTGTAGCCACCGTTCCATTCGCGCGTTTACTGACCAGCCCGTCAGCGAGGCGCAACGTGAGGCGATTATTACTGCGGCGCAATCGGCCTCCACCTCCAGCTTTTTACAGTGCTCATCCATCGTGCGTATCACCGATAAGGCATTGCGTGACAAGCTGGTCCCTCTGACAGGCGGGCAGACCTGGGTGGCAGATGCGGCGGAATTCTGGATCTTCTGCGCTGACTTCAATCGCCATCTGCAGATTTGTCCGGATGCGCAGCTGGGCCGTGCCGAGCAGCTGTTGCTGGGCTGTGTGGACACCGCGCTGATGGCGCAGAATGCGATGGTTGCAGCCGAATCCCTTGAGCTGGGGGGCGTCTTTATCGGTGGAATCCGTAACAGTATTGCGGAGGTGACCGAACTGCTGGGACTGCCAAAATTTGTTCTGCCGCTGTTCGGTTTCTGCCTGGGTCATCCGGAGTCAAAACCAGACGTAAAACCGCGTATGCCACACGCGATGCTGGTGCATGAGAACCGCTACCATCCGCTGGATCCGGCGGTGCTGGCAGAATACGATAGCCGCACAGAACTCTATTATCAGCAGCGCGACAGTAACCAGCGTAGCGAAACCTGGAGCGAACTGATTCAGCGCCTGATCATCAAAGAGACACGTCCGTTCATGCTGGATTATCTGCATCAGCAGGGCTGGGCCACGCGTTAAATCAGAAACGGAGAGCGGAGATGAAGATAGCCATTCTGTCACGCGATGAAACGCTCTACTCCAGTCAGCGACTGCGTGACGAGGCAGCTGTACGCGGCCATGCTGTGCAGATCATCGATCCGCTCTCCTGTTATATGAACATCAACCCGGCCTCTCCGGCGGTTCACTATCGGGGTGAACCGCTGGCGCATTTTGATGCCGTGATCCCGCGTATTGGTAATGCCATTACCTTTTATGGCACGGCGGTGCTGCGGCAGTTTGAGATGTGCGGCAGCTATCCGCTCAATGAGTCCGCCGCTATTACCCGCACCCGTGACAAGCTGCGCTCGCTTCAGCTACTGGCACGGGAGGGAATCGACATGCCGGTCACCGGCTTTGCCTCTTCACCCGACGACACTCAGGATCTGATCGCGATGGTGGGTGGGGCGCCGCTGGTGGTTAAGCTGGTCGAGGGCACGCAGGGCATTGGCGTGGTGCTGGCGGAAACCCGTCAGGCGGCAGAGAGTGTCATCGATGCCTTTCGCGGCCTGAATGCGCACATTCTGGTGCAGGAATTTATTAAAGAAGCTGAAGGGCGCGATATCCGCTGCCTGGTGATCGGCAACCAGGTGGTGGCCGCCATCGAACGGGTGGCGAAAGAGGGCGATTTTCGCTCTAATCTGCACCGTGGTGGTAAAGCGTATCCGGTGGCGATTACGCAGCAGGAGCGGCAGATCGCCGTGCAGGCGGCGGCGACGCTGGGACTGGACGTAGCGGGCGTCGATATTCTGCGCGCCCACCGTGGTCCGCTGGTCATGGAAGTCAACGCCTCACCCGGTCTGGAAGGTATCGAGCGCTGCTGCGAGCTGAACATTGCCGGCCTGATGATCGCGCATATCGAGCAGCAGGCTATCCCCGGGCTCCGTCCTAAAACCGCTGGCTGATACGCGCTTTTCAGTAGTTTTCGTGGCATCGTCGCGCATTTTTCCGTAAGCTAAGTCGCCTGTTTATCACCCCACTGAGATTTTACGATGGATTCTCTTGTCGTTCCGGATATCGACCTGTTGCGTCGCTGGCTGGATCAGCAAAATATCACCTGGTTCGAATGCGATGCCTGTCAGGCACTTCATCTGCCACACATGCAAAACTTCGATGGGGTGTTTGACGCCAAAATCGATCTGGTCGACAACGTCATTCTCTTTTCAGCGCTGGCTGAAGTGAAGCCGACGGCACTGATTCCGCTGGTCGGCGATTTGTCGCAAATCAATGCGAGTTCACTGACGGTGAAAGCATTTGTCGACATTCAGGATGATAATCTGCCGAAGCTCATTGTCTGTCAGTCTATGGTCACCACCGCCGGATTAACCTTCGGTCAGTTCTCGCACTTTATGAAGCAGAGCGAGGAGCAGATCTCTATGGTGATCCTGGAAGCCTTCGCCAATAATCTGCTGATTGTCGGCGAAGAAGAAGAGCACGTTCCGGTGACCAGTGTTCATTCCGTGCTGCACTAAGCCCGACACTGTCATTGATTAAGCCGTCCATGAGACGGCTTTTTTATTCCCGCCCTCTGCCATCGCCTTTTTTTATTCTGCATTTTGCCCTTTAATGCCAGATATTTGTCGTGCTTTATGCCATCAAAGCCGAACCTCATAGCTCAAACATGCATAAAATATCGGTTTCAGGCGTTTTTTACGCTGGGGTCTGGTGCAGCCTGACCGGGGGGCTATGCTTGCGGGGCTGTAACAGGCGCGTAACTTCGCCCCGGCTATAGGTTTTTGCTATTAAACTCCCGCTGAATAATGATTCATTGTGTCACTGACGTCTTGTACAGAACGCAATGCAGGGATCTCTGATTTGCAGCGTTGTAATGACCCGCTCAGGAGGATGGAAAATATGTTCAACTCACGTCAGAAATGGCTGTCAGCTGTGGTAGCTGCTGCGCTGATGGCCACCTCGGCCAGCAGCATGGCGGAAGACAAAACGCTGCATGTCTACAACTGGTCCGACTATATCTCGCCAGACACGGTGCCGAACTTCGAAAAGCAGTCCGGTATTAAAGTGGTCTACGATGTGTTTGACTCCAACGAAGTGCTGGAAGGCAAACTCATGGCGGGCAGCACCGGCTACGATGTGGTGGTGCCATCCTCCAGCTTCCTGGCGCGTCAGCTGCAGTCCGGCGTCTTCCAGCCGCTGGATAAGAGCAAACTGCCCAACTATAAAAATCTCGATCCGGCACTGATGGAAAAAGTGGCGCAGCACGATCCGGGTAACAAATATGCCATCCCTTATCTGTGGGGCACCACCGGCATCGGCTATAACATCGACAAGGTGAAAGCCGCGCTGGGTACGGATGCACCGGTCAACAGCTGGGATCTGGTGCTGAAGCCGGAAAACCTGGAGAAGCTGAAAAGCTGCGGCGTCTCCTTCCTGGATGCGCCAGAGGAGATCTTCGCCACGGTGCTCAACTATCTTGGCAAAGATCCGAACAGCGCCGATGCGAAAGAGTACTCGGGTGCGGCCACGGATCTGCTGCTGAAGCTGCGTCCGAACATCCGCTATTTCCATTCGTCGCAGTACATCAACGATCTGGCGAACGGCAATACCTGCGTGGCGATCGGCTGGTCAGGCGATATCCTGCAGGCGAAGAACCGTGCTGATGCCGCGAAAAACGGCGTGCATCTGGGTTACAGCGTGCCGAAAGAGGGGGCGCTGGCCTTCTTCGACATGATGGCGATCCCGAAAGATGCAAAAAATCTGGACGGTGCCTACGCCTGGCTCAACTACATCATGGATCCGAAAGTGATCGCTGATGTCTCTAACAAAATGAACTATGCCAACGGCAACAAAGCGTCACTGCCGCTGATCAACGCCGACATCCGCAACAATCCGGGGATCTTCCCGACGCCGGAAGCGATGTCGAAATTGTTTGTGCTGAAAGTCCAGGATCCAAAACTGGATCGTGTGCGTACGCGTGCATGGACTAAAGTAAAAAGTGGTAAGTAGTTCGTCCCGAGCGGATTGACCTGTCACGCATCAGCAACAGAGGCGCAGTGTCGGCCTCTGTTGTGCCATTTTTAGCGGCGGATATTGCCGCCATGTTCCGCCTGGCTCCGGAGAGAACCCTTTGTGAACGATGCTATTCCCCGTCCTCAACATAAAACCGCAAAGGCATTAACGCCCCTGCTGGAAATTCGCAACCTGACCAAATCCTTTGACGGCCAGCACGCTGTGGATGATGTCAGCCTGACCATCTACAAAGGTGAAATTTTCGCGCTGCTGGGCGCCTCAGGCTGCGGCAAGTCGACGCTGCTGCGCATGCTGGCCGGTTTTGAACCGCCCACCAGCGGTCAGATTGTGCTGGATGGTCAGGATCTGTCGCACGTAGCGCCCTATCAGCGCCCGATTAACATGATGTTTCAGTCCTACGCGCTGTTTCCCCACATGACGGTGGAGCAGAACATCGCCTTTGGTCTGAAGCAGGATCGGCTACCGAAAGGGGAGATCGCCAGCCGGGTCGCCGAGATGCTGGCGCTGGTGCACATGCAGGAGTTTGCGAAACGCAAACCGCATCAGCTCTCCGGCGGTCAGCGTCAGCGCGTGGCGCTGGCCCGCAGCCTGGCAAAACGCCCTAAGCTGCTGCTGCTGGATGAGCCGATGGGCGCGCTGGATAAAAAACTGCGCGACCGGATGCAGCTGGAAGTGGTCGATATTCTGGAGCGCGTCGGCGCCACCTGCGTGATGGTGACTCACGACCAGGAAGAGGCGATGACCATGGCAGGCCGCATCGCGATTATGAATCGCGGCAAGTTCGTGCAGATTGGCGAGCCGGAGGAGATCTACGAGCATCCGACCAGTCGCTACAGTGCGGAATTTATTGGCTCTGTGAACGTTTTTGAAGGCTTACTGCGTGAACGTCAGGCGGATGGCCTGGTGATCGACAGTCCTGGTCTGATGCATCCGCTGAAGGTCGACTCCGATGTTTCGGTAGTGGATAACGTGCCGGTGCACGTCGCGCTGCGGCCGGAAAAAGTGATGCTTTGCGATGAGGTGCCGGCCGACGGCTGTAACTTTGCAGTGGGTGAAGTGGTACATATCGCCTATCTCGGCGACCTCTCCATCTTCCATGTCCGTCTGCACAGCGGACAGATGATTAGCGCACAGTTGCAGAACGCGCATCGCTATCGCAAAGGGTTGCCGACCTGGGGAGATGAAGTGCGTCTCTGCTGGGAAAGCGACAGCTGCGTGGTGTTGACGGTTTAAGGAGCGACGATGAGCCAGATTTTTCAACGCGCCAAAGCGCCTGCCCGACTGGTCGGTACGCCGCTGCAGCGCTGGGCCACGCGGGTTAAAATGCAGCATGGCCGCAAACTGGTCATCGCCCTGCCTTATGTCTGGCTGGTGCTGCTGTTCCTGCTGCCGTTTCTGACAGTACTGAAAATCAGCTTCGCCGACATTGCGCGCGCGATTCCCCCGTACACCGAACTGGTGAGCTGGGCCGACGACCAGTTCAGCATCGTGCTGAATTTCGGCAACTACCTGACGCTGACTGACGATCCGCTTTATATCGACGCCTATCTGCAGTCGCTGAAAGTGGCGGCGATCTCCACGGTAATCTGCCTGCTGATTGGTTATCCGCTGGCCTGGGCGGTGGCGCACAGCAAGCCGTCGATGCGTTCCATCCTGCTGCTGCTGGTGATCCTGCCGTCATGGACCTCCTTCCTGGTGCGCGTCTACGCCTGGATGGGACTGCTGAACAACAACGGGATCCTGAATCGCTTCCTGATGTGGCTTGGCGTGATCGATCATCCGTTGGTGATCCTCTACACCAATACCGCGGTCTACATCGGTATCGTCTACTGCTATCTGCCGTTTATGGTGCTGCCGATCTACACCGCGCTGACGCGCATTGACTACTCGCTCGTTGAGGCGTCGCTGGACCTGGGGGCGCGTCCGCTGAAAACCTTCTTCAGCGTGATCGTGCCGTTGACCAAAGGCGGCATTATTGCCGGATCGATGCTGGTGTTTATTCCGGCGGTCGGAGAGTACGTGATCCCGGAACTGCTGGGCGGGCCGGACAGCATTATGATTGGCCGTATCCTGTGGCAGGAGTTCTTTAACAACCGTGACTGGCCGGTGGCCTCGGCGCTGGCGGTGATTATTCTGCTGATCCTGATTCTGCCGATTATCTGGTTCCACAAGCATCAAAACCGTGAAATGGGAGAGAAGGCATGAATAATCTGCCCACCATCCGCTCACCCTGGCGGACCGCCATTCTGGTGTGCTGTTTTCTGTTTCTCTATGCGCCGATGCTGCTGCTGGTGGTTTACTCCTTCAACAGCTCCCCGCTGGTAACCGTATGGGAGAGCTTCTCGTTCCACTGGTATAAGGTGCTGTTCCAGGACAGCGCGATGATAGATGCGGTGCTGCTGAGTCTGAGCATTGCCGGGCTTTCTGCCACAATGGCGGTGGTGCTGGGCACGCTGGCGGCGGTGATCATCGTGCGCTTCGGGCGCTTTCGCGGGCACAACGGCTTTGCCTTTATGCTGACAGCCCCGCTGGTGATGCCTGACGTGATCACCGGCCTGTCGCTGCTGCTGCTGTTTGTGGCGATGGGCAATGCCTTTGGCTGGCCATCTGAGCGCGGTATGCTGACTATCTGGCTGGCGCATGTCACCTTCTGTACGGCGTATGTGGCGGTAGTCATCAACTCGCGTCTGCGTGAACTGGACCGCTCAATTGAAGAGGCGGCGATGGATCTGGGTGCCACCCCTTTAAAGGTCTTTTTTGTGATAACCGTGCCCATGATTGCGCCGGCGATTGTCACCGGCTGGCTGCTGGCCTTTACCCTGTCACTCGACGATCTGGTGATTGCCAGCTTTGTCACCGGACCAGGCGCAACCACACTGCCTATGGCTATTTTCGCTACCGTGCGACGCGGCGTTAACCCGGAAATCAATGCGCTGGCTTCCCTGATTCTGTTTGTAGTCGGCCTTGTCGGTTTTATCGCCTGGCGGTTTATGGCACACGAAGAAAAACAGCGTTTGAGTGATATTCAGAAAGCTAAACGTGGCTGAAATCGCTATCCTTTGCCACTATATGAACGGGCCGGTTTATCCGGCCCGTTTTTTGATCCGGTGGAGTCAGGGACTATGTCAGACATCTCTAAAAGCAGCATTACGCTGGACAGTGCACCCGTTCCGGTAACGGTGGCAGGTATTGCGATTATTGCGACCCGCTGTCTGAGCGTTCTGATGCTGGCAAACGAGCTGGGTTACAGCGAACTCGCTAACTTTGTTCATCGCAGCGCCCAGTCCTGGGACGCGACACTGATTTTCATTGCCAGCCAGCTGATCTTCCTGTTTGAGCTGCGCTGCGCCTTTACCCTGATGCGCGGCAGTAACCGGGGACGCTGGGGCTATGTGGCAACACAAATTGTTGTGCTGATCTACATGCTGTTCGCCTCGCTCGGCGGGATCTATCCGGAAATTTTCAGTATTGATGGCGACAATAATGTCCAGATCATCCACCACACGCTGGCGCAGAAAATTCCCGATCTGCTGGTGCTGATGCTGCTGTTTGTGCCCGCCAGCAGTCGCGCATTTTTCAGGAAGCGATGATACAATCGCGCTCCGCCCGACCCGATCTTTAAGGCTTTACCATGCACTGCGCGCTCTATGACGCTGACCGTTGCCGCTCCTGTCAGTGGCTCGAAAAACCCTATTCCATGCAGCTGGACGACAAACAGGCGAGACTGGCGCAGTTACTGGCCGATCGGCCGGTAACGCAGTGGCTGCCGCCGGTGGCCTCCCCGCAGCAGGCATTTCGCAATAAAGCCAAGATGGTGGTCAGCGGTAGCGTCGAACGTCCGGTGCTGGGTCTGGTCCGGCCGGATGGTGAGGCTGTCGATCTCTGCGAATGTCCGCTCTATCCTGCCTCCTTCCAGCCGCTTTTTGCGGCACTGAAGCCGTTCATCGCCCGGGCCGGGCTGACACCCTATAACGTGGCGCGCAGACGCGGCGAACTGAAGTTCCTGCTGATAACGGAAAGTCAGCAGGGGGGCGTGATGCTGCGCTTCGTTCTGCGTTCAGACGCCAAAGTAGAACAGCTGCGTGCTGCGCTGCCGTGGCTGCAGCAGCAGTTGCCGCAGCTGGAGGTGATCTCTGCCAACATTCAGCCCGTGCACATGGCGATTCTGGAAGGGGATGAGGAGATTGCGCTGACGCCCGCTCAGGCGCTGCCGGAGAGTTTTAACGGCGTACCACTCTGGATCCGGCCGCAGAGCTTCTTTCAGACCAACCCGCAGGTCGCGAGCGCCCTCTATGCTACCGCGCGCGACTGGGTCAGGGCGCTGCCGGTCAACAGCATGTGGGATCTTTTCTGCGGCGTGGGCGGTTTTGGCCTGCACTGTGCGACACCGGAAATGACGCTGACCGGCATTGAAATCAGTGCCGAAGCGATTAAATGCGCCCGGCGTTCCGCCGGGATGCTGGGGCTGGAAAAGGTGCAGTTTGCGGCGCTGGACTCCACGGCGTTTGCGACCACGCGTGACGCGGTGCCTGAGCTGGTACTGGTAAACCCACCCCGTCGCGGGATTGGCGAGGCACTGTGTGACTATCTCAGCCAGATGGCCCCGGATTATCTGCTCTATTCGAGCTGCAATCCGCAGACGATGGCGCAGGACATTGCCCGGCTGGACGATTATGAGATTACGCAGGTGCAGCTGTTCGATATGTTTCCGCATACCGCCCATTTTGAGGTGCTGACGCTGTTAACCCGCCGTCAGCACTGAGCCGGATATGCGCCCCGCCACAGGGCGCAGCCTGACATTACTCCGGGAACCACTTCTGATTAAGCTGCTGCCAGCGGCCGCTGGTTTTCAGCTCAGCCAGCGCCTGATTAAACTCATTTAGCAGCGCGGTGTTGCCTTTACGCACGGCAATGCCCAGGCCTGTGCCGAAATAGTCGGTGTCGGTGACATGGTCGCCGACCGTGGCGAGCTGCGGATTGCTCTTCAGCCACTGGTTTACGACTGCGCTGTCGCCAAATACGCCATCCAGCCGGCCACTTTTTATATCCAGAATCGCATTCTGATAGCTGTCATACGCCACCACTTTCACTTCCGGATGCTTATCCTGCAGATACTTCTGGTGGGTGGTGCCGTTCTCAACGCCAATACGCTTGCCTTTCAGGTCGTTAAAGCTGCTGAATTTGTCTTTGGGCGCAATCACGATAGCGGAGTTCGCGTAATAGGGTTGGGTAAAATCAACCTGCTTACTGCGCTCGGCGGTGATATCCATGCCGGAGATCACCGCGTCATAACGACGAAACTTCAGTGACGGGATCAGACTGTCGAACGCGTTGTTAGTAAAGGTGCACTCCGCTTTCATCTGCTGACACAGCGCTTTGGCCAGATCGATGTCGAATCCGACCAGGTTGTTTTCCGGGTCCAGTGATTCAAACGGCGGATAGGTCGCTGAAGCGGCAAAGCGAATCTTTTCGGCGGCCTGGGCGCTCATAGCAAGCGAAACCAGCGCGGCGGCGATAATCCATTTTTTCATTTTATGAGTCCTGTGATGTGGTCAGCCAGAGAAGGCGATACCCTGCCATAAATTGAATTTTTATGCAATTGGTGTGATTTTTCAGGCGAAACGGGCGGGGGGCCGCCCGTCTGTCAGGAACGTCGTTCAAACGCCAGGGCGCGCTTCTCGATCAGTCGCATCATCAGCGTCAGCAGGCCGTTAACGCAGAGGTAGATCAGCCCTGCTGCGGCATAGACCGTAATGTCATAAGTGCGGCCATAAAGCAGCTGACCGTGGCCCATGACCTCCATCAGGGTGATGGTATAGGCCAGCGAAGTGCCTTTGAACACCAGCACGACCTCATTAGAGTAGGAGGAGAGCGCGCGTTTAAATGCATAGGGCAGCAGAATGCGCAGCGTATCTTTGCGGCTCATGCCGAGCGCCGCGCACGACTGCCACTGTCCGGCCGGAATAGCGCGCACGGCCCCGTAAAAGAGCTGCGTGGTGTAGGCGGCGCTGTTGAGCGACAGTGCCAGCATCGCACAGAGCCACGGCTGCGACAGTAAGTGCCACAGCCATGGCACCTGCTGCAGCGAAGGAAACTGTCCCGGCCCGTAGTAGATCAGGAAGATCTGTACCAGCAGTGGGGTGCCGGTAAACAGCGTGATAAAGCCTTTGACCAGCGGCGAAAACAGCGGCGTTTTCAGCGACAGCACGACGGTGAAGAGCAGCGCAAGCAGCAGGGCGACGATCAGGGAAGCGGCCGTCAGCGTCAGACTGGTGTGCAGCCCTTTCAGAAGTTCAGGTAAGTAGGCGAGCATCAGCTGTTCCCCCGTTCAAAGCGTGTCGTGCGCAGTTCGATGCGACGCAGCACTGCCTGGCTTAACAGGGTAATCACTAAATAGATCGCGGCGGCCACCAGGAACCAGGTAAAGGGCTCCTGGGTGCGGGTTGCGATACTTTTTGTCTGCAGCATCAGGTCATTTACGCTGATCAGCGACACCAGTGCGGTATCCTTGAGCAGCACCAGCCACTGATTCCCCAGACCGGGTAGAGCATGACGCCACATCTGCGGCATGATCAGTCGCAGGAAGATGGCCGACTTCTTCATGCCCAGCGCCTGACCCGATTCCCACTGACCCACCGGTACCGCTTTCAGGGCGCCGCGCAGCGTCTGCGAAGCATAGGCCGCGTAAAGCAGCGCCAGCGCAATCACACCACACAGGAAGGGACTGACATCGAAGTTTTCGATCTGCATCTGAACAGGCAGCTGAAACAGCCCGACGTTAAGCGTAAAGCCGTCGGAGAGAGTGAGCAGGAGCTGCGAGGCGCCAAAATAGATAAACAGCACCACCAGAATTTCCGGCAGGCCGCGGATCAACGTGACCAGGCCGGTGCCTGCCCACGCCAGCGGTTTCAGGCGCAGCGACTCCCAGCCAGCGAAAATCATCGCCAGCACCAGGCCAGCGACGAGAGCACAAACAGCAAGGCCGACGGTCATACCGGCGGCACTTGCGAGGGTCATCATTTCATTCATCAGAAATTACTGCTGGAACCATTTGCTGTAGATGGTTTTGTAGGTCCCGTCGGCTTTGATCTTATCCAGGGCACCATTGAATTTCGTCTGCAGATCGGTGTTACCGGTACGAACCGCAATGCCCAGGCCGGTGCCAAAGTAAGCTTTATCTGTCACTTTGTCGCCGACGGCTGCCAGCGCAGGATTCTTCTTCAGCCACTCGTTGACCACAGCGGTGTCACCAAATACCGCGTCAATACGGCCATTTTTCAGGTCCAGCACGGCATTCTGATAGCTGTCGTAAGGCACGACAGTGATCTCGCTGTGTTTATCCGTCAGGTATTTCTGATGGGTGGTGCCGTTCTGGACGCCAACGCGCTTGCCTTTCAGCGCGTCAACGCTGGCGACTTTGCCTTTCTGCGCCACGAACAGTGCCGAATTGTCATAATAAGGTTTGGTGAACAGCACCTGCTTTTCACGATCCGGCGTGATATCCATGCCTGCCATCACCGCATCGAAGCGACGGAATTTCAGGCTCGGGATCAGGCTGTCGAACGCCTGGTTAGTAAAGGTACAGGTGGCATCGATCTCTTTACAGAGCGCATTGGCCAGATCGACATCAAACCCCTGAATCTTGTTGTCAGCGTCCACGAACTCAAAAGGCGGGTAAGAGGCTTCGGTCGCAAAACGAATCGTCTGCGCCGCCGTGGCGCTCAGGCTAAAACCAGCAAGCAGTGCAGCAAGTACCATTTTTTTCATTTTTAGCATCCTGACTTAGTGCGAAAGATAGTGAGCAAACGCTTCGGTTTGCGGCTGTGTAAAACGGCTGGCATCGCCCTGTTCCACAATATGACCATTCTCCATATAGACGACGCGGCTGGCCGTTTTACGGGCCACTTCCACTTCATGGGTCACAATCACCTGGGTAATACGGGTCTGTGCCAGCTCGCGAATGATACTGACAATCTGTGCGGTAATTTCCGGATCCAGCGCGGCGGTTGGCTCATCGAAAAGCAACACCTGTGGCTCCATCATCAGCGCGCGGGCAATGGCCACACGCTGTTGCTGACCACCTGAAAGGTGCAGCGGAAACCGGTCGCTGTAAGGGGTCAGGCGCAGACGATCGAGCAGCTTGTCGGCACGGGCGCGGGCCTCACTTTTACTGAGACCTAATACCCGGCAGGGCGCTTCCATCAGATTCTGCAGCACGGTGAGATGCGGCCAGAGATTGTATTGCTGAAACACCATACCGACATTCTGCCGCAGTTCGCGGATCGCGGCGTCAGAAGGCTTCTGGCTGAAATCAAACTGATTGCCGGCAATCTGCAACTGACCTGAACGGGGCTGCTCCAGCAGGTTAAGCACCCGCAGCAGAGAGCTTTTCCCGGCACCGCTGGGACCCAGCAGCACAAGGGTTTCGCCTTGCGGACATTCAAGATTGATGTCGAACAGCGCCTGATGAGCACCGTAGAAGCAGTTTATTGCGTTTAGTTGAATACTCATGCGCCAGATTTGAATAGCTATTAGTATCGCGGATTTTAACGTCACCAGAATAGTTATGCAAATAAGGTGGGTTAAATTTTGTAAAACAGGCCTGAGCACGCAAAGTTTAGCACAATATCGTGCGCCGTCTGGCGCTGTGACGGGGCACAGGGGGAGGACAGAAACAAAAAAGCGCAGTGCCGGGCGGCAACTGCGCTTCTCTGCTTTACAATAACAGGATTATTTTTTTGCCTGCTCAAGGACCTGGCTCAGGCTGCCACCGGGCGTATGCGCAGGGTTTGCCATGTAGCGCACGTCATTCACGACCCAGCAGCTGCCCTGATGGATCATCAGGACCTCATCCTGCCACTTTTTATCGCCGCGGCTCAGATCGACCCGCAACGGAATATTGCGCGCGTCGCGGTTTGGGATGGTGGAAGCGTCAGCAACGCTGGCCGCCGTCGGACCCTGAGAGAGACTGGAAAAGAGATCGTTGCTACGCCACTGAGTGCCTGCACCGCTGCTGCTGGCCGCCTGCAACGAGTGATAAAGCGCATCACTCAGGTAAGGGCGATATTTTGCCAGCGTGTTGCTGTCGGGCAGCCCCTGAACAGGCTGCGCGATACGCAAATCGTAAAATTGCTGGGCCACCTGGTCAGGACCGCCTTCGATACAGGGTGCGGTACGCGGGCCATTATCCTTTGTCACGGGCTCAACGGTGGTACAGGCGCTGAGCAGCAGCGCCGCTGGGAGCAGGAGCGCAAACGCATTGTTTCTCATCTCGATTTCCTTATGGTTCTCTGGCAAGGTGCCCTTTTTAGCATAGAGTATAGTTGTGCTTTTTAGTCGAAAGAGCCCTGGTCCGGTTTTCAACGAGGAGAATACGATGAAATTTTCAACAACCCCCACACTGGAAGGTCACAGCATCAGCGAATACTGCGGTGTGGTCACCGGTGAAGCGATTCTGGGAGCCAACATCTTCCGCGATTTCTTCGCGGGCATCCGCGACGTGGTCGGCGGCCGTTCCGGCGCCTATGAGAAAGAGCTGCGCAAAGCGCGGGAGATCGCTTTTGAGGAGCTGGAGCAGCAGGCTAAATCGCTGGGCGCAAACGCAGTAGTCGGTATCGATATTGACTACGAAACGGTTGGCAAAGAGAGCAGCATGCTGATGGTCAGCGTCACCGGAACGGCGGTCATTATCCGGTGAAACGTGGCCTGCTGCTGGTGCTGGCACTGCTGCTGGCGGGATGCCATGCCGGAATTGAACCCCGTGAGGGCTACTGGGCCGACAAGCGTCATCCGGCCCAGGGCGCGCGGCCGCGGGTGAAAGTGATTGTGGTTCACTACACCGCCGAGGATTTTTCCTCATCGCTGGCGACTCTCACCGATCGTGAGGTCAGCGCCCACTATCTGATTCCGCGTCAGCCGCCGCAACGCGCCGGAAAGGGGATCCTGTGGCAGCTGGTACCGGAGCAGCAGCTCGCATGGCATGCGGGTCCCAGCTTCTGGCGCGGGGCCACACGCATCAATGACACCTCGATTGGCATTGAGCTGGTTAACCGGGGCTATCGCCGGACCCTGACAGGCCTCAAATGGCAGCCGTTTACTGACGCGCAGATCGCCGTGCTGGAGGCGCTGCTGCGCGACATTACGCAGCGCTACGGCATCACAGCGGAAAACATTGTCGGTCACAGTGATATTGCGCCGCAGCGTAAGCAGGATCCCGGTCCGCTGTTTCCCTGGCAGCAGCTGGCGCAGCAAGGCATCGGTGCCTGGCCCGACGCCAGTCGGGTCGCCTTTTATCTGGCCGGACAGGATCCGCATGCCGCGGTGCCTGCTGAATCCGTACTGGCGCGTCTGCAACGCTATGGCTATCCGGTTTCCGCAGGGATGAGCGCCCGGGAAGCGCAGAAGGTGATCGCCGCGTTTCAGATGCATTTCCGGCCTGCAGATTATCGCGGTCTGCCGGACGCTGAAACCGCCGCGATCGCCGCCGCGCTGCTGGAGAAGTATGGCGCGGCGGAGTAGCGCGGTTAGCGCTGTTGCAGGAAAGCCTTCCAGTGGGCGACAACCTGTGTCAGCGCCGCCCGGTCCGCATCCAGATGGGTGACCAGCCGGGTACGGGTGCCGACACTGATTAATACGCCGTGCGCCCTCATCCAGTCTCCCAGGGCGCTGACCTGCTCTTCCGGCACCGCCACAAACAGCATATTGGTCTGCTGATCAACAACGCTGACGCCCAGCGTCTGTAACTGCTCGCCCAGCCAGGCGGCATTGTCATGATCCTCCTGCAGGCGCGCCACGTTATGCTTTAACGCGTAGAGACCGGCCGCCGCTAAAATACCCACCTGGCGCATGCCGCCGCCGGTCATTTTGCGCCAGCGACGGGCGCGTGCGATCAGCGCCGCGTCGCCACACAGCAGGGAGCCCACCGGCGTGCCGAGCCCCTTTGAGAGACAGATGGTGAGGGTGTCACAGTAGCGTGCGATCGCCGCCAGCGTGGTCTGCTGGGCAACCACCGCGTTGAAAATGCGGGCGCCATCGATATGCAATGCCAGCTGATGCTGGCGGGTGAAGGCCCAGGCCTGCTCCAGATAGTCCAGCGGCAGGACTTTGCCGTGATGGGTGTTTTCGAGGCTCAGCAGACGGGTGCGGGCAAAGTGAATATCGTCCGGCTTGATGGCGGCCGCCACCACGTCAAGCGGCAGTGTGCCATCCTCCGCGGCCAGCACAGGCTGTGGCTGAATGCTGCCCAGCACCGCCGCACCGCCCGCCTCATATTTGTAGTTGTGCGCCTGCTGGCCCACGATATATTCATCGCCACGTTCGCAGTGACTCAGCAGCGCCACCAGGTTGGCCTGGGTGCCGGTCGGAAAAAGAGTGCGGCAGCTTTGCCGCTCAGCCGCGCCGCTTCCGCTTCGAGGGCATTCACGGTAGGGTCGTCACGATAGACGTCATCCCCGGTTTCGGCAGACATCATCGCGCTTAACATGGCGGCGCTTGGCCGGGTCACGGTATCACTGCGTAAATCGATCACCTTATGCTCCTGAACGTGGCGGAAAAAAAGGCGGGCCTCGCGCCCGCCCTGATGGCCTTTCTGTTTTACCGCAGCCAGTTGGTTTTCGCCAGTTCTACCACCTCGTCACCGCGACCATTCATAATGGCGCGCAGCATATAGAGGCTGAAGCCTTTAGCCTGCTCCAGCTTGATCTGCGGCGGCATCGCCAGCTCCTCTTTGGCGGTGATCACATCCACCAGCACCGGGCCGTCATGAGCAAAGGCTGCTTCCAGCGCGCCATTGAGATCTGAGGCCTTTTCCACACGGATCCCGCGGATGCCACAGGCTTCAGCAATAGCGGCGAAATCGGGATTATTCAGCGCCGTGCCGTCGGTCAGATAGCCGCCCGCCTTCATCTCCATCGCCACGAATCCCAGCACGCTGTTGTTGAAGATCACGATTTTCACCGGCATTTTCAGCTGCGCCAGCGAGATAAAATCGCCCATCAGCATGCTGAAGCCGCCATCACCGCACAGTGCGACGACCTGACGATGGCGATCAATCGACTGCGCGCCCAGTGCCTGCGGCATCGCATTCGCCATCGAACCGTGATTAAACGAACCCAGCAGGCGACGTCTGCCGTTCATCTTCAGATAGCGCGCCGCCCAGACGGTCGGGGTGCCGACATCGCAGGTAAAAATAGCATCGTCGCTGGCGTAGCGGCTGATCTGCTGGGCCAGATATTGCGGATGAATCGCCTGCTTATCGTTAGGCTGCGCCAGCTCGTCCAGACTCTTACGCGCCTCGCCATAGTGCTTCACCGCGCTGTCGAGATGGCGGCTGTCGCTTTTCGGCGTTAATTGAGGGAGCAGCGCCTGCAGCGTGCTTTTTACATCGCCCACATAGGCCTGGTCGACGTGGCAGTGAGAGCCCAGGCTGCCGGGATTAATATCGATCTGGATAATCCGGGCTTTTTCCGGGTAGAAGGCGCGATAGGGAAACTGGGTGCCCAGCAACACCAGCGTGCCAGCGTTCATCATAGCGTGGAAGCCAGATGAGAAACCGATCAGGCCGGTCATGCCAACGTCATACGGATTGTCATATTCAATATGCTCTTTCCCGCGCAACGCATGAACTATCGGTGCCTTCAGCGCCTCCGCAAGAGCGACAACTTCCTGATGCGCCCCGGCACAGCCGCTGCCGCACAGAAGTGTAATCTCTGAGGCTTCATTCAGCGTTTGCGCCAGCTGCGCCAGTTCGGCGGGCTGGGGCAGGACCTGCGGCAACTGCGGTGGATACCATTCTGCGCGGGCGCTTTCCGGTGCTGGCTGCAGGGCGATATCCCCCGGCAATACCACCACAGAGACCCCGCGATTCAGGATCGCCTTTCGCATCGCAATGCCCAGTACCTGCGGTAGCTGCTCCGGATTAGACACCAGTTCGCAGTAGTGGCTGCATTCGCGGAACAGCTCCTGCGGATGCGTTTCCTGGAAATAGCCGCTGCCGATTTCGCTGGAGGGAATGTGTGCCGCAATCGCCAGAACCGGCACGCGGTTACGGTGGCAGTCGAACAAACCGTTGATCAGATGCAGGTTACCCGGTCCGCAGGAACCGGCACAGACCGCCAGTTCTCCGCTGATGTGCGCTTCCGCACCGGCTGCAAAGGCAGCGACCTCTTCATGACGGGTGGGCATCCACTCGATGGTACCCATGCGATTCAGGCTGTCGCTCAGGCCGTTCAGGGAGTCTCCGGTGACGCCCCAGATGCGTTTTACGCCTGCGCTTTCCAGCGTTTTAGCGACCAGTGCCGCCACGGTTTGTTTCATGCGCTTCTCCTTTATCGATCCGTCCGGCAACGTGACGTGACCAGAACTGAAAAAAGAAGCGTAGACGACACGGCAGAAAAGCAGGCGTGAAAAAATGCGCTGGCAGGGCCACGGCGTGAAGAGGGCGGATAGCCACAGGCGCGGCTGGCGGTCCGCCATTTGACGGCGAAGGGAGGCGGATCAGCGCGGAACGGCTGATCCTGACCGCACGATAACGCGCCTTATTTTCACGCGGCGTCCGGAGTGGGGCCGGCCGCCACGGACGGGCGCGTCCTGGGTCAGGCAGAAAAGAGGGCGATAAGAATCGGTGCCAGCAGGCTCATCACAAAGCCATGTACGATGGCGGCCGGGACAATCTCATTGCCGCCTGCCCGCTGCAGCACGGGCAGGGTAAAGTCCATGGAGGTGGCACCGCACAGGCCCAGCGCGCTGGAGCGATGACGGCCAATCAGCGCCGGAATCAGCATGATCGCCACCAGTTCACGAATCAGATCGTTAAAGAAGGCGGCGCTGCCGGTGACGGGGCCAAAGGCCTCGGTCATCAGGATCCCGGAGAGCGAGTACCAGCCAAAGCCGCTGGATAAGGCCAGACCGGTTTTCACCGGCATGCCCAGCAGCAGCGCCGCCATCACGCCGCCGATAAGCGCACTAATCAGCACGACGCTGGCGACCAGCATGCCCCGGCGGTTGAGGATGATCTGACGCAGCGTCATGCCGCTGCCGCGCAGCTGAATCCCCACCAGGAACAGCAGAAAAATCAGCGCATATTCGCTGGCTGTGGCGGCATGGTGCAGGAGGGGCCACTGGGTCAGGCCAAGCAGAAAACCGATCACCACGACGCCGCAGAGCTTCAGGGAGTCCAGCGCCATATTGAGCCGCGAGGGCAGTTTCTCCTGCCGGTGACGATGCTGCCAGGGGGCAAATTTTTCCAGACCGCGCAGCGCCAGCAGGTTACAAAGCAGAATGCAGAAGGCCGCCACCAGCGCAGTGTGAAATATCGCCAGCAGATTGCTGCCGAGGTTGTCGAGGAACGCCAGGCTGATCCCCATAAAGAACAGGATCACATAGACCATCCACCCCAGCAGCTGATTGACGCGGCGCAGCATGGCCGTCTGACGAAAGGGTAACAGCCAGCCCGCGATCAGGGGCAGCAGAATAATCAGGAGTCCGGAATACATAGCAGAGGCCATCCATGGAGGAAAGAGGCCACACGCTAGCGAAAAAGCGTGACGGAGTAAACCCCGTTGCGGCTTGACCGGCTGGCTGACGGCAACCATGCTCTTTATAACCGGAGGAAGGACGCCTATGATTCTGGAACATATCGACATTCGCGGTTTTCGCGGCATCAATAAGCTCTCACTGCCCTTAACGCGGACCACTCTGCTGATTGGTGAAAACGCCTGGGGAAAATCCAGCCTGCTGGATGCCCTGAGCCTGCTGCTTTCGCCCCATGAACCGGCCTACGTTTTTACTCAGGACGATTTTCACTTCACGCCGGGTGACATCACCGACGCCATGCGCCGTCTGTCGGTGGTGTTTCACTATCGGGATGATGGCCGCGACCCGGACGCGATCTTCTCCCCCTTCTGGCAGCAGGATGCGCAGGGCCAGCGCTGGATCTGTTACAGCGTCAGTGCGACCTGGCGGGAGAGCGGCATCGAATCCCGTCGCCGTTTCGTAGACGCGCAGGGTCAGCGCTTAACGGAGCAGAACTGCGCGGCGGCGATTGCGCTGTTGCTGAAACGCTATCCGGTGCTGCGCCTGCGCGACGCCCGCTTCAGTAAACGACCGCGAAATCGTCCGCCTGTCACCACCGCGCATCCGGAACTGCTGGCGGGCATGGAGAGTCTGGCACGTGATTTGGAGCGTCATCCGCAACAGCTCAGCGACGACGTTCTGCGGCAGGGGCTGAAAACCATGCAGCAGCTAATGCAGCACTACTTTCTGGTGCAGCCGCCGGAGGCCGTTAACGCGCCGCGCGACCGGGAATCGCACACGCGCGACGGCATGCACGGCTGGCGCGCGCTGGATCACCTGAATCAGTTAATTGCCGGCACCGATTCCCGCAGCCGCCGGTTGATACTGCTGCAGATGTTTACCCTGCTGATAGAGGCGCGGGGAGAGGTGCCGCTGGCCGCCGATGCCCGGCCGCTGCTGCTGATTGAAGATCCGGAAACCCGGCTGCATCCAATAATGCTGTCAGTGGCCTGGAACCTGCTGAAACTGTTACCGCTACAGAAAATCGCCACGACCAATTCCGCCGAGCTGCTGTCACAGGTACCGGTGGAGCACGTCTGCCGGCTGGTGCGCGGGCCGTCGCGTGTCGCAGCCTGGCGCATCGGGCCGGAAGGGCTGAGTGCAGAAGAGAGCCGTCGCATCGGCTTTCATATCCGGGTAAACCGGCCGGCCGCCCTGTTTGCCCGCTGCTGGTTGCTGGTGGAGGGCGAAACGGAGGTCTGGATCATGCATGAGCTGGCACAGCAGTGCGGCTACAATTTCGCGGCTGAAGGGGTGAAAGTGATTGAGTTTGCGCAGTCGGGCTTAAAGCCGCTGCTGAAATTTGCCCGGCGGATGGGCATAGCCTGGCATGTCCTGACGGATGGCGATCAGGCAGGTAATAAATATGCCAGTACGGCGCGCGCGCAGCTGCAGCCGGGTGAACCTGAATCCCGTTTTCTTACGCAGCTACCTGCTCTGGATATGGAAAACTTTCTCTACCATCAGGGGTTTCAGGCTGTCTATCATGAGATGGCGCACCTGCCGTTAAACGTACCGATGAGTTCCAGGCGTATTATTACTAAAGCCATCCATCAGAGTTCGAAACCAGAGCTGGCAATCGCCGTCGCCAGCGCCGCTGCAGAACGGGGTACGCAGGCTATTCCTGCACTGCTGCGGCAGATGTTTGATCGGGTTGTGGGGCTGGCGCAGGGACAGGCAGATTAACGTCTTGCGCCCAGGAAAATGCCAGCGGCACTGGCTGGCATGTCTGGAGCGGGTTCAGGCGGTCAGGCAACGGCCTGCGGCGTCCCGACCGGAACGATGAGGCTGGCGTGATTGCCTTTCGGGCCTTCATGCACATCAAACTGAACCTGCTGGCCTGCCTTCAGCGTTCGGTAGCCCTCCATCTGGATGGTGGAGTAGTGCGCAAAAATATCTTCGCCACCGCCGATCGGACAGATAAAGCCAAAGCCTTTGGAATTGTTGAACCATTTAACTGTGCCCGTTTCCATGCTTTTACTTCCCTCGCTAGACATTTTATAAGTAGGTGAGGTCTTAGCGCTGTGAGTCGCATTTGATTAAAACTCAATCAGCCTGTGCAGGTAGAATGTAGAGAAAGCGCCGCTGGCGTCAAGCAAACCACCGGGCCAGGTGGGGGAAAATTCATCAAAATTTGAGGTGGTTAACGCTATTACGAATTTTGTGATGCAGGTCGCGCAGGGAAATTTCTGAATAAATTTTCAGCAGCGATCAGCCGCTTGACAGGCATGTTAAACTTTCAACATGAAGCCTCAGAAAGGCTAAAGCACAATCTCAACGGAACACTATGGCAAACACAAACGACTGGCTTAACTTTGAACATCTGGCCGAAGACAAAGTACGTGAAGGGTTAAAGCCACCTTCAATGTATAAAGTCATTCTGAATAATGACGATTATACACCTATGGAATTTGTTATTGACGTCGTACAAAAGTTCTTTTCTTATGATGTTGAACGTGCAACGCAACTGATGTTGAAAGTTCACTATCACGGCAAAGCGATCTGTGGTGTATTTACTGCAGAAGTCGCGGAAACAAAAGCGGCCCAGGTGAACAACTATGCGCGGGAAAACCATCATCCGTTGCTGTGTACGCTGGAAAAAGCCTGAACCCGTCTCCATATAGGAAGCTGGTAAGGGCGATAATTGGGGGAGGTGCCTAATGCTCAATCAAGAACTGGAACTCAGTTTAAATATGGCTTTCGCCAGAGCGCGTGAGCACCGTCATGAGTTTATGACCGTCGAGCATCTGTTACTGGCATTGCTCAGTAACCCGTCGGCCAGAGAGGCACTGGAAGCCTGTACGGTGGACATGGTGGCTCTGCGGCAGGAACTCGAAGCCTTCATCGAACAGACCACACCGGTGCTGCCCGCCAGTGAAGAGGAGCGCGATACACAACCGACGCTCAGCTTCCAGCGCGTCCTGCAGCGTGCGGTTTTCCATGTCCAGTCATCCGGTCGCAGCGAAGTGACCGGGGCGAATGTGCTGGTCGCCATCTTTAGCGAGCAGGAGTCGCAAGCGGCTTATCTGTTACGTAAACATGAAGTGAGCCGCCTTGATGTGGTGAACTTTATCTCTCACGGTACACGCAAAGATGAGCCGGGCCAGGCGCCAGGCGCTGAAAATCCGGTTAACGAAGAGCAAGCAGGCGGGGAGGAGCGTATGGAAAACTTCACCACCAATCTTAATCAGCTTGCTCGCGTCGGTGGGATCGATCCACTGATTGGTCGCGATAAAGAGCTGGAACGTACCATTCAGGTTCTGTGCCGTCGTCGTAAAAACAACCCGCTGCTGGTGGGTGAATCAGGTGTAGGTAAAACTGCCATTGCAGAAGGTCTCGCCTGGCGTATCGAGCAGGGCGACGTTCCGGAAGTGATGAAAGAGTGCACCATCTACTCGCTGGATATCGGTTCGCTGCTGGCGGGCACCAAGTACCGTGGTGATTTTGAAAAACGTTTCAAAGCGCTGCTGAAGCAGCTGGAGCAGGACGAACACAGCATCCTGTTTATCGATGAGATCCATACCATCATCGGTGCCGGTGCGGCGTCAGGCGGCCAGGTCGATGCGGCTAACCTGATCAAACCGCTGCTCTCATCGGGCAAGATCCGGGTGATGGGCTCCACCACCTATCAGGAGTTCAGCAACATCTTCGAAAAAGATCGTGCGCTGGCCCGTCGTTTCCAGAAGATCGACATCACGGAACCTTCTGTCGAAGAGACCGTACAGATCCTGAACGGCCTCAAAACCAAGTACGAAGCGCATCACGATGTGCGTTACACCGCGAAAGCAGTGCGTGCTGCCGTTGAGCTGGCGGTGAAATATATCAACGATCGTCATCTGCCCGACAAGGCGATTGACGTGATTGATGAGGCGGGTGCCCGTGCGCGCCTGATGCCAGCCAGCAAGCGTAAGAAAACCATCAACGTCTCTGACATTGAAACGGTCGTGGCGCGTATTGCCCGCATTCCGGAGCAGAGCGTGTCGGCAACCGACCGCGATACGCTGAAAAATCTGGGCGATCGCCTGAAAATGCTGGTGTTTGGTCAGGACAATGCTATCGAGGCGCTGACCGAAGCGATTAAGATGAGCCGCGCCGGTCTGGGCCAGGATCGTAAGCCGGTCGGTTCCTTCCTGTTCGCCGGTCCGACCGGTGTCGGTAAAACGGAAGTCACCGTGCAGCTGGCGAAAGCGCTGGGTATTGAGCTGCTGCGTTTCGATATGTCTGAGTACATGGAGCGTCACACCGTCAGCCGTCTGATTGGTGCGCCTCCTGGCTACGTCGGCTTTGATCAGGGCGGTCTGCTGACCGATGCCGTGATTAAGCATCCTCACGCGGTCGTTCTGCTGGATGAGATCGAGAAAGCGCATCCGGATGTCTTTAACCTGCTGCTGCAGGTGATGGATAACGGTATGCTGACCGATAATAACGGTCGCAAAGCGGACTTCCGCAACGTGGTGCTGGTCATGACCACTAACGCCGGTGTGCGCGAGACCGAACGTAAATCAATTGGTCTGATTCATCAGGACAACAGCAGCGACGCGATGGAAGAGATCAAAAAGATCTTTACGCCAGAGTTCCGCAACCGTCTCGACAACATCATCTGGTTCAGTCACCTGTCACCAGAGGTGATCCATCAGGTGGTCGACAAGTTTATTGTCGAACTGCAGGCGCAGCTGGATGCCAAAGGCGTGTCGCTGGAAGTCAGCGATGAAGCGCGTGACTGGCTGGCTGAGAAGGGCTATGACAAAGCGATGGGTGCCCGTCCGATGGCGCGCACCGTGCAGGATAGCCTGAAAAAACCGTTAGCCAATGAACTGCTGTTTGGTTCGCTGGTGGATGGTGGCTCAGTGTCGGTGGCACTGGATCGTGAGAAGGGTGAACTTACCTATCACTTCCTGAGCGCAGAAAAACGCAAAACGGAAGGCACGGTGCACTAAGCCCTGCTGCAGAAATGAAAAAGGCCGGATTATTATCCGGCCTTTTTTTCGCTGCGTAATGCAAGGCGATAAAATTACTGCAGTTTAGCGACTACGGAAGACAATGCGGCCTTTGCTCAGGTCGTACGGGGTCAGCTCAACGGTCACTTTGTCACCCGTCAGGATACGGATGTAGTTTTTGCGCATTTTACCGGAGATGTGAGCAGTAACCACGTGTCCGTTCTCAAGTTCTACGCGGAACATGGTGTTAGGTAACGTATCCAGTACGGTACCTTGCATTTCAATATTGTCTTCTTTGGCCATCGAATCCTCTGGGTGTACTACCTTTCAGTTGAACCGGCAAGATAATGCCCAATTCAACGATTTATGTAAAGAACCGTCGGCGATTTCGCCAACGCTTTGCTGGGGTGCACGCCATGGCGCGCATCCGGTGAAATTAGGGTGTTTATGTGGCGTCTGCAGGGGACTGGCGGGCTAAGAATCTGTATCAACCGGTTACACGCGCACGATTGAAAACAGTTCCGGGAGTGCGTTGAGATTCCCAGCCTGGCAATTCCGGCTCAGGATTGCGAAGCGCGGACGACATACCAAACCCGGCTATTATACCACTTAACCGCCTTTATGTGTGCAAAACATCTCAACATGGCTAAAAAAGGGTTTGTGTCTGCCAGCAGCCTTCGCTGACCGGCTGGTTCACCAGGCGTTGCACATACTGCAGATAGTCAGCCCGCGAAATCTCCTGTGCACCCAGTGAAGCGGTATGGGAATTAAGGACCTGGCAGTCAATCAATTGTCCCTGATGCCGGATGAAGTGCTGGCAGAATACCCAGAGTGCGGTTTTTGAGGCATTCTGCTGGCGGCTGAACATCGACTCGCCACAGAAGATTTGTCCCAGCGCAAGTCCATACAGGCCACCGACCAGCTGCTGTTCATTCCACACCTCGACAGAGTGCGCATGGCCCAGCTCATAGAGTCGCAGCCAGGCCCGTTTCATCTCAAAGGTGATCCAGGTGCCTTCATCGCGACCGCTGGCACAGCCTTCGATCACCGCGGCAAACGACTGATTCATCGTGACGCGATAGGGCGATTGACGGTGGAAACGTTTCATGCTGCGGCTGAGATGAAACTGCTCAGGCAGCAGCACCGCGCGGGGATCGGGCGACCACCAGAGAATCGGGTCGCCGGACGAAAACCAGGGAAAGATGCCGTGCTGATACGCGTTAAGTAACCGGGCAGGAGAGAGATCGCCCCCCATGGCCAGCAGACCATTAGGTTCGCGCAGGGCCATTTCAGGTGGCGGAAAGTTCAGAGAGTCCCGTGACAGTTGTACCAGTCTCATTGCGTTATGTTACTCATCAGCGTTTCGCTATGACTATAACGCAATACGCTGCCGGAAACGCCAGTAGCGGCCTGATTTTGAGATTAATTCGGCATGGCTGCCCTGTTCAATAATGTCGCCATTATCCATCACGCAGATGCGATCCATCTGTTCGAGACCGCTGAGCCGATGGGTAACCATTATTACGGTCTTACCTGCGGTTAGCTGCTGCAGCAGCGCGAGAATATGCTGCTCGGTTGTGGCATCCAGACCTTCTGTTGGTTCATCCAGCAGCCAGAGATCGCCATCATGCAACAGCGCGCGCGCCAGGGCGAGTCGGCGCAGTTCGCCACCTGAAAGCGGACGGCCGCCTTCACCCAGCCAGGCGTTCAGCCCTTCGGGGTTTTCAGGCAGCCGCTGCAGACCGACATCGTTCAGGGCGCGGATAAGCCGCTCGTCACTGGCGTCGGGACAGGCCAGCAGGAGGTTATCGCGCAAGCTCTGACTGAAAAGATGAACACGCTGCGTGACCACGCTGATGCGCTGGCGCAGTTCAGGCTCTGACCAGTCAGCAATGGGTCGGTCGTTAAGGCTGATCGCCCCATGCTGGCTCTCCCAGCTGCGGGTTAACAGGGCCAGCAGTGTAGATTTTCCGCAGCCGGTTGGCCCCAGAAGGGCTATGCGCTCGCCCGCGGCCACCTCAAGACAACAGCCTTTCAGCACTTTCTCCGCACGGCCAGGGTAACTGAAATCAAGCTGGTCGATGCGGACGGTCAGGCTGCCAGGCCGCGCCGCCGACGCTGCCGGAAAAACGATCGCGGGAGGCTGGTCAATCACCTCACTGACCCGCTGAGCGGCCGCTATCACCTGCGACATGGGCAGAAAGGCTCCGGCGATCGGGGCCAGCGCTTCAAAGGCCGCCAGTGAACAAAATACGACCAGCGCAATCAGCGAACCGGGCAGCTGCTGGTCGCTGATGGTGGCGGCGCTGAGCCAGAGCAGCAGGGTGACCGTCACGCCGCTGATCAGCAGCAGCAGGCTCTGCGCCGTCGCCTGCAGATGCTGTTGCTGGCGCTGAGCCTGCTGCCAGCGCTGTTCATCCGCATCAAGCTGCCGACGCCACTGCTGCGACGCGCCATACAGCGTGAGTTCCGCCTGCGCCGACAGCCACTGCGTCAGCTGTAAGCGCCAGCGGGCGCGGCCACGGGCAATGGTAATACCGGCAGGCGAGCCAAGGCGATAAAACAGCGCAGGCATCAGCACCAGGGTGGCCAGCATGATCCCGCCCAGCGTCAGTGCCAGCGGAACAGCGATCAGGCTCAGCCCGAGTGTTACCACCACAATGACCAAAAAAGCGCCCGTCAGCGGCGAGATAACACGCAGATAAAGATGATCCAGCGTATCGACATCGGCCACAAAGCGGTTAAGCAGGTCTGCCTGGCGGAACAGCGAGAGCTGCCCCGGTGAGAGCGCCATCAGACGACCAAACGTATGAACACGCAGATGCTGCAGGACTCTGAACGTCGCGTCATGACTGACCAGGCGTTCGGCATAGCGTGCGGCCGTGCGAATGATCGCGGCTCCGCGTACGCCCGCCGCAGGCAGCATATAGTTGAAAGTATAAAGTCCGGCGACGCCTGCCACGGACGAGGCGGCAAGGAACCAGCCGGACAGGGTCAGCAGGCTGATACTGGCCAGCAGGGTCACAATTGCCAGTACGAGCCCCAGCGCCAGGCGAAAAGGGTGCCGCTGCCAGAGACGAAGAAAAGGATGCAGGGCGGACATCAGTGGATCTCCTGTTGACGATGCTTCAGCATCTCACTGAAGGCACCCGGCTGTTGCGAGAGTTGCGCCCAGCTTCCCTGCTGCACCAGTTTACCCGCATCCATCACCCACAGGATCGGCCAGCGGCTCAGCGTGTCGATCTGATGGGTAATCATCAGCGTGGTCTGACGGGTCGCGGCCTGGTTCAGCGCCACCATCACATGACGTTCACTCAGCGCATCGAGGCTGGCGGCAGGTTCATCGAGCAGTAAAAGATGGGCAGGTTTACAGAGTGCGCGCGCGACCGCGATGCGCTGCGCCTGGCCCACGGAGAGCAGACTGCCCCCTTCGCCTGGCGGCGTGTCGATGCCCTGCGGCAGACGGGACAGAAACTCGGTAATGCCGCACGCGTCGAGCAGCGCGTCAAAACGGTCGGCCTCACAGGTGGCGCCCATCAGAATGTTGTCGCGCAGGGTGGCGGCCGGTAACTGAGGATTCTGTCCTACCCAGCTAATCTGCTGATGCCAGTCCGTTCGCCGTATCTCGCGCAGCTCTGTGCCGTTGACCGTCAGGGATCCCTGATAGGGCAGGAAACCCAGCAGAGCGTTCATCAGGGCGGTTTTACCGGCCCCGCTCTGGCCGACCAGCGCAATCTGTTCACCCGGGGCGATAGTGAAAGTGAGGGGCCCGCACAGCACCTGGCCATCGGGGGCGCAGACACAGAGATCCGTGGCGATCACCGAAACAGCGCCACTGGCGGTAAAAGGTTGCTGGCCTTCCTGCGGCGCGGTGTCGGGCGTAGCCTGCATAAACGCTTCAAGCGCATCTGCGCCGCCGACCGCCTGCGCTTTGGCATGATAAAACGCGCCAAGATCGCGCAATGGCTGGAAAAATTCGGGGGCAAGGATCAGCACCAGAAAACCGGCAAACAGTGTTACGCCCTGGCCGTAATCGCCGAAATGAAGTTCGCCCAGATAGGAGAAGCCAAAGTAGACGGCCACTACCGCAATCGCGAGTGAGGCAAAGAACTCCAGCACCGCAGAGGAGAGAAAGGCGAGGCGCAGCACCTCCATCGTCCGCTGACGAAAATCGAGGGTAGCCGCGGCCACGGCCTGCTGCTCGGCTGCAGCGCGATTGAAGAGTCGCAGCGTTTCCCGGCCACGCAGGCGATCGAGAAAGTTACCACTCAGCCGGGCCAGCACCAGAAAGTTGCGGCGGTTAGCTTCAGCTGCGCCCATCCCGACCAGCGCCATGAATAGCGGAATCAGCGGGGCAGTGGCAAAGAGGATCAGCCCGGCTGTCCAGTTGAGCGGAAAAATGGTCAGAAGAATGCTGCACGGGATCAGCGCCGCCAGGGTCATCTGCGGCAGATAGCGCGCGTAATACTCCTGCATCTCTTCGATCTGCTCCAGCAGCAGCGTCGCCCAGCTTCCGGCAGGCTTTCCCTGAATCCACGCCGGGCCCAGCTGAGCTAACCGGTCCAGTACCTGCTGGCGTAACGCCTGACGGATGGCCTGGCCGGCCCGGAATCCGGTCAGTTCACGGGCATAGTGAATCAGGGCGCGCAGCCCAAAGCAGAGCAGCAGCAACATGATGCTGAACGTCAGGTTTTCACGCGGTTGCCGGTCGATAATCAGGGCCTGAAGGAGTGAGGCCAGCAGGGCCGACTGGGCGATAATCAGCAGGGCACCTGCCATGCCCAGCAGCGTATTGAGCCGCAACCAGCGACCGGCGAAACGACGTTGCTGACGAAGCCAGCGGGTAAGGTGCTGCTGCCGCGATTTGTCCATGCGAGACCATGCTAAATGTCGATGACGGGATAATGAGAAGGGCGTTTCGCGCGCTTCCGAGGCAAGAATCTAGCATGAGGGCAATAAAAAAGGCGACTGAAAAACCGTCGCCTCGAACATTTGAGATCAGAGGGTTAACAACTTACTGATCGTTTTTAACCAGTCCGTCAAGAAAACGCTCAGCGTCTAACGCAGCCATACAACCGGTGCCTGCTGATGTGATCGCCTGGCGGTAAATATGGTCCATCACATCGCCTGCCGCGAAGACGCCAGGAATGCTGGTCTGGGTGGCATTGCCGTGCAGACCTGACTGCACTTTGATGTACCCGTTCTCCAGCGCCAGCTGGCCCTCAAAGATGGCCGTGTTCGGGCTGTGCCCGATAGCGACAAAGAGGCCCGCGACATCCAGCGTTTCCGTCTCATCGCTGTTCTGGGTAGAGCGCAGCGTCAGACCGGTTACGCCCATCTGATCGCCAGTCACCTCTTCCAGCGTACGATGGGTGTGCAGCACGATATTGCCGTTACGCACTTTTTCCATCAGACGGTCAATCAGGATCTTCTCAGCGCGGAAGCTGTCGCGACGGTGAATAAGATGCACTTCGGCGGCAATGTTCGCCAGGTAAAGCGCCTCTTCAACCGCCGTGTTGCCGCCACCGATGACCGCCACTTTCTGATTACGGTAGAAGAAACCGTCGCAGGTCGCACAGGCGGAAACGCCTTTGCCTTTAAACGCCTCTTCAGAGGGCAGACCCAGATAGCGCGCTGATGCACCGGTCGCGATGATCAGCGCATCCGAGGTGTATTCACCGCTGTCGCCCGTCAGGCGGAACGGACGGTTCTGCAGATCCACGGTATGAATATGATCAAAAATGATCTCAGTATTAAATTTTTCGGCATGCTCATGCATACGTTCCATCAGCGATGGACCTGTCAGATCGTGCGGGTCGCCCGGCCAGTTTTCTACCTCGGTAGTGGTGGTCAGCTGTCCGCCTTTTTCCAGACCGGTGATCAGCACCGGATTCAGGTTGGCGCGTGCAGCATAAACGGCTGCGGTATAACCCGCTGGGCCGGAGCCCAGAATGAGTAACTTACTGTGTTTGGCCGTACTCATGCGTTCCTCAGTTTCATTCGGCTGACATAGCCTGCGATTGTAGGGAATATCTGGCGGCAATGACAAGGCTTAGCCAATTTTGTTAACGATAGCTGCAAACGGCGTAGACGATGAGTGGCAGTTTTGCCTGCGTGATGCGCTAAAAGGGGGCAAAACTCGGGTTAAACCGGTGCATGAGCGGAAAAATATTCATTTAAAAACAGATACCCAGCGGTCTGTCTGGCATCTTGTCCTGAATTTGGTGATTTTACTTTGACAATCGCCTGCGCATTTGCGAAAACATTATCAGAAGTGAATAACATTTATCGGCACAAAACAGGTTTTCATCGCCTGTTTTGCATGTAACGCCGGATAAAAGCAGCCTGATATGGATAATGACGCATGATGTGGACAGACAGCATGCGTCATATCGATAAGTCTTATTACTCAGGCTCTGTTAGCTCACTTCAGAAATGCCCCGAACAATGAGCGTTTTCAGGGCGTGGCAGGTAAAGGGAAGGAATGAAGAGAGACAATAATAATGGTAGACAATAAGAAACGCCCCGGGAAAGACCTCGACAGAATTGACAGGAATATTCTGAACGAACTTCAGAAAGATGGTCGCATTTCAAACGTAGAGCTTTCCAAACGCGTAGGCTTATCGCCTACGCCATGTCTTGAGCGCGTGCGCCGCCTCGAACGTCAGGGATTCATCCTTGGCTATACCGCACAACTGAACCCGCACTATCTCGATGCCTCTCTGCTGGTATTTGTTGAGATTACTCTGAATCGTGGTGCGCCGGATGTGTTTGAACAATTTAACGCCGCCGTACAAAAACTTGAGGAAACTCAAGAGTGTCACCTCGTTTCTGGTGATTTTGACTACCTGCTGAAAACCCGCGTTCCTGATATGTCTGCCTATCGTAAGCTGCTCGGTGAAACCCTGCTGCGCCTGCCGGGCGTAAACGACACGCGAACCTATGTGGTGATGGAAGAGGTCAAACAGAGTAACCGGCTGGTGATCAAAACCCGCTGATGCGGCGCAGGTGCAAAACCTGTGAGATTTCGGTACACTCCTGTGAATTCATACAGGATCAGCGTCGGGTTTGCCCGACGCTGTTGCTTCTTACTTTACAGGCACCTGGAGAGTCCTCTTGAGCCAGGAATACACAGAAGACAAAGACGTTTCGTTACAGTCGCTGAGCAGTGGACGTCGTCTGCTGGAAGCGATGCTCATTCTGGTGGCGCTGTTTGCCATCTACCTGATGGTTTCTCTGGTCAGTTTTAATCCTTCCGACCCGAGCTGGTCGCAGACGGCCTGGCATGAACCCATTCACAATCTCGGCGGCAGCCCCGGTGCCTGGCTGGCCGACACCTTACTCTTCATCTTTGGTGTGATGGCGTATGCCATTCCGCCCGTTATCCTGGGGCTGTGCTGGATTGCTTTCCGGCAGCGCGACAATCAGGACTATTTCGACTATTTTGCTGTCGGGCTGCGCTTAATTGGCGTGCTTGCGCTGGTGGTGACGACCTGTGGTATGGCGGCGCTGAATGCCGACGATATCTGGTACTTCGCCTCCGGCGGCGTAATTGGCAGCCTGGTCAGTAACGCAATCGCTCCCTGGTTCAGTCCGGCGGGCGGCACGCTGATGCTGCTCTGCGTCTGGGCGGCGGGTATTACGCTCTATACCGGCTGGTCATGGCTCACCATTGCAGAACGGATTGGTGGCGTAGTAATGGGTGTGCTGACGTTTGCCAGTAATCGCTCACGTCACGATGAGCCGTGGCAGGAAGAGGATGACGATCGTGATGCGCACGAATTCGCCGATCTGCCTGAGATGAGTGGGGCGGAGCAGGACGACGATGTGCTGCTCTCTGCGCCACGTACCGCGTCCGCGCCGTCACAGCCAGACCCGCTGCTGGCTAAAGCCGCCGCAGCAACCAGCGCAGCCGTCACGGCCACCGTCGAAGCGGCCGGCGTCACGCCTGCCGTTGCCACACCAGCTGCTGCGGGTACCCCTGCGTCTGCTGCTGCGCATACGGCCCCGGCGCCGGTTGCACCGGCGGCGGCCATTCCGGCGTCGCAGCCGTTGGCTACCCCTGCGCAGAGCGTTCCTGCGCCTTACAACACCCCAGCGGCTGCGCAGAGCGCTCCTGACGCTTACAGTGCTCCGGCAGCCGCGCAGAATACACCTGAGCCTTATGCTACTCCGGCGGCACAGAGTGCATCTGCTCCGGCGGCCTCCCCGCCGCTTTATCATTTCGAAATGCCGGACGAGGCACCAGCCGCGCCATCGTTCAGCGCTTATGACGATGATGAGCCCAGAATGGGTAACTGGCGGGATGCAACGGCGGTGCCTGCCGCAGCTGCTGCGACCGCAGCAGCCGCAGCATCGGCCACGCGTACCGCGCCTGTGTTCGACTTAGCGCCTGAAACCTCGCTTAATCCGCAGGTTAAACAGGGTATCGGACCGGCATTACCACGTCCTAATCCGGTCAAACTGCCGACCCGTCGTGAACTGGCTTCCTACGGTATCAAGTTGCCGTCTCAGCGCATGGCCGAAGAAAAAGCCCGAGCGGAAGAGCGTGAAATGGCACCGGCGCAGCGTCAGGCGTCAGTGGCTGAGGCCGAAGAGGCGCAGCAGCAGGCTGAGCTGCGTCAGGCTTTCCAGTCTGAGCAGCAGCAGCGCTACGGCACCCGCTGGCAGCAGGATGAGGAAGAGGAACAGGATGCACAGCAGCAGGATGCGCTGGCGCGTCAGTTTGCCGAGCAGCAACAGCAGCGCTACCAGCCTGACGGGAAGAAAGAGCCGGTGCTGAATATCGATACCGCTTCTGCGTTTGATTTTTCACCGATGAAAGATCTGGTGGATGAGGGCCCGACCGAACCGCTGTTTACCATTGCGGCGGCGCCGGAACCGGAAGTGCCCGCGGTTTCACATGAGCCCTGGCAGCAGGTAAGCGAGGTTGCAGAACCTCAGGCGGCGGCGCAGGTGCCTGCACCGTCCCGCTTTGCGCCGGCTGAACCGGCTTACGCTGCTCCGGCGGAATCCGCTTACCGTGCACCGGCCGCCCCGGCTGAACCGGTTTACGCTGCTCCGGCGGAATCCGCTTACCGTGCATCAGCCGCTCCGGCTGAACCGGCTTACGCTGCTCCGGCGGAATCCGCTTACCGTGCACCGGCCGCCCCGGCTGAACCGGTTTACGCTGCTCCGGCGGAATCCGCTTACC
The DNA here is from genome assembly GCF_050157905.1 of Pantoea sp. NSTU24. Lineage (NCBI taxonomy): Bacteria > Pseudomonadati > Pseudomonadota > Gammaproteobacteria > Enterobacterales > Erwiniaceae > Pantoea > Pantoea bangladeshensis. The sequence goes on from NZ_JBKIWZ010000001.1 coordinate 754,991, forward strand.
GTGCATCAGCCGCTCCGGCTGAACCGGCCTCTGTAAAGCCTGCCGCGTCGTCTGCGTATGGCGCACCTGCGGCACCCGCTTACTCGTCACCGGCGTATGGCACACCCGCTGCCGCGCCTGAACCTGCTGAAGAAGCGAAGCCGTCACTGCATGACAGCCTGATTCACCCGTTCCTGATGCGACATGAACAGCCGCTGGAGAAACCGTCCACACCACTGCCTTCTATGGATCTGCTGACCGCGCCTCCGGCCGAGGAAGAGCCGGTAGATATGTTCTCGCTGGAGCAGACCGCCCGTCTGGTTGAGGCACGCCTGGGCGATTATCGCGTGAAAGCCGAAGTCGTCGGTATCTCGCCTGGCCCGGTCATCACCCGGTTTGAGCTGGATCTGGCACCTGGCGTGAAAGCGGCGCGCATCTCCAATCTGTCACGTGACCTGGCGCGCTCACTCTCTACCGTTGCGGTGCGCGTGGTCGAAGTGATCCCTGGCAAACCCTATGTCGGTCTGGAACTGCCGAACAAACATCGTCAGACGGTTTACCTGCGCGAAGTACTGGACTGCCCGAAATTCCGCGACAACCCGTCACCCCTCTCGGTCGTGCTGGGTAAAGATATTGCCGGACAGCCAGTGGTCGCCGATCTGGCCAAAATGCCTCACCTGCTGGTCGCCGGTACCACCGGTTCCGGTAAGTCTGTCGGCGTGAACGCCATGATTATCAGCATGCTCTACAAGGCAACGCCTGAAGAAGTGCGCTTCATTATGATCGACCCGAAAATGCTGGAGCTGTCGGTCTATGAAGGCATTCCGCATCTGCTGACCGAAGTCGTCACGGATATGAAGGATGCGGCCAATGCGCTGCGCTGGAGTGTGGGTGAGATGGAGCGTCGCTATAAGCTGATGTCGGCGCTGGGCGTGCGTAACCTGGCGGGTTATAACGAAAAAGTGGAGCAGGCCGAGGCGATGGGTCGCCCGATTCCCGATCCGTTCTGGAAGCCGGGCGACAGCATGGATATGACGCCGCCGGTTCTGGAAAAACTGCCTTACATCGTGGTAATGGTCGATGAGTTTGCTGACCTGATCATGGCCGTGGGCAAAAAGGTTGAAGAGCTGATTGCGCGTCTGGCACAGAAAGCCCGTGCCGCCGGTATTCACCTTGTGCTGGCGACCCAGCGTCCTTCTGTGGATGTTATCACCGGGTTGATCAAGGCCAACATCCCAACACGTATCGCCTTTACCGTGTCCAGCAAAATCGACTCCCGCACCATTCTTGATCAGGGCGGTGCAGAGTCCCTGCTGGGCATGGGTGACATGCTTTATATGCCGCCGAACTCCTCGCTGCCAATTCGTGTACACGGTGCGTTTGTTCGTGACCAGGAAGTGCATGCGGTGGTGCAGGACTGGAAAGCCCGTGGTCGTCCGCAATATATCGACAGCATCACTGCAGGCGAAGAGAGCGAAAGCGCGGGCGGAATGGACAGTGATGAGGAGCTGGATCCGCTGTTTGATCAGGCCGTCAGCTTTGTCATCGATAAGCGGCGGGCGTCAATTTCAGGCGTTCAGCGTCAGTTCCGCATTGGCTATAACCGCGCGGCGCGTATCATTGAACAGATGGAAGCACAGGGCATCGTCTCTGCACCCGGACACAACGGCAACCGTGAAGTGCTGTCGCCTCCGCCGCACGATATGTAGTAAATGATATGTTTTGAAACATGATTCAATGAGCCAGTTTTCACTGGCTCATTGTTTTCAGGGAGCTAACCCCCATATCTTAATCAGCTTTCGGTTTTTTCCTCTGTTCTGATGGCGGAACGGCGACCAGGCTTAATGCAGTAATCGATGGGAACGTTTAAATAAGGAATTGCAGCAGATGAAACTACGCGTAATCGCTCTGGGCCTGTTGGCCACCTTTTCTTCAGCCAGCGTTCTGGCTGATGCTTCCAGTGACCTGCAGCAGCGCCTGAACAAGGTCAGCAGCTTCCATGCCAGCTTCACGCAAAAAGTAACCGACAGCAGCGGAGCTAACGTTCAGGATGGGGAAGGCGAACTGTGGGTAAAACGCCCCAGCCTGTTTAACTGGCACATGACCGCGCCGGACGAAAGCATCATCATATCCGACGGCAAATCGCTGTGGTTCTACAATCCCTTTGTTGAGCAGGCGACCGTCAGCCTGTTGCAGAATGCGACCAGCAACACGCCGTTTATGCTGATTGCCCGCAACCAGTCAAACGACTGGAAGCAGTACAACATCAAACAGCAGGGTGACAACTTCGAGCTGACGCCGAAAAACAGCGACGGCAATCTGAAGCAGTTCACCATCCAGGTCACGCCTGGTGGCACCATCAATCGCTTCAGTGCGATTGAACAGGATGGTCAGCGCAGCGACTATCAGCTGAAGAGCCAGCAGAATGGGGCTATCAGCCCGGATAAATTCACGTTCACACCGCCTAAAGGCGTCACGGTGGACGACCAACGTCAGTGAGGTCATGGTGAGTAACCTGTCCCTGGATTTTTCCACCGAAAATTTCAAACCTCTGGCCGCGCGTATGCGGCCAGAAACATTGAAACAGTACATTGGTCAGCAGCATCTGCTGGGCGCGGGCAAACCTCTGCCACGCGCGATTGAAGCAGGGCACCTGCACTCAATGATCCTGTGGGGACCTCCCGGGACCGGCAAGACCACGCTGGCCGAGATCATCGCGCATTACGGTAACGCTGATGTGGAGCGCATCTCAGCGGTGACCTCAGGCGTAAAAGAGATCCGTGAGGCTATCGAACGTGCCCGACAGAACAAACATGCCGGGCGACGCACCATCCTGTTTGTGGACGAGGTGCATCGTTTTAACAAAAGCCAGCAGGATGCGTTTTTACCTCACATCGAAGATGGCACCATCACTTTTATTGGTGCGACCACCGAAAACCCCTCGTTTGAACTTAACTCGGCGTTGCTGTCACGCGCCCGCGTCTACCTGCTGAAATCCCTGACGCTTGACGATATTGAGCACGTGCTGGATCAGGCAATGCAGGATAAAATCCGCGGGTATGGCGACAATGACATCGTGCTGCCGGACAATACACGCCGGATGATTGCTGAACTGGTCAATGGGGATGCCCGCCGGGCGCTCAATACGCTGGAGATGATGGCGGATATGGCTGAAGCCGACGCATCAGGCCAGCGGCAATTGACGCCGCAGCTGCTCAATGAAGTGTCGGGTGAGCGGTCGGCACGCTTTGATAATAAAGGCGATCGTTTCTACGATCTGATCTCGGCGCTGCACAAGTCGGTGCGCGGCTCCGCACCCGACGCGGCGCTCTACTGGTATGCACGTATCATCACCGCAGGCGGTGACCCGCTCTACGTCGCGCGGCGGCTGCTGGCTATCGCTTCGGAAGATGTCGGCAATGCCGACCCACGCGGGATGCAGGTGGCAATTTCGGCCTGGGATTGCTTCACGCGCGTAGGACCGGCCGAAGGGGAGCGCGCGATTGCCCAGGCAATCGTCTATCTGGCCTGCGCGCCGAAAAGTAACGCTGTTTATACCGCTTTCAAGGCCGCGATGCGCGATGCCCGCGACCATCCCGATTACGATGTGCCGGAACATCTGCGTAATGCACCGACTAAGCTAATGAAAGAGATGGGCCTGGGTAAAGAGTACCGTTACGCGCATGACGAAACGCACGCCTATGCTGCGGGCGAAGTCTATTTTCCGCAGGAACTGGCGGGTACGTGCTATTACACCCCGACCACGCGCGGACTGGAGGGTAAGATTGGCGAAAAGCTAAGCTGGCTGGCTGAGCAGGATCAAAATAGCCCGACAAAACGCTACCGCTGAAACAGACGTTACGGTAATGTGAGCAATGTTTTCAACGCATTCCACGGAGTGCGTCCCTTCTTTTAACCAACTTTTAATACACAGGATAAGCATGCTCGATCCCAATCTGCTGCGTAATGAGCCAGACGCAGTCGCAGAAAAACTGGCACGCCGGGGATATAAACTGGATGTGGACACGCTGCGTTCGCTCGAAGAGCGTCGCAAGGTGTTGCAGGTGGAAACAGAAAATCTGCAGGCTGAGCGTAATGCCCGATCCAAATCCATCGGTCAGGCCAAAGCACGTGGGGAAGACATCGAGCCGCTGCGTCAGGAAGTGAATGCACTGGGCGAACGCCTGGATAGCGCAAAAGCAGAACTGGACGAACTGCAGAATCAAATCCGTGACTTCGCGCTGGCACTGCCAAACATTCCGGCAGACGAAGTGCCACTGGGCAAAGATGACAGTGAAAACCAGGAAGTGAGCCGCTGGGGCACCCCACGTGAGTTCAGCTTCCCGGTGAAAGATCATGTTGAACTCGGTGAAGCGGCTAAAGGTCTGGATTTTGCAGCCGCTGTGAAGCTGACCGGCTCGCGCTTTGTGGTGATGCAGGGCCAGATTGCTCGTCTGCATCGTGCACTGAGCCAGTTCATGATCGATCTGCACACCGAGCAGCATGGCTACCTCGAAACTTACGTGCCCTATCTGGTTAACCATGAAACGCTCTATGGCACCGGTCAGCTGCCGAAGTTTGGCGAAGACCTGTTCCATACCCGTCCGCTGGAAGAAGAGTCAGACAGCAGCCACTATGCGCTCATCCCTACTGCGGAAGTACCGCTGACCAACCTGGCGCGTGACGAAATCCTCGAAGAGGAGAGTCTGCCGGTTAAGCTGACCGCACATACGCCATGCTTCCGTTCTGAAGCGGGATCCTACGGCCGTGACACGCGCGGTCTGATCCGTATGCATCAGTTCGACAAAGTGGAAATGGTGCAGATTGTCAGCCCGGAGCACTCTATGGAGGCGCTGGAAGAGCTGACCGGTCACGCTGAGAAGGTGCTGCAGCTGCTGAACCTGCCGTATCGCAAGGTACTGCTTTGTACCGGCGACATGGGCTTTGGAGCAACTAAAACTTACGATCTGGAAGTCTGGCTCCCGGCGCAGAATACCTATCGTGAAATCTCATCCTGCTCCAATATGGGGGACTTCCAGGCGCGCCGCATGCAGGCGCGCTGCCGCAGCAAACAGGATAAGAAGCCACGTCTGGTGCATACCCTGAACGGTTCAGGACTGGCTGTCGGCCGTACCCTGGTTGCGGTGCTGGAAAACTACCAGCAGGAAGATGGCCGCATCGCGGTGCCGGACGTTTTACGCCCTTATATGAACGGCGTCGACATGATCGGCTGACTGATACCGATACGCTAAACCCGGCTCCGGCCGGGTTTTTTTATGCGGCCCGTTCTTCGTGACCCGTCCGGACAGAGCTGAATTTATCACAAATAAACGTTATCGATGCCAGACCCGCCGAAGCGCCTAAAAAGCTCATTTTTCATAGAGATAGCCATTCATTACTTGCCAGTTATAACGTTTGTAACCTACTGAAGATTAGTAAATTAAATTGTCGGGCAGCAAAATGTGCTGCGGCCAAATGTCGCCCATTGACTTTAAATTAGCGGATGGCAAACTGCGCGCAATTTCCTTCTTCTGTTCTGGTTTTTATCCCCTATGTCCACCTGGTCACGCCCTGTGATATTGCTGCTTTGCGGCCTGATGTTAATGACTGTTGCCATCGCCGTGCTGAATACACTGGTTCCCCTGTGGCTGACTCATGATCTCCTCACCACGTGGCAGGTTGGCATCGTCAGCTCCGCTTATTACACCGGGAATCTTGCCGGCACACTGCTGGCAGGCTGGCTAATCGGCCAGTATGGTTTCAATCGCAGCTACTACCTGGCGACCGGACTCTTTGCGCTGGCGACGGTGTGCCTGGCGATGATGCAGGGATTCTGGCTATGGAGCGCACTACGTTTTATGGCAGGCGCAGGCTGTGCGCTGATGTGGGTGGTGGTCGAGAGCGCACTGCTCTGCAGCGGTACCGTGCGTAATCGCGGTCGGCTGCTGGCAGCCTATATGATTGTCTACTATCTGGGCACCGTTGCCGGGCAGCTGCTGGTCAGCAGGCTGTCTACCGAGCTGCTGAGCGTGATCCCCTGGGTGACCTCGCTGGTGCTGTGCGCGGTGTTACCGCTGGTCTTCACCCGCGTTTCCGCCAGTGGTGAAGCGGCGGAAGCGGCCCCGACGCGCATCTGGCCGATGCTCCGTCGCCGGAGTTCACGCCTGGGTATCAATGGCTGCATTATTTCCGGCATCGTTCTCGGCTCGCTCTATGGCCTGATGCCGCTCTATCTGTCACATCAGGGCATGAGCGATGCCAGTGTCGGTTACTGGATGGCATTGCTGGTGAGCGCCGGAATTGTCGGGCAGTGGCCGGTGGGTCGTCTGGCCGATCGCTTTGGCCGGATGCTGGTGCTGCGTGTGCAGGTCTTTGTCGTCATTCTCGGCGCTATGGCGATGTTAAGCAATGCCGCCATGGCACCGGCACTGTTTGTTCTGGGACTGGCGGGCTTTACGCTTTATCCGGTGGCGATGTCCTGGGCATGTGAGACCGTCGCACATCACGAGCTGGTTGCGATGAACCAGGCGTTACTGATGAGTTATACCGTTGGCAGCCTGCTTGGCCCGGCCATGACGTCGGTACTGATGCAGAACTATTCTGACCGCCTGCTGTTTGTGATGATCGCCGCCGTGTCGCTGATCTATCTGGTAATGCTGCTGCGCAAAGCCGATCAGCATGCCACACCAGTGGCGCATGCCTGAAAACTGAAACGCAAAAAGAGAGCAGACGCTCTCTCTTTGCTGTTATGGCGCTTAATACATCACTTCATGGCCATAACTGGCGAGAATGTTTTTCACCCGTTCCATGGTCTCTTTAGTTGGCGGTTTGACGCCCTCCAGTTTGTACGCTTCACCCATCGCGATCCATTTGTGTTTGCCCAGCTCATGGTAGGGCAGCAGCTCAATCTTCTCCACGTTCTCCATGTCCCGGGTGAACTCACCCAGCCGGTGCGCCGTGTCATCATCGTCGGAGTAGCCTGGCACCACGACAAAACGAATCCAGGTGCGTTTTCCCTTCTTCTGCAGGTAACGGGCAAAGTCCAGCGTCCTGTGGTTGGATACGCCAACCAGAATCTGATGGACCTCATCATTCATCTGTTTCAGGTCAAGCATCACCAGGTCTGTTACGTCGAGAAGCTCATCAATCACCGGATCGTAACGGCGAACGAATCCGTTTGTGTCGAGGCAGGTATGAATACCTTCTGCCTTGCAGGCGCGAAACCAGTCGCGGACGAATTCAGCCTGAAGGATCGCTTCTCCTCCTGATGCCGTTACGCCGCCGCCCGAAGCGTTCATAAAGTGGCGATAGGAGAGCACGTCGGTCATCAATGCGTCGACGCTGATCTCTTTGCCGCCGTGGGTATCCCAGGTATCGCGATTGTGGCAATAGAGGCAGCGCATCAGGCAGCCCTGAAAGAAGGTGATGAAACGGATGCCGGGACCATCGACGGTTCCGCAGGATTCAAATGAGTGGATACGACCGTTAACTGACATTGCGATGTTTTCTCCAGTAAGTTTGCCGGGACAGACGGCGCAATCTCTGTTGCGCTCAGGGCAGGAAATCGGTTCTGGCAGGCACCCTGACAGGATGACGACCAGAACAGACTTTTTGAGTAAAAGGCTCCGCAGGGAGCCTTTTTTATCACTCAGAACGGCAATTACAGGGATTGTGTAAAGGTGCGGGTAATCACATCCTGCTGCTGCTCTTTGGTCAGCGAATTAAAGCGTACCGCGTAACCGGAGACGCGAATGGTCAGCTGCGGATATTTTTCCGGATGCTCCATCGCGTCCAGCAGCATGTCACGGTTCATAACGTTGACATTAAGGTGCTGACCGCCTTCGATGCTGGTTTCGTGATGGAAATAACCATCCATCAGACCCGCAAGGTTAGTTTTACGCACGTTATCATCTTTACCCAGCGCGTTTGGCACGATGGAGAAGGTATAGGAGATACCATCTTTCGCATAAGCAAACGGCAGTCTGGCAACGGATGTCAGCGAGGCAACGGCACCTTTCTGGTCGCGACCATGCATCGGGTTGGCACCCGGACCAAATGGCGCACCCGCGCGGCGTCCATCCGGTGTGTTACCGGTTTTCTTACCGTAAACCACGTTAGAGGTGATGGTCAGAACAGACTGCGTGGGGACGGCATTGCGATAGGTGGTCAGCTGCTGAATTTTCTTCATGAAGCGTTCAACCAGATCGCAGGCCAGGTCGTCCACCCGAGGATCGTTGTTACCGAACTGCGGATAGTCGCCTTCAATATCGAAGTCGATAGCCAGGCCATCTTCATCACGTACCGGTTTCACCCGGGCATATTTAATGGCAGAAAGTGAGTCGGCAGCGACGGAAAGACCGGCGATACCACAGGCCATGGTGCGGTAAACATCGCGATCGTGTAAGGCCATCAGTGCGGCTTCATAGCTGTATTTATCATGCATGTAGTGGATGATATTCAGTGAGGTCACGTACTGTCTGGCCAGCCAGTCCATGAAGTGGTCCATACGCGCCATGACGGTGTCGAAATCCAGCACGTCGTCACTGATTTTGTCACCTTTCGGTCCAACCTGCATTTTCAACTTCTCATCCACGCCGCCGTTGATTGCATAAAGCAGCGTTTTCGCCAGGTTGGCACGGGCGCCAAAGAACTGCATCTGTTTGCCGACGACCATCGGGCTTACGCAGCAGGCGATGGCGTAGTCATCGTTATCAAAATCAGGGCGCATCAGGTCATCGTTCTCATACTGCAGGGATGAGGTGTCGATGGAGACCTTAGCGGCATATTTTTTAAAATTAACCGGCAGTTTTTCTGACCACAGAATGGTCATGTTCGGCTCCGGTGAAGGCCCCATGGTGTAGAGGGTGTTCAGGAAGCGGAACGTACTTTTCGATACCAGAGTACGGCCATCGACGCCCATACCGGCCAGGGATTCTGTCGCCCAGATAGGGTCGCCTGAGAAAAGCTCATCATATTCCGGCGTACGCAGGAAACGCACCATGCGCAGTTTCATGACCAGATGGTCAATCAGTTCCTGTGCCTGCTCTTCGGTCAGCTTACCGGCTTTAAGGTCACGTTCGATGTAGACATCAAGGAAGGTAGAGACGCGGCCAAAGGACATCGCCGCACCGTTCTGTGATTTCACAGCGGCCAGATAGCCATAGTAAGTCCACTGCACCGCTTCCATCGCATTGGTCGCCGGGCCGGAAATATCGTGGCCATATTTTGCCGCCATCTCTTTGATCTGGGCCAGTGCACGATGCTGATCGGCGATCTCTTCACGCAGACGGATAGTGGCTTCCAGATTCACCCCATTCTCTAAATCCTGCTGCAGTGAAGTGAACTGCGCGAGTTTATCGGCCATCAGGAAGTCGATGCCGTATAACGCCACTCGACGATAGTCGCCGATAATGCGACCCCGGCCATAGGCGTCAGGCAGACCGGTCAGAATACCTGATTTGCGGCAGCGCAGAATGTCAGGGGTATAAACATCAAACACGCCCTGGTTATGGGTTTTGCGGTATTCAGTGAAGATTTTTTTCAGTGAAGGGTCAAGTTCGCGGCCATAGACTTTGCAGGAACCTTCAACCATCTTGATGCCACCGAAAGGAATGATGGCACGTTTGAGTGGTGCTTCAGTCTGCAGACCAACGATTTTCTCCAGTGACTTATCGATATAACCGGCGTCGTGGGAAGTGATGGTCGAGGCGAGGTCGGTGTCAAAGTCGACAGGAGCGTGGGTGCGGTTCTCAATTTTGATGCCTTCCAGCACGCTTTCCCACAGTCGGGTGGTCGCTTCAGTCGCACCCGCCAGGAATGATTCATCACCTTCATAAGGGGTGTAGTTTTTCTGAATGAAGTCGCGCACGTTCACGCTATTCTGCCATTCGCCTTCAGCAAATCCTTCCCATGCTGAAGCCAGTTTTGCATTAAGTTCGGTCATAATATACCTGCCTTATATGAGGAGACTTTACGGTCAGGCACAGCTCCGATTCTGTGCCGTCAGATTCAGAATCAGTGTGTCTGGCTTCCCTTACGGAGATAGATAACCCAGTAGGTCAGCCCAACCAGCACGCCGCCGCCGATGATGTTACCGAGCGTCACGGGAATGAGGTTGTCGAGAATAAAGTGACTGACGGTAAGCGATGGAAACTGTGCTGCCGACGAGCCCGCACTCTGCCAGAACTCCGGTGTGGCGAAGTCGCGGATAGTAATGGCGTAAGGGATAAGAAACATATTGGCAATGCTGTGTTCGAACCCACTGGCGACAAACATCCCAACAGGCAGAATCATCACGACCAGCTTATCGGTCAGGGTACGGCCTGAATAACTCATCCAGACGGCGAGACAGACCAGCAAATTAGCCAGCGTGCCTAAACACACTGCTTCCAGAAACGTGTGATGCATTTTGTGATCTGCGGTTTCCAGCACGTTCAGACCCCATGCGCCCTTTGCCACTGAATGCTGACCGGCGAACCACATCAGGGCGACAAAGAAAAGGGCGCCTGCAAGATTACCGGCGTAGACGTTGATCCAGTTGCGGGCCAGCTGACCCCAGCTGATGCGCCCGCTGGCTTTAGCAACGACGATCAGCACTGTGGAAGTAAAGAGATCGGCACCGCAGACCACCACCAGCATCAGGCCGAGGGAAAAACAGACACCCCCAATCAGTCTGGACAGGCCATAGGGCATCGCACTGCTGCCGGTGGTGGCTGTAATGTAAAAAACGAACGCGATTGAGATAAAGACGCCAGCGTTAATCGCCAGAAAGAAGGTGGTAAAGGGGGACTTGGTGGCTTTATAAATACCGGCCTCTTCGGCTACTTTCGCCATTGCGGCAGGTAATAAAAGATTAAAAGGGTTGTCAGTTTTCACACTAACTTACTCCTGAATTTGTCTGAAAAAATACTAACAAAGGCACAGGTGGTGGGGGTTGATATAGATCATGTTTGCCAGAGCAATCGGCAGCGGATATCGGGTGATAAAGAGGTGGTTTGAATATAATCTATTGAAATTTATGATTTAAATAAATTTTAAAGATGCAAAAATTATTTTAATTGCTCCAGGGGATGGATGTATTTCAATGAAGAGCGTCAGGAGTAAATTGACTGAATGTTAAATTAAAGGATGCAATGTAATAAAAATGGATTTTAATACAGCTGATGTTTCATCAAAAAGCGGGGCAGGAATGATGGCACCAGAAAATCCAGTGCCATAAAGTACAGATGGTGTGAAATTATCCCGCCGGATATTACACGTTTTTCCAGAACTGACGCTTAGCCGCTTGCAGTTTTTCGTACGCAGCAAGCAGGGACTGATGCGCCGGGAATGCCTGCAGCATTTCATCGACGGGCTGGAGGCCATAGAATGGACGCTCACCACTGATAGCAGCTGAAGCCGCCTCCATCGCATGCTCGCCATACATCCGCAGGAACGCATGATGATACTGCAGTGGATCGCGCTCATCTTCCATTGCCAGTAGCAACAGTGTCTGCAGGCAACGATAGTAGTTTGCCCGCTCTGGCGTAAAGATTGAGCTGTTGAATTCCATGGTCCATTCAGTCCAGGTCAGTGCCTGATCCAGATCGCCGCCCGCCAGCGCCAGCATTGCTTTTAACTCGCCCACGCGCAGCGTATACCAGCCATTGTCTTTTCCGGTAGCCAGACCGAGCAGCTCACGTACACGCGTGAAGTCATCAAACCCTTCGTCATCGAGCTGGCCGATCAGATCCAGATACTCTTCAGGATTCCAGTTGCTGTCAGGCAGGGAGAGCAGGGTTTCACGGATGCCCGCGCCCATGCTGTTGTTCGCCAGGATGAGATCTTCCGCCGGATAGATGTCTGACATGCCTGGAACGATAATACGGCAGGCGTATACACCCAGATGCTCGTAATCGGCAATGTAGACTTCCTGATCTTCAGCAGCAAAGATTGCCATCAGAGTGGCAAATTCCTGTTCGGTGCTGCCCGCAAATGACCAGTCAACAAAGTCATAATCGGCTGTCTCTTTAAACAGATCCCAGGAGATCAGACCGCTTGAATCGATGAAATGCGTTTCGAGATTGGCATGTTCAGCGACTTCTTCGTCGTCAAAGGTCGGTGGCGTAAATACATCCAGATCTTTGAGGCTGCGGCCCTGCAGCAGTTCAGTCACGGTACGCTCCAGTGCCACGCCGAAATCCGGGTGCGCACCAAAGGAGGCAAAGCAGGTGCCATTGGCAGGATTGAACAGCACCACACAGATAACCGGGTATTTACCGCCGAGTGAGGCGTCATAGGCAAAAATCGGGAAGCCTTCTGCTTCCAGACGCGCAATCGCTTCTGTCACATCAGGATAGCGTTGCATGACGGCATCAGGAATCGCAGGCAGGCTGATAGCCTCAGCAATAATGCGATTTTTAATATAACGTTCGAACACTTCAGACAGGCCCTGAACACGTGCTTCATTCGCCGTGTTACCTGCCGACATGCCGTTTGAAACATAGAGATTGCCGATGATGTTCATCGGGATGTAAACCGTCTGCTGGTCGGACTGACGGGTAAAGGGCAGCGCGCAGATCCCCCGCTCGGTATGACCGGACTGCAGATCGATCAAGCCGGACGCCGTCAGCGCCTGGTCAGGATCGTAAAACGCACGCAGGCGCGGGTCCAGAATACCTTCCGGCAGTGACTCATCGTCAGGTACGGCAAACCATTTTTCATTGGGGTAGTGTACGAAATCGCCGTTAGCGATCTCTTTGCCCAGCCAGAAGTCAGCAAAAAAGTAGTTCGTTGAGAGACGCTCAAAGTATTCGCCCAGCGCAGACGCCAGCGCCGCTTTTTTGCTGGCCCCTTTACCGTTGGTAAAACAGAGCGGGCAATCGCGGTCGCGGATATGTACTGACCAGACATGGGGAACAGGATTAAGCCAGGAAGCCTCTTCAATATTAAAGCCAAGATCCTGCAGCTTGTTCTGGAAACGCGCAATGGAGTCTTCCAGTGCGGCATCTTTGCCCGGGATAAATGTTTGCGTCATTGTGGCGCTCTCTCAGTTGTCATAGGGTGCGTAAAGCGCGCCATGATACGGACTTTGCTGACCGACCGCTATCAGGGCAGATAATTTTACCGGCTTAGTTTTTATCCGCGCGGCTCGCCAGCCAAATGCAGATTTCTGAAGCCGGATGCAACCTCACAAAATTCCGTACTGATTTGCATTAGTGACATAACCTCCGGCTGGCCGGATTCAGAAAATGTGACCGCGCCCGGATTTATGATTGCAGCTATCAGAATGCAGTGATAAAACCGGATGATTATTCATAACCGTTCGATATGACAGTGGTGAGGGGAAATGACGCAAGTTTATAATTTTAGCTCTGGCCCGGCGATGCTACCGGTTGAAGTCCTTCGTCGTGCAGAACAGGAACTGACGAACTGGCGTGGTCTGGGTACCTCTGTAATGGAGATCAGTCACCGCAGCAAAGAGTTTATTCAGGTGGCTGAAGAAGCCGAGCAGGACTTCCGTGATCTGCTAAAAATACCGTCGAATTACAAAGTTTTATTCTGTCATGGCGGGGCGCGCGCGCAGTTTGCCGCCGTGCCAGGTAATCTGCTGGGAAGTGCAACCAGCGCCGACTACGTTGACGGCGGTTACTGGGCGCATAGTGCAATAAAAGAAGCGGAAAAATATTGCACGCCACGCACGCTGGATGTCAAAACTACCCGCGATGGCAAACGTGCCATTCTGCCGATGCGCGAGTGGGCGGTCAGTGAAGACTCCGCTTACCTGCATTTCTGTCCGAACGAAACCATTGATGGCATCGCCATTGACGAGCAGCCCGATTTTGGCAGCAAAACGGTGGTCGCTGATTTCTCCTCGACCATTCTGTCACGGCCTGTCGACGTCAGCCGCTATGGAGTCATCTACGCGGGTGCGCAGAAAAACGTAGGGCCAGCTGGCTTAACGCTGGTGATTGTACGTGAAGACCTGCTGGGCCAGGCGCACGCCTCTGTGCCTTCCATTCTCGACTATAAAGTGCTGGCCGATAACGACTCGATGTTTAATACCCCGCCAACCTTCGCCTGGTACCTCTCTGGCCTGGTGTTTAAATGGCTGAAAGAGAAGGGGGGCGTGGCAGAAATTGATCGCATTAACCAGGCAAAATCGGACCTGCTGTATGGCCTGATTGACCAGAGCGGCTTCTACCGTAACGATGTGGCGACGGAAAACCGTTCCCGCATGAATATTCCTTTCCAGCTGGCTGATGCCTCTCTGGATGCGCTCTTCCTTGAAGAGTCATTTAAGGCGGGTCTGCATGCGCTGAAAGGGCACCGTGTCGTAGGCGGAATGCGTGCTTCTATTTATAATGCAATGCCGCTTGAAGGTGTAAAAGCGCTGACTGATTTCATGGTCGATTTCGAACGCCGTCACGGCTGATTATTACGATCTCAGCAATCATGCTGATGCCAGACCTCGTTTCAGGACGAGGTCTCTGTATTTTGAGGATTTTGTTTCACATGCAGGACTCCCTGACTCTCCAGCCCATTGCCCGCGTCAATGGCACCGTAAATCTGCCAGGCTCAAAGAGCGTTTCCAATCGTGCTTTGCTGCTGGCTGCGCTCGCTAAAGGCACTACGCGTCTTACCAACTTACTCGACAGCGATGATGTCCGGCACATGCTGAATGCGCTGACCGCGCTGGGCGTGAGCTATACGCTTTCCAGCGATCGCACGGTGTGTGAAGTCACCGGCAATGCCGGGCCACTGCATGCCGCGCAGCCGCTGTCACTGTTCCTGGGCAACGCCGGCACCGCAATGCGTCCGCTGGCAGCGGCGCTATGTCTGGGCGAGCATGACCTGGAACTGACCGGCGAACCGCGCATGAAAGAGCGTCCCATTGGACATCTGGTTGATGCACTGCGTCAGGGTGGCGCAACCGTTGAGTACCTGGAAAACGAAAACTATCCGCCGCTGCGTTTGCGGGGTGGGTTCACTGGTGGTGACGTCAGCGTGGATGGCAGTGTCTCCAGCCAGTTCCTGACCGCCCTGCTGATGACGGCACCGCTGGCGCAGCAGGATACCTGCATCACGATCACAGGGGATCTGGTTTCCAAACCTTACATTGATATTACCCTGAACCTGATGCAGTGCTTCGGCGTCGCTGTGGAGAATCAGAACTACCAGCGCTTCCTGATCAAAGGACAGCAGCAGTATCAGTCGCCGGGTGACTACCTGGTTGAGGGCGATGCCTCTTCTGCCTCCTATTTTCTGGCGGCTGCCGCTATCAAAGGCGGCACGGTTCGGGTCACCGGGATTGGTCGCCAGAGTGTGCAGGGCGATATCCGGTTTGCAGACGTGCTGGAAAAGATGGGCGCAACCGTCGAGTGGGGCGATGATTACATTGCCTGCACAGCAGGAAAACTGCAGGCAATTGATATGGACATGAACCATATTCCGGATGCCGCCATGACTATTGCTACCACGGCTCTGTTTGCCGAGGGAACGACCCAGCTCCGTAACATTTATAACTGGCGGGTAAAAGAGACCGACCGACTGAGCGCCATGGCCACTGAGCTGCGCAAAGTCGGGGCAGAGGTTGAAGAGGGACATGACTACATTCGTATCACACCGCCCGCTTCGCTGATCCATGCTGATATCGGCACCTACAACGATCACCGTATGGCGATGTGTTTTTCTCTGGTTGCACTCTCCGATACGCCGGTGACAATTCTGGATCCGGGTTGTACCGCCAAAACCTTCCCGGATTATTTTGTTCAACTGGCTAAAATCAGCCAGCCTGCCTGATCCCTCCTTTCCGGTGCGATTTTGCACCGGATATCCCCGGTTTAATCTGGCTGTAATCACGCAGAGATCCTCTGATTTAACCAGGATTTCGAACCTGGTCAGTGCGAAAGGGTAACCAAGCCGTGCTATGCAGCGTATAATGCTATGCATTATTGGTGACCAGATGGTCATAAGGCACGCAGCAACAGGAGGGAATAATGACAGTAACTGCCCCGGTCATAACTATTGATGGGCCAAGTGGAGCGGGAAAAGGAACCCTGTGCAAAGCCATGGCGGAATCGCTGCAGTGGCATCTGCTGGACTCCGGTGCGATTTATCGCGTGCTGGCGTTAGCCGCACTGCATCATCAGGTGGATATGGAGTCTGAAGAAGCACTGGTGCCGATTGCAGCACATCTTGATGTGCGTTTCGTATCACGAAACGGTGAAATGCAGGTCATCCTTGAAGGTGAAGATGTAACCAGTGAAATCCGCACGCAGGAGGTCAGTAATACGGCTTCCCGCGTAGCCGCTTTTCCACGGGTACGTGAAGCGCTATTACGCCGCCAGCGCGGTTTCCGCGAAATGCCAGGCCTGATTGCGGACGGTCGTGACATGGGCACCGTCGTTTTTCCGGATGCACCGGTAAAAATTTTCCTTGATGCCAGCCCGGAAGAGCGTGCTCAGCGCCGTATGCTACAGTTGCAGGATAATGGCTTTAATGTTAACTTTGACCGCCTTTTAGCCGAGATAAAAGAACGCGACGACCGCGATCGCAATCGCGCCATTGCGCCTTTAGTGGCTGCTGCTGATGCACTGGTGCTGGACTCTACTGAGATGTCTATCGACCAGGTCATTGAAAAAGCACTACATTATGCCCGCGAAAAGCTGGGCATTCCGGCTTAACCGAATTTATCACCCCGTACCACGGATCCGGTGCAGGGCATGTGAAACAACCCCATCCGACATGAAGTCAGATGGACGTTAAATTGAAGAATCCTGAAGATTATCAATATGACTGAATCTTTTGCTCAACTATTTGAAGAATCCTTAAAAACAATCGAAACCCGCCCGGGTTCTATCGTTCGTGGCATCGTCGTGTCTATCGACAAAGATGTCGTTCTGGTTGATGCGGGTCTGAAATCTGAATCTGCAATTCCTGCAGAGCAGTTCAAGAACGCAGCCGGCGAACTGGAAATCCAGGTTGGCGACGAAGTTGATGTTGCTCTGGATGCAGTGGAAGACGGCTTTGGTGAAACCCTGCTGTCCCGTGAGAAAGCTAAGCGCCATGAAGCATGGATCACGCTGGAGAAAGCTTACGAAGACGCTGAAACTGTTACCGGTGTTATCAACGGCAAAGTTAAAGGCGGCTTCACAGTTGAGCTCAACGGTATCCGTGCGTTCCTGCCAGGTTCACTGGTAGATGTGCGCCCGGTGCGCGACACGCTGCACCTGGAAGGCAAAGAGCTTGAGTTCAAAGTGATCAAGCTGGATCAGAAACGCAACAACGTCGTGGTTTCACGTCGTGCGGTTATCGAATCCGAAAACAGCGCAGAGCGCGATCAGCTGCTGGAAAACCTGCAGGAAGGCATGGAAGTTAAAGGTATCGTTAAAAACCTCACTGACTACGGTGCATTCGTTGATCTGGGCGGCGTTGATGGCCTGCTGCACATCACTGATATGGCGTGGAAGCGCGTTAAGCATCCTAGCGAAATCGTTAACGTGGGCGACGAAATCACCGTTAAGGTGCTGAAGTTCGACCGCGAGCGTACCCGTGTTTCTCTGGGTCTGAAGCAGCTGGGCGAAGATCCATGGGTTGCTATCGCTAAACGCTATCCGGAAGGCACCCGCCTGACCGGTCGTGTAACCAACCTGACTGATTACGGCTGCTTCGTAGAAATCGAAGAAGGCGTTGAAGGTCTGGTACACGTTTCTGAAATGGACTGGACCAACAAAAACATTCATCCGTCTAAAGTTGTTAACGTAGGCGACGTGGTTGAAGTTATGGTTCTGGACATCGACGAAGAGCGTCGTCGTATCTCCCTGGGTCTGAAGCAGTGCAAATCTAACCCATGGCAGCTGTTCGCTGAGACGCACAACAAAGGCGATCGTGTTGAAGGTAAAATCAAGTCAATCACTGACTTCGGTATCTTCATCGGCCTGGACGGCGGCATCGACGGTCTGGTTCACCTGTCTGACATCTCCTGGAACGCGACTGGCGAAGAAGCCGTTCGTGAGTACAAAAAAGGCGACGAAATCGCTGCCGTTGTACTGCAGGTCGATGCAGAGCGTGAGCGTATCTCTCTGGGCGTTAAACAGCTGGCAGAAGATCCGTTCAACAACTACATCACTCTGAACAAGAAAGGTGCCATCGTCACCGGTAAAGTGACTGCAGTTGACGCTAAAGGTGCTACAGTTGAATTAGCAGACGGCGTTGAGGGTTACCTGCGCGCTTCTGAAGCTTCACTGGACCGCATTGAAGATGCAACTCTGGTTCTGAACGTTGGCGACGACGTTGAAGCTAAGTTCACCGGCGTTGATCGTAAAAACCGTGTCGTAAGCCTGTCTGTCCGTGCGAAAGACCAGGCTGATGAGAAAGAAGCCATCAACACTGTTAACACCAAACAGGAAGAAGGCAATTTCTCCAGCGCCATGGCTGAAGCGTTCAAAGCGGCTAAAGGCGAGTAATCGACCTGAAGCACCGGGTAGGAAACTACCCGGTTTCGGTAAAAGCTGTCATTCATTCCAACAGGGATAAACCGGAGGTTACATGACCAAGTCAGAACTGATTGAAAGACTGGCGGGACAGCATACTCATATACCGGCGAAAGTCGTTGAGGATGCAGTAAAAGAGATGCTTGAGCACATGGCCACGACGCTGGCACAGGGCGAACGTATCGAAATCCGGGGATTCGGCAGTTTTTCTTTGCACTATCGCGCTCCGCGCACTGGACGTAACCCGAAAACGGGTGACAAAGTGGATCTGGAAGGGAAATACGTTCCCCACTTTAAGCCAGGCAAAGAGCTGCGTGATCGCGCAAACATCTACGGCTAAGCTGATACCGAACCAGATAAACGACATCTCAGGATGTCGTTTTTTTTTGCCTGAAATGTACCTGTCGGGCTGATTTCCATCGCGCTGTCATCTGCACGGTAATGCCACACCTTTTTTGCGAGACATCCCGAATCCCCCCGATCATCTCCTGTCTCTTTCCCCGTCTTTACGCAGAATAGCTGGGGTGAATGATGGGGCACGATTATGCTGACATGGACCGTTCTGGCGCGACTGGCAATCATCGCCATACTGCCTTTACTGCTGATGCCTCACCTGCCTTCGGGCGAGGTGATAGGGGCGCTAATGCTTGCAGGCCTGCTACTGCAGTACTGCTCATATCCGTGCGTCCGTCTGATTGCTATCGCGCTGTTGTTGCTGGCGTGGGCCTGCAACGATGCCCGCATGATGGTGCGGGATATTGAACAACTCTCTGCGCGCCCGGCAGCCTTCACGGTTCAGATCAGCGAGGTTCGCACGGCGCGAAAACAGATTCGGGTTCGTCTGTTAACAGAGCAGGGCAGGATGATCTTTCCGCCTCGCTTTGCCTGGATTGGGTTCGACGCTGACCCGGAAATCTACTGCCCTGGTCAGCGCTGGACGATGCAGCTTCGTCTCCGGCCGGTTCATGCCCGTCTCAATGAGGGCGATTTCGATGCACAGCGTTTTGCGCTGGCGAATAATACGCCGCTACAGGGCCGAATCCTCAGCCAGATTGCGGAGGACAGACGTTGCGATGCCCGCTGGCATTTTATTCTGAAACAGCGTGAGAGAAACCGCGCCACATCTACCCATGCCACGCTCGAAGCGCTGGCGTTTGGCATCAGGGATGAAATGCGTCCACAGATACGTCAGCTACTGCGGGATACCGGCACTGCACATCTGATGGCGATATCCGGCATGCACATCGCACTGGCCGCCAGCACCGGCTGGCTGATGGCGCGCGGCGTGCAGTTTATTCTGCCTGCCCGCGCGATCAGCTACCTTTTTCCTCTTATCGTCAGCTGGCTTTTTGCGGCCCTCTACACCTGGCTTTCCGGTGCACAGCCTCCCGCTGCACGTTCGCTACTGGCACTGACGCTCTGGGCGACCACCCGGTTTGCCGGCGTTCAGCTGAACAGCTGGCAGGTCTGGACATTCTGTGGTGCGCTGCTGCTGGTGACAGATCCATTAACCGTGCTCTCTGACAGCTTCTGGCTATCCTTCCTGGCTGTCGGCATGTTGCTGGTCTGGTACCACTGGTTTCCACTACCGATGACGTTCCGTTATCAGCGACGCTGGATCCTCTTACAACTGCTGCACCTGCAGGCAGGCATGATGATTTTAATGGTGCCGTTACAGGTGGCGATTTTTAACGGCATCAGTCTCACCGCACTGCTGGCAAATGTTGTCGCAATTCCTGTCGTCTCATTTCTCACCATGCCGCTGGTGACGCTCGCCATGTTATTGCCCAGCACCGCGCTGTCGGCCTTCTTCTGGCAGGCAGCCGATCTCTCGCTGCGCGCGCTATTTTATTGTCTGACGCTGCTGCCCGCCGGATGGTGGCCACTGAATGGCACGGCCTGGTTTACCGTCATGGTATGGGGCGGTCTGATTCTCTGGCGTACGCAGCTCTTCTTCGCTTTGCCGTTCAGCAGTTGTGCGCTGGCGCTGGCGATGATACTGAGCCGCCAGCCCTCGCCACGACAGGGCTGGCGAATTGATATGCTGGATATCGGTCACGGTCTCAGCCTGGTGATCAGTCAGGGTAACGAGGCGATAATGTATGATACCGGACCACGCTGGCAGCACGATGATGCAGGTAGCCGGATTATCATTCCATGGCTGGAGCGCAGGCAGTTACAGTTAAAACAGATCATCCTGAGTCATAAACATCTGGATCATACCGGTGGACTGGCGGCAATCACGCAACGCTGGCCAGCCGTACAAATCAGAAGCGCGCTGGGAGAAAAGGCGCATCTGCCCTGTGTACGCGGAACTCAGTGGCGCTGGCAGCAGCTTAACTTCCGGGTAGTCTGGCCGCTGACGGCTCCCGTGCCGGGAGATAACAATGACTCCTGTGTCATCATCGTCGATGATGGTCATGTCCGGCTGATGCTGACCGGGGATATCGAAGCGAAGGCGGAACGTCAGCTGGTGGCGCTGGAGAAGCAGGCGTTAAACATCGATATCCTGCAGGTCCCACACCATGGCAGTCGTACTTCATCAACCCCGTTGCTGCTGCGCAAGACCGCAGGCCACACCGCTATTGCCTCTCTGGCACGTTATAATGCCTGGCGAATGCCGGCGAAAAGCGTGCTGGAAAACTACCGGATGGCGGGTTTTCGCTGGCTGGATACGGGGCAGTCCGGACAAATCACGCTCCGGATTACGCAGGGCAGGGTGCAGGTTTCTGGCCTGCGTGAGCAATTAATGCCCCGCTGGTATCATCAGTGGTTTGGCGTCAAACGCGAATCCAGGTAGAATGGCCGGCTATTTCCAACAGCGTGAATAAATAATGCATCAAGATAAAGATCTCTCTACGTGGCAGACGTTTCGCCGACTCTGGCCAATGATCGCGCCTAATAAAGCGGGATTGATTGTGGCCTCAGTCGCCCTGATTATTAATGCTGCGGGCGACGCCTTAATGCTCTCCCTGTTGAAACCGTTACTGGACGATGGTTTTGGTAAAGCTGACCGTTCGGTGATGCTGTGGATGCCGTTAGTCGTCATCGGCCTGATGCTGGTGCGCGGCGTAACCAGCTATGTCTCCAGCTACTGCATCTCCTGGGTTTCTGGCAATGTCGTGATGAACATTCGCCGTCGGCTGTTCAGCCACATGATGGGCATGCCGGTGTCGTTTTTTGATCAGCAGTCGACCGGGACCCTGCTGTCCCGCATTACTTATGACTCTGAGCAGGTCGCCTCGTCCTCTTCCGGTGCACTGGTCACTGTGGTGCGCGAAGGGGCCTCTATCATTGGTCTGTTTATCATGATGTTCTACTACAGCTGGCAGCTGTCGTTGATCCTGATTGTACTGGCCCCCATCGTCTCCTTTGCGATCCGCACCGTCTCTAAACGCTTCCGCTCAATCAGCAAAAGCATGCAGAACACCATGGGGCAGGTCACGACCAGCGCCGAGCAGATGTTGAAAGGGCATAAAGAGGTGCTGATCTTTGGCGGGCAGGAAATTGAGACGGAACGTTTTTCCCGCGTCAGTAACCGTATGCGTCAGCAGGGGATGAAGCTGGTTTCGGCATCTTCTATTTCCGATCCGGTTATTCAGCTGATCGCTTCGCTGGCCCTGGCGTTTGTCCTCTATGCCGCCAGCTTCCCAAGCGTCATGGATACCCTGACCGCCGGTACGATCACCGTCGTCTTCTCCTCGATGATCGCGCTGATGCGACCGCTGAAATCCCTGACCAATGTCAATGCTCAGTTCCAGCGTGGTATGGCGGCCTGTCAGACGCTGTTTTCTATTCTGGACAGCGAGCAGGAGGCGGATAATGGCACACGTGAAATTACCCGCGCAAAAGGGGATATCGAATTCCGCGATGTGACCTTTACCTATCCGGGGCGTGATATCCCGGCGCTGCGTCATATCAACCTGTCGCTGCCGGCCGGCAAGACGGTGGCGCTGGTGGGTCGTTCCGGCTCCGGTAAATCGACCATGGCAAGCCTGCTCACCCGTTTTTACGACATTCAGCAGGGGGAAATCCTTCTGGACGGTCACGATCTGCGTGAGTACAGCCTGCGTTCGCTGCGTAATCAGGTTGCGCTGGTATCGCAGAATGTGCATCTCTTCAACGATACCATCGCCAATAACATCGCGTATGCGCGCAGTGAGCAATACAGTCGTGAAGAGATCGAACGGGCGGCTACCATGGCACATGCGATGGACTTCATCAATAAGATGGACAAAGGCCTGGACACCGTGATTGGTGAGAATGGCGTGCTGTTGTCCGGTGGTCAGCGTCAGCGTATTGCGATTGCCCGTGCGCTGCTGCGCGATTGCCCTATCCTGATCCTCGATGAGGCCACCTCTGCACTGGATACCGAGTCAGAGCGCGCTATTCAGTCAGCGCTGGACGAGTTGCAGAAGAACCGCACCTCGCTGGTCATTGCGCACCGACTTTCCACGATTGAAAAAGCGGATGAGATTGTCGTGATTGAAGATGGTCAGATTGTGGAACGCGGAACGCATCAGGCGCTGCTGGAAGAGCGCGGTGCTTATGCCCAGCTGCATAAGATGCAATTTGGCCAATGATTGAACGTATCTGGAGCGGTCGCTCACCACTGTGGCTGCTGCTGTGGCCCTTCAGCCTGCTGTATGGGGCGATTACGGCGCTGATACGTCTGAGTTACCGGCGCGGCTGGCGTAAAAGCTGGCGCGCGCCGCTGCCGGTGGTGGTGGTCGGAAACTTAACGGCGGGCGGCAATGGTAAAACACCGGTCGTGATCTGGCTGGTCACTGCATTGCAACAGCGTGGTCTGCGGGTGGGTGTCGTCTCGCGAGGCTATGGCGGCAAGGCGGAACGCTATCCTTTGCGGGTTACCGCGCAGACCAGCACGGAACAGGCCGGTGATGAACCGGTGCTGATCGCCCAGCGCACTGCAGCCCCGGTTGCGGTCGCCCCAAAACGGCGGCAGGCGATAGAAGCCTTACTGGCGCAGGGCCCGCTGGATGTGATTATTACGGACGATGGCCTGCAGCATTATGCGCTGCAGCGCGACCGGGAAATTGTGGTAGTGGACGGTGTGCGTCGCTTCGGCAATGGCTGGTGGTTGCCTGCCGGTCCGATGCGGGAACGTGCAGACCGGCTGCGTCAGGTGGATGCCGTTATCGTCAACGGAGGCGAAGCAGGGCCTGACGAGATTGCCATGCAGCTTCAGCCCGGCCTGGCGACTAATCTGCTGACTGGTGAAACCTGCCTGCCTCAACAGCTGGGTGAGGTAGTGGCGATGGCCGGCATCGGTCATCCTCCCCGTTTTTTCACTACGCTGAAACAGCAGGGCATCACGCCAGTGGCAGAGATCGCCTTTGCCGATCATCACGCCTACAGTAAAGAAGAGCTGACCCGACTGCTTCAAACCAGTCAGCAGTTACTGATGACTGAAAAGGATGCGGTGAAGTGCCGCGACTTTGCCCAGCCAGCATGGTGGTATCTGCCGGTGGATGCCCATTTAACCGGTCACGCTGTTACCCCGCTGCTGGACGATATCGAACAACTCTGCCGCCGCTAGTCCTGACGGCGGCCCCCTTCAGGCAGAGCCTGATAAGGAAGAGGATGAACACCCCGCATTCACTTTCGTTACAACAGGCACGCCACCTTCATCTCGCCGCGCAGGGCCTGCTGCGAGCCCCGGCAAAACGCGCGGTTTATCAGGATCTGATTGACTGCATCTCCCGCATGTCGCTGCTGCAAATCGACACCATTCACGTAGTGGCCCGCAGCCCTTATCTGGTCCTGTTCAGTCGTCTGGGTCACTATCCCCAGGTCTGGCTCGAACAGGCGCTGGCCCGGGGCGAGATTTTTGAGTACTGGGCACATGAAGCCTGCTTTATTCCCCGATCGGATTACAGGCTGCTCCGACATCGCATGCTGTCGCCGGAACGGCTGGGCTGGAAATATAATGCGCAGTGGGTCGCTGAACATCAGCAGGAGATAGCGGAATTACTGCAGCTGATACGGGAAAACGGCCCGGTGCGTGCTGCCGATTTTACCCCCTCGGTTAAGACGCCAGCGGGCTGGTGGGCATGGAAACCCCATAAACGCCATCTGGAAAATCTGTTCAGCGCGGGTGAGCTGATGGTCGCTGAACGGCGTAATTTTCAGCGCGTCTACGATCTGCGCAGCCGCGTAATGCCAGAGTGGCAGGATGCGCAGCATGGCCTCAGTGAGGCGGAAGCAACCCATCAGATGCTGCTGAACAGCGCCCGCAGCTTAGGCGTTTTCCGTGCGGCCTGGCTGGCCGATTACTATCGTCTGAAGCGGGCGCCCGTGGACGCTTTTATTGCGGAGGCCGAAGCGGCGGGCGATCTGATCGCCGTTAACGCTAAAGAGCTGGGTGCGATGTGGCTGCATCGTGATCTTTTGCCGCTGCTGGATACGTCTCTTCGTGCCACGCACAGCGCGCTGCTGTCACCGTTTGATCCGGTGGTGTGGGATCGCAAACGCGCGCGGGAGCTGTTCGGCTTTGACTACCGTATTGAATGTTACACTCCGGCGGAAAAACGCAGGTTTGGCTATTTTGTTTTGCCCATCCTGCATCGCGGGCAGATAAAAGGGCGGCTTGATGCCCGTATGCTGCGTCAGGCCAGGCAGCTGGAGATTAAAAACATCTGGCTTGAAGAAGAGACGCGTGTCACGGCGCGATTTGTTACCGACATCCGGTACGCCATCGAACGCTTTGCGGCTTGGCAGGGGGCGGAGAGCGTTACTCTTCTGCAAATGCCCGATTCACTGCGGGATCAATGGCCTGCGCACTGGACGCTGACGTGATCGATTTTTACGGCCGCCGGCGCATAAGATGTTTTCCCCCATCCCGCCTGCGTCACGCTATGGTATGCTTGACCCCTCAAGCATTCGCTTCCTGATGGAGGATATATGGATCATCGTTTACTCGAAATCGTGGCCTGCCCGGTTTGTAATGGCAAACTCTACTTCAACAATGCTCAGCAGGAGCTAATCTGCAAACCTGACGGCCTGGCTTTCCCGGTCAGAGAGGGCATCCCGGTGCTGCTGGAAACGGAAGCGCGCACGCTCTCTGTTGAAGAGATTCATCCATGAGTTTTACCGCCAT
This sequence comes from Pantoea sp. NSTU24, assembly GCF_050157905.1. Taxonomy (NCBI): domain Bacteria; kingdom Pseudomonadati; phylum Pseudomonadota; class Gammaproteobacteria; order Enterobacterales; family Erwiniaceae; genus Pantoea; species Pantoea bangladeshensis. The sequence goes on from NZ_JBKIWZ010000001.1 coordinate 780,563, forward strand.
CATCCCGGCGCGTTATGCCTCAACCCGCCTGCCTGGAAAGCCGCTGCTCGATATTCATGGTAAGCCGATGGTCGTGCATGTGATGGAGCGCGCCCGCGAATCGGGTGCCAGCCGGGTCATTGTTGCCACCGATCATCCTGACGTGGCGCTGGCAGTAGAAGCGGCAGGCGGCGAAGTCTGCATGACGCGCGCCGATCACCAGTCCGGTACAGAGCGGCTGGCAGAAGTGGTCGAAAAATATCAGTTTGCCGATGATGAAATCATCGTTAACGTGCAGGGCGATGAGCCCATGATCCCGGCTGAGATTGTGCGTCAGGTGGCTACTAATCTGGCAGGATCGTCAGCCGGAATGGCGACGCTGGCTGTACCTATCACCGATGCCGACGAGGCCTTTAATCCTAATGCGGTAAAAGTCGTGATGGATGAGAAAGGTTACGCGCTCTACTTCTCACGGGCAACCATTCCCTGGGATCGTGAGCGTTACGCCACGTCGCGCGATGTGATCGGCGATACCCTGCTGCGTCACATTGGCATCTACGCCTATCGTGCCGGTTTTATCCGGCGCTACGTCGCCTGGGCGCCCTGTCCTCTGGAGCAGATTGAGCTGCTGGAGCAGTTGCGCGTGCTGTGGTACGGCGAGAAAATTCACGTTGCCGTTGCGAAAGCGATTCCCAGCGTGGGCGTCGATACGCCAGAGGATTTGCAACGCGTCCGCGAGGCGATGCACGCCTGAAAAAAACGGGGAGTCCGTCTCCCCGCTTCAGAGTAAATTTTGATCCGCCGCTAAACGCCCGGACGTCCTTCAGGATAATGTGATCTTCATCTGAAGAGGATGCCGTATGGAACAGCTCAAATCGGAACTCACGCTGGCGCTGGGTGAAACCATCAGCCGCCTCGAAATCATCAGCGAACATCCGCCAACCCGGCTTTATGCGCTCTACGATCGGGCAGGGCGTCCGATGCCCGTGGTGGCGCGCTATTTTCGTCATCAGGGTAGGGCCGCGATGGAAGCCAGAAAGCTGGCGTTGCTGGGGCAGGCCGGGCTGATCCCCGTGCCCGCTGTTTATGGTCTGGTGATGAGCCAGCAGCCTCCCGCGCATGAAATGCTGTTACTGGCACGCCTGGATGGCGTGACGGCGGAGGCACCCGCACGGGATGCCGGACGCTGGAGTCAGTTCTGTGAACAGGTGGTTGAAGGACTGCTGGCCTGGCACCGGCTTGACAGTCACGGCCTGGTGGGAACGGTTGACAGCACCCAGCAGAACCGCTGGCCCGCCTGGTATGCGCAGCGGGTAGAAGTATTATGGGCCACGCTGGGCTATCTGCGGCCGCCCGCCTTTACGCTGGACGATCGGCAGGTGCTGTTTCGCTGCCGGGCGCGGCTGGCGCAGCTGTTTCGCGACTTCGACGATCCCTGCGTGATGGTGCACGGCAATGTGCGGCTGCAGAGTATGCTGAAAAACAGCCGCAGCGATCAGTTAATCGCGATGACCCAGCCGGGCACCATCCTCTGGGCTCCGCGTGAATATGATCTGATTCACCTGGACGGCTCGCCCGCCGAAACGGCGCTGCTGCACACTTATCTGCAGCGGGCACCGGTTTCCGAAGGCTTTCTCTGGCGGCGATGGGTTTACCAGCTCTGGGACTGCATCGATCAGATGGTTCAGAGCGGCCTCTTCAATCGTGCCCGTTTCGATTACGCGCGTTCGCAGCTACTGCCCTGGCTCGGCTGAGCTGACGTTTTCGCCCCTGAGCCGCTGCAGCAGTGTCCCCAGCGTTTCATAGATGGCCCGTTCACTGTGACTCAGCCAGATTGAAGAAGGAATAGCCCGTTCCCATCCATTCAGGGGAGAAGTGATCGCCAGCTGATTGGCAGGCGCAGCGATCGGTTTCAGCCCAACCGCGTGGAAAAAGCGAATGGCGCGCGGCAAATGGTTTGCGGAGGTGACCAGCAGGAAGGGACGTCCACCCACAACCGCTTTCACCGCCAGGGCTTCATCCGCCGTATCGCGGGGCCGATCAAGAATCTGAATATGTTCATGGGCGACGCCCAGACTCTCCGCCACCTGCGCGGCCACCCAGGCGCTGCTCCTGGGATTGGTGCCTCCGGCCGCGCCGGTGAAGATCAGCGTGGCCTGTGGATTTCGCTGCCACTGGCGGATGCCCTCCGCCACGCGCGGCAGGCTGTTATTCAGCAGGTTTGAACTGGGCGCCCAGGCTGGATTAAACGTATAGCCGCCGCCCAGCACCACAATGTAATCCACTTTCTCCGTGCCGTTCCAGGTCGGATAGCGGCTGTCCAGCGGCAGCAGCAGACGATCGGCCAGCGGTTGCAGGCTTAGCAGCAGCAGAAGCAGCCAGCTGACAGAGATCACGGTTTTGCCGCTTTTCTGCCATTCAGTAAACCAAATCAGTAAAATGCCCAGCGCCATCATGGAAAGCAGTAGCGGCAGGGGTAAAAGCAGCCCGCCAATGACTTTTTTCAGGGTAAATAACATCAAAAATGCGTCCTGTTGTCCGAAAATAGAGCACCCGGAAGGGAAGATGGGGATGAAAGGTTCATTCTTCTGGTGCCTGTGACAAAATAGCACAAGTCTCACCGCAGCATACCGGAGCGCATGCCATGCAGGATCGTAACTTTGACGATCTCGCGGATAAATTTTCGCAAAATATTTACGGCACCACGAAAGGGCAAATACGCCAGGCCATTCTCTGGGATGAGCTGGAAAAGATCGTACCCAGCCTGTCATCATCCCCGCTCTCCGTGCTGGATGCCGGCGGTGGCGTGGGGCAGATCTCCAGCGGACTCGCTGCGCAGGGCCATCAGGTTTTGCTGTGTGACCTGTCGGGTGAAATGCTACGTCGGGCCGAAGAAAATGCGGTGGCACAGGGTGTGAGCCACAACATGCAGTTCAGACAAATTAGCGCTCAGCAGGTGGGCGAACATTTGGATAAGCCGGTGGATCTGGTATTGTTCCACGCTGTGCTTGAGTGGGTCGCTGAACCGGAGACGGTGCTGCAGGCGTTGTTCGATTTGCTGCGGCCGGGCGGCGTCATGTCGCTGATGTTTTACAATCTGCACGGCCTGACACTGCGCACCCTGACGCTGGGAAACTTCGGCTATCTGCGCACAAATCTGACCAAACGCAAAAAGCGCACGCTGTCGCCTGACTATCCGCGCGACCCCGAACAGGTCTATCGCTGGCTTGAAGCGTGTGGCTTTGTGATTGAGCAGCGTGCCGGTATCCGGGTGTTCAGCGACTATATGAAGCCGCCCAAGGGCGAGCCTAAAAGTGACGATGAAATTATTGAGATGGAGCGGCGTTACTGCCGTCAGGAACCCTTTTTGAGCTTAGGGCGTTACATTCACGTAACCGCGCGTAAACCCGGGCAGAAGGATGAATTATGAGTGAATTTTCCCAGACGGTACCTGAACTGGTCTCCTGGGCACGCAAAAATGATTTTTCTCTTGCGCTGCCAGTGGAACGTCTGGCCTTTTTGCTGGCTATCGCCACCCTTAACGGTGAGCGGATGGATGGCGAAATGAGCGAGGGCGATCTGATTGATGCTTTTCGCCATGTCAGTAAAGCTTTCGAACAAACCCATGAAACTGTACTGGTTCGTGCCAACAACGCCATCAACGATATGGTGCGACAGCGCCTGCTTAACCGTTTTACCAGCGAGCTGACCGAAGGCAACGCCATCTATCGTCTGACGCCGCTGGCGATCGGCATCACCGACTACTACATCCGTCAGCGTGAGTTTTCGACGCTGCGTTTGTCCATGCAGCTTTCAATTGTCGCCAGCGAGCTGAAACGGGCCGCCGATGCTGCTCAGGAAAATGGCGATGAGTTTCACTGGCACCGCAATGTTTTTGCGCCGCTGAAATATTCGGTGGCGGAGATCTTCGACAGCATCGATATGACCCAACGTCTGATGGATGAACAGCAGCAGGCGGTGAAAAACGATATCGCCGAACTGCTGAACAAAGACTGGCGCGCGGCGATCTCCAGCTGTGAAATGCTGCTCTCTGAAACGTCCGGCACGCTGCGTGAACTGCAGGATACGCTGGAAGCCGCAGGAGACAAACTTCAGGAAAACCTGCTGCGCATTCAGGATGCCACGCTGGACAGTCCCGATCTGGGCTTCGTCGATAAGCTGGTGTTTGATCTGCAAAGCAAGCTCGACCGAATCACCAGCTGGGGCCAGCAGGCCATTGACCTGTGGATCGGCTATGACCGCCACGTCCACAAATTTATCCGTACCGCCATCGACATGGATAAAAACCGCGTCTTTGCGCAGCGTTTGCGGGTGTCGGTGCAGAACTACTTTGATTCTCCCTGGGCACTGACCTACGCCAACGCCGACCGCCTGTATGACATGCGCGACGAGGCGCTGACGCTGCGGAATGACGAAGTGATGGGCGAACTGCCTCCGGAGATGGAGTACGAAGAGATCAATGAAATCCGCGAACAGCTGGCAGCGATGATTGAAGAGGCGCTGCAGGTCTATAAAGCGCAACAGAAACCGCTCAACCTTGCGTCAGTCATGCGCGACTATCTGGCTCAGTATCCACGCGCCCGTCATTTCGATCTGGCGCGCATTGTGGTCGACCAGGCGGTACGCCTCGGCGTAGCGGAAGCTGATTTAGCCGGTTTGCCTGTGGAATGGCAAGCCATCAATGATTACGGAGCCAAGGTGCAGGCACATGTCATCGACAAATATTGAACAAGTGATGCCGGTTAAGCTGGCACAGGCACTGGCCAACCCGATTTTTCCTGCGCTGGACAGCCAGTTACGCGCCGGACGACATATCGGTATTGAAGAGCTGGATAACCACGCTTTTCTGATGGACTACCAGTCTTTCCTCGAAGAGTTTTACACCCGCTATCACGTGGAGTTAATTCGTGCGCCGGAAGGGTTTTTCTATCTGCGTCCGCGTTCAACCACGCTGATCCCGCGTTCGGTCCTGTCTGAGCTGGATATGATGGTCGGCAAGATCCTCTGCTATCTCTATCTCAGCCCGGAAAGGCTGGCCAATGAAGGGATCTTTACCCAGCAGGAGCTGTATGACGAGCTGCTCTCCCTGGCGGATGAGAACCGTCTGCTGAAACTGGTTAACCAGCGTTCAACCGGCTCCGATCTGGATCGCACCAAACTGCAGGAGAAAGTGCGCGCCTCACTGAGCCGTCTGCGTCGCCTCGGCATGGTATGGTTTTTCGGCAACGACAGCAGCAAATTCCGCATCACTGAATCGGTGTTCCGTTTTGGTGCCGACGTGCGCGGCGGTGATGACGCGCGTGAAGCGCAGCTTCGCCTGATTCGGGATGGCGAAGCCATGCTACTGGAAAATGCGACAGCGCCGGTCGACACCGACGAAGGTGAAGGGCAGGAAGGCGACGCGAGTGAGAACGCAGAGGAAGAACAGGCATGATTGAGCGCGGAAAATTTCGTTCGCTTACGCTGATCAACTGGAACGGCTTTTTTGCCCGCACCTTTGATCTTGATGAGTTAGTCACCACGCTGTCAGGCGGTAACGGCGCAGGGAAGTCCACTACGATGGCGGCCTTCGTCACGGCGCTGATCCCTGATTTAACGCTGCTGCACTTCCGTAATACCACCGAAGCGGGTGCCACCTCCGGCTCCCGTGACAAAGGTCTGCACGGTAAACTGCGCGCCGGGGTCTGCTACTCAATGCTGGATGTGGTGAACTCACGTCATCAGCGCGTGGTGGTTGGCGTTCGTCTGCAGCAGGTCGCGGGACGCGATAAAAAGGTCGATATCAAGCCCTTCAGTATTCACGGACTGCCCACCGACACGAATCCGACGGACATGCTGACGGAAGTCCTGAACAGCCGTCAGGCGCGCGTACTGCCGCTGAATGAGGTCAAAGAGCGTGTCGAGGCGCTGGAGGGCGTGCAGTTCCGCGCCTATAACTCGGTCACCGACTATCACGCCATGATGTTTGACCTCGGCGTGGTGCCACGTCGTCTGCGCTCAGCCAGCGACCGCAGCAAGTTTTATCGCCTGATTGAAGCCTCGCTGTATGGTGGGATCTCCAGCGCCATTACCCGCTCACTGCGTGACTACCTGCTGCCTGAAAACAGCGGGGTGCGCAAAGCGTTCCAGGATATGGAAGCCGCGCTGCGCGAGAACCGCATGACGCTGGAAGCGATTCGCGTAACCCAGTCTGACCGCGATCTCTTCAAACACCTGATCTCTGAAGCGACCAGCTATGTTTCTGCGGACTACATGCGTCACGCCAACGAGCGCCGGGGGCACCTCGACAGCGCGCTGCAGCTGCGCAACGAGCTGTTCAGCAGCCGTAAGCAGCTGGCGACCGAACAGTATCGTCACGTCGAAATGGCGCGCGAACTGGCTGAGCACAGCGGCGCCGAAAACGATCTCGAAGTCGATTATCAGGCCGCCAGCGACCACCTGAACCTGGTGCAGACCGCGATGCGTCAGCAGGAGAAGATTGAACGCTACGACGCGGATATCGAAGATCTGACGCTGAGGCTGGAAGAGCAGACTGAAGTGGTCGCCGAAGCGCGCGAAATTCAGGAAGAGAACGAAGCCCGCGCCGAAGCGGCCGAACTGGAAGTGGATGAGCTGAAGAGCCAGCTGGCCGATTTCCAGCAGGCGCTTGATGTGCAGCAAACCCGCGCCATCCAGTATCAGCAGGCGCTTCAGGCACTGGAGCGTGCCCGGACGCTCTGCCAGCTGCCCGATCTGAACATTGATAATGCGGCGGCCTGGCAGGAGAGCTTCCAGGCGAAAGAGGAAGAGGCGACGGAACGTCTGCTGCATCTGGAACAGAAGCTGAGCGTGGCGGAAGCGGCGCACAGTCAGTTTGAGCAGGCGCTGGCGCTGGTCACCAGCATCGCCGGTGACGTGACGCGGCAGGATGCGTGGCAGACCGGCCGCGAACTGCTGCGCGATGCCAGCAATCAGCGTCATCACGCCGAGCAGCTCTCGTCGCTGCGTCTGCGTCTTAACGAGCTGGAGCAGCGTCTGCGCGAGCAGCATGAGGCGGAGCGTCTGCTGGCCGAGTTCTGCAAGCGTCAGGGGCAGCACTACGAACCCGATGCGCTGGCGGGCCTGCAGCAGGCGCTGGAAGCGCAGATTGAGCAGCTGAACAGCAGCGTATCAGACGCCGGTGAGCAGCGCATGAAGATGCGTCAGGAGCTGGAGCAGCTGCGTGAGCGCATCACCAGCCTGACCGCCCGGGCACCTCACTGGCTGGCGGCGCAGGAGATCCTGACGCAGCTCAGCGAGCAGACCGGCCAGGCGCTCAACAGCAGCCAGGATGTCACTGAATATATGCAGCAGCTGCTGGAGCGTGAACGCGAAACGACCGTCGAGCGCGACGAAGTGGCTGCCAGCAAGCGCGATGTCGAGCAGCAAATCGAGCGGCTGAGCCAGCCTGGCGGTGCAGAAGATGCGCGTCTGACCCAGCTGGCCGAACGTTTTGGCGGCGTCCTGCTCTCTGAAATTTATGATGATGTGACCCTGGATGATGCGCCTTACTTCTCGGCGCTCTACGGTCCGTCACGTCATGCGATTGTGGTACCCGATCTTGCGCAGGTGCGCGAGATGCTGGACGGGCTGGAAGAGTGCCCGGAAGATCTCTATCTGATCGAAGGGGATCCACAATCCTTTGATGACAGCGTCTTCAGCGTCGATGAGCTGCAGAATGCCGTTGTCGTGAAGGTCGCGGATCGTCAGTGGCGCTACTCGCGCTTTCCGAAAATCCCGCTGTTTGGCCGTGCCGCGCGTGAGAATCAGCTTGAGCAGCTGCACCTTGAGCGCGACAAACTGGCGGAACGCTACGCAACGCTGTCGTTCGATGTGCAAAAAACCCAGCGTCTGCATCAATCTTTCAGCCGTTTTATCGGTTCACATCTGGCCGTCGCCTTTGATGACGATCCAGAGGCGCAGATCCGTCAGCTGGGCGCACGCCGGGGAGAGCTGGAGCGGGCACTGAATCAGCATGAAAGCAACAATCAGCAGCAGCGTCAGCAGTATGAGCTGGCGAAAGAGGGCGTGTCGCAGTTAAACCGTTTGCTGCCTCGCGTTAATCTGCTGCTGGACGATACCCTGGCCGATCGCTGCGAAGAGATTCGTGAGCAGGTCGATGCCGCGCAGGACGCAGCGCGCTTCCTGCATCAGCATGGCGCTAAACTGGCGAAGCTCGAACCGATCCTCGCGGTGTTGCAGAGCGATCCGGAGCAGCATGAGCAGCTTCAGGCCGATTATCAGCAGGCGCAGCAGCAGCAGCGCAGCGCACGTCAGCAGGCTTTTGCCCTGACCGAAGTGGTACAGCGCCGCGCACACTTCAGCTATGAAGACTCTGCGGGCATGCTCAACGGCAACAATGATCTCAGCGATAAGCTGCGCCAGCGTCTGGAGCAGGCGGAAAGCGAACGCAGCCGCTGTCGCGATCGCCTGCGTGAGCATCAGGCCCAGCTCACGCAGTACAACCAGGTGCTCGCCTCGCTGAAGAGCGCCTGGGATGCTAAACGCGACATGCTGAAAGAGTTGCAGCAGGAGATGCAGGCTATCGGCGTTCAGGCCGATAGCAGCGCAGAAGCGCGCGCACGCGTGCGTCGCGATGAGCTTTACACGGCTCTGAGCCACAACCGCGCCCGCCGTAACCAGCTGGAGAAACAGCTGACCTTCTGTGAAGCGGAGATGGAAAACCTGCAGAAGCGACTGCGCCAGCTGGAGCGAAATTATCATCAGGTGCGTGAACAGGTCGTCAGTGCGAAAGCGGGCTGGTGTACCGTGCTGCGTCTGGTGAAAGAGAATGGCGTGGAGCGTCGTCTGCATCGACGCGAGCTGGCCTACCTGAGCGGCGATGAGCTGCGCTCGATGTCTGATAAAGCGCTGGGTGCGCTGCGTCTGGCGGTGGCGGACAACGAACATCTGCGCGATGTGCTGCGGCTGTCGGAAGATCCGAAACGTCCGGAACGGAAAATTCAGTTCTTTATTGCGGTCTACCAGCATCTGCGCGAGCGTATCCGTCAGGATATTATCCGCACGGACGATCCGGTAGAAGCGATCGAGCAGATGGAAATCGAGCTGAACCGGCTGACCGAAGAGCTGACTGCGCGTGAGCAGACGCTGGCGATCAGCTCCCGCAGTGCGGCGAATATCATTCGCAAAACCATTCAGCGCGAGCAGAACCGTATTCGCCAGCTTAACCAGGGCCTGCAGACCGTCAGCTTCGGTCAGGTCCGCAGCGTGCGGCTCAACGTGAACGTGCGTGAAACCCACGCGATGCTGCTGGATACCCTGTCGGAAGAGCATGAACAGCATCAGGATCTGTTTAACAGCAACCGCCTGACCTTCTCGGAGGCGCTGGCGAAACTTTATCAGCGCCTGAACCCGCATATCGACATGGGGCAGCGCACGCCGCAGACCATCGGTGAAGAGCTGCTGGACTACCGCAACTATCTGGAGATGGAAGTGGAAGTTAACCGTGGATCGGATGGCTGGCTGCGCGCAGAGAGTGGCGCGCTGTCAACCGGTGAGGCGATCGGTACCGGTATGTCCATTCTGGTAATGGTGGTGCAGAGCTGGGAAGAGGAGTCACGCCGTCTGCGCGGCAAAGACATTTCGCCCTGCCGTCTGCTGTTCCTCGACGAGGCGGCGCGACTGGATGCCCGTTCCATCGCTACGCTGTTTGAGCTGTGTGAGCGACTGGAGATGCAGCTGGTCATTGCCGCACCAGAAAACATCAGCCCGGAGAAAGGCACGACCTACAAACTGGTGCGTAAAGTGTTCAATAACACTGAGCACGTTCATGTGGTTGGGCTGCGTGGTTTTGCCGCCGATCCCTCACCGGTACGGCCGGGAAGCGACGTGGATGCGTTACCCGATTTAACCGCTGAAAATTCCGGGGCAGAAACGTAGTCAAAAACTGAACCATTGGTTAATCTGGTCACGGCATTTGTCACAGGAGGCAAATGCCGTTTTTGTTTGTATACTCAACATTATGAGTAGGAGCCCGAACGCAGTCGTTACAGGGAACGCTGCGGAGTTGAGAAGATAAGGGGGCAGGGATGTTGCTGGTAAAAAAGGTTAATCATCATCGCGTTATATCATTGTTAGCGCTGGCGCTAACAGCTGTTCCATTTACGCTACCACAGGCTGCGATTATCGCTGCGCTGCCCGGCAAAACGCATGCGGCACTCTCCGTCTCTGAAAGTCAGCAACGTATCCGCCAGGCTTTTTCCAGCGCCGATCAGCCGTTTTATCAGGCGCCGCTGGCGGCGCTCTACGCCTCACGCAATATGCAGCCGCTCTGGCAGGATACTCAGGCGGTGGAGAAGTTTCAGCAGCAGCTGGCCGAGGTGGCGCTGTCCGGCGTTCAACCGCAGTTCACCCGCTGGATTGAGCGTCTGACTAACCCGGCGATTACCGGGTTTGCGCGGGATGTCACGCTCTCTGATGCGATGCTGGGTTATCTGCAGTTCGTCTCCAGCGTCCCGACCCAGGGGGAGACCTGGCTCTATAGCAACGTTCCCTACCGACTGACGCAGCCGTCGGTTGCGGTGGTCAATCAGTGGCAGAATGCGGTCAATGCCGGAGCGGCCAGCCACTTTATCGCCTCACTGCAGCCGCAGCATCCCCAGTATAAGCTGATGCACGCCGCGCTGAAGACGCTGCTCAGCGACCGGGAGCCCTGGCCACAGCTGAAAAGCAGTGAAACGCTGCGTCCGGGTCAGGTCAGCGCTGATGTACCGGCGCTGCGGGAAATATTGCAGCGCAGCGGCATGTTAACGGCGCAGGTGAATGCACCGGCACCCGATGACGATGCGGTGCCGGTCGCCTCTTCGCCGGTGACGCACAGCGACCAGCCGGTGGCGGTCAGCCCGTCTGCCGCGCCGATCAGCAATCTGATTTCCCCTGCGCCGCAGTCGCCCGGCAACGTCCAGAGTCAGACGCTGGACGGCAACACGGCCAATATTTACGATGAGACGCTGGTGGCGGCGGTGAAGCGTTTCCAGCAGTGGCAGGGACTGGATGGCGATGGCGCTATCGGGGCCAGAACGCGGCAGTGGCTCAACGTCTCCCCGCAGATGCGCGCCTCGCTGCTGGCGCTGAATATTCAGCGACTACGTCTGCTGCCGGACGATATGCACAACGGCATCATGGTCAACATCGCCAACTACTCGCTGATCTACTACAACAACGGCAATAAGATTCTCTCCTCGCGGGTTATCGTCGGGCGTCCCGATCGTAAAACGCCGTTGATGCGCAGCGCGCTGAATAATGTGGTGCTGAATCCGCCGTGGAACGTGCCGACGACGCTGGTGCGCAAGGATATCATTCCCAAAGTGAAGCAGGATCCGACCTATCTCTACAAGCATGGTTACACCCTGCTGTCGGGCTGGAGCGCGGACGCCGAAGTGATCGATCCCAGCATGATCGACTGGCGTATGGTGACCGCCTCTTCATTTCCTTACCGGCTGATTCAGGCACCGGGTGAGGCCAACGCGCTGGGACGTTATAAATTCAATATGCCCAGCTCGGATGCGATCTATCTGCATGACACGCCCAACCATAACCTGTTCCAGCGCGATATCCGTGCGCTCAGCTCAGGCTGTGTGCGGGTGAACAAGGCCTCCGAACTGGCGGGTCTGCTGCTGCAGGATGCAGGCTGGAATGACTCCCGCATCTCCAGCACCCTGAAAGAGGGCGATACGCGCTATGTGCCGATTCGCCACCGCATACCGGTCAATCTTTACTATCTGACGGCATGGGTCGCGGATGATGGCAAACCGCAGTTCCGCACAGATATTTACAATTATGATGATACGGCGCGTTCGGGCAGCCAGGCGCTGAGCCGCGCAGAGCAATTGCTGCTCTAGTGATTGATTTTGCATCGTTAGCGGTGCAGGGAGAAGAGGCAGCCAGAGGCGATCCCGGTGCGGGTCGCCTCGCAAACTGCGGGCAGGTGGGTTGACGCTCCACTGAGAGAAAGTTATGGTTCGGCCTGTGCGCTTTTTGCACATGACTATGGCTTGACTCTCAGGTAATCCGCTACATGTCTACTATTGATTCTCTTCGTCGCAAACTACTGCTCTGCAGTAGCGCCGCCGCCGGACTGGCACTCCTGCCAGCTTCTGCCAGGGCCTCGCTTTCAACGTCTCGTCCGCGTGTGCTGATGCTCAATAACCTTCACACCGGTGAAACCCTTAAAACTGAGTTTTTTAATGGTAAGAGTTACGACAAGGATGAGTTGTCACGATTAAATCACTTTTTCCGGGACTATCGCGCCAACAAAGTCAAAAGCATCGACCCCCATCTGTTTGACCAGATTTTCCGTCTGCAGGCCCTGCTGGGCATGCGCAAGCCGATCCAGCTGGTGTCGGGCTATCGCTCTCTGGCCACCAATAACATGCTGCGCGAGAGCGGCCCTGGGGTAGCAAAGCACAGCTATCACACCAAAGGTCAGGCGATGGATTTTCATATTGAAGGGGTTTCGTTAGCGAATGTACGCAAAGCGGCGTTATCTCTGCGCGCCGGTGGTGTAGGATATTACCCCCGCAGTAACTTTGTGCACATTGACACCGGGCCGGTCAGGCACTGGTAACGACACCGGCAACGCTGCGTGAGCCGGTCATGGAGCGTTATGAATTATCACATTATTCCTGTTACAGCGTTTGCTCAGAACTGTTCCGTTATCTGGTGCGAGACCACGCGTGAAGCCGCGCTGGTCGACCCTGGCGGCGATGCTGAACTGATTAAGCAAACGCTGGAACAGCTTAGTCTCAAACCCGCTCAGATCCTGCTGACGCATGGCCATCTGGATCATGTCGGGGCCGCCGTGGAGCTGGCTGCCTTCTATGATATTCAGATTGTGGGGCCGCAAAAGCGCGATGCTTTCTGGCTGGAGGCGTTGCCCACGCAGAGCCGGATGTTCGGACTGGAAGAGTGCGCGCCTTTTACCCCCGATCGCTGGCTGGAAGAGGGCGAGAGCGTGCAGGTCGGTCTGACCACGCTGGAGGTGCTGCACTGTCCGGGACACTCGCCCGGACATGTTGTGTTCTTTGATCGTCCGGGGCGCTTGCTGATCTCCGGTGACGTCATTTTCAATGGCGGCATCGGGCGCACTGACTTCCCGCAGGGCGATCACCAGCAGTTAATCGCGGCTATCCGCAGCAAACTGCTGCCGCTGGGCGATGATGTGACGTTTCTGCCCGGTCACGGCCCGATCTCCACGCTGGGTCATGAACGCATCAGCAACCCTTTCCTGCAGTAAAAAAACGCCTTTTTCCTGCCATAAAAAAATGGGCCATCCGGCCCATTTTTTGTTTCGTCGTCTGCGTTACAGCACGGCGACAATCGCTTCACACAGCGCCGACATATTGTCTGGCGTCATGCCCGCCACGTTCACGCGGCCTGAGTTGACGGCATAGACGCCAAACTCTTCCCGCAGGCGAATCACCTGTTCTTTGGTTAAGCCGCTGAACGAGAACATACCGTTCTGTTTAATAATAAAGCTGAAATCGCGCTGTGCGCCTTTTTCCGCCAGGGTGTTTACAAACAGCTGACGCATGCGCTGGATGCGCTGACGCATATCCGACAGCTCCTGTTCCCAGATCGTGCGCAGCGTGTCATTGCCCAGGATCGTGGCGACCACCGCCGCACCGTGAGCCGGTGGGTTGGAATAGTTGGAGCGGATAGTATATTTCACCTGGCTGAACGCGGTATCGGCTACGTTAGCATCCGCTGCCACCAGCGTGATGGCACCCACGCGCTCGTTGTAAAGACCAAAGTTCTTGGAGTAAGAGCTGGCAACGATCAGCTCCTGATGTGAGGCGGCAAAGATGCGCAGACCCTCTGCGTCTTCCTCCAGACCGCGGGCAAAGCCCTGGTAGGCGAAATCGAATAACGGCAGCCAGCCATTGGCCTGAGAGAGCTGCGCCAGCTGTTGCCACTGCTCTGCGGTCGGGTCAATCCCGGTCGGGTTATGGCAGCAGCCGTGGAACAGCACCACATCACCCGGCTGAACCTGCTGCAGCGACGCGATCATTCCTTCAAAGTCCAGCGAATGGCTTTCTGCGTCGTAATAGTGATAGTCACAGACTTCAAGACCGGCAGCGTTAAACACGTTGTGATGATTCGGCCAGGTTGGATTGCTGATCCAGACCCGCTTCACCGTGGTCTGCGTAGCAAGGAAATCGGCTGCAACACGCAGTGCGCCTGTACCGCCCGGCGTCTGCGCGGTGCGTGCGCGGCTGGCAGCGATAAGCGGGCTCTGATTGCCGAACAGCAGGGCCTGGGTGCAGCGGGCGAAATCCGCCAGACCGTCAATGCTGAGATAGTTTTTTGTGGTTTCGTTTTCCAGCAGGTATTGCTCAGCCTTTTTAACACTGGTCAGCACCGGAGTCTTGCCGGTTTCGTCTTTATAAACGCCGATACCCAGATTGATTTTTTCAGGGCGGTCATCGGCACGAAACAGATCGGCCAGCCCAAGAATAGGATCGGCGGGTGCCGCAGAGATCGATTCAAACATGTGTCAGGTCCATTAGCGTGAACGTAAGCAAGAGGACTCTCAGGTTAGCGCCCGACCGGGCAAATGCCAACCGTTTGCGAGACAAATTCCTGCATTTTGCGCGACATATAACGTGACGGGGAGGTCAGCGTGAGAATGCAGTGGGAAAGGTGGCGTAAAAGGCTGATATCGGGAATCGCAGCCATAAAAAAACGGGGCCAGAGCCCCGTTTTTTAACATGCTGAAGCAGGATTAGAACTGGTAAACCAGGCCAACACCCACAACGTCATCTGTATTCAGATTCAGACGGTTGTTGTCATCCAGCTGGTTGATTTTGTAATCAACGTAGGTAGACATGTTTTTGTTGAAGTAGTAAGTCGCGCCAACGTCGAAGTATTTGACCAGGTCAGCATCGCCCACGCCTTCGATATCCTTGCCTTTAGACTGTACGTAGGCCAGGGATGGACGCAGACCGAAGTCGAACTGATACTGTGCAACCAGCTCAATGTTCTGCGCTTTGTTAGCAAAGCCAGTTGTTGAGAAAGCGTTACCGTTAGCCAGTGTACCGGTAGTGGTAATTGGTGTTGAGTTACGGGTTTCGCCGTACATTGCAGCCAGGTACACGTTGTTCGCATCGTATTTCAGAGCAGTTGCCCAGTTTTCAGCACGTTTGCCTGCGCCCTGACCGGTCACGTTGGTAAATGCAGCACCACCGCCATTTGCGGCGCTAGGCGTGATGGTAGTCTGTGCACCGGCTGCCTGCGCATCAGTACGGTCGCTGCTGCTATATGCCGCTGCGAAGCCTACAC
This sequence comes from Pantoea sp. NSTU24, assembly GCF_050157905.1. Taxonomy (NCBI): domain Bacteria; kingdom Pseudomonadati; phylum Pseudomonadota; class Gammaproteobacteria; order Enterobacterales; family Erwiniaceae; genus Pantoea; species Pantoea bangladeshensis. The sequence continues at coordinate 795,881 of NZ_JBKIWZ010000001.1, forward strand.
CGATTGGAGAAACGTAGGTGGTAGATACACCATAGCCGTCGCCATTGGAACGACGAATAGAGTCACGTTCGTTTTTACCTTGATACTGAAGGGCAAAGTCCCAGCCATCAACCAGGCCGAAGAAGTTGGTGTTACGGTAGGTCAGCAGGCCGGTGCTGCGGCCGTTCATGAAGTTATCTGAATATCCTGAATCGCCACCGAACTCTGGCAGCATATCGGTCCAGCCGATTGCATCGTAGACCACACCGTAGTTACGGCCGTAGTCGATTGAGCCAGCATCGCCGAATTTCAGACCGGCAAAGCCCAGACGGGTTTTGTTGCCGTCCTGTGCGTCAGAACCTTCAGAGTTGTTCGCCTGAATGTTGTATTCCCACTGGCCGTAACCGGTCAGCTGATCGTTGATCTGGGTTTCGCCTTTGAAGCCGAAGCGAACATAAGAGTTGTCACCGTTGTTGCCGTCGTCATCTGAGAAGTAATGCAGACCAACAGCTTTACCGTACAGGTCCAGTTTGTTGCCGTCTTTGTTATAGATTTCTGCAGCGTTTGCTGCGCCGGCGGCTAACAGAGCAGGGATAACCACTGCAAGAATATTGCGCTTCATCATTATTCATTACCCTCATTGGAGTTATTTGTACACCTGCCACTGCCGTCAGGAAATCTTTACGGAACCCTGAGCGAAGTTTGGTGTCTTCCTGTGTCTGCACGCATCTTTCCATCCCCCCCGCCGTAATTCTAGCGCGAAAATGCTACTAAACTCGTAATCTGGTTTCCAAAGGAAAATATGTATTACAAAATGTAAAAAATACGGAACTTTGTGAGACAACTCAAAATTTATAAAAATAAAAAAAGGCCGGCAGTGCCGACCTCCTTATATATATGAATTTCTTATATTTAATGCTTAATCTTAGAAACTCGCGTTGCGTGGCGTACGTGGGAAGGGAATAACGTCCCTGACATTCTGTACGCCGGTGACATAGGCGATTAAACGTTCAAAGCCCAGACCGAAGCCAGAATGTGGCACGGTACCGTAGCGACGCAGGTCACGATACCACCAGTAATCTTCTTTGTTCAGGCCCATCTCTTCCAGTCGCGCATCCAGCACATCCAGACGTTCTTCACGCTGTGAACCGCCAATGATTTCACCGATGCCCGGCGCCAGAACGTCCATTGCCGCTACGGTTTTACCATCGTCGTTCAGGCGCATATAAAATGCCTTGATGTCTTTCGGATAGTTTTTCACCACGACTGGCGCTTTGAAGTGTTTCTCAGCCAGATAGCGTTCATGCTCAGAAGAGAGGTCGATGCCCCAGGAAACCGGGTTTTCGAAGCTCTGACCGCAGTTCATCAGGATCTCGACCGCATCGGTATAGTTGACCTGCGCGAAATCGGTGGTAATGAAGCGCTGCAGGCGTTCTACCGCTTCTTTGTCTACGCGCTCGGCAAAGAAGGCCATATCATCGGCGCGCTCTTCCAGTACCGCGTTAAAGACATACTTCAGCATGGCTTCCGCCAGGTCGGCCGCATCATCCAGCGAGGCAAACGCAATTTCCGGCTCCAGCATCCAGAATTCCGCCAGATGACGGCTGGTGTTAGAGTTTTCTGCGCGGAACGTCGGGCCGAAGGTGTAGATTTTCGACAGGGCGCTGGCGTAGGTTTCGCCATTCAGCTGACCCGAGACGGTCAGGAAGGCCTCTTTACCAAAGAAATCTTCGCTGAAGTCAACGTTGCCCTGATCGTTACGCGGCAGGTTTTCCAGATCCAGCGTGGAAACACGGAACATTTCCCCGGCACCTTCGGTATCGGAGGCGGTAATCAGCGGGGTAGAGACCCAGAAATAGCCGTTCTCATGGAAGAAGCGGTGCAGCGCCTGCGCCAGCGTATGACGGACGCGGGCGACCGCACCGATCAGATTAGTGCGCGGACGCAGGTGCGCCACTTCACGCAGATACTCGATGCTGTGGCGTTTCGCCGCCATCGGGTAGCTGTCGGGATCTTCGACCCAGCCAACCACTTCCAGACCGGTCGCCTGAATCTCAAAAGCCTGGCCCTGACCCGGCGAGGCCACCACTTTACCGGTGACGATAACGGAACAGCCTGTGGTCAGACGCAGCACTTCATCCTGATAATTATTCAGAGAATTATTGACGACAGCCTGAACGGGATTAAAGCAGGAGCCATCGTAGACGGCGATGAAGGAAAGACCGGCTTTTGAATCTCTTCGGGTACGCACCCAACCACGTACGGTGACTTCACTGTCAACCGCGACGCGACCGTGCAGTACATCCGCTACAGGCACTACGCTCATAAATATCTCTCTATATAGAAGAAGTGAGTAAAAAGTTGCCCCATCCGGGGTTTTGCTATGTTACTTGCGAGTCTTCAGGAAACAAGCAAAATTCAGGGGGAAAGCGGATTTATTACAGCAGAGGCGGGGCGCATCAACGCCCCGATTAAGCAGGATTCAGCTCGCTTTTTTCACCAGAGGCAGATCGAAGGCTTTACGCAGGGCGCGGACAAAGGCCTTATCCTGACAGATTGTTTTACCCGGGCTGTCTGAGAGCTTCGCTACCGGCTTGCCGTTGCACTGCACCAGTTTGATGACGATATTCAGCGGCGTCACGCCCGGAATGTCGCAGGTCAGGCGGGTTCCGATGCCAAACACCACGTTGGTTCGCTGACCAAAATGGCGATAAAGCGTCAGCGCTTTGTCGAGGTTCAGGTTGTCTGAAAAAACCAGGTTTTTGCTGAGGGGATCAATACCCAGTTTCTGATAGTGGGCGAGCGCTTTCTCTCCCCATTCAACCGGATCGCCGGAGTCGTGGCGCAATCCCTGATAGCGATTGGCAAAGACCGGCCCGAAATCACGCAGGAATGCATCCATTGCAATACAGTCCGTCAGGGCAATGCCCAGCTGGTCATCATACTCATCCAGCCACGCCTGCAGCGCCGCACGCTGGCTGTTGGCCAGCACCGGACTGATTTGCTGAAACGCCTGGAACCACTCATGCGCCTGGGTGCCCACCGGCGTCAGTGACAGACGACGGGCCAGATCATAGTTACTGGTACCAATCAGCCACGGAAAATCCTGCTTCAGCGTAGAGACAATGGCCTCCTGCACATCCTGTGAATAGCGGCGACGGGTGCCAAAATCCATCAGGCGGAAGCGTGACATATCAAGGTCAGCAACCTCCGTTTTAAAGGCGCTGAGTTTCTGTTGCAGATGGTCGACCGCCTGCTGGGTGGTGACCTGCGGCGTGCGATGACGGTGCACGATCTCGCTGATCAGCGCCAGTAACGGCACCTCCCACATAATCACTTCACGCCACGGCCCCTGGATGCGGATATCCAGCACGCCGTGATGATTACGGACTTCAACCTGGCGCGGGTTATAACGAAACTGGCGCAGCCAGTGAAGATAGTCCTGGCGGAAAAAGGGAAGGCGAGACAACCATGTCGCTTCGTCATCAGTCAGCGCCAGGTTTTGCATGGTGGTGATCGCGTCACGAATTTCGTCAGCGTAGAGACCCAGCTGTTCATCGCCGCGGCAGCGAAACTCCGCCTTCACCGTAACATCATAATAACGGTGGAAAACGGCCTGCTGCATATGGAGCTTATAGGCATCCGTATCCAGCAGCGAGGTCAGTATCGGAGAAGCATGTCCTGTCATGGCGCGTTTCAGCATCCTGTTCGGTGGCGCAGAGCCCGGTGTTGTACACAGTCATAAAGACGCAAAAGTATAATTCACTATCTGAAGCCGATCACAGCATATTTCAGTCGGGCGGGTCGAGGCCAATCTGTGCCTTTGTTAACAAACTGTATCCATTTAATCATTCCGGTGCTTTGTGCGTGGCAAGCTTGTAGTAACAAGCTTAGACTTTGCCGGTAAACTTATAACAACGCGAGACGCAATATGACGCAACAGCCCCAAATCAAGTATCGCCACGACTATCGTGCGCCTGATTACACCATTACTGACATTGATTTAACCTTTGAGCTGGATGCGTCGACCACGCAGGTCACAGCCATCAGCCAGGTTAAACGACTGGGCGACAGCCAGGCTGAGCTGCGTCTGGACGGCGAAGATTTAACGCTGATTGCGCTGGAGATCGACGGGCAGCCCTGGACCGCCTACCGGGAAGAAGAGGGCGCGCTGATTATCAGCCAGTTGCCGGACAGCTTCACCCTGAAAATCGTCAACGACATTCATCCGGACCAGAACACCGCGCTGGAAGGGCTTTATAAATCGGGCGAGGCGCTTTGCACCCAGTGCGAGGCGGAAGGCTTCCGTCATATTACCTGGTATCTCGATCGGCCGGACGTCCTGGCCCGCTTTACCACCACACTTTATGCCGACGGTGAGCGCTATCCGTTTCTGCTCTCCAACGGGAACCGTATCGACAGCGGCCGCGATGAGCAGGGCCGCAGCTGGGTGAAGTGGGAAGATCCGTTCCCGAAACCCTGCTACCTGTTTGCGCTGGTGGCGGGTGACTTCGACGTTCTGCGCGACAGCTTCACCACCCGTTCAGGCCGTGATGTGGCCCTGGAGATCTTTGTCGATCGCGGCAATCTGGATCGGGCTGACTGGGCGATGACCTCGCTGAAAAGCAGCATGAAGTGGGATGAGGAGCGTTTCGGACTGGAGTATGACCTCGATATCTTTATGATCGTGGCGGTCGACTTCTTCAATATGGGCGCGATGGAGAACAAAGGGCTGAACGTCTTCAACGCCAAATATGTGCTGGCGAAAGCGGAAACGGCGACGGATAAAGATTATCTGGGGATTGAAGCGGTTATTGGCCACGAATATTTCCACAACTGGACCGGCAACCGCGTCACCTGCCGCGACTGGTTCCAGCTCAGCCTGAAAGAGGGGCTGACGGTGTTCCGCGATCAGGAGTTCAGTTCCGATCTGGGCTCGCGCGCGGTAAACCGCATCGACAACGTGCGCATCGTGCGCGGTGCGCAGTTCGCCGAAGATGCCAGCCCGATGGCGCACCCGATCCGTCCGGATCAGGTCATGGAGATGAACAACTTCTACACCCTGACGGTGTATGAGAAAGGATCAGAAGTGATCCGCATGATGCACACCCTGCTAGGTGAAGAGAATTTCCAGAAGGGCATGAAGCTCTATTTTGATCGTCACGACGGCAGCGCCGCCACCTGTGACGATTTCGTACAGGCGATGGAAGATGCCTCAAACGTGGATCTCTCGCAGTTCCGCCGCTGGTACAGTCAGTCGGGTACACCTGTGCTGACGGTGCGCGACGATTATAATCCGGAGCTGGAGCAATATACGCTGCACGTCACGCAGCACACCCCGGCGACCGCCGATCAGAAAGAGAAGCTGCCGCTGCATATTCCGCTGGATATCGAGCTCTATGACGGCGAAGGCAAGGTGATCCCGCTGCAGAATAACGGTCATCCGGTCTCTTCGGTGCTGAATGTCACCGAGGAGTTCCAGACCTTTATCTTCGACAACGTCTACTTCCAGCCGGTGCCGTCGCTGCTGCGCGAATTCTCTGCGCCGGTGAAGCTCGACTATAAATGGAGTGATGGACAGCTGACCTTCCTGATGCGTCACGCCCGTAACGACTTTTCCCGCTGGGATGCGGCGCAGAGCCTGCTGGCAACTTATATCCGGCTGAACGTCGCCCGCTATCAGCAGGGCCAGCATCTGTCACTGCCGCTGCATGTGGCCGACGCTTTCCGTGCGGTGCTGCTCGATACCGACAGCGACCCGGCGCTGACCGCGCTGATCCTGACGCTGCCGTCAGAGAACGAGATTGCCGAACTGTTCGATACCATCGATCCGCAGGCGATTGCGCTGGTGCGCGATGCGCTGCAGCGCACGCTGGCCCGCGAACTGGCCGATGAGTTTTTTGCCATCTACAACGCCAGTCAGCAGCCTGAATACCGCGTGGAACATCACGCGATCGGCCAGCGCAGCCTGAAAAATGTCTGCCTGACCTATCTTGCCTTCAGCGATGCGCAGCTGGCGGATAAGCTGGTGCAGACGCAGTATGAGCAGGCGACTAACATGACCGATGCGCTGGCGGCACTTTCTGCTGCTGTGGCGGCACAGCTGCCGTGTCGTGATGCGCTGCTGGCGGCGTATGATGAGCGCTGGCATCAGGATGGTCTGGTGATGGATAAGTGGTTTGTGCTGCAGGCGACCAGCCCGGCCGCGAACGTGATGCGCAATGTGCGTAATCTGCTGAACCATCGCTCTTTCACTCTGAGCAATCCGAACCGCGTTCGTTCGCTGATTGGCGCATTTGCCTCCGCTAACCCGGCCGCGTTCCACGCCCGGGACGGTAGCGGCTATAAATTCCTGGTCGAGATGCTCACCGATTTGAACAGCCGCAACCCGCAGGTCGCGGCACGGATGGTGGAGCCGCTGATTCGTCTGAAACGTTACGACGAAGAGCGTCAGGCGCTGATGCGTCAGGCGCTTGAGCAGCTGCTGGCGCTGGATAATCTTTCGGGTGACCTCTACGAGAAAATCAGTCGCGCCCTGAACGCCTGATAGCAAAAAGGCGGAGCGTCTGAGACGGCCTCCGCCTTTTTTTAACGCTGCTGCGCGTAATGTACCGGTGGTACCGGTGCCGTACGCTGCATCACCCGTTCCAGCACCTCCGCTTCCAGTTCGGCCAACCGTGCCGATCCCCGCCGTCGCGGACGTGGCAGATCGATCAGCAGGTCCAGCCCGATTTTACCCTCTTCGATCAACAGGACACGATCCGCCATCACAACGGCCTCGCTGACATCGTGCGTGACCAGCAGCACGGTAAAATGGTGCTGCTGCCACAGCGACGCTATCAGGTCCTGCATTTCAATGCGGGTGACGGCATCCAGGGCGCCCAGTGGTTCATCCAGCAGCAGAAGACCAGGCCGGTGGATCAGTGCTCTGGCCAGCGCCACGCGCTGTTTCTGGCCGCCGGAGAGGGCTGCGGGCCATTCGTCAGCCCGATCGGCCAGTCCCACTGCCGACAGCGCCTCTCTCGCCGCGCTGCGCCATTCACGTCCGCGCAGGCCAAGCCCGACGTTGTCGATCACCTTTTTCCACGGCAGCAGTCGCGCATCCTGAAACATCAGGCGAGTATCGTCCTGCGCCGACGCCAGTGGCGCATTCCCCGCCAGCAGTTCACCGCTGGTGCTCTGCTCCAGTCCGGCCAGCAGACGTAGCAGGGTACTTTTGCCACAGCCACTGCGACCCACCACGGCCACAAACTGACCGGCGGGAATATGCAGGTCGATGCCGTTGAGAATCGTGCGATTGCCATAGTGTTTACTGACGCTGTTTACGCCAACCGGCGTACCGCTGTTCAGGCGGGCCGGTGAAAAAGTCTGGCTCATGCGTTCTCCTCCTTCAGTTGATAAGCGGGATGCCAGCGCAGCCAGACACGTTCCAGCAGCAGTGCAGCAACATCCGCCAGTTTGCCGAGCAGGGCATACAGAATAATGGCAACCACTACCACGTCGGTCTGCAGAAACTCACGGGCGTTCATGGCCAGATAGCCGATGCCCGAATTGGCGGAGATTGTTTCGGCGACAATCAGCGTCAGCCACATCAGCCCCAGTGCGAAACGTACCCCGACCATGATGTTGGGCAACGCACCGGGAAGAATTACCTGAATAAACAGGCTCCAGCCGGAAAGCCCATAGCTGCGCGCCATCTCGACCAGCCCGCGATCAATATTGCGGATGCCGTGATAGGTGTTGAGGTAGACAGGAAACAGGGTACCCAGCGCCACCAGAAAGATTTTGGCCGACTCATCAATGCCGAACCAGAGGATCACCAGCGGGATCAGGGCCAGATGGGGCACGTTGCGCAGCATCTGTACCGAGGTATCCAGCAGGCGTTCACCGGTTCTGGAGATGCCGGTAATCAGGCCGAGCACCAGACCGATAGAACCGCCGATGCTGAAACCGATTAACGCCCGCCAGCTGCTGATCGCCAGATGCTGCCAGAGTTCGCCGCTGGCGGTGAGTTGCCAGAAGGTAGTCATGATCTTCTCCGGCGCGGGCAGAATACGGTTGGACAACCAGCCGGTTTGTGAGGCGATCTGCCATACCACGACCAGTACAATCGGCAGCAGCCACGGCACCAGCATATCAGCAAGGCGTTTTCGGGTTCTGGCCATGCTCCTCTCCTTAGCCGCGAGCGACTTTCTTCTCAGGGGTAAAATCGTTGGCGACCGCTTCACCATGTGCCTGCACTACGCGCGGCTGGGGCACCAGCGGAACCTGCAGATCAAGATGCGGGAACAGCAGTTCGCCGACGCGATAAGCCTCTTCCAGGTGCGGATAGCCGGACAGGATAAAGGTCTCGATGCCCAGCGCTTCATACTCTTTAATGCGGGCGGCAACGGTCGGGCCATCGCCAACCAGTGCTGTCCCGGCGCCGCTGCGCACCAGTCCCACGCCAGCCCAGAGGTTCGGGCTGATCTCCAGTTTGTCACGGCGACCGCCATGCAGCGCGGCCATCCGGCGCTGGCCCACAGAGTCTGCGCGCTGGAATGCTGCCTGTGCTTTCGCGATCGTGGCGTCATCGACATTGGCAATCAGCCGGTCGGCGGCCTGCCAGGCTTCTTCATTCGTTTCCCGCACAATCACATGCAGCCGGATACCGAAGCGCACCGTCCGGCCCTGCGCCGCCGCTTTAGCGCGCACCTGTTCAATCTTCTCTTTGACCTGAGCAGGGGGTTCGCCCCAGGTGAGGTAAACGTCGACCTGTTCCGCCGCCAGCGCCTGTGCCGGTTCAGACGATCCGCCGAACCAGAGCGGCGGGCGAGGTTGTTGCACCGGTTTGAACATCAGACGCGCGCCCCGGACCTTCACATGTTTGCCTTCGTAATCCACGGTTTCGCCTTCCAGCACCCGGCGCCATACGCGGGTAAACTCGGCCGATTCCGCATAACGTTCGCGGTGATCGAGAAACACCCCATCGCCCGCCAGCTCTTCCGGATCGCCGCCGGTGACCAGGTTGAAGAGCGCCCGGCCGTTCGAGAGACGATCCAGAGTCGCGGCCTGGCGCGCCGCCTGAGTCGGTGAAATCACGCCGGGACGCAGGGCCACCAGGAATCGCAGACGCTGCGTCACAGGAATCAGCGAGGCGGCAACCAGCCACGCATCTTCGCAGGAGCGGCCGGTGGGGATCAGGACGCCACCAAAACCAAGACGGTCAGCGGCCTGCGCGACCTGTTGCAGATAGGCGTGGTCAACCGGACGGGCGCCTTCAGCGGTGCCAAGATAGTGGCCGTCGCCATGTGTCGGCAGAAACCAGAAAACAGATACGCTCATTGTTGCTCCTTATTGCGTCAGGGTATGCGGTTGCCAGAGTCGATTTTGGATCGTCACTTTTACGGGCAACAGATGATTGGCATAGAAGAGGTCAGCGGTACGCTGCTGAGCCGCAGCGGTTTCGGCACTGACCGGCGAAATCCGGGTCGGGGGCCGGTGGCTGAGGTAGCTGGCGATGACCGGCTCGGGCAGGCCCATCGCCTGCGCCAGCAGCGTAATGCTCTGCTGCGGCTGGCTGATTGTTAGTGCATCGGCCTCGCTGAAGGTGTTGAGCACCTTCTGAATAAACGCACCGTGCGCCTCGGCATAGCTGCGGGTCGCCAGATAGAAGGAGCCGGTCAGGTTAAGTGAACTGCCATCCGTCAGCAGGCGCGAATTGCCCTGCAGCAGAACCGAAGAGTAGTAGGGGTCCCAGATCGCCCAGGCATCTACATTACCCTGCTGGAAGGCGGCGCGGGCATCGGCCGGCGTCAGATAGACCGGCGTGATGTCTTTAAAGCTCAGACCTGCCTGCTGCAGGGCACGCAGCAGTAAATTATGAGAGCTGGAGCCCTTCTGGAACGCCACTTTTTTTCCTTTCAGATCGGCGACCTGTTTCAGAGGGCTGCTTTTGGGCACCAGAATCACTTCCGCTTTGGGTTTTGGCGGCTCCGCGCCGACATAGAGCAGATCCGCGCCTGCGGCCTGGGCAAACAGCGGTGGCAGATCGCCGGTACTGCCGAGATCGATGCTGTTGACGTTCAGTGCTTCCAGCATTTGCGGCCCCGCCGGGAACTCTATCCATTTAATCTTCGTATCGGGGAAACGTGTCTCCAGCAGATGGTGCGACTTTGCCAGCACCATGCTCACCGAACCTTTCTGATAGCCGATGCGAATCTCTGCCGGGTCGGGTTCGGCTGCTTTAACCTGAAGGCTGGCCAGCAGCAGACCCGCGACCAGCCACATTCCTGATCTCAGTTTCATAACGCTTCCTTATACCGCCAGTGCGACGGGGTGGTGGTGACGGGTCAGTGCCAGCCAGAAGGCGGCGACGGCTTCATCCAGACGCTGGGACAGGGCATCCTGCAGCTCGGGCTGACGGTCATAATGATTAATCTGATGATCCTCGGCGTAAACGCCATGCAGGATCTCCTGCGCCTTTAAGGCGTTCAGCACCGGTTTCAGGGCGTAGTCCATTGCCAGCAGATGACCGGCACTGCCACCGCTGGCCAGCGGTAATACCACTTTATGTTCCAGGGCTCGCTCAGGCAGCAGGTCAAGCAGCGTCTTCAGCGCGCCTGAAAAGGAGGCTTTGTAAATCGGGGTTGCCACGATCAGGCCATCAGCCGACGCCAGGTCTTCACGCAGTGCCAGCAGCGCAGGCGCGTCGAACCGTGCATTGATCAGATCGTCTGGCTGGAAGTTGTGAATATTCCAGGGAATGACTTCGGCGCCACGGGCCTCAAGCTTGTGCTGACAGATCGTCAGCAGTGAGGTTGAGCGGGAGGGGAAGCGTGGGCTGCCTGCCAGCGTAATGACGCGCATGATCACTCCTTATAACCAAAAGTTATTGATTGGCGAAAATTGAGAACTAATGTCCTCATACTGTCAGAGCAGGGGAATGGGCTTAAATGATTTATCCGGCAAAGCAAGGGTGAAATCTGCAAATAGAAGCGGCAAGGGCTGCAAGTCGGTCAGTGCTTCCGATTATTCTTAAATCAGGCACAGGCAGGTGAACGATTCATTAAAAGAGATGATATGAGAAGTGCAAAATCGGCCGCTGGCAAAAAAAAACGCGTTTTTGTCTGATTGCTTAATGTTTTTTTTCTAATCAGAACTTAAACAAAATAAAGCAGAGGCGATTACAGGCCGTTAAGCCAGACAGAAATCAGCGCGGGCGTGAAGAGAATGGCAGATTATTAAGATTAATCTCAGGGTAGATAGTGTAATAAAAATGAAGGAATGAGAAATTTTTTCACTCTTTCAGAGGTCCACTTACGCTTTTCTCCATCTGGTTACATCTCTTTAGTCAAAGAATTTTAAATCGAACCTCAACATTTTTAACATTATTTTCAGTTATAGATGCACTTTGATTAACTGTGACTGGTCCATGAAACGTTAAGATGTTTTTTACGGCTGGTTTTTCTGGATAACCGGTTTAAGATAATCAGGCTCAACTCAGTCAATCATAATAACAGAGCCGTACTCTTTTCGACGTTTCGCCTCGGGTCAGGTCCTGCATCTGGCAGGTGAATCGTATTGTCATTTTCTAACAGCAGAGAATTTCACATGTCTGACATCCTGTTATCCGTTATTATTCCCACTTACAATGTTGAGAAATATATTGTTGAGTGCGTGGATTCTTTATTACGTCAGGTTAAAGCGCCCAATGAAATCCTCATTGTGAATGATGGTTCAACCGACAGAACGCTGGCTTTGCTTGAACAGAATTATGCCCATCTGCCGCAGGTGAAAATAATTACGACGGAAAACGCCGGTGCTGGTCATGCCCGCGATGTGGGTATCGAGGCGGCCCGCGGCCAGTTCCTGTTCTTCTGCGACCCGGATGATGTGGTGACGGACGGGCTGGTCACTGAACTGGCGATTGTCGCGGAAAAGCATCCGGAAACGGACCTGTTCTGCTTTAACTCCTCTGTCTATCGCGATGGTCAGATCGATGTCACCTCGCCAAAAGTGCGTCATGACATCTTTGGACAGCAAAAGCCGCAGGAGGTCCTGTTACACCTGCTGCGAAATGGCAGATATACCTCGGCGGCCTGGAGTTATATTGTCAGCAAACGGGTTGTTGAGCAGCACAAATTGCGGTTTGTTAAACGCGTTCATGAAGATCATAACTTTACCCTCTCCGCGTTTATCAAAAGTCAGCAGGCCTGGGTCAGCCGCCATGTCTATTATAAGCAGCGCATTCGTCACGGCTCACTGACCAACAGTACCAAGAGTAACGAGTTTTTTTACCAGCGCTACGACGCCTTTATGCATGCCTGGAATACCTTAACCGGTTCGCAGGTCAAATCTGCGTGGCGCAGTCAGCTGGAAAAAGCCTATTTAGTGCATTCGTTTCGCCTGATGATCTATTTATCGCTCTATAACGGCACGCCGGTACCAGAATATGTGATCAATGCCATCCGCTTTATGGGGCAGAACGTGAAAACAGAGAATTTCAAAGAGTGGCTACTGTTTAACAGGCCTGAGCTGTTTATTACGCTGCAGCACTATAAGGTTAAAAAAGAGCTGAAGCGCGCCGCCTGAATCTGAAAATCAGCCTGATTCTGAAAAGTGTGAAGCAATATTGTTTATGCCTTTGCGAAATGAGAAGGTGAGACATGCAATGTGTATAAGGTTGTTGCGTCATGGCAAAAGTTCTTGATAGAAGTCTGGTAATTAATATTTTCTCACTGCTGGCATATCGCGGTGCGTCGTTTCTGTTTCCACTGGCCACGCTGCCTTATCTTGCCCGTGTTCTGGGGGTAGAGCAGATGGGTACGCTGGCGCTGGCTATCGCCTGCGTCCTCTATTGCAGTACCATTTCAGACTGGGGGTTCAATGTCTTTACGACCAAAGATATTGCTCACCATCGTGATGACAAAGAGCGTGTCAGTCAGCTCTTCTGGTCAACGTTCAACGCCAAGCTGATGCTGCTGGTGCTCACCAGCGGCACATTACTGACGGCGACCTGGTTCAATCCTGCCTGGCATCCGCTGTTCTTTATCATCCTGGCGAACTGCACCACGCTGATTGGTTCACTCTTCTCCTTCGGCTGGCTGATGCAGGGTTTTGAAAAGCTGGGTAAGACGGCAATGATTGCCACCTTTGGTAACTTCTGCGCGATTCCGCTGACCTTTCTGCTGGTTAAATCTCCGCAGGATACCTGGCTGGCCGCCCTGATTCCGGGTACGGTTTCAATCATCAGCGCGGCAATTACCCTGAAATTCGTGCTGGAGATGAAGGTTATTGGCCGTTATCGCTTTGAACCGCGCGAAATTAAACAGCGCATCACCGACAGCCTGGACGTTTTTATCGCGATTGCCGGTGCTAACCTGTTTAACAGCGTCAACGTGGTGATTCTTGCATCCTTCACGTCGACCTACATGGTCGGGATCTACAACGGTGCAGACCGCCTGCGTAAGGCGGCAAATTCCGTACCTGAGCAAATTGGCAGCGCCTTCTTCCCGCGTGTCAGCCATCTTTTTGGCCGGGATAAACGTGCCGCGATAGCGGCGACGCGCAAAAGTTTGTTGCTCTCATTCGGGCTGAGTCTGTCAATCGTCATCTTTACCTGGTTTTTTGCTGACCTCGTCGTTTCCATTCTGCTGGGGAAAGACTTTATTCCGTCGGCCGATGTACTGCGCGTCTTTGTACTCTGCTTCCTGTTCGGTAACGTCGCTTATCCGGCTGGCTTACAGATCCTGATCCCTCATGGGCTGGCTCGCCAGCGTATGTGGGTGATGATGGCCGCAGGTGTGATTAACGTGCCGCTATGCTGTTTCCTGGCGTGGAAGTTCGGGGCGATTGGTGCGGCATGGTCGATGGTTGGTGCGGAAGCCTTTGTCTGCTTCGGTATCTTTGCCATCATGCATCGTCATGGCATCCTGCGGGAATACCTGTTTCCCTCTGAGGTTAAAAGCCAGCCGGTAAACGATTCCGCCGCGTGAGATCAACGTAATTTACGTTAAGTTTCACTCTTCCCGCAGTTCGATTTACTTTTGCGCCAGAGCACTTTACCATTCTGGCGCACAATTTCCCGTGCACCGACTTAAACGATTGCTTCCGTCTTTCAGGAGAGTGCATGTTTTATCCTATCGTCCGACCGGCGCTGTTCAGACTCGACCCCGAGCGCGCGCACGAACTTACCTTTCAGCAGCTGCGTTTCATGAACGGCACCCCGCTGGATCTGTTCTATCGCCAGAATCTTCCATCGCGTCCCGTCACCTGCATGGGTCTGACCTTTAAAAATGCGCTTGGCCTGGCCGCAGGTCTGGATAAAAATGCCGAATGCATTGATGCCTTTGCGGCGATGGGCTTTGGTTTTGTTGAAGTCGGCACCGTTACGCCACGCGCGCAGGCGGGAAATGACAAGCCACGAATGTTTCGGCTGGTCGAAGCGGGCGGCATTATCAACCGGATGGGGTTTAATAATCTCGGCGTCGATCATCTGGTTGAAAATGTGAAAAAAGCGCGTTTCAACGGTGTGCTGGGTATTAACATTGGTAAAAATAAAGATACGCCGGTTGAGCAGGGAAAAGAGGATTACCTTATCTGCATGGAGAAGGTATATGCCCACGCCGGGTATATCGCCATCAATATCTCCTCGCCCAACACGCCCGGCCTGCGTTCACTGCAATATGGTGAGGCACTCGACGATCTGCTTGCCGCCATTAAACAAAAACAAAAGGCGCTGGAGCAGCGTCATCTTAAATATGTGCCGGTGGCCGTAAAAATCGCGCCCGATCTGTCGGAAGAGGAGTTAATTCAGGTGGCGGACAGCTTAGTCCGTCATCAGATCGACGGCGTGATTGCCTGCAACACCACCCTGGATCGTTCGCTGGTGAGCGGTCTCAGACACGCGCAGGAAGAGGGTGGGCTGAGCGGGCGACCCGTTCAGTCGCGCAGCACGGCGGTCATCCAGCGCCTCTCTCAGGAACTGCATGGCCGTCTGCCGATTATCGGTGTAGGTGGCATCGACTCGCTGACCGCCGCGCGGGAAAAAATTGCCGCTGGCGCCACGCTGGTTCAGATTTATTCCGGCTTTATTTATCA
Source organism: Pantoea sp. NSTU24 (assembly GCF_050157905.1). Lineage (NCBI taxonomy): Bacteria > Pseudomonadati > Pseudomonadota > Gammaproteobacteria > Enterobacterales > Erwiniaceae > Pantoea > Pantoea bangladeshensis. The sequence continues at coordinate 810,941 of NZ_JBKIWZ010000001.1, forward strand.
GGGGCCAGGATTAATTAAAGACATCGTCACCCATCTCTAAGACAATTCTCACAATGACTGGCCGGGGGGTTTATTTATCTCCCTGGCTCGTTTATATTTTGTCCTGCATGCTTTTTCAGCTTTTTCCTTATATTTGTTTTCGCTGAATTCTGCGCGATGTCTGGCGCAGCCGTAAATACAGGGCACAGGATGAACATTAAACCCGACGATAACTGGCGCTGGTATTTCGACAGCAGTCACGACCGAATGATGCTCGATCTGGCAGACGGGATGCTGTTTCGTTCCCGCTATTCGCGCAAGATGCTGACGCCGGATGCCTTCAGCGACACCGGTTTTTGTGTCGACGATGCCGCCCTTTATTACACGTTTGACGAAACCTGCCGGCAGTGCAGACTCAGCGGCAGCCATCGCGCGGAGCTGGTGCTGAATGCGCTGGTTGCCGCCCGCTTCCTGAAACCGCTGATGCCAAAAAGCTGGCACTTTGCCGCCTATGCCCCGGCGATGCAGCCGCGCGCCGGTGAGATGGTGCTGGTCACGCTGGCCGACGAGGGCGAGCAGGCCCGGTTGCTGGTGGTGGAGAGTGGTCATAACGCCGCGCTCTGTCTGCTGGCGCAGCCGGGATTAACGCTGGCGGGTAAAAGCATGGTGCTCGGCGACGCCATCAAAGTAATGAACGATCGCCTGCAGCCCTGGTATGAGGAGGCCGCGCCGCGTTACGCCCGGGCGGTCTGATTATCGCAGTTCGACGTCGCCCGCCGGAATGCAGCTACAGCTCAGCAGCGTGCCGTCCGGACGCACGACGCCCTTTTTCAGGGCTTTAACCTCACCGGTCACCAGATTCAGCCGGCAACTGCCGCAGAGTCCCGCCCGACAGGAGTAGGGGATGCGGAAGCCCTGCATCTCCAGCTGATCCAGCAACACCTGCTGATTATCCCCGGTAAACGACTGACCCTGAAAGGTGATGGTGACGGCGTCAGGTGCCTGACGTTCAGGTTGTAACCTTTCTGCCACGTTGCCTGCGCCATACGCGCGCGGTGTATGACGTTTCAGGATCTGCATCTCATCACCGGCTCGCACTACACCGCTGTTACGCGCAATCAGGTTCAGACCAAAATCGATATCCCCGCTCTCATCCTGCGCCGTGCGGAACGTCTGGAGCGTGGCCAGCGGATGACCGTCGTGATGCTTGCGCCCGCTCTCAGGGCTCACCGTCGTCAGTACGCAGCGGCTGCAGGGCTTGGTTACCTCGAAGATCACGTCGCCAATCTGCATCTCTGCCCAGCTATCTTCCTCCCAGGCGGTTGCGCCGCTGACGACCAGATTCGGCCGGAACTGCTCGATGCGAACGCTGGCCGGGCAGCGCTGCTGCAGATCGTGCAGCGAGGCACTGTTAACCAGCAAAAACGGGAAGCCATCGGCGAAGCTGAGCGGAATGTGATCCCAGGCTTTGACCCGGCGGGTGGGTTGCGGGCCGATCCAGCGCAGCTCGACCGCGCGCGGAAAGAACTGACTCAGCCACTGATTGATCGCCGCCGGGGCGATGCGGGCGGTGAAACGGTTGCCCCAGACTTCGGTGGGGTGCGGCTGGTCGGCGAAATCGCTGAAGCGGATTAGGGCGTGGCTGCCATCGGGGGCGGTCAGCGACAGGCCATCCGGCAACAGCGCGGGCGTAAAGCGCACCATCTCCGGATACTGTCGCGCGGTAATAAAGGTGCCGTCGGTTTCTGTCACCATAAACAGCCGATCAAAGGCCAGCCCGCTGTCAGAGACCTGCGCATGCGACAGCGCCAGCCCTCGCATCGACTTTACCGGATGAATAAATAAGCGGGAAAGCGTGATCATGGTGTTCTCCTTAAACCCGACGCGCAATACAAAAGAAGCTAACTTTATGACATAGGTCTCCGATTCGCTATAATGCGCGACAATTTTCTCAAGAGTTAAAAAGTGACGATATGAATTCTCTGTTTGCCAGCACGGCGCGTGGGCTCGAAGAGCTGTTAAAAAGTGAGCTGGACGCGCTGGGCGCGCAGGATTTGCACGTGGTGCAGGGCGGCGTTCACTACGAAGCCGACGATCGCGTCATGTACCAGAGCCTGATGTGGAGCCGTTTAGCATCACGCATCCTGTTGCCGCTGGGAGAGTTCGGCGTCTACAGCGATCTCGATCTCTATCTGGGTGTGCAGAGCGTGGACTGGCCGTCGCTGTTCAGCAACGACAAAACTTTTGTCGTGCATTTCAGCGGCACCAACGAATCCATCCGTAACAGCCAGTTCGGTGCGCTGAAAGTAAAAGATGCGATTGTGGACAGCTTTACCCGCCAGAATCTTGAACGCCCGGATGTTGACCGCGAGCAGGCCGATATCCGAATCAACGTCTGGCTGAACGGCGACCGCGCCAGCCTTGCGCTGGACCTCAGCGGCAATTCGCTGCATCAGCGTGGCTATCGTCAGCAGACCGGCCAGGCACCGCTGAAAGAGAACCTGGCGGCGGCGATCGTCCTGCGTTCCGGCTGGGAACCCTCCACGCCGCTGATCGACCCGATGTGTGGTTCGGGTACGCTGCTGATTGAGGCCGCGCTGATCGCCAGCGACCGCGCACCAGGCCTGCTGCGCAAACACTGGGGCTTCACGGCCTGGAATCGCTTTGATGCGGCGCTGTGGCAGGAGGTGAAAACCGAGGCGCAGAGCCGTGCACGGGCCGGCACCGCCGCTACGCAGGCGCGCTTCTTTGGCTATGATAACAATGGCCGGGTGCTGGAATGGGCGCAGGCGAACGCCCGCCGTGCCGGTGTCTTTGAGCTGTTTACGTTTGCACAGCAGGATCTGCTGAAGCTGACCAACCCGGTCGATGCGACCGTTCACGGCACCGTGCTGAGCAACCCGCCTTACGGTGAACGTCTGGAGAGTGAGCCTGCCCTGATTGCCCTGCACAGCCAGCTTGGCCGTCTGATGAAGCAGCACTTCGGCGGCTGGAATCTCTCGCTGTTCAGCGCCTCGCCGGAGCTGCTGAGCTGCCTGCAACTGCGTGCCGATCGCCAGTTTAAAGCGAAGAACGGCCCGCTGGATTGCGTACAGAAAAATTATCAGCTGGCGGTTAACAGCAGCGAAAATGCCGGACAGATTGCGGAAGACTACGCTAACCGTCTGCGTAAAAATGTTAAGAAGCTGGAGAAGTGGGCGCGTCAGGAAGGCATTGAGTGTTACCGTATTTACGATGCCGATCTGCCAGACTACAACGTTGCGGTTGACCGCTATGCGGACTGGGTGGTGATTCAGGAGTACGCGCCACCGAAGACCATCGATCCCAACAAAGCCCGTCAGCGCCTGTTCGACGTGATCAGCGCGACGCTGAGCGTGCTGCAACTGCCTGCCGATCGTCTGATTATGAAAACGCGCGAACGTCAGAAAGGCAAAGCGCAGTATCAGAAGCTCAACGAGAAAGGCGACTACTTCGAAGTTAAAGAGTTTAACGCGCGCTTCTGGGTGAACCTGACCGACTATCTCGACACCGGTCTGTTCCTCGACCACCGCATCGCCCGTAAGATGCTTGGGCAGATGAGCCAGGGCAAAGATTTCCTCAACCTGTTTGCTTACACCGGCTCCGCCAGCGTACACGCCGGTCTGGGTGGCGCGCGGTCAACCACGACTGTGGATATGTCGCGCACCTATCTTGAGTGGGCAGAGCGCAACCTGCGCCTCAACGGCCTGACCGGACGTCAGCACCGTCTGATGCAGGCAGACTGTCTGAGCTGGCTGAACGAAAGTGATGAGAACTTTGACCTGATCTTTATCGATCCGCCAACCTTCTCCAACTCAAAACGTATGGAAGAAAGCTTCGACGTCCAGCGCGATCACATGATGCTGATGCGTAACCTGAAGCGTCTGCTGCGTCGCGGCGGCACCATCATGTTCTCCAACAACAAACGCGGTTTTAAAATGGACATGGATGGCCTGAGAGCACTGGGCCTGCAGGCGCAGGATATTACCCAGAAAACACAGTCGCAGGACTTCGCACGTAACCGTCAGATTCACAACTGCTGGCTCATCACCCATGCCGGTAAGGAATAAGATTACATGTCATTAATCAGTATCCACGGTGCCTATCTCTCGTTCAGTGATGCACCGCTGTTAGACAATACCGAACTGCATATCGAAGAGAACGAGCGCGTCTGTCTGGTTGGCCGCAACGGTGCGGGTAAATCCACACTGATGAAAATCATCAACGGCGAACAGCCACTGGATGATGGCCGCATTATTTATGAAACCGATCTGGTGGTGGCGCGTCTGCAGCAGGATCCGCCGCGCAATATTACCGGTTCGGTCTATGACTTCGTGGCCGAGGGCGTGGAAGAGCAGGCTGAGCATCTCAAAGCCTATCACGCTATTTCCCATGTGGTGATGGAAGATCCCAGCGATAAAAATCTCAATGAGATGGCGCGCCTGCAGAGCATTCTCGACCATCAGAACCTGTGGCAGCTGGAGAGCCGCATCCATGATGTGCTGGAGCAGATTGGCCTGAAGCCCGATACCGAGCTGTCGTCGCTTTCTGGCGGCTGGCTGCGTAAAGCGGCGCTGGGCCGTGCGCTGGTCAGTAATCCGCGCGTTCTGATGCTGGATGAACCGACTAACCACCTGGATATCGAAACTATCGACTGGCTGGAGACGTTCCTGAAGAACTTCAGCGGCAGCATCGTCTTTATTTCGCATGACCGTTCATTCATTCGCAATATGGCGACCCGCATCGTCGATCTCGACCGTGGCAAGCTGGTTTCCTGGCCAGGGAATTATGATCTCTACCTGGAAGGCAAAGAGGAAGCGCTGCGCGTCGAAGAGATGCAGAACGCGGAATTTGACCGCAAGCTGGCGCAGGAAGAGGTCTGGATCCGCCAGGGCATCAAGGCGCGTCGTACCCGTAATGAAGGCCGTGTACGCGCGCTGAAAGCGTTACGTCGTGAGCACTCTGAACGTCGTGAAGTGATGGGTAAAGCTAACATGCAGGTGGGCGAAGCCTCCCGCTCCGGTAAGATCGTCTTTGAGCTGGAAAATGTCGACTACGCGGTAGACGGCAAAACGCTGGTGAAAGATTTCTCTGCGCAGGTGCTGCGTGGCGACAAGATCGCGCTGATCGGCCCGAACGGTTGTGGTAAAACCACGCTGCTGCGGCTGATGCTGCAGAAGCTGAAAGCCGATCATGGCCGCGTGCACGCTGGCACCAAGCTGGAAGTAGCCTACTTTGACCAGCATCGTGCCGAGCTGGACCCGGATCGCACCGTGATGGATAATCTGGCAGAAGGCAAGCAGGAGGTGATGGTTAACGGTAAGCCGCGCCATGTGCTGGGCTATCTGCAGGACTTTCTGTTCCATCCGAAGCGTGCCATGACACCAGTGCGAGCCCTTTCGGGAGGGGAGCGTAACCGCCTGCTGCTGGCGCGTCTGTTCCTGCGTCCCAGCAACCTGATGATTCTGGATGAACCGACCAACGACCTCGACGTTGAAACGCTGGAGCTGCTGGAAGAGCTGATCGCCGGCTATCAGGGCACCGTGTTGCTGGTCAGCCACGACCGTCAGTTTGTCGACAATACCGTCACTGAATGCTGGATCTTTGAAGGTAACGGCGAGATCGGCGCCTTTGTTGGCGGCTATCATGATGCCCAGCAGCAGCGTGCGGCCTATCGGCAGCACCGTTCTGCGGCACCCGCGAAAGCCGTTGCACCGCCGGCTAAGCCCGCCGCAGAAAAAAACGACGTTAAGCGTAGCGTGAATAAACTCAGCTACAATCTGACGCGTGAGCTGGAACAGTTGCCGCAGAAACTGGAGCAGCTGGAAGCCCGCATCGGTGAGTTGCAGACGAAAATGAGTCATCCGGACTTCTTCAGTCAGGCACACGATCAGACACAACCGGTGCTGGATGAGCTGGCTCAGACCGAGCAGGAGCTGGAAACCGCTTTTGCGCGCTGGGAAGAGCTGGAATCGCTGAAAAACGGCGCGTAAGGCGGGGTGAACGGATGTGTTCAGCAGTGAAAAGTAACGCGTGGATGCTCTGTCCACAGTGCGATTTAATGATTAAGCTGCCGGATATTCCCGTCGGCAGCCGTGCCTCCTGCCCGCGCTGCCACACCACGCTGACGGCCAGCTGGCACGAACCGCGTAAACGGCCCACGGGCTATGCGCTGGCGGCGCTGTTTATGCTGGTGCTGGCGAATCTGTTTCCTTTTGTCTCCATGAAAGTGGCGGGGCTGACCAGCCAGATTACGCTGGCCCAGATTCCGAAAGTCATGGTGTCAGAGGATTACAGCAGCCTGGCGACGCTGTTCCTGCTGTTTGTGCAGGCGGTTCCGGCCTTCTGTCTGATCACCATTATTCTGCTGGTCAACCCGGTCCCGCTGCCTCTCTCCCTCCGGGTTGGTCTGGCACGCATACTTTTCCGGTTGCGAAACTGGGGCATGGCAGAAATTTTTATGGCTGGCGTGCTGGTCAGCTTTGTCAAGCTGATGGCCTACGGCGAGATCGGCCTGGAAACCAGTTTCTGGCCCTGGGTGCTGTTCTGCCTGCTGCAGCTGCGGGCTTTCCAGTGCGTTGACCGCCGCGAGTTGTGGGACAGGCTGTTACCCCAGCCCGCCTTACCCCATCTGCCTGAAGCGGGCATCAGCGGGTTAGAGCAGGGGCTGCGATCCTGTCCCTGCTGTACCGCCATCCTGCCCGCCGAAGAGCCTGTCTGTTCGCGCTGCGGGGTGACTGCTCATGCCCGCCGCAAGCACAGCCTGCAGTGGACGCTGGCGCTGCTGATGACCTCCGTATTGATCTATATTCCGGCTAACCTGATGCCGATCATGGTGACGGAAACGCTCGGCACCGCCTATCCTTCCAATATCATGGCGGGTGTCATTCTGCTGTGGGGAGAGGGCTCGTATCCTGTGGCACTGGTTATCTTTATCGCCAGCATTATGGTGCCTTCGCTGAAAATGGTAGCGATTGGCTGGCTCTGCTGGGATGCCAGTGGCCGTGGCCGGCGCGACAGCCACCGGATGCACAAAATTTATGAGGTGGTAGAGTTTGTTGGCCGCTGGTCAATGATCGACGTGTTTGTGATTGCCGTGCTCTCTGCGCTGGTGCGCATGGGGCAGTTAATGAATGTTTATCCCGCGTGGGGAGCGGTGCTGTTTGCGATGGTGGTGATTATCACCATGATCGCGGCCATGACCTTTGACCCGCGGTTAACCTGGGATCGTGTACGCGAAAATAACAGGAAGGAGTCGCGTTTTGACGGAAACTAATCACGGCCATGCAAAGGTGGAGCAGATCAAGCGCTGGTCGCCTGTCTGGATTATCCCCATCGTTACCTTATTGATTGGCGGATGGATCCTCTTCTATCACTTCAGCCATCAGGGCCCGGAAGTCACCTTAATTACTGAAAACGCCGAGGGCATCGTAGCGGGCAAAACTACGATCAAAAGCCGCAGTGTGGATGTCGGTGTGGTGGAGAGCGCGGTGTTAAGCGACGATCTTCACCATGTGGAAATCAAAGCGCGCCTGAATGCGGGCATGGAAAAACTGCTGCACAGCGACAGCGTTTTCTGGGTGGTTAAACCGCAGGTGGGACGTGAAGGCATCAGCGGTCTGGGTACCCTGTTATCGGGTGCCTATATCGAACTTCAGCCCGGCAGCAAAGCGCAGGCACCGGAGCAGTTTAAGCTACTGGATGCACCGCCGTTGGCGCCGCCGGATGCCAAAGGGATCCGCATCGTGCTCGACAGCAAGAAGGCCGGTCAGCTCAATCCAGGTGATCCGGTACTGTTTCGCGGCTATCGCGTCGGCACGGTCGAAACCAGCGTTTTCGATACCGATAAACGCATGATGACCTATCAGTTGTTTGTGGCCGCGCCCTACGATCGTCTGATCACCACCAACGTACGTTTCTGGAAGGACAGCGGTATCGCCGTAGATATGTCCGCGTCCGGTATGCGGGTGGAGATGGGCTCGCTGACGACGCTGTTCAGCGGCGGCGTCAGCTTTGACGTGCCGGATGGCTGGGAGCTGGGTGAGCCTGCGCAGAATAAGTCGGACTATCACCTGTTTGACGATCAGCGCAGCATCCAGGATTCACTCTATACCAATCATGTCGACTACGTGATGTTCTTCTCAGACTCCATTCGTGGCCTGCAGGCTGGCGCGCCGGTCGAGTTCCGCGGCATTCGTCTGGGTACGGTCGCACAGGCGCCGCTGAGAAAAGCGGGGCTGGACCAGGCGCTGAACAACGACTATCGCGTACCGGTATTGATCCGTATCGAGCCGGATCGCTTTATCAACCGGCTGGGTGAAAACTTCGATCTGGAACAGCATCTGCAGGATGGTAAGAAGCGCGGCCTGCGTGGCACGCTGAAAACCGGCAACCTGCTCTCAGGTGCGCTCTATGTTGACCTCGACTTCTATGACAATGCGCCAGCCTATAAAGGGCCGCAGAAAGTGTCAGGCTATGAAGTGATCCCAACGGTCAGCGGTGGCCTGAGCCAGATTCAGCAGAAACTGATGGCGGCGCTGGATAAGATCAACAGCCTGCCGCTGAACGGCATGGTCAACGAAGCTACGGGCACGCTGAAAGAGAGTCAGAAAACGATGCGCGACCTGCAGCGCACCATCGACAACATCAACAAAGTGACCGGGAGCCCGGCCATGAAAACGTTGCCTGAGGATCTGCAGCAGACGCTGCGTGAACTGAATCGCAGCATGAAAGGTCTGCAACCCGGTTCACCGGCTTACACGAAGCTGGTCGGCGATATGCAGCGACTGGATCAGGTACTGCGTGAGCTGCAGCCGGTGTTGAGAACGCTTAACAACAAGAGCAACGCGCTGGTATTCGAGGCGAAACCGGGACAGGATCCCCAGCCGAAGAGGGCGAAACAGTGAAGAAAGGATTGATACTTTCTGCCGCGCTGGTGTTGAGCGCGTGCAGTAGCAGCGTTAAAGATACCTGGTATCAGCTGCCCTCCGGGGCAGCATCCATGCAGGTCAGCAGCAGTCAGCTGACCGAAGCAGAGCCGATGCTATGGGTGCAGCAGGTTACAGTGCCGGACTATCTGGCGGGTAATGGCCTGGTTTATCAGACCAGCGACGTCAAATATGTTATCGCTGCCAACAATCTCTGGGCCAGCCCGCTCGACCAGCAGCTGCAGCAGACGCTGATCACCAACCTCAGTAAGGCGCTGCCGGGCCGGCTGGTGGCAGGAGCGCCGTTAGGTGCGCAGCACGATACGCTGAACGTGACCGTGACCGGCTTCCAGGGACGCTATGATGGCAAAGCGATCGTCAGCGGCGAATGGACGCTGGAACATCAGGGCAGGCTGACCAAACAGGCCTTTAACGTGGTACTGCCGCAGACCGAAGATGGTTATGACGCGATGGTCAGAACGCTGGCTGTCGGCTGGCAGCAGACGGCACAGAAAATCGCCAATAGTGTGGTTGCGTTAAATTAAGATTAATATGAATAAATAAGCTAAGCCCCTGAGCGATGGTCGCGATATACCGACCGGGCTCAGGGGCTTTTTTATTAGCTGAATCAGAAGGATAGTGTTGTCGTTCACATCACAGTTCAGCAATAATTTTACCGGATAAGGTCACATTTATGACACGTGTATGAAGATTGGGCATTGATCTTTGCGGGCGCAGGGGGTAGAACATTAAAGGTGGTTGAACATTAATTCACCACTTTTCTTTCCACCAGATTCCACAGACCTTACATGAGGGACACGGAGTATGAAGAGACAGAAACGAGACCGCCTCGAACGCGCCCATTCACGTGGTTATCAGGCAGGCATTACTGGACGCTCAAAAGAGATGTGTCCGTATCAGTTGATTGACGCTAAGTCTCACTGGTTGGGAGGTTGGCGACAGGCCATGGAGGACAGGTCGGTCGCTGCATAACCGGCTGTCACTGAAAAGGGAAATAACCTCCGCCATGCGCGGAGGTTTTTGTTTCCGGGGGAAACGCTTAGAAAGCCGCTGTGTCTTTGAACAGGCCGACTTTAAGATCGCTGGCAGTGTAGATCAGATTGCCATCAACCAGTACTTCACCATCTGCCACGCCCATCACCAGTTTACGATTGATAACGCGTTTGAAATGAATGCGATAGGTCACTTTCTTCGCGTCAGGCAGAACCTGACCGGTGAATTTTACTTCGCCCACGCCCAGCGCACGGCCTTTACCTTCACCGCCCAGCCAGCCGAGATAGAAACCGACCAGCTGCCACATCGCATCGAGGCCCAGACAGCCTGGCATCACCGGGTCGCCAATAAAGTGACAGCCGAAGAACCAGAGATCAGGATTGATATCCAGCTCCGCTTCAACAAAGCCTTTGTCATATTTGCCGCCGTCTTCGGTCATTTTGACCACGCGGTCCATCATCAGCATGTTGCCAGATGGAAGCGGCGGACCATTTTCGCCAAACAGTTCACCACGACCTGACAGGATCAGATCTTCTTTGGTATAGGATTCGCGTTTATCTACCATGTTTTCAATAAGCCTTGTTTTAGTGAATCACGAATATTAGCGAACAGTTGTACGCTGAGCAAATCGGATTAACGGTGGTTGAACCAGTTAAGCCAGCGCAGCGCCCAGGGACGTGGCGGAACATCCGGCTGATTGAACTGGCTGATGCGTTCCTGAATGGTATTCAGCAGGCAATCGCCCAGACCATCTTCGGTACTCCACATTTTACCGGTGAGCAGCGGCAGCGCCTCATCGGCGCGATCGATCGCCCAGATATGGAAACGACCCTGTTCCACCGCACTAACCACCGCCTGGTTCAGGCTAAGATGGCGCACATTGCACGCGGGAATAATCACACCCTGCTGGCCCGTCAGTTCCCGCTGGTGGCAGATATCGAAGAAACCCTCTATCTTCTCGTTCAGGCCGCCGACCGGCTGGACATTGCCAAACTGATCGACCGATCCGGTCACGGCAATCTGCTGATTGATCGGCTGGTTAGCCAGCGCGCTGATCAGGGCACAGAGTTCGGCCAGTGAAGCACTGTCACCATCTACTTCAGAATAGGACTGTTCAAAAACCATTGAGGCGGAGAAGGGGAGTTGCTGATCGAGTTCCAGTTCAGCGATCAGGTAAGCCTGCATAATCATCATGCCTTTCGCATGAATATTGCCGCCCAGTTCCGCCTTTCGCTCAATATCCATGAACTCACCATCGCCGGGATGGACCACGCAGGTAATCCGTGAAGGATCGCCCCATGCACGGGGATGGCCAGGATATTCGACAACCGACAGACCATTAATCTGGCCGACCACTTCCCCTTCGGTTTCAATCAGGATCTGGCGCAGCAGGATCTCGTCACGCATCCGCTCGTTAAGGTAGTTCTCGCGCCACAGACGTGCTTCCAGCGCATCCCGCAGTGCTTCACCATTCAGCGTATCGCCCATCAGTGCTGACTCACGCATCTGCCGCTGCAGCCAGCGGGGGCAGAGCGGCAGCGTTTCCTGGTCGCCGCTGTAGCGTACACCTTCTTTGATCAGCTCCGGCCAGAAGTCCGCTTCTGGCTGAGGCAGACCCGCCTGTTGCGCCAGATCACCATTCCAGCGACACCACGCTAACATGTCATCCTCATCCAGAATCTGAAGATTCTCCTCAAATTCAGTATAGATAGCCATCTCATGTGCTTCAGGATCGAGCTCCTGAAACGCGGCCAGCGTCTCACGTTCGCCGCACAGGACCAGATTCAGTCTGAGGGGCAAAGGCGGAATCGACACGGGCAGTGGCCTCCGCTCATCCTGAGAGATCCACTCCACATAGCCCTGCTCAACACACTTTTTCAGGCGTAACCAGAGAATCGGCTGCGCGATCAGGCTTTGCAGTGACAGCAGCAGCGTGCCGCCATTCGCCTGATGAATGAGTCCCGGCTCCAGCTGAATCCGGTCTTTATACTGGCGCACGCAGCCGAACAGTTGCTCCATTTCTACCCACTCGGCAAAGTGAATGCCACCCTGACTGGTGAAGGGACGCTGAGGATCGGAAGGGGGCTGAAGCGTGACGTTGTCCGCCATGATATGGTAATCACCCCCCCACAGCGAGCTGCTGTCGGCGATGACCCGCTGCGCGGCCTGAGCAATCAGTGCCAGATAATCGCGATTCTCCTGGCTACGGACCAGCAGTAACGGGAATCCCTGTGTCTGGTGATGTAAATGCGCCAGCGCATTCAGCAACCGGGGCTGTACCGTTGCCAGAGCATCAGTTTCTTCATCAGCAATTCGGGAGAAAACGGATTGGTATTGCGCGCTATCAGGCTGTAAGGTCTGCCACGTAAGTTGGGTGCTGGTCAAAATAATCGCATTTGTCTGTTTGAAGAAAAGCGGGATTATACAGGATTCACCTTTGTTAAGCACTGCAGACTTCCCGTCGAAGATGTGATGACGACAGCATGTTTTTCGTTGCTGCATCCGGGAAAAAAGCTGTTATTCTTAGCTCGTTACGTGATCACGATGAGATTCCGATGAAATACCAGCAACTCGAAAATCTTGAAAGTGGATGGAAGTGGAAATACCTGGTGAAAAAACATCGGGAAGGTGAACTGATCACGCGTCACCTTGAATTGAGTGCGGCGCAGGCAGCGGTCGATAAACTGCTGGCAATGGAGAACAATCCGGTGTCGGTGAACGACTGGATTGCGGAACATATTCACGCCGATCTCGATAACCGGCTCAAGCAGACTATTCGTGCCCGGCGTAAACGCCATTTTAACGCTGAACATCAGCATACCCGTAAAAAGTCGATCGACCTGGAGTACCTGGTCTGGCAGCGACTCGCGGGACTGGCGCAACGGCGCGGCTGTACCCTGTCGGAAACGATCGTTCAGCTGATTGAAGATGCCGAACGTAAAGAGAAATATGCGACGCAGATGTCGAGTCTGAAGCAGGATTTGCAGGCCATCCTGGGTAAGTCGGGCACGGAAAACGACTGACCGGGCAGGGCAGCAGCCTGAGCGCTGACTGGCGTTGGCCACAGACATAAAAAAACCCCGCCGTGGCGGGGTTTTTCATTACGTTAAAACTTAAGCCTGTGGCTGAGTTACAACGTCTTTGATGCCTTTAACATCGATTTCTACGCGACGGTCCGGAGACAGGCAGTCGATCAGGGCGTTACGGCCTTTCACGCTGTCACAGGTGTTGCCGGTAACTGGGTTAGATTTACCCATGCCACGTGCAGAGATCTTGTTAGAAGGAATACCTTTAGAAACCAGGTAATCTACGACTGACTGAGCACGTTTCTCAGACAGTTTCTGGTTGTACTGCTCTGAACCGATGCGGTCGGTGAAGCCCAGTACGACAACGGAACCATCTTTAGGATCCATTGAGCTCAGCTGGCTGTACAGCTGATCCAGAGCCTGCTGGCCTTCTGGCTTCAGGGTAGATTTGTTGAAGGTGAACAGAACGTCAGACTTCAGAGTGAAACGCTTGGTTTCAACAACTGGAGCTGGTGCCGGAGCCGGAGCCGGAGCCGGAGCAGCGACGTCATCCTGACCGAAGCGGTATGAAACGCCTACGCTCAGCATGCCGTTGTCTGGACGTGCACCAACGGTCTGTGCATCACCGATGTTGTTAACCCACTGGTAATCCAGACGGGTAGCCCAGTTCTTAGTCAGCGCATATTCAACACCAACTGCTGCCAGCGGAGAAACGCCGGTGTCGTGGTCGCTGATGCGGCCAGTAGTTGGGTTAGTCTGTGTGGAATCTGCACGCCATACCATGCCGCCCAGACGGGTGTAAACGTCCAGGTCGTCATAAATTGGGTAGCTCAGTTTAGCAGCCAGCTGGATGCCCTGTGCTTTGAACGCGCCGTTAGTCACAGTGCCTTTGTTCGGCATGCGGCCCAGCCAGTCATAGCCCATCTCGAAGCCCAGGTATGGGTTTGCCTGATAACCAACGAACGCACCTGCGCCCAGCTGGCTTTCATGAGTTGGACCGTTGTTGTTTTCGTAACCGTGACCGTAGTAGCCAGTGTCGTGATACTGAGACCAGCCCAGTTTAGCACCGGTGTACCAGGTATCATCTTTAGGAGCGGCCTGCGCTACGGTAGCGAAGCCAGCCAGTGCCACTGCAATTGCGATAGCTGTCTTTTTCATTTTGCGCCTCGTTATCATCCAAATAGGCAATGAGCAAAAAGGTTGCTCTTGGTTTAAATCCTTCGCCGGGTCCAAACGCTCGCTTATGACTCTACCGCAAAAAAACGGAGGTTATTGAGCACCCTGGCGAGATAAAGTCTACAACGAGATTGGAAACTTACAAGTATGATGTGAGGCACGACTGTAAAAAAACAGCGGTTTATACACAAATTCTAACAATTAGCCTGGCAGTATTGTCGCGGCAAAAAGCCCTGAAAACATGCTAAACCATTGTCAATACTCGAACTAACAGAATCAGTGGCTTAGCGACGACAGATAAGAAAAATAGCTTGGGAAACTTCTGATTTTTACTTAATGAAACAAATCCGACTGAATTTTTATGGCCGTTTGCGGTCTGAGTGGCGCTTCATGCGTTCCACTTGCCCGCAAAATCAGCCCCATCGCTTCACCTTCTGCCGCCGCATTTTCGAGTTGACGACGCTCATCTTCATCAAGCTCGTAAGGAATCCAGGCCAGAACGACACTGTAATTTCCTGTTCGCAGCGCCTTAACCATCGCTTCTACCGCATTCAGGCGTTCAGAATCAGCAATATGCATACTTTTATCGAGCGGCAGTCCCGATGCCTGAAGCCAGCTGCGATTCAGCTTGTGTGCCGGTGTTAACCAGAGCTGCCAGCGTGATTGCTGACTCAGTTGCTGTAACAGCGGCAGCAGTAACATCTGCATCATTCCAGGCTGCTCGCTGTAACGTAGCTCAGTAATGCCACCGGGCTGAGAAGCCGACAGAGATGAGGAGGCATAATGATGTGCATAGCGTGCATTATCAGGATGTTGTGTTCGCATAAGGTAATCACCAGCAGTGGACTGTATGAATATACAGTACTGTCATCCTGGATAAAGATCAACCCAAATTTCTGAAAACGTCTCGCAAAAAACGCGACAACCTGCGTTGAAGCCCTATTTATTCATTGAACCTGTAGTCGCTTTTTTCTATCTTCTAATTGCCTGATACCCAAGGCAATTTACAAGATATTTCTGACATGGAGGTGGTGTAATGAAAAAGGTAAATCCGGTTGTAGAGCGCTCCTGTGCGCGCCTGGCACCCTTAGGCCCGATAGAGTCCCGTACGCAGTTTGGTGGCTATGCGCTGGCGGTTGAAAGTGTGGTCTTCGCCCTGATCAACAAAGATGATCTTTACCTGCGTGCCAGTGAGCCTCTGCGTCAATATCTCACTGAGCGTCCCCTTCAGCCCCTGATCTTTCGCAAGCGGGGTAAGCTGGTCAGTCTTAACTATTTTCGGGTCGATGAAACGTTGTGGCACGATGCAGAACATCTGCTGGCACTCTCGGCTGCCTCATTAGAAACGGCCCAACTGGAGCTGGAAGATCGGCAGGCTTCGCCACGATTAAAAGATCTGCCTAATCTCAGCGTGCGTATGGAGATGATGCTCTATGAGGCGGGTGTTCTGAGTGTTAATCAACTTTATCAGATGGGCGCCAAACGCTGCTGGCTGAAGCTTAAAGCGATCAACCAGCACGTTGGTTTTCAGACCCTGCTGGCGCTGCAGGGGGCGATTACGGGTCATCACGCCGCTGCGCTACCGCAGGCTACCCGGACCGAGCTTGACGCCTGGTTTCAGCGCACACTGTTATCCAGCGCCGATCCCAGAAGCGGCGAAGGCTGATCGGTAATCAGCGTGCGGCGCAGGCGAGCGATTTCAGGCATCAATGCCACCAGCAAACCGAGTTGCTGCAGCACCAGCGGCGCACGCATATCTGCATGTGCGGCCAGCTGGCTGATTCGCTGAGCCAGCTGATGACGCATCGTTTCAGCCTGTTCATCACTGACCACATCCGTCTGAAGAACATCTTCCACATAGCAGACGGTGTCATCCAGTAACGCCAGCAGCTCCGGCGCAGTAATTTTATCGCGGTGTGCGCCCAGCGCCGAGATGTAACTTAAAAAAGAGTGATTGGAGCAGAGCAGCTGAAAAGCGGATTCGCGCAGCTTCTGGCTGGTGCGACTCTCGCTGCTCATATTCGATACCACCGAGGCTAGTTCAGCATCTGCATTATGGGCGTCGCGACGGGCGATGCGGTAGGCCAGCCGGTTATCTTTGCCCTGATGGTATTGCTCCATGATCGCGTCCAGATAGCGGCAGTTGGCTTTCAGCGTCCGTTCTGCCACTGCCGGTAGCTGACGAAATCGCCAGTCTGGCCAGATGAACGCGACAGCCAGCCAGGCCAGACCACAGCCGAGCAATGTATCCACGACCCGGGGCAGCGCGACTTCAAATCCTTCACCCAGAAGGTTAAAGCAGAGCAGGACCAGCAGGGTAATAAACAGGGTGGCCTGGGCATACTGGACCTGACGAAAGGCGAAAAAGAGTACGCCGGAAATCACCACCAGAATTAATTGGCCTTCAATGGAGGGGACCAGCCATAGCACGGGCAGGCCAATCGCAATTCCGGCCAGCGTTCCGCCAATACGCAATGCCAGCCGTCGCTGCGTGGCATTGTAGTTGGGCTGACAGACAAACAGGCTGGTCAGCAGAATCCAGTATCCCCGTTCCAGACCGGTGATTTGAATAAAACCATAGCCGATGCAGAGCACCACTGACATACGCACCGCATGCCGGAATAGCGCAGAGGCGGGGGAGAGATGGCGGCTGAAGCGCAGCCGGATGTCACTCCAGCCGCTCAATCCCTCCCGGGAAAGCAGATTATCACTATGCTGAGGATCGTCACCGGCCAGCGTCTGTTCTGATTCAATTGACGCCAGTTGTGCATCAATGGCGCGCAGATTGCGTAATAGCCAGAACAGCGCACCCGTATGGGCGGCTTCAGGTTCATGCTGTGCCAGACGTTCAATTGCCTTTTGCAGACGCTCAAAGGCGCGCTCAAACCGGCTGTCATGGACCCATCGTTCGCGCATCAGAATACAGTGCGACAGCTGACGGCAGGCCTGAGCCTGCATATTAAGGAGACGCTGAAAGCGAAACAGAATTTCGTTATAGCGCCAGTCGCCGCGCAGCAGATGATATTGCAGATGAGATGAGCTGGCCCGCTCGTGAATATCCTGCGCGACAAAGTAGTAGTGCAGGCTGCGGCGGGTGCCGCGCGAACCGCGATCGCCGCGCAGACGGCTCTGCAATGTGGTTTTGGTCAGGTTAAGCTGGGCCACCAGCTGACTGTTAACCATCGCCGCATCTATAAACGCAGCATCATCCTGGTCGCCGGCATCCGGATCGAACAGGTTTGCCTTGGCATCCAGATAACGGGCCAGTTGTGAAAAACTGCCCGCCAGTTGCTCCTGGACCGGCCGGACAGGAAACATCAGATGACCCAGCAACGTCAGCAGGTTGTACCACAGCGCGCCCACCAGCAGCAGTATCGGCTGCATATACCACTGGCTGAACAGGCCGATTCCAAGCATGGTATAAACCGCAATCAGCAGCGCACCGAAGGCGATGGTGGCATAGCGCTGGCCAAGCGCACCCAGCAGAATAAAACCCCAGGTGGAGATCGCCAGCCCGGCCATAAACGCCAGCGGATAGGGAAAAAGCAATTCGACAGACACTGAGGCGATGCAGAAGCAGAGCAGCGTAATCAGCAGATTTTTCAGGCGGCCAGTTAGCCGATCGTCGAGATCGGCCAGCGCCGCCGCTACGACCCCCAGCGTCAGCGGAATCGTCCATTCAATCTGCTGCAGCCACCAGGGGATTGCTGCACAGCCGCTCAGCGCGAACAAAATCCGCAGCAGATATCGCCAGGTGCTGTTAAAGAGATATTTGCGCCAGCCCGGCAGTGTCGGTGACAACATATTAATAGCGGCGGGCATTGGCTTCGCGCGCGGCACGCGCCTCTTCCACCGACACGACACGACGGCCCACCGGCCAGAGCGCGATCGCGGCGATCTTAAAGTTAGCAATCCCCACCGGAATGCCGATGATGCTGAGACACTGCACAATACCCACGGAAATATGAGAAAGACAGAGCCACCAGCCGAAGAAAATCAGCCAGAAAATATTCAGGAAGGTGCCGCCGGTGTTCATGATGGCGCTCTTACTTTCGGGCCGCAGCACATCGACATGCACGGCCTCATTGCCAAACGGCAACAGCGAGATTTTGGTGATTTCCCAGCATGATCGCGTCAGCGGCAGGGTAAAAATCAGCACAATGCTGACAAGCGTGGCAAACAGCCAGCTCAGGGTGGTGAAAAAGCCGCCCAGAACAAAATTCAGAATATTTAAAACAGTGCGCATGATCTTCTTTTCCTTTTGCATTCCGCAAGATGTGACGCCAAGTTTAGCTTGTTTTAAGGCTGGAGCGCCAAGGGTCTGACAGGTAAACTCCCCCTAATCCTATTCTCTGACGTTGGTGTCGGCGTGGAACTGAAAGCAACTTCGATGGGCAAACGGCTTGCCCAGCATCCTTATAATCGTGTCCGTCTGCTGGCGGCGGGCGTCGAAGTCAGTGGTGATAAGCACGAGTATCTGATCCCGTTTAACCAGTTACTGGACATCGCCTGCAAGCGCGGGCTGGTATGGGGCGAGCTGGAGTTTTTACTGGCAGATGAAAAAGTGGTGCGGCTGCACGGAACGGAATGGCAGGAGACGCAGCGCTTTCACCACTATCTGATGCAGGCCTGGCAGCGCTGGAGCCTGGAGATGAGTGCAGTGTGCTGCGAAGTGCTGCAGGCCCTGAGCGATGAGATCCGGGCCTTCAGCGCACAGGACCGCTGGCTCAATCGCCACGAGCTGCAGGGGCTGAAAAGCCGCATTCTCGATCAGTTCGATGCTTTGCCCCTGCCGCTTGCCCGCCTGAACGCGTTTGCTGACTGCCGTGATAACCTGACGTTCTGTCAGCAGTGGCTGGAGCAGGGCGAAGCGGCCCTGCGGCAGCGCAATCGCGACTGGACGGCGGCCATGCTGACCCGTTATCAGACCTTCTTCGCCAGCGTTGAAAGTACGCCGCTCAATCCTTCGCAGTGTGAGGCGGTGGTGAATGGCGAGGATTCTCTGCTGGTGCTGGCAGGCGCAGGCAGCGGAAAAACATCCGTGCTGGTCGCGCGGGCGGGCTGGTTGATGCAGCGTAATCTGGCCAGCGCCGGACAGATCCTGCTGCTGGCCTTTGGCCGGGAAGCCGCCGAAGAGATGAATGCACGTATTCAGTCGCGGCTGTCGGCCAGTGAGATTCAGGCGCGAACCTTTCATTCGCTGGCATTGCACATTATTCGCGAAGGCAGCAGCAAACAGCCGGTCGTCAGCCAGCTGGAGAGTGATGCCGAGGCGCGTCGCACGCTACTGATTCAGACGTGGCGACAACAGTGCCACGAGAAAAAGTCGCAGGCTAACGGCTGGCGTCAGTGGTTGCGCGACGAACTGGCGTGGGAGGTGCCGGAGGGACCTTTCTGGGAAGATGACAGACTGGCAAAACGCCTGTCAACGCGGCTGGAACGCTGGCTTGGCCTGATGCGCATGCATGGCGGTGCCCAGGCCGCCATGATTGCAGAGGTGCCGGAGGCGATCCGGGAGCAATTCAGCAAACGGATTAAACTGATGGCGCCGTTGCTGAAAGCCTGGAAGAGCGCCCTGAAAGAGGAGGGGGCCGTTGATTTTTCCGGTCTGATCCACCAGGCGATCGCCATTCTGGAAAAAGGCCGATTCATCAGCCCGTGGAAACACATTCTGGTGGACGAATTTCAGGATATCTCGCCTCAGCGTGCCGCCCTGCTCAGCGCCCTGCGCCAGCAGAATAAGCGCACTGCGCTGTTTGCGGTGGGCGATGACTGGCAGGCGATCTACCGCTTCAGCGGGGCAGAAATGACGCTGACCACAGCGTTTCATCACTACTTCGGTGAGGGCGACCGTTGTGTGCTGGATACAACCTACCGGTTTAACGATCGCATCGGCGACATTGCCAACCGGTTTATCCAGCAGAACCCCCAGCAGCTGGCAAAACCACTCAACAGCATCACTCAAGGCAATAAGAAGTCGATTGCCCTGCTGGCAGAGGACCAGCTTGAAGCTTTACTGAATAAACTCAGCGGCTACGCGAAGCCGGATGAACGGATCCTGCTGCTGGCACGTTATCACTACCTGCGTCCTGACTTACTGGATAAAGCCCGGACCCGCTGGCCAAAACTTAATCTGACCTTTATGACAATACATGCCAGCAAAGGTCAGCAGGCGGACTACGTCATTCTGCTGGGACTGAGACAGGGTAGAGAGGGTTTTCCGGCAGAAGTCCGCGAGTCCGTGATCGAACAGGGACTGTTGCCGCAGCCTGAGGCGTTTCCGGATGCGGAAGAGCGCCGTCTGGCTTATGTGGCGCTGACGCGCGCGCGCCAGCAGGTTTTTCTGATGTTCGACAAGGCCGCGCCGTCACCCTTCGTTGACCATTTCCGCGAGCTGGGCGTGCCGGTGCTGCGTAAAGCCTGAGTTACTTCAGACGATCGGCCAGATAACGCGCATAGTCCGGGATCTGAATAGCGACGGATTGTGCAAACAGGGGGGACCGGATAATAAAGTCAGCCGTGGAGCGGTTCGTGGCGACAGGTATATTCCAGACCGTTGCCAGACGCAGCAGTGCCTTTACATCCGGATCGTGGGGCACCGCGTTGAGCGGGTCCCAGAAAAAAATCAGTGCATCGATCTTTCCTTCTGAAATCAGCGCGCCGACCTGCTGGTCGCCGCCCATTGGTCCGCTCAGCATTGCGGTCACATTCAGGCCGGTATCGCGGTTGATCAGATTTCCTGTGGTGCCGGTGGCATAGAGGTGATGAGGTTCCAGCGCGGGCTGATTCTGTTTTACCCAGTCCAGCAGAGCGGCTTTGCAGTGGTCATGGGCGACCAGTGCAATATGTTTTTTGATGCCAAGAGTGCGAATCGTCTGTTCCATCGAAGCTTCCTCATACGCCTGTCAGCAGGCGGAAAATCATGAGTTTACCTCTGGTTTTTCAGCACTATCAACTTGTACGTAACATTTTGACCAGCGCCAGGAACTGCTGACGGGTAGCTTCGTCAAAGCGCTGGAACCAGCGGTGCAGCGAAGGCAGTTCTGCCTGGGTTGTCCAGTCCAGATCGGCGGTTAACTGCACGGAAGAGGGAGTGTCAGCGGCGACGTGCGCAAAGCGGGGCACCGAGGCGATCTGACGGGTACGATTGTAGTTCAGCATCGCCTTTTCCATATCCGGGAGGGCCATTGCGGGCAGATGGTCGCGCGCACTGCTAATCTCGACGCCTTTTTCATCCACTAGCTGAAAATTCATGTTGCGGTCGAAATGAACACGCTCACGCTTTGTTTCCAGAGCCGGTAGCCGGATAGTCAGGGTTTTGGCGGCGGCGGTAAAGGTGACAATCATCGGCAGCGACTGCCAGGCGGTCAGGTGATCTTTATGGCCTTTATACTGCTGCTCTACCCGAAACAGAAACTGATGCTGGCCGCGTTCCAGCTCCAGGCTGTCTGCTCCTTTAAGCAGTGAACCTGAAATCTTTCGACCATCCAGCACCAGCAGATCAATCTGAGGATCAAGCTTTAATGTGATGGCAGAACAGGACGCCGACACGAGGAGAGCCAGTAACCCCGTGACAGCCAGCGACAGCTTCATTTCAACTCCGGTACCAGTGACAGAAAGAATATGTGTAGCAAATTTTTACATTATGGCAGTTAATTTACATTTAAACATATTTATTCGTGCGCGGGCTCAATAAATTATGTGAGCGCCTTACCCGCCAGGGGGCGCACGCATCTACACTCAATTCTGGCCTGAAAGGAGATAAACATGAACGACCAGACAATTCGTGATGTGCTGACGCGTACCCAACGTATCGCCTTAGTTGGGGCAAGCGATCGCCCCGAGCGTCCCAGCTTTGGTGTAATGAAATATCTGCTCGATCAGGGCTATGAGGTCATTCCGGTCAGTCCAAAACTGGCAGGCAAAACCTTGCTGGGTCAGCAGGCTTACGCCACGCTGGCGGAAGTGCCAGGTGAGATTGATATTGTGGACGTGTTTCGCAACGCTGAAGCCGCGTGGGGAGTGGCACAGGACGCAATTGCGGCCGGGGCAAAAACATTATGGCTGCAGCTGGGTGTGATCAATGAGCAGGCGGCGGTGCTGGCTCAGGATGCCGGACTGACGGTTATTATGGACCGCTGTCCGAAAATTGAAATCCCGCGACTGGGGATCTCTCGCTAAAAGTAAAACGTGGCGGCAGAGGGTGCCGCCACAGATTAGTGCCGCAGATGCGGCGCCTGAAGCTGCTGACGCACTGATGCGGCCAGCTCATCCATCGAAGGCTGCTCAGGATGTTCCACGCTGGTTTCGCCTGAAAGCTGAATTTCAGCCACGTAGGTATGCACCTGATCGCCTTCTTCATCTTCCATCACGACGTGATACCAGGGCGCGGTACGCATCTTCTCTTCCGCACCCACGTCTTCGATTTTAGGCTCATCCAGTGAGTATTCAGCATCGACATCGACGATAACGCCCAGTACGCCGGACAGACGATGACGAACCTGCTGACCAATACCAAATTTACTGGCAATCATAGTGACCTCCGAAAAAAACATACTCCTTTCAATATGGGGGCAGGAGCAGAATTTTCAAGTCACATCACACGACAGGCGAAACCTTTCAGGTAGAGACCTTCCGGATAGCTGGCGATCACCGGGTGATCGGCGGCCTGACGGAACTGTTCGATGAACTGGACGTCACGACCAGCATCAAGCGCAGCATCGGCGATAATTTTCTGGAACAGTTCGGTTGCCATCAGGCCAGAGCAGGAGAACGTCATCAAAATCCCGCCCGGATTCAGCAACTGAATGGCCAGCATGTTGATATCTTTATAGCCACGACAGGCACCCATCAGCTGGCTTTTATTTTCGACGAACTTAGGCGGATCCATAATGATCAGATCAAATTTCTCACCGCTGTCCCGATAACGGCGCAGCAGCTTGAAGACATCATCACGCTCAAAGCGCGCGCGGGAGAGATCCAGCTCGTTCAGCTCAACGTTCTGGCGTGCCACGTCCAGCGCCTCCTGTGAGGTGTCGACGCTGATAACCTCTTTGCAGCCGCCCATCAGGGCAGAAACAGCGAATCCACCGGTATAAGAGAAGCAGTTCAGCACGCGGGCATCCTGCGCATAGCGACGCGTGGCCAGACGGCTGTCACGCTGATCCAGGTAATAACCGGTTTTATGTCCGCCCTGGATATCAACCAGCAGCTTCATACCATGTTCGGTAATCGGTAGCAGCGGCGGCGGCAATTCACCCGTTACCGTACCCTGCGCCAGCGCCAGACCCTCTTTCTTACGCACGGCGACGTCAGAACGGTCATAGATGGCGCAGCCCGGGAAACACTGCTGCAGGGCGGTGATAATAGCCGCTCGCTGATATTCAGCGCCTGCGGAGAGCAGCTGCAGCACTAAAAAGTTGCCAAAGCGGTCGATCGTGACGCCCGGTAAACCGTCAGACTCCCCGGCGATCAGGCGATAACTGTCCAGCCCATCGCGGGCCGCCAGCCATTGACGCCACTGCTGTGCCTGTTCAAAACGGCGGACAAAGAAGGCGATATCGATGGATTCATCAGCCTGCCAGCTCCAGACGCGGGCGCGAATCTGCGACGCGGGTGAATACGCGGCGCGTGCCAGAAACTTACCGTTGCTGTCACAGACGTCGATGGTTTCACCCAGTTGCGCTTTGCCTTCCAGACGCGCAACGGCGCCGGAAAAGACCCATGGATGGCGACGGAGCAGGGACTTTTCACGTCCCTTTGCGAGAATCAATCTGACTGTCATAGTTTGCTATGCTTACCTGAAAAAATGAGGCGCCATTGTCCGGTGGATAACGGGAAATTGCAACGAACAGCAGCAGGAGAGAGTTATGTCAGCAACCGGTTTTAAGGCCTGGGTGCATGGCCGCGTGCAGGGTGTTGGATTCCGTTACAGCACCCAGGCGGAAGCGAGAACGCTCGGAGTGCTGGGTTATGCGCGGAATCTGGACGACGGCAGCGTGGAGGTCGTGGCCTGGGGTGAGGCGGAGCAGGTTGATGCGCTGCTCGCCTGGCTTAAAGCGGGCGGGCCCCACACTGCACGGGTCGAGCAGGTGCTGGTGGAGCCGCATCAGCCTGCGGAGCCGCCACGCGATTTCCGCATCAGTTAACTACAGGCATTTAGCCGGTTTAGGCAGGCCGGCAATTTTGGTGGCCTGCTTAGCCGGTCCTTCTGGAAACAGCCGGAACAGATAGCGGCTGTTGCCTTTCTCTTCGCCATATTTCTGTGCCATCGCTTTCACCAGCATCCGCACGGCCGGAGAGGTGTTGTATTCAAGATAAAACCCGCGCACAAAATGAACCACTTCCCAGTGCGCTTCCGTCATGGTGAGACCTTCCTGCCCGGCAATGTGTGCCGCCAGCGCCTCACTCCAGTCGTCGGGATGCTTCAGATAGCCTTCGGCATCGACGGCGATTTCGTTACCGTTAAAATTCACGTGACATCCTCTTTATTGATGACGGCGCAGTTTATCAAACCTGGCGGTCAGAAAAAGCAAAAACCCCGCCGGAGCGGGGTTTTATCGTATTGCACAGAACACCTTAGTTACTGCGGGCGAATCCCAGCAGGCTGAGCAGGCTGACAAAGATATTGTAGAGCGAAACATAGAGGCTGACCGTTGCACGGATATAGTTGGTTTCACCACCATGAATGATATTGCTGGTTTCCCACAGAATCGCACCGGCTGAAAAGAGAATAAACAGCGCGCTGATCGCCAGATGTAACGCAGGCAGCTGCAGGAAGATATTTGCGACTACCGCGACCAGCAGCACTACAAAACCCGCCATCATCATGCCGCCCAGGAAGGACATATCACGACGGGTCGTCAGCACATAGGCTGAACAGCAGAAGAAGACCAGAGCGGTTCCGCCCAGCGCCAGCGCGATAACATCACCCATGCCCGCGGTTAAGAATGAGCTGAGAATCGGCCCCAGGCAGTATCCCAGAAAGCCGGTGAATGCAAAGGCCGCCAGAATCCCCATCGGGCTGTTAGCCAGACGATAAGTTAAAAACATCAGTCCATAAAAGCCGACCAGCATCAGGATCAGACCCGGCGCAGGCAGGGCAAGAAGGGTGCTGGCAGTTGCCGTCACCGCCGAAAAGGCCAGCGTCAGGCCAAGCAGAAAATAGGTGTTGCGCAAAACCCGATGCGTTGACAGCAGTGAGGACTGTGATGAGGTGACAATTCTTTCCATGTTGCGCTCCTTTAAGCAGAACAGCAGATATGCGCTGAGAATACGCAGGCCCTAAAAGCGGGAAAAGGCGTTTTACCCTTCTTTACGCGTTAAACTGCTAATTGTTTGAGCAGAGTGGCGATTTTCGCAGCGAAAAATCACCATCTGACTGTTTTTCAGGCGAACAGACAGGATCATGCTTTACATCGCGGATCGAGGTGTTTATAGTGCGCGTCATTGCGGAGGGGTGGCCGAGTGGCTTAAGGCAGCGGTCTTGAAAACCGCCGATGGGAAACCATCCGAGAGTTCGAATCTCTCCTCCTCCGCCACTTTATCTTCCCTGTGTTATCAGTGGACCGTAAAGTGGCAGAATCTGACGATTTTGCCAATGCAGTAAAGTTTTAAAACGGAGGGGTGGCCGAGTGGCTTAAGGCAGCGGTCTTGAAAACCGCCGATGGGAAACCATCCGAGAGTTCGAATCTCTCCTCCTCCGCCAGATTTTACAGGCCAGCACGCAGTGCTGGCCTGTTTCGTTTCTGTCCTTCCCGGATTTATTCTGCGTTAAAAACCGGGCTGGTTTCCCGGATGCGCCACCGCGCACGCCTTTCTCCGTTCCATCTCTGCTATAGTCCACTCACTGTTTTTGCAAACATCTGGCGCTTTTCTGAGGCGAGCTGAGTTACACTGTTGACTACATCGCTCTGAAGCGAGCTAATCGGTTGATAGCCAGAGTGTTTCTTTACTGAATGAATGGAATAGGCACAATGATCAATAAACTGAGTCTTTGCGCATTGTCAGTACTCGCTGCATTGCCGGTCGGTACGGTAGCCCTGGCGGCTGACAGTGATATTCAGCTCCAGCAGGTGCTGATGTTAAGTCGCCACAATCTGCGCGCGCCGCTGGCTGATAATGGCAGCGTTCTGGAACAGTCGACGAAAAAAGCTGGCCGCAGTGGGACGTTCCTGGCGGACAACTGACCACGAAAGGTGGCGTGCTGGAAGTCTACATGGGTAACTACACCCGTCAGTGGCTGGCACAGCAGGGTCTGGTGAAAAACGGCAGCTGCCCGGACAGCAATAACGTTTTTGTGTATGCCAACAGCCTGCAGCGTACCGTGGCGACCGCCCAGTTCTTTGTTAATGGTGCTTTCCCTGGCTGTGACGTCGCCGTCACCCATCAGGATGAAATGGGCACTATGGATCCTATCTTTAATCCGGTCATCACCGACGGCAGTGAAGCATTCAACAAAAAAGCGCTGGCTGCGATGACTGCCGCGAATGAGAAACTGTCGCTGAAGCCTGCCTTCCAGCGCCTGGAAAAGATTGTTGATTACAAAGCCTCACCGGCCTGCAATAACAAAAAGCAGTGCGACCTGAGCAGCGGTCAGAACACCTTCAGTGCAGAAAATGGCAAAGAGCCGAACGTCAGTGGCCCGCTAAAAGTGGGTAACTCACTGATGGATGCGTTCACACTGCAATATTACGAAGGCTTCCCGCTGGAACAGGTGGCGTGGGGTCAGATCAAGACGCCTGAACAGTGGAAAGAGCTGTCGGCCATCAAGAATGGCTATCAGGATGCACTGTTCACCAGCCCGGATGTATCCCGTGAAGTTGCCGCGCCGCTGGTGGATTATATCCGCAGTCAGTTAGTGGATCAGGACAAAGCCAACGCGCCGAAAGTGACACTGATGGTCGGGCATGATTCCAATATCGCCTCGCTGCTGAGTGCGTTACAGGTCAAACCTTATGATCTGCCGGATACCTACGAAAAAACGCCAATTGGCGGTCAGGTGGTGTTTGAGCGCTGGCATGATGCGAAAAACGACAAAGATCTGCTTAAGGTGGAGTATGTCTATCAGAGCGCCGACCAGTTGCGTAATGCTGATGTGCTGAGCCTGAAGAATCCGCCAAAGCGCGTCACGCTGCAGCTGGCGGGTTGTGAAACCGATGCAAACGGCTATTGCAGCTGGGATAAGTTCTCGCAGGTGCTGAACAGTGCGTTGCAGGGAACCCCAATGCAGCCTGCGGCTGCGCCACAACCGGCAGCAGCTGCGCAGTCTGATGACAGCGCAGAGGCGGCAGCGACCCAGGATGCGGCGGCGGATAAGGCGCAGACTGACGCCGAAGCGGCCAAAGCGAAGGCTGATGCCGATAAAGCCGCGGCGGAGAAAACCAAAGCCGACAAAGCGGCAGCGGAAAAAGCGGCGGCGGAGAAAGCGGCGGCGGAGAAAGCCAGAGCGGACAAAGCAGCGGCTGAAAAAGCGAAAGCGGCAGCTGAGAAGGAAAAGGCTGACAAGGCGAATGCCGCCGATAACGCGTCTGCTGAAAAAGCAAAAACAGACAAGTCCCCGGCGGAAGCCGCGGGCAGCGATAAAGCGGACAGCACTAACACCGCGAACGCGCCTGCCACCGCGAACGCGCCTGCCACCGCGAACAAGGACGACACTAAACCGGCGGCCGGGGCGACACAGTAATCCCCTGTGCCTGCTGATGCTGATAACAAAAAACCCCGTCAGGACGGGGTTTTTTTATGGCGCCGGAACGGTTATCCCGCCACGACCACCAATTTCTGGTTGGCAAACTCTTTGATGCCCAGGTCGGACAGCTCACGACCATAGCCTGAACGTTTCACCCCACCGAAGGGCAGCTCCGCAGAGGTATCGCTCTGCGAGTTGATAAAGACCATGCCGGTTTCGATGGCGGAGGCCAGCTGGCGTCCGCGTGCAATGTCGCGGGTCCAGACTGAACCACCCAGACCGTAGTGGGAGTCATTTGCCAGCGCGACAGCAGCCTGATCGTCACCCACCACATACACCTGGGCAACCGGGCCAAAGAACTCCTGATAGTAGGCCGGGTTATCCGGGGTAATGCCGGTGAGGATCGTCGGCTGATAGAAGCAGCCTTCTCCTTCAACGGCTTTGCCGCCGATCAGCAGTTTTGCGCCGCTGGCGACCGCGTCATCGACCTGTTTTACCAGACGGTCACGCGCATCAGCAGAGGAGAGTGGCCCCAGCGTGGTTTTTTCATCCAGTGGATCGCCCAGCGTGGCAGCGCTTAGCGCATCGCTGAACTGGCTGATAAACTGGTCGGCAATTTTCTCATGCAGGATAAAGCGCTTGGCGGCAGTACAGACCTGACCGCAGTTGCTGAGGCGCGCCTGCACCCCCTGACGCACCGCTTCATCCAGATCCGCATCATCCAGCACCACAAACACATCGTTGCCGCCCAGTTCCAGCGTCGATTTCTTAAGGTGCTTGCCTGCCTGCTCCGCGACGGCGCTACCGGCACGTTCGGAACCGGTCAGAGCCACACCCTGCACACGATCGTCGGCGATCAGATCGGCAACCTGCTCATTAGAGATGAAAAGATTTGTCCAGGCGCCTTCCGGCGCACCGGCTTCGCGAACCAGTTTCTCAAAAACATCGGCGCAGTGCGGCACGATGTTGGCATGTTTGGCCAGCACCGGGTTACCCAGTGCCAGGTTTGGTGCCAGCACGCGCATCAGCTGATAGTAAGGGAAGTTCCATGGCTCGACGGCCACCAGCACACCAATGGGATGATATTCGACCCAGGCTTCGCCCAGTGCGCTGGGATAGGTTTCCGGCTGCAGAATGCGTTCGGCGTTTTCGGCGTAGTAGCGGGCAATCTGCGAACAGATCTTCACTTCACCCCGGCTCTGACCAATCAGCTTGCCCATCTCTTTACTGGCAATCGTCGCCAGTTCTTCCGCGCGGCTATCAATCAGGTCAGCCAGTTTTTTCAGAACCTGCAGACGCGGCTGAATATCGCCTTTACTCCAGGAGGAGTGAAACAGGCGGTCGGCTACCTCCAGCGCATGGCTGACGGCACCAGCGTCTTGTGAAGGCCAGCTTTTCAGCAACTGGTTATTTGCGGGATTAATGCTCTGATAGGAAGACATCGCATACTCCTTGGTGCGCTAAAAAGGGAAGGGCGGGAAAGTCCCGCCCTGGAATCAGACGTTTTTACGCTCGACGGGCTTATCATCCCAGGTCAGCAGATCTTTATCGGTTTTCTTAAAGGCGCGAATCAGAACGTCATCGCTGCCCTGCTGACGCCAGATTTCTTCCGCCAGCCGTTCGTCGTAATCAGCCACTTCGAAAATGGCTTCAGCAATTTCCGGGGAGGTATGACGCAGACTGGCCCATTCGCCGACGTGATGTGCTTTTGATTGTTCGCTAGACATACTTTTCTCCTTTAATGAAATCAGCCCTTAAGTTTGACAGTCAGTCCGGCAACGTGCTCACCCTGGAAACGGGCAATGTTGAGTTCCGCTTCGGTTGGCTGACGCGAACCATCGCCGCCCGCCAGCGTCGTGGCGCCATAAGGTGTGCCACCACGCACTTCAGAGATGTCAAACAACTCTTGGGTGCCATAGCCGATAGGCACAATCACCATGCCGTGATGCGCCAGAGTGGTCCAGACCGACGTAATAGTCTGTTCCTGGCCACCGCCGGTACCGGTTGAGGTAAAGACGCTGGCCACCTTGCCGTAAAGCGCACCTGAAGCCCAGAGACCGCCTGTGCGATCCCAGAACGTGCGCATCTGGCCGGACATATTGCCAAAGCGGGTCGGGGTACCAACGATAATTGCGTCATAGTGCGGCAGAACGTCAGGCCTCGCTTCAGCGGCCTGCTGATCGATTTTGCCGCCCACCTGTGCAAAGCGATCGGCCTCCATCGTTTCTGGTACCCGCAGGATATCCACTTCCGCACCGGGAACCCGACGAGCGCCTTCAGCAACCGCGTTCGCCATCGTTTCTACATGTCCGTACATTGAGTAGTAAAGCACCAGAATCTTGGCCATAAAGCTCTCCAGGTGGTTTTAACGTGCAGAAAAAGTATAGAAGAGCTTTTGACATGTGGGGGTAATGCGGGCACGGAGAGAGCATACACGGACAATAATTCAGCAACTAATCGGTTGTTTTCCGGCAGAATCTGCGCGGTTTAATCAAATTTATGGTGATTAGTTAGTTGCTAAATGTGACTGTCAGCAGAGTAAAAGGAGAAGCTGGCTATTCTTTAAGCATGGGTTGAGCTTATGATCGGCGCTTCAGCCCTCTGCGTTTTATTCTTATTTATCGCCCTACGCGACAGGAGCAGATCATGGCCACACATCGTGGAGGTTCAGGCAATTTTGCCGGAAACCGTGAACGGGCCGCAGAAGCAGGACGTAAAGGCGGAAAAAACAGCGGCGGCAATTTTAAAAACGATCCGGAGCGCGCCGCGCGTGCCGGGGAGAAGGGCGGTCGCAGCAGTCCTAAAAAAGCGGACGCCTGACCTCACTACGCCGCCGGGTGAGACCGGCGGTGAACGTCATTGCTTTTACCCCTCGCTCTCCTCACAATACTGTCCGGATACCCTATCAGGTGAATTATGTCGGACACATCCCGCGCCTTAACCCTGCGCCTGACGCGGCAGGAGCTGGTGCTACTTTTTATCACGATGATCTGGGGCGGAACCTTTCTGGTGGTGCATCGCGCGATGCAACATTCGGGTCCGTTCTTCTTTGTCGGCCTCCGTTTCGCCACCGCCGCACTGCTGCTGGCCCTCTTTTTCCGGCGCTATCTGGCCAGCATCACCTGGCTGGAGGTGAAAGCGGGTGTGCTGATTGGCCTGTCGATCGCCGGGGGCTATGGGCTGCAGACCTGGGGAATGCAGACTATTTCCAGTAGTCAGTCTGCCTTTCTCACGGCGCTGTATGTGCCGGTAGTACCGCTTTTGCAGTGGCTGTTTCTGCGTCGTCCGCCCGGGCTGATGTCGTGGCTGGGGATCGCGCTGGCCTTTACCGGCCTGCTGCTGGTGGCGGGGCCGCAGGATGGGCGCATCAGCCTGAACAGGGGGGAACTGGCGACGCTGCTCAGTACCCTGGCGATCGCCGCCGAAATCATCTTAATCAGCCGCTACGCCGGCAAGGTGGATGTGCGCCGTGTGACGCTGATCCAGCTGGCGGTGGCTTCACTGTGCGCGTTTGGATTGATGATCCCCAATGGTGAAGAAATCCCTGACCTTTCTACGCCACTGCTGCTGAGCGCACTGGGGCTGGGCGCCGCCAGCGCGCTGATTCAGGTCACCATGAACTGGGCGCAGCGCAGCGTATCACCGACCCGCGCAACGGTGATCTATGCCGGAGAACCGGTCTGGGCGGGCGTGGTGGGACGTATAGCGGGTGAGCGTCTGCCCGGGCTGGCGTTGCTGGGCGGGGCGCTGATTGTCTGCGGAGTGATCGTCAGTGAACTACGTCTGAAACGAAAAAAGGCGGTGCAGCCTGCGGCCACACCGCTGGAGTAGCTAGCCCTGCTGTCGTGCCAGCGGCTTATCCTGCTGCTGCGCGGTGCGACGGCGCAGCAGCGCGTTAAGGATAATCGCGCCAAAGGTGGCCGTACCGATGCCGCCCAGGGTGAAAGAGCCGATTTTCAGCGCGAAGTCGCCTGCGCCAAGCACCAGCGTCGTCGCCACCATAATCAGATTACTGTTCTGACCCAGATCGACATGGTTCTGCACCCAGATGCGTGCTCCTGCCACCGCAATCAGTCCGAATACCACAATAGAGGCGCCACCAATGACCGGCGCCGGAATGGTGTGGATCAGCGCACCAAACTTAGGCGAAAAACCGGCCAGAATGGCGATGACGGCGGCAGCGACAAACGCCAGCGTCGAGTAGACTTTGGTGACGGCCATTACCCCGATATTTTCGGCATAGGTAGTGACGCC
The DNA here is from genome assembly GCF_050157905.1 of Pantoea sp. NSTU24. Taxonomy (NCBI): domain Bacteria; kingdom Pseudomonadati; phylum Pseudomonadota; class Gammaproteobacteria; order Enterobacterales; family Erwiniaceae; genus Pantoea; species Pantoea bangladeshensis. The sequence goes on from NZ_JBKIWZ010000001.1 coordinate 843,022, forward strand.
GCTGCCACCAACCGATCCGGAAAGCAGCGTCGCCAGACCGTCACCCACAAAGGCGCGGCCCATCCAGGGATCGAGATTCCGGCCGGTCATGCCCGCCACCGCTTTCAGATGGCCAAGATTTTCGGCCACCAGAATAATCGCCACCGGCGCAATTAGCACCATCGCCTGCAGATCAAAAGTCGGAGCGGTGGTGTGAGGCAGACCAAACCACGCGGCCTGTGACAGCAGGGTAAAGTCGACCGGCTTGCCCAGCCCCAGAACATTGGTCAGCAGCGCATAGAGCGCCCAGGCCAGAATCAGCCCGACCAGAATCAGCAGACGCTGAACCATCCCGCGGGTAAACACCGCCACCAGCCCGATGCAGAGCACAGTCATTACCGCGACCCAGCTGTCGAACGCCGAGGCGGAGACGCTGTGCACCGCAATCGGCGCCAGATTCAGGCCTATCGCCATCACCACCGCGCCGGTCACCACTGGCGGCATCAGGTTTTCGATCCAGCGCGTACCGGACTTCATCACTACCAGCCCGATCAGGGCGTAGAGCAGGCCGCAGGCGATGACACCGCCCAGCGCGACGCTGAGGTGAGGGTTGAGCCCCTGACCGCTGAAGCCGGTGACCGCAATCACCACACCGACAAAGGCGGCGCTTGAACCCAGATAGCTGGGCACCCGGCCGCCGGTAATAAAAAAGAACAGCAGCGTGCCTGTACCCGAAACCAGAATGGCCAGATTCGGGTCCAGCCCCATCAGCAGCGGCATCAGCACCGTTGCACCAAACATCGCGACCGCATGCTGTAACCCCAGCACCAGCGTCTGCCCCAGCGGCAGCGTTTCATCCGGTGCGATAATACCGTTTTCAGTTAAAGCCGACTTCTTCTGCCATTGTGGAAACCAGGATTGTGCCATCGTCTACTCCAGAGCATCATGACTGCCGGTGGGTGCGGAAAAAACGTTAACGGGCCTCCTGCCGCTTCAGGGGATGGTATCCCCGGTCAAACCATGCCAGTCCGTGGTTGTCCTCACTGTGAACCACGTCCACGACTTCGCAGAACAGCGTGTCATGCGTGCCGACGCTGACAATCTGGGTAATGCGGCAGTCGAAAGAGGCAACCGCGCCGTGCAGCACCGGTGAGCCGGTTACGGCCGCTGACCACTCTGCGGCGCTGAAACGCTCAGCCATCGGTGTCTTTCCGCCGAACAGGCCAGAGAGGCTTTCATGACCCGCCGCCAGCGTGTTGACGCAGAGCTGCCTATTTTCGCGAAACACTGGGTAAACCGAGGCGGCGCGATTCAGACAGACCAGCAGCGTCGGCGGCGAGTCCGTCACGCTGCACACGGCGGAGGCGGTAAAGCCCGCGCGTCCGGCCGGTCCTTCGGTCGTAATGATGTTGACCGCGGCACCCAGCCGCGACATCGCATTGCGGAACGCCAGCTTCTCAACGGCGGGGGTAAGGGTATCCAGGCTCATAATCTTCTCCGTAAAAGGTGAGGTCGACGCGCCGCAGCGGCTACACGTCATCCGTCTGATCCAGCCACTGCAGCAGCAGGGCATTGAAGTTTTCGGCGTCGGTAACGCTCATGGCATGTCCGCCCCAGGCCATTCTCTCTTCGGTGGCGGCGGGCAGTGCCCGGGCCAGCGTGGCCGAGCAGCTCCAGGGCACCAGCAGGTCGTCCTGACTGGCCATCACCAGCACCGGCTGGGTGATGGCCTCTGCCTGAGCGCGGAAGTCGGCATGCATAAGCGCCTGCAGCCGTCGCATCAGGTTATGCTGACCCTGAAAATGGGCGACGTGATGATGATCCTCCTGCGCCATCCGCGCCTGATGCTGTGCCATCCACTCTGCGGGATAGAGAAACAGCGGTTGCGCGCGGACAAAGGCCGCCACACCGCTGTTGAGCAGCAGCGCCTGTCGTGCCTCAAAGCAGCGCTGGGTATGAGGATGCAGCGCCAGCCAGCCGTTAATGACCACGATCCGCTGGATGCGCGTCGGAAAATCCAGCGCCAGCTGCAGCCCAATCAGACCGCCCAGCGCATGACCGACCAGGCTGAAGCGCAGGATGTTATGCTGCGCCAGCGCGTCGGCCAGCTCAGCCGCCATCATCGCCATACTGTAATCTTCCGGCAGCTGGTCACTGCTGCGCCCGGTGCCGCGCTGGTCATAGAGCACCACCCGATAGCGCGCGGCCAGGGCCGCCAGTTGTGGCTGCCAGAATCCCGCCACACCGCCCAGACCGGAGGCGAGCACCAGCGTCGGCGCATCGGGATCCTGCAGACCCAGAATATCCAGCTGCATCAGACCTCCGCGCGGCCGATGTGCGCCACGGAGGCGATTTCAATCAGCGCATCCGGCTTAACCAGTCCGCACTGAATACAGAAGCGGGCGGGCTTATCGTCGGGAAAATAGTCAGCGTAGACCTGGTTAACCGCCGCATAGTTGGCCCAGTCGGTGATGAAGATCGAGTTAAAGGTTACGTCCGCCATGCTGCCACCCGCGGTTTCAATGACTTTTTTGATGGTTTCCAGCACATGGCGGGTCTGCGCGGCGGCATCCCCGACATGCACTACGTTGTTCTCTGCATCAAACGGCAGGGTGCCGGAGACATAGACCACCCCGTCCGCCAGGGTGCCCGGCACAAACGGCGCGATAGGGGTCGTGGTACCTGGCGGCACAATAATCGTTTTCGGCATAGCGTTATCCTCGGGTTGAATTAGCGGGCATTCAGGCTTTCGCAGAACGTTTCGACATCCGAAACCCAGCCAAAAAAGGTTTCGATGTTGAACAGAGCGGCCTGCTGAGCCGACGGCGGCCCAGCCTGATACGTGGCGTCTTCCAGCACCACGCCGAAATACTCAAGGAAGAAGCCGTCGCGCAGGGTCGACTCCACGCAAACATTGGTGGCAATGCCGGTAAAGATCAGATGACGGATGCCCCGACTGCGCAGCATGCTGTCGAGCGGGGTGTTGTAAAAGCCGCTGTAGCGCGATTTTGGCAGTACGATATCACCTGGCTGCGGCACCAGTTCATCGACCAGCGCATAATCCCAGCCGCCTTTCGACAGCAGCGAGCCCTGCAGCTCGGGCCGTTTACGCATGGTTTTCAGCGCATTGGATTTATGGAAGTTGGGCGAGCCGGCGTCGCCCGCCTCCACATAATCCCTGTCCCAGCCATTCTGGAACCAGATAATCTGGACACCTGCTGCGCGTGCAGCCGTCACCGCCTGATGGATTTTTGCAATGACCGGCTTTGTGGCAGAAACATCGAAGCCCGCCAGATCGAGATAGCCGCCTTCAGTGGCATAGGCATTCTGCATATCCACCACAATCAGCGCAGACTGCGCGGGGGGAAAGGCGATGGGTTCGGGACGTGCCGGCAGTTCAACCTGGGGAGTATCCCTGATATGAGCGCAGTAAACGGTTTTCATCATGCCACCTCCTTCTGTGCATCCAGCAGGGCGCTGCGACAGGCCATCAGCGGCTGAATATGCTGGCCAAAATCCTCGATCCCCTGCAGGAAATCATCAAACGTCAGCAGTACGCCATGGGTGCCTTCCACCTGCGCCACCTCATCCAGCATCTTCGCCACGCTGGCCCAGGAGCCGACCAGCGTACCCATATTGATATTGACGGCCGAGGTCGGATCCGCCATCTGGCGCACATTGGTATCGCTGCCTGATTTGGTGTCCTGCTGGCTTTGTGTCGTGAGCCATGAGAGCGCCTCTTCGTCCGCACCCGCTTTGTAATGTTCCCACTTCGCCCGCGCCTCTTCGTCGGTTTCCGCCGCGATGATCATAAACAGTACGTAAGACCCCACATCGCGGCCTGCTTTCTCTGCCGCCTGCTTCATGCGCACCGACGTTGAGCTGAATGCTGCTGGCGTGTTGACGCCTTTGCCGAAGCAGAAGTTATAGTCTGCGTGCTGCGCCGAGAAGGCCATGCCGGCATCACTTTGTCCGGCGCAGATCACCTTCATCGGGCGCTGTGGTTGTGGACTGACGCGGCAGTCGTTCATGGTAAAGAATTCACCTTTAAAGTCTGAGCGACCGGTTCCCCACAGGTCACGCAGCACTGTCACATATTCGGTGAGATAGGCGTAGCGGCTGCTGAAGTACTCATCGCCGGGCCACATACCCATCTGCTCATATTCCGGCTTCTGCCAGCCGGTCACCAGATTGACGCCGAAACGCCCGCCCGAAATAGAGTCGATGGTGGAGGCCATGCGTGCCACGATCGCCGGGGGCAGCGTCAGGGTGGCAGCGGTAGCATAAATCTCAATGCGCGAGGTGACGGCCGCCAGGCCAGCCATCAGGGTGAATGACTCCAGGTTGTGATCCCAGAATTCGGTTTTTCCACCGAAGCCGCGCAGTTTGATCATCGAGAGCGCAAAATCAAAATGGTAATGCTCTGCTTTCAGCACGATCGCTTTGTTCAGTTCAAAGGTTGGCATGTACTGCGGCGCGTTGGATGAAATCAGCCAGCCATTGTTACCAATCGGAATAAAGACGCCTATCTTCATGTGAAACCTCGTTGCGATGGGGGAAAGGTGTTTCACGCGCGGCACTGCATCCTGCTACATCCCTGTGGGCTGCGCTCAGTCACAATTTTGCAAACTGTGTGCCACATTTTTTATTCTGATAAATAACAATGAGTTAAAATTAACCCGAAAGGGTTAAGCAGACCGTCGGGTCCATTTCAGACCGTTTGGTCAAAAATCGCTGCACGTTTTGCATGCAGACTGAGCAAAAAAGGTGCAGGCGAGCCGTTAGGCACACCTTCCGGCCTTTGCTATGATGCGCTGACACCAGATGGATGAGGTAAACCTGTGAAAAACGATGAAAAAAAGCCAACACGCCGTTCGCGAGCCGTTGCGGCGAAGCGGGCCGCCATACTGGACGCGGCGCTGACCTTCTTCTCTCAGTTTGGCATTCACGGCACCAGTCTTGACAAGGTGGCCGAGCTGGCCGATGTCTCCAAGACCAATCTGCTCTACTATTTTCCCTCTAAAGAAGCACTTTATGTGGCGGTGCTGAAAGAGATTCTGGATGTCTGGCTGGCTCCGCTGCGCGCCCTGGCACATGACCAGGATCCGCTGATGGCGATCCGGCACTACATCCGGCTGAAGCTGGAGGTCTCGCGCGACCATCCGCAGGCATCCCGGCTTTTCTGTCTGGAGATGCTGCAGGGCGCGCCGCTGCTGAAAGGCGAACTGGCAGGCGATCTCAAGCAGCTGGTGGATGACAAAGCGGCCATTATTGAACGCTGGATAGCCGAAGGGCGTCTGGCGGGCGTTCAGCCGCAGCATCTGATCTTTATGCTGTGGGCCACCACACAGCACTACGCCGATTTTGCCACTCAGGTTGAGGCAGTAACCGGCCAGACGCTCAGCGATCCGGCGTTTTTCGATCAGACTGTAGAGAATGTGCAGCGCATGATCATCGAAGGTATTCGCGTGCGCTGAAACAGAAGGCGTTCGCCGACAGGGTAATGGGGGAAAGTCATGGATTCTGTGTCGCAGTTTTTACTGGGTTCCGCAGTCAGCGTCGCGGTGATGGGGCGTCGGGTGCCGGTCTGGCAGGCCGCCCTGACAGGCGGGATCTGCGGCACCCTGCCGGATCTGGATGTCTTTCTCGATCATGGTGACGCGATTCGCAATATGACCCTGCATCGCACCGACAGCCATGCGCTGCTCTGGCTTACTCTCGTCTCACCCGTGATTGCCTGGCTGGTGGCGGGGCTGTTTCGTCGCGGGGTACGATGGCCACAGTGGTGGCCCGCCATCTGGCTGGCGCTGATTACGCATCCGCTGCTGGATCTGATGACAGTCTATGGCACCCAGCTGGGGCTTCCGCTAACCGATTACCCCTATGCGGTCGGCAGTATCTATATCGTCGATCCGCTCTATACGCTGCCGCTGCTGGCTGGTCTGGGTGTGGCGCTCTGGCGGCGCAGCGACAGCGGGCTGCGCGCAAACCGGATCGGACTCGCGCTGAGCACCCTCTATCTGGCATGGAGTGGGGTCATTCAGGGCGTTGCAGGCGGGCAGATTAACGATTCGCTGACGCAGCAGGGGATCCCGGCTGACCGGGTGCTGGTCACGCCGACTCCCTTTAACACCCTGGTCTGGCGCAGCGTGGTGCTAACCCCCGACCGCTATGGTGAAGCCTACTGGTCGCTGTTATCGCCGTCGCGCCCGCTGCAGGTGAAGTGGTATCCGCGGCATCCCGAACTGTTCGACCGTTTTCGGGGCAACTGGCACGCAGAACGCGTTGCCTGGTTCAGCCACGGCTTCTACGCCCTGCGCGAGCAGCATGGGCAGACGACGATAGCCGATCTGCGCATGGGGGAAGGGGAAGCCTATACCTTTACCTTTGGGCTCGGCACGCCGGAGCAGCCCGATCCGCGGCCGCAGCGTCTGCCGTACTCGCGCCCGGCCCTCCCGGCCCTTTTCTCATCGCTGGCTGAACGGCTGTAAAAAAAGCCCGGTCATCTGACCGGGCTTTTTTCACCGTGCTGCGGATCAGCGGCTGCGACGACGGCGCAGCATCCAGCCTGCACCCAGCAGAGCAAACCAGAGCGGCGTCACCATCAGCGCCTGACGCGTATCGTCCTGCAGCGTCAGCAGCACCAGTACAAAGGCGAAGAAGGCCATGCAGACCCAGCACATGAATTTGCCCAGCGGCATTTTAAACGCCGACGCCGCGTGGCGCTGCGGGTGCTTGTTCCGGTAGGCCAGATAGCTGCAGAGGATGATGGTCCAGACGAACATAAACAGAATGGCCGACACGGTCGTTACCAGGGTAAAGACTTTCATCACATCCGGGATCAGGTAGATCAGCGCCACGCCCACCAGCAGGCAGAGGCAGGAGAAGAAGAGGCCGGTCGTGGGCACCGAACGTGCCGAAAGCCGGCCAAAGGCACGGCTCGCCACCCCCTGCTGTGACAGACCATAGAGCATGCGGCTGGTGGAGAAGATGCCGCTGTTGGCGGAAGAGGCTGCCGAAGTCAGCACCACAAAGTTAACGATACTCGCCGCTGCGGGCAGGCCAATCAGGACGAACATCTCCACAAACGGACTGCGATCGGCCATCACCTGGGTCCACGGCGTCACCGCCATAATGACCATCAGCGCCAGCACGTAGAACATAATGACGCGCAGCGGAATTGCATTGATCGCCCGCGGCAAGACTTTATGCGGGTCGTGCGTCTCTGCCGCAGCCGTACCCACCAGTTCAATACCGACAAACGCAAACACTGCAATCTGGAATCCGGCAAAGAATCCGCTGATGCCTTTCGGGAACAGACCGCCATGCTCCCAGATGTTGCTCAGTGCCGCCGTACCGCCGCCAGGCGAAGGGTAGTGAAGCCAGACCAGCACGACGCCGGTCACGATCAGCGCCACAATAGCGACGATTTTAATGATCGCGAACCAGAACTCCATTTCGCCAAAGAGTCTGACGGTGGCAATGTTCAGTGCCAGAAACACCACGACGCAGAGCAGGGCGCTCATCCAGATCGAAAAGCCCGGGAACCAGAGCTGAAAATAGGCGCTGATCGCGACCACGTCCGCAATCCCGGTCACGACCCAGCAGAACCAGTAGGTCCAGCCCGTAAAATAGCCAGCCCACGGACCAAGCAGGTCAGCGGCAAAATCGCTGAAGGATTTATATTCGAGGTCAGAGAGCAGCAGTTCTCCCATGGCGCGCATGACGAAGAACAGCATAAAACCGATGATCATATAAACGAAGATGATCGAGGGACCAGCCAGGCTGATCGTCTTCCCCGAGCCCATAAACAGGCCGGTGCCGATCGCCCCCCCAATGGCGATGAGCTGAATGTGCCGGTTATGCAGATTACGCTGGAGCTTATCGGGCGCCTCAAGTGCGCGCGTGGTTTCTTTAGATTGATCAACCATAGAATTGTCTTTCCTGTCTTGATGTTGTGTCAGCTCTGCTGGCTGTTAGAAAACGCGTCTGCCCGGAGGCAAGTCGGCATAAGATAGAGGAAGAGAGCCTGAATCGGGTAACGCTTTTTTATCAATTGTGACGCCTCTGGCCCCGTAAGCGGTAATAACGCACAGTTTCGGTCACTCCTGCGTCAGTCTGAGTAATTATTCATCACGTTCTGTCAGGCGCAGGGCGGAAAAAGGGATCTGCTTCTATACTTTTTGTTTGTTAATCATAATGCTGCGAAAAATTTATGCGCACGCTTATCCTGTTTTTGCTGTTAATTGCACTGGGATGGGGCAGCTTACCCTGGCTTAAGCAGCATCTGCCGCCGCAGTTCAATCCCTTTACACCGCTCTCTGTTACCGATCCGCCCGGATGGATGACACAGATGAAGATGAAACGACTTGCCGGTAATGCCAGCGCCTGTATGGATGTTATGCGCCGGGCGCAACAGGCGGGCTGGGTCAGCTTCAGCGAGCGTCCCCCGATCACGGGAGAGTGTCCGATCGGTCAGCCGCTGCGAATTCAGAAACTGGGTCCGGTCAGCCTGAGCAGCAGTTTTCTGGCAAGCTGTCCGATGGCTGTGGCCAGCACCATGTATGCGTTACAAAGCCGTCAGCAGACGCTTCGCGATATGCACAGTCCACTGGTCCGGATTAACCATGTAGGCAGCTATGCCTGCCGTAACATCTACCATCGCGCGCAGGGACGGCGCAGCGAACATGCAACCGCCGATGCTCTGGATATTACGGGCTTTCAGCTGGCGGATGGCCAGCAGCTGCAGGTCAGTCGTCACTGGCAACAGCCGGCAGAGAAAGCAGCCATGTTGCATACGCTCTGGCGCGGGGGCTGTGCGGTCTTTGGCAATGCGCTCGGACCAGACTACAACGCCGCGCACGCCACCCATTTTCATCTGGGTATGCGTGGTACAGGCTACTGCCGCTGAATCATCAGAAAAGATGAAGACCGTCACCGTTCAGGCGCCGACCGGACCAGCAGAAATAAAATGACTGAATGCGTGTCGTGCCTCCTGCCTCACGTCGCGCGTTTCTGAACCCGGGAAAGCGGGAAACGCATTATTGTTTTTTTAGTACCAGTTAATTCAACATAACTGTATTGTCGCGCTAAACAAATTGATCAGATTTTCTGCATTTTTGGATTGTCACGCTGACCGGCCGAATGAAATTATTTCAGGATAACGTGAGCCTGTATTAAGAGAAATTAATTGTTCCTGTGGCCGGGATTGCTGATAAATACCTAATGGCGTTTGTGATAAAATTTATCTTCAGATACGTCAGTCGCGTGACTATCGATAAAGTGATTTTCATGACTAAAATAGAGTCAAAGAATGGCATGCAGAGGTGAGCAATAGTAATCATCCGCATCGGGTACGGGCAGAGAGATGAATTAAGTCAAATCAGAGTGCGTTCGGCACTTTTTTGCCAGTCAGATTATCCGCGCTGTAAAAAAGCAGAAAGGTGCAGAGAAACTGCGAGAGGCGCGATAAACACAAAGAATAAGATGCAGAATAGTTTGTGAAATTAGCTGCCCGTTATGCCTTTGGGACATCGCCTGTACGGCGTGAGCTTTGTCGGTTGAAGCCGTCGGGACAGCGCGCGGACAGGCAGCCTTTCTGCCCGGTGAATCGTGCTCTTAACAGAAAAATGAGATGAGCATACTGTTATTTGGCTTATCGCTTATTTCCTGCTGAAAAATATGTCGGTTGCGTCTCTTTCTGTTTTGTACACGGCACCATTATTAACGCTTTGTTTACGCATTAAATACACCACTGACGCATTCCTGCTGACTATTTTCAGCATCCTTTATCGGGCACGAAATTTTTAAGTCATTTACAGGGATTGAAATTCCATCAGAAAAATCTTATTCTTGATGGGTAATTGAAATTTCCGTGATAGGCCTCACATTGTATTGACGGAGACAGGTTTTTACTCCCTGATCGTGGTGAAAGATTAAATGCGCTGCAGAATGCGACGGCTTTATGCCAGGAATAAATTAATCTTTTTTCTGCTAATTTATTTTAACGGTTGAATCCGACTGAATAACACCGCAAAGGTGAGTGAAAAAACGCTGAGGCAATATGAGCACTGAAAATTATTTCGCCTGGCGGAGTAAGGTGAAAAAACAATTTCAGGCATTAACGCTTTCGTCTGAACTGAAGATGTTACTGCAACATTTTACTGAATCATTAGGTTTTGACTACTTTGCCTTTCTGATTCAGCACCCGGTGCCTTTTACCCGGCCACGGATACATTTGCATAGCACCTACCCCCGACTCTGGGTAAAGCGTTATGAGAAGCAGAATTATTACGCTGTCGACCCGGTGCTCACGTATTGTCAGCAACCGGGTCGGGGTATGGCATGGTCACAGGAGCAGTTCGCTGATGCCCCTGGTCTGTGGGATGAGGCAAGGGAATATGGACTGATGAGTGGTTTTTCATGCTCCGCAATGGCACCAAATCGCGTCATTGGTATATTATCTATATCATCGAAACAGACCCTTCCAGTCCAGCTCTGCCATGCTGAGCTGGAGGTAAAACTACACCTTTTAGCGGAACTAAGCCTGGATACGCTGGAGCGTCTTCGCGATGATGCCATGATCGTGCTGAAAAATGCGTTTAGCCAGCGTGAGCTGGAAATTCTGAAATGGACAGCTGAAGGAAAAACAGCAGCAGAGATTTCCCTGATTTTATCTATCTCTGAACATACCGTTAATTTTCATCAGAAAAATATGCAAAAGCGTTTCAGTGTTTCCAATAAAACGCAAATTGCCTGCTATGCAGCGGCAATCGGACTGATTTGAACATAAACAACTGCCACTTTTAGCAGTTCCTTTGTTCAGGGCAGTTGTCTACTCTGCGCCGGAACTTTGCCAGGCTGGCGCAAAGCAATCACAGCAACATGAGGATGTCAGAGGCGCATAATGAAAATAGTGCAAACGCAGTTGAAGGATATGCCATCCTCATTACTTGCCGAACTGGGCAGCTATCGGTACAGCGTCTTTGCGCGCGGCGAAGGGTGGTCTATTCCTCCCCGCCTTAGTACGCCAGGACAGGAGTATGATCGCTACGATCGTTCAGACGTCACCTGGCTAATCGCCTGGAATGCCCGATCCGGGATAAGCGGCTGCGCGCGTCTGATGCCCTGGTTCGAGCCTGAGCAGAGCGAGGGCATCGTATTGCCTTTCAGTCATGAGAAAGTATGGGAGATGTCGCGCTTCTCAGCCCGGCTGGAAGTAGATGCTGAGTTGCCGCTGAATATTCTGTGGCACGCAGTGCAGCTGGCTGAACTGAATGGAATGGAATATATCATCAGCTCGGCCACGCCGATGCTGGAGAAGATGTTTGAGCAGCATCAGGTGATCTATGAACCGCTGACGCCAGGACTCATTCTGTCAGAAGATAACCTGTTTGCGATCCGGATTCCGGTGGTTCAGCCTGCGCTGGCCGAGAAGTATCGTGGAACGCGGCGTTTCAGCCCGGAAGAGGTTCTGCCGACGCTGGGTGTGTCAGTGAACTGGCAGGCTCATAACTGACGAATTTGCCCCCAGGCGGGGGCGAAAGACTTACTGGCGGTAGGCCGTCTTAATCTGTTTGATGGTATTGCTGAACACTTCGGCCTGTGGCTTATCGCCCAAAGTCTGCACATAGCGCTCCATGTTGATGATGACTTTTCCAGCATCAGCCTGACCCATACCTTTAAGGATAAGGGTGATCATCATCTTAAGACCCGCGATCTCATCCGCTAATTTCTGGGCTTCCTGCGAAGTTGCAAAATCTTCATCGCTCATGATTTTCTCCTTGGTGAATGACAACGTGCCGGCTCTCTGTCCGCACAGCAATGCGTGAGTATATCACAGGGGAAGGGGGTTGCCGTTGCAATGGCTTCGCTTTGCCATAAATAGCTGGTTTGTCCAGTGAAACTAATCAATCTATGCAAGTAATTACTGCCATGCCAGACTGAGTCACTGAACAGAATCAGCCGGCAGAATTGTAGCGTGCCACGATTTTAATATGCTGATATACAGCGGTTTATCAGATTATTAAGCGGCACGGCTCGTTCTCTGAAAACGCTGTTTATGCACGTTACACGTATCCGTTACGAATTATGTAAAGCATACACTGTTTTACTTTGTTGATGTGCTTTTGAGGTAAAAGCGGGTATGATTACCCCCTGGATCGTGAATGACCTCCTCTTTTCTAGCCTCCGGAGTTTCCCCGTTGATCAGTGTACTTCTTGTTGATGACCATGAACTTGTCCGTGCCGGTATCCGTCGCATCCTCGAAGATGTTAAGGGTCTGGCCGTGGTCGGAGAAGTGAACTGTGGCGAGGATGCGGTGAAGTGGTGCCGGGCCAATCCGGTTGATGTCATCCTGATGGATATGAATATGCCCGGCATCGGTGGACTGGAAGCGACGCGTAAAATCGTGCGCTACAACCCCGATATCAAAATTATTATGCTGACCATCCATACGGAAAACCCTCTGCCTGCTAAAGTGATGCAGGCAGGGGCTGCAGGTTACCTGAGTAAAGGGGCTGCGCCGCAGGAGGTGGTCAATGCTATTCGCTCAGTGAATGCCGGGCAGCGCTATATCGCCTCGGACATCGCTCAGCAGATGGCACTGAGTCAGATTGAACCGCAAAAAGCGGAATCCCCCTTCAGCTGTTTGTCGGAAAGGGAATTGCAGATTATGCTGATGATCACCCGAGGACAAAAGGTGACGGAAATTTCCGAGCAGTTAAATCTCAGTCCTAAAACCGTTAACAGTTACCGCTACCGGATGTTCAGCAAGCTGAACATCAGTGGCGACGTCGAGTTAACGCATCTGGCCATCCGACATGGCCTCTTCAATGCGGAGCCGTTAATCAGTAGTGAATGACGTTTTTGATTCTAAAGCTTTTCTGAGTACGGTAACCAGCAAGCCCGGTGTTTACCGCATGTATGACGCCTCAGGCACTGTCATCTATGTGGGTAAAGCCAAAGACCTGAAGAAGCGTCTGACCAGCTACTTCCGCACCCAGGTCGGCAGCCGCAAAACCGAAGCGCTGGTCAGCAATATCCAGCACATCGATGTCACCGTTACCCACACCGAAACCGAAGCGCTGCTGCTTGAGCATAACTACATCAAGCTTTATCAGCCGCGCTATAACGTGCTGCTGCGCGACGATAAATCTTATCCCTACATCTTTCTGAGCGGCGATACGCATCCACGGCTGGCGATACACCGTGGCGCAAAGCATGCTAAAGGGGAGTATTTTGGCCCGTTCCCTAATGGCTATGCGGTGCGGGAAACCCTGGGCTTACTGCAGAAAGTCTTTCCTATTCGTCAGTGCGAAAACAGCGTCTACCGCAATCGCTCCCGGCCCTGTCTGCAGTATCAGATTGGCCGATGCCTGGGGCCCTGCGTGGCGGGGCTGGTCAGCGAAGAGGAGTATGCGCAGCAAACCGATTACGTGCGGCTGTTCCTGGCCGGTAAGGACGATCAGGTCCTGAATCAGCTGGTGAAACGCATGGAAGAGGCCAGCGTTGGCCTGCGCTTCGAAGAAGCAGCACGGCTACGCGACCAGATTCAGGCCGTGCGCCGCATCACCGAAAAGCAGTTTGTCTCGAATCAGGGCGACGACCTGGATGTCATGGGTGTTGCGTATGACGCAGGGATGGCCTGTCTGCATGTGCTGTTCATCCGCCAGGGCAAAGTGCTGGGCAGTCGCAGCTACTTTCCGAAGGTGCCGGTGGATACCGACCTGGCAGAGGTCGTGCAGACTTTTGTCGGGCAGTTCTACCTGCAGGGCAGCGAGGCACGCACGCTGCCGGGCGATATCCTGCTGGACTTCACTCTGCCGGAGCGCGAGCTGCTGGCTGAGTCGCTCAGTGAACTGGCGGGGCGGCGGGTCAATATCCAGAGTAAGCCACGCGGCGATCGCGCTCGTTACCTGAAGCTGGCACGCACCAATGCCGCGACGGCGCTGACGACCCGCCTGTCACAGCACTCGACTATCCATCAGCGGCTGATGGCGCTGGCGGAGTTTCTTGAGATCGACAAAATCAAGCGTATGGAGTGTTTCGACATCAGTCACACCATGGGTGAGCAGACCATCGCCTCCTGCGTGGTGTTTGACCAGAACGGGCCGCTGCGCGCCGATTATCGTCGCTACAATATCACCGGCATCACGCCGGGCGATGACTACGCCGCTATGAACCAGGTGCTGCGACGCCGTTATGGTAAGGCGATCGAAGAAGATAAGATCCCGGATGTCATTCTGATTGATGGCGGTAAAGGCCAGCTGGCCCAGGCACTACAGGTTTTTGCTGAACTGGATGTGCCCTGGGACAAGAGCCGGCCTGTTCTGCTGGGCGTTGCTAAAGGCAGCGATCGTAAAGCGGGCCTGGAGACGCTGTTCTTTGAAGCGGAAGGTGAGGGCGTTTCGCTGCCGCCCGATGCCCCGGCGCTGCATGTGATTCAGCATATTCGTGACGATGCTCACAATCATGCGATTTCGGGCCACCGTAAAAAACGAGCCAAAGTAAAGAACACCAGTGCGCTGGAAAGCATCGAAGGGGTAGGGCCAAAACGCCGTCAGCAACTGCTCAAGTACATGGGGGGCCTGCAACCGCTGCTGAATGCGTCGGTGGAAGAGATCGCCAATGTGCCCGGTATCTCGCACGCGCTGGCAGAAAAAATATACTACTCCCTGAAACACTAGCATTGAAACAGGGGGGGCAATGTAGGAACATAGGATAAATTCTATCTATATCCAGACAGTTACCGGCATATGCAATTAAACATCCCGACGTGTCTCACCCTGTTTCGAGTCGTGCTCATTCCGTTCTTTGTGCTGGCTTTCTATCTGCCGTTTTACTGGGCACCGCTTGCGACCGCCTTAATCTTTGTTTTTGCAGCCATCACTGACTGGTTTGATGGATTCCTGGCGCGCCGCTGGAAGCAGACGACGCGCTTTGGTGCTTTTCTCGATCCGGTTGCTGACAAAGTGATGGTGGCCATTGCGCTGGTGCTGGTGGCTGAATATTTCCATGCCTGGTGGATCACCCTGCCCGCAGCGACCATGATTGCGCGTGAAATCATCATCTCTGCGCTGCGTGAGTGGATGGCGGAGATTGGCAAACGCAGCAGCGTGTCGGTTTCGTGGATTGGCAAAGTCAAAACCACCGCGCAGATGTTCTCCCTGTTTGCGCTGTTATGGCGTCCGGATGCTACCGTCATCGCCGTCGGTGTTGTCGCATTATACATTGCTGCTGTGCTGACTTTCTGGTCAATGTTCCAGTATCTGAGCGCTGCGCGCGGCGATTTGCTCGAACCGTGATCGATACGATTTAAAAAGCAGCAAACGGACGGGTTGTGAGGATAATTTTATTGACTCAATCCGTCAGGTCAGTAGAATGCAACGCATCGAAAGGCAGCGAGTCTGCCAGAAGATAAGTAAAATCAGCAGGTTCGACAAAATTGCTGAAATTTGCGGGAATAGCTCAGTTGGTAGAGCACGACCTTGCCAAGGTCGGGGTCGCGAGTTCGAGTCTCGTTTCCCGCTCCAGATTCGCAGGTCAGGTTAACCTGACGGCACATCAGTTTAAGGCGCGTTGGCAGAGTGGCTATGCAGCGGATTGCAAATCCGTGTACCTCGGTTCGACTCCGGGACGCGCCTCCAGTTACACCCTGCCCGGGTGGTGAAATCGGTAGACACAAGGGATTTAAAATCCCTCGATCGTAAGGTCGTGCGGGTTCAAGTCCCGCCCCGGGCACCATATCGATTTACCAATAAAATCAATGATAAGCAGTGTCGTAAGCCGCCCCATAAGAGGCGGTTTTTTTGTGCCTGCTGACTGACACGCTCACCTCTCTTGTCACTCTACGGTTCAGCCACGCGAGCTGAATACCAGCTGTTCCTCAGTGTCACTCACCAGAACCATCTTTTGCGCCTCGCCGCTGAGGAGACAAACGTCACTTCATTGCCGATGCTGAGCGCGTCGAACGCCTCCGTAGACTGTATTCGCTTCTGAATCTCCAGCACCATCCGTGATGCAGAGTCAGCGGAGGGCTCGTTCACCTTATCGATATGGTAGCTGGCGGTAAAATTCAGCTCAGGCTGATCGACGACATAAAACTGTCCTGAAGGCATAGTAAGGACCTCTCGATGAAATGGTCCGGCGTGGTGGCCGGAACGGGTTGCCCTGACAGGTAAGATTAGCTGAATAATTGCCCTGCACGGCTACCGATTCCTGATTTTTGCATCCGGGACAGGCGAAAAAAATAGGTGCCGCTTGCGCTTGCCAGTTCAGAAAGTGGCGCTACCCTTATCTGTAACAACGGCCTTTTCAGGCACACTGCTCGGGCATGGTATAAAGGTATTACTGCAACTCAGAATGAGTTGACGATGCGGGTTCAATTCCTGCTGCCCGGTCCACTTTCGCTCCCGGTTCCGGAGCGCACGTCTCCCTACTGACCGCAAATTTGCTGCGGTTTTCTTATTTCTGCGCCCAGAAACTGTTCTGTAATCTCTGTTTTCTCTGGTTGTCAGGCTTTCGGCTGCTGCCACAGAACACATATTTCGCTGAGCGCCTATATCCTGAGTGCGCAGTGCCACCGCCTTAGGCCGCCGGTCCGCTGTCTGAGTCAGTTAAGAGAAAAGGGGCGAGGACGGGATTGCTCTGCCTTACTGACGACCCGACCCCGGGCCACGTGTTAATTGCCACTGGCAGACAGAAAAAAACGGAGTAAGGTGGCTGGCGCGTCGCGATTATCAGGATGGCAAAAGATGAGACTGCAAATGGTGGATATGGGGTATCAGCCAGCCTGCTACGCAGCAGGCTGGCTGAAGCCTGTCAGGCATGCGGTTGTCCTGATGGGGTCATGGCACCGGGTGCTCCCGGCGGTGGCGGTGGCGCATCCTTACCTGGCGGCGGTGGCGGAGGCGCCTCTCTCGCTGGCGGAGGTGGCGCGCAGGCAGTAAGTGTCGCGAGAATGGCCAGAGTGGACAACAGATAAGCCGTACGTTTCATTGTATTTCCCTGATCGGTTAAGCGGAGCGTTAAGTATAGATAAGCGCCATAAAATCGCCCGAAGCAGATGCGCTGGCCGGCAATCAGGAAAATCAGTCACGAATAGTTTGAGACGCCTCGCAACTCGCGCACGTTACCCATGCGTTTCACGCTGGCCCGCGCTAAGGTAGCGCATCATTTTAGAGGAGACGTTATGAATGGCATGATGAAGTTCGTCCGCGGCTGGCTGGTGTTCTCTGTTCTGTGGGGCGTATTCATGTGGTTTATGTCATGGCAGGCGCAGGGCAAAGAGCCCGGTCTGGCGGTTCTGACCAGTCTCTACGCGGGTTTAATTTATCAGGCGTTGATCACGATGGTCGGCCGCTACCGGGCACGGCGGCAACAGGCGTAATCGGTTCTGCTGCCGGGCAGGCAGCAGAACACCCTCAGTTAACCAAAGTTCCCGGTGAGGCGCTGATGGAAGTCGGTACTGCGCGGGTCCAGACCTTCAATGACCACTTCTGTCCCATAACGCTGATAGCGATACTCAATGCCATCCAGCGCCGCGACGCTGGAGGCATCCCAGATCTGCGCATGGGTCAGATCGATCGTCACTTTTTTTGGATCGTGGGCATAATCGAAGTGTTCGAACAGATCGTTGCTGCTGGCAAAAAGAGGGGGCCGCGCACTACGTAGCGTACGGCTTCGCCATCCGCGCTTAGCTCGCGTTCCGCATGAATAACATGGGCGATACGGCGGGCAAACAGCAGCATAGCCAGAATCACCCCGGCCAATACGCCCAGCGCCAGATTGCCAGTCCAGACCGTGACCGCGACCGTCAGTACCATAATGAGCGTTTCGGACCACGGCATACGCTTCAGCGTCGCAGGCTGCAGGCTGTGCCAGTTGACGGTTTTCACGGCCACAACCATCATGATTCCGGCCAGCACCACCATCGGGATCTGCGCCATAATCCGGCTCAGCCCGGTCACCAGCAGCAGCAGCACCAGACCGGCCGCAACTGTCGAAACCCGGCTGCGCGCCCGGCCAAGTTCCACGTTGACGATGGTCTGACCGATCATCGCGCAGCCAGCGATCCCGCCATAGAAGCCCGCCAGAATGTTAGCGACACCCAAGCCCCAGGATTCGCGCCGCTTGCTGGAAGGGGTATCGGTCAGGTCATCAACCAGTTTGGCGGTCAGCAGAGACTCCATCAGGCCGACAAAGGCAATACTTAGTGCGGTAGGCCAGATAATCAGCAGCGTCTGAAGATTCAGGGGTACCAGCAGACTGTTAAAGCCGGGCAGACCCGGACTCATTGACCCCTCATCACCCACGTTCGGCATGCGATAGCCCATCAGCAGCGCAACGGCCGTTACTACCACAATGGCGACCAGCGGAGAGGGAATGCTCTTCATCAGCCGTGGCAGCAACAGCACGATGGCCAGGGTCGCGGCAAAGAAGATCCAGACCAGTGAGGATTGCCCCCAGACATGTGGCACCTGCGCAAAGAAAATCAGCACGCCAAGCGCATTCACAAATCCCAGCATCACGGAACGGGGGATATAGCGCATCATGCGCGCCAGGCCCGCCACGCCAAACAGAATCTGGATCACGCCGCCCAGTACTACGGCAGGCAGTATATATTCCACACCATGCTGATGAACCATCGGGCCAATTACCAGCGCCACCGAGCCGGCGGCTGCCGTTACCATCGCTGGCCGGCCACCCAGAATCGACAGTGTCAGGCAAAGAACGACAGAGGCGATCAGGCTGACTTTCGGGTCAACGCCCGCGATGACGGAAAAAGAGATCACTTCAGGGATGAGTGCCAGCGCGGTAATGACTCCGGCCAGGCATTCACGGGTCAGCAGGGCAGGCGATCGCAGCACGCGTCCCACGCTGATATCAGCAGCCACAACCTCGGTTGCAGCCTTATCATTAGATTGAGTCATAAAGATTGCAGGCTCTTGAGTTATTTTGCTCCCGCGCGAGGGGCGGGAAAATTGGCATAGCAGGTGAGGGGCAGATATTACCGGGCGTGCAGAAAAGATACCAGAGAAAGGCAGATGACTCCCTCCGTGGAATCGATGATGTTACAGTGAAAAATCGTCTGGTGTTTTGTAGACCACCAGTTCAAGCAACTGCCGGTAGATATCCAGCGACGCCCGGTCGCTTTCCAGCTCCAGCCGGTGAATCAGCTTTGAGATAATGGCTTTATTGTTGACGGGCATGCCGGACTGCAGGATTTCAGCAATCACAATACCCAACGTTTCCATCTCACTGGCTGGCCTGTTGGCAGCAGCATTAAAATAGTCTGAAATTTCTTTATCGGTCCGGGGAAGACTTTCTTGCATGTGTAAGCCCTTTATAACAGCCCGCTTCCGGTTCGGATGTCAGGACAAAGTCGATCAAAACCATCGCATGGACAGATGCGATAGTACCGGCTCAAAACGTGAACAGAGAAAATAACCTCTGAAGGTGGAAATCCACTGACACCTTCAGAGGCGACGCAAGTGCATCATTCGTTACAGAGTCGTATCACAACTCGTGGCAGTAAAGTTATACAATGAACACTAATCTGTACAACCTAATTCTTTGACTAAACGTGCTATTTTCAGCTTTTCAGTAGTTTATAAGGATTATTCTGAAACAAAACCTGTACAAATAACCTATACAAAGGGGCGCGGTCTGAGGCGGAACAGAAAAAACAGAAAAAACGGGAAACACAGGCCTGTTTTCCGCCCGGAAATCAGCTGAAAAGCGCCAGCTTTGCCGTCAGCTTTCGCAGGGTCTTTTTCTCACCGACAAGCGCAATGCCCAGCAGACGCCATTCTGCCCGGGGCTGCTTTCGCAGAACGTCACGCAGCGCCTGATAATTGGTGGTGGCCTGACCCGCCTCCGGAAACAGCACCAGATCACATACCTGTTCACACGCGTCCCGCAGCGCATCAAGCTGCGGGTCTGACGCCACCAGCACCGGGATGCCGGTGGTGATCAGACCGGGTGAAGGATGAATCGCTGCATCCTCCAGAGGCGGGCCAACCAGTGACGGATGTCGCTGCCCCAGGGTTAATGCCATCACGGCAGCCGCATTGGCGGCTTTACCGGGTGTCAGCATGCTATTGAGTATCATCACACATCTGAGGTCCTGCATTGCGTCTCTCCTGAATGAAAAGAACGCATTGTGGCAGGGGGGTCAACCAGGGTCTGGAAGATTTGTGCAGGCGTGCTGGTAGCGCGCGGGCGACAGCTGGCAGGCACGCTTAAACCAGCGTCCCAGGTGACTCTGGTCGGCAAAGCCCAGCGCGGCGGCCACGTCGGCAACGGGCTCGCCCTGTGCCAGCCGACGGCGTGCCTGACTCAGCCGCCACTGCACCAGCCAGGCGTGCGGAGGCAATCCCCAGTGTGCCCGGAACAGGCGTGACAGCCGGAAACGGTCGACCTGCAGATGATGCGCCATCTGCGCCAGGCCTGGGTTGTCCGCGTGGTAAGCAATCAGCCAGTCACGCGCCTTTAGCGCCAGCAGGCTATCCTGATCCGCCGCGTGAAAGGAGGAAGATGCCTGGCGGTGCGGAGAGAGCTGAACAGCGAGCCGATCGAGCGCCGCCTCTTTGATCAGGGCAGGGTGGTTATGCCACAGGGCATCGAACGCATGCCAGACCGCGTACGCCAGCGGACGGTCATCACGCAGTGTGGCGGCAAAATGCAGTTCACGCGTGGAAGCACTGTCGGACGAGGTCGGAGGAAGGTGCTGTGCTATCTGCTGCGGTGAGAGGTAAAGCATCCGGTAGGTGAAACCGCTGTCGTTGATGGCATCGCCATCATGCAGCTCCTCCGGCTCCAGCATAAATACCGTGCCAGGCCGGCTCTGATGCTGTTTGCGCCGCGAATGAAACTGCTGTACACCTTGTTCAGTCACGCCAACCAGGTAGCTGTCGTGCCAGTGAGGGTCATAGGCATGACCCGTGAAATGGGCGCGCAACGCCTCGATACCGCTTACGGCATCACGGCGCAGGTCAACCCAGTTGTCTGAAGGCTTTGGCATGGTATCGGACTCCCGGTGACGGCGTCTGGACATTCTGCCGCGATCCACTAATTATTAACAGGCCGGACGCTTTTCATTCGCGATTCGCTTTGCGTATAATAACGTCCTCTATCAATTAGATACCATATTATTAGGCTGCTAACATTTGTCTCAGCATACACGTACATTTACCCATTTACTGCATCTGACTGCGCACGCCTGGCGTCTGGCAGTTGATCGTCACCTTAAAGATAGCGGCTTAAGCATGAGCAGCTGGATGGCTATCGGACTGATTGCCAGCGAGCCGCAACGCATGACACAGACCGAACTGGCGCAGATGCTGGGGCTGGAAGATGCCAGCATGGTGCCGCTGGTGGACCGGCTGGTGAAACAGTCATTGCTGATGCGGGTACAGCCACCCGAGGATCGCCGCAAACGCCACCTGGTGCTGACTGAAAAGGGTAATGAAGCGTTCGCCAGGGTGAAAACAGAAGCGGATGCCCTGCGTACCCAGATGCTGGCAGATATCGCCCCGCAGGATCTGGCCGTCACCGAGCGCGTCCTGCAACAACTGCTGAGCCGCATGGGAAGCATGTAACGGTGGCAAAGCGAAATCCCTACGCTGCACGCGAGTGGTTGCCGCATGAAAAACCGATGCTGCCGGGTTCACCCTCGACCCCGCTGCATCCGACGCCAAAACGACTGGCGTTTGGGCTGATTGGTTTACTGATTTCGCTGACCGGTGCGCTGAGTAACGCACTGGTTACGGCGAATCTGGTCAATCTGCAGGGAACGTTCGCGGCCTGGTCAAACGAAATTGCCTGGCTGCCCGCGGTCTACGTGATGGGCAATATCTCTATCAACCTGCTGCTGGTGAAGTTCCGTCAGCAGTTTGGCCTGCGGGTTTTTACCGAAGCGTTTCTGGTGCTCTATGTGCTGGTGGCGTTTTTCCATCTGTTCGCCAACGACCTGAGCTCCGCCATTATCGTGCGCACCGCGCACGGCATGGTGGCGGCGGCGCTCAGTTCGCTGGGTATCTACTATCAGGTACAGGCCTGGCCCGCAAAACATCGTCTCAAAGCGCTGGTCATTGGCCTGACGGTGTCGCAGCTGGCGATCCCGCTGGCCCGCCTGTTCTCCTCCGAACTTCTGCAGCTCAATGAGTGGCGCGGTCTCTATCTGTTTGAACTCGGTCTGGCGCTGATTGCGCTGGGCGGCGTATTGCTCGTCAAGCTGCCGCCCGGCGACCGCATCAAAACCTTTGAAAAGATGGATTTTGTCACCTTTATTCTGCTGGCGCCCGGCATGGCGCTGCTGTGCGGTGTCCTGACGCTGGGGCGCATTGAATGGTGGTTTACCACGCCGTGGCTCGGGATCTGTACCGCCATCGCCCTGACGCTAATCGTTGCGGCGATTGTTATTGAACACAACCGGCGCAACCCGCTGATTAATACCCGCTGGCTCAGCAGCGGCATGATGGTGAGGCTCGGCATCGTGATGATTATGATCCGAATCGTGCTGGCCGAGCAGAACACCGGTGCGGTCGGTTTTCTGCAGCAGATCGGCCTGCAGAACGATCAGATGCGCGGCCTGGCGCTGGCGATCATTGCCGGGGTAATCGTGGGCATCGCCGCCAGTGCGCTGACCATCAAACCCAACCATCTCAGCTGGCCGATTGTCGCCTCACTGATGGTGATGATTATTGCGTCGCTGATGGATGCGCAGTCCAGCCCACTGACCCGCGCCACCGAGATGTATTTAAGCCAGTTTCTGTTGGGGTTCAGCAGCGCCTTCTTTATGGCTCCCGCCATGCTGATGGGCATCGGCAGCGTGGTGACGCAGCCCAAAAATCTGGTGAGCTTTGTTGTGCTGTTTGGCATGAGCCAGAACCTCGGCGGATTGATCGGCTCGGCGATTCTCGGCACGTTTCAGGTCTGGCGGGAGAAGTATCACTCCAGTCTGCTGGGCGATCAACTCTCACTGCTCGACCCCAACGTCACCGAACGGCTCAGCCAGTACAATGCCCTGTTTAATTCGCTGGTGGGCGACGACGTGCTGCGCGGCGCGCAGAGCACCAGCCAGTTGCAGACGGTTGCCACGCTGCAGGCCAACGTCCTCGCCTATAACGACACCTACCTGTTAACCGCCGCGCTGGCACTCATTACCCTGATGTGGGTGATCTGGCGCTTAACCCGGCGTCGGTATCTCGACTGGCGTCAGGCGCAATTTAACCTGCGTGAGCAGCAACAGATGGCCGCACTACAGGAATCAACGGAGAAACAATGAGTCAGCAGGATGAGCTTCAGGCGGCCGAACGCGAACGCGCAAATCGTCGCCGTATCCTTTCCATCGCCGCGGGCAGCGGCATCGTCGTCCTTGGCGTACTGGTCATTCTCTATGCCTGGCAGCTCTGGCCCTTTACCAGCGCCATACAGAGCACCGAGAACGCCTATGTGCGCGGTCAGGTGACCTTTATCAGTCCGCAGGTCAATGGCTATCTCACCTCGGTAGAGGTGATCGATCTGCAGCCGGTGAAAAAAGGGCAGCTGCTGATGACGATTGATGACCGTATCTATCGCCAGCGGGTGCATCAGGCGCAGGCGCAGCTGGCGATGAAGCAGGCGGCGCTGAACAATAACCTGCAGCAGCGGCGCAGCGCAGAAGCCACGATTCAGAGCAACAGGGCGGCGCTGGAAAATGCCAGAGCCCAGGCCCTGAAGAGCGGCTTTGACCTGAAGCGCGTCGAAAACCTCACGGCGGATGGATCGCTGTCGGTGCGTGAGCGCGATGCTGCCCGCGCTGCCAGCGCCCAGGCGCAGGCGCAGGTGCGTCAGGCTGCCGCCCAGATTGCCGTGGCTGAGCAGAATCTGCAGACTGTTATTGTCAATCGTGACGCGCTCGCGGGCGACGTCGCCAGCGCCCGTGCTGCACTGGAGCTGGCGGAGATCGATCTGGCGAACACCCGGATTACCGCGCCCGATGACGGGCAGCTTGGCCAGCTCTCGGTGCGCACCGGCGCCTATGTCACCGCCGGAACGCGTCTGACCTCCGTGGTGCCGAATCGCAAATGGATTATCGCTAACCTGAAAGAGACCCAGCTGGCGCATATCCGCCCTGGGCTGCCGGTGAGCATTCGGGTCGATGCGCTGGATGGCAAGCGCTTTAACGGTCAGGTGGAATTTATCTCGCCAGCAGCGGGATCGGAGTTCAGCGCCATCTCGCCCGATAACGCCACCGGTAACTTCGTCAAAATCGCCCAGCGGATCCCGGTGCGTATCCGTATCAATGAGCAGGATATGGCACAGTTGCGCCCGGGGATGTCGGTTGAGGTGGACATCGACACTGCCGCGCAGCCCGCCGCAGAGGGGACGCCATGAGGCCGCGCATTCTGATCGCCGCGCTGACACTGCTGCTGTCAGGCTGCGCAACCCAGGTTGAGAAGGCACCCGCCTCGCTGCTGATCCCGGACGCCTGGCGCGGCCAGGTCGGGCCGTCGGCCGCGCCCGAGACGGCGTGGTGGCGCGCCTTTCATGATGAAAATCTCAACCGGCTGGTCAGCCAGGCGCTGCGCAATAATCCGGATATTCTCACGGCGCGATCCCGTGTGGATCAGTACCGCGCCGGGCTGCGCGCCGCAGAGGGCGATAACTTTCCCAGCCTGAACGCCGGGGTGGCCGCAACCCGTGAGCGTACGCTTTCGTCGGTCACGGGCCAGCCCTATGAAACCGATATTTTTCAGTGGCTGCTGAAGGCAAACTACGATGTGGATCTCTGGGGCGCACGCAGCAGCAGCATTACGGCGGCGCAGGCGACCTTAGCAGCACAACAGGCTGCCGCCTCTGCGGCCGAGCTGACGATCGCGAGTTCGGTCGCGTCCGGCTACTTCAACCTCTGCGCACTGGATGAGCAACTGCGGGTCACCGAGGCGACGCTGGCGAGCCGCAGTCGTTCGCTGAAGCTGGCTCAGCGTCAGTTTGAAACCGGCTACACCTCCCGGCTGGAGTGGATGCAGGCGGCATCGGAATATCAGTCGGCCAGCGCTCAGCTGCCGTTGCTGCAGCATCAGATTGCCCGGCAGGAGAATGCCCTCAGCATTCTGGCCGGTATGAATCCGCGCAGCATCGCCCGCCGTCAGCAGTTTGATCAGATTTCACCACAGACGATGCCGTCGCTGCTGCCCTCGGCGCTGCTTAATCGTCGTCCGGATATCGTCCAGGCGCAGCGCCAGCTGCTGGCGGCGGACGCCAGCCTCGCCTCATCGCAGGCGAAACTGCTGCCGGGCCTGAATCTCACCGCCACCGGCACCCTGCAGAGTTCGGTGCTGCATCAGCTCGCGGACAATCCGTTCCGACTCTGGAGCGTAGGAGGCAGTATCCTTGCGCCGCTGCTGAACCGGGAAGCGCTGACGGCGCAGGTCGATATGTCGATGGCGACGCGAAATCAGGCGCTCTATAGCTATGAAAAAGTGGTGCGTAACGCCTTCTCAGAAGTCAGCGATGCCGTCGACGCCATCAGGCAGCGTGAAGCGCAGCTGAAGGCGCTGCAACAGCAGGAGAGCTACGTCAGGGAGGCACTGCGCATCGCCCGTAACCGCTACCAGAACGGCTACGCCTCTTATCTGGATGAACTGGACGCGCAGCGTACCCTGTTTTCGACCCAGCTGAATCTGGTGACGGTGAAAAGCAACCTGCTGCTGGCGCAGATTGACCTCTACCGCGCGCTGGGCGGTGGCTGGAGAGCCAGCCCGTCATCCTGACATCTCAGGCCGATCCAGCCGCAACCAGAGTACCGGAGGCGGGATTGGCCTCTGCGCTTTCGCGACGCTGACGCACCTTCCCCGATTTCTATTCCCCAAATAACCCCCAAAAACCCACGCAGACTTCTGCTTACCTGTCTTTACATTCGATGGTATCATGCGCGGGTTTTTTACCAGCCAGACGGAAAAGCGCACGAAAAGTTAATGCTGCGCGCGGCAAGCTGTCCGTTTAACTAACTGATATGTTTAATAAAAGAAGGGAATCATGATGAACAAAAAAACGTTTCTGACGCTGGCTATGGTCGCGGCGTTACTCACAGGGTGCGCACGTACTGCGCCGATTCATAACGTGAATCAGAGCCTGACACAGCGCTACAGCGACAACCAGATGAAAACGGCCATTATTGAAGCAGGTGTAGGCCGCAAATGGGTCATGACACCGGTTGCCCCCGGCGTTATCAATGGCCGACTGGCCCAGCGTGATTTCGTGGCGACGATTCGTATCTCGTATACCAGCCAGAACTACCGCATCGATTATGTCAGCAGCGAAAACCTGAAAGCCGGACAGGGTCAGATTCATAACAATTACAATCGCTGGATCGCGAATCTTGATCAGGATATTCAGCTGCGGCTGTCAGCCCTGGCCGCCCGGTAATCGCGTTATCGTCACACTGTGTTGCCGTCAGGCTCCTGGCGTATAACGTTCGCCGCGCACCGACCGATAAATCAGATGCGCTGCTATTGCGGAGCCGCTGGACAATCTTCTACCGTGCAGCGTAAAGCCGCTTCGGGTAGGACAGGGTGAAGCAGACCTGGCTGACCGGGCAGAGGGCGAACCGCTGATGAATGCTGACACTACATGTATGACGAAAAGAGTGCTGAGATGAAACTCACTTACTCGCTGGTCGACTGGCAGGCGCTGGCACCCGGCTTACACGGAAGCCAGGCCTGGCAGGACTGGGCGAAACAGGGCACAGCGATCGATCCCGCAGGGGCGATGGCGAAGCCGCAGTTTTTACCGATGATGACGGCGCGTCGTCTGAGCGGCGGCAGCCGTGCGGCGGTAGAGTGCGGGCTGGCGCTGCTGGCCCGCCAGCAGGTTGACGCAATCGTCTTTACCAGTCGTCACGGGGAACTGGAGCGTAATCTGCGCATCCTCACCACCCTGGCCGAACAGCAGCCGATGTCACCTACGGATTTTGCGATGTCGGTCCACAATTCCGCGGTTGGCAGCCTGACCATTGCCGCGAAAGCGCCGCTGGTTTCGACCTCCATCGCGGCGGGCATCGACTCCTTTCAGCAGGGACTAATCGAAGTCAGCGCCCTGCATCAGGCGGACTATCAGCAGGTGCTGCTGGTTGATTTTGACGGCATCGTGCCTGACTACTATCTGCCGTGGCTGGCGGAGCAGCCTGTCAATGTGCCCTATGCGGTGGCGCTGCTGCTGCGTGCGGGAGACGCGTTGCACTGCACAGGTCAGGCGGCACCTGAGCCAGCGCCGTCGCCTGGATTGCCGCAGAGCCTGGGGTTTCTGCAGCAGTGGCTGGTGGGGTCGCCCGCCTTTTCGCTATCGGGCGAGCGCCTGACGTGGCACTGGAGGAGACGCGATGCCTGAGGATTTATCCTCCACACAGCGCAGCGGCAGCCGCCTGAACTACATCTGGCGACTGGTGATGACGGCGGTCAGTTTTACGCTGTTCGGCCTTGGCGGGCTGGTGCTGTCGCTGCTGGGTTTCAACCTTCTGCTGCTGGTCCAGCGCAATTCGCTGCGTCGCCGCCTGCTGGCGCGGCGTGCCATTGCCGTCAGCTTCCGCTGCTTTCTGCGTTTCTGCCGGATGACCGGCGTCTTTGACTACCGCATCGAAGGAGCCGAAGCGCTGCAGCGGGATCGCGGCTGCCTGATCGTCGCCAATCATCCGTCCCTGATCGACTATGTGATGATCGCCTCAGTGTTGCCGGAGATGGATTGTCTGGTTAAAGCGGATCTGCAGAGGAATCCGTTTGTCCGCGGGGTGATTCGCGCCGCAGACTACCTCATTAACAGCGAGGCAGAGACGCTACTGCCGGACAGTCAGCGTCGGCTGGCACGCGGTGACACCATCCTGATCTTTCCGGAAGGCACCCGCACCCGCTATGGCCAGCCGCTGGCGCTGCAGCGCGGAGCCGCCAATATTGCGGTGCGCGCCGGATGCGATCTGCGCGTGGTACACATTACCTGCAGCCAGCGTATGCTCGACAAACAGAGCCGCTGGTTTCAGATCCCGCCAGTTAAACCGCTGTTTACCGTGCGGGTCCGGCACAAGATTGACAGCCAGCTATTTTTTGAAAGTAACCCCGATGCGCAGCCGCTGGCCGCGCGTCGCCTGACCCGCCATTTACAGCAGGCGCTGGTCCCCGAGAACAGGTAAGACGAAAACCGGTATGGATGTATTAATTAACGATATCAAACAGATGATTATCGACACGCTGAATCTTGAGGATCTCGGCCCCGACGATATTGAGACCGACGCGGCGCTCTTTGGTGACGGGCTGGGACTCGACTCGATTGATGCACTGGAACTTGGCCTGGCCGTGAAAAACCGCTACGGCGTGGCGCTCTCTGCGGAGAGTGAAACCCTGCGTGCTCACTTCTTCTCTGTTGCAACGCTGGCCGCGTTCGTCAACCAACAGCGAGGCTGAAAGCGGAGATAACATGATGAATAAAGATGAAATCTATCAGGAAGTGTCCTCGCTGCTGACCAGCCTGTTTGAAATTGCGCCTGAGGATATCCAGCCTGAGGCACGTCTCTACGAAGATCTGGAGCTCGACAGCATTGATGCCGTTGATATGGTCGTTCACCTGCAAAAACGCACCGGCCGTAAAATCAAGCCGGAAACCTTCCGTGCGGTGCGCACCGTGCAGGACGTGGTGGATGCGGTTGAACAACTGATGCGCGACGAAGCCTGATCCTGTCGTGCCTGCTGCCACACTTCGCCTGCTGAATCTGCTTACGCTGCTGGTCTGGCCTCTGCTGGTCTGGCTGGACGTGACGCAGCCGCGCTGGCAGGGTCTCTTCTGGCTGCTGGGGCTGCTGTTTAGTCTGCGCTGGCTGCAGCTGCGGCGTCAGCACCATGCCATGGGCGCCGTAATGGGCTGGCTGGCACTGCTCGGCGCGCTGCTCTGCGCCAGCAGCCAGCTCCTGCGCGCGCAGCATCTGCTGCTCTGGTATCCGGTCGCCGTTAATCTGGCGCTGCTGCTGGTCTTTGGCGGCTCCCTCTGGCGCGGCATGCCGCTGGTAGAGCGCATCGCCCGGCTGCGCGAGCCCGATCTGCCCGCAGCGGCCGTGCGCTACACCCGACGCGTAACCTGGATCTGGTGTCTGTTTTTTATGGCTAATGGCAGCGTGGCGCTGTTCACCTGCCTGTGGGGCGATCTGCGGCTCTGGACGCTGTGGAACGGCGGCATCAGCTACCTGCTAATCGGGCTGCTGATGGGCGCGGAATGGTGGGTCCGTCAGCGCGTGAGGCGTAAAGGGTGAGGGTGGCGACATGGCTGACCGGCCCCGATCGTGAAGTCGCCTGGCGCGGCGATCGAGCTCTGATGCTGAGCAGTATGCATCGTCAGGTCGTGGCGCTGAGCCAGCGGCTGGCGGCCCGGCCCGGCACGCACTGGGCGCTCTGTTTTGATGACAGTTACCGCTTTTGCGTGGCCCTGCTGGCCTGCTGGTATGCCGGTAAAACACCGGTGATGCCGGGCCACTGTCGCGCCGCCCTGCTGGATGAGATGCAGGAGAGACTGGATGGGGTCGTGTGCGACATGGTGCTGGCGGTGACGCTGCCCCAGCTGGCGTGGGACGATGCCGAAGCGCCAGGGCCACTGCCGCCGCTGTCTGAGAACGCCGGACTGGTGCTGTTTACCTCGGGATCGACCGGTACGCCGCGCCGGGTCGTCAGGACGCTGGCGGCGATGGAGCAGGAGAGTCGCTGGATCAGCACGCTGTGGGGTGCGCGGTTGCCGGGCTGCCGGGTTATTGCCTCGGTCAGCCATCAGCATCTCTACGGGTTATCCTTCCGGATCTTCCTGCCCATGATGCTCAGGCTGCCGTTTGCCGCCCAGCCGATCTTCTATGGCGAACAGCTGGCCCAGCTGCCGCGAAACGAGCGCTATCTTTTCGTCAGCAGCCCGGCCTTTTTGTCGCGACTGGACAGCACACTCGTGGCCCCTGTCTGTGAACGGATTGTCTCTGCCGGCGGTGTGCTGCACGATGCCGACGCGAAGCAGGCCTGGCAGCGCTTTGGCTGCCCGGTCAGTGAGATCTACGGCAGTACCGAAACCGGCGTCCTGGCCTGGCGCGTCTGCAATCGGCCAGAGCCTGACTGGCACGCTTTTCCTGAGGTCAGACTGGCGCAGACTGCGCCTGAACGCTGGCAGGTCTGGTCGCCACTGATCGGCCAGCCGAGCGGGCTGCCGCTGGACGATCGGATCATGATGCAGCCGGACGGCGGCTTCCGGCTGGCGGGCCGGCACGACCGCATCGTAAAAATCGGCGATAAGCGCCTGTCACTGAGTGAGATAGAGCGCCGCCTGCTCAGCCTGCCAGAGATCGCGGATGCGGCGGCGCTGGTTGTCACCCGCCACGAACGTCAGGCGATAGGCGTGGTGCTGTCGCTGCACACACCGCTGGATGAAGCGACACTGCTCCGGCGCAGGCAGCAGTGGAAACGGCAGCTTCAGCGCTGGCTGGAGCCGCTGGCGATGCCGCGCTACTGGCGGGTTGTCCCGGCCATTCCGGTTACGGCGCAGAGCAAACGTGCCTGGCCGCAAATAGAGGAACTTTTTCATGTTACCGATTGAACGCAGCCGACAGCAGCAGGATAAGAGCGTAACGCTGACCCTGCAGGTGGAGGCCGGACTGTTCTGGTTCCGGGGGCACTTCACGGACCTGCCGATTCTGCCCGGCGTGGCCCAGCTCAACTGGGTGATGCACTATGGAGTGTCGCTGCTGGCACCCGGAAAACAGTTTGCCGTGATGGATAACATCAAATTTCAGCAACCGGTGTTGCCCGACTCGCTACTGCAACTGTATCTCGACTGGGATGCCGAAAAATCGCGACTGAGCTTTTGTTACACCCTGCTGAAAGAGGAGGGTGAGCAGATCGCCAGTAGCGGGAAGATCACGCTGTGTTAAACACAACTTTCTCGCCTTGCGTGGTGATCCCCTGCTACAACCACGGCGCGATGATGGCGTCGGTGCTGGCGCGGCTGGCCCCGTTTAATCTGCCGGTGATCATCGTGGATGATGGCAGCGATGCCGCCACTCAGCTTCAGCTGGCGACGCTGCACGCACCGCAGCTCAGCCTGCTGCGGCTGGAGCGTAACCAGGGCAAGGGTGCCGCCGTGATCCACGGTCTGCGGGCGGCCGCGGCGCGCGGCTTCACCCATGCGGTGCAGCTGGATGCCGACGGCCAGCATCAGGCGGAGGATCTGCCGCTGATGCTGGCGGAGGCGGCACGCTATCCCGACGCGCTGATCTCCGGCCAGCCGCTCTACGATGATTCGATCCCCAAATCGCGCCTGTATGGTCGCTATATCACCCACTTCTGGGTCTGGATCGAAACGCTGTCACTGTCGATTCGCGACAGTATGTGTGGCTTCCGGGTCTATCCGCTGACGGCGACGCTGGCGCTGTGTGACCAGCGGGCCATCGGCCAGCGTATGGATTTTGACACCGAGATCATGGTGCGGCTCTACTGGCAGGGCACCCGCAGCCGCTTTATTCCGACCCGCGTTACCTATCCGGCGACCGGCCTGTCGCACTTCGATGCACTCTACGACAATCTGCGGATTTCCTGGATGCATACCCGGCTTTTTTTCGGCATGCTGCCGCGCATTCCGCGTCTGCTGGCGATGCATAAGCCGTCCGCGCACTGGTCAGTGGAAAGTGAACGCCGTGGCCAGTGGGGATTACGCTTTATGCTGGCCGTTTATCGCTACGGCGGTCGGCTGCCCTTTACGCTGTTGCTCTGGCCGGTCGTGGCAATCTACTGGCTCAGCGGGCAGCGTGCTCGACGCGCCTCCCGGCAATGGCTGGCGCAGGTTACCACGGCCGCGCAGCAGCAACAGGTTACGTTACCGCCACGCCTCAACAGCTATCGCCATTTTCTGCGCTTTGCCGGGGCGATGCTGGACAAAGTCGCCAGCTGGCGCGGCGATCTGCGCTGGGGCCGGGATATCGATTTTGCGCCAGGCGCGGAAGCGGTGATCCGCGCGCCCTCGCCACAGGGTAAGCTGATTCTCGCCTCCCATCTCGGCGACATCGAAGCCTGCCGGGCCATGGCGCAGCAGGTCAGCGGACTGGTGATCAATGCCCTGGTCTTTACCGACAATGCCCGGCGTTTCCGATCGGTACTGGAAACGATCGCGCCGCAGGCGGGCATCAACCTGATGCCGGTCAGCGATATCGGTCCGGAAACGGCGATCCTGCTGCAGCAGAAGCTGGAGGCGGGCGAATGGGTGGCGATCGTCGGCGATCGCACCGCGGTGAATCCGCAGCGTGGCGGTGAACGCCGGGTGATCTGGAGCGAGTTTCTGGGCCGCGCTGCACCTTTTCCGCAGGGGCCTTTTGTGCTGGCGGCCGCATTACGCTGCCCGGTACTGCTGATGTTCGCGCTGCGGCAACAGGGTAAACTGCGGGTGCACTGTGAACCCTTCGCCGACCCGCTGTTGCTGCCGCGCGCCGCGCGTCAGCAGGCGCTGCAGCAGGCGGTCGATCGCTACGCGGCGCGGCTGGCCCATTATGCCCTGCTGGCGCCGCTCGACTGGTTTAACTTTTTCGATTTCTGGACGCTGCCTGATCCACAGGCACATCACAAGGGGACTGACCATGACTGAACATCATGCTGAGGTTGTGCTGACTGTCTCATTCCACGACTGCGACCCTATGGGTGTGGTCTGGCACGGCAACTATTTCCGCTTTTTTGAAGTGGCGCGTGAGGCCCTGCTGCGCAGCATTAACTATAGCTATGCCGAGATGGCCGCTAGCGGTTACGTCTGGCCGGTAGTCGACACGCGGGTAAAGTATCGCCAGCCGCTGCGTTGTGAAGAGACAATTCGCGTCAGCGCCCGGATTACAGAATATGAAAATCGTCTGCGCATCGAGTATGCGATTCGCAACGCTGCCGGGGAGATCACCACTAAAGCACATACGCTGCAGGTGGCGGTCGAGCAGGCGACGCAGGCGTTGTGCTTTGTGTCGCCCGATATTTTACTGCAACGTTTAGGAGTGAAAGGATGCTGAAAATCGTGCTTACCGGGCTGCTACTGTGGGCCAGTGCCGCCAGCGCGGTCACGCTGGACCAGCTGCAGCAGCGTTTTGCCAGCCAGCCAGTGATCCGGGCTGACTTTACCCAGACGCGCACCATCGCCGGGATGCGCCAGCCGCTGGTGTCACACGGACAAATGCTGATCGCCCGCGAACAGGGATTATGGTGGCATCAGCAGACGCCGTTTGTCATGACGCTGCTGCTGGATGATAAACGCATGGTGCAGAGCCTGAGCGGCCAGAAACCGCAGGTGATCACAGCCGAAAGTAATCCGCAGATGTTTCAGTTCAACCATCTGCTGCGTGCGCTGTTTCAGGCCGATCGAAAAGTCCTTAATGAAAACTTCAGCGTGGCCTTTAGCGACCGCGGCAACGGCGCCTGGACGCTGGATCTGACGCCGAAGACGGCGCCACTGAATAAAATCTTTAACCGCATCTCGCTGGCGGGCAGCAGCTTTCTGGAGAGTATCAACCTGGATGACCGCCAGGGGGATAAAACCTGGATTGAGCTGACCCATACCCGAACCGAACCGTCGCAGCTGAGCGACGAAGAGAAGGCGCGTTTTGCCGGGCCGTAACGATCGCAGGCTGGCGCTTCTATGGCTGCTGCTCTGCCTGCTGCTGGCGGCAGCGCTCGCCTTTCTGCTGCCGCGCAGCCAGCTTAACAGCAGCGTGCTGGCGCTGCTGCCGCAGCAGAATCTTGGCGCAGCGCCATCGGCGCTGCAGCAGGGCTTTATGCAGCGGCTGGATCGCCAGCTGGTCTGGCTGGTTTCGCCCGGTCAACAGGACGATCCTCAGATTGCGGCCTGGTGGCTCGCGCAGCTGCGTTCGCTGCCTGAGCTGAAACAGGTCGGGGGCGATATTGATGCACAGCAGCAGCAGCAGTGGGGCCGGTTTGCCTGGCAGCACCGCAATGGATTAATCGATGCGGCGACCCGCAGCCGGTTGCAGAATGGCGGCGAGGCGCAGGCGGTCTGGCTGCTGGGACAGCTCTTTTCGGCCTTTTCTGGCGTCAGCAGTCAGGAACTGCAGGGCGATCCGCTGATGCTGGTGCGGGGTTCGCAGCTGGCGCTGGCCGGGAACGCAGGGCGTATGTCGCTGCATGATGGCTGGCTGACGGTCAGGGATGCGCAGGGAAAGCAGTGGTATTTTCTGCATGGCGAGCTGGCCAGTAATGCCTTCAGCATTGAGCAGAGCCATGCGCTGGTGACCCGGCTCAGTGCGCTGGAGCAACAGCTGAAAAAGCGCTGGCCGCAGGCGACACTGCTGACGCGCGGCACGGTGCTCTTCAGCGATAGCGCCAGCCAGCGGGCACAGCGGGATGTGAAAACCCTGGGCAGCGTGACGCTGGGCGGTGTCGTGCTGCTGGTGCTGCTGGTCTTTCGCTCGCTGCGGCCGCTGCTGCTGACGGTGACGTCCGTGGCGGTCGGCGCGCTGGCAGGCACGGTAGTGACGCTGCTCTGCTTCGGGGAACTGCATCTGATGACGCTGGTGATGAGCCTGAGTATTGTCGGTATCTCGGCGGATTATGCGCTCTACTATCTCACCGAGCGGATGGTGCACGGCGATCAGCAGACGCCGTGGCAGAGCCTGCGTAAAGTGCGCGGCACGCTGCTGCTGGCGCTCGCGACCACCGCCATCGCCTGGCTGCTGATGCTACTGGCACCGTTTCCGGGACTGCGTCAGCTGGCGGTGTTTGCCGCCAGCGGATTAACCGCCTCCTGCCTGACGGTAATTCTGATTTATCCATGGCTGGTTCGTGGTCTGCCTGTACGCCCGGTGCCACTGATGGTGACGCTGGCACGCTGGCTGGCCGCCTGGCGTCGCCAGCGCGGGCTGCGCGTGGGACTGCCGCTGGCGATGGCGATTTTTGCTCTGGCCGGGATCGCCCAGCTGAAGGTAGATGATGACATCGCGCATCTGCAAAGCGCCCCGGCCCCTCTGCTGGAGCAGGATCGCCAGCTGGCCAGCCTGACCGGACAGCGCGCCGATCAGACCTGGTTTGTTGTCTGGGGCCAGGATGCGCAGCAGACGCTGCAGCGGCTGGAGACTCTGGCCCCGGACCTGCAGCGGGCGCAGCAGCAGGGCTGGCTGCAACACTTTCGCCTGTTGCCGCTGTCGTCGCTGGCCCGTCAGCAGCAGGATCTCCGGCTACTGAACCAGGCCGCACCGCATATCCGGGCCCACCTGCAGCAGGCCGGAATGGCGCTGGCCGAACCGGACCTGAAGCCGATGCCGGTTACGCCAGCAGCCTGGCTGGCGAGCCCGCTGAGTGAAGGCTGGCGGCTGCTCTGGCTGACGCTGCCTGACGGGCGCAGTGGAGTGCTGGTGCCCGCCAGCGGTGTCCGGAATAGTGCCGCTCTCACGGCGCTGGCGGCACAGCACCCGGGCGTCAGCTGGATCGATCGCAAGGCAAGCTACGATGCGCTGTTCAGCTTCTGGCGCACTCTGCTCAGCGGATTACTGGCGCTGGCGCTGGCGTTGATCACGCTGAGCTTTGTGCTGCGGCTGGGCGTCAGCGCGGGTCTGCGCAGCGCGCTGCCGTCGGTGTTGTCGCTGGCGATGGCGCTGGCGACCCTGGGCTGGACAGGTGCCTCGCTGAACCTGTTTGCCCTGCTGGCGCTGATTCTGGTGCTGGGCATCGGCATCAATTACACGCTCTTTTTCAGCAACCCGCAGGGGACACCGCTGACCTCGCTGCTGGCGGTGTCGCTGGCGATGATCACCACCTTACTGACGCTGGGGATGCTGGTTTTCAGCAGCACCAGCGCGATTGCCAGTTTTGGCACCGTTTTATGCAGCGGCATCTTCAGCGCGTTCCTGCTGTCGCCGTTGGCGATGCGACCTACCCGATCAAGGAGTAAACGATGATCCGTGCCGCCTCCATTCTGCTGACGGCTCTGCTGCTCAGCGCCTGCGCCGGACCGGCCCCCGACAGCCGTCGTCCCACCGCCTGGCTGAAGCCGGGTGTGAAAGTCACGCTGCCGTCACCGGGTATTGAACCGGCTTTTCAGCAGCAGCAGTTGCTCACCGGGCAGGTAAAGGGGCGCAGCCAGTCGCTACTGGTGCTGCTCAGCGCCGATAAGCAGCAGATCGATCTGGCGGGACTCTCGTCGGTGGGTATCCGGCTGTTCAGCCTGCGCTACGACGCCAGCGGTATCCACACTGAGCAGCTGATGCCACTGCCGCAGATGCCGCCCGCCAGCCAGGTTCTGGCGGATATCATGCTCAGCTACTGGCCCGTGGCCCACTGGCAGGCCGTGCTGCCAGCGGGATGGACGCTGCAGGATCAGGGATTAAAGCGAAAACTGTTCGATACCGATAACCATCTGGTGACCGAAATTGACTATCTGCAACGCGGTCAGCAACGCCAGCCGATCGGCATCCGGCAGTATGCTTTCGGCTATCAGATCCATATTCAACAGCTGGACGCCTCATGATCTATATCGCTGCTACCGGCATGCTGAATGCCCTGGGGAACGACAGCCAGCAGATTGCGACGAACCTGAAACAAGGGAAGGCGCCTGGGATGCAGCGCTGTCAGGGCTGGCTGAGCAGCGGCCGGGCCTGCTGGCTGGGGCAGGTTGAAGGCGCGTTACCGCCAATCCCGGTCGACCTGCGCGCGCACAACACCCGTAATAATCAGCTGCTGCTGGCCGCGCTGGCCCAAATCCGCCCGGCGCTCGACGCAGCGATTGCCCGCTATGGCGCCAGCCGGATTGCGATCGTGCTGGGCACCAGCACCTCAGGCGTGGATGAGGGTGACGAGCAGATCTGCGGCAGACAGCCCGATTATCACTACCAGATGCAGGAACTGGGCGACCCGTCCCGTTTTCTGGCGCACTATCTGCGTCTGGATGGCCCGGCCTACACGATTTCGACCGCCTGCTCCTCCAGCGCCCGCGCAATTATCAGTGGCGAGCGGCTGATCGCGGCGGGGCTGGCCGATGTGGCGCTGGTGGGGGGAGCGGACTCGCTGAGCCGGATGCCAATTAACGGTTTTGACAGCCTGGCCTCGCTCTCTGAACGACGCTGTGCGCCTTTCAGCCGCGAGCGCGACGGCATCTCGATTGGGGAAGGGGCCGCACTGATGCTGCTGACGCGCGAGCCGCAGCCGCTGGCGCTGCTGGGCGCGGGCGAGTCTTCTGATGCCTGGCACATGTCCGCGCCGCATCCCGAAGGCGAGGGCGCTGAGCGGGCGATGCGGATGGCGCTGCAGCGGGCCAGCCTGCAGCCAGCGCAAATCGGCTACATCAATCTGCACGGTACCGCCACACCGCTTAACGACCAGATGGAAGCCGGAGTGATCCAGCGCCTGTTCAGCAACCGCGTGCCATGCAGCTCGACTAAACATCTGACCGGCCATACGCTCGGCGCGGCGGGCGTCTGCGAAGCGGCCCTCAGCGCGCTGATTCTCCAGGAAAATCTGCCGCTGCCCGCGCAGGATTTCAGCGAGGCAGCGCAGGATGAAACGCTGCCGGACTTCGGCCTGCTGTTACGGCCGCAGGCGCTGCAGCGGCCTGTCATCGCCTCTAACTCTTTCGCCTTTGGCGGTAATAATACCTGTCTGATTCTGGGACGTGTTTCATGATTTTACCTTCTCCTGCGGCACACTGGCTGCCGCACGCTGCACCGATGCTGCTGCTTGATCAGCTGATTGCCGTCGATGATGTGCAGGTTCACTGCCAGGTCTCGACCGCGGCAGAGGGCGTACTGGCGCCGTTTCTGACGCCAGAGGGTGAACTGCCCGCATGGTTTGGCGTCGAGATTATGGCGCAGACCGTGGGCGTCTGGTCGGGCTGGCACGCCCGGCAGGGCGGCGCGACACGGATTCCGCCCGGCATGCTGCTGGGCGGACGCGGCTGGCGGGCAGAGCAGCCACTGTTTCCTGCGGCGGTCACGCTGGATATCCACATGACGTTGCTGATGCGCGACGATCGCATGGGCAGTTTTGAAGGTGAAATCCGTGCTGGCACGCAGCTGCTGGCCAGCGGTCGCCTGAATACCTATCAACCCAATGAAGAAGAATTACAGCAATTAATGTTACAAGGAAAACAGCCATGACAGAGTCGGTATTAGTCACGGGCGCCAGTAAAGGCATCGGCCGCGCAATTGCGCTGCGTCTTGCTCAGGATGGCTATCAGGTTATCGTGCATTTTAATCGCGATCGCGCTGGCGCTGAGCAGTGCCTGCAGCAGATCGAGACCGCTGGCGGCAGCGGCCGTCTGCTGAGCTTTGATGTCGCCGATCGGACGGCGACCCGCGCTGCGCTTGAGGCGGACATTGCAGAGCATGGCGCCTATTACGGCGTGGTCAGCAATGCGGGCATCACCCGTGATGCGGCCTTTCCGGCCCTGACGGATCAGGAGTGGGACAGCGTCATCCACACCAATCTCGACAGCTTCTACAACGTGATTCAGCCCTGCGTGATGCCGATGATCGGCCTGCGACGCGGTGGCCGCATCATTACGCTCTCTTCGGTTTCCGGAATAATGGGGAATCGCGGGCAGGTCAACTACAGCGCGGCCAAGGCGGGCATTATCGGTGCCACCAAAGCGCTGGCGATTGAGCTGGCCAAACGTAAGATCACCGTTAACTGCATCGCACCTGGCCTGATCGATACCGGCATGGAAGGGCTGGCACCGCAGGTGGTTGATGAAGCGATGAAACTCGTGCCGATGAAGCGCATGGGTGCAGCCGAAGAGGTTGCCGGCCTGGCAAGCTATCTGATGTCCGATATCGCAGGCTACGTCACGCGCCAGGTCATTTCGATTAATGGAGGCATGTTGTGATGCAGCGCGTTGTCGTAACCGGAATGGGCGGCGTGACCGCCTTTGGTGAATCTTGGGCGGAGATTTCCGCCCGCATCCGTGCGGGCCGCAACGCGGTACGCTTTATGCCAGAGTGGCAGGTCTATGACGGACTGCACACCCTGCTGGGTGCGCCGGTGGATGCGTTCACGCTGCCTGCGCACTACACCCGCAAGCGTATCCGGGCAATGGGCCGTGTGTCATTACTGGCGACCCGTGCGACCGAACTGGCGCTGACCCAGGCGGGCCTGATTGACCATCCGGTGCTGACCAGTGGTGAAACGGGTATTGCCTACGGCTCCTCAACCGGCAGCACCGGGCCGGTGAGCGAGTTCGCCACCATGCTGACCGAGAAGCACACCAACAACATCACCGGCACCACCTACGTGCAGATGATGCCACACACCACTGCTGTCAACGCCGGGCTCTTTTTTGGCCTGCGCGGACGGGTCATCCCCACCTCCAGCGCCTGTACCTCCGGCAGCCAGGCCATTGGCTACGCCTGGGAGGCAATTCGTCACGGTTATCAGACAGTGATGGTGGCGGGGGGAGCGGAAGAGCTCTGTCCGTCAGAAGCGGCGGTGTTCGATACGCTGTTTGCCACCAGCCAGCGTAATGACGCACCGCACACCACCCCGGCCCCGTTTGACCAGCAGCGCGATGGCCTGGTGATTGGCGAAGGGGCGGGGACGCTGATTCTGGAGTCGCTGGAACATGCGCAGGCTCGCGGCGCGACGAT
Source organism: Pantoea sp. NSTU24 (assembly GCF_050157905.1). Taxonomy (NCBI): domain Bacteria; kingdom Pseudomonadati; phylum Pseudomonadota; class Gammaproteobacteria; order Enterobacterales; family Erwiniaceae; genus Pantoea; species Pantoea bangladeshensis. The sequence continues at coordinate 882,612 of NZ_JBKIWZ010000001.1, forward strand.
CTACGCCGAACTGACCGGCTTTCACACTAACTGCGACGCCGCACATATTACCCAGCCGCAGCGGGAAACCATGCAAATCTGCATTGAGCGGGCGCTGCAGAGCGCCGGGATCACGGCGGCCGAGATCGGTTATGTGAACGCACATGGCACGGCGACTGAGCGGGGTGATATGGCGGAAAGTCTGGCGACGGCCGCGGTGTTCGGGAACGCCACGCCCCTCTCCTCGCTGAAATCTTACTTCGGGCATACGCTGGGCGCCTGCGGAGCGCTGGAAGCCTGGATGAGCATCGAAATGATGCGTGAAGGGTGGTTTGCACCGACGCTTAACCTGACCCAGCCAGCCGCCGACGGTGGGGCGCTCGACTACATCATGGGCGCGCCTCGCGAGATTGAGACGGACTATATTCAGAGCAATAATTTTGCCTTTGGCGGGATTAACACGTCGCTGATTTTCAGACGCTGGCGCGGCCTCTGATCGCCGGCCCGTGTCACCCGACACGGGCCGGTTTCTTTTCCGGACAAAAGAAACTGACGGTTACCGCCCTTTCCTTTACACTCTTCTTCACCGCGACAGCCCCGGCGGCCCCTATTTGCACAGGAAAGTTATGTCGTTACCCTTGCCGCCCGACGATCAGGACGAGCCGATTCGCCAGTCACTTGACGATGCGCACTTTGCCATTGTGGTGCTTGCGGTGACCTCGGTAACGCTTATAATCTTTGTGCTCATGGTGACACTCTGGATGAGCTGACACGCTCAGCGTCAACGGACGGGATGAGGAGAAGGCAATGGACTCCGGCGATGATAAAGTGATCGCAATTATTGGTTTACTGGCGGCCTGTCTTATCGGGGTGACATTCCTGGTGACGATGGTCTGGCTGACCGACATTCGCCATCCTGTCGATCCCTCCCTGGACGTTCACACCTGTACCCCTAAAAAGAACCGCATTCAGCACGCCTGATTGCGGGTGGCAAACTTAATCTGCTGACTGCGCAACACCAGTGCTAACGCCTCGTGCAGATTACGATTGCCGTTAGGATCGGCTAACCCCAGCAGCGGACCGGGCGAACGCCGATCGTCGGCCCAGGCAGGATACCCGACCACCGGATAGAGCGAAATGCCCTCCACGGCGATGCCCTGATCCAGCGCCACCGCCACATTTTCCGCAATCTCCTGCAGCCAGGCGGCGCGCGCATCACCCTCTGCACCCGTTTCGGCGATCACCATCGGACGCTGATAGCGCTGCCAGCACCGGGCCAGCAGAATATGCAGCGGTTCCCGCTCGGGATCCGTCAGGGACATCGGCTGATCGGGAAAAAACCAGTGGTTATCGGGATAGTAGTTCAGACCAAGGATATCCAGGCAATCTTCACTGCCACCCAGCTCCTTATCCACCCGGCCAGCCAGCATGTCCCAGGCTTCAAACTGCGCCTGGTGCTGCGCATCGGCGCAGGGCTTGCTGTCCGGGTTGTCGGGGTGATGGGCGATCTGCACCAGTGGATCGGTCAGAACAAAACGTGCGTCGGGATAGACCTCGCGAATGGCATGAATCGCGGCCAGCGAAGCCCGCACCAGCTGGCGTTTCAGCTCCTTACCCCGCCGGGCGACATGAGGGTTGAACCAGGCGACCTCCGCCCCGGCCCATGACCAGAACGAAATCTGATTAACCGGGGTAAAGAAGGGGCGCTCAATCCCCCGATCGCGCATCAGCAGGGCCATAGCGCGGGCAAAGCGGCGAAAGTGATCAACGAACTCCGCTTTCCAGATATTCAGGTGATCGGGGTAGCCGAAATGGGCCAGTTCCCAGATGATCTCAATCTGCTGACGCTGTGCGGCATCCACCATCGGCAGAAAGCTCTGCCAGTCATACTGGCCTGGGATCTTTTCGATCAGATGCCAGCGCGCGCCGTCGCGGGCGGTCAGCAAATGTTGTGCGGCCAGGGCAGCGTAATCTTTTTCCAGTAGCATGTCGTGTCCACTGCTGATCACCATGTCGAGCCGTTTTCCCGGTGTGCGACAGGCAGCAGAACAGGGGAAACTGCCTTGAAAAAAGCTGCGGAACAGGCTGGGATGGTAACGCGGGCCGGTATCTGTAAGGGGGTAGTAAGACATATTCCTCTCCTGCCGGCCATTGCCGGTCACAGATCGTCCGGTTAAGTCTAGACTAAAAACGCCCGCACCTTTCATGCATTCGGAACAGCGGTATAGCGCCAGCGACCGGGCCGGGGAATAATAAAATAACAGCCTCTTACAGGGAATTGTCATGACCGAAGCGTTAGAGCTCTCCCAGTCATCGGAACGTGCCAGCTGGCTGCAAAGCCGGCTGGAACCCGAGTGTCAGCGCCATCCGGGGCTGAGCGGTATTCATCAACTTAGCGACGGGCTGGATGCCTTTGCCGCACGCTATCTGCTGATACAGAAAGCAGAGCGGTCACTCGATATTCAGTATTACATCTGGCAGAACGACCTGTCGGGACGGTTGCTGTTCAGCGCCGTGCTGGAGGCCGCCCGGCGCGGCGTGAAGGTGCGACTGCTGCTGGATGATAACAATACGCCGGGTCTGGATGACACGCTGGCACAGCTAAACCGTCATCCGGGAATAGAGGTGCGGCTGTTTAATCCCTTTTCTTTCCGCACCCTGCGTGCGCTGGGTTATCTCACCGATTTTGCCCGGCTGAATCGCCGGATGCACAATAAAAGCTTTACCGTCGATGGCGTCACGACTGTGGTCGGTGGCCGTAATATTGGCGATGAATATTTCGGCACCGGCAGTGAACCGCTGTTTGCCGATCTCGACGTAATGGCGATTGGCCCGGTGGTCAGCGAAGTGGCTGACGATTTTGAACGTTACTGGCACAGCAAGCCGGTGTCGCCGCTGCAGCAGGTGCTGGATGCAGAGGATCCGGAAGAGGACAGCGTCAGTCTGCCTGCTGAGTGGCGTCACAGTGAATCGGTGCAACGCTATCTTAAGCGTCTGGAAAATGCCACGCTTCTGCAGGCACTGGAGACAGGCACGCTACCTCTGACCTGGGCCCGGGCGCGCCTGCTGAGCGACGACCCGCGCAAGGGGCTGGGTAAAGCACGCGCCCGGACGCTGCTGCCGCAGCGGATGCTGGAGGTGATAGGCACGCCACAACACCAGTTCGACATCATTTCTGCCTATTTTGTGCCGACCCGCGCAGGCGTGGCCCAGCTGCTGGCGCTAAAGCGTAAAGGGGTTAAAATTGCCATTCTGACCAATTCGCTGGCGGCCAACGATGTGTCGATTGTCCACGCCGGTTACGCCAAATGGCGTAAAAAACTGCTGCGCCACGGGATTGCGCTGTATGAGCTGAAACCTCAGGCGACCCTGCAGGATGCGCCGCACGACCGGGGATTAACCGGCAACTCCGGCTCCAGCCTGCATGCCAAAACGTTCTCGGTTGATCAGCAGACGCTCTTTATTGGCTCGTTTAACTTTGACCCCCGTTCTGCCGTGCTGAATACTGAAATGGGGCTGGTGATTGAAAGTACGGCGTTGGCCGGAGAGACGCATCAGCGTTTCAGCCAGTCGATGCGCGACCGGGCCTGGACGCTGCGGCTGGATAAGTGGGGGCGGGTTAACTGGCTGGAGTACCCTGGCGAAACGCAGCAGATTGTGCATAAGCATGAACCGGGCTGCTCCTGGTGGCAGCGGCTGCAGGTGCGACTGGTCTGGCGGCTGCCCATTGAGTGGCTGCTGTAAACCTGCACCTGCGCCTCCACAGGCTCTGGGAATCTTAGCTTTCCGCACAGACGCTAAACCCGCCCTCCAGGGCGGGGGCAGCACGGGCGATTATGCACCTCATCCCTGAGGTACGCCCGTTGCCGGACCCGCGCGTTGCGTCGTTCAACAACGCGCCCGGCGTTTTTGTCCGGGGCCCGTTATACGTTGCTACAGGCCAGTGCTCTCATCCCGTTAAGTGTGAGCGCTGTCTCTGGATCACACCCTTACTGGTCAGAACCGGCTTGTTTACGCTCAAACTTTCCTGAGAACAGGAAGCGCAGCAGCGGAATCCGCAGGTGAATCTCATAGAGCAGAAACGCGATGCCAAACACCATCAGCAGCCCTGTGAAAAAGCCCAGCGTGTTGTTTTCGATCCGTGGCGTGACATAAATGCCATACAGCAGCGTCAGCGGATGGTGCACCAGATAGATAAACAGCGACGCATTGACCAGATACATGATGCGCGGGGAATGCGAGTTAAGCAGTTTGTGACCCACGCAGAAGCAGACGTTCAGCATACAGAGTCCCATCAGCGTCGTGATGAGGGCATCCATCTCATATAACCAGCCATCGCCACTGCCCAGACGCTGATTGGTGCAATAGGCGACAAACAGCAGTAGCGCGCCACTCCACATCATCGGACTGAATCGCACAAACAGCTGCTTCAGCGGTGGATGTTTCCACGCCAGCGCCCCCAGCATAAAGAAAGGCAGATAAAAGAGCGTCTGCATCACGACAATGTTGAACAGGCCATCCATCAGCCAGTTCGGCTGAAAGATAAACACCAGACGACGGAACAGACACCACGCCAGCGCCCACGCCAGCACGCCGCCCGCGAGGGCTCCCCAGCCGACCCGGGAGTAGTCGATAGTGCGATGCTGATCGCGCAGCCAGCGGAACGTTACCATGCCCAGCGTGGTCAGCATGACCAGTACGAGCAGGAACCACAGGTGTGAAATCAGCTCCCACATCAGGTTATTAAACTTCTGATAGGGGGTAAAGCGGGGCCAGTCAGCCAGCTTATCGGTCCAGGCCTTCAGCATGAAAAACTGCGGCAGGGTGATGAGCGGAACCGCAGTCAGCATCGGGATCCCGACACGCTCCAGCCGTACCTTCAGGAAACGCCGGGGCTGATAGCGCAGATAAAGCATGTAGGAGAAGTAGCCTGATATGACAAAAAAGACCTGCATACGAAAGGAATGGATAAAATCATTCAGCAGCGTCAGCCACAGCGAAGCCTCCTGGCTGTTCACTGCCCATTTCTGCGCGGAGTAGATGAGGGAAACATGAAAGGGCACCCCCAGTAACATCAGATACGCGCGAATAGAGTCGAGGAAGTATTCACGTTCAGGTTTTACAGTACTCATAAAGTTCCAGTTCGTTAGTACGGTTGGCCAGTTTCACCCTGAAACCGGATTATCATCGTATGAAATTCTAGCTGTGATAAAGCACGTATACTATCAGTGAAATCCGGAGTGTCTAATTGTCCTAAACTGGCGTTAAGTCCGCTGAAATTCAGGAACAATCTTGCGCATGAGCTGTCGGAAAACCGAATAATCCATTAAGATAAACGGGTTTGATTTAAGCACACGAAAGGGGGGGATGTGCTGACTAAAGAAAAAAATAAAGCCGGACTGATGAAGGTACGCTGGATGGGTACTGCGGTTCTGCTGGCATTGTATGCCAACAACAGTTGGGCGTTTACTATTGATGATGTTGCAGTTCAAGCCAAAGCGTTGGCAGGGAAAAGCTTCGAAGCGCCTAAAAGCAATTTACCCTCTCAATTTCGTGAAATGAAATTTGCTGACTATCAGCAAATCCAGTTTAACCACGATAAAGCGTACTGGGGCAAACTGCGCACGCCGTTCAAGCTGGAGTTCTATCACCAGGGGATGTACTTCGACACCCCGGTGCAGATCAATGAGGTGACCGCCAGCGCGGTGCGTGAGATTAAATACAACCCCGATTATTTCAATTTCGGTAACGTAAAACATGACGCCGATGCGGTAAAAAACCTCGGCTTTGCCGGTTTCAAAGTCCTTTACCCGCTGAACAACAAGGGTAAAAGCGATGAGATTGCCAGCTTCCTGGGGGCCAGCTATTTCCGCGTGATCGGTGCCGGTCAGGTCTATGGCCTGTCTGCGCGTGGACTGGCCATCGATACGGCGCTGCCGTCCGGTGAAGAGTTCCCGCGCTTTAAAGAGTTCTGGATTGAGCGGCCGAAGCCGCAGGACAAACAGCTGGTGATCTACGCGCTGCTCGACTCGCCTCGCGCGACCGGCGCGTATCGCTTTGTGCTGCGTCCGGGTGAGGCCTCAACGGTTGACGTACAGTCGAAGGTTTACCTGCGTGATAACGTCGGCAAACTGGGCATCGCTCCGCTGACCAGTATGTTCCTGTTTGGCCAGAATCAGCCGTCTGCGGTAAACAATTTCCGTCCGGCACTGCACGATTCAGACGGTCTCTCTATCCATAACGGTAACGGCGAGTGGATCTGGCGTCCGCTGAACAACCCGCGTCATCTGGCGGTCAGTACCTATACCATCGAAAATCCAAAAGGCTTTGGTCTGCTGCAGCGCGGCCGTGACTTCAGCAACTATCAGGATCTGGACGATCGTTACGACCTGCGTCCAAGCGGCTGGGTTGAGCCGTTAGGCGACTGGGGTAAAGGCCGGGTTGAACTGGTCGAAATTCCGACGGCGGATGAAACCAACGACAACATCGTTGCGTTCTGGACGCCGGAGAACCTGCCAGAGCCTGGCAAAGAGATGAACTTCACTTATCGTCTGCACTTCTCGCGCGACGAAAACAAGCTGCACTCCGACGATACCGCGTGGGTCAAAAATACCCTGCGTTCGGCGGGAGATGTGAAGCAGTCTAATCTGGTGCGTCAGCCGGATGGCACTGTGGCCTTTACCATCGACTTTGTGGGTAAAGACATGAGCAGGATGGCGGAAAACAGTCAGGTTGCGCCACAGGTCAGCGTTGGCAAAAATGCCGATGTGGTTGAGCAGAGCGTACGTTATAACCCGGTCACCAAAGGCTGGCGTCTGGTGTTACGTCTGCGAGTGAAAGATGCCAAACAGTCTACCGAAATGCGGGCGGCGCTGGTCAGCGGCGACAAGACATTGACGGAAACCTGGAGCTATCAGTTACCTGCCAATGAATAAATCGACTTTTACACCTCAACGTTATGTGGAATCTCTGCCGCTGGATGCGGCAGGGAAGGCACGTCTCAGCGGTTCTTTACAGAATGCCGGGGCGTTCCACTTCATCCATGATGCGCTGGGCAAGGATGTTGCTGCCAGCGATCGCCCCGACGATGCACCGTTAAAATCGGTCTCATCGAGGGTTGAAATGGCCTGGCCGGATTCCCTAGCCGGCGGTCAGCAGCTGGGCAAAGATGATCTTGACCGCACCACGCTGAAGGCGATGCCAAAGGTTAAACGCTCTCTGATGTTCCCGGAAGCGTGGCGAACCAACCCGGTCGCCCGTGCCTGGGACTCACTGCGTGGACACAAATCGGTGCCGCGTTACGCCAATGCGGAAGAGCAGCGTGCGGAAGAGAAGTGGCGTCATGTCGGGTCGATTCGCCGCTATATCCTGCTGATTCTGACTCTCTTTCAGACTGTCGTCGCCACCTGGTACATGAAGAGTATTCTGCCGTATCAGGGCTGGACGCTGCTGGATCCGATGGAGATGATCAACCAGAACTGGCAGCAGTCTGTGATGCAGATTCTGCCCTATGTGTTGCAGACCGGTATCCTGTTCCTGTTTGCGATCCTGTTCTGCTGGGTCTCTGCGGGCTTCTGGACAGCTCTGATGGGCTTCCTGCAGCTGCTGATCGGGCGGGATAAATACAGTATCTCCTACTCGACCGTCGGGGATGAGCCGCTGAATCCGGCGCATCGCACCGCGCTGATCATGCCTATCTGTAACGAAGACGTGGAGCGTGTTTATGCGGGTCTGCGTGCGACCTGGGAATCCGTGGTTCGCACCGGTAACGCCGATCACTTCGACGTCTACATTTTAAGCGACAGCTATGATGCGGATATCGCCATCGCCGAACAGAAAGCCTGGATGGAGCTGGTACGCGATGTGGGTGGCGCGGGCCGGATCTTCTATCGCCGTCGTCGTCGTCGTGTGAAGCGTAAAAGCGGCAACATCGATGACTTCTGCCGTCGCTGGGGCAGCAACTACAGCTATATGGTGGTGCTGGACGCCGACAGCGTCATGAGCGGAGAGTGTCTCACCGGTCTGGTGCGCATGATGGAAGCCAATCCGAATGCCGGGATTATTCAGTCGTCGCCAAAAGCCTCAGGTATGGACACGCTCTATGCGCGCTGTCAGCAGTTTGCGACCCGCGTCTACGGTCCGCTGTTTACCGCCGGTCTGCACTTCTGGCAGCTGGGTGAGTCGCACTACTGGGGCCACAACGCCATTATCCGTGTGAAACCCTTTATCGAGCACTGCGCACTGGCGCCGCTGCCGGGTGAGGGCTCTTTTGCCGGTTCCATTATGTCGCATGACTTCGTGGAAGCTGCGCTGATGCGTCGTGCCGGCTGGGGTGTCTGGATTGCCTATGACCTGCCTGGCTCTTATGAAGAGCTGCCACCAAACCTGCTGGATGAGCTGAAGCGTGACCGTCGCTGGTGTCATGGTAACCTGATGAACTTCCGCCTGTTCCTTGTGAAAGGGATGCACCCGGTTCACCGTGCGGTGTTCCTGACGGGCGTGATGTCTTATCTGTCGGCGCCGCTCTGGTTTATGTTCCTGGCGCTGTCTACCGCCCTGCAGGTGGTGCATACGCTGATGGAACCGACCTACTTCCTGCAACCGCGGCAGCTGTTCCCGGTCTGGCCGCAGTGGCGTCCCGAGCTGGCCATCGCGCTCTTCTCGACCACGATGGTGCTGCTGTTCCTGCCGAAGATGCTGAGCGTCGTGCTGATCTGGTTCAAAGGATCGAAAGCCTATGGCGGCCCGCTGCGCCTGCTGGCGTCGCTGGTGCTGGAAACGCTGTTCTCGGTGCTGCTGGCACCGGTGCGCATGCTGTTCCATACGGTGTTCGTGGTCAGCGCCTTCCTGGGCTGGGAAGTCGTGTGGAACTCGCCACAGCGTGATGACGATGCGACGCCGTGGAGCGAAGCGTTTAAACGTCACGGTTCACAGATGGCACTGGGCCTGGTGTGGGCGATTGGTATGGGCCTGCTGGATCTTAATTTCCTGTGGTGGCTTGCGCCGATTGTCTTCTCCCTGATCCTGTCGCCGTTTGTTTCGGTGATGTCGAGCCGCGCCACGCTGGGGCTGAAAAGCAAGCGGGCGAAGCTGTTCCTGATTCCGGAAGAGTACGCGCCGCCGCAGGAGCTGGTGGACACCGATCGCTATCTGGAGCTGAACCGCGAACGCGCGCTGGAAAATGGCTTTATGCACGCGGTATTCCACCCTGCGTTTAACGCGCTGGCAACGGCGCTGGCGACCTCGCGTCACAAGCAGAGTCAGTTACTGGATTATGCCCGCGATCGTCGTGTGGACCAGGCGCTGAGTGATACGCCGGATAAACTGAGCCGCGACCAGCGTCTGCAGCTGATCAGTGACCCGGTGGTGCTGGCCCGCGTTCACACCCGGCTGTGGGAAGAAGCGGACAAGTATCATCAGTGGGTGGAGAGCTATCAGAAACTCTCACTCAACCCCCACGCGCTGAAAAACGCGTAATCAGAAAAAGCGGCAGCGATGCCGCTTTTTTTCGTTTAAAAACAGCAGGACAGTGGTAGATTGAAACAGACCGTCACCGCAGCGCGCGTGACAATCTCAATGGCTCTCTGGGGCGGATATCAGTGGTAAACAGGTTTTTAAAGGCGGGCGTTATCGGCGTGGCTGTGATTTGCCTGAGCGGATGCGGCAGTATTATCAGCCGGACTTTTGCGGGGCAGGGGCACGGTAATCAATACTATCCCGGTGTGCAGTGGGATGTCCGCGACAGCGGATGGCGGATCCTGACAATCCTCGACCTGCCGCTGTCGCTGGTAGTAGACACCCTGTTATTGCCTGTGGATGCCCAACACGGTCCTTACGAGTAGCTGCGATCAGAATCGCTGTTATCGTCTTCCCACTCCTGGGCCGCGGCTTCACCCTCTTCGGTGTCCAGCGGTGGCTCAAGCTGAAACTCGCCGTCGTCCCACTCGTGCAGGGTATTTTCCGCTAACCACTCCTGACGCAGTTCCACTTCGTCAAAGTCAGCATCAAAAATGGCCTGAGCAGCTTCACCGCTGCGGTAAGGCATGCATTCCCCGGTATCGCCTTCATCTTCCAGGAACTCAGCCTGCCACATGATATCGCCATCCTGCATCACATACTTCTGCAGACCAAACTGGCTGATCGACGCATCTTCTTCCTCAAGCTCCGGGTGATTTGCGAGGAACTCTTCACGTGCAGCATCAATGGCTTCCTCTAACGTACTGTACATGCTCATTGCGCTTCTCCTTTACGGGTTCATTGACTGCGGGTTGATGTGATTTCAGTGAAGGATAGACGAAATTCCGGGGAGGGAAAGGCGCGGCCAGTGCAACTGACGGGAAATAAGCCATTTCCCGTCAGCAGACATCAGATCATCTTTTGCGGGAAGTGCAGAACCGGCTGAACAGACTCATGGATTACGGGTGCCGAGTAGCGGATACAGCATTTGATGCAGGGCTTCACCTTTTTAAAATTAATGCGGGCGATGGAAAGTGCCTGGCTCAGGTTATATAGCGTACCGATAAAGATAACCGCCTCTTTATCCGGCATCCGCTTACAGCCTTTACGATGAAGAAAGTGATAGTTTTCCTGATCGGTACTGATAGTCACGTAATAGTAGAGACCTTTGTTCATATTATCTGTCCCGTTAGAGGTTTGCTGTGTGTAATCTTTTTTTATAATTCTGTCAGAACCGTTAAACGCCTGACTGTTCAGCCAGAAATTACCGGGAACGATAACTTTCTTCAAATGCCATAACGGTCTATCAGGCTGTTAAATAATTGTAAAATGGAATATAAGTCAAATCCCGCCAGCAATCCCCTGTAAAATAAGTTAATTTTTATCAATTCATTAGCGGAGAGATACCATTAAGCGCGGCTAAATAGGATTAGGCCTGGCACGATGAATAATCAGCGCCAGAATAAAGTCGATATATTCTGCAGAAAACTTAATGAATAAAAAGCTAAAAGTCACGTATGCCGCCTGCGCTATTCTGAATTAATAAGTGACTGTAATTATAATCGGACAACGGGAAGAGAAATAAACCTGATCTGTATTAATGCCTGGCGCTGCTGCTACGCGGCAAAAAGGATGAAAAAGGGGACGACTGATTTAATTAGCAGGCAGGGAGATCAGAAACGCGCTGAATGCCTGTCAGGCATTCAGCGCGAAGAGACTAGTAGCGCGAAGGCTCACCTTCCGGACGCGTTTTAAAACGACGGTGGAGCCACATATACTGTTCCGGTGCCAGCAGTACGCCTTCTTCAACCACTTTATTCATTCTGGCTGCAGTGACCTCGTCGCTTTCCAGCGTAAATTCACTGCTGATGTCGGGCAAAATCATCAGTTCATAGCCGCGCCCATCCGGCAGACGACGGGGCACAAACGGGATGACGGCAGGTTTACCGGTACGGATCAGCAGATGCGTGCCCACTGTCGTAGCGGCCTTGTCTACAGCGAAAAAGGGAACAAAGACACTGCTGCGCGGGCCATAGTCGTGGTCAGGCGCGTACCAGATAATTTCGCCCTGTTTCAGGGCACGAATCATTCCCTTGAGATCTTTACGATCGATCATGCTCTTGTTCGATCGCATCCTGCCTTTCACCTGCAGCCAGTCAATCAGCTTATTGTCATTCGGACGGTAGACGCCAATCCCGGGATTGTGAATACCAAACATGCGCGCACCAATTTCCAGCGTCAGAAAGTGCATACCAATAAGCAGTATGCCGCGCTGGCTGTCATGTGCCTGCTGAATATGCTCCAGACCTGAAGGTTTGTGCCATTTATTGATACGCCAGTCAGGCCAGAACCATGCCATGCCGGTTTCGATCAGGCCCATGCCGACGGATTCAAAATTGTGCTTAATCATCGCTTCGCGCTCATTAACCGGCATATCCGGGAAGGTTAATTCCAGATTCCGTCGGGCGATGCTGACGCGGCGCTTCATAAACCGCATCCCGATACGACCAATATTGCAGCCGAGAACATAGAGCAGGGGATAAGGAAGTAGCACCAAAAGATAAAGAGAAGCGACACCCAGCCAGGCCAGCCAATAGCGCGGGTGAAGCAGTTCTCGTGAAAACTGAGGCAACTGAGTCATATAAAGGTTAATTTTCCTGCGTCGCGCACCGTGCGGTGCTGATATTTCGTTAATTTATGCCATTGTGCCAGTTTTTATCGTGCGCATAAATATCGGTGACAGCACAGACGGTTGCGTGACGAATACCGCTCAGACAGGAGTGGTGATAAAAACAGCAACTGACGATCATTACTGACACTGGCCTTTGCATCCCGCTGAAATCAGGTATCATGTTGCCGCTAAATTTCACCTATTGATAACAGGAAAGAACACCATGCCAGTGTTACATAACCTCGTTTCCAATAAAGAGCTGAAAGCGCGCATGCTGGCTGAAACCGAGCCGCGCACCACAGTCTCTTTTTACAAGTATTTCCAGATTGCCGATCCGAAAGCTTTCCGCGACGCGCTCTATGTTGGCCTGACCGCGCTCAAGGTCTTTGGCCGCGTCTATGTGGCGCACGAAGGCATCAACGCGCAGATTAGCGTGCCCGCCAGTCAGTATGAAAAGATGAAAGCGTGGCTCTATGAGTTCGATCCGGCGCTGAACAATCTGCGGATGAACATCGCCCTGGATGATGATGGGAAATCGTTCTGGGTACTGCGTCTGAAAGTGCGCGATCGCATCGTCGCCGATGGGATTGAGGATAAGACGTTCGATGCCAGCAATGTGGGGCACTACCTGAAAGCGGCCGACGTTAACGCCATGCTGGACGATCCCGACGCGCTGTTTGTGGATATGCGCAACCACTACGAATATGAAGTGGGACGCTTCGACAACGCGCTGGAAGTGCCTGCCGACACCTTCCGCGATCAGCTGCCAATGGCGGTTGATATGCTGAAGGATAAGAAAGACAAAAAAATCGTGATGTACTGCACGGGCGGGATCCGCTGTGAAAAGGCGAGTGCCTGGATGCGTCATAACGGTTTTGAGGATGTCTACCACGTCGAAGGCGGTATTATTGAGTATGCCCGCCGTGCCCGTGAGCAGGGATTACCGGTTCGCTTCAAAGGCAAAAACTTCGTCTTTGATGAGCGTATGGGTGAGCGGATCTCCGATGATGTGCTGTCGAACTGCCATCAGTGCGGTGAGCCCTGCGATACCCACGTCAACTGCGTGAATGACGGCTGTCACCTGCTGTTTATTCAGTGTCAGCGTTGTGCAGAGAAGTTTGAAAACTGCTGCAGCCCGCTCTGCCAGGAAGAGGCAAAACTCTCGCCGGAAGAGCAGCGTGCCCGCCGGGCAGGACGCGAGAACGGTAATAAGATCTTTAACAAGTCCCGTGGCCTGTTAAATATGACCATTCCCGCGCCGCAGAAGAAATAAGCGTGGCCGCCTGAAGTGCGCTTCAGGCGGTTTGCTGTTTTACTGACGTACGCCTTCCACCGAGATCATCAGCTGAACCTTCTGTGAAGCCGGGCCCAGATCTTTGTTGATATTGAAATCCTTCAGGGCAATTTCTCCCTCTGCTTCAAAGCCAGCGCGGTAGCCGCCCCAGGGATCTTTTCCTTCGCCCAGCATTTTTGCTTCCAGCGTCACCGGTTTTGTCACGCCGTTCAGCGTCAGATCGCCGGTAATCTCAAATTCATCGCCCTCTTTTTTCACCGCTGTTGATTTAAAAGTCGCCTGCGGGTTTTTGCTGCTATTCAGGAAATCTGCGCTGCGCAGATGTTTATCGCGCTCGGCGTGATTGGTATCGATACTGGCGGTGTCAATCGTCACCTCCACCTTGTCTGCCGCGGGATTTTTCTCATCAAAGGTAAAACGGCCATCGAACGTTTTAAAGGTGCCATACAGCCAGCTGTAACCGAGATGCTGAATACGGAACTGAATAAAGGCGTGCTGGCCCTCCTTGTCGATTTTGTAGTCCGCTGCATGGACGCTCAGTGAACCGAGCAGCAGGCTGGCGCTGGCCATCGCCAGTAATGTTTTCCTGAACATATTATCTATCCTTTTCAAGGGGAGTGGAGAGGGGATAACCGGACATCCGTTTCAGGGTGCTATCGCGGTCGATAAAATGGTGTTTCAGCGCCGCGAGACCGTGCAAAACCGAAAGAATAACTACCGTCCAGGCGAGCCAGAGATGAATATCGCCCGCCAGATCGGCCTGTTCGCCCGCGCCGCTGAACAGAGCAGGCAGAGTAAAGAGGTTAAAAACGGCGACAGGCTTTCCGTCCGCGGTGGAGATCAGATAGCCGCTAATCAGAATCGCCAGCAGCAGGGTGTAGAGGAGCAGGTGCGCTACCACGGCGCTGATGCGCACCCGTGGCGAATAACTGCTCAGCGGTCTGGGCGGCGGGGAAATAACGCGCCACAGCAGGCGAACAATCAGCGTCAGAAACAGGATTACGCCGATGCTTTTATGTATCTCCGGGGCGTCATGATACCAGCTATCATAATAGCCGAGGCCGACCATCCATAATCCCAGTGCAAACATGGCATATATTGCCAGCGCCATTGACCAGTGCAGCAGAACAGCAATCAGCCCGAACTGATGAGGGGTATTACGTATTATCATAGTGATGCGTTCAGGAAGAAATAATATGAAACAAGCATCTGCATTATGAAATACAAAAGCAACTGCCCTTACGTTTCTATAAAATTTCGCAGGGCGGAATAATTGATTGAATAAAAGTCAGGATATTGCGCAATATTCCTGAATGAGAATTTTCCAATCCGGCAAGCAGTCAACGAAATAACGGGAGAATTAACATTTCGGGCAAAAAAATGGCGCCCTGCATGTCAGGAATATTCAGGTTTCGTCAATTTTTGTCGGCCGGAGGGGGTAAGTGCGATCCCTCCGGCATCGGCATCAGAAGCGGGAGAGGCGGAACGGGGTTAAATCAAAGGAGAAGGGTTTTTCCTGAGCAAACTCTGTCGCCAGCTCGCCTAACACGCTGGCAAATTTAAATCCATGTCCGCTGAGGCCGGTTATCACCAGACGGTTGGGTTCACCCGGCAGGGTATCAATAATAAAGTCCTCATCCGGACTGAAGTCGTAGCTGCACGCTTCACCATGCAGACAGACACCCACGCCGGGTAAAAACTGCCGCAGGAAGCTGAAGGCTTCGCTGCCATCGGAGGCGACGGTGCCAAAGGGCTTGCGATCTTCGGGCTGCTGCATCAGCTGCCCGCCATCATGACGGCCCACTTTCAGGGCGTTGTTATCCGCCGGGAAGCCGTAGAACTGGCTGCCGTCGCGCATCTCCACGGTAAAGCCGGGGAACCGATTATTTTCACTGTAGCGGCCGTCGGCCTGATACCAGGCAAACACTTTGCGAGTCGGCGCGACCGGCAAATCCGGAACGAGTTTTCCCACCCAGGTGCCCGCGCTGACCAGCATTTTACGACTCCTGTAGATGCCATCCAGGGTGGTGACCTGCTGCAGGTCGCCGTCGCGGCCCAGCGAGGAAACCGGGCAGTTGAACAGCTGCGCACAGCCCGCCTGTTCGGCCAGCTGGATCCAGCTGCGCACCGCCTGCTCGCATTTCAGAAAACCGGACTGCGGTTCGAAGACGCCCAGATAGCCCTCTGGCACATTAATCTGCGGCCAGCGTTTGCGCACCTCATCGGGCTGCATCACCTGGATATTGAGCTGCCAGCGGGTGGCGCTGTCAATGACGTTGCGGATAAACGGCGACGCAAGAGGGGCCAGGTTCAGCACGCCGCTGCGATGCATGATGCGTTCGCCAGCCTGCTGTTCCAGCTCATCCCACAGCGTCTGCGCCCGCAGCACCAGCGGCACATAGCGCTCGCCTTCGCCGTAGGCGTGACGAATCAGCCGGCTCTCGCCATGATGGGTGCCTTGCTGGTGGGGGGGATGGGCGCTGTCGATCATCAGCACCGATAACCCTGCCTGGGTGGCATAGTAGCCTGCCGCCGCGCCCACCGAGCCGCTGCCAACGACAATAAGATCATAAATCATGAGAACCACGCTCTAAGAGTCAGATAATCAAAAGCATACCAGAAACAGAAACGAAAAAGGCACCCCTGAGGGTGCCTGTCTGATGTGGCAGAAGTTAATGCTTATTGAGGAGTCGTTCTATCTGTTCGGCTGATTCTATCTTGGCAATCCCCGCTTCGAGGATCGAGATAAACTGCCTTGCCACATCCGTTGTCAGCCAGTAGGTTGGGCCAACATCCGCTTCTTCTTCTTTCTGATCCTGCGACGATAACGAGTGCAGGCGGATCATCATGGCGTCATAACTGTCGACGGTACTGATATCCCAGCCCACCAGCGGGTGAGTCTGAATCACATCTTTTCTGTCCATTATAACCTCCTTATTACTCGTTAAACGAAGTGCATGGTGAGGTTCAATGCGGCTTTTTTCTTCCGGTCGAAAGAACAATTATAACAGTAAACCCGGGTATGACTGTTTAAAGAGTGCCGTGAGTCAGCTTCTCACAGAACATTTGTATTTAACAGGCCGGAGATGAAAAATAAAATGCCTGGCGGGCAGGCATTTTTATCATGATTCAATGGGCAGGAAAGCCGATACGGCCTGAGCGCATCAGAGCGTCGGCGTTTCCGGTACGATGCCGCCGCTGCGTTTCTGCACGCTCTCTGCCAGTCGGGCAAAGTGCTGCTGAAGCTGCTCATCGTGATTCTGGTTCTGAGCTTCCAGCGACAGGTTGTGCGCCAGCAGCTGGCTGGCCCGATCGTCAAGACAGAACATCAGACTGGAAAAGGCATTTTCCAGCACCGTTAAACGACGCTGCTGGTCGCCAATCAGTGCCAGCAGCTCACCAAAGGTCATCGCCTCTTCCGGTTTATCAGTAGTCATGGTGTCGCATCTCCTGTTATGCATGACGAGCGCAAGCATAGGGTATTGATCATTCAGAGTCTAGATGCTGGGCGGGGGAAGTGCGAGAGGGGAGAAAAGATAAAAAAACCGGGTGGCGACACCCGGAAAAAAAGCACAGTGGCGGTTAATCAGTAATGAACCAGTCGTCAGCGCTCTCCCACGTCTGCTGCAGGATCTCGCTGATCTGGTCGCGCGTCTCTTTTCCACCGCCCAGCACGCTGAGATTGTTGGTACTGGCGTAACGTACCTTGACGTGATTGGTCGAGTCAGGGAATTGTTCATCGATGCGGCGCGACAGTTCGTCGCTTAACGCTTCAATCGCACCAGCAGGAAGAGGTCGGGTATTTGATACGGTAATTTCAACGCGCATAACAGCCTCCGGTTAAGATACTGTATATATTTACAGTATCCGGAGGCCGGAGGCAAGAAAAATTATGCGACGCGCCAGTTCAGTGTCTCACCGGCCAGGAATGGCACCAGTGAATGGCTGCCCAGGGCAAGGGTTTCCGGCACCTGCCAGGTTTCACGCACCAGCGTGATCGTGCCTTGGTTCAGCGGCAGGCCATAAAAACGCGGACCATTCTCCGAACAGAACGCTTCGAAGTGCTCCAGCGCCCCCAGTTCTTCAAAAACGGTGGCGTAGGCGGGCAGTGACGTTGGCGCATTAAATACGCCAGCACAGCCGCAGCTGGACTCTTTGAGATGTTGCAGATGCGGCGCGGTGTCGGTGCCCAAAAAGAAGCGCGGATGGCCACTGGCCACCACCTTACGCAGCGCCTCCTGATGCACATTGCGCTTCAGGATCGGCAGGCAGTAGAGATGCGGGCGGATACCGCCCACCAGCATGTGGTTGCGGTTAAACATCAGATGCTGCGGGGTAATGGTCGCGCCCAGGTTATCATCGGCAGCGGCAACATAGTCGGCGGCATCCTGGGTAGTAATGTGCTCCATCACCACTTTCAGCGCCGGAAACTGGCGGCGCAGCGGCTCCATCACCGTTTCAATAAAGCGCGCTTCGCGGTCGAAGATATCGACATGCGCGGCGGTCACCTCACCGTGCACCAGCAGCGGCATTCCCAGTGCCTGCATCCGCTCCAGCACCCGTGCAATCGAGGCGATATCGGTCACGCCATGGCTGGAGTTGGTGGTGGCGTGCGCCGGATAGAGCTTAGCTGCAGTGAACAGACCGGAGGCGAAGCCGCGCTCAAGTTCATCCGGATCGAGCGAGTCAGTCAGATAACAGGTCATCAGCGGGGTAAACGCGTGACCTGCGGGCAGCACCGCCAGGATACGGTCGCGATAGGCTTCACCCGCCGCGACGCTGGTTACAGGTGGCACCAGGTTTGGCATCACAATGGCACGACCATTCACCGCGCTGGTATAGGGCAGAACCGTTTTAAGCATCTCATCATCACGCAGATGAATATGCCAGTCGTCAGGGCGACGCAGGGTAAGTTGCTGAGGGTGTGCTGTCATCAGTGAAGCTCCGGCAGAAGAGAAAACAAAAGGCATGTTTTGGCCGGGGTATAAGCATAAGGATTCAGGCAACCGTTTGCACCTGCTTTTTATGCCGACAAAGAAAAACCGCGCCAGAGGCGCGGTATTCGACGTTACTCAGTAAAGGGGATCACCAGCTCGCCGGGCTTCACTTCCAGCCCTTTGGCGAACTTCTTCGCCAGCGACTCGCCCTTGCTGCGGTCGGCGCTGAGCACGTAGGCTGGCTTCTGATCAAAATAGCTTTTCAGCGACTGATTCAGGTAGGGGGTCAGCGTCTTCATGATCGCAGCCATTTTTTCCGGTGCCACCTGCGCGTCGGTAATTTCCAGATCGCGCAGATAGATGGCACCCTGCTGCGGATCGTAGATTGGCTGTGCCCGCATCTTCAGCTGCATATCCGCCTGCTGTGGGCCGAACAGCGACGTAACGTTAATCTTGGCACTGCCGGAGAGCGTCACCTTGCCGGGCTCTTCGCGGCCGATCTGGCTGCTGAGATTGTTCAGCACGATATGCGCGTTAACCAGCCCGGAAACGCCAATATCTTTCTCATAATTATTGTGTTTTTGCAGCGCCTGGTTAACGTCCTGTTCACTGATGGTGTATTGCGTCAGCTGATTACAGCCACTTAACAGCAGGGCGAACAACAGGGCGGTCAGCCCGAAAAAAGCCTTTTTCATCGATCGATATCCTGAATATCAGAGCCAGTAAACAGGCCATAGCCTGCCTGAATGTGGCGCGGGTGTCATCAGGAAAGGGATGAGAAACGCCGCAGCGTCTCTCATCTGGCGGGTCAGTGGGCGATGGAGGAGAGCAGATTGACCTGGGTCTGTTTTGCCATGTTATCGCGATAGTCGGCGACCCGGGCGGGCCAGTCGATACCGGCCACCAGCGTCAGCGAGCGCAGCAGGGGGAAGAGGTTAAAATCGTCTTCCGACAGCTCGCCGTTGACCGCGTTAGACTGGACGATGAGCCTGTCGAGCTTGCGCAGGTCGTCGCTGACATTTTTGATCAGTCCGGCCGAATGACTCTTCAGCGCGGCGAAATCACCAACGCTCGCCTGCTTTTTGGTGCGGAAATAATTACGCGCTTCCGGCGTGGCAAACTCGGCAAACGCCGCCTCTGCAATACGTGGCAGCAGCAGCTTATTAACGTAGCTGTTCATGTGACGCAGCCAGTCAGCGATGGCCGGATTCAGTGCGCCCGTTATCAGCGGTGTGTGATCCAGCTCGTCGACATAGTGAACAATATCCATGCTCTCCGGCATGGCGCTGCCGTCCTGCTTTTGCAGAATCGGCACCATTTTCTTGCCGACCAGACGGACCGGGGTCTCTTCATCGTCGTTGAGCATCACCACCAGCTCAACCGGCACATTTTTAAGACCAAAAATCATGCGCGCTTTCACGCAGAAAGGGCAGTGGTCATAGATATAGAGCTTCATCCTGATCTCCTGTGTGACAGGTTTAGGGTTCAACAGAACAAATCAGATCATCCTGTTTTTCGGGCCCGTAAAAAGTATGGAAGAGATCAGCGGGCAGGGCAAACCGGGGGGAGCCGACGGCCAGCGGAGTCATCGCCGCAGGTGACGATAAGCGTGCTAAATCAACCGCTTTACGGCAGAACCGCGGTAACGTTTTACCGTAGCCCGGGTGGCGGTTATAGTGAAGGCCGGTTAATGACGGCTCATCTCTATCGGCCATTGATTTCAGGAGTCAGAATGTTTGGCTATCGTTCTGCCGCCCCCAGGGTGCGCTTGACCACCGATCGGCTGGTGGTCCGTCTGGTTCACGAACGTGATGCCTGGCGAATGGCAGATTACTATGCGGAAAATCGCCTTTTTCTCAAACCGTGGGAGCCGGTACGTGATGACAGCCACTGCTATCCCTCTGGCTGGCAGGCGCGACTCGGCCTGATTACGGACCTGCATAAGCAGGGGTCGGCCTTCTATTTCATTCTGATGGACAGCGAAGAAACTGAAGTCAGAGGCGTGGCGAACTTCAGCAACGTGCTGCGCGGCTCCTTTCATGCCTGTTATCTCGGCTATTCACTGGGTGAAAAGTGGCAGGGCCAGGGGCTGATGTTTGAAGCACTGCAGGCGGCCATCCGCTATATGCAGCGGCAGCAGCACATCCATCGCATTATGGCCAACTACATGCCGCACAATCAGCGCAGTGGTGCTCTGCTAGCGCGACTCGGTTTTGAAAAAGAGGGCTATGCGAAAGATTATCTGCTGATAGACGGACGCTGGCAGGATCACGTACTGACGGCTTTAACCCAGCGGGAATGGACGCCTGACCGGCGTGGACATTAATGAGGATGCGAATATGAAGATGGCGTTATCGGCGCAGGCGCTGCGGGTGCTGGGCTGCCTGATGGAGAAACAGGTCACCACGCCGGAACAGTATCCGCTGTCCCTGAATGGGGTCGTGGTGGCCTGCAACCAGAAATCGAATCGCGAGCCCGTGATGGAGCTGAGCGAAAGCGAGGTTCAGGATCAGCTCGATCAGCTGGAGAAGCGGCATCTGATCACCGCCAGCAGCGCCGCCGGACAGCGGGTCGTCAAATATGGGCAGCGTTTCTGCAACTCCGCCTTTGGCGCGCTGAAGCTGAACAGCGCGGAAGTCGCCATCATCACGCTGCTTTTACTGCGCGGGCCACAGACCCCTGGTGAGCTGCGCACCCGCAGCGGGCGGCTGCACGACTTCAGCGATGTCAGCGACGTTGAACAGACACTGGAGGCGCTGATGCAGCGCGACGACAGTGCGCAGGTCATGCGACTGGCGCGTGAGCCGGGCAAGCGCGAAAGCCGCTTTATGCACCTGCTGGGTGACGAGAGTGAAACACCACAGCCCGCCGGGACCCTGGATGCGCAGGACGAGCTGGCGGCGCGCGTCGCCACACTGGAAATCCAGGTCGCGCGGCTTCAGGCCAGGCTTGATCAACTGCTGTCACCGGAGAGCTGAGATGAGCGTACGTATTGGCGTAGTGGGACTTGGCGGGATTGCGCAGAAAGCCTGGCTGCCGGTGCTGTCGGCGGCGACGGACTGGACGCTGGTGGGCGCTTTTTCGCCGAATCAGGCCAAAGCCCGCCCGATCTGCGACAGCTATCGCCTGCAATGTTTTGGTTCGCTGGATGACTTAGCAGCCGCCTGCGATGCGGTCTTTGTCCACAGCAGCACCGCCACCCACTATGAGGTGGTCAGGACGCTGCTGCTGGCCGGAAAGGATGTCTGCGTCGATAAACCGCTGGCCGAAACGCTGGATCAGGCAGAGGCGCTGGTGGCGCTGGCGGAGAAACGGCAGCGTAAACTGATGGTGGCGTTCAACCGCCGTTTCGCTCCACGTTATCGGCAACTGCGGGCGGAGATGGCAGGTGCGGCCTCACTGCGGGTCGAAAAGCATCGCAGCGACAGCGTCGGGCCGCAGGATCTCCGCTTTACGCTGCTCGACGACTACCTGCATGTGGTGGATACCGCGCTCTGGCTGGGCGGCAAACCTGTGCGTGAGGTTCAGGGACGCATCGACACCAACGAACAGGGGCAGATGCTCTGTGCCGAACATCACTTCTCGCTGGAAGGATTGTCGATCACCACCAGCATGCACCGGCGCGCCGGCAGCCAGCGCGAGCGGGTCAGCGCGGTGTGTGATGGAAAGTGCATTGACGTCAGTGAGATGCGCGACTGGCAGGAAGAGCAGGGCGGTAACCTGCTGATAGTGCCACCCCCCGCCTGGCAGAGCCATCTGGCGCAGCGTGGTTTCACCGGCGCGGCGCGCCATTTTATCGACTGCGTGCAAAATCAGACGAAGCCTGAAACCAGTGGTGAACAGGCGCTGCTGGCGCAGCGCGTGGTGGAAAAGCTGTGGCGCGAGGCGACGCGTGAATAACGCCTTGTAACACTCCGTGCTGGTCATTTCCGGCTGTGGCAGTAGACTGTCGCCGGACACCTCCTGGTGTCCGCGCTAATTCTCCTTTTTTGCCGATTCTTTTCAGGATGCGCCGTCAATTATGAATCTGTTGAAATCGCTGGCAGCGGTCAGTTCCATGACCCTGTTTTCCCGCGTACTGGGCTTTGCCCGTGATGCCATTGTGGCAAGGGTTTTTGGTGCCGGGATGGCGACCGATGCCTTCTTCGTTGCATTTAAACTGCCCAACCTGCTGCGGCGAATCTTCGCCGAAGGCGCCTTTTCTCAGGCCTTCGTGCCGATTCTGGCCGAATATAAAAGCAAACAGGGCGATGAAGCGACAAAACTGTTTCTGGCGTACGTCTCCGGTCTGCTGACGCTGGCGCTGGCGCTGGTGACCGTAGCGGGCATGATCGCGGCTCCGTGGGTCATCATGGTAACGGCGCCGGGTTTTGCCGACAGCGCGGACAAGTTTGCTCTGACCAGTTCGCTGCTGCGGGTGACCTTTCCTTACATCATGCTGATTTCGCTGGCGTCACTGGCGGGGGCGGTGCTGAACACCTGGAACCGCTTTTCGGTGCCTGCGTTTGCACCGACCCTGCTGAACGTGAGCATGATTGGGTTTGCCCTGTTTGCCGCACCACATTTTCATCCACCAGTGATGGCGCTCGCCTGGGCGGTGGTTGCCGGTGGCGTGCTGCAGCTCGGCTATCAGCTGCCACACCTAAAAAAGCTCGGCATGCTGGTCCTGCCGCGTCTGAATCTGCGTGACGCAGGCGTCTGGCGGGTCATGCGTCAGATGGGCCCTGCCATTCTGGGCGTCTCGGTCAGCCAGATCTCGCTGATTATCAATACCATCTTCGCTTCGTTTCTGGTGTCGGGATCGGTTTCCTGGATGTACTACGCGGATCGCCTGATGGAGTTCCCGTCGGGCGTGCTGGGCGTGGCGCTGGGCACCATCCTGCTGCCATCGCTGGCCAAGAGTTTTGCCAGCGGCAATCACGATGAGTATTCACGGCTGATGGACTGGGGCCTGCGCCTCTGCTTCCTGCTGGCGCTGCCCAGTGCGGTGGCACTGGGCATGCTCTCCGGTCCGCTGACCGTGGCGCTGTTCCAGTACGGTAAATTCACGGCGTTTGATGCGGCCATGACGCAGCGCGCCCTGATCGCCTATTCGGTCGGACTGATGGGGCTGATCGTGGTGAAAGTGCTGGCGCCGGGCTTCTACTCCCGTCAGGACATCAAAACCCCGGTGAAGATCGCCATTATTACACTTGTCATGACACAGATGATGAACCTGGCGTTTATCGGGCCGTTAAAACATGCGGGCCTGTCGCTGTCGATTGGTCTGGCGGCGTGCCTGAATGCGGCACTGCTCTACTGGCAGCTGCGTAAGCGGAAGATCTTTATACCACAGCCCGGCTGGAGCAGCTTCCTTATCCGTTTACTGATCGCGGTGGTGGCGATGGCCGGGGCGCTGTTTGCCATGCTGCAATGGATGCCTGCCTGGGAGCAGGGCGCGATGCTATGGCGTCTGCTGCGTCTGGCGGCGGTCTGTGCGGTCGGCGGCGGCGCTTACTTCCTCGCGCTGGGGCTGCTGGGCTTCCGGCTGCGCGACTACGCCCGCCGCACGGTGGTGTAACCGGCCGCGAAAAGCAGCTAACAAAAAATCCCGCATCAGGCGGGATTTTTTATGTCCGGATTTCAGGCTTTACGACTCAGGGTCGCCTGACCTTTTCCCCGGCCATCCGGGCCATAAAAGGCCTGCGTCTGATGCGGCTTCAGCACATCCAGCGCCTGTTCGGTGTAGCGGATCTGATGTTGCAGCAGCAAGCCATTATGCACGTTGGCATCCTGCAGACGACGGGTATGCTGCTGAATTGTCTCCCAGCGGCGCGCCATGTCGTTCTGACCACGATAAGGTGCGGACGTCGCCTGGCTCTGTTCGGCAGTCCGGCGCATCTCATCCAGATAATTCAGCGTCGTAAGTAACGCGCTCTTATCTTCGGTGATACGCTGCAACAGATGGCTGTTAATGCTGCCCGCTGCCAGCTGCTGCTGCTCTTCTTCCAGCACAGCGGAGAGCGACACCAGGACATCCTGCATCTTATCTAATGTGGTCTGCAAATTACTCATGGGAGTTAATTACCCTCTAAATACGCCTTCGTGTCGGCAATCAGCGCATCGGCGATTTTGCCGGTATCCATCTTCAGTTCGCCATTACGGATGGCGGTTTTCAGTTGTTCAACGCGCTCAACGTTAATATCTTTGCTGCCTGGCTGCATCAGTTGTGACTGTGCGCTGCTCAGGCTGACCTGAGCGGCGGCAGGCGTACTCGCCACCGGGCTGGCACTCTGACGCACTTTGCTGCTGCCAGGCTCGCTGCTGTCGCGGCTCTGTACGGTGCTGGCGGGTTTCAGAGGTTGCGTTCTGTCAATGCTCATATTCGGGCTCCTGTAAGGTCAGGGGAAGTCTGCCACCTGAATCATAATAGCGTAATCGCTTTGTTGATTCTTCTATCGGCAGCAGGAGGGGCTTCTTTAACACTTTACAGCGTTATAAGAATATTCCCATCCTCGCGGACTTTACCGCTGACAATCTGGCCATTTCCCATCCTCACCCGCACCCACTGCGAACGGGCAGCATTGTTCAGCGCCTGCCCCTCGCCACTGGCATCAAAACCATCGCCGCTGGCAATCACAATCACATTCTGACCGGCCTTGACCCGCCACGGCTGACGCAGCGTTGAGGGGGTAATCGGCTGGCCAGGCTGAATATCGCGCAGCACCACGGCATCGGCGACCGCGTCGCTATTCAGCAGGGCACGGGCGGGCAGGGTATCCAGGCGGCCCGTCTGCAGCGTGAAATCATTCTCGCTGACGCTGCTGCCACGGCTCAGAAGACGGTTCGCCACCAGATAAGTGCCGGTCACCTGCACCTGCACCTGCAGGTAACGGCGGTTCTCACCGCAGTTAGCCGCTACGCTCATATTGCCCCAGAGCCGGCTGTTGCCGGGCAGGCTGAACTGCGGCGATTCGCAGGCGGGCCATTGCTCCTGCGGCGTACGAATCACTACGACCATGCCTGCCGCATGTGTGGCGTCACGCGCTTTAAAAAACTGATCCAGTTGTGCCGTGAGATCGCCGGCAGACGCCGGCAGGGCGATTGCGACCAGCAGACTGGTCAGCAGGGTCAGACATCGACGCATTTGGCATCTCCTCACCGTTAATGCCGACGAGTGTACCCCTTCCCGAAAATCCTCAAGAGTCAAAATAGCGGTCATTTGAGGCGTTATTCAGACGATGACCGCTTGCTTTTTCAAATTAAGCTGCCAGCTCGAAATTCTCATTTGCGGAGGAAACATGCTCGACAAACTGGATGCGGCGCTGAAATTTGGAACCGAGGCCCTCAACCTGCGTGCTCAGCGTCAGGAGATCCTGGCGTCAAACATTGCCAACGCCGATACCCCAGGTTATCAGGCCCGGGATATCGACTTTGCCAGCGAGCTGAGTCGGGTGATGTCCAACGGTCGTGCGGAAGGCAGCAGCATGGCGTTAAAAGTTACGTCAGCCCGCCACATTGAAGCACAGACCAACAGTGCGCCTGCGATGGACATGCTTTATCGGATTCCCGATCAGCCTTCTGCCGACGGCAACACCGTAGATATGGACCGTGAACGTACCCAGTTTGCGGATAACAGCCTGAAATATCAAACCGACCTCACCCTCATCAGCAGCCAGATCAAAGGCATGATGAGCGTGTTACAAGGGCAATAATTATGGCCTTGCTGAATATTTTTGACATTGCCGGCTCTGCGATGACCGCGCAGTCACAGCGATTAAACGTCAGTGCCAGTAACCTGGCTAACGCCGACAGCGTTACCGGCCCCGATGGCAAGCCCTACGTGGCTAAACAGGTGGTCTTTCAGACCGATGCGGCACCCGGCGCTGCAACCGGTGGCGTGAAAGTGGCAAAAGTGGTGGATGACCCTTCGCCACCGAAGCTGGTCTATGACCCGGGCAATCCGATGGCGGATGCCAAAGGCTACGTGAAGATGCCAAACGTGGATGTGGTTTCTGAAAGCGTTAACACCATGTCGGCGTCACGCAGTTACCAGGCTAACGTGGAAGTGCTCAACACCGTGAAGTCGATGATGATGAAAACCCTGACGATTGGGCAATAACGGAGAAAAATAATGGCTATCGCGGTAGGCGTTAACGAAAAGCTGGACCCCACGGTTCTCAGCTCATCCAGCACCAGCGGCACCGGTAATAATGCGCAGGATCTGCAGAATCAGTTTCTGACCATGCTGGTGACGCAGTTACAGAACCAGGATCCCACCAATCCGATGGATAACAGTCAGCTCACCACACAGCTGGCGCAGATTAATACCCTGAGCGGCATTGAAAAGCTCAATACTACGCTGGGATCGATCTCCGGGCAGATCAACACCAGCCAGTCGCTGCAGAGCTCCACGCTGATTGGTCATGGCGTGATGGTCAACGGCGGGCAGATCCTGGTCGGCCAGGGCACCACCACCCCCTTTGGCGTTGAGCTGACCTCCGCCTCGACTGCAGCCACCGCCACGATCAAGGATGCCAGCGGTTCCGTGATCGACACCGTCGATCTGGGCGCACTGAGCGCAGGCGTTCACACCTTCTCGTGGGATGGCAAGCTCACCGATGGCTCTGCCGCGCCGGATGGTAAATACACTGTTGCGATTGCCGCAAGCAATGGCAGCACACAACTGGTGGCACAACCGCTTAACTACGCCTACGTCAACGGGGTGAGTACGGCCAACGACACCACAAAACTGGATCTCGGCACCATGGGCTCCGCCACCCTTGACGACGTACGTCAGATTCTCTGATTAACCTGTAGACAGGACACACACACATGTCATTTTCCCAAGCGGTCAGCGGCCTTGGTGCTGCTTCAAGTAACCTTGATGTCATCGGTAACAACATCGCCAACTCCGCGACAGCGGGCTTTAAATCCAGCACCATCGCGTTCGCCGATATGTTTGCCGGTTCTAACGTCGGCCTCGGCACCAAAGTCGCGGCGGTCATTCAGAACTTCAACGACGGTGCGACCACCACGACCAGCCGTGGGCTAGATGTGGCGCTGAGCGGTAACGGTTTCTTCCGTATGACCGACAGCAGCGGTGGCGTCTTCTATTCCCGTAACGGCCAGTTCACGCTGGATAACAACCGTAATCTGGTCAACACCCAGGGCCTGAACGTGACCGGCTATCCGGCCAGCGGTTCACCGGCCACCATTCAGGCGGGTGCTAACCCGGTGGCGCTGCGTATTCCTACTGAGCAGATGTCCGCGCGTGCCACCACGACTGCCGGTCTGGTTGCCAACCTGAACTCTACGGATACCACGCCATCCGTGACGACCTTCTCAACGGCGAATGCGGATAGCTATACCAAAAAAACCACCGTGACCGTGTTCGACTCGCAGGGTAATGACCACGCGCTCGACATGTATTTCTCAAAAGACGCCACCAGCAACAGCTGGACCGTGCGCACCATCGATGGCGAAACCGGCAGCTCGGCGGGTGACTTTCGCATGGCGTTTGACACCAGCGGTAAGCTGACCAGCGTCTCTAAACTGAACGCCAGCGGTGCGGTGGTCAGCACCACCACTGATGGCACCGTCGGCCTGACGCTGAACGCGGGTGGCGCTAATGGCGCGGCGGCGAACCAGCCCATCACCATGAGCATGCTGGGCAGCCTGCAACAGAACACCGGCACCACCTCCTTTGGCAACCCGACTCAGGATGGCTATGCACCAGGCGATCTGACCAGCTACGCGATCAATGATGACGGCACCATCACCGGAACCTATTCAAACCAGAAAACCCAGCTGCTGGGTCAGATCGTGCTGGCAAGCTTCTCTAACCCGGAAGGCCTGCAGTCGAAGGGCGACAACGTCTGGCAGGCTTCAAACGCCTCCGGTCAGGCTGCGGTTGGCCTGGCGAACACCGGTACCTTTGGTTCACTGACAGCGGGCGCTCTGGAGTCCTCTAACGTCGACATGAGTAAAGAGCTGGTGAACATGATCGTGGCGCAGCGTAACTATCAGGCAAACGCGCAGACCATCAAAACTCAGGACCAGATTCTCAACACGCTGGTTAACTTACGTTAATTCGCTAACAGGATTGCCTTATGGATCACGCGATATATACCGCGATGGGCGCGGCCAGCCAGACGCTGGATCAGCAGGCGGTCACCGCCAGCAACCTCGCCAACGCCTCAACACCGGGCTTTCGTGCGCAGCTCAACGCGCTGCGCGCCGTGCCGGTAAGTGGCTGGTCACTGCCCACCCGTACGCTGGTGGCCGCCTCAACACCGGGCGCGGACATGAGCCAGGGCGCGATGGATTACACCGAGCGTCCGCTGGATGTGGCAGTGCAGCAGGATGGCTGGCTGGCCGTACGTACCGCAGACGGCAGTGAAGCCTACACCCGCAACGGCAATATGCAGATCAGCCCGAACGGCACGCTGACGGTTCAGGGCAATCCTGTCATGGGCGACGGCGGCCCGATTGTGGTCCCTCAGGGTACGGAGCTCACCATCGCGGCAGATGGCTCCATTACCGGGCTGAATGCCGGTGATTCACCTAACGCCACGGTTCAGCTGGGCAAACTCAAACTGGTGCGGGCGACCGGCCAGGAGTTACAGCGCAGCGATGATGGCATGTTCCGGCCAACGGCGGCGACGCAGGCCACCCGTGGCGCGGCGCTGCAGGCTGATGCCACCATGCAGGTGATGCCAGGCGTACTGGAAGGCAGCAACGTCAAACCGGTTGAAACCATGGTCGATATGATCGCCAACGCCCGACGTTTTGAGATGCAGATGAAAGTCATCACCAACGTCGATGAAAATGAACAAAAAGCCAATCAGCTCCTGAACATGAGCTAAGGCGCGAGGATAACAACATGATTCGTTCTTTATGGATCGCTAAGACCGGTCTTGATGCGCAGCAGATGAACATGGACGTCATTGCCAACAACCTGGCAAACGTCAGCACCAACGGTTTTAAACGTTCGCGTGCCGTGTTCGAAGACCTGATGTACCAGACTATGCGCCAGCCGGGCACACAGTCATCTGAACAGACCACGCTGCCATCCGGCCTGCAGATTGGTACCGGTGTGCGTCCTGTGACCACAGAACGTCTGCACACCCAGGGCAACCTGTCGCAGACCAGCAACTCAAAAGATGTCGCCATCAACGGCCAGGGCTATTTTCAGATTCAGATGCCGGATGGCACCTCTGCCTATACCCGTGATGGCGCGTTTCAGGTGGACCAGAACGGCCAGCTGGTAACCAACTCCGGTTTCCCGGTGCAGCCCGGTATTACCATTCCAGCCAACGCCACCAGCATCACGGTATCCCGTGACGGTGTGGTCAGCGTGACCCAGCAGGGTCAGGCGCAGGCTGCGCAGGTGGGTCAGTTAACTCTGAGCACCTTTATGAATGATGCCGGTCTCGATAGCGTGGGTGAAAACCTCTACAAGGAAACCCAGGCATCGGGTGCGCCGACGGACAGCACGCCAGGCCAGAACGGCGCCGGTCTGCTCTATCAGGGCTATACCGAAACCTCAAACGTTAACGTGGCGGAAGAGCTGGTCACCATGATCCAGACGCAGCGCGCCTATGAAATCAATAGCAAGGCGATCAGCACCTCTGATCAGATGCTGGCGAAATTAACACAGATTTAATCCCGAACAGGGCCAGCGCCTGCTGGCCTGAAACAGAGACATAAATAAGGTCGTGACACCGTGGCGAAGCAACAGATTCTCAAGCCTGGACATTGGTTAGTCGCTTCATTGCTGCTGACTCTTAACGGATGTGC
This sequence comes from Pantoea sp. NSTU24, assembly GCF_050157905.1. Classification (NCBI taxonomy): domain Bacteria; kingdom Pseudomonadati; phylum Pseudomonadota; class Gammaproteobacteria; order Enterobacterales; family Erwiniaceae; genus Pantoea; species Pantoea bangladeshensis. The sequence continues at coordinate 912,730 of NZ_JBKIWZ010000001.1, forward strand.
GCTGGTCCCGCGGACCCCGCTGGTCGAGGGCGCAACCACGGCGCAGCCGCTGCCGTCCGCGCCACCGGTGGTCAATGGATCGATTTTTCAGGGCGTTGCGCCGCTTAACTACGGCTATCAGCCGCTGTTTGAAGATCGTCGTCCTCGCAACATTGGCGATACCCTGACCATCACCCTGCAGGAAAACGTCAGCGCCAGCAAAAGTTCGTCGGCGAATGCCAGCCGTGATGGCAAAAACAGCTTTGGCCTGAGCGCCGTTCCAACCGGACTTGCGGGGCTGGTCGGCGCAGGCGGCGAAAAAGCCAACCTCAGTGCCGAAGGCAAAAACGACTTCGCGGGTAAAGGCGGCGCATCCGCAAACAACACCTTTACCGGCACCATTACCGTTACCGTGGATCAGGTGCTGTCGAACGGCAACCTGCACGTGGTCGGTGAAAAACAGATCGCCATTAATCAGGGCACAGAGTTCATTCGTTTCTCGGGCGTGGTCAACCCACGCACCATCAGCGCCAGCAACGCTGTGTTATCGACCGCGGTCGCCGATGCACGTATTGAGTACGTCGGTAATGGCTATATCAATGAGGCGCAGACCATGGGCTGGTTGCAGCGCTTCTTCCTGAACATCTCTCCGATGTAAGAGGCTTCAATGAAAACGTTAACGCTGTTACGCGCCGGGCTGGCGCTGCTCCTGAGTGTCAGCCTGCTGGCCAGGGCCGATTTGATTCGCGATCTCACCACGGTACAGGGCGTGCGTGACAACCAGCTGCTGGGCTATGGTCTGGTGGTGGGCCTTGATGGCACCGGTGACCAGACGACACAGACCCCCTTTACCACGCAGACCGTGAGCAACATGCTGTCACAGCTGGGGATCACCGTTCCGGCGGGTACCAACATGCAGCTCAAGAACGTGGCGGCCGTCATGGTGACGGCAAAACTGCCTGCATTTGCCCGTCAGGGTCAGAATCTGGACGTGGTGGTGTCATCCATGGGTAACGCCAAGAGCCTGCGTGGCGGCACGCTGTTAATGACGCCGCTGAAAGGGGTCGATAACCAGGTTTACGCCCTGGCGCAGGGCAACATCCTGGTTGGTGGAGCGGGCGCCTCCGCGGGCGGCAGCAGCGTGCAGGTAAACCAGCTTAACGGCGGTCGCATCACGGGTGGGGCGACCGTTGAACGTGAACTGCAGAGCAACTTTGGCTCGCAGAACACCATCAACCTGCAGCTGAACAACGAAGATTTCTCTATGGCGCAACGTATCGCGGATGCGATTAACGCACGCGGCGGCTATGGTTCGGCGCAGCCGCTGGATGCCCGGACCGTGCAAATCCGCGTGTCGCCGAACAATGGCGCGCAGGTGCGTCTGCTGGCCGATATCCAGAACATCAACGTCTCAATTCCGGTTGAAGACGCGAAAGTGATCATCAACTCACGCACCGGCTCGGTGGTGATGAACCGTGAAGTGACGCTGAACCAGTGTGCGGTGGCGCAGGGCAACCTGTCGGTTACGGTCAATCAGCAGCAGAACGTCAGTCAGCCTGACACCCCGCTGGCTGGTGGACAGACGGTGGCAACGACGCAGACCCAGATCGATCTGCGCCAGTCCGGCGGCGCGCTGCAGCGTGTGAATGCCAGCGCCAGCCTGAACAATGTGGTGCGTGCGCTGAACGCCCTGGGTGCATCGCCTATCGAACTGATGTCGATTCTGCAGTCGATGCAGAGTGCCGGCTGTCTGCGTGCCAGACTGGAAATTATCTGATGGCTGATATGCAATCTGTGATGAGTGCGGCTTACGACAGCCGTTCCCTGAATGAACTGAAACACCAGGCCAGCAACGATCCGAAAGGCCATGCGTTGCAGGTGGCGCGTCAGGTCGAAGGGATGTTTGTACAGATGATGCTGAAGAGTATGCGTGACGCGTTGCCGCAGGACGGCATCATGAGCAACGAGCAGACCAAACTCTTTACCTCTATGTATGACCAGCAGATTGCTCAGGAGATGGGGAAGCGCGGCCTGGGTCTGGCGGAAACCATCGTCAAACAGATGCAGCCCGCCACCGCACCGGATGAAACTGCCGGGACGGTGCCGATGAAGCTGGATAACAGCTTCATCCTCAGCACCAGTGGGGCCGTACCAATGCATGCGCAGCAGCTGGAGCAGATTGTGCGTAAGGCGATGCCGCGTCTGCCCGCCGCGTCCCCGACCGGCCTGCCTGGCGACAGCCGCGAGTTTATCGCCCAGCTGATGCAGCCGGCGCAGGCCGCCAGCCAGCAGAGCGGTATTCCTCATCACCTGATTCTGGCGCAGGCCGCGCTGGAGTCGGGCTGGGGGCAGCGTCAGATCCTGACCCGCGACGGCAAGCCGAGCTATAACGTGTTCGGGATTAAAGCCAGCGGTGACTGGAAAGGGGAGACGACGGATATCATGACCACCGAATATGAGCAGGGCGAAGCGAAGAAGGTCCGTGCCAGCTTCCGGGTCTATAACTCCTATTTCGAAGCACTGACCGACTACGTCAGACTGCTGACCAAAAACCCGCGCTATGCGGCCGTAACGAACGCCACCAGCGCAGAGCAGGGCGCGCAGGCACTGCAGGCAGCAGGCTACGCCACCGATCCCAGATATGCGCAAAAGCTGGTGGGAATGATTCAGCAATTCAAAAGCATGGGTGAAAAAGTCGTTAAAGCTTACACCCAGGATGTGGGCGATCTCTTCTGAACATTGCGCCTCAAGTTTCACTTAAGCAAGCCGATAACATGCCTATAGCCAGATGCGTTTTCGCCTGCTGGCGCCCACTTTGATGTTTGCCAGCCCGGTTGACGGGGAACGTAAGGAACCGAGATGTCCAGCATAATTAACTCCGCCATGAGCGGACTGAGTGCCGCGCAGGCCGCCCTGAGCACTACCAGTAGCAACATTAGCAACTACACCGTGGCGGGCTATTCACGTCAGACCGCCCTGTTAGCGCAGGCCAGCAGTACACTTCAGGGCAACAGCTATTACGGTAATGGCGTCAATGTGACCGGCGTACAGCGTGAATATGACGCGTTCATCGCCACGCAGCTGCGCGGTGCGAGCGCTAACTACAGCGCAGTCGATACCCAGCACAGCCAGATTTCAAACATTGACGACCTGCTGTCGACCTCGACGACCAGCCTGTCGACCTCGCTGCAGGGCTTTTTCACTAACCTGCAGAACGTGGTCAGTAACGCCAACGATCCTTCGGCGCGTCAGTCGATGCTCAGCAATGCGCAGGGGCTGGTCAGCCAGTTTCAGAGCACGGCGCAGTATCTGAACAATATGCAGATCAGCGTCAATGCGGATATCAGTTCAGACGTTAAACAGGTCAATACCCTGACCAGCCAGATTGCCGATCTGAACAAGCAGATCGGCAAACTGACCACCGGCAACGGCGCAACCCCCAACGATCTGCTGGATAAACGCGATCAGCTCGTCAATGACCTGAACAAAATGGTCGGCGTGAACGTCTCTGAGCAGGGGGGAACTATACCGTCTCGATGGCGAACGGCCTGACGCTGGTCAATGGCTACAAATCAACCGACCTGGTTGCGATGACCTCCAGCAGCGATCCGACCCGGACCACCATTGGCTATGCCGATAAGCAGGCGGGTAACGTTGAGATCCCGGAAAAACTGATCACTACCGGTTCACTGGGCGGTCTGCTGGCGTTCCGGTCACAGGATCTGGATCTGGCGCAGAATCAGCTGGGTCAGTTAGCCGCCGCCTTCACCACCAGCTTCAATGATGTTCACAAGCAGGGCTTTGACAGCCAGGGCAATCAGGGCGTCGATTTCTTCAACATTGGCAGCCCGCTGGTGGTCAGCAACAGCAAAAACAGCACGGGCGCATCCGTCACTGCGGAGTGGACCGATGCCAGCGCGCTGAAAGCGTCCAACTACACCGTCAGTTATGATGGCACGAACTGGAGCGCCACCCGCGCGGCAGACGGTACAGCAGTTACGCTGACGAAAGGAACCGATGCCAGCGGCAACACCACCCTGAGCTTCGACGGCCTGAAGCTGACGGTCGGCGCGTCGCCCGCGCCTGCCGCGAAAGATAGCTTCCTGGTGAAGCCGGTGCAGAACGTGATCAACGATATGTCAGTGGCGATTACCAGCGAATCTCAGGTCGCGGCGGCGTCTGCCGTCGGCGGAGAGAGTGATAATCGCAACGCGCAGAAACTGCTGAACCTGCAGGACGTGAAGCTGGTCGCTGGCAACGCCACGCTGTCGCAGGCCTACGCCAGTATCGTCAGCACCGTGGGTAACAAAACCAGTTCACTGGAAACCACCAGCACCACCCAGAAAAGCGTGGTCAGCCAGCTGACCGATCGCCAGCAGTCAGTGTCGGGTGTTAACCTCGACGAGGAGTACGCCAACCTGACCAAATATCAGCAATATTACATGGCAAATGCGCAGGTGCTGCAGACTGCCAGCACCGTATTTAACGCATTGATCAATATTCGCTAAGGGCAGGAGATAACATGCGAATCAGTACAAATATGATATTTGACCAGCAGGTGCGCGGGATTACCGACTCGCAGGCCTCCTGGCTCAAAGTCGGCGAGCAGCTCTCCAGCGGTCGCCGCGTCACTAATCCGTCGGACGACCCGATTGCCGCCTCGCGCGCGGTAGCCCTGTCGCAGACGCAGCAGCAGGGAAAACAGTACGCGCTGGCACGTACCTTTGCCGAGCAGGGTCTGTCACTGGAAGAGAACACCCTGAAAGGCGTTACCGAGAGTATCCAGAATGCGCAGACGCTGATCGTCAATGGTTCGACCGGCACGCTGAGTGACGATGATCGGGGATCGATCGCGACCCAGCTTGAGGGAATTCGTGCGCAGCTAATGAACCAGGCGAACAGCAAAGATGCCAATGGCCGTTATATCTTTGCCGGCTATAAGACAGACAGCGCGCCATTCGCGGACACTACGGGCACGGGTGTGAGCTACACCGGTGGCACGGAGGCGATTACCCAGAAGGTCGACACCAGCCGGACCATGACCGTAGCGCATACCGGCGATGCTATTTTTATGTCGATCACCAGTAATGCCAAAAAAGAGCCGGATGGCACAGCCAGTGAAACCAATGTGTTCGCGATGCTGGATAGCGCTATCGCGGCGCTGAAAGTGCCGCAGGATGATGCGGATGCCGCAACCAAACAGACCTTCCAGGCGGCGATGGATAAAACCAACCGGGGGCTGGGTAATTCACTGAACAATGTTCTGGCCGTACGTTCTGAAATCGGTATTCAACTCTCTGAGATTGATACGCTGAACGCTCAGGGTGATGACCGTAGCGTGATCTATAACTCGCAGATGAGCGATCTGGTTGACGTCGACTACACCGAGGCAGCGTCCAGCTATACGATGCAGCAGACGGCTCTGCAGGCTTCCTATAAAACCTTTACCGATATGTCCAAGATGTCGCTGTTCAGGATGAATTCGTAATCTGACCTGAAAATTTGAGCGTACTTTAACCGGATGCGCTTACTTTTCCCCACCCGCCTGGTAAAGGCGCGTGGGGTTTTTTTTCCCCTCTGTTCAGCCTGCGTCAGGCCCAGCGCGAGATTCTGGGATATAAACAGCTGTTCTGCCGTTCTGACTTACTGTACTGGCGTTTCCTGCTGAGTTCTCGCGGGTACAGCCGCCCGGCATCCGTTATCCGTCATGCAGCCTGAGGCGCACAGGCATAAAAAAAACCCGGCGGATAAGGCCGGGGTTATATTCACAACGCTATCTGCGTTACGGCTTGGTCGCCGGTGCAGTAGCCTGGTGTGTGGCGCTGTGACCGCCTGCAGAACCGCGACCGTCGAACTGGTACGGTGCACGCACCCAGTCACTGTGCCGCGCAGGTTCGGACTGCCAGGCTGGCGCAGGCGCTTTGGTCATCGGTGCCGACGCGAAGTGCTTCCAGCGGCTGCCATCACTTGCTGCTTGCGCATCAGGTGCTGGCTGTTCGGTCACGTCAACCGGCGCAGCCGGGGCGACATCGCGGGCGGCAACGGGTGCATGTGGCTCGCTCACGGGTGCAGAGTCTGCTTCCGCGGCGGCCGGGGCATTCAGCACTTCCTCGACTTCTGCGGTAATAGCGTCACTGACATCGCTGGCGGTCTGTTCTGCCACTTTTGCTGGCTCGGCAGTGTCTGCTGACTCAGTGACCTCTGCAGTTTCAGCGGCAGGTTTTGTAACCGGTGACGCGTCAGAGACAGGTTCAGCAGGCACGGCTTCGGCCGCAATGGCTTCCGCTTTCGCTTCTTCCGCTGCCGGAACAACAGCAGGCTGCTCATCAACGGGCGCGTCGATAGCTCGGGTGTCGTCGGTGTTCACGACCGCCACCGGGGTTTCTGCCTCTGGCTCAGCCTGCTGAACAGCTGCATCCTGCGCCACGGCTTCAACAGCGGCGGCGACCGGCGCAGCAGCGACCTCTGCTGGCTCTTCACGGGTGTATGCCGGCGTTTCAGGCGTCACGTTCTGAACCTGCTCATCGCTGGCCTGACTTACCGGATAGCGAACCCAGACTTTACCGGATGCCATTTCAGGTGAGGCAGCCGCAGCGACCAGCGGCATGGCTGACTGGGTCGGGTAACGCTCATCACGGTAACGACGACGACGCTGACCGCTGACGCGCAGATGGCGTGGTGAACGGCGTGAACGGCGCGGCATGTTGGCGTTGTCACGGTTGTCGTTATCATCCTGCTCGTCGTTCTGCGAAACCTGAAGCTCAGGCTGAGCCACGTCGTTCTGCTGCGGCTGATGTGCTTCAGCAGGCTGCTCAGCAGCATCGGCGGTCACAAGCTGACGATTGTCATCCACGCGCACTTTCTGATTAAGCTGACGCGGCTTACGACGCGGCATAACCTGGACGCGCTCATCATCCTGCGCCTCGGTGTTGTCCTGAGACTCTGCTACGGCAGCAGACTGCTCAGCGGCTTTGGCAGCCTCTTCACCTGCACGTTTCTCTTCCTGACGACGACGCTGACGCTCAGCACGCTGTTCACGACGCTGCTGTTGCTGCGCATCACGCTGCTGACGCGCCTCTTCACTCAGTGCCGGCCGCTCTTCACGACTTTCGCCGGACTGAGACTGACGCTTGTTACGACGGTTTTCATTGCTATCGCGTGGTTCACGGCTTTCACGCGGTTCGCGACTCTCACGCGGTTCACGACTCTCGCGCGGCTCGCGGCTTTCGCGCGGTTCGCGGCCTTCACGCGACTGCGTGTTGTCGCCGTTACGCGGTGTGCGTTCGCGACGATTGTTATTACGACGATTATTGTTGCTGCGACGTTCGCCACGGCTGTTGCCGTTCTGCTGCTCGCTTTCAGCCGCTTTCTGCGGTTCCGCCACCTCTGCAGCCACAGGTGCGGCAGCCGGTGCTTCTTCGCCAGCAAACATCTTCTTCAGACCGCCAATCAGACGCCCGAAGAAACCGGTGCTGACAGTAGCCGGTGCGGCCACTTCCGGCGTGGTTTTAGTCGCTGGCTGGGCTTTAGCCTGCTTCGCTTCAGGCGCGACTTCGACCGGAGCCGGAGGGGCGTCAGGCATCACAAATGCGGCAAGCGCAGGCTGCTCAGGACGACGGCGCTCAGCGTGCTCCTCATCAGACGGCATCGCCATTTCCGCTTCATGCAGCTTCGGCAGGTGATAGCTCAGGGTCTGTGTCTCTTCGCCTTTGCGCACGCGCAGTACGGAGTAATGCGGGGTCTGCATCTTGTCATCCGGTACGATGACCGCACGCACACCGCCCTGGCGTTTCTCGATAGCGTTGACCGCTTCACGTTTTTCGTTCAGCAGGTAGGAGGCCACCTGAACCGGCACAATCGCATGGACTTCTTTGGTGTTGTCTTTCAGCGCTTCTTCTTCAATCAGACGCAGAATCGACAGCGCCAGTGACTCGTTATCACGAATGGTGCCGGTGCCACTACAGCGTGGGCAAACGTGATGACTGGACTCGCCTAATGACGGGCTCAGACGCTGGCGGGACATCTCCAGCAGGCCGAAACGGGAGATATGGCTAATCTGGATACGGGCGCGGTCCTGACGGACGGCTTCACGCAGCCGGTTTTCAACAGCGCGCTGATGACGAACCGGGGTCATATCGATGAAGTCGATAACGATCAGGCCGCCCAGGTCACGCAGGCGCAGCTGCCGCGCAATCTCGTCGGCCGCTTCCAGGTTAGTGTTGAAGGCGGTTTCTTCAATGTCGCCGCCGCGAGTAGCGCGTGCGGAGTTGATATCGATGGCGGTCAGCGCTTCAGTACTGTCAATCACAATCGAGCCACCAGAAGGCAGGCGGACTTCACGCTGGAAAGCGGATTCAATTTGCGATTCGATCTGATAGTGGCTGAACAGCGGGATCTCACCGGTGTAGAGCTTGATTTTGCTGCTGAAGTCCGGACGACCCAGCGCAGCGATATGCTGGCGCGCCAGCTCCAGCACTTTTGGGTTATCGATAAGGATCTCACCGATATCCTGACGCAGATAGTCGCGGAAAGCGCGCACAATCACGTTACTTTCCTGATGAATCAGGAAGGGAGCAGGGCGGCTTTCAGCAGCTTTCTTGATCGCGTCCCAGTGCTTGAGACGGAAACTTAAATCCCACTGCAGCGATTCGGCAGATTTACCGACGCCCGCCGTACGGACAATCAGACCCATGCCTTCTGGCAGTTCCAGCGCCGACAGCGCCTCTTTCAGTTCGGTGCGATCGTCGCCTTCGATGCGACGGGAAATCCCCCCCGCACGCGGGTTATTTGGCATCAGAACCAGGTAGCTGCCTGCCAGTGAGATAAAGGTGGTCAGCGCGGCGCCTTTGTTACCGCGTTCTTCTTTATCGATCTGAACAATGACTTCCTGCCCTTCACGCAGCACATCTTTGATGTTAGGACGGCCATGCGCGTTGTAGCTGGCAGGGAAATATTCGCGGGAAATTTCTTTTAACGGGAGGAAACCGTGACGTTCTGCGCCGTAATCAACAAACGCAGCTTCAAGACTGGGTTCAATGCGAGTGATTTTACCTTTGTAAATGTTGGCTTTTTTCTGTTCGTGTCCAGGACTTTCGATATCCAGATCGTACAGGCGCTGACCGTCAACCAGGGCAACGCGCAACTCCTCCTGCTGAGTTGCGTTTATTAACATTCTTTTCATCGTGACTTACTCGTTATTCTTTCATGAGTGATTACAGCTGCGGGCATCGTTACCCTGGACGAATATCAACCGATGGCCCCGTGACTTAGTGCAGTGTCGTCTGCCTCACGGCTGTCGACCGCGCGAGGGGCGCAAATAACGTCGGTGGCCTGTTTTTCATAAGGGAAAACAGCGCCAGATAGGGGAAATGCCTGAGAGAATAAAGAAAACCCGTGCATTCCAACCTGTTGTCCAGGCTGCAACCCGCAGCCCGCTAAGTGCCTGATTTCGCATTACGTCTTACGCCATTGCTGCGTGTCTGCTCAATCCGGCAAAATGACAATTTCGCTCTTTTTCTGTCCTGAAATGCTTCAGGTAAGAAACTCAAGCATTATTCCATTGCTAACCTTCATATAGCAAGGCGACTTTAGCCAGCTTGTGAAGTTTCTTTACATTTAACGCGCTAATGTGTCGGACAAAACAGCGCATTGCTGAAAAAGCCAGCAGAGAAGCCGCCTCCCGTCACATCAACCCCAGAGTTAAGCACAGAAAAAGGGGTGGCGCTATCAGGGGACACTATTTAGAATCGCCGCCATGAAAACAGAGAATCCCGGCGTACAGTTTGTCGCCATCACGGCTGAAAATGCCGGACAACGTATTGATAACTTTTTGCGCACCCAGTTAAAGGGTGTGCCTAAAAGCATGATTTATCGCATTGTTCGCAAAGGCGAGGTGCGGGTGAATAAAAAGCGCATCAAGCCTGAGTACAAACTGGAAGAGGGTGACGAGGTGCGCATTCCGCCGGTTCGGGTGGCAGAACGCGATGAAGACGCTGTTTCCCCTAAACTGGCGAAGGTCGCGTCGCTGGCCGATGCGATCCTCTATGAGGATGAGTCACTGCTGGTGATGAACAAGCCGTCCGGCACCGCCGTCCACGGCGGCAGCGGGCTGACCTTCGGCGTGATCGAAGGGCTGCGTGCATTACGGCCAGAGGCGCGTTTTCTGGAGCTGGTGCATCGTCTGGACCGGGATACTTCCGGTATTCTGCTGGTTGCTAAAAAACGTTCAGCGCTGCGTTCCCTGCATGAGCAGCTGCGGGAAAAAGGGATGCAGAAAGACTATCTGGCGCTGGTGCGCGGCAACTGGCCGTCACACCTCAAGGTGGTGCAGGCGCCGCTGCTGAAAAACATTCTGCAGAGCGGCGAACGCGTCGTGCGCGTCAGCAGCGAAGGCAAACCCTCTGAAACCCGCTTTAAGGTGGAAGAGCGGTTCGACTTCGCTACGCTGGTCAAGGCAAGTCCGGTGACCGGACGTACGCATCAGATCCGTGTGCATACGCTGCATGCCGGGCATCCGATTGCGTTCGACGATCGCTATGGAGAACGCGATTTTGACAGCCAGCTGGCCTCAACCGGTCTGAACCGCCTGTTCCTGCATGCGGCGGCGCTGACCTTTACCCACCCCGGCACGGGCGAAGTGATGCGGGTTGAGGCACCACTCGATGATGGCCTCAGGCTGTGCCTGCAGAAGCTGCGGCAGCGGAAAGCCTAATCGTGCCGGCATCACACCGTTAAGGGGTTGATGCCGGCCTGCTGCAACATCGCGCTGAGCGCAATCAGTGGCAGTCCGACCAGCGTATTGGGATCGCGTCCCTCCAGCCGGTCAAACAGACAGATCCCCAGCCCTTCACTTTTAAAACTGCCCGCACACTGCAGCGGCTGCTCCTTTTTCACATAGCCTGCGATTTCCGCGTCGGTCAGCGCACGGAAATGCACCACAAAAGGCTCACAGTACTGCATCAGCCTGTCGCTGGCCGGATGAAAAAGGGCCAGACCGGTATAGAAGGTAATCGCCTTGCCGCTGGCAGCGCGCAGTTGTGCGCAGGCATTTTCCTCAGTATGCGGCTTACCGGTAATCGCACCCTCCAGAACGCAGACCTGATCGGAGCCAATAATCCAGTGCCCGGGATAGCGTTTCGCCAGCGCCTGCGCTTTCGCCACGGCAAGTCGGGTTACCAGCGCCTCTGCGCTTTCTCCGGGATGAGGTGACTCATCAACCTCAGGTGCGGCCGTGATAAAAGGCAGCCCCAGCTTGCGTAACAGCGTTTGCCGGAAGGGGGAGGTGGAAGCTAAAAGAATGGATGGTGTCATTTTTTTTCGATAGTGATAGCGAATTGGTGACAGTCATTTTAAACTGTGCGCCGCACTGGATGCGAATAGTGGTTGAAAGATGCTGTTTAACGGCCTTTTTCTTTGACTCTATGACATTACAAAGTTAATATGCGCGCCCTATGCAAAAGGTAAAATTACCCCTAACGCTGGACCCTGTCCGCACCGCTCAGAAGCGCCTTGATTATCAGGGTGTCTACACATCTGCACAGGTGGAGCGTGTGGCCGAGTCGGTCGTTAGTGTGGACAGTGATGTGGATTGTGCCATGTCGTTTGCGGTTGATAGCCAGCGTCTGGCGGTACTGACGGGTACTGCTGAAGTCAATGTGACGTTGCGCTGCCAGCGCTGCAACCAGACCTTTCCCCATCACGTAAAAGTAAGTTACTGCTTCAGTCCTGTCTCTTCTGAAGAGCAGGCCGAGGCATTGCCGGAAGCGTACGAGCCGGTCGATGTTAATGAGTTTGGTGAGATCGATCTGCTGGCGGTGGTTGAGGATGAATTAATTCTCGCGCTGCCGGTCGTTCCGGTGCACGATTCTGAACACTGTGAAGTGTCCGAGGCGGACATGGTCTTTGGCAAACTGCCTGCAGAGGCGGAGAAACCAAATCCATTTGCCGTATTAGCCAGTTTAAAGCGTAAGTAATAGGAGTAAGGTCCATGGCCGTACAACAGAATAAACCCACCCGTTCTAAGCGTGGTATGCGTCGTTCACACGATGCGCTGACCACTGCTGCTCTGTCAGTAGATAAAGTTTCTGGCGAAACTCATCTGCGTCACCACATCACTGCGGACGGTTACTACCGCGGTCGCAAGGTTATCGTTAAGTAAGTTTCTTGCTTAGCAAGGCGATACCTTGACACGTTTGACCCTGGCGATTGATGCCATGGGCGGGGATTTCGGTCCCTGCGTGACAGTGCCTGCAGCATTGCAGGCACTGGCCTCTCATTCGGAGCTATCCCTTCTTCTGGTCGGTCATCCCGACACTCTCACGCCATTGCTTGCCAAAGCGGATTCCTCCCTGATGGGGCGTTTGCAGGTGATCCCTGCCGAATCGGTTATTGCAAGTGATGTCCGGCCCGCTCAGGCCATCCGGAACAGTCGCGGCAGTTCAATGCGCGTGGCTCTGGAGATGGTCAGAGAGGGACGTGCAGCGGCCTGCATCAGCGCCGGAAACACCGGTGCGCTGATGGGGTTGTCAACGCTGTTATTAAAGCCGCTGGATGGCATCAAACGTCCGGCGCTGATGTCCGTTTTACCGCATCAGCAGCAGGGGAAAACGGTGGTGCTGGATCTGGGGGCGAATGTCGGCTCAGACAGTGCGATGCTGGTACAGTTTGCGGTGATGGGGTCGGTAATGGCCGAGCATGTGCTGGGCATACCCCGGCCCCGCGTGGCGTTGCTCAATATTGGTCATGAAGAGACCAAAGGGCTGGAAACCATCCGCGATGCTGCGGCAATGCTGCGGGAATCACCGCAGATCAACTATATTGGTTACCTCGAAGGTAACGAGTTGCTCACCGGCAAAACCGATGTCATGGTCTGTGACGGTTTTGTCGGAAACGTCACGCTGAAGACGATGGAAGGCGTGGTAAGAATGTTTCTTTCTCTGCTGAAGTCATCAGGGGAAGGCAAAAAACGGTCATGGTGGCTTCAGTTGCTGGGACGCTGGATTCAGAAACGTCTGGCGAAGCGATTCGGGCAACTTAACCCTGACCAGTACAATGGCGCTTGTCTGTTAGGATTGCGCGGAACAGTGATCAAAAGTCACGGCGCAGCAAATCAACACGCCTTCGCCGTGGCGATAGAACAGGCAGAGCAGGCGGTGAGGCAGCACATTCCCGAACGAATTGCTGCGCGCCTTGATGCTGTATTAGCCAGGAGTGACAAAGCCTAGATGTATACCAAAATTATCGGTACGGGCAGTTATCTGCCCAGCCAGGTTCGCACCAATGCCGATCTGGAAAAAATGGTGGAGACGTCGGACGAGTGGATTGTTACCCGTACCGGCATTCGTGAGCGTCGTATTGCCGCGCCAGATGAAACCGTCGCCACCATGGGATTCAGCGCCGCGCAACGCGCCCTCGAAATGGCAGGCATTGATGCGAACGACGTTGGGCTGATTATTGTCGCCACAACGTCTTCCAGCCATGCCTTCCCCAGCTCCGCCTGCATGATCCAGCAAATGCTGGAGATTAAAGATTGTGCGGCGTTTGACCTTGCGGCCGCCTGTGCAGGTTTCACCTATGCCCTGAGCGTTGCCGATCAATACATCAAAAATGGCGCGGTTAAATATGCGCTGGTGATCGGCGCTGACGTGCTGGCGCGCGCGCTGGATCCTGAAGATCGCGGCACGATTATCCTGTTTGGGGATGGTGCCGGTGCCGTGGTGCTGGGCCAGAGCGAAGAGCAGGGGATTATTTCTACCCATCTCCACGCGGATGGCCGCTATGCGCAGTTGCTGACGCTGCCTTATCAGGACCGTGCCCATCAGGATCAGCCTGCCTATGTCACCATGGCTGGTAACGAAGTCTTCAAGGTCGCCGTGACCGAACTGGCACACATCGTCGATGAAACGCTGCAGGCCAATAATCTTGACCGCGAAATGCTGGACTGGCTGGTGCCTCATCAGGCAAACCTGCGCATTATCAGCGCCACGGCTAAAAAACTTGGCATGACCATGGATAAAGTGGTCGTCACACTGGATCGTCACGGCAACACCTCAGCTGCCTCCGTGCCAAGCGCACTGGATGAAGCGGTGCGCGATGGCCGCATCAAACCCGGACACCTTATTCTGCTGGAAGCCTTTGGGGGTGGATTCACCTGGGGTTCTGCGCTGGTTCGCTTTTGATTGACAGGAACGAAAGATGACGCAATTTGCATTTGTTTTTCCAGGTCAGGGTTCACAGACCGTGGGCATGCTGACTGAATTAGCGGCAAGCTATCCGCTGGTGGAAGAGACCTTCCGTGAAGCCTCTGACGCACTGGGCTATGACCTGTGGCAGTTAGTCAGTCAGGGTCCGGCCGAAGAGCTGAACAAAACCTGGCAGACGCAGCCTGCGCTGTTGGCCGCCTCCGTGGCTATCTACCGGATCTGGCAGCAGCAGGGCGGTGAGCAGCCTCGCCTGATGGCGGGTCACAGCCTGGGTGAGTACTCGGCGCTGGTCTGTGCGGGTGTTATCAACTTTGCCGATGCGGTGAAGCTGGTTGAACTGCGCGGCAAACTGATGCAGGAAGCGGTGCCGGAAGGCACGGGCGCCATGCAGGCGATTATCGGCCTGGATGATGCGGCGATCCGTAAGGCGTGCGAAGAGAGCGCGCAGGGTCAGGTCGTTTCACCGGTGAACTTTAACTCGCCAGGCCAGGTGGTCATCGCGGGTAACAAAGACGCCGTTGAGCGTGCCGGTGCAGCCTGTAAAGCGGCGGGGGCGAAGCGTGCTCTGTCACTGCCGGTCAGCGTGCCGTCTCACTGTGCACTGATGAAGCCGGCGGCCGATAAACTGGCCGTGGCGCTGGAGAGCATTATCTTTAATGCCCCTGCGGTGCCGGTAATCAACAACGTTGATGTAAAAGCTGAAACCGACGCGGCAGCTATCCGTCATGCGCTGGTTCGCCAGCTCTACAGCCCGGTCCGCTGGACCGAGAGCGTGGAAGCGATGGCGGCCCAGGGCGTCACGCAGCTGCTGGAGATGGGCCCAGGCAAAGTCCTGACCGGTCTGACAAAACGCATTGTCGATAGTCTGACTGCGGCTGCCGTAAACGATACGGCATCCCTGTCAGCGGCACTCGGTAAGGAATAAGAGGAAAATTATGAGCTTTGAAGGTAAAGTTGCGCTGGTAACCGGCGCGAGTCGCGGCATTGGTCGTGCGATTGCAGAAACCCTGGCGGCACGCGGTGCCAAAGTGGTCGGGACTGCAACCAGCCAGAGTGGCGCCGACGCCATCAGTGCTTACCTTGGCGACAAGGGAAAAGGTCTGTTACTGAATGTAACTGACACGGGCTCAATTGACAGCGTTTTAGAGAATATTCGCGCGGAATTTGGCGAAGTGGATATCTTAGTCAATAATGCAGGCATTACGCGTGATAATCTTCTCATGCGCATGAAGGACGATGAGTGGCAGGATATCCTGGATACTAACCTCACATCGGTATTCCGCCTTTCTAAGGCGGTTCTGCGTGCCATGATGAAAAAGCGCGTGGGCCGTATCATCACCATTGGTTCCGTTGTCGGCACCATGGGTAATGCGGGCCAGGCAAACTATGCGGCAGCAAAAGCGGGTTTGATTGGCTTTAGCAAATCACTGGCGCGCGAAATCGCGTCACGTGGCATTACCGTCAACGTCGTGGCTCCAGGCTTCATTGAGACTGACATGACGCGGGCACTGAACGAAGATCAACGTTCCGGTATTTTGGCGGAAGTCCCTGCGGGTCGCTTAGGCGATGCACAGGAAATCGCCAATGCTGTGGCATTTTTAGCCTCTGACGAAGCAGCCTACATCACAGGTGAAACGCTGCACGTCAATGGCGGAATGTACATGGTCTGATAAATCACGAAAACATTTGCATTATTTGCGGTTAAAACCGCAAAATAGCGCAAAATCGTGGTTCGACCAGCCGGGATTTTGTTGCATCTTTTTCACCATTTTATACACTACGAAAACCATCGCGTAAGCGAGTTTTGATAGGAAATTAAATAGTATGAGCGATATCGAACAACGCGTTAAGAAAATCATCAGTGAGCAGCTGGGTGTGAAAGAGGAAGAAGTCACCAACTCTGCATCTTTCGTAGAAGACCTGGGTGCCGATTCTCTTGATACCGTTGAGCTGGTGATGGCTCTGGAAGAAGAGTTTGATACTGAGATTCCAGACGAAGAAGCTGAGAAAATCACTACCGTTCAGGCAGCGATCGACTACATCAATAGCCATAAAGGCTAATGAATATCTTCAGGCGGTCGCTCGACCGCCTGATTTTTTTTATTTGTCCCACATAGTTCCCTATTTTCCCTCCCTGGAGGACGAACGTGTCTAAGCGTCGTGTAGTTGTGACTGGTCTTGGCATGTTGTCTCCTGTCGGCAATACCGTAGAGTCTACCTGGAGTGCTCTCCTTGCCGGTCAGAGCGGCATTAACCTGATCGACCATTTTGATACCAGTGCTTATGCAACGCGTTTTGCAGGTCTGGTAAGAGATTTCAATTGTGATGAGTTCATCTCGCGCAAAGATCAGCGCAAGATGGATGAATTCATCCAGTACGGCATTGTGGCCGGTATTCAGGCTATGCAGGACAGCGGTCTGGTTGTGACCGAAGAAAATGCAAGCCGTATGGGTGCAGCAATTGGTTCCGGCATCGGCGGCCTGGGCCTGATTGAAGAGAACCACTCTTCACTGGTCAACGGCGGCCCACGCAAAATCAGTCCGTTCTTTGTGCCTTCAACCATCGTCAACATGGTGGCGGGTCATCTCACCATTATGTATGGCCTGAAAGGTCCAAGCATCTCTATCGCGACAGCCTGTACCTCTGGTGTGCATAACATCGGTCATGCGGCACGTATCATCGCCTATAACGATGCTGACGTGATGCTGGCTGGTGGCACCGAGAAAGCCAGTACGCCATTAGGCGTGGGTGGTTTTGGTGCGGCACGTGCTCTCTCAACGCGTAACGACAACCCGCAAGCGGCCAGCCGCCCGTGGGATAAAGATCGTGACGGTTTCGTGCTGGGTGACGGCGCGGGCATCGTGGTACTTGAAGAGTACGAACATGCGAAGAAACGTGGTGCGAAAATCTACGCGGAAATCGTTGGTTTTGGCATGAGCAGCGATGCTTACCACATGACGTCACCGCCCGAAGATGGTTCAGGTGCTGCGGCGGCAATGGTCAACGCACTGCGCGATGCGCAGCTTACGCCTGAGCAGATCGGCTATGTCAACGCCCACGGCACTTCTACGCCAGCGGGTGACAAGGCTGAAGCGCAGGCGGTGCAATCCGTATTTGGGGCAGCCGCCAGCAAAGTGATGGTGAGCTCAACCAAATCCATGACCGGGCATCTGTTGGGTGCAGCGGGTGCGGTTGAATCCATCTATTCGATTCTGGCACTGCGCGACCAGGCTGTTCCACCGACCATTAACCTCGACAATCCGGATGAAGGCTGCGATCTCGATTTCGTGCCGCACACCGCGCGTCAGGTTTCCGGCCTGGAGTACACGCTGTGTAACTCCTTTGGCTTCGGCGGTACCAACGGTTCCCTGATCTTCCGTAAGGTGTAATCGTTGCAGATAGCTGACAAGGCCCGCGATGCGGGCCTTTTTTTATCCCGCAGCGGGCGCTGACAGGCTGGATCAGGCGCAGGAGAGAACCATGTGGATTAACGGGATCAGACAACCGACGCTGGCTGCCACCGATCGGGGCATGCAGTTCGGCGATGGCTGCTTTACCACCGCCGCCGTGCGGCAGGGCAAAATCATGCTGCTGGAAAGCCATCTTCAGCGACTCAGAGAGGGCTGTGAGCGGTTGTGGATTGACGGGGTTGACTGGCATCGGCTCGAAACAGAGATGAGCGCCACCGCGCATCTGCAGGCCCAGGCGGTGCTGAAGGTGATTATCAGCGCAGGCAGCGGCGGACGCGGCTACAGCCGGCGCGGTTGCAGTGAACCAACCCGGATCGTTTCACTGGCTCCCTGGCCAGAGCACTATGCCGGTTTACAGCAGCGGGGCGCCTCGCTCCGTATCAGTCCAGTCCGTCTGGCGCGAAACACACAGTTTGCCGGTATTAAACATCTCAACCGCCTGGAGCAGGTGCTGATCCGCGCTCATCTTGACCAGACGGACGCCGACGAGGCACTGGTGCTTGACACTGAAGGCTGGGTGGTGGAATGCTGTGCGGCCAATTTATTCTGGCGCCAGGGCAGCCAGATTTTTACCCCCGATCTCTCAGCTTCGGGGGTGGATGGCATTATGCGGCGGCGTCTGATGGCGCAACTCGCGGTCACGGGCCAGACTTGCCAGGTCGTACAAAGCGAACCGGCGCAGCTGCTGGCGGCGGATGAAGTCGTCATCTGTAATGCGCTGATGCCGGTTCTGCCGGTGCGACAGATCGAGGCGGTACAGTTTACTGAGCGCCTGCTGTTTAATCAGCTACAGGCAGGCTGTGAAAAGATAATGGAAGCATCATGACTCGAAGCAAAAAAGTTCTCGTGACCCTGCTGGTGATAGCAGGGCTCGCGGCGGTAGTGAGCTACTGGCAGATTAAGCAGTTTGCGGCGACCCCGCTGACGCTGCAGCAGGAGACGATCTACACACTGCCCGCCGGTACGGGCCGGGTGGCGCTGGAGGCGCAGCTGGAGGATCAGAAGATCATTCCGCGCAGCATCTGGTTTGGTGCGCTGTTGCGTCTGGAGCCGGAACTGGCCACCTTCAAGGCGGGAACCTACCGCCTGGCGCCGGCGATGACGGTTCGTGAGCTGTTACAGCTGCTGGCCAGCGGTAAAGAGGCTCAGTTCCCGGTGCGGTTTGTGGAGGGTCAGCGGCTCAACGAGTGGCTGAGTGAGCTGCGTAAAGCGCCCTATATCCGCCATACGCTCAAAGACGATCAGTTCGCCACACTGGCCAGCGCCCTCAAGGTTGAGCCTGCCCGGCTGGAAGGTAACTTCTTTCCCGACACCTATCTCTACACGGCGAATACCACAGATATTGCCCTGCTGGAACGCGCGCATGAGCGGATGAAGAAAACCATTGATGAGGTCTGGCAGGGACGGGCGGATAATCTGCCCTATAAAACGCCGCAGGATCTGGTGACGATGGCGTCTATTATCGAAAAAGAGACGGGGGTCAGTCAGGAGCGCGCGCGTGTTGCTTCGGTCTTTATCAACCGGCTGCGGACCGGGATGCGTCTGCAGACCGACCCTACCGTGATCTACGGCATGGGCGACCGCTACAACGGGTCACTCACCCGTAAAGATCTTGAAACCGCCAGCGATTACAATACCTATATGATTAATGGTCTGCCGCCTGGTCCAATCGCCATGCCGGGTAAGGCTTCCCTGCTGGCGGCCGCCCATCCTGAGAAAACGAACTATCTCTATTTTGTGGCTGACGGCAAGGGCGGTCATACCTTTACCACCAATCTGGCCAGTCATAATCAGGCGGTGCAGGTATACCGGCAGATGCTCAAGGAAAAAAATGAACAGTAAGTTTATCGTCATCGAAGGCCTGGAAGGCGCCGGAAAGACCACCGCGCGCGACGCCATCGTTGCCACACTGCACGCCCGCGGCATCACCGATCTGGTCTTTACCCGTGAGCCGGGCGGTACGCCGCTAGCCGAACAGCTACGCGTTTTGGTGAAGCAGGGTATTGAAGGCGAGCAGGTGACGGATAAAGCGGAACTGCTGATGCTCTATGCAGCGCGGGTGCAACTGGTGGAAACCGTGATCAAACCGGCGCTGGCTCGCGGTGCATGGGTGATCGGCGACCGTCACGATCTCTCCTCTCAGGCCTACCAGGGGGGCGGACGCGGGCTCGATAGCACGCTGATGCAGACGCTGCGCGACACCGTGCTGGGCGACTTCCGCCCTGATCTGACCCTGTATCTGGATGTCACGCCGGAAATCGGCCTGCAGCGGGCACGGGTGCGCGGGGAGCTGGACCGCATTGAGCAGGAGTCGCTGCGCTTCTTTGAGCGTACCCGCGCGCGCTACCTGGCACTGGCGGAAAACGACCCCACAATTCTGACCATTGACGCAACGCAATCGCTGAAAGACGTGACAGCGTCACTTCAGGCTGCTCTGACGCAGTGGTTGTCGGAGCAGGCGTAATGAACTGGTACCCGTGGCTGAACCCGCCTTATCGCCATGTGATTAGCCAGCATCAGGAGAATCGCGCGCATCATGCGCTGTTGATCCAGGCGATGGCCGGCATGGGTGATGAGGCGCTGGTCTGGGGAATAAGTCGCTGGCTGATGTGCCAGCAGCCGGATGGTCTGAAAAGTTGCGGCACCTGTCATGGTTGCCAGCTGATGCAGGCGAATACCCATCCGGACTGGTACCGGCTTGAAGCGGAGAAGGGCAAAAGTACCCTGGGCATCGATGCGGTGCGGCAGGTAACGGAAAAGCTGTATCACTTTGGTCAACAGGGTGGCGCGAAAGTGGTCTGGCTGCCCGATGCCGCGCAGCTGACGGAAGCCGCTGCCAACGCCCTGCTGAAGACGCTGGAAGAGCCGCCTGCCAATAGCTGGTTCTTTCTCAGCAGCCGCGATCCTTCACGTCTGCTGGCGACGCTGCGCAGTCGTTGTATGACGCTGCCGCTGACGCCACCGGACGAAGGTCAGAGCCTGCTCTGGCTGAAAAAACACGTGTCACACGATGAACAGATGCTGCTGGCGGCACTGCGGCTGAGTGCCGGTGCGCCTGGTGCAGCATTAAGCCTGCTGGAAACCGGGCCATGGCAGGCGCGGCAGAAGCTATGTGATGCGTTGCCCGGGGCGCTGCAGCACGACATCCTGCAACTATTGCCGGTGCTGAATGCGGAGGATGCGGCCACCCGAATCGGCTGGCTGCTCTCCCTGCTTCTGGACGCGATGAAATGGCAGCAGAATGCGGCACAGTGGCTGAGTAATGGCGATCGCCAGGATGTGGTGCAGCTGCTGGCCGCCCACTTTTCGGGCAGCGCGCTCGACAGCAGCACCCGCGCGTGGATGCGCTGTCGCGAGCAACTGCTGCATGTCGCCGCCGTAAATCGTGAACTCTTACTGACGGATCAGCTTCTGAGCTGGGCAGAAACTGAAAAGCCTGCACTGATCCGCTAAACCTGGCTGAGACTCGTTATGTTTATTGTTGATTCCCACTGCCATCTTGATGGCCTGGATTATGAAAAGAACCATCGTGACCTCGATGAGGTGATTGCTAAAGCGGCGGCCCGGGATGTGAAATTCATGCTGGCCATTGCCACGACGCTACCGGGCTTCCATACCCTGAAAAAGCTGGTCGGCGATCGGCAGAATATTGCGCTCTCCTGCGGCGTCCATCCACTCAATCAGGAGGAGGCCTATGATGTTGAGGAGTTTCGCCGGCTCTCCGCCGATCCCCGCGTGGTGGCGCTGGGTGAAACCGGACTGGATTACCATTATCAGCCTGAGACCCGTGAGCAGCAGCAGCGCTCATTCCGCGAACATATCCGCACCGGTATTGCGCTGAATAAGCCGATTATCGTTCACACCCGCGATGCGCGTGACGACACGCTGGCGATTCTGCGCGAAGAGCAGGTTGAGCGCTGCGGCGGCGTGCTGCACTGTTTCACCGAGGATCAGCCTACAGCCGCGAAGCTGCTGGATATGGGCTTTTATATCTCCTTTTCCGGTATCGTTACGTTCCGTAATGCCGAACAGTTACGCGAAGCCGCTCGCTATGTGCCGCTGGATCGGATGCTGGTGGAAACGGATTCGCCTTATCTGGCGCCGGTGCCTTATCGGGGGAAAGAGAACCAGCCCGCCTATACCCGTGACGTGGCTGAATATCTGGCCGTCCTGAAAGGGGTGGATATAGAAACCCTGGCTACCGCCACCACCCAGAACTTCTCTACGCTGTTTCATATCCCGATGAGCCAGCTGGGAGCCTGAAGCGTTTTATTTCAGTCTCTGTAATTAATCTGTCATCTGCGCCTATGACCCTGTTTTTAAAGACAGGGTCAGCTTTTTATCGCCGATTAATCGTGCAGGTCAGTGAGAAATTTCGTAAAGTGCGCGTCCGGGATTGTTGAAACGTGATAGCCGTCAAAGTAACAGGTCGGTATTTATTTTACCCTTCGTAATAAATCAAAAGGCGGTCACCGCCACCCCGGCAAGGAATCCTCCCTCTTTGCCACGCGCACTGCGCAAATATGCACTCATACTCAGGAGCTTCACGCTATGTTCAAAAATGCTTTTGCCAACCTTCAAAAGGTCGGTAAATCGCTGATGCTGCCGGTTTCGGTTCTGCCGATTGCCGGTATTTTATTAGGGGTCGGTTCAGCCAATTTCAGCTGGTTGCCTGCAGTGGTTTCGCATGTAATGGCAGAAGCGGGTGGATCGGTGTTCGCCAACATGCCGCTGATCTTCGCGATCGGTGTGGCGCTGGGCTTTACCAACAACGACGGTGTGTCGGCGCTGGCCGCCGTTGTCGCCTATGGCATCATGGTGAAAACCATGGCGGTCGTGGCTCCGCTGGTGCTGCATCTCTCTGCGGCGGAGATCGAGGCGAAACACCTCGCCGACACCGGGGTGCTGGGCGGGATTATCGCCGGTTCCATCGCGGCTTATATGTTCAACCGCTTCTACCGCATCAAGCTACCTGAATATCTGGGCTTCTTCGCCGGTAAACGCTTTGTGCCGATCATTTCGGGTCTGGCAGCGATTGTGCTGGGCGTACTGCTCTCCTTCATCTGGCCACCTGTGGGTGCCGCGATTCAGGAGTTCTCACAGTGGGCGGCGTATCAGAACCCGGTTGTAGCCTTCGGTATCTATGGCGTCGTTGAACGTGCGCTGGTGCCATTTGGTCTGCATCACATCTGGAACGTTCCTTTCCAGATGCAGATTGGTGAATACACTAACGCGGCAGGCCAGGTCTTCCACGGCGACATTCCACGCTACATGGCGGGTGACCCGACCGCAGGCAAACTCTCTGGCGGCTTCCTGTTCAAAATGTACGGTCTGCCGGCTGCTGCGATTGCGATCTGGCACTCAGCAAAACCAGAAAACCGTGCCAAAGTGGGCGGTATCATGATCTCCGCTGCGCTGACCTCATTCCTGACCGGTATCACCGAACCTATTGAATTCTCATTCATGTTCGTTGCGCCGATCCTGTATGTCATCCATGCGCTGCTGGCGGGTCTGGCATTCCCTATCTGTATTCTGCTTGGCATGCGTGATGGCACCAGCTTCTCTCACGGTCTGATCGACTTTATCGTGCTGAGTGGTAACAGCAGCAAAATCTGGCTGTTCCCGGTTATCGGTATCATCTACGGCCTGGTTTATTACACCATCTTCCGTGTTCTGATCGCGAAGCTGGACCTGAAAACCCCTGGCCGCGAAGAGAGCACTGGCAGCGAGCAGTCTGCTGCGACCGGCTCTGAGATGGCGGGCAAACTGGTCGCCGCGTTTGGTGGTAAAGAGAACATCACCAACCTGGACGCCTGTATTACACGTCTGCGCGTCAGCGTTGCCGATGTAGGCAAAGTTGACCAGACCGAACTGAAAAACCTTGGCGCCCGTGGCGTGGTGGTGGCCGGTTCCGGTGTCCAGGCTATCTTCGGCACCAAGTCCGATAACCTGAAAACAGATATGGATGACTATATCCGCAGCATGTAATGCGTCACCGCAGTGAAAAAGCCCCGCCGTGCGGGGCTTTTTTTTGGGTGCGATTCAGCGCCAGGCGCGCAGATACTCTGTCAGACAGAGCAGGGCCATCGCCTGGCCGCAGGGCTGACCACGGCATTCAGCACGCGCGCCGCGGCGAAAATCAGTGTGGCCTGAACCGGCGCCAGCCCGCAAAAAGGGGGTGTAAAAACAGAGCAGCCAGGCGGCGGTAAGCGCAGTGGTACCTGCTCCCGGAAAATCTCCGTAACCACAGGCCAGATAGTGGCCAATACCCATACGTGAGCGCATAGCGGATGCTCCCTGAAGCTATAGGGCAATGTATCCCTGGTGATGTCGTCCATTTCACCCGGACGGGTTAGCAAAGCAGAGCTGACGAACGCGCTAAACTTTCGCGATGTGGCCAGGGCTGGCAGATAAGTGGCAATAAGAGAAAGAAAAGGGGGGCGGGATTAATTTATAAGCAGCGTTTCATTTTAAACGGCTGCGTATGGCGCTTCCAGCGTAACGCCGACGGGTCGGGGAGGCGTTGCTGCTGCAAAGGCAGGCGAACAATGCAAGAAAAGTGGTCCTGAGGTTGAAAGAAAACAAATTTCTCCCGCATACTCATTGATTACGACTCAGGCTAAAGGAATTGCACCATGGCTGAAGAAACCATTTTTAGTAAAATTATCCGCCGCGAAATCCCCGCTGATGTGGTTTATCAGGATGAGCTGGTCACTGCCTTCCGCGACATCTCGCCCAAAGCGCCGACCCATATTTTAATCGTGCCGAATGTGCTGATCCCGACGGTGAACGAGGTGGAAGCGGCACATGAACATGCGCTGGGACGGATGTTCACCACTGCGGCGAAAATCGCCCGGCAGGAAGGGATTGCTCAGGATGGCTATCGTCTGATTGTGAACTGCAATCAACATGGGGGTCAGGAGGTGTATCACATCCACATGCATCTGGTGGGTGGCGAACCGCTGGGCCCGATGCTTTCAAACTGACCATAACGGAAACGTGCTATGCGATCCTGGCTGACTGGCCTGCCGATCCTGCTCTGCCTGACGGCGTGCAGCAGTGATAAACCGATGATCAATACCTCACAGTCACTGGTGATGGAATCCGCTGTGCTGTCAGCAGGGATCATCACCGATGAGCCCACGCTGGATGAGCACGACGGACTGAAACGCGCGACCAGCGTGCTCTATAATCAGCGCGAAGCCCCGGTCGTTGTCCACTATCGTTATTACTGGTATGACGACAAAGGGCTGGAAATTACCCCGCAGGAACCGGCGCAGACCGTGACCGTTCCGGCGCAGGGAAGTATTGTCGCCGCCTCGCAACTGGGTAACCTGACAGCCAGCAAGGTTCGTCTTTATCTCTATCTTTAAGGATCTTCTACGTGATACGCAGTGTGAATCGTACCGGAGCGCTTCTGATGGCGCTCATTCTGACCGGTTGTGTGGTGAAACAGCAGCAGCCTGCACCGGTTGAGCCAACCCAGCCTGTGGAACCGGTGCAGCCCGTTCCACAACCTGAACCGCAGCCCGCACCGCAGCCGCAGCCGGTGCCACAGCCGCCGAAACTCGTCACCATTAACTGGGATGCCAGCGTTCAGCCGCTGGTGGCGAAGATGCTGCAGGCCGCCAGCGCCGAGCCGGGCAGCGTGCTATTAGTCGATCGGGTTAAAAACAGCACCAACGGTACGCTGCAGAGCGAGAAAGCCACGTCGGCTATCCAGAATGCGCTGAACAATAACGGCAAATTCACCCTGGTTTCGGCCGAACAGCTGGCGCAGGCGAAGCAGGCGCTGGGCTTATCGCCGGATGACAGCCTCAACTCACGCAGCAAAGCGATTGGCCTGGCGCGCAACGTTAACGCGCAGTATGTGCTTTACAGCAACGCCAGCGGCGATGTCAAAGCACCGACTCTGCAGATGCAGCTGATGCTGGTTCAGACCGGCGAGATCGTCTGGTCTGGCAACGGCATTGCCCAGAATTAATGCCGCGCTTCAGCGGCTGATTGGGCAGGTCACCGGCGACTCTGATAAGACGTCGATGTATCCGCTTGCCGGTCTGACCGGATGCAGTCAGAAGATTGTCAGCCCGCACGGAATCTTTATCGCGCGGGCAGCGCCGCAGCCGGTCATCCCGTTTGTGGACCGGCAGCGTGAATTCCGCCTGTTACGTAAACTGCGTACCCGCGGCCTTGCGCCGCAGCCCGTAGCGGGTAACCCGCAGGGGATTATCCTGAACTGGTGTCCGGGCGAGGTGCTGGATGAACCGCGCTTCAGCCAGCAGCGACCACAGATTCTGACGCTGCTGCAGCGGCTCCATCAGCAGCCGCTGACAGGCTATCGCCTGCTGCTGCTGCCGCTGTTATGGCGCTACTGGCAGCTCACGCCGCAACGTAATCATCGCTGGCTGCGATCGCTCAGGCGCCTGACGCAACAGGGGGAGCCGCAGCCGCTGCGGCTGGCACCGCTGCACATGGACCTGCATGCCGGCAATGTCATCGAGAGCCCCGAGGGATTGCGGCTGATCGACTGGGAATATGCCGCCGATGGCGATGTCGCGCTGGAACTGGCGGCCATTTGTGCCTGCGATCCACAGCATCAGCATGACTGGCTGGCCGGCTATGCTGATGCGATGCAGCTGCCGCTTGCCGCGCTGGCACACCAGGTCAGACGCTGGCAACCCTGGCTGCGTCTGCTGATGGCCAGCTGGTATCAGCTGCGTGCCAGTCAGTGCGATGACGCCACATTACAACAGCTGGCTCAGCAGAGCTGGCAACAGATTTAATCGGTGACGCCCTTGCGTCGCGCTACAGGATTCAGGCTATGAAATCACATTTACCCGGCCCGCTGATGCTTGACGTCGGTGGTTATGAACTGGATGGCGAAGATCGCGAAATCCTGCAACATCCGCTGGTCGGCGGGTTAATTTTGTTTGCCCGCAACTATCACGATTCCGCTCAGCTTGCCGAGCTGGTGCGTCAGATCCGCGCCGCGTCCCACACCCGACTGGTCGTGGCGGTGGATCAGGAGGGGGGACGCGTGCAGCGTTTCCGCGACGGTTTCACCAAGCTGCCCGCCATGCAATCTTTTGCAGCGCTGCACGACGCAGAGACTGCCGGCGAGCTGGCACAGCAGGCGGGCTGGCAGATGGCTGCTGAGATGATCGCGATGGATATTGATATCAGCTTCGCGCCGGTGCTGGACGTGGGCCATATCAGTGCCGCGATCGGCGATCGATCTTTCCATGCCGATCCGGCAATCGCCCTCGCCGTGGCGCGCCGCTTTATTGCGGGGATGCACGAGGCGGGTATGAAAACCACCGGCAAACATTTTCCGGGACATGGCGCGGTCAGCGCCGATTCGCATAAAGAGACGCCGCGCGATCCCCGCGATGAGAAGACGCTGCGCGAGCATGACATGGCGATCTTCAGCAGCCTGATCACGGAGCAGGCCCTGGATGCCATTATGCCTGCCCACGTCATCTACACCGATGTCGATCCGCTGCCGGCCAGCGGTTCGCCGTACTGGCTTAAAACCGTATTGCGCGAGCAGCTGGGCTTTGATGGCGTGATTTTCTCCGACGATCTCTCAATGGAGGGGGCTGCCGTGATGGGCAGCTATGCGGAGCGGGCGCAGCAGTCGCTTAATGCGGGATGTGACATGGTGCTGGTCTGCAATCAGCGTCAGGGAGCCATCAGTGTGCTGGATAACCTGATCCCGGTAAGTTCAGAACGGGTTACCCGGTTGTATCATCAGGGCCGGTTTACCCGCGATGAGCTGCAGGCAACGCCTCGCTGGAAAAACAACGCCCGGCAACTGAGTGAACTTCAGGAACGCTGGCTGGCGCATAAGGCGTCGTGGTAAACAGTGACTGCCCGGCGTTATCATTACCCTGTGGGTCTGAATGATCATCGCTCTGCACGGTTTTGATTCCGGTAGTCCGGGTAATTATGAAAAGTGCTGCAACTGCAGTTTATCAATCCTGATGTCAGGTTACGCAGTGACAGCACCCGCCATCCCCGCCATGCAGTTTCTGCTACAGAAACCGTCAGAATGCTGATGCAGTCTGACGGCGATTGCCCGCTGACCTGCGGCATCGGACCTGACGGTTTCTGGTCAGAACGCATTGGCTTTCTGTCTGTACGGCATCCGGCAGGCGATCTTTAATCCCGGCCTCTTTACGCATGAGAACATGGAAAGGAAGATTGACCGGCCTGAGACGCATCCGGACACCGCCACCCATTGCGTCAGCGATTTCCGTGAGCGCAACCGTGGCCGCTGTCTCACTTTTCTCTCACGGCAGGGTGAGACGCTCGGCAGCCAGCGCAGCGCCGATCGTCTCCGGCCCTTTTATGTGATTGACCGGGGTGAGGCGGAAGGGCATAAACTTAAAAACCTCTCTTCCCATCTCCAGCAGATAAAATTATTTAAAACAGCAGGTTAAACAGATTTGACATCGCAGGGTGCCTGTTTTCGTTACGTAATTATCCGAGTTTTATTTTCCTGCTTTGATGTATATCAATATTCTTATGTTCTCCTCTTCCCGCCATGCTATTCTGCCAGCAGATTGCGATTTTAACTTCGCCAACCCTATGTTTCTTAAGGTTTAATTTAACCTTCGGTTAACTTTTGGTTCACAATTTGAGGGGGTCTTTGTTGACTACATCCGTTAAGAAAATTGTTATCGTCGGAGGGGGAGCCGGCGGCCTCGAAATGGCCACGCAGCTGGGTCATAAACTGGGGCGCAAAAAAAAGGCCGAGATTATCCTGGTCGATCGTAACCACAGCCATCTGTGGAAGCCGCTGCTGCATGAAGTGGCGACCGGCTCCATGGATGAGGGCATCGATGCGCTGAGCTATCTGGCGCATGCCCGCAATCACGGGTTTGAGTTCCAGCTGGGTTCGCTCACTGACATTGACCGCAGCCGGAAAGTGATCCGGCTGGCCGAAGTGGTGAACGCACAGGGCGAAGTGCTGGTGCCGCAGCGGGAAGTGGCGTATGACCAGCTGGTGATGGCGCTGGGCAGTACCTCGAACGATTTCGGTACGCCGGGCGTTAAAGATCACTGCATCTTCCTGGATAACCCTCATCAGGCGCGCCGTTTCCACAACGAAATGCTCAACCTGTTCCTGAAATTCTCTGCCAGCGAAGGCAAACTGGAGAAAGTGAACATCGCTATCGTCGGCGGCGGTGCCACCGGCGTTGAGCTTTCCGCCGAGCTGCACAATGCTGTGAAGCAGCTGCACAGCTACGGATTTAAAGGGCTGGGACGCGAAGCGCTGAACGTAACGCTGGTCGAAGCGGGCGAACGTATTCTGCCTGCATTGCCACCGCGCATCTCTGCTGCAGCACATCAGGAGCTGACCAAACTGGGCGTGCGCGTGCTGACGCAGACTATGGTGACCAGCGCTGAGCAGAATGGCCTGAATACCAAAGGCGGTGAGTTTATTGAAGCCGATCTGATGGTCTGGGCTGCCGGGATCAAGGCGCCTGACTTTATGAAAGAGATTGGCGGACTGGAAACCAACCGCATCAACCAGCTGGTGGTTAAAGAGACGCTGCAGACCACGCTGGATGATGATATTTACGCGATTGGCGACTGCGCCTCCTGCGCGCTGCCAGGCGGTGGCTTCGTGCCGCCTCGCGCTCAGTCTGCGCACCAGATGGCCTCACGCGCAATGGATAATATCCTGGCGCAGCGTGCCGGTAAGCCGCTGAAAGCCTATGTCTACAAAGATCACGGCTCGCTGGTGTCGCTCTCCCGCTTCAGTACGGTCGGCAGCCTGATGGGCAACCTGATGCGCGGTTCGATGATGGTGGAAGGGCGGATTGCGCGCTTTGTCTACATCTCGCTCTATCGTATGCACCAGATCGCGCTGCACGGTTACTTCAAAACCGGCCTGATGATGCTGGTGGGCAGCCTCAACCGGGTAATCCGCCCGCGGCTTAAGCTGCACTAAGCTCTGCGCGGTATCGGGTCAGAACGAGCCTCCTCAATGCTGAGGAGGCTTTTTTTTGCCTTAACTGCCTTAGCGGTGATGGCCGTTCATGAAATCGCTTTTACTTTTCAGATCATTTTTATTCGCTTTATTTGATTTTGACCGGGGCACAGGTGCGCGGCGAGAGCGTGAAGGTCGACACCGGCCGCAACCTGACGCTGACCTCAGAGCAGGACAGCGACCGCTACGACAGTAAGCAGCAGAACGCCAGCGCGGGCGGCAGCTTCACCTTCGGCTCGATGACCGGGTCGGCGAGCGTAAATATCAGCCAGGACAAAATGCACAGCAACTGGCAGAGCGTGGCCGGGCATACCGGCATCTTTGCCGGTAAGGGCGCTTTTGACGTAACCGCAGGTGAGCATACCCAGCGCAACGGCGCGGTAATCCGCTCAACGGCCAGCGCGGATAAAAACCGACACGACCATCACAAACTGGAATCGAACAACACCAGTAATTACGTTTATCAGGCATCTCAGTAACAGAGCACAGGCGTATGTATTGACGGCAGACTTGAGGGGGGACATTTTTCTGGAAAAAACAGACGTTAACCTGCTGAATGCTGGCTCTGCATGCAGGCTGGATTTAGATAAATTGATTGCCGAATATCTGTATGCATCAGGAACCCTGAGTCAGGTAAATAATCTTCGTTAATAAATTCTGTAACGGTATCTCTTTACTGAATAGAGAGGCAGCAATAACGATGCAGACACCTGATTTTAGGGTGAAACGGCCTTGATAGCTCTGATTCTTTTTGGTCTAATAACGCCACCAGGAATAGCCGATGACTAAATACTAATAATTCACCTGCGAAATAAATTTGATATCCGATTTAAATGACCGGAGTCATCTTTCTTACGAATACAATTTCACAGTTGCGCAGGCTGGTTTTTTTAAAATTCCGGCAATGAACTGATGCTCTCTGGCTCATTCTGAACCATAGAAGCAGAGCGCAAAAGTAAATATTCCTGTCCGGTACAGGCGGACAGACAAAAGCGACAACCTGTCTGTTGTGTACTGGTGATTCAGGGAACGAAGTCCTGCCTGAAATGCAGGGAAATAATGTTAAATTATGAAAAGGAAACCCAATGAAATTCAAAATGACGACGCTGGCATTACTGTGTGGGACGCTGCTGGCAGGCAGCAATGCGTTTGCTGACAATCACACTGTTTCGGTTGGCTATGCGCAAAGCAAAGTTGAAGACTACAAAAACATCCGTGGTGTCAATGTTCAGTATCGCTATGAATGGGATGCTCCCATCAGCGTCATTGGCTCATTCAGTTACATGAAAGGCGATCAGGATTTTTCAGAGCGGGATGAGTACGACGGTGACGTTTACGGCTATGACGGACAGGCTAAAGTAAAATATTATTCACTGATGGCGGGGCCAGCGTATCGTATCAATGACTATGTCAGTCTCTATGGATTGGTTGGTGTTGCCCATACTAAAGTGGATGAAAGCGTGCATTATCTGGGCGATTATTCAGATAGTTATGGCGAAAATAAAACCTCCTTTGCCTATGGTGCGGGCGTAGCCGTTAATCCCACTGATACACTTGCAATTAATATTGGCTATGAAGGCACGCGCGTTAACTATAATGATGCCCATTACGCCATCAACGGCTTCAATATTGGTGTCGGCTACCGTTTCTGATTTAGTCCTGAATCCGCAACCCTGACCATCTGGTCAGGGTTTTTTACGGTATGCAAAGAAGTATTTAATAGATGCCGTTTTACGCGACTCTTAATCAGGTTTAAAAAATAACTTATTCCATCTTGTCGTAGATGCCAGTCTTATGAAATAAACCGGCTTAGTTTTTGTTGAAAATATGGAAATAACTGCTGTATGAAGGAGGGCAGGGATGTTATGTATTAAGTGTCAGGAAGCGGAAGGAAACAAAGATTCAGGTTACTGTGATAATTGTGAAAAAAAAGAAGAAGGCAGAATTAATGGTTTGTTATATCTGCCTGCTTTAGGCCTGGTTGTGGGCTTTTTTACGATGCTATATAATGCTTTTAATGTTGTTGCGTTAATTGCTAATACATACCAGAAATATAGTGTGATTAATAGTTTTAGTATTTTGCTCTTAATGCTTTCAATTATTGATTTTCCCGTAACAGTACTGGCTTGCTGGTTCTTCTTTAAGAAAAAAGCAAAAATCAGATGCGTGATGATAACGTACTATTTATATGGTCTTGTCTTTGCCAGTTTTTGTACGTTTTACCCCGCCTTAGTTTTCCACGTAAACCTTACACAGCCTGTTATCAATACCCTGGTCAGGGCCTTTATCAGTTGTCTGATTTGGGTGCCTTATTTTATTTTCTCCAGCAGGATTAATAAAGTCTTTGTAAATTAATATGGACATGTTTTTATGTCACAAAGTAAACGCTGTGCAACGCAACAGAGACCTGGTCCTGGCATCATTAAAATAACTCAATTTTTATTGAATTTTAATTAAGGAAAATAAACAATGGCGGCGAAAATCATCATCTCTGGATTGATAGCATTATTATTGAGTGGTTGCACCGCAGGTTTCAGACCTTCTCTGATTGATTATAAAGGAGAGGATGCGGCCCGGATTCGCGTCAGTTCAGAAGGCAATACGGCACTTCAGTTCTTTGAGAAGCAGGATTCAGGTTGCTATAAAAAAGTACTGGAACGCCGTATTACTTCTGGCTTTGCCATTCTGGGTATCCCTGTCACAGGGAATAAACGAATAGGTATGCCAGCCTCATCTGATAATAATGGTGCTTTCATCAATGAGTTCACCCTGAAGCCGGGGCAAATGATCCGGGTCATCCACTACTGGACTGAGACGGGGTACTTTCAGAACACGCAAAAATCTGCCACTGCTGCATTTATTCCTCAGGCTAACCATGACTACGATATTGTGGTCAGAGGCTCTGAATATTCAGGCGATAGCGTGTCCATCAAAAATCTTACTCAAGATGGCGCCGTCGTGGGCTGGGGCGATGTGAAGGAATGCCCGTCAGAGAGTATTTTTGATTAGTTTCCTCTTCCTTCATTCCTGAAGCCTGATTGCTTCAGGAATGAATCTTCATGTTTACGGCATAGCCAGTAACCGGGTTACAGGTAGCGATGGAAATGCCGTTGCCAGAACAGGCAATCAGCTTCTTTAAAGCACTTTGCAAAAGTTTATGATATGGATTTAATTGGTTAAAGTTTCGGCTTAAAGCGATAACAGTGAAAACTCTCTTCTCTTCAGAACTCTCCTAAAAACTGGTCCTGATAGCAAAGTGACCGATTTCCTCCATTTATCTGATGTTGCAATTTTAGTCCATCTGCAAAACTTCACTTCAACAAACACGGCGCGTCGCGCACGCCGGTTATACCTCCATCAACGAGGATGCTTTAACAGCAGGAATGCGCGGTAACACTTTTCAGGAGGAACGTCCTGTGAATAAATCAATGTTAGCGGGTATCGGTATTGGTGTGGCAGCAGCACTGGGTGTTGCCGCCGTGGCAGGCATGAACGTGTTTGACCGTGGCCCGCAATACGCTCAGGTACTCTCTGCGACGCCTATTAAAGAGAGCATCAGGCAGCCACGCCAGGAGTGCCGTAATGTCACCCTGACGCATCGTCGGGCCGTGCAGGATGAAAACCGTCTTGCTGGCTCGGTGTTAGGTGCAGTGGCAGGTGGTGTGCTGGGTCACCAGTTTGGCGGCGGTCGCGGCAGGGATGTGGCGACGGTAGCGGGGGCGGTAGCGGGTGGTTATGCCGGTAATCAGGTCCAGGCCGGACTGCAGGATCGGGATACTTACA
Source organism: Pantoea sp. NSTU24 (assembly GCF_050157905.1). NCBI lineage: Bacteria > Pseudomonadati > Pseudomonadota > Gammaproteobacteria > Enterobacterales > Erwiniaceae > Pantoea > Pantoea bangladeshensis. The sequence goes on from NZ_JBKIWZ010000001.1 coordinate 946,161, forward strand.
CCACGACCGAACAGCGCTGCAAAACCGTTTATGACAAACAAGAGAAAAAACTGGGATATGACGTGACCTATAAAATAGGCGACCAGCAGGGCAAAATCCGCATGGAAAACGATCCCGGCACGCGTATTCCTCTGGACCGCAATGGTCAGCTGATTCTTAATAGCGACCAGGCGTAACTGGGCAAAGCTTTGCCGCACTCGCGGCCACACAGCACGACGTAATGAAAAAGGCGCATCTTCCGGATGCGCCTTTTTTCATGGTGTCCGACCCGCCCGGCGCTCAGCACCGGACGGGCAGGGAGTCAGACCTGATGCTCAGCCAGCTGTGAGACAAAGCCCTGCACCCACTCCATCCGCAGCTTTCGTTCCGACAGTTCACGGGTGAAACGCAGTCGCGTCGGCCCATCCAGCTTCCACTGCTGCGGTTCCTTCTGTAGCAGGCTGATAAGCCATGCCGGATCCACCTTATTCTGCGGTGCAAAATCGAAATAGCCACCTTTGTCGCTGGCTTCAATCTTACGCAGCCCCACGGTTTGTGCCTGCAGGCGGATAATCGCCACATCCAGCAGGTTACGCGCCGCATCTGGCAGCAGGCCGAAGCGGTCGATCATCTCAACCTTCAGTTCCTGCAGCTCCTCTTCACTCTCCGCGCTGGCGATGCGTTTATAGAGTGACAGGCGGGTGCTGACATCCGGGATAAAACTCTCCGGCAGCAGCGCAGGCATCCGCAGCTCCACCTCGGTCTGATTGCTGGTGAGATCTTCCAGCGACGGCTCGCGTCCCGCCTTCAGTGCCTCAACCGCGTTCTCCAGCAGCTCCATGTAGAGCGTGAAGCCCAGCGTCTCCATCTGACCGCTTTGTTCATCGCCCAGCAGCTCGCCCGCACCGCGAATCTCAAGGTCATGGGTCGCCAGCGCAAAACCGGCCCCCAGATCTTCCAGCGAGGCGATCGCTTCCAGACGTTTATGCGCATCGGCGGTCATCGCTTTCGGATGCGGCGTTAACAGCCAGGCGTAGGCCTGATGATGCGAACGCCCGACGCGCCCGCGCAGCTGGTGCAGCTGGGCCAGACCAAAGTGGTCGGCCCGCTCGATGATGATGGTATTGGCGGTCGGAATGTCGATCCCGGTTTCGATAATGGTGGTACAGACCAGCACGTTGAAACGCTGATGATGGAAATCGTTCATCACCCGCTCCAGCTCGCGCTCACGCATCTGGCCGTGACCGATCGCCACCCGCGCTTCCGGCACCAGCTCGCTCAGGCGCTGCGCCGCTTTCTCAATATTTTCAACGTCGTTATAGAGGTAGTAAACCTGACCGCCACGCAGCACCTCACGCAGGATCGCTTCGCGGATCACCAGGTCATCATATTCACGGACGAAGGTTTTTACCGCTAAACGACGGGCCGGCGGCGTGGCGATAATGGAGAGATCGCGCATGCCGCTCATGGCCATATTCAGGGTGCGCGGAATCGGCGTGGCGGTGAGCGTCAGAATATCCACATCGGCCCGCATCGCCTTGATCCGCTCTTTGTGACGCACCCCGAAGCGGTGCTCCTCATCAACAATCAGCAGACCGAGATCGTGCCATTTCAGATCGCTCATCAGCAGCTTGTGGGTGCCGATCAGGATATCGATCTTGCCCTCGCTGGCCTGTTCCAGCACCTGCGACTGCTCTTTTGCGGTGCGGAAACGGGAAAGCATCTCAATGCGAACCGGCCAGTTGGCGAAGCGATCGCGGAAGTTATCGTAATGTTGCTGGGCCAGCAGGGTGGTCGGCACCAGCACCGCGACCTGCTTATGGTTCTCGATCGCCAGAAACGCCGCGCGCATGGCTACTTCGGTTTTACCAAAACCGACGTCACCGCACACCAGACGGTCCATCGCCAGCGGCTGACACATATCGCTCAGTACCGCATTGATCGCCTGCGCCTGATCCGGGGTGGTTTCAAACGGGAAACTCTCACAGAACAGCTGATACTGCTCACGGTCGTGCTTAAAGGCAAAGCCCGCTTTGGCAGCGCGCTGGGCGTAGATATCCAGCAGCTCAGCCGCTACATCGCGGACTTTCTCCGCCGCTTTCTGCCGCGCGCGTGACCAGGCATCGCTACCCAGCTTATGCAGGGGCGCGTTATCGTCTGCGCCGCCCGCATAGCGGCTGATCAGGTGCAGCGAGGAAACCGGCACATAGAGCTTGGCGTCATTGGCGTAAGAGAGCATCAGGTATTCCGCCTCGATGCCGCCTGCCTCCAGCGTGGTCAGGCCGATGTATCGGCCTACGCCGTGCTCCAGGTGCACCACCGGCTGACCGGGGTGCAGCTCCGCCAGGTTGCGGATCAGAATGTCCGGATTGATGGTGTGGCGGGTATCCTGACGGCGACGGCTGACACGCTCACCCAGCAGATCGCTCTCACAAATCAGCGCCCGGTTGCCCTGAGTGTCAATAAAACCGCGTTCACTGGCGCCGATCATCAGTGTGAAGCGATCGTCGCCGTTTTCATCGAAGCGATGTACCGGCTGAGGACGCAGCTTAATCCGCGCCAGCAGCTCCTGCAGGCTCTCACGACGACCTTCGCTCTCCACCGAGAAAACGACGGCACCGCTGAAGGTTTCAATAAACTGACGCAGATGGTCGAGCGGCGCTTTGGCCTGCGCCTGAATGGCGAGATCCGGCAGCGGGGTGTAGCCGAGGTTGGTATTCGCCGCCTTTGCCGGCAGCGCCTCGCTGGTCATCTGAATGCGTGGCCAGGCTTTCAGTTCGCCCATTAACGCATCCGGGCGCAGCCACAGGGTTACCGGCTCCAGCAGCGGACGCATCGGGTCGACGCGCCGGTTTTCATAGCGCGCTTCGGCATCCTGCCAGAAGCGGCTGGCGCTGCCTTCCAGGTCGCCGCAGTTTACAATCAGGGTATTGTCAGGCAGGTAGCTGAACAGGCTGGGTAATGGCTGTTCAAAAAAGAGTGGCTGCCAGTATTCGATGCCTGCGGGCAGCGTGCCTTTGCTGACCTGCTGATAGACATGCTCCGACTCGCGGCGCACATCAAATATTTCACGCCAGCGGCTGCGGAATAGCTCAATGGCCGCTTTGTCGCTGGGAAACTCATGCGCAGGCAGCAGGTTGATTTCGGCGACCGCTTCCAGCGTGCGCTGCGAGTCGACGTCAAACAGTCGCAGACTGTCAATTTCATCATCAAAGAAGTCGATACGGTAGGGCTGATCGCTGCCCATCGGGAAGAGGTCGAGCAGGGCGCCGCGGGTAGCATATTCCCCGTGCTCCATCACCTGATCCACATGGCGATAGCCCGCCTGCTCCAGCTGGTCGCGCAGCCGGTCGCGTGACAGTTTCTGTCCCTGCTTCATGACCAGCGCATGGCCATGCAGGAAACTGTGCGGGCAGACGCGCTGCATCAGCGTATTGACCGGCATAATCAGCATACCGTTCTGCATCACGGGCAGCTGGTAGAGGGTCGACAGACGGGCAGAAATAATATCCTGATGCGGAGAAAAACTGTCATAGGGCAGCGTTTCCCAGTCGGCGAGATAGGCGACCGGCAGATCGGTAAACTGGCGGATCTCATCCAGCAGTCGCAGCGCAGTCTGGGTATCGGGGGTAATCATCAGGACCGGACCGGTGTGGCGTTCGGTAATGCTGGCACACTCTACTGCATGTGCCGCGCCTGTAAGCTGGCCAAGCTGGCGGAGATCGCCGGATTTAACGGGCAGGGTATAACGAGTCTGTTCGGACATGGGATCTCGGGGTTGCTCCATTTTTCCAGGACGTAATCATTCCATATTATGTCAGGGGGATCACCTTTGCGGCACAATTTTCCTGCCGTACCGCACTGAAGCCGGGCGTTCAGCTCTTACCGGGTGTCGGCGGTAACGAAGCGGATAAGAAGAGGATAGACGCAGACTGGAAAGGAAACAGAAAAAACCACCGTCGCCATGCAGCGACGGGGTTAAACGGGCAGATTATTTTATGGATTGCTGTGTGTAATGCATACGTGGCCAGTCGATACTGGCCCAGGATAACTCCTGCTCGGGGTGATAGCTGAGATTGCCGTCGTCCCACTTTACGTAGTAGCCGACGGGGGCATCCCGCAGTTCAAAGACGTTGATAATCTCGCCTCTGATCTCGCCGGACTGATGTTTTACGATGCTGCCTTTGGAAAATTTCGACATAATCGCACCCCTCTCCATCCCGGTGATGGTTTACCCTTTACTCTGTTACTGAGTGTAGTCTACCCGCCGGGGCGCGGGATAATCCGCCAATAAGCGATGGCTTTATCGGCTATTCCGCTGCTTTGGCGCTGGAGGTGACGCATTCTGATGCAACTTTGCTGCCGACTCAGAGGGTTAGAGGTTTCATAAAGCCAGCCGCTCCTTTATCATCCCACTACCTATTTACAGGCAACGGCTTACTGAATTCCATGTATCAACCTGTCGCGCTATTTATCGGTCTGCGTTACATGCGCGGACGAGCATCGGATCGCTTCGGTCGCTTTGTCTCCTGGCTCTCCACGATTGGCATTACGCTCGGCGTGCTGGCGATGGTGACTGTACTCTCGGTGATGAACGGTTTTGAGCGTGAACTCGAAGGCAACATTCTTGGCCTGATGCCTCAGGCGCTGATCACCAGCGATAAAGGCAGTCTTAATCCGCAGCAGCAACCCGCAGCCTCGCTGAACCTGCAGGGCGTCAGCCGCACGGCACCACTGACGACCGCCAGCGTGGTGCTGCAAAGTCCGCACAGCGTCGCCGTGGGCGTCATGCTGGGGATTAATCCTGATGAAAACGATCCGCTGACGCCATTCCTGGTAAACACCCAACAGAACGTGTTGCAGCCCGGACAGTACAACGTGATCCTCGGCGAACAGCTCGCGTCGCAGCTGGGCGTGAAACGGGGCGACCAGCTGCGTCTGATGGTGCCGTCGGTCAGCCAGTTTACGCCGATGGGGCGTGTGCCGAGCCAGCGTCTGTTTACCGTGGCGGGCACCTACGCAGCCAACAGTGAAGTCGATGGTTATCAGATCCTGGTCAATCTTCAGGATGCGTCACGCGTGATGCGCTATCCGGCCGGCAACATCACCGGCTGGCGTCTCTGGCTGGACAAGCCGCTGTCGGTTGACAGCCTGAGTCAGCAGACCCTGCCCGCCGGGCTGGCCTGGAAAGACTGGCGTGAGCGCAAAGGCGATCTCTTCCAGGCAGTGCGCATGGAGAAGAATATGATGGGCCTGCTGCTGAGCCTGATTATCGCGGTAGCGGCGTTTAACATTATCACCTCGCTGGGCTTGCTGATCATGGAAAAGCAGGGCGAAGTAGCGATTCTGCAGACGCAGGGTCTGACGCGCCGGCAGATTGTCGCCGTCTTTATGGTGCAGGGCGCCAGTGCCGGGATTATCGGCACGCTGCTCGGCACCCTGCTTGGCGTGCTGCTGGCCAGCCAGCTCAACAACTTAATGCCGGTAATTGGCCTGTTCCTTGATGGTGCCGCGCTGCCGGTCGATATTAATCTGTGGCAGGTGATCACTATCGCCCTCAGCGCGATGATCGTTGCGCTGTTGTCTACGCTTTATCCTTCGTGGCGCGCTGCCGCCGTTCAACCTGCTGAGGCTTTACGTTATGAGTAACTCTCCTTTGTTGCAGTGCCGCGACCTGTGCAAACGCTATCAGGAAGGCAGCGTGCAGACCGATGTGCTGCGCAATGTGGCTTTCAGCCTTCAGCCCGGCGAACTGACAGCGATCGTCGGCAGCTCCGGTTCCGGTAAAAGTACGCTGCTGCATCTGCTCGGCGGGCTGGATGCGCCGACCTCGGGCGATGTGGTGTTTGATGGTCAGTCCCTGAATGCCATGTCCTCCTCGGCTAAAGCGGAACTTCGCAACCGCGAGCTGGGCTTTATCTACCAGTTCCACCACCTGCTGCCGGACTTCAGCGCGCTGGAAAACGTGGCGATGCCGCTGCTGATTGGCAAAATTGCGAAAGCGGAAGCGCAGGATAGGGCTCGTGAGATGCTGGCTGCGGTCGGGCTGGAGCATCGCGCTGCCCACCGTCCGTCTGAGCTGTCGGGCGGGGAGCGCCAGCGTGTCGCGATTGCCCGCGCGCTGGTAAACCGTCCGCGACTGGTGATGGCGGATGAGCCCACCGGTAACCTGGATGCGCGCAACGCCGATGCCATCTTTGAACTGCTGGGCGAACTGAACGTCCGTCAGGGCACCGCGTTTCTGGTGGTGACCCATGATCTGATGCTGGCAAAACGGATGACGCGTCAGATGGAGATGCGCGACGGCCAGTTAAGCGACCAGCTCACTCTGGCAGGAGCGGTGTAATGGGTTCATCGTTATCCCTGTTGCTGGGCCTGCGCTTTAGCCGCGGACGCCGTCGCGGCGGCATGGTGTCACTGATTTCAGTCATCTCTACTGTGGGTATTGCGCTGGGCGTGGCGGTGCTGATCATCGGCCTGAGCGCCATGAACGGATTTGAGCGCGAGCTGAACAACCGTATTCTGGCTGTCGTGCCACACGGTGAGATCGAGGCGGTCAATCAGCCGTTCCGCCAGTGGCAGTCTCTGATCGCACCGATAGAGAAGGTACCCGGTATCGCGGCGGCCGCGCCCTATGTGAATTTCACCGGCCTGATTGAGAGCGGTGCCCGGCTGGAGGCGCTGCAGGTGAAGGGCGTCGATCCGGCTCAGGAGCCGCGCCTCAGCGCGCTGCCGCAGTTCGTGGCCGATAACGCCTGGTCTTCCTTTGCCGCGGGTAAGCAGCAGATCATCCTCGGCGGCGGTATTGCAAAGTCGCTGAATGTGAAGCAGGGCGACTGGATTACCATCATGATCCCCAACAATGATGGCGATAACAAACTGCTGCAGCCCAAACGCATCCGGTTGCAGGTCAGCGGCATCCTGCAACTCAGCGGTATGCTCGATCACAGCCTGGCGCTGGTGCCGCTGGCGGACGCGCAGCACTATCTGGAGATGGGTGACAGCGTTTCCGGCATCGCGCTGAAAATGACCGATCCATTCCAGGCGGTGAAGCTGGTGCGGGAAGCCGGGGAAGCGACCCGCTCTTACGTCTATATTAAGAGCTGGATTGGCACTTACGGCTACATGTACCGGGATATTCAGATGATCCGCGCCATCATGTATCTGGCGATGGTGCTGGTGATCGGCGTGGCCTGCTTTAACATTGTCTCTACGCTGGTCATGGCGGTGAAGGATAAGAGCAGTGACATTGCGGTGCTGCGCACGCTCGGTGCGAAAGACCGGCTGATCCGCGCCATTTTCATCTGGTACGGTCTGCTGGCGGGGCTGCTGGGCAGCGTGAGCGGTGTGATCGTGGGCGTGCTGGTGGCGCTGAACCTGACCTCGCTGGTGCGCGGGCTGGAGTCGGTGACCGGCCATCATCTGCTGGCAGGCGATATCTACTTTATCGATTTCCTGCCGTCGGAACTGCACTGGATTGATGTGTTCTCAGTACTGATCACCGCGATTCTGCTGAGTCTGTTAGCGAGCTGGTATCCCGCGAGGCGCGCCAGCCGCATAGACCCGGCTCGGGTATTAAGCGGTCAGTGATAAAAGGCGGCGCGAGTGATTTCGCGCCGCCTCTGTTTTAAGACCTTTGCTGTTGGGTCAGGCCCGCAGCAACCGTTACTATCGGGTGAAATTGACCCGGAAACTGTTTATAGCGGCTCGCCGCAGCCGCTACGCCAGGAGATTTTATGCGTACACCACGTCGCCGTCTGCGACTTGCCCGCCTGAAGAAAACCCGGAGAAAGGTACATCAGCGCTTTCGTCAGCGCATTTTTGAGCGCGACCGCCAGGCTGAACTGGCGGCCCATCCTCTGCCGCATGTGGTGGTGCTGACCGGCGCGGGCATCTCTGCGGAGTCCGGCATCCGGACCTTCCGCGCTGCTGACGGCCTGTGGGAGGAGCATCACGTTGAAGATGTGGCGACACCGGAGGGCTTTCAGCGCGATCCAGCCCTGGTACAGCGTTTTTACAACGCGCGCCGCCAGCAGCTTCAGCAGGCAGAGATCCAGCCCAACGCGGCGCATCTGGCTCTGGCGGAGCTGGAGCAGGCGCTGGGCGATAATTTCCTGCTGGTGACGCAGAACATCGACAACCTGCATGAACGGGCCGGCAACAGCCGTGTGCTGCACATGCACGGCGAGCTGTTAAAAGTGCGCTGCGTCTCCAGCGGTCAGGTGATCGCGTGGACCGGGGATATTACTCCGGACGATCGCTGCACCTGCTGCCAGTTCCCTTCGGCGCTGCGGCCGCATGTGGTGTGGTTTGGCGAGATGCCGCTGGGCATGGAGGAGATTTATCAGGCGCTGGAGCAGGCCGATTACTTTATCGCTATCGGTACCTCCGGCCACGTCTACCCGGCGGCGGGATTCGTGCATGAGGCTAAACTGCAGGGCGCGCACACGGTTGAACTCAATCTTGAACCGAGCCAGGTCGGCAACGAGTTTGCCGAGCGGCACTACGGTCTCGCAAGCGAAGTCGTGCCGGAGTTTGTTCACACTTTGCTGCGCGGTTGCTTCCGGTAAACGGGGCGGGTGAGTGAAGCTGACCCGCGCTGATCCGGCGTCTGAGGTCAGTCCCTTCAGACGCCGTAGCGCAGGCCTGGCCTACCTGATCGAATGCGTGCGGCCTCCGTCACGCCTTCCGAAAGCAACCGGCAGCGTTAGTGGCCGGCTTTCAGCTGCTGGAACAGCGTTTCGTACTGAACGCTGGCCTCACCCACGTCATCCTGCCATTCGCCATGTTTAATCACGTCGGCGGGCGGATAGAGCGAGGGATCGTTGGCCACGGCCGGTGGCAGCAGGGCTTTAGCGGCGAGGTTTGGCGTAGGATAACCGATAGTCTCCGCGACCCTGGCGGCGACGTCCGGGCGCAGCAGGAAATTAATCAGCTTCAGTGCGCCAGCTTTGTTTTTCGCATTGGCCGGGATTGCCAGGTTATCCATCCAGAAGATGCCGCCCTCTTCAGGCCAGACCACGGCTAACGGCGTGCCCGCCTGACGCGCGACCCACGCCGATCCATTCCAGAGCATCCCCAGATTCACCTCGCCTTCCATATAAGGGTTCCCCGGATTATCGGAGTTGAAGGCCAGCACGTTGGGCATCAGTTTTTTCAGCGCCTGATACGCCGCATTGATCTGTGCCGGATCGCGGGTATTGCCGGAGTAGCCCAGCTTGCGCAGCGCCATCTGAAATACTTCGCGCGCATCATCGGTCAGCAGCAGGCTCTGCTTATATTCCGGCTTCCAGAAGTCAGCCCAGCGGGTCACCTTGCTGGCGTCGATCTCGTCGGTATTTACGCCGATCGCCGTCGCGCCCCAGATATAGGGGATCGAATAGTCATTACTGGGATCGAACGGCTTATTCAGCAGGTCGGGATCGAGGTTACTGAAGTTGCTGAGCTGGCTTTTGTCGATCTTCTGCAGCATCCCCTCGTTGCGCATCTTCGCCACGAAGTAGGTTGAGGGCACCACCAGATCGTAGGCGCCATCTTTCCAGGTTTTCAGCTTGGCGTACATGCTCTCGTTGGACTCGTAGGTGGAGTAAATCACCTTAATCCCGGCCTCTTTGGTGAACTGCTCCAGCAGTCCCGGCGGCACATACTCCGTCCAGTTATAGAAGTAGAGCGTGTTGCTGTCGTCGGCCTGAGCCCCATTCATGCCCAGCAGCAGCGCACCTGCCGCCAGCCAGTGAGATCGCTTTTTCATCTTCTTTCCTCTTATCGGTTTCTGTCGCGCAGTAACCACTGGCTGGCCGCCACCAGCAGCAACGACAGCAGCAGTAAAATGGTGGCCAGCGCATTCACCTCTGGTGAGACGCCAACCTTTACCATGGAGTAGATCTTCAGCGGTAAGATCTCAAATGTCGGGCCGGTGACGAACGACGAAACCACCACATCATCCATTGACAGGGTAAAGCTCAGCAGCCAGCCCGCTGCGACCGCGGGCATCGCCAGCGGCAGGATAATCCGGCGCAGGATGGTCGTTTCGCTGGCCCCGAGATCTTTAGCCGCCTCCAGCATCCGCACATCAAACCCTTTCAGCCGCGAGTAGACCGTAATCACCACAAATGGCAGGCAGAAAGTGATATGGGAGATCAGCAGTGACCAGAAGCCCAGTGAAATGCCCAGCAGCATAAACAGCACCAGCAGGGAGATGGCCATCACGATGTCCGGCGACATCATCACCACAAACAGCATGCCGCTGACAAACGGCTTACCGCTGAAACGGTAGCGATAGAGCGCCACGGCGGTGAGAGCACCGATCAGCGTGGCGCACGTGGCAGAGAGCACGCCCATGATTAACGAATGCTGCGCTGCCTGAAGCAGGCTGTCATTGTTCAGCAGCAGGCTGTACCACGTGGTCGTAAAGCCCTGCCAGTTGATACCGAACCGGGAGGCGTTAAACGAATTGACGATCAGAATCACGATCGGTATGTAGAACCAGGCATAAATCAGCGCCATAAAAGCGCCGCGTAACAGGCGAGCCATCATCCTAAATCCACCCTGTTATTCAGCAGTCGCGCGACGCGCCAGTAGATCAGCAGCAGTAGCCCCATCAGCAGGGTCATGATGATGCTGGTGGCGGCCCCCAGAGGCCAGTCGCGGATATTGAGGAACTGGCTCTTGATAATATTGCCGATCAGCAGGTTCCTGGCGCCGCCCATCAGGTCGGCGACGTAAAACAGCCCCATCGCCGGGATAAACACCAGCAGGCAGCCCGCGATAATGCCTGGCATGGTCAGCGGCAGAATCACCCGGAAAAAGGTCTGCAGTTTACCGGCGCCCAGGTCGCGCGCCGCTTCCAGCAGCGGTCTGTCCAGCTTTTCCAGGCTGGAGTAGAGCGGCAGCACCATAAACGGCAGCAGGATGTAAATCAGACCAAGGATCACCGCTTCGGGCGTATAAATAATACGGAACGGCTTGTCGATCAGCCCCAGCGACAGCAGGCTTTCGTTCAGCCAGCCACGGGTGCTGAGGAAGATTTTCAGGCCATAGATGCGGATGAGCGAATTGGTCCAGAACGGCACAATTAACAGGAACAGCATCAGCGGACGCAGGCGCGGCGGCAGTTTCGTCAGACACCAGGCGAAAGGATAGCCCAGCAGCAGGCAGCCGAGTGTGGCGATCAGCGCCATATTCAGGGAGTGCAGCAGCACCTCCGCGTAAAGCGGATCGAGCAGGCGACCATAGTTGCTGAGCGTTAGCGTCGTGCTGACGAAACGGGCTTCATCGCGCGTCAGAAAGCTGGTGACGAAGATCATCAGATCGGGAATAAAGACGAACAGCGTCAGCCAGCCGACAATCAGCGCGATAACGCCCTTCTGAAAACCATTACGCATCAGCTTCATAGGGCAGTACCACCTCCCAGCCTGGCACCCAGTTCACGACCATCTTCTGATTCAGCGAATGGTCGAAGTCCGGGTCGTCTTCATTAAAGAATTCGCTGACCGTAATCAGCTTGCCGTTCTCCAGCGCGACCACGGACTCCAGCGTCATGCCTTTATAGTTTCGCTCACGCACATAGCCAATCAGGCCATCTGCCGGACGTTCATCATGGATCTCATCGACCCGTAGATCTTCCGGCCGCAGCATCACATGCAGCCGGTCACCGGCGCTGACCGGGAAGGGGCAGTGAATCTGGCACTCGCGTCCCTCGACCCGCGCACGCACCGCAGGCGCGTCATCGGCGGTGATAACCTCGGCATCAAACAGGTTAATTTCGCCGATGAAGCGGGCGACAAACAGATTTTCAGGCTCTTCGTAGATTTCGCGTGGCGTGCCGTCCTGCACTACCTTGCCGTCGCGCATCACCACGATACGGTCGGACATGGTCAGCGCCTCTTCCTGGTCGTGCGTGACAAAGACGAAGGTGATGCCGAGTTTACGCTGCAGCGCCTTGAGTTCATTCTGCATCTGACGGCGCAGCTTGTAGTCCAGCGCCGAGAGTGACTCGTCCAGCAGCAGCACTTCAGGCCGGTTAACCACGGCGCGGGCGATCGCCACCCGCTGCTGCTGGCCGCCAGAGAGCTGATGCGGACGCCGGTCGGCGAAGCTCTCCAGCTGTACCATTGCCAGCGCCTCGTTAACCCGTTCGCGAATCTGCGCCGCCGGCGTTTTCTGCATCCGCAGGCCAAACGCTACGTTCTCAAACACCGTCATGTGCGGGAACAGCGCATAGCTCTGAAACACGGTATTGACGTGACGATGCTCGGCGGGTGTGTTGGTAATATCCTGATTATCGAGCGTGATCTGGCCGCGGTCGGCCGCTTCCAGACCCGCTATAAGGCGCAGGATCGTCGTTTTACCGCAGCCCGACGGGCCGAGCAGGGTGATGAACTCACCGTGATGAATGGTCAGGTTAAAATCATCAATGATGGTTTTACCGTCGAAAGCTTTACTGATGCCAGAAAGCGTAACCAGCGCCTGCTGTGCGCGTGTTTGCGTCATTTTAGTCTCAGTCTGTTAAAGGTCGGACAGATTTCAGCATAGCTGCATCGCGCAGCCAGCCAGCAAAGAGGGCGGATGATACCTGAAAAATGCGGTAATGCCATGATTTGCCTGCCCGATCGGGGCTAATGGACGCAATGATGGAAAAAATTGCAGAATTTTGGGCAACATTCGCCGGGTGTATCGCTTTTTTCAGGCTTACTGCTTTCCCAAAGGTCCCCGACAGCGCTAACCTGTCTGCGAATGATTTTACGCAACATTGCGTTCGGCAGGTCTGTGAATAATAGCGGACGGCACTTTTAAAGGATGGGATATGGAACAGTTACTTGAGCGCTTTCTGAGTTATGTGGCAGTGGAGACCCAGGCTAAGCCGCAGGCGCGCCAGGTGCCCAGCAGTGAAGGGCAGTGGACGCTGGCGCGTCAGTTGCAGGAGGAGCTGCTGGCCCTGGGCTTTGTCGATGTCACCTTAAGCGATCACTGCTGCGTCATGGGCACGCTGCCCGCCAACGTTGACTGGCCGACGCCGGTCATCGGTTTCATCTCCCACATGGATACTTCGCCCGATTTTACGGCGAAGCATGTGAATCCGCAGATCATTGAGAACTATCGCGGCGGCGATATTGCGCTGGGTAACGGCGATGAGATCCTGTCCCCGGTCATGTTCCCGGTGCTGCATAAGCTGATTGGCCATACGCTGATCACCACCGATGGCAAAACGCTGCTGGGCGCGGATGATAAAGCGGGCATCGCCGAGATCATGACGGCGATGGCGCAGCTGGCCGCCAGCGACAAACCGCACGGTGCCATCCGCGTCGCCTTTACGCCCGATGAGGAGATTGGCCGCGGCACCTCGCACTTTGACGTGGAAGCCTTTGCCGCAGACTGGGCCTACACTATTGACGGCAGCGATCTGGGCGAGTTCGAGTATGAGAACTTTAACGCGGCCTCGGCCACCGTGAAAATCACGGGCAACAATGTGCATCCTGGCTCGGCAAAAGGGGTGATGGTGAATGCGCTGGATCTGGCTAACCAGTTCCACGCGGCGGTCCCGGCCAGCGAAAAACCGCAGTTCACTGATGGCTATCAGGGTTTCTATCATCTGCATCAGATTAAGGGCACGGTCGAACACGCCGAAATGCTCTACATCATCCGTGATTTTGACACCGGGAATTTTGAGCAGCGTAAAGAGACGCTGCTGCAGATTGCTGCGGAGATTAACAAGACTCTGCATTCGGACTGCGCGATCTCGGTCGGGATTACCAACAGCTACCGTAATATGCGTGAAAAGGTGGAGCCGTTCCCGCACATCATCGAGCTGGCGTTGCAGGCGATGCGCGACTGCGGTATTGAGCCGGTGGTGAAGCCGATTCGCGGCGGAACCGATGGATCGGCTCTGTCATGGAAGGGGTTGCCGTGTCCGAACATCTTTACCGGCGGCTACAACTACCACGGCAAGCATGAGTTCGCCTCGCTGAATATCATGGCGAAATCGGTCGAGGTAATTGTGCGCCTGTCAGAGCTGGCAGCGCAGAAGCAGGAATAAAAAAGGCGCTCTGCCAGCATTGCAGAGCGCCTGATTCAGCCGCCGCGCACGGATGCGCCGCGCGGCTTATTCGTCGCCAAAGTACCAGTAACCAGCATTCACCAGACCGGCGATCTGCGCCAGAACCGCCGGATCGTCCAGCGCATCACCCAGATCCGCCAGCGTGATACGACTGTGATGAGCCAGAACTGCCATCACCTCAGGACGCGAACACCCGACCTGCTCCCCGTTCACATAGACGGCATCACCAATCGTCAGCACACGCAGGCCACCTAACCGGCTCAGGGCGTCGCCCTGCTGCAGCGCATCGTAGATTTCATCCGGCTGATAAGGCGGTTCCGGCGGCGCAACATCCAGTTCGTGACGTGACTGCGAAATAAACTCGCCGAACCAGCGCTCGAAGTGTTCAGGCTGATTGACCACATCCAGCATCAGCTGACGCACGCCTTCAATCTCCTGCGGCAGGATCTGCGACGGGCAGTCACGCGCAGGCACGTCCGGATCGCTGAAACGCAGGCTGCCCAGTTCATTGGCCAGCGCGTAGTCGGCAAATCCGCTGATCAGCTCGCGGCCGCTGGGGGCGCGGAAGCCGACGGAGTAGTTCAGGGCATTCTCCAGCGAGTAGCCTTCGTGCGGGAATCCTGGCGGAATGTAGAGAATATCGCCCGGCTCCATTTCTTCATCAATGATGGCGTCAAAAGGTTCGACCTGCAGCAGGTCCGGGTGCGGGCAGTGCTGCTTCAGCGGCATCTTCTCTCCGACGCGCCAGCGACGACGGCCCATCCCCTGAATGATAAAGACATCATACTGATCGAAATGGGGGCCGACACCGCCGCCAGGCACGGCAAACGACACCATCAGGTCATCAACACGCCAGTCAGGCAGGAAACGGAAAGGACGCATCAGCGCCGCCGATGGCTCATGCCAGTGGTTAACCGCCTGAACCAGCAGCGACCAGTTGTTCTCGCCAAGGTGATCGTAACTCTCAAACGGACCATGGCTGACCTGCCATTTGCCGTCCTGATGGCTGACGAGGCGGCTATCCACCTCATTTTCCATAGCCAGACCGGCGAGTTCGTCCGGTGAAAGAGGATCCACAAAATTTTTAAAACCACGCTTCAGCACGACCGGGCGTTTCTGCCAGTAGCGCTGAATAAAATCGGGCCAGTTAAGATCGAGCTGATAGTCCATACAAGGGTTCCGCTTAGGGCTGCAAATGCCAGCAAGTATAACAGCCCCGGAAGGTTTCTACTCGCGGCGATGTTCGACTTCCTGACGCTTAAAGATCACTTCCATACGCGCGCCACCCAGTGCGCTGCTGGAGGCGATGACGTTACCCTCATATTGCTCAAGAATATCGCGCACCACCGCCAGGCCTAATCCCTGACCGGGACGCAGGGTATCCACGCGCTGGCCGCGAACAAACACCAGATCGCGCTTGCTTTCGGGGATGCCAGGGCCATCGTCATCGATGTAGAGATGCAGCACATTTTCACTCTGAAAGGCGCTGACCTCGATAAACTCAAGACAATATTTGCAGGCGTTATCGAGCACGTTGCCCAGCACTTCCATGAAATCATTCTGGTCGCCGACGAAGGTCAGCTCCGGGGAGATATCGAGCGTAATCGCCACGCCTTTGCGCTGATAGACTTTATTCAGGGCCGAACAGAGGCTGTCAAGCAGACCGGAAACGGAGTGCAGGTCGCGCTGCAGCGGATTGTGGTCAGCCTGCATACTGGCGCGATGGAGATAGTACCCGACCTGCTGCGAGATACGGCTGATCTGCTCCAGCATCACCGGCTCAGCCTGTTCCACCGTCAGCTCTTTCCCGTTGCGCAGCGAACGCAGTGTGCTCTGCAATACGGCCAGCGGCGTTTTCAGGCTGTGGGTCAGGTCAGACAGGGTGGTGCGATAACGGGTGTAGCGCTGCCGCTCATTCGTCAGCAGCAGGTTGAGGTTACGCACGAGGCTGCGCAGCTCCTGCGGCGGATTGTCCGCCAGATTTTCGCGCTGGCTGGTCTCCAGTTCACGCACCTGCTGGGTCAGAGCCCCAATGGGCCGCAGGCTCCAGTGCGCCGCCAGCCACAGCAACGGCACAATCAGGATCAGGTTTGCCGCCAGCACATAGCTGAACCACGACCAGACGACATCCGAGTGCTGCAGCTCCTGCGGGATCGAGTCCACTACCACGATGGTGAGCGCAGGCAGATTGGTGGTGGCGTCGTAACGGTTAACGGCAACCGAATGCGTAAAGGTATCGTTGCTGTCCGTATCCCAGTCGTTGAGCCGCCGCTGCGCGTTCAGATTGTTGCCCATCGCCATCAGGCTGGTGTGGTTGCTGGTATCAATCTCGTAGAAGTCCGGCTTCAGCAGCCATTCCCGGCGGATCTTTTTACGGATATCGGGCACGTTACGCTGTTGCCACAGCAGCTTGCCCTGCTCATCGTAGATAAATACCAGCGTCGGAAAGTTAAGCGTCATCCGCTCCGGCTGGGCGATGGTGAGCGTGTTGTCATGCCACTGCGCCAGCGTAAAGAACAGGTTGCTCTCACCCCGCATCACGCGGTAAGTATTTTTGTCGAAACTCACCACATAGCCGATGACCGCGACCATACCGTAAGAGAGTGAGAGGAACAGAACAATGGCTGCTGAGGCCAGCAGAAAGCGGGCCCGCAGCGAGATAGGGCGATAGCGTTTAAACCAGGACATGATCAGAGATCAAAGCGGTAACCCTGGCCACGCACGGTGGCGATGACGTCAGTCGGATGCAGCGCCAGAATCTTTTTGCGCAGACGGCCCATCAGAACGTCGATGGTGTGGCTTTCACGCAGTTCCGCATCCGGATAGAGCTGCAGCATCAGCGAATCTTTACTGACCACTTTGCCAGCGTTGCGGATCAGCGTCTCGACAATGGTGTATTCAAAGGCAGTGAGTTTCACCGGCTCTTCGTTAACCGTCAGTTCACGGCGGGAGAGATCCACCTGGAACGGCGGCATATCGATAATCTGCGAGGCGTGCCCGCTGTTGCGACGCATCAGCGCCTGCAGACGTGCGGCCACTTCTTCAATATGGAACGGCTTGGTCACATAGTCATCCGCGCCCGCCTCCAGCGCTTCGACTTTCGCCTGCCAGCCTTCGCGGGCGGTCAGCACCAGGATCGGCTGACGGACGGCATCGCTGCGCCAGCGGCGAATCAGCGACATGCCATCTTCATCTGGCAGGCCAAGATCCACCAGCGCGATATCCGGCAGATGTTCCTGAAGAAAATAGTCGGCTTCTTTGGCGTCTTCGGCGGCATCGACCTGATGGCCCATGTCTCGTAACTGGACGGCAAGATGATGGCGCAGCAGGGCATTGTCTTCAACAACCAGAACACGCATAGAAATTCCTTACACTCTGTTTGAGTCAACCTGCAGAAAGTATACGCGAAATGTATTAAACAGGATGTTAACGCAGACCGGAGAGCCCCGGTCTGCGGCGGGCACTACTTCAGATCGTCAACCATCTGGATAGCACGGCCAAGATAGTTTGCCGGCGTCATCTGCTTCAGACGCACTTTTTCCTCTTCCGGCAGCGCCAGGCTGTCGATAAAGGCCTGCATACCGGCGGCATCCACGCGCTTGCCGCGCGTCAGTTCCTTCAGCTTTTCATAGGGCTTTTCGATGCCGTAACGACGCATCACGGTCTGGATCGGCTCGGCCAGTACTTCCCAGTTGTGATCCAGCTCGTCCAGCAGACGGTCGCGGTTCACTTCCAGCTTGGAGATACCTTTCAGCGTAGCCTGATAGGCAATCAGTGCGTAACCCACACCCACGCCCAGATTACGCAGCACGGTGGAGTCGGTCAGATCACGCTGCCAGCGTGAAACCGGCAGTTTGCTGGCCAGATGCTGCAGCACGGCGTTCGCCAGGCCCAGGTTGCCTTCGGAGTTTTCAAAGTCAATCGGGTTGACCTTGTGCGGCATGGTTGAGGAGCCAATCTCACCAGCAATCGTTTTCTGTCTGAAGTGGTTCAGTGCCACGTAGCCCCAGATATCGCGATCAAAATCGATCAGGATGGTGTTGAAGCGGGCAATACAGTCGAACAGCTCAGCGATGTAGTCGTGTGGTTCGATCTGGGTGGTGTAGGGATTCCAGGTGACGCCCAGCGAGGTAACGAATTCCTCGCTCAGCGTGTGCCAGTCTACCTCAGGATAGGCGGCAATGTGAGCATTGTAGTTGCCGACCGCGCCGTTGATCTTGCCCAGCACCTCAATCTGTTTCAGCTGACGCAGCTGACGCTCCATGCGGTAAGCGACGTTCGCCATCTCTTTACCCATGGTGGACGGGGTCGCGGGCTGGCCGTGGGTACGGGAGAGCAGCGGAATATCACGGTATTCACTGGCCAGCCCTTTTACGGCGCCAATCAGCTGCTGCCAGTAAGGCAGGATCACGTCACGGCGGGCCGTTTCCAGCATCAGCGCGTGCGACAGATTATTGATATCTTCGGAGGTGCAGGCGAAGTGGATGAATTCAGAGACGGCGTGCAGGGCAGGGAGGTCAGCGACTTTCTCTTTCAGAAAATACTCCACCGCTTTCACATCATGGTTGGTGGTGCGCTCAATGGTTTTAATACGCGCGGCATCTTCTTCTGAGAAACCGGCGACAATCGCATCAAGGAAAGCGTTTGCGTCAGCGTCAAATGCAGGAACTTCCTTGATCTCTGCGGTCGCGGCCAGTTTTTGTAACCAGCGAACTTCAACCTCAACGCGGAATTTCAGCAAACCAAATTCGCTGAAAATCGCACGCAGCGGGCTGACTTTATCGCCGTAACGACCATCGACAGGTGAGACGGCGGTCAGAGAGGATAATTCCATCAGTGCAACTCCTGAATCATTTAGCAGTGTTTTGCCGCACCGACTTAGTAAGTCAGTGGCAGCCGGGATAAGAGGGTTTTCGCTTCACGTAGCAAACGCTGACGCGAGAACATCAGTTGCAGTCGGCCACCGCCGACCTGCTGCCACAATACTGCAGCACGGATGCCGGCCAGCAGCGTCGCACGTACTTTACTCTGAACCTGGGTATTCTGCAGAACCGCCGGCGATCCGGTCACCTGGATGCGCGGACCCAGCGGGCTGATCACATCCACATAGATGGCCGCCATCGCGCTGAGAATGGTATCCGATTCCAGTTCATAGTGCGCCAGCTGACGATCCAGCTGGCTGATACGCTGCGCCAGCGTATTCATAGCAGACTGGCTGCCGCTGAGTTTGCGCTCCAGCACCATCATGCTCAGCGTATAACGGGTCAGTTCAGCGCCAGCGCCCTGGCGGCTGGTGCTGTTCAGCATCGCCATCAGGGTTTCGAGCCCGAGGCGCAGGTTCGCTTCACTGTTGCCGAATACCGCCAGCGTAGATCCTGGATTGAGATCCAGCACGCTGCGCAGCGAGACGGTCAGCGCCTCCGGCTGGCAGTGGCCCTGCTGAGCGAGCTGCTGCACCAGGTGCGCGGACTGACAGATGCCCGCCAGCGCCAGCGTGATATCCTGATAATTTTTCGCCACGGTTACTCCTGTTTACGCGTCATCAATGCAGGCCAGGCCTGCTTACTCTGTCACCAGCGGCAGACGCTGTTCGATAATACCGCCACCAAGGCAGATGTCGCCAAGATAAAATACCGCGGACTGGCCCGGCGTAACGGCGGCCACCGGCTCGTCGAAACGCACTTCAATACGGTCATCGCCCTGTGGAATGATCTCACACGGAATGTCGGTCTGGCGATAGCGGGTTTTCACAGTGCAGCGAAGCGGGGTCGTGATCGGGGTGCGGTCAACCCAGTGCAGCTGCTGCGCAATCAGGCCCACGGACATCAGGCGCGGATGATCGCCACCCTGGGCGACAATCAGGCGGTTACGTGCCACATCCTTATCGACCACATACCACGGGTCATCTTTGCTCTCTTTCAGGCCGCCAATCCCCAGCCCTTTACGCTGTCCCAGCGTATGGTACATCAGCCCCTGATGCTCGCCGACGATCTGGCCGTCTGTGGTTTCGATTTCGCCAGGTTGCGCCGGGAGATAGCGCGCGAGAAAGTCGCGGAATTTGCGCTCGCCGATAAAGCAGATACCGGTCGAGTCTTTCTTCTTCGCGGTGATCAGATCCAGCTGCTCCGCGATGCGGCGCACTTCCGGCTTTTCCAGTTCACCGACCGGGAAGAGACTCTGAGCGATCTGCTGATGGCTCAGCGTGTAGAGGAAGTAGCTCTGATCTTTGTTGCCATCCAGCCCGCGTAACAGCTGGCTCTGGCCCGCCACATCTTTGCGACGCACGTAGTGACCGGTCGCGATGAAATCGGCGCCGAGATCTTCTGCGGCGAACTCAAGGAACGCTTTGAATTTGATCTCTTTGTTGCAGAGGATATCGGGGTTAGGCGTACGACCGGCCTTGTACTCTTCAAGGAAATGCTCAAAGACGTTATCCCAGTATTCTGCGGCAAAGTTAACTTTGTGCAGCTTAATCCCGAGCTTGTCGCACACCGCTTGCGCATCCGCCAGATCGTCCGCGGCGGTACAATACTCCTCGCCATCGTCCTCCTCCCAGTTCTTCATGAACAGGCCTTCAACCTGGTAACCCTGCTGCTGCAGTAACCAGGCGGAAACGGAAGAATCGACGCCGCCGGACATACCGACGATCACTTTTTTCTGGCTGTTGTCAGACATGACACGCTCGCATTACGATAAAAAAACAGGCGGCGCATTCTATCATGCTGAAGGCAGGCGCGCACCCTCATGAAACGGCCACTGGAAGGGGCTGACCAGATGCAACGGATAACGGATACCCTGTTGCCACAGGCGTACGCTCTCCGCCACCAGCGGTGAACGCAGGTTAGAGGCCGTGAGAATCCGCGCTGGCGGCAGCCACCAGCAGCAATCGATGTCACTGTCGTGCGGCTGCGTGGGCGCTTTTTCCGCCAGATCGACACCAAACAGAAAACGCACAAAAGGTGTACTGTCCGGGGCGATCCACTGATGGATTCCGATGAAATAGTGCATCTGCGCGGCGATACCCGTTTCTTCATAAAGCTCGCGTGCGGCGGCTTCCTGAAGCGTTTCGTCGGCTTCGAGATGCCCGGCAGGCTGGTTCCAGGTGGCGCGACCGTTAATCGTTTCCTCCACCACCAGCAGTTCACCTTCTGCCTGAACCAGACAGGCGACAGTAACATGAGGTTTAAACATCCTTTCTCCGCAATTGTTAACCTGAGGTTATAAAAAAGGCTTCAGCGCGGCTTGTCGCTGATGTCGCGCCACGCCCCGGGTGCCAGATCGTCGAGCGTGTAACTCCCCATGGCGAAGCGGATCAGCCGCAGCGTAGGAAAGCCGATATGGGCGGTCATCCGGCGAACCTGACGGTTACGGCCTTCATAAAGCGTGACTTTCAGCCACTGGGTCGGAATATTTTTGCGTTCACGGATTGGCGGCTGGCGTGGCCAGAGCCATGCCGGTTCGGCTACTTTTTCGATGCCGGCGGGCAGCGTCAGGCCATCTTTCAGATTAACCCCATCCCGCAGCGGCTGCAGATCCGCCTCCTGTGGCTCGCCTTCTACCTGCACATAATAAACCTTGCCCGTGCGCTTGCCGGGCTGTGTCAGCGCGGCCTGCAGGGCGCCGTCGTTGGTCAGAACCATCAGTCCTTCGCTGTCACGGTCGAGACGACCGGCGGCATAGACTGCTGTTACGCTGACAAAATCTTTCAGCGTGCGGCGGCCTGCTTCATCGGTGAACTGCGGGAGAACGTCGAAGGGTTTATTAAACAGAATGACGCGGCGTGGGGCCGCCGGGCGGTCAGGCGCACGTCGCGTATCACGTGTCGGGCGGCTGAATCGTTTATCCTGGTGAATTCGTTGAGAAGTTTTTCGCATGGGCTTTGCAGTCAGAAACATTCGGCGCATTATAACGTGAAATTGCGATGATTGGCGTGGCGTAAATATTCAAGTAGTATTGACCCGCATCTTACAAATCATTAACAAACGCCCAGGAGAGGTTAATGGAAAGCAAAGTAGTTGTTCCGGCGGAAGGTCAAAAAATCACCCTGAATCAGGGCAAACTGACAGTGCCAAACAATCCGATCATTCCTTACATTGAGGGTGACGGTATCGGTGTTGACGTTTCCCCGGTCATGCTGAAAGTGGTCGACGCGGCGGTGAAGAAAGCCTACAACGGCGAGCGCAAGATCTCCTGGATGGAGATTTACACCGGTGAGAAATCAGTTGAGCTCTACGGCCAGGACGTCTGGCTGCCACAGGAAACGCTGGATTTAATCAAAGAATATCGCGTGGCAATCAAAGGCCCACTGACTACCCCGGTCGGCGGCGGTATTCGTTCACTGAACGTAGCCCTGCGTCAGGAGCTTGACCTCTACGTCTGCCTGCGTCCGGTCCGTTACTACAAAGGCACCCCAAGCCCGGTAAAACGCCCTGAAGATACCGACATGGTGATCTTCCGTGAGAACTCCGAAGATATCTATGCGGGTATCGAGTGGAAAGCGGGCTCTGCCGAAGCGGACAAAGTGATCAAGTTCCTGCGTGAAGAGATGGGCGTGAAGAAAATTCGCTTCCCTGAGCAGTGTGGTATCGGCGTCAAGCCGTGTTCAGAAGAGGGCACCAAGCGTCTGGTGCGCGCTGCAGTGGAATACACCATCACCAACGATCGTGATTCACTGACGCTGGTTCACAAAGGCAACATCATGAAGTTCACCGAAGGCTCCTTCAAAGACTGGGGATACCAGTTAGTGAAAGAAGAGTTCGGCGGTGAACTGATCGACGGTGGCCCGTGGATGAAGTTCAAAAACCCGAACACCGGCAAAGAGATCATCGTGAAAGATGTGATCGCGGATGCGTTCCTGCAGCAGATCCTGCTGCGTCCGGCTGAATATGACGTGATTGCCTGTATGAACCTGAACGGTGACTACATCTCTGACGCCCTGGCTGCGCAGGTGGGCGGTATCGGTATCGCACCTGGCGCGAACATCGGTGACGAATGTGCCCTGTTCGAAGCCACCCACGGCACCGCACCGAAGTATGCCGGTCAGGATAAAGTGAACCCAGGTTCCGTCATCCTGTCTGCAGAGATGATGCTGCGTCATCTGGAGTGGTTCGAAGCGGCTGACCTGATTGTTAAAGGTGTTGAAGGCGCTATCGCTAACAAGACCGTGACTTACGATTTCGAACGCCTGATGGATGGCGCTAAACTGCTGAAATGTTCAGAGTTTGGTGACGCGATCATCGAAAATATGTAATAGTGTGTGCTAAGTCCACTCCGATTTGCTTCAAAGGGATTGGAGTGGACTCCTTTCAGTTAAATCCTTTTGCAAAACTCCCCGAAAAAGAGCATTTTAACCTGTCACCTGTCACCTGTCACCTGTCACCTGTCACCTGTCACCTGTCAACCTTTTCCCCTGTCGTCATTACAGGATTCGCCTGTGTCTGTTTTTTGATGACCTGACAGGTGCTGTGAATCCACGCTTACAGACGCTATAGCCGTCAGACAAAAATCTCTTTTCTTAACTGGCGCGACTGCCTGTCCAATAACACGCGCTGTTCTATTAATACGCCAGCCGCAGCGAGCCTGGGCAGGCTGTGACGGATCATGCCATTTTTGCTGTCTCGATCGGGCTGGCAGAGTTGGGACTGGCTCCCTGAATAGATCGTTGTCTTTTAATTTGCGTATACCCATCGGCAGAGTCTGCAGAACAATCAGTTCACGCCGTAATGCCACTGGACACCATTAAGAACATTCTGCGACTCATTCATAAGCACCATGAGCAGGAGGCTATCAGGCACTGGGTGATAGAGCAGCATGATGTCCCGCAGAGTGTCTTCAGGAGCTGATTTGTTTCACCAGTACGCGATCAGCCTTGCGCCTGAGCAGGTCATTCACTGCTGAGAAATCAATCACGCTGGCAGCCAACTGTCTCTGACACTGCTGAGGAGAACGCACTTACACAAACAGGCAGGGACAATATCGTTGACCAGCTCTTATCGTAATCTTAAAAAGAAAAAATCTTATAAAAGCATCCCAATCGATTTTGATGTTTGGTGAAGCATTATGGATGCAATGCCGGAAGGGGCTGAAAATCCATCTCAGACTGTCTCATCCTGTGAATCAGGCAAATTCATCGTCACTCCCTTAATGAGAATCAGGTCTGGTTATCTTAGGTAACCGTAAACCAGAGCCTGGCTGGATGAAGTGTATAAGCCACATGTCTTGTGATTTTTAGCATCAAAGATCAGAAATATTGTGGGTGTGGTCAGTTTAGGTCCTCAATGAGTAAAACGCATCGCCAAAAAAAAAGCCCCCGGATAAGGGGCCACCTTTAGTGACAAAGGAAAAGAAATGCCAGGATCAAGGATCGACAGTGATTATGTTCAAGGGTTTTATAATTTCAACCCATTCAACGGAATTAAAAAAAGTACGTAAAATGCGAAAAGCGGGCAGGTGAGAAAAAGTCTCTATTAATCAAAGCCTTTAAAGTTGCATTAAAAATGCTTTATTTATTTAAGCTTTAGTACAATCGCACTATAAGCAAAAAATATCAGAGGCTGCTATTTCCTTTTGTGTTAAATATTTTGTGATAAAGAAATTTTACATAGCGGAGCTTTCCATTTTATATGCCTGGCTACAGGTGAAGGCAGACTCTCGCCATCGTTTCCAGAGGTCGCTTGCAGACTAAACGGGTATGGTTACTGTGAGAAGGCACGCTATATATCTGGTCTTTATCAGATGCATGCTGACATTTAAAACATGTATCCTTTAACTCTTTGATATCGATGCAATAGAGTGGAGTAGTATCATTGGTTGCGTCTGTTCTTCGGCATAAATCATCTGCGCCCTTAGCACGGATTACACTCACAACTGGTGTGGAATAGGAAGCGTAAGCGCTGTTTATACTTACAAAGAATAATGCAGGCAGCATTAAATCTGATTTTTTAAATCGAAAAAAAATCGACATCTGTTATGCCCCCTTTATGCATGAGCGGTGGAATTTTTGAAAAAAGCGACGATTTAAATCTGCACTGGCAGTTACTTGATATAATTTATATCAAGTGATAGAATTTTCAAATTACGTTCTTTCATTCACATAAGTCAATGATAATAAGGGTTTTTATGGCAAGCGAGGAAAGTGGGGTTGTCAGGTATCGTCCCGAAAGGTCATATGCCGGAAGCAAGAAAACCCGAAAAGAGATTCTTAACGCTGCGACCGATGTATTTGGCGAGATGGGATTTGATGGTGCAACAACACGCATCATAGCGTCAAGAGCAGGTGTTACGACGCCCGTTCTTCAATATTATTTCGGCAGCAAGGAGGGAATATTCAATGAATGCACACAGGAGATAGTCGATTTTTGTCTGAACCAATACGATCCTATCATTGCCGACATTGAACAGGCTGTTCTGGTGAATGATAAAGAGTCTGCTCATGTTTCAGTTTGTGCACTAATGGAAAAAATTGTTGAAACTATTTTTTCTGAAATGAGTAGTCCTGGGACTGCAAATTTAATAACAAAGATCCAAACTACAAACACTCCGGACAGATCTCGTAAAATATTTTCTGTGCTGGAAAGTAAACTCCATAGCGCCGTGTTTCTGACAATAAGGTTACTTTCAGGTCCTTCTGTAACCTATGAAGAAATAGCCTTGAGGACACACTATACATTGGGGCTTGCATTGCCATTCCAGTTCATGAGAAACGCTTTTCTGCCATTTGGGCAATACTATACGGCTGAAGATGAAAAGCTAATAGTGTTAAAGGTTTCTGTTAGAACACATTGCAGTACTCTTTTAAATAGCTATAAATCTTAACTGCTTTCAATATAAATAAAATACCTCATAGGATATCTGATGGCTAGTGTCAGGATCATCGCTCAGGCTGCAGGTGTTTCTCCTGCTACGGTATCTAACTTTATTAATAATCGACCAGAAAAAATGCGAACAGAAACCTGGGTCAGAATAAAATCTGTAATCGAGGAAATGGGTTGCTCTCATCTTATTCCTCAACAAAAATTTAAACAGAGTAAAAATATCATTGCGCTACTGCTGCCGTCAGCTGCCAGTGAAAGATATACGTTAATAATAAAAAGCTTAGAACAGGCCGCAGCTAAATTTGATTACAGCGTCATATCAGGGAGTGGCTATGAGGAGTCAGTTCGAGAAACATTATTCATTGATGATATGCTTAAAATTGGCGTAACAATGCTCGTTGTGGTTAAAAGCAATGTTTTCAAAACACACTTTATAAAGGCTTCAGAGCGCGGTATGAAAGTGATTAGTTACGACAGCTATAATCCTAATCGTCTGTTAAGCGAGAATAAGTTTTTTGACCGCTTTAGCATGGACAATTATGAAGCTGCGAGGTTTGCAACCAAAACCTTAATCGAACGCAATCATAAAGATATCATTATGGTCACCGAAGACTATATCAATGAGGAGCTTAGTCAAAAAATACATGGGTTCTACTCTATGCAGGATGCAAGGGGTTCTAAAAGAAGCGATATTGTGAGATCGATTAAAGGTTCTTTGAACCATATTGAGTTAGATCAGTTTCAGCTTGGCAGGAATCTGGCTAATGTCCTTATGAGAGAAAACGTTTTCCCGGATGGCATTGTCGCCACAAATGATATCTTAGCGTATGGAATTCTTTACCAGTTATATACTATCGGCTATATATTAAGGAAAAAGCTAGCCGTGATTGCTCTTGACAGTAGCGCTAATAATTATTTTCCTGAGAAGTTCTTGAGCACTGTATCACCACCGATAAAAAAAATAAGCGAGGACATCATTCTGAGATTAATCGGTGTAAACGAGCTGGATGATTTGAAAAAAGACTTTATTTATGCCCCGGTTTGCAACCTGAGCAGATCGCTTGGCATCAAAAAGGGTCAGTTTATTTTTTGAGTTGATTGCTTTTCTTCCACTGAACGGGTGGGATACCAAACTGATTTTTAAAAGAACGAGTAAAGGTTTGTTGACTATCCCACTTGTATAGCAAGGCAATATCCAACGTGCTCATATCAGAATTTCTCAGCTTAATCGCAGCTTCATCAAGCCTTCTTTTACGAATGTAACCTCCCAGAGAGACGCCATAATATTCTGTGAAACTCCGTTGTAAATACCATTTACTGTAACCCGCCTTTCTTGCAATTTCATCAATGCTAATTTTTTTTTCAAGGTTGCCATCGATCCATTCCAGCAAAGCTAAAAAAAAATTCCCATTATGCTTAAGGTACATAGGTTTATCCTGGTGTGAAATGTTATCGGTTGATAGAATTTGTCAGATAAAAGTATAGTAGCGACTGCTTTTTTTCAACTTCAAACGCAGGTGAACGTCTAAAATTTCTGCCTGTGTGATTTCCCGCAAAAAAATAACCTGCTGTTTACTAAACAGGAGGTTATAAGGATTATTTATAATAAGCGGCCTGTATCTGACTGGAGAATCAGGCGTTGATTCCCGAAAAAGAGAAATGATGCAGTGTGCTGAAAAGTAAAAGATTATATCCAAAAAGGGCGCTCATCTCTGTCATCAGGTTTACCGCATCCTGTTGATGTGCATTGTCGAGAGCGAATTCCCACAACATGGGCAAGCCAGAAAAATTAGAAAAAACAAATATTGTGTATATTCCAGCCAGCATTAATCCCCATGATGAAGTTTTCATATAATTGTGAAGGCTTCGAACAAGGTGCTGTCTGTCTTTTATCAGGAAAGGAACTGCGATGATTATTATTAGCGTATCCAGCCATACCCAGATGTCGCTATCGATAATCATTGGGTTTATTCTTTTGACAAAAAGGCAAAGAAATAAAGAAGAAAATAAAAGATATAAGCTCTGCGTTTGCGTCTTGTTTCTGGCGTTCAAGCTATAGATGAAAAGTATAACTCCAGTTATGAATGTCTGAAGGAGTTTTGTCAGGCAAAATGAAGATATTACGTCATTCATCCAGAAAACATCCCTTCAGAACCCGTTATGAAGCTGGCTATCAGACTGCTGAAAAAAAGCAGCGACTGACAATCTGCACTCTGTCAGTCGCCGGTTGCCGACTCCGGTGGCCATTCCGCGCCTGACATCCCTTGCTGGCACCATCACAGCCGGAATGCCATCCGGACGCTCATCGGAGAGAATCCTTACTGTGAGGTGCCGCGCCGGTATTTAACAAACAATTAACTATGGAACCAATCTGGCACTGCGCTGACTAATTTGCTGACTATTACCGTTACGTTATCGTTTCCAGAGCGTTAACCGGGCGAGTCTCACCTTATTCAGCCGGCATGGCTTAGCCTGTGCGCAGAGGATGTCAGATATGCGGGTTTTAATTATTTGTCGGGATAACATTGGCGACACTTTACTGACCACGCCGTTAATCAGTGCGCTGGCGCAGTCGGGTCAGCATCAGGTGGATGTGCTGACCAACCATTATGCCGCGCCCGTGTTAGAGCATAATCCCGACATCCGGCAGCTCTTCCGTTACACCAAGCTGCATCACCGGGAGGCGGGCCAGGGGCGGCTCGCCTGCCTGCTCCAGCGGCTGACGCTGATGCGGACCCTGAAAAAGCAGCACTACGATGTGGTTATTCTGGCAAAAAGCCGCTGGGATCGTCATGGTCTGAAATGGGTGAAAACGGTGCGTCCCGGTCGGGTGATCGCGCTGGGCCAGCAGCCGCATCCGCTGATTACCGATCTGTTACCGCCTGATCCGTCGCCCGCTCATATCAGTGAAGCTCTGTTCCGTCTGGGAGGGCCGCTGCTGCCTGACGCCACGATGCCTGGCCGGCTGACGCTGCGGCCGGATGCGACCCTCGCGGCCCGTCTGCGGGATAAATATGCTATCGATTCCGCCATTCCGGTTTATGCGTTGCAGATCAGCGCACGTAAGCCGAGTCAGCAGTGGGACGTTACCCGCTTTGTCGGGCTGGCTGAAAAAATTGCCGCGCGTCAACGCTGCCAGATTATGCTGCTCTGGTCACCCGGCAGTCGCGATAATCCGCGGCATCCCGGTGATGATGAGAAGGCGCGCGACATCATGGCGCGCTGTCCCCATCTTCCGGTCAGAGCAGTGCCGACCACCACGCTGCCTGAGCTGATTGCGGCGATGTCATTGTGTCTGGGGCTGGTCAGCAGTGATGGCGGGGCAATGCATGTGGGCGCCGCGCTGGGATTACCGGTGGTGGCGCTGTTTGGTGACAGCGATCCTGCCTGCTGGCATCCATGGCAGGTAAATTATCAGGTGCTGCAACCCGCGTCCCGGGAGGTTAATGCGCTGACCAGCTGTGAGGTCTATGACGCATTCCTCCATACCATTCTTTACGCGTCCTCTGCAGGCCAGGCTCCCGTGCTGGCCGCTTCACATAACATGGCGACGGTCAGCGGATAGCCGGCTTTTGCGGCACCGGCTCTGAACCCGCGAGCCGGTGCGAAATGCCGCGTTTTTTCCGCCGGAAAATAGCGCGCTTCATCGTAGTGCTCTGAACTCACGCCAAAGGTGACGAAAAAGTCGCTCATCAGAATCGCAAACTCCACCTCGTTCAGCGGGAGCTGCTGCAGATAAAATCCGGCCCGGTCGACTCTGCGGAATCGCCCCAGGGCGGTGGGCCGATTGTGATATTCAATCAGCGCAATGATGGCCTGAGAGAGGTCGCGCATTATCCCACCAGTTTCGCCACGGCCTGCCCGACCTCTTCGGCTTTGATTGCCGCCATCGGATTCGGCGATGCGGCGTTAACCGGACGATGAATAATGATGTGACGATCGCTGTCCTGGCAGGGACCGGTGTAACGGGGGTTGGCGGTGGCGAAGAGGCTGACGGTCGGCGTCTGTGCCGCCACGGCGATGTGCAGAGGCCCGGTGTCGCCCGTGACCAGCAGATCCAGCGTGTGAATCAGGCCAATCAGCCCGCTCAGGTTGGTTTTTCCCGCCATCGGCGTGATGTTGCTGCGGCAGTGGTGAGGCAGGCCTTCGATAAACGCCCGCTCAAGAGGCTGCTCAGCGGCGGTGCCGGTCACGATAATCTCCGCGTCGGGCCAGCGTGCAAGCAGTGCGGTCGCGAGCTGACAGAAAGCGTCCAGCGGCCAGCGGCGAATATCTTTAGAGGCGCCGAGCTGGAATCCGATGCGGCGATGACCCGGCGCGGCGGTGGCAGGAAGATCCAGCGCCGGCAGATGCATCCGGGTCTGCGTGCTCTCTGCACCCAGCGCTTCAATCAGTTTCAGCTTGCGTTTAATCGTGTGGTCGTCGAAATAGCCGGAATAGTGGTCGAGATACTTATTCAGCAGCGGCGACTCGCTGCCGTAATGGTCGCGCACAATAGCCTTACTGCCGCTGAGTACCGAACTCATAATATCGTAGGGAAAATGGGCGTGTAATATCACCGACAGGTCGGGTTTATGGCGACGCAATTTGAAAAACAGTGGCAGATAATTGGCAATTTTGTTATCCCAGATATAAATCTTATCGAACCAGTTATAGCGGCTGACCAGATCCTTATTTTTCTCACTGGAAACCAGAACAAATTTGCTGGTGGGAAAACGATTTTTCAGGCTCCAGATAGCCGGCGTATTCATCAGAAAATCGCCCAGTGCGGTCGTGGAGTAGACTACCACCGTTTGCGGCGTCAGGGTCTGCAGATCCGGAGAGGGCTTTCTGCCGGAAAAACGGGAGTAGGCCGTTAACAGCCGATCGATCAGATAAATCTTTTTTTTCTTCACGCCTGAATTCTCTTAGCGGTGCTGTAACAATAAACAAAAAGAGGTTGTGCGTGATTAGAGATTATTACTGTGGATTAAGTTCATTGCGGGAAGGTATTTTTTTAGCTTCTAAAGGGTTCGTTTAAATTGTTTGCATAATTTTTGTGTTGTTTATTTCCGGTATATAGACAGGATTGTGTAAGGAGAGTAAGTCTTTTTCGAAAGAAAGCGAGATAATTCTGACTTTATCAGGAAAGTTGCCTTTATTTAATTCTATTCATAACTAATAGCAGGTTAATTATTAGTGCGAATATTTTTATCAGCAGGCAGAGATATGAGGGCGGTAATAAACCCCGGCAGATCTGCCGGGGCAGGGGAATTACGACTGTGGCTGGCCGACAGGGCCGGAACCCAGTGTACCGCCAGGCGAAGACTGACCACTTGGCGCATGCGGACGGCCATCGGCTTTAATCGCGTCGCTTCTCTGTGAACAGCCTGCAAGCGAGGCGAAAGTCGCTGCAACCAGCAGCAGGGCAGGAATCGTTTTCATAAGGTCACCTTGATGTTGTCAGAAAGAGCACAGAATGAATTTCATAACCGCTTTCCTCCCGCCTCTGAACAGATCTCTTTCATAAACCTGTTAACCAGCAGTCGTGAAAGCCAAAAAAAACGGAAGCCGCAGGCTCCCGTTCCGTTGACGTCAGGTCGTATTACTTGCGGCCCAGCAGGAAGCCGATGAACACGCCTACGCCAGCTGCAATAGCCAGACCGGCAGCAGGATTAGACTGAACCTGATCCTTGATGCACTCAGCCGCATCGCGTGCTGCATAGCTTGCCTGGTTAGTGTAACGGCGTGCGGCGCCTTTTACCTGATGTTCGGATGAACCGGTTGCTGCACCCCATTGTTCCTGAACTGCGCCAGCCGCTTCTTTTACTTTATCTTCGATTTTTCCTGACATTTATTGCTCCTTGGTTTTGAGTGAGACCTTAAAAGCGTAGCAAAGATAGTGAATTCTGCTCTGGCTGAGAGAATCATGAGCCTGAAA
This sequence comes from Pantoea sp. NSTU24, assembly GCF_050157905.1. Taxonomy (NCBI): domain Bacteria; kingdom Pseudomonadati; phylum Pseudomonadota; class Gammaproteobacteria; order Enterobacterales; family Erwiniaceae; genus Pantoea; species Pantoea bangladeshensis. The sequence continues at coordinate 977,929 of NZ_JBKIWZ010000001.1, forward strand.
AATCATTTCTGACTGTGTACTGCGCCCTGTTTGCGGGCCAAAGATTTCCGGTCCGGGCAGGCGATTCTCGCGGCGCAATGGCGCTGAGCGGGAGGAGAATGGCAGGGCAGTAAAGGGAGCGGAATCGGCCCGGTAACGGGCGAGGCGGAACAGGGCGCACGGCCCCCTCACGACGCAGCCATCCCTGAACGGAACCGCCAGTGGCGCAGGGGGTGAACAGAAGGCATCGCGCGCGCCGCACCCGCAGCCTGCGGGCGGCAGGGCGTTACTGCAGCAGGACACCTTCAATCAGACTGGCCTTAACAACGGTGACTTCGTTAATCTTCAGCGCCTGCATAAAACCTTCGACCAGCAGCAGGTTGCTGACGTCAGTAGCGCGATAATCGCCCGAAAGTTCACTGTCGCCTTTCCAGACCTGCTGCTCAGACAACTGCCGGAGGGCTGCCAGCGTATAACGATCCGGTTTTCCCGGGAGCTGATTGCGGATGGAGAAACCGTGAACGCCGCCGATGCCGATTACCCGCCGGCCCGCTATATCCTGTCTGATCTGCGGACTGATATCATTCGCCGCATAAAACTGTACAAAGCGCAGCACTGAGGGCCGCCAGGAACCGATTGGATTTGGCGACCGGGCATCCGGTTGATTCTTCAGCACCGTCAGAATAAAGTTTTTCAGCGTCACGGACGCCAGTCTGCCCTGATAGATATCGGCAACCGGTTTGCCCGCCTCCTGCCGCCACGCGGTCATCTGCATCGAGCCGCCGCCGATATCCCAGACCAGTAACTGCTCATCACGGGCGTCGGGATCGCCCAGCGCCGCTTTTGCGGAGAGGAAACCGAGTTTCGCTTCCTGTTGTTGCGAGATGAGACGGATCGCCGTCCCGCTCTGGCGCTGCAGCTGCGCAATGACGGCCTCACCATTACCGGCGTTACGGAACACTGCGGTGGCAACGCCGCTGATCCGCTCGGGATGAAAACGCTGCGCATGGGTCAGCAGCTGGCGGAGCGCGGCCACCCCTTCCTGCACGATTGCCGGGCTAAGCTGATTATCGGGTGAATGGGTCAGGGCGTCGTTCCAGGCCACGGCTTGCTGATCCTGATAGAGCATTTTCTCGATGCGCAGCTGGCAGACGTTGACGCGCGCGACCGCAATTTTGGTGGTGCCGGAACCGATATCCAGACCCGCGCGGACCTGCTGGCAGCGATCGGCTTCAGCAGCCGTGGCAAACAGCAATGAGCAGAAGAGTATGATGGCAGACAGCGCAGCAGATCGCATGGTAACTCCAGGGGCAAAAGGGTTCAGCGTGATCGGGCTGCGACGCAGGCCGGGTAAACACTGACCAGAAAATGACGCAGGTGGTCGAAACACCATTCGGCATCCTCAGCCTGCGGACAGTAGAACTGGATAGTGATTTTCTCATAGTCGCGCTGACGCTGGCGCAGCGGCGACCAGCTCCAGTCAAGAACCGAACGGGCATAATTTACCAGCGCGTCGGCGGGCATCTGATGCTGTTTCTCCTGCCCGGCCAGATAGCGGTTAAACCGGGCCTCCAGCTGTAAGGCCTCCTCATGACCGTGATGCAGTAAATCCGGCCGGAAAGCGACATCGATAAAGCCACAGACTGCATCGGCCTGCTGCTGCCAGTCGCAGGCCAGCGTCATAAACAGTCCCTCCTGCAGGTTGATCTCCTCAACCAGCCGCCGGAGATTAACTGAACGGTTCAGCACGGCAATTTCTTCAAGGCGGCCCGCTTCCAGCGTCAGATCGAAACCACAGGGATTAACAGAGCCATCCGCGTTACGGGTGGCGGGGAAGGGGAAGTCGATATAACCGTTGTTATCGAGACGCTTTTCCATCGGGGAGACCTGCTGCTTGACGTTTCCTGACAATAAACGATCTGGCAGCAGGTTTCATCCCTTATGGGCAGGTCCAGGTAATCTGGGTGTCCTGCCAGGGGTTGATCAGGCGGAACTGCTTGTCGGACAGGCGCTGGGCATAATAGCCTTCGCGCGTGATGGCGGAGGGAACATATTTAAACCGGTCCAGCGACTGCAGCGGGCCGCTCTCCACGATGACGTTGTCGCGGCTGACGGTAAAGGCGTTTACCAGGTCAAAAATCACCGCACGGGTCTTTCCCATCGGCTGACCATAAATTGTGGAAACCTCACCCGGACATTCCACCCCTTTCGGGCCAGATGAACATCCAGTAAGCATCGCAATGAGGATTAACATGCTGAGTCGCATCATGAATTTATACCTGCTTCAATCCCTGGGGGTCTGCCGGCGCACGGTCATTCTTACGCGCCCTTTTAATCTGATTATAGCATTTTCCGGTGTGCATCCTGTTTGTGATTTGTTCAATCGTTAAGCATCAGGAATGTAAAGGGGTGACTTTGCCTGGTAATTAACGGTATTCTTGGCGTCTTTGCGCACCGCTTAGGCAAATCCAGAGATAAATGATGAAAGAAGAAGAAGCAAGTCTAATGATTATTCGGCAGGCGATTTATCAGTTAGAAGCCGATAAGAAGCAACAGGTGATTGCTTGTTCTGCCAATATCCGCGCAGCGATGCAGGCTTATGATGGCGAGAATGCCGGGCTGGCCCTGATGTTAGTGGCCGCAGAAGTGGCCGCCGAATAACCCTTATCCGGCCCGTGTGACAGTCTGATACGCTGGCCGGATATACTTTACCTTTTCTCAACTTTCAGCTTTTTCGCAGGCCGAGTCCACTTTTCTGTGGCCTTAACGATCGCAGCTGCGCCGCTCACCCTTGTTCTCTGATGTGTTAAGCTAAAAATCTGTAATAAAATCAGCGGAGACACAGCATGAAGGCAGCATTGATTGCCCTGGGCCTGCTGGCCTGTCACATCGCCCCTGCCTGGAGCGAAACCGAATTCCAGCTCAACTGTCCGGGTCGGGCCACCATGATCGTTTCGCGCGCCGAATATGGTTTAACCACCCTGATGTGGCCGGAAAATCATTTTCAGATTGCCGCGGGCCAGCAGCATACCCGGCTGGAAGCGGGCGACCGGGTAGCCATTACCCGTTTTCGCAATGGCGACCAGCTGATCGTGAATCAGCGCAGTCAGGCCACCTTCTTTGTCTATCACGGCAGCGATAAATTGCTACCCTGCAGTCGCAGTGAAAAACGCGATGTGGATGCGCTGAGCCTTGAACGCTACGACGACCGCCAGCGTTCCGATTCTTAACCGGGAGCCAGTATGCAACCTGAGATTACCGATAATGTCACCGCACAGGATCTGGATGAGGTCCGGCTGGGCCTGAAAGCGCACAACAGCCGCTTCTTTGACGCGGACGAAATCCGTTCGATCGGCGTCTTTATCCGGGATGAGCAGGGCAGGAAACTGGCCGGGCTGACCGGCTCGACGGCCGGCAACTGGCTGCGGATTGATATGCTCTGGGTCAGCGAAACGCTACGCGGTCAGGGCGTGGGCACCCGGCTGATGCGGGCGGCTGAAGAGGAGGCAGTGCGGCGAGGATGCCGCTATGCGCAGGTGGATACGGCCAGTTTCCAGGCTCGCCCTTTTTACGAAAAGCTTGGTTACACGCTGCGGCTCACGCTGGGGAACTACATCCTGCATTACCAGCGGCACTATCTGACCAGAGAACTCTGATCAGAACAGTGGTTGCTGACGCAGATCCAGCGGATGCTGCTCGGCTTCATCAATCGCCGCCAGCCAGCTCTGCAGCGTGACCGTATTCCAGGAAAGATGCCCGCGCGTGGTACTCATCAGTACGACATCAGGGCGCAGCGAGCGATAAAAATCCAGCGTTCTGCTCAGTTCAGCCGGATTGCTGTCCGGCACCAGAACGGTGACCCACTGGTCATGCGCGCGTGTCACCGTATCGCCCACAAACAGATAGGTCATACCCAGGGGCGAAGTATAAAGATAGCTGGCGCTGCCTGGCGTGTGGCCGGGTGTCGGCAGCAGATGAAAATCCCCGAAGTGCGTGTCCGGCTGAGTAAAGGTATCGTCCGGCTCTGCAAAACGGCTTATCGGGCCCAGCGATCGGCTGTGGCAGTAAAGTGCGCTGCTGAATCGCTGCTGGATTACAGCTGTTCCTGGCGCCGACTCGTGCCAGTGGGTCAGATAGTGACGGATCACGCCGCCACTATCGGCCAGCACCTCGTGATCAAGCAGGTTTTCTACCCGGCCAATCAGCAGGTTGCCGCGCGGGTGACGCAGCATAAAACCATGCATCATCAGATCGTTAACGGCATCTTCCACCGGAAACTCCGGGGTTGAGATCCACAAATCGTCATACAACGGCTTCAATGTCGATCTCCTGAAACATTCACTATTCCCGCAGAACGGGATGCCCGGTTACCTGTAACTGCGCCTGCCCCTGACGGACGGCTAACTGCGCGCGGGCGCCCAGCGGCAGCGTTACGGTATCCGTATCATGACCGAAATCGAGATCGGAGATGACCGGCAGACCGGTGGTGTCGCGCAGCCGCTGCCAGACGGTGCTGAAGTCAAAGCCATTGTCATAGTCCGACAGCGCCGTGCTGGTAAAACTGCCGGTGATGACCGCCCGCTGACGCGCCAGAATGCCGCTCTGCTCCAGCTGGATTAACATGCGTTCAATGCGGAACGGATGCTCATTAACGTCTTCGATCACCAGGATGCCATTGTTGATCTGCGGCATCCAGGGCGTGCCAATCAGGGAGCAGATCATGGCCAGATTCCCACCCCAAAGCGTGCCCTGCCACTCGCCTTCATCCGGCGTTTCGCTTTGCCATTTCACCTCAACCGTCGGGGATGTCAATGCCTGCCAGAAGTGGTGAAGGGTAAATTCAGATAAGGTCGCGGCACCAAAATTACCGGCCAGCATCGGTGCACTAAAGGTAATCAGGCCCACCTGTGCCAGCAGCGCCAGCTGGATCACGGTGAAATCGCTGTGACCGCATAACGCCAGCGGCTGATTCAGCAGACGGCGTTGCAGACCGGTATAGTCGATCGACGGCAGCAGGCGGCTGGCGCCATAACCGCCACGCACGGCCAGCACCACGTCGGGCAGGATAGCCAGACGGGCAAGCTGGTTAATATCTGCCAGCCTCTCCGCATCTGTACCGGCAAAGCGCTGAAACCGCCGGGTAATCACCTGCTCGTTTTCAACCAGATGGCCCGCCGCGCGCAGCCGCGCGATGCCCTGCAGCGCCGCAGGCTGATTGTGACAGTAACCGGAGGGGGAAATAAGACGGACTGAACGTGAAATCATCATACTTTCCTGCTGTTAGCTCCCGACTGACCGCGATGATGGCGAAAAGCGTTGCTGAAGTCACGGTACATGCCAGATTTTAGTGCATTTAGGATAAACGGTAATTTTGCTCCCGGGCTGTCTGGGTATGATAGCATTCGCCACCACAGCGAAGAGACGAAAAATTGCTGAAAATCCGACACCTTATACTCTCAGCGTTGCTCCTGACCGGCTGTTCCAGCGAGCCACCGCATCAGATTGTCAAACAGCGCAACACGCCGTTAACTCAGGCACCGCCGTCCAGCGTCAATGGCACCTGGGCCATGTTTACCGAAGATGCCGCCAGTCATTATGGCGTTGATGAGAAGTTAATCAGCGCCATTATCAGTGTCGAATCAGGTGGAAATCCGGGTGTTGTCAGCCGCTCCAACGCCGTAGGGCTGATGCAGATCAAAGCCTCAACCGCCGGACGTGAGGTTTACCGCACGCTGGGGCGCCGCGGACAGCCCTCTAATGCAGAGCTGCGCGATCCGGCAAAAAATATTGATATCGGCACCGCTTATATCCGCATCCTGCAGGACTCTGCGCTTTCAGGCATCCGCGATCCCCTGACACTGCGCTATGCCACCATCGTCTCCTACGCTAATGGAGCCGGTGCGCTGCTGCGGACCTTTTCCCGCGACCGCGATCGGGCGATTGCGATGATCAATGCCATGTCACCTGATGAGTTCTATCAGCACGTACAGAACAAACATCCGGCGGCGCAGGCACCGCGCTATCTGTGGAAAGTCACTACCGCGTACCGCACTATCTGAGCGGCGTAATCAGACCTGCGGCGTGAGCAGCAGCCGCGCCGTAGGATAATCGACGATCAGCACGTTGATGTAACCGCCCAGCAGTGCCCCGCGGATGGCCTGGGCTTTTTCCGTCCACCTGCCAGCCCGACAACCTGTGGACAGCGTTTCACCTGCGCCAGCTCCATTCCGATTACCGGATCTTCTTCGTCTTTCAGCACCGGTTGCCCGCAGGCGTCGAAATAGTGCAGGCAGATATCGCCCACTGCGCCACGCGCCGCCAGCGTCTGTAGCATCCCGCCGTCGTAATAGTTGCCTGAATTTCGCAGCAGGGCAGACGGCTCCAGATCGCCAATGCCGACAATGGCCAGATCGACCTGATCAAACTTGCTCAGTACTTCAGCCACCTCGGCATTCGCCGACAACCGCTGGCGATCGCTGACCGAATGCTCAATCGACTGCGACGGCAGCAGCCAGGCGGGGCAGTTGAGCAGCGCCGCCAGATTCTGCGTCAGAATCGTCGCCTGCACGTTGCCGTTCGCGCCAACGCCGCCCAGCAGCTGGATCACCCCTTTGCAGGCGCCATTCAGCGGATGCAGCGCATCCACCATCGCCCGGATTGTGCCGCTCCATGAGGAGATGCCAATCAGTTCGTCGTGGCGTAGCCGGGTTTCAAGATAGTGGGCGGCGGCCGACCCAATCGCCTGCTTAATCTGCAGCGGAGAGGCCTGATCGGGCACATCCACCACGATCGCCTGCGGCAGGTTATAGGTCTGCTCAATCGCTTTTTCCAGCTCCGGATAGACATTGGCTGGCGGCATCACGCTGATCTTGACCACCCCCTCTTTCACGCTGCGATTAAGAATGCGTGAGACAAACGACTGCGATAGGGTGAGCGACTGCGCAATCTCTGACTGCTTCAGCCCTTCAACATAGTAAAGGGTGGCAATCTTTACCATCAGTCGCTGTTCGTCCTGTTTTGCCATCGGTTTTTCCCTCTCTGACTCTGCACGGTATTGTTAACCAGGATGATCAAAATCACAACGCAGGCTAATTTGTGATCGTTTTCGCTTTTTGACGATCGCGCATTGGACGCCGCCACTGCGCAGGCGCATAGTCATTATGCATATAAAATCGATGATGAATATATATTCAAGCGGAAAATCGATTTGCTGTGCTCTGACGGGATTGACCCGTCGGATTTACTTTTCGCCCAATCGCCTGAAGCAGGTGGCAGGGTGGGCCAGCGGGGGATACTCACCTCATATCGTTACCGCGAGTTTCATGACGGGTATACGTGAAGTCTCACAGTGGGGGGCACGATGCTCAGATTCAAATCGAATGCCTCAGGAGGGGAGGCTGATGGAAAGAAAGCACTAACTGAGGAAGTAACAACAGCGACGTCCGGTATGCCACTGACGGCTTAGCAGCAGACGCATCTGAACACTGAAAGAGTAAGGTCGCCAGCCCTGTCTGCTGCGACTGATTTTTGTCAGTGTCTTGAATATATATTCACAACCGACTTAAAATTCAGAGGCAGAGTATGAATCCTTTCAATCTTCCGGTCGTGGACCTGGAGCGCCGGGCACGCGCTATCCGCCGCCGTATTATCCAGCTAAATGCGGGCAGCCCGGCGGGCGGCCACACGGGTGCCGATCTCTCTCAGGTTGAGATCCTCACCGCACTCTATTTCCGTATTCTGAACTGTGCAGCCGATCGTACCGAGGACGACCAGCGCGACATCTATATTCAGTCAAAAGGGCATGCGGTTGGTGGCTACTATTGCGTACTGGCTGAAGCAGGTTACTTTCCCACCGACTGGCTTGCCACCTATCAGCATGCTGACTCGGCTCTGCCGGGCCATCCGGTGCGGCAGAAAACGCCGGGCGTTGAGTTAAACACCGGCGCACTGGGACACGGCCTGCCGGTAGCAGTGGGCCTCGCTATCGCGGCGAAAAAAGACAACAGTTCGCGTCGCATCTTTGTCGTCACCGGCGACGGTGAGCTGGCTGAGGGCAGTAACTGGGAAGCGGCGCTGGTCGCCGCCCATTACGGTCTCGACAACCTGATCATCATCAACGACAAAAACAAGCTGCAACTGGCCGGGCCGACCCGCGACATCATGAATACCGATCCACTGCCGGAAAAATGGCGCGCCTTCGGTCTGGAGGTGACGGAATGCAACGGCAACGACATGGCCGAGGTGGTCACTACCCTTGAAAACCTGCCGCAGAACGGCAAACCCCAGGTAATCGTCGCGCATACCGAAAAAGGCTTTGGCGTCTCCTTTATCCAGAGTAAAGCTGAATGGCATCACCGGGTGCCGAAAGGCGAAGAAATTGCACAGGCACTGGAGGAACTGAAAGATGAGTAATGCACAACATTTAGCCAGCGTCATGGTCACGGCATTTATCGACGCCGTGAATCGCGGCGTGGACCTGGTGCCGGTCGTGGCGGACTCCACCTCCACCGCTAAAATCGCGCCCTTTATTAAAGCCTTTCCCGATCGGCTGATTAACGTCGGCATCGCTGAGCAGACGCTGGTCGGCACCGCAGCGGGTCTGGCGCTGGGCGGCAAGGTCGCGGTGACCTGTAATGCCGCGCCATTTCTGGTTTCCCGCGCCAATGAGCAGGTGAAAGTCGACGTCTGCTACAACAACACCAATGTTAAACTGTTCGGGCTCAACGCCGGTGCCAGCTATGGTCCGCTGGCGAGCACCCACCACAGTATTGATGATATTGCGGTGATGCGCGGCTTTGGCAATATCGAGATCTATGCCCCCTCCTGCCCGCTGGAGTGTCGTCAGATTATCGATTACGCCCTGGATCATGTCGGTCCGGTCTATATCCGTCTGGATGGCAAAGATCTGCCGCAGCTGCATGATGAAAACTACCGGTTCAGGCCGGGTGCTATCGACACACTGCGCGAAGGCCATGACATCGCGCTGGTGGCAATGGGCTCGACGGTGCATGAGGTGGTTCACGCCGCAGAGCAACTGGCTGAACGGGGGATTTCAGCGGGTGTGATCGCGGTTCCATCAATCCGACCCTGCGATACCCAACAGCTTCGCAACCTGTTAAATCACTATCCAGCGGTGATCACCGTGGAAGAACATAACGTGAATGGCGGTGTCGGCAGTCTGGTGGCCGAATTGCTGGCAGAGGGCGGCTGCGGCATCCGGCTATTACGGCTGGGCATCGCGGATGGCGAGTATGCGATTGCAGGCGATCGCGCCTCCACCCGCGCCCGTCATGGCATTGATGCCAGCAGCGTAGTAAATCATGCAGCGCGTCTCTGCGCAGGAGAAAAGTGATGGCGGGCCCTCTGATTCTGGCGATAGACGAAGGCACCACCAACGCCAAGGCGATTGCGGTTGATCGTGAGGGACGTGTAGTGGCCCGGAGCAGCCAGAGTTTAACCCTTCAGCATCCGCAGCCAGGGCTGGCAGAACAGGACCCGCTGGCGATCTGGCAGGCGGTCAGAGAGGCAATTACCCAATGCCTGACGGCCTGTGGCGGCGCACCCGTGGCCGCGGTAGCGATCAGCAATCAGCGCGAATCGGTTCTGATCTGGCAGCGACATGATGGTCAGCCGCTGACGCCGCTGGTGAGCTGGCAGGATCGGCGTTCTGAGGCTCGCTGTCGCGAACTGCACCAGGCAGGCAAAGCACCACGCATTACCGGTCTGACCGGACTGGCGGTTGACCCGATGTTTCCGGCCGCCAAGCTGGGCGACATGCTGGCCACTATCCCTGATGGCCCGTCGCGGGCGGCGGCCGGGGAACTCTGCATCGGCACGGTGGACTGCTGGCTCAGCTGGCAGCTCAGTGCCGGTGAAGTTTTTGTGACCGATCACGCCAATGCCTCGCGCACCCAGCTCTATAGCCTGCACCTGAACGACTGGGACGACGAACTGCTGGCGCTGTTTCATCTGCCGCGCGCTGCGTTACCACGTATTGTCGCGTCCGCCAGCCAGCAGGGCGTGGTGGCAGTGAATGATATCCCGGGCCTGGCGCCAGGCACACCGATACTGGCACGCATCGGTGACTCCCATGCCGCACTCCAGGCGCAGCGGCGGGGAGAGGCTGAAGTGGTCAAGGCCACCTACGGTACCGGCTCGTCACTGATGATGTCGATGGCGACGCCACTGCTGACGGAGAATGGTCTCAGCACCACCGTCGCCTGGCACGACGGCACGCTGCGCTACGCCTTTGAGGGCAACATCACCCATACCGGGTCTGGCGCGGCCTGGCTGGGAAGAATGCTGGGCGTGCAGGACCCGCGTGAACTGACCGCGATGGCGCAACGCTGTGACGACAATCAGGGCGTCTATTTCGTTCCGGCGCTGTCGGGGCTGGGCGCGCCCTGGTGGGATTTGCAGGCGCGTGGCATGGTGTGTGGTCTGACGGATGCCGCGACACCAGAAGTACTGGCGCGGGTGGCGCTGGAGTCTATCGTCTGGCAGATCGCCGACGTCTTTTTCGCGATGGAGCAGGCCAGCGGCCAGCATCTGCCGGCGCTCTGCGTAGATGGCAGCGCCAGCGAAAATCAGTGGCTGATGCAGTTGCAGGCTGATGTGCTACAGCGACCGCTGCAGCGGGTGCCGACCGCCGAGGTTTCCGCGCTGGGGGCCGCACTGCTGGCAGGCAGACTACTGGGATGGTGGCAGCAGGGCAGTGATATGCAGGCGTTGCAGGGCGGTAGCGTAATCATGCCGCGTGAGGCGCATGCGCAGTCTGTGCAGAGGGCGTACAAGGGCTGGATCGACGCCGTTGCACGCTGCCGTTTTCAACCGCATTAATCCGCGTCCTGAGAGGGGGGCAGCACGCCGTCAGCCCCGGCAGCAGTGCGGATAGCCGTGACGCTTGCCAGGAAAGAGGTGAGATGTCAGGCGAACAGCCGGTGCGGGCTCACGCTGTGCCGCACCGGCTTCACTCCCGCGTTGCCGGAGAGAGGTTCAGGGGATCAGCGCGCCATTCTGCGCACATCGCCCTCGTCATTCTCCACCGCCACCAGATCCACCGGCGGCAGATTACCACCGCTGAACTCTACCTGACGAATCGGGAAGGCGAAGCGAATATCACGTTCCTCCAGGGCCGCCATCAGCTGCAGGTTAATCTCCTGCTGGATATCCATATATTTGTTGTAATCGGCGTCCAGCACGTAGTAGACCACTTCAAAGGTCAGCTTTGAGTCCTCGAACGCCAGGAAGTGGGCACGGTCAAAGCGGGTGGTTTCCACGCCCTCAATAATTGATTTCACCAGCGGGCTGATCTCACGCACCCGCTCAGACGGTGTCGCGTAGCTGATGCCAAACGTAAAGACGATGCGGCGCTGCTGCATGCGCTTGTAGTTGTGGATCGTCTGCTGTAACAGGATGGTGTTTGAGCAGACGATCTGCTCACCACTCAGGCTGCGCAGGCGGGTGGTTTTCAGACCAATATGTTCAATGGAACCGGCAATATCGCCAAAAACAATAAAGTCACCATGCTCAAACGGCTTATCAAAGCCTATCGCCAGTGAGGCAAACACATCGCTCAGCACGGTCTGAATCGCCAGCGCAATTGCGATACCGCCCACGCCCAGACTGGCGACCAGCGCGGTGATGTCGATACCCATATTCGACAGGATGGCGAGGAGCATCATGACCCAGACCACCACCCGCAGCAGAATACCCAGGATCACCGTGGTGACCGGATTACGCACATGCAGCGGATCGCGTAACAGACTCTTGAGCCAGAGCCGGATGCCACCGTCGATCCACAGCGCGAGCTGCACAATCAGCGCGAGGAACCAGCCATGCGAGATGGTTACGCTCCAGGAGGCAGGCAGATCGACGAACTTCAGGGCAATAAGCAGTGAAAAAATCAGTAGCAGGGTCTGGCTGGTGCTGCGCAGTATCTCCACCAGAATCGCAGTAGCGCGAACGTGACGATGTTCGCTGTAGAGAGCAATCCGGTGGGAGATAAAGCGAATCAGGGTACGCAGTACCCAGTAGATCACCAGGGTCGACACCACCACGATGGCGCTGTTGATCCAGAGGTCCTGATTAAAAAAGAGGGTGTGAAAACGACGTGAAGAGAGCCAGTTTTCCATTGGGGAGAATCTCCTTGCTGGGTTCCGGTTTAAAAGAAACGAGCAAGAAGCATAGCCTGGATACGCGCCGTTCGCGGGGCGCATCCCTGAAGCCGCTACTGAAAACGGGTCGATTTATCGCGAGCCAGCCGCTCTAGAGCAAAGATAATCTGCTGCAGCTGCCGCTCCTGCGCGGGATTCAGCGTGGCAAAGCGAAAGCTCAGCCGGGGTGTGGTGCGGGTTTCGTTTTTGCGGGTCACCACGCTGCGTTCGCCGATGTGCAGCAGCCTGACCGGCACCTCAAAATGGCCATATTCGCCCAGTTCAACCCGAAACTGGCTGAAGCTGTCGCCGTTCTGCAAGCCTTCCGGCAGCGCCTCATCCACCAGTACGCCGATGCCGCCCAGCGACAGATCCTGCAATCGCAGCCGCGTTTTCGTGCCATCCGGCCAGACGGTATGACACCAGAACTGCGGCTCAAGCGGGGCGGTGACGCGGAAAAATTCCCGGCGCTGAATCTGCCACAGGAGCTCAGGCAGCGGCGCGCTGAAAGCGGGCAGGCCATCAAATTCCACTTTTTCCAATGCGGTAAGGCTGAACTCCACCTTTGCGCCGTAAGTTTCGGCGGTGATGCTGAGATCTTCGCTGTTAAGGGCGTAATCGTTATCCAGATTGTTACTGCCGAGATCAAACACCAGGCGCGTTTCATCAGCCGCCAGCATCCGGCTGATAAACTGTCCGCGCGGAAAACTGACCAGAAGTGGCGTCTGCGCACGAAGCAGATCTTTCATCACGCCCAGAACCGCCAGCGTGCCACGTTTGAGATATTGTTCCTGGTCGGTTTCTTTCACATCCTGCTCCACAAGAGGGTCATTATTCTGCACTGTTTTCTGCCTCGTCACGGTTATCGGCGCAGGTATAAAAAGCTTTAGCCAGGCCAGCCCGAAAAAAGGGGGGCAGAGACAGGCATATCCTGAAAAGCTGTCTATACTTATCGCAGTAAACCGCTTGATTAATCAGGCGTTCACGATTTAATCATAAAAAGGAAGGAGCAACAGATGGGTATTATTTCCTGGATCGTCTTTGGCTTAATCGCGGGTATTCTGGCGAAGTGGATTATGCCGGGTAAAGATGGTGGCGGTTTCATTCTGACGGTCGTTCTGGGTATTATCGGTGCCGTCGTAGGTGGCTGGATCAGTACACTGTTTGGCTTCGGTCGCGTTGACGGGTTTAACTTCGGCAGCTTTGTCGTGGCAGTGATCGGTGCCATCGTGGTGCTGTTTATCTACCGCAAAGTACGCAGTTAACCGGTACAGTTTCAATAAAAAGGGGACGAAGCGATTCGTCCCCTTTTTTTATCTGTTACATGCTTATCAGAAGTCGTAACCCACGGTCGCCATCACGCTGCGTTCCGCGCCCCGATAGCAGAAGCCTGTGCCATAGCAGCCCGCCACATACGTGCGGTCAGTCAGGTTATTGGCGTTAACCTGCAGCCAGGCACCTTTCAGACTGCTGTTCCAGACACCCAGATTGGCCTTCACAGACGCATCAAACAGTGTCACAGAAGGAACGCGGGTGGTATTTTCATTGTCCGCCCACTGTTTACCGATGTAGCGTACGCCTGCGCCTGCACTCAGACCGTAATCAAACTCATAGTGGCCCCAGAGAGACGCCATGCTGTTTGGCGTGATGTAAGGCGTGTGCCCATCATTACCATCTACCGAATCTTTGTAGCGCAGATGATTCAGCGTGTAGCTCGCTACGGTGCTGAGACGCGGCGTCAGCTGATTACGTGCTTCCAGCTCTATGCCCTGGGAATGCACTTTGCCCGATGGCGTGAACGTCGAGGTCAGCACGTCGCGGTTTGACACATCTTTCTGCGTCAGATCATAAATCGCAGCGGTATAGAGATCGCGTGTGCCAACCGGCTGATATTTCACGCCGGCCTCATACTGCTCAGCGGTGGTCGGTTTCAGCAGGTTATTGCTGCGGTCAGTGAGCGCGGTAGGCGTAATTGCCTGACTCCAGCTGATATAGGGTGAGATACCATTGTCGAAGGCATAGAGCAGGGCGGCGCGTCCGCTGATATGATCATCCTGACGGCGATCGCTGCCGCTGTTATTCGCGACGATGCGATCGTACCGGCCAGAGAGATCCAGATGCCAGCGATCCAGCTTCATCTCATCCTGCAGATAGAGGCCGGTCTGGTAGTAGCGACGGGTTTTATCCGCCCAGGTATAGGCTGGCATCTCACCGACCTGCTCGCCGGTCAGGGCATTCAGCTGTGAAGCCGAGCCACCTGTGGTGGAGATCTCATTCTTGTAGCGGTGATATTCGGCACCCAGCGTCACGCGGTGCTCCAGTTCGCCGGTGTCGAACTCCGCCTGTAAGCGGTTATCGGTGGACCATGCAGAGAGCGATGAGCGCTCACCGGAGTAAGCCCGGTTCAGCAGGTCGGGATTATTTTCATCCCAGCCAGACTGATAAACCTGATCGAGATCGACATTTGAGTGGCTGTAGCTGCCGGTCGAGGAGAAAGACCAGACGTCATTGAAGCGATGGGCAAAATCAAAGCTGTAGATCTGCTCGCGGCGTTTGAACTGATCGAGGTCGCTGTTGCCCTCATAGAATCCTTTGCTCAGCTTGTAGCCGTTGTGTTCGGTGAGGCTGCCATCACCCGGAACGGAACCGTGATAGCCGCCAGAAGGATCTTTCTGCAGATAGGCTTTCAGGATCAGATGGGTATCTTCATCCGGCTGCCACATCAGCTGCGGCATCAGCGCATATTTCTCTTCGCGGGTATGATCGTACTGGGTATCACTGTTGCGGGTCACGCCGGTCAGACGGTACGCCCACTGGTCGTTAATCGCATTGGTGTAGTCGAACATCGTGCCGGTGGTCGCGTTGCTTCCCGCCTGCAGTTGAATATGGCCCTCCTCCGCGAACTGAGGGCGTTTGGTCACCAGATTGACCAGTCCGCCAGGCACCGTCTGGCCGTAAAGCGCCGATGAGGGGCCTTTGATCACGTCGATGCGCTCAAGGAAGGCATTATCCACCTGGAATATATTGTAACTGCCACCGTCGCTCATCAGCCGCATGCCGTCGAGGAAGGTATTATCGGTATCGCCGCCATGGAAGCCGCGCAGCGAAATAGTGTCGTAACGGGTGGCGGCACCGCCGAAATTGGTGAAGACGCCCGAGCTGTAGCCCAGCGCCTGATTAAGGGTCAGGGCACCCTGGTCCTGCATCTGCTGACGCGTCACAACTGAGATGGACTGTGGCGTGGTCACCAGCGATCGATCGCTCTTGGTTGCGCCCTGGCTGGTGGTCGCCAGATAGCCCCGGGTAGGGGAGTTCGCATCTTCCTGCGGCTGAGCCGTCACCACCATATCGGCAGCGTAACTCATAACAGGCGTGGCCAGCGCCAGAGTGCAGAGGGGAACATAACCTTTCAGCGGCAATGACAGTTTCATCGAAATTCCTTTCTTAACAAAGCGATCAGGCAGGTGGATAATATTCTTGATAGCTAATCTCATTATCATAATGAGAATTATTACCTTTTGTAAAAACGCTGCAATTTTGCCTGTGGATGAGAGAACGTCAAGTAAAATTCGCTGAAGTGAAGTGAGAATACCTCCAGCCGGGCCAGAGGTATTCAGAGAGAATCAGGGCTGAGAGGCTGACGCCTGAGGAATATCGTGGGCGCTGTTACAGGTTTTCTCTTTCGGACAATATTTATCAAGCAGCTTCAGCGTGACACCGTTGGTCCAGCCAAAACCATCCTGCAGCGGATATTCACCGCCGCCACCGCCGCCAAGATTTTTACCCTCAACGACATACTTCTCAACCAGCTTATGCTCGCGGTCGTAGGTGTTCTGGACGTTCTGCAGGAAGCGCAGTCCCACCTCTTTCGCTAGTTTGGGCTGGTTGTAATGTTCCAGTCCTTCGACGGCGACCCACTGCAGCGGAGCCCAGCCGTTTGGAGCGTCCCACTGCTGACCATTGTTCACCGTGGTCGTGACCAGCCCACCCGGCTTCAGCAGCTGTTTTTCCACCGCACGGGCGGTGCTTTCCGCCTGTTTATCGCTGGCGACCTGCAGATAGAGCGGGAAGAGCGCCGCGGCGGTCAGCTGGGGATGGACCTGCTTTTTCTGCCAGTCATAATCGGCGTACCAGTTCTGTTTGCTGTCCCAGAGATAGCGGTTGATAGCGGCCTGGCGCTTCCCGGCCCGGTCGGCGAACTGCTTCGCCAGATCGGTCTGTTTGTTCATCTGGTAGGCTTTTGACAGCGTCTGCTCCAGATGGAACAGCAGGCTGTTGAGATCGACCGGGGCCAGCTGTGTGGTCCGGATGGTGGAGAGATTGTGCGCGTCGGTAAACCAGCGAGAACTGAAATCCCAGCCCGAGGCCGCACCGGCGCGCAGATCCCGGTAGAGCTCTGCTTTATTGCGTTGAGGCGCTTTCTGCGCGGTAGCGATGTCATCCATCCAGGACTCGGTTCGCGGTACGTCACGCGCATCCCAGTAACGGTTGAGCAGTGTACCGTCTGCCAGCTTAATCACCCGTTTGCTGGCCGCGCCTGCCGCCACGTTATCGCTGTCTGCCATCCAGTAGTCATACTCTTTCTGCAGCTGAGGCAGGTAACGGGTATAGGCCTGGCCGTTATCGTGTGTTGCCAGCAGATCAACCATCAGGCTGAAGAACGGGGGCTGTGAACGGCTCAGGTAGTAGCTCCGGTTACCGTTAGGGATGTGACCGTAGCGGTCGAGCAGGGAGGCGAAGTTATCCGTCATATCCTGCACTTTATCCCAGTGTCCGCTTTCGGCGAGGCCCAGCATGGTAAAGTAGCTGTCCCAGTAATAGATCTCACGGAAGCGTCCGCCCGGTACCACATAAGGTTCAGGCAGCGGCAACAGTGAGTCATACTGCCCCGCGCTGCTGGCCGTACGCGTCAGCACCGGCCACAGGCCATCAATGTGCTCACGCAGATTCTGACCGGCTGGCGGCACATATTTGTCGCCCGCGGCGGGCAGGGTAAAGTTGGCATCGACAAAGCGTTTCAGGTCGAAATTGCGCTGTTTCTTCTGCATCTGCCAGTCAGCCAGAATCGAAGAAGGGTCAAATTTCGGCACCGCATCCGCAAAGGTTTTCTGGTCCGGATAGAATTTTGCCTGCTGCACGGCATTGAACAGCGGGCCCAGGCGAATATCCGGCGGCTGCGGCTGATTATTCAGCATGCGGCTGCTTTCGTCAGCCTGGACGGTGAAAGCGGGGACGCTCAGCAGAAAGGTGAGCAGAAAAGGTGCATAACGCTGACGCCGTTCAGCGGCGTTTACCTCAGTTTTTATCATCGGTTTTTCTCCTTGTCCGAAATGCGGCCGCGTGTAACGTATTGACCACACGACCAACTTTAGACCTTATCTGGCCACTTCACCCTGAAGCGAGCCGGAAATGTGAAGCGGCAGGAATTATTTGCAGGGAAAAAACCGCGTTTACCACCGGTTTTTTTCTTGCTCTCCTGCCGCTTTTCCTGGACGCTGAAAGAAAAAAGGAGAGCAGGATGGAGATCATCTGGTATCACCCGTCGCAGCCTGCTGCGGCCTGGATTAACGGTTTACAGCAGCGTCTGCCTCAGGCAAAAGTACGTGCCTGGCAACCCGGCGACGAGCGACCAGCTGATTACGCGCTGGTCCGTTCTCCGCCCGCTGAGATGCTGCAGGGCCGCGCTACGCTGCGCGGTGTCTTTGCACTGGGCGCGGGCGTGGACGAAATCCTGAAACAACTGCAGCAGCAGCCAGAGATGCTGCCCGACAGCGTACCGCTCTATCGGCTGGAGGATACCGGCATGGCGCGGCAGATGCAGGAGTATGCGGTGCAGAGCGTTCTGAACTGGTTCCGCCGGTTTGACGATTACCGCCTTCAGCAGCAGCAGGCGTGCTGGCAGCCGCTGCCGCCTTACAGACGTGACGCGTTCACTGTTGGCATTATGGGCGCGGGTGTGCTGGGGCAGAGCGTGGCAGAAAGCCTGAAAACCTGGGGATTCCCCCTGCGTGTCTGGAGCCGTTCACCCAAAGAGATTGACGGCGTCACCAGTTTTGCCGGCCGCGAGGCGCTGCCTGCGTTTCTTCAGGAGACGCGGGTATTAATCAACCTGCTGCCGAGTACGCAGGAAACCGTGAATCTGGTCGATCACGCTTTTTTGCAGCAGCTTCCGCATGGTGCATTCTTCCTCAATATCGCACGCGGCGCGCAGGTCGTGGAAGCCGATCTGCTGGCTGCCCTCGAGAGCGGTCAGCTGAAAGCGGCGGCCCTGGATGTCTTTCAGGTTGAACCTCTGCCTGAGGCGCATCCGCTCTGGTCGCATCCGCGCGTCACGATCACGCCCCATAATGCGGCGGTAACCTTGATCGACGAAGCTATCGACTTTATTGCCCGTGCGATTCTGCAGGATCAGGCTGGCGAACAGCCAAAAGGCAGGGTGGATCGTGAGCGCGGCTATTAATTAACCGGCCCTGTCAGGGGCAATCAGCAGGAGAAGAGGATGTATCCGGTAGATCTGCACATGCACACCATCGCCAGTACGCATGCTTACAGCACGCTGCATGACTATGTGGCTCAGGCAAAGCAAAACGGCCTGAAACTTTTTGCCATTACCGATCACGGCCCGGACATGGCGGACGCGCCGCACTACTGGCACTTCATAAATATGCGTATCTGGCCGCGCGTGATTGACGGTGTGGCTATCCTGCGGGGTATCGAGGCCAATATTAAAAACCAGCAGGGCGAGATCGACTGTTCCGGGCCGATGCTTGATGCGCTGGATTTAATCGTCGCCGGTTTTCACGAGCCGGTCTATACACCGCGCGACAGAAAGCATCACACTGACGCTATGATCGCGGCGATGGCGAGTGGGCTGGTTCATATCATCAGCCATCCGGGCAACCCCAAATTCCCGGTCGATATCCCGGCCATCGCCGAAGCCGCCGCCTGTTACGATGTGGCGCTGGAGCTGAACAACTCTTCCTTTACCCATTCGCGGCCGGGCAGCGAACCCAACTGCCGGGCTATCGCCGCCGCGGTACGCGACGCTGGTGGACGGCTGGCGTTTGGCTCCGATTCTCACACCGCCTTCACGCTCGGCCATTTCGATCACTGCCTGCGAATCGCCCGCGAGGTAGATTTTCCAGAGGATCGGGTGTTAAATGTCACGCCGCGTCGCCTGCTCGACTTTCTGGAAATGCGTAGCGGCAAACATATTGCTGAACTGGCTGACTTTTAATTTACTTTGCCTCAAGGAAATCTGACTCATGAATGAGTTTTCCATTCTGTGCCGCGTAATCGGCTCACTGTTCAATCGTCAGCCACAGGACCCGCTGCTGGTGCCGCTGTTCACGCTGCTGCGTGAAGGCAAACTGCAGTCGCAGTGGCCGCTGGAGCAGGACGAGCTGCTCCAGCGTCTGCAACAGAACAGCGATCCGCAGGCGCTGGCTGCCGATTACAATGCGCTGTTTGTGGGCAGTGACTGCAATGTGCCGCCTTACGCCTCACAATGGCCCGAAGGCAAAACCGAACCGGAGGTGCGTGCATTCTTAACCTCCCGCGGCATGCCACTGAGCGATGCGCCGGCTGACCATTTCGGTGTGCTGTTGCTGGCAGCTTCCTGGCTGGAAGATCAGTCCGCAGAAGATGAGAGCGCCGCGCAACTGGCGCTGTTTGAAGCGTATCTGCTGCCGTGGTGCGGCGCGTTCCTGGGCAAAGTCGAGGCACACGCCAGTACCGCCTTTTACCGTACGCTGGCGATGCTGAGCCGCGAAGCGATTCAGGCGATGTATAACGAACTGCTGGAAAGCCGCGAATCAGGTGACGACGCCTGATTCACCATTCTGCCGGGTGCCTGCCCGGCGGCGATCCCGGGGTCGCGCAGAGCTGCGGGGTGCCGGGCAGTCGGGCGGCGGCTTTGAGCCTTACCCCGAATCCCCACGGCGTGAGTTCATAACAGGGCAGGTTATCTTTCATCCGCGGCACAATGTCGCTGCCCGCGCGCTGCTCCGTGGAATGCTGCTGCAACAGCCAGGCGGTGCGCGCCAGCGACAGCCGCACCTGGCTGCCGTGTCCTGCTGTCAGACGACGCCGTAACCCCTCCAGCACCGCTGCCGCCAGCAGATAGCCCGTGGCATGGTCCAGTGCCTGAACCGGCAGCGGGACGGGTCTGTCGCGCTGCTGCCACTGCATTCCCCGTTCCGCAATCCCGCAGCCCATCTGTACCAGACTGTCAAAGCCGCGACGATTGCGCCACGGCCCCTGCCAGCCCCAGGCATTCAGACCTGCATCGACCAGACCCGGTGAGAGTGCCTGCCGCGTTTCTGCATCAAATCCGAGCCGCTCCAGCGCATCGGCCCGGTAGCCATGCACCAGTACGTCGGCTTCGCGGAGCAGGCGAACAAACTGCTCACGATCGCCAGGCTGGGTCAGATCAAGTACCGCGCGGCGTTTGCCACAGCTCATCTCCTCATCGAGCGTCGGCTCCTGCCAGCCGGGAGGATCAATGCGTAATACGCTGGCGCCCAGGCTGGCAAGAAAGCGGGTCGCAACGGGCCCGGCAATAATCCGCGTCAGATCCAGGACTCTGATGCCCAGCAATGGCCGGGCGCGTGGCAGCAGCCATGCGGGTGCCGGTGCCGGAAGCGTGCGCTGCCAGCTGAACAGCGGTTCACGCTGTACCGCCTGACCCTGCGGATGTTGTTGCCACGCGGCGGCACTGCGCATCTCCGCGGCGCAGCCGCCTGCGTCAATAATCGCCTGCTCCAGTTCGCTGGCCTGCCACTGCCGGACCTGACGTGCCAGCGCGGAGCGATCGGCATGATGGCCCAGTACCCGCTCCATCGCCTGGCGATGATGCGCCGCGTTAGTGTGCAGACGGATCCAGCCATCGTGACTTTGATAATCACCTGCGAAGGCGTCCCACAGGGCGGGAGCAGCACGATTCAGTGGACAGAAGCTCTGCTGAAACCAGCGTGAAGCGAGCCGGACATTGACGGTAACGGGCGGAGGGACGACATCCGGGCAGGCAGCGGCGAGCAGGTCGGCCACAGCCTGTGTCGCCAGACCGGTGCTGGTGGCCGCCAGCTCACTGACGGCAAAGGCAGAAGAGAAGGTGGCGAGATCGGTAAATGCGGGAAGCGGGCTGATGTCGTTGTGGCCGCGCAATCCCTGCTGCATCTGCTGCCACAGCGCGCCAGCGAGCGTAAGATCCATGCTATATGTCCTTAAAGGCGGATTTTTTTAAGCATAGCATGCGGTATCAGCGCCGCCGCAGACGCGGGAAGCGGGCGTGCATCCGCAGATTACGCAGGTTCAGTACCGCGATAGCCGTACCCAGCACCACCAGCGATGCACCGATAATCTTAAAGCTGTTGAGGCTGTCGCCCAGTACCACAATGCCCATCAGTACGGACAGAACCGGTGTCAGCAGTGAGTAAGGCATGATCAGATTGACGTTGTACTTCTTCAGCAGCATGTACCACAGCGTATAGGCGACAATCGACGATGCGATGGCGCTATAGAGAATGGCGAACCAGCCGCGCCAGCCGGCATGTTGCAGGGCATAAAGCTGGTGAGATTCCATCACCAGACTTGATCCGCCGACAATCGGTATGGCCAGAAACGCAATCCATCCGGTCATGGTCAGTGGCTTAATCGGCGGTGATTTTTTTACAATAAGATTACTGACCGCCCAGCCGGTGGCGCTGCACAGCAGCAGGCAGAGCACCCACCATGACGGAATCGTTGGGCTGCCGGATAACACCACCACACCGCTCAGCGAAATCATAATGCCCATCAGCTGCACCAGCTTCAGATTCTCTTTGAGCACCGCCATTGCCAGCAGCATCGCAATTGGTGTGCCCAGTTGCACGACAATCGCACCGGTGCCGGCATCGGTATAGCGCAGGCCGACGAACAGAAGCGAGAAGTGCATAAAGCCGAACGTGAAGGCCAGCAGCAGCAGCCAGGGCAATTGCTGACGGGTGATGCGGCAGAAGGGCACCAGCACGATCGCAACCACCACAAAGCGCATAAACGTCAGAAACAGCGGCGGCAGCTCAAGCAGGCCCCATTTCACCGCGACGTTGTTAAAGGCCCAGATTGAAACCACCATCAGAATCAGTAAAAAATGCCGCACAGCCACGATAATTTCCTTTCAATGTTTTTGCATAGCCTGCTAATGATGGCACGAACTCCGGCAATCCCGCTAATCGCCAGCGGAAATTTTCTGCGTCTGTACCGTCATCCGATAAGACATTTAACACCGTTGATGGCAGACTGATTTCACACGACTTCTGAGAGGATCCGATCCGGTATGAACCCTGCGTCCGTCTTACCCCTTGCAATCATTCAGCTTGAAGTCCCGCCTGCCGATGTTGTCGCACAGATCGGCGAACAGCCACGCTGGTTCATTGATGCGCTGGATCTGCAGCCGGATGATTACCTGATTGTCCGCCCTCATCTGGGCGAGGCCCTGCCCGATTTTGACCAGATTTCCGGCGCGATCCTCAGCGGCTCCTGGGCGATGGTGACC
Source organism: Pantoea sp. NSTU24 (assembly GCF_050157905.1). Classification (NCBI taxonomy): domain Bacteria; kingdom Pseudomonadati; phylum Pseudomonadota; class Gammaproteobacteria; order Enterobacterales; family Erwiniaceae; genus Pantoea; species Pantoea bangladeshensis. Next base: position 1,000,597 of record NZ_JBKIWZ010000001.1, read on the forward strand.
GATCACGCAGACTGGAGTGAACGCAGCGCCGCCTGGGTGCGGGCGGCTATCGACTATCGCCTGCCATTGCTGGGCGTCTGTTACGGTCATCAGTTGATGGCTTATGCGCTGGGCGGCACGGTAGCGGACAATCCTCAGGGCTGGGAGCGCGGCCTGTTACCGATTCGCTGTACGGAACAGGCGCAGCGCGATCCTCTGCTGCAGAAGCTGCCTGCCGGATTCAGCGTCTGGCTATCGCATCGCCAGTCGGTAGTCACCGCGCCGCCTCACGCTCAGGTGCTGGCCACATCTGAACTTGATGGGTGTCAGATTCTGCGTTACTCGCCGCAGGCCTTATCAGTGCAGTTTCATCCCGAATTCTCCCGGCGGATTATGGACGCCTGTCTGCCGTCGGGTACGGTTGAAGAGGGCGGCGGATGCAGGATAGAGGGCAAAGACTGGGCGCGTGCGTTACTGGTCTCATTCTGGCAACAGACACGCCCAGCTTTCAGGCAGGTTCAGGGCGCATAGTGACGCGTACAGCGGTAGACCCAGGCAGGAGGCACATTCTTCAGCACCCGCTGACGTTCCCAGGTGAAGTAACGTGACAGGTCTGGTTGGGTCAGTGATGTGTACTGGAACTGTACAAAAACGCCGTCCGGCCTGAGCGCGTTAAACACCGCACGCAGAATGGCTTTGCGCAGTTCGGGCGGTAAGGATAACAGCGGCAGGCCGGAGAGGATTGCATCGTACTCGCCATTCAGATACTCCGCTGAACAGGTGCGCACGGTCATGCGGGGATCGCTGAGGGCGGCAAGATTATCTGCCAGCGTGGTGCTGATCTCAAAGGCATCCAGCGTGGCATCAGGGGACATCTGCGCCAGTATATGCCGCGTCAGTACCCCATCGCCAGCGCCGAGTTCGGCGACACATAACGTTTCAGACCACCCGACTGCCCCGGTCATTGTACGACAGAGGGTCTCTGATGACGGGGTGATACTGCCCATCATGCGCGGGTTACGAATAAACTGATGCACGAAATTGGCTTTGGTGCGCATTAACGTCATAGCTGAAGCCAGCATACTCATCTCCGTAATCTGATCATCCTCACGTTGACCTCGCTCTGCTGCACGAGTTTCCCGCGCTGCCGCTTCGCATAGGAAAGTCAGAGCATTCCTGGCCTATCAGGGAAACGCCTATTCCTTCGGAGCGGTCACAGTTTCAGCGTGAAAGACCTGACACGCTCCTGATGTTGCATCATGTTAATAACAAGTTTCATTGTTGTTGCATAAATCATCTTTCAGGAGAATGACCATGCGTTACGCCGCCCCCGGAGAACAGGGTTCTCTGATTACGCTACAAAAGAATTATGGCAACTTCATTAATGGTGAATTCGTCGCGCCGGTAGGGGGAAACTACTTTACCAATACCTCGCCGGTGAATGGATCAGTAGCCGGTGAGTTCCCGCGCTCGGACAGAGCCGATGTGGATAACGCAGTTGCCGCCGCCACCGCCGCCGCTGACGCCTGGGGAAAAACCTCACCGCAGCAGCGCTCATTGCTGCTGTTGAAAATTGCCGATCGGCTGGAGCAGCATCTGGAAACGATGGCGGTATATGAAACCTGGGACAACGGCAAACCGGTACGCGAAACGCTGGCGGCTGATATGCCGCTTGCGGTCGATCATTTCCGCTACTTTGCGGGCTGTCTGCGGGCACAGGAGGGGAGCGCGGCAGAGATCGATGAGTTTACGGCGGCCTACCATTTCCATGAACCCCTGGGTGTAGTGGCGCAGATTATTCCGTGGAACTTCCCACTGTTAATGGCAGCCTGGAAACTGGCTCCGGCGCTGGGTGCGGGTAACTGTGTGGTGCTGAAACCCGCTGAACAGACGCCGCTGTCGATTACGGTCTTTGTGGATTTAATAAAAGATCTGCTGCCGCCCGGCGTACTGAATGTCGTGCATGGATTTGGTAAAGAGGCGGGTGAGGCGCTGGCTTCACATTCCGGCATCGCCAAGGTAGCCTTTACGGGTTCTACGGCCACCGGCGGCCATATTCTGGAGCTGGCGGCGAAAAGCCTGATTCCGTCCACCGTCGAACTGGGCGGAAAATCCCCTAACATCTTCTTTGAAGACATTATGCAGGCGGAAGAAAGCTTTATCGAGAAGGCCGCTGAGGGGGTGGTGCTGGGCTTCCTGAATCAGGGGGAAGTCTGTACCTGTCCATCCCGCGCGCTGGTGCAGGAGTCAATTTATGAACCCTTTATGGCCGCCGTGATGAAACGGATTAAAACCATCAAACGCGGCGATCCGCTGGATACCGACACCATGGTCGGTGCGCAGGCCTCGCAACAGCAGTTTGACAAAATACTCTCTTATCTTGAGGTTGCGCGTCAGGAAGGGGCGGAAGTGTTGACTGGCGGTGGCATTGAGAAGCTGGATGATGCGCTCAACAGCGGTTACTACATTCAGCCGACGCTGCTGAAAGGCAACAACAGCATGCGGGTTTTCCAGGAAGAGATCTTCGGACCGGTCATCGGCATCACTACTTTTAAAGATGAAGCGGAGGCCATCAGTATCGCCAACGACTCCATTTATGGTCTGGGTGCGGGTGTCTGGACCCGCGATATCAATCGCGCATACCGGGTAGGCAGGGCGATTAAAGCGGGGCGCGTCTGGACTAACTGCTATCACCTCTATCCGGCACATGCTGCCTTCGGGGGGTATAAGAAGTCAGGCATTGGTCGTGAAACCCATAAAATGATGCTGGACCACTATCAGCAGACTAAAAACCTGCTAATCAGCTACAGCATTGAACCCCTGGGTTTCTTCTGACCGGCTGACACTGCCTGGCGTTATCTTGCCACCTGCTATACAGAACCACGCTCCGGCGTGGTTTTTTTGCAGTCAGAGTGGCTGTTGGCATGACAAATCGCAGTAGAAAAGGTTAGTGATCGTAATGAAATCCTGAGGATATTAAGGCCATCTTCGCGCTTATCTCAAGGTCAGGCAGATGCTTTGTGCTAATTAACCGGTAGCGGATTCTGACATTGTCATTAAACGTACTGGCGCAGTTTACACCATCACTTACTCACCGACGTTAAGAGGGCAGAATAAAGATTTCTGATTCACAGTTCTGCTTCACTATACTGAACGAGTATTATATGAGAATCCTTGTTTCCAGAATGTAAATATTTTTCTTTCTAAAATAACTATTGAGCCTGCAGGATATATCAGTACGAAAAAAACGCAGGTTAAACGCATGAAAAAAATATTCAGAAACTCATTTCGCATGAAAAAGAAAGGGGGTATTAACAGGGTTTCTATTTTCTCTGGTTTTATAAAAGCATTGGGCCGATGAAAATGGCGTCGGCAATGTCAGCGACAATGAAAGGTGAGCCAGTCAGTAAGGTGATTTTTACCACAAGCCCGACCGCGTTGAGAGGATAGGCTGATTGCTTTTATATTAATGCTTATCCTGATATTCACAGGATAAGATTGAACAACGATTGCCCTCTGAGCGTTTTTCATGTGCGGGGGGGCATGATTCTGCAGGACCGGGATTATGCACTCAGTCAGCCTCCGGTTGGCGGCAGCATTTAAGCGGAAGAGTAACCACTGAATCATTTTTTGGGCGGAAATGTTTTAGAGTTAACAGCAGGCTCTGCGTTTGTCATGCTGCAGAACAATTGCACGGCTGTGAAGATGATATACACCCTCTGCTGGACGTATGTGTAACAGGGGTTCATCAGGCAGGTGTCTGGAAAGCGCGTATCCGGACAGGGCTCCCCTCAGCTACAGATAGCAGCCTGTCACCGGATTATCTTTTTCCTTAGTGCTGCCCCGGTGTGCAGAGGCAATTTTTATCCTGTCAGGAAGATAACGCAACGCGCTTCAGGCATGACCACCGGCATAGCGCGTTGGTATGCGACCGAATGCAGAGGCCGCGAACGACACGGGCCCAGGCAGGGCATCAGATCAGGCCAGACTATTTCACTGCCATGCAGGGACTTTACGGGGCGTTCTTTCATAATGAGAAGAGATGCAGAGAATATCGATGTGGAAATAGTGCGATGTCTGGCATTGTTAAAGCAACATTCCCATCCGATATTTAAATCAGTAGCTGATGCCTGTCCCAGTCAGATTTTTCAGTGAACATCTGCACCGGGAGGATGCATTTATCTCTTCTCGGTTTTTAAATCTATCTGGTCGTTAAACAGAACATACGTCCTGATGATTTTTAGTGTTATCTTCCTTAAACTGCTTCTGTTAAATTAACGCTTTTCTAAGGCTGGTCTGACCCATCCGGAATGTCGCATACCGGAAATGAATTTTCTGTATCCGGTCTGTTTTTCATCCAGCGAGCACTAAGAATGGTTACGCGTGTGGGTGATCAGTGATTGGGCAGATTCTCCCGCAGACTGCGTTTCAATTAAATGCGCTTTGTTCCGTCCGTTTAATCAACTTACCGGCAGGATGTACTGTCGCAGATTTGTCAGCGTGACATAAAGCAGAGACGGCGGTGAATCCTGCCCCGGGATTGGCATAGACTGAATAACGGCGGGTCCGAATCTGTCATTATTAGTGGTATAGGGATTTTCAGCCTGCGATCAGAAAGTCCATCAATGAAAAGCAGATGGCGGCAGGGAGGACGTTACGATGTTCAATGAGAAGAAAAGTTGCGTGGTCAGTTATAATGACGCGTTTTAATCTGATATAGTATGGCTTTGTTACTCACCGTTATTAAAAAGTTTTCTGATTGTCAGTAGCCCATTGCGCTTTTCTTTGCGCTTATGGGCCTCGGGTTTGTCGGGTTTTTTCCCTCTTCGGTAATGACTTAAATGAAAAAAATAAAATCATACGCATCAAACCCGGTCAGTCAGACTTTTTTTTCAACCTGCTTTCGGCCGCTTGCCTGGCTCAATATTGCTGTCCAGGCCAGCTTTCCCCTCGCAATCGCATTCACGCCTGCCATCGCCGCAACAGCCGGGCACGCTTCTCTCCAGCCTCCTGCTTCTCTGTTTACCCAGCGCACGCGTGTCTATACGCTGAAAGAGAATGAAACGGCAGCCTCTGTCGCGGCAAAGTATGACCTTACACTACAACAGCTTGGTGCGCTTAATCAGTTCCGCACTTTTGCACGCGGACTGAATGGCCTGAAGCCCGGCGATGAGGTGGATGTACCGGCTGTCACACCAGCGGATAAACCCTTGTTTACGTCGCGTTCAGCGGGTGACACATCGGGTCCCCCGGACACGCACGACGGGAAGTCTGCCGGACATGACAACAGCAATGAGCACGCGCGCAGAGTGGCAGGCTATGCTTCTCAGGCAGGGAGTTTCCTGGCGGGCAGCGCCAGAAGCGATACGGCCGCCTCCAGAGTGCGCGGCATGGCCACGAATGAGGCAGGTGGCGCGCTTCAGGCGTGGCTCAGCCAGTTCGGTACCGCCCGGGTTCAGCTGGATGCGGACAAAAACCTCTCCCTGAAGAACTCCCAGTTTGACCTGTTGATGCCGCTGTATGATCAGGGAAGTGACCTGGTCTTCGCGCAGGGTAGCCTTCACAGAACAGATGGCCGGACCCAGGCTAATCTCGGGACTGGCCTGCGCTATTTCACCCCCACCTATATGCTGGGTGGAAACCTATTTGGTGACTACGACCTTTCCCGGGACCATGCGCGCGCGGGCGCCGGTCTTGAGTACTGGCGTGACTTTCTGAAGCTGGGTTTCAATGGTTATAAGCGCCTGACCAACTGGAAAGACTCACCTGATCTGTCTGACTATCAGGAGCGACCGGCAAACGGCTGGGATGTGCGGGCACAGGCCTGGATGCCTGCACTGCCGCAACTGGGTATCAAGCTGACGTACGAGCAATATTACGGGCGGGAGGTCGCCTTGTTTGGCATCGACAACCGCCAGAAGGATCCGCATGCCATTACAGCAGGCATTAACTATACGCCGGTTCCGCTGATTACGCTGGGAGGAGAGCAGCGGCAGGGGCAGTCGGGTCAAAACGACACGCGATTTACTGTGAACATCAATTATCAGCTTGGTGTGCCGTGGCGTCGCCAGGTGGACCCGGCGGCCGTGGCCGCGATGCGAAGTCTGGCGGGCAGCCGGTATGATCTGGTCGAACGCAACAACAATATTGTGCTGGAATACCGCAAGAAAGAGGTCATCAGGCTGCATACCGTGGATCTTATCACCGGTAAAGCGGGGAACAGAAATCATTAGGGGTGTCTGTGACCTCAACCTACGGGCTGGCCCGGATTGACTGGGATGCCCCCGCGCTGATCGCCGCTGGCGGCAGGATTGTGCAGAATGGCGCAGAGTATGCTGTGGTGCTTCCGGCCTATCAGCTCGCATCACAGGCGGTAAACACCTACTCAATAAGCGGCATCGCCGTCGACGTTAAAGGAAACCGCTCTGACCGGAGTGAAACTCAGGTAACCGTTCAGGCGCCGGAGGTTAACAAACAGTACAGTACCTTTACACCTGCAAGCAGCGTACTGCAGGCGGGCGGAAAGGGTACGCAGGTGCTGACGCTGACACTGAGAGATGAAAACAATCAGGTCGTGGATGTTGATGTACAGGATATCAGCCTGACTAAAAGTGTCTTAAAAAGCGCGCTGGTATCCGCAATCACTAAAAAATCACCGGGCGTTTATACCGTGACCGTCACGGCGGGTAATGATGTCGAGAACGTCACGCTGACGCCGATCGTCAGTGGCATCACGCTCTCTTCAGCCACGGTGGCCATCAGTGATGCGCTGCCTGATGCAGAGCGGTCTACATTTACGGCAAATCCGGAGAGTATTGCGGCCGATAACACGGTTACCTCGACGCTGACGCTGGTCGCGAAGGATGCCAGTGATAACGCCCTGACAGGTCTGAAGGATAACCTGACATTTCTGGTCACCGACAGTAGTGGAAAAACACCTGCCAGTGGGGTGATTACAGAAAGCGCTATAGCAGAAAGCAGCACCAGGGGGATCTACACTGCAACCCTGAAAGGGACGGTGCCGGGCAGATACAGCGTGACCCCGCTCTTTAAGGGGACCGCACTGGGCAATCTGAGCGCGACAGTGACGCTCACCTCAGCCACGCCAGTTCAAGGGCAGTCGGCCATAACCACTGACGCGACCACCTACCTTTCCGGTGCAGAGATGGCGGTGACGGTGACGCTAAAAGATGCGCAGGATATTGCTGTGACGGGTGCCACTTCACTTCTGACAACAGACACCGTGATAGTCGCTAATGCGGTGCTCAAATCCGGCAGCGGCTGGAAGGATAACGGTAACGGGACCTATACGGCGATCTATGTGGCCAGCACGGCGGGCGTTAACCTCCGGGCGACACTGAAACTGAACGGCTGGAGCGGAAGTGCGGAATCGGAACGCTATGCCATCACATTGGCCACGCCGGATCAGGCGAAGTCAGCTATCAGAACGGACGCGACCACCTATCTCGACGGCGCAGAAATGACGGTAACCGTCACGTTAAGAGATGCACAGGGAAATGCGGTGACCGGTGCCGCCGCCTCGCTGACGGCAGAGGTCGTAACCGTGGCGGATGCCACGCTGAAATCAGGCAGCAGCTGGCGGGATAACGGTGACGGCACCTACACGGCTACGTACAGGGCCAGCAGAGCAGGAGCAGGACTGAAAGCGCTTCTGAAGCTGAGTGGCTGGAGCGGAAGCGCGGAGTCATCGGCTTACACGATCACGCCAGCAACGCCGGAGCAGACAAAATCCGCGATAGCCGTGAATAACGCGACCTACCTTGCCGGCGCCGACATGACGGTGACCGTGACGCTCAGGGATGAGCAAAATGTTGCTGTGACCGGCGCATCTTCGCTGCTGACGTCAGAGGCGGTCACAGTTGCCAACGCTGTACTGAAGTCAGGCAGCAGCTGGCGTGACAATGGTGATGGCACCTACACGGCGACCTATATTGCCACCACGACGGGCACGGGACTGAAGGCAACGGTGAAGCTGAGCAGCTGGAGCGCAGGCGCGGAGTCAGCCGCCTACAGCATCACGGCCGCTGCCCCGGATCAGGCGAAGTCGGCCATCAGAACGGATGCGACGACCTACAACGCAGGTGCGGACATGACGGTGACGGTGACGCTGAAAGATGCACAGGACAATGCGGTGACGGGGGCTGCGTCATCGCTGACGGGCGGCGCGGTCAGCGTGGCGAATGCGGTGCTGAAGTCCGGCAGCAGCTGGCGGGATAACGGTGACGGCACCTACACGGCGACCTATATGGCCACCACAGCGGGCACCGGACTGAAAGCGACGGTGAAGCTGAGCAGCTGGAGCGGAAGTGCGGAGTCAGCCGCCTACAGCATCACGGCCGCTGCAGCGGATCAGGCGAAGTCGGCGATTGCTGTGGATAACACCACCTATGTGTCCGGTACTGAGATGACGGTGACGGTGACGCTGAAAGATGCACAGGACAACGCGGTGACGGGGGCTGCGTCACTGCTGTCGGGGGGCGCGGTCAGCGTGGGGAATGCGGTGCTGAAGTCGGGCAGCAGCTGGCGGGATAACGGTGACGGCACCTACACGACGACCTATATTGCTACCACGGCGGGCACGGGGCTGAAGGCGACGGTGAAGGTGAGCAGCTGGAGCGCAGGCGCAGAGTCAGCAGTCTACAGCATCACGGCCGCTGCGCCGGATCAGGTGAAGTCGGCCATCAGAACGGATGCGACGACCTATAACGCAGGTGCGGACATGACGGTGACGGTGACGCTGAAAGATGCACAGGACAACGCGGTGACGGGGGCTGCGTCACTGCTGTCGGGGGGCGCGGTCAGCGTGGGGAATGCGGTGCTGAAGTCGGGCAGCAGCTGGCGGGATAACGGTGACGGAAGCTATACCGCGACCTATACAGCGACTACGGCGGGCACCGGCCTGAAGGCGTCACTGAGGCTGAGCAGCTGGAGCGGAAGCGCGGAGTCAGCACCTTATGATATTGTGCAGCAAACAGAAGCGCCTGCCTCTATCAATACCCAGGCTGACGCGCACACCTTTAGTATTAGTGGTGAGGAAGGCACTTTCCCTACAACCGGTTTCGCGGGGGCCACCTTTACGATTGTTCCTCAAAACAGCGTGGATGCTTCGGAATATAACTGGTCGTCAAATGTGAGCTGGGTCTCCGTCACCAATGGCGTCGTGACTTTCACAGGGACAGGGAATGGCGACAAGGTTGTTATTACCGGGTCACCCACAAACCCGCAAAATAAAACCATTCGTTATGCGTTCACGCTGAAAAGCTGGTACATCAATGACCAGTCAGTACAGATGACCTGGGACCAGGCGAATGTTTACTGCCAGAGCCAGAGTGGTTACAGCCTGCCAACGGTGGCGCAGATGTCGCTGAACTCAGGCTATGTTGCAACTCAGACGCGGGGCGTCGGCGCGTTGTGGAATGAATGGGGAAATGTGACGCATTACAGTGGAGCAGGTTTCTTCGGCAGCAACTACTGGTCATCAGAACCTGACAGCAGTGGTGGGCACTATTATATCGATTTAGGTGCAGGCTATATCCATAACGACGTTGGAAGCGTGACTGATATCGTCACCTGTAACCGGAGTCTTTAAGTGACGGCGTTACAGGGGGTGACGCGGCCTGAGAACGGTGCTGCTTTCCAGGTCTGTCAGATTCAGGCCAGCAGCAACGGGCAATAACCGGCTTGCAGAGAAGGCTGTCGGGTGACCGGCCTCTCTGTGATCAACGGGCCGGTTTAGCCTCAGGGTAGGGGCGCCAGCCAGAAGGGATTTACGATTGTGCGAGGGCCATGACGCGCACAATCGTGGATCATGACGCCCGGCAAAGACATTAAGTTAATAAAAACGCCACGCGATACCGTGGCGTTTTTATTAATATCTGTCCTGCAATGATATATTGCAGGACAGCTATACCTTTTCACTATAAACATGTTGAGACTGACAGGATGCTCACAGATGGCTGTAAAGTGGGGCGGGCTGGCCTTACTGGCAGCCAAGGCGTAATGTACACGCTGCCCGTGCTGTCTGAGCGCGAAAAAAACGCGCAATGTCTCATCAACATTAAAGCTTGTGGTTATTCAGCATGTTTTCCACGATTCTGACATCTCATGACGCCACGCCGTGAACGGAATGGCTGTGAAGGATTATCTTCACTGTGTTGTTACAGGCGGCGAAAAAAATCCACGCGGATGCGTGGATTGCAGGGGGTTTATGAGCTTCATGAGATGTTCTGACACCTTATGAAGCTCACAAAACTAATGGTTGCCATTGCTTATAGAATCTAATGGAAGCAAGAGCTAGTGATTCGGTTATCATTTTGCTGGCAAACCAAAAATGATCTCGCTGGGTGTGTATCCGACGATCACACTTGCTGATGCCCGTTTCCGTCGTGACGATGCTTGAAATCTGGTCACCGAAGATAAGAATCCGATTGAAATTTAAAAAGAACAGAAGATTGCTTTGCAAACCGAGTCTGAAAACGCGTTCGAGAAGATAGCGGCAAAGTGGCACCTGATGAAGTCGGCCAAATGGTCGGCAGGATATGCCTCTGACGTCATGAAAGCGTATCAGAACAACATCTTCCCTTATTTAGGGCGAGACCTGTCGGCAAATTAAACCTTTAGGATTGCTTATTGTGCTGTGTTAGAGAAAATGCGTAAAGTACGGCAGCGTTACTTTAAGGTTTATCGCTATACGATAGCTACATGAAGGGCAGTATTTATTTCTGCGGCAAATCTCAGAATTTTTCTTGAAGTACATTAATCTAATCATTTTCCGTTCTTATAGGCTAATGAGATACATAATTTTATCGCGCTTTAAATAGTTACCATAGAAGTCGGCTTATTCTGATTGCTACAAAATTACTCATGATTACAGGGGGAGCTATCGAATTATGTGAGATCTTCTGGTCAGGAATTGATTTAGATAATGCTATTTAAAAGCTTATGCTGAAAGGATGGGTAATGCGTAGGCCACATCTTGTGCCATTGTCTATTCAGGTGTTAGATTTACTGAATGAACTAAAATCATGAAAAGGAATTATCGTTATGTTTTTAGGGGTATGGTGATACTAATAAATCTATGAGTAAATTAAACATAAATAAATTGATAAAAAGGATTTATTATGGTTGTCGGTCTGCGAGGCGTGGGTTCAGAAATACTTTATAAACAATACTTCGTGAAATGTCCTAGATTTTTTTTGGGTTGAGTTGAAGTTTGCTCGGGTTGATAAAAGAAAAGAGGAGTGTATATACTATGTCCAATCCATTGGAGAAAAATGAAGGATGTTGCAATGCAATGCAGATTCAGTATCTCACTTTTAATTAAGATTTTAGGATAAGGCTTTGAAATCTTACCCTAAAGTTCATATTAAAGCTTGTTTAATATTTCATTTATTCTTCTGAAGCTAGCTAAATGCGTTGTGCTTTTGATTCGTTGGACTAGAGCTTCATAAAAAGAACTTTCCGCTACAGCTCCACAACTACTCTTAGTATACCTTACTCTTTTTTCCCTAAGCATCGTCACTGCATACTTAAAATGGAATTGAGAGTGAGTAAAATCTTGTGAGTAGTTCCCCATCAATTCAGGGTCATTATTCAAAACATCATAGTATTGAATTAGTTTGATAAGTTCTTCATTGGTTGTTTGTCTTGAAAAGCACTTTTGGTTTCCGAGCAAAAATGTTTCAAAACATCTGTTTTGAACAACTACTTCCAGATTGGTATGAGAAACCATTTTCTCAGTAATAACAACCTCTTTAACGGCTTCCTCTCTAATCTTTGCATCATCTTCGTCAGCATCTAAGATAACACAAAAATAATCCACATTTTTGATTTTGTTTATGTTTTTAACTGCGTTTGCGATTTCTTTAAAGATGTTTGGATATCCATATCCAGAAACAAAGTAAATCCCACTTTTTGCGGATGCAAAATCGTCATAATCACTAAATATAGTTAACTCAGGCTTTAAGTTTTTAATCCACTCAGGATAAACGAAAAGCTCAGTAGCCTCCCCCTCGACAACAAAATACGCTTTCACTGCGATACCCCACATTTGTAAATTTCGCTATTGATCAATTGAAAGAAAGGATCATGACTATTATTATTTGATTTTAGTACTGAAGCGTCATGAACACTAATTTCATTAGCTTTTCTGGTTACTATTTTCCAGCTATTTTTGGGAGCATTGTTGATAATTTTAGGATGATGCGTTGTTAAAATTACTTGTTTGTTTGATATGATTAATTCGTTCAATACCTCCTGTAAGCAGTTCAAGCCTAAACTATTTTCAATTTCATCCATTAATATAACACATTCGTCAGGAGATAATATTATATCTGCTAATACAAGTAGTGTTTTAAACATTCCTGATGAAATATGTCCTTGTTCAACTAAAGTGCCGTCTTTTAATTTTAGCTGAATTACAGAGCCTCTATGGTTGGTATGTTTAGAATCGCTCGCTAAATTTCTTATTTGTTTGGTAAGGATATTCTCGACAGATGGAAATATCGAAGTGTAAACAAAAACCAAATCCTCAAAGGCTTTTTGATCATATTTGTGTGAAAATATGATCCTCTCCTTGGCACCTAATCGCCTGTCATTTATTAGAACCACATCTTTAATTGATTGCTTTTCGTTTAGTAAGGTCTTTTTAACTGCATCTTCGTAGACGCTTGAAATATAAGGTATAGCCATAAGCGAGCCGGAGTTGGCTTCTAGGGCGCCAGAAATAATTAGAGAGGAGATTGATTCATAAATTTTTTTTAAAGAGTCTTGGTTTCTAAATATATATAAATTGCTCTTAGTTGCATCAATGATCGGGAACTCTTTATTTTCCAATGTTATTGCCTCACCTTTTTTTTGTAAAAATGAAGCTCCATTAATAGTGATTTTCTCTTCGATTAACTCGGCTTTCTCACCGCCGTCCTCATCAAACTCTCCTTTTTTTGAGAATTTTCCACTCCATTCGACTTTTCTATTTTCTTTATCTTTAAATACAACACTCCAAGTGTCGGCTGGAGAAGAACTTCCACTAGCTATTTGTACCAAAGTATAAAGAGCATTCAGAATTGTTGATTTTCCTGACCCTGAGATGCCTACGAGAAAGTTCTTGCGACCAAACTCCACGTTATCTACAGTGATATTCAATCTTGAATCATGTAGGAATAATTTTTCAATATACATAACGACCTTCTGCTTTTATTTGTTGTATGAGTTTCGCATATTATATACCTTTTTAACAGAAAAATAGCGTAGCTCTATGACTTTCTAAAAAAAAGATACATGCCGACTTTGTCAGAGTAGCATCTTCCTGCTGCGAAATGATTTTTCAAGAGATTTGGCATGATTAAAGTATGTATTTAAGTGGTATTCAGATTGCATCTGCAAACACATTAATGTTGAACGTTCACAGCGCAATTATTTCTCCACCCCGCCTGCCAACTTAAAGAGGCGCTTTTTATGTAGGCACATGAACGGCCTCAGGACGCGCCAGTGCTGGCACTGACTCTGACTTGGAGCTTACCGATTGCAGGGAAAGCCAATCGTTCAAGCTTATCCAGTCGCCGCGTTTTGGTAATTTCGGTCCAGTCATTCATCTGCAATTACTCTTTAGCGACTAGCTCAAAGGTGCTGGATGCGTCTTTGACCTTGCGGATTTTATCTAACTGGCGAGCCTGAGTAGGGCTAACTCCATTCACGACTTGTTTACGCGCCTGCTCGCATTTTTCGCGAGCTTCGGCAAGTTTAACCGGCAGGTACTCAACCAGAGCAAACATGCTGGATTTACCGTTAAGTTTAAACCGATAGCGCCACGCCTTTTTGCCATTGGGTTTCACTTCGAGGTTGAGACCATTTAAATCATCAAGGCGATAGAGCTTTTCTTTCACTTCTGCAGTGCGGCATCGAGTATCGGTGAGCATAACGATTCCTTGTATATTTATTATACCGTTATTGTATTCACTTTAAATGAATATAGAAGTCTGACGTACTCAATAGTTGATGCGCTTCTACGAAATCATTTAAGACGCTATGAAATATAAAATCCACACAAGCGCGTGGATTTTATAGGGTTTTTCTGTCGTCATGAAATTCAATGAAACCTCATGAGACAACACATTTTATTCAGACGTTAAACAGGAAGTTCATCACATCGCCATCTTTCACGATGTACTCTTTTCCTTCTGAACGCATCTTGCCGGCTTCTTTCGCACCCTGTTCGCCTTTGAAAGCGATAAAGTCTTCAAACGCGATGGTCTGGGCGCGGATAAAGCCTTTCTCGAAGTCGGTATGAATTTTACCGGCTGCCTGTGGCGCCGTCGCGCCGACCGGGATAGTCCATGCGCGAACTTCTTTCACGCCTGCGGTGAAGTAGGTCTGCAGGTTCAGCAGGGCGTAACCGGCGCGGATAACGCGGTTCAGGCCCGGCTCTTCCAGACCCAGTTCAGCCATAAACTCGTCACGATCTTCATCTTCCAGCTCAGCAATGTCTGACTCAACCGCAGCGCACACAGGTACCACGACAGACCCTTCCGCTTCAGCGATAGCGCGAACCTGATCCAGGTATGGGTTATTCTCGAAACCATCTTCATTGACGTTAGCAATGTACATGGTCGGTTTCAGGGTCAGGAAGCTCAGGTAGCGGATGGCGGCTTTTTCATCCGCATCCAGATTCAGTGAACGCAGCATGCCCGCTTCAGAGAGGTGCGGCAGACATTTCTCCAGCGCAGCCAGTTCCGCCTTGGCATCTTTATCGCCACCTTTGGCTTTCTTCTGGACGCGCTGAATCGCACGCTCACAGGTGTCGAGATCGGACAGCGCCAGCTCGGTATTGATTACGTCAATATCTTCAGCCGGGTTTACTTTACCCGCGACGTGGATAATGTTGTCGTTCTCGAAGCAGCGAACCACATGGCCGATCGCTTCGGTTTCACGAATGTTGGTCAGAAACTGGTTACCCAGGCCTTCACCTTTTGACGCGCCTTTCACCAGACCAGCAATATCGACAAATTCCATGGTCGTCGGTACCACGCGCTGCGGCTTAACGATCTCAGAGAGCTGATCGAGACGCAGGTCAGGCATTGGCACAACGCCCGTGTTTGGCTCGATGGTGCAGAAGGGGAAGTTAGCCGCTTCAATACCCGCTTTGGTCAGCGCGTTAAACAGAGTGGATTTACCGACGTTCGGCAGGCCCACGATACCGCATTTGAATCCCATGGTTTAATACCCTTTATGACTGGATGGACAGTGCGCCAGACGACGAACTGTCAGAGACGAATGAAAATTTCGCGCATTATACACGGAAACGCGACGTTTCGGGGGTTTAAGCCGGTTTGAAGGCATGCAGCCGATTCATCGCCTTGATGCGATCTTCTTTCAGCCACAGTTCAGTGCAGCGCGCTGCTTCATCTATCGCATCATCAATCAGCTTCTGCTCACTGGCGGGCGGCTTGCCCAGTACAAATCCGGTCACCTTGTTGCGGTCGCCAGGATGGCCGATGCCGATACGCAGACGGTGAAAATTGTTGTTATTGCCCAGCTTGCTGATGATGTCTTTCAGCCCGTTGTGGCCGCCGTGGCCGCCGCCTTGTTTGAACTTTGCCACGCCAGGGGGCAGATCGAGTTCGTCGTGCGCCACCAGAATCTCCTCCGGGGCGATACGATAAAAGGTCGCCATCGCCGCTACCGCCTTGCCGCTCAGGTTCATAAAGGTGGTCGGCACCAGCAGGCGCACATCCTCTCCGGCTATCGCCAGGCGGGCGGTGTAGCCATAGAATTTGCTTTCTTCTTTGAGTGACTGATTGTGACGTTCAGCCAGTAGATCCAGATACCAGGCACCCGCGTTATGACGCGTAGCGGCATATTCAGCGCCCGGATTGGCGAGGCCTACAATCAGTTTAATGCTGCTCACAATGAGTATCCTGCTGTTATTGCGAAAGGGCGTTAGTTTACTTCGCTCTACGCGAGATGACAAAGCAGAAGCCACGAAATGATTCAGGGCGGTGATTAATCATTTTCTATCTGAATCAACGGGCTGCTGACAGGGCCACGCAATCCTTTATGGCTGATGTGTGATCCAGTACGCAACGTTCACGTCAGCCATTGCCTAAACTTATGACACTTAACATTGTGTGCGGTTATTAACCTGTATGGATGGAGGTTCAGTATGAAACATCAGCACTGCCGTATGGCGGGTAACAGCCTGATGGTACTGGGATTAGTCACGATGGTTATGGGCGTAGGCGTTTCCATTGCTAACCAGTTGCCCACCCTGAATATGCCGCAGATTCTGGCACAGGGTGCGATTTTAAGCATTTTCATCGGTGCACTATTATGGCTGGTGGGTGCACGTGTCAGTGGCCGTGAAAAAGTAGAAGATCGCTATTACTGGCTCCGTCACTATGATAAACGCTGTCGCCGATCGCCCGACTCCCACCATTAATGTATAGCGACAGGACGCTGATGCTGTTCGGTGCGGTTCCGCCCACTGGCCTTAGCCTGATAGAGCGCGGCATCTGCCAGGGCCAGTAGGTCCTCAAAGCCCTGCTGTGAGTGCGTGGCTGTCGCAAACCCGATGCTGACCGAATAGGCGACTGTGTCGGGCCGCGACGCACAGACTGCCAGGCGAATCGCTTCACACCAGCGTTCTGTTTCTTCTGCCGCCGCGGGCAGTATCGCCGCAAACTCCTCACCGCCCATGCGCGCAAAGCGTCCTTCCGCCGGCAGCAACGTTCTGACAATCCCGCAAAAGTGGACTAAGACTTTATCACCCTGCTGGTGGCCATACTGGTCGTTGATGCTTTTAAAATGATCCAGGTCGAACAGGATGGCGCTGTAAGGCCGGTTCAGTCGCCGGCAGCGTGCCACAATCTTCTCCGCTTCATTAAACAGGGCGCGCCGGTTCCACACGCTGGTAAGAGGATCGTGCAGCGAAGTCTGCCTCAGTGTGATCTGCATCCGCTCGTTGACCATGGCGAGAATGGTAAACGCCAGGCCGATGACAAACAGAATGGACTCCAGAATGACGTAAACCGAGAAGTCTGAGCCGCCAATCGCGCCCGGCTTCGCAGTGGGGATCGCGCTATCCAGAAACAGGCGCGCCAGATGAAACAGCAGATGGATCCATAGCAGCAACTGTGCGGGCCAGAAGGTGACTCTCAGCGTCTCACGCGCCTGCCACATCAGCTGAATCAGGGCCGCGGTATAGAGGATGCAGGCGATGCAGAGTACGATTACCCGCCTGGGCAGGCTGTTGTAAAATGCCGGAAAACAGCAGAGAAGCGCCCAGATCAGGGCCCCCAGCAGCCAGTGATGGCCGATCGGTTTACCGCAGAAGCGCCGGAATGCATTCAGTAATGTGCCATAAGCGAGCATCACGACAACATTGCCAACGGCGACTGGCAGGAAATGCAAACCACTGCTGCGCAGGCTACTCAGGAACACGGAAATCAGGGTGAAAATCAGCGACAGGCTGGTAAAACCCAGCACGCGATCGCGCTGCGAACCCAGCCAGGCAAAAACCATAATGATGCTCAGAAACCCCAGTACATAGAGCTCGCAAACAAACAGAGTGTAAATATCGAGACGCATGATGACGGGTTTCTGATGAGAAATGGCGCTGCAAATTACCATTTAATGCTACAGGGAAGAAGCGGGGAACACAGGGTTTTGTGAAAAGAGTGAGAGGCGTCAAAAACCAGGGGTTTTAAGGGAATTTATCGCGACAATATCCGAAAAGAGAGCGCGTTAATCCAGCGCGGGCAAAAAAAACCGGGCACCAGGCCCGGTTTAGCGAAGATTAATGCTCGAACATGGCCGAGATAGACTCTTCGTTACTGATGCGGCGAATCGCTTCGGCCAGCATGCCAGACAGGGTCAGCGTGCGGACATTCGGCAGGGATCGGATCTCTTCAGAAAGCGGGATGGTATCGCAGACGATCACCTGGTCGAGCACCGACTTACGCAGATTTTCAACGGCGTTGCCGGAGAAGATTGGGTGAGTGGCGTAGGCAAAGACGCGTTTCGCACCACGCTCTTTCAACGCTTCAGCCGCTTTACACAGCGTGCCGCCGGTGTCGATCATGTCGTCGACCAGCACGCAGTCGCGGCCAGCAACGTCACCAATGATATGCATCACCTGAGAAACGTTCGCGCGAGGGCGGCGTTTATCAATAATGGCCATATCGGTGTCGTTCAGCAGTTTGGCAATAGCACGGGCACGGACTACACCACCAATATCAGGAGAAACAACAATCGGGTTTTCCAGACCGATCTGCATCATATCTTCCAGCAGGATCGGGCTGCCAAATACGTTATCAACCGGGACGTCGAAGAAGCCCTGGATCTGCTCGGCGTGCAGGTCAACCGTAAGAACACGGTCAACTCCGACGCTGGAAAGGAAGTCTGCCACTACCTTAGCGGTGATAGGCACACGCGCGGAACGCACGCGGCGGTCCTGACGGGCATAGCCAAAGTAGGGGATGACTGCGGTAATACGACCAGCAGAAGCACGACGCAGTGCGTCGACCATCACAACCAGTTCCATCAGATTATCGTTGGTGGGAGCACAGGTGGACTGGATGATGAAAATATCACCACCGCGTACATTTTCGTTGATCTGTACGCTCACTTCACCATCACTGAAACGACCGACAGCGGCGTCTCCCAGACTGGTGTAAAGGCGGTTGGCAATACGTTGTGCTAGTTCCGGGGTGGCGTTACCAGCAAATAGCTTCATATCAGGCACGAGAAGAACCTCAGGCTTTGCGTCCAGAGAATGAACGGCATGATTGTAACCGGCGCGTACAATCATGAGCGTTCACACGGGTGTGTTGATGCGAAAGGTGCAGCGTCCGGAACGTGGTGACGCTGTCACGCTTTCGCTAATCGCCCTGCAGGGTACGCTGTAGCGGCGAAACGTTTACGCCCCGGGCTACAAATCCGCGTACCCCCTGCGGGGCAAGCTCCAGCACCTGGCGGGCAGCAGACTCGGTGTCAAATTCAGCAAACACACAAGCGCCTGTGCCAGTCAGGCGTGACGGCGCGTATTCTAGCAGCCAGGAAACAAGCTCATCAACCTCACGAAAACGTTTTCTTACCACTGCTTCACAATCGTTGGCGAAAGGTAAGGCTAAAAGCGTCGATAAACTGCGCGATGGCGTATCCCGTGTCAGTTCAGGATCGTTAAAGACCTGCGGCGTACTGATGTGTACGCCGGGATGAGCGACCAGATACCATTTCTCTTCCGGCTCAGCAGGCTGCAGCTCTTCGCCTACGCCCTGCGCGAAGGCCGCGAAGCCCTGCACGAAAACCGGGACATCCGCCCCCAGCGTCATACCGATGGCCGCCAGCTCATCCGGGGTAAAACCGGTCTGCCACAGATGATTCAGCGCGACCAGCACAGTGGCGGCATCCGACGAGCCGCCACCCAGCCCGCCGCCCATCGGCAGCTGCTTTTCGATGGCAATCTGCGCACCCGCGCGGGCGGGCAGGCTGTTTTTCGCCTGCGCCGCCTGTTTCAGCCGGTTGGCCGCACGCACAATCAGGTTGTCCGCATCGGCAACGCCGGGTAGCGGCGTTAACAGCTTAATTGAATCGCTGTCATCAACGGTAATCTGCAATCGATCGCCATAATCCAGGAACTGAAACAGCGTCTGCAGGTTGTGATAGCCGTCAGGACGACGGCCAGTGATGTAGAGAAAAAGATTCAGTTTCGCCGGAGCGGGCCAGTGGGTGATCATTGAACGGTCCAGCCGTCCATACGCAGTTTAATGCGCTGGTCACCTTCTTTCAGCTCCAGGCTGGACGGCAGCGGCGGAGTGACTTTGCTGTCGTACCCGGCAATGGAAACCTGCCAGGTCTGACCGTCGCGGCTGTAGTTAAGGCTGCGCAGCTGATAGTTTTCGTTGAGCTGATAGTCGGTGGCATCGCCCGGCAGGCCCATCATCCACTGACGCAGGTTCGCAAGCGGAATATTCATACCGGTGAGTTGCGAGATCATCTTCTGCGCATCATTGCTGACGTAGCGCTTACCCTTGTTATCGACAATCTGCACCACGGAACCCTGCGCATCCAGCTGCAGTTCGGTGCTGCCGAGCGGGTTGGTCAGCAGGAGGCGATAGCGGTCGGGCGCGGTCTGCTGCCAGTTGAAGCGGGCATAAACTTTCTGTTTATCGGAAAGGTAGGCAAAAGCGCCGCGCGTCTGGTAATGCGTGACCTTTGAGACCGCCTGCTGATGCTGTTGCCACTGTGGCGCGGTGACGCTGGGGCCGGGACCTTGCGGTTTGTTGACGCTACAGGCCGCCAGCAGGACGCTGGCAAGGGGCAAAAGGCGCAACAGATTGCGTGGTGAAGTAAGCATCAGGTGGTCATCTCCTCGGACACATTGATTATTCGTAACGGATAACGCTAACCGCCCTGGTTTTAACCGTCAATGCTGTTATGCAGCAAAATGCGGTTGATCAGGTTAATCTTATTACAGTCATAGCCTTTGTATGGCTTTTCTTGATCTGCCGCATCTTGTAGAATGCGCCTCACAAAACCCTGACATTATTGGGACATCCCAACCAAAACTACCATGACGCTGCTTGCTCTCGGAATCAACCACAAGACCGCCCCCATTGCTCTGCGCGAACGTGTTTCGTTCGGGCCGGAGACGCTTGAGCAGGCACTCAACAGCCTGTTATCACAGCCAATGGTGCAGAGCGGTGTGGTGCTGTCCACCTGTAACCGGACCGAGCTCTACCTGAGTGTAGAGCAGCAGGCCGATTTACAGGCGCGTCTGGTAAACTGGTTGTGCAATTACCATCAGCTGAATGAAGAGGATGTGCGTAACAGCCTCTACTGGCATCAGGATAACGAGGCGGTCAGCCACCTGATGCGTGTGGCCAGCGGACTCGATTCACTGGTGCTCGGCGAACCGCAAATTCTGGGTCAGGTTAAGAAAGCCTTTGCAGACTCCTCACGCGGCCAGGCGCTGAGCAGCGAACTGGAACGCATGTTCCAGAAAACCTTCTCGGTCGCTAAGCGTGTACGCACGGAAACCGATATCGGTGCCAACGCGGTGTCAGTGGCGTTCGCCGCCTGTACCCTGGCGCGCCAGATCTTTGAATCTCTCTCTTCGGTCAATGTCCTGCTGGTGGGCGCGGGTGAAACCATTGAACTGGTGGCGCGTCATCTGCGTGAGCATCAGGTCAAAAATCTGATCATCGCCAACCGGACCCGTGAACGCGCCGAAACCCTGGCGTCGGAAGTGGGCGCTGAGGTCATTACGCTGGCGGAGATCGATGCCCGCCTGGCCGAAGCTGACATTATTATCTCTTCCACCGCCAGTCCGTTACCCATTATCGGCAAGGGAATGATGGAACGCGCCCTGAAAGCGCGTCGCAACAAACCGATGCTGCTGGTCGATATTGCCGTACCGCGCGATGTGGAACCGGAAGTGGGTGACCTGCCCAATGCCTATCTCTACAGCGTGGACGATTTGCAGGCGATCATTGAGCAGAACCTGGCGCAGCGCAAAGCGGCGGCGGTGCAGGCAGAAAACATCGTTGTGCAGGAAAGCAGTGAGTTTATGGCATGGCTGCGCTCGCAGGGCGCGGTCAACACCATCCGTGAATACCGCACTCAGGCGGATGAGATCCGCGCTGAGCTGGAAGGCCGTGCGCTGCAGGCCCTGCAACAGGGCGGCGATCCGCAGAAAATCATGCAGGAACTGGCACACAAGCTGACCAACCGTTTAATCCATGCTCCAACCAAATCACTTCAGCAGGCCGCCCGCGACGGCGATAATGAACGCCTGCAGATTTTACGCGACAGCCTGGGTCTCGATTAGGCACCCCGCTGTCGCCACCTGTTACGGGAATCCCACATTTAAATGAAAACCTCGATAGTTGCCAAACTGGAAGCGCTGCAGGAGCGCCACGAAGAAGTGGAAGCGATGCTGGGCGATGCTGGCGTGATCGCCGATCAGGAGCGTTTCCGTGCGCTGTCACGCGAATATGCGCAGCTGACCGACGTGAGCCGTTGTTTCCGCGACTGGCAGCAGGTGCAGGACGATATCGACACCGCGCAGCAGATGCTGGATGACCCGGAAATGCGCGACATGGCGCAGGAAGAGTTACAGGAAGCGCGTGAGAAGAGCGACGCGCTCGAGCAACAATTGCAGGTTCTGCTGCTGCCGAAAGATCCCGATGACGAGCGCGCCTGTTTTGTCGAAGTGCGCGCCGGCACCGGCGGCGATGAGGCGGCGATTTTCGCAGGCGACCTGTTCCGTATGTACAGCCGCTACGCGGAAGCGCGGCGCTGGCGCGTGGAGATTGTCAGCGCCAACGAAGGCGAGCACGGCGGTTATAAAGAAGTCATTGCCCGTATCACTGGCGACGGTGCTTATGGCCGCATGAAATTTGAATCAGGCGGGCACCGCGTGCAGCGTGTGCCGGAAACCGAATCTCAGGGCCGCATCCATACCTCCGCCTGTACCGTGGCCGTCATGCCAGAGATTCCGGAAGCGGAACTGCCTGAAATTAACGCCGGGGATCTGAAAATCGACACCTTCCGCTCATCCGGCGCAGGCGGTCAGCACGTTAACACCACCGATTCCGCGATCCGTATTACCCACCTGCCCACCGGCATTGTGGTGGAGTGTCAGGACGAACGTTCCCAGCATAAAAACAAAGCCAAAGCACTGGCGGTGCTGGGCTCGCGAATCCATGCTGCAGAGATGGCTCGTCGTCAGGCCGCCGAAGCCAGTACCCGCCGTAACCTGTTAGGCAGCGGCGATCGTTCCGACCGTATCCGAACCTATAACTTCCCGCAGGGCCGCGTCACCGATCACCGCATCAATCTGACCATCTACCGTCTGGATGAGGTGATAGAAGGCAGGATCGACAGCCTCATTGAGCCGATCGTGCAGGAGTACCAGGCGGATCAGCTGGCGGCGCTGGCTGGTCAGGACTGATGGATATTCGTCACTGGCTGAAACAGGCTGTCGCTACGCTCTGCGGCGGTGACAGCCCAAAGCGTGACGCTGAGATCCTGTTAAGTTTCGTAACCGGTAAATCCCGCAGCTGGCTAATAGCCTTTGATGAAACGGTGCTCAGCGCCGATCAGCTCGCGCAGCTGGAGCGCCTGCTGGCGCGCCGTGCACGGGGTGAACCGGTGGCACATCTGGTCGGTGAGCGCGAGTTCTGGTCGCTGCCCCTGCGGGTCAATGACGCTACGCTGATTCCGCGTCCCGATACTGAGCTACTGGTGGAACAGGCGCTGCTGCGCCTGCCCGCGACCCCGGCGACGATTCTGGATATGGGCACCGGGACCGGGGCGATTGCCCTGGCGCTGGCCAGTGAGCGGCCCGACTGTCAGATTACCGGCGTTGACCGGATCTCCGCCGCGGTAGAGCTGGCTGGGAGCAATGCGCAGCATCTCAGTCTGAGCAACACCACCTTTCTGCTCAGCCACTGGTTTCAGGCACTGTCGCCGCAGCGGTTTACCCTCATTGTCAGTAACCCCCCCTATATTGACGCCAGCGATGTGCATCTGGCGCAGGGCGATGTGCGGTTTGAACCGCGCAGCGCGCTGGTGGCGGAAGAGGCGGGACTGGCCGATCTGCGCACGCTTGTCGAACAGGCGCCTGCATGGCTGCTGCCGGGCGGCTGGCTGCTGCTGGAGCATGGCTGGCAGCAGGGCGAGGTAGTGGCTGCGCTGATGCGACAGATCGGCTATCGCGCCGTTGAAACGCTTCAGGATTATGGCGGTAATCCGCGCGTAACCTTAGGGCAGTTCCCTCTGTAAATGCATGCTGAAAAGGATTCCTGATGGCTGCTTTTTATCCTCTGATTAAAAATCTGCATCTGGCAACGGTGTGGATTACCGTAACGCTGTTCCTGTTGCGCTTTTACTGGCTCAGGCAGGGGTCGGCGATGCTGACCCGCCGCTGGGTGCGCATTCTGCCACATGCCAATGACACGCTGTTGCTGGTGACCGGCATCTCGCTGATGATGATGGCCCACTTCTATCCCTTCACACCGCAAGGAAGCTGGCTGACGGAGAAGCTTTTAGCGGTTATCATCTACATCGCCTTAGGATTTGTGGCATTAAGTCGCCGTCCACGCACTGATCGCACCCGATGGATCGCTTTTCTGATCGCGTTAATCGCTCTGGTGGCCATCATTACGCTGGCGCTGACCAAAATGCCGTTATGGGGATAGCATGACCTCGACCGAACAATTAGATTTCAGCCAGACACCGCTATGCGAAGCGGTCATTGGCGCGACGCTTGCCATCCGGGCCGATTTCCCGGCGCTGTCGGTGGAAGCACAACTTGCGGCATTAGTCGCCGAAGCCCGTGACTATATCAGCCCTGTACAGGATGCTGACCTGCAGCTCGAAACGTTGCTGGATCTGTTTTACCGTCAGTGGGGATTTGGCGGCGCCAGCGGTGTCTACAATCTCTCTGATGCGCTCTGGATCGACAATGTACTGAAGACCCGTCAGGGCACTGCAGTGTCACTCGGTGTTATCCTGCTGCACATTGCTGCCGAACTGGAACTTCCCCTGATGCCGGTGATCTTCCCGACGCAGCTGATTCTGCGCGCCGACTGGATCGATGGCGATAAGTGGATGATCAATCCGTTTAATGGTGAAACGCTCGATCGTCATACGCTGGAGGTGTGGCTCAAAGGTAACATCAGCCCGACAGCGCGCCTCTACGATGACGACCTCGACGAAGCCAAAACCGTCACCGTGATGCGTAAAATGCTCGACACGCTGAAAGCGGCGCTGATGGAAGAGAAGAAAATGGAGCTGGCGCTGAATGTCAGTCAGGTGCTGTTGCGCATCGATCCGGACGATCCTTACGAAATCCGCGATCGCGGTTTGATCTATGCGCAGCTGGAGTGCGAGCATATCGCCCTGAATGATTTAAACTACTTCGTTGAGCAGTGTCCTGAAGACCCGGTCAGCGAGATGATCAAAGTTCAGATTCACGCAATCGAACAAAAACAGGTCACGCTGCACTAAGCGGACCCTCAGAAAAGGAAAGGGCATGACACAGAAAGTCGTGAGTATTGGCGAGATCAACGTAGCAAACGATCTGCCGTTTGTGCTGTTTGGCGGAATGAACGTGCTGGAGTCACGCGACCTGGCGATGCGCATCTGCGAACATTACGTCAACGTCACCAGTAAACTCGGTATTCCTTACGTTTTCAAAGCCTCTTTTGACAAGGCGAACCGCTCCTCGATTCACTCTTACCGTGGCCCGGGCCTGGAAGAGGGAATGAAGATTTTCCAGGAGCTGAAGCAGACCTTCGGCGTAAAAATTATCACCGACGTACACGAAGCTGCACAGGCGCAGCCGGTTTCTGAGGTGGTGGATGTGATCCAGCTGCCGGCCTTCCTGGCGCGTCAGACCGATCTGGTGGAAGCGATGGCAAAAACCGGTGCGGTCATCAACGTCAAGAAGCCGCAGTTTGTCAGCCCGGGCCAGATGGGTAATATCGTGGACAAGTTCGCTGAAGGCGGCAACGAGAAAGTGATTCTGTGCGACCGCGGCAGCAACTTCGGTTATGACAATCTGGTCGTCGATATGCTCGGCTTCAACGTGATGAAGAAAGTCACCAAAAACAGCCCGGTGATTTTTGACGTGACCCATGCGCTGCAGACCCGTGATCCCTTTGGTGCGGCATCCGGTGGTCGTCGCGCGCAGGTGGGTGAGCTGGCGCGTGCCGGTATGGCAGTCGGCATCGCCGGTCTGTTTATCGAAGCGCATCCGGACCCGGACCATGCGCTGTGCGACGGTCCATCCGCGCTGCCGCTGGATAAGCTGGAGCCATTCCTGGTGCAGATGAAAGCAATTGACGATCTGGTCAAAAGCTTCGCAGAACTCGATACCAGCAAATAAATGTTGCGGTAAAAAAAAGAGCGAGTAATCGCTCTTTTTTTGTCTCTTATCTGGGATTTTACAGCATGATAGTCATCAGATAACCAATAAAGAGTGCCAGATGCGCGGCACCGTTCAGCACATTCGTGCGTCCCGTGGAGAAGGAAATCTGGCAGAGGATTAGCGAGGCCATCATAATCACCATCTGCGGCGGCTCCAGTCCAAAGATGAGCTCCTGACCGGTCAGGGTGGCAATAATGGTCACTGCGGGGACGGTTAACGAGATAGTCGCCAGTACCGACCCGAAAAACAGGTTCATCGCACGTTGCACCTGATTCATCAGCACGGCTTTGATCGCGCCCAGCCCCTCTGGTGAGAGGATCAGCAGGGCGACCAGGAAGCCGGTAAACTGCGCCGGGGCATTCATTTCTGTCAGCAGGTTTTCCAGCGTGTTGGCATTCATTTTGGTCACGGTAATGACCGCAATCAGGTGAACGATCAGCCAGACGGTGTGCCAGACGCTGCTATGGGCGGAAGGCTTGCCATGATGCGGGTCGCCATCATCGCTCTCATCTTCATGCTCATAGACAAACAGGCTCTGATGGGTTTTTGTCTGGATCAACAGGAAAACGCCATACATTGCTGCAGAAATAGCGGCAATCAGCAGCGCCTGAGTTGT
Organism: Pantoea sp. NSTU24; assembly: GCF_050157905.1. NCBI lineage: Bacteria > Pseudomonadati > Pseudomonadota > Gammaproteobacteria > Enterobacterales > Erwiniaceae > Pantoea > Pantoea bangladeshensis. Next base: position 1,027,146 of record NZ_JBKIWZ010000001.1, read on the forward strand.
GGAGAAGTTGCCGCCTGGCAGCGCATTGGGAAACACCAGTACCAGAATGGCCAGCGGAAAGATCGCAATCAGATACTGCTTTACGCCTGCAAGGTTGACGTACTGGGTCGCAAATTTATTGCCGCCCAGCAGTAATGCAAAGCCTACCAGTCCGCCGGTGACAATCATCACGATCGAATAAAGCGTATCGCGCATCAGTCCGGGCGCGGCATCGCCGGTTGCCATCAGCGCCGAGATCAGGCTGACTTCCAGAATCACCACCGAAAGGCTCAGGATCAGGGAGCCGTAGGGTTCGCCAAGCCGGTGAGCCAGAACGTCTGCGTGACGCACCACACTGAACGCACTGCTCAGAATGGCGATCAGCGCCACGGCGTTAATGCCAACCACGACAGGGAGTGACGTATTGGCACCAAAGAAATAGAGGATTCCCAGCGTGATAAGGGGGAATATCAGCGAGAACTCCTTGTGACGTGTTTTTTCATGTGAAGGCATTCACCATCCTCTTTGGTTAATGATTTTCCGGACACAGCGGATGCTGCTGTTAAAAATATAATCAGTTTTCGGGGCCATGCGCAGTTTATCTTTTCACCGGCCTGAACGGGAGAAATTTACTGCTTTTTACTTAAACAGCATAATAACGCGAAGCAGGGTTATCCTGAGGTTATGTGAAATATTATGCGCAGAATCAGCAAAAAAGCATTTTTACTTATTCATGTATCTGCCGGTTTTATACCGGAAAACCTATTTTTAATGATGAGTTGTCTGGGTTAAAGGCAGGTTTTCATCTTAAATGTCGATAAATTACAGTTTGTAATCTTCCAGGTCTGCGCCAGGCTTAACAGGAATCCACTACACAGGAGCTGTTATGCCTTATTCAACCCGCACCGACCTGCCTGACAACGTCAGACACGTTCTGCCCGCGCACGCTCAGGAGATCTATCAGCAGGCCTTTAACAGTGCCTGGGAGCAGTATAAAGACGCGGAAGATCGTCGCGGCGATGATTCCCGGGAGGAGGTCGCACACAAGGTAGCCTGGTCGGCTGTAAAAAAAGAGTATGAAAAAGGGGACGATGATAAGTGGCACCGTAAAAAGTAATCGACCGCTAGCCGCTAAACCTGAAAGGGCCAGGTATATCTGGCCCTTTTATTCGTCTGCGCTATCAGGTTTATCTGGTTTTTTTTAACCTGCGACCGGAATCACGCTTGAAACGCCGCGCGGAAATAGATTACTGTCGATTCATGAACGAAACGCAGTGCCGTTTTGGCCATCATGTTACAGGAGCTTTTCGCAGGACGCCGTTGACGTTGAGGAGGTCGCATTGCTTACCCGGGAATTTCTATTAAAAGCGGATTGTAAAACGTCGTTCGGGGATATCGAAGAAACGCTGCTATGGAGTTGTGAGCAGCGTGCGGCCTCGCTGGCAGCCACGCTGGCCTGTCGTCCCGATCGCAGCCCGGTGTGGATCTTTGGCTACGGCTCGCTGATGTGGAATCCGGTTTTTGAGGCGGATGAAGTCGCCTCCGGCTCGCTGGAGGGCTGGCACCGCGCGTTCTGCCTGCGGCTGATTGCCGGGCGCGGCACCGCCGCGCATCCTGGCCGGATGCTGGCGCTGAAGCAGGGCGGACGTACGTCGGGCCTGGCGTTCCGGCTGCCTGAAACACGGTTGCAGGAAGAGCTGATGCTGCTGTGGAAGCGCGAAATGATAACCGGCTGTTATCTGCCGACATGGTGTGAGCTGCAACTGGAGGATGGACGCAGCGTGACGGCACTGACCTTTATTATGGACCCGCGCCATCCGCTCTATGAATCGGACTCCTGCCCGGAGGCAATAGCGCCCCTGATCGCGGCGGCCAGTGGCCCGCTGGGTACGAATGCGCAGTATCTGTTTGCGCTGGAAGAGGAGCTGAGCCGGCGCGGTATGCAGGAGGAGAATCTGAGCCGGCTGGCGCAGCAGGTGCGGATGCTGCAGCAAGCCTGGCCAAAGCAGGCCTGAGCAGGATCAGAACAGAAGGGCGCGACAGAATCGCGCCCTTTTTTGATCCGCCGGTCAGTTACCCGGGTTAATCAGCCAGGTGCCAGGCTTATCGATCGTCAGGGACTGGCTATGCGTCTGACTCCCATTGCTGACAGCGATCTTATACTGTCCTGCGGCCAGGTTCAGCGCCGCAAAGCCGCTGCTGCCGGATTTCACCTCGACCGGCTGCCCGTTCAGCGTCACGCTCTCGCCGCTCGCAAGTTTAAGATAGACAGTGGCCAGCGCCGCCGGCACAGTCGCCTCAGGCGCTACGGTCGTTGCCTGCGGCGCGGCCGCACGGGTGTTTACCTGCTCTGGCGCGGCGTCGGGGCGATTCGTCAGCCAGACGGTGATCCCCACCGCCAGTAATGCGATGGCGGCCAGGGCCAGTAATCCCGGTGACAGCCGCCGCACCGCGCGCGGCGTCACAGGCTCGGCCGATGCGGAGGCCGGATTTATCGCCATCACCACCGGAGCTGTCACTTCTATGGGCTCCTCAACCGGCAATGCAGACGGCTCTCCCGGCTTCGGGAAACTGTTGACTACCGCCTCGACATCACTGACGGGCAGGTCGGTAAGCGCGGCAAAAGCATCAATGGATTGCGGGCGGTCGCCGGGTTTCATCGCCAGCGCACAGTCAATGGCATGCAGCAGGGGCAGTGAGTAGCCTTCTGGCTGACATTCTGTCAAAGGCTGATAATTATCTTCGATGCAGCGTACCACGCTGACTGGTGGCGGATTGCCGGTAATCAGACTATGCAGCACCGCGCCCAGCGCGTAGATATCAGTCCATGGCCCCTGTTCGACTTCACCCTCTTCGCTGTACTGCTCAATCGGCGCAAAGCCGGGTTTGAGCATGATTTCCGTTTCGTCGGAGAGGTTGCCAATTTCCTTACGCGCTGAGCCAAAATCGAGCAGCACCGGCAGCTGATTTTCCTGAATCTGAATATTATCGAGTGAGATATCGCGATGCAGATAACCTGCCTGATGGATGGTGCTGATAGCACCCAGCAGGGGCGGCAGCAGGCGACGAATCCAGGCCTCAGAGATCGTCGCCGGGCTGGTAAGCTGCCACTCTTTCAGCGTCATGCCACTGTAATAGAGCGTGCCCATATACGCAGTGCCATTCTGCTCCCAGAAGCGCAGCACATGCAGCAATCCGGGATGATTGAAACGGGCCAGCAGCCGGGCCTCCTGAATAAAACTGTTCAGCCCGGCATTGAACAGCTTCTGGAAACGCTCACCGCGCAATTCCAGCGTTAAATCGGCGGCACGGACCGCCAGCGAAACCGGCATATACTCTTTGATGGCAATCGTGCGTTCAAGCTGGTGATCCCAGGCACGATAGACGATGCCAAAGCCGCCGCCGCCGATCACTTCTTTGATCTCAAACTCATTGAAGCGGTATCCGTCAGGCAGGGCATTCGGAACGGTTTTCGGATTATCATTTGCCGACATAGTGAACTCTCTGTACACGGCCTGCTCGCCAGGCTGCGCGGTAATTAATTAATGTTACGCCAGGCACCGATAGCGGGATCGGCCAGATCCGCATGCAGGGTGTCGATAAGTAACACATTCACTTTTTGCTGTGGCATGAAATAGGGCGCCCACTGACTGCGCAACGTATCGACTCGCGATTTCACAGCGTCAGCATCCTGCTGCGCAGCATTCTTATCCATTTTGATCAACAGGGCACCACTGAAGCGCCATACATGCTGACGGGCATCAAAGGGCAGCACCAGCCAGCTATCCGCTGCATCGGCGCGCGTGACGATCATGCGCTGGTTGTTCGCGGCAATGACCTCCAGCTTGCTGTCCGGGATGGTCAGGTTGGCAATAGGGTAGCCCTGATAGAAGGTGACGGCCACCTGCGTCGTCTGCTCCGGCGTGGCCAGCATCAGCTCGCTTTTGCCCTCTGCCCAGCCATCCGGTGAGCACTGCTGTTTACTGACGTCCGGGATAAACAGGGTCCGGGCATTTTCACTCCAGGCGGTGCGGAAATGGCAGCCACTGGGGAGATCAAAATGCTGCAGCGGCGTGCTGTCAGCGGGTCGGGACAAATCGAGCGGTGCGGCGTTAGTTTCGCTGGCGCTGGCTGTGGCGTCGGCCATCACGATAGGCCGCCAGTTCTGCAGTTTACTGGCGCTGCCGCTGGCCAGTACGCCGCCCTCTTTGTTGGTCATCTGCCAGGGCAGCTCATCCAGTAAGCCGCACTGATTCGCCAGCAGGGTGCCGACGCGGGGTAAAAAGGTGGTCAGTACCGCCGAATCCTTGTTTTTGCCGGAGACGATGCGTAACGGCAGCGTCTCTTTACACCAGTCATCAGGCGCTTTGCTCACCACGTTGTCGATATAGACCTCCAGCGCCAGGCTGGGAGAGTAAACAACACGATAATTTTCAGCCTGGGCGTGAAAGGCAATCAGCAGAGTCATGATGCCGGGCAACCACAGTTTCATAAGGATCCTTGGAATCAAAATCGAGGCGGCAGAAAGCGCGCCGAATCAGCCAGTGAATAGAGCAGCGTTGCCTCTTCCGGCTCACCAATCCAGACCGCCAGGGCGCTGAGATTGTCTTTCTTAACATTGCGGCTTACCGCCTGTTCCATCAGGGCCAGCCACTCTTCACAGGCGTTGACCATGCGCAGCGCCTGTTCCATTTCACCGCTGTTCAGGTTCAGCCAGAAACCGTCGGTGCAGACCAGAAAAGCATCGCCATCCTCTAAGGCAATCTCCTGCGAGAAGCTCACTAAGCGAGGCGGCTCAGCGCCGAGCGCATTATAAAGTAAATTACTGTTAATGCCGGTATTTTCATAGCCTGCTTCTTTCAGCTGCTGCGCCAGGCTGTGGTCGCGTGTGACCCCATGCAGCACGCCACGCCGGAAGTGATAAACCCGGCTATCACCAGCATGCGCCCACCATGCCCGCTGTTTTTCGCGGTCGATAAACAGGGCCGCCAGTGTGGTGCTCATACGGGAATATTTCGGATTTTTACCCTGTGCCTCGTGGAGCACGGCGCGGCAATGTTCAACCGCCTGGCGGGTGCGTTCCGGCGTTAAGTTGTCATATACCTGTAGCTGGCTTAGCAGGGTGTCACGTACTAACTGCGCCGCCACCTCGCCACCGGGCAGACCGGCTACGCCATCACAGACTACGAAACAGGCTTTACGATCATCGAGCTCTGCGCCAGTGCGATCCTGATTCTCATCACGCAGGCCCTGCTGACAGCGGCTGGCAAAAACGATCTTCATGCTTCATCTACCCGCGTCTGAGAATCCTTATACTGATTGACCTCCATGTCATAGGCATGAAGAAAAGCTTCACCAAACAGCGTATGGAAATCATCTTCGATCTCGCCCGCCGTTCGCTGATAGTTCCGGATAAAGTAGTCCCACAGCGCCGCTTTTTTCACCGTAGAGAAGGGCAGTTTTGACAACACGCCATCGGCACGCGCCTGCTCCTCCAGCCGCTGTGGATTAAAGGACTGCAGCATCGCCGCAATAATTGCGCGGATGCCGGCAATCATGCCCAGCTGGTGAGCCTGCAAATCCACCAGCGCATCGCGCACGGCCTGTTCCGGCGGCATGAAGCCAGGCATCTGACTCTGATACATCTGCATCAGTACGGTTTTGCCGGAAGGCAGGATCTTGAACGGGTTGTTGGCCTCGTTAAGGATCATCGTCATGTCCGCTTTGACGCCGCGTTTGAGGATAGATCGTGATGAGAGCAGCGCCACAGTACCCTGCGAAAAGAGGCTTAACATCCGGCCCGTAATGCGCATCTGCTCTTCATCAACTGGCGTAGCGTGACCGTTGCTTAGCCCCATTCCCTCCAGCAACGCAGCGACGAGCCTGTCCTGATCGACCGGCTGCGCCGTCAGTGCCCGGCGCGGCTCACTGGCCTGCGGATCAATCGCCAGCCGCGCATCGGTATGGCGCTCATGCCGTGAAGCTGTCGTTCCGCTGACCAGCAGGGCAGCCTCCACGTCGGGATGGTCATGAATGCCCAGCGGATTAGCAGGCTCGGCACTGTCGCTGGCAAACAGCGCCAGGGGATCGCTCTGGCTACTCTGGCAGGCAGGATCACGCACCTCCAGGGTATAGTCGCCGATCCGCAGCGCATCGCCATGCTTCAGCAGCACCTGCATGCCGCGTCCCAGCGTCAGGCCGTTATGTTCTACCGGCGTGACGCTGCCCTGATTGGTCAGGCGGCACTCGCCGTCATGCGACAGATGAACCAGGGCCTGCAGTCGCGAAATCGCGCGTGTCTCATCTGGCAGTACCAGATCGTTGTCCTGACTGCGGCCAATGGTGCCGCCAGGTGGCTGAAACGCGACGCTTCTGACCGGAACATCCGTAGTGCATTGCACAATGGTAAATTGCATGAGTTATCCCAGATTAGACGGCAAACGCATCCGGCCTCACTCGAACATCGGAGGATAGAGGCCATTACGCCCCGGCTGTGAACCTGCAGCCGGGTTAAACAGTAACGAAAACAGTTGCGCCGTGAGGTTGCCGCTGTGCTTGTGAGTCGCATGGGTAAAACCATCACTGCGGTTACTCCACCAGTAGCTGATATGCTGCTGTGGATCAAAACGTTCAGCGACTTCACGCCAGCTCAGCGTACAGGGCAGATCCTGAAAACCAATCACATCCATGATTTCCGACGGCTTTCTCGTGGGCACCATCAGCGGCGGCAGGGCCTGAATATGCTGTTCCAGCTGCTCACCGTTCAGCGGTGTCTGAACCGCCTGCAACAGCGTTGCACCCAGATCCTGAAACCACTCCCCGGAGATGGAGAGCTGGGCAGGATGCCACTGCGCCAGCGAAAAACTGTGCAGCGCCAGCAGCGGCCAGGCGCGCCCGACACGGTCACAGGAGGGCAGTAAGCAGCCCATCTGGATATGTGGCCGGGTCGCAGTGAGGGGCAGAACAAAGTTCCACACCGGCGCGTGAAGAAAGTTCGCGCTGAACGACCAGGCCTGCTGATGCCAGTGTAATAATCCCTGCTGGAACCAGTGGTTCCATGGGCCAGTCTGTTGTTCGCTCAGCCGGCGATGCAGAAAGTCACCGGTCGACGGCAGCTTGCCATACCAGCCGGGAGCCGTGTAAGCCGCCATATTCACCTCACCATGACCCGCTATGTGGGTTCGCCTGCGGTGCCGGATGCGCTGGCGTCACGGCCAGCATAGCCCCGGACTGACCCGCGATGTTCAGATTCTCAGCCAGCTTGCGCATCATCAGGGCATTATCCCGCGCGTAGGGCGACGACTGTATCTGTTGATCCAGCAGCTGACTCAGATGCCAGTCGAGCTGTTGCAAATCGCGGGCGCTGACCGTATCGGGCAGACTTCGCTGTAAATTCTGCAGCAGCCAGGCGCGTAAAAATTCGCCATCATAATTTCGTGGCTGATAGAGCATCTGATAAGCGCGCAGCGCATTGCGGCTATAGGCGTTGTCATCGCCCGGATCGTTGCGCAGGATATTGGTAATCTGCTGTGCGACCCGGGGCAGCAACAGAGACTTAAGCGCATTTTGATAAAGCACCCATGCGGCATCGCTGACCTGGCTGCCGCGATATAAGCCAGCCCGCATAGTAAGCGGCGGATTATCGAGAGAAAAATGCTCCGACAGCGGCAGCTTTACCAGATTATTCAGAAAGGGTAGCAGATCAAAAATATTATCGGCGGGCTGATGAATCACCTGCTGACTTTGTGTACGGATAGCCGGTATCCGCGCGGCGATCTGCTGAAGATAGTGCTGATTCTGATAGTAGCTGAAGCTCCAGAGGCCGCAGGCAATCAGCAGTGCGCCTGCCAGCACGCCGTAACCTATCCAGTGGAAAAGCTGGTTACGGTATTCCCAGCGACGGTTGCTGCCCGCCAGGCCACTCTCTTTGAAAATCAGATCGCTCAGCAGGTCACGAATAAAGAAGCTCTGGCCTTTATTGCCAGGAATTGGACTGTTACGGTTTACGCTATCCCAGGCGGCGATAGAGTGTTCACCTGCCTGACGCAGCTGCAGTTTACGGCTCAGTTCACCCATGACCCGATCAAACGGCAGACCTTCCTGGGTACCACTGGTAAAGAAGAGACCACGCGGGCTCCAGGCGACGGCATCCTGATGCCCGGAAAAGACAATATCCAGATATTCATTCAGCAGCGGACGCAGTGAGGCGAACTCCTGAGGAAAGAGAAAGCACTCAGCGCGCTCGTTGAGGTCGCGTTCCTGTGTCATCTGCTCAGCCAGCTGTTCCAGCAGTTGCTCTTCAAGCCGTCTGAACTGTTGATTGAAGTGGCTATGCCAGTCATCTCTGTGTGGCTTAGCCGGTTCCCGGTTGAAGGTGAAGCCCCAGATCGCGTCACGTCGTGCTTTGTCGATCGTACCGAAGTAGCTCATGAAGCCTTTGAGCAGATCGGTTTTGGTCACCATCACATACACCGGGAAATGAATGCCGGTCTGCTGATGCAGTTCCGCCATACGTTCACGCAGCGCGCTGGCCTGAGCGAACCGCGCTTCGGCAGAGTCACTCAGCAGGTCGGCCACGCTGATGGTCATGATGACGCCATTAATCGGCTGGCGGGTGCGATAACGTTTAAGCAGGTTAATGAAGGTGTGCCACTCCGCCGCATCCCGCACGCGCTGGCTCTCCTGTAACGCATAGCGACCTGCTGTGTCGATCAAGACTGCACTGTCTGTAAACCACCAGTCGCAGTTGCGGGTCCCGCCGACGCCACGCACGGCGGTTTTCCCCAGCGTGTCGGTCAGCGGAAAGTCGAGACCGGCGTTAAATAGCGCGGTGGTCTTGCCGGCACCCGGCGCGCCCATGACCAGATACCAGGGGAGCTGATAGAGATAACTGGCGTTGACCCGCGAGAGCAGGCTGCCGCTGTGGCGACGACCAAACTGCGTGCGTTTGAGCTGCATCACCGCTTCGCTGAAGCGATGATTAAGCCGTTCTTCCGTGATCTGGCGTTCTGCCGGATCATCATTGCCGTTCACCTGAAGCTGCGTCAGCAGGCGGCTGTTAAACCAGGCACGATAAAGTGACGGAATCAGCTGGAACAGGATCCAGAGAAAGTAAAGAACGCTAACGGTGAGCTGGCGTGGCAGCACGGATTCCAGCGGGCGTGATTCATCCCATGACCAGAAGGGCCCGAGCATCCAGACCAGGCAGCTGAGCGCCGTGACGCCAATAAAGCTCCACAGCAGGCGATGCGTTAGCAGCAGGCGAAGGGAAGCGCGCATTTATTGTGCTCCTTGATGATTACTGAGCGTTTCAGGCGCGGCAAACAAAGTGATTTCAACGCGGCGGTTGCGGGTACGGTTTTCGCTGCTGTCGTTGGGCAGAAGCGGATCGCTGTCGCCACGGCCCTCAGATCGCACCGTATGGCCGTCAGCCAGCTGCAGCTGGAGTAACTGCGTAATGGCGCGTGCACGGGCAAAGGAGAATTCGTAGCTGGAGGCAAAGCGGCTGTTATCCACTGGATGATCGTCCGTAAAGACCGAAACCAGAATGGTGCCTTTTACATCTTTCATCGCGGCGGAGACACGGGCGATTAGCGCGCGGCCCACAGGATTGATGACCGTGCCCTGTTCGGCAAAGAGTTTGTCTGCCGGAATAATGACTTTGCTGCCGAACGCACCGTCGCTGACTTCAAGCTGTCCGGCGGCAATGACATCGTTCAGGCGCTGGCGCAGATCGAGCAGCGCCTGCGGAGAAGAGGGACGACGGCCTGCAGTGATCTGCGGAAGCGGCATCTGATAGATCGTGCGCAGCAGCGGTCCGGCGGCATTGCCGAGGCGCCAGTTCAGGCCACTGTAGATCAGGCAGCCGATCAGTGCGACCAGCATCGCACAAGCCCAGAGCGGCACCATCGGGCGGGCCAGCGTGCTGACCAGTGGGTGCACCTCTACCAGTGGCGGCTGCGGCGTCTGGCGCTGCTCACGCGTCTCATCAATCAGGGTTTTGAGGCGCTTACGGATGCCTTCGCACTGGATGCGGCCATTTTCACTGCCGCGATAACGGCCTTCATAGCCCAGCAGCAGACAGTATTGCACGACTTCCAGCAGCCAGAGATGCTGTTGCGGACTTTGTGAGATGCGTGACAGGAGCTGGAAGAATTTTTCACCGCCCCAGCTTTCGTTATGGAAGGTGACCAGCATACCGTTGCCTGACCACACACCACGTGTGCCCCAGGGGGTTTGTGCTGCCGCTTCATCCAGGGCGCTACAGATGCAGTAACGTGCACCGATAATCATCTCGAAGGGTAGGCCTGCCTGTTTGCAGCGTTGTTCAAACTGGCGGATTTCATCAATCAGTGACTGGCGAAGCCCTGCAGGATCATCATGAGTCGCTGCCTGCCGGATTTGCACCACGGCGTTCAGCAGTGGCGCGGCAGCCTGCAGCAACAGATTCTTATTGCCTGAAGGAGGCGCTTCACGCGCCGGGGATTCCACAGTCATTAATTCGTGATCTTCCAGCCAATGACAAATCCCTGTGCCCGCAGAACGGGACAGTGCTGCGGGCAATATGCGCCGGATTTCATAATCAGTCTAAGATCCAGGTCGCGGTATCGTTAGTCCGACAGGCTTTACTGGCGCCGCCAACGGCGACGCAGACTTGTTTCGCTTTGCGCGGACGGGGACGATCGCTCTGCAGGGTAGCATCGTAACGGCTACTTTCCACGCCTGCCTTTAAGGGCACATAACCAATTAACGGGCCATCAGCCTGATCAGCAATCGCCAGCCAGTTATGTTCGACGTTACCCAGGACTTCAAAGGGTTTGCCTGTTTCGAGGTAGCGGACCACTTTGCCGCCGTAGTCAGGCGAGGTCATAACGGAAGCACCATAGAGCGCCCGCCAGGTCTGGTTAACCGGTTCGAATTCAGCCGGTGCCGCGACAGCATGTCGATGGACCAGTTTGACGCCGTTAATCTCGCTGGTCACCAGCGTATCATCTGTAACGGGCGGCGGCGGGGCCTTACAGCCTGCCAGGGTAAGCACCGCCAGCAGCGTTAACGCAAGACTCTTTTTCACCATGTTCCTCGTGATCTCATCAAAGTAGCTGCATATTGCCGGGCCCAATGCAGGAGACGCTGAGTGTCGCGCCGCATTGAGCCAAAATTCTGTTAAAGAAATAAGGTCTGATTACATCAGGATACGCGATTAGTCTACCTAAGACTTTTGAGAATTCAAACCATTGCGCCTGCTGACGATGCGTGTTAGCGGACGCGCTGAGAGCGGGATTCAGTGTAAAAAAAGCGCCAGCAAAAGCGATAGTTAAAGCGAACTGAATGATCGCAGGGACAAACTTGTTCTGAACATTGTTATGCATTCTGGCACGCAATGGATTCGATTGGAAACTATTAAGATTTTCTAATGGCTTTGTGGCGAAAAATTTTAACGATTTGAGTGAGTAATCTCATAAAAATCAGAATTTACGCGTCTGTTCTGGCCCACGGTTTTCCGGGTGACGGCGCGTCTTTTGCTTTAACGGCATTTTAATGGCGGCGGCAGCAGCAGGGAGCTGAGGCGCGGGCGAAAAGCGCGGTGCGTTGTGCAGGAAACGCCCGCCTGATCGCAAAGGGAGCCGCTCTCCTGGCGCTCACGCTTTACTCTTCAGACGGATCTCAACTGCCCGCTCGGCGAGGGTGCGCTGTTTTACCGGCAGCGGCTTCGGGCGCGTGCGGTTTTCGATTCCGCCCTGATAGCCGTTTACATTGCCCGTTTCAGCGGCAGAGGCGCCACCAGCACCTTTACACCCAGCGCTTCAAACGCGTTGACCTGCGCGGCGCTGATGCCGCTGTCGGTAATCAGGTAGTGGATGTTGCTCCAGTCGCACGGCATCGCAAACATCGAAACCTTGTCGATTTTGCTGGAGTCAGCAACCACATAAACCGTACTGGCGGAGTTAATCATTGCCAGTTTAACCTTGATGTCGGTTTCACTCGGAAAGCTCAGCCCCAGCCGTGGTGATATGCAGGCCGTCGCCAGAAAGAGTTTTTCAGCCAGGACGTTTTCAAAAAAGCTGGCGGCTTTTTCACCGGAGGTGGAAAGCGTCGGAAATTTAAATGTGCCGCCGGTCAGCAGGATATTAATCCCCGGCTCGCCGCCCAGTTTCAGGGCGATGTTAACCGCGGTTGTCACCACAGAAAGACGACGAATATGGCTGATGGCATCCGTAATCGCCGTGGTGGTGGTGCCGGAATCAAAAATCACGGTATCACCATTTTCGATATGCTGCGCTGCGAGCCGGCCAATCGCTTCTTTTTCTTCCAGATGTGTCTGCCGCTCCAGCAGCATTGCGCCGGTGTTCTGCTTACCCGTCATCAGCGTTGCGCCACCGTGGTAGCGCTGCACAAAGCCCTGTTTTTGCAGCATACGCAGGTCGGTACGTAACGTCGCTTCGGTCAGCCCGAAGGTTTCCGTCAGCGCTTTGACCGTCACCGTGCCATCTTCACGGATCATCTCCAGGATTTTCTCGCGGCGTTGCTGCATATCAGCGAACTGCTCACTTTTGCTTTTCAATCGAAATGCTCCCTTTTCCAATCATCTGTCGGGTCGGGCAAATAACCTCTACGGAGCTGAGTTTAACGCGCCGTTTTTGCGAATGCGAGATGGCCGAAGAGGGCTTTCATTTTCGAACGAAAATAAAAAACAGTCAGGCTATTGAATCTCTCACGCTTTTCTGATTGCAGGCGGCAGACTTTATTTGCTTACTGGAAGCCAGATCACGTCTTTTCAACCAGATAAGCCGGACAGGAAAGCAGATGGTCGAAATTTGATCTGCCCCACACAACGTTTCTTTTCGATAGCATATATTTTTGTTCGAAAATGATTGAATCACTGGCGGCAGCAAAATCTGAGGGAGAGAGTGGGATGAGTGGTGAATATGACGTAAACCTGCGCTACGGCGTGGATACCGCAATGCATCTGGCCGACAAAGTGGCGGTCGTGACCGGCGGGCTGGGCGGCATCGCCATGGCGACGAATGGGATGTTGCTGGAGAAGGGCGCGCGTCTCGCACTGCTCTATCCGCCGTTTGAGGCGGAGAAGGTCGCCAGCCTGCAGGCGGAATTCGACGCCGGACAGGTGCAGTTTATCTGCTGCGACGTCACCGATCCCGCGTCAGTGGAGGCGGCATTCGAGGCGGTGATTTCCCACTATGGCCGGATCGACATACTGGTGAACTGTGCGGGCTACGTGATGCTGCAGCCGGTCGTAGAGACCGACTTCGCCGAATGGCAGAAGCAGATTGCGGTGAATCTCACCGGCCCGTTCCTCTGTTCGCAGGCGGCGGCGCGGCTGATGATCCGGGCAGGCGCGGGCGGCAAAATCATCAATATCGCCTCGCAGGCGGCCTCTATCGCGATTGATAACCACGTCGCTTACACCTCTGCCAAGGCGGGCCTGCTGGGCATGACTAAAGTGATGGCCAAAGAGTTTGCGCCGCACCGGATCAACGTCAATACCCTGTCACCGACTGTTGTGCTGACACCTATGGGCGAAAAAGCCTGGCGCGGTGAGAAGGGGGAGCAGATGAAAAAGCTGATCCCGCTGGGTCGCTTTGCCTATACCGATGAGATCGCCGCCGCCGTACTGTTTTTTGCCAGCAACGGCAGCGACATGATCACTGGCGCAGATTTAATGATCGATGGTGGCTTTACCATCTGGTAAGGCCGACTCAACACCCGGGACCCGATACCCTGCCATAACGATAAGAGAGAACATCATGAAAAACCGTACCCTGCTGTGTAGTGCCGTGGCTGCCTGTCTGCTGTCTCAGGCGGCGTTTGCCGCTGAAAAGGGCACCATTATGATTCTGGTTAACTCCCTCGATAACCCTTATTACGCCTCTGAAGCCAAAGGCGCCAATCTTAAGGCCCAGGCGCTGGGCTACAAAACCACGGTGCTGTCGCACGGTGAAGATGTAAAGAAACAGAGTGAACTGATCGACGCGGCTATCGGTAAGAAAGTGCAGGGTATCGTGCTGGACAACGCCGACTCCACCGCCAGCGTCGCGGCGATTAAGAAAGCGAAAGATGCCGGGATTCCGGTGGTGCTGATCAACCGCGAAATCCCGGTGGATGATGTGGCGCTGGCGCAGATCACCCACAACAACTTCCAGGCAGGCTCCGATGTGGCCAACGTCTTTGTGGAGAAGATGGGCGAAAAGGGCAAATACGCCGAACTCGCCTGTAACCTTGCGGACAACAACTGTGTGACCCGCTCGAAATCGTTCCACCAGGTACTGGATCAGTACCCTGACATGCAGAGCGTAGCGCGTCAGGATGCTAAAGGCACCCTGATTGACGGTAAGCGCATCATGGACAGCATCCTGCAGGCGCATCCGGACGTGAAAGGGGTGATCTGCGGCAATGGCCCGGTAGCGCTGGGCGCGATTGCGGCGCTGAAAGCCGCCGGCCGCAATGACGTTATCGTGGTAGGCATTGATGGCAGCAACGATGAGCGCGATGCGGTGAAAGCGGGCACGCTGAAAGCCACAGTTATGCTGCAGGCGCAGGCGATTGCCGCCGAAGGGGTGACCGATCTCGATAACTTCATCCAGAAGGGCGTGAAGCCGGAAAAACAGCGGGTGATGTTCCGCGGCATTCTGATTACCCCGGAAAACGCCAAAGGCGTACAGGACTTTAACTATAAGTCGTAATTAACCGCTGTCGCGCCTGCGCACGCAGGCGCCAGGGAGAAGAAGATGTCCCGAAGAGTCTGGCTGTCGCTGGTGGTCATGCTGTTGAGCGGCTGTAAAATCGTGTCGCAGCAGGAACTGGCCGATCTGAAAAATCCCCCTAATCCGAAAATGGCTAACATTGACCAGCTCTGGCAGCAGAAACTGGTGCCGCAGATTCAGGCGGAGGCCCGGCCGCTGGCGACGCTGATGTCATCGCTGCAGTCTGCCAAAGATTTTGACACCGCCTGTCAGCAGTATGGTTATCGCAGCCAGCCGGAGAACCCCTGTGTGTTCAGTGTCTCAGTACAGGGCGATGTGACGGCGCTTAACACCACGTCGCGTAGCGGAAAAATGACCGTGAAGGATGAATCAGGTGACAGTGTCACCATTCAGGCCGGGCCGATTATCCGTGGCACCGCGCTACGGGATGCATACCGCGGCGCAAACTATCAGGACTTCAACGATCAGGTGCTGTTTGGTGATTATGGCAAGGCCATTAACCAGCACGCCTCCGGCCTGATGAAGCAGTTCGCGCCAAAAGTGGGCGACAAGGTGAAGGTCACGGGTGTATTCAGCAGCTGGGACATTCCGCAGCAGCTGCCGGATATCACCCCGGCCGCGATTACCCGGCAATAAGGAGCGGCAGATGCAAACTTCTCAACCGCAGCACGCCGATGATGTGATCATCGAAACATGCAATGTGTCACGTCTCTATCCCGGTGTCACGGCGCTGGATCAGGTCAACTACCGGGTCTACCGCAACAAAGTGAATGTCCTGATCGGGGAGAACGGTGCGGGTAAATCCACCATGATGAAGATGCTGGCCGGGGTGGAAACGCCGTCGTCCGGTGAGATCCTGCTGGATGGCAAGGTGGTGTCGCTGAACTCCACCCATCAGGCGGAAAAGCACGGGATCAGCATTATTTTTCAGGAGCTGAACCTGTTCCCCAATATGAACGTTATGGACAACATCTTTATCGCCAACGAATTCTTTCAGCGCGGTGTAATCAACGAAAAGTATCAGTACGCGCTGGCGAAGTCGCTGCTGGAGCGGCTGCAGCTGGATGTCGATCCCTATGCGCCACTGGGCGAGCTGGGTATCGGTCATCAGCAACTGGTGGAGATCGCCCGGGCGCTGTCGAAGGATACGCGGGTGCTGATCATGGATGAGCCCACCAGCGCGCTGAGTCAGTCAGAAGTCAAAGTGCTGTTCAGCGTTATCGACCAGCTGAAACGGCGCGGGGTCACCATTATCTATATCTCACACCGGCTGGAAGAGCTGATGGAAATTGGGGATCACATCACCATTTTTCGCGATGGCCGCTTTATCAGCGAGCGCGAAGTGCGCAACGCCAGTGTGCCGTGGATCATTGCCCAGATGGTGGGCGACAAGAAAAAGCAGTTCGACTATCAGCCTGCGCCACAGGGTGAAACGGTGCTGGAGGTGGAAGGCCTGACCGCGCTGCACCAGAACGGAGGTTACAAACTCAACGATGTCACTTTTTCGCTGCGCAAGGGCGAGGTCATCGGCATCTATGGCCTGCTGGGTGCGGGCCGCACCGAGCTGTTCAAGGGGCTGATTGGGCTGATGTCCTGTCAGTCGGGACAGGTCCGGCTGGCGGGCAGCAATCTGGCAAAACGTAACTTCCAGCAGCGTCTGAAAAGCGGGCTTGCGCTGGTGCCCGAAGACCGCAAGGGCGAAGGGGTGATTGAGATGATGTCGATCACCGCCAATATGACGCTTTCCGACTTCAGTCTGCGCGGATTCCGCCGGGCGCTGGGGCGGCTGCATCCGGGCCGGGAGCAGCAGCGGGTCAGTGAAATGATTGGTCATCTGGCAATCAAGGTCAGCGATCCCGAACTGCCCGTGACCTCGCTGAGCGGCGGTAATCAGCAAAAGGTGGTGCTGGGTAAGGCGCTGATGACCGGGCCACAGGTGGTTCTGCTGGATGAGCCTACGCGCGGCATTGATGTCGGCGCGAAAACCGATGTGTATCACCTGATTGGCAATCTGGCTCAGCAGGGACTGGCAGTGATGTTTTCCTCCTCCGAACTGGATGAGGTGATGGCGCTGGCGGACCGTATTCTGGTCATGGCCGATGGCCGGATTACGGCTGACCTGCCACGCGCTGCGGCGACGCGGGAACAGCTGATTGCAGCATCGACCCCACAGGATTAAAAGCCTGTCCTGCAGGGCTATTTTATTTGTCAGTCAGAACGCGAGCCGTGCTCATCGTCCTCCTGTACTGCGCGTACGGCAGGTTGTTTTGCACTGTTTGTGTGCACCCTTTATGCCTGGTGGGCCAGGCGCTACGCTGGCCGGAGAATGTCATGAATCAACAATATCTGCTCTATATGTATCTGCTCAAGGCGCGCACCTTCATTGCGTTGCTGATTGTAGTCGCCTTTTTCAGCGTGATGGTGCCGAACTTTCTGACCCCCTCAAACCTGCTGATTATGACGCAGCATGTGGCGATCACCGGCCTGCTGGCGATTGGAATGACGCTGGTGATCCTGACCGGCGGCATCGACCTTTCTGTCGGCGCGGTCGCCGGCATCTGCGGCATGGTCGCGGGGGCGCTGCTGACCAACGGCATTCCACTGTGGGACGGCAATACGCTGTTTCTCAACGTGCCCGAAGTGATTCTGGTGGTCGCGATCTTTGGTGTGCTGGTGGGGCTGATTAACGGCACCGTGATTACCCGCCTGGGCGTGGCTCCCTTTATCTGCACGCTGGGCATGATGTATGTGGCGCGCGGTGCGGCCCTGCTGTTCAACGACGGCGGCACTTATGCCAACCTGGTCGGGGTGCCGGCGCTGGGCAACACGGGTTTTGCGGTGCTGGGTGCCGGCACCGTGCTGGGCGTTTATCTGCCGATCTGGCTGATGCTCGGCTTCCTGCTGCTGGGTCTCTATCTGACGCGAAAAACCCCACTGGGACGCTATATCTATGCCATCGGTGGCAATGAGTCCGCCGCACGGCTGGCGGGCGTGCCGATTATCAAGGTGAAAATCTTTGTTTACGCCTTTTCCGGCCTCTGTGCCGGTCTGGTCGGGCTGGTGGTGGCTTCTCAGCTACAGACCGCGCACCCGATGACCGGCAACATGTTTGAGATGGACGCCATTGGTGCCACCGTTCTGGGCGGCACGGCTCTGGCGGGCGGACGCGGACGGGTGTCAGGCTCGATCATTGGCGCATTCGTTATCGTTTTCCTGGCCGATGGCATGGTGATGATGGGTGTCAGCGACTTCTGGCAGATGGTGATCAAAGGTCTGGTGATCGTGACAGCGGTGGTGATCGACCAGTTTCAGCAACGTCTGCAAAGCAAAGTGGTGCTGTTGCGTCGCCATGAAAAAAAGCAGCAGGCGGCTCCCCTCACTAATATCCGTCACAGTTAACAGGAGCGATTATGCGTCATGAACAACACGAACAAACCGTCGTGATTACCGGTGCCTGCCGGGGAATTGGTGCCGGTATTGCGGCGCGCTTCGCCCGCGATGGGGCGAAACTGGTGATGGTGTCGAACGATGACCGTGTCTTCACCACCGCCGGCCAGCTTCAGGAGCACTATGGCAGTGAGATACTGGCTCTGCAGGTCGATGTCACGGATGAAGCTGCTGTCCGGCAGCTCTATCAGCAGGCTTTTGAACGTTTTGGCCGCATTGACGTGTCGATACAGAATGCTGGCGTGATCACGATCGACCGCTTTGACACGATGCCGAAAAGTGACTTCGAGCGCATCCTGGCGGTTAACACGACGGGCGTCTGGCTCTGCTGTCGTGAGGCGGCAAAATATATGGTGCAGCAGCGCAGCGGCAGCCTGATCAATACGTCCTCCGGCCAGGGGCGACAAGGCTTTATTTACACACCGCACTACGCCGCCAGTAAAATGGGGGTGATCGGTATTACCCAGAGTCTGGCGCTGGAGCTGGCGCCGTGGAACATCACGGTTAACGCTTTCTGTCCGGGCATCATTGAGAGCGAGATGTGGGACTATAACGACCGCGTCTGGGGCGAGATCCTCAGTAGCGCGGAGAAAACCTATGGAAAAGGGGAGCTGATGGCGGAATGGGTCAATAATATTCCGCTGAAGCGGGCCGGTCAGCCGGAGGATGTGGCCGGGCTGGTTGCATTTCTGGCCTCTGACGATGCCCGCTACATTACCGGGCAGACAATCAACGTGGATGGCGGGTTGATCTTCTCCTGATCCCCCGCATGAACAGCAGGTCTGCCCACGGGCAGGCCTTTTTTTCTGCCAGACTTTTCTGGTATATGCACAAATAGCCGCTGCTGTCCTGCATCTTCGTCACAATATGTTAAGGTAATAGTCACTATTTCTGACTTTATCTCAGCGACGAACAGATCAATGTGCCGGGTGACATGATACAGAAAACAGGGGTTTACGCTTTTATTGCGCTGTCGCTGGTTGCTACGCAGAGCGTCTGCGCGATACAGACTGAAACGCAGGTGTCAGAGACACCTTTTGATGATCCTGCGCGCTACAGTGCGTCGCTGCCAACGCTGGGTAGCGTGAACGACCAGCATGAAGCGTGGAGCAAAAAGCTGGCCGCCGTTGCAAAAAGCATCGGAGAGGCAAGTAACAACAGCGACAGCAATGTTACTTTTGGCCAGCAGGCGGGTGTCTGGGCCTTTAATCACCTGCGCGATGAGGTGGCCGAGCGGGTCGAGAGCGAAGGACAGTCACTGCTCTCGCCCTATGGGACTGCACAGCTGGATCTGAATGTGGATATGGATGGCAACTTCACCGGCACTGGCGGTGATCTCTTCAGCGCCCTGGCTGACCAGGAGAGCCTGCTTACCTTCAGCCAGCTGGGACTGCACGATACCCGTAACGGGCTGGTCGGCAGTGCGGGTCTGGGCCAACGCTGGGAAGCCGGGAACTGGCTGCTGGGCTACAACGGGTTTGTGGATCGGATCTTCAGCAGTGGCCTGCAGCGGGCTTCTGTAGGCACGGAAGCCTGGAGCGATTCGATGCGGTTCTCCGCTAATTACTATCAGCCGCTTTCCGGCTGGAAAAACCTTAGCAGCTCACAGCAGCAGCGCATGTCGCGCGGCTATGACATCACCAGTCAGAGCTATCTGCCTTTTTATCGCCAGCTGGGCGTGTCGGTCAGCTATCAGCAATATCTGGGTGAAAATGTCGATCTGTTTAACAGCGGTAATCGTTATCACAACCCTTCCGCCATGTCCTTTGGCCTCTCTTACACGCCTGTGCCGCTGGTGACGCTCTCCGCGAGTCACAAAACCAGCAGCGCCGGTGAAAGTCAGGACCAGCTGGGGCTGAAACTTAACTACCGGTTCGGCGTGGCGCTGAGCCGTCAGCTCGACGCCGGTAACGTCGCCGAAGCGCACTCGCTGCGCGGCAGCCGCTACGATACCGTGACCCGCAACACGACGCCGGTACTCGCTTTCCGCCAGCGCAAAACGCTATCGGTCTTTCTGGCGACGCCGCCCTGGCAGTTAAGCAGCGGCGAGAGCCTGCCGCTGAAGCTGCAGGTGCGCGCCAGTAACGCCATCAAAGCTGTCAGCTGGCAGGGTGATACGCAGGCGCTGAGCCTGACGCCACCAGCCAATAACGCCGACCCGCAGGGCTGGAGCGTAATTCTGCCGCAGTGGGATCCGTCTCCGGACGCCAGCAACGAATATCGCCTGTCGGTGACCCTGGAGGACAGTAAGCAGCAGCGGGTGACCTCTAACTGGATCACGCTGAAGGTTGAGCCGCCGATGGCGATGGATGATGCTCAGCAGAACGATCGCTTTGACCTGATGGCTCCTACCGGCGCCGCTCTGTAGGCGCTGGCTCAGCACGGAGACGCACAAAAGTGAGCAGGGCAGAAGGAGAGGTGCGTAATGACAAAAGCGAACAGCCGTGCCGGATCAGCATTCCGCCGCGCGGCTTTGCGGACGCGCGGAGACTGCCCACCTGAAGGGAATCAGTTGACCAGGCTTTTCACGATGTGAATGGCTCTGGCGTAAAGCTCCCTCTGGCCATTGACGGACTGCGCTTCCTTATTTTTCAGAAAGGCGATGATGTCCTGTATGCCTGCCGTCTGACCTGACTTCAGCAAACTGGAGACCGCGTGTCCGACCACCGCATGAACATCATCCATATCTACCGGTTTATGGGTACTCAAAAAAAACTCCAGGGCAACGGTTATGCTGAACAGCCTCTGAACAGCGCCGCTTCAGGCGATTCTGTCCGACCCGGTCATCAGCCATTTTCATGGCAACGCCTTAAGCAGCTTTTCGCGTAGTACAGCAACACGGGCTGTCAGTTCACCCAGCTCACTGCAGGCAGTATCCATCACGGAAACCATATCTGTCGGTACACCCGCCGCTGCGACGCCGAGCTGGTGGCCCTGTTCCGTCAGCGAGATAATTACCCGCCGTTCATCCTTTCCGATATCACGCTGACGGAAGAGAATACCGGCGCGCTCAAGCCGTCTGAGAAGCTGACTGAGTGTGCCGGAATCGAGCCGGACGCGGGCGCCAATTTCTGACACTGTCAGGTGATCCTTCTCCCATAGCACCAGTAGTACCAGATACTGTGGATAGGTCAGACCCAGCGGCTTCAGTCGTGACTGATAGAGCTTTGTCATCGCGTGTGAGGCGGAATAGAGGGCAAAGCAGAGAAACTGGTCGATAGTTTCCGGTGCCGCACTGGCGGAGGACGTATCAGCGATCCCCACTGTTGCTTCATTCATATCATTACTCAACTGAGTCAGGGGCAGAACGGCCAGATTACAAACAATCTTCAGCTGTGAAGTTGTGTGCATGTCCTGGGCAGGATTAAGGATAACCGCATCGCTTTGCAGAGAGAAGATACAAGGCTTCAGGCGCTGACCCGGCGGAAGGAAGAGCCTGTGGCGCTGAAACCGGCAATAAGAGCGGACAGTATTGAATCAAATTATATTGATGTCAACCTGACTGGCGGCAACCCTTTGCGCACAGTCAGCGCAGCCTGTATTGCCGCTTCGATTCCCGTCACCTTCCAGCCTTTTACCCAGCGGGTTCTGCGGAGGTGACCGTGCAGGATAGTCACTGCCCGACGGCAGAGACCGCTGTTCTCTGCAGAGTCCGGTGCCAGAAAGCCGTTGCAGTGCACAAATTTTAGCAGACAGGCCTGTTAATCCGGCCGCCGCTGCCGATAGAACACTCATCGTTATGAATGCAGTACGCCGTGCGCGCCAGGCAGCAGGTGATGCTGTCCTGTGCGTCAGGACGGTAATAACGCATGAATTCTGACAGCAGAATGCGTGAGGGGGGATCATCGCCGGCCGTTGAGCAGACAATCTATAAAAAAAGCGCCCCCGATTTTTACTGAAAATCAACACAGAATGCTGACACTTTCTGACACCGGGAATGAACACATGCGCCTGAAACTTTTCTGGCTCGCAGTGCTGAATATTGCGACCATCATTTTGCTCTCCACGCTGTGGGAGTTCGGGCTTGAGGGGTGGCTTTGCAGGCTGCTGGGTCTGGGCTACGACACGAATTTTGAAACCAGCGAACGGGTCCGGTTTATCCTGACCTCTTCCACCTTTGCTCTCCTGGCGATGATTATTCCGGCGTTGCTGATCGCCAGTCTGCTCCGCAACCTGCTGACGGCAAATAAAAACGCGCTCAGGCTGGCTGGCACGGATCCCCTGACAGGGGTGATGAACCGCCGCGCGTTCAGTGCGCATCTTGCCGCACTCGACGCCCGTGGTACGCCTTATACCCTGACACTGCTCGACATTAATGAATTCAAGACGATTAACGATCTCAATGGTCACCTTCAGGGGGATACCACGCTCATTGCCCTGGCTAATCTGCTGACCGCATCCGCTGGCATGGAAAGCCAGGTGTTCCGCATCGGAGGGGATGAGTTTGCCCTGGTCACGGCCAATGCCGCGCCTGAACAGGCATCTGCGGCCGCCGCAAAGCTCTGTCAGCGCGCGAGCACGATTCGGACCAGTCCGCACACCTTCCTCCGTCTCTCAGCAGGTATTGCCAGCTCAGCCTGCACAGATCAGGCCGATGTGGTCCGGGCCGCCGATCTGGCGCTGTACGAGGCCAAGCGCGATAAGCGCACTCATCTGGCGCAATTTTCACCGGACATGGAGCAGCGCTTTCGCCAGCGGGAGTGGATGGAGCAGGAGGTCGTGGCCGCTATCAGTGGTCATGCCATTGTTCCCTTTCTGCAACCGCTGGTATCGTTGCGCACCGGCAACATTACCGGCTTTGAGATCCTGGCGCGCTGGATCACCGCATCAGGTCAGTCGGTCTCACCCACTGAATTTCTGCCGGTGGTGGAGCGGCTGGGGCTGATGGACAGCCTGACCGTGGCGCTGCTGCAGGATGCGGTCAGCGCTACCCGGTCATGGCCTGCCGGACTTTGCCTGTCGCTGAATATCACGCCAGAGCAGTTGCTGAGACCGGCGCTGACCGCCTGCCTTTCCCGCATCATGCAGCACGCCGGGCCGGTCATGCTCGAGCTGGAAATCACCGAGCAGAATGTCATGGCGATTTCCGACGATGCCCGTCAGGCGATTCGCCTGCTGAAGGAGGATGGCATCGGGGTCGTACTGGATGATTTTGGTACGGGTTACTCGAATCTCTCTGTTCTGCTGGGGCTGGGCATTACCAAAATCAAGATTGACCAGTCGTTTATCGCGGGTATCGTGACCGGGGTTGAGCAGCGAAAAGTGGTTGAGACGCTGCTGGGGCTCTGTCAGGGACTGAATGTAACGATAACGGCCGAGGGGATTGAAGATGTGGCGACGCTGAGGTGGCTGAGAAAGCGCGGCTGTAATTACGGTCAGGGTTACCTCTTCAGCCGCCCGGTGCCAGCCGGGCAGGCCACCACGCTGCTGGCCTCTGCAAATATGGAAGAGCTGATGCAGGAGTCGGTGGCCGTGAGTTTAGTCCGGTCGACGAGCGAAAGGCCACCTGCTGCGTAACGCCTGCATCAGACAGGCCCGGTAAACAGAACCGGACCCTGTTTTCGCATCAGAACTGATAGATCAGGCCCAGCGCGGTGATATCGTCGGTCGCCAGACCGAGCGGGTTATTCTCTTTCAGCAGGTTAATGCGGTATTCACCATACACCGACATGTTCTTATTGAAGTAGTAGGTTGCTCCGACCGCAGTGTATTTAACGATGTCAGCATCGCCGATATTCTCGATCTCTTTGCCTTTCGATGAGACGTAGCCCACTGAAGGACGGAAACCGTTCAGGAACTGATACTGCGCCACCGCTTCAACGTTCTGCGCTTTATTCGCGAAGCCGCCGGTGATCGGCGTGGCGTTCAGGGTTTCCCCGTACATCGCCGCCAGATAAACCTGGTTCGCATCATATTTTACCGACGTCGCCCAGTGCTGCGCTTTTTCGCCTTCACCGCGCGCGGCGCTGTTCTGCGTGGTGGTGCGATCCAGACTGGCGAACGCGCCGGCAAAACTCAGGCCGAAATCGAAGTCGTAAGAGGCGGAGAGGGCGAAGCCATCGCCGTTGGAGCGACGGACACCATCCACGTTGCTGCTGCGATCGTTTTTGCCCTGATACTGCGCGGCCAGATTTAAACCCTGCACCAGACCAAAGAAGTCGCTGTTACGCCAGGTCAGTACACCGGTCGAGCGGCCAGAGAGAAACGCATCGGTATAGCCGGAGTCGCCGCCGAAGAATGGCAGCATATCGGTGTAGCTCAGCACGTCATAGACCAGGCCGTAGTTACGCCCGTAGTCCAGTGAACCCGCTTCGCCAAACTTCAGGCCCGCATAGCCCAGACGGGTACGGTTGCCTGTTTGTGCGTCGCTGCCTTCAGAGTTGTGGAGGCTGTACTGATACTGCCAGAAGCCATAGCCGGTCAGCTGATCGTTGATTTTAGTTTCACCCTTGAAACCCAGGCGGGAATAGGAAGAGGTATCACCGTCATTTTTCACATCGTCAGAAAAGAGATGGGAGACGTTGATCTTGCCAACCAGATCCAGCTTATTGCCATCCTTGTTATAAATCTCTGCCGCCTGGGCGGAGGCGAGGCCGAGCAGTAACGGCATCACCGCCGCCAGTAAAGTGCGCTTCATCATTTTATTACCCTGTTCTGATTCATTATTATTATCCCCTGAAAGGGGCGCAACGAAAGTGCCATAAAACCGGAAAATTACAAAGCGAAATATACGTAACAAAATGTGATGTCTATATTCATTGTACAGATAATGATGAGATAAAGTCGAAAGCCTACAAGGGTAATAAGATTTTCTTCTGACCGGTTTTTTTAGTTCAATAATAAATAGTGAATTAAATTCAAATGGTTAAGTTATTTCCCTCAATGAGTGTTAATCCGGTTGGTCTGTTTTTAAACCACTGGCTTCATCAGCCTGATTAAATTTAATTTATGGCAGGATATAAAATTTATGGCTTTTATTCTAATCATTAGCCTGCGTATTAATGTTTATCATCATTTTAAAATAATAGTGCCTGCCAGAATAGTCACGCTGGAAAGAGTCTGCGTTCATCCTGCCGTTATAATATCCGACTGGATAAAAAAGGGCCGTAAATTGTCTTTTAATTAAACAGCCTTTGTCGCGATAAATGAAAACGGTCTGTTAAATCCCACCAGGTCACGGAGATCGGTCTGCGCATAAGACGCGATCGCCGCTGCACCGTTACGAGGCAAAACGCGCCAGAACAGGGCGCAGAATGGGTTTTTATGGAGAGATAGTTTATCAGCGATCACAAAAGCGATATTTCATCCCGCATTTGCATAATTCCGCTATTTAAAAACCGCCCATGGCGCTGCGGTAAGATAATTATTCACTATATATGCAAATTAAGTGAATAATGACAACTCGTAACTCATTGATATTGCGTTGCTACCTCCGTTTTATGCACAAATTCTCTGGCTGGCACGGTAAGTGCAAATTACAGTAGGACAGCATTACAACATCCCTTAACAATTTTAAAACAAAAGCTTTACCAGACCGGTAAGGCCAGGCAGGAGAATGGGTTATGGCACTGCACGTTTCACGTCACGATTTCGATCAATGGATGATGCCGGTTTATGCGCCTGCGACATTTATACCGGTTCGCGCAGAGGGCTCGACCGTCTGGGATCAGAACGGCAAAGACTACATCGATTTTGCCGGTGGCATTGCGGTTAATGCGTTGGGACATGCGCATCCGGCGCTACAACAGGCGTTGCAGGAGCAGGCAGCACGCCTGTGGCATACCGGTAATGGTTACACCAACGAACCCATTCTCCGCCTGGCGAAACAGTTGATTGATGCCACCTTTGCGGACCGGGTTTTCTTCTGCAACTCCGGCGCAGAAGCGAACGAAGCGGCGCTGAAGCTGGCGCGTAAAGTGGCTCACGACCGTGTCGGCCCGCATAAAAGTGTCATCGTTGCGTTTAAAAACGCATTTCATGGCCGTACCCTGTTTACCGTCTCAGCGGGCGGTCAGCCCGCCTATTCAAAAGATTTTGCGCCACTGCCGCCTGATATCCGGCATGCGCCGTTCAATGACCTGGCCGCAGCGGCCGAGCTAATCAATGACCAGACCTGCGCCGTCATCGTGGAACCGATTCAGGGTGAAGGCGGCGTGCTGCCTGCCGATCCGGCATTCCTGCGCGGCCTGCGCGAACTCTGCGACAGGCATCAGGCCGTGCTGATTTTTGATGAGGTGCAGAGCGGTGTCGGCCGCACCGGATCGCTCTATGCCTATATGCACTATGGCGTCACGCCGGATGTGCTCACTAGCGCCAAAGCGCTGGGCGGCGGCTTCCCGATTGGTGCGATGTTGACACGTGAAGATCTGGCGAGCGTGATGGGCGTCGGCACCCACGGCACGACTTATGGCGGCAACCCGCTGGCCGGCGCGGTGGCCGGAAAAGTGATGGAGCTCATTAACCAGCCAGACGTGATGGCGGGCGTCACGCAGCGCCATCAGTGGATTGTCTCGGCACTGCACGAAATTAATCAGCGTCTGAACCTGTTTAAAGAGGTGCGCGGCCTCGGCCTGCTGATTGGCGCCGTTCTGAGCGACGAGTTTGCCGGTAAAGCAAAAGCGATTAACCTTGCCGCCGCGGAAATGGGCGTGATGGTGCTGATCGCGGGTGCCAACGTGGTGCGCTTTGCTCCGGCGCTGAATATCAGTGAGCAGGAAGTGAAGCTGGGCATGGCCCGCTTTGCGGAAACCTGTGAGCGTCTGGTGCGGGGATCCTCATCATGATGGTAATCCGTCCGGTTGAACGCGATGACCTGAGCCAGCTGATGGCGCTGGCCGGTAAAACGGGGGGCGGGCTGACCTCGCTGCCTGCCGACAGCGCGACTTTACAGGCGCGTATCGAGCGGTCGCTGCAGACCTGGGAGGGTACGCTGCCGCGTGCTGAGCAGGGCTATGTCTTTGTTCTGGCCGACAGTGAAGATAACCGCGCCATCGGTATCTGCGCCATCGAAGTGGCGGTCGGACTGCAGGACCCCTGGTATAACTTCCGGGTGGGCACCCAGGTTCACGCCTCGAAAGAGCTGAATGTTTATGCGGCGCTGCCTACGCTGTCGCTGAGTAACGATCACACCGGCAGCAGTGAGCTTTGCACGCTGTTTCTCGATCCTGACTACCGGGACGGCAAAAACGGCTATCTGCTGTCAAAGTCCCGCTTCCTGTTTATGGCCAGCTTCCGTGAGCGCTTCACCGACCGGGTCGTGGCCGAGATGCGCGGCGTCAGCGATGAGCATGGTCATTCACCGTTCTGGGAGAGCGTCGGCAGTCGCTTCTTCTCGATGGAGTTCAGTAAGGCCGATTTCCTGAGCGGCACCGGACAGAAAGCCTTTATCGCCGAGCTGATGCCGAAGCATCCGCTCTACATTGACTACCTGACGCCTGAGGCACAGGCGGTCATCGGACAGGTTCATCCGCAGACCGCGCCTGCCCGGGCGGTGCTGGAAGCGGAAGGTTTCCGTTACCTCAATTACGTCGATATCTTTGATGGCGGCCCGACGCTGGAGTGCGATATCGATCATATCCGCGCCGTGCGTAAGAGCCGACTGCGCCGCGCCGGGCGCGGTGAAAACCCGGAGGATGCGCCGCTCTGTCTGGTGGCTAATCAGCATTACCATCAGTTCCGTGTGGCGCTGATCGCGGCTAAGGCCGACGGCGACAGCATATCCCTGACGGATGAACAGATGCGGGCGCTGCACTGCCAGCCGGGCGACAGCCTGCGCGTGGTCACGCTCTGCAAAGAGGAGAAAACAGCATGACGCACCTGATTAAGGGAGAGTGGCTGAGCGGTGACGCTGAGCTGATGACAAAAGCGGATCCGGTCAGCGGCGAAGTGCTGTGGCAGGGCCATGCCGCATCGGCCGCCCAGGTCAGCGCCGCCTGTGAGGCGGCACGTGCCGCTTTTCCGGCGTGGGCCAGACGGCCCCTGGCGGAGCGGCAGGCGATCATCGAAACCTTTGCGGCCGGGCTTGAAGCCCATAAAACGGAAATGGCAGAAACCATTGCCCGAGAAACTGGCAAGCCGCGCTGGGAAGCCCTGACGGAAGTAGGTGCGATGATCAACAAGATCGGCTTTTCGGTAAAGGCCTACCATAGCCGCACCGGTGAGCAGCATGAAGGCGAAAGTTCGCTGCGGCATCGTCCGCACGGCGTACTGTCAGTGTTCGGTCCCTATAACTTCCCCGGCCATTTACCCAATGGCCATATCGTCCCGGCGCTGCTGGCAGGTAACTGCGTGGTATTTAAACCCAGCGAACTCACGCCGCTGACGGCCGAAAAAACCGCCGAACTCTGGCTGGCTGCGGGCCTGCCTTCCGGCGTGCTGGCGCTGTTACAGGGGGGACGTGAAACCGGTCAGGCGCTCGCGACCTGTGACCAGATCGACGGCCTGCTGTTTACTGGCAGCGCGCATACCGGCTACCAGCTGCATCGTCAGTTTGCCGGCCAGCCTGAAAAGATACTGGCACTGGAGATGGGTGGTAACAACGCTCTGATTGTGGAGGATCCGGCCGACCGGGATGCGGCGGTCAACATTACGCTGCAGTCAGCCTTTATTACTGCCGGGCAGCGCTGCACCTGTGCGCGCCGTCTGCTGGTAAAACGGGGTGCGGCGGGCGACGCCTTCCTGCAGCGGCTGGTCGGGGTCACGGGTCGGCTGCAACCGGCCGCCTGGAACGCTGAGCCGCAGCCGTTTATGGGCAGCGTCATCTCCACCGGCGCGGCTGAGAAGATTATGGCGGAGTGGCAACGACGGGTGGCGGCGGGCGGCAAGGTGCTGCTGGCGATGCGCTGGCCGGATCGCCACAGCGCCATTCTGACGCCAGGCATCATCGACTTAACCGGCGTGCAGGGCATTCCGGATGAAGAGGTCTTTGGTCCGCTGCTTGGCGTGTTGCGCTATGACACCTTCGATGAGGCAATCGCACTGGCAAACCAGACCCGTTATGGGCTGTCATGCGGATTGATCTCGCCTGAGCGTGCGCAGTTTGAACGACTGCTGCTTGAAGCACGTGCCGGGATCGTTAACTGGAACAAACCGCTGACCGGAGCCGCCAGTACCGCGCCATTTGGCGGGGTAGGCGCTTCAGGCAACCATCGCGCCAGCGCCTGGTACGCGGCGGATTACTGCGCCTGGCCGATGGCCTCGCTGGAAACACCGGATCTGATGCTGCCTGCTACGCTGTCGCCGGGGCTGGATTTCTCTGCAGAGGGCAACGCATGAAGACCACCGAAGCCAACTTTGATGGGCTGGTGGGCCTGACCCACCACTATGCCGGGCTGTCATTTGGTAATGAAGCCTCGACCCGTAATCAGCTTCAGCCGTCGAATCCCCGTCTGGCCGCGAAGCAGGGGCTGCTGAAGATGAAAGCGCTGGCCGATATGGGCTTTGTGCAGGGGGTCATCCCGCCGCATGAACGGCCTAATATTCCGGTACTGCGCCAGCTTGGATTTAGCGGCAGTGATGAGCAGGTGCTGGCCGCAGCCGGAAAAACCGCGCCGGGCCTGCTCTCTGCGGCCAGTTCGGCCTCCGCGATGTGGGTTGCCAATGCGGCCACGGTATCTCCCTCAGCCGACAGTCTTGATGGCCGGGTTCATCTCACGGTGGCGAACCTCAACAACAAGTTTCATCGGGCAATCGAAGCGCCGGAAACGGCCTGCCTGCTGCGGTCCATTTTCCGCGATAACCGCTACTTCAGCGTGCATGATGCATTGCCGCAGGTCGCGCTATTTGGTGATGAAGGGGCGGCGAACCACAACCGGCTGGGGGGTGACTACGGTGAGCGCGGCGT
This sequence comes from Pantoea sp. NSTU24, assembly GCF_050157905.1. Taxonomy (NCBI): domain Bacteria; kingdom Pseudomonadati; phylum Pseudomonadota; class Gammaproteobacteria; order Enterobacterales; family Erwiniaceae; genus Pantoea; species Pantoea bangladeshensis. The sequence continues at coordinate 1,057,137 of NZ_JBKIWZ010000001.1, forward strand.
TCAGCTATTCGTTTACGGGCGCGACAGCAGTCATGAAGGTCAGGCACCGCAGCGTTATCCAGCCCGGCAGACGCGTGAGGCCAGTGAGGCGGTCGCCCGGCTGCACCAGCTTTCATCCGACAGCGTGCTGTTTGCGCAGCAGAATCCGGCGGTGATCGATCAGGGCGTCTTCCATAATGACGTGATTGCGGTCAGTAACCAGCGGATGCTCTTCTGTCACCAGCATGCCTTTGTAGATCAGTCCGCGCTGCTGGCCCGGCTTCGGGCGCGCGTGCCGGGTTTTGTGGCTCTTGAAGTGCCGGACAACCGGGTGTCGGTAAAAGAGGCAGTGGAAACTTATCTGTTCAACAGTCAGCTCCTGACCCATCCCGACGGCAGCATGATGCTGGTGCTGCCGGAGGAGTCACGCCAGCATGCAGGCGTCTGGCGCTACCTGTGTGAACAGATCGAGGGCGATACGCCCCTGAAAACCCTGAAGGTGTTTGACCTGCGCGAAAGCATGTACAACGGCGGTGGACCGGCCTGTCTGCGGCTGCGTGTCGTGCTGACGCCCGAGGAGCGGCAGGCGGTGAATCCGGCAGTGCTGATGAACGATCGGCTTTTCAACACGCTGAATGAGTGGGTGGACCGCTACTATCGCGATCGTCTGACCCAGGCTGACCTGGCTGATCCGCAACTGCTGCGCGAGGGACGCGACGCGCTGGATGCGCTGACGAAGCTGCTAGACTTAGGAAATGTGTATGCATTTCAGCAGTGAAAAGGGGGGCGGCGGTGGCCGCTACCCGCTCATCGCGAACAGGAGGAATAATGCAGGATTTTTTACAGCAGACGCTTTCCGGCGAGGCGCCGCATCAGTGCAGAGGCGAAACGGCATATCTTCGCTGGCAGTGGTTATATCATGGCATCCTGATACTGGAGCCCGCCGAGCCGGTAAATCAGGCGCTGGTACTCTCCGCCGGTATTCACGGTAACGAAACCGCACCGGTCGAGATCGTCAATCAGCTGGTCAATGCGCTGCTGCGGGGCGAGAAGCCATTGCGGCAGCGTCTGCTGGTGATTCTGGGCAATCCTTCTGCACTACGCATCGGAAAACGCTACGTGCGTTATGACATTAACCGGCTGTTTGGCGGACGCTGGCAGCAGGTTGATGACTGCGACGAGGCGCGGCGCGTGCTGCGACTGGAGCAGACGCTGGAGACGTTCTGGCAGCAGGGAGCCTGTGATGAAACGCGCTGGCATCTCGATATGCACACGGCGATTCGCGGCTCCTGGCATACGCAGTTTGGCGTCATGCCGCACAGCGAACGGCCCTGGCCGTCCGACTTTCTCGACTGGCTGGCCGCCGCCGGGCTGGAGGCGCTGGTGTTTCACCGTGCGCCGGGCGGCACCTTTACCCATTTCAGCTGCGAACACTTTGGCGCGGCCAGTTGCACGCTGGAGCTGGGCAAGGCACTGCCGTTTGGCGAGAACGACCTCAGTCAGTTCGGCGCAGCACAGCAGGCGCTGGCAGCTTTACTCTATGGCGAGCCGATGCCCGTCGCGTCGGCCAGCCCACGCCACTATCGGGTTGTACAGCAGATTACCCGATTAAGTGAACATTTCTCGCTGCACATGTCACCGGAAACGCTCAACTTCACCGCCTTTCCGCAGGGAACGTTGCTGGCAGAGGATGGCGATAAACGGTATTACGTGCAGCAGGCGCGGGAGTATGTGCTGTTCCCGAATCCTGGCGTGGCCGCCGGCCTTCGGGCCGGGCTGATGCTGGTTGAGGAGGGTGAACAGACCCAGGCGCTGCCGCGCTGAGGCCAGATTGCCCTGAATCAGTTGGATCAGCATGAAAAAACCGACAGGAAAGCGCCATATCCTCTTCCGCTTTCCTGTCAGAACCCTTACACTCCTCCACGATTTCTGCGAAATTCACTGTAAATTCATACTCTTTTTCAATTCTTCACGCCTTTCTTCTCATTCTCTTCATGATTGCCGGTTTTTTGTCTTTTGTGCTTTCATGGCTTTACTCAGGCTCAGAGTAGTTGACGTTCAGCGTCGTATGCTTGTTTCCGAAGACGCGACAGAGTGCTGTCGTCATTATCATGAAATATAAGGACACTATTATGCGCAAACTGACTTCCCTTTTACTGGCTTCTTCGCTGGCGTTTGGTGCAGCCAGCGCCGTCCATGCTGCTGCTGACAACCTGACTCCACCTCCGGCTGGCAGTGAAAAAGCGATGCACAAACCGCCAATGCACCACGGCATGGATCGGATGTTCAGAGGGCTGAACCTGACCGAAGCGCAGCAGACTCAGATGCGCGACATTCTGAAAGAGAGCCGTAAAGAGATGAAGCGCCCGTCACTGGATGAGCGTCGTGCGGCTCACAGCATTATCGCGGCTGACAGCTTCGATAAGAGCAAAGCAGAAGCGCAGGCAGAGAAGATGTCGGCCGATGCGAAAGAGCATGCGCTGAAGATGCTGGAAACCCAGAACAAGCTCTACAACGTGCTGACGCCGGAGCAGAAGAAACAGTACAACGCTGACTTTGAAAAGCGTCTGACGGAGAAAGGCCCGCGTGAAGGCCAGATGGCACCGCCAGCCGAACCCGCTGAATAAGCCCTGAGCTAACTGTCTGAGACCGCCGGCGCTGTCCACTGAAGGTGAGTGGGCAGCGTCGGCGGTTTTTTTATAGCGGCAGAATAGGGTAGGCACCCGAGAGAATCGGACGGCAGAGAATTTTATAGCCGTCGTGATCGAAACCGCCCTTGGGTCGCTGCAGTTTTCGCGCTTCCTCCATGCTGTCGACCGAGCCGAGATAGAACCAGTGATCGATAACATGGATCTGAGTCATCTCTTTTCCCTCTTCGACCAGACCCACTGCGCCCTGCCACGGCCAGCAGAACACCCGCACGTTTTCCAGTGCTTCGAGCAGCCGGTCCTGATGGTCGCTGACCGGCTCTTTGCCACAACAGGCCCCAGCGCAGCGCCGCAGCGCCGAGCGGAAGCAGCCACGGCCCGCGCTCAGTGCTTCCAGCCCCAGCAGACCATGACAAAGCTGATACTCATCCGCAAGCTGCTTGAGCCGTTCAATGGCAGCAAAGCGGCTGCGGTAAAGTCCGAACAGATTAGGCGACTGGCTGAAATCCAGATCCTTCGCGTAGACCACCTGCGGTTTGGTGTCGGTGATCTGCAGCGAGCAGAGCTGCCGGTTCTTGCGTAATCGTTTATTGAACAGCGGCTGCTGGGTTTTAATCATCTGCGCTTCCAGCAGCAGCGCGCCCAGATCGCCCGCGGTCGGGATCCAGCTGACACGCCGTGACTGACGCAGCATTTTCGCCTCGTCAGGGGTGCGGAAATGAGACATAACCCGTGAACGCAGATTCACGCTTTTGCCGATATAGAGCGGCAGCGACTCGCTTTCTCCGTGGAAAGTGTAGACGCCGGGGCGATTCGGCAGGCCTTCCAGCCATTCACGCAGGTGTTCGGGATATTGATAAATTGCATTCGCATCGGGTTCGGGGCAAAGCATAGCAGCACGTCTGACCAAAATGGACTCCATTTACTGGTTGTCCATACAGCATATCAGCCTGATGAAATGATCGCCAGTGGTCTGATTATCGTCCGCGCGTCGCCAGCCAGCAGATCAGCGATCCCAGGGTGATCATGGCAACACCCTGCCAGAAGGCCAGTGGCGGGGTCAGGCCAAGCCATAGCGATCCCAGCAGTGCCGACAGCACGGGCGTAAAGTAGGAAGCCGTGGCCAGCAGCGTCAGGTTGCCCTGCTGGATACCGTGATTCCAGGCGGAATAGGCGACGGCGGTAGAGAGTCCGACAAACCCCACCTCCAGCAGCGGAATCGGGGCAAAGGTCATCGGCTGCGACTGCGGGCTGAGGGCAAACGTCAGCCACAGCGCCAGCGCGGTCAGAATAAAAAAGAGTGTGATGCCGTTCGAGCCGCGGGCAACGCGACGGGTAAGGTTGTTGTAGATTGCCCACGCCAGGGCGGCGATAAAAGCAAGGCTATAGGCGGCAGGATTACGCAGTATATTCTGCCACAGCAGAGCGGGCGACCCGCTGCCGCTGCCTTTCATCACCCAGACGATCCCCAGCAGCGACAGCAGCAGTCCCGGCCAGAGCCAGGGGCGAAACCGCTGCTGATTAAAGGGGATGGCCAGCACGATCGTCAGGCAGGGCCAGAGATAGTTGATCATCCCCAGCTCCAGCGACTGGCTGCGATTGCTGGCCAGGCCGATCGCCAGTGCCAGACAGATTTCGTAGCCGACAAACAGCGCGCCACCCAGCCACAGATAGATTGCGGGCAGTGTGCCGGGGCGTGGCAGACCACGGGTCAGACAGAGCAGCAGCGCCGTTGTGGAATAGATCAGTGCTGCGCCGCCGGTGGCGCCAAAGGATTCGCTGACGCTGCGTAGCAGGCCAACGGTAGTACTCCAGAGCAGAATGGCGATAAGGCCGACAAGGGTCGCGCGCGAAACGGTGGCAGACATGCAGCAATCAACAGGGTCAGTGAAAAAAACCTCCTCTGCTGGCGCAAAGGAGGCAGGGCATTACTTCCAGAAGTCGTCGAATACCGTGATCGGCGGGCGACGTTTGTGCTCGGTTTTCAGATACCAGCCCTCGATGATGCGGGCATTTTCCGGGTCGATGCTTTTACCTTCCAGGTAGTCATCGATCATCTCATAAGTGACACCCAGCGCCACCTCATCCTGCAGGCCGGGACGATCATCTTCCAGGTCGGCAGTGGGTTTCTTCAGGTAGAGATGTTCCGGGCAGCCCAGATGTTTCAGCAGCTGCTTGCCCTGACGTTTATTCAGGCGGAACAGGGGATTGATATCGGTGCCGCCATCGCCATATTTGGTAAAGAAGCCAGTGACCGCCTCGGCGGCGTGGTCGGTACCGACCACAACGCCCCGGGTCATGCCTGCGATGCTGTATTGCGCTTTCATCCGCTCACGCGCTTTTTCATTGCCGCGAATGAAATCAGACAGAGTAATGCCCGCCTCTTTCAGGGCGCGCTCGCTGGCCAGTACAGACTCTTTGATGTTGACCACCAGCGAACGGTCAGGCTGGATAAAGGCCAGCGCATCCTGGCAATCCTGCTCGTCGGCCTGCACGCCGTAGGGCAGACGCACTGCAATGAAGGTGTAGTCGTTATCTCCGCTCTCCTGACGCAGTTCTGCGATCGCCGTCTGCGCCAGCTTGCCCGCCAGCGTCGAATCCTGACCGCCGCTGATCCCCAGCACCAGCGTTTTCAGCCCGCTGTGACGTTTCAGATAGGCTTTAAGGAAATCGACGCTGACCCTTACTTCCTGGCTGGCGTCGATAGTGGGTTTCACACCCAGTGCTTCAATAATTTCCTGCTGCAGTGACATGAACTTCTCCTCAGGTCAGTGGCTGTCGGCTCGATGCGAACGTGTTAGTAAAGCTAACGTGCCTTGGCGAAAACAACAAGCCAAAGCGGTAACGGATTTCGGCTAAACAGTGCGAAATCAGTGAGTTTTCGGTGAAGGCTGCGGTTTTTTTGCCAGCACGCTGAACATCAGAATCGCCATCATAAAGCAGCCAAAGAGGGTGGCACACATGCTCACTACCGAGGTGCCGCCGATGCCGGTGATCGGCACGGTAATCGCCCCCAGCGTGAACATGGTCACGCCAATCACGGCGGAAGCGCTGCCCGCCCGATGCCCCTGACTCTGCATTGCCAGCGAGGAAGCAGTGGTGGCGATCACCCCGTTACTGGCGATGGAAAAGAACAGCGCCACCAGTAGCAGCGGCAGCGGCGCCTGACACAGTGCGGCCAGCAGCAGCAGGCCGGAGGCCACAAAGGCCAGCGTCAGTCCGCCTTTCAGCACCCGGTATTCGCCCCAGAGCGGGCAGAGGCGTGCACTGGTCTGGGAGGCAATGACCAGACCAAAGCCGTTGGCCGCAAAGCAGAAGCTGAACGCCTGCGGCGAGAGGCCATAGAGCTGCTGCAGTACAAAGGGCGAGGCGCCGATATAGGCGAACATACCGGACATCATAAAGCCCTGAGTCAGGCAGAAGCCCATAAAGGGACGATGGGTCACAACCTGACCGAGTGCTGCGTAGGCGGAAAAGATCGATCCCTGACTGCGTCGCGCCTCAGGCAGGGTTTCATGCAGTTTCCAGCGTGCCAGCAGAATCAGCAGGATGGCAATCCCGCCCAGCACCATAAAAATGCCTCGCCAGTCTAAAATCGTCATCAGCGCGCCGCCCAGCACGGGTGCACCGATCGGCGTCAGGCCATTCACCAGCATCAGCAGCGCGAAGAAGCGCGTCAGCTCGTGGCCGCTGTACATATCACGGGCAATGGCTCTGGAGAGCACTGCGCCGCCCGCGCCTGCTAACCCCTGGAACAAACGCGCCAGCAGCAGCTGATGGATATCCTGCGCCAGCGCGCAGCCCAGTGAAGCGATAAACAACAGAATCAGGGAGAGCGTCAGCGGGCGCAGACGGCCCGCCTTATCGCTCATCGGCCCAAACAGCAGCTGGCCAAATCCCAGCCCCAGCAGACCTGCGGTCAGACTCAGCTGCGCGGTCGCGGTTTCGGTGTGGAGATCCTGCGCCAGCTGCGGCAGTGCCGGCAGATAGAGGTCGATACAGAGCGGGCCCAGTGCGGCCAGCAGGCCGAGGGTAATGGCATAGGCCAGACGTTTTGCGTGTAAAGGGGTCATTGATCCTCAGCGTTGTCAGCGATGGCGTAAACAGAAATCGGGCACAACAGCGGAGCGGGTGCTTGCCGCATCATGTTGAAAGAGAGGCGTACCGTCGCGCAAAAAAGGGTGGCGGGTGGCTGCCCCGATGGCCGGGAAGTATACGTGCGTGCTGACAGTAACACAGCTTTCTTTACGGAATCCTGACAGTCACGCTGCCACGAATTGTGCTTCATAAACTTGATATATCAGCATTTCTGTTCCAGGCTTGTTTCCACATGGACAATCAATGAGGAACAACAAGATGAATAAAGTGATGGGATGTATCGCTGCGGCGCTGACGCTGGCTGCACTGTCTGGTTGTACGACTTACGATCGTGCGGAAAGCTACGTGACTAAGCCAGTGGTAAAGGATGTTAAAAAGGGCATGACCCGCGATCAGGTTCGTCAGATCGCCGGTGCGCCATCGACTGAAATCACCATGGTTCACGCGCGTGGCACCTGCCAGACCTATATTCTGGGCCAGCGCGACGGTAAAGCACAGACTTACTTCGTAAGCTACAACGATACCGGCCGTGTGATGAACTACGGTTTCCAGAGCTGTGCGGAGTATGACACTGACCCGCAGGCTCAGCAGTAAGCCTTCCCCTGAATAGCAAACGGCCCGTCATCATGACGGGCCGTTTTTCGTTGGGGCCGCGTTACAATCCTGCCGGGCGCGGCACCTCAACATAGTCACCGTCGATCTGCCGCTGATAGTAGTGACCTGCCTGTACATAAAAGCGTTTGCCATTAAAATCGAGCACCCGCATCTCATTGCTGACCCGCGACTCCTCCGGTGGCTCGACCACCACATATTCGTCGCCATGACGCTGATAATAGCTGCCGTTCAGCAGGTAGTAGGTCAGCCCGCCAATCAGCACCGCCGTCGCGGCGTCGGGTAAGAAGCGCACCGGCCCTCCCCAGTGGGGACCGGACCCGCCCCAATGATGGCCGGGTCCGCCATGGCGTCCCCAGTCGCCCGGCGGGCCCCAGTCACCGGGATGAGCCAGCGCCAGCGCAGGCGTCAGCAGCGTCAGCGTCAGAAGCGAGGCGATAACTTTTTTCATCGGGTGTTCTCCTCATAAGACTGAAGGCAGAATTCGCTTTTTCACAGGCAAAGACAAGCACAAAAGCGGCAAATTTTCGCCTGTTTACCACGCTTAACGCTTTCTTAACGGCGTCGCCATTAACGGGGAGGATTATGGAGAAGGGAGAAGAGCCTGGCGCAGGCGCGCCAGGCGTAAAGCAATCAGCGGTGCGCCAGCTCTGCGCTATCGTCACTGTTCAGCACACGCTTGTCGGTCAGGCCTAACCAGCGGCTGGTCAGGGAACCTGCAGTCATGGAGCCGTTGACGTTCAGCGCCGTCCGGCCCATATCAATCAGCGGCTCAATGGAAATGAGCAGCGCCACCAGGGTGACCGGCAGGCCCATTGCAGGCAGTACAATCAGGGCCGCAAAGGTTGCTCCTCCACCGACGCCCGCCACGCCCGCTGAGCTTAGCGTGACCATACCAACCAGCGTGGCAATCCACAGCGGGTCAAACGGGTTGATGCCGACCGTCGGTGCCACCATCACTGCCAGCATGGTCGGATAGAGACCGGCACAGCCGTTCTGACCGATAGTGGCACCAAAGGAAGCCGAGAAGCTGGCGATTGATTCTGGCACGCCAAGACGGCGGGTCTGCGTTTCCACACTCAGCGGAATACTGGCGGCGCTGGAGCGGCTGGTAAAGGCAAAGGTGATCACCGGCCACACTTTGCGGAAGAAGCGCAGCGGGTTAATACCGTTGATTGACAGCAGCAGGGCATGGACACCAAACATAATGGCCAGACCAAGGTAAGAGGCGACGACAAAGCTCCCCAGCTTGATGATGTCCTGCAGGTTAGAACCGGCGACCACTTTGGTCATCAGCGCCAGCACACCGTAAGGGGTCAGCTTCATCACTAAACGCACCAGCTTCATGACCCATGACTGCAGGGTATCGATAGCCACCAGCACACGCTGACCTTTAACCTCATCGTCTTTCAGCAACTGCAGAGCAGCCACACCTAGGAAGGCGGCAAAAATCACTACGCTGATAATCGAGGTCGGATTCGCACCGGTCAGATCCGCGAACGGATTTTTCGGGATAAAGGAGAGTACCAGCTGCGGCACCGTCAGATCGGCGACCTTACCGACATAGTTGCTCTGAATCGCACTGAGACGTGCCGTTTCCTGCACACCCTGAACCAGACCTTCCGCGCTCAGCCCAAACAGTCCGGTAACAAAGACGCCGACCAGCGCCGAGATGGCGGTGGTAAACAGCAGAACCCCGATCGTCAGAACGCTGATTTTTCCCAGCGACGACGCATTATGCAGACGCGCCACCGCACTGAGAATAGAGACGAACACCAGCGGCATCACGACCATCTGCAGCAGCTGAACATAGCCATTGCCGACGATGTTGAACCAGCTGATAGACGCTTTAACCACTGCGCTGTTTTCGCCGTAGATCAGCTGTAACACCAGGCCGAACAGCACGCCGATCACCAGACCGGTCAGGACTTTTTTCGACAGGCTCCAGTTCTGACGGCTGAAGCGGGAGAGTAATACCAGCAGCACTACAAAGGCCACGATATTAAGCGTAAGAGGAAGGTCCATACTGAAACTCCAGAGTAATGCGGCCTTTCGGGTCAGGAAGGCCGCATAATGTTAATCACGAATTAAGACAGCAAGAATGGTAACAGCAGGCAGAGAGCGTGCCTTATATCCAAATGGAATGGGTTATAACTGAATAGCGTTTTATGCTGCTTTATTGTGCATGATGTGTGGGAAGTAGCCGACCGACGCCATTCTGCAACGTGTCAAACAGCTGAGTCGGCCAGCCATTTGTACCAAAAGATGGCATCCCGACCGGAAACCAGAGCGCATAACCTACCAGTCCCAGACACAGTGCCCGCTCCAGCTGATTCCCTTTCTGACTACGCAGAATCGGCAGGCGGAAGCGCCAGCGGCAGGGCCACAGCAGCGGCACGCCGGCAGGCGTCAGCATGTCCGCGACAATATGGCTGAGATAGCCCAGCGTCAGTCCCTGCAGCACGTCTGCCGGTATCGGTGACGACCGGGGCAGGTTTATCTGAAAAAGCCACAACCCGGCGGCCACCGCCAGCAGACTATGGGTAAAACCCCGATGTCCGAACGCTCGCGCTATCGGATGAGAAAGCCAGCGCAGCCGCTGCCCCAGCAAAGATTTAGGGTGATCAATGTCAGGCAGCAGGCAGGTCAGCAGTGCTGAGGGAACAAGATGCCACCAGTCGGCCTGCGCCAGTACGGGTGTCAGCTCAGCACGCTTGGCGAAAATAGCGCTGGCAATGGCAAAAATGATGTGGCCTTCGCCCGTCATGATAGAACCTGGTTGCAAAGAAAGCTGTCGATGCATCCAGTATAGGGATTTGTCCAGTAAATGAGAACATGTGACGCTGTAACGAAGCATGAATATTTTTAACAGCGCGAACAACGATAACATACCGTCCGCGAGATGCATTAACGCGCCAGCCAGCCACCATCAACCGCCAGCGTATAGCCGTTGACGTAATCTGACGCGGATGAAGCCAGAAACACCACCGGGCCCATCATGTCCTCGGGCGCGCCCCAGCGGCCTGCCGGAATCCGCCCCAGAATCTCTTCACTGCGCACCGCGTCGTTACGCAGCTGTTCAGTGTTATCGGTCGCCATGTAGCCTGGTGCGATAGCATTGACATTGATGCCAAGCTTCGCCCACTCGTTTGCCATCAGGCGGGTGAGCCCCATCACTGCACTTTTCGAGGCGGTATAAGAGGGCACACGGATGCCGCCCTGAAACGACAGCATCGACGCGATATTGATAATTTTGCCGCCGCCGCCCTGCGCGATAAACTGGCGCGCTGCCTGCTGCGCCAGGAAAAACACCGACTTGCTGTTGATGTTCATGACATCATCCCAGTCCTGCACGCTGAAGTTAAGGGCATCTTCGCGGCGGATGATCCCGGCGTTATTGACCAGAATGTCGATTCTGCCTGCAGCGGCGACAGCCTGTTGCACGACCATCGTGGCCACCTCGCTGCGCACCAGGTCGGCCGATATCGGCCAGAAACGGCGGCCCAGCGCTTCAACCTGACGCTGCGTTTCATCCGCCGCGGAACGGTTGACGCCCACAATGTCGCAGCCCGCCTGCGCCAGTCCGCGAGCCATCCCCTGGCCCAGACCGGTGTTGCAACCGGTCACGATGGCCACTTTGCCGGTTAAATCAAAACTGTTCAGTATCACAGGTGATTCTCCTCTGCTCAGCGCAATGCGCTGACGTTGACGGGGTCCATATCATCAAAGACCTGATTCTCGCCCACCATGCCCCAGATAAAGGCGTAACTCTGCGTGCCGACCCCGGCATGAACAGACCAGCTGGGTGAGATCACCGCCTGTTCGTTATGCACCAGCAGATGACGGGTTTGCTGCGGTTCTCCCATCATGTGGAAGACCGCGCTCTCATCAGGCAGGTCGAAGTAGAAATAGACTTCCATGCGGCGTTCATGGGTGTGGCAGGGCATGGTGTTCCACAGGCTGCCTTCCTCCAGTCGGGTCAGGCCCATGGTGAGCTGGCAGGTGGGCAGGACCTCCGGCACGATAAACCTGTGGATGGTGCGGCGATTGGCGGTGGCATCAGCTCCCAGCGTAGTGCTGGCTGCCTCAGACAGCGTGATTTTTCTGTCCGGGAAAGTGCAGTGCGCGGGCGCGCTGTTGAAATAGAAGCGGGCGGGCCGTGCCGGATCCAGGCTGCGGAACTGCAGCTGGCGTGCGCCTTTGCCGATATAGAGTGCCTCTTCGTGACCGATCGTCCAGGTTTTACCGTCAATCTCTGCCTGACCGGTTCCGCCGATGTTAATCACACCCAGCTCACGGCGCTCAAGAAAATAGCTGACGCCGAGCTGTTTTCCCATTTCATTGCCTATTGTGACCGGCCGGTGTACCGGCATTACGCCGCCAATAATGATGCGGTCGATATGGCTATAGGTCAGGGTGTAATCATCAGCCGTGAATATTTTTTCAATCAGGAACGCACGCCGCAGCGCCTCGGTGTCGAGCTGTTTAGCATGATCGCTGTGAATGCCTTGACGAATTTCCATCTCACTCCTCTCTGCAGGTCAGGGTGTGCATGCCCCGGACGGGTGATAAGTGCATCTTAGGAAGAGTGAATGGGTAATTCAAATAAAATGAAACGATGTTTCACTTTTTGTGGTGTGGATCAATTAAGCGGAGAAAGCAGGTAAAAATAGCCCGCACAGGCGGGCAGATAATTATCCCTGCAGATGCTGCAAGGTAAGCTCGGTAAGACTTGTCAGCCGCACATCGGCCAGCGCCCAGCGGGGATCGTCACGATGGTCAGCGGCGGGCACCACGATTGACCGCATACGCGCAGCTTTGGTGGCGATCATGCCGTTAAACGAATCTTCCAGCGTCACGCAGTTGAGGGGATCGATCGCCAGGCTGTCGGCGGCGTTGAGATAGACCTGCGGATGCGGCTTGCTGTAGGGCAGGGCTTCTGCTGAAGAGAGCACGTCGAAATAGTGGCGCAGGTTAAACATCTCCAGCACCTGTTCCAGCATCCTGAGCGGCGAAGCAGAGGCCAGGCCAATTTTCAGTCCCTGTGCGCGACAGAGCTGCAGGGCCGTTTCCACGCCCGGCAGCAGCGGCCGGGTCTGCTCCACCAGCGTCATGGCGCGCGAAATAATACGGTTTGTCACTTCCTCCTGCGAGGGACCCTGCCACGGCAGCGTTTCGTACCACATGCGCACCGTCTGGTCGATGCGCAGACCCAGCGTGTCGGGCATTTCGCTGCGACGTGTCAGGTCGACGTCCAGCGTTGAAAAAATATCCAGTTCGGCCTGATCCCATAGCGGTTCAGAGTCGATCAGTAAGCCATCCATATCAAACAGGGCGGCGTGGACAGGTCGGTGCCAGGGCATCAGAAGTCTCCTCATAAAGTTGGCTTTACTCTACCATGATTCTCTGCAGGCTTGCTGTCTGCCCGATCGGCCACGCTTTATTTGGGAAATTTCGCCATTGGCAGGTAGACTTACGGCAAACCGGATTCCGGGCAAAGGAGAAAATATGACCTATCAACAGGCTGGCCGCATTGCCATCCTCAAGCGTGTGGCGGGCTGGCTGCTATTTTTAGTGGCGCTGCTGTCGACCATTATTTCAGTTCTGAGCTTTATGTTTAAGCATAGTGAGAAGCAGCCAGGAATTGACGCAGTGATGCTCGATTTTGTTCATGTGATTGTGGATATGCTTCATTTCAATACGCCGTTCCTGAACGTCTTCTGGCATAATTCGCCGGTTCCCGAATTTAATGGTCAGATGAATCCGGGCTTCTGGCTGATCTACATCCTGATTTTCGTCGGGCTGGCACTTGAGTCCTCCGGTGCGCGGATGGGACGTCAGGCGCGTCATGTGAAAGAGGGCATTGAAGACCAGATGATTCTGGAGCAGGCCAAAGGCAGTGAAGGACGCAGCCGTCAGCAACTGGAAGAGAAGGTGCGCGTTCCCCGCCACACCATTTTCCTGCAGATCTTCCCGCTGTACGTTCTGCCTGTTGTGATTGCGATAGCCGGTTATTTTGTGCTGTCGCTGCTGGGCTTTATCTGAGCGTAATTGCCGTCAGGCCGGTCTGGCCTGACGGGTGCTGTAGGACTCTTCTTCCAGCAGCTGGTCAATGGCGAACTGCGCGTCGTCAGGCCAGTGCCCACCAAAAACGTTGGCCCGATTCAGCAGGTAGTAGAGCTGGTAGACCGGCAGACGCTGTGAAAACCCATCCGGCAACGGCCACACTGCCTGATAGCCTTCGTAGATCTGGCGGGGCAGGTCGGGAAACCAGCTCAGCATGGCCAGATCGCACTCACGGTCGCCCCAGTAGCAGGCGGGATCAAACAGCCAGGGCCCGCTGGCGCTGTTAGCGCAGTTGGCGGGCCAGAGATCGCCATGCAGTAGCGACGGTTGCGGATGATGGGACGCCAGCACCCGCTGGACCGCAGCGACGATCCGTTCCATGTCACCATAGTGGAGCCCTTTTTCCGCCGCCAGCTGCAGCTGCCAGCCAATACGCTGTTCGGCAAAGAAGACTGACCAGCGTCGCAGCCAGCTGTTAGGCTGTGGCGTTGTCGTAATGTTATTGTCAAAATCGAGGCCAAACTGGGTCTGCTCGCTCCACTGATGAAGGTGCGCCAGCTGCTGACCCAACTGCCAGGCACTCTGTTCATCCAGTGGCTGCGGCCTGATATACTCCAGCAGCAAAAAGCTCTCTTCGCGGTGATGCCCTACGCCATAGACCTGCGGCACCCGTACTGTGCCGGTGCGCGCCAGCAACGCCAGCTGATCGGCTTCCCACATAAAGAGTGAGAGCATCTCACGACTGTTACTTTTGACGAAGACATCGTAGTCACCGTAGCGGATGCGCCAGGTGGGATGGATATCACCGCCCGCAAGGGCATGACGTTGCGTGATTTCGGCGTTGCCTAACTGCTCGCTTAACAGACGACTAATGGCTGACCACATAGGGTTGTCCTCTTTATTCGCTGCGTAAGTCCGATGGTATGCTTAAATATTCACCAAAACCGGCGCGATTGCACCCCTTAATTCTGCGCCCAGGTCGCAAAATGCTACTGCGGGGTGTTGTGCAGATAGGCCTCAAGAGTCATTACGGTCACCTCAGGTTTCTGACCCAACACGCTTTCACCGGCCGCCACGACCTGCTGTCGCAGATCCTCTTCCGCCAGCGTCGTGACAATGCCATAACTGTTGGTGCCCAGTTCGTGAGGATGGCCGTCATCATCTATCAGCGTGGTGCTGAAACCCGCGGCAGTCATTGCACTGGTCAGCTCCAGGATGTCACTTAATCCCGTCTCCTGATAATGAAAGGTTACGATATAGCGGGTCAGGTCACTGTTACTCATCAGGCACCTCCAGGAAAGGAAACTGAACTGAGCGTAGACCATGGTGAAAAAACAGGCGAATAGTGTACGTAAGGGGGCTACTTATGACGCGATGCTCAGCGTAAAGGTCTGTCAGTAGACTGTACAGCAGGCTGAAAAATCTTCTGCCGTAACGGCTATCTTTTCAGTCGGACGGCACTATAATGCGCGACGTTAATCAGATGAGTCCCAATTAACACGGGTTGCCAGGGTGATTATGGGTGTTTTTTGTAAGTTAATAATTTTTTACAAAACTTACCGTAAATTGCATTGAATGACTGGCAAAACGCTTCAGACTCTTCGTTTTTTAAACCGTCGCTCGGATCATATTTAATGAAAGCCTATAACAAGCTGTCTGCTGTTCTTTTGCTCTCTGCTGGAGCTTTTTGTCACCAGGCACTGGCCGATAACGCCGTCTTCACCTCAATGGATGACCCCTCCACGGCAAAAAAACCGTTTGAAGGTTCTGCTTCAGCGGGTTACCTGGCGCAAACCGGTAACACCACCAGTTCTTCCCTGACGGCTCAGACCAACATGACCTGGTATCAGTCGTCGATGGCGTACAGCTTGTGGGGTAACGCAGCCAACACCTCCTCTAACGATGAGCGCTCTTCTGAAACTTACAACATCGGTGGTCGTTCACGTTACAACGTCAGCGCCTATGACTATCTGTTTGGTCAGGCGAGCTGGCTGAGCGACCGTTTCAACGGTTATGACTCACGCGACGTCCTGACCGCCGGTTACGGTCGTCAGATCCTGAACGGTCCGGTGCATTCGCTGCGTGCGGAATTCGGTCCGGGTGTGCGTTATGATGATTACCATGCGGGTGGTCATCAGACGAAAGCGCTGGGCTACGGCGCTGTCAGCTACCAGTGGCAGCTGACTGACACCACCAAATTTATTCAGGGTGTCTCTGTTCTGAGCAGCTTTGGCGAAGATACGACAGTGAACTCCGAAACCGGTCTGCAGGTTGCCATTAATAGCCACTTCGCGCTGAAGCTGGCGTACAACGTGACCTGGAACAACCATCCGGCGGAGTCTGCGCCAGATCGTACCGATACCAAAACCTCAATCATGCTCTCGTACGCGATGTAAGCGCATTTTTGCGGCAAGGTTCCCTGCGGCCTGACATTGCGTCAGGCCGTTTTTTTTTGTTTGCTCCATGGCTTAGCAAAAGGGGGATGGTTTTTCTCGCCGGGGAAAACTGCTATCATCTGCGTGCACTTTGAGCCTGGCGACATTCCGACAATGTGGGTCTGATATCACGCCAGGTTACTACTCTCATAACATTGCATGTAGGCTTTCGTGTGGCTTACCACTGCAAATAAGGATATGAAATGCCTGTAATTACGCTTCCTGATGGCAGCCAGCGCGTGTTTGACCGCCCTGTCAGTGTGATGGACATTGCGCTGGACATCGGTCCGGGTCTGGCTAAAGCCTGTATCGCGGGTCGGGTTAACGGAGAACTGGTTGACGCTGTCGATCCCATCACCGAAGACGCCGCTGTCGCGATTATTACCGCTAAAGATGAAGCGGGTCTGGAAATCATCCGTCACTCCTGTGCGCACCTGTTAGGGCATGCGATCAAACAGCTGTGGCCCGATACCAAAATGGCGATTGGCCCGGTCATTGACAACGGCTTCTATTATGATGTCGACATCGACCGCACGCTGACTCAGGAAGATATCGACCTGCTGGAAAAACGCATGCATCAGCTGGCTGAGACCAACTACGATGTGGTGAAGAAAAAAGTCAGCTGGCAGGAAGCGCGTGACGTCTTTGCAGCGCGCGGCGAAATCTATAAAACCACCATTCTTGATGAAAACATCAGCCATGACGATAAGCCTGGCCTCTATCATCACGAAGAATATGTCGACATGTGCCGCGGTCCGCACGTGCCGAACATGCGGTTCTGTCACCATTTCAAACTGCAGAAAATCTCCGGCGCTTACTGGCGTGGTGACAGCAGTAATAAAATGCTGCAGCGTATCTACGGCACCGCATGGGCAGACAAAAAGCAGCTGGCAGCCTATCTGCAGCGTCTGGAAGAAGCGGCGAAGCGTGACCATCGTAAGATTGGTAAGCAGCTCGACCTCTACCACATGCAGGAAGAAGCGCCGGGCATGGTCTTCTGGCACAACGACGGCTGGACCATCTTCCGCGAACTGGAAGTGTTTGTCCGCAGTAAGCTGAAAGAGTACCAGTATCAGGAAGTAAAAGGTCCGTTTATGATGGACCGCGTCCTGTGGGAAAAAACCGGCCACTGGGAAAACTACAAAGAGGCCATGTTCACTACCTCTTCTGAGAACCGTGAATATTGCATCAAACCGATGAACTGCCCGGGGCACGTTCAGATCTTTAATCAGGGTCTGAAATCGTACCGCGATCTGCCGCTGCGTATGGCGGAGTTCGGTAGCTGTCATCGTAACGAGCCATCGGGTGCCCTGCACGGTCTGATGCGCGTTCGTGGCTTCACGCAGGATGATGCGCACGTCTTCTGTACAGAAGAGCAGGTACGTGACGAAGTAAACAGCTGTATCCGCATGGTCTATGACATGTACAGCACCTTCGGCTTCGAAAAGATCGTGGTGAAACTGTCCACCCGTCCGGAGAAGCGTATCGGCACTGACGAGATGTGGGATCGTGCCGAGGAAGACCTGGCCGCGGCCCTGAACGAAAACAACATTGAGTTTGAGTATCAGCCGGGTGAGGGCGCATTCTACGGCCCTAAAATTGAGTTCACGTTGTACGATTGTCTCGATCGCGCCTGGCAGTGCGGCACAGTTCAGCTAGACTTCTCCCTGCCAAAACGCCTTGAAGCAACCTATGTGGGTGAAAACAACGATCGTCAGACGCCAGTGATGATTCACCGTGCGATTCTGGGTTCAATGGAGCGCTTCATTGGGATTCTGACCGAAGAGTTTGCTGGTTTCTTCCCAACCTGGCTGGCACCATTGCAGGTCGTGGTGATGAATATTACCGACGGACAGGCAGAATATGTTGAGTCTTTGACACGTAAATTGCAGAATGCTGGCATTCGTGTGAAGGCAGACTTGAGAAATGAGAAGATAGGCTTTAAAATCCGCGAGCACACATTACGTCGCGTCCCTTATATGCTGGTCTGTGGTGATAAAGAGGTGGAAGCTGGCAAAGTTGCCGTTCGCACCCGCCGTGGTAAAGACCTGGGGTCGCTGGATGTTGATCTGTTTGTTGAGAAGCTGCAACAAGAGATTCGCAGCCGCAATCTTCACCAATTGGAGGAATAAAGTATTAAAGGCGGAAAACGAGTACTACCGACGCGTCCGAACAAAATTAACAGTGAAATCCGCGCAACAGAAGTGCGCTTAACGGGCATGGATGGCGAGCCGATTGGCATTGTCACATTACGCGAAGCATTGGAAAAAGCCGAGGAATCGGGTGCCGATCTCGTAGAGATCAGTCCGAATGCCGAACCGCCGGTTTGCCGCATCATGGATTACGGCAAGTTCCTCTATGAAAAAAGCAAATCTTCTAAGGAACAGAAGAAAAAGCAAAAAGTTATTCAGGTTAAGGAAATTAAATTCCGTCCTGGAACCGATGATGGCGACTATCAGGTCAAACTACGCAACCTGATTCGCTTTCTGGAAGATGGCGATAAAGCCAAGATCACGCTCCGCTTCCGCGGTCGTGAGATGGCGCACCAGCAGATCGGTATGGAAGTGCTTAACCGCGTCCGTAAAGACCTGTGTGAAGATCTGGATTTGGCCATTGTCGAATCCTTCCCTTCGAAGATCGAAGGCCGCCAGATGATCATGGTGCTCGCTCCTAAGAAGAAACAGTAGGCTTTCAAGTGACGTTTACCGTGCAGCGTCCGCGCTGTGCGGTGATGCGTTCGCCTGTCTGGGTCATGTTATCAACAATGCGAAGTGGATATTTTTAAAATGCCAAAGATTAAAACTGTACGTGGCGCGGCTAAGCGCTTCAAGAAGACCGCTTCTGGCGGCTTCAAGCGTAAACACGCGAACCTGCGTCATATTCTGACGAAGAAATCTACTAAGCGTAAACGTCACCTGCGCCCGAAAGGCATGGTGTCAAAAGGCGATCTGGGTCTGGTTGTTGCCTGCCTGCCGTACGCATAAGTAAATTTTTTTCATTAATTCAGAATATTAAACAGGAGAGCTAAATGGCTCGTGTAAAACGTGGTGTAGTTGCTCGCGCACGTCACAAAAAAATCTTAAAACAAGCTAAAGGCTACTACGGTGCACGTTCACGTGTTTACCGTGTTGCTTTCCAGGCTGTTATCAAAGCTGGTCAGTATGCTTACCGTGACCGTCGTCAGCGTAAGCGTCAGTTCCGTCAGCTGTGGATCGCGCGTATCAACGCAGCGGCACGTCAGAACGGCATGTCTTACAGCCGTTTCATCAATGGCCTGAAAAAAGCAGCCATTGAGATCGACCGTAAGATCCTGGCCGACATCGCTGTATTCGACAAAGTGGCATTTACTGCACTGGTCGAAAAAGCGAAATCAGCTCTGGCGTAAGTCAGATAGAAAAGGGAGCTTGCTCCCTTTTTTATTGCCTGTAACCTACGCAAAAGATTGACATTTTCGGCGCTGCGCATTTCAATAGTAGCCCGGTATAAGCATGACAAGGTAACCGCAAGCATGAATGCTGCTATTTTCCGTTTCTTTTTTTACTTTAGCGCCTGACATCCGGGGGCTTTTGCGCATAAGAGAAGAAACGAAAAATCGCGCTGAAAGCCTCCCTCGTGGAGGCTTTTTTGTTTCTGGCGCTAGCATATTGGACCGGCAGGTCCCAACGAGAACTGACCAGCCTGACTGGAAAAAGAGGAAATTATGTCTCAACTCGCAGAACTGGTGGCCAGCGCCACGGCGGCCATCGACGGGGCGACAGATATCGCCGCCCTTGACGCGGTGCGCGTCGAATATCTGGGTAAGAAAGGCCATCTGACACTGCAGATGACCACATTACGCGAGCTGCCAGCAGAAGAGCGCCCTGCAGCGGGTGCGGTCATCAATGAAGCCAAACAGCAGGTGACCGACCGCCTGAATGCACGCAAAGAGGCGCTTGAATCCGCTGTGCTCAATGCTCGTCTGGCGCAGGAAACGTTCGATGTTTCCCTGCCAGGGCGTCGTATTGAAAATGGTGGCCTGCATCCGGTAACCCGTACTATGGACCGCATTGAGACTTTCTTTGGCGAGTTAGGTTTTGCCGTTATGACCGGGCCAGAGATCGAAGATGATTACCATAACTTTGATGCGCTGAACATTCCTGCTCACCATCCGGCGCGAGCCGATCATGACACCTTCTGGTTCGATGCTACCCGTCTGCTGCGTACCCAGACTTCAGGTGTCCAGATTCGTACCATGCAGGCTCAACAGCCGCCGATTCGCATTATTGCGCCGGGCCGTGTTTACCGTAACGATTACGATCAGACCCACACGCCAATGTTCCACCAGATGGAAGGGCTGATTGTTGATAAAAATATCAGCTTTACCAACCTCAAAGGCACGCTGCACGATTTCCTTAACAACTTCTTTGAAGAGGACCTGCAGATTCGTTTCCGTCCTTCTTATTTTCCGTTCACTGAACCCTCTGCTGAGGTGGACGTGATGGGTAAAAACGGCAAGTGGCTGGAAGTGCTGGGTTGCGGCATGGTCCATCCTAATGTGCTGCGCAATGTGGGTATTGACCCGGAAGTTTACTCTGGCTTTGCCTTCGGGATGGGGATGGAGCGTCTGACCATGTTGCGCTATGGCGTGACCGATCTGCGCGCTTTCTTCGAAAATGATTTACGTTTCCTCAAACAATTTAAGTAAGGGCAGGTTATCCAATGAAATTCAGTGAACTCTGGTTACGCGAATGGGTAAATCCAGCCCTGGACAGCGCCGCGCTGTCTGAACAAATCACCATGGCCGGTCTGGAAGTTGACGGTGTGGATGCCGTGGCCGGTGCGTTTCATGGCGTCGTGGTCGGTGAAGTTGTAGAGTGCGGTCAGCACCCTAACGCCGATAAGCTGCGTGTTACCAAAATCAACACCGGTGGCGACCGCCTGCTGGACATCGTCTGTGGCGCGCCTAACTGCCGCCAGGGACTGAAAGTGGCCGTTGCCACCGTGGGTGCAGTGCTGCCAGGCGATTTCAAAATCAAAGCAGCAAAGCTACGTGGCGAACCTTCAGAAGGAATGCTCTGCTCGTTCTCCGAGCTGGGAATTTCCGACGACCACAACGGCATCATCGAACTGCCGGCCGATGCGCCGATTGGCACCGACATCCGTGAGTACCTGCAGCTGGATGACAATACCATCGAAATCAGCGTCACGCCTAACCGCGCTGACTGCCTGGGTCTGATCGGGATTGCCCGTGATGTGGCAGTTCTCAACGGTTTACCGCTGAATGTGCCGGAAATGCAGCCGGTTGCAGCTACCCTGAACGACACCTTCCCGATTGAGGTTGAGGCGAAAGACGCCTGTCCGCGCTATCTGGGCCGGGTCGTCAAAGGCATCAACGTTGCGGCGGCGACGCCACTCTGGATGAAAGAGAAGCTGCGTCGCTGTGGCATTCGCTCTATCGATCCAGTCGTCGATATCACCAACTATGTTCTGCTTGAACTGGGCCAGCCGATGCACGCTTTCGACCTCGACCGCATCAACGGCGGCATCGTGGTGCGTATGGCGAAAGAAGGCGAGAAGCTGACGCTGCTGGATGGCACTGAAGCCAGCCTGCAGGCAGATACGCTGGTGATTGCCGATCATCAGCAGGCGCTGGCGATGGCCGGTATCTTCGGCGGCGAACATTCCGGTGTGAATGGTGAAACCCGCAACATCCTGTTTGAGTGCGCTTACTTCGATCCGCTCTCCATCACCGGCCGCGCCCGCCGTCACGGTCTGCATACCGATGCGTCACACCGCTATGAGCGTGGCGTTGATCCGGCGCTGCAGCACACTGCGATTGAGCGTGCTACCGCACTGCTGCTGTCGATCTGTGGAGGGGAAGCGGGGCCGATCATCGATCAGACGCATCAGGACGCGCTGCCGGTGCCGGCGACCATCACGCTGCGCCGCGAAAAGCTGGATCGTCTGATTGGCCATGTCATCGCGGACGATCAGGTTACCGATATTCTGACGCGACTCGGCTGCGACGTCACCGTGGGCGACGGCAAGTGGCAGGCCGTGGCACCGAGCTGGCGTTTCGACATGGCAATTGAGGAAGATCTGGTCGAAGAAGTGGCCCGCATTTACGGCTACAACAACATTCCGGATGTCCCGGTTCAGGCAGGGCTGGTGATGACTCGTCATCGCGAAGCGAACCTGTCGCTAAAACGCGCTAAAAACCTGCTGGTGGATAAAGGCTACCAGGAAGCGATTACCTACAGCTTCGTGGATCCCAAAATTCAGCAGCTGCTGCATCCGGGTGAAGAGGCGCTGCTGCTGCCAAGCCCCATCTCCAGCGACATGTCGACGATGCGCCTCTCGCTCTGGACCGGTCTGCTCAGCGCGGTGGTCTATAACCAGAACCGCCAGCAAAGTCGCGTGCGTCTCTTTGAAAGCGGCCTGCGCTTTGTGCCGGATACACAGGCTGATTTAGGCATTCGTCAGGATCTTATGCTGGCTGGCGTCATTAGCGGCAACCGGGTTGAAGAGCACTGGGATCTGGCGCGTC
Source organism: Pantoea sp. NSTU24 (assembly GCF_050157905.1). Lineage (NCBI taxonomy): Bacteria > Pseudomonadati > Pseudomonadota > Gammaproteobacteria > Enterobacterales > Erwiniaceae > Pantoea > Pantoea bangladeshensis. The sequence continues at coordinate 1,079,501 of NZ_JBKIWZ010000001.1, forward strand.
AGACCGTTGACTTCTATGATTTGAAAGGTGATTTAGAGTCACTGCTCGATTTAACCGGCAAACTGGATGAAATCAGCTTCCGTGCTGAAGTAAATCCGGCTCTGCATCCGGGACAGAGCGCGGCAATTTATCTGCAGGATGAAAAAATCGGATTTATCGGCGTAGTCCATCCTGAGCTGGAACGTAAGCTTGATCTTAACGGACGCACCTTAGTCTTTGAACTGCTTTGGAATAAGGTCGCAGACCGCGTCCTGCCTGACGCGCGCGAGATCTCTCGCTTCCCGGCGAACCGTCGTGATATCGCGGTTGTTGTGGCCGAAAACGTGCCTGCAGCAGATATCATTGCGGAGTGTAAGAAAGTTGGCGTAAATCAGGTAGTTGGCGTAAACTTGTTTGACGTGTACCGCGGTAAGGGCGTTTCTGAGGGCTACAAGAGCCTCGCAATCAGCCTGATTTTGCAGGATACCAGCCGGACACTCGAAGAAGAGGAGATTGCCGCGACCGTTGGCAAATGCGTTGCGGCATTAAAAGAGCGATTCCAGGCAACCTTGAGGGATTGAACCTATGGCGCTTACAAAAGCTGAGATGTCAGAGTACCTGTTTGAGAAACTCGGGCTGAGCAAACGCGACGCTAAAGAGTTGGTAGAGCTGTTTTTCGAAGAGGTACGTCGCGCTTTGGAAAACGGAGAACAGGTTAAACTGTCTGGGTTTGGTAATTTTGACCTGCGTGACAAGAACCAGCGTCCTGGCAGAAACCCAAAAACGGGTGAAGATATTCCGATTACTGCGCGTCGCGTAGTAACGTTCCGCCCAGGGCAGAAGCTGAAAAGCCGCGTAGAAAACGCTACACCCAAAGAGACTGACTGAATTTCAGCGTTTCAAAAAGGCCGCGCAAGCGGCCTTTTTTCATCACTATACGTCATTGTCGTGCGGGGCCATTATCCCCTCTGTCCCAACACATCCCGATGCACCGACCTTTCTTTTTTCTGCAATCCCTCTACAATCAAATCTCTGTTTTCTCAGCGTATACCGCCTATGTCACTGCTCGACCAGCTTGCGCGTCAGGCCGATCGACGCGGCCAGAAATGGCTGATGGCGTTAGCTCTGACGCTCTCTGTACTTCTCTGCCTCAGCCTCTGCGCCGGAGACAGCTGGATTGCGCCCTCGCACTGGCTCACGGAAAGCAGCCGACTTTTTGTCTGGCAGCTGCGGCTGCCCCGCAGCCTGGCGGTCATACTGGTCGGAGCCTCGCTGGCCGTGTGTGGCGTCGTGATGCAGGCACTGTTTACTAATCCGCTGGCAGAGCCCGGCCTGCTTGGCGTCTCGAACGGTGCCGGCATCGGTCTGGTGCTTGGCGTGCTGCTGGGCAGTGGGTCACTGTGGAGCCTTGCGCTCGCCGCAATTGCCGGGGCGCTGGTTATTACGCTGATCCTGCTGCATTTCGCGCATCGTCAGCTCTCGACGACGCGGCTGTTACTGACCGGCGTGGCGCTCGGGATTATCTGCAGCGCCATCATGACCTGGGCGGTTTACTTCAGCACCAGTCTCGATCTGCGTCAGCTGATGTACTGGATGATGGGGGGCTTCAGCGGGGTCGACTGGCGCTACGGCTGGATGATGCTGGCGCTGCTGCCGGTGATGCTGGCATTGAGTGCAACCGGGCAGATCCTTAACCTGCTGGCGCTGGGGGAGATTTCTGCTCGCCAGCTTGGGCTCTCTCTTTTCGGCTGGCGTAACCTGCTGGTGCTGGCGATGGGTTGGCTGACCGGGATCAGCGTAGCGACAGCGGGGGCCATTGGCTTTGTCGGGCTGGTAATCCCACATCTGCTGCGTCTTTGTGGCCTCAGCGATCACCGCTACCTGCTACCCGCGTCCGCACTGGCGGGTGCGGGTGTGCTGCTGGCCGCCGATATTGTGGCACGGCTGGCGCTGACCTCGGCGGAGCTGCCGATAGGCGTGGTAACCGCCACGCTGGGTGCGCCGCTGTTTATTTTTTTACTGGTGAAATCTTCACGCTAGCTCCGGCTGGCGACCCGATATCTGCAACTGCATTCTTAACAGGAAAACCTATGAACATTTATCAGACTGAACTGGTTACGATTGATGGGGAAAAAACCACGCTGGCACAGTGGCAGGGCAAGGTGCTGCTGGTCGTCAACGTGGCGTCGAAATGTGGCCTGACGCCGCAGTATGACGAGCTGGAGAACCTGCAGAAGGCCTGGCAGGATCAGGGCTTCAGCGTGCTCGGCTTTCCCTGCAATCAGTTTCTCGGGCAGGAGCCTGGCAGCAGTGAGGAGATCAAAACGTTCTGCAGCACCACTTATGGGGTGACCTTCCCGCTGTTTGCCAAAACCGAGGTCAACGGTCCGGCGCGTCATCCGCTCTTTGCTCAGCTGATTGCCGCACGACCAGAGGCGGTGCGTCCGGAAGGCAGCGGCTTTTACGAGCGGATGGAGAGCAAAGGGCGCGCGCCAAAAGCGCCGGGCGACATTCTGTGGAACTTCGAGAAGTTCCTGATTGGCCGGGACGGCAGCGTCATTCAGCGCTTTGCACCGGACATGACGCCGGAAGATCCGATCATTCTGGAAACCATTAAGCAGGCTCTGGCGAAGTAAATGCTGCTGCGCCTGCACCAGGCCGCCGTGCCCGGACGGCTGGAGTCACTGAGCGGTGAAATCGCCGCGGGCCAGCTGCTGCACGTCGCAGGCCCGAACGGTGCAGGCAAGAGCACACTGCTGAGCGTAATCGCGGGCCTGCAACCCGCCGCCGGGTCGGTCATGCTGGAGGATCGGCCGCTGGCGGAGTGGCTGGGCGCGGCGCTGGCCAGGGTTCGTGGCTGGCTGCCCCAGCAGCAGGTTCCACTGAGTCCGATGCCGGTCTGGCACTATCTGCGTCTGCATCTCAAGCAGACCGGCCCGCAGGCCGACGCCCGGCTCGGCACGCTCCTGCAACGGCTTCAGCTTGAGGATAAACTTTCCCGTTCCCTGACGCGGCTCTCCGGCGGTGAATGGCAGCGCGTCAGGCTGGCGGCAGTCTGCCTGCAGATAGATCCCCGCATCAATCCGCAGGGCCGGTTGTTGATACTTGATGAGCCGATGACCGCGCTGGATATCGGCCAGCAGAAAACGGTCGACGATCTGATCGCGGAACTGTGCGCGGCGGGCATCAGCGTGGTAGCCAGCAGCCACGATCTCAACCACAGCCTGCAGCGGGCCAACCGGGTCTGGCTGATGGATCGCGGGCGGCTGATTGCACAGGGCGAACCGGCAGCCGTTCTGACGCCCCAGCGCCTGACACCGCTCTATCAGATCGCCTTTCGTCAACTTAAACTGGAAGGGCGAACGTTGCTGACCGTCCTGCCCTGACACTTGCTACACCGCCGCCTTTACCGCTACATTAAGCCGGTTGCAATTACTGATAAGGACATTTGGCGATGCGCCTGGGTTTGCTGATTATAGTATTGCTGCTGACGGGATGCAGTCATCACGCTCCGCCAGTGAATGGCCGTCTTTCCGATTCCATCACCGTGATTGCAGAACTGAACGATCAGCTCGGTAACTGGCACGGTACTCCATACCGTTATGGCGGCATGAGCCGCAGGGGAATCGACTGCTCCGGATTTGTCTATCTGACATTCCGCGATAAGTTTGCGCTGCAACTGCCGCGCACGACATCTGCGCAAAGTGATATTGGTACCCGCATCAGTAAAGATGAGCTGCTGCCTGGCGATCTGGTATTCTTTAAAACCGGTCGCGGTGAGAATGGCCTGCATGTCGGTATCTATGACAGCGATAATGCGTTTATCCACGCGTCAACCAGTCAGGGTGTGATTCGATCCTCGCTGGACAATGTTTACTGGCGAAAAGTGTTCTGGCAGGCGCGACGCATATAAACCCGCACTGCTGAATCAGACTTAAGTCCAATTTTAAATAGAGTTAAAACAGGCGTTAAAAGTTTTATTTTAAATGACAGTTATTGCGTCTGGGTTTTATTAGGCATAACAGACGCGGCGTTAATTCCATTAATAAGTAGACTTTTATCATCAATATTTGGCTTAAGCGTTACAGCAGGCCGTCAAACGGCAATGGAAGGCTAAAGAAGTTCGTCTCTTCAAGGATTTGGCACTATTGCCTGCAACTGACCATTACTATACGATATCTCCATCGCCGCATATTCTGGCATTAAAATGAAAATTCATCTCTCGGCCGACTATCAGTCGGAAATCTGGTTCTATCCTGTCTGTGATGTTGACGGACGGTTAACCGCTGTCGAGCTGGTTACGCAGTTTGTGCATGAGAGTGCACCTATTACTCTTCCGCAGGAGCTGCTGCTGCCGCAGCTCGATGAGTCGCAACAGCTGCGCCTGCTACAAAGTCAGATCGGCATGCTGGAACAGTATCGTGGATTATTCGAAGCACATTCGGTTTCCGCATTAATACGCATTGATGAAAACCTGGCCCGGACGCTGCTGGCCAGCGAGCTGGTGATGCGCAAATTAAAACAGCTGCCATTCATTCTGCTGAATATTACTGAAGCGTTTCCGCAACTCAGATTCGGAAAAAATAATGCATTGCTGGCGAGCCTGCAGACTGAGTTTAATTTAGCACTTTCTCATTTCGGTGCTGGCAAAAGTCCGTCAAATGCGGTCTATGATAATTTATTCAGCTGCATCAGCCTGGATAAGGACTTTATTCATTCGCTGGCCAAACGTGCCTCCTTTGTGCCGTTTATTCAGAGCATTATCGATAATTTCCGTGCGCACTGCGATCAGCTGATTATTTGTGGCGTTGACGACGAGGTACTGCTGGATAAAGTCAGCCAGCTGAATGGCGCCGTTTTCCAGGGCGCACTCTTTCCGGTCGTCAAATCGGATGCGCTGCGTTCGCTGCTCTGCGCCAGCAATCAGCAGCCTTCTTCCCGACATCCTGGCTGACAGATCCTGTTAATCCCGGCTATCGGCGTTACACTAAGGGACTAACCTGAGTAACGCTGAGCATCGCATGGGAGAAACAATGTCCTCACGCAAGGTCACCTTTGATAACACCTGGTTCCGTGAGCTTGCCGGGAATTACACCGCACTTAACCCCACGCCGCTGGCAGGTGGACGCCTGCTTTATCACAATGCGCCGCTTGCGGCTGAGATGGGCCTGGACAGCACACTGTTCGGCGGCCAGGGCCACGACGTCTGGCATGGCGCGGCTCTGCTGCCGGGCATGCAGCCGCTGGCGCAGGTTTACAGCGGCCATCAGTTTGGCGTCTGGGCAGGGCAGCTGGGCGACGGGCGCGGCATCCTGCTGGGCGAGCAGCGTCTCGAAGATGGCAGCAAACTGGACTGGCATCTCAAAGGCGCGGGCCTGACGCCTTACTCCCGCATGGGCGACGGCCGGGCGGTCATCCGCTCCAGCGTACGCGAGTTTCTGGCGTCGGAAGCGCTGCATCACCTGGGCATTCCGACCACCCGCGCGCTCACGCTGTCCATTGGTGACGAGCCGGTCTACCGCGAAGCCCCCGAACGCGGGGCGATGCTGATGCGCATCTCGCCGAGCCATCTGCGGTTCGGCCATTTCGAACACGTCTTTTACGGTCAGCAGCAGGAGAAAGTGCAGCAGCTGGCTGACTATGCTATTCGCCACCACTGGCCGCATCTGACAGAGGAAGCCGATCGCTATCAGCAGTGGTTTACCGACATTGTGCTGCGCACGGCGCGGCTGATTGCGCTATGGCAGAGCGTCGGTTTCGCGCATGGGGTGATGAACACCGATAATATGTCTATCCTCGGCCTGACCATCGACTATGGTCCCTTTGGTTTTCTGGATGACTATCAGCCCGACTTTATCTGCAACCACAGCGACTATCAGGGCCGCTACAGTTTTGAAAATCAGCCGATGATCGGCCTGTGGAATCTCAACCGTCTCGCGCATGCGTTGTCGGGTCTGCTGACTACCGAGCAGCTGCGGGCGGCACTGAGCGCCTATGAACCGGAGCTGATGCGGGTCTGGGGCGAACGGATGCGGGCGAAGCTCGGCTTACTGACGCCACAGAGCAATGACAATCAGATTCTGACCGATCTGCTGGCGTTGATGACCCGGGAGCACAGCGATTACACGCTGACGTTCAGGCTACTGAGCGAGACGCAGCAGGCAGAAAGCCGCTCACCGCTGCGGGATGAGTTTATCGATCGTGAGGCGTTTGACCGCTGGTATGAGGGATATCGCCGCCGTCTGCTGGACGAGCAGATCAGCGATGCGGAACGGCAGGCCGTGATGAAAGCCGCGAACCCGGCGGTGATTCTGCGCAATTATCTGGCACAGCAGGCGATTGAAGAGGCCGAGCGGGGTGAGCAGGGGGCACTGGCACGGCTGCACCAGGCGCTGCAGGACCCCTTCAGCGATCTGGCGGCCACTGAGTATCGTCAGCGGCCGCCCGAATGGGGCAAAACCTTAGAGGTGAGCTGCTCCAGCTGATAATGCGTCAGAGACGATGAGAAACCGCCCCGGCCAGCAGCGCGAGCACGCTTTCGCTCTCCTGCCAGCCGAGGCAGGGATCGGTGATCGACTGGCCATACACCAGCGGCTGGCCGCTGACCACTTGCTGATTACCCTCCTGCAGGAAGCTTTCAATCATTACGCCCGCTACGGCGCGCGAGCCTGATCTGATCTGCTCTGCGACATCGGCCGCGACATCCATCTGGCGACGATGCTGTTTCAGGCAGTTGCCGTGGCTGAAGTCGATCACCAGCTGTGGTGGCAGGTTAAAGGCCGACAGGCTCTCCACCGCCGCCGCCACGTCGCTGGCGTGATAGTTGGGCTGTTTGCCGCCGCGCAGGATAACGTGACCATGGGGATTACCGCTGGTCTGATAGATCGTCATCTGACCCCGCTTATCGGGCGAAAGAAACATGTGGCTGGCGCGCGCGGCGCGAATGGCATCCACGGCAATGCGAACATTGCCATCGGTGCCATTTTTAAAACCGACCGGGCAGGAGAGCGCCGATGCCATTTCACGGTGGATCTGGCTTTCCGTGGTGCGTGCGCCAATGGCGCCCCAGCTAATCAGATCCGCAATAAACTGGCCGATCACCATATCCAGGAATTCGGTGGCGGTGGGCAGGCCCAGCGCGTTGATGTCTATCAATAGCTTGCGGGCAATGCCGATGCCCCGGTTCACATCATAACTGCCATCCAGGTCCGGATCGGAAATCAGACCTTTCCAGCCGACCACGGTGCGTGGCTTCTCAAAGTAAGCGCGCATCACAATCTCCAGCCGATCCGCATAGCGGTCACGCAGGACGTTCAGGCGCTCAGCGTATTCCAGTGCCGCTTTCGGATCGTGCAGCGAGCAGGGGCCAATGACCACCAGCAAGCGGGGATCTTCACCGGTCAGAATGCGTGCAATACGGCCGCGGGCCGCCGTAACATTGTCAGCAATGGCGGCGGAGACGGGGTGCGCGTCTGCCAGGCTGGCAGGCGTAATCAGGCTATCAATGCGTGCGGTACGCAATTCATCGGTTTTATTCATGAGTGTCTCAGAAACAGTTCTTCGCAGCGGTGAAATACCGGGAAGTGATGAGAGTCACAATAAACCATCAGCCTGCGAATTCAACCCGGGAATGCATAATCAAATCAAAACCTGCGGCCACGCCACATTACCGGGCCTGCTTCTTTAGACCGTTAATACATGCGGCGGGTCAGACCCATGATATCGAGAATTTTGGTGGCAATCTCCTCCACCGAGTAGTTGGTGCTGTTGAGGTAGCGGATCTGATGGGTGCGGAACAGCGCTTCGACTTCACCCACTTCCAGCCGGCACTGGCGCATTGAGGCGTAACGGGTATTTTCCGCTCGCTCCTGACGTATCGCCGCCAGCCGTTCCGGATCGATAGTCAGTCCGAAAAGTTTGTTCTGATGGGCGCGCAGCGCAGGCGGCAGCTTCAGGTTATCCATATCGTCGGCAATAAAAGGGTAGTTGGCGGCGCGGATACCGAACTGCATCGCCAGATAGAGGCTGGTGGGGGTTTTGCCGCAGCGTGAAACGCCCAGCAAAATTACCTGTGCATCCTCCAGGCCGCGCAGCGAGATGCCATCATCGTGGGCCAGGGCATAGTCAATTGCCGCAATACGGGCATCATATTTCCCCAGATTACTGGCATCCAGCCCGTGGGTACGGTGTGCCACCGGCGCGGGGGATAAGCCCAGCTCCTGCTGCAGCGGGGCGACCAGCGCCTGCACAATGTCCTGACAAAAGCCTTCACTCTGAACAATGATGTCGCGCACTTCCGGTGTCACGATGGAGAAAAACACCAGCGGGCGGACACCGCTCTGCTGATAAAGCGCATTAATCTGCGCTTTTACCGCCAGCGCCCGCTGGACATTCTCAACAAACGGCAGCGTCAGGCTGGTGATGTTAACCGGAAACTGCGACAGCACGGCGTGGCCCAATACTTCCGCCGTTATGGCGGTGCCATCAGAGATATAAAAAACGCTTCTGTCAGTTGTCATAATCATCTGCTCTGAATACGAATGAGCCATCAGCATGAGCCATGCCAGGAAATAAATCATCCCGGATGTTTATTTCTGTAAGGCTAATCGGAATTTCCGGACTAATGATCTCTTTGCCGCCGAGGAGGTCTCACCCGCCCGCCGCCGGTTTTGTCTTTTATCAGCTGGAAAGACCCACGCCTTTGTTGCGCAACAAAACAGAGGGTGAAGGGAACCATGAAAACACGATATCCTTAATTTTCAGTGCATTAGAAAAAACCGGCGATGTTGCGCAACGGCAAATTAAAACGCTTAGAATTCTGAAACTGCAGCTGAAATTCTGCTTTAACGATTCAACAGATCGTTATCGCGGGGGCAATATGCCAGGCTGAAAACCGATTACTCCCTGTCTCACTTCATCAATAACTGATAAAGGATAAGATCAATGTCCACTACAGGCGAACAGCCACTTGTGCTCTGGTATAACCAGCTTGGCATGCATGATGTTGACCGGGTGGGAGGCAAAAACGCTTCTCTGGGTGAAATGATTACTAACCTGTCGTCGCTGGGGGTTTCCGTGCCCAATGGTTTTGCGACCACATCGTACGCGTTTAACCTGTTCCTCGATCAGAGTGGGCTGAACCAGCGCATCTATGCGCTGCTGGATGAGACGGATATTGATGATGTGGATGCGCTGGCTAAAGCGGGCCGGCAGATTCGTCAGTGGGTCGTTGAAACGCCCTTTCTTCCGGCGCTGGAGTCCGCCATTCTGGACGCCTATCAGCAGCTTTCGGCAGACGACGCTGACGCCTCTTTTGCTGTCCGCTCCTCGGCAACCGCAGAAGATATGCCCGATGCCTCCTTTGCCGGACAGCAGGAGACCTTTCTGAATGTGCAGGGCATCGACGCCGTGATGGTCGCGGTTAAGCATGTTTTCGCCTCACTGTTTAACGATCGTGCCATCTCTTATCGGGTGCATCAGGGTTATGACCATCGTGGCGTGGCGCTCTCGGCCGGTATTCAGCGCATGGTGCGATCGGATCTGGCTGCGTCTGGCGTCATGTTCACGATTGATACGGAGTCCGGCTTCGATCAGGTGGTCTTTATTACTGCGGCGCTGGGGCTGGGCGAAATGGTGGTGCAGGGCGCAGTGAATCCGGACGAATTCTACGTACATAAGCCGACGCTGGCTGCCAGCCGGCCATCGATTGTGCGGCGTAATATGGGTTCGAAAAAGGTCCGCATGGTCTATGCCGACTCCCGGGCGCACGGTGAGCAGGTGCAGATTGAAGATGTACCGGAGGCCGAACGCGACCGCTTCTGCCTGAGTGATGAAGAAGTCCAGGCGCTGGCAAAGCAGGCGGTCCTGATTGAGCAGCACTATCAGCGGCCAATGGATATCGAGTGGGCCAAGGATGGCCACACGGGCAAGCTGTTTATTGTTCAGGCACGACCTGAAACCGTTCGCTCCAATGGGCAGGTCATGGAGCGTTATACGCTGCAGGGACAGGGCAGCGTGGTTGCAGAAGGCCGGGCCATTGGTCACCGTATCGGGGCTGGTGTGGTGAAGGTGATCCATGACATCAGCGAAATGAACCGGATTGAGAAAGGGGATGTGCTGGTTACCGACATGACCGACCCGGACTGGGAGCCCATCATGAAAAAGGCCTCAGCGATCGTGACCAACCGTGGCGGACGCACCTGCCATGCAGCGATCATCGCGCGTGAGCTGGGCATTCCGGCGGTGGTAGGCTGCGGCGACGCCACCGACCGGCTAAAAGAGGGCCATCAGGTTACCGTCTCCTGCGCCGAGGGGGATACCGGCTATGTCTACGATCAGCTGCTCGACTTCGACGTCACCAGTTCGCAGGTCGATTCGCTGCCTGAGCTGCCGCTGAAGATCATGATGAATGTCGGCAACCCCGACCGCGCCTTTGATTTTGCCTGTCTGCCTAATGAAGGCGTGGGACTGGCGCGGCTGGAATTTATCATCAATCGTATGATTGGCGTTCACCCGAAAGCCCTGCTGGAGTTCAATCAGCAGACACCGGAACTGCAGCAGCAAATCCGCAAAATGATGAAAGGATTTGATGATCCGGTGGAGTTTTACATCGCGCGGCTGACTGAGGGAATTGCCACGCTTGGCGCGGCATTTGCGCCGAAACGCGTAATTGTCCGACTTTCCGACTTTAAAACGAATGAATATGCCAACCTGGTCGGTGGCGAACGTTACGAGCCGGAAGAAGAGAACCCGATGCTGGGATTCCGCGGCGCGGGACGTTATGTGGCGGATAGCTTCCGCGACTGCTTTGCGCTGGAGTGTGAGGCGGTAAAACGCGTTCGTAACGAGATGGGCCTGACTAACGTTGAGATCATGGTGCCGTTTGTCCGTACCGTCGACCAGGCGCAGGCCGTGGTGGAAGAGCTGGCGCGTCAGGGGCTGAAGCGCGGTGAGAACGGATTAAAAATCATCATGATGTGCGAAATCCCCTCAAATGCGCTGCTGGCTGAACAGTTCCTGCAGCATTTTGATGGCTTCTCTATCGGCTCGAACGACATGACGCAGCTGACGCTGGGGCTGGACCGTGACTCTGGCGTGGTCTCCGCACTGTTTGACGAGCGCAACGAGGCGGTGAAAGCGCTGCTGTCCATGGCGATTCGGGCGGCGAAGCAGCAGGGAAAATATGTGGGTATCTGTGGCCAGGGCCCGTCGGACCATCAGGACTTTGCCGCGTGGCTGATGCAGGAGGGAATTGACAGCCTGTCACTGAACCCGGACACCGTGGTGGAAACCTGGGTGAGCCTGGCGCAGATGAATCGAACCTGACGCCGGTAACATCGTCGTCAGAGAGGCCCGCACTGCGGGCCTTTTTTATGTCTGTCCGGTCAGGTTCAGACAAAAAAAGCCCATCACAGGGGATGGGCAAAGACTACACACAGCAATTCTTTACTCTACTCAGGGGGAATAAGGTGGTCTGCAAATCAATCGTTTGATTCAGAACATAGTAAGCATGTTATTCACACTGCTGGCCTGAGTCTTTAAGAATCCTCTTATTAGTTTAAAGCCCATAATATTTTCTCACCTTTACTGCGCCATTTGGCGTAAGAAACAGTTCAGAAAATAATCTTTTTTGACCCGAAAAGGGGGTTTTTAGCTCAGAAATGGCTTTTTTCTTAAAAAAAGCTAATGAAAGTCATCTTTTATCTGGCAGGCGGGATGCAGTGCGGTCAATCATCATTAACCGCACTAATCAATATAACGGGTGGGGACATTATTGCGGATGAACACTGTGGATCACACGGTGGGCGGGCTTCCCTCATGATCGGCCAGTGCTTCCGCCACCACCTGCGGGTCGTCCTCTGGCGCAGGTGCCTCATGTACCCAGACGGACACCAGACGATAGGAAACGGCCAGTACCACGGGCCCGATAAACAGACCAATCATGCCGAAAGCAAAGAGTCCCCCAATTACACCAGAGAGGATGAGGATCATCGGCAGGTCGGCACCCATGCGGATCAGCATCGGGCGCAGGACGTTATCCAGCGTACCGACCACGCAACTCCAGACCAGCAGTACGGTTCCCCAGGTGGTGTCCCCGCTCCAGTAGAGATAGATGATGGCCGGAACCAGCACCAGCAGCGGTCCAATCTGCACCAGGCAGCACAGAATCATCAGTACGGTCAGCAGCGTGGCGTAAGGAATGCCGGAAAGTGCCAGACCGATACCGCCCAGCACGCCCTGCACCAGCGCCGTTACCACCACGCCCAGCGCCACGGCGCGAATGGACTGTGCCGCCAGCAACACGGCGGCATCACCGCGTCGTCCCGCCATGCGGAAAGCAAAGTGGCGGATGCCCTGAGCCGCCTGTTCGCCACGCCAGTAGAGCAACACGCTAAACAGCAGCATCACGCCCAGATGAATCATAAAGCGTCCGAAATGACCGGCCTGCGCGACAAAAAAGCCGGTTGTGCGCCCGATATAGGGCTGAATCTTGGCCATGACGCCAGCGCCACCGCTCGCCACCAGCCTGTCATAACTGGCGTAGATTTTTTCACCGACCATCGGCACATCGTTGAGCCACAGTAGCTGAGGCATCGTATGTCCCTGCGTCACCCAGGCGATGACCGGCGCGCTGTTATCAATCAGGCTGCTGACCAGCAAGGCGATAGGAATGATAAACAGCAGCAGTAACAGCAGCGTCATCACAATGACCGCCAGAGAGCGGCGGCCCCACAGCAGTCGCTGAAATTTCAGCATCAGCGGCCAGGTAGCAATAACCACCATGCTGGCCCAGGCGAAGCCCAGAATAAAGGGCTGAACGACCCATAAGCAGGCGACGATTAACAGCAGAATGAACATCAGGGTGAAGAGTATTTGCGGTAGATCCATATCCCGGTACTGGCTTTTCATCATTGACTCATAACCTCGTTTTAATCCTTCATTTTCAGACATTCAGATGCCTGTTTTCATCATGAGCTATTTGCCGGGGATTAAACAGCGTCGCGGAAAAGCTTTTTGGCTTTTCTGAAAAAACGGCAGGCGCAGAAAAAATATGATAAAACGGGAAATCGCTAACGCATAAACGCAAACGTTTACAACACCTTCGGTCAGACAATCATGATCCCACAGATTTCGCAGGCACCGGGCCTCGTTCAACTGGTGCTGACGTTCCTTGAGTCGCTAAAAGAGCAGGGTTTCACCGGCGACATGGCAACCAGCTATGCCGATCGTCTCTCACTCTCCACCGATAACAGTATTTATCAGCTGCTGCCCGATGCGGCCCTGTTCCCGCGCTCTACAGCGGATGTGGCGCTGCTGGCCCGTGTGGCTGGTGAAGCCCGTTTTGCCAGCCTGGTGTTTACCCCGCGCGGCGGCGGCACAGGCACCAACGGTCAGTCGCTGAACCAGGGCATTGTGGTGGATATGTCCCGTTACATGAACCGCATCCTGGAAATCAATACAGATGAAGGATGGGTGCGGGTTGAGGCGGGGGTGATCAAGGACCAGCTGAATGCCTGGCTTAAGCCATTCGGTTTTTTCTTTTCGCCGGAGTTATCGACCAGTAACCGTGCAACGCTGGGCGGCATGATCAATACCGACGCGTCGGGTCAGGGGTCGCTGGTCTACGGCAAAACCTCAGATCATGTGCTGGGCCTGCGCGCCGTGCTGCTGGGCGGCGACATTCTCGATACCCGACCGATGGCGACGGCGCTGGCGGAAACCCTGGCGCAGACGGCCACACCGGAAGGGCGGATCTACCAGCAGGTTCTGACGCGCTGCCGCGAACAGCGTGCGCTGATTCTGGAGAAGTTTCCAAAGCTTAACCGGTTCCTGACTGGCTATGACCTTCGCCACGTCTTCAGTGACGATATGCAGACCTTTGACCTGACCCGCCTGTTATGTGGCGCCGAGGGTACGCTGGCGTTTGTGACGGAAGCGCGACTGGATATCACCCCCTTGCCGAAGGTGCGACGGCTGGTCAATATCAAGTATGACTCCTTTGACTCCGCGCTACGCAATGCACCTTTTATGGTGGAAGCACAGGCGCTGTCGGTCGAAACGGTCGACTCAAAAGTTTTAAACCTGGCGCGTGAAGATATTGTCTGGCATTCGGTACGCGAACTGATCGCAGACGTGCCCGACAAAGAGATGCTGGGACTTAACATCGTGGAGTTTGCCGGTGATAACGCTGCGCTGATCGAACAACAAATCGACGCGTTGTGTACCCGTCTTGAAACGCTGATGGCGCAGCAGGAGGGTGGCGTAATTGGCTATCAGCTCTGTAATGACCTGGCGGGCATTGAGCGTATCTATAACATGCGGAAAAAAGCGGTAGGGCTGCTCGGCAATGCCAGGGGCCGGGCAAAGCCGATTCCGTTTGTCGAGGATACCGCCGTGCCGCCGGAGAAACTGGCGGACTACATCGTAGAGTTTCGCGCACTGCTCGACAGCCACGGCCTGAGCTACGGTATGTTCGGCCATGTCGATGCCGGGGTGCTGCATGTGCGCCCGGCGCTGGATATGTGCGATCCGCAGCAGGAGATGATGATGAAGCAGATCTCCGACGAAGTGGTGGCGCTGACGGCCCGTTACGGCGGTCTGCTCTGGGGCGAGCATGGCAAAGGGTTTCGCGCCCAGTACAGCCCGGCCTTCTTTGGTGAAACCCTGTTCAACGAACTGCGACGTATTAAAGCCGCCTTCGATCCGTTTAATCGCCTCAATCCCGGTAAAATCTGTACGCCAATTGAGAGCCACGACGAGATGATGCAGGTCGATGCCGTGACGCGCGGAACCTATGACCGGCAGATTCCGTTAACGGTGCGGGATGCGTGGCGTCGCGCGATGGAGTGTAACGGCAATGGCTTATGCTTTAATTTCGATGCCCGCAGTCCGATGTGCCCCTCCATGAAAATTACCCGCAACCGCATTCATTCGCCTAAAGGCCGGGCAACGCTGACGCGGGAGTGGCTGAGGCTGCTGGCCGGGCAGGGCGTCGATCCGCTCCTGCTGGAGAAGCAGTTACCGGAAAGCCGTCTCTCCCTGCGCGCGCTCATCGCCCGGACCCGCAACAGCTGGCACGCCAGCAAAGGGGAGTATGATTTCTCCCATGAGGTGAAAGAGGCAATGTCGGGCTGTCTGGCCTGTAAAGCCTGTTCAACCCAGTGCCCGATTAAGATAGATGTGCCGGCTTTCCGCTCGCGCTTCTTACAGCTCTATCACACCCGCTATCTGCGACCCGCCAGCGACCACCTGGTTGCAGCCGTGGAAAGCTACGCGCCGTTAATGGCGAAGGCACCGAAAGTATTTAACTTCTTCCTGCGCCAGCCGTGGGTCAAAGAGTTGAGTAAAACGCATATTGGCATGGTCGATCTGCCGCTGCTCTCCGTGCCTGATCTGAAGCAGCAGCTGAGCGGTCATCCCGCTATGAACATGACGCTGGAACAGCTGGAGGCGATGCCAGCCAGTGAACGCGCTGGTTATGTGCTGGTCGTGCAGGATCCCTTCACCAGTTTTTATGAGGCGCAGCTGGTGAACGATTTTATCCGCCTGATCGAAAAGCTCGGCTTCCGTCCGGTTCTGCTGCCGTTCTCACCGAATGGTAAAGCGCAGCATGTGAAAGGCTTCCTGCAACGGTTTGCCCGTACGGCGACCCGCACGGCTGATTTCCTCAATCGGGTAGCTAAACTGGCGCTGCCGATGGTCGGCGTGGATCCGGCCACGGTGCTCTGCTATCGCGACGAGTATCGCCAGACGCTGGGCGACGCGCGCGGTGATTTTACGGTGCTGCTGGTGCATGAATGGCTGCAGCACGCACTGGGCGATCGAGAGATACAGACCACCAGCGGCGAGCCCTGGTATCTGTTTGCCCACTGCACCGAAGTCACTGCGCTGCCATCGACGCCCGCACAGTGGCAGGGGATCTTTGCCCGTTTTGGCGCGAAGCTGGAGAACATCAATGTGGGCTGCTGCGGCATGGCAGGCACGTATGGTCACGAGACGAAAAACCTTGAAAACTCGCTGGGCATCTATGCGCTCTCCTGGCATCCACAGCTTCAGCGGCTGCCGCGCCAGCGCTGTCTGGCCACCGGCTACTCCTGCCGCAGCCAGGTCAGCCGCGTGGAAGGCAACGGCATGCGCCATCCACTTCAGGCCCTGTTAGCACTGATGTAAAAAATTGTGCGCGACGTCACGTAGTCGCTGGATTAGAATATTCCACCTGCGTGACGGACAAAATCACTTTGCAGTTCGGTGGCTTTGTTCCACTCTCCGACGAGAGCCAGCTGATGGCAGAGGCGGGTCAGGGAGAGGCGCGCCAGTTGCCAGGCCTGAAGGCGAAACAGGCGATCGCGATCCGGATTCCCTATCTCCTGAACCAGACGATAGTGCAATTTACCGAGCGTGTGCAGGTAGCTCTGATCGTCACCGTTCAACTGGCAGATTTCTGCCATATCCTGACAGGCATCGTTAAACTGACGTAGCTGATGGATCGTGCAGTCGGCCCGTTCAAGCTTTGCCTGCGCCATATAAAAGTCGACGGAGATATCCCGCAGTGAGAAGTGATATTCATCGATTTGATGTTGCAGCCAGGCAGAGACGGAACGCATCATGGCTTCACCCTGAATGTGAATGATAATAATTATCATATTAATTCAGGGGCGGATTGCAACGGGTGGTCAGAAAAATTTATCGATTTACCCTGCCTGTCGGTATAATCGGGAATAACAATCTATTTACATCGCAGAAAGGCGTAACCTATCAATAAGGATTTTTAGTAAAAGTGCTTATTTTAAAAAGAGTGGTTTATTAATAGGTTAGCACTGACTTATTGAGGCTGATTCTCCTGCCACAGGGTGGGCTGAAGCAGCTATGCTTAATATTCAGGCAAATAAAACAGCACAAGATGATTATCCCTGCAAAACAAGAGGTTGAAGTGATTGGTCAGATCACTACCATAGTGGGATAGCCTGAAAAGGTCCTGACTCAAGAGGTATCAACATGGCATCTGTTAACACAGACTCTTTCTCCCCTGACGACTTCGTCTGGAAAGGGCTGACGCTGACTGAAACCGCAGCGCAACAAATTCTTAATCTGGCCGCTCAGGACCCTGATGTCAAGGGTCTGCGGCTGAGCGTAAAACAATCCGGCTGTGCCGGTTTCGGCTACGTGATGGATTTAGTGAAAGAACCCGTCGAAGACGATCTGCAGTTCTCATTCCACGGCGCAACACTGTTTGTGCCGCTTCAGGCGATGCCGTTTGTTGATGGCACCGAGCTGGACTACGTTCGCGAAGGCCTGAATCAGATTTTTAAATTCAATAACCCTAAAGCTCAGCACGCCTGCGGGTGCGGTGAGAGCTTTGGCGTCGAGTAAGTGAAATATGTCACGACACAGCGAAGCATCTGACGATGTACAAATCTGGGAAGGTAAGCTCAACTACAAAGAGGGCTTCTTTACCCAACTGCAAACCGAAGAATTTGCCAATGGCATCAACGAAGATGTGGTGCGGGCGATCTCGGCCAAGCGTAACGAGCCAGAGTGGATGCTGGATTTTCGTCTTAAGGCCTTTCATGCCTGGCTGGAAATGGAAGAGCCACACTGGCTGAAAGCGCACTACGAAAAACTCGATTACCAGGATTACAGTTACTATTCCGCGCCCTCCTGCGGTAACTGTGATGACAGCTGCGCCTCCGAGCCAGGTGTCACCCAGGCTTCCGGCAGCGCGCCAGCCAGCGACTACCTGACGCAGGAAGTGGAAAACGCCTTTAACCAGCTGGGCGTGCCCGTTCGTGAAGGGCGTGAAGTGGCGGTCGACGCGATTTTTGACTCCGTTTCGGTGGCCACTACTTACCGTGGCAAGCTGGCAGAACAGGGGATTATCTTCTGTTCGTTCGGCGAAGCGATTCAGGAGCACCCGGAGCTGGTGAAGCAGTATCTTGGCACTGTGGTTCCGGCCAACGATAACTTCTTCGCGGCGCTGAACTCGGCGGTCGCGTCTGACGGCACCTTCGTCTACATCCCGAAAGGGGTACGTTGTCCGATGGAGCTGTCGACCTATTTCCGCATCAACGCGGCGAAAACCGGTCAGTTCGAGCGTACCATCCTGATCGCCGACGAAGACAGCTATGTCAGCTACATTGAGGGCTGTTCAGCCCCGGTGCGTGACTCCTATCAGCTGCATGCTGCCGTGGTGGAAGTGATCATCCACAAAAATGCGGAAGTAAAATATTCTACCGTTCAGAACTGGTTCCCGGGCGGCGAAGGCGAGGGCGGTATCCTTAACTTCGTGACCAAGCGTGCGCTGTGTGAAGGTGACCACAGCAAGATGTCCTGGACGCAGTCTGAAACCGGCTCCGCCATCACCTGGAAATACCCGAGCTGTATTCTGCGCGGTGACCATTCGGTTGGCGAATTCTACTCCGTGGCGCTGACCAGCGGTCGTCAGCAGGCCGATACCGGCACCAAGATGATCCACATCGGGAAAAACACCCGTTCGACCATCATCTCCAAAGGAATTTCTGCCGGTAAAAGCCAGAACACCTACCGTGGTCTGGTAAAAATCATGCCGAGCGCCACCAACGCCCGTAACTTTACGCAGTGTGACTCAATGCTGATCGGTCCTGACTGTGGCGCACATACTTTCCCGTATGTGGAGACCCGCAACAATACCGCCCAGCTTGAGCACGAAGCCACGACATCCCGTATCGGCGAAGATCAGATGTTCTACTGTCTGCAGCGCGGTATCAGTGAAGAAGATGCGATCTCAATGATCGTGAACGGCTTCTGTAAAGACGTCTTCTCGGAACTGCCACTGGAATTTGCCGTGGAAGCCCAGAAATTGTTAGCTATCAGCCTTGAGCACAGTGTGGGCTGATGCCGTCACACGCCTTGCCGGAAGCAATGTGAAGGAATAAGTATGTTAAGCATTAAAGATTTACAGGTCAGTGTTGAAGATAAAGCCATTCTGCGTGGCCTGAATCTCGAAATTAAACCGGGCGAAGTTCATGCCATCATGGGCCCGAACGGTTCGGGTAAGAGTACGTTGTCCGCGACGCTGGCTGGCCGTGAAGATTATGAAATCACCGGCGGATCCGTCATGTTCAAAGGCAAAGATCTGCTGGAGCTGGCACCTGAAGAGCGTGCCGGTGAGGGGGTCTTTATGGCCTTCCAGTATCCGGTCGAAATCCCGGGCGTCAGCAACCAGTTCTTCCTGCAGACCTCCGTCAACGCGGTGCGTAAATATCGTCAGCAGGATGAGCTGGATCGCTTCGACTTCCAGGACTTCATCGAAGAAAAAATTCAGCTGCTGAAGATGCCGGAAGATCTGCTGACCCGCTCCGTTAACGTCGGCTTCTCCGGCGGTGAGAAGAAGCGTAACGACATCCTGCAGATGGCGGCGCTGGAGCCGGATCTCTGCATTCTGGATGAAACCGATTCCGGTCTGGATATCGATGCGCTGAAAATCGTTGCTAACGGCGTTAACAGCCTGCGTGACGAGAAGCGTGCCTTTATCATCGTGACCCACTACCAGCGTATTCTGGACTACATCAAGCCAGACTTCGTTCATGTTCTGTATCAGGGCAAAATCGTGAAATCTGGCGACTTCTCGCTGGTGAAACAGCTGGAGGAGCAAGGTTATGGCTGGCTTACCGACGAAGAGTGATTCTGCGCTGCAGCAGTGGCATCACCTGTTTGAGTCGCGTGGCGACAAACGCTCTCTGCAGGCTCAGCAGCACTGGCAGCAATTGATGCGCGTGGGTCTGCCGACCCGCAAGCATGAAAACTGGAAATACACGCCGCTGGACACGCTGCTGTCTCAGCAGTTCGTACTGCCTGATGCGCCTCAGACGCTGAGCGCAGAGCAGGTTGACGCGCTGGCGCTGCCGCTGGACGCGATCCGGCTGGTGTTCGTGGACGGCCAGTTCCAGCCTGATTTCAGCAGCCGCGACAGCGAACTGTTTGAGATTCAGCACAGTGCGGCCGCTGCTCGCCATCCGCTGCCTGCTGCGGTTCAGCCTGAGGTATTCCTGCATCTGACAGAAAGTCTGGCGGAAGCGGTCACGACCCTGCGCCTGGCGCGCGGTAAATCCGCGGCGCGTCCGGTCTACCTGCTGCATATCACCAGCGGCAAGCCGGACAGCATGAACACGGTGCATTATCGTCATCATCTGCAGCTCGAAGAGAGCGCAGAAGCTGAAGTGATTGAGCATTATGTTTCGCTGGGTGAGCATGCCCACTTTACTGGCGCACGCTTCACCTTTGCGGTTGGCGACAACGCGAAGCTGACGCACACCAAACTGGCTTTCGAAAGCAGCACCAGCTATCACTTTGCGCACAACGATCTGGTGATTGGCAATGATGGTCAGGTTAGCAGCACCAGCTTCCTGCTGGGTGCCGGTCTGTCGCGTCACAACAGCAGCACGCAGCTGAACGGCGAAAACAGCACGCTGGCCATTAACAGCCTGGTGCTGCCGGTGAAACAGGAAGTGGCGGATACCCGTACTTACCTGGAGCACAACAAGGGCCACTGTGTCAGCCGTCAGATGCATAAAACTATCGTGCGTGACAAAGGGCGTGCGGTGTTTAACGGCCATATTAAAGTGGCCCAGCATGCGCTGAAAACCGACGGGCAGATGACCAACAATAACCTGTTGCTGGGCAAACTCTCTGAAGTCGACACCAAACCGCAGCTGGAAATCTATGCGGATGATGTGAAGTGCAGCCATGGTGCCACCATCGGTCGTATTGACGACGAGCAGATGTTCTACCTGCGTTCACGCGGGATTGAGCAGGATGCGGCACAGACCATGATTATCCACGCGTTTGCCGCGGAGCTGACCGAAACCCTGGAAGATGAGGTGATCCGTCAGGCCGTGCTGCAGCGTATCGCGCAACGTTTTCCTGGAGGCGACGTATGATGAACTTCGATCTCGAACGCATCAGGGCGGACTTTCCTGTCCTGCAGCGTGAGGTCAACGGTCATCCGCTGGCCTATCTTGACAGTGCGGCCAGCGCACAGCGTCCACTCGCCGTGATAAACGCCGAGAGTCATTTCTATCAGCACGGCTACGCGGCCGTGCATCGTGGTATCCATACGCTGAGCCAGCAGGCGACCAGCGACATGGAAAACGTGCGCGATCAGGCTGCCCGTTTTATTAATGCTGCGTCGCAGGAAGAGATCGTTTTCGTTAAAGGAACCACCGAAGGCATCAATCTGGTGGCGAACACCTGGGGCAGCAGCAACCTCCAGGCGGGCGATAACCTGATCATCACTGAGATGGAGCACCACGCTAATATCGTGCCGTGGCAGATGCTGGCGGCGCGCAATGGCGTCGAGGTGCGTGTTCTGCCGCTGAACGATAACGGTGAGCTGGCGCTGGAGCAGCTGGCGGGGCTGATTGACAGTCGCACGCGGTTACTGGCCGTAACGCATGTCTCTAACGTGCTTGGCACCGTTAACCCGGTAAAAGCGATCGTCGCGCAGGCAAAAGCCGCTGGCGTGATCACGCTGGTGGACGGCGCTCAGGCGGTCATGCATGACCGGGTGGATGTGCAGGATATTGGCTGCGACTTTTACGTCTTCTCCAGCCACAAGCTCTATGGTCCCAACGGGGTGGGGATTCTCTACGGCCGCAAAGCGTTGCTGGATGAAATGCCACCGTGGGAAGGGGGCGGATCGATGATCGATCGCGTCGTACTGCCCACAGGCACCAGCTGGAACAGTGCACCATGGCGTTTTGAAGCGGGCACGCCCAACACGGGTGGCATCATTGGCTTTGGCGCGGCAATGGCCTATGTGCAGGCGCTGGGGCTGGATACGATCCATCAGCGCGAAACGGCGCTGATGAACTACGCGCTGGATAAGCTGGGCACGGTTCCGGATATTCAGATCTACGGTCCGCAGTCACGCGCAGGCGTAATCGCTTTTAACCTTGGCAAACATCACGCCTATGACGTTGGCAGTTTCCTGGATCAGTACGGCATTGCCATCCGCACCGGACATCACTGTGCGATGCCGCTGATGCAGCATTACAACGTGCCAGCCATGTGCCGGGCTTCCTTCACTTTCTATAACAGTGAAGAAGAAGTGGATCGTCTGGCTGCCGGTCTGACGCGCATTCATCGTCTGCTGGGCGGCTGAACAGTTTTAACGGAGTAACTGATGGCGAATTTGCCTGACAAAGAGAAACTGGTTCGCAACTTCAATCGCTGCGCCAACTGGGAAGAGAAGTATCTCTACATCATTGAACTGGGCGCTAAGCTTCCGGAATCGTCTGAAACCT
The DNA here is from genome assembly GCF_050157905.1 of Pantoea sp. NSTU24. Lineage (NCBI taxonomy): Bacteria > Pseudomonadati > Pseudomonadota > Gammaproteobacteria > Enterobacterales > Erwiniaceae > Pantoea > Pantoea bangladeshensis. Next base: position 1,101,760 of record NZ_JBKIWZ010000001.1, read on the forward strand.
TACACCAGCCGGAGAACGCGATTTCGGGCTGTCAGAGTCAGGTGTGGATCCGTATGACGCCGCAGGCGGATGGTTCCATTGCTTTCGAAGGTGACAGCGACGCCGCTATCGTTAAGGGACTGATTGCTATCGTTTTCAGCCTCTATCAAAACCTGCCACCTGCCGACATTCTGGCGCTGGATGTCCGTCACTGGTTTGGCGAGCTGGCGCTGATGCAGCACCTGACGCCCACCCGGTCGCAGGGGCTGGAGGCGATGATTCGGTCTATTCGCCATACCGCTCAGAACCTCAGCTAAGTTACACTTCACAGACGCCATCCGGCGTCTGTTTTTTTATCTGACGAGAAAATTGCATGAAACCTGCTTTACGTTTAGCCGGTGCATTGCTGCTGACCTTTTCTGGGCTCTCTGCACCCGTCTTCGCCACGGAATATCCGCTGCCGCCGCCTGACAGTCGCCTGATTGGCGAAAACGTCCTGACTCAGGTTCCTGATGACAAACAGCCCCTTGAAGCGATTGCCGCACGTTACCAGGTCGGCCTGCTGGGAATGCTGGAAGCCAATCCGGGCACCGATCCCTGGCTGCCCAAAGCGGGCTCGCAACTGACGGTGCCGCTGCAGATGATTCTGCCGGATACGCCGCGTGAAGGCATTGTGGTCAATCTGGCCGAACTGCGGCTCTACTATTATCCCAAAGGTGAAGACAAGGTCATCGTCTATCCTATCGGGATTGGTCAGCTGGGCGCGGCCACACCTGTGATGGTGACCCACATCAGCCAGAAAATCCCCAACCCCACCTGGACACCCACCCCTAATATCCGTAAGCGCTACGCGAAAGAGGGCATTACGCTGCCTGGCGTCGTCCCGGCCGGTCCGGATAATCCGATGGGGCAGTTTGCCATGCGTCTGGCCCGGGGCACCGGACAGTATCTGATTCACGGTACTAATGCGAAGTTTGGTATCGGGATGCGCGTCAGCTCAGGCTGTATTCGCCTGCGTTCAGAGGATATTGAGGCGCTGTTTAATGCCGTGCCGAAAGGAACACGGGTGCAGATCATCAATCAGCCAGTGAAGTATGCGATTGAGCCGGATGGCAAACGCTATGTGGAGGTGCATCAGCCCCTCTCACGCAGTGACAACGATGATCCACAGACGATGCCACTTGCTCTCAGCAGTGATATGAAGCAGTTCCTGAAAAGCGGGAAGAGTGACAGTGCGCTGATTAAAGCCAGTCTGGCACGCCGCTCAGGAATGCCGGTGCTGGTCAGCAGCGGTGAGCCGATAGAGAGTGATACTGTGCCGCCTGTGGGCCTGCAGAGAAGCGCTGAAGAGGCGGAGACGCCGGGTGCACAGACAGAAGGGAAAACCGTTCAGCCCTGATGACCCTGAGCGTACCCGAAAGGGCGCATAATGCAGGGCAAAAAAAATGGCGCCATAAAGGCGCCATTTTTAAACCAGAACTCTTACTTACGGTAAGAGTGAGCCTGGTTGTCCAGACGCTGGTTAGCGCGAGCTGCGTCGTCTTTAGCAGCCTGAACGTCTGAACGCACTGCGTTCACGTCGTTGCTCAGCTGGTCAACTTTTGCGTTCAGAGTCTGAACGTCTGAAGACAGCTGATCGATTTTAGCGTTGCTTGAGCAACCAGCCAGCATAGTTGAAGCCAGAACTACCGCGCCCAGTACCAGTTTAGTACGATTCATTATTTATACCCTCTAGATTGAGTTAATCTCCATGTAGCGTTACAAGTATTACACAAAGCTTTTTAAGTTGAGAATAAATTTTTGATGAGAACATGCTTAAATTTGATCGTTCGCTCAAAGAAGCAGCGGATCCCAGAATATGATAAAAAAATTTAGCGAAAACAGAGAGATTTAATCGGATTAACCTTAATATTAAGAGTATTTGAATAGTTATTTTCTATTGGAATTTTCCGGTATCTGGTTTAAGAGAAAATAAAAAAAGCGCCCGTTAAAGGCGCCTCTAAATAAAAGCTAATGCCGGATTTACAGGACGTGAACAGAGGCGGTGTTGGTAGTTCCGCTTGGTACTAATGCACCTGAGACCAGTACCACGACATCGCCTTTCTGACCGTAACCGCTTTCCAGAGCCGCTTCTTTGCCCAGACGATAGAAATCATCAGTAGAGGCGATTTCAGTCACCAGACGCGTCTCAATGCCTTTGCTCAGGATCAGCTGACGTGCCGTGGTCTGGTTAGTGGTCAGTGCCAGGATGGTGGCGTTCGGGAAATATTTACGTACGGCTTTTGCAGACTTACCGCCTTCCGTTGCCACTACAATCAGTGGCGCTTCCAGTTTTTCCGCCGTTTCTACTGCACCACGGCAGACGGCTTCGGTAATACGCAGCTTGCGGGTATCGTTCTCGCTGTCGATGCGGGACTTCATCACACGATCGGTACGCTCACAGATGGTCGCCATGATGGTAACCGCCTCCAGCGGATAACGGCCCTTGGCGCTCTCACCTGACAGCATAACGGCATCGGTGCCGTCGAGGATGGCGTTGGCCACGTCACCGGCTTCTGCACGGGTAGGGCGCGGGTTTTTAATCATTGAGTCCAGCATCTGGGTCGCGGTGATGACCACTTTGCGGGCTTTATTACACTTTTTGATCATCATCTTCTGCGCGAAAATCACTTCTTCTACCGGGATTTCCACACCCAGGTCGCCACGCGCAACCATGATGCCGTCCGAAGCTTCGAGAATTTCGTCGAAGTTGTTCAGGCCTTCCTGGTTTTCAATTTTAGAGATGATCTGGATATGCTCGCCGCCATGCTGTTTCAGATGTTCGCGGATTTCCAGTACGTCTGAACGTTTACGGATGAAGGAGGCGGCAACAAAATCCACACCCTGTTCGCAGCCAAAAATCAGGTCACGCTTATCTTTTTCCGCCAGCGCAGGCAGCTGGATAGAAACGCCTGGCAGGTTGACACCTTTGTTTTCGCCCAGGTCGCCATTGTTCAGGACTTTGCAGACCACGGTGTTTTCGGTGACTTCTGTCACTTCCATCCCGATCAGGCCATCGTCGACCAGTACGGTGTTACCGATTTTCAGGTCAGCTGTGAAGCCCGGGTAGGTGACGGCGACGCGCTCGCTGTTACCAATGACGCTCTGGTCGGTGGTAAAGGTAAATGTCTGACCCGCTTTCAGCGACGCATCGTTGCCGCCTTCCAGCTTCATGGTGCGGATTTCAGGACCTTTAGTATCCAGCAGAATCGCGGCCTGATGACCGGTCTTTTGCATTACAGCACGCATATTTGCAATGCGCTGACCATGCTCAGCATAGTCACCGTGAGAGAAGTTGAGACGCATAACGTTCATGCCAGCGTCAAGCAGTTGAGTCAGCATCTCTTCGGATTCGGTTTTCGGGCCGATTGTACAAACGATTTTAGTCTTTTTCATGACGGATTATCTGTAAGTTGTGATGGATGAATAAGGGCGGAATCCGATGGCAGTGCATCGAAGTGAAAATTCTGATTGAGACTGAAATGGGTAGTACTGAGTAAGAATAGGTGACGAAGGCCAGGCGTGCAGGGAAGTTGTGCGGTTACGGTTGGTAACCACCACGCTGTTGTTGCGCAAATCATTTGAGTTATCGCAGTAAGCACGTGATCGCTGAAACCTTTCAAGTAAGCAACGCGGCACAGTATAGTCGCTAAGTATACGAAAACCAATCAAAAAGCAGTAAAGGGAAACGATGCAGATCAAAAACAGGCAAGTTGCGCAAACTGAGGAATATCTGAAAGTGGTGCGCTCTAATGGACTCGAACCATCGACCCCCACCATGTCAAGGTGGTGCTCTAACCAACTGAGCTAAGAGCGCATACTGAATATTGGTGCGTCCGAGTGGACTCGAACCACCGACCCCCACCATGTCAAGGTGGTGCTCTAACCAACTGAGCTACGGACGCACTTGGTGCGCTCTAATGGACTCGAACCATCGACCCCCACCATGTCAAGGTGGTGCTCTAACCAACTGAGCTAAGAGCGCAACATGCTGTCAGGGCGACAGCGGGGACGAATATTAACGGCAGCGTGTAAGGCTGGCAAGGGGAAAATCGTATTTTCGCCACGACTGCGCAGCAACTGTGCTAACCGTCGTTTTTTTGGTCATTGCGGACCATAAATGGCCCGCATAAAGACGATTAGCGTGCGGCGCGCGCCAGAATAACGTCGGCAGGGGATTGCTGTAACCGCCTGATGCGCCAGAGCATCATTATTGCCGCAGAAGTCAGACCAATAATAAAGCCGCACCAGAAACCTGCCGGTCCCATTCGCGGCACCAGCCAGTCAGTCAGCGCCAGCAGATAGCCTGCGGGCAGTCCCAGCAGCCAGTAGGCGATAAAGGTGATAAAGAAGATAGACCGCGTATCTTTATAACCACGCAGGATGCCGCTGCCGATAACCTGTATTGAATCGGAGAACTGATAGATTGCGGCCAGCAGCATCAGCTGCGCGGCCAGCGTCACCACTTCCGGATTATCATTGTAGAGCAGGGCAATCTGGTGACGGAACGTCACGGTAAAGAGCGCCGTCAGCGCCGCCATGCTGATTCCCACGCCCTGCGCAGTCCAGGCGGCCACCCGTGCCTGCTCGGTGGAGCCCTGGCCCAGACGATAGCCGACGCGGATGGTGGTTGCGACACCCAGCGAGAGCGGCATGACAAACATCAGCGAACTGAAGTTCAGCGCAATCTGGTGGCCCGCCACGTTAACAATACCCAGCGGCGAAACCAGCAGGGCAACAACTGCAAACAGCGTGACTTCGAAAAACAGCGCCAGGGCCACCGGCAAGCCCAGCGCGAACAGGCGACCCAGGATCACCCGCGACGGCGGCGACCAGCGGCTCGCCATTTGGATGTCGCGCATGCTGCCCATCCGCCGCATCCAGAAGCGCATGCAGATAAACATCACCCAGTAGACCGACGCCGTCGCGACACCGCAGCCGACGCCGCCCAGCGCGGGCATGCCGAAATGGCCATAGATAAAGATATAGTTCAGCGGGATATTAAACATCAGTCCCAGGAAGCCCAGCACCATGCCGGGTTTGGTCTTCGACAGCCCTTCACACTGGTTACGCAAAACCTGAAAGAAAAGGTAACCCGGTGCGCCAAACAGCAGGGCATGCAGGTAGCCTTCGGCCTTCAGCGCCAGTTGCGGATCGATGTCATGCATTGCGCGGATCAGATAACCGGCATGCCACAGCAGTACCATAATCAGTACGGAGACAAAAAAGGCGAGCCAGTATCCCTGGCGGATCTGTTCAGCGATGCGTTCGCGGCGGCCTGAGCCGTTGAGTTGCGCAACGGTGGGCGTCAATGCAAGCAGAAGACCATGACCAAACAGGATGGCCGGGAGCCAGACAGAGGTGCCGACAGCGACGGCGGCCATATCCGTGGCGCTGACTGCGCCGGCCATAATGGTATCCACAAATCCCATTGCGGTCTGAGCCACCTGAGCCAGGATGACAGGAATCGCAAGGGCCAGCAATTGACGCGCTTCTGTTAAATACTTCTGCACGTTAACACCTGACGAGTTAATGAAATTAAAAGGGCAGAGACGCCCGGAAAATTGCGCGAGTAAGTGTAACTGGCGCAACCGCATTCGCCAATCTTTGTCACACGATGCGTTTTATCGCTTCAAGGGCGGGGGCGTGCGGGCTGAAATCCAACAGCGAACCTGAGCTGTGATAGAATAGCCCAAACTTCGCAGAGGCAAAGACTATGTTTACCGGTATTGTGCAGGGCACTGCTGAAATCGTGTCCATTGAAGAAAAAGAGCTGTTTCGAACCCATACTGTCCGCCTGCCGGGAGAACTTCTGCCAGGGCTGGCGCTGGGGGCATCTGTTGCGCATAACGGCTGCTGCCTGACCGTAACGGCCATCAAGGGTGACCTTGTCAGTTTCGATCTGATTAAAGAGACCTTGCGCGTCACTAATCTTGGCGATCTGCGTCAGGGCGACGTGGTCAACATTGAGCGTGCCGCGAAGTTCGGCGATGAGATTGGTGGCCACCTGATGTCAGGTCATATCATGACCACTGCGGAAATCTGCAAGATTATCCAGTCGGAACATAACCGTGAAGTCTGGTTTAAAATCCAGGACCCGCTGCAGATGAAATATATCCTGCATAAGGGCTTTGTCGGTATTGATGGCATCAGCCTGACAGTCGGCGACGTCACGAAAACGAAATTCTGTGTTTATCTGATTCCGGAAACGCTTGAACGCACCACGCTGGGCACGAAAACCTTTGGTCAGCGGGTTAACATTGAGATCGATCCGCACACTCAGGCGATAGTCGATACCGTTGAGCGTGTCCTCGCCCAGCGCGATGCTGAAGCGGCGATGAAAGTGCTGACCGGCCAGCCTGCCGCAGAAAATGAGTAAAAGGCGCGAACGCGCCTGAAGTTGTGATAACAAAATCGGGTCCTGTTTGCCGTGACGCCGTAACGTTGCAGAGAGCAGGGGGCAGGTCCGGAAGAGACTTAAGCCACGCGATGACAGGCTCAGCCTGGTCCGCATCCTGGTGCATCCCTCCCGGAGGTGCCCCTTTTCCAGGCTGACGCATGGCGTTAGCCTGGCCCGGCAGGTCTGTTTTCCGGACGGTGGGGCACCTTCTTTTCTGAACCTGTTTCCTGCGCGTTACGCCTGTGCGCTGTGGCAAGACCCGGCAGCCGCGCCATGCCAGCCGGACGCTATCGTGCTACCCGCAATCCGCCCTCAACGCCCCGACTGAAAACGATTTGCCACAGCTGGATATCGCGCGCGCGGAAGGCCCCGGCGCAGGCGTTAAGATAGTAGGTGAACATCCGTTTAAAGCGTTCGCCGTAGCTGTCAGCCAGTTCCGGCCAGGCCTGTAAAAAACGCTCATGCCACGCCATCAGGGTTCTGTCGTAATCGGCCCCGAAGTTGTGCCAGTCCTCCAGAATAAAATGGGGTTCGCTGGCATCTGCGATGTGACGCACCGAAGGCAGGCAGCCATTGGGGAAAATATATTTATCGATCCAGGGATCAACACGCATATCCGTCCTGATCGCGCCAATCGTGTGTAAAAGAAAAAGCCCGTCTGGCTTCAGATTGCGATCGACGACATCAAAGTAAGTGGCGTAGTTTTTCGGGCCGACATGCTCGAACATCCCCACCGATACGATGCGATCAAACTGCTCGTTGAGATCGCGATAATCCTGCAACAGAATAGTGACATCTAAGCCGCTGCAGCGCTGCTGCGCCAGCTTCTGTTGTTCGGCAGAGATCGTCACGCCATGCACGCTGACACCATAATGACGCGCGGCAAATTCCGCCAGCCCGCCCCAGCCACAGCCGATATCCAGCAGCGACATCCCCGGCTTCAGCGCCAGCTTACGGCAGATCATATCCAGTTTGGCTTCCTGAGCGGCCGCCAGCGTCGTGGCCTCTTTCCAGTAGCCGCAGGAGTATTGCATGGCGGGATCGAGCATCCGTGAAAAAAGGTCGTTACCCAGGTCGTAATGCTCTTTGCCGACAATCCAGGCCCGTTTTCTCGATTGCAGATTCGTTAATCGCGCGGCGGCGATACGCAGCGTGTCTTTGAAGTGATGCGGAAGCTGCTGATCAAGTCTGTGCTTAAGCACGCGATGGAAGAACATATCCAGCCGATCACATGTCCACCAGCCATCCATGTAGCTCTCACCGAGCCCGAGCGATCCCTCCTGCAGGACTCGTTTAAAGAAGCCAGGATGAGTGACCTGAATATCCCAGGGACGTGAACCGTTAATTTCGATATCCGCTTTTTCCAGCAGTTCATGAACGATGTGAAACCAGGGATTCTCTTCAGGGCTTACTGCTTCTGCATAAGATGAACTCATAGCTTTTCCACCACCTGTCCAGTCTGAGCCTGAACAAAGAGTAGCCAATTTGTCAGGCGTTGAAAAACGTAACGGATGACTCCGCACACCGGTTAACTGTGTGGTACAGAGGACTGGAATGGCCTGTGTCAGGGCGGAAGGTAAGAATAACGCGTGCAGATACCGTCCCGGCAACAGGCTGCCAATCAAGTTACTACGTTATTATGTTTTTGAATTGCTAAAGATTAGTTGACCCGCATGAGTGTATTCTCACGCGGGTCAATGTTCAATGACTTATTGTTAGGGTGCTAACTAAAAGTCAGTGTGTTACGGATTATCCTGGCAGGCAGACTGCGAGGAGGCAACAACCGTTTGTGCGCTTGCGGCGCGCTGCATAACGTAACCGATCAGCGCGAGCAGGATCGTTATCGTCATGATCAGTGTAGTGGTAAACAGGGGCTGGGTTAAGCCCGCCGACACGGCCAGGCTGGCGATGAAGCAGAGTCCCAGCTGCAGCGTATTCTGCAGCGCGGCCGCTTTACCGGTGGCGTGCGGGAACGGCATCAGCGCACTGGCGACTACAATCGGGTAGATTGCGCCGTTTGCCAGCGCCATGCCGCAGAAGGGCACCATCAGCCCAGCCAGGGTGCTGTTGCCTGCAAGCGCTACGGCGAACAGGGCCAGAATGCTCAGGCTGTAAATTCCCAGCAGCACAGGCAGGAGCTGTGCGCCATTAAAGCGGTTGAGCAAGGCACGACAGCCAAAACCACCCATCAGAAAAGCGAGCGTTTGCGGCACATAGCTCAGGCCGATATCGGCGGGCGAAAGGCCCAGATCCGCCAGGATAAAGGGGGAACCGGTCAGCCACGCGAAAAAGCTGGCAGAGCAGGCGGAGTAGATCAGCACATTGCCGCGGTAGAGGCCTGATTTAAGCAGCGTAAAGAAGCCGGGCTGGGATTTTTTCTCTTCCGCAGCCTTACGTGCGGTGGGCAGACGTAAGGTCACCAGGATCAGCGCGACCGCAATCAGCGTCAGTACCAGAAAAATGGACCGCCAGTGGAAGTGACCGATCAGCCAGGCACCCAGCAACGGCGCCAGGGCCGGGGAAAGGGCGACCAGCGGCATGATGGTGGCAAACACTTTGCTGGCGCGGGCGGCAGGATAGCGATCTATCACCAGCGCCTGCCAGCTCACGGCAGCGGCACAGACACCAATCGCCTGAACGAAACGCAGTACCAGCATCAGAGAGATATCGCTGACCCACAGCATGCCGGCGCAGCCAACGGCAAACAGCGCGAGGCCGGCCAGCAGAACTGGCTTGCGGCCAATCCTGTCCGAGAGCGGACCCCAGAAAAGCTGACCACAGGCGAAGCCCGCCAGAAAGAGACTCATACTGGCGCTGATCAGTCCGGGTGAGGTGTTAAAAGTCTGCTGCATCGCACCGAATGCGGGCAGGTACATATCCGTAGCCAGAAAGCCCAGCATACTCAGCAGGGCAAGATAGGGCATAAATCCTTTGTTCGATAACATCTGATTCTCAGGGTTGCAGGATAAACGCGGCAGAGTGTAAAAGGTGCGCTCGCTGCTGTGAAACGCTAATATTTGCCGATTGCTGTTAAAATTTTTGAAGGCTGATTATGTGGTCCGAATATGCATTAGAGGTGGTTGACGCGGTAGCCCGCGGAGGCAGTTTCAGCGCGGCAGCCCAGGAGTTGCATCGGGTGCCCTCTGCCATCAGCTACACCGTGCGCCAGCTCGAGCAGTGGCTGGCAGTCCCGCTGTTTGAACGTCAGCATCGGGAAGTGGTACTGACTCCGGCTGGGGAACATTTTGTGCGCGAAGGGCGCAGCGTCATCAAAAAAATGCTCGCTACCCGCAGACAGTGTCAGCAGCTGGCGAATGGCTGGCGCGGCCAGCTGAGTATTGCCGTTGACCGTATCGCCAAGCCTCAGCGTACCCGTCAGCTGGTCAAAGATTTCTATCGCCACTTTCCGGACATGGAGCTGAGCATCAGCTATGAAGTGTTTAATGGTGTCTGGGATGCACTGGCTGATGGGCGGGTGGAGATCGCGATTGGCGCCACTCAGGCCATACCGGTAGGCGGACGTTTTGCCTTCCGCGATATGGGCACACTGAACTGGCGCTGCGTAGTCGCGCCCGATCATCCTCTGACGCAGGCAAGCCAGATCGATGATGACACACTGCGCAGCTGGCCGTCACTGGTACTGGAAGACACCTCGCGGGCGTTGCCGCGCCGCATGACGTGGACGCTGGATAATCAGCGCAGGCTGGTCGTGCCGGAGTGGCAGACCGGGCTGGAGTGTGTGCAGGCTGGATTGTGTGTGGCGATGGTGCCCGGTCATCTGGCCAGGCCACTGCTCGACAGCGGCGATCTGGCCGAGCTGACGCTGCCGGTTCCCTTTCCGGACAGTCCCTGCTGCGTCAGCTGGGCAGAAGATCGTGCATCACCCGCGACAGGCTGGTTGCTCAGCTATCTGGGTGATGCACAGACGCTTAATCAGGAGTGGTTAAGCGAAGATTAACGTCGGTAGTCGCGGAACGGGCCGTCGGCGACGGAACGACGTTCGATCAGCGTCGGGTGAACCTCAATGGTTTGCGACACTTCGCGTTTGCTGGTGATACGGTCCAGCAGCATATCCAGCGCTTTTTCACCCAACTGGGCTTTTGGCTGATGAACGGTGGTCAGGGCTGGTGCGAAATAGCGCGCGTTGCGCACATTGTCATATCCGATCACCGAAATATCCTGAGGAACGCGCAGCCCCATCTCATCGGCAGCACAAATCGCGCCCATCGCCATGATGTCGCCGCCACAGAACACCGCTGTAGGACGCTGTTTCTGCGACAGGATCTGCTGCATTGCCTGATAGCCTGATTCCGGCTCAAAGTCACCCTGAACAATCCATTCGTCCCGTGGCTGAATACCTGCTTCTTCCAGCGCTTTCAGGAAACCGGCATGGCGGCCGCCACCGGTATTACGCTCCATCTGGCCGGGGATAGCCCCGATATCACGGTGTCCGCGTTCAATCAGATAGCGGCCAGCCAGATAACCGCCCTGGAAGGCATTGTCCAGCACTGTGTCGGTGAAATCAGCGCGGGATTCGCCCCAGTCCATCACCACCATCGGGATATTACGGTTCTCTTCCAGCATCTGCAGCAGGTCGTCCGGGTATTCGGAGCACATCACCAACAGGCCGTCTACGCGCTTCTGCGCCATCATACTGAGATAGGCGCGCTGCTTTTGCAGATCGTTATGCGCATTACCCAGGATCAGCGTGTAGCCTTTATCAAAGCAGTGATTCTCAACGGCTTCGATAATTTCAGCGAAGTAGGGCGCTTCGCTGGAGGTAGCCAGAAGCCCCAGCGTGCGGGTGTGGTTCACTTTCAGGCTGCGTGCCACGGCGCTCGGCGAGTAGTGCAGTTCTTTAATCGCCTGCCAGACCGCATCACGCGTCTCTTCAGCGACAAAGCGGGTTTTGTTAATGACGTGCGAAACGGTGGTTGTGGAGACGCCAGCGCGTTTTGCCACATCTTTTATTGTTGCCATGAGAATCGGACTCCAGTGCTTATCTAACGCTATGATAAGCTTAATGTTAAACGTTTGCGTATGCTCAGGGAATTTTTCGCAAAAATGCCGCGTTTATGGCGGCTGAACAGCCGCTGGCGGAGGTAAACACGCCTGAAAAGATGCGCAAACGGAATCAGCGTTGCGCGCGTTGCGCAACGAAAGCGGGATTCTAACAAGGCTGGGCGGATAAAACGAGATTTTTACCGTATCCTGTGGGAAAATGGAGTAACCCTGAAAACAGTAAGGTTAAGAGGTGAGCAATGAGTTCCGATCTCAAACTGGCGTTAATGACCACCGTTGGCTGTCTGCTGATGATTGTGGCCTTTAGTTTTACCGCCATTCTGCACTAAAAAAAAGCCGGGACTTTCCCGGCTTTTTTTGGCTGTGTTGCGGTTCAGCGGATAGTTTTCGGCGTCATAACCCGGCGGGCACCGATGTAGTGACGCTGCCAGTAATCTTCCCCTAAGGCGCTAATCTGAATATCTTTGCCGGTACGTGGCGACTGAATAAACTTGCCGTCGCCCAGGTAAACACCGACATGATCGGCGGTGCCGCGGCCATTAATGCGGAAGAAGACCAGGTCCCCTTTCTCCAGTGATTCACGCTTGATCGGCGCGGCATCACGCAGGTGGTACATCTCGTTCGCGGTGCGTGGGATCTTAAACTTCACCAGATCTTTGTAGGCGTACCAGACCAGGCCACTGCAGTCGAAACCCGTGTGCGGTGATGTTCCGCCCCACTGATAGGGTTTACCCAGCTGGCCCATCAGCTTTGTCATCGCCGTTTCACGCGCTTTCTGGTAACGCTGACGGTGAGACTTACTCATTTTAATCGTGCCGGTTTCGCGGGCGTCCGCGTCGGCAGTTTTCAGCGTACGCTGATGACCATAACGTTTCTTTTCATGATTCTTGCTGATACGGGCAGTTTTAAGCGAGGTCTTTTTAGCAGGTGTCTGTGTCGCGGTGAGTTCAGCTTTTTTCTGTTTCTTTGTTTTGAGTTTCTGAACCGGCGTCACGCGCGGTTTTTTTGTGACCGTTTTGACCGTGCGACGCTTGCGACGTTCATCGTCGCGCGCACTCTTTTTCTCTGCTTTATGCGTACTGACGTTCACCGGTGCGTGAGGCGACGCAGCGGCAGTGTTGAAAAACAGTTGCGCAAAGGCCAGCATGAAAAGCGTAATGATTAAACGCATAGTCCGTTAGTCAGTTAAGTTGTCATGGCCACTACGCACCGTGACAAAGTTGAGATTAATCTGATCAAAGATCAGCGCCCAGGCCATTCTAGTCCAGTTCTTTTAAAAACTGTAAGGCCTTTTATTATTAATCTTTGTAACCATCGAAATTGCGTCGAAAATGAACATTTTCAGCGTCTTATATCAGCAAAACTATTACGAATTATTAATCTGTTATCCACTGTTAATCATCAGGAAATGTGACGCATTGCGACATAACTTAACCATGATGGCTATTCAGGCGGGCAGCAGGCAAAATCTCGTTTTCAGTCCAGCTGCGAAGTCGCTACAATAAACAAACACGAAGTCGCGAATTAAGGAAGGCAATTATGAGTACTGTAGAAAAAATTCAGCGCCAGATCGCAGAAAACCCGATCCTGCTGTACATGAAAGGTTCCCCGAAACTGCCAAGCTGCGGTTTCTCTGCACAGGCGGTGCAGGCGCTGTCAGCCTGTGGTGAGCGTTTTGCTTACGTGGATATTCTGCAGAACCCGGACATTCGTGCCGAGCTGCCGAAATACGCCAACTGGCCTACGTTCCCGCAGCTGTGGGTTGATGGCGAGCTGGTCGGCGGATGCGACATCATCGTTGAGATGTTGCAGCGTGGTGAACTGCAGTCACTGATCAAAGAGACCGCAGAAAAATTTAAAGAAGCAGAATAAAAAAAAGGCCGACATCACGTCGGCCTTTTTCATTGTGCACGATTACGCCGTTTCCCCGGCGTCTGCGTCGGCAGCGTCTCCGGCAAAGGGGAGCGGCCAGCCGCCCAGACGTTTCCAGCGGTTAACCAGCTCACAGAACAGGGTTGCCGTCTGCTGAGTATCATAAAGCGCGGAATGCGCCTGTGAACTGTCAAACTCCATTCCCGCGGCTATACAGGCTTTCGCCAGTACGGTCTGTCCCAGCACCAGTCCGCTCAGGGCGGCGGTGTCAAAGGTGGCAAACGGATGGAACGGATTACGTTTCAGGCTGGCACGTTCCGCTGCGGCGGACATAAAGTTAAGGTCGAACGTGGCGTTGTGCGCCACCATGATAGCGCGGTTACAGCCGCTGTCCTTAATCCCTTTACGTACCATTTTGAAGATAGCGTGCAGCGCTTCATACTCGCTGACCGCGCCCCGCAGGGGATTGCTGGGGTCGATGCCGGTAAAGGCGAGTGCTTCCGGATGCAGCAGCGATCCGGCAAAGGGTTCGACGTTGAAATGCAGCGTCTGATCAATCCCAATCCAGCCCTCTTCATCCATTTTCAGCGTAATAGCGGCAATTTCCAGTAACGCATCGGTCTGCGCATTGAAACCTGCGGTCTCAACGTCGATCACCACCGGGTAGAAGCCACGGAAACGTTGATTGAGTGCATTAGGGGAATTCGATTCAGACATCAGGATCTCGCTGCAGAAAAAGGGCAGCGCGCATTATGGCAAAAAACAGGGCCGGGTGCAGCAGATAGAGCGCAGAGAAGGGGATTCAGCCCGCCCGGGCGGGCAGGCTGAGAAGCCATTTAGTTGCCAAGGCCTTTACCGGCATCTTTGTTTTCGATCAGCTCGATTTTGTATCCATCGGGATCTTCAACAAAGGCAATAATGGTCGAGCCACCTTTAACCGGGCCGGCTTCACGCGTGACTTTACCACCGTCATTACGGATGCGTTCGCAGGCCGCTGCTGCGTCATCCACGCCCAGCGCGATATGGCCATAGGCGTTGCCCAGGTCATAGCTGTCGACGCCCCAGTTGTAGGTCAGCTCAATGACCGCCCCTTCACTTTCATCGGTGTAGCCCACAAAGGCCAGGGTGTATTTATATTCGGTGTTTTCGCTCTGACGCAGCACGCGCATGCCCAGCACACGGGTGTAGAAATCGATTGAACGTTGCAGATCGCCAACGCGCAGCATGGTATGAAGTAAACGCATAACATCCTCTTTGAAATAAAAACGCCATCGCCGGATGACCCAGCGCTAAGTATAGCGATCAAAATCGCCTGTGAATAATGGCTGCCGTCATCGTCCCGGACGACAGCCGGACCCGATTACAGCGTCGGGTAATCGATATACCCTTCCGCGCCGCCGCCGTAGAAGCTCTCCGGGCGCTGCGGGTTGAGTGGCGCATCCTGTTGAAGACGTTCAACCAGATCCGGGTTTGCGATGTAGTCACGACCAAAGGCGACCGCATCAATCAGACCGCGACCAATCAAATCATCCGCTTTCTCTACGGTATAGGCACCGGCCCCGATGATAGCTCCCGGGAAAAGATCGCGCACTTTCTGACGGAAAGCGTCGGTGTAAGGTTTGCCGCCCGCCCAGTCTGGCTCTGAGAGGTGCAGATAGGCGATGTTGCGTTTCGCCAGCTCGCCGATGTACCACAGCGCCGCCTCTTCTTCGTCCGGGCCGTTGTCCAGATTCTGGAAACTGCCAATAGGTGATACGCGAATACCGATGCGATCGGCTGACCAGTTGGCGATGACCGCGTCAACGACTTCCAGCGCAAAGCGGCCACGTTTTTCGATACTGCCGCCATACTCATCGGTACGCCGATTGGAGTCAGGAGCCAGGAACTGATGGATCAGATAACCGTGCGCCGAGTGCAGCTCAAGCAGGTCAAAATCCGCTTCACGCGCGTTAGCCGCAGCCTGACCAAAATCAGCCACGATCTGCTGAATCTCGGGCACGGTCAGTTCGCGTGGTACAGAGGTTTCTTCGCGATAAACGCTGCCATCTTCCGCACGCAGAGAGGTGCGGGTTCCTGCAGGCAGGGCTGAAGGCGCAACAGGCGCTTTGCCTTCCGGCTGCACGCTGTTATGCGAAATCCGACCGGTATGCCATAACTGTACGGCAGTGTGGCCGCCCGCCTGATGCACGCCGTTGTTGATGTCTTTCCACGCTGCAATCTGCTGCTGGGTGTGCAGGCCTGGCGCACCGGCATAGCCTTTCGCCTGGAAGGAGATCTGGGTCGCTTCGGTGATGATCAGGCCGGCGCTGGCACGCTGGTGGTAATATTCCGCCATCATCGGCGTCGGGATATCGCCTGGCTCAATGCTGCGCAGACGGGTCAGCGGTGCCATAAAGACGCGGTTCGGGACGGTAATTGCGCCAACTTTCAGCGGACGAAACAGCTGGGTACTCGCCATAATAGCTCCTGATTAGTAGACCAGTCGTCTACAAACACGTTTTTTAAAAATCAGTGGCGTTTGAGCCACTGTTCGATGGTACTCAATGCGAGGCGCAGTGGCTGCGCCTCGCGGGAAATTTTGCTCTGCAGGCTGGCGCCAAGCCACAGCAGCGACAACAGCTCTGCCATCTGCGCCGGAGGCTGTGGAAGCTCAAGTGACTCCTGCTCCACTGCGGCGAGCAGCGTCCGCGCGTAGAGGGCCGTGATTTTGGCTGCTCCCTGCTGCAGGGCCACGCGCATCGGCTCAGAGAGGTCGCATACTTCAGCTGAAACTTTGACGCCCAGGCAGCCCACGATATGCCCCTGCTGAACAAACAGCTCAACAGCGGCACGGAAATGATTAAGCAGACGCTCCGCTGGCGTGCCATGAGTCTGATTAAGCTGAAGCTCCACATCCTGCAGGTAACGCGCAAAGTAGCGTTCCAGTAGCGCCACGCCAAACGCCTCTTTAGAGCGGAAATAGTAGTAGAAGGAGCCTTTCGGCACCGCCGCCTGGGTCAGCAGCTCACTCAGCCCCATGCCGGTAAAGCCGCGCTGCAGACAGAGCTGCTCACCTGTCTGCAGCAGGTGTTCGCGGGTTTCATTACGCTGTAGACTTTTATTCATGGCAAAGAGATTAGTAGACCGGTCGGTCTGATGCAACGCGACAGGGTCCATTTCGCACAGAGTGTTCACATAACTGGCCAGGAACGGGATAATTCTGGCCGTGCGGGGCGGACTTCCTGATCAACCAGGCTACGCTTTTAATTAACGCTGTATTCTTTGAAACGGGAGGCGTGGTGGCCGAACAGCTTGAGTTTTTCCCGGTTCCCAGCCCCTGTCGCGGTATCTGCCAGACGGATGCACGCGGCTACTGTCTGGGATGTTTACGCAGCCGCGACGAGCGGTTTAACTGGCTGCGCTTCAGCGATGCGCAAAAGCGTGAAGTCATTCGCCTGTGCCAGCAGCGCCGTCTGCGCATGCAACGGCCGCAGAAAGGTGAGGAGCCGCACGAACCCCAGCAGCCAGAGTTGTTCTGATAGCTGTCTGCATTCTGCTTTCCGTTATACTCTCTGACACGCTAATTTCAGCTAATGCGCAACAGGAAGAACGTCATGTCAGAACCGCAGGCCATCGCCTTACAGGGTCCCGTCTTTTCACCGCTGGTTATGGGGTACTGGCGCCTGATGGAGTGGGGCATGTCGCCTCAGGAGCGGGTCGCGTTTATTGAGCATCATCTGAACCTGGGGATCACCACCGTCGATCATGCGGACATCTATGGGGATTACCAGTGCGAAGCCGCATTTGGTGAGGCGCTCAAGCTGGCCCCCGGCCTGCGCGATCGGCTGCAGATTGTGACCAAATGTGGTATTGCCACTCGCGCCCGGCCCGAAAATCAGATTGGCCACTACATCACCGATAAAGCGCACATCCTGCAGAGCGCGGAAAATTCGCTGCGCCATTTCCACACCGATCGTCTCGACCTGTTATTGATCCATCGACCCGATCCACTGATGGCAGCGGACGAGGTTGCAGATGCTTTCATGGCGCTGCATCAGAGCGGCAAGGTGCTGCACTTTGGCGTTTCTAACTTTACGCCTGCCCAGTTCTCACTGCTGCAATCCCGCCTGCCGTTCTCGCTGGTCACTAATCAACTGGAGATCTCTCCCGTGCAGCAAAGCGTCCTGCTGGACGGATCGCTGGATCAATGTCAGCAACTGCGTATCCGGCCGATGGCCTGGTCCTGCCTGGGCGGAGGCCGCCTGTTTACCGATCCTCATTTCCAGCCTCTGCGTGATGAACTGGACGCGATCCGACAGGAAACCGGTGCAACCAGCCTGGATCAGGTGGTCTACGCCTGGATACTGATGCTGCCTTCGCGACCGCTGCCGATTATCGGTTCAGGCAAAGCGGCACGGGTAAGTGAGGTCGCCGGAGCGCTTGACCTGACGCTGACGCGTCAGCAATGGTTCCGCATTCGTAAAGCCGCCCTGGGGTTTGATGTGCCCTGAAGCGTAAAACTGCGTCAATTTCCGGCAAACCAGCGTAACAGCAACCAGACTTATCGCACACCCTGGTCTGCAAATGGAGTCACCATGAAACTGAAAGCAGTTGCGCTATATGCATTGATCGCCTGCGGCTCAGCTCAGGCTGCCAGCAAGGAGGTTACCATCCATCAGGTTACCGCCGAAGGCGTCGGTCAGTCGCTGGGCACCGTCAGGATCGACGAGACGCAGTATGGCCTGCAGTTCACGCCCGAACTGCAGGGGCTTAAGCCAGGCATTCATGGCTTCCATGTTCACGCAAAAGGGAGCTGTGAGCCGGGCGATGCTGAGGGCAAGGTCGTTGCCGCTGGTGCGGCGGGCGGTCATCTTGATCCGGCTAACAGCGGTAAACATCTGGGGCCTTATGGCGAAGGTCACCTGGGCGATTTACCTGCAATCTATGTGGATGACGCGGGCAAGGCCACTTATCCGGTGCTGGCACCGCGGCTGAAATCTTTGCAGGAGATTAAGGACAAGGCGTTGATGGTGCATGCCGGTGGGGATAATCACGCCGACCATCCCAAACCGCAGGGCGGCGGCGGGGCGCGCTATGCCTGCGGCGTTATCTGACGTTATCGGGCGGCCGACACCCGCCGCCCGCATTTCATCCGCCTGTTTAGTAATTGTTGTACCATCCCCGGCATTTCCCCCCTATGATATTGATTCAGGTACGAAAGCGTGACGGGGAAGGAGCAGGAAAAATGAAAGTGAAGGGCGCATTACTGCTGTGTCTGCTGCTGGTCGGATGCGATAAACCCAATGATACGCAACTGGTGACCGAAACCGGTCGTGAGCTTCAGCGCACTATCGACACCAGTCCGATGCGTATTACCTGCGAAAAGATTGCCAAAGGGCGCGAATGGCTGAGCCGCAACATGGTGCGAAAGCTGGAGAAGCAGGGGTGCGATCAGGTCTTTCGCAGCGCCACTGAAACCAATTTTACCGACACCACCATCTATCGTCACACCATGACGATGGTCTGTGGCGGAATCCAGGGCCAGAGTTTCACCGGCAGCGAACTGACGCGCCGGTTTATCTTTTCACCGGATGAGAAAGCGCTGGTGATCGAGCCGATGACGGGCATGGACAAAACCCGCTTTGAAGGCCACAAAACATTGCAACAGCTGCAGGAGGACTTCAACCGCCAGCAGCAGCAATATTGTCAGTGATCAGGCAGGCACCGCCTGCTTCAGCTGGGCCAGCGAACAGCGTAAACGCCAGATGATACCCGCCAGTTCGCTGGCCTCATGGCTTTCCAGCGCCAGCAACGCGGCCAGGGTTGCCTCCAGTTCTGCCAGCGTCCGATCCAGCGAGCTGTGCTGCACCCCCCGGCTGCTCATAATCTGCTGCAGATGGCGCAGACTCTCCTCGCGAAACGCCAGCAGCGTCGCCGATTCGGCACGCCACTTCCGCAGCTGCCAGACAATGTGCGAACAGTTAAGCAGTACCACGCCCCAGCGCAGCAGCCAGACACGCGCCTGCTCATCCCGGCTGTGGCTGAGCTGACTGATTCGATGATAAATCTGCGATTCGAAGCGGCTCTCGCTGAGCCGGGGACGCTGACGCAGCTGATCGAGAAACGCCAGCCGCAGCGCGCGGATATGGCGACGGCTGCGCCGTGCGTCGGAGCTGGGCCGTAAAATCTGAAATGCCAGCCAGGCCAGCAGCACACCACAAATTTTAGCGATGTTGTCGTTAAAAAACGCCTGATAATCCCAGTCCGGGGGATTGGTCACCGCGATAAACGAGCCCATAAAGACGATAAACTGTCCCCACATCCCGGCCCGCTGTTTCTGCTGCAGTTTGAAAAGCTGCAGCGTCACCAGCAGCGGAAAGAGCAGCAGCAGAAAAGGCCACAGCTGACTGATTTGTACCATCAGGCCAAACTTCATCACAAAACTGAAGATAAACAACCAGAGCAGCGTTTTCAGCAGCAGGGTGACGCTACCCCCAGGTGAGGGCGAGGAGGCGTAGAGCACGCAGGCGATGGCGGTCAGGGTGAGCGCGGCGGCACCGGACGACCATTGGGTGTTGATCCAGAAAGCACAGCCGAGGACGATGACGCAGAAGGTGCGCAGGGCGCTCCAGCCCGCTTCGGCGCTGTCACTGTCCCGGGCCAGCGCCGGAACGGGCGGCGGCTGAAAGCGGGTATCTGCATCAGCCCGATCCAGCAGGCGAATCCAGCGCTGCACGTTAAGATACATCCAGCAGAAATAGCGCAGTCGCTGGCAAAAGGCACGCTGCCGGTAGTCGCCATCCGCCGCAGGCGTCACGCTGCGCAGGATCTGCGCCAGCCGGTACTTGTCACACGCGGGTTTCGCCAGCTCCGCCAGCAGCTGCTGCAGTGCCGCGAAAAGTGTCTCTGGCGCATCCGGCCAGTTCAGCAACATGCGGCGCAGACTCGACAGCACGCTGGTGAGCCGCAGCTGCTGATGCAGCACATAGTTCAGCACGTTATTCTGGCGGCGAAAGCGATAGTGACTCCAGAACGCCTGGATCCGCAGCAGGTTCATGGTCAGAATCTGGCTAATCACATTCTCATGCGCAACGCGAATAGTGTCGCTGGCCGAGGGCAGCAGCAGCAGCACAGCATGTTCCAGCAGGCGGTCGTGCATCTGCTTCAGTGACGTAATCAGCGTCTCTCCATCTGAGGTACTTGGCAGTACCATCATCATCAGTCCGGCGCATAAAATGCCCGAGATGACCTCACAGACGCGAGCCTGGGCGATCGTCCAGAGCGAGGTGATATCTGTGATATTGACGCTGCTGAACGCAATAATCGCCGCGGTATAGCCCGCCAGTGAAAAGGCATAGGCGACGTTATTCTGGAAGTGACTGGCGATGCCGGTGCAGAGCGCCAGCCAGCCGGCAATAGCAAAAGTAAACAGCCAGGGCTCATTCAGCGTGTGCCCGGCGATGAGCAGCGCGGCACTGGCCCCCAGCAGGCTGCCGACGATGCGCCCGAGGCTTTTGCTGATCGCACCGCCGACCGTAGGAAAACTGATCACGGCAGCAGAGGTCATCGCCCAGTAGGGCTCATCGAGATCGAGTCCATAGGCGATGCTGAGTGCCAGACACATGGCGATAGCATTGCGCAACGCATAGCGCCACTGTCCGCCGCTGGCCTTAATCCAGGGCAGCTGATCCCACGCCAGCCACTGCATATTCATGGCTGAATCGTAATTGTGCAGCTGGTACCCGCGACCAGGTCGGCGCTGGCGGGTAACGGGTTGAGGCGAATGCGAACGGGCACACGCTGTGCCAGCCTCACCCAGGGCACGTTGGGTTTGATATCGGGAACCAGCCCGCTATCGGTTTCAATACTCTGGTCATAGATGGCCCGGCCAATGCTGTCGACCTGACCCTGTAACTGCATGCCGTTGCTGTAGAGCACGACCTGCGCGGTCGCACCGGCCTGAATATGACGCAGTTTGGTCTCTTCAAAATAGCCCATCACATACCAGGAGTGACCGTCGACCAGGGCGAACAGTGGCGTTCCCGCTGAGGCATAGTTACCCGGTCGCAGCGTCAGGTTGGTGACCCAGCCATCTACCGGCGCGGTCAGTGTCGTCTGCTGAAGATTCCAGCGCGCCCGTTCCCACTCTGCCTGTGCGGCTTTGGCACTGGCGGCCGCAGCCCCGGCACTCAGTCGTGCCGCATCAAGATCCTCAGCGGAAATAACATTGCGCGGCAGGCCGTTACGGCGGTTAAATTCATGCTGCGCCTTTGCCAGGTCGGCCTGCGCTTTGCTGCGCTGAGCGGCGGCATTGTCGAGGGCGATCTGCCACGGCACGGGATCCAGCGTCAGCAGAGGATCGCCCCGATGCACGAACTGATTGTCCCGCACCTGAAGCCGGGTGATCCGGCCTGAAATCTCAGGCGTGATATCGACCAGTTCCGCCCGGACTTTACCATCGCGTGTCCACGGCGACTGCATGTAGTAATTCCACAGCCAGCCACCCGCCAGCAGCGCCAGTCCAAAGACAATCAGCGTAGAGAAATATTTTAACGCGTTAAATTTCATCCCGATTATCCATGACTGATGAGCCAGAGTGCGGCGGTAACGCACAGCACAAACAGAGAGAGGTCGAACAGGGTGGGATGCCAGACATCACCTGAGTAGATCCAGCCGCGTACCAGCGGGTGGATCAGCAGCCAGAAAAAGAAGCCGAGCATTACCGCTTTAAACATCGGCGGGAAAAAGAGAGAGGCTCCCACGACCAGGTCGGTCAGCGGTTTCGCCCCTGAAAGCGCAGGAGTGAGCACGTGATAACATCCTTCGTTAACCCAGACGGCAGATTCCGCGCGCGGTCGCGTTAGTGGGGCTGGTCCGGGATTTGTAATTTGTCCTGTAAACTCGCAGAATAGTGTAAAATCTGGCTTGATAGCTAGCAAGCTAATTATAAGGAGATGAAATGGATACGCCACTCGGAACGGATTTATCTCGCCTGGTGCGCATCTGGCGCGCGTTGATTGATCAGCGGCTGAAGCCGCTTGAGCTGACTCAGACTCACTGGGTGACGTTGCACAATATTCATCAACTGCCGCCTGAACAGTCTCAGATTCAGCTGGCTAAGGCGATTGGAATTGAACAGCCGTCGCTGGTGCGAACACTGGATCAGCTTGAGGAGAAAGGGTTGATTACCCGTTCAACCTGCGCCAACGATCGACGCGCCAAGCGTATTAAGCTGACGCAGCAGGCGGAACCGATTATCGAACAGGTTGAAAGCGTTATTGATGAAACGCGCGATGATATCCTCTCCGGAATCAGTCAGGAGGAGATCGGTCAGATGGTGACGCTGATCGCCCGGCTGGAGAAAAACATCCTCGAACTTCAGCATAAAGAGAAATAAAAAAACCGACGCCCGGGCGTCGGTTTTTTATTTAGTCACCTCAGCGAGGTGAAACGGTTACCTGGCTGCCGTTAGACGCCATCACAACACGCTGACCGACGGAGTAACGGGATGCATCCTGTTTCTGCACGACCATAATGGTGTTGCCATCATCCTTGCGGATTTCCAGCTCGACGCCATCCGTTTTGTTGAGTGCGCCCTGAACGCCCTGACCGGCTACGCCACCCAGTACCGCACCACCGGCAGTCGCCAGGCTGCGACCGGTACCGCCACCAATGGTGTTACCCAGGAAGCCACCGAGTACGGCACCGCCAATGGCACCAATGACGTTGCTCTCACTGCCGCCCTGAATCTTCACCGGACGAACAGAAACTAACGTACCGTATGAAACGCTCTGCACCTGCTTGGCTTCACTGGCACTGTAGGTGTCACCCGACAGCGTACTGGTATTGCTACAACCTGCCAGCATCATACCGGTCAGAGCGACCACAATTACACGCTTAATCATTTGAAACTCCTTTAGTCGAGAAGGCGCCACGTTTATCGCTGTATCCTGCTTTCAGTATAAGACACAAACCTGGCAAATTAATCCCTGTCCGAACAAAACACGGTTGGACGAAGCATAGACTATGCAGGAACAACAATAATTCAATCAGACGTGAAAAAATGTCGCGTCATGTTATCGGTCAGCACGGTCGGATTAAAATAAAGTAGTCGTAGAATTAGCCGTCATTATTTGTCAGGCTAACCGCAGACGAATTGCACCTTCCGCCGGAAGAAAGGAAAAGCTATGAAATCAGGACGCTATATCGGGGTAATGTCAGGTACCAGCCTGGATGGAGTGGATGTGGTGCTGGCTGCTATCGATGAAAATATGGTGGCGCAGCAGGCGAGCTATTGCCATCCGATGCCACCCGCGTTGCGCCAGTCCATTCTGGCGATTTGCCAGGGGCAGTCGCTGACGCTGTCACAGCTCGGTCAGCTCGATACCCGCCTCGGTCAGCTGTTTGCTGAGGCGGTGGTAACACTGATGAAGCGCGAGTCGCTGGAGGCCAGCGATATTACGGCGATTGGCTGCCACGGTCAGACCGTCTGGCATGAACCTCAGAGCGAGGCCCCCAACACGCTGCAGATTGGCGATGCAAATCAGATCGTCGCGGCGACGGGCGTCACGGTAGTCGGCGACTTCCGCCGTCGCGACATGGCACTGGGCGGGCAGGGCGCGCCGCTGGTTCCCGCTTTTCATCAGGCACTGTTGATGGATGCCACGGAACGCCGGATGGTACTGAATATTGGCGGTATCGCTAATCTCTCGCTGCTGATCCCGGGCCAGCCGGTGCGCGGTTTCGATACCGGCCCAGGCAACATGTTACTGGACGCCTGGATCTGGCGAAATCAAGGGCAGCCCTACGACCGGGATGCGCAGTGGGCCCGCAGCGGGACGGTGATCCCGTCACTGCTGGAGGCGCTGTTGCGTGAGCCCTGGTTTGCGCTGCCGCCGCCGAAGAGCACCGGCCGTGAACACTTCAATCTGGGCTGGCTGGAGCAGCATCTGCGCTACTTCCCGGGGCTGGCCCCGCAGGATGTGCAGGCCACGCTGGTCGAACTGACGGCGATCACCATTACCCGACAGGTCTTGCTCAATGATGGCTGCGATCGGCTGCTGGTGTGTGGCGGCGGCAGCCGCAATCCGCTCCTTATGGCGCGACTGGCGGCGCATCTTCCGGGAACTGAAGTAACCACTACCGACAGCGCCGGTGTGAGCGGTGATGACATGGAGGCGCTGGCGTTCGCCTGGCTGGCGTTCCGTACGCTCTCCGGGCTACCGGGCAATCTGCCCGCCGTGACCGGCGCACGGGAGAAAAGCGTGATTGGGGCAGTCTACCCGGCTAATTCACTCTACCGGCGATAGGCGGGGAAAGGGGGCTATCCGCCCCCGGCAGGTGAAAATCCGTCAGGCGGCACCGGAGAGATGCGACAGTTTGCGCACGCCGGTGATGACCGTGGCCACCATGGTTTCCCGACGCGTAATCACCTCAACCTGATAGAAGCGGCTGCGGTAGGCAATGGAGTAGATAATGGGATGGTACTTATTTCCTTCCCCGTAGCGGGCGTAATGCGCTTCGAGCGCACGGGTCGCTGCCAGGATATGGGCGGGTTCTTTATCACCACGGATAATCTGCTTCATTCAGTTCCTCAAATGCTGTCCCTGGAGTCACGTCGCACGCATGGCGCGTTGCGCTGGTCTAAACACTGAACGTCTGACTGCTAAACATTTAATCACTGGTGGGGTAATAACTGACTCTGCCGCGGGAAGATGACAGAAAGATGATCTTCCGGCGCTGTTAATTATTTAGCAGCGGCCGGAAGATCCAGCAAGGCGGGTAATAACAAATTCATCCAAATCGCAGGGGGTCAGTTCAGCTCCGGCCAGGCCACCGCACCGATACCGTTGAGTTCAGGTTTTGAGAACAGAAACCCCTGGAACTGCGTCACACCGGCTGCTTCCAGCCACATCCACTCTTCCGGCTGTTCGATGCCTTCGGCGATCACGCCAATCTCCAGTGAGGCGCAGCATTTCAGAATGGCATGAATGATCGCCTGCTTGGGGCCGCTTTTATGCACATCCGAGATGATGGCGCGGTCAATCTTGATCTTATCGGGCTGGATGCGGGTCAGCAGCGACAGCCCGGCAAAACCGGCACCGAAATCATCCAGCGCCAGACTGATACCGGCGGCCTTCAGCTGCCTGATAGCGGCTTCAAAGGCATCAGGCTGGGAGATGATTTCATTCTCGGTGAACTCCACCATAACCTGTTCCGGCACCAGACCGTGTGCCGCGATCTCGCTCAGCAAAAAGGTTACGGCATCGGGTACGGTGACCAGGGTCATTGGCAGCAGATTGATCGACAGCGTCATTCCTTCAATCCCCAGCTGTTTTGCCTGGGCGAAAGCGTTCTTTTTCGACCTCAAATCGATCTGATAGAGCTGATCGCGTGACAGCCCGGCAAAATAGTCGAGCGGCGATTGTCCCTGTGGGCCACGCAGCAGGGCCTCCAGCGAGACAATTTCACAGGCAAAAGGGTCCACGATGGGCTGGAAGGCGAAAGCGATCTCATCAGCCTCCACCATCGCTGCGTCGCCAGCACGCTGTTCTGACACATCACGAATAAACTTCCAGTTGCTGGCGGCGGGGATCTCGAAATAGTTCTCTTTTTCCCGTGCCTCGACAAAGGTACGCAGGAACTGCAGCGCCCGGTCGGCATAGGTCATCTGAAACTTACTGGTACATTTTTCCAGAACCGCTTCCAGCACCCGCTCTTTGTCATGCTGCCGCAGATCGAACAACTCCATGCCGACGTGACCGAACCGTCGCGACGGTGCGTAATCGCGCAGCAATTCGACCAGATTATGGTGGCGCGGATCCTTGCAAATCCGGCTGTAAACCGCTTTGACCGCTGCCTCCGGGCCTTCCAGCAACTGGAAGAAATGCGTGCCATTGAACAGTAAAATGCCGGTGACGCTTGATGAGCGGTTGATATAGTTCGCTTTACGCGCCAGATCAGCCAGAGTATCAAGCTTCACATGTTCAGTAATGTGGCTGCGATAGATGATTGTCGACAACATAACGGTTTCCGGGATTTTTTATTTTTTGTTAACACACCTTACCAGAAGGTTCTCCTGCGGAGAACGAGGTCCGGTGCGTCTTTCCAGTTAAAGTGGCATTTCGCGTCCAGCCGGCAGCGTGGAATTGCCCAATCCCAGCGCCCGCTGCATAAAAACAGTATCCAGCCAGCGTTCCTGTTTGAACCCTACCGCGTGCAGGATGCCGGTAGTCTCAAAACCCGCAGCCCGGTGCAGGGCAATCGAACCGTGATTCTCGCTGTCACCGACATTAGCGATCAGCTGGCGATATCCAGCCTGCTCAGCCCAGCGGATAGCGTGCTTCAGCAGGCACGAACCGACGCCGCGTTGCTGAAAGCCGGGGTCGATATAGATCGAGTCTTCCAGTGTATGCCGGTAGGCGTGGCGGGGACGGTAGGGCGCCAGATAACAGAAGCCGCGCACCACGTCGTTGCTGACGGCGATGAACCAGGGCAGGCCCGCCTGCTTTATCCTGCGCATCCGTTCACCGATCTCGGTGACGTCTGGCGGAACGATCTCAAAAGAGCCGGTACCGTTCAGAACATGCCAGGCATAAATCTGCTGAATCGCCGTGATGTGACGACTCTCTGCATCAAAAATTTCCACTTTTGGATAGGGTCCCGACACTCTGCACAGGGTTGAAAAGCAACGTTATAGCGGGCGGGCGGAGGACGCAATACAAATATGACAGTCCGCGACCTTTTTATGACAGTCGCGCCAGCCGGGATGAAGGCTGACGGTCGCCGGGAAACGGCTGGACGGAATTAACAGCATGAATCAATCAGTAATAAGCCTATTCTGAAAACAACGGCCGCCGGATGATCCCGGTCAGGGTTGCGGCTATTATCTCTGCGGTTCGGGTAAGGCAACTATATTATAAGGAGGCGCAGCGTGTTGCGATTCGTTGATTTTCTGAATAGCCAGCAGGGGCTGCGTGCGGCCAGAAATCATTGCTTTGAATTAAATGGCGTCGTGCTGGGTCATTTCACGGCGTTATTCCTGCATGATAATCAGATTATATTTACTAAAGATGGCCGGCAGTGTGCGGTGCCTTATTATCTGGGGCCCGATGAAGATCTCCTCCAGCAGAAGGTGAATCCGCGGGTTAAAAATATTCGGGCGATCTGATTCACGCCATTCATTTCTCTATCGGAACAGATAGCGCGCCAGAATAATTTCGCTTTCATTATCGCACTGATATATCGGCTGTGGCCAGCCGGGCTGATTTTTTAACGATTCGTCATGCAGCCTTAACGCGTTTATTTACGCCCGATCAGTTGTCTGACGCTCCGCGCGTCCGGCCAGGGACAACAAACAGCAGCAGCAGGGCGCTGACCGCAAACAGCGTGAGTGCCGTGGCGGCACCCAGTGAGGCATAGAGCTGACCAAACAGCAGCGATCCCACCACCTGACCCACTGCCAGCATAAAAAACAGCAGGCCGACGCCTGTCGCCGGATCGTCAGCAACGGCGCGAGCACCCCACACCAGCAGCACACCCGACAGCGTGACATATCCCGCGCCGCAGCAGGCCACCGCAATCAGTAGTCCAGTGGATTCCCCCCGGCTGAAGGCCAGCACCAGCAGCGGCAGTGCCATTCCGCACAGTGACAGCCGGTAAACGCCGTTCAGCCCGATACAGGCCGAGACCGGACCGGTCGCGGCACCCAGAATGCCCGCGCCGCCGGCGACCAGCCAGAGTAACCGGGCGGTCTCGGCATCGACGCCAACATGCTGGCGCAGCAGCGCAGAGCCAAAGCTCCACCAGGCCGCGCTGGTCAGACCGGATACCAGCGCAATCCCCATCAGCCGAAGCATGGCGCGACGGAACAGATGCCGGTATCCACGACGCACGCTGGCGGCGCGACCCGACGTATGAACGGGTAGCACGCGCATCACCGGCAGCAGACAGGCCAGCGACAGCAGGGCGAATAGCAGGCAGGCACCTCGCCAGCCGCCAGGCAGCACACTCAGAATCACCACGGTCAGGATAATGCCTGCACTGGTTCCGGCATTGATCAGGGTGTTGATGCGCGGCTGGGCGGCAGCCGGGATCCGCTCACTCACCGCCGCGGCCAGCGCGGGCGAAGCCAGGCCGGAACTTAACCCCGCAATAAAGAGCCCGGTCGCCAGCAGCAGCGGCGACGAGGCACAGGCGAGCAGCAGCAAACCTGACGCGGCACAGAGGGCGGCCAGCAGTGCCGTCAGCCGGGTACCACAGCGCTCAGCCAGCGCGGCGGCGGTAAGGATCGTGAGGCAGTACGCCACAAAACTGCAGGCGGACAGTACTCCTGCCTGCTGCGGGCTGAACGGAACATCCGCTGCGACAGCGGGCAGCATCAGTCCCCACGAAAAGCGGGCCATGCCATACGTCACGGCAATCAGGCTGAAGCCGGTGACGGCCAGGGCGCAGGTGGCCGATCTCATCTGGCCGCACCGCTCTGCAGCAACTGACCGGCGACCTGCGCCGCCTGCCGGGCAGCGTCAGGGCCGATAATCAGCGCCGTGGTAATTGCACCCTCAAACAACATCCAGATAGCATCGCTCAGCGCCTGACTGGCCTGGCCGCGCCGATGCGTCACGCATTGGGTAATGTAAGCGCGCATGGTCGTGCGAAAGGCCAGCGTCTGCGACGCCAGTTCCTGGTCCCGCTCAGCATATTCGCCCCAGGCCTTGAGAAAGAAGCAGCCTCGCGCGCCATGAGTCGCCGTCCATGTTTCCAGCACCGCAAACAGATGGTTGATGGCCTCAGGCTGTTGCGCAGGCAGCAGGTCGGCCATAAATCGCTGCTCGCGGGCGTCAAGCACCGCGGCGGTAAGGGATTCGCGGGAGGCGAAGTGGTGATAAAGCGTGCGCGTTGAGACGCCCGCTTCGCGACAGAGCTGATCGGTACTGGTGGCATGGAAGCCATGGTTATAGAAGAGCCGCTCGGCGGCCTGCAGGATGTCATCTCTCTTTTTCATCCCTTAAAAGTAAACCGATCGTTTTACTTTTTCAAGCCAGTCACGGTTAAATACGCCCGTCTGTTTTAATAAGCTGCCGACGAAGCCGCCATTCGTGCTGCGTTCAGCAGTACCAGACAAGTCCGCGTTGCCATTTTTAGCCTCAGTTTATCAATACTCATAAATACCCCTGTGGAGCGGCTTTTTATCGCCACGCCCGCTAATAAGATGTGAGCTGTGTCTCAAAATCCACCCCTTCTTTTTTATATTAAGTTATTGTTTATATTGCAAAAAAATTGTATCAGTCTGATTATTGATCGATTAGCAGATCAAATGAAAGCGGGGCAGTTAAGTGAATCGGTGAATTCTGGAGCGTTGAATGTCTGAAGCGATATTGCAGGCTGAAAAGGGCATATTCTCAAAGTCGGTTCTGTGTATCTAATAAAGTGGTTTTAGGGATAATTCTCAGTTAGTTTAATAATGCTTCAGATTACAAAAAAAGCTCTTACCAATTCTGGTTCGTTTTTTACGACACATACAGCAACTATCAGGATGAACTGCCATGCTCAAAGCCAGCTATTATTATCTGTGCCCGCGTCCCATGGGTGGATGGATTTTACACAAAGAAGGTTGCGTTAATCTGTCAAAAAACGATAAGCGCGTGTTTATTGGTTCGCTTTACACCCGACAGCAGGCGCTGACGGTAGCAAAAATACATCACGCGAATGCCATCTTATGCAATGCCTGCCTGAGCACCTTTATTTGCCCGACCAGCACCAGCACGGCAATTAAACCCGCGCGTGCGGCAACGCCTACCCGTCATACACCCCGTCATTAATCGGGTGAAATAAAGTTCTGGCGACACGGCGGAATCAGCGGGAATAAAAGAAATAAGCGGGCGAGCGGTTCAGAATAAAAAAGGCAGCGTCAGAACGCTGCCCGGAAAATCAGGCCTGTTTAGGCTGGCCATTTGACGCGGTCAGGCCGCCATCGACCGGAAGATTGACGCCGGTTATATAACCTGCGTCATCACTGGCAATAAACACAATGGCACGGGCGATATCATCCGCTTCACCTGCGCGACGCAGCGGGATGCGATCGTAAAAGCGCTCCAGCAGTGCCTGGTCGTTTTTGGCCTCTTCGGTCAGATCCGTAAAGGTAAAGCCTGGGCAGATCGCGTTGACACGTACGCCATCTGCGCCGTAGTCCATCGCCAGTGCGCGGGTGAAATTGGTAATCGCACCTTTCGCCGCATTGTAGATGCTCATGCCCCAGTCGCCGCCCAGGCCAGATACTGAGGAGATGTTGACCACATTACCTTTGCTTTTCAGCAGGGCTGGCATGAAGTAGTGCACGCCGTAGAACACGCCATCAAGGTCAGTCTTCATCAGGGTTTTCCAGGCGTCGAGTCCGACCTCATGCACGCGGCCCTGAACAATAACCCCGGCGTTGTTGACCAGCACATCGACCCGGCCATACTTCGCCAGCACCTTTTCTGACAGTTGCTTAACCTGCTCAGCGTCTGAGACATCGCAGGCCGCCACCAGATGGTCGCCTGACGTCATCTCAGCCAGCGTTGCTTCCAGTTTCTGTACGGTGCGGCCCACCAGCACCACGGATGCACCTTCCTCAGCGAAGCGCTTTGCGCTGGCCTCACCAATGCCGGATCCGGCACCTGTCACAACCACAACTTTCTGCGTAAATCTGGACATTATGCCTCCTTATCAGCATCAATTTTCACGATTAACAACCGGTTAAGCCTGGCAACGATCGCCAGAAATTCAAGCGCAGCGCAGAATCCGCTGCGCCTGATGCGCGGTTTTTAACCCGGTTCAGCCTTTACGGGCGTCTGAACAGGGCAAAACTGCGGCCTTCCAGCTCAAAGTCCTTCTCTTTAGTGATCACCAGACCCTGTTTTGTCACATCGCTGGTGGTCAGCTCCAGCACCCAGCCGCCTTCGCCAAACTGCGGAATGCGGAAGGGCACATTGCCTTCAAACGGATTGAGCAGCATCAGAACGTCATGCCAGATGCCCTCTTCAGTCTGCAGATCCGGCCGTCCGATATAGACGCCCAGCGTGGAGCCCTCATCCCACTGTTCGCTCTGCTGAAAACCACCCCCGGCGTTGAACCATTTAATGTCCATGCCGTCGCGCCAGTTTTCACGGCGCAGCAACGGCTGCTCCGCCCGTAACTGCAGAATCTGGCGGGTAAACGCGCGCAGCGCCTCTGCAGACTCCGGCAGGTTCTCCCAGTGTACCCAGGAAATTTCGCTGTCCTGACAGTAGCCGTTGTTGTTACCCATCTGGCTGCGGCCAAACTCATCGCCCGCCAGCAGCATCGGTGTGCCGTGAGAGAAGATCAGCGTGGCCAGGAAGTTACGCTTCTGACGCTCGCGCACCGCGTTGATGGCCTCATCGTCGGTGGGGCCTTCGGCGCCGTAGTTATACGAGCGGTTGTCGTTGTGCCCGTCGTTGTTGTCTTCACCGTTATCTGCATTGTGCTTGTCGTTGTAGGACACCAGATCGTTAAGGGTGAAGCCGTCGTGCGCGGTAATGAAGTTAACGCTGGCCCAGGGGCGGCGGCCATGCTGGTCATAGAGATCGCCGGAACCGAGCAGGCGGGCCGCAAAGTCCGTTGAGACGTTATTGCCTTTCCAGTAGTCGCGTACGGTATCGCGATACTGGTCATTCCATTCTGCCCAGCCGGGCGGGAAGCTGCCCACCTGATAGCCACCCGGCCCGATATCCCAGGGTTCGCCAATCAGTTTCTTCTGTGACAGGATCGGGTCCTGCATCACGGCATCGAAGAAGCCGCCGCGCGGGTCGAAGCCATCCGGTTCGCGGCCAAGAATGGTGCCGAGGTCGAAACGGAACCCGTCGATATGCATCGACTCAGACCAGTAGCGCAGCGAATCGAGCACCATCTGCAGCACGCGCGGATGCGACGTGTTAACGGTGTTGCCGGTGCCGGTGTCGTTGATGTAGTAGCGATGCTGATCGGGCATCGTGCGGTAATAGGAGAAGTTATCGATGCCTTTGAATGACAGCGTCGGCCCCAGCTCATTCCCCTCAGCGGTGTGGTTATAGACCACATCCAGGATCACCTCGATCCCGGCATCGTGGAACGCGCGTACCATATCGCGGAAGCCCTGAATGCCACGCGGTCCGAAGTAGCGGGTCGCAGGCGCAAAGAAACCCAGTGTGTTATAGCCCCAGAAGTTTTTCAGCCCCTTATCCAGCAGATGCTGATCGTCCGGGAACCAGTGCACCGGCAGCAGTTCGACCGAGGTGATCCCTAAACTTTTAATGTAGTCGACGCTGGCTTTGTGGCCCATGCCGTCAAAAGTGCCGCGCAGTTCAGGGGGCAGCGCAGGGTTGAGCTGAGTGAAGCCCTTGACGTGGGTTTCATAAATCACCGTTTTTGGCCACGGCACGCTCGGACGGTTATTGTCCTGCCAGTCGAACGCATTCGGATCGATGACCCGGCACTTAGGTGTATACGGTGCGCTGTCGCGACTGTCGAATGTCAGATCTTTATCCTCATGATAGAGATCGTAGGCGAAGTGCGCTTCGTTCCACGCAATGTCGCCTGCCAGTTCGCGGGCGTAGGGATCGAGCAGAAGCTTATTAGGGTTAAAGCGATGCCCGTTTTCCGGATCGTAGGGGCCATAAACACGGTAGCCATAGAGCGCACCCGGCTTCAGGCCTGGAACATAGCCGTGCCAGACTTCATGGGTATATTCCGGCAGTTCCAGACGGGCAATTTCCGTCCTGCCGCTGGGATCGTACAGACAAAGTTCAACCCGCTCGGCGTGGGCACTGAACAGGGCGAAGTTCACGCCCTGACCGTCAAAGTTGGCCCCCAGCAAATGGCTGTAACCCGCCGTAATTTCAAAACGCTGACTGTTTGACATTGATGCCTCATTATTCAGTTAACAGAGTGACGCGTAATACAGGAATGCAGGCTGGCTTACTCCGCCACCAGTACGGCGCACCACTGCGATGCCAGCGCCGAAAGCGGTAATTGCGCCGTCACCGCAAGCGTTTTGCCGGTCAGCCGATCGCGATAGGTGCGCTGGCTCAGGGCAGCCGGCAGGGCGAGATGCGTTTCTGCCCAGCGTTCTGCCGGCGGCTGATCGAGATTGTCCGGCAGCAGGTCAAAGACCCGGCGCGACACGACGACAATCACCGCCTGTTGCTGGCCGGTGCGGGCAAAAGCCAGAACCTTATCCTGCTGCGCGCCCTCTGCGGAGAGCGGCAGATAGTCGCCGCGGCGGAACAGCTCAGGCTGCTCCTGGCGCAGCGTCAGCAGTCTGGCAATCGCCTGCTGATTAACCTGACCGCGCAGCCAGTGCGCTTCGCCGTCGTCGTGCCGG
Source organism: Pantoea sp. NSTU24 (assembly GCF_050157905.1). Lineage (NCBI taxonomy): Bacteria > Pseudomonadati > Pseudomonadota > Gammaproteobacteria > Enterobacterales > Erwiniaceae > Pantoea > Pantoea bangladeshensis. The sequence goes on from NZ_JBKIWZ010000001.1 coordinate 1,135,410, forward strand.
GGCGTCTCAAGCATCGCCGCCAGTGCATCGAAATCGGGCTCGCGACGGTTGTCGGGATCGACGAGGCTGAAGTCCAGCGCCTCACTGCCCTGATAGATATCGGGCACGCCCGGCGCGGTGAGTTTCACCACCGTCTGCGTCAGGCTGTTAACCAGCCCGGCACGCATAAAGGGTTGCAGCGAGGTACAGAACTCCTCCAGGAAGGCGCGGTTGGCCGGCGCGAGCAGGTGACGTGCATAGCCCAGCACCGCCTCTTCATAGGCGTCGTTGTTGTCTGCCCAGTCGGTGCGCAGTTTGGCTTCACGCAGCGCTTTCTCCACATAGACGACAAAGCGCGCTTCCAGCGCCGCCAGACCTTCTGCATCCTGCGGCTGCAGGTCGGTCGGCCAGACACCCGCCAGTGCCTCATACAGCATCCACTCCACGGCGGGCTCAGGCGCCGGGCCATCTTTCAGGCGGACCACCTTGTCCTCGTTCATCGCGCGCCAGCGGCTCACGCAGTCGGCCCAGCGCTGCGGCGCTTCCGTCAGGGTATAGAGGCGCGCACGGGCATCCTCGCCGCGTTTGGTGTCATGCGTGGAAGTGCCGGACAGTGCGTCGGGCTGATGGTCGCGTCGTGCCTGCATGTCGGCATGGAACTGATCCAGCGAGAAGTGGCGTGCCAGCGGCTCAGCGCCGACCTCATTCAGCGCCAGCGCCATGTGCTGACGGAAGAAGAGGGTATCTTCCACTGATTTCGCCATCAGCGGCCCGGTCAGCTGCTGGAAGCGGGTACGGAACTGGCTGGCATTGTCGCGGGTTGAGTCGGCCGTTTCCGCCCGCAGAATTGCGGTGAGGAAGTCGAGCGCCTGACTGTCGGGTGCCTGCGCGCTGGCTTTGACCTGACTGACCACCTGCTCCAGCAGCGCGGTGTCGGCTGGCGTCAGCCCCTCCGGCGTGCCGTAGGTGCGATAGACCGGGAACGCCACCAGCAGTTCGCGCAGCGCATTTTTCAGTTCCGCTTCCGGCTGTGGCGTGCCGCCAGTGTCGGCAATCTTCAGGGCCAGCTGAAGCAGGCGGTTAAACTCACCGGCAAAATTGCGGTTCGCCATCAGCAGCTTGGCCGCGCGCAGCTCCGCTTTCATATCAACGGTTTTACCGATCACCGCCTGATACGCCTTGCGCAGGCCGCTCAGCCGCTCGCTGTCGACCAGCAGGTTGGCGAGGGCGGCCATAAACTCATAGCCCGTGGTGCCGGACACCGGCCATGCGTCTGGTAACTGCTCATCGTCGCCCAGGATCTTCTCAACAGTAAGATAGCAATCGGGACCTGCCGCCTGGCGTAACTGCACCAGATAACCGTGCGGATCGGCCAGGCCATCCACATGGTCCACACGCAATCCCTGCACCGCGCCGCTGTGGACCAGTTCGAGGATCAGCTGGTGGGCGGCATCGAAAACCGCGGGATCCTCCACGCGCACGCCCACTAGTCCGGTCACTTCAAAAAAGCGGCGGTAGGAGAGGTCACTGGGCGCATCCCGCCATGACATCAGGCGCCACGGCTGCTGGTCATGCAGTGCCGCGATATCGGCGGCGTCGCGCAGGGCCAGCACCGTTTCCTCACGATCCTGCCAGGTGTGCGGTGCCAGCGGATAGAAGTTGTCGAAGTAGGCCAGCGCCGGTTTTCCTGTCTGTGGATCGCGCTGCACGCGGATGTTACCCTTTTCCAGCTCCGCCTCGAAGGTGTCGCCAAGGAATGGCAGCGTCAGGCGGCGTGACCAGTCGATATCGAAGTAGTGCGCGTAGCGACTCTGTTCGCCATGCTCGATCACATCGCGCCACCAGGGGTTTTCCAGCGAGGCGGCCATGTGGTTAGGCACAATATCCAGGATCAGTCCCAGCCCGGCGGCCTTCAGGGCGGCGGCCATGCGATCAAAGCCTTCGCGGCCGCCGATTGACGGCTCGATCTGATTTACGTCCGTTACGTCATAGCCGTGGGTTGACTCTGCGGTCGCGCTGAAAATCGGCGAGGCATAGAGATGGCTGATCCCCAGTGTTTTCAGATAGGGCACCAGCGCCGCCGCGCGGTCAAACGTCATGCCATTGCGGAACTGGATGCGGTAGGTTGCGGTTGGAATGTTCATTCTGCTTCTCTCTTAGCCAGACGCACCAGGATAGCGTTGGGGGTCAGTTCGGTGCCGGCCTGCGGCCAGGCAAACAGGGTGTCGCCCGGCAGATCCGGGATCGGCTGCGCCGTATTGCTGACGTTCAGCGCCAGGGAGAGCGTGCCCTGTGGAAAGTCCCAGCGCACCGCGAGGAAACCTTCCGCCGTGCTCACCACCTGACCGGCATCGCCGCCCGCGTCACGCAGCAGCGGCACGATATGTTCCTGACGCAGGGCCAGCAGCTGGCGCGTCAGCGTCAGCCACTGCTGACCCTCCGGTGTATTGATGTGCGACCAGTTCAGTTTTGACTGCTCAAAGGTCGTGACATCATTAGGATCCGGCACGTTTTCGCCGTGACCCGCATGGCCTTCGAACTCTCTGGCGCGTCCTTCACGTACCGCTTTCGCCAGATCGCCGTGGAAATCGGTAAAGAAGAGGAATGGCCGCGTTTCGCCATACTCTTCACCCATAAACAGCAGGGGGATGTGGGGCGACACCAGCAGCGTCGCCAGCAGGACCTGTGTGCGCGCTGCGCCTGCCAGCGTAATCAGGCGATCGCCCTGTGCGCGATTTCCGGTCTGATCATGGTTCTGAATGAAGTCGACGAAGGCGACCGGCGGCTGACTGCTGCTTTTCACGCCGCGCGGTTCGCCTGACTGCTGCGACACTTCGCCCTGATAGACAAAGCCCTCGGCCAGCGCCCGTGCCACCCGCTGTTCCGGCCTGTCGGCGAAATCCTGGTAGTAGGCGTGATCTTCTCCGGTGGCCAGCACATGCACGGCATTATGGAAGTCATCGTTCCATTCGCCTGTGAAGAGCGGCGCATGGCCATTTTCATCGCGCGGATGCAGGAAGGTGACGTTGCGGCAATCTTCGGTAGTGAGATGAATGGGGCGATCGGGAATGTCAGCGCGGATACGCTCGGCAATCTCCACCAGCACATGCTTTTCGCTGGGATCGTCGATCTGATCGATCGCATCGAAACGCAGACCATCCAGATGATACTCCTGAAGCCAGTAGAGCGGGGCTTCTGCGATGTAGCGGCGAACCGCATCGACGTCATAGGCGATGCCGGCACCCCAGGGCGTCTGACGCTCCTTGTGGAAGAAGTCGGGCGAGAGCAGCGGCAGGTAGTTGCCCTCCGGCCCGAAGTGGTTCAGGACAATATCCAGCACCACTGACAGCCCATGACCATGGGCGGCATCGATAAAGGCTTTAAAATCGTCGGGCGTGCCGTAGGCGGCATGTGGTGCATAGAGCAGGACGCCATCATAGCCCCAGCCGCGGTTGCCGCCAAACTGCGACACCGGCAGCACCTCGATCATCGTGATGCCGGTGTCGGCGAGCATCGGCAGTTTGTCGATGGCTGCCCGGAACGTGCCCTCGGTGGTAAAGGTGCCGATGTGCAACTCATACACCACCGACTCTTCCCACGGTCGTCCCTGCCACTGGCTGTTCTGCCAGCGATAAGCTTCCGGATCGATCACCAACGACGGGCCGTTGACGCCGGCCTTCTGCGCGCGGGCGGCCGGATCGGGCACGGCGGTGCCATCCGCCAGAACAAAGTCATACTCCGCATTGGCGGCGACCCCGGCAACCCGGGTTTCAAACCAGCCATCCGCCTGCGGTGTCATCTCAATATCCCGACCCGAAAGCCGCAGCGTGACGCGCTGCTGGCCGGTTGCCCAGAGGCGGAAACGCACCTCGTCGTCGGCAACCCGTTCTGCGCCCCAACTTTTAAAAAAAGATTTGGATTCCATTCAGTTGCCTCATTTAGCCTGGAAATGCACGATGGCAGCCATCGCACGAAAAGGATGTTGATGATACAAGCGTCAAAAAACCGTAAAGCGATCAGCGAGACCAGGATGCTAGGTGGGCTGGCGCGTCTCTTCCAGCCAGGAAGCCGGACAGATAGTCAGCGTAATACCGCGGGAAGCCAGCATTGAGACCGTTTCCACAGGGTATACAGACAGTAATCATAGACTAAGATGTTGCAGTCGCAGGGCGGCGGGGCATGGCGGGGCATTAATTTGTGTTAATTTCGCTGAAACCAGCGCCACCGGTTGCAAATGCGTATCGGCAGGCACAGAAACCTCTGCCGGATGGTGCGGATGCACTCTACGCTTAACCATGATGGTATCGGTCACACCGGCGGACTGGCGCCGCTGAATATTGAAAAGGATATGACGTGAAGAAATGCCTTCTGTTAGCTGTGCTGCTGCTCTCCGCCTGTTCTAACCGGGTCGGACACCGGCTGGACAGCGGTAATCTGCAGCATATACACGCCGGTCAGACCACCCGCTCGCAGCTAATTGCGCTGTTTGGTCAGCCCGACAGTGAAACGCCCTACACCGACGGACAGCGGCTGCTGAAGTGGACCTACAGCGAGGCGCGCACCCTGAACACCACGGAGGGGCAGACGCTGACCGTACAGATGAAAAATGACAGAGTGCTGAATTATGCGCTGAGCAAGAGTTAACCGGCCGGCTGTCGCGCTGCCCGGTGACCGCTGAAGTTCACCGGGCATCAGCGGTCAGAATCCGCTGTTCTGTGGCGCCTCCCGGCTTTCTGCGCGCGGCTGCGCCAGCCGGGCAAAGTCCGAGCCAGCCGGATGCTGGTAGATCTGCAGCGAAAAGAAACGGGTCATCGCCGTGATGTACTCAAAAATTGCGGCCTGAGTATTTTCATAGTCGGCCCAGTAAATAGATGAGGTGAAGCAGTAAACCTCTACCGGCAAACCGTCCGGCGACGGCTTCAGCGGCCGCACCACGATATACATCTCTTTCTGAATATCATCACGCTGCGCCAGCCAGGCGGTCAGGAACTTACGGAACACCATCAGGTTGGTGATGTTGTTTTCGATAAACCAGCGATCGCCGACGGCGCTGATATCGCGTCCATCCAGCAGCTCCGTGATTGCTTCCCCGGCCAGGCGGATCTGGCTCATCGCCTGCAGCATCTCCTGAGTCACAAAGGTAATCGACTTCTGATCGAGCCAGAAGCTGCGCATGATGCGCCGGGCGCCGGAAGAGAACATCGCCTGCCAGTTGGTGTAGGTCTCGGTCAGAAAGTTTTTGGTCGGGATGCGCGACAGGGTGTTGTCCCAGTTGCGGATGGTGATGGTGTGCAGCGCAATATCGATCACCTCGCCACTGATGTTTCTGTCCGGCATCTCAATCCAGTCGCCCAGCTGCAGCACGTCGTTGGAGGAGAGCTGAATATTGGCCACCAGCGATAGCAGCGTATGCTGGAAGATTAACATCAGCACCGCGGCCACCGCACCCAGCGAGGAGATGATAATAGCCGGTGACTTGTTGGACATGATCGCCAGAATCATGATCGCGGCAATGATATGCACCAGAATTTTACCAATCTGGATATAGCCTTTGATCGAGTGATTTTTGCGTTTGGACTTGCGCGAGTAGGAGTTGTTAACGATCTCCAGCACTTCATTAAAGAAAATCGACAGATAGATAAAGAACAGGATGCCGCAGATGGTCTGAATGGCCACCTTCAGATTTTCAGGCAGGCCCGGCATAAACTGCAGGAAATTGTAGACCACAATCACCGGCACAAAATTCGACAGTTTCTGAGAGAGGCGGATGTCTTTATCCAGCGGCACGCCCTTTTTATGGCTGCTGAAAAAGACCTTCCTGATCACTTTGACGATGAAGAATTTGCAGATCAGGTGCGTGATCATGCCCGCCATCACCAGCAGCAGCAGGCTGAAGCTGATCGACAGCACCCGGTTTCCCTCGATAAAACTCATCAGACTCTGAATGTAATGCATGATAACCACGTGCGAAAAAGAGGAGGGGCGAATTCAACCACAGCAGGGGTACGGTTGTTAAGCGCCGAATGCGCTCAGGTTCCGCCGCCGCGCTTTTTTCTGTCGCAGGCCACGCGCGGCCACCGTTTTTGTTCTCTGTGCGCGGTACTGACTGCGCGCGACGCTCAGATAAATGGCGCACCGGCCGATAACGATCTTATCTCCTCTGACATGAGCCTCTGGACATGCTAAAAAATCTTAAAATTACGCACGGCATTCTGACCATCCTTGCCCTTTTTATTACGTTACTGACCCTGACCGGCTTTCTGTTTTATAACGGCGTCTCAAAGGCCGATAAAAACTTCGTGGCGGCCGAACAGCTGACGCTGCAGCAGCAGCATCTCAGCGATGCGGTTAAAACCCTGATTAAAACCCGCGTCACTATCAACCGCGTGGCGATCCGTTTCCTGAAAAATCAGCAGGACCCTAAATCGCTGGCGGCGATGGCGGCGCTGCTGGAGCAGGCGGGGCAGTCTGCGGCGCGGGCCAACGCGGATTTCAACGCGTGGCAGGCGATGCCGCGCAGAGCCGGGCAGAGTGAGGCGCAGTTGGCGCAGGTTGAGAAAGCCTACCAACAGATGCGTGACACCATGCTGGCCTCCATTACCTTCCTGAAGCAGGGCAACTATCCGGCCTACGGTAACCTGGAGGCGCAGGCGGCGCAGGATCAGCTTGACAGCGCCTATGAGGCCTGGCGGGCGGTGAACATCCAGCTGATGAAAGATACCTCCCTGCATAACCAGCGCAGCCTGACGGATGCACTCTGGGCGCTGCTGACCATCGGCCTGATCACCGTGGTGATCGGGGTGACAGTCTGGACCGGACTGCAGAAGCTGCTGATTGGCCCACTGGCCAGGCTGACCGTTTATATGCGCGCCATCTCTGCGGGCGATCTCACCGTGGCGATCCAGCCGGAAGGTCGCAACGAAATGGGCCTGCTGACGCAGGAGCTGCAGCAGATGCGCGACGCGCTGGTGGTGACCATTACCTCGGTTGATGAGGCAACCCGCTCTATCTTCACCGGCGCGGCGGAAATTTCAGCCGGCAGCACCGATCTCTCTTCCCGCACTGAGCAGCAGGCGGCCGCACTGGAACAGACCGCCGCCAGCATGGAACAGCTTACCTCGACGGTGAAGCTCAACGCGGATAATGCGCAGCAGGCTACCATGGTGTCGAAAGAGGCGTCGGCCACGGCGCAGCAGGGCGGTGAAACCGTCGCCCGGGTTATCGCGAACATGGATCAGATTAGCGAAAGCTCCAGTCAGATCGCCGGGATTACCGCTATTATCGACAGCATTGCTTTCCAGACTGAATATCCTGGCGCTTAATGCTGCCGTTGAAGCCGCGCGGGCCGGTGAGCAGGGCCGGGGATTTGCGGTGGTGGCGGGCGAAGTCCGCTCGCTGGCCGGACGCAGCGCCAGTGCGGCGCAGGAGATCCGTGGGCTGATCGAGCGTTCCGCCGAGCGCATTAAAACCGGCGCCGGTCATGCTTCTCAGGCAGGCGTGGCGATGGAGAGTATTGTGAAGTCGGTCAGCCGGGTGACGCAGCTGATCGAAGAAATCGCGGCCTCCTCTACCGAGCAGACCCGCGGCATTGAGCAGGTCTGCATTGCGGTATCGGAAATGGATGGGGTGACGCAGCAGAATGCTGCGCTGGTGGAAGAGTCTGCCACGGCCGCCGCCTCACTGGAGGATCAGGCGAGCACGCTGCGTAAAACGGTTTCGGTCTTTAAAACCGGCAGCCTGCAGGCGGCGTTCTCCGCCGCGCCGGTGGCGAAGGCGAAAGCACTGATGATGCCGGCACGTCAGCCTGTCGCCGTAACGGATAATGACAACTGGCAGAGCTTCTGAAAACGGCGGTAACGCCGCGATGCCATAAAAAAACCGCCCCCGGGGGCGGTTTTTTATTAACGGCAGACATCAGGCCGGAACGGATTGCGCCTTCTGGCTGCGCGACCAGACACGGTGCGCCTTCATCGCCTGCGTAAACGCAGACATCAGTGCACTTTCCGCCGAATCACCCTGCACGATGCCGTCTTCCTGATCGCCATCGTTCAGGCCGAACTGCGCGTTAAAGCGACGTGCGTCGCCCACCAGGCCGATCACCTTGAGGTGCTTGTAGGCCTCCAGCAGGAAGTAACGGGCATCGCCGCTTAACAACAGGGCGTCGATATTGCCATCCGGCACGATTGCGGCATCGAAAGTCAGGGAAGGCAGACCGGCAAAGGTCGCATCCACCGGCAGCACCGATCCATCATCGGCCCGTACCTGGCCCATGTGTGGTGCCAGCAGCTTGGCGTGAACGCCTTCCGCTTTTAGCGCCTGCAGAATCGCCAGCACATCTGCGGCTTTCACACCGTCGCTGAGCAGTAGCGCCACCTGGCGGCCTTTGATCTCGCCACCGGGTACGGCGTAGAGGCTCAGGCTCTCATCCTGAGTCAGGCCGTTCACCGCCGCTGGCGGCTGAATGTTGCGCTGCTCGTCGGTCAGCGCGATACCCAGGTTATCTGCCACGCCCTGCGCCAGTTTCAGGTCAATACGCGCCAGATGATCCACTACCCGCTCACGAATATAAGCGCGGCCTACTTTACTCAGCTCAAACGAATAGGCACCGATGATGTGCTGCTGCTCGAACGCCGTCTGGCTGTTCCAGAACAGACGCGGCTGGGCATAGTATTCGCCGAACGACGGGCTGCGCTCACGCACTTTGTGACCTTCCACGCGCTCCTGATAGCTTTCGAAGCCGCCACCTTTCGCCGCGGGTGGGGTTTCACGCGGCCAGTTATCGTTGATGGAATTCGGCTCGTAGTTTGCCGGATTGGTATCGATATCCTGACGATGCATCCCCTGACGCTGGAAGTTGTGGTAAGGGCAGGTTGGGCGGTTAATCGGGATCTCATGGAAGTTTGGCCCGCCCAGACGACTGATCTGCGTGTCGGTATAGGAGAAGAGGCGACCCTGCAGCAGCGGATCGTTAGAGAAGTCCAGACCCGGAACGATATGGCCTGGATGGAACGCCACCTGCTCGGTTTCCGCAAAGAAGTTGTCCGGGTTGCGGTTAAGCACCATCTTGCCGACGATCTCTACCGGCACCAGCGCTTCCGGGATCAGCTTGGTAGCATCAAGAATATCGAAGTCATATTTGAACTCGTCCTCTTCCGGGATCAGCTGCAGGCCCAGTTCATATTCCGGGAAATCACCGGCTTCGATCGCTTCCCAGAGGTCGCGACGGTGGAAATCGGGATCGCGGCCGGTCAGTTTCTGTGACTCGTCCCACAGCAGTGAGGCCTTACCGGCCACCGGCTTCCAGTGGAAGCGGACAAAGGTCGCTTTGCCTTCGGCGTTGATCAGACGAAAAGTATGGATGCCAAAACCTTCCATGGTGCGGTAGCTGCGCGGGATCCCGCGGTCAGACATCGCCCAGATCACATTGTGCATGGTTTCCGGCTGCAGAGAGACATAGTCCCAGAAGGTGTCGTGGGCGCTCTGGCCCTGCGGGATCTCGTTGTGCGGCTCTGGTTTAACGGCATGGACGAAATCAGGGAATTTATGCGCATCCTGGATAAAGAACACCGGCGTGTTGTTGCCGACCAGGTCGAAGACACCCTCTTCGGTATAGAACTTGGCGGCGAAACCGCGAATGTCGCGCACGGTATCCGCTGAACCGGCACCGCCCTGAACCGTGGAGAAACGGACAAAGACAGGCGTAGTCTGCTCCGGGTCGCTAAGGAACTGCGCTTTGGTCAGATCTTTCAGTGAGCGATAAGGCTGGAAATAGCCATGTGCGGCCGAACCACGGGCATGGACGATACGCTCCGGGATACGTTCGTGGTCAAAGTGCGTAATCTTCTCACGCAGAATAAAGTCTTCCAGCAGCGTCGGACCGCGCGACCCGGCGGTCAGTGAGTTCTGGTCGTTGGCGATACGCGTGCCCTGATTGGTGGTCAGCGCCTGATGGGTACCGTTTTTCCGGCTGTCTTCAAGCTGGTCAAGTTTGGCGTTGTGTGTCTGTGGAGCTTTCAGGCTGCCTGGCGCAGTAGGCTGTTTGCCGGGCGGGGTCGGTTCAGCGGGGGGCTGATGCGAACCATCTTTGGGTGCCAGGGATCCCAGCCCTGGTTCTGATGATTCGGGTCCGGTGGTGGGCGCACGTTCGCTCAGGGGTTTCTTCTCTGTATCTTTCGACATTAATCCATGCTCCAGCGGTTGTTTTACTTTCGACGACACTAAATATAGAACAACCTGAACATTACTGAGGATTAAGCGGCCATTTAACTGCGTCGCGCGTGCTTTTTTGTCCGGACAGAAACCGCCGCTTATCTCTGCGCCTCTCCTGTCGCTACGCTTATCGACGTCACGCACCGTCTGGCTTAGCGGCAAGCCAGGCCGTGCCCGCCTTACGGAAATCCGGGTTCGCGCGCGCCCGGGCGTCGTCCGCCAGCGGGCCAGAGCAGGGGCCGGAAGCGGTGGCCGATCGGTAAGCAAAATTAACGTTACCAGCGGAAACTTTTCGTTGAATTCAGAAATGTTATATCATAACATTTTTCGCAACTGTAACAGCGAGTGAGGATGAGGTTTTGGCAAATCTGACAGGTCAGTGGATTGGGATGATTGGGGCGCTGTTCATCAGCCAGCAGGCGCTGGCGCACGGCACACACGCGCATGGAAAACCGCTGTCTGCGATGGAGCAGAAGGCGGCAGAAGGGATTTTTGCTGACAGCGATGTGAAAGATCGTTCGCTCTCTGACTGGGACGGACTGTGGCAGTCGGTCTATCCGCTGTTGCAGAGCGGTGAGCTGGACCCGGTCTGGCAGAAGAAGGCGCAGCAGACCCCGGGTAAAACGGCAGAAGAGATTAAAGCCTATTACCGCAAAGGTTACGCCACTGATGTCGCGACGATTGGTATCGAAGATGGCGTGATGGAGTTTCATGTCGGGGAACAGGTTAATGCCTGTCGTTACCGCTACGCGGGCCATAAGATCCTGACCTATACGTCAGGCAAAAAAGGGGTGCGTTACCTGTTCGAGTGCCAGGATGCCGGCAGCAAAGCACCTAAATATGTGCAGTTCAGCGATCACACCATTGGTCCGCGCAAGTCTGCGCATTTCCACCTCTTTATGGGTAATGTGTCGCAGCAGGCCCTGCTGACGGAGATGGAGAACTGGCCGACCTATTACCCTTATCAGATGACCAATCCGCAGGTTGTGGATGAGATGCTGCATCACTGAGTGGGCAGCGGCCAGGCTGACCCGCGTAATACGGCCGTTTTTTAAGCCTGGCCGGGCACCGCTTTCTCAGGACCCCGACCGGGCTGGCTTCACGGCCCGGTCAGCCGTCAGAACACGTTTCCACACACTTTACTGACCTGATGGTCCGGCCTGAAGCGATCCCCGCACGCTGCGGCGCACAGCCACTTCACACGTGCCGCGCCAGCGCGTCGCACCCTGTATAAGCACGCCGCCTGCGGTTATTCTGCTCACTGCTGTGGCACACGACTGGCTGGCCGCCAGCGGCCTGTTACACTTCTGATAAGCATTAATCAGGAGCAGACATGAAATTAGGCTTTGCATGCAAGTATCTCAACCCCGAGGGTAAACAGTTTTTCCCGTTTCGCGCGACCACCCGTAAACGCTTTCTGAGCCTGTCGCACGACGAGCGCTATCAGCTGCTGTATGAGATTACCGTAACCAATCTCAATCATCTCTTTCTGACGCTGGAGCAGTTGGCGACCTTACCGCCGTCCCTCAGGATGATGCGTATTGGCAGCGATCTGCTGCCCCTCTACACGGTGCCCGAAGCCGCACCGCTGTTTGCTGAATTTCTGCCGGCGCTCCATTCACAGTTTGTCCGCTGTGGCGAGCTGGCGCGGACGCATCAGATCCGGCTCTCATTCCATCCGGGGCAATACACCGTGCTGGCCTCCGACAACCCCGACGTCGTAACGCGTGCGCTGGAGGACGTGGAATATCACACGCTCTGCGCCTGCCTGATGGGCTACGGTAAAACCTTCCAGGATTTTAAAATCAACATCCACATGAACGGCAAGGCGGGCTTTGATGGCTTCAGGCAGTCATTTAACCGCCTCAGCCCGGAAGCGCGGCGGATGCTGACGGTGGAGAACGATGAGATCTCCTGCTCGCTGGAGGATGTGCTGCAGGCGGCACCGCTCTGTCCGGTAGTGCTGGATATTCATCATCACTGGGTAAAAGAGAGTGAGTTTATCCAGCCCGATGATGCGCGTGTGGCGAGAGTCATTGACTCCTGGCGCGGCGTGCGTCCGGTGCTGCACTATTCGGTTTCGCAGGAGGGGGTTATTCCGGCAGAGGGCTGGCCCGATCAGCAGCAGCTGGGGGTGAGCAAAAGCAAACTGCGGGCGCACTCTGACTATTTCTTTAATCCGACGCTGAATGGGTGGGCGCTGTCGTTTCAGGCTTTCGACATCATGTGCGAAGTGAAAATGAAAAATCTGGCGCGGGAGCCGCTCTACTGGTGGGGTCTCGCGCAGCAGCGGTTGGCCGATCCGCAGACGGAATCGGCCGGGGAACAGCCGGTTAAATAATGGCGACGCCACCGGTCACGGCGATGGTCGCCCCTGAAATGTAGCTGGACTCATCGCTGGCCAGCATCACATAGGTGGGTGCCAGTTCCGCAGGCTGACCGGCACGCTGCAGTGGTACTTCGCTGCCGAAATTCTTCACCTGCTCAACCGGCATGGTCGAGGGAATCAGCGGCGTCCAGATCGGACCGGGCGCGACAGCATTGGCCCGGATGCCTTTTTCCGCCAGCAGGGCCGCCAGGCCGCCGGAGAAGTTCACGATGGCGGCCTTGGTAGCGGAGTAGGCGAGCAGCTTCGGTTTCGGCTGGTCGGCATTAATCGAGGCGGTATTGATGATTGATCCGCCCGCAGACATGTGTCGTGTGGCCGCTTTGCTGAGGTAGAACATCGCGTACAGGTTGGTTTTCATTGTCCGGTCAAATTCCTCATCGCTGATCGCATCCAGCGACTCGCGGGTCATCTGATAGGCCGCGTTGTTCACCAGAATATGGATTTCACCAAACGCCTCGACGGCCTGGTCCACCAGCGCGTTGCAGTGTGACGCCTCGGTAATGTCACCGGGCACCAGCAGCGCTTTCCGGCCCGCGGCCTCAACCAGACGGGCGGTATCCTGCGCATCCTCATGCTCATCAAGATAGGAAATCAGCACATCGGCCCCTTCGCGGGCAAACGCAATGGCGACTGCCCGACCGATGCCGGAGTCGCCGCCGGTAATAATCGCTTTTTTACCTATCAGACGGCCTGAGCCCTGATAGCTCTCTTCGCCGTGATCGGGCTGAGGCTGCATCGCGGTGGTGCTGCCCGGCCAGCTCTGTTGCTGTTCTGCGAAAGGGGGCTGTGGACGCTGAGTGGATGACATGACGTTTTCTCCATAAAAGACAGGGTGATCCGGTCCGGGCATCAGGCCCGGACCGGTGCGCGATCAGGGTTTTGGTGGGGTGATACCGTCAATCTGTTCTGACTGGGCGCCGGAACCGGGACGGGCGTTGCCGAGCAGCGGTTCATCGCCCAGAATTTCGGGCTGCTGTCTGGCGCTAAACTGTCCCCGGCCATCGTAAGCCGGACCGTTGCTCCAGCGGCCTTCCGGCAGCGGCTTATCCAGCGAGGTATTCAGGCAGTAATAGGCGTGCTCCTGCGCTTCATGCTCCTGTGGGAAGCTATTCGGGATCGGCAGCGAGGCGTTGAGGCCCCCCATCTCTTCGATGGCGGCCAGCCACTGCTGCTGGTGCAGGGTGTCACGGGCGATCAGGAAGGAGAGGAAATCCTTCATGCCTTTATCTTCGGTCATATTGTAGAGCCGGGTCGCCAGTACGCGGCCCGTCGCTTCTGCGGTGACGTTCGCCAGCATGTCGGCGGCCACGTTGCCAGAGGCGTAGATATGGCTCATATCAAATGGCATGCCGTTGGCGTTCACCGGCATCGCCGCCAGCCCCGAAGAGAGGATATGGCGCGGATTCATGCCGCCCAGAATGGCGTTGACCACCGGGATCTTTCGCCGACGCTTCCTGATAAGAGAGCGGGGCGCCTTCAAGATTGAGCGCCACGGCGTACCCCAGCATTTCGATATGGCTCAGCTCTTCAGTCGCGGTCGAGATCAGCAGATCGCGGATCCGGACATCACCCCGTGCGCCCATTGCCTGGAAAAAATATTGCATCGCTACACGAATCTCACCCTCGACGCCACCGATGGCCTGCTGGAGCAGCATGGCAAACTCAGGGTCGGGCTTTTCCACACGAACCGGAAATTGAAGTTTTGATGAATGATGAAACATGATTATTTTCCTCGTCTGTGTTTGCAGTGAATGCAGAAAAAGCCTGGACACAGATAACGGATAAATAAAGCGGAACGAGAGCAATTAACCGGGATTAATGGTGAAATAATCGGCAAAATAGCCTTTAAGCGGAGCGATATAAGGTTATACGTGCGGTGTCAGATTGGTGCCGGGAAGGGGGGCAGGCGCTGCAAAGGGCGGAAATAAAAAAGCCCCAAAAAATGGGGCCGATTCCGGTCGGGAAATGCATCCATGCTAATTCGCGTTCCCTCATAACAGACACAGGTTATCAGCTGTTGCTGGTCACCGACGCGCGCTGAAGAACGTGTTCAAGCGCCTGACGGTAAATATCCTGCTTCATCACGTCACGTTCGCTCTCCAGGTGGTGAATCAGGCCCAGCACGATATCTTTATCGGAGACGTGGGCTTTTGCGCGAGCGAGTTCGGCATGGACGGCAGTAATCACCTGCTGTTCGGTGCTCAGCGCGGTACCAGAGTTCATGAAGTAATCTGAAATCTGAGACTCTGTATTCATCGTTGTTTGCATGGTCAGGCCTCATAAAAAATTGGGGGAGACAGGTTGATTGCGATCCGCTAAACGGCGTTGCAAAAAAAATTGCATCTGAAGGTGGAAATCCACAACACCTTCAGATGCGGTGCAATGCACCTTTCGTTACAAGTGATTTAACATCACGACGTAAAGTTATACAAGAAAGGCAAAGTTGTACAATAAAATTTGAAAAAATTTTTTCTGGTCGGTGGTGTATTCAGAATGCAACTTTAAAATCGTGCGTGAGAAACCCTGGTTTAGTTATTAAAATACAATTACTTAAAATTAATTTTCGTCAGAATGACAATGTTGCGTTAACGATAGTGAAGTTTTTTAATCGTTATAACGGGATGCTGAACACTCTTGCTGACGGCGGATTACAGCAAAACCTGTACAGGTTTCAGGGCGGAAAATGTGCAGGATCGCGTCCGGCTGTCGCATTCCTGTCCATCCGGTACGCGGCGCAGCATAATTCGCTTCACACCTCCGGTTCAGACCGCTAAGGTTGACCCCCTTATCCATTGCAAGGAAACGATCATGGTCCACGACTATTTTGCACTCCCTCCGGCAGGTATCACCCAGGAACAACATAAACGCGCGATCGCTGTTGCGGCTGCGCTCTCTGTAGCAAAAGAGTCCGTCAGCGCCTCAACGTCTGCAACCGGCTCGAAGACCTCCTGGGATCTGCAGGCTGTGGCGAATGAAATAGCGAATCTGGCTGATGCGATTCAGGATGCGCTGGAGAGTGACAGCGGAGTGTAAATCCGGGAGGTG
Organism: Pantoea sp. NSTU24; assembly: GCF_050157905.1. Classification (NCBI taxonomy): domain Bacteria; kingdom Pseudomonadati; phylum Pseudomonadota; class Gammaproteobacteria; order Enterobacterales; family Erwiniaceae; genus Pantoea; species Pantoea bangladeshensis. Next base: position 1,151,032 of record NZ_JBKIWZ010000001.1, read on the forward strand.
CGCCTGACGTATTTACGATGGGCCGGAGCAGCGTTCAGCCGCGCCGGTAACATCCGGCAGGCAGACGCTGCCGGAGGGGCGTCTATTCCATGCCTGGCGGCTCATACTTAATATATTGTCTCAGGGCATCATGGATGGCCCGATTATTACCGTCCTCCAGTCCGCGTTCGGCATATTCCTTCGCCAGCGCCGCCAGCACATCGTCAAATTTCCCTTTGTAATTGAGATTATTCAGCGCTATTTGCTGGCCCAGTATCGCTTTTAATACTGTGGTCTCAACTGTTAGCTGTGCAACGGTCTCTTCCAGCTTTCTGATGCGATCGTCGTCTGCCATAACTCCTCCATGCCTGAAAAAAGGCAGAATAACCCTCTCAACCTCTATATTCAAACGTCTGTCTGAACCGGAAAGCAGATGTCAGATTTTCCTTAAGTCAGAATAATTCACGGCGTAATTTATAAGAGGCGTTACTGTGAGCAAGGCAGAGCAATATGTTGCCGCTGCGCTGAAAGTAACCCGATTTTGTTTACTATCCCGGCACTGAAAAAACAGCGATTAAAAAAAAGTGTCGGGTCATCAGGTGTTTTACTTAAAAAAGGGCCAGAGCACTTGATTAAAGGGGGAAATAGCTATTACTGTATTTATATACAGTAACATGAAAAAAGGAGTAACATTGTGGAATTCATTAAACCTGCGGACATGCTCGCTATCCTGCCGCTGCCGCTCTATATCGAACGTGTCCCGTGCGGCTTTCCCTCACCGGCGCAGGATTATGTTGAACAGCGCATCGACCTGAATGCGCTGATGGTCCAGCATCCCAGCGCCACCTATTTTGTCCGCGTCAGCGGCGAGTCGATGATTGAGGCGGGCATCAACGATGGCGATATGCTGGTGGTCGACAGTTCCCTTACCGCCGCCCATGGCGATATCGTGGTCGCCGCCGTCGACGGCGAATTTACCGTTAAGCGTCTTCAGCTTCACCCCTGCCTGCAACTGATGCCGATGAATACTAAATTCAAACCGATCGCTATTCAGACCGAAGATGTGCTGGAAGTGTTTGGTGTTGTTACCTTTGTGATTAAAGCGACGCACTGACCATGTTCGCGCTGGTCGATGTGAACTGCTTCTATGCATCATGCGAAACCGTTTTCCGGCCCGATCTGAAAGGTAAACCGGTTGTGGTGCTGTCGAACAATGACGGCTGTGTGATTGCGCGCAGCGCCGAGGCAAAGAAAGCTGGCATTAAAATGGGTGCACCCTATTTTAAAATGCGCGAAGAGCTGACGCGTCACGCGGTACAGGTCTTCAGCTCAAATTACGCGCTCTATGCCGACATGAGCCATCGGGTGATGACCATCCTCGAAGAGATGGCCCCCTCGGTAGAAATCTACTCGATCGACGAGGCGTTTATGGATCTCACCGGCGTGCAGAACTGCACAGCGCTGGAGACCTTTGGCCGACAGGTCAAAGAACGGATCCGCAAAGAGACCCATCTGACCGTCGGCGTCGGCATTGCACAGACCAAAACGCTGGCAAAACTGGCGAATTTTGCGGCCAAAAAGTGGAGTAAAACCGGCGGCATTGTCGATTTATCGGACCCCGAACGACAGAAAAAGCTGCTGGCACTGGTCGATGTGGCTGACGTCTGGGGCGTGGGGCACCGAATCGGCAAACGACTCAACGCCATGGGCGTCATGACGGCGAAAGATCTGGCCGATCAAAGCACCGAATCCATTCGCAAACAGTTCAGCGTGGTGATGGAGCGCACCGTCAGAGAACTGCGTGGCGAATCCTGCCTGGAACTGGAATCAGTGACACCGGATAAGCAGCAAATCATGTGTTCACGTTCGTTTGGCAGCCGCATCTCCGATTATGACCAGATGCGCGAAGCCGTCTGTGCCTATGCGGAGCGCGCGGCAGAGAAACTGCGTCGCGAGAACCAGTATTGTCGTCAGATAGGGGTATTTCTGCGCACCAGCCCGCACGCGACTGACGAACCCTTTTATGGCAATCAGTCTATAGAGAAGCTGCTGATCCCGACGCAGGACACCCGCGACATCATCAACGTTGCACTAGCGTGTCTGGATAACATCTGGATTAAGGGATATCGCTATATCAAGGCGGGCATTGTGCTGGGGGATTTTTTCAGTCAGGGCGTGGCCCAGCTTGATCTGTTTGATGAGCATCAGCCACGCCGCAACAGCCAGGAGCTGATGCAGCTGATGGATAAAATTAACAAAACTGGCAGCGGAAAACTCTGGTTTGCCGGGCAGGGGATCAATAAGGCCTGGGCAATGAAGCGTGAGATGCTGTCACCTGCTTACACTACACGGGTAGCGGATTTGCCGGTAGTTGCGGTTAAGTAGGCCGGGTCATTTTCCCCGGCTACTGAAACCGCGAGGTCTGCTAAATTTCTCTTGCCCGGGTTTCTTCCGCAAAGCACTGCTCCAGCGCCGTAATCACGGCCCTGATCCGTGCAACTTTTTGTAGATCCGGATGGAGCACCAGCCAGATATCCACCGGGTCACGTTTTTCGGGAAATACCGGGATTAATTGCGGATCGCAGTCAGCTAAAAATGTCGAGAGCAGGCCGATGCCAATCCCGCGTTTAATTGCGGACTGCATCAGCAGTTGTGTATTACATTCCAGCACGACTTGCTGGCTGTTTACTGCAAAGCCACACAGGTTTTGTCGATGACGTGGCACCATGTCTGCCGGAAACATAACCAGTTGATGACCCGTTAATCCGCTTTCTTGCTGCGGTTCTCCGAGCCGATCAAAATAGCGCTGGCTGGCATAAAGCCCCATAGTAATGGTCGCCAGGCGTTTAACGATTAACTCTTCAGAATCAGGTCGGGCACCACGAATAGCGATATCCGCACTGCGGTACGAGATATCGGAGAAACCTATTCCGGTCAATAAGGTTACGGTGATGTCCGGGTATTGTTCACGCAGACGCTGAATGGCAGGTATGACAAACATGGTGGCGAGTGTGTCTGTGCTGGCGATGCGCACGTTACCCGCAGGGATGCTATCGCTGCAGGCGGCTTTACGGCTCATCGCCTGCATGGCACTTTCCATCGCACTGGCTTCTGCCATCACCTGCTCGCCAAACTCGCTCAGCGTGAAAGCGCGAGGCGTACGTATAAATAACCGGGAACTGAGCGCGCTTTCGAACGCTGCGATACGGCGTCCGACTGTTGCCTGATCGACGTTTAACGATTTTGAGGCACCCCGCAACGTTTTTTGTCTCGCTAATGCGAGGAAAAAACGAACATCATCCCAGTTCATCTACTGCTCCATGTTATTTATAACTAAACGCACATCTTCAGATTGATCAAAAAAGCATCAGAAATCATAAGTCATATCATAAAAAGCACTATGAAATTATAAGTATTTTTGCATTATTGTGAAGCATTAATGCAACTTTAAAAATTTCAAATTGTGACTATGATGGGCCGTTTTTTGGATATAGGTGCGATGCGTTTTGTTATGTGAAGCCTCCCATATAACGCACATTTTTTCCTCATTAATGCTGATTGTCTTTATTTTTATTCTAATGGATTTAGAAAATGAAATTATTTGAAGATGATTTTTTTAACACTACCTGCCCGACGTTTAATTCAGATAAAGTTGTTGAAAGAAAAAATAGCCGAACAGATGTTGCTTTGAATTGTGCTGAGGTCCTTATTGCTGAAATACAGAATAAGCAAATTAGTCACATTTTTTTAGTGCCTGGTAAGTTGATTTATCCAATTGTTAAGGCGCTGGAAAAAACATCGATTGTCGGGATTATGGGGGCACATGAAACTGCCTGCGGGTTTATGGCTGACGGTTATGCCCGAGGTAGCCGAAGATTTGGTGTTTGTTTAGGTATCTCAGGGCCTGGTACAATGAATTTCTTACCGGCGATGGCAGCGGCTCGGGCTGACAGAATACCTGTGCTCTATATTACTGGCGGCGTAGCGACTTATCACGAAGCACAGGGCGCCTTTCAGGATGGTAGTAATGGCGGACTTGATGAGTTATCTGTTGTGAAACCTTTAGTTAACAGTGCTATTGAAATAAAGACGCCTTGTGTTTTTAATCATGAAATGCGACGAACCTTCGACCAGCTTAATGTTCAGAGGAAAGGTTGCGCCTATTTAAATATACCCGTAAACATTCAAAAAGAACCTCAACAAGATCATTCAGTAAAGATAAAAAGTATTCGGCATGGATTTGCTATTGATACTTGCGCGTTGGATGTGCTTATTCACGATTATCTTTGCCGCGACTTTAATGTCGCCATACTGGCAGGTAGTGGTGTTAACAATTGCCATGATGCGACCTTACTAAAAAACGTAGCCGAAAAATTTTCCATTCCGGTAGCGACTACACTTTCAGGTAAAGGGGCTTTTCCTGAAAAACATCCTTTAGCCCTTGGTCTGTATGGTTTCGCTGGACATACACGCGCGATAAAAACTATCAACGATCCTGCTGTAGATGTTTTAATTGTTTTAGGCAGTGATTTAACACAGCGAGATAGCCTTAACTGGTGCCCTGAACTGCACGGTAATAAAACGTTAATATTTATTGATGATGATTTCCAAAAAAACTGCTCACATTATCAACCTGATATTCATATATTCTCTAATCTTAGCAAAACCCTGGATTACCTTGTCAGTAGCAGGATAGGGAGAAACACGCTTTTGTTAGCGGCTAAACAGAAGCGTTCGCGCTGGATATCTGATGTTCGTAAATTATCATTAACGGTTTCTAAAACCTCGCTGTTTACCAAACAGGACGAAGAAGATAAACACTTATTTGCTGGTGATGTCGTCCACTATTTACGCAATCTTATGCCTGAAGATACTAATGTTGTTGTTGATTCAGGTGCACATAGAATCTTTATGGCCCACTACTGGTCCGCTACCGGCATTGGTGACTATCATACTTCCAGCGAGCTTGCCCCCATGGGTTGGGCTATCTGCGCGGGTATCGGTATTAAACTTGCCCAGCCAGAGCGGCCTTGTATGGTGGTGACTGGTGATGGCTGCATGCTGATGCACGGTATAGAAATTCAGACGGCTGCACGTTACGGCATTAAAACGCTGTTTGTGGTGATAAACAACCAGGCCCACGGCGCTATGCACATTGATACATTGCATCAACGCGGTATTTCTGCGGACTTTACCCGGCTTCCCACTCATGACTGGGTCGGCTTTGCGACAAGCCTGGGTGTTACAGCCACTTGCGTTAAACACCTGGCAGAATTAAGCACAGCCGTAAACGCAGCGAAGGAACATCCCGGACCTTTCCTGATCGAAATTGTTGTCGGTAATCATAGCACGCCGAATCGTTACTACTCACAAAGCGTAACGGCTTATGAAGCACGAATCGCGGCGCAGGCGGTTTCTGCGTTACCGCAGGAATAAAATAGTTGGGGAATCATTATGTTTAATTTCCGAAGTTCAATAATTACACTTGCCGCCATACTCAGTATCAATATAGCAATAGCGAAAGAGGGCGTTGAAAAAAACATACTATTGAAAACCGAGCGATCATGGAATGGTGATGTCTATCATGCTTACCCTGGCGGTACGCCTGAAATCACCGTTTTGAAAGTGGAAGTTGCTCCTGAACATGTTCTTCCATGGCACTACCATGCGTGTATAAGTACAGTCTATATGACGCATGGGAATGTAACACTCACTATGAAGAACTCAGGAAAAAAAATGACCTTCTCTGAAGGCGAGACTTTTAGTGACACGGTGAACTCAGTTCATGAGGGGGTTTCTGGCCGTGAGGGAGCAGGCATGTTGGTCTTTTTTGCATGTTCAAAAAATACACTGCTTACAACTCAAATTGCAAACGATAAAAATCCTGATTAACTGGAGATGCAGTACGCTTATGGCTATTTTATGGATGCTGCTAGCCTGTGTTTTCTTTTCATTAATGAACGCAGAAATCAAGGTGCTGTCAACAGAAGTGAGTTTTTTTGAGATAATTTTTTTTCGCTGTTTTATTAGTGTGCTTATCATAGCTGCAATAATGTCTTTTAAAGGCATCTCTTTTAAGCCTGGTGAGCCACTATTGCATTTTAAACGTGCATCATTGGGTAATGGAGCAATGTATTGTGGTTTCTATTCTCTTATGCACCTGCCTGTGGCAATGGCCACGACATTAAGTTATACCAACCCCATGTTTCAAGGGTTAATTATGATATTAATCCAAAAGGGAAATGCATCCCGCCGCATATTGATGTCAATTTTACTTGGTTTTTTAGGGGTAGTGATTTTATTGCACCCTGACATTCCTGTCAGTAGCCATATTTTTATCATGGCTGGGCTTTTTTCGGGACTGCTTACTGCTCTTGCCTATTATAATGTCAGTAAATTGACCCGATGTGGGGAACCAATCCTGAGAGTTGTATTCTGGTTTTCATTGCCAGGTGCGGTTATAGGGTTCGGTGTATGTCTGGTTTCTGGTATCACTTTTCCGACGGCAAATCAACTTATTGCTCTCATCGCAGTTGGTGGATTTGGTACTATTGGGCAATTAGCCATGACGCGAGCATATAGTATTGGAGAAACAACCACGGTGAGTGTTATTTCCTATAGTACAATTATTTTCACGGCATTTATTGGTTATTATTTTTTTGGCGAAAAAATATCAATAATCGCTGCAGGAGGCATGCTATGTATAGCACTGTCCGGTATCCTTGTGTCAATAAAGAAACATCCATCGCCAGGGGGTAAAATTCCAATTGAAGATGCAAATATGCAACAATCTTAAAGCCATTATTTTTTTCACTCTTTTGAGTGGAGTAACGTCTACGCTAAGTATGGATGTCGTAAATAAGCTTACCTCCATCATCAATGTTACTCCCCCATTAAATATTAATTTTATTGGTAATTTGTTATCGCAATGGTTGCAAGGGAATTTTGTTTTTTCTCATCCTGGTGAAGTTACAGTCAGCAAATATGGATTGCTGGCAGGCTATTTATTTCATTATTTTGCAGGCGTTGCATTGGCTTTTCCTTATTGCTGGCTATTCCTGAAGGTGAGGTTTTTTACTCACCTATCGATCCCGAAAAGTGCTCTTTATGGGCTGATATGTTCATCGATTACACTACTGGTTATCTATCCTTCGGTCGGGTTGGGGTTATGCGGGTTGAAAAACGGGAGTTATGAATTATTAACAGCAGCTCTGATTAATCATTTTGTTTATGGCCTGGCCTTATTGGCGAGTTGTAACGTTATAAACCGTATCCAGGGTAACACGACACATTGAGTACGGATTATCAAGCTGCATAAATGAATGCCTGTGATGCAATCTTGCCTCTGCTATGGGGAGCAAGCAGGCTTTATCATGAATGTGTTTGCTGCTCTGTGAAATCAGCATTAGCTGCACAGGGTTGATTTATCTACAGTTCGGGAAATAAAAATGTCAGAAGTGTTAACTATCGATAGTCGTCCGACAGACAAAAATAATTCTGCTTCCAAAAAGAGCGTTTTATTCTTTCTTGCACTGGCGCTGGTTGCTGCTTTATTGAATAGCAGTGCACCAACGCCGCTTTATCCCCTCTATCAACAGCAGCTAGGTTTAACCGCCGTCAGCCTGACAATGATTTATGGCGCGTATGCGGCCGGTGTCTTGATTGCGTTATTCAGCGTAGGAAATCTTGCAGGGAAAGTTGCCGACCTGCGCAGCCTGATGATGCCTGCGCTACTGGCCGTCTTCGCGGGAGCCTTGCTGTTTTCACTCGCCGATTCATTTGCCTGTCTGTTTATGGCACGCCTGCTGGCGGGCGTAGGAACCGGGGCATTAACCGGTGCAGCGAATATTGCCCTTTTGCGTTTTGGCCCTAAAGATGGCGGTAAAGCTGCGGCTCTGCTCGCCACGCTTTCTTTCACCACCGGTCTGGCTCTGGGGCCCGTTTTTAGCGGCGTGGCGATTCAGACCAATTTCCACAGCCAGACGTTGCCGTTTCTGCTGATTATGATCACGGCTGCAATTGCCCTTATCGGATTACGTTTTAGCTGGCCAGCGCATCATCATGATCAAGCCAGGGTTGCGCCATCCTCATCTGTTCTTTCAGCGGATACGACACTTAAAGCCGGACTGAAAGCGACTGGCATACGTTTTTTCCTGTGTGCTGGCGCTCTGTTTATGAGTTGGGCGTTTGCCGCCAGTATTTTGTCCATTGGACCGGCGGTATCGGAGCATCTGCTCGGCATTCATAGTCAGGGCGTTTATGGCTACGTGATTGCGGTGTACTTAATGGTGGCCGGTATCAGTCAGATTTTGAGCCGCCGGATTAGCGCTCGCACGTCTCTCGCTGCCGGCTGTTTTACTCAGGCCATTTCGATTGTGTTTTTTACCTGGGCTATCAGCACCCACTCTTTAGTATGGGCATGCACAGGACTGCTTGTGGCTGGATATTCCTACGGCGCCATCTTTGTGGGAAGTGCGACCCTGCTTAATATGATCTCTCCTGCAGCCAGTCACGCAAAACTGATTTCATTGTTCTATGTCATTGCCTATATCGCTAACTGGGTGCCCGTGCTGTTAGGTGCGGTGGTGGATCATGCCAGCCTGAATCTGGCTATTGATTTGCTGTTCAGCGTCGGTGGGGTTATCTGTCTGCTGCTGAGCATCGCGGTGTTTTGGGCAAAGATGGAAAAACGCGCCTGATTTTCAGAATCAGATCGTGCCTGATTTTTGCCAGGCCGATCTGAGAACCGGCCAATGCACGCTTAAAACCACGCCATCTGACTGCCTGTTTCGATCAGCAAAGCCATGCTGGCAGCGTTTTGATATTGAGGAATGCATCGCTCATCGTCTGATGCAGCTGATGGATAAAATTAACGAAACCGGCAGCGGAAAACGCTGGTTTGCCGGGCAGGGGGATCAATAAGGCCTGGCGAGGAAGCACGAGATGCTGTCACCTTGTGCCACACGGATAGCGGATATGCCGGTGGCGGCAGTTAGGCCGGTGCGTGTCCGGCCTCCTCTGTTGCTGACGTAGCCATGTCCGCTAAAAGCTTTTTTTATCACGCGCGGAATAGCGCCAGAGGTTATGCTTCTCCTGGTCCGATGAGTGGTTTTTCATCGGGTTGTTAAGGTTCATAACCAGGCAGATATAATGAATTTCACGCAATTTGAAGCCAGAATAAAGCAATGGCCCACTATCTCTTTTACTACGATCATCCTGTCCCGCCATCACAATGACCATGAGATCTACGCGATTGACGATAGCAGTACGGTAAAAACCCGGCTTTTTTTATGCCAGGCGGAGGATGAAAATCATGCCAGCCTGTTAATTAAGCAGTTCACCTTCTGGCTGATGAAATTCAATGCCGCTCAGCGCGCCCTGCAAGAGGACAAAGCGTGCGTAAAGATATCGTTATTATCTGAATAAGCAGTGTCTGGCCTTCGCCTCTGATGGTGCCGGGCGTCGCTCAGCACCGGCTGACAGGGGTCTTGCAGGCAGTGCGGCCTGTGGCGCGTCGGCGGCAGATGACGTGCTGTCGCGCTGACCATCTATACTTGTTGCCCATGCCTGAGATAGAATCGCTGTCGATTTTGACAGGAATGCACGATCTCAGACCGGTAACGATGATCACGACAGCCACAGCGCATAAAAACAGAGAGCGAGGACGTCCCAGAGAGTTCGATATTGAACAGGCTCTGGATCACGCCATGATCGTTTTCCGGCAAAAAGGGTATCACGCGGCCTCGATAACCGATCTGGGTGAGGCGATGAACCTCTCCGCAGGCAGCATCTACAAAGCCTTTAAAGATAAACGTTCGCTATTCCTGCTGGTGTTCGAGCGCTACCTGGCGCTGCGCAACGCCGATCTGCATCGTCGTCTGGCACCCTGCGTCAGCGGGCGGGAAAAAGTTACTGAACTCTTGCAGTTTTATCTGGACTCCGCTCGTGCGACAGAAGGACGGTGCGGCTGCCTCGTCGTTTCCAGCGCGATTGCGCTGCAGACCCTGGATGCGGAACTGGCACAGCGTATCAACGATGTAGTTCAGCGTAACCAGCGCTTCCTGGTCACGCTGCTGGCGCTGGGTCAGAAAGATGGTTCCATCGATAACACACTGGACAGGGAAGCGGCAGCCGGTCTGATCCTCTGCATCGCCTTTGGTATGCGGGTAGTAGGTAAGGTCGGTGATGTTACCAATGAACAGGAGACGCTGGCACTGGCACTGAAAGTGCTGGGGTAGGCGTTCTGCGGTCAGACAGACAGTCACCATCATCCATACCCCGTCTTGAGCCCGTCATTTTCGCAAGGGGCTTTTCCCCCGATCTTTACACCCCTATCACAACCTGACTGCGGGCAAAAAGGCTTTTCATCGCCCTGATCCGCGAACGGTCAGGCGGTCAGATATGCCGCATGAAAGGGGCCTTGCCAGGAATGACGCCGGTCATGAAAAAGGGGCAGCGCAGAGGCGCGGTCGCTTAGCGGCCGAACAGCAGGCTGATGAGCGTACGATAATGACGCTCTTCCTCTTCCGTAGAAGCGGTTTCGAGTCGAAGCAGAAGCTTGGTGCAAATCGATTTACGGTTTACGTTCAGTCCGGCATGCAGAATTTCAACCACCACCTGTCCCAGCGTCTCTTGCTGTGAAGGCAGGCTTGCCGCATTAAAATAACGGGCAATATCGTCTGCCGTCCGCGGCAGTCTCTGATTCGGATACATGGTTTATTTCCTGGCAGGTGATGTAAAAATGTTCGCTCAGGCGCGAAGTTATACAAAATTTATGAATCTGTACAGTTATTTCAGCGATGACCAGATGATTTTTTATCCCTGACCGGATGCCGGGCCAGCGAGACGGCAAAACCGGTGAAAGAGAGGGGGATAAGCCGGGCTGGCGCCCGGACCTGACCCGGACATCACTAACGATAATCGTTGAGGAAAACGGGTACCTGATCGGTTTCGGCCAGCCAGTTAAGTTCGGCGCGGTCATGCGAGGCGGCTTCAGCAAAACTTTTGAGCCAGTTCCGTGTGTCAGCGATCTGCGCGACGCGCTCATCACTTTTTTCATTTTCCGCCATCACACCCAGCTGTTGAATCAGCGACGCCAGGGAAATTTCCTGTGCCTCAAAGGCCAGGTTAACCGTGGCTTCGCCGAGAATGATGTGGCCGACGCTTTTTTCATGATAAATCATCTGCTACCCCCCGATTAAATAACGACAGGTAAGTTTAGTAAACGGAGCGCCGGACTAAAAGCCCCTGAAAATCGATCGGACAAAACAGAATGGGTGAAAATTAAATGGAACCTTTAAGCATTGCGGTAAACGGCTAAATGCAAAGCATAAAATAATCTGCTAATTGGCTGATGAATGGAGACTAAACAATCAGACTGATTAAAAACACGAAGCTGGCCTGAAATTCAGATAAATAAAAAGGCTGGATGTGCTGCTTTTGTTCAATTACCGCTGGTGAGCCGGAGGGTGACTGACAGATGTACCGGATAAACGGGTGGGGGTGTAAAGCCAGCATTGCCTGACCTTCTCAGCCTGTGCTGGCAAAAATAAAGCCGCCCGCAGGCGGCTTTATTTAGCAAACGGCAGCCGCAGAATCATTTATGAGGAACTTCAGAAACGGCTTTAACGTCTGCTTTATTAATCTGCTGCTTCACACCGTTCGCATCGGTGTAGGCCAGCAGGCCAGCATCAGACTCAGAAGGCTTACCGTCACTGATGATGGTCCGGCCATCATTAGTCTGAATCGCATAGCTGGTACGGGTACAGCCGGTTAATACGGTCATACCGATCAACGCGGCAAGAGGCAGAATCAGCGCTTTTTTCATCTTATTCACCTTATATTAGTTGTCGAGTTCGCTCATATTACTAATCTCATTGCGATTAATTTGCTCAGTTTTTCCGGTCTGAGCATCGCGATAAGAAACCAGACCCGTATCTGAATCAATCTGGGGTTTTCCATCAGTAACAATCGTACGACCATCAGTGGTTTTAATCGATTGATTCGAGGCGCAACCCGCCAGCGTACCTAAAGAAAGAACCAGCAAAGCAATGGCTGACAGGGATTTCATTTTCATTATTTCAACTCCGTGAATTTTATCCAGACATCTACAGCATAGACGGCTTTATCGGGTTTGCTGGACCTGTCACGCTTCGGTGACGGCTTTTTAAACAAAAACGTGCGGGTGCAGGGGGAATAAGCAGGTGCAGCGATGAAAAATCGCATTTATTGCAAAGGGTATCACTGTTAATAGCCATGTAGCGTACAGCGCTGACCAATGGAACAGAAAAAAGGCGGCGGCAAATAAAAAGCTCAGAAAGCTGTTCAGGCGGAGGGCCAGCATCGTCACAGGATAACAGACGGCCTTTTCATGGCAGGGAGCAGCCAGCCCGGGACGACAGAACGTCGTCCCGGATAACCGCATCAGAGCACGGAGTCTTCTCCCGCTTTGGCAGCCGCTTTTTCCGCTTTCATTGCGCTAACCGGATCGGATGCGCTCAGCCAGCGATCAAATTTCTGATAGGTATCGATAAAGGTTTTAAAGTAGCTGCTGGCGACAGTGGCATTCTCTTTGTGGTGCATAAACGCCACGGCCAGCTTAAACGCATCTTCGTTATCAAATTTCATCTCTCATTCCCCTTGCTTAAGATGTATAGAGCGTAGCCTGAGAATAGTGGCTATGCATTCGGACAACCACCTGAAAATGCGCAATAATTCATGCAGGCTGACCTCATTAGCCCGATTGGCGTCAATTCTCACTTACTTCACGCCCAATCCTTTTTATAATGCCCGCTTCACTCGTAAAGGAGACCCGCTTATGTTGAAAGGATTAACCGTAGCTGCAGGCCTGCTGCTGTCGGGCTGTAGCCTGATGCATAAAGAGCCACCGGCAGCGCAGACACTGCACTATCGCTGCGGAACCCTGCCTCTGACCGTCACGCTGGATGAGAAGAAGGAACAGGTCAGCTTCATCATGGATGGCCAGCCGTTGACGCTGAAGCAGACAGTATCAGCGTCCGGCGCCCGCTACAGCGACGGCACCTATGTTTTCTGGTCCAAAGGTAACGGCGCGTTTATCGAACGTAACGATAAAATTGTCGTCAATGACTGTGAGCTGCAACCTGCCAGCTGACTTTTTATCTGAATAGGCGAGCATCATGAGTGACAGCGAAACGCTACACACCATTGCCCATCTGCGGCGTGAATATACCCGGGGCGGCCTGCGTCGTAAGGATCTGCCGGATAACCCGCTCGTGCTGTTTGAACAGTGGCTGAACCAGGCCTGTGAGGCGAAACTGCCCGATCCCACGGCCATGACGGTGGCCACGGTGGATGAAACGGGCCAGCCCTGGCAGCGTATTGTGCTGCTGAAACATTTCGATGCCCAGGGCATGGTGTTTTACACCAACCTCGGCAGCCGCAAAGCGCTGCAGCTGGCGCAGAACCCGCGCATCTGTCTGCATTTCCCCTGGCACTTTCTGGAGCGTCAGGTGATGGTGCTGGGCGAGGTGGAAAAACTGTCGCCGCTGGAGGTGCTGAAGTATTTCCACAGCCGTCCGCGCGACAGTCAGATTGGAGCCTGGGTGTCGAAGCAGTCGAGCCGGATTTCGGCGCGCGGAATTCTGGAAGGAAAGTTCCTTGAGCTTAAACAGAAGTTCCAGCAGGGCGATGTGCCACTGCCGAGCTTCTGGGGCGGCTACCGGGTGAAATTTCATACGATGGAGTTCTGGCAGGGCGGCGAACATCGCCTTCACGATCGCTTCATCTATCAGCGCGACCACGATGGCTGGAAAATCGACCGTCTGGCCCCCTGAATCTGCACGATTCCCCCCTATCAGCGCTGGCACAGAAAGCGTCAGCGCTTTATGCTATAGCCCTCATTTTTTTGGTTCCGCAACTCAGCGGAAAGCTGTGTACCAGCATAGGTGCAGTCTGATCAATTTGGAGTCAGTAATGACCAGCAGTAACCTGATACAACAATTGCAGGAGAGGGGCCTTATCGCCCAGGTGACGGACGAAGACGCGTTAACAGAGAAACTGGCGCAGGGGCCAATTTCGCTCTATTGCGGCTTTGACCCCACTGCTGACAGCTTGCATTTGGGCCATCTGGTACCGCTGCTCTGCCTGAAGCGTTTTCAGGATGCCGGACATAAGCCGGTGGCACTGGTCGGGGGCGCAACCGGCCTGATCGGCGACCCGAGCTTCAAAGCCGCAGAGCGTAAACTTAATACCAGCGAAACCGTCGGTGAATGGGTTGAAAAGATCCGCCAGCAGGTGGCCCCGTTCCTCGACTTCGATTGTGGCAGTAACAGCGCCATCGCTGCCAACAACTACGACTGGTTTGGCAGCATGAACGTGCTGACCTTCCTGCGTGACATCGGCAAGCACTTCTCCGTTAATCAGATGATTAACAAAGAAGCGGTGAAGCAGCGTCTGAACCGTGACGACCAGGGCATCTCCTTTACCGAGTTCTCCTACAATCTGCTGCAGGGTTATGACTTTGCCTGCCTGAACGAGCGCCACGGCGTCTCCCTGCAGATCGGCGGTTCTGACCAGTGGGGCAACATTACCTCCGGTATCGATCTGACCCGTCGTCTGCATCAGAACCAGGTCTTCGGCCTGACCGTTCCGCTGATCACCAAGTCTGACGGCACCAAATTTGGTAAAACCGAAGGTGGCGCAGTCTGGCTGGATGCGAAGAAAACCAGTCCGTACAAGTTTTATCAGTTCTGGATCAACACCGCCGATGCGGATGTCTATCGCTTCCTGAAATTCTTCACCTTTATGAGCATTGACGAGATCAATGCGCTGGAAGAAGAGGATAAAAACAGTGGCGCCGCGCCACGGGCACAATATGTGCTGGCAGAGCAGGTGACGCGCCTGGTGCATGGTGAAGCGGGCCTGTCGGCGGCAAAACGTATTACGGCCAGCCTCTTCTCCGGCTCCGTCAGCGACATGACCGAAGCGGACTTCGAGCAGCTGGCGCAGGATGGCATGCCAACCATCGCGCTGAGCGCAGAAGACGACCTGCAGCAGGCGCTGGTGAAAGCTGAGCTTGTGCCATCCCGCGGTCAGGCGCGTACGATGATCGGCTCAAATGCCGTCTCTCTGAACGGCGAGAAGCAATCCGATGCGGAGTACCGCTTCAGCGACAGCGACAAACTGTTTAATCGCTATACGCTGCTGCGTCGCGGCAAGAAACACTACTGTCTGATTAACTGGCAGTAAGCGTTCAGGGCCGGTTTCCGGCCCTTTTTTATGGCAAGGCAGACAGGGCAAACAAGTGAAAAATATTTTAGCGATTCAGTCGCATGTTGTTTTTGGTCATGCCGGTAACGCGGCGGCTGAGTTTCCGATGCGTCGTCTGGGCGCCAACGTCTGGCCGCTGAATACCGTGCAGTTTTCCAACCATACGCAATATGGCCACTGGACCGGTACGGTGATGCCGGCAACGCATTTAACCGACATCGTAAAAGGTATTGCTGACATCGACCGCCTGAAGACCTGTGACGCGGTGCTGAGCGGCTATCTGGGATCGGCAGAGCAGGGCGAACAGATTCTGCAGATTGTTCGTCAGGTAAAAGCGGCAAATCCCAACGCCTGGTACTTTTGCGATCCGGTCATGGGCCACCCTGAAAAAGGCTGCATTGTGGCACCGGGCGTGGCGGAGTTTCACTGCAAAATGGCGATGCCCGCCAGCGACATCATCGCGCCGAACCTGCTTGAGCTGGAGATGCTGAGCGAACGCACCGTGAAGGATGTTGACGCGGCAGTCGACGCTGCGCGGGCACTGATTGCCCAGGGGCCACGCGTCGTGCTGGTGAAACATCTTGCGCGCGCCGGTCGCCGCAGCGATCGCTTTGAGATGCTGCTGGTCACGGCGGAGGACGCCTGGCACATCAGCCGTCCGCTGGTCGATTTCGGCGTACGTCAGCCGGTTGGCGTCGGTGATCTGACCAGCGGCCTGCTGCTGGTGAATCTGCTGCACGGCAAATCACTGCAGGATGCGCTGGAACACGTTACGGCGGCGGTTTATGAGGTGATGCTGAAAACCCATCAGATGGGCGAATATGAGCTGCAGCTGGTCGCGGCGCAGGAGGCTATCGCCACGCCTGTGCAGCACTTCGCGGCAGAAAAACTGTAATGCAACAGGGCCGGTTAACCGGCCCTGTTCTCTCAGACTAACCCTTCCGCCTCTAGCGCCGCCTGCACCGCAGGCCGTTCCGCAACGCGTTCAAACCAGGTTTCCAGCGCCGTCAGGCCGGACAAATCCAGTCCCAGCGCTTTTGCCCAGCGCGTCACCACAAACAGATAAGCATCTGCCACGCTGAAATGCAGCCCCATCAGCCACTGTCTGTCACGCAATGACTCATCCACATAGCGAAACTTCGCTTCCAGCTGGCTGCGGATTTGCGCTTTCACCTCGTCGGGGTAGCCGGGACGGAACAGCGGGCCGAAGCTTTTGTGCAACTCACTGCCAATGTAGCTGAGCCACTCCACAGTGTGATAGCGGGTCAGGCTGCCGACCGGGGCCAGCAGATGGCGGTCGGGTTTGAGATCCGCCAGATACTGCACAATCGCTACGCCTTCGGTCAGCACGCTGCCGTCGCTGAACTGCAGCGCAGGCACCTGGCCTTTGGGATTGATTTGGCGAAAGTCATCGCCCTGTTCGGTGAGTCTGGTGGCCAGGTCGACATTAACCTGCGTAAAGTCGAGCCCGCATTCGCGCATAACAATGTGGGGAGAGAGAGAGCAGGCTCCTGCTTTGCAAAACAGTTTCATGACCATGTACTCCTTGTTGCAATGGGATCACAGCATAGTAAAGAGTCGGGATTGAATTACCAGTGATAAGGATCAGGGATCTGCGCGATGAGGTGATTGGCCACAAAAAAGCCGGGCAGAGCCCGGCTGAGTCGTTATGTGATGATCAGGTCTGTGCGCTATTTTTTCGCGTCACTGTCCAGGGTCATCCGGTTCAGCAGCGGAGCCGTGATCAGCATCAGCAGGGCGATGACCGCCGTGACGATACCGATCTGCTGGAACACCCGGCTGTAGGTCGCGAGGGAGATCAGCGGATCGGTGACGTTTTCCGGCACCGCCATCAGGTTAGCCACTTTACCGGCAATCACTGCCGCGCCAGCGGTGGTCAGGAACCAGGAGCCCATAATAAAGCCCATCAGACGCTGAGGCACCAGCTGCGCCACCATCGCCAGGCCAAGACCCGAGATCATCAGCTCACCGATACTCTGCAGCGCATAGCTCAGGATCAGCCAGTTAACGGAAACGATACCGGCGTCGCTGGCAAATTTTGCCCCTACCGGCAGCACCAGGAAGGCACCGGAGCAGAGTACCATACCGAGGGCAAACTTGTGCGGCATCGGCAGCTTATCGCCCAGCTTGTTGTAGAGCGCCGCCAGTAGCGGACTGGCCAGCATGATCCAGAACGGGTTCAGCGCCTGGAACTGCTCGGGCGCAAACGTAATGCCGAGAATGCTGTGCTCAACGTTGCGGATAGCAAAGAAGTTGAGTGAGGTTGGCATCTGCATATAGAGCACGAAGAACAGGATCGCTTCGACCATCAGCAGAAAGGCCACGATCATCTTACGGCGTGCCGCGCCCTGCAGTGCAAAGGCTTCTTTAGCGAAGACCAGCACGATGCCCAGCGCAATCACCGCCAGCACCACACGGGCGATAGTCTGATGATGCAGCATCCAGTTGGCCAGGGCGATCAGCACGACCACGCCAACCAGCGTCATCAGCAGTTTTCCAACCTGCAGCGGCGCGAAGTCCGGCTTAGAGCCATAATCCTTCACCATGCGTTTGCAGAACAGGAAGTTGAACAGAGTGATGACCAGGCCGATGACGCAGAGCGAGAAGGCCACGCTGTAACCATATTTTGCCGCCAGCCACGGTGTCAGCATCATTGAGAAGAGCGAACCGATGTTGATCGACATATAGAACATGGTGAAAGCACCGTCGATACGCGGGTCATCTTTTTCATAGCAGGTTGAAAGCAGCGACGAGGGGTTCGCCTTAAACAGGCCGCTACCCACGGCGATCGTCGCCATACCGGTGTAGACGATGCTGACGTTATGGCCGGAGAAGGCCACCTGCGCATACCCCAGCGCCAGAACCAGCACGCCCAGCACGATCACGCGCTTGGTGCCCAGTACCTTATCGCCCAGCCAGCCGCCGATGGCGACCAGTCCATAAACCAGCGCACTGAATGAAGAGAACAGGGTGATAGAGTCTGATTCAGACAACCCCAGCTGCTTCACCAGATAAACCGCCATGATGGCCTGCAGGCCATAGAAGCCAAAACGCTCCCATAACTCAATCGAGAAGATTAAGTAAAACGCCTTTGGCTGTTTAAACGCATTGAGACTGACAGCCTCATCAGTGTGTTTGTTTGCAGTTGACACATGTACCTCAGTTTTTCATACCCTGTTTCGGGACAGCAATTAAGTCTGCGTCGTGTGAGTTTTCCACGCGCAAGATTGTTATTAGAAGGGAAAAGGGGGGACTAATTTGGCTGATTACGGGCGGCAGGGCAAGAATTTTCTGACAACCAGCCTGAGCTGATAATGTAGCGTTAAAAACCGCAGAACAAGCTGTTGATTAGATTTTAATTTTGATGGTAAGGGCTGGATCAGCAGAAAACGACTGAATCACAGCAGGGTGCTGGAAGAAATTGATATTAACTGCTAACAGAGGAATCTGTGGATGAATCGTTTACCAGGGCGCCTGTCGTCAGCACAGATGAGCAGTCACAGCGATTTTTTCCAGCGATCTGAACAAAGAGTGACCATTATGCGCTCCGGATCGCTGAAAAAATACACGATGCGCGATCGGTCCCGCAATTCAGGGATTTAATTCAATAAGCAAAAAAAGAAAACGATTGCTTCACGCCGTCAGAGAAGTGAAATCCATCACTGACGCGCAGGATAGCGTGAATTCGCCTGTCATAAACGGCGCGCAGAGACTGAATCCGCCGCTTGGCTCGCCGCATTGTCTCCTTCACAAAGGCAATAAATGACAAAAAATTAACGTTCGTGTAACCTTCTGTTTTCCCAGAAAAGGATCTGCCCATGTCATTTCTGCGTCTCTTTCTGGTGGGAGACTACCGCGCCAGCGCGGTCGCTCACCAGGCCATTCCCCTTGCCATCGAGCGTGCTGCCCGCAGCCTGAGCATCACTGCTGAAACCACCTGGGTCGCCACCGAACGACTCGATGAAACCGACCTGACAGCGGGCGATGCGCTCTGGGTGGTGCCGGGCAGTCCCTATCACAACGACAGCGGCGTCTATGACGCTATCCGCTGGGCGCGTGAAAGCGGCCAGCCTTTCCTGGGCTCCTGTGGCGGATTTCAGTACGCGGTAATCGAATATGCCCGCAACGTCCTGGGCTGGCAGGATGCCGGTCATGCCGAAACCGACACCGGCGGACGCAGCGTCATCGCCCCGTTAAGTTGTTCGCTGGTGGAGCAGCGCGGTACGGTAAGATTCGAACCGGGGTCGCGTATCGCCACCGCCTACGGCGCGCTTGAGAGCGATGAGGGCTATCACTGCAACTTTGGCGTTAACCCGGCCTTCAGCGCGGCGCTGGGCGAGAAGACACTACGGATAACGGCCTGGGATGAGGCGGGTGACGTCCGCGGCGTGGAGTTGCCAGGGCATCCCTTTTTTGTGGCAACGCTGTTCCAGTCGGAACGGGCGGCGCTGCAGCAAAAACGCTCACCGCTGGTGATGGCCTGGATGCAGGCCGCGCTGGCGCAGCGCTGAGGGCAGGTCGGTATAGCCTCTTTGGTGACACTGTCACAAACGAGTGAGGTGTCCGGGCACGCCTGACAGGCTGTCATCCGGTTCTTCAGCTGAACTGACGGCGCTGGGCAATCTCTTCCGCACGCAGCAGCAGCGCCTGCAAATCATCCTCATCAATATCCAGTAGCTCACCCCCCTGCAGTGCCTGCTGCAGGTCGTCACGCGTCAGCGGAACCGGCATCGCGACTGGCCCGGGCTTCACCTCTTCGGGTGCCAGCGGATGCGGATAGCGCCGCCCCGCCAGATTGTTAAACAGCAGTGCGAGCAGCGCCAGAATCAGGGAATTAAGCAGAACGGGCGTCAGCACGAAGTGATAGCCCAGTTGCTGCACCGCCGGGCCGCCCAGAATGGCGGTCAGCGCGACCGCGCCGCCGGGCGGATGCAGACAGCGCAGCTGAAACATCAAAAGTATGGCGACGCAGGCCGCAACGCCGCAGGCGATGGCCGAATCGGGAATGAGCTGACAAACCACAACGCCCGTCAGCGCAGAGAGGCTGTTACCGCCGACGATGGCCCACGGCTGCGCCAGCGGACTGGCCGGTACGCCAAACAGTAGCACGGCCGATGCGCCGACCGGCGCGACAAACCACAGGTTCAGTTCGCCCAGCATCCAGTGGCTCAGCAGGCTGGTCAGCATCAGTCCGGTGCCGGCACCCAGTCCGGCGATGACGATATGCTTTTTGCTTACCGCCAGCGGATGCGGCCAGAGTCGCGCCAGAAACAGGCGCAGCGCGTGCTTCCCGGCAGAGGGACGTTTATTCATGACATTGCTTACCGTGGCATAACATTTCTTATAATCGGGGGCGGCGATTTTCCATTATCACCCTCTGCGTAACAACCCGACAAACCGTGTTGCCTTTCAGGCTGGCATGGCACAGAAGTGAACCGGCAGGGGAAAAAGGCGGGGCAGCAAAGCAAAATCCGCCGAAGCGGGTCGGGGATTAAAACCGTTACTCCGTTTTGTCGGGAAACTCGCAGAGATCTTCGATCAGGCAAGAGCCGCAGCGGGGTTTGCGCGCCACGCAGGTATAGCGACCGTGCAGGATCAGCCAGTGATGGCAGTCAACCTTATAGGCCGCAGGCACCACCTTCAGCAGCTTCTGCTCCACTTCTTCGACGTTCCTGCCCGGTGCAAACTTCGTGCGGTTGCTGACGCGGAAGATATGGGTATCGACAGCGATAGTCGGCCAGCCAAAGGCAGTATTGAGCACCACGTTGGCGGTTTTGCGGCCCACGCCAGGCAGGGCCTCAAGCGCGGCGCGATCTTCCGGCACCTCACCGTTATGCTGCTCAAGCAGAATGCGGCAGGTCTTAATGACATTTTCCGCTTTGCTGTTAAACAGGCCGATGGTTTTAATGTAGGACTTAACGCCTTCCACGCCCAGCGCCAGCATCGCGGCGGGGGTATTCGCCACCGGATAGAGCTTCGCGGTGGCCTTGTTGACGCTGACATCGGTTGCCTGCGCCGAGAGTAGTACCGCGATCAGCAACTCAAAGGGTGAGCTGAAAGCGAGTTCGGTGGTCGGATGCGGATTGTTCTGCTGCAGCCGGCGCAGAATCTCAGTACGTTTGGTCTGATTCACACGGCTTTCCCAACGCCATTTTGTGGCGCAGCGGTTTCAGCTGCCTGCGCCCGCAGGGCAGCCCGCTGTTTCATCTTTTGATCGATCAGGTATTTACCTGCCAGCATCATGCCAAGACCGATAAAGGCACCCGGCGGCAGCATGGCCAGCAGCATAGGTGAGTCGAAATGCACTACTTCAATGCGCAGCGATTTCGCCCACGGGCCAAGCAGCTGATCGGCCCCGTTAAACAGCGTGCCGCTGCCGATAATTTCACGCAGGGAACCCAGAACCACCATGGCGCAGGTTGCTCCCATGCCGATGGCGAAGCCATCCAGCGCCGCAAGCGGAATCGAGCTTTTTGAGGCGACGGCTTCCGCACGGCCTACCACAATACAGTTGGTGACAATCAGCGGGATAAAGATCCCCAGCGACTGATAAAGCCCGTAAGCATAGGCGTTGATCAGCATCTGTACGCAGCTCACCACCGAGGCGATGATCATGACATAAATCGGGATACGGATTTCAGACGGCACCCAGCGCCGGGAAGCGGAGATAAAACTATTGGTCAGCGTCAGCACCAGCGTGGTCGCGAGGCCTAACCCCAGCGCATTGGTGGCGGTGGCGGTGACCGCCAGCAGCGGGCAGAGGCCCAGTAGCTGAACCAGCGCGGAGTTATTTTTCCACAATCCGCCGACCAGCAGACTTTTTGCTTCACTCATTTGCGTCTCCACATGCGGGTAACGAAGAGAGTCTCTCCGGAAGGGTTTTCATCAACAGCGCGGTGCGTTTCGTCGCATTGACCACCGCGCGTGGGGTAATAGTAGCACCGGTGAACTGGTCAAATTCGCCACCATCTTTTTTAACGGCAAAAGCCTTGTCTGCCGGGCCATGAACCACTTTACCATTGAAACTGTTAATCCAGTCGGAGATGCGCAGCTCGATTTTGTCACCCAGGCCCGGTGTTTCATGGTGTTCGATTACCCGCACGCCGAGCACTTTACCCTGGAAATCGGCGCCGACCAGCATCTGTATGGCACCAGAATAACCGTCGGGCGCAGTCGTCTCCAGCGCCGCCGCAACCGGCTGGCCGCCTTTGCGTGCCACAAAGAGAGAGTGTGGCGCATCGTTACCCAGCGCATTGTCTGTGACAACGTAACAATCCTGCTGGATGTTGTTGTCATACATGTCGGCAGGCACCACCTGATCCAGCAGGTTTTTCTGCTGCAGCAGGGTCTGATGCTCCACGGTCGGTTTGGTCACCGTGTTGACCACGGCAGTGGCGGCTGTGGTAATCGCCGCGAAAACCGCCAGCGTCACCCCGTTCTTACGAATCGTCTCCAGCATCGCTTAATCCTTCTGATGGCCGTAAACGCGCGGCTGGGTATAGTAGTCAATCAGCGGCACGCAGATGTTTGCCAGCAGCACGGCAAAGGCGACGCCATCGGGATAGCCGCCGAAGCTGCGGATCAGCCAGACCAGCAGACCAATCAGCGCGCCATAGAGCAGACGTCCGCGGTTGGTGGTCGACGCGGTGACCGGATCGGTGGCGATGAAGAACGCTCCCAGCATGGTTGCACCCGAGAAAAGGTGAATCAGCGGGCTATTGAGCGAGCCAGGAGAGAAGATCCAGCCCAGCATGGCACAGCAGGCCAGCGACAGCAGCATGGCCGCAGGGATATGCCAGCGAATCGCCTTTTTCCACAGCAGGAACAGGCCACCAGCCAGATAGCCCACATTGACCCACTGCCAGCCCAGACCCGCCAGCACGCCGCTGTAGATCGGCTGCGCCAGCAGCTGTCCGGCTGTGTGTCCGGCGCGCAGGCCGGTTTTAAAGGTATCGAGCGGTGTAGCCTGGCTGACACCATCGACGCCCAGCTGCAGTTGCTGCATGGTGTCGCCCGCCAGTGTATGGCCGTGGAAGACCATGCTCAGCGTATCCATCAGCGTAGGCCGGATGGCCTGCAGCGTGTCAGGCGGGAGCCAGCTGGTCATCTGCACCGGGAAGGAGATCAACAGCACCACATAGCCAACCATCGCCGGATTGAACGGGTTCTGGCCCAGACCGCCATAGAGCTGTTTCGCAATCACCACCGCAAACAAGGTGCCGACGACGACCAGCCACCAGGGGGCCAGCGGCGGCAGGCTGATACCGATCAGGACGGCCGTCAGCAGGGCAGAATTGTCCGCCAGGGTTGAGGCAATGGGAGCTTTGCGCAGTCGCAGAATGGCCGCCTCGGTCAGCCAGGCAGTCAGCGTCGCCAGGATAACCTGAATAAAGGTGCCGTAACCAAAGAAGTAACACTGTGCAGCGAAACCTGGCACCGCAGCCAGCACCACCAGCAGCATAATATTGCCGGTGCTGCGGCGGTTGTGGGTATAGGGAGAACTTGCGATACGAAAAGCCATTTAATCCTCAAGCGTCGTAGACGACTGCGCTTTACGCGCTTTGGCACGAGCGATGGCAGCAGCAATTGCAGCTTTACGCGCATCGTCGGGTTGATTCAGTTCAGGTGCCTGTTCCGGTTCAGCGTTCGCGTTGTTGGCCTGCTCCTGAGCCTGTTCTGCGTTTTCCACTGCAAAATGCGCGGCGGTCGCCAGGGCAGCGGCATCGCGTGAGGCGGCATCTGCTTCACGTTCCGCCTGTGCGGCCTTTTTCGCTTTGGCACGGGCGATGGCCGCCTGGATAGCAGCCTTACGCGGATCGGTTTCGGCGTCCGGTGCGGCTGCACTGTCGGGATGCGGCGCGATTCCGGCAGCGCTGTCGGCAGCTGGTGCCGCCTCTGCGCTTTCCGCCTGCGCGGCTTTCTTCGCTTTAGCACGGGCAATGGCGGCCTCGACAGCAGCCTTACGCGGATCGGTTTCGGCGTCCGGTGCGGCTGCACTGTCGGCAGCTGGTGCCGCCTCTGCGCCTTCTGCCTGTGCGGCTTTCTTCGCCTTAGCGCGGGCGATGGCCGCCTGGATAGCAGCCTTACGCGGATCGGTTTCGGCGTCCAGTGCGGCTGCACTGTCGGCAGCTGGTGCCGCCTCTGCGCCTTCTGCCTGTGCGGCTTTCTTCGCCTTAGCGCGGGCGATAGCGGCCTCGACGGCAGCCTTACGCGGATCGGCTGGGGCCTCCGTCGCGGCTGCGTTATCGGTGCCTGCTGCCGCCTCTGCGCCTTCTGCCTGTGCGGCCTTCTTCGCTTTAGCGCGGGCGATAGCAGCTTCGACAGCAGCTTTACGCGGATCGGCTGGGGCCTCCGTCGCGGCTGCGTTATCGGTGCCTGGTGCAGCCTCTGCGCCTTCTGCCTGTGCGGCCTTCTTCGCTTTAGCGCGGGCAATGGCAGCTTCGACAGCAGCTTTACGCGGATCGGCTGGGGCCTCCGTCGCGGCTGCGTTATCGGTGTCTGATGCCGCCTCTGCGCCTTCCGCCTGCGCGGCCTTCTTCGCCTTAGCGCGGGCGATAGCGGCTTCGACGGCAGCTTTACGCGGATCGGTTGCGGCCTCCGATACGGCTGCGGCCTCTGACGCAACGTCTGCAGGCTTCTCCACCGTTTTCTTCGCTTTGGCGCGGGCAATCGCAGCTTCAACCGCAGCTTTACGCGGATCGACCGACTGACGGGTCACTGGCTGGGTTTCAGCCTGCGCCTCTGCCTGACGCAGGCGCGCCTGGGCATGACGAGCCTCGCGCTGTGCTTCCAGCGTGGCTTCATCCGGCTCGGTCGTCTGACGGGCTTTCACCCGCGCTTTCGCAGCGGCCAGTTCACCGCTGTCGGAACGGGCAACCCGCTGTTTCGCCTCTTCATGACGCGCTTCACGCGCCTGCTTTTCGCGTTCCAGTCGTGCCTGACGAGCTTCAAAGCGGGCTTTTGCTTCCAGCGTACGTTTCGCTTCCAGATCGATAGCGCGCAGTTCGGCCTTTTCCTGACGGTAATATTGCACCAGCGGAATATTACTCGGGCAGACATAGGCGCATGCCCCACATTCGATGCAGTCATCAATATGGTGGGCGCGGGCTTTATCGTGATCGCCGCCCTGGCTGTACCAGTAGAGCTGCTGCGGCAGCAGTTTGGCCGGGCAGGCGTCGGCGCAGGCCGAACAGCGGATGCAGGACTGCTCTTCCTCGTTATTTCCCATCTCAGAGGCAGAGGGCGCAAGAATACAGTTGGTGATTTTCACCACCGGCACATCCAGCGATGGCAGGGTAAAGCCCATCAGCGGCCCGCCCATGATGACCATCTGTCGTGAAGCAGGGGTAAAGCCGACATGATGCAGCAGATGACTGATGGGCGTGCCCAGTCGACTCCAGACGTTTCGCGGCTGGGCGATGGCCTCGCCAGTCAGCGTCACCACACGTTCAGTAATCGGTTCGCCGTTGATGATGGCCCGCTTAACAGCCCAGGCCGTACCGACGTTCTGCATCAGCACGCCGATATCGGTCGAACGCCCGCCGTGCGGCACTTCTTTGCCGGTCAGGATACGGGTCAGCTGTTTCGCACCGCCTGAGGGATATTTTGTCGGAATAACGCGAATCTGCAGGTCTCGCTCACTGCCCAGCGCCTGCTTCAGTGCGGCAATCGCTTCAGGTTTATTATCCTCGATGCCAATCAACACCCGCTCGGCCTGCAGAACCCACGCGAGAATACGGCTGCCTTCCAGCACTTCAGCGGCATGATCCTGCATCAGGCGATCGTCGGCGGTGATATAAGGTTCGCACTCTGCCGCGTTGATAATCAGGGTATTGACGCCCCGCAGCCCGCCTTTCAGTTTGGTGGCAGTCGGAAAGCCCGCACCGCCGAGACCCGCCACACCCGCATCGTGAATACGCTGCACGATATCGGCGCGGGAATGCTGGCGGTAGTCAGGTAGCGGATTGCGCGGGATCCAGCGATCCTCGCCATCGGGCGTCAGGAAAATGCAGAGTTCTGACAGCCCCGACGGATGAGCGGTCATGTGCTGACCAATCGCATCAATAACGCCTGACGTGGGCGCATGGACGGGCAGCATACGGCCCGTGCCAAAGGTCAGCGGCTGACCGCGCAGCACCCGGTCGCCGGGCACCACACAGATCTCGCCTTCGTGTCCGATATGCTGTTTAAGTGGAATAATAAAACGGTGCGGCAAAGGCAGTTCGCTGAGCGGCGTGCCGTTTGACTGAGTTTTCATTTCAGGCGGATGAATGCCGCCCTCGAAATCCCAGACCTTCTCTTTTTTCAGGAAGTTAAACAGATTAAGCATGAGTTTCTACCGGAATGACCCGTACAGGAATGGTATTCAAATCCCACTTCCAGTTGGCTGGCGTGGTGGCAACGGGTCGCATTTCAATACAGTCAGTCGGGCAGGGCGCGACGCAGAGATCGCAGCCGGTACAGACATCGCTCAGCACGGTATGCATGGCGCGGGTTGCCCCGACAATCGCATCCACCGGGCAGGCCTGAATACATTTCGTGCAGCCGATACAGTTAGCTTCGTCAATAAAAGCGACGGTGCGTACCGGCTCTTTCGCCGCGTCATCGCCGTCAATCGGCTGTGGATCCACGTTGAGCAGCGCAGCCAGCTTAAGCATGGTCTGTTCGCCGCCGGGCGCGCATTTATTGATCGCCTCACCGTTATTACCCACTGCATCCGCATAGGGACGGCAGCCTGGGTAGCCACACTGGCCACACTGGCTCTGCGGCAGAAGGGCATCAATCTGCTCAACGATAGGATCTTCTTCCACCTCAAAGCGGCGCGAGGCGTAACCCAGCAGGGCACCGAACACCAGGCTCAGCGCACTTAATACAGCAACAGCAATCCAGATCGCGGTCATCAGAATTTCACCAGCCCGCTGAAGCCCATAAACGCCAGTGCCATCAGGCCTGCGGTAATCAGGGCGATTGAGTTGCCTTTGAACGGTGCAGGGATATTGGCCAGCACCAGACGCTCGCGCATACCGGCGAACAGCACCATCACCAGCGAGAAGCCAATCGAAGCACTGAAACCGTAAAGGGCCGCCTGCAGGAAGGTGTGATTCAGATTGACGCTCAGCAAAGGCACGCCCAGCACTGCACAGTTGGTGGTAATCAGCGGCAGAAAAATCCCCAGCAGACGATAGAGCGACGGGCTGGTTTTACGCACAACCATTTCGGTGAACTGCACGACGACGGCGATCACCAGGATATAGGCCATGGTGCGCAGATAAACCAGGTCCAGCGGCAGCAGGATCAGATGGTTGACCAGCCAGGCACAGATCGAGGCCAGCGTAATCACAAATGTTGTGGCAAGGCCCATGCCAATCGCCGTTTCCAGTTTTTTGGAAACGCCCATAAAGGGACACAGGCCGAGAAACTTCACGAGCACGAAGTTATTCACCAGCACGGTGCCAACAAAGAGAAGCAGATAATCGGTCATTTTTTCGCCTGGGAGCCGGAAAGCGGCTTATTATCGTGGATAGCGCGGCGTATCTCAACACCCGCACCCTCTGCCGGGCGGCAGACCGCACTCAGAATTAAATTCCTGGCATAACTTACGACGTCAGGGCGCAATGAAGGTCGTTTTCACCCGTACAGAACGTTTGAAATAGGGCGCAAAGACCGCCGCGGCGAGCAACGACAGCAGCAATGTCTGGAGGGCGCGGCCATCAGCTACCGGCGTAAAGGCAAAGGTTTTCAGTGCCAGCAGGACGGTAATCAGCAGCCAGAGCAGATAATGGCGTGGCAGACGACGGGAGCGTTTAAAGAACAGCCAGCTGATCCAGAGGCTGTACGCCCAGACGGCAACGGCGGTCAGCAAAGAAATGGCCCAGTAAGAGAGCAGCGTACTGCCATGGGAAAACAGCGCCACACGCCATTCCGGATTAAACAGGGGGGTCAGATACATCGCCAGCACCAGAACAGTGGTTAACAGGGTCATTATCAGCCAGGCCAGCGGTAGCAGAAGCCAGCCACCAATACGCGGCGCAGCAACCTGTTCATTCATCGTCGTTATTCCTATCCGGGAGAGGTGAAGCGCAGCAGAATAACATGTCCAGAAGGGCGCGCCCATCCGGACAGAGTCAGAGGCAAAAACAGCGAAAAATCAGTCAGACATCACACCACGTAGCGCCATACCGTTTTCGGAACGCAGCCCAGATCGTATAACCGACCGCCCGAGGCAAGTTCAGCGCGTCGATGATCGGCAGCCCGGTACATATTAATGATGTCCAAATCATTGGTCAGAGAGTAATTGAGGTGATCAAAAAGTTTTTCCAGACTGTCTGAGTTATTTACTTTGCGGAATTTAAGCAGGTAATCGTGCGCAGTCATCATTGCCATTACAGAGAGAAGTAACAAAGGTGTGCTCAGTATAGGGGGCAGGCTTTAGCTGTCCAGATGGCAAACGTGAAAAAAGGCAAAAATCAGACAAAAACACATTATCGGTCATTAACCTCTCCTATCTGCCGGTTTATCTGGCTGAAAGCTTTTATTTCTGCGCCTGAACCTGGGAGTGACCTTTAAAATCCACCATTTTAGTCAGATAACCGACGTGATTAACTGTGATATAAAATACTCTTTTTATTTGCTTCACACTCTTCTGCAAATTAGTGCCCTATTTTTCACCTTTTGAATCAGGCATAAGCGGGCAGGTGTCCCTTGTTACCAGAGAAACGTTTCGCGACAGAAGCGGGCCAGACGGGGAGTGTGCGGCCAGTCACAAAACCCGGTTTTTGTTAATGGCAGGCGTAATAACCCATTTTGTACGCCTGCCTGTAATCGCTTCCAGCAACAGGAATCATAAGCGCCTCTGTTTATTACAATTATTTAACGGCTACATTTACGTTTTTCAGCCATTTTATCCATAGCAGCACCCTCAGCGAAGCCGTCATCCTGCACGTAACTCCTTTAAATTGCTCTGATTTGTGAAGTGTGTCGCCATTATGCACCCTTTTTTAGTCCAGTCTAAGCAAGCTCTCTACCCTAAACAGCAATCGCCTTTCAGAGGATAAAAACTATGTGGAAACGTTTACTTCTGACCACGCTGGTCAGTGCTGCGTTAACCGGCCCGGTGCTCGCTGCAGATATGACGGTGGGCTTCTCGCAGGTCGGTTCTGAATCTGGCTGGCGTTCGGCGGAAACCAATGTCGCGAAAAGTGAAGCTAAAAAACGGGGCATTACCCTGAAAATCGCCGATGGTCAGCAGAAACAGGAGAATCAGATCAAGGCTGTCCGCTCATTCATTGCGCAGGGCGTGGATGCCATTTTCATCGCCCCGGTGGTGCAGACTGGCTGGGAACCGGTACTGGAAGAAGCAAAAGATGCCAAAATTCCGGTCTATCTGCTGGACCGTGCCATTGTGGTAAAAGACAAATCGCTTTACCAGTCGGTGGTGACGGCGGACAACGTGCTCGAAGGCAAGCTGATCGGCGACTGGCTGGTGAAAACAGTGGGCGATAAGCAGTGTAACGTAGTTGAACTGCAGGGCACCGTGGGTGCCAGCGTGGCGATCGATCGTAAGAAAGGCTTTGCGGAAGCCATCAGCAACCATCCAAATATCAAAGTGATCCGTTCGCAGTCGGGCGACTTTACCCGCAGCAAAGGTAAAGAGGTAATGGAGAGCTTTATCAAGGCGGAGAACAACGGCAAAAACATCTGTATGGTCTACGCGCACAACGATGATATGGCGATCGGGGCCATTCAGGCGATTAAAGAAGCGGGGCTGAAACCAGGCAAAGATATTCTGACCGGCTCGATTGATGGTGTTCCGGATATCTACAAAGCCATGCTGGCAGGAGAGGCTAACGCCAACGTGGAGCTGACCCCAAACATGGCGGGTCCGGCCTTTGATGCGCTGGAGAAATTTAAGAAAGATGGCACGCTGCCGCCAAAAGTGATCAAGACCGAATCGAAGCTGTTCCTGCCTGCCGACGCGGAGAAGGAGCTGGAAACCAAAAAAGGCATGGGTTACTGATTCATCTGTCAGCCTCAGAACGGCCGCAGACCGCCCTACGGGGCGGTTTTTTCCTGACGTAAGGCGGAGTGCGCAGAATGACTACGCAAAGTGAAACACCGCTGTTATCCATCCAGGGCATCAGCAAAAGTTTTCCCGGCGTTAAGGCCCTCAGTAATGTCTCCTTTGATATTCGCAAAGGGGAGATCATGGCGCTGCTGGGTGAAAACGGTGCCGGCAAATCGACCCTGATCAAAGTGCTGACCGGCGTTTACAGCCGCGATGCCGGCACCATTACCCTGAACGGTCAACCGATCATGCCGCACAATACGGCGCAGGCGCAGGATATGGGCATCGGCACTGTCTATCAGGAAGTGAATATGCTGCCGAACATGTCGGTGGCGGATAACCTTTACATTGGCCGTGAGCCGCGTCGCTTTGGTCTGATTGACCGTCGCCGGATGGTGCGTGATGCCGACGCCCTGATGCGGAATTATGGCTTCTCCCTCGATGTCACCCGTCCGTTGGGCCATTATTCGGTGGCGATGCAGCAGATTATTGCTATCTGCCGTGCAGTTGATCTGTCGGCGCAAGTGTTAATCCTCGATGAGCCGACTGCCAGCCTCGATGCCAGCGAAGTCGAAATGCTGTTTACCCTGATGACGCAGTTGAAATCCCGCGGGATGAGCCTGATTTTTGTGACCCACTTTCTTGACCAGGTGTACCGGATTACCGACCGGATTACCGTGCTGCGTAACGGGCAATATATCGCCACCCGCGACACCGCCACGCTGCCGCAGATTGAGCTTATCAAGCTGATGCTGGGGCGTGAACTGCTGGAGACGGCGCTGCAGCGGCAGGGCAGCACGCTGCGCAGTAATCAGCCGGTGGTGTCATTTGAAGATTACGGACGGAAAGGCACCATCGAGCCCTTTAACCTGGCCGTGCGTCCCGGCGAAGTGGTGGGGCTCGCGGGACTGCTGGGATCGGGTCGTACCGAAACTGCTGAGGTGCTGTTTGGTATCCGCCGTGCCGATCGCGGAACGGCGAAGATCAAGGGCAAAGTGCAGCGCATCACCAACCCGGCGAAAGCCTCTCAGCTGGGAATGGGGTTTTGTCCGGAAGATCGCAAGACGGACGGGATTATTGGCGCGGCGTCGGTGCGGGAAAATATCATTCTCGCGCTGCAGGCGCAGCGAGGCTGGTTGAGGCCGATTAAACGACGCGAGCAGCAGGCGATTGCCGACCGTTTTATCAAAAGTCTGGGTATTCGTACGCCGCACGCTGAGCAGCCGGTGGAGCTGTTATCAGGCGGCAATCAGCAGAAGGTGCTGCTGTCGCGCTGGCTGGTCACGAAGCCACAGTTTCTGATCCTCGACGAACCGACGCGCGGCATTGATGTAGGCGCGCACGCTGAGATTATTCGTCTGATTGAATCCCTGTGCGCCGATGGTCTGGCGCTGCTGGTCATCTCCTCTGAACTCGAAGAGCTGGTGGGTTATGCCGATCGGGTATTGATTATGCGCGATTTGAAGCAGGTGGCAGAGATTCCGCTGGAGCAGCTTTCCGTGGCGTCGATCGTCAATGCTATCGCGGACGGAGGGGTACAACATGCTTGAGTCGCCTA
The DNA here is from genome assembly GCF_050157905.1 of Pantoea sp. NSTU24. Taxonomy (NCBI): domain Bacteria; kingdom Pseudomonadati; phylum Pseudomonadota; class Gammaproteobacteria; order Enterobacterales; family Erwiniaceae; genus Pantoea; species Pantoea bangladeshensis. The sequence goes on from NZ_JBKIWZ010000001.1 coordinate 1,182,903, forward strand.
TGTCATCTGAAAAAACGCCTCGTCGTAAGCTGAAATTCCCATCCGGGATGCCACAGATTGCCGCGCTGCTGTTGGTGCTGTTGATAGACAGCCTGGTCGCCAGTAACTTTTTCGCCGTGCATTTGCAGGATGGGCGTCTGTTCGGCAGTCCGATCGATATTCTTAACCGTGCGGCACCGGTGGCGCTGCTGGCGATCGGGATGACGCTGGTGATCGCCACGGGCGGTATCGATCTCTCTGTCGGCGCGGTGATGGCCATCGCGGGTGCGACTGCCGCCACGCTGACGGTGGCCGGCCACGGCGTGCCCTTTATTATCCTAGCGACGCTGGGTACCGGCTTACTCTGTGGGTTGTGGAATGGGGTGCTGGTGGCGCTATTGCGGATCCAGCCGTTCGTGGCCACGCTGATTCTGATGGTGGCCGGACGCGGTATCGCGCAGCTGATTACCCAGGGGCAGATTGTGACCTTCGATAGCGACAGTCTTGGCTGGTTTGGTAACGGCTCGCTGTGGATGTTGCCTGTGCCGGTCTGGATCACCCTGGTGGTGGCGCTGGCGGTCTGGTTGCTGACCCGCAGGACCGCGCTGGGCCTGTTTATTGAAGCAGTGGGCATTAATCTGCGTGCCGCCCGCAACGCGGGTGTGACCGGCTGGCTGGTGGTGATGTCCACCTATGCGATCAGCGGCGTCTGTGCCGCCGTTGCCGGACTGATCGTAGCGGCAGATATTCGTGGCGCGGATGCCAATAATGCCGGTTTGTGGCTGGAGCTGGATGCGATTCTGGCCGTAGTCATTGGTGGTGCGTCGCTGATGGGCGGTCGCTTCAATCTGGTACTGTCGCTGATTGGCGCGCTGATTATCCAGTCGATGAATACCGGGATTCTGCTCTCCGGCTTCCCGCCTGAGCTGAATCAGGTGGTGAAAGCGGTGGTGGTGATGTGCGTGCTGTTACTGCAGTCACCGCGGTTTATTGCGATGCTGAAACGGAGACGTCCGACATGATTAAACGTCATCTTCCGCTGATGATTACGCTGCTGGTGTTTGTGGCGGGTTATCTGTTCTGTCTGAGCCAGTTTCCGGGCTTCGCCTCTACCCGGGTCATCTGCAACATTCTGACCGATAACGCTTTCCTGGGCATTATCGCTGTGGGTATGACCTTTGTGATTTTATCCGGCGGGATCGATTTGTCAGTTGGCGCGGTAATCGCGTTTACCGGCGTGTTTCTGGCGCGGGCGATTGGCGATTTCCATCTCGATCCGCTGCTGGCGTTTGCGCTGATTCTGTCGCTGGGGGCGCTGTTCGGGGCGATGATGGGCTGGCTGATTGATGCGCTGAAGATCCCGGCCTTTATTATTACCCTGGCAGGGATGTTTTTCCTGCGCGGCTGCAGCTATCTGGTATCGGAGAACTCGATTCCCATCGATCATCCGTTTTATACCCTGCTTTCGAGTCTGGCGTGGAAAGTGCCGGGCGGCGGGCGCCTCAGCCTGCTGGCGGTGATTATGCTGGTGGTGGTGGTCGGTGGAATTATGCTGGCGCACCGTACGCGTTTTGGTAACCGGGTTTATGCCATCGGCGGCAACCTGACATCGGCGCAGCTGATGGGCGTATCAACCCGCGCTACCACCATCAAAATCTATATGCTTTCTACCACGCTGGCGACGCTGGCCGGGATCGTGTTTTCGATCTATACCTCAGCGGGTTATGCGCTGGCCGGACTGGGTGTGGAGCTGGATGCGATTGCCTCGGTGGTGATTGGGGGAACGCTGCTGTCGGGTGGCGTCGGCACGGTGCTGGGAACACTGTTTGGCGTGCTGATTCAGGGACTGATTCAGACCTGGATCAATTTCGACGGCACGCTGAGTTCGTGGTGGACCAAGATCGCTATCGGGATTCTGCTGTTTGCGTTTATTGCCCTGCAGCGGTTACTGACGGTGATCTGGGATCGTCAGCAGAACGCCCCGGTTAAGCGACTCACTTCCTGATTATTCAGTTTGAGATTAAAAGGCGGCTCTCAGGAGCCGCCTTTTTGTTGCGCCAGATAAAGCACCCTCACCGTAACCATTTCACCCATGATTTGCCGCTGTTCCATTGCGTGCCATCCGGCACGCGGGTAGCAGGTCTTTTGTTCGGGCATAAATCTGTCTGCGTGGTGTCAGAAAACAACGCATCGCGGGGGCTGAGGCGCAAGGGCAGGAAAGGCATGCACGTTCGCAAAGGGTTCCCGCATCCCTGCGGATCGGCCACGCCATCCCTGGCGCGGACGCTTTGCTCTTCAGGCATACTTTTCCTTCCCGGTCGGGCTTGGGTGCTGCTTTAAGGCTGAAGTGGAGTTTCCTTACGCAGGAGAGTCGGCTGTTCGGAATGTACGGGCAGAAGTCTGTATGTAGGGTGTTAGAAAGCGAACCCTCGCGGGTGGCTGGGGGGCCGGTCAGGAAAGGTATGCCCGATCGCAAAGGATTCCCGCTTCCCTGCGGATCGGCCACGCCATCCCTGGCGCGGACGCTTTGCTCTTCAGGCATACCATTCCTGCCCGGTCGGGCTTGGGTGCTGCTTTAAGGCTGAGGTGGAGTTTCCTTACGCAGGGGAATCGGCTGTTCGGAGTGTACGGGCAGAAGTCTGTATGTAGGGTGTTAGAAAGCGAACCCTCGCGGGTGGCTGGGGTGCAGGTCAGGAAAGGTATGCCCGATCGCAAAGGATTCCCGCATCCCTGCGGATCGGCCACGCCATCCCTGGCGCGGACGCTTTGCTCTTCAGGCATACAATTCCTGCGCGGTCGGGCTTGGGTGCGGCTTTAAGGGCTGAGGTGGCGTTTCTTTCCCGGTCGGGCTTGGGTGCTGCTTTATGAGCAGAAGTAGCGTTACTGAACGTGAGGGTGGCGGGCCTGAGGAAGGAATTAACCGCGACTTTACGGCACGCCGCTGTTCCGGATCGCATGGCATTAGGGTTGAAACAGGGCGCCTTTCAACCCCTGCACTTCGTGTATCGCAGAGGAGAAAGGCACCGCTGATCCCTGATTAACGTTTCAGGCGGTAGTACGCTTCATTCCAGCGCAGCGCATCTTTAAACGCGGGCAACCGGGTGTGCTCATCAATCACCAGCACTTCGATGTCGTTCATTTCGCCGTACAGATACATATCCTCCAGCGTCAGCGCCTGGCTGAATACCGTATGGTGTGCGCCGCCGCCCAGAATCCACGCTTCGGAAGCGGTCGCCAGTGACGGCTGGGCTTTCCACAGAGCGCGTGCCACTGGCAGCTTCGGCAGCGGTTTTGGCTGTTCAATTGCATCAACGACGTTCACCAGCAAACGGAAACGATCGCCCATGTCGATCACGCTGGCGTTGATTGCCCGGCCCGCTGGCGTGGAGAAGATCATGCGTGCCGGATCGGCTTTGTCACCGATGCCCAGGAACTGCACATCGATTAATGGCTTCTCTTCGATGGCGATCGACGGGCAGACTTCAAGCATGTGTGAGCCGAGCACCAGATCGTTGCCCGGTGAGAAGTGATAGGTGTAATCCTCCATAAATGAGGTGCCACCTTTACGATCTCCGGCCATGACTTTGAAAATGCGCAGCAGGGCAGCGGTTTTCCAGTCACCTTCGCCTGCAAACCCATAACCCTTCGCCATCAGGCGCTGAACCGCCAGGCCTGGCAGCTGTGTCATGCCGTGCAGTGTCTGGAAATTGGTGGTAAAGGCGTGGCAGCCTTCCGCTTCCAGAAAACGGGTCAGGCCGAGCTCGATACGCGCGGCATCCAGCACGTTCTGGCGTTTTTCACCGCCGGACGCAGCGACATCCGTAAAGCGGTAGAGGCTCTCATATTCGTCAATCAGCGCGTTTACGTCACCGTCGCTGACGCCGTTTATGACCTCAACCAGATCGCCGACGCCCCAGCCATTAACCGCATAGCCGAACTGAATCTGGGCGGCCACTTTATCACCTTCAGTGACGGCCACTTCACGCATGTTATCGCCAAAACGGGCCACTTTCAGCTGCTGGCTTTCCTGTTTCGCCAGGGCTGCACGCATCCAGTTTCCCAGACGCTGCTGACTGGCGCTGTCCTGCCAGTGCCCCGTGACCACGCTGTGTTGCAGGCCCATCCGCGCGCCAATGAAGCCGAACTCGCGACCGCCGTGCGCCGTCTGGTTCAGGTTCATAAAGTCCATGTCCATGCTATCCCATGGGATCTCTGCATTGAACTGGGTATGGAACTGCAGCAGCGGCTTGTTAAGAATGCTCAGGCCCCCAATCCACATTTTGGCCGGGGAGAAAGTGTGCAGCCAGGTGATGATACCGACGCACTGCGGGTCGAAATTGGCGTCACGGCACAGGGCCAGCGCTTCATCCGGCGATTTCACCAGCGGTTTCAGTTCCAGACGAAGCGGTAAACCAGTCTGATTAAGACCTTCAACGACCTGACGGGCATGTTGTTCAACCTGGCGTAAAGTTTCCGCCCCGTAGAGGTGCTGTGTGCCGATGACGAACCACACGCTGTAGCTGTTTGACTGTTCCATACATCACTCCTTAACTTTGCGCCTATCCTGATAGGCTGTTTAATTTGTCTGCCTGAATCCGGGCAGGGCACACAGGCTGCTTTAGCAACCTGAACGCCCGTCAGGGTGACCCTGAAGGGGGCGCGCAGCGAATCATCCTTACGCACGCCGTATGCGCCTGCCCGTGTCCGGACTGTCTGTAACCATTACGCCTGCCGGGACAGGCTGGTCGCGGAAGCAGGGCGGGCGGCGTATTGCGGTTCAGCCGCTACGCACCACTGTTGATAGCGTTGATAAAGTTGTTGATAGCGGGCGACGCGGGCCGGATCGGGCTGCAGGGTGACGGCAATCGGGCTGGCCATGACCTGCTGTGCATCCGGAACGCTGGCGTGAACCCCGGCGGCGACAGCGGCAAAGATCGCCGCCCCCAGCGCACAGCATTCATCGGAGGCGACAATATCCAGCGGCCGGTTCATCACGTCGCAGCAGGCCTGCATGATGGCGGGGGACTTACGGGCGATGCCGCCCAGCGTCAGGATGTTTTCCACCGGAATCTGCTGCTGTTCAAAGCACTCCATGATGGCGCGTGCGCCAAAGGCAGTCGCCGCAACCAGCCCGCCAAACAGTGCCGGTGCATCGGTGCCCAGGTTGAGATCCGTAATGACCCCTTTCAGTCGCTGGTTAGCATTCGGCGTGCGGCGACCGTTGAACCAGTCCAGGACCACCGGCAGATGGTCGAGCTGCGGGTTCGCCGCCCAGGCCTCAGTGAGATCTTTAATCAGGCTCTTTTGCATCTCCGCCAGCTGCGGTTTCAGTGCCGGATGCTGCTGCGCCGCCAGCTGCAGCGGCCAGCCCAGTAGGCGGCTGAACCAGGCGTAGATATCACCAAAAGCAGACTGACCCGCCTCCAGCCCGATTGCACCGGGCATGACGCTGCCATCGACCTGGCCGCAGATGCCTTTGATGTCGCGATCGCCGACCTGCGCTGCATCAGCAATCAGGATGTCGCAGGTTGAGGTGCCAATCACTTTCACCAGCGTGTAAGGTTTTGCGCCACCCCCGACGGCACCCATGTGACAGTCAAACGCGCCACCGGAGATCGTGACGGTCTGCGTCAGACCCAGACGCTGTGCCCATTCCGGGCTGAGCGTGCCGACCGGCAGATCCGCCGTCCAGGTCTCAGTAAAGAGCGGGAAGTCGAGCTGCTGCGTTAACAGCGGGTCGAGCGCATTGAGAAAACCGGCATCGGGCAGACCGTTCCAGTCGCCGTGCCACAGTGCTTTATGCCCGGCGGCACAGCGGCCGCGGCGCAGTTTATCCGGTGCGGTTGTGCCGCTTAACAGGGCGGGCACCCAGTCACAAAGCTCAACCCAGGAGACGGCCGCCTCGCGCACAGCGGCATCTTCACGCGATACGTGCAGAATCTTCGCCCAGAACCATTCGGAGGAGTAGATACCGCCGATGTAGCGGCTGTAATCCTGAAAGCGTCCGCTGTGACAGAGCTGATTGATCGCTTCCGCTTCTTCTATAGCAGTATGATCTTTCCACAGGACGAACATCGCATTGGGGTTGTCGGCAAACTCCGGACGCAGCGCCAGGACATGCCCCTCGCGGTCAATCGGCGCGGGGGTTGAGCCGGTGCTGTCCACGCCGATACCGACCACGGCGCGCCGCTGCTCGTCGCTCAGCGCATTCAGTACGCCCAGCAGCGTCTGCTCCATGGCATCAATGTAATCCTGCGGATGGTGACGAAAACGGTTGGTGTGTGGATCGCTGTATAAGCCCTGTTGCCAGCGCGGATAGTTCGACACCGCACTCTGTAGCTCTTTGCCGCTGTGACAATCTACGGCCAGCGCACGCACCGAATCACTACCAAAATCCAGCCCAAGGGTGATGGCTCCAGCACGCATCGGAATCTCCTGTGATGAGTTAACTCCTGTATCCTGGGTTCGGCGCGCCGGAACAGTTAGTCATTGCTGGCTGACAATATGCACTTTTCTGTCATCGGCAGTGATTTTGTGATCCATTGCAAAAGTTAAGGTCCGGTTAATTTTGCTGAATATATGGATCATTTTGTCGTGATTTTAAGATGTGATACCGCTCTACAATTTTCTTCGCCAATCCCGCTAAAACTAGCCCAGCGTCCGCACAGGCTGACCACACATAGCAGCCTAACGCACTGATTTATGGCTGTACCCTCAAAACAAAACTAACTGGTAGCGTTTACACCAATTCGTTATTAGCAGCGAAAAATAACCTGGTACCGGAGAGCATCATGCATAAATTCACTAAAGCATTCGCGGCCATCGGCCTGGCAGCGGTTATGTCACAATCCGCTATCGCCGAGACCATGAAGCTGGGTTTTTTAGTCAAGCAGCCAGAGGAACCCTGGTTCCAGACTGAATGGAAATTCGCCGACAAAGCGGGCAAAGATCTTGGCTTTGACGTGATCAAAATTGCCGTACCGGATGGGGAAAAAACCCTGAATGCCATCGACAGCCTGGCGGCCAACGGTGCAAAAGGTTTTGTGATCTGTACGCCCGATCCAAAACTTGGCTCTGCCATTATGGCGAAAGCGCGCGGCTATGGCCTGAAGGTCATCGCGGTCGACGATCAGTTCGTGACGGCCAAAGGCAAACCAATGGATACGGTGCCGCTGGTCATGATGGCCGCGACCAAAATTGGTGAGCGTCAGGGGCAGGAACTCTATAAAGAGATGCAGAAGCGCGGCTGGGATGTGAAAACTACCGGCGTGATGGCGATTACGGCCAATGAACTCGATACTGCCCGTCGTCGTACCGGCGGCTCTATGGACGCGCTGAAGGCAGCCGGTTTCCCGGCCGCACAGATCTACCAGGTCCCGACCAAATCCAACGATATCCCGGGCGCATTTGACGCCGGTAACTCCCTGCTGGTTCAGCATCCTGAAATCAAACACTGGCTGATTGTCGGCATGAACGACAATACCGTGCTGGGCGGCGTGCGCGCCACAGAAGGTCAGGGCTTTAAGGCGGCTGACGTCATCGGCATCGGCATCAACGGCGTGGATGCGGTCAGCGAACTGTCGAAAGACAAAGCGACCGGCTTCTACGGCTCGCTGCTGCCAAGCCCGGACATTCACGGCTATAAAAGCAGCCAGATGCTCTACAACTGGGTCAGCAAAGGTGAAGAACCGCCGAAATTCACCGAAGTTACTGATGTGGTGCTGATCACCCGTGACAACTTCAAAACCGAACTGGCGAAAAAAGGACTGATGTAACCCTGAGCCTGTCAGGTGTTTTGCACCTGACATCCTTCGTAGCCGATTTCGCGTCACCCGCTCCAGCCAGCGGGTGGCGCGAAAGAGTGAGGATCCACATGAACACTGATTCAGCATTTCTGTCGTTTCATGGCATCAGTAAAACGTTTCCTGGCGTGAAAGCGTTGCAGGATATCTCTTTCGACTGCCGCGGCGGTGAAGTCCATGCGCTGATGGGCGAAAACGGAGCAGGCAAATCGACGCTGTTAAAAATACTCAGCGGCAGTTATCAGCCGAGCGGCGGTGAGATTCGTATCAAAGGCCAGCCAGTAAGCTTTCAGCGCACCACAGATGCGCTGGACGCGGGCGTGGCCATCATCTACCAGGAACTGCATCTGGTGCCGGAAATGAGCGTGGCGGAGAATATCTACCTCGGTCAGATTCCCCATAAACATGGGCTGGTAAACCGTAAGCTGATGCGCTTTGAGGCGGGCCTGCAACTGAAAAATCTCGGCATGGATATCGATCCGGATATGCCGCTGAAATACCTGTCGCTGGGGCAGTGGCAGATGGTGGAGATTGCCAAAGCACTGGCGCGTAACGCGCGCATCATCGCCTTCGATGAGCCGACCAGTTCTCTGTCGGCGCGTGAGATCGACAATTTGTTCCGCGTCATCCGTCAGCTGCGTCAGGAAGGCCGGGTGGTGCTCTACGTTTCGCACCGCATGGAGGAGATCTTCGCCCTCAGCGATGCCATCACCGTCTTCAAAGATGGACGCTACGTGCGCACCTTTACCGATATGGCGAATACCCATCACGACGATCTGGTGCAGGCGATGGTGGGCCGTAATCTGGGTGATATTTATGGCTACGCGCCGCGAGCCAAAGGCGCGGTGCGGCTGGAACTGGATAAGGTCGAAGCAAAGGGCGTCCGCACGCCGATTTCGCTGAAGGTCCATGCCGGTGAAATCGTCGGGCTGTTTGGCCTGGTGGGCGCCGGACGCAGTGAACTGCTGAAAGGGCTGTTTGGCGGCACCCGTCTGCGTGGCGGTCAGGTGATCCTGGATGGCAAGCCGCTGCCGCTGCGCGAGCCGATCGACGCCATCCGGGCGGGTATTATGCTCTGCCCGGAAGATCGCAAAGCTGAGGGGATTATTCCGGTGCATTCAGTGCGCGATAACATCAATATCAGTGCCCGCCGTCACAACCTGACCGCGGGCTGCCTGATTAAAAACGGCTGGGAAAACAAAAACGCCGACAGCCACATCCGCTCGCTGAACATCAAAACGCCCAGCGCCGATCAGCTAATCATGAACCTCTCCGGCGGCAACCAGCAGAAGGCGATTCTGGGACGCTGGCTGTCGGAGGAGATGAAGGTGATCCTGCTGGATGAGCCGACGCGCGGCATCGATGTCGGCGCTAAACACGAGATCTATAACCTGATTTATCAGCTGGCGAACCGGGGCATCGCGGTGCTGTTCGCCTCCAGCGATTTACCGGAAGTGATGGGCCTGGCCGACCGTATCGTCGTGATGCGCGAAGGTGCCATCGCCGGTGAACTGCTGCACGACGACGCCACGGAGCAGCAGACGCTGAGCCTGGCGATGCCTAAAACCACTCAAGCGGCCGCCGTGGCCTGACAGGAGAGCATCATGGCTTCATCCACGACCTCAAATACGCCGCAGCCTGCATCACGCGGCGGACTGCAGTTAGGTCGCATCTGGGACAACTTCGGCATGCTGGTCGTCTTTGCGCTGCTGTTTATTGTCTGTGCGATTTTTGTGCCGAACTTCGGCTCCTTTATCAATATGAAAGGCCTGGGGCTGGCGATGTCGATGTCCGGCATGGTCGCCTGCGGCATGCTGTTCTGCCTGGCATCCGGAGACTTTGACCTGTCGGTTGCTTCCGTCATCGCCTGTGCAGGTGTGGTTACCGCCGTGGTGATCAATATGACGGAAAGCCTGTGGATTGGCGTCGCAGCCGGTCTGGTACTGGGCATGCTCACCGGTTTTATCAACGGTTTCGTGATCGCCCGGCTGAAGATCAACGCGTTGATTACCACGCTGGCGACCATGCAGATTGTGCGCGGTCTGGCCTATATTTTCTCCGACGGTAAAGCGGTCGGCATCGAAGATGAACGCTTTTTTGCGCTGGGCTTCGCTAACTGGCTGGGCGTCCCGGCGCCGATCTGGCTGACCCTGGCAACCATGCTGATCTTCGGTTTCCTGCTCAACAAAACCACGTTTGGCCGCAATACGCTGGCCATCGGCGGCAATGAAGAGGCGGCACGACTGGCGGGGGTGCCGGTGGTGCGCACCCGCATCATCATCTTTATTCTTTCCGGCCTGGTATCGGCAGCGGCGGGTATCATCCTGGCGTCACGCATGACCAGCGGCCAGCCGATGACCTCTATCGGCTATGAGCTGGTGGTGATTTCAGCCTGTGTACTGGGCGGCGTGTCGCTGAAGGGCGGGATTGGCAAAATCTCCTATGTCGTGGCCGGTGTGCTTATTCTCGGTACGGTTGAGAATGCGATGAATTTATTGAATATCTCGCCATTCTCACAGTATGTCGTGCGGGGTCTGATACTGTTAGCTGCGGTGATATTTGACCGTTATAAGCAGAAAAAAGCCTGATTACCCGCGTCGCTGGCCCGCAGATGCAGCCGCTTCTGCGGGCTATCCGGACAATAACAGACTGAGTGAGGACGCTATGTATCACCGCGAATTACCGGCCGAACAGCAAAACCCCTTACTGCCGGGCTATTCATTTAATGCCTGGCTGGTGGCGGGGCTGACCCCGATTACCGCCGAAGGCCCGCTCGATTTCTTTATCGATCGTCCGCACGGCATGAAAGGTTATATTCTGAATCTCACCATTAAGGGTAAAGGGCGGGTATTCGACGGCGAGCGGGCATTTGACTGTGAACCGGGCGAACTGCTGCTGTTTCAGCCTAAAACCGCTCACTATTATGGTCGCGCGCCGGACAGCCCGCAGTGGTTCCACCGCTGGGTTTATTTCCGCCCGCGTGCCTACTGGCAGGACTGGCTGCGCTGGCAGGATGAGCAGGAGGGAGTCGGACGCCTGCTGCTGCCGGAATCGCTGCGCGGCGAATTTGATCGACTGTTTGCCAGTATTGAACAGACTCACAACTCCGGACGTCGCTTCGCGGAAGAGCTGGCGATGAATCTGCTGGAACGGCTGCTGCTGCGCGCCGTCGAGGAAGATCCCCGCAGTCATCAGCTTATCCGCGATCCGCGCGTCATCGAAGCCTGCCAGTATGTCACCAACCATCTCGCCAGCGAAGTCAGAATCGAAGAGGTGGCCCGCCATGTCTGCCTGTCACCGTCGCGACTGGCGCACCTGTTCCGTGAGCAGATGGGCGTCAATCTGTTGCGCTGGCGGGAAGATCAGCGCGTCATCCGCGCCAAGCTGCTGCTACAGACCACGCAGGAACCGATCGCCTCGGTCGGGCGCGAAGTGGGTTACGACGACCAGCTCTACTTTTCACGCGTATTCCGTAAGCGGGTTGGTGTCAGCCCCAGCGACTTCCGCCGCCGTAATCAGGATGCACACGACAGCCTTGCGGCGCAGACTGCCTGGCCTCTGGCGCGGAGTGCTATCTCGTAGTTTTTTCGGTAAATTCCTCCTTGTCCGTATCAGGTTAATCGTCTTAAATCAGTCAGGTTAGCGACTAAATACCTGACCCCGCTGGCGGATCCTGACATCAGTCAAAAACCGGGCAGTATGCTTCCTCCTTATGGAGTGCACTGCCTGAGCCCGGACTGACTGTTAAGTTTTCTCCGGACGGGCCTGGCTCTGAGAGGGAGTAAAATGAGCGATAAATTACGTGTTGGCCTCATCGGCTACGGTTTTGCCAGTAAAACGTTTCATGCCCCGCTGATTGCGGGAACGCCGGACGTGGAGCTGGCTGCGATTTCCAGTAGTGATGCCAGTAAAGTTCACGCCGACTGGCCTGGCGTGCAGGTCGTCACCGAGCCTCAGGCGCTACTGAACGACCCGACACTGCAGCTGATTGTGATTCCGACCCCCAACGATACTCACTTCCCACTGGCCAAAGCCGCGCTGAATGCTGGCAAGCATGTCGTGGTTGATAAGCCTTTTACTGTGACGTTGTCACAGGCGCGCGAGCTGGATGCACTGGCTAACGCGAAAGGGCTGCTGCTTTCCGTCTTCCATAACCGTCGCTGGGATAGCGATTTCCTGACGCTGAAGTCGCTGCTTGAAGCCGGTACGCTGGGCGAAGTCCGTTACTTTGAATCGCACTTTGATCGCTTCCGTCCGGAAGTCCGCAATCGCTGGCGCGAAATGAAGGGCGCAGGCAGCGGCATCTGGTATGACCTGGGGCCGCACCTGCTGGACCAGGCGCTGCAGCTGTTTGGCCCGCCCGTCGCGATTAACGTTGACCTGGCCGAAATGCGTCCGGGCGCGCAGACCACAGACTACTTTCACGCCACGCTGACCTATCCACAGCGCCGCGTAGTGCTGCACGCCAGCATGCTGGTAGCAGCGGAGTCCGCCCGCTATACGGTGCATGGCACGCGCGGCAGCTACATCAAATATGGTCTGGATCCGCAGGAAGATCGTCTGAAATCAGGTGACTTCCCGCCGCAGGCAGACTGGGGCTATGACATGCGTGATGGCACCCTGACGCTGGCAGAGGGGGAGGCGCTGAAGGAAACCACGCAGCTGACGCAGCCGGGTAATTATCCCGCTTACTATGCAGCCATACGCGAGGCGATCGCCGGACGGGGCAATAACCCGGTGACGGCGGAAGAGGCAATTCAGGTGATGGAGCTGATCGACCTGGGTCTGCAATCCGCCGAAAAGCGCCAGACGATGTCGCTGAAGCGCGTCTGATCGCCGGGATAAGACAAAAGCAGAACGGGCCGGCTATCCGGCCCGTTTTTTTGCGCGTCGGGATTACTGCACGCGGGCGCGAATGGCCGCTTTCTCTGCGTCGCTGAGAAAGGCAATCGTCAGGCCATTTTCCTGCGCCTGACGGATCTGCGCGGCGCTCAGGCCTGCCGCAGGCGCGGCGTGATGATATTCGTGGGCCAGCTCGATGCCCTGAACGGCCGGATCATCCGTATTGATGGTTGCCAGAATGCCGTGCTCAAGGAAAGTCTTCAGCGGATGCTGCGCCAGTGACGGCACGGTGCTGGTCTGGATGTTAGAGGTCAGACAGGATTCGATGCCGATGCGGTGCTCCGCCAGGAAGTCCATCAGCGCACGATCCTCGATCGCTTTTACGCCGTGACCGATACGCTCCGCGCCCAGCTCACGAATCGCCTGCCAGATGCTCTCCGGACCGGCGGCTTCGCCCGCATGCACCGTCACGCGGAAGCCCGCGTCGCGTGCGCGCGTGAAGTGGCTCAGGAATTCACTGCCGGGGAAGCCCAGCTCGTCGCCCGCCAGATCGACTGCGGTGATGTGATCGCGATGCGCCAGTAACCCTTCCAGCTCGTTGAGGCAGGCCTCTTCACCGAAGGTGCGGCTCATTATCCCGATCAGGCGCACGTCGATATCATGCTGCTGACGACCTGCGCGCACGCCATCGATGACCGCTTCCACCACACCCGCAATCGGCAGATTGTGGGTCATCGCCATATAGCCCGGGGAAAAACGGAGTTCAGCGTAGTGAATACCGGCGCGGGCGGCATCTTCGATATTCTCCTGCGCGATACGGCGGCAGGCATCCAGATCGCCCAGCACTTTTACGCCCCAGTCGAGTTTCTGCAGAAAGCTCACGAGATCGGGTTCGTTCTGGCCTACCTGAACGTGCGGACGCAACGTTTCCAGCGTGGAGGCGGGCAGGGCAAGGTTAAACTGGCGACCTAAATCAAGAATAGTCTGTGCACGAATGTTGCCATCAAGGTGGCGATGAATATCAGTCAGGGGAATTTTAGAATCAATCATAGTGCACTCGCTCAGTTGTCAGTGAAGTGCAGAGCATTATAAAAATATCATGCGCAACAGCGCCAGTGATTTGCGCAAACAGCGCCGCCGGATGCTGCATAATTACCCATAACCCCGGTAAAACGCCTGTTCAGGCCCTTTCAGCAATAAAAAAGGCGACCCGAAGGCCGCCCTGATGCGATGAAACGATTTACTGTGGCATCCCTTCACTGGTTGGCATCCCCAGCATGTAGCGGGACAAAAACTGCTCCAGCGTCATCTTGTCGCCGTTCATATTGACCTGTCCATTGGCGTACTGCAGGCTGGTCACAATGTTGTTGTCCTGCTGTTGTGTCAGGCGGAACATCTGACCCATCGCCGCCAGGCCTTTCACCTGCTGATCGGCCAGTTTCTGCGCGTCATCCGCCTGATAGCCCTCGGCCAGACCCACTTTCTGCATGGTTTCGGTCGCCATCGGCATATTGATCGTCAGCTTGCTGTCCAGTGACTTCAGAACCCGATCCACCATAGCGCTCAGGCTCTGGGCTTCGCCGGTCACCAGAGAGGGATCGTTGAAGTTAGCGGTCAGGTTAAAGGTGCTTTCTCCTTTATCGTTCTTCCAGCTCAGCGGTGCGATGCTGAGGGATGGCGAGCCTTTCAGCAGCATCGGCAGGTTGTTCATCAGGATCTCATGCACGCCCGCCTGATAGCGAATCGGATCGTCCGCCAGGCCCGGCTGGTTCTGCAGTGCCTGCATCTGCGCGTTATAGCGTTCGGAGAAGGCTTTGACCGCCTGAGCGTCAAACTGCGACAGTTTCATTTTCAGCGCGGCCTGACCAAAGTCCTGCTTCTGCAGCTGAACGCTTTCCACCTGATAGTCGATATTGCCACCAATCTTGCCGGCGCTGTTATCGAACGAGGAGGTGCCTTTCATGTTGTGCAGCGTCAGGGCGTCCTGACCGTTGATGCTGGCATTGACCTTCTCAATATTTACCGACTGGTCGCCAATCCGCACGCCTTCCGGGCTGAGGTGGGTGTTGCCGCTCAGCTTCAGCCCGTTCAGGGTGAACAGCACCGGCTGACCCATCTCATTTTTGCTGGTCAGCGCCAGGCTATCCACGTCGCTGTCGAGCGACACTTTGTCGCCTTTGTTGTCCGCGCTGACGTTGAAGGTGCCGCCATTGGTCGCCAGACGTTCGCCGCTTTGTGCGTTCTGATAGTCAACAGGCAGGATGCGCAGCGCCGTATCAGTCGCACCGCTGTAACCAATACGGGTATCCGCGTTGATCAACGATTTATTGCCGGTCAGCTCAAACAGCTTCTTCACCGCATCGGTGTTCGCCAGTTCGGTATGAACCGAAGCCATGCTCGGGATCAGGTTGAAATGCTTCAGCTGCGCAAACGGGAAGGGGCCGTGGTCGATGGTTTCGTTCAGTATGAGGCTCTGGCCAGGCTTGAGCAGCGGATTATCCTCGGTCTGCGAGCTGGCCTGAATCACCAGATTCACTTTGCTGCTGAACACACCGCGCTGATAATCCTGATAGCTGATTTTCAGTCGGCTGTTGGGGGCATAAGCATTCAGCTGCGCGTTAGCATTCTGGACCAGCTGATCCCTGTGGCTTTCAATCTGTTTGCCCGTGAACCATGCCGCGCCAGTCCAGATTACACCCAGTGCGATGATGACACCTACGGCAACATTGGTCTTTTTCATTGCTGATTCGTCCTTATCCTTGAGTCCGCTAACGCCGCAGGTGTGCCCTGGCGACCGAAGAAAAACGCCCGCAGGCGTTTAAATGCTAATAGGTTGAAATAATAGCAGTTAACCGGCCCTTCGTCAGCCGGTTCACCTCAGGTCATTAAATACCCGCGCCAGACGGCCCGTTCCGGCTACCGACACGGGCGATTCACAGGCGGGAACGAAGCAGGACTCACCGGGTTTCAGCGTCAGTTGCTTATCGCCTCTGACAACCATTGCCTGGCCCTCAATGCAGAACAACAGGGCGGCGCTCTGCTGCGCCAGCGATTGCGGCGCGGCGCTGAGCGTGTGAATGGCGAAGGCAAAATCCTCTACCGGAACCGGGAAGTGGAGAGCATGGCGCTGTTGCGCTGGCGCGATCAGTAACTTGCTGACCGGTTTCTCTTCAAACTTCAGGTTGGCCATCAGTTCGGCGACATCGATATATTTCGGGGTTAACCCGGCGCGCAGGACGTTATCAGAGTTGGCCATCACCTCCAGCGCCACGCCTTTCAGGTAGGCGTGCGGCGTTTCAGCATAAAGAAACATCGCATCGCCCGGCTGCAGCGTTATCACATTCAGTAGCAGCGGTGAAAACAGGCCGCAGTCGTCGGGATAGTCCGCCGCGATAGCGTGGATGGTCTGCCACGGCTCACCCTGCTGCACACGCAGCACTGATTTCAGGATATCCAGCGCCCGCGACTTCGGCTCACCCTCCAGCGAGAGCAGGGCGGAGAAGAGTGTGGCCAGCGTCGTCAGGTCGGGATGCTGCAGAAAGTGGGCGATCTGCGGATGGGCGCCTGCGAGGGGTTCCAGCAGCGACTTTATCTCCGTCAGCGTGCGGAAACCGTTCATCGCCTGAAAGGGGGTCAGCGCGTAGAGCAGCTCCGGCTTATGGTTGGGATCTTTGTAGTTGCGCTCCGCTGCCGTCAGGGGGATCCCTGCCGCGTTTTCCCGGGCAAAGCCTGCCTCTGCGGCAGGTTTACTGGGGTGAACCTGGACAGACAGTGGCTGGTCGGCGGAGAGGACTTTGAAAAGAAAGGGCAGTTCACCAAAACGTTGTGCAACGGCTTCACCCAGCATAGCGACAGGATTGGCCGCGATGACCTCACGCAGCGATCGCGGCTGGCCCCGGTCAGACACGGTGGAGGGACTTTTCGGATGCGCACCCATCCAGAGTTCTGCCATCGGCAGCCCCTGCGGATTGGCAATCCCGTAGAGGCGGGTGAACGCTGTCTGGCTGCCCCAGGCATAATTTTGCAGTGAGTTGTTCATTTTCTGCATCACGAACTCCCGGAGCACAAAAATTATGGTCGTTATTAAAGCAGAAACGGTCGTTAAAAATAGCGACCCGATCCCAAACGGCGCTAAGCTCTGATAATGTTAAATTATTGTGTATTGCTATCCGGTGTACCCTGGACGATCGCCAGAACGGGTGCACATTCTTTTAAAAACAAGGTGAAGGAGATGTATTCATGGCAGCCAACCGCATTGAGAAAGATTCAATGGGCCCCATCGACGTACCGGCAGACAAACTGTGGGGCGCGCAGACGCAGCGCTCACTGGAGCACTTCCGCATCTCAACCGAAAAAATGCCCACGGCGCTGGTGCATGCCCTGGCGCTGACCAAACGGGCGGCCGCCAGCGTCAACCGCGATCTGGGTCTGCTGCCCGCTGAACGCGCCGATGCGATTGTCCGCGCGGCTGATGAGGTGCTGGCTGACCAGCATGCAGAGGCGTTTCCGCTGGCGGTCTGGCAGACCGGCTCCGGTACGCAGACCAACATGAATATGAATGAAGTACTGGCAAACCGCGCCAGCGAACTGCTGGGCGGCGAGCGCGGGATGTCGCGGCTGGTACATCCTAATGATGATGTGAACAAGAGCCAGAGTTCCAACGACGTCTTCCCGACTGCCATGCATGTGGCTGCCGTCATCGCGCTGCGCGAACAGCTGATTCCGCAGATTCAGGTGCTGAAAAAGACGCTGAGCCAGAAATCTGACGCCTTTAAGGACATCGTCAAGATTGGCCGTACGCATCTGCAGGATGCGACGCCGCTGACGCTGGGCCAGGAGATCTCCGGCTGGGTGGCGATGCTGGAGCATAACCTGAAGCATATTGAGCAGAGCATTCCGCACGTAGCGGAGCTGGCGCTGGGTGGCACCGCTGTCGGCACCGGCCTGAACACCCATCCGGAATATGCGGTGCGGGTGGCGAAAGCGCTGGCCGATCTGACGAAGCAGCCCTTTGTCACGGCGCCGAATAAGTTTGAGGCGCTGGCGACCTGTGATGCGCTGGTTCATGCGCATGGCGCACTGAAAGGGCTGGCCGCCTCACTGATGAAAATTGCTAACGACGTGCGCTGGCTCTCGTCCGGCCCGCGCTGCGGCATCGGCGAAATCGCCATTCCGGAAAATGAACCTGGCAGCTCGATCATGCCGGGTAAAGTCAATCCGACCCAGTGCGAAGCCATGACCATGCTCTGCTGCCAGGTAATGGGGAACGACGTAGCGATCAACATGGGCGGTGCGTCCGGTAATTTTGAGCTTAACGTGTTCCGTCCGATGATCATCCATAACTTCCTGCAATCCGTTCGCCTGCTGGCGGATGGCATCGACAGCTTTAATCACCACTGCGCGGTCGGCATCGAGCCGGTGCGCGAGCGTATTGACCAGCTGCTGAATGAGTCGCTGATGCTGGTAACGGCGCTCAATACGCATATTGGTTACGACAAAGCCGCTGAAATTGCCAAAAAGGCGCATAAAGAGGGGCTGACGCTGAAAGGCTCGGCGCTGAAGCTGGGCTATCTGACAGAAGAGGAGTTCGATGCCTGGGTACGGCCGGAAGAGATGGTCGGCAGCATGAAGTCGTAAGCGACAACAGAGGCCAGCGGAAGCTGGCCTCTGCATTATATCGGGCAATCCACCCACAAATGGAGTCGGGGGATGAGCAGATTCAGGGGTTCAGCGGCAGGCTTATGACGATGCCTGATATTGTCTGCATCATAGTTAAGCAACTCGCCCAGCACCGGCACCTGACTGCGATCGCGACAGATCACCAGAATCGGTGACGGGCAGGCCAGCTGGGTCTGTTTTTGCTCATCGGCACGCCAGACGCGCGCCACCGGCTGAACTTTCACCGGACGTTTGATTTTGAGCCGTGCCGAGGCGGGCAGGGCGCGCACGCTGGCCAGTTCCTCCTGCACTTTTTCTGCCCACTGTTCGCGAGACCACGGCGCCTGAGCGCGTCCCGCTTTCAGGCTTTTCTCCAGCTGAGCTATCACCTCTTCGCGTTTGAGATTCTTGATGATGTGCTTATTCGCCCAGCCGAAGCGCAGGCTGTCTGGTGCGCTGAGCAGAGTAATCGTGCGGTAGGCGTTCAGCGTGATTAACCCGCGCAGATGCTGGTGGACAAACTCAAAGCGTGCTTCACTTGGCAGGCCCGAATCCACGGTAATCAGCTGCTCCAGCCGCGCTTTCAGCTGATTGATGACCGTCACCCGCGCGCCGATTTCCGCTTCCTGCTGCGCGTCGCACTCAATGCAGAGGGCACCCGGCAGGCGCACGGCAGCCTTGGTGCTCAGCTGTTCTGACTGATGTTGCATAAACAGGCGACAGTAGTGGTCCAGCGCCATGGTTAACGCACGCTCACCGAGATGCTGCTCGACGGTAATCTGCGTAATCGCCTCGTGTTCGCGGCCTTTTACGACAGGCGGCAGGCTGAAGACCCGTGCGATGAGCAGAGACTGCGCTTCAATCTGCCGCCGCAGTTCTCCCAGCGCCTGTTCCAGATCGTTTACACACTGATGCATATCAGCCACTAAGTCGTAGCGCGTCATTGGCGGTCTCCATAGTTACAACGTTCATAATGTGGCAGAAGCCTGCCGCAGATGCAAGAACATTATAGTTACAACATACTAGTAACGCTATTATCAAAAACGTGCGCGCTGCCGGTCATCAGGCCGGAAAGGCGTGATGCATGCAGGCTGCGGGCAGAACATGCTATAAAACAGTTTGCCTGCTAACGAAGAGAGTCTAAGTGAATCAGAACATTAAACCGGGCATCGCCGCCATTTTCACCCTTGGCTGCGTGCAAATACTTTCCTGGGGAGGATCGTTTTACCTGATGGCGGTGATGGCGAATCCCATCGCGGCTGAGACGGGCTGGTCCCGGCAGTGGATTTACGGTGCACTGTCGCTCGGCATTCTGGTGTCGGGCCTGCTGTCACCGCTGGCAGGCAGATTAATAGCTCGTACCGGTGGCCGTCTCCTGCTGGCGCTAAGTGGGCTGGTGATGGCGGCAGGGCTGGTCATCATGGCGTTCAGTCACGCGTTGCCACTGTTTCTGTTTGCCTGGGTCATTATCGGCGTGGGTATGGCGATGGGCCTGTATGATGCGCTGTTTGCCACGCTGGGCACCTGCTATGGCGGTCAGGCACGGGCTGCCATCACCGGGATCACGCTGATTTCCGGTTTCTGCACCACGCTGGCCTGGCCGGGAACAGCACTGCTTATCCACGGTTTTGGCTGGCGGGAGGCCTCGTTGATCATTGCTGCGCTGATGGTGGCGTGCGTGCTGCCTGCCTATCTGTTTGCGCTGCCTGCCGGTCATCTCACCCGGTCAGTAAAAAAGCGTCCGGCGCAGCCGGCCACGGCAGAAATTTCGACAGCGCTTTTCTGGCTGCTCTGCGCCATTTTTACCCTGGCTTCGGTGATCATGACCGCTGTTTCCGTGCAGCTTATTACGCTGTTGCAGGCGAGTGGCCATACGCTGGCTTCGGCGCTGGAGATCAGCGCCGTGATTGGTCCGTGTCAGGTGGGCTCCCGTATTGTCGATGTCGCTTTTAAACGCAGTCATCCTATCCGTACCGCCTTTTTTTCTGTCGGGCTGGTGGCACTGGGGCTGTTGTTGCTGGCATTCATGCCGCAGATGGCGCTGCTGAGTATGGTGCTTTATGGCGCAGGAAATGGCTTACGTGCCATTGTGCGTGGAACTTTACCGCTGGCGATGGTCAAACCAGAGTCTTACGCGATCGTGATGGGTAAGATGGCGCGGCCGGCACTGATGGGGCAGGCGCTGACGCCGCTGATTGGTGGATATGTCTTTGAAAAGATGGGCGCATCAGCCACGCTATGGTTGCTTTGCGCGCTGGCAATCATTAACGTGATGCTGGTGATGGCGCTGAAGCGGCGATTACCGGCGGTATCGACCCGTTTTGCGTGAAGGCGTCTGGCTTCAGATTTCGCCGGAACAGGGCAGTGAACAGGCTAAGCAGCTTGTGCTATCGGACTTCTGCCTTTGGTGAATACGTGCCTTGTGACTGCCGCTTTGCTTCAAAAAAGCAACAGTGTTTGTTATATTTATTGCTCATTGATTGTTCATTTACGCGGCAATAAAACAAGAAGATGCACCGCAACTCAGGATAAATAAATGCTTGATTACCGCTTCCCGACAGCTTTGCAAATGGTTCTGAGCGTAGCGATGGCGGAGCAAATGGGAAAACGCTCTACCAGCGCGATTCTGGCTTACGGGCTGGAAGCGAATCCCAGTTTCATACGAAAATTGATGGTCCCGCTGACCCGCGATGGCATTATCGTTTCGACGCTGGGCCGAACCGGCTCAATTCATCTGGGCCGTCCAGCTGCGGAGATTACCCTCAGGGATATCTATGTCTCCGTCATTGAGGATAAAAAAATCTGGGCTGCGCGTCCCGACGTCGCGCCGCGCTGTCTGGTCAGCGCCAACCTCTGCTGGTACTTTAAGTCGATCGCCGACGAAGCCGAGCAGGCGTCACTGGATGTGCTGGCAAAACGCACCGTGGCCGACGCGCTGAATGAGCTGAAAAAGCGCGATACCAGCAACTGCACTGCCGTGCCGGAACCCGAACCCGAACCCGAAGAGAGTGAAGAACTCTGCAAAAAAAGCCGCTGATGAGCGGCTTTTTTTATGGGCATCTTGTCGGACAGGCACTTATGCTCTGAGTCGATCCTTATGAATAAGCGTTCAAATTCATTAATCACCGTCGCCGGGCAACCCGCAGTGATTACCTGCGTTCCCGAAATCAATCTGTTCCGCGGTCGCTTTACCGGCCTGTCCGGTTATTGTGATTTTGTCTCCGACAGTGTGCAGGGTCTGCACAAAGAGGGAGCGATATCGCTACGCGAATATCTGGAAGATTGTGCCGCCTCCGGCATTGATCCTTACGCGCTGCAGGAAAAAACGAAAACCTTTACGTTGCGCTATCCGGAATCAATGGGCGAGCGCCTGTCTCAGGCTGCTGCGCAAAATGAAACTTCGCTGAATGCGTTTATTGTCGAAACGCTGAATGAAAAGTTAAGACAGTGCTAAACGGCCTGCTGCCAGTCACAGACAAAAAAGGGGCGATCATCCGATCGCCCCTTTCAACGTTGCGGGTTTACGCCGTCACAGTTTCGGCATCACCTGACCGGCGCGTCACCAGCTTGCGCAGGGCGACATAGAACACCGGCGTCAGGAACAGACCGAACAGCGTCACGCCCAGCATCCCGGAGAAGACCGTAATGCCGGTCACGCCCCGCACTTCGGCGCCCGCGCCTTCCCCCAGAATCAGCGGCACCGTACCGGCGATAAAGGCGATGGAGGTCATCACGATGGGGCGCAGACGCAGGCGGCACGCTTCCAGCGCCGCGTCTGTAATCCTTTTGCCCTGCATCTCCAGCTCCCGCGCGAACTCGACGATCAGAATCGCGTTCTTGCATGCCAGTCCCATCAGCACCACCAGTCCGACCTGCACGAAGACGTTGTTGTCGCCGCCGGTCAGCCAGACGCCAAACAGCGCAGAGAGCAGCGTCATTGGCACAATCAGGATGACCGCCAGCGGCAGCGTCCAGCTCTCATAGAGCGCGGCCAGCACCAGGAAGGCCAGCAGCACCGCCATCGGGAAGACGATCAGCGCCGTGTTACCCTGGGTTGACTGCTGATAACTCAGGTCGGTCCACTCGATGTTCATGCCGTTGGGCAGGAGCTGACCGGACATCACTTCCAGCTGGCTCATCGCCTGTGCGGAGGAGAGGATGCGCGGGTCGGCATCACCGATCAGATCCGCCGCCGGATAGCCGTTATAACGGATCACCGGATCGGGACCGTAAGTGGTGGTAATGTTGACCATGCTGCCAATCGGCACCATCTCGCCGCGATCGTTGCGGGTTCGCAGGTTCGCAATATCCTCAACGCTGTCGCGGAACTCCCCATCCGCCTGCGCCATCACCCGCCAGGTTCGGCCAAAACGGTTGAAGTCATTCACGTAAGAAGAGCCGAGATAGGTCTGTAGCGTGCTGAACAGCGCGGTCAGCGACACACCCTGCGCTTTCGCTTTGTCCCGATCGACCTGAACATCCAGCTGCGGCACGTTGGCCTGATAGGAGGAAATAGGGAAGTGCATACCCGGCGTCTGCATGATGCTGCCTGACAGCGTATTGATCGCTGTCTGCAATGCGCCATAGCCCAGACCGGCGCGATCCTGCACATAGAGCGAATAGCCTGATCCCTGACCCAGCCCGAGGATCGGCGGTGGCATAATAGAGAAGCCAAAGCCCTGCTGGATTTGGGCGATCTTCGCATTGATTTCCGCGTTAATCTCGGCTGCCGTATGCTTACGCTCGTTGAAGGGCTTCAGACCAAAGAAGACCGTGCCGCTGTTCGGCGTATTGGTGAACTGCAGGGCATTCAGGCCGGGGAAGGCAACCGCATAGGCGACGCCGTCCGTCTGCATACCGATTTCGCTCATTTTGCGAATCACCTCATCGGTCCGCGCCAGCGAGGAGCCTTCCGGCATTTTGACGCCACCAATCAGATAGAGCTTATCCTGCGTTGGAATAAAGCCGCCCGGCACCGTGTGGAACATAAACCCGGCCCCGGCCAGCAGCAGCAGATAGACCGCGAACACCGCGCCACGGCGACGCAGCGTGCGGCCAACCAGCGATTCATATCCATGGGCACTGCGCTGGAAGAAGCGGTTAAACGGACGGAACAGCCAGCCGAACAGCGCATCAATAATCCGGGTCAGCCGATCTTTCGGCGCGTCATGGCCTTTCAGCAGCATCGCCGCCAGTGCAGGCGAGAGCGTCAGCGAGTTAATTGCTGAAATCACGGTAGAGATCGCGATGGTGGTGGCAAACTGCTTATAGAACTGTCCGGTCACGCCCGACAGAAACGCCATCGGCACGAACACCGCGCAGAGCACCAGCGCAATGGCAATGATAGGCCCGGAGACTTCGCGCATTGCCTGATGCGCAGCGGCACGCGGCGACAGTCCCATCTCAATGTTACGCTCGACGTTCTCGACCACCACGATCGCGTCATCGACTACAATCCCGATGGCCAGCACCAGTCCGAACAGGCTGAGGGTATTGAGCGAGAAACCGAGCAGGTAGAGCACGCTGAAGGTCCCGACGACCGACACCGGCACGGCCAGCAGCGGAATGATGGAGGCACGCCAGGTCTGCAGGAACAGGATCACGACCAGCACCACCAGGATCACCGCTTCCAGCAGAGTCTGCACCACAGCCTTAATCGAGTCGCGTACAAACACCGTCGGGTCATAAGGTGCGGCCCATTTCACATCGTTGGGGAAGCGGGTCGCCAGCTCATCCATTTTGGCGCGAACCGCATTGGAGAGATCGATGGCGTTCGCGCCAGGTGCCTGGAAGATACCGATACCGACAGCATCTTTATTGTTCAGCTGAGAGCGCAGGGCGTAACTGCCTGAACCCATCTCGATGCGTGCCACATCGCGCAGCCGCACCAGCGAACCGTCGTCAGAGGTTTTCAGGATGATATCGCCGAACTGCTGCTCGTTCTCCAGTCGTCCCTGAGTGTTGATCGACAGCAGAAAATCACTCTGCTTTTTCAGCGGTTCCGCACCCAGCTGACCGGCCGAAACCTGGACGTTCTGCTCCTGCATCGCGGTAATCACGTCTGAGGCGGTCAGGCCGCGCGCCGCCACTTTGTTGGGATCGAGCCAGACGCGCATGGCATATTCACCCGCGCCGAAAATCTGGATCTGACCAACACCCGGCAGACGCGCCAGCTCATCTTTCACCTTAAGCGTGGCGTAGTTACGCAGATAGAGCGAATCGTAGGTATTGTCCGGCGAGAAGAGGTGTACGACCAGCGTCAGGGTCGGTGACATTTTCTGGGTGGTGATTCCCAGCCGGCGCACATCCTCCGGCAGGCGGGCTTCCGCCTGCGCGACGCGGTTCTGCACCTGCACCTGCGCCTGATCAGGGTCGGTGCCCGGACGGAAGGTCACCGTGGTCACCAGCACGCCATCCGAACCGGCAACGGACTTCATGTACATCATATTCTCAACGCCGTTGATCGCCTCTTCCAGTGGCGTCGCCACGGAGTCGGCGATCACTTTCGGGTTCGCGCCCGGGTATTCGGCACGCACCTGTACGCTGGGCGGGACAACATCAGGATACTCACTGATCGGCAGCAGCGGAATGGCAATCATCCCGGTAACGAAGATCAGAATCGACAGCACCGCGGCAAAAATAGGCCGATCGATAAAAAAGCGGGAAAAGTCCATAGCGGCCTCGGATTAGTGAGCGGCTGTCGCGCGCATGGCGACCTGCTGAGCGGTAACGGGCATGCCCGGCATGAAGACTTTTTGCAGACCGGCGACAATCACCCGGTCTCCGGCTTGCAGACCCGATTTCACGATACGCAGGCCATCCACCATCGCGCCAGGCTGGATATCACGCCGCTGCGCCTTGCCTTCACCGTCCACCACATAGACATACCTGCGATCCTGATCGGTCAGTACCGCCTTGTCATCGATCAGCATGGCCTCGAACTGCGCGCTGCCGGGCAGCCGCACGCGGGCAAACAGACCTGGCGTAAACTGACGCTGCTGATTGTCGAGCAGGGCGCGCATGCGAATAGTGCCGGTGCTGGCGGTCAGCTGATTATCCAGGAAATCCACTTTGCCCTGATGCGGGAAGCCCTGCTCGCCGGTCAGCGCAATCTCAACCGGCAGGGCATGACGCTGCTGGCCCTGACGCGCCATCGCCTGATAGTGCAGGAAGGTGTTCTCATCCACGTCAAAATAGACATACATCTGCTGCTGCGACACCAGCGTGGTCAGGACACTGGCGCTGTCGCCCGCGGTCACCAGGTTACCGGCGGTGATCATGGCACGGCTGGCGCGGCCATCAATGGGCGCGGTGACGCGGGTAAAGTCCAGATTCAGCTGGGCCATATCGACCGCGGCCTCTGCCGCCAGCACCTCTGCCTGTGCCTGACTGGCCGCGGCGCGCCGCTGTTCCCAGGCTTCGCGGGAGATCGCCTGGGTGCCGATCAGCTTCTCGCTGCGGCCCGATTCGCTGCGGGCCAGGTTTGCCTGACTGCGCGCCCGGGCCAGTTCCGCTCTGGCCTGCTCCAGCGCCGCGCGGTAACTGCGATCGTCGATGGTAAACAGCACCTGACCTTTGCGAACCTCATCGCCTTCGCGATAGTTTACCGCGTCGATGTAGCCGGAAACGCGTGGACGCAGCTGCACGCTCTGCACCGCCTCTATCCGGCCATTGAAGTTGTCCCACTGGCTGACCGGCTTAATCAGCACCGGCGCGGCGCTCACCTCAGGCGGGGCGGGCGGGGCGTTTTGCGCAACTCCCTTGTCGCAGCCGCTGAGCTGCGCGATAAGCAGTATCATCCCAAAGAGGGTCAAGCCCTGACGAACCCGGTTCGTAATCATTATTGTCTTTCCGCGATAAAGAGTAACAGGTGACCATCTGGTCAATATTTGCAACTTTCAAGATTGCAATTAATCGCGGTGAGTGTAGGCTGGCGTCACTGGCAACTGCAAGAATAACAGATACACTTTATGTGCGGTCTGACGCGGGCGATGAAAGCCTGAGCAGCATGCGTTAAATCCACACAAAGTGTGCGGCATTTAATGTACTAATAAAACTTGCATTAAATGGCATAGTCAGCCACCCTTAAGTGTAACTGCAACTGATACTAATACTTTTCGCCACGGCGACAGGAGAGACTGGAATGATGAGTGACGCCTTTATTCACGATTTAATCGACTGGATTGATAACAATATCGAAGCACGTCTGGATCTGGATACCGTTTCAGAGCGCGCGGGTTACTCCAAGTGGCACCTGCAGCGCATGTTCAAAGAACACACGGGCTATCCGCTGGGTGAGTACATCCGCGTGAAGAAGCTGAAGAAATCAGCCGATCGCCTGACCAGCACCGACGAACCGATTCTGAACGTGGCGATATCACTGGGCTTCGATTCACAGCAATCCTTTAATCGCAGCTTCAAACGTCAGTATGGTGTCGCACCCGGTGCATGGCGTCGACACAGCGGGGATTCGCACGCCGCATAACCTCGCCAGGGCCAGCATGTCTGGCCCGCGCTTTTCTCTGCGCGCAAAACTGGTATCATCTGCATCCTGTCGCCACGGATGCCATTATGTCAAAAAAACTCTGGATTGGACTTTTCCTTGTCCTCGCGGTCTGTTTCTACGGCCTCAAACCCTGGCTGAATCGTGTTTCAGCACCCGCTCAGCCTGATATCGCTACCCTCACCGATGCCCGCACCGTCGCACGCTGGGTTCTGCAGCATCAGCATTTACCGGATTACTATCTGACGAAAAGCGACGCGCGCAAGCGTGGCTGGAACCCGGAGAAGGGCAATCTGTGTGACGTGTTGCCCGGCAAAGCTATCGGCGGCGATCGTTTTGCCAACCGTGAAAAACGGCTGCCCACACGAGCTGGTCGTCAGTGGTATGAGGCGGATGTGAACTATCGCTGTGGTCATCGCGATGCCGACAGGCTGGTCTACTCCTCAGACGGCCTCGTATTTCTTTCAACCGATCACTACCGCAGTTTCAGACAGGTGCCCTGATCATGCTTGATCTGACTTTTGACCTGCGTCAGCTGACCACGCGCGCCGCCTTTTATCAGCAGTTTGCTGAGCAGAGCGGCTGCCCGGCAAATTTTGGTCATAATCTGGATGCGCTGTGGGACTGGCTGACCGGTGGGATGGCACTGCCTGCCACGGTGCGGCTGCAGCACGTTGCTGCGCAGCAGCCCGACTTAGCGCCAGTGCTGGCGCTGCTGGAGGAGGCGGCGCAGTCGCTGGCGGGCGAGCTGCGCCTGATTAGTGATTAGGCGCGCAGCGGCTTAAGCAGGGCAATCAGCGCGTCACGCGCCCGCGACGGCAGATCGCCGCCGCCGGTATAGCCATTGTTCTCGATGATGACCTGATTCAGTCCGACCAGCCAGTCGTAGATGTAGTAGGCGGTGTGGTTAGCCGGCGCGGCAGAAAGCCGGGTGAGGCGCTGACCGGCACCGAAGCTGACGCTGGGCGCGGGCGGACGTGAAAAGATGACCTGACCGCGGTTGACCCGGCTGGCAGGCCGCTCGTTTTCAGGCCGCTGTAAAAAGCCGAGCCAGGCGACAAAATCACCCAGCACCGTCATCGCCCGCGTCACCTGACGGTCGGCACGGGATTCATGACTGACGCTCTGCGTGTCAGGCTCATGCAGCGCCTGTTGCAATTTTTGCGCGATATCGGTGCGGAATCCGGCCGTGATCAGCTCCTCGACCAGCCACTCCATCGTCGCCTTATCCACGTTCAGCAACGCCAGCAGGCTGCGATTCTCCGGCAGCTGACGCAGATGATCCAGCCACAGCAGCATCACCTGACGCGGAAACTGCTGCGCGCCCGGCAGACTCTGACGCGGCTGAACCGGCGCTTCAGCCGGACTTTCGCTGAACAGGTCAAATTCAAATCCAATCCCGAACTGATTCTCCGGCGCCTGCAGATTGGCTGGTTTGCTGCCTGGCAGGGCAGACTGATTCAGCCACAGCTGACGCAGTGCCTCACGCGGCGGCTGCAGGCGTTCCAGCAGCTCACCGTGCAGGCCGGTACGATGCTGCAAACACTTCAGCAGCGTGTCGGCGATGTTCTGTTTACGGTCCGCCTGTTCCGGTGAGGCTTCCGCTTCGGTCCACGGCAGCAAGCGGCGCTCGACCACGGTATGCTGAATCTGTGCCAGCTGCGCCAGCAACATGTCGCGGCGGGCCTCCGGCTGCATCTCATCCTGTAACCAGCTCGCCATGCGGTCAACGCCCGCGCGATCCAGGGCCAGCATCGATCCCCAGTGCTGACCAGGCTGTCCCATCTGGCGCTGCACGGCTTCATCCACGTTGACCTGCTGATGGCGGCTATCGAAAGGAGTAATCGCCCAGATAAGCCGGGGTTTCCCGCCAGATTCCTGCACAGGCTGCTGACGCTGCCATTCACGCAGTGACTCGCTCACCAGACTGGCATCCTGACGCTGGCTGGCGGCGGTGCAGACAATCAGCAGGTCGATTGCCTGCCGGGTAGCGTAGAAGCCGGGCAGCAGTGCGCGTTTCTGCTCCAGCAACTGCGCCCGTAACGGCTCCTGCTGACGCAGGCGCTGCCGGTCATCCTGCACGATTGCGTCAGCGGGCTGACCGGGCGCGGGCAGTTCAAGCATGTCGGCATCGTCATAGAGTGCGGTGCGCGGTGTGGAGCAAAGCGGCACCAGCACCTCCAGGGTCAGCAGAGCCAGCAAACCCAGCGGCACATGCTGTGCCTTGCCAATACGGTTGCCATTCAGCGGACAGACTTCGACCCGTTGCTGCTGATCCTGGTCGCTGGCGGGCACAATCAGCTGTTCAGCCGGCAGCAGTGACGCATCGGTGAGCAGGCTCAGGGGCGCGAGCAGGCGGCTGCTGTTGCGCAGCTGATGACGCAGATGCAGCAGGCTGCGCAGCATCTCATTGAGTGCCGGTTGCGACGGCCAGAGCAGCGAAAAGAGCTGTACGCGGTCATCCACACTCAGCCAGGGCGCCAGTTCAACTGCCTGCGGCCAGAAATGGCGATCGAGCCGGGCATCGTAGTGCGGACGGCGTCGGCACCAGGACCAGAGCGTCACCAGCGCATCGCCTTCCAGGCCCGCCAGCGGCGTCGCCAGACGATGACGCTGCAGGCGCTGCAGCGCGCTGTCGATCTGCGCGGTGTCGGGCGCGCGCTCACCGGCACAGGCGACCATCAGCCGTACGATCTCAGCCTCGCTCAGCAGCGCCAGTTCAACCGGCCACTCGCCGGAGAGCGGCTCACGCTGATGGCTGAAACGGGTTGCCGTCGCAAAATCGAGGTTGCCGGGATTGATATGCTGGAACCAGCTCAGCAGCTTGTCACCCATGCGGGTCATTAACTGGCCCTGGGCGTCAGCCACCATCTCATTCAGCAGCCAGGCTTTTCCGGCCTGCGACTGACCAAACAGCGCCAGCGTCACCGGACGTGCGACCTGCTGCGCCAGCGCCTGGGTCTGTACGCGCGCCTGACGCAGTTGCAGCGTCAGGGTTTCCGCTTCCAGCGCCAGGCGCGGCGACTGTTCACGGTTTTCTTCAATCCAGGCCAGGCTCTGATTCAGGGCATCCTGCAGCAGGTTCAGGCGTTTTGCCAGCGTCTGCGGCTGGCGGGGTTTCAGGGCTTTCATCGTTTACATACGCTCCCGCTGTCAATCCAGTATTGCGCATTGGCATTGCCGGTGGCCGACAGGGTATTCAGCTTCAGACTTAACTGCTCCAGCGGCACGCGGGTACCGTCGTCCAGACGCGCATCGCTCAGCACCAGATTTTCCGGGCCGGTGGCTCCCGGACCGGCTTTCACCGCCAGGCGGATGCGCAGCACGCTCTCCCCGGCCACTTTGCGCGCCAGTGTGGCGTCGTTGAGCGTCAGGCTGTAGAGCGGCGAGGCGGGCCAGCGATCGTTATCGAGCTGGCGGAAACCCAGACAGACGTTGCCGCGGATACGAAAACTGCTTTTTTTATCCAGCGCATAATCAGGATCGTCGAGATCGATTTCGCTGTAGCAGAGATTCTCATCGGTCAGCGCCTGGTTTTCATCGAGCATGCCCAGGTAGCGAATCGTCGAGTAAGGCTCAAAATCGCCCGCGCGGAACCAGAAACTGCTGAGACGCAGATCCAGCGCCAGCAGGCAGAGCATTGCACCCACCGCCGCAGTAGACTTCGGATTATCGATACGGCCATGCTTGTTAAACGGATACCAGTCGCTGGTGTGATAGCCCTCCAGCGACAGAATGCGGCTGCCCGGCAGCGGCTGCAGATGGCGCACCAGCGCCTGAATGCCCGGGAAACGCGACGGCCGGCCGGTCAGCAGCAGCACGTCACACTGATAGAGCGATACCACTTCACACATTGAGCGCAGCGCCGGAATGATCGCCATGCGGTGCTGCATAAATTCGCCGTGAAGCTGCGACAGGCTGACCACCAGCGGCACCTGCAGCAGGTCGAAGCGGCCGTGACCGCCCAGCTCGCGCTGAATCTCGCCGTTCACAAACGCCAGCACCGCTTCGCCTGGCACCTGTTCAATCAGCTCGCCGAACAGCGCATTGATCTCGGCGTGGCTCTCCAGCGGATCCCAGTTTTCGTAGCGTTCCAGCACGGCCTGTGCCAGCGGAATAAAGAGCTGTAACGTCACCTGCTGACGTAGCGTAGCCTGACCGTCCATACGGCTATCGTGACCAAAGAGTTTGTTCATCAGTGGATCGGTCAGGGCCAGGCCCGCTTTCTGCAGGTGCTGTTGCAGCGCAGGCAGAATCCACAGCTGAATCACATCCAGCAGGATATCGTCGCCCGCCACTTTGAACCCTTCACGAAACAGCAGGCGCGGTGTGATTTTGACATTGTTACCCTGACCATCATCCAGGCGATACTGGGTGATCGCCAGATCGGTGGTGCCGCCACCGATATCGATCGAGGCGATGCGCAGGCTCTTGCCGGGCAGCTCATCCGCTTCACGCGGACGATCCGGGCGCGCCATGCTGCTGAAAAAGTCTTCAGCGCGACCGGCAAAGTTGACTTGTGTTTCGTTGAACAGCCAGACCATCTGACCACATGTCGCCTCATCCCACTCCATCTGCACGTCCGGCAGCGGTTTTGGACTCTGACGCGGCAGTGCCGGAGCCAGCTCATCCTCGTCGGTCAGCCAGCCTTCGGCTTTCCAGACCAGCGTCAGCGCCTCCTGCATTCTGCGACGGAAGATTTCGCGCTCTGGCTTCGGCATCGCCGAAGGCAGCGTCAGGATGACATGGCGCAGCTGACGCGGCGCGTGACTCTGTGGCATCCGCTGACGCTGAGCAGCACTGTTCATCTGCATCAGTGCCTGCGCCAGCAGCTCGCACAGCATAAAGGTCATCAGCGAGCTGCGGCTGTAGTGAGGGGAAAAGACCGGCAGGCGGTCGTCCGGCGACAGCGTCGAAAGCGGCTGGCCTTCGTCGTTCAGCAGGGTGGTAAACGGCGCAGCATAGGCCAGCGGCTCGCTCTGCTCACCCGGCGTGTTAAAGCGCCAGCCTGGCTGATAGCGCGCCTCATCCCAGAGATAGCGGCGCGGGCTGGAGAGGCCGGTGCTGCCTTCCAGTCCTGCGCGCTGCAGCGCCAGACGGCTCGCTTCACGTCCGACACGCGTCAGAGAAGGCCACATAAAGGCCTGTTCGCGGCCGCTCTCCAGCGAGAAGTTTGCCTTGCCAAAGTGTGCTTCAGCAAACTCCAGGCGACTGTCGAACAGCTCATTATAAACCTGATGCGGCTGGGCGAGATCGCGCAGCTGCAGTTCATAGGTCTGCTTCAGGCCGTTGCTCTCTTCCGGGTGATCTTCCACCAGGATGCCGCAGGTATGGGAATTGCCGACGTCGAGAATGATGTCGACGCTGACGGCCGGGGTCTGCAGCGTGGCGGCCTGAATATGGATCTCGCTGAGGTCGAGCTGTTCGCCCAGTAGCTCCAGCAGATTGAGATAGTGCGCCTGATACTCAAATTCGCGAAGCGCCTGATTGATCGCCTGTTCACGACGATCGCCGACGCGGTCGGTAAAAATTTCCCGTAGCCAGCCGTCAACCCAGGTGAGATCGAGAAAGTCGCCCAGTTCATAGTTGTGCCAGGCGAGCGCGAAGGTCACGCCGTTTTGCGCATCAGCGGGCGTCAGGCCAAGCTGTTCGCCGCCATCCTGCTCCGCGACACAGCGGGTGTCGAACGCCAGGGTGACGCGATGGGTATTGCCCGCCGCATCAGGGGCGGGCAGGGCGACCAGACGCATCCGCGCCCAGTTTTCCGGGCCGCCGATGAAACGGCGTCCGCTAGCGCAGCGCAGCATGGGCAGCGGCAGCCAGCAGGCGGACAGAAGCGTAAGGGAGTCGGCCAGCGCGATATCGGACTCCGGGCGCACCACTTCTGCGGCACCGCCATCTTCCGGGTAGAGCAGGAACCTGCCGCTGTTGCCGTCAACGTTCAGGCGCAGCAGCGGGCCGTTGGCGGTCTGACGCACGAACTGGCGACGCGCCGGGGTGGCAGAGAGCTGCAGGCCGAAATCAAGAAACTGCACACCGCTGTTTTCAATCAGCGTAATTTTTTGTTTGTCATCGATCAGGGGAGCCAGCATCGTTATTTACTCTCACGCTTAATCGTCATCGGGAAGATCCGGTCTTCCGCATACTGCGCTTCGCACACTGCGGCACCGATACTCGCGTGGCAGACCAGCAGCGGCATACGGTAGCGCGAACCGTTCTGGCACTTCGCCGTGTAACGGCTCTCAATGACCAGGTTGCCGGCGCTGGTCATGGCCGCGCTGACATCCGCTTTGCAGCTGGTATTACCCTGAGTCACCTGCACGCTGCCTTTGCCATTTTTGAACTGGAAACGCATCACCGGCGGTTTACCGGTCGGTGTTGGCATCTGGTTGATGGTGACGCGCCAGCGGCCATCGATGACCTGAACCTGACCTTCGCGCACCGCATCAGGCGTAACGATCAGGTCATCGGGGCGGGCCGGCACCGCAGGCGTCACTACACTGGCAAGGGTAGCAGATGAGGCGGTCGGTGCGGCTTCAGGCGCTGCGACGCTGGCCGGTTTCTGCGGCAGCGTCTCCGGGAGATTCTCCGCGGCGGCCATCACGGCAGGGGGCGCGACAGCGGGCGTCGCCGCGGCCTGGGCTGGCGCAGCGGCCGATGTTGGCGACGCAACCGCAACCGGCGTCGTCGCAGGTTCTGCACTGACTTTCGCGCTCTCAACCGGCGCTTCGGATGCGGGACGATGCAGCAGCACCGCCACCACGACGGCGGCCGCAATCGCCACCGGCGGCAGCAGATACCAGACACGTAAAGGGCGGCGCGCCGGGGCAGGTTTCTGTTGCACCGGCTCAGGCGTCATCACCACCGGCTGCGGTTCTTCCACCGCTTCAGGTGCAGGTTCCGCCATCAGCACGGGTTCGGCGGCCACGGGCGCGACTGGCAGCTCGGGCAGCGGCTCAACCAGCGCGACCGGCAGGTTCTCCTCAAGCGTATCGCGCAGACAGGCCAGCGGATCATCGCGGCTGCGTGCCTGGGCATCGACAAAGCCCCAGAACGTGATGACCGGTTTGCCATCCACCAGATAGACATATTGCTGATCGGGAAACTGCAGGGTTTTGCTCAGCAACGCACCAAACAGCCGCATGGCGGGGTTCTCCGCCGCGCGCGCGCGCGTGCTGAGATCCTGCATATCCTGCTGGCAGGCAGTGAGCTGCTGCAGGGCCGCGCGACGTTCATGATCGCTCGCGCCCAGCCAGGATTTTACCCGACCGTTGAAAGGAGCATACCAGTCGAGG
Source organism: Pantoea sp. NSTU24 (assembly GCF_050157905.1). Classification (NCBI taxonomy): domain Bacteria; kingdom Pseudomonadati; phylum Pseudomonadota; class Gammaproteobacteria; order Enterobacterales; family Erwiniaceae; genus Pantoea; species Pantoea bangladeshensis. The sequence goes on from NZ_JBKIWZ010000001.1 coordinate 1,216,982, forward strand.
CGATCGCCCCGTTCATTGGCCTGCGGGATCGCCAGGCAATCTGCCAGTGCGCTCTGACGGCGCAGGCGCAGCGTTTCACGAATTTGCAGTGCTGAGGCGTAGACCGGCTGGCCATTTTCACCTAGCGCCAGAACAGCATCTAATTTACCGCTGCGCAGAAAAGTTTTTGCCACCTGTTGGGCCCTTATCGGTCGTTGTCTGAGGCAGAAAATCGCGTGTTATCGACGATTAAATTGATTTTACGCCGGGCAATGACAAATCAAACGGCAGAAAAGGGGCTAAATCCACTGTTTTTTTCGCGGGCTGACGTAAAAATAACCGCAATTTCAGAACAATGCGATCTTCAGCCCGTTTTGCGCACCAGCAGCAGGTGAGCGAGTATGCCCCCGCTCAGTCCCCAGAAAGCGGGTCCGATGCCCAGCAGTGATACGCCCGACGCGGTGATCAGAAAGGTAATCAGCGCGCTGTCACGTTCCGCTGGCTGCTCCAGTGCCCGTTGCAGGCTGCCGCCCAGGGTGGCCAGCAGGGCCAGACCGGCGAGCGCCTCGATCAGTACCGCAGGCAGGGCGCTGAACAGCACGGCGATCAGCGCGCCTGATGCGCCTGCCAGCAGATAGAAAACGCCGGCCAGTACCGCCGCACGCCAGCGTTTCCGGGGGTCGGGATCGACCTCCTCGCTCATGCAGATGGCGGCAGTGATCGCGGCGACGCAGACCGAAAAACCGCCAAACGGCGACAGCAGCAGTGCCGTCAGCCCGGTGCGGGTCATCAGGGCAGAGACGGGCGGACGATAGCCGTGCGCCTGCAGGGTTGCAATGCCGGGCGCATTCTGCGACGCCATTGTGACCAGAAAATAGGGCAGGCCTGTGCCCAGCAGCAGGGTCAGGGTAAAGTGCGGCATGATCGGCTCCGGCAGTGCCAGTCTGACCGCCTGCGGCGGAAAATGGATGGCGTGCTGTGCCAGAGCGACCAAGATGCCTGCCAGCAGTGTCACCAGGATGGCGTAGCGGGCCAGCCAGCGGCGCGCGAGCAGCCAGGCCAGGCACATGCTGCCGCATAAAGTGAAGTTGCTCTGCAAATCGGCGAAGGTCTGCAGCCCGAAGCGCAGCAGAATACCCGCCAGCATCGCCGCCGCCAGCGAGGCGGGGATGTGGTTCATCAGACGGGCGAACAGGCCAGTCACGCCACAAAGTACAATCAGCAGGTTGGCAAAGAGGAAAACCCCTACCGCCTCATTCAGCGTGACGCCGTGAAAACTGGTCGCCAGCAGCGCCGCGCCGGGCGTGGACCAGGCGGCAAGCACCGGCATCCGGTAGCGCAGCGACAGGCAAAGAGAGACGATTCCCTGTGCAAGACCCAGAACCGACAGCCAGCCGCCGATCTGCGCGGGCGTAGCGCCCGCCGCCTGAAACATCTGATAGATAATCGCGCCGCTGCTGCTGTAGCCTACCAGTACGGCAACAAAGCCGGAAACCAGCATCGGCAGAGTAAATGAGGCCTGTTCCGCTCGTGTCATCTCTCACTTCTCAATCGGGTTGTGCGTTATAGCGTACAGCGTGGCATAGTGCGCTATAACGCACAAGTGTTACACTCTTGGTCTGTTATTTTTATTCAGCATGCCAATCAGGAGAAATAATGGCGGATTTTCAGCAACACCTGAGCGATGCGCTCAGGCAGTTGCGTCAGGCCAACGGCTGGAGTCTGACGCTGACGGCGGAGCGAACCGGCGTCAGTAAAGCGATGCTGGGGCAGATTGAGCGCGGCGAATCCAGCCCGACCATCGCCACGCTGTGGAAGATCGCCACCGGGTTTAACGTTCCTTTTTCGTTTTTCATCGACTCCCGGGTGATCGCCTCCGGGGCTGCGCCGGGATTCAGTCAGCCTGACGCCGGGATGGCCGTCCGGCCTCTGCTGCCTTACGATCCAAAGCTGCGGTTTGAACTGCTGGCGGTGGAGCTGGCGGCGGGTGCGCAGAGCCACTCGTCGCCCCACGAAGCAGGCTGTGTGGAGCAGGTGGTGGTTATTGAGGGCGAACTGCTGCTGGCGGTCGGAGAGGTCTGGCGGCGCCTGCTCGCGGGTGAGGCGTTCCGCTTTGAGGCCGATATGCCGCACAGCTACCGCAACCCGCTCAGCACACCGCTGCGTTTTCACAGCCTGATTCACTACCCGCAACGGCCTGACGTTACAAATTGATACGGGCGCAAACTACACAGTTTACCTTCGTATCTCTATACTTTTGCCGGTTCACAGAGAGGGACAATGAGCGATTTGACAGATTCCGCCGCCATACTACGGATGCTGGTGGGTAAGCTGGCGCGACGCCTGCGCGAGTCAGCCCCGCCCGGGGAACTGACCTGGTCCCAGGTGGCGGTGCTGGGCCATCTGGTGCGCGACGGGGCGATGACGGTGACGCAACTGGCTGCGGCTGAGGGCGTACGAACCCAGTCGATGGGCGCGACCGTAGCTGGTTTACTGGCGTCAGGCCTGGTGACAGGCGAGCCTGATCCCCATGATGGTCGCAAAACGCGTTATCTTCCGACGCCCGCAAGTCTGGCGGTCATCACGTCGAGCCGGGCAATGCGCGAGGACTGGCTGGTGCGGACGCTGGCGGCCCGGCTGAGCCCGGCAGAACAGCAGCAACTGACCGACGTTCTCCCTCTGCTGCAACGACTCGCTGACGAATAACCCTGAGGATCCAACATGGCTGTAACCACACTTGATGCAAAAACTGCGCTGATTGTTATCGACCTGCAACATGGCATTGTGGCGCTGCCGCTGGTGCATGCGCCAGAGCCGGTAATCGATCGTTGTGCCGCACTGGCAGAGGCCTTTCGCGCGCACCAGCTGCCTGTGGTACTGGTGAACGTGGCCGGTGCCGCACCGGGCCGCAATGAGCAGGGACGTCACAGCGGCGAATTGCCTGCCGACTGGGCCACGCTGGTTCCGGCGATGACGCCTCAGCAGGATGACCTTACCGTCACCAAGAAAACCTGGGGTGCATTTCACGGCACCACACTGCATGACGAACTGCAGGCGCGTGGCGTTACCCAGGTCGTGATCTGCGGGATTGCGACCAGCATCGGCGTCGAGTCCACGGCCCGTCAGGCGTATGAATCAGGTTACAACGTCACGTTAGCCACCGATGCGATGACCGACCTTAATGCCGATACCCATCACAACAGCATCAGTCGGATCTTTCCGCGTCTGGGTGAAACCGGCAGCAGTGAAGAGATTATGGCGTTGATTGGTAACACCCACTGACAGAAAGACCGCCTGCCTTGTCCTGCAACAACCAGCAGGGCAAGTTGCAAGGCGGCTTTTACCGATCAGAAACTAAACCGATAACCTGCGTTAATGCGGCGCTGGTCAACGCGTTCACCCCGCGTTAAGTCTGCTTCCAGATAAAGATGATGCGTGTTGCGGAAACGCGCGGTGATGCCCAAACCATTATTCCAGCCATTTCCACTGTAATCCGCACTTTCAGCGGAGCCGTTGAGTGTGTAACGCATTCTGGCTGAAAATTCACGCTCCAGTCCTGTTTTGATATAGGCATCATAATGGATATCTCCTTGCGTCTGGCTGAATCCCGCAAGGGTGCTGATTCGTCCGTAAGCCGAATGATAGTGATCAAAATGAATGGCAAGACCATTACTGGCACGGGTTTGCGCACTTTTCTGGTGAGCCAGCGTAATTTGTGCCTGAGGTTCCAGGTACAAGCCCTGTTCGTCAGGCGAAAAGCTGAAACGCTGTCCCACTTCTGTCGAAACGGTAATACCGGAGGATTTTGCCTGACCGGACACCGGATTCTGCTGACTGTCCTTAACCCCGAACTGGTTGCTGATGCGGTTAATTTTCAGCACCTGGTCAACATAAAAACCTGTTTCAGTTACCCAGGTCAGATAGCCCCCGCCATATTCTGACCTGACAGTGCCCCTGCCACCGCGATAGTGTGGTGAGGCGTGATTGATGCCCATAAACAGACCACCATAGATCTGTTTGCTCTCAGACAGATTTTTGTCAGCACCAAACTGAAAACCGCTGTAATGCATTCTGAAGCCATCGAGTTTTCCGGCAGAAGAAGCGTTCATCTTACCGTCAATACCCCGCACCCAGACGTTGCCCTGACTGTGATTGTTGCGGATTTCACCCAGCCGCTGAAGGAGCGGCTGCGTTTCGGCGAGGTTCATCAGATAACTGACATGCAGGAAATTTCCTCCGGCATTAGCGGTGGTAGTAAGACGTTGATCTTTTCGGCCCGAAACGGGCGCTGTCGCCGCTCCGGCTATCTGCTGCGCCGCAGGTGCGGGTGCTGGCTCAGATACCTGCTGCGGAGTGGCGTCAGGCGCCTGTGTTTCTGTTGGTGCGGGTGCTGGCTCAGATACCTGCTGCGGAGTGGCGTCAGGCGCCTGTGTTTCTGCCGGTGCGGGTGCAGGTTCAGATGCCTGCTGCGGGGGAGTATCAGGCGCCTGTTTTTCCGCCGGTGCGGGTGCAGGGATGGGTTCCTGCTGTGAGGGGGAAATCATCGCCGGTTCTGACACGGAGCCGGAAGCAGCGAGTTTCCAGTCCGTACCCGCTTTGCGTAACGAATAGAGATATCCGCCAAGTTCAATCTCAGCGTTGGCAGTGAAGTTTGCTTTGCCATCGGGGGTTTCAATAACCGTAATCTGTTCATTGCCCGTTGCTGACTGCGATCCCTGATTCACAAAAGAGACAGTATGATTTCCTGCGCTGCTATGCGTCACCACCAGCTTATCGCTTTTGTCATTCACACCGTCGCCAGCCAGACCGACGCGCATTAAAAAATCGCCGTTTCCGGTTAAGTCCCCGACGGTTAACGTAGTGAAATCCGTCTGGGATGCCACTTGGTTAAAATCAATTTTGCTGTCTGTCAGATTCAATCCATCGAGATTAGAGGTGTCGCTTACATTCCATGTGCTGCTATTTAATGTGGCATTGAGATAACCACCATCAATATTATCACTGAATGCGCGGCCCTCCCAGACAGAGTCAGGCTGCAGCGTTAAGTCAATTTTACCGCCATTAGCGTATACAGATCCCTTTATATTCAGCCTGCCATCTGCGCTTATACTTCCTGGCAGATAGTTTTTGTTATATTGCGTAGCAATAGCCAGTTGATCCGGTGAGGGCAGTATAATGGTCACATCGCCCGTTAAGCTGGCCGTCCCATTCGCCATGGCAATAACGGCGGCATTTTTTGTGGCGCTATTATTAATAGTGATGTTTTTTGCTGAAAGACTTCCGGAAAGTAAAGCCAGTAGTGCGACGTCACCGCTGGTAATATCGGTTTCTTCAATATTGACCTTCGATCCCGCTATTTGTGCAGAGGCGGCATAGGAAGTCGCTGTATTGATTGTATTACGTTTGTCGGCGGAGCCTTTAAAATTAATTGTGGTAGCCATACCACTGGCAACAATCCCTCCCGCCTGTAACGTTGTGACATGGCTGTCAGGACCAATATTTGCGACGCCGTTTAAGCGGACCTCAAGGCCGTTGGCCGCTTTGCCCGAAGTCGCAAGGGTCAGATTCTCTGCCGTAAGATCACCAAAGTTCCAGATGCCTGATGAACCCTCGCCGGTCGTCGTAATACGACTGCCTTTGCCCAGATTTACCCGGGTATGTTCCTGCATCTCCAGGCCATTTGAAAAAGAACCTGTTGTGGTAATGCTAAGCTGATCCGCATTCAGAAAGGTCTGCGTTGATGAGGGTTTACCATTGAGTGAATCAATTAAGATACCGGGACTGATCTCGCCGTTTGTTGAAATGATGCTGCCGCTGCCCAGTTCAGCGCTGCTGCCATGATTAGCAACCGCGAGACCGGTACCATATTTGCCAGAGGTGGTGATTGAGAGAGCATCGGCCTTCAGCGATGATCCATACGCCACTCTTACCCCACTGGCGAATAAGTTTTCGGTTCCGGTCACGTTAACTGTCGTTCCCGTACCCAGGTCAGCAGTTACCCTTTCAGCATTAATGTTTATGCCTGAAGCACGCTGGCCATTGACGTTAAGGGTAAGCGCCTCTGCCATTACCTGGCTCTCATTACCCATGATTTCCACACCGCGAGCATAAGAATCGGGATCGCTGACGGAAATAAACACGTGACGCCCCAGGTTAATTACGCCTGTTTTATCAAGCGGATTAAACACCCCATAAATGCCGGTCTGATAAATTTTATCGCCTGTCAGAATATCGCCATCTTCCAGCGTAATATTGTTCCCTGACTGGCTTCCGATGTTTTTTCCTGCCACTCCACCACTCAGGACGCACCCGGTGAATAACGCCAGTGGTGTGATATGACGCCTGGTTAGTTTCCTCATTTAACACTCCCTGTATCGCATCAGTGCCTGTTAAGACTGCGATAAACGCAGTCCGTCACAGGATTAGCTTTTTAACCCGCGAATAATTTATCAGGAAAGTACAGGAGCTATTCTGATTAAAATGGCGGACTGCTCATTTTCCTATTATAAAAAGAGAATGTGTTTTGAAATGATATAAAGGTTCTGAATGTTTTTTTGATGATTTTATTTAATGGTTTAATTAATTCAGAAGGCGTTTTTCAATGGGGAGGAAAAGAGAGGGGAAATAAAAGGGCGCTGCTGCACCCTTTTCTGGATCAATAATTTAGTTAAACGCGTAACTCAACGTGGCACCCACGCTGTAATTACGGCCCGGCGCAGATTCGAAATAGCGTCCGTTGCTCTCATTCACGATCACCGACCCCACATAGTGGCGGTCAAACAGGTTATCGACGCGGCCAAACAGATCCAGCGTCCAGTTCTCAACTTCCCATTTGTAACCACTGTTCAGCGCGGCGACGGTATAAGAAGGCGTGTTTACCCGGTTCTGATCTTCCGCAGCGATCTGGCTCAGATAGCGTACCTCGCTGCCCGCGTAGAAACCTGTTTCCGGCAGATAACCCAGCCCGGCGTAAACCATATTGCGGGCGATGCCCGGGAGCCGGTGGCCGTCACAGCTCTCACTGCCGCAGGCGTTGCTGCGATAGCGCGCATCCAGCAGGGTATAGGCCAGTTTCAGCCGCCAGTCCCAGGCAAACTGTTGATCCAGGCTTAACTCAAAGCCGCGGCGGCGGGTCTGGCCGGCATTCTTATAGGTGGTCCGCCCACCGCTGCTGGCATCTGCCACAATCTCGTCGCGGGTGTCGGTCTGGAACAGTGCGGCACTGACCAGACCGTTGCCGATGCGTTTCTTGCTGCCAATCTCCAGTGTGTCGCTGGTGGCGGGTTTCAGACCCAGATTGAGGCCCGTGGCATTGTCTGAACGGTAGGAGAGTTCGTTGATGGTCGGGGTCTCAAAGCCGCGCCCGGCGGAGATCCATGCATTCCAGCTGGGATCAAAGGCGTATTTCAGTGCCGCCGCGGGCAGCCACTTGTGATAACGCGCTTCACCGCTGTCGTCGCCGTTTCCGGGCCGGATATAGAAGTCACTGGAGTCAAAGTTCACGGTGCTAAAGCGCACACCGGCATCCAGCGACAGTTTATCGGTCAGTTGCCAGCCGGTCTGGAGATAGGGGTCCAGCGTCCACATCAGGTTGCGCTCATTACGGCGCAGGTTGCCCTGTTCGCCCAGCTGCGTTACCCCGTTGCTGACGGTGAAGTTTTCATAGCCCTTACGGCGTTCGCTCATGGTTTCGTAATCGAGTCCGGCAGTCACTGCCACCGGGACCGACAGCAGCGTATCGCGATGGGTCCAGCGGCTGTCGACCCCCTGATAGTGGCGGGTCAGCGCAATTACGCCACCGGGATGTGCGGGGTTGCGCTGAACGGCGGCGGGAATCGACTGAAACTGTGTGGTTTCACGCATACCCGCATAGAGCATCACGCTGAGGTCGTCATTCTCACTCATCTGGCGCTGATAACGCAGGCCGCCCTGGGTCTGATCGACCGTTTTGCGGGTATTGTAGAGCGAAACGTTACTCACCACCTGACGCGGGTTATCCCGCCACTGCGCCTCGGTTAATCCGCCCGGATCCTGTGCGTCGATGTGCACGCTGTTAAACAGCAGGGTCAGGGTGCTGACATCGTCTATCCGCACGCCAAGCCGGGCATTACCGAGATTCTTCTGCGCGGCGCTGTGATCCCGGTAGCCGTGCGTGGTAAAGCGTGAGGCCGACACCGTGTAGTTCACATCGCCGGCGTGAGTGCCATCGCCCGTCGCGCCGCTGGCTTTGACGCTGTTGCGCCAGCTGCCGTAGCTGCCGTACCAGCTGCTGTATTCCAGTGAGGGGGGCTGCTGCCCCTGCTGAGTCGTCACGTTGATAACGCCGCCTGAGGCGTTGCCATAGAGCGCCGAAAAGGGACCGCGCAGGACTTCGACATGATCGATTGAGCCGATGTCGATGTTGGAGGTCTGCGCCTGGCCATCCGGCATGGTGGCCGGGATGCCATCCACGTAAATGCGTAATCCGCGCACGCCGTAGGTTGAACGTGAGCCAAAGCCGCGCATCGACAGTTGCAGATCCTGGGCATAATTCTGCCTGTTCTGGATCTGCAGACCGGGCACGCTACTGAGGTTTTCCGACAGGTTGACGCGCGGTGCGGCCTGACGCATATCGTCTCCGCTGACCACGCTCAGGGCCGCCGGGGTGTCGAGTTCGTTAAGCCCGTTTTCCGGCGGAGCAGCCGTGACGACCAGGGTATTGTTATCATCCGCCGCCTGCAGCGACAGCGGTAAGAGCGCGGGCAGCATCAGCAGCGTTGCCCGGCGCAGAGAAATTATTTTCATTATGAGTGGCCTGAAAAAAAGAGCTGGAATGAACCAGCCGGAACAATCGCCGGATATGGTAAGGGTTTGATGCGCCGGGGTATACCGTTTCGGGCTGGATTTTTTTACCGTTTACCGCCAGGCTGGAATCCATCTTTTGCAGTAACCACGCGTCCGATTTGATCGGATGCCAGGAAACAACTTACGGGAGTCAGCATGAAACAACCTGAAGTCGCGGTTCTGGGATTAGGCGCAATGGGGCACGCATTTGCCGCTAACCTGCTGAAAAAAGGCTTTCGCGTTCACGGCTGGAATCGCACCCGCGCACGCGGTGAGGATCTGCTTGATGCCGGTTTAACCCTGGCTGATTCACCTGAAGAGGCGGTACGTGATGCGGATGTGGTGATCGCCATGCTTGCCGACGGTGACACCACGGAGCAGGTACTGCACAAGGCGAAAGCGGCCTTTAAACAGGGGGCAACCCTGTGCCAGATGGGTACCATCGGTGTCGAAAAAACCGACGCGCTGATCGCCTTTTTCGCCGACCAGCGCTCCGATCTGCTGTTTCTCGACGCCCCGGTTTCCGGCACCAAAGCGCCTGCAGAAAACGCGCAGATTCTGGTGCTCGCCAGCGGTGACCAGCGCCGGGCACAGGCGGCAGAAGCGGTGTTTGCCGCCATCAGTAAAGGCACCAGGTGGCTGGGCGAAGCGGGCAAAAGCACCCGGATGAAGCTGGTGATTAACAGCTGGCTGATTGGCCTGATGCAGAGTCTGGCCGAGAGCACCCGGCTGGCGGAGCAGTTTGGTTTCTCCACCGACGATCTCTGGCAGGTGCTGGAGGGCGGTCCGCTGGCCGCGCCGTATGCGAAAATGAAACTCGGGATGATTGCCAGCGATGACTACACGCCGCAGATGCATCTGGTCTGGGCGCTGAAGGATGCGCGGCTGGCGCTGGATGCGGCAGAAACGCCGCTGCCGGCGCTGGACAACATCGCCCGGCTCTGGGAGCAGGCGGTGGAAGCCGGACACGGTGAAGAGGATCTGGCGGTGATTTACCGCTACCTTGGGGCGCAATGAGCCAGCAACCCATAGCGTTTCAGTCGCGTCCGCTGGTGCCGCTGGCGCACGATTATCCGCACGGTGCCAGCGAACCCTGGCATCACCACACCTGCGCGCAGCTGATCCATACGCTGAGTGGGGTGGTGCGGGTCGAAACGGCGTATGGCAGCTGGATTGTGCCGCCCAGTCGCGGCGTCTGGCTGCCCGCTTTTACCCGGCATGCGCTGCAGATTACCGGTCAGGTGGCGGCGCGAACGCTGTTTATCGATCCGCTGGCGCGTGCCGATCTGCCCGCCAGCTGTCAGGTCGTGCAAATCTCCCCGCTGCTGCGTGAGCTGATTGTCTGCGCGCTGAGCCTGCCAGCGTCCTACGCTGCAGGCAGCCGGAGTGAGCGGATTATCGAACTGATTCTGGATGAGATCCGGGGAATGGATGTGCTGCCATTTGCCCTGCCGACGCCGGAAAGCCCCCGGTTGCAGGCGCTGTGCGCGCAAATCCGTGAGGCACCCGGTGAGAGCTGGACGCTGCAGCGTGCCAGTACGCTTGCGAATGTCTCGGGCCGCACCCTGGCCCGCTATTTTATGCGTGAAACCGGTCTGCAGTTCAGCGACTGGGTGCGCCGTGCCCGCCTGGCGATCGCCCTGACGCGGCTGGCGCAGGGCGACACGGTGCTGCGGGTGGCGCTGGAACTGGGCTATGAGAGCCCCAGCGCATTCAGCGCGATGTTTCGTCGTCTGCTGGGTGTTTCGCCGACGGACTACTTTCCGCCGTCAGAAAGTGGCCCGCCGCGCTGAGCAGCGCCTGCAGGGCCGCACGGGCCGTATCGTTATCGATACTCACGCCCCAGGCCCGCTTACCCTGGCTGTCCACGCAGCTGACATAGGCAACGGAGCGACTGTCACTGCGTCTTCCCAGCGTATGCTCATGATAGTGCTCAATGGTCAGAGTCAGGTCAAACGTGCTGCGCAGGGCATTGACCGCCGCCGACAGCCAGCCATTGCCGTGGCCGTTCAGTGCCCGCGACTGCCCCTGCCAGCGCACGCTGGCGCGAAGTTGCGTCTGCCCGCCACTGTCACTTTGACTCTCCGCCCGCAGCAGAGCCACCACAGGCTGTGTCACGCCGTAGTGGCGGCAGAAGAGCTGCCACAGCGCGTAATGGGTCATCTCGCCGCCATGCCGGTCTGTTTCCTGCTGAACACACTGGCTGAACGCCTGCTGCAGCACGCGCGGCATCTGTAATCCGTGATTCTGCTCCAGTAGCCAGGCGGCACCGCTTTTCCCCGACTGGCTGTTGACGCGGATCACCGCCTCATAGCTGCAGCCGATATCGGCCGGATCCAACGGCAGATAGGGCATCTGCCACACTGTCTCCTGCTGTTCGGCGCGGATGGCGAACCCTTTTTTGATGGCATCCTGATGCGAACCCGAGAAGGCGGTGAAGACCAGTTCGCCTGCATAGGGATGACGCGGATGAACCGGCAGCTGATTACAGCGGGTGACAACCTCGATAACCTCATGCATCTGGCTGAAATCGAGCTGCGGCGAAACCCCCTGAGTGTAAAGATTCAGCGCCAGCGTCACCAGGTCGACGTTGCCGGTGCGCTCCCCATTTCCAAACAGGCAGCCCTCAACCCGATCCGCGCCTGCCAGCAGGGCCAGCTCGGCGCAGGCGATACCGGTGCCGCGATCGTTGTGCGGATGGACGCTGATGCAGACGGCGTCACGGCGACTGAAATGGCGGCAGAAATATTCAATCTGATCGGCGTAAACGTTAGGCGTATTGACCTCGACCGTCGCGGGAAGATTAATGATCATCGGCCGCTGCGCATCGGGTTGCCAGACATCGGCGACCGCCTCGCAGATTTTCAGCACAAACGCCGGTTCAGTAAAGCAGAACGTTTCCGGCGAATATTCAAATGTCCAGTGGGTATCCGGCTGCGCCTCACAACCTGCCCGGATCTGCGCGGCGCCTGCCGTCGCCAGCGCCACAATCTCCGCTTTACTCTGTTTAAACACCCGTTCGCGGAATAGCGGGGCGGTGGCATTGTAGAGATGTACGATGGCGCGCGGCGCGCCCTGCAGCGCCTCGAATGTCCGGGTAATTAAGTCTTCACGCGCCTGCGTCAGCACCTGCAGGGTGACATCCTGCGGAATACGCTGCTGCTCAATCAGATCGCGGACAAAGTCAAAGTCTGTCTGCGATGCGGACGGAAAGGCGACTTCAATTTCACGGAAGCCGCAGCGCAGCAGCAAATCCCAGAACGCCATTTTGCGCTCGCGGTCCATCGGCTCTGCCAGCGCCTGATTGCCGTCACGCAGGTCCGTAGAGAGCCAGCGCGGCGCCTGTGTGAGCTGGTGTGAAGGCCACTGGCGATCGGGCAGGTCAATCAGCGGCGAAGGACGATATTTGTCAGCGGGTCGGGTCAGCATGCGTTTCTCCTCTGTTTTTTTATCAGTCTGCCGCTGTGCCTCACGGCCTGCGCACGCGGGGGTGACAATCTGCCGTGCAAAAGTGACAACACACTGTGTGCGCCCGGGTTTGATGAATCCGCCGGGCAGGGTTAGCATGGTCGGCTGTTTCTCCGGATAAACTTTTATGCTGATTTTCGATGGTCACAACGATCTGCTGCTCAATCTCTGGCTGCATCATCGCGATGCGCCTGCGCAGGCGTTTTATCAGGGGATTGAGCGGGGGCATCTCGATTTTTCCCGCATCCGGCAGGGCGGAATGGGCGGCGGACTGTTTGCGATTTTTGTACCGCCCCAGGCCTACATTGCCCAGACCGTGCCGGACCGCGCCAGTGAACCCTATGAACCGCTGACAATCATGTGGCAGCAGCTGCAGATCCTGCAGCTGCTGGCCGATGAGTCAGGCGGCCGGGCGCGCCTCTGCCGCAGCGTGGATGAGATCGCCGCCTGCCGCGCCGCCGGCGTGCTGGCGATGGTGGCCCACATCGAGGGCGCGGATGCGCTGGATGAAGAGGGTGAACAGCTGCACGCTTTCTGGCAGGCGGGCGTGCGCAGCATCGGGCCCTTCTGGAATCTGCCTAACCGCTTTGGTCAGGGTGTCAGCGGCACCTTTCCTGGCTCACCCGACACCGGCCCGGGCCTGACGCCTGCCGGTGAAAAACTGATTGAGCAGGCGGCGCGGCTGAAGATGATGGTTGATGTGTCGCACATGAACCTGCAGGCGTTCCACGATACCGCCAGGCTCTTCCGCGGGCCGCTGGTTGCCAGCCACTCTAACGCGCACGCCCTCTGTCCGCAGCCGCGCAACCTGACCGACGATCAGCTGCGGGCGATCCGCGACAGCGGCGGTCTGGTCGGCATCAATTTCGGCAATGCGTTTCTGCGCGCCGACGGCAGACGTGACGCTGACACCCCATTGACAGAAATTGTTAAGCATTGTGATCACCTGCTGGCGATAATGGGCAGTGACCATGTCGCTTTTGGCTCCGATTTTGATGGCATTACTCCTCCGGCTGCGCTGGGCGATATCAGCGGAATGCCGCGATTGCTCGCTGCTTTCCAGGAAGCGGGCTATGATCAGACACTGACAGAGAAACTGGCATGGGGAAACTGGCAGCGGGTTTTACATCTGACCGGGCTGTGATAACAATTTCCTTACGTTCCGGGCTTGATCCTGACGCGCCATTGGCGCACCATCTGCCTGGAATTTGTGATGACGGTCTCATTTAACGCCGGTAATGCTGATTCCAGGCAGCTAATATATTGTTAATAAAGAGGAAATAACTCATGTGGAAAAAACCAACTTTCGTTGATATGCGTCTCGGTCTGGAAGTCACTCTCTACATCTCCAACCGTTAATCGTTCTGCCCGCCCTCTGAGCGGGCATTTTTTCAACTTCTGGTTTTCCTCTATGTTTATCAAAATCCTCGGTTCTGCCGCAGGTGGCGGCTTTCCGCAGTGGAACTGCAACTGCGCCAACTGCCACGGTGTGCGAAACGGCACTATTCAGGCCCAGCTACGCACACAGTCATCCATAATTCTCAGCGATAACGGCACAGACTGGGTGTTGTGCAACGCCTCGCCTGACATCAGCCAGCAGATCCTGCACACGCCAGAGCTGACCCGCCAGGGCGTACTGCGCGGCACGGCGATCGGTGGAATTATCCTGACCGACAGTCAGATCGACCATACTACCGGGCTGCTGAGCCTGCGCGAAGGGTGCCCGCACCAGGTGTGGTGTACACCGGAAGTGCATGCCGATCTCAGCAGCGGCTTTCCTGTTTTCCCGATGCTCTCTCACTGGAACGGCGGTCTGCAGCACCGGCCCATTGCGCCACTGACGCCGTTCAGCGTGGATGTCTGCGGCGATCTGCGCTTCACGGCGATTCCTATTATCAGCAATGCACCGCCGTATTCGCCGTATCGCGACCGGCCACTACCGGGCCACAACGTGGCGCTGTTTATCGAAAACCAGGCTAATGGTCAGACGCTGCTCTATGCACCAGGCCTGGGCGAACCTGATGCGGTGATTCTGCCGTGGCTGCAGAAGGCGGACTGCCTGCTGATCGACGGCACCGTCTGGCAGGATGATGAGTTGCTGACCACCGGCGTGGGCCACAACACCGGAAAGGCGATGGGCCACCTGGCGCTGGCGGAAGAGCAGGGGCTGATGGCGCTGCTGGCGTCGCTGCCGGCAAAACGTAAAATTCTGATCCACATTAACAACACCAATCCGATTCTCAACGAGCAGTCACCGCAGCGTCAGTTCCTGACGGCGCAGGGAATAGAGGTGAGCTGGGACGGAATGGCGATTCATCTTCAGGGCTAAATCATGCAGATTACGGAAACGCTCTCCCCGCAGGCTTTTGAACAGGCGCTGCGCGATAAAGGCGCTTACTACCATATTCATCATCCTTATCACATCGCGATGCATACCGGTCAGGCCACGCGCGAACAGATTCAGGGCTGGGTGGCGAACCGCTTTTATTATCAGACCACCATTCCGCTGAAAGATGCCGCGATCATGGCCAACTGTCCCGATCCGGCCACCCGGCGCAAATGGGTGCAGCGCATCCTTGATCACGACGGCAGCAACGGCGAGGAGGGCGGCATTGAGGCCTGGCTGCGGCTGGGCGAGGCGGTCGGTCTGACCCGTGAAGCGCTCCTGTCAGAACAGCATGTGCTGCCGGGCGTACGTTTTGCGGTGGATGCGTATATTAACTTTGCCCGCCGTGCCAACTGGCATGAGGCAGCCTGCAGCTCGCTGACTGAACTGTTCGCGCCGCAGATCCACCAGTCGCGGCTCGACAGCTGGCCGCAGCACTATCCGTGGATCAAAGAAGAGGGCTATTTCTACTTCCGCAGCCGTCTGGGTCAGGCGAACCGCGACGTGGAGCATGGCCTGGCGCTGGCGCTGGAAACGTTCACCACGGCAGCGTCGCAGAACCGCATGCTGGAAATTCTGCAGTTTAAGCTCGATATTTTATGGAGCATGCTGGACGCGATGACGATGGCTTATGAGCTGAAACGTCCGCCTTATCACACCGTCACCGACAAGGCGGCGTGGCACACCACCCGACTGGTATAACAGATGAACGAAAACTCTATTGTCGCGTTTCGTCGCGGCTATCGCCTGCAGTGGGAAGCCGCGCAGGATACCCATGTGGTGCTCTATCCCGAAGGGATGGCAAAACTGAACGAAACCGCCGCCGCCATTCTTGAACTGGTGGATGGTAAGCAGGATGTCGCCGCGATTATCGCCACGCTGGACAGCCGCTTCCCGGAAGCGGGCGGCGTCGGGCCGGATGTCATTGAGTTCCTGCAGTCAGCCTATGAACAGAAGTGGATACAGTTCCGTGACCCCGCATAAACCTGGCGTGAATCCGCCGCTCTGGCTGCTGGCCGAGCTGACCTATCGCTGTCCGCTGCAGTGCCCTTACTGCTCCAATCCGCTCGACTTTGCGCAGCAGGAGAAGGAGCTGACCACGGCGCAGTGGATTGAGGTCTTCCGCCAGGCGCGCGCCATGGGCAGCGTGCAGCTCGGTTTTTCCGGCGGCGAGCCGCTGACCCGCAAAGATCTGCCCGAACTGATTAAAGCGGCACGCGATCTTGGCTTCTATACCAACCTGATCACCTCGGGTATCGGCCTGACCGCAAACAAGCTGGAGGCGTTCAGTGAGGCGGGTCTGGATCATATCCAGATCAGCTTTCAGGCGAGCGATGAAACCCTGAATGCCGCGCTGGCCGGTTCGAAAAAAGCCTTTCAGCAGAAGCTGGAGATGGCGAAAGCGGTCAAGGCACACGGCTATCCGATGGTGCTCAACTTCGTTCTGCATCGCCATAACATCGACCAGATCGACAAAATCATCGACCTCTGCATCGAGCTGGAAGCGGATGATGTGGAACTGGCGACCTGTCAGTTCTATGGCTGGGCGCAGCTCAACCGCGAAGGGCTGCTGCCGACGCGTGATCAGATCGCCCGCGCTGAAGCGGTGGTCAGCCGCTATCGTGAGCAGATGAGCGACAGCGGAAACCTGACCAATCTGCTGTTCGTGACGCCAGACTATTATGAAGAGCGGCCCAAACCCTGCATGGGGGGCTGGGGAGCGATCTTCCTCAGCGTCACGCCGGAGGGCACCGCGCTGCCGTGTCATAGTGCGCGCCAGCTACCCGTCGAGTTTCCATCGGTGCTGACCCGGAGCCTGGAGGATATCTGGTACAACTCTTTTGGCTTTAATCGCTACCGTGGCTTTGACTGGATGCCGGAGCCGTGCCGCTCCTGTGATGAGAAAGAGAGAGATTTTGGCGGCTGCCGCTGTCAGGCATTCCTGCTGACGGGCGATGCCGACAACACCGATCCGGTCTGCAGCAAATCGCCGCATCACGGCAAAATCCTTGAAGCACGCCGCGAAGCGGATTGCAGCGACATAAAAATTGGTCAGCTGCAGTTCCGTAACCGCACCAACTCGCAGCTGATCTACAAAACCCGGAATCTCTGATGAAGACGCGCGGTCTGGTGATCGAGGGGCTGAACGTCGAACTGGTTCAGCAGGCCGACGCCCGCCAGTCCGCCGCGCTGATTCAGGTGGATGCGGGCAGTCACGACGAGCCTGACCGCTGGCCCGGCCTGGCGCATCTGCTGGAACATCTGCTGTTTACCGGCAGCACCGGCTGGCCTGATGAGGGGCGGCTGATGCCGTGGATTCAGGCGCAGGGCGGGCGGGTCAACGCCACCACCCTGGCGCGTCATAGCGCTTTCTTTTTTGAAGTCGCGCCGTCGCAGCTGGCGGACGGGCTGGCTCGCCTGCAGGATATGATTGCCCATCCGCTGCTTGATAACCGGGCAATCGGGCAGGAGGTGGCCGTAATCGATGCGGAGTATCAGCTTCTGCAGCAGCATCAGCCCTCCCGCATCGACGCCGCACTGCTGCATGCTGTCGCATCCCACTCAGTCTTCCGGCAGTTTCATGTGGGCAGCCGCGCCCACTTCGGCGATGAGCTGCCCGCGCTCCAGCGGGCGCTGCGTCAGTTTCATCAGCGTTACTATGTCGCTGGCAATATGCGTCTCTGGCTGCAGGGCCCCCAGCCGCTGGAGGAGCTCGAAGCGCTGGCGCGTGAGTTTGTCGCGGCGCTGCCGCCTGGCGCTCTCCAGCGCGATATTCCCGTGCCGCTGCTGACAGAAAAGACGCGCTGGCAGCTCGGCGGCTCACCGGCCGCGCTATGGCGCAGCTGGCTGCTTACCAGTAGTGACGGTGTCACGTTGTGGCGTGAGTTTCTGCTGGATGAAGCGCCCGGTTCGCTGCTGGCCACCCTGCGTGAACAGGCGCTGGCGGAGACGCTGGAACTGAAAATTCTCTATCAGGCCGGGGGGGCGGTCTGGCTGGCACTGGGCATCGATACCGCTCAGCCGGAGCAGGTCAATGACCTGATCGATCGTTATCTGGTGGCGCTGCGGCAGACCAGCGAAAAGCAGCACCAGCACTATCACCAGCTGGCACAGCGCCAATTCGTGACACTGTCACCGATGGAGCAGCTACGGCAGCGCGCGATCGGCTTTGCGCCGGATGACAATCCGCCTGCACTGCTGCCGCTGGTGGAGAAACTGATTACTGCGCCGGGCACACTGCTGCGCTGCATCCCGGAAGCGGTGGAAGAGAATCAGATGACCCAGGGTTTCAGCCTGGCGCTGAGGCCCTGGCAGCCTTCAACGCCTGAAACGCTGCCTGAGGCTACTTTCTTTTTCTATCCGCTCGACAGCGCGGTTGTACCCGAGCCGCTGCCTGAACAGGCGGTGGCACTGCCTCATCATCAGCCGGATGAGGGAGAGGCGACGCTGATCCTGCGGCCTGAATTCTGGTCAACGTTCTCCCCGGAGGCGGGTGACGATCTGGCGCGGCGGCTGCGTCCGCGGTTTGCCGCGCTGCGTCATCAGGGCGGTCACGGCAGCTGGCAGGAAGTGGAGAGCGTCTGGCAACTGACGCTTCAGCTGCCGCCGGACGAAGCGATCGCTGATTGGGCGCTGAGCCAGATTGTTGCGGTGATGGCGCAGCCCGCCGCGTGCGGTCAGCCCCCCGCAACCGAAACGATCGCTATCCGTGCGCTGCTGCGGCAGTTGCCCGGACAGTTTACGGCGAACGTGAATCCGCTCTGCTGGCGGGCGGCCCTGAAAGGCGGTAACGCGGCGTTGCATGCGCGGATTGCCCGGCGGCTGAGCGCGCTGTCGCTGCCGGTCAATCCTGCCACACCGCCGACCCGCATGACCGCCCGCACCGGTATGACCCACCTGCCGCATAGCAGCAAAGACAATGCGCTGCTGCTGTTTATCCCGCTGTATCGGGCGGAGCTGATAACGGCGCTGCGTGCGCTGGCGCTGATTTATGAGCCGCGATTTTTCCAGCGCTATCGGGTTGAGCAGCCTGTGGGTTACGTGGTCAGCAGCCGCTATCTGCGCTGCGTTGATCAGGAGGGCGTGATGTTTGCGCTGCAGTCCCCCGACTACAGCCCGCTGTCGCTGTTGCGCTATTGCCGCACGTTTCTGCGTTCCCTGACGGAAAGCCTGGCGGACGCAGATCTGGCGGGGATAAAAACCCGGCTGCTGAGCCAGCAGGCGGAACAGCCGCTGGCGTGGCTGCGGCATGAAAATGGTCTGGCAGAGCCCGACGCGGCGCAGATCGAGGCGCTGAGCCTGGCAGATCTGCAGCAGCTGCATCGCACCCTGATTCAGGACCGCCGTCGCTGGCGCGTGCTTTTCACCGGCGGCCCGGCCATATAGCGCCAGGCCTGTGTTGCTGAATTTATTTGAAAATTATCAACAAATCTCTTCACTGTCTATTCATGCCAGACTGGACCACACTCAGTCTACTTTTGTCCGCATAAGGAATTGACTGTGAAGAATGTTAAACGTATTGCACTGCCCCTGTTAGCCGTTGCCGCGCTCTATGCTCCGTTGTCTCAGGCTGAGGCAATGCACTATCAGCTGAACCCTGAGCATACGTCGGTAGTGGTGGCCTGGAACCATTTTGGCTTCTCAAATCCGACTGCGGACATCCCGGATGCAACCGGTACGCTGGTGTTTGACAAAGATCATCCGGAAGCCTCACGCGTTGACGTGACCCTGCCGGTCAGCAAAATCGACAGTCACGTTGCGGCGCTGACTAAAGAGTTTAAAGGCGCAGAGTATTTTGACACCGCGAAATACCCGACCGCGACCTTCCACAGCACCAAAGTGGTGGCAAAGGGTGACAACAAGTTCGACGTTGAAGGTAACCTGACCCTGAAGGGGATCACGAAACCAGTTACGCTGCACGCGACGCTGAACAAGCAGGGCGAGCATCCGATGGTGAAAAAGCAGGCGATTGGTTTTGATGCCACCGGCACCATCAAACGTTCTGACTTCAAACTGGACAAATACGTCCCAGCCGTCAGTGACGACGTGACGCTGACGCTCTCTACTGAAGCCTACGCGAAGTAATCTGTCGGGGTGCGGCGGTTGACCGTAGCGCCCCGGTTTTTTTTATTCCCCTCCATCGAATCTACTGCTCCAAAAACCACTCTTCACGCCACTTTCGCTTTTTTTTATCCCTCGTCCGGCCGCAGAACCGGGAAAAATGAGGTCATAATCACAATTTTGTAACATCACATGCTATGCCGTTTATCGGTTCGCCACGGCCCGCATCACTGCGCGCGCGCTTTACGTTAACTCACTGATTTACCTCATTTTGAAAACCTCCCTGTCCGATCGGATTATGTGATTACGTTCACAAATAACGGCCTGGTATTGCTGCTGTCAACACGCCTGCCCGGAAAATAACGCACGTAAGTGTGATCTCACCTGCAAATAGCTGACCCGCTTCCCGGAAGAATGACCTTCAGCAGATGAGGCCAGTGAGGAGCGGGAAAATGCGAATTGGAATGGTGATCAGCGGCGGCGATGTAACCGGCATAAATAATTTTGTTTTCCGGTTAGGGCATCTGGCGCAGGCAGAAATGGTGATATTTGACGGCGGCATTCCCGGACTGCTGGCAAATAACCACCGTGAAATTAGCGAACGCGATCTGCTCGATTTTTCCATCGCCTCAATTCCTGTGATGCAGTCAGGCCGCACCCAGAAAAAACTGGTACGCAGTGAATATGACACTATTGCCCGCCAGCTAAAGAACGCCCGGATTGATGTATTAGTGATGGCGGGTGGCGACGGCTCGCTGCAATTTCTGCATACGCTTTCGGAGTGGGGCGTAAATTGTTTTGGCGTCGGCATGACCATCGACAACGATGTTTTTGGCAGCGATTACACTCTGGGTTTCTCCACTGCCTGCGAACAGGTTTTAAAAGAGGTGGCAAAACTCCGTAATACCGGGCGCGCCTTACCGGGCCGGGTATTTATGCTGGAGTTACTCGGCGGCTATTGCGGCGAATTAACGCTGCAGTCCGCTATTAAATCGAATGCCGATATTGCGCTGATCCCGGAGTGCCAGATCCCGCTGCCTCAGCTGGCGCAGCGCATTACACAGCGGCTGGCGCAGCAAAACAGCGTCATCATTCTCTGCTCGGAGGGCTACACCCGGGAATATTCACCGGGCTTTCAGGGCGCGATCGACACCTTGATCAGGCAGCTGGAGCCGCTGATTGGCGTGCGCATCCGTAAAACGATCCTGGGCTACGGGCTGCGCAATGGCGACCCGACCTGCGAGGAGATCTATCAGGGCACCATTATGGCCAGTGAAGTGGTGCGATGTATTCAGTCAGGTATGCGGAATAAAGCGGTCATTATTAACGGCAGCAATAAACCGATTCCGATTGATTTAAAAAGCATGCAGAAACGCCTGGTCGATATTGACGGGCACCAATACAAACTCGCTAAACAACTCAATATATTGTGAGGGAAAAGACCATGCTGAAAATATTATGTGTCTGTGGTTGTGGATTAGGTTCCAGTTTCGCGATTGAAATGAGCGCGAAGGCCGTATTAAAAAAACTGGAAATCGACGCGGATATCGATCACACCACCATTTCTGAAGCAAATGCCTTTAAGTCAGACATGATTCTTACGCAAAAAGCCTTTGCAGATGTTTTAAATGCCGACGCCAGTCCGGAACAGATTAAACGGGTCATTATTCTTAACCGGCTCACCGATAAAGCGGAAATTGAGCAGAAGATTCTGGCGTTTTTAAAAGAACATAATCTTAAGGTCGCGGCTCATGAATAGTGTAATTGACTTCCTGGTCAAAGATCTGCTGGGGCAGGCTTCCATTCTGATCGCCTTTATTGCGCTGATTGGTTTGCTGTTGCAAAAAAAATCGGCTGGCAAGGTGATGGAGGGCACCTTTAAAACGCTGCTCGGCTTCTT
The DNA here is from genome assembly GCF_050157905.1 of Pantoea sp. NSTU24. Classification (NCBI taxonomy): domain Bacteria; kingdom Pseudomonadati; phylum Pseudomonadota; class Gammaproteobacteria; order Enterobacterales; family Erwiniaceae; genus Pantoea; species Pantoea bangladeshensis. The sequence goes on from NZ_JBKIWZ010000001.1 coordinate 1,238,599, forward strand.
AATTATGATGGCGGGTATCAATATTATCGTTGGTACGCTGACCTTCCTGAATACGATATTTACCCACGGTTTTGGGATGCGCGGCTACATCACTGATGTTGCCGCCATTGCCGGGCTGGCCAACCGCGAGCTGGGCTCGGAGGTGGCGCTGACGCTGCTGGTGATCTTCATTGTGAATATCGTCATCGCACGGCTCACACCCTTCAAGTACATCTTCCTCACCGGACAGGCGCTGCTGTGGATGGCGACGATTGGTGCCGTCATCGGCTACAAAGCCGGTCTTACAGGCCTGCCGCTGATTCTTACCGGTGGTCTGTTCGGCGGGATTATGGCCGTCGTGATGCCCGCGCTGGCGCAGCCGGTGGTGCGCCGCATCACCGACTCGGATGACGTGGCGCTGGGACACTTCTGTACCATCGGCTATCTGGTTACGGCGGCAGTGGCGAAAGTCGTCGGCAAAGGATCGCGCTCCACCGAAGATCTGAAGCTGCCCGATAACTTTAAGTTTCTGCAGGATACCTATCTGTCGATGGCGCTGGTGATGGTGCCGATGTATCTGATCCCCGCCGTGGCGGCCGGTCCGGCATTTATTGCGCAGTACAGCAATGGCATGAACTACCTGATGTACGCCTTTATGCAGTCGATTCAGTTCGTAGCCGGGGTATTCGTGCTTTACAGCGGGGTGCGTCTGCTGCTGAACGAGCTGGTTCCTGCTTTCCGCGGTATCGCCATGCGCGTGGTTCCTGACGCGAAACCGGCGCTGGATTGCCCGGTGATGTTTCCCTATGCGCCAAACGCGGTGATTGTGGGCTTCCTCGCCACCACACTCGGCTCCATCGTCGGCATGCTGGTCTTCCCGATGTTTGGTCTGGCGATGATCCTGCCCGGGCTGCTGACCAACTTCTTTGCCGGTGGTACAGCCGGGGTCTTCGGCAATGCCATGGGCGGCCGTCGCGGCGCGATGATCGGCGGCTTTGTTCACGGCCTGTTTATCACCCTTCTGCCCGCCATTCTGGTGCCGATGCTGGAAAGCTATGGCTTCACCGGCGTGACCTTCAGTGATTCTGACGTCATCAGTACCGGTCTGGTGCTCGGCCACGCTTTCCAGAATAACTGGCTGTTCGTAGCGCTGTTTATCGCCTTTGTCACCGCCATTGCCTGGTTCGTTAACGGTAAATCCACCCATCCTCAGGAGGAAAAAATCCATGAAACTTTATAACTTCGCCGACCTGTTAGCGCTGGCTAAACAGCGGGACTTTAAAGCCGTTGGTTCGTTCAATCTTCACTGTCTTGAGATGCTGCCCGCCTACTTTAAAGCGGCAGAGAAAACCAACAGCCCGCTAATGATCCAGATCTCCACCGGTACCGCGAAATATCTTGGCCATAAGCTGCTGGTGGATGCCATTAAATCGCTGTCAGAGAGCATGAACGTGCCCGCCTGTCTGCACCTCGATCACTGTTCCGATTTAGCGGCAATTCAGACGGCGATCGATGCCGGATTCAGCTCCGTGATGTATGACGGGTCACATCTGCCAATTGAGGAGAACATCGCCAATACCCGCCGGGTGATTGATATGGCGCGCCCGCACAATGTCTCGGTGGAGGCCGAGCTGGGGGCGATTGGCGGTTCTGAAGATGGTCTGTGCGTAGAAATGGACGCCATCGCGTTTACGCCGGTGGAAGATGCTCGCCGCTTCGTTGAAGAGACCGGCGTCGACATGCTGGCGATCTCTATCGGCACCGTGCATGGTCTTTACACCGGTAAAGCCCACATTCAGCATCAGCGACTGGCGGATATCACCGCGGCGACCCACACGCCGCTGGTGTTGCACGGCGGCACCGGGGTCAGCGACGAAGATATGCGTCTGGCCGTCAGCAGCGGGATCGAGAAGGTGAACGTCGGCACCGAGATGAACGTTCAGTGGGTGGCGCGCTGCAAATCCACCTTTGAGAAAGGCAAAGTCAACGACAGCGTGCGCAATTTCCTGGTTCCTGCCAACGACGCCGTTACCGATGTGCTGGTCGAAAAGATGCAGTTATTCCGGTAAGTGCAGCGTCGCCGCTGTCCGGTTAATTTTATCTTCCCTCTACGCGAAGTGACCCCGACAGAGCCGGGGACAGGAGAGACTATGTTCGGATTTTTAAAAAAGTCAGCGGCGGTGGACACCGCTGACGAGCAGCAGCAGGATCATCTGGCAGAGATCAGTCGCGAGAAAATAACGCAGCTGGAGCAGCAGCTGGCGACGAATCCGCGAAATGGCGACACGCAAAAAGCGTTAATGCTGGAATATAACCGGGCATTGAGTTTATTTGCCAAAAGCCGCCGCTACCGCAATGACATTGATGGGCTGTTTGTCAAAATCGATGAACTGCGCAACGTGGTTCGCCAGTCGATTTAAGGAGTGCTGATGACGATTAAGCAGTTATTGCAAGAGGCCAATGCGATCCAGATCGGGATTGACGCCACGGACTGGCGTCAGGTTATCGCGCTGGCCGCGGCCCCGCTGGTCAGCGGGGGATATCTGGCGGCCTCCTATTCTGATGCCGTGATCGCCAATACACTGACACATGGCGCTTACTATGTCTTTGAAGAGGGGATCGCGATCCCCCATGCGCGACCGGAAGCCGGGGTTATTCGCGACTGTTTCAGCATGATCCTGCTGAATGAGCCGATTTCGTTTGACGGTAGCGATAAGGCGGACATTGTGATTATGTTTGGCGCCCGCGACAGTAACGCGCATATCGAAGAGGGGATCCGGGCGATTGTGTCGCTGCTGGAGGATGAACAGACGCTGATCAGACTCCGTCAGGCCGGTAGCGTCGCGGAGGTCATCGACATCCTATGACGCTGAAAACTCCCCCTAAACGTGTGGTGCTGGTGAACGGCATTCCGGCGTCTGGCAAAAGCACCCTGACGCACGCGCTGTCGGACCACTTTGGCTGGCCGGTGCTGACGCTCGACAGCCTGAAAGAACCCTTTATGACCTGTTTTGCGCCGGTCGACCGCCAGCGTAACCGCCAGCTGGGCTGCGCGGCGTATCAGGCGATCTGGAATATTGTCGGGCAGTCGCCGGCCACGCCTGTCTGGCTTATCGATGCCTGGTTTGGCTTCCAGCCGCGCGCGCTGCTGGAGCAGGGCCTGAAACAGGCAGGTGTCGGTGAGGTGCTGGAGCTGTGGCTCAGGATCGAGCCGGACGTTGCGGTGGCGCGCTATCAGGCGCGGCTGTCGCAGCGCCAGCCTGGTCATCCGGGGGCGGAGTATCTGCCGGAGCTGTACCAGCTGGCGCAACGGGCGCGGCCGATGGCGCTGGGTCCGCTCTGTGAGGTCAACGCCTGTGTGCAGGATCACGCGGCCGTCTTCCAGTGGCTGCAGCAGCAACTCAGCAGAACCCGCTACACTTCAGCGCATCATCTGAAAAGTGAGGATCTGCAGGATGTCATCACCCCCCTATCTGCAAACCGGTGAAAGCGCCGTGCTCTATGACGGCGTCTGTAAGCTCTGCAATGGCTGGGTTCAGTTTCTGCTGCGCCACCATCTGGCGCGACAGGTTCGTTTTGCCTCGGTGCAGAGCGAGCAGGGCAAAGCGCTGCTACGCTGGGCCGGGCTGCCGGAAGAAAACGTCAGCACCATTGTCTACATTGCCGGTAATCAGCACTGGCTGCGGGCACAGGCGGTGTTTCGGGTCATGCAGCATCTCCCGGCGCCCTGGCGTGGTCTGGCGGTGCTGCGTCACTTTCCGGAGGCCATCAGCAACTTCGCCTATGACCGCATCGCCCTGAACCGCTATAAGCTGTCTGGCCGTTACAGCAGCCAGCACGCCATTACAGCCGATTATCCCGACCGTTTTCTGCATGAGGTTAAACCGAAGCGATAATTGCTTGCTATAAGCTGTGCTGACATCAATGATATCCTTGCTGTTATGACCTGAATCCCGGTACGCCCCCGTGCCGTCAGGATCAGGTCAGGATGCTGACAGACAACGGATAGAGGGATTTATGCCGGTCAATTTCGATCTCAACGATCTCTACGCGTTTCGCGCGCTGGTGGAGTTTGGCAATTTTCGTCTGGCGGCGGAGTCGATCTGCCTTTCTCAGTCAGCGCTGAGCCGCCGGATAGATAAGCTCGAAACCGCGCTGGGGATCAGACTGTTTGAGCGGACGACCCGTCGGGTTACGCTGACGCTGAAAGGGCATGCGTTTGCGCAGCGATCGGAAAAGCTGCTGGCCGATTTTGAAGAGGTGATGGCCGATCTCAGTGAGGTGAGTTTAGCCCGTACGGGCCTGATTACCGTGGCCTGCGTGCCGTCTGCCGCTTACTACTTTATGCCCAGCATCATCCGGCTGTTTCAGACGCGCTACCCCAGAGTGCGGGTCAAACTGATCGACAGCAGTGCGGCCAATGTCTACGACGCGGTGATCGGCGGGCAGGCTGACTTCGGTATCAGTTTTTCAGGTCACGCCCAGCCGGATGTCCATTTCCAGCCGCTGATGGATGACCCCTATGTGGCCGCCTGTCGGCGTGACCATCCCATTGCAACCAAAAAGAGTCTGAGCTGGCGGGCGTTCTATCAGTCTGAGTGGATTGGGCTGGATAAAACCTCCGGCAACCGTAACCTGCTGGATCAGGCGTTGCAGGCTATCGTGCCAGAGAAGCCCTGTGTCTGTGAAACCCGGCATGTCACAACCATGCTGGGAATGGTAGAGGCGGGGCTGGGCATTGCTGCCGTCCCCGCCATGTCGATGCCTGATTACGATCACGCCCTGCTGACAGCCGTGCCGCTAACCGACCCGGAGGTGAAACGCACCGTAGGCCTGCTGCGTAAAGATGGCCGGACGCTGTCGCATATCGCCAGCGAACTGGAGGCCCTGATTATTGAACAGTATCAGCGTCTTTAACCGGGGCGGCCGCTTTCACGCTGTGCAGCCCGCTATCATGCACCGCCTGCTGTGCCTCGGGCGAGGCAAGCCAGTGTAAAAGCTTCGCCGCCTCGTCCGGCTGGGCCGACTGGCGGACTACCGCACCGGCGAAGCGGGTGGTGTACTGCACCTTGTCCGGCAGTTCACCAACAAAGGTCACGCCCTGAACCGGCAGCAGTTCGCTTACCTGCTGGAAGCCGATGGCATACTTTCCGGCGGCGACTTCGGAGGCCACCGGAATACGCTCGACCTTCACCGCCTTCGCTTTGACCTGATCCTCAATCCCCAGACGGCTGAACAGCTGGCTGCTGACATATCTGCCGCTGGCGCTGTCGGAATAGGCAATAGACTGCGCTTTAAGCAGGGTCGCGCGCAGCTCGCTTTCCGTACCAATCTTTACCGGCGGCGCTCCCTTTTTAATCACCGCACCGATACGGGAGTCGGCGAGTTCAACCCGCGAGCCTGGCAGCGTCTTTCCCTGCTTTTGCAGTTCGCCCAGCGCATCACCGACCATGATCACCACATCGGCCGGTTCACCGCGCGCCAGTCGCGCCGGGATTGCCTGCGGCGTCTTACCCATCGACGGTCCGGGCACCGTATTAATGGTGATCCCTTCCTGTCTGGCAAAGCGGGGCGACAGGGTATCCCACGCCGCTTTAAACCCGCCGGAGATCATCACCGTCAGCTCTCTGGCCTGCGCCGAAGCGCTGCCTGCCATGCTGGACAGCAGGGCGGCGTACAACGCGATCTTTTTCAGTTTCATCTTCATTCCTTAGCTAACTGTTTCATGGACAGGTGATGCGACACTGCGGGTACGACGATAAAGATAGAGCGTGGCGCCCAGCGCGCACACAGCCGCAAAGCTCATCCAGTAGCCCGGCGAGGCTTTATCCCCGGTCAGTTCGATCAGGCCGGTCGACATCACCGGTGTAAAGCCGCCAAACAGCGCCGTTGCCAGGCTGTAAGCCAGCGAGAATCCCGCCACACGCACTTCTGCGGGCATGATTTCGGTTAACGCCGGGATCATGGCACCGTTGTAGAGGCCGTAAATCATCGACAGCCACAGCAGAACGCCCAGCATCATCGAGAAGCCCGGTGCCGCCGCCAGCAGGCTCAGCGCCGGATAGCTGGTCGCCATTGCCAGCAGGGTCATGGCCACCAGAACCGGCTTACGGCCAAAACGGTCAGAAAGTGCGCCACCAACTGGCAGCCAGATGAAGTTTGAAATGGCCACCAGCAGCGTAACCAGCAGACTGTCCGACGCGCTGAGCAGCAGCACCTTCTTACCAAAGGTTGGGGCATACACCGTAATCAGATAGAACGCGGTGGTGGTCATCGCCACCATCAGCATTCCGGCGATCACCACCTGCCAGTTGCCCAGCAGAATGCGGAACACCTGACGCACCTCAGGATGACTGCGGCGGTTGTTAAATTCCTGCGTCTCTTCCAGCTTACGGCGCAGCACGAAAATAAAGGGCACGATCAGGCAGCCAAACAGGAACGGAATACGCCAGCCCCATTCGCGAATGGCACTTTCTGCCAGCACGGCGTTGAGGATAAAGCCCATCGCCGCCGCCACCATGATCGCGACCTGCTGACTGCCCGACTGCCAGCTGGTGTAGAAACCTTTGCGACCGGGTGTGGCGATCTCGGCCAGATAGACAGAGACGCCGCCCAGCTCTGCACCGGCAGAGAAGCCCTGCAGTAAGCGGCCGAACAGCACCAGCAGTGGCGCCCACAGACCGATACTCTGGTAAGAGGGGATCAGCACGATCATAAAGGTGCCTGCCGCCATGATCGAGAGCGTCACGATCAGCCCCTTGCGACGGCCAACTTTGTCAATGTAGGCCCCCAGCACCACGGCACCAATTGGCCGCATCAGGAAGCCCGCCCCGAACACGGCAAAGGTCATCATCAGTGACGCGAACTCACTGCTGGCCGGGAAGAAGGTATGGGCGATATAGGTGGCATAAAAACCGAACAGGAAGAAATCGAACTGTTCGAGAAAATTGCCGGAGGTCACACGGAAAATAGCGCCAATCCTGGCGCGATGGGTCATGGGTGAGGTCGTCTGCATCAGTAACTCCAGTAAGGTATGACGCTTTTAGCCGCGCCTGTTGCTGAAGAGTGGATCAGCGTCCGCGGCTAAATAAGTGCAAAAAGAGCATGGATTGATGAGTACGCCGCATGATTGCCAAGCTGTATCCATAAAAAGTCTTTTTATTCAGCACGTTGTGTGAGTGAGCGTTTTTCCTGCGGTTCTGAAACTTGTTGAGATGAGTTTGCGGAAATGTGACAGGATTCATAAGCGTGCTATGCACTGACGGGGGCAGAATGGACAGCTGACTGTGTTATCTGAACAGACTTAACTGCCGGGCAGGCAAGCCGCAGAGACGTTTCAGAGTCTGCGTGTCTGAGACGCTGATCTTGTACAACATGGAAAACGGGTAAGTCAGGCGATGTCTGTCTGTTTACACAGGAGACTGCATGGTCAGCGGCGGGTCAGGGAAATAACATGCAGCGGGAGAGTGGCTACGTAGAGCGAAAACCACGATTAATGGCATTGATTACTTCCGCGCGCCGGCGCACAAGACCAGCCCGATACGGCATCAGAACTTGCTTTATTTCAGCACAGGATTGCTGCAGAGGCAGGATGAACAAGGATGCGACACGTCTGAACAGCAGAGGGCTCAGACGTGAAGCGGAGAAATCCATAAACACACAGGAACGCTGAATGGCTTCAGAGAGAAGGCTTGCATTATTTTGCCATCAGCATTGTCAGCAGCTCGCGGCAGCAGGCCTCTTCTTCGGCACTGTCCGCAGAGGCCAGATAGCGCAGCAACTCCATGCAGCTTTTCTCTTTGCCTGCTTCCAGTAACTCTTCGATCAGAAAGTTCAGTTTCTCCTGCTCAGATGGCGCGAAAGCGGAGCCGAGGGCATTTTTTACCGGGACAATGTGATTCGCTGGCAAGCTCAGGGTGTTCTGCATTGGCATATTCTTATCCTTTTTTGGGTCAAAAAACGTACTGGTGTTGCTATTAAACTTATACAGCGATCCCGGTTTTGTACAGAAATCTGGCGAAGAGATTTCCAGGCTGACGCGAAGCGCAGCGCGGGCTGGAGGTAAATCCCTGCTTATCATTCAGTTAGCACAGAGGCTACATTCAGAAACTTTTTGCAGTTTTTTATGAAAGGGGGCGACGGGGGAAAAATGATGCCTGCGGGAGGGGAAACTGGCGGCCCGGTGAGCCGCCTTTTTCATTTTCCGGACAGAAAATCGTCCCGTTGCGGGGTGAAAGTATCCAGCAGCACGCCAGCCTCCAGACAGACACAGCCATGCACCACATCCGGCGCTTTATACAGCGTGTCTCCGACACCGACTTCACGCGTTTCGCCCTGGATGGTGAAGGCGAAGCGGCCGCTGAGAACGTAAGTCAGCTGCTCGTGGGGATGATGGTGCAGCGGACCAATCGCCCCGGTTGCAAAAGTAACTTCAACCGCCATCAGGTTGCCGCCATGCGCCAGTATGCGGCGGGTCACCCCCTGGCCGGAGTCGTCGACCGGCTGCGCGTTATGATAAACAAACATCCTGAACCTCCTGTGATGACCGGGCGTGCGGTAGTCAGTTTGTGATGACACTCACAGCTCGCGGCCGAATTAGTCCATGCACTTTAATCGCTTTTCATTAAAATGAAACGGTGTTTCAATTAATTTATGAGGGCAGTTCATGAAAATCGCATTAATGATGGAAAACAGCCAGGCCGCCAAAAATGCCATCGTGCTGAAGGAGCTGGAAGGCGTCGCGCAGCCGCTGGGGCATCAGGTCTTTAACGTCGGCATGAGCGATGAGCAGGATCACGCGCTGACCTATATTCATCTCGGCATTCAGGCCAGCGTGCTGCTGAACAGCCAGGCAGTGGACTTTGTGGTGGCGGGATGCGGCACCGGACAGGGTGCACTGATGTCACTGAACCTTCATCCGGGCGTGGTATGCGGCTACTGCATCGATCCGGCAGACGCTTATCTGTTCGCACAGATCAATAACGGCAACGCGCTCTCCTTGCCCTTTGCCAAGGGCTTTGGCTGGGGCGCAGAACTTAACCTGCATTTTATCTTCGAAAAAGCCTTTACCGGCGAAAAAGGGCACGGTTATCCGCCTGAACGTAAAGCGCCGCAGGTGCGTAATGCCGGTCTGCTGAACCAGGTTAAAGCCGCTATGCTGAAAGAGAACTATCTCGACACCCTCCGTGCGCTCGATCCTGAACTGGTACGAACCGCCGTCAGCGGCCCGCGTTTTCAGCAGTGTCTGTCTGATCAGGGTAAAAATCAGGAGATCATCGCCTTTGTACGTCAGCTGACGCACTGACGGCGGCCCTGAGCAGAGGCCGGTGCAGCCGGCCTTTCAACTTCCTTCCCGCCTGCCCGATGTCGTAAAAACATTTCTTAGAATGACTTCCCCTGTTTGCCATTTTAGGTAATAGTAACGCCGCATTACATTAATAATTCTCATTATCATTTATGTGGGTTTGACGATGAAAAAATGGTTTTTAGCGCTGGGGATGCTCGCGCTGGCAGGGACGGCTTCGGCCCGGATGATCACTGACGTCGCAGGCCGTCAGGTCGACGTGCCACAGGAAGCAAAACGCATTATTCTGGGTGAGGGGCGTCAGATCTATCTGCTGGCCGCATTTGATACGGATGCGCCGTTCCGCCGGGTCATTGGCTGGCGTGACGATCTGCCGAAAGCGGACTGGGATGGCTATCAGGCCTATGAGAAACGCTACCCGGAAATCAAAAAATTACCGACCTTTGGCGGCGCGAAAGATGGCACTTTCAACGTTGAGCAGGCGTTAACCCTGAAGCCCGATCTGGTGCTGATGAACCTGGAGTCGAAGGCCGCCACGGATGAGGGCAGGCTGATTGAAAAACTGCAGGCCGTGGGCGTGCCGGTCGTATTCATCGACTTCCGCGAAGCCCCGTTTGTGAACGCAGAGAAAAGCATCCGCATCATGGGTGAACTGCTGAACAAACCGGCGCGTGCTCAGGAGATTATTGCCTTCCGCCAGCAGCAGATTGAGCGGGTCACATCACGACTGAAAAACTTCACCGGCTATCGCCCGAAAGTGATGATTGACCGTGCGGGCGGCTACAGCGATGAGTGCTGCATGTCCTTTGGCAGTGAGAACTTCGGGCAGATGGTAGAGATCGCGGGTGGCCGTAATATTGCGAAAGGCATCATCCCGGGCACCTTCGGCACGCTGAATCCGGAGCAGATTATCGCCAGCCAGCCGGATGTGGTGGTGGTGACCGGCGCGAACTGGAAAAACTACAACACCGTGGGCAAGTGGGTCGGCGTCGGCCCGGGGGCGAATGTCACCGAAGCTACAGCGCGTCTTAAAGCGCTGATGACGCGCGATGCGTTCAAAACCCTGCCGGTGGCGCACAATGGCCATGTGCACGCTATCTGGCATCAGTTCTACGACAGCCCTTACCAGTTTGTCGCGATTCAGGCGCTGGCGAAGTGGCTGCATCCCGATCTCTTTGCCGATCTCGATCCGGATGCCACCTTCCGTGAGTTCCACGAGAAATTTCTGCCGCTGCCTTATCAGCCAGGCTATTGGGTCACGCTGCCTGCTGACAAGCCCTGACAGGACAGGATGACAGGGACGTCATCCGCCTGATTTACAATTCCTCCTGAATAAACCCACTGTTTCTCTTCAGATTTACTAATCTTTTACAGGCGCGGGGTCGGTTACTGTCAGCAGTGCGACGTCTGACCTGGTCCGCATTCACGTAAAAATGGAGAGAAACATGCGCAATACCCTGGGAAGATCGGCGTTTGCCGTGACGCTGTATGCTCTGCTGGAGCCGGTACCGCTGGGCTTTTTTGTCGCGGCCTGGCTGTTCGATATTCTCTACATGCAGACCTTTGTGCAGTTCTGGACAGATGCCGCAGGCTGGCTGATTGCGCTGGGGCTGATTCTGGCTATCGTGCCGCGCATCATCGCCCTGGTCTATCTGTTCCGTGGCAGCGACAGCGCAGAAAAGGGCCATTTCTGGCTCTGGCTGGTCGCAATCGTCATCGCCATCGTTAATGCGTTTATTCATAGCCGTGATGCGGCCGCGGTCATTCCGCTGGGCGTCACGCTTTCAACGCTGGTGGTGGCGCTGCTGCTGCTGGCGAATGTGCAACTTGCGTTACGCCACCGTAGCGCTTAAGGAGGAGCCATCATGAAGAGAACGCATAAAACGCTGCTGGCGCTGTCTGTAACGGCCCTGCTGGCAGGCTGCGATCAGGGCGCGCAGGTCGATCCACAGAAACAGATTGGTGCCAATCCCGAACTGCCGCAGGCGCGCAATTTCTTTATGCCGCCGATGCAGGTGCCGGAAGGCACGCCCTGGAAAGCGGGCGAAATGCCCAAAGTGGCGCAGGGGCTGAAAATCGAGAAGATCGCGGAGAATCTGCAGCATCCGCGTCAGGTTTATGTGTTGCCGAATAACGATGTGCTGGTGGCGGAATCGAATGGCCCGCCCAAGCCGACCACCCGACCAAAACAGCTGATCATGGGTATCGTGCAGAAAGCCTCCGGCAAGGGCGGCGCAGGCGGTAATCGCATTACGCTGCTGCGCAATGTAAACGGCAAATGGGAACAGCATCGCTTCATCGAAAATCTTCACTCACCGTTCGGGATGCAGCTGATCGGCAACACGCTTTACGTGGCGAATGCTGACAGCCTGGTAAAATTCCCCTATCGCGAAGGCGACACTGAGATCCGCACCGCGCCGGAAGAGGTGACCGAACTGCCGGGCGGGCCGATTAACCACCACTGGACCAAGGCGCTGTTAGCCAGCCCTGATGGCAGCAAGCTCTATGTCGGGGTCGGCTCCAACAGTAACGTCACCGAGAACGGTATCGGCGCCGAGTATCGCCGTGCCGCGGTGCTGGAAGTGGATGCGGCCAGCGGCGCCAGCCGGATCTACGCCAGCGGTTTGCGCAATCCTACCGGTCTGCAGTGGGAACCGCAGAGCGGCAAGCTCTGGGCGGTGGTCAACGAGCGCGATGAGATCGGCTCCGATCTGGTGCCTGACTATATGACCTCGGTGCAGGAGAAAGGCTTCTACGGCTGGCCCTACAGCTACTTTGGTCAGCATGTTGATACCCGCGCGGAACCGCAGCGTCCCGATCTGGTGCAGAAAGCGATTAAGCCTGACTATGCGCTGAGTTCGCACGTTGCGCCGCTGGGCCTGCTGTTCTACGGAGCCGATAACATGCCGCAGTACAAAGGCGGCGCGTTTATCAGCGAACATGGCAGCTGGAACCGCACGCCGCTGAATGGTTATAAGGTCATCTGGGTGAAATTTGAAAACGGTAAGCCGGTGGGCGAGCCGCAAACGGTGGTTTCTGGCTTCCTGACGGATGATGAAAAACAGGTGCGGGGCCTGCCGGTCGGCCTGGCCAGCGATAAACAGGGCGGGGTACTGATCGCAGACGATGCGGGCAATACCGTGTGGCGTGTCAGCGCCGCCAACTAGCTTCTGCCCGCCGGGCTGAAGAGCAGACATAAAAAAAGGATTTGGCGCATTGCCAAATCCTTTATTTTTTGTCCGCCAGTCCGGCTGGTAACCGCGCTGCAGACGAGGTGCTCAGCACTCTCCACAAAAGAGAGTGTAAAATGTGCGGCTAAGGATTTCAAGTTTCACCATTATGCTGTATGTTTATACAGGTGTTGAGCGTTGGGTATCGCCTCGTGGACGACTGGCCGCTCACAGGGGCAGGTTTTTAAAATCCCGGCAGGCATCAGGTGGTGCTGGCCTGTGGCTTTAACCATGAGTGCCGCTCAGCCCTCTCCACAAGATGTGCTCAGGCGCCCGGCGGGTAGAGTCAAAGCCCTGGTTGCCGAAAAGCGCGCTCCTGTAAAAGGAGAAGGAAAGTGATGGAACTGACTAAGCTGATTCTGGATCTGATCCGGGTGATCTTGCAGATCATCGTTGCCCTTATGCAACTGACCGGTCAGGCAGGTTAACCGGAACTTGAAACAAGGCGGAGCTAACCACTCCGCCTTTTTTCTTTGTCAATTCTCTGTCATCAGAAGCGGATAGTGTGGTGCGGCAAAAGCACGCCGCCGGGGATGTGCTTATCCGGATGGAGAATGCTATGTCCTTTGTTGCCGTTATGCCTGCCCCCTTAGCTCACACCCGAATCGATGAGAGTGTGCGGATGCGGGAAACCACCGTGGGTCAGCAGTGTGAAATCCTGGCGCACAGCCTGCTGGAATACAGTGAGCTGGGCGACTTCTCCTATGTCGGCGAGCACTGCTGCCTGGCCGACACCCGGATAGGGCGCTTCTGCGCGATTGCCAACCAGGTGCGCATCGGCGCGCCGAACCATCCGATGGATCGCGCCTCTCAGCATCGCTTCACCTACTGCCCGGAGTATTACCATCCCGACGCCCGCCGCGATCGGCACTTCTTTGCGGCCCGCCGGGCCGACCGGGTGATCATCGGACACGACGTCTGGATCGGGCATGGCGTGATCGTGATGCCCGGCGTCACCGTCGGTGATGGCGCCGTGCTGGCCGCGGGCGCGGTGGTGACCCGCGACGTCGCGCCCTACAGCGTGGTGGGCGGCGTGCCAGCCCGGCCCTTGCGGATGCGATTTTCGCCCGCCATTGCCGCCCGTCTGCAGCGTATCGCCTGGTGGAACTGGCCGCTGGAGAAGCTGATGGCGAATCTGGCCGACTTTCAGCATGGCGACATTGAGGCGTTCTGCCAGCGGCACGCGGTAAGCCCCTGAAGGGCATCAGGCGCGCAGGCCGATGCGGCGCGCCAGTCGCGGCCCATAGAGCCCCACGGCCAGTCCGGTCACGATCAGCACCAGCGCAGCGATTTTCTGCGTGGAAAGCGTTTCGCCAAAGATCGCCAGCGAACCCAGAAGGCCAAAACGGGCACCCGCAGCGACAGGGGCGCAATCGTGGAGACCGGGTAGCGCTTCAGCAAGCCGTTCCACACCCAGTAGCTCAGCAGGGTATCAGGATAGGCCTGGAACAGAACAGAGAGCAGGGTAAGGCTGTCAGCATGGCTGAACAGCGCCCGATAGCCCGCCATGCCGTTGACCAGCCCATCCAGCACAAAGAGCGGCAGGGGCGCAAAGGCAGCTGACCAGACCAGAAACGCGAACACCTGCCGGGTGCCCGCGCTTTTGCTGATGATGTTAGCCAAACTCCAGGCTATCGCTCCCGCCAGCACCAGCAGCACGCCGGAGATCGTCACCGAGCCATCGGTGATGAAAAACAGAGTCATCAGTCCGGCGCTGGCGATGATCCCACCGGCGATCTGATAGCGGCTCAGGCGCTCGCGAAAGACCAGACTGCCGAGCAGCAGGGTAAAGAAGGCACTCAACTGCAACAGCAGTGAGGCGATGCCCGCCGACAGTCCGGCCTGAATCCCCAGGTTCACCAGCCCCCAGAGGCCGATGCCAAACACCAGCCCATAGCTGATCAGGTCGCGCCACGGCACGTCCGGTTTTTTAACAAAAAGTATCGCGGGCAGCGCGCAGCGCGCAGAGCGTGAAGCGGATGCCAGCCAGCAGAAAGGGATCGACCGTGTGCAGCCCCAGTTTAATCACTGAGAAGTTCACGCCCCACATGGCCGTGATGAGCACGGCGAGCAGCAGATGAGAGAGTTTCATGCCTGACGGGTTCCTGACCAGTAAAGAAAGGCGGCGGCACTGACGGTGGCTCCGCCAGCGCAGACGGCATACCATCCCCAGTGTGCATACAGCTGAGTAGCGGCAAGGGCGCCCAGCGCACTGCCGAGGGAGTAAAAGCACATACAGGCACCGACCAGACGACTCGCGGCGTCGGGCCGGGCCGCTACGATCAGACTCTGGTTTATGACATGCACCGTCTGGATGGCGAAGTCGAGCAGGATCACCCCGACCATCATCAGCAGCAGCGAATGCTGCAGCACGGCAACGGGCAGCCAGGAGAGCGTCAGCAACGCCAGTGCGAAGCCGGTAGCGGGCTGACCCTGTCCCTGGTCAGCCCAGGCGCCCGCGCTGACGGCCGCCAGCGCACCGGCCAGGCCAGCCAGACCAAACAGGCCGATTTACGTGTGGGACAACGCCATCTTCGTCAGCGGCAGCACCATGGAAGACCAGAGCATGCTGAAAGCGGCAAAGATCAGCAGGGCGAGGATGCCCCGGCTGCGCAGGCGGGGCACTGTGCGGAAAAGCAGGACAACCGACAGCATGAGCTGCGGCCAGGCCGGTCGCCGCGCCTGACTGGCTGAGGCAGGCAGCACCTTCGCGAGTACCCCGGCATTCAGCAGTAGCAGACAGGCGGCCTTGAAATAGACCGCGCGCCAGCCCGCCAGATCCGCAATCGCCCCCGACACAAACCGCGCCAGCAGGATGCCGATGACGAACCTCCCCGGAGAGGCCCGACCGCGCGTGTTGCCGCCCGGACGTGCCGGTCTGTCGGTATCATCACATTTTCCAATGACCGCCTGTCTTGTATCTTCCTGCCGTGCGTGACACTCTTCCTGATTGTATAGACATGTCAGCTCAACCGGTTACCCGGCCCTGTTCGTTTTCTCTGACTCACTGCATCAGCGAGGGATCTATGTCGGTCAAATCATCTGCTACAGCGTATCCGGACGCGCCGCAACCGCGCCTGTCAGAAACCCGCTCCATCGATTACATTCCGTTGCGCGAACGCCACGGGCATCCCTTCAGTCAGTTCACGCTCTGGTTTGGCGGCAACCTGCAGATTACGGCCATTGTCACCGGGGCGCTGGCCGTCGTGCTGGGTGGCGATGTTATCTGGTCGCTTGTCGGCTTACTGGTGGGACAGATTATCGGTGCCGCGATCATGTCTTTGCATGCGCTACAGGGTCCGCGCCTGGGCTTACCCCAGATGATTACCAGCCGCATGCAGTTTGGCGTTCACGGCGCCGTCATTCCCCTGGTGCTGGTCTGCATCATGTATGTGGGATTCTCCGCCAGCGGCACAGTACTGGCCGGACAGGCGCTGGCGAAGCTTATCTCTGTCAGCAATGCCACCGGGATGATTGTTTTCAGCGCCCTGATCGTCGTGATTGCGGTGATGGGATATCGCGTGATCCATCAGCTGGGTAAGCTGGCGAGCGTTATTGGCGTGCTGGCCTTCGCTTATCTCTTTATCACGCTCTTTGCCACGCATGACCTGGCGGCCGTCTGGCAGAATCGCCATTTCACCGCGGCTAATTTCCTGCTGGCAGTGTCACTCTCGTCATCCTGGCAGATCGCCTTTTGCCCTATGTTTCTGACTACTCGCGCTATCTGCCCGCAGAGGTTTCTGCGAGAAAACTGTTCGGTTCGGTGTTTGCCGGTACCGTACTCGGCACCCAGGCCTCTATGACGCTGGGGGTCATTGCCGCCGCGCTGGCCGGAAGCGCCTTCGCCGGTAATGAGGTCGGTTACATCGTGAGTCTGGGCAGTACGCCGGGCATGGCCATGGTGATCTATTTCGCCATCTGCTTCGGGAAGATTACCTTTACCACGCTCAACGCTTACGGCAGTTTTATGTCCCTGACCACCATCGTGTCCGGTTTTCGCCGGCAGACGACGCTGAGCCAGGGCGGGCGCATTCTGTTTGTCATCCTCATGGTTTCCCTGGCCTGCCTGATTGCCCTGCTTAGTGAACCCGCCTTCCTGAAATCCTTTACTCACTTTCTGCTGTTTCTGCTGGCCTTTTTTGTGCCGTGGAGCGCCATCAGCCTGACCGATTTCTATCTGATCACCCGCGGTCGGGTGGACGTCCCCGCGCTGGCCGATCCGGACGGCCGCTACGGCCGCTGGAACGTCGCGGGCATCGCGGTGTACTCTCTGGGGGTGCTGGCGCAGTTACCCTTCATCGATAACCCGCTGCATCATGGCTCGCTGACCTGGATTTTTGCCGGAAATGATGTTTCATGGATTGTGGGCTGGCTGGTGACGGCAGTGTTATGGCTGGGTGCCAGCCGCTGGGATCGCCGGGAAAGAGCCGGACAGACCAGCAGCCCCCGGTAACGCAATAAGCCGCCCAGAGGGCGGCTTAAGTTTGTGAGAATAACGCCAGGCAAAGCCATTCAGGCCAGCCTGTTTCAGGCAGTTGTCACCTCCACCGTGGCAGGCTGTGCTTCAGCCACCAGCGGTTTTTCCGGCTGCAGCAGCGTCATCGCCAGCATACTGCCAAACGCGATCAGTGCCGTCACCGTAAACATGGCGTTATAGCCGTGATATTCCGCCAGCCAGCCGCAGAGCATCGGCGAGATGATTGCGGCCAGGTTGGCAATCGCCAGCGTCATGCCGCTGTAGGTGCCGACTGAGGCTTTGGGGGTCACGTCGATCACCACCGACCAGTAAACATTGTTCACCAGCGCATTCAGCGCATTGCCCAGCGTCATCAGGGCAATAATTCCGGCGGCCGATCCCATATAGGGAATGGCCATAAAGCAGCAGGCGGTGCCGCACAGCGTGACGGCCGCAAACAGATTGCGCGCCAGTCGCAGATTACGGAATCGGGCCAGCAGAGCGTCGGCGATGCGGCCGCCCAGCAGCACCGTGATGCAGGCCCCGCTCCAGGGGATCATCGCCACATACCACAGCGAGTGCAGGTCGTAATGGAAATTATCCTGCAGGTACTTTGGCATCCAGGTCACCAGGGTAAAGGTGATGTAGAGGAAGGAGAAGTAACCCAGCGCGTTGCAGACCAGCGTCCGGCTGGTGAAGAAGCGCCACCAGGGCAGAGGCACGCTGTCGCCCGTGCTGCGGCGCTGACCGTTCTGAATCAGCGCGCACTCAGCGGCGTTGGTAAAACGGCTCTTCTCCGGGCTGTCGCTGAAGGTGCGGGCAAACAGCAGCATCGCCAGCAGGGAGATGACCCCCAGCAGAATAAACATCATGCGCCAGTCGTGAGTCAGCAGCAGCAACCCGACCGCGATTGGGGCGGTCAGCAGTGCGCCGACCTGGGTCGAAAGCAGGCCGATCCCCAGTGCAAACCCGCGCTCGTTATCGGGTGCCCAGTGCGCAATGGTTTTATTCATCAGCGCATAAGCGGGACCCTCGGCAAAACCGAACAGAATGCGCAGCGCAGCAAATCCCATAATGGCTGAGCCGCCAAACAGCGCCATCCCCAGCTCACCGGCCCAGGCGGTGGCAATTTCCAGCAGCGACCAGAGCACGCCTGCCAGCAGCCAGACCTTTTTAGTGCCGATGCGGTCAGCAAGAAAGCCGCCGCACAGCGACCCCAGCAGATAACCAAAGCCAAAATAACCCAGAACGGCGCCAAGCTGGACTTTACTGAAGTGATACTCCGCCGCAATCGCGTTCGCGGCAAAGGAGAGGGCACCGCGATCGATGTAATTGATCAGCGCGATCAGGAACAGCAGTGAAAACAGGGTATAACGGTAACGGCTTGGTTTCATTTCACATCTCCTGATGAGTGGTGTCAGGAGAGCACAAGCAAGTTTAATGCCGGAAACGTAATGTTGTGAGCCAGCTCACGGCCGGCGGGCGCTGCGGGTCGCATGCATTACACAGGCGGCGGGCGCTGAGCCCGCTCATTATTTGCCTGCGCATCAATGCGGTGCAGGTCCTGCCTGCTGATGGGGATGCTCAGGCGGCGTGATGCTGAGTGCTGCTGGAATGCGGCTGCGGAACAATCACTGCGTCCGCAGAGAGATCAGGCTTCGGCTCTGTGTGTGCAGTAGTTTCGTCCACGTGCTGCAGGATCTGTTGCTGGTAGGTCACGTCCGCCACGCAGGTCTGTTCGCCTAACAGCACGCCTGCCTCATTAACGTTTTTCCCCTCTACCTTTATTTTGTGGGTGGCACTGGCCAGCATCCACTCATATTCAATATCGACATGACCACTGTCGATACAGCGGATGCCATGCTGACTTAAATCATGTGCCAGTACTGTGGCGGTCGGCCCTAAGGAAATCAGGACCAAATCGAAATTAACGGCATGGGCAAGCACGGTGTCAAATAGTGCATCATAAACGGAAAAGGCGTTACGGTTCAGGGTGGTAATTCTTTTCACTTCACTGGCGCCGTCCAGTAAATCATTGCCTAATCCCAGACGGGTCCCACTGCCTTCAACAATTAAGACCCGGCGGTTCCGATAAAGTTGTTTAAACTTGTCAAATATCCTGCCGGAGAGTTGTTTGCCTTTATAATCATGATAAGGGCGGGTGACCGATGTATTTCCATAGCGGTACTGTTTATTCAGCAGGGATTCATAATATTTAAAATAAAAAGATTTGTGAAAGAACCAGAACAGGGCCGATCCACTTCGCATGTTGCGGGTGGTGCGAAACGCATCCGGCAGACAGATCAGGCAATTCGGATTCGCTGAAGAACCCTGCTGCAGCACGGCTTTCAGTCGCGCTGACAGCTTCGGATCGAATGGCTGAAAACCGATATTTTTATAGCGCGTCATTTCCAGTTCACCGTCGCCATAACGGGCCAGCGATAACGTGGGTTCACGTAGCAGCAGATCGATAGTTTCCTCAATTGACATCACGGAATAACGTCTGACCCGGGCCTGCGCGGCAGGATAGCGAATAGCGGCGTTGATAAACTTAAAAGGAAAACGAAACTTGCGATATATGGCGTGAAGTGCGGACATAGTTAACCTGCCTGGTGTATTGCTGCCAGAGAAAATCCCGCCTGACGGCCGGATAAATAATGAGAATAATAATGGAAGATAACACAAATAAATGCCGCGTCCCGCTGCGGAATATCTTAAATCCAAATCTGCAAAAGAAACTCACGCGTTGTTAATCTATTCAGGGCAGTTAGCAGAATTGAAAAAATAATAGAATATCGACGTCAACTGCCATTTTTAATAAATAAAAAAGCATTGACACGGCGCAGGTGCTGAAATTCTGATCATTACTCCTCGCTTTTTCGTTGCATTGCCGGTTTTAGCAATAAGAGGTTCTGCGCAGGAGAATGAACGAATCATTATAATTATTTGATGCTTATTGCCGCGCTGTGACCTCACTTAAGCTGTCATTACTGAAGCAATGCTTGTCTGATATTTGATCGCCTTTGAACAAAAGATGCGGTAACTGACCGCTTATGGTTAATTTATTGTGATGAATGTCGCGATATCAGCCGTTCAGGCACGAAAAAAAGCCGCCGCAGCCCGCAGAAGGGTCGGATTTATAATAAATATTTCTAACCATTTACACGTCGGCATGTTTTTACATATTTGATACATAAGTTAATATCTCGTTGAGAATATGTATGCAAATTAATTTTCTGATTGCCGCTAATGAACCGAGGATGGCTCATGATAAATAAATTAACCAGTATAATCATGGTGATATTTGCTATTGCCCTGATTTACATGGGAGGAGAACTCCTGTCAGCAGGAGGCAGTGCATTTTACATTGCGATAGGTGTGGGGATTCTGGTCAGCGCAATATTGCTGATGATGAACAGACGCAGTGCGCTGACGCTCTATGCGCTGCTGATGTGGATAACGCTGCTCTGGATTATCCAGGAAGTGGGCTTTGATAAATGGCAGTGGATCCCGCGTGGCGATCTGTTCGGTCTGCTGGGCCTCTGGCTTGCTCTGCCGTGGGTGGTGCGCCCGCTCTATCAGGGTCAGCGCCGCTTTCATCCTTTGCTCGGCGGAACGGTCGGGCTGATGGTGCTGCTGGTTATCGGCCTCTGTTTTTATGATCCGCTGCCGCAGCAGGGTACGATCACGACACCGCGCCAGAGTGCCGCCACCGGCGGCGCCGCTGACGCGTGGAGTGCGTATGGCGGAACCGCCGATGGTCAGCGTTTTTCGACGCTGAAGCAGATCACCCGGGACAACGTAAACGATCTGGAAGTGGCCTGGACTTACCACACCGGCGACCTGCGTCAGGATGATGATGCGACCGAATACACTTTCGAAGCGACACCGCTGAAAGCCAACGGCATGCTCTACTTCTGTACGCCACACAACGAAGTCCACGCGCTGGATCCGGAAACCGGGGCGGTGAAGTGGAAAACCACGCCGGATAAAAACCGCTCCTATCTGCAGCAGCATCAGACCTGTCGTGGCGTGAGCTACTACGATGCAGCAGAGGCCCAGGGGCAGACAGATACCGCGCCGGCGCTCTGCCGCAGGCGCATCTTTAACGCCACGACCGATGCCCGCCTGCTGGCGCTGGATGCAGACACCGGTAAACCCTGTGCGGACTTCGGTGACAACGGGGTGGTCAACCTGCGTGCCGGCATGGGTGAGGTGCGCCCGCATGCGCTGATGCAGACCGCCGCGCCGCTGGTGGCGGGCAATCTGGTCATTGTCGGCGGCTCGGTGATGGATAACGGCTTCCACAGCGGCAACCCGTCGGGTGTGATCCGCGCCTATGATGCCGTCAGCGGTCGTCTGGTCTGGAACTTCGATCCGGCAAATCCGGAGAACACCGCGCCGATCGCCCAGGGCGCGACCTATCCGCAGGATACCCCGGTCGCCTGGGCAACGCTGAGCGCCGACCTGAAGAATGGTCTGGTCTACGTGCCTTTTGGTAATGCCTCGCCGGATGAGGTCGGTTTTGACCGCGATCCCGCCAGCAATACCGAAAAATTCCGGGATGCGCTGGTGGCGCTGGATCTGAAAACCGGGGCCTTTAAATGGCGTTATCAGAGCTCAAACCACGATCTCTGGGACCGTGACAACCCGTCGCAGCCGTTGCTGGTGGATATCAGCTATCAGGGCACGCCGCAACCGGTGGTGATCCTGCCGACCAAAACCGGCAACCTGTTCGTGCTGAACCGCCTGACCGGCCAGCCGGTCTATCCGGTCGAGCAGGTTAACGTCTCTGTGGATGGCATTAAAGGCGAGCAGTATGCATCGACTCAGCCGGTCTCCAGCCTGAACTTTATCCCGGCGCCGCTGACGGAAAAATCTATGTGGGGCATCACGCCATTTGATCAGATGGCCTGCCGCACCACCTTCCGCAAGCTGCGTTATGACGGCAACCCGTGGACGCCGCCAACGGAAGCCGGCTCGCTAATCTTCCCGGGCAATATCGGCGTCTTTAACTGGGGTTCCGTGGCGGTCGATCCGCAACGTCAGATGCTGATTGCCGCGCCGGTGCGCCTGGCTTACAGGTACAACTTGATCAAACGCACCCCGGAAACTGAAACTCAGCGTACCTTTACCAAAGATGGCACGCCGTACTGGAACGAAAACTTCCACGGTGAGTATGCGATCCATATCCAGCAGATGGCGTCGGGCCTGGGGATCCCCTGCATTGCGCCACCGTGGGGCCGGATGGTCGGTGTGGATCTGACCACCGGTAAAACCAGATGGCTGCGCCGCGTAGGGACGACCCGCAACCTGAAGACCAGCTTCCTGCCTGGCCGTTTCCCGCTCGGCTTCCCGATGGGGATGGTTGCGCACGGCGGACCGCTGCTGACGGCCGGTGATCTGGTGTTCCACGGGGCCACGGCAGATAACTACTTCCGTGCCTATGACAGCACCACTGGCGAACTGCTGTGGCAGACCGAGCTGAGCGCCGGGGCGCAGGCTACGCCGTCCACCTTTATGGGTAAAGATGGTAAACAGTATGTGGTGATTGCCGCGGGCGGTCACGGCTCACTGGGCACCACGGCAGGTGACAGCGTCGTTGCTTTCCGGCTGAAGTAATCCCGATCTGCTGAGCGCCGCCTGGCGCTCAGCTTTTTTCGTCGCCATTGTCAGCCTTTCTTCCCTCCGTAACGTCCGCAGCAACCCGCTGTTTTCACAGCCAAACCCGCCATTTTGCCGCGTGGGTAGCTTAATTACACCCTGAAACTATTTCGTGACAGCTCTCCCAGTTTGGTGATTTGCTCCGCCCGGCAGGCTTGCACATTCAGGCGCGAGGCGTAGATTAATACATAACTTCACAATTAATCGTGAACATGAAAAGTACTTCACAATACGCTCTCTGAAGGATTGCCCCTTATGTCGGAACTAAAATTTGCAACCCGTCTCAACTCATTCGCCTCGGGCGCGCACCTCTACTGGCCCGATCAGCAGGGCAAGCCCTCTGTCCTGCAGATGGTGGCCCGTGCCGGTAAGGTAAAGGGTCTGACACACCTCGATCTCAACTTTCCGCAGCACCTTACCAGCGACATTCCCACGCTGCGTCAGGCGATTGAGGATGCAGGCCTTGCGGTCAACGGCATGCAGATGCGCTGGGACGCCCCACAGTTCAAAATCGGTGCTTTCACCCATCCGGACGCGAAAGTGCGTCGCGAGGCGATCGAACTGACCAAGCGCGGCATCGATGCGGGTCGGGAGTTCGGCTCACGGCTGATGACGCTGTGGATGGGGCAGGATGGTTTCGATTACTGCTTCCAGGCGGACTATAAAAAGATCTGGGAGGATGCGGTCAGCGCCGTGCGGGAAGTGGCGGAGTATGCGCCGGACGTCGATATCAGTATTGAATACAAACCCAACGAGCCGCGCGCCTACAGCATCTTCCCCAACGCCACCACCTGCCTGCTGGCGGTGGAAGAGGCGGGCTGCCCCAATCTGGGGATCACGCTCGACTTTGCGCACGTGCTGTTTGCCAACGAGGTGCCGGCCTACGCCGCCGCAATGGTGGCGCGGCGCTCACGGCTGCTGGGGCTCGACCTGAACGACGGCTGGGGCAAGCGCGACGACGGCCTGATGGTCGGCTCCGTCAATCCGCGCGCCACGCTGGAGTTTCTCTGGCAGATGCAGCGTGACGGCTATCGCGGCGCTTACTACTTCGACACCTTCCCGGATGCCAGCGGGCTGGACCCCATCCGTGAAGCGGAAAGCAATATCGCAACCGTGACCCGGCTGCTGCGGCTGTGCGATCAGCTGCATGGCAACACGGCATTACTGGCGGCGATTGAGCGTCAGGATGCAGTCGCCTCCCAGCAGATCGTCAACGACATTCTGCTGGCGCGATAACGGCTGATCCAGCCGATAACATAAAAACCCTACCCAACATGCTGAGAATATAAAAATGAAAAAACGTCTGCTCGCTGTTATCGCCTCCTCACTGCTCTGCAGCTCCGTCTATGCGGCAGAGCTGGCACCGCTGCAGTCCGACACCGAACCGGATCGCACCGACTGGACCCAGCTCGACAGCAAATATGGGGCACTGCCGAAAGTCGATAAATCGCTGAAGATTGGCGGCGTCTCTAAGACCCTGACCAATGAATACTGGCGTTCGCTCGGCGAGGGCTACCAGAACGTGGCGAAGAAGTATGGCTTCACCGTGGCCTATCAGGCGGCGGCCAATGAAGATGACCAGCTTGGCCAGCTGTCGATCGCCGAAACGCTGATCTCGCAGGGCTTCAACGGCCTGCTGGTGTCGCCTCAGACCGACATCAACCTGGAACCTGCGCTGGAGAGTGCCAGCAGCAAAAAGATCCCGGTAGTCAACGTGAATGATGCGGTGATGCCGAATGCGCGTTACTACGTGGGTAACGTCCAGAAAGATAACGGTGTGCGGGTGGCGAAGTGGTTTATCCAGCACCATCCGCAGGGAGGCAAGGTGGCGGTGATCGAAGGGCAGCCGGGCGTCTATGCCGCCGGACAGCGTACCCGCGGCTTTAAAGAGACGCTGGCGACGGCCGGTAAGTTCACGATTGTTGCCAGCGTGCCAGCCAACTGGAGCCGCGAGCAGGCCTTTAACGCCGCCTCGACCATTCTTCAGCAGCATCCTGACCTGATCGGCTTCTACGCCAACAACGACACTATGGCGCTGGGCGTGGTGGAAGCGGTGCGCGCACAGAACAAAGCGTCACAGGTTGCCATCTTCGGCACTGACGGCATCTCCGATGCCTACGCCTCCATCAAGCGCGGTGAACTCACCGGCACGGTGGACAGTTTCCCGGTGCTGACCGGCGAAGTGGCGATGGATGTGATGATCCGTCTGGTCAACGGTCAGAAGCTGTCGCGCGTGGTATCCACACCGCAGGCGCTGATCACCAAAGAGAACGTCGATGCGTTCTCCACCAAAGACAACAATCGGCTGCGTCAGTTGCTGGCGCAGCAGTAAGTCAGCGGGAGCGGGTATGGAAGAGTTTCGCTTAACGATGCGCGGCATCAGCAAAAGTTACGGTAATGCCGCCGCGCTGCAGGATGTCGATTTCTCGGTGCGGCCTGGTGAGGTGCATGCGCTGATTGGGGAAAACGGCGCGGGGAAATCCACCCTGCTGAATATTCTCTCCGGCGTGCGCGGTGCGGACAGCGGTGAGATCAGCGTCAACGGCAGTCCGGTTCAGATCCGCTCGCCGCTCAGCGCCCGTCAGGCCGGGATCGCAATGATCCACCAGGAGCTGCAGCACGTGCCTGAGCTTTCTGTGGCGCAGAACATGTTTCTGGGCCGACCGCTGACCCGTGCCGGGGGGATGTGGGTCGATAAAAAAGCGCAGCTGGCGCGCGCCACCCTGATTCTGAAGACGCTGGATCCGACCATCGATCCCGACACGCCAATCAGAAATCTCAAAGTGTCGCAGCAGCAGATCGTGGAGATTGCCCGGGCGCTGCTGGATAACGCTCGCATTATCGCTATGGACGAACCGACCTCCAGCCTGACGCCGCGCGAGTTTGATCGCCTGGCGGAGCTGATCGGCGATCTCAAGGCGACCGGGGTGTCGCTAATCTACGTGTCGCACAAGATGAATGAGATTTTCCGGGTCTGTGACCGCGCTACCATCATGCGTGACGGCAGACAGGTCGGCGTGGTCAACATCCGCGATGAGGATGAGGAGAGCATCGTCGCCAGAATGGTCGGACGGAAGATCGACAAGCTCGACCATCAGGCGTTCGTCAGCGATCGCGAAGTACTGCGGGTCGAGGATCTGACGCGTGGCAGCGAGGTGGTCTCCGCCAGCTTCAGCGTGCGGGCAGGAGAGGTGCTGGGCGTGGCCGGACTGGTCGGCGCGGGCCGCACCGAACTGCTGAAACTGATCGCCGGTATCGACAGGCGAACCCGCGGCACCGTAAGCGTTAACGGCAGGGCGGTCAGGAATCACAGCGTGCGCGCCGCGATTCAGGCCGGCATCGGCCTGGTGCCCGAAGATCGTAAAAAAGAGGGCATCATCAAAGAGCGGGCGGTGAAGATGAACATGGCACTGCCGTCAATGCATCGCTTCACGGCAGCGGGCCTGATCAGTCAGTCCCGGCTGGGCCGAGAGGCGCTGCGGGTGATGGGCGACTTGCGCCTGCGGCCGCTCGACATCGAAAAGCCCATCGGCACGCTGAGCGGGGGCAACCAGCAGAAGGTGATCATCGGCCGCTGGGTAGCCGCGGATGCGGAGGTGTTCCTGTTTGATGAGCCGACGCGCGGCATCGACATCGGGGCCAAGTCGGAGATCTATCACCTGATTGAAAAACTGGCCCAGGCGGGCAAAGCGATTGTGGTGGTGTCGTCGGAGATGACGGAGATTATTCGCATTTCGGACCGGGTGCTGGTGATGCGCGAGGGACGAATAACCAAAGAGTTAACCGGCAGCGCGATCACCGAAGAGAACATCGCCCGTTATGCCATTAAAGATATCGATCCAGGCGCCTGACCGCTGTCCTGACACTTATTAAGGTGATAATTATGACGACCCAGACCTCCACCGGGCCAGGCACCCGACCTGCACTGCGGCTTAAATTTAATCTGCGTGATGCGGGCACCCTGATTGGCCTGTTCATTATCATGGTGACATTTTCGTTTCTGTCGCCGGTCTTTTTTACCGTGCCCAATCTGCTCAACATCCTGCAGCAGTCCTCCATTAACGCCCTGATTGCGCTGGGGATGACGATGGTCATCATCTCAGGCGGGATTGACCTCTCGGTCGGTCCGGCGGCGGCGCTCTCGGCGGTGCTGGGTGCAACGCTGATGGCGTCGGGCGTGCCGGTGCCGCTGGCGATTCTCGCGACGCTGGGGGTCGGCGCGTTGTGCGGACTCTTCAGCGGCACGCTGATTGCCTATGCCGGACTGCAGCCGTTTATCGTGACGCTGGGCGGCCTCTCGCTGTTCCGGGCCATTGCGCTGATTTACACCGGCGGCAATCCCATCTTTGGGATCCCGCTGACGTTTCGTAACCTGATTAACAGCGACCTTTTGGGGATCCCGACACCCATTGTGATTGTGGCGGTAATTGCGCTGCTGCTCTGGACGGTGATGAATAAGACCCCGCTGGGAGAGTATATTCTGGCCATCGGCGGCAACGAAGAGGCGGCGCGGGTTGCCGGGGTGCCGGTGAAGCGCACCAAGGTCACCGTCTATGTTCTCTCCGGCCTGCTGGCGTCGCTCGCCTCGCTGATCCTGATCGGTCGTCTCGGCGCGGCGGAGCCGACCATCGGTAACCTCTGGGAGCTGGACGCTATCGCGGCGGCGGCCATCGGCGGGGCCTCGCTGATGGGCGGCAAGGGCAGCATCTTCGGTACGCTGATCGGTGTGGTCATCCTGGGTGTATTACGTAACGGTCTGACCTTGCTGAACATTCAGGCCTTTTACCAATTGCTCGCTACCGGCCTTATTATTATCATAGCGATGTTGATTGACCGGGCGACCCGAGGCAAGTAATGAAGCAAGATCCGCGAGCCATTGGCGCTCAGATTCGCATGCGTTTGCCCCAGCTGACGCCGTTAGAACGGCGGGTCGCTGAGGCGATCATGGCCCGTACCGACATTACCGAGCAGTCTTCGTTAAAGGAGATTGCGCAGGAGAATAATGTCTCTGAAGCGATGATCGTGAAGATAACCAAAAAGCTTAACTTCACCGGCTTCAGGCATTTCAGAAGTGGTCTGATCTACTACAACCAGTCTGAAGTGGCGGGCCTGCATGCGGAAATTGAGCCGGATGATTCGTCGGAGCAGTTGCTGACCAAAGTGTTCAGAACTTCTATCCAGGCGATCGAAGAGACCCTATCGATTCTGGACGTCTCTGAATTCAATCGTGCGGCAGACATCATCTTTAAAGCGCGTCATATCGATCTTTACGCCGTAGGCGGCTCCGCCGCCGTGGCGCGGGATCTGTCGCACAAGATGCTGAAGATCGGCATCAAAACGACCGTCTATGACGACGCCCATATCATGCTGATGTCCGCCGCTGTGTTATCTGACGACGATGTGGTTATCGCCATCAGTCATTCGGGCGCCACACGTGCGGTGAACGATCCGGTCAGGCTGGCGGGAAAGAATGGCGCGAAGGTTATCGCCATCACCAACTACGCCGAATCCCCGATCGCGCAGAACGCCCATGTGGTCCTCAATTCAACCTCTCAGGGATCGCATCTGCTGGGTGAAAACGCCGCGTCACGCATCGCCCAGCTGAACATCCTGGATGCGTTGTTTGTCGCTATCGCTAAAAAAGATCTGAAGCGGGCGGAGAAAAACCTGATGAAAACCCAGCATGCGGTTCAGGATCTGCGGGAATTCTAACTATGAGCAAAATTGCAGTCACCGGCAGTCTTCATTACGACATTATGCTGGATGCGCCTCATCGCCCTGAAAAAGGCGAAACGGTCATGGGCAGCGCCTGTCGCTATAAGTTTGGCGGCAAGGGCGGTAATCAGGCGGTCGCGGCTGCGCTCGCGGGGGCTTCGGTCCGTTTCGCCGGTGCCGTGGGTGACGACGCGCAGGGACAGTTCCTGCGGGATCATCTGCAGCAGGCGGGCGTGGAGATCACGGCGGTCAGCGTAATCCCCGCGTCGCCCTCCGGGATGAGCGTCGCCATTACCGACGCCGAAGGCGATTACGGCGCGGTGGTGGTCTCCAATGCCAATCAGCAGATCCCGCTGACGACGTTTGCAGAGCCCGACTTCTGGCAGGAGGTCTCGCTGCTGGTGCTGCAGAATGAGGTGCCGGAGGCGGTCAATCTCAGCGCCGCCCGTGCTGCACGGCAGCGGGGGATTAGGGTCTGCGTCAATGCCGCGCCCGCCCGTGATTTATCGGCGGACTTTGAAGCCTGTATCGACCTGCTGGTGGTGAATGCCATTGAGGCGCGCGATATGTGCGGGATAAGTGTGCAGGATCTGACCTCGGCGCGGGCAGCAGCCGATGCGCTGGCCAGCCGGTTTGCCCGCGTGGTAGTCACCGCCGGTGAACACGGGGTAGCGTACAGTGAATCAGGAGAGACCCGGACGTTGCCGGCAGAGAAGGTGACGCTGGTGAGTACCCACGGCGCGGGGGACTGTTTTGTCGGGGTGCTGTGTCAGCGCCTGAGCGGTGGCGCGACGCTGGCGGAGGCGGTCAGTGAGGCGAACCGTGCGGCCGCCGAACATGTCTCCCGGCCGCCGCAGTAACGATCTCAGGCGTGCCACGTCACCGACGCGGCACGCTTCTGTGATCAGGCGCCGACGTTGACCACGGTCTTACCAAAGTTTTTGCCGTTCAGCATATCGATAAATGCCTGCGGCGCATTCTCTAAGCCTTCGATCATGTGCTCGCGATAGTGGATTTTTTTGTTTTCCACCAGCGGGGTCATCGCCTTCAGGAACTCCGGATAGCGGTCGCCATAATCCTGGAAGATGATAAAGCCCTGCATACGGATACGGCGCTTCAGAATACCCGCCATGATCAGTGAGGTTCTGTCCGGGCCTTCCGGCAGCTCACGCTGGCTGTACGCGGAGACCAGCCCGCAGACCGGCACGCGCGCGGCGGTATTCAGCAGTGGGAACACCGCATCAAACACTTTGCCGCCCACGTTTTCAAAATAGATATCAATTCCGTCCGGGCAGGCATTTTTCAGCTGCTCTTCGAAATCGGCGCTGTGGTGATCGATGCAGGCATCAAAGCCCAGCGTATCGACCGCATAACGACATTTTTCTTCACCGCCGGCCACACCGACCACGCGACAGCCTTTCTGTTTACCCAGCTGACCAACCGTGGCACCGACCGGGCCGGTTGCGGCGGCCACCACCAGGGTTTCCCCGGCTTTGGGCTGGCCGATATCCATCAGGCCCATGTAGGCGGTGAAGCCCGGCATACCTAGAATGCCCAGCGCCCAGGAGGGATGCGGCAGATCGTTGCCCAGTTTTGCAATTTCTTTGCCATCTGAGACGGCATACTCCTGCCAGCCACTCTGTGACAGCACCCAGTCACCCGTTTTAAAGTCACTGTGTTTAGAGGCTGCGACCTGACAGACAGTACCGCCGACCATCGGCTGATCCAGCTCAGCGGGTGCCGCGTAGGATTTACCCTCATCCATCCGGCCACGCATATAGGGGTCCAGCGACAGATAAATGGTCTTCAGCAGCACCTCACCCTCTTTAATTTCCGGCACGGGCTGCGCCACATGGCGGAAATTCTCTTTAGTCGGTTCACCCTCAGGGCGTGAAGCGAGTAACCAGGCGTGGTTCTGAGTTGCTTGTTCAGTCATCGTTTCTTCCTTTTATAGCCGGGCCATGCACGGGGCATCGCCGTTTGAATACCGGAAAGTGTAGATGACCCCGACGGAAATGCGTTTAGCGTGACGAGCGGTAAGCCACCTGAGCTGCTGTGCGGGCAGGGCGCGCAGGGCGCAGTGGCAGCGCCTCTGCAGGGGGAGGAAGGCGCGGATAACCCCACAGATAACATTCACATCCGCTTGCAAAAAAGCACCGGGCAGCGGCTACCGCACCCGGTGACACGGCACAGGGGACGACGTGTGATAAAGATTGCTTTTTTTCACGGAGGCGCGTTATGACGATTCAGCATCTGCGTATTGCCCGGCCGGTGACTGACCTGGCGCGGAGCAGCCGGGTCTGGTGTCACGGGCTGGGACTGCAGAATATCGGCGGCTTTACCGGCCATCAGGGTTTCAGCGGCGTTGTGCTGGGGGCGGACGGGCTGGGCTGGCATCTGGAATTTACCCACTGTCCGGAACACCCGCTTCTGCCTGCGCCCACCGCAGACGATCTGCTGGTGCTCTATCTTCCCTGTCACGCGGAGTGGCGCGAACGGTGTGCCCGCATGGATGAGGCGGGTTTCCTGCGGGTGCCTGCGTTTAACCCGTACTGGGATCGACAGGGCGTGACATTCAGTGACCGCGACGGTTATCGTGTGGTGATCCAGCATGCAGTCTGGCCCCCTCAACCTTCCTGATAAACCGGAGCAGACCCTGAACATTCTTTGCTTACATACGGCGGCCAGTAACATTGCGATATTTGATGCCGCCGCAACGGCTCTGGCGCAGAACTCAACGCCCCTGAGCCATCTGGTGATGCCTGAACTGCTGGCGGAAGCGGAGCGCAGCGGCGGGATGACAACACCGTTACGCCAGCGTCTCGCACAGCTGATCGCCTCGCTGCTGCCGTCGTTCGATGCCATCCTTATTACCTGCTCGACGCTGGGCCCGGTTGCCGATGAGTTCCGCCTGCAGGATCGCGTCATGCGCACGGACGCGATGCTGGCCAGCGCGCTGCAACGTCATGCAGGACCCACGGTGGCGCTCTGTGCCGCAGAATCCACCCTGGCGGCGACACGGACGCTCTTCTGTTCGCCTGGCAGTCAGGTTGAGGTCGTGCTGGTGGAGAATGCCTGGGCCGCGTTTAAAGCAGGAGAGAACAGCCGCTATTTCGCGCTGCTTGCCACGGCGGCGGAGCAGGCTTATCAGCAGGGCGCTGTGGCGGTGGCGCTGGCGCAAAGCTCGATGACGCCGGTCGCACAGCAGTTTCCTGCCGCGCAGCGTCCGCTCACCGCGCCGTTTCTGGCGCTGCAGGCCTGTTACGATCTCAGATAATCGTCACGCCCTGCTGATGCAGCGCCCGGCTCAGCGCCGCGTCCGGCGCGCACTCTGTGACCAGCGTGCTCGCCAGCGACAGATCGCCAATGGCAAAGGCGGAGGCGGCGTTCAGCTTCTCTGCTGACGCCAGCACCACGGTTTCTGCGGCGCGGCCTGCCATCGGGGTAACGGCGCGGGTATCCTGCTTTACAACCCGGATACCCGCCAGTTTCGTTTTCCCGTGTTCCTGAACGGCCATGACGGTTTTCTGATTGAAGCGGCTGCAGGCCTGCTGGATAACGCTTCACCGGAAGCCCGCATCGTGGCCGAGGCGGAAGAGGAGACCGGTTTTCGCGTCACCCGGGTAGAGAAAGTGTTTGAGGCCTTTATGAGCCCAGGCTCCGTCACCGAAAAGCTTTACTTCTTTATCGCCTAATATGATGACAGACAGCGCAGCGGTGAGGGTGGCGGTATCGAGGAGGAGGGCGAAGATATCGACGTGCTGGAGCTGGATTTCGATCAGGCGTTACGGGCGATCGATCAGGGGGAGATTGTGGATGCCAAAACTATCATGCTGCTGCAGCATCTGCGTCTGAAAGGCATTTTATAAGCTCGCTTAACCGGGCAGACCGCTGTGCAGGCGGTCCGCCCATTAAGGCTTACTGATCCTGCGTCAGGATGCCTTTTACATCGTGCGGTTCAGAGCGCAGATACTGCGGCGGCACCTGAACTTTGCCATCCAGCGCGGCAGCGGCGTGCCACGGCCAGCGCGGATCGTAAAGAATACCGCGCGCCAGAGCGACCAGATCCGCTTCACCCTGTTGCAGCACATCTTCAGCCTGCTGTGGCTCAGTGATCAGGCCAACCGCGATCACCGGAATTGAAACCTGCTCACGGATATCCCGGGCAAATGGCACCTGATAATTCGGGCCGACATCAATTTTCTGATCTTCCGACAGGCCGCCACTGGAGACATGGATATAGGCACACTGCAGCGCTTCCAGCTCACGCGAGAAGGCGATGGACTGCTTAATCTCCCAGCCGCCTTCCACCCAGTCCGTGGCAGAGATGCGCACGCCCACCGGCACCGAAGCGGGAACGGCATCACGGACGGCTTTAAAGACCTCCAGCGGGAAGCGCATACGGTTCTCCAGTGAACCGCCATATTCATCACTGCGCTGATTGGACAGCGGCGACAGGAACTGATGCAGCAGATAGCCGTGTGCGGCGTGAACCTCGATAAGCTGGAAACCCAGACGCACGGCGCGCAGGGCGCTGTCGACAAAGGCCTGAGTGACCCGTGCCAGGTCGTCACGACTCATGGCAACCGGTTTGATCTCATCCGCACTGTAACTCAGATCAGACGGCGCGATGGTCTGCCAGCCACCCGCATCCGGGGCTATCTGCTTACCGCCTTCCCACGGCACCGCACATGACGCTTTGCGTCCTGCATGACCCAGCTGAATACCGATCGGAATCGAGGAGTAGCGGCGGACATCTTCCAGCACCGTCTTCAGCGCAGCCTCATTGTCATCATTCCACAGACCGAGATCACCGGGAGAGATGCGGCCAATATCCTCGACGGCTGTGGCTTCAATAATCATCAGGCCCGCGCCGGAAAAGGAGAGCTGGCCAAGATGGATCCGGTGCCAGGCGGTCGCATTGCCCGCTTCAGCAGAGTACTGGCACATCGGCGCAATGACGATACGGTTATCCAGCTCAAGTTCGCCCAGCGAGACAGTGGAAAAAAGTTGGCTCATGTTATCTCCATGGTGTTATGAATGACGTGACAGGCAATAACTATAGCGGGGGATTGGCAGGGTCGGGGGGAATGCAACGTGACATTTTATGACGACGTGCTTTCCTGCGGTCATGGCAGCGGCGTTTTGGCGGGCGTCATTGAGAACGAGTCAACCTGCCCGCCAGAGGAGGCGGGCAGAGAGAAATGGCCGTCAGACCTGCGCCATGCCACCGTCGACAAACCGTTCTGCTGCATTGATAAAGCTGGCGGCGTCAGAGGCAAGAAACGCCACGGTTCTGGCGACCTCCTGCGCTTCTCCCAGGCGGCCAGGCGGGATTTGGGCTGACAGCGCAGACAGCGCATCAAACCAGACGCACTGTGCAACGGGCACCGGCTGGTAAGTTATCGCTTGCCGCAGACGGGCAGGCCGTTTCCGTTTCGGTTTGAACGGCAGGATGAAAAAGAAGATCGTCCCGCCGCATCGCATCGGGGTGAATGAGCGCAAGGGCCATCTGACGACCGGACTGGGGATTACTCAGACGTTCAGTTACTGCCTTTCGCCGTTTCTGCAGCAGGGGCCGTATGGCAGAGATTCTGCGGGAGTGGCGTCCTGCGTGGTAGCCTTTTCATCTGGTCTGTCCGCAAAACCGGCATGTCACTCAGCGGCTGCGGATATTCATCGACTGGCTGGTGGCCTGTTTTCCGGCGAAGGTCGCGGGAGAGGACTCATCCGGCACCTGAGTGCCGGATGAACCGGGATCAGTTACCGCGATAGGTCGAGTAGCCGAAAGGGCTCAGCAGTAACGGAATGTGGTAGTGCTCGCCGTTGGCGTCCATGTTGAACTCCACCGGAATTTCCGGGAAGAAGGTTTTCTGATTGCTCTTTTTGTAGAAGTCACCGGTTTTGAACACGACGCGGTAGCTGCCTGCGCTGGCCATTTTATCCTGCGGGAAGAGGGCACTGATGCGACCGTTGTTATCCGTGACGCCGGAAGCCAGCTTCACCCAGTTATCCTGCTGCTTTTGATCCAGCTCAACCTCGATTCCCGCCGTAGGCTGGCCGGTCTGCAGGTTCAGGACGTGGACGCTCAGGGGGTTTTTAGCGGCGGCAGGCTGCGCGGCGATAGCGGATGCGCCAGAGGTCATCAGTAAAGTGGCAATCAGAGCATGTGACGTTTTCATCAATGTTTCCTTATATTGACTCGTTGGGTGACAGTGAGGAAAGGGTAAGGTCTCTGACGGCAAAGGGGTATTTATCGGCGGAAAATGTGAAATTTCTGAGAGCCGGAGGCTCCCTGGGCTTTAGTTACATCATACAAATGACCTTCTGTTACCTCAGTCCGGCACGCTGCGGTTAAAGCAAGTCAGCAACGTAAACGACCGCTCAATCCTGTCAGAAAAAGCGGGGCGGTGAGATGTTAACACTGATTTATATGATTTGAGTCAATAAGTTACCCGCTGGCGTGATGAATATAGTCAACCGGCGCGGCCACGCCAGCGCAGTGCGCTGCGTGATTACTCTCTGCCGGTACAGCACAGCGGGTTATTGCCTGCTGAGGCGACAGGATCGCTGAGGCAGACAGGCAGGCGCGGCGGGCCGACATTACGCGAAAGATAACCTCTTCAGGACGACAAGCATGAGAATGAATAAACTGGCGCTGGCCATAATGTTACTGGCTGGTGCGACCTTATTTCCGTGCCTGTTTTTACGCCACGCATCGAAGCGGATCAATAATCTCCTGATAATCTGAATAACGCCGCGCGGCGCTGAACGGACGTCCCGAACCCCGGCTGACGGCGAAAAGAAGAGGGCGGCTGTCAACGCATCGGGACGGTATAGCTGATGTTTAAGAACGATTTAATATACTCGCCGCGCGCAGAATGACGATCGTTTAAATTAAATAACGGTGCGCAATTAAATAATCAGCCAGCATTGTCTCCTGGTCGCGGCTTTATTTAACCGACAGGGCGCTTCTCTATTATTGCTGGCAACCACAGGCGCATTCGATTGACTTTGTTGCTCGCAGACTCGCGAGCGACGATTGACTGGACAACACTATGAATCACTATTCCCGCCGCCGCGCGCTGAAGATGATCGGGCTGGTCGCTGTCGCTACGGCTTCCGGTCATCTGCTTCCACTGCCACGGCTCAGTGCCGCACAGCCCCAGGCACCGCTAACCGGACTGGATGATTTTCTCCATGTTTCACGACTACTGACCCAGCAGGACGATCTCAGCCCGGCGCTGGCACACGCGCTGATGCTGGCGCTGACCCAGACCCACACTGCATTTGCCCGTGACCTCACGACGCTGAGCGCGCTGCTGCAGAATCAGCCCGGACTGCTGTTGCAGGATCGTCTGACCTTTGCGTCTGAAGAATCCGCCAGCGAGGCGCTGGCGAAAGCCATTCTCGGCGGCTGGTATACCGGCGTTGTCGGCAAAGGTAAAGCTGCCCTGTATGTCACCTACGTGAATACGCTTTCAAATCAGCTGGTCAGAGACAAAGTCGTGCCGCCCGGTTTTGCATACGGTCCTGTAGGAAGCTGGGCGAAACAGCCCTGACGAAGAGAGTTCTGCTATCCATGAATAAACAAACTTCCCCCGACGTGGTCGTGATTGGTGCGGGCGTCAACGGTTCGCTGCTGGCCACGCGACTGGCCAAAGCTGGCAAGCGTGTACTGTTACTGGAGTCTGGCCCCAGAGTCGGCCGCGACGAGCTGGTCGACCGGTTTCGCGCCTCCGCATTCAAGTCGGACTTTATGTCACCTTATCCATTTTCTCCGCTGGCTCCGCAGCCACGTTACACGCCGGAGCCGAATGATTATCTGCATCAGACGGGGCCGCATCCGTTTGCCGCACAATATATTCGCATTTTCGGCGGCACGAGCTGGCACTGGGCGGCACAGCTCTGGCGCTTCATGCCCAACGACTTCCGGCAGCACAGCCTGTATGGCGTCGGCAAAGACTGGCCGATTGGCTATCAGGATCTGGAAGAGTACTATTACCAGGCCGAGGCGATTGCGGGTGTCGGCGGCTCACCGGACAACGGTTCGCCCCGCAACAAACCCTTCCCGATGGCGCGCGTTCCGGCTTCCTGGCTGCAGCAGCGGGTGACGGCGCGGCTGGCGCCAGATTTTACGGTACTGGATGACTGCACCGGGCGAAACAGCCGAAGCTTCGACGGCCGTCCTGCCTGCTGTGGCAACAATAACTGTATGCCTGTCTGCCCGATCGACGCCCAGTATCACGGCGGACTCGCGGCGCAGCAGGCAGAAGATAGCGGGGTGCAGGTCATCACCGAAGCCGTGGTTTATCAGCTGGAGCATGATACGCAGGGGCGGATCACGGCGGCGCGCTATTATGACTGGAACAAAATCAGCCATCGGGTAACGGCAGAGACCTTTGTGCTGGCCGCCAACGCGATCGAAACCCCTAAGCTGCTGCTGATGTCCGCCAGCGATACCTTCCCGCAGGGCATCGCCAACGCCCGTGACAACGTGGGCCGCAACCTGTGCGATCATCCGGCGATAAGCGTCACTTTCGATGTGGATGAGGAGATCTGGCCGGGGCGCGGGCCAGTCAGCCCGTGCTCGATAGGCCAGTTCCGCGATGGCGATTTCCGGCGCGAGCACTCGCCGTTCCGCATTGATATCTCTAACGCGTCGCAGGTCGCGGCGGTAACTAAAGAGGTGCTGGCAGAGGGCTACTTCGGCAAAAAACTGCAGGACGAAATCCGCTTCCGCGCGGCCCGCCGCCTCAGTATTAAAAATGCGCTGGAGCAGTTACCCGATCCCGATAACCGCGTGACCCTGAGCAGCAACAAAGATGCGCTGGGCCTGCCGACGCCGTCGCTTTACTGGAATATTGATGATTACGTAGTCAGAGGCACGGCCAGAACGCGGGAGTGTTACGACGCCATCGCGAAACGGCTGGGTGCGACCAACATCCGGCATAGCAAGACCGGTAAATTCTCCAACCGTCAGCATATTACCGGCACGCTCTCGATGGGCCGCGATCCGGTGACCAGCGTGACCGATGAATGGGGGCGGGCGCACGACCACCAGAACCTGTTTATGGTTGGAACAGGCGTTATGCCAACGGTCGGCACCTGCAATGTCACGCTAACGGCGATGGCACTGGCGCTGCGCACGGCAGACAGGATTCTGCAGGAGACGCAACATGGTTAAGTTCTGGTACGCTTTAGTAACTGCGGGCACTTTACTGGCAGCCTCAGCCCAGGCACAGTCGGCCGATCAGAATGAGCTGATCCGGCGCGGCGAATATCTGGCGATAGCGGGCGACTGCGGCGCCTGCCATACGGAGGAGGGCAAAGCGCCTTTCAGCGGCGGCCACGCCATCGTCAGTCCGCTCGGCACCATCTTCAGCACCAATATTACGCCGTCGAAACAGGCCGGTATTGGCGACTACACGGAAGCAGAGTTCGCGGCGGCGCTGCGAAAAGGAATTCGTGCCGACGGCAGCCGTCTTTATCCTGCAATGCCTTACACCGCCTACGCCAGGCTCACCGATGAGGATGTCTCGGCGCTCTATGCCTACTTTATGCAGGGCGTAAAACCGGTGGATGAGTCGCCGCCGCAGACGGCGCTGCCATTCCCGTTCAATCTGCGCATCAGTATGGCGTTCTGGGATCTGCTGTTCGCCGACGGCAAGGTTTACCAGCCCGATCCCACACAGAGTGCGGCCTGGAACCGCGGCGGCTATCTGGTTCAGGGACTGGCGCACTGCAGCACCTGTCATACGCCGCGCAACCTGCTGATGGCGGAGCAACAGAATAAATGGTTAGAGGGCGCTTCGCTCGGTACCTGGTATGCGCCGGATATTACGGCACTGGCACTGAAGACGAAACCGCACTGGACACAGCAGATGCTGGCTGAGTATCTGTTGACTGGTCATGCGGCCAACGGCGCCACGGCAGGCGGTCCGATGCGGGAAGCGATTGACAAAAGTTTCTCGCGTATGACAGAGGACGATCGTCAGGCGATCGCCACTTATCTGCTGCCCGCCGACGCTGCCGCCACCAAAACCCCCGACATCAGTGGATTACGGCCGGTCACCGGTGACGATCTGCCGCAGACGCTGGCGACGCTTAGCCAGGGTGAACGGATCTACCGGGATAATTGCGCGTCCTGCCATAACTTAGCGGGCCAGGGTCAGAACGGGCTACCGGCACTGCAGAATCATCCCGTGCTGAATAAGCCCGTGGCGGATAATGTCGCAATGGCCATTCTGGATGGCATCTGGCCCGAAAAAGGTCAGGGCATGATCGGATTTGCCGGTTCACTGAACGACGAACAGATCGCCGCCGTGACCAATTACGTGATGCAGGATATGGGGCACAGTCAGGTACAAATCACGCCGGAGAGAGTGAAAGCACTGCGCGCTGGCGGCGAAACGTCGCCGCTGAAACTCATGGCACGCATCGGCATGGGTGCGGCGGTGGTCGCGCTGATATTGATCGCGTTCTGGTTCCGGAAGAGACGCGCAGCAAAAGTCTGAGTGTAAATCCCCGCAGACGGTTGTCGCGGGGATTTACTTATCGGCCGGGCAGCGTTCGTTAATTGCCGCCTGATTATAGCAATGGCGGATTCAGCGTATGGTTACCGACGCCGTTATCGATGTGATAATGACGAAAGACAAACAAAAGACAAAGAAGCAGACAACACGGCAGGGAACAGAAGAACAGGATAAACCGGTAACCCCATGACGTATCCTGATAGCTTATTTAACATAATATACATTATGCGCTCTTAAAGGTTATGATGGCCGGACATCGCTGAACTGCTGAATTTCACTGAAAACGGCCTTTTGCCCCTGACTGCTAATCCGGTCCTCAGTTCGGCCTGGCTTCGACGATAGCCTCGCAGTTTATCCCATGATCCCGTTGGGCTTCTGATTTTCTGTTTTACGCGACGCGCCAGTCCACCGTCACTGTTCTGATCGATTCGTCATGCTCTCCTGCCCGCTGATACGTCTGCTGTGTCGAAGGTACTGATTCAACTGACTCGCGCTTTCAACGGCACTTATTCTGTTACGACTTCCGTTGCTGAGCGCGCTAATTCGCTGTTTTGTGACGATCTCTTTTGTAGAATGCACTGATACTGGCCCACTTTTAACGATGCGCATTCTGTTACGGCCTTCGCTGCTGAACGCGCTGAGCCTGCATTCACATTTTCGATTGCCGTGAGTTCTGCGGATGAAGAAAAAACTGTGCAGATCTCTTCCCGCTTACGTGTCTCTGCCGATGTCTGCTGCTATGCAGACTTGCAGGCGTTCCCGCGCGGAATCTGAGGCGCTGACATGCGCGCACGTCCGATTTAAATACATTGCGGCTGCGAATTATTATGACCGCCAGTTAGGGTTCCGCTCGCCGCCCAACCATGCCAGCCCCTGATCCTGCTCCGGATGTCGCAGCATAAACACAAAAAATGGCAACGCTACGTGAATTCTGACGCAGTTGTGTGGCCCACTGGCCCCGGAATTCATCAGAACGCGCCATTTCAGACCCCGTTTTCAGGCCGAAACCGAAAATGCCGGCAGCTGAATGACATCCGGTTTCAGGCACGTTAAAGTTGCTGGCTTTGACGGTTTGTTTAATGAGGGAAAATGAAACGCTTATTTGTCTATGGCACGCTCTGTCCGGGCCGTGAGAATGCCCATATTCTGGAGGATATTGGCGGCGAATGGCTGGCCGGCTCGGTGAGAGGCACTTATTACCCGCGTGGCTGGGGCGCAGCGGCCGATTTCCCCGGTATCATCCTGGACGAAAACGGCCCCGACGTGCCGGGTTATCTGTTTATCTCCGATCAGCTGGAAGCGCACTGGCCAATGCTGGATGCCTTTGAAGATGGCTATGACCGTGTACAGGTTCGCGTGGTGACTGAGGAAAACCGGCAGCTGACCGCCTGGGTTTATCAGCTTCAGCCACCGGCCAGTGCCTGACCGATGTCCTTGCTCTGCGGTGCGCGCGCCCTGCTCTTAAATTTTTTACGCTGGCCGCCATGTCATTGATAAGAACCAGCGGCGGCCTTTATAATTCAACACACTGATTATAAAGGCATAACAGGTATAATTATGCCCTTGTCTTCCCAGGCTATCAGCCCTTTTTTCTGCAGGACTCGTTCAGACAGGCACAATGTCAGCCATGTTTTTAAAGCAGTTATTATGTATGATGTAACTAAATAGGCTTTCCTGCTCGTTACAGGCTTACTGAACCGGCACCTGCGCCTGGTCAGGCCAGCGCTGATGTGGAAACAGTGACACACGAATGTTAAACAGATGGATCAGCGGTGCCAGCACTGCGCTATCCTGCCGGGCAATCTTTTCCAGCCGGAGTAACAGCAGGTCCAGCTCCACCAGCAGATCCTGATGCGGTGCCAGCTGCAGCGTCTTCATTTTGCGCTTCAGATAAAGCGCCAGCTCATGAAACATCTGTCCGCTATCGATAGCGTGACTCTCCAGCACCTCACGATAGCGCGCATAGTAGTCATAGCAGTTGGCACCCAGCCAGGTTTCGGTAATCAGATACCCTCCCACGACGATATCGGGCACCGGATCGAGCCGTTTACGCGGCAGGATGATGTTTATCCTGTCGAGCATCCGCGCAATAAATTGCTGACGGGACAGCAAGGTTGCGGCATTGCGCTCCACCATTTTGGTAAAGCTCAGCAGATCACGCAGCCCCTGCTGCACCGCGCGTCGGGCAATCCATGAAGGCCGCTTGTTGCGGATCAGCGCCGTCAGTACCACCGCAAACAGGATCCCTGTCATCGAGGAGATGGCTGCATTGAGCGTCACGATAAGGTTCGGTACATAGTGATGACTCAGCCCGATAAAGCCGGGGATCTGAATCGCGACGCTCAGCCCAATCAGGTTGGTGGCCGGATTGGCGATGAGCAGACTCAGCAGCATTAACCCTGGCAGCAGACAGATCATCAGCGCCTGGAGCGTATTAGCCTGCGGGATCAGGAACGCGATATAAAACAGACTGACCACCAGCGCAATCATCACCCCTTTCACAAACAGCTTCATCGGCGTCACCGGGGAATCGACACCCGCGAAAAAGGAGCTGATAATTGCCGCCATCAGGGGAGCATTTGCGCCGTCGGCCCAGCCGCTGCCAATCCAGAACAGGCTGGAAAGAAAGGTCGCTAGAAATGCCGTCAGCGCCGACAGCCGCAGCAGCCCTTTGTCGATATGCCGGTGCTCACGGATATGACGAATCGCGGAGCCGTCGCCGTGACTGTAGAGATCCCCGGCGCGTGCGCTGACATTCTCATAGGCATCGGCAATACGCACAAAGTTTGCCATTCGTTCCAGCAGACCAATCAGCAGCAGACTCTCTTCCGTCGCCAGCTGCCCTGCCCGCCACGCCTGCTCCAGCGTCGCCTGACCGTCCGCAATCGCTTCGCGCAGTCCGTGAATATCATTAACCCGATCGTGATGCAGCCACAGCAGAAACTGCTGAAAGAGATCGGTGACGCACGGCGGAAAACGAATGTTCAGCTCGGCCAGCACGCCTAGCCGCGACTCAATGGCGGTCAGGGTGGGCAGCAGATAGGTCAGATGCTGATACTGCACGCTGACCAGACGGATGATGTTTCGGGCGGCCTCCCCCTCATAGACACAGTGAGTCAGCAGCGTTTCAACGTTCAGCGGATAACCAGCCATCTGAATCAGGATATCTTCCCGCTCCAGCGATTTGTTCCTGGCCATTCCGCTAATCAGTTCATCGCACAATCTGCGGGCATTCATGAACCAGAGATTAACGCTCTGCCCCAGCAGATGGTGCATTGAAACCGGAAACACCAGCCGGTGAACCAGCGTACTGCAGAGGATCCCCAGCGTGATCTCTTCGATCCGTGAAATCACCGTATTGATGATGGCTGACGGCGTATCGACGTCAGGAAAGCCCATAATGGCCGCACTGTAACCCGCCAGCATAAAGATATAGCTTTTAGGCGTGCGGTCGTGCAGAGAAAGCCAGAGGCAAACGGTGACCCACAGCGACACGCACAGGCTGAAGAATATCGGCGACTGCACCGTTTCAGGATAGATCAGCAGAATAAAGATGCCGCCCAGCAGCGTACCCATCAGGCGAAACACAGATTTCGAGACGGTCGAGGCGGCATAAAGCTGCGAGGTGACGAAGACGGTAGTCAGCGCCCAGGCTGGTTTTTCAAAGTTAAGAATCAGTGCGACAGAGAGTGCGATAAAGGCGGCAAGCGAGGTTTTGCAGGCAAACAAAAGCGCGTTTTTGGTAAACCATTTCATCGAATGAGGGCAGCCAGGAGCTTTCTGAGGCGCGTATCCTGACAGATGTGCCCCTGTTTTACTCTCAGTTAAATTTTACAAATTATTACCAGCCGGGCTGGGTGATTCTGCTGCCGAGAGTGCCGGGCATGGCGTACAAAAAAGGGCGCCTGTGTTCTTCTTTCTTTTCAGCTCCCGGGCCGGCCTGATCATGCCAGAAGTTCCCAGGCTAATCTTAAGGTTGGTTGCGTATGCTGCCACCCGCACAAGGCTACTGCGCAATGTGCTCAAAAGATGACTTACCTGCGATACGATTTTGCCTGCCTCGTGCAGGCTTTTTTTTGCCGGAACGTTACCGCAGAACCGGACAGGCCGGTAACGCCTGACGTCCGCGTAAAAAAGGCCGCCGACGGTGAGCTCGCTTATCTGACGGGAACGCCACCATTTTCCAGCGCTTCAGCCTTTTCGGGATACTGCTCAGCCGCTCCGGCGGTCATAATAACCGCCCCGCAGCGGATGCAGTGGTCGCCCTTCACATCCGGCACGACATCCGCCGGGTTACCCGTATTCAGGCTGACATCGCGCGTGGTGTAAACGAACGCCTCGCCTTCACATCCTGGACATTTCATAGCGGACTCCCTTGTTGAACCTGTCCGCTAAGCATAGACGACGGCAGCTGAACCACGGGCAGCGGACGACGATTTCAGAATGGGCCCATATCCCCTTGCCCTGACACTACGTCTGATGCCGTAACCGCTCCAGCATAATCAGGGAGTGGCTGAAAATAGCGTCGGCGATGTGCTGCGGGAAACCGGATGGCAGCGCATCGCGTACCGCCACCACCGCCTGAGGAAAGGCGCGTACAAAGAAGTCGAAAATCTGTTGCAGCGCGTCAGTATCGAAACTGACACTTCTGGCCGTGGCCATAAAGTGACGCGGAAAGATTTTGTCGATCTCCGTTTTCTTTCCCCGGCTGGCGCGCAGCCCCATCGCCAGCTTCAGGGCGCGCTTATTCAGACCCGTGCCACCCAGCACCGGATAGGCGGAAATCAGATCATAAAAGGGCGTCAGGCGATAGCTGCCGCCGCGCTCAATAAACAGGGAGAAATTTTTTGCGTGGCCATCGGTTGCGCCTATCAGCCACTGAAATACCTGAAACTGCATAAACCGGTAGCGATCCTCAATGGCATGACTCGACCCCATCAGTATCTGCATGATCTCCGCAATCCCCGGGCCGCCGTCCGACTCATATTTGGCCGAAGATGGCAGCCCCAGCGCCTGACAGAAATCCTCCTGCGGCAGACGGATCAGACGGGTTTTATCGCGTGACCAGCGGCGATCGAAACGTTCGACGGCCAGAGCGCGCATCTTGCCGGCGCGGATTATGGTGGCCTGCGGCACATCGATACCGAGTGCGCGGGCCAGTGCCAGGCAGAGATACTCATTTTCCACGCTTTCGCGCATATCAAGCGTCGCGGCAGGCTGCTTTATCTCCCCAATCGGCAGCTTAATGATGTGCGACGTGGGTGTCGCACCTGCCGGAATACTCCAGCCCGCGTCGGTCAGCAGCAGCGCCGTCTTTTCCTGCGCACCGGCCACTGAGATACGGAAATCGGTCTCTTCACGCAACATTCCCAGCGGGATATCTGACTGATAGGCTGACAGCACGCTTTCGAGGCGGGCTTCATCCAGCACCTCATAGCGGGCGTGCAGCGCGGGCAGCGGCATATCGGGCGGCAGCAGCATGGTCGCGCCGACGCTGTCCCGGCCTATTTCCTGCAGCAGATCGAACGGCTGGCGCGATTTGATCTGGTAACGCGCCACAATTCTGTCGCGGATCAGCGGGCTGTCTGGCAGCAGGTTGTCGAAGAAATTGATGACTGCGTGGGAGGTGATCGCCCTTACCTGCAGCGGCATCGAGAGTGACAGCGGCCTTGAGAGCGGGTTACTCAGCCAGCCGGTGTCATACTGAAACTCATGCGCACCGTTGCGCTGTCGGGTCAGCACGCCTACCCGCTCGCCGTTCATCCACGCTATCAGCCGCTGCATTACCACGTATCCTCATCAATCTGTGGCGTCGCCGCCGCCTCTTTCTCCTGCACGTCCAGACTCAGTTCCAGCGACTGTAGCAGCTTAAACAGCGTGGCCAGTGAGGTGTTGTCAGGTGCATTTTCAAAGTGAGAGATAGTGGCCTGTTTCAGACCGACCTTCTTT
Organism: Pantoea sp. NSTU24; assembly: GCF_050157905.1. Taxonomy (NCBI): domain Bacteria; kingdom Pseudomonadati; phylum Pseudomonadota; class Gammaproteobacteria; order Enterobacterales; family Erwiniaceae; genus Pantoea; species Pantoea bangladeshensis. The sequence goes on from NZ_JBKIWZ010000001.1 coordinate 1,283,431, forward strand.
GCCAGTTCACTCTGGGTCCAGCCATTACGCTGGCGGATCAGTTTCAGCCGGTTTGCCAGCTGAAGCGGGCTGTATATCATGGGACGCTCCTCCGGAAAGCAGGCGATAAGCATCGCGAATAGTGTAATGGATTATCCCTGAAAGGGTATAAATAGTATTTTATCCCCGATAAAGGATAAATGCAAAATTATACCCTATCAGGGATAATGCACTGTTTATCCCTTGTAGCGGATAAGGCAGCGAGTTTTATAAACGGATTAAGAGGAACAGGATGCAGGCACTTACCTTTACCCATCAGATGAATGACAGCGACCGGGAAGCGCTGCTGACCGGACTGGGCGGTTATAACCAGTCGTTTATCCAGCGTGATAATTGGGGCCCGCTGTCGGTCGCCTGCCATGACGCACAGAGAACGCTGCGCGGTGGTCTGATTGCCTCACGAAAAGGCAACTGGCTCTGTATCGATTATCTCTGGGTCGATGAGACGCAACGGGGTCATGGCATGGGCAGCGCGCTAATCAATGCGGCGGAGCAGGAAGCAGTAAGAATGGGATCACGGTTTGCGCTGGTCGATACTTTCAGCTTTCAGGCCCTGCCGTTTTATCAGAAACAGGGCTATGCGTTACAGATGTCCCTGCCCGACTTTCCCCATGCGGGTATGCAGCGCCACTACCTGACGAAAACGCTGGTTCACACTGACGGGCAGGCCGCCAGCGTGACAGTGTCACCGTAAGTCAGAGGCCTGCAATACGGCGCAGGTCAGCTTCGGCACCCGGTGCCACGGCCAGCACCTGTGCCCCCCGGGTGAGGCGGTCGCCCTCAGTATTAAACGGGTGGACCCAGCCGCCCGCCTCTTTCACCAGACAGTATCCCGCCAGGCAATCCCAGGCGTGCATGTAAGGTTCGTAATAGCCGACCACCCGACCCGCCGCGACCCAGGCGAGCATCAGAGCCCCCGATCCGATACGGATAAAGTTACCGCCCGCTGCAAGCAGGGCCGCTACAATCTCGCCCACCTGCTGCGGCGTCACATGGCTGTTGGCACCAAAACCGGTAACGTGATTCTGCAGCGTCCGCAACGGATCGACGGTCAGCAATCGACCGTTCAGCGTGGCACCCTGCCCCTGCGCCGCCACGTAGCACTCCTGATAGGTGGGCGCGAAGATCACGCCAATGACCGGCTCCCCGCCGCGCAGCACCGCTACCGACACACACCAGCTCGGCATTCCGTTGAGAAACGGGCTGGTGCCATCAATGGGATCGACCACCCAGGTATAGTCAGATTGCCCAGGCTGCAGACCTGACTCCTCGCCCAGAAAGCCATCCTCAGGAAAAGCATTACGGATGCGGCTGGCGATCAGCTGCTCCACGTCACGGTCAGCAATTGAGACCACATCCTGCAGATCATACTTCGTCTCCACCACCAGCGTCTCCCGGCGATGAAACCAGGATAAGGCGGTCGCGCCCCCTTCGCGCGCGACAGCTTCAGCTAAGGCCAGTCGCGTCATGATTTCGTGCGTTTGCATGCGAACTCCCAGAATTCATCAGATTAACGGGCAATAAGGGCCAGGCCCTGAGGCTTAAAGTTGATGCCGACCCTGGCCGCCAGCGGCAGACGCTGCTCCATGTGCGGATCAATAATGAACAGTGCGCCCAGTTCAGTCGCAACTTCATATTCGATATGGTCGCCCAGCCAGGTGCTGTGGATCACTTCTCCCTGTAACGCGCCGGGGCCGCTATCCGACAGCGTGATAAACTGCGGCCGCACGGCCAGCTGCGCAAGTCCGGTGCAGGCAGCCGGGCTCCGGATCCGGAAACGCTGAGTGCCAAGGCGGATCAGCGCCTCCTCAGCTCCGGCCTGCTCCACCTCACAGGGCAGAATGTTGGCTTCCCCCATAAAGTCCGCAATAAACACCGAGTTGGGCGAGTGGTAAAGCGTTTCCGGCGCGCCCTGCTGGGCAATATCCCCCTCTTTCATGACAATTATCTTATCGGAGACGGCCAGCGCCTCCTCCTGATCGTGAGTGACATAGACGGCGGTAAAGCCCAGCCGCTGTTGCAGGTCACGAATATCAGTACGCACCCGACGGCGCAGACGTTCATCCAGGTTAGAGAGCGGCTCATCAAGCAGCAGCACCTGCGGTTCCAGCACCAACGCACGGGCAACCGCAATACGCTGCTGTTGTCCGCCAGAGAGTTCTGACGGCAGTCGCTGTCCCTGATTGTCGAGTCCGACCAGTTTCAGGCCCTCATGCGCCCTTTCCTGTGCTTCACGCTTATTCATACCCGATGAAAGCAACCCGTAGAGAATATTGTCGAGGGCGCTCATGTGCGGAAACAGCGCATAAGACTGGAAGACCATCGCCACGTCACGCTGATTGGCGGGCAGATGGGTGACATCCTTGCCGCCTATCAGGATCCGGCCCGACGTGGGATGCTCCAGCCCGGCCAGCAACCGCAGCGTCGTGGTTTTGCCGCAGCCTGAGGGGCCGAGCAGCGTTACCAGCGTACCGGGATCCACGCTGAGCGACAGATCCGGCAGCGCCGTAAACCCGTCAAAATGCTTGGTCACATGTTCAAAAACTACCGATCCGGCATGAATGGTTGTCATACGGCGCTCTCCTGAGTCAGGGGGGATGCAGAGGGTGCGGCAGCGATAGCCGCAGGTCGGGTCGCACGGCGCAGGCGGCGTTCGCCCACCAGCAGCTGGAAGAGACCAATGATCAGAAGCATGACGACGATCAGCACGGAGGAGTAGGCAATCGCGACGCCATATTCTCCATTCTCCACCAGGCCGACGATATAGGAGGTCGCCATGTTGTACTGCGCGCTGACCAGAAAGATAACCGCGCTGATCGAGGTAATTGCCCGCACAAAGGCGTAAACCAGCGCCGCGCTGATGGCCGGTTTCAGCAGTGGCAGTACAACTTTACGCAGGGTACGAAAACTGGTTGCGCCCAGCGTCAGCGAGGCTTCATCAAGGCTTTTATCGAGCTGACTCATCGCCGCAATGCCGCCACGGACGCCCACGGGCATATTGCGGAAGACAAAGCAGGCGATCAGGATCGTCGCTGTACCGGTGATTTCCAGCGGTGGCAGGTTATATGCCATGACGTAGCTCACCCCAATCACCGTGCCGGGGATGGCAAAGCTCAGCATCAGCATGAATTCGAAGGTCTGACGGCCGGCAAAGGTCTGCCGCACAATCAGCCAGGCGGTCAGCAGGCCCACGATGGCCGTGAGCGGCGCGGCGATCAGCGCAATCTCCAGCGTAGTCCAGAATGAATTCCAGGCGACCCCGCGCCAGACCAGCGTGCCCTGTTCAAGAGTGACGCTGAAGGCACGGATGTAATGATCCAGCGTCAGCGCATTGTTCAGTCCCCAGGACTGTACAAAGCCGCCGACCATAATCATGCCGTAGATCACCAGGGTAAAGAGGCCCCAGGGGATAACCATGCCATACACGCCGTAGCGCACCGGGCGCGGCAGCTGAGCGTGACGGCCGCCGTCACCTTTCCCGGTCACGGTGGCAAAACTCTTGCCCGACAGCCATACGCGCTGCATCAGGAACGCGATCAGGGTGAATCCCAGCAGAATCATCGCCAGCACCGCGGCGCGGCTGGGATCGTTCTGTGCGCCAACCACCGAAAAGAAGATCTCTGTCGACAGCACGCCGTGACTGCCGCCCAGCACCATCGGGTTACCAAAATCGGCCATGCTTTCAATAAAGCTGATCAGGAAAGCGTTGGCCAGCCCGGGTGCCATCAGCGGCAGCGAGATGCGGGTAAAGGTCCGCCAGCGGCTGCCGCGTAGCGTCTGCGAGGCCTCCTCCAGCGAGGGACTAATGCCCTCAACTACTCCAATCAGCACCAGAAAAGCCACAGGCGTAAAAGAGAGCACCTGGGCGATCCAGATGCCGGTCATGCCATAGAGCCAGCGGCCCGGTTCAATGCCGAATAGCGTCGCCAGCGATTCCGTGACGACGCCGGAACGGCCGAATAGCAGAATAAGCGCCAGACCGATGACAAACGGCGGTGTAATAATCGGCAGGATGGTCAGCATCCGCAGTGCTTTTTTACACGGCAGCGGCGTGCGGGTGGCCGCCAGCGCAAACGCCAGCCCCAGCAGTGTGGCACCGCTGGCCGTCATCAGCGCCAGTCCCAGCGTACGCCAGGCGGTGCCGCAACTGCTGCCGGTGAAACAGCCGAGGCTCCAGATGGCCGGATCCTGCAGATTTGCGATCAGCCCGTCCGGCTTAAAGCTGCCATCGATATCCTGCACCGATGCAACAAACAGACTCAGGACCGGATAGATCACAAAGGTGATGACCAGCGCCACCAGCAGCACAATTGACGCCACCACAAAAGCATCGCCCTTCAGCACACCGCGTTCGGCCAGCGCGAAGGCAAAGGTCAGCAAAAACAGCGTCAGCAGCAGCAGTGCACCGGCCCCCATCGCCGGTTGCCCCTGCGCCAGTGGCCCCGTCAGCTGCTCCAGCCACAGCCAGTTCCAGCCACTGAAGCCAATGGCATGCCCTTCAATCACCAGAAACACGATGCCCGCGAGGCTGGATAAAAGAAGCAGCGAGCTGCGGATGCGGCCTGACGGCAGAAAGATACAGACTGCCGGGAAAAGCCAGAGCCCCACCGCAATGGCGAGCCAGGGACGTAATGCCAGCTGGCCCAGCGCAGGGGCGCTGTTCTCATCGCGCCATAAACTGAAGATCCAGTCACCACTGAAAAAGCCCTGCTCCAGGCTGTACCAGGGCAGGAGCGTTAACGCGACGATACCTGCCAGCAGCACGCCGGTTAAGCGACGATTGTGCGCATTCATAAATCACCTCGATCAGGAAGCGGACATCAGGCTCGTGCCACCGCGGTCTGGTACAGACCCGACTCAGGCTGCCGGGCGCACACCTCATTACTGCGCGCTGGCACCAATCTCCTTATCCCAGCGGCTCAGCAGCGCTTTGCGTTTTGCCGAGTCACCGTACGTTTTGAAGTCATAATCGATCAGCCTGATGCTCTCAAAGCGCGGCGCGTACTCGGAGATCGCCGCGTTGCGATTGGAGGGAAGCTGAAACGATTTCGCCTCTTTCATGTGCGACTGCGCCTCTGCACTGAGCGCCCAGTCATACCAGCTTTTAGCACTGGTCAGGTTACGCGCCCCTTTGATGATCGACATGGAGCCAATCTCATAGCCGGTGCCTTCACAGGGCGCGACGGGCTTGATTGGGAAGCCATCCACTTCCATGGCAACAGCATCGTGCATAAAGACGATGCCGACAGTCGTTTCGCCGCGCGCGGCCGCTTTAACGGGCGCTGAGCCGGACTTCGTGTACTGGGAGATGTTGGCATTCAGCTTCTTCAGATAATCAAACGCCTTGTCTTCACCCATGATCTGAACCAGTGTCGCCAGAGTGTTGTAAGCCGTGCCGGAAGAGTTCGGATTAGCAATCTGGATTTCACCCTTGAAAGCCGGATCGAGCAGGTCAGCCCAGCAGGCCGGAACCTTCAGCTTTTTCTCCGCCAGAAGTCGGGTGTTATAGCCCCAGCCCAGCGCACCGGCATAGACACCGACGGTGCGATAGCCGGAAATCTCTGCCACCTTTTGTGACCAGGGTTGCTGCTGGTCAAGCAGTGGCGAGTGGTAAGCCTGGGTCAGGCCCTCTTCCGCAGCCTGCAGATGCGGGTCGCCCGTGCCTGCCCACCAGATATCAGTGCGGGGATTCCGTGCCTCACTGCGGATACGGGCATAGGCCTCTCCGGCAGAGAGTCGCACCATACTGAGTCTGATGTCGGGATGGGACTGACTGAATAGCGTCGTCATCTGTTCGCACACCACCACATCCGCAGAACAGATCATATTGAGATTACCCGCAGCCGCAGCCGCAAAAGGCACCGCCGGGCAACTGGCAATTACAGCAGCAAGCAGAGAGGAATAACGCATGATGTTCTCCTGAAAGGCCGGATGACGCGGAAGCGCCACTATTTGCACATGTGTGCAATCATTAGTACGACCCGCCCGGCATGCTGTCAATTGAACCAGTCCGCAATTCACAGGCCATATCACAAATTTGAAACATTTGCTGTGCTGTTATCTTTTGCACAGCTTTGCAATTTCAGGCAGACTCACTGCGGGCACTCACGGGCGGAGAGAAAGAAAATGCAGCAGTTAAAAGCAGTCGTCAGCGCACAGGATGTGGCGGAACGGGCCGGCGTCTCCCGCTCTGCGGTGTCACGCACCTTTACGCCCGGTGCCAGCGTTTCGGAAACCACCCGTCAGCGGGTAATCAAGGCGGCGGAAGAGCTGGGTTATCACGTTAATCACCTGGCACGTGGCCTGGTCAGTCATCGCAGCGGCATTGTCTGCTTAATTGCCTCTGAGGTAGATACCCCCTACCGCGCCAGCCTGGTGCGCTGGATGACACAGTATCTGCAGGAGGCGGGAAAGGTGGCGATGCTGATCAACACCGACCGCTCAGATGCGCGGGTTTCGGCAGCGCTGCAGCAGGCGATTAATTTTCGCGCCGACGCCTCCATTATTCTCTCCGGAATGCCGGACAGGGGTATTACCCGACTCTGTTATAAGCATGGTCAGCACCTGGTGCTGATCAACCGCGACGAGTCCCTGCCCGGTACGCTGAATATCAATCTCGACTCCCGCCCGGCTGCGGAGATGGCCGTCAATGCCTTTGTGCGAGCCGGATGCAGCCGCATCGCCTTCGTTAATTCGCTGGCGGGCACGCCAAGCCTGCAGAAACGCGAAACCGATTTTCTGGCGGCTGCGCAGCGTGCAGACGTGGCCGTTCAGGTGGAACGGTTCGGCTCAACCTCCTATGAAAGCGGCCAGATACTGGCGCAGCGCCTGCTGACGCGTAATGTGCGCCCCGATGCGGTCTACTGTGCCACCGACCTGCTCGCCTGCGGGTTTATGGATGAGGCACGGCACCGCTTCGCGCTACGTATCCCGGACGATCTCTGCATCATCGGGCATGACAATATTGCTCAGTCGGGCTGGGCATCTTACAACCTCACTACCTTTGCGCAGCCGGTGGAACAGTTCGCCCGCGACGCTATCCGCTGGCTGGTGGAAACGGAAGCGCAGCCGGACGAACTGATACCGAAAACCGAACAGCAGCAGGAGCGCAGAATATATCCGGTCGATGTTGTCTGGCGGGGTTCTGTCCGTGGCGGCTAATCGCCCTTCTTTTTATTTTTTAATGGCACGTTTACTGGCTGAAATAATTTCCTGCCGCTCTTACGCTTCGCTTTAAATAATTCCGGCCTGCGCTAAAAAATAGTGGGCCGCCCCGATACACAATCCCCATTTCCTGTCTACGCTTTATCTGCATTATTCATTCACTCTGGTTTTATCTGCTCAATGAATCAGCAGTCAGATGTGACAAACATCACATTTGTGCCAGGCTTACTGTCTCAGATCACTCTGTTCAAGGAGCAAACAATGACAACACCAACGAATAATTCGCTCGAGATGAATCATTTCCCAAAACCTCCTTTTGAGGACCAGCCGCAGCAGGCGCCAGGTCTGGCCAGCAAAATGATCCCGGTTCCGGATCACGGTGAAACCAGCTATCGCGGGACGGCCCGACTGAACGGCCGCAAAGCGCTGATCACCGGTGGTGACTCCGGCATCGGTCGCGCTGTGGCGATTGCCTACGCCCGTGAAGGCGCAGATGTGGTGATCAACTACCTGCCAGAAGAACAACCGGACGCCGACGAAGTCGTGAAATTAATCGAAGCGGAAGGCCGTAAAGTTTTCGCTATTCCCGGCGACATTCGTTCTGAAGAATTCTGTCAGCAACTGGTTAAAGAGGCGGCGGAAAAATTAGATGGTCTGGATATTCTGGTTAATAACGCCGGCCGTCAGCAATTTAACGAGTCCATCCGGACATTGAGTACAGAAGATTTCGACGCGACATTTAAAACGAATGTTTACGCCATGTTCTGGATCACGAAAGCAGCGCTGGAATATCTGCCTCGCGGCGCGTCCATTATTAATACGTCGTCCGTTCAGGCATTTAAACCCAGCGATATTCTGCTCGATTATGCGCAGACCAAGGCGTGTATCGTCGCCTTTACCAAATCGCTGGCTAAGCAACTGGGTGGCGATGGCATCCGCGTTAACGCGGTCGCGCCGGGCCCGTACTGGACCCCGCTGCAGTCCAGTGGCGGTCAGCCCATGGAGAAAGTAAAACAGTTTGGTGCTGATGCGCCGCTGGGCCGTCCAGGTCAGCCGGTTGAAATTGCCCCGCTCTATGTGACCCTGGCCTCAACCGAGAGCAGCTACGCTTCCGGTCAGGTCTGGTGCTCTGATGGCGGCACCGGCACGCTGTAATTCTGTGAAATGGCCGCCTGGTGCGGCCTTTTTTTGTTCTGCTTTTGTCACACCTGTCTTCCCCGCTACAGAGAACAGAGGAAAACGCGCATGCAGAACCCGATCTTTCATTCGCCAGTCAGAGAGGATGGCTTTGCGGGGCTGGGCGACTATGCCGCAGTTGGCGAAGGCCGCTCGGTCGCGCTAATTGACCGGATGGATCGATCGACTGGTGGTGTGCACCCAACCTTGACGCAAAACCGCTGTTTGACCCCCTGCTGGACGCCGGGCTGGGCGGCTACTTTCAAATCGTGCCGACCTCGTCTTATCCGGTGTCACGCTGCTACCGGGACAACAGCAACGTGCTGGAAACCCGCTTCGAAACCGAAAGCGGCACGGTGCTGCTGACCGAATCGATAAGCAGTACGCTGGCGGGCCGTCTGCCCTGGTGCGAACTGGCCCGCCGCATCGAAGGCGTCAGCGGTGTCCGGAAGGAAGAGAGTGCGTTTCTCGCCTGCGCCTTCTGGCTGGTGGAAGCCTCGGCGGAACTGGGCGAAACGGCGCAGGCAAACCAGGCGATGCATGAAATCCTGGCGACGCTGGACGGTCAGGGCAACGTCGATATTTTTAATGCGATGTTTGATGTACGCACACAGCGCTAGCGCGGCAATATGCCACAGGGACTGAGTCATCTGGCCCTGATCGGCGCGGCACAGGCGTTGTCAGAAGCAGAAGCGCCGGCCTGAAGCGTGGCGCTTCAGTGGTCCGGCTGCAGCCCGAAGCGCGGTCGAAGAAGAGTGGCCTGAGGGATCGCTGGCTGGCAATAGCCGTTGCGGGTTACTCCGGATTGCCCTGTTGCAAAGCCTGCATGATCTGCCATGCCGCCCTGACGCGCAGCGGATTCGGATAGTTTTTATTTGCGAGCATCACGATACCGCAGTTTTCAGCGGGGATGAAGGCAATATAGGCTCCGAATCCGTTAGTCGCGCCGGTTTTATGCACCCAGCTGGCGCGCTGCGACGGCCCGGCTGGCGTCAGCGGGGTCGCCGGTCGGGCCTTCAGCGCCACGCTGTTATCGCTGTCGCCGATCAGGGTGTCGGCAGAAACAGGCCAGTCATACATCTCCCAGCCCAACCCCTGATAAAGCTTGCCGACGCTGAAATAGTGCGACTGCGCAGTGCGCATGGCGTTCCGCAGCACCGCATTACCAGCAGAAAGCCCGTTTGGGTCCACGTTTGCCTGCATAAACGTGAGCATGTCACGTGCCGTAGATTTGATGCCGTAGGCTTCTGCATCCAGCATCCCGGACGACACGCGCACGGGCTGACCGTCTTTATAGCCCCAGGCGTAGTTAATCATCATGGCGGGCGGCACGGTGATATAGGTGCGCGTCAGGTGTAAGGGCTGAAAAACATTCCGCTCCATCGCCTGCTCATAGTCGCCCTTCACCATCAGCGCACCAAACAGGCCGATGCTGGCGTTGGAGTACTGACGCAGTGAACCGGGCGCCGCCTGCGGCTGCCAGTCCTGATAGAAGCGCAACAGTGACGCCTGGTCGGTTACCTCATCCGGCAGCTGCAGCGGCAGGCCGCCCGCCGTGTATGTGGCCAGATGAAGCATCCGAACCGGCCGCCACTGTGCGCCAGTGAGCTGCGGCCAGTGCTTCTGCACCGGATCGCTGAGACCGATATCGCCATTGCGGATCTGCACCCCGGCCAGCGTGCCGGTAAACGTTTTGCTGACGGAACCAAGTTCAAACAGCGTGTTTTCCGTGACCCGGCGGCGCGAATCGAGATCGGCCACGCCGAAGTTTACAAACTGCGATCGGCCTTTATAGAGCACCGCCACCGACATGCCGGGGATCGACTGCTGCGCCATCAGCGGTTCGATCGTGGCTTTCACCAGAGAAGTGACCTGCTGTGAGGAAAGATCGGCGGCAACACAGCGGGCGGAAAGCAAGAGCAAGACACCATAAAACACAGACTTTTTCATTAGCAACCAGCGGTTCTTTACTGACAGAAATTACTTACATTGGCTGGCACAGGCCTGCACACACATCTGCGCCTCAGAGCTGCAGGATCCGTTATCACGGGTATTGCAGTGAGACTGTTCAACGTAGCAGTTTGACTGGCAGGCGGAGAGGTCGCAGCGAGCCGCAACGGGCGTCAGTTGCGGTACAGGGGCGCGGGCCGGGAAAAGGGGCGCGGGCTGAGCAAAGGCGCTGCTGCCCAGTAATCCGGACAACAGCAGCGTGACGATGAGTTTCATAAGCATTCTCCTGCAGGACGTACCCTGAGTATGACTACTCTGGCGCGTTCCGTCAGAGAAATCTCACTAAATTGAGACAACAGGCGGATGTTCAGTGACATGCATCACGCCACGGCTGTAAATATCGTTGAGCCGGGCAATATAACGCTGGGTGTCATGTTGCTCTCTGATGCGCAGAATGGCTGCCTCGCCCTTCTCCTGAAGCATTTCAGGACGTTCAATAATCGCGAGCAGCGTCGATTTCAGCCCGTCCACCAGCGACCGGCGCAGCGCGGCTTTCTGTTCTGGCGACGTGATACTGTATTCGCGGTCAGCATTCAGTGGACTGGTCAGCACCCAGCCTGCACTGGCGGGATTGATCTCCGGCAGCGCACGAACGTTACTGGTAATCACCGGGCAGCCGCTGGCCTGCATCTCCAGCACCGAGAAACCATAGGTTTCCTGCCAGGTCGGTAATAATCCCGCATCACTCTGACGGAACAGCTGCATCAATGCGCCATTCTCCATCCGGGTGTGATGGGTAAAGCAGCGATAACGTTTAATGCGGTTTTCGATGCCGCGGCAGAACGCCTCATCATCCTGGAACTGGCGATGCGCCACGTTGTGGCGTTTGGCGAGATCGCCAATCAGCTGCACATCCAGCTGCGACTCTTCCAGCCGACGCTCTTCAAGCAGCTCACTGATGGCCAGTACCACTTCCGCGCCGCCTTTACGATAAAACTCATTACCGGCAAACGTCAGCTTAAGGATGCCGGGCTTACGCGGGGTTTTCTGCTGCACAAACAGCTTCTGAGGGGGATGCATCACCAGCGTTTTCCGGCGAATCTGCTGCGCAACCTCCGGACTGAACAGCTTCATCTGGATATTAAGCGTGGCATCGGAGATTGCAATCAACCCCAGGCAGTTATCTTTTAGCAGATGAGGGATCAGGCGCTGCAGCTCCGGATTATCCTGTTTGGCGACACCCGCTACCGGTAAGACGCGCGGGAGTTCGGTTTCAAAGCTCGCCACCCACTTCTGGCGGGTGATGGCAACTTCATTAAACAGATGCAGGATATCTGCCCGCGATGCGCCTGAAAACGGCACCGGCTGGAAAACAAAGATTTTATTTTTTTTAAGTAAACGCGTGCGTAACGGGTTAATAAAATAGAACAGGTTACGCGTTTTCAGATTGATATATTCATTATCCGGATTGACTAAAATATTGCGCTGCTCGGGATACTGGTTATTTGTGATTCCAATTTTCATGATTGCCCTCCGGAGTCCTTGTCATTGGCGTGATATATATCATGTCAGGCTGAAAACTGCGTCCAGGCAATATCCTAAAAGCCTGTTCTGGCGCGGTTTATCCGATTAGCTTTATACTTTTATCTGGCAACAAAATCGTCACAGTTGTTTCTGTTTGTGAATTTCGGGCCGCTATTTATATGACTATCCGGTTGTATTCCGAGCCTTTTTCAAAGCATTAAGACGCGACAGAGATGTCATTGGCCGGGCCAGTTGTTAATTAATTGTTTAAATATTTTTCGGACTGTTTAACATTCTTCGTCCATCTCATCGTTAATTATTTCTTAACTGACTTCAGCGTTCCGGTAAACTGGCGTTAATGCGGCTGTCTGCATGATCATTACGCCGATCATACTCGTACCTGCCCCGGATTATGAAACGATTGATACAGCCTCGCTGCACTTGCACACTTATGACACGTCAGCCTGCTTTATAACAGTGCAACAGCGTCGCCTGCCACACTGAAACCCCTCGTTCAGCAACCCTTTAACATAATGATTTAATTGGCTTATACCCATCAATTCCTGTCGCGCGCCTGTCTGGTACAAAAGTTGCAACAGCAGTGACAGGCATAAGGAGAGCATTATGAAAGCAATCGTGATTGGTGGCGGAATTGGCGGCATGAGCAGCGCCATTGCGCTGGAGAAAGCCGGGTTTGACGTCGACGTTTTTGAAGCCGTAAAAGAGATGAAGCCGGTCGGCGCGGCGATTTCAATCTGGCCCAACGGCGTCAAATGCCTGAATGCGCTGGGCATGAAGGATGCGCTGCGAAAGCTGGGCGGAAACATGGCTTATATGGCCTATCACGACGGGACCAGCGGAGCCGCCCTGACCCGCTTCAGCATGGCGCCGCTGGTGCAGCAGGTCGGCGAATATCCCTGCCCGGTCGCACGTGCGGAGCTGCAGGCGATGCTGATTGACACCTTCGGACGCGAACGGGTGCAGTTTGGCAAGCGGGTGATTCAGGTCGAGCAGACTGCACAGGGCGTGATCGCCACCTTCTCGGATAACAGCCAGGCTCACGGCGATTTTCTGATTGCCGCAGACGGCACCCATTCAGTGATCCGCGAATATGTGCTTGAAGAGAAGCTGGAGCGCCGCTATGCCGGTTACGTTAACTGGAATGGCCTCGTCACCATCGACGAAGCGATCGCGCCCGCCGACCAGTGGACCACCTTTGTCGGCGAGGGCAAGCGGGTGTCGCTGATGCCGGTCAGCGGCAATCGCTTCTACTTCTTCTTTGATGTGCCACTGCCAAAAGGGTTGCCACAGGATCGATCCACGGTAAAAGCGGATTTGACCGGCTATTTCCAGGGCTGGGCGGCACCGGTGCAGCGGTTAATTGCGGCTATTAATCCAGAGACCACCAACAGGGTGGAGATCCACGATATCGAACCCTTCAGCCGGTTCGTTAAGGGGCGTATCGCTCTGCTGGGTGATGCCGCCCACAGTACCACGCCCGATATCGGTCAGGGCGGCTGCGCGGCGATGGAGGACGCGGTGGTACTGGCCTCGGCTCTGGCGTCCCATTCGCTGGGCATAGAGGATGCGCTGCTGCGCTATCAGACCCGGCGGGTTGAACGGGTTAAAGATCTGGTGCTGAAAGCCCGTAAGCGCTGTGATGTCACCCATGCGCGCGACCCGGCCGTGACGGCAGCGTGGTATGACTCCCTGAAAAGCGAAACCGGCGAGCGCGTGCTGGCCGGTATGTGTGAAACCATTGAGGGCGGCCCGCTGGGCTAGCCGGAGAGGCGGGCCGTCAGTATGAAGGCCCGCAGCAGCGGTCAGGCGTCCGTCAGGCCGCGATTTTCCAGCATCGGCTCCAGCTGAGGCGGCGCGCCCCGCCAGCTTTCATACAGCGTTTTGAGATCGCTGCTGTTGCCCCGTGACAGAATCTTCTGCCGGAAAAGGTCGCCATTTTCCCGCGTCAGTCCGCCACGTTCCGCAAACCACTGATAGCCATCGTCAGCCAGCATCTGTGTCCAGATATAGGCGTAGTAGCCTGCCGCGTAGCCGCCGCCCCAGATGTGCTGAAAATAGCTTGAGCGATAGCGCGGTGGCACCGCCGTCAGCGCCAGATTGTCGCGCTCCAGCGCCTGCTGCTCGAAATCGCCCACGCTTTGCGGCGCAGCATCAGCCCTGAGGCTGTGCCAGTGCAGATCCAGCAGCGCAGCCGCCAGCAGCTCACTCATTTCATAGCCTTTGTTAAACAGCGCGGCCTGTAACATCTTCTCGTGCAGCGCGGCAGGCATCGGTTCCTGCGTCTGATAGTGGCGGGCGTAGTGCCGGAACACCTCCGGTTCGCTGGCCCAGTGTTCGTTGATCTGCGACGGAAACTCAACAAAGTCGCGCGGGGTTTCTGTGCCGGAGAGGCTGGGATAGCGCTGGCTGGCGAACAGGCCGTGGAGCGTATGACCGAATTCATGGAACAGCGTAATCACATCGTCCCAGCTCAGCAGCGCAGGCTCACCGACTGGCGGCTGCGTGAAGTTGCAGACGTTATAGATCACCGGCCTGCTATCCAGCAGGGTTGACTGATTGACGAAGTTACTCATCCAGGCCCCGCCGCCTTTGCTGTCACGCTTGAAGAAATCGGTGTAGAACAGCGCCAGCGGAGTATCGTCTGCGTCGAAGATCTCATAAACCTGCACGTCGGGATGATAAACCGGCAGATCCTGACGCGGTGCAAAACGGATGCCGTAGAGCTGTGTGGCCGCCCAGAAGACGCCGTTGTGCAGGACCGAATTAAGCTCGAAGTAAGGTTTGATCTGACTCTCATCCAGGTCATAGCGGGCGCGACGCACCTGTTCAGCATAAAAGCGCCAGTCCCAGGCCTGCAGGGTGAAACCGCCCTGCTGCTGATCAATCGTCTGCTGGATAGCCGCCGCTTCCCGTCCGGCGCGCGCGCGGGCAGCGGGCACGATGTTGTGCATAAAGGCCAGCGCCGCATCGGGCGTCTTCGCCATCTGATCCTGCAGCTTCCACTCCGCGTAGCTGGCAAATCCCAGCAGCCGGGCCTGCTCCGCCCTGACCTGTGCCAGCCGCAGAACCAGTTCGCGGGTGTCGTTTTCATCCCCTTTTTCTGTGCGTGTAACACCAGCCGTAAACAGCGCTTCACGGGTGGCACGGTCACTGAGGCTCTGCAGTGCCGGTTGCTGTGTGGTGTTCTGCAGTACCAGCAGCCACCGATCCTCCAGCCCGCGCGCACGCGCTTCCGCCTGAGCGACCGCAAGATCGGCAGGTGACAGCCCCGCCAGCTGCTGAAGATCGCTGACCACCAGCCCGCCCGCTTTGCTGGCCGCCAGCAGCCGGTTGGTAAAGCGGGTGCTGAGACGTGCGGCCTCCTGATTCAGCGCCTTAAGTGCCTGTTTCTGCGTTTCCGGCAGATTTGCCCCCGCCAGCTGGAAGCGCTGCCAGATCACCTCGACCAGTCGTTTCGATTCTCCATCCAGCTTTGCCCGATCCAGATAGACGGCATCAAGTCGTGAGAACAGCGGCCGGTTGAGCATAATCTCATCATTGAGCGCGGTGAGCTGAGGCGCAATCTCCTCATCGACCTGCTGCAGATAAGGGCTGGTGTGTGCGGAGGTCATGGCGCTGAAAACCAGATTAACCCGGTTCAGCAGCTGTCCGCTCTTCTCCAGCGCCTCGAAGGTGTTGAGAAAGGTGGGCACGTCGCTGTTCTGCGCAATTGCGGCGATTTCCTGACGCTTTTCTTCAATACCCGCCTGAAGTGCGGGCAGGAAATCCTGCTCCTCAATCAGATCAAAAGGCGGTGCCTGATAAGGCAGTGTGCTAACGCTAAAGAAGGGATTCTGACGGGCGTTCATGGTTCGCTCCTGATGGGCATCACAAAGTCTTATCCTGACAGGTTGCCGCCAGCGCGACAACTCAGCTGATTTGCTGCTGATAAACGCTGATAATTTCACCGGCAATCGCCACCGCAATCTCGGCGGGCAGCTTGCCTTTGACATCCGGCAGGCCAATCGGACAGCGCAGACGCGCCAGCGTATCGCTGTCGACCCCCCGGCCTGATAGCCGGTAGCGGAAACGCTGGTTTTTGGTTTGTGAACCGATCAGCCCGGCATAACGAAAATCGCCGCGCCGAAGCACCGCCTCGCTCAGAGCAAAATCAAGCGGATGATGGTGAGTCATAATGATGAAGTAGCTGCCTGCCGGGGCCTGCGCGACGCAGTCGAGCGGGTCTTCCGGCTGGTGTGTCACGACGCCGGGCGGTACATGACAGAACTGCGCCGCGCGACTGTCGACCCAGTTTATGTGACAGGGTAACGTTGCCAGCAGGTTTACCAGCGCCTGACCAACGTGACCGGCGCCGAACAGCCAGATTTCCGGCTGCGCCTGCAGCAACGGCTCAAACAGCAGCGTGGTTCTGCCGCCGCAGCACTGGCCAAGCCGTGCACCGAGGCTGAACTCTTCAGTAAGAGGCGCACGGGTTCCGCTATGTAACATCGCCCGGGCCTGGGCGATGCACTGAAACTCCAGATGCCCGCCACCGATGGTGAGCCACGTCTCCTGTTGCGAGACGATCATCTTGCTGCCGCTGTCGCGCGGCACGGACCCCTGATCGCTGAGCACGGTAATCAGCACGCAGCTCTGACGTTTCTCCCGCAGCTGGTGCAGCACGCCAATCCAGTCATGGTAGATCATCTGCGGCTCCTGTCAGGCGCTGTACGCCCTGGAAGATCCGTTCAGGCGTGGCGGGCGCATCCAGCAGCGGGTGCTGGCGGTAGTCCGCGACGCTGGCCACTGCATCCTGCAGGGCGCACCAGGCCGCAATGCCCAGCATAAACGGCGGCTCCCCGACGGCCTTGGAGTGAAACACCGTGTCCTTTGGATTTTTGCGGTTCTCCACCAGCGTGACCCGCAGATCGGCCGGAACGTCGCTGATGGCCGGAATTTTGTAGCTCGCCGGGCCGTCAGTCAGCAACTGCCCCTTATCATTCCATACCAGCTCTTCACAGGTGAGCCAGCCCAGCCCCTGTACAAAGCCCCCTTCCACCTGACCAATATCGATGGCCGGGTTCAGCGAGGCGCCGACGTCATGCAGGATGTCAGCCCGCAGCAGGCGGGATTCGCCGGTCAGCGTATCAATGATGACCTCGCAGCAGGCCGCCCCAAAGGCGTAGTAATAAAAGGGAGTGCCCCGTCCCGCCTGCCGGTCGTAGTGGATCCCCGGCACACGATAGTAGCCGGTGGCCGAGAGCGGCACCTGATTCAGCCACGCCAGCTTTGCGACCTCGGCGAAGCTGTAATGTTTTTCCCCGGCACGCACCACACCGTTACGGAAACTTACCGCGCTGGCGTCACACTGATGCAGCTCGCAGAGCATTGCAGTCATCCGATCACGCAGGATTTCCGCCGCATTCTGCGCCGCTTTGCCATTAAGGTCTGCGCCACTGGAGGCGGCGGTGGGTGAGGTATTCGGCACTTTTCCGGTATCGGTGGCGGTGATCTGGATCTTATCCACCTCAATCTGCAGCACTTCGGCGACAATCTGCGTTACCTTGGTGTTCAGACCCTGGCCCATTTCGGTTCCGCCGTGGTTGAGCTGCACGGTGCCGTCGGTGTAGATCAGGATCAGCGCGCCCGCCTGGTTGAGAAAGCTGGAGGTAAAGGAGATACCAAACTTCACCGGCGTCAGTGCCAGTCCCCGTTTCAGCAGGGGGCTGCGGGCGTTAAAGGCCGTAATCTCTGCACGACGGGCCTGATAGTCGCTGCTCTTCTCGAGCTGGTCCGTGATCTCATCCAGCAGGTTATCCTCTACCTGCTGGTGGTAATGAGTGATGTTGCGCTCCTGCTTGCCGTAGTAGTTACGCTTCCGCAGCGTCAGCGGATCCAGACCGCGTTCGCGGGCAATGTGGTCCATGATTTGCTCAATCGCCACCATGCCCTGCGGCCCGCCAAATCCCCGGTAGGCGGTGTTGGAGGCCGTATTGGTGCGGCAGCGATAGCCGGTAATCAGTGCATCCCCCAGGTAATAGGCGTTATCGGCGTGGAACATCGCACGATCGACGATCGATCCGCTCAGATCCAGTGAATAACCGCAGTTTCCGGCAAGATCGATACGGATGCCGCAGAGCCGCCCATCCGCCTCAACGCCCGCCTCATAGCGCACGAAAAAGGGATGGCGTTTACCGGTCACGCGCATATCGTCACGCCGTGAAAGCCGCATTTTTGCGGCCCGTCCGGTCTGACGCGCTACAATAGCGCAGAGACAGGCGACGCCGGCCGCCTGGGTCTCTTTGCCGCCAAAGCCGCCGCCCATGCGCCGCATGTCAATCGTGACCTGATTCAGGCTGATACCCATGACCTCCGCCACCAGCTTCTGAACTTCGGTCGGGTTCTGGGTTGAGGAGAAAACCTGCAGCTGCTGGTCTTCACCCGGGATCACCATCGCAGTCTGGGTTTCGAGATAAAAGTGCTCCTGACCGCCGATATGAAACGATCCGCTGACCCGATGCGGCGCACGCGCCAGCGCCGCGTCCACATCACCGCGCTGGTGGACATGCGGCTCCTGAACAAAACTGCCCTGTGCCAGGGCCTGCTCTACATCCAGCAGCGGCTCCAGCACCTCATACTCAATCACCGCCGCGGCCGCGCCCTGGCGGGCGGCGTCGGGCGTCTCCGCCGCGACTGCGATAACGATCTGACCCAGATATTCCACTTTTTCGTGCGCCAGCAGCGGGTCGCCTGGTTCCAGTGGCCCGACATCGTTGATGCCCGGCACATCCTGCCAGGTCAGGACGCTGACGACACCCGGCACGGCATAGCAGGGTTGTACGTCAATATGCAGGATACGGGCGTGAGCATGTTCACTCAGGCGGGGACAGAGATGCAGCAGTCCGGGCAGCTCCGGCTTGTCGTCGATAAAACGCGCTTCACCTGAGACATGCTTTTCCGCGCTCTCATGGCGGTTACTGCGGCCCACGCCGCTTTGAAGGTCGGCGGCGTATTGCGCCTTGATGACCTCTTCAGTCAGTTCAGGACGGTTATGAGACATAGCGTGAGACCTCAATGCAGGTTATTTCGCCATTATGACGATGCCAGAAGCGGCGAAGCAGGTTCTGCGCCACCTTCAGGCGGTAGTCGCTGCTGGCGCGAAAATCGGAAAGCGGCTGGAAATCATCAGCCAGCGCAGCCGCTGCGCGTGACACTGTCACTGCATCCAGCGGCTGACCGAGCAGCGCCTGTTCGCAGTGGTACGCGCGTCGCGGTGTCGCGGCCATGCCGCCAAAGGCGATGCGGACGTCACTGACAACGCCCTGATCAAACTGCAGATTAAAGGCCGCGAACACCGCCGAAATATCATCATCCAGTCGTTTAGAGACTTTCCAGGCGACAAAATCAGGTGACACGGTCACTTTATCGATGCGGATAGCGCGGATAAACTCCCCTTTTTTCAGCTGCGTTTGCCGGTAGCCCGTAAAAAACTGGTCGAGCGGAAGGCTGCGCTGCTGTTCACCCTCCTGCAGCAGCAGGCTGGCATTCAGGGCCAGCAATACCGGTGAGGCGTCGCCAATCGGAGAAGCATTGGCAATGTTGCCGCCGAGTGTGCCCTGCAGACGGATCTGCAGTGAGGCGAAACGCTGCAGCATCTCGCTGACGCCGGGAATACGGCTGGCAAGAAAATCGCTGACCTGCTGTAGCGACGCGCCCGCCCCCAGCAAATAGTGGTCGTCAAATTCGCTGCAGACTTTCAGCGCGGCGACCTGCTCCAGGGCAATCAGCACGCCAATTTTTTTATGCTGCTGAGTGATTTGCAGGCTCAGGTCGGTGCCACCAGCAATCAGCTGCGCGTCGGGATGCGCCTGACAGAGCGCCGCCAGCTGAGCGGGCGTTTTCGGCAGGAAGCAGCGGCGACCTTCACCGGCTAACTCCTGCACCTCCGGACTGGCCAGCGCCTCAAGCCGCTGCACGGTCGTCGCGGCCTGCTGCTCAAACACATCGGACACTGGCTGCGAACAGAGCTGTTCGGCGGCCGCCATAATCGGCCGGTAGCCGGTGCAGCGGCAGAGATTTCCGGCCAGCGCCGTTTCCGCCTCGTGGCGATCCCAGCTTTCCGCCCGTTTCTGCAGGCTGAACAGCGACATCACAAAACCTGGCGTGCAGAATCCGCACTGTGAACCGTGGCAGTCAACCATTGCCTGCTGCGCCGGATGGAGGGCGCGGCCGTGACGCAGATCTTCTACCGTGATCAGCTGCCTGCCCTGTAAGGCGGAAACCAGCGTCAGGCAACTGTTGACGGTTTCATACTGCATCTTTCCGTCCACCGCTTTGCCCAGAGTAACGCTGCAGGCGCCACAATCCCCCGAGGCGCAGCCCTCTTTGGTTCCGGTGCGCTGTTGTCGGGTACGCAGATAGCTGAGCAGCGTGAGATTGGGATCGAGCGTCTCTTCGGTGACGAGCTGATTGTTTAACAGAAACTGGATCATGCGGCTTGCTCCTGTGATTCGCGTTGCCAGACCGGACGACCCGCCACCCAGGTCTGGGCAATATTGCGGTCGTCGCCCAGCGTCATCAGCACGAAGAGTTTTTCCCAGATATCTTTGCTGTTACCGATGCGCAGCTGCTGCAGCGCCGAGACGGCCGGGTCGAGCACGACGAAATCGGCCTCTTTACCCACGTTGAAATTGCCGATGGCCTGGTCGAGGTCCAGCGCGCGGGCACCGCCCAGCGTGGCGTGATAAAAGGCTTCGGCGGCGCTGAGGCGGTAGTGCTGTAACTGCCCGACCTTATAGGCTTCGCCCAGCGTCTGCAGCATGTTAAAGGTCGTGCCTGCGCCGACATCGGTTCCGACACCGACGCTGACCCCCTCATCCCAGCTGCGTTTCAGGTTGAACAGTCCGCTGCCAAGAAACAGATTGGAGGTGGGACAAAACGCAATAGCGGAATCGGTGTCGTGCAGACACTGCCATTCACACTCGTCCAGATGCAGACAGTGCGCAAAGACGCTACGACGGCCGGTCAGCTGATGATGATGGTAAACATCCAGATAATTTTCCCGCTCCGGGAACAGCGCTTTCACCCAGGCCACCTCCTGCGGGTTCTCGCTGAGATGGGTATGCACCCAGGTATCCGGGAACTCCTGACGCAGCTGCTGAACCTTTTCCAGCAGCGCCGGGGATGAGGTCGGCGCAAAGCGCGGCGTCAGCGCATAGCTGAGTCGTCCGCGCTGATGCCAGCGCTCAATCAGCGTCCGCGTCTGCTGGTAGCTCTGCTCCGGCGTCTCGGTCAGGTTGTCGGGCGCATTGCGGTCCATCATCACCTTACCGGCAATCAGCCGCATGTTCAGGGCTTCAGCCGCGCTGAACAGGGCCTCAACCGACTGCGGATGGACGGTGCCAAACACCAGCGCGCTGGTGGTGCCGTTTGCGAGCAGCTGATGCAGAAAGAAGGCGGACATCCGCGCCGCGTGATCGGGGCAGTGATACTGCGCCTCTACCGGAAACGTGTAGTGATTGAGCCACTCCAGCAACTGCTCGCCAAAGGCGCCGATCATCTCGGTCTGTGGATAGTGAATATGCGTATCAACAAAGCCTGGCACAATCAGCTTACCGCGCAGATCGGTAACAGGCTGGCCGGCAAGTTGTGTCGCGCAGTTCTCCCAGCTATCCAGCCCCACCACATGCCCTTCGCGCAGCAGCAGTACGCCATCGTCCAGATAGCGGGCTTTGCTGATGAGATCATCAGGATGCGTCACTGTGCCAGTGAAATCGAAAAAGCTGGCGCGTATCGCCGTGTCGGTTGCTGAGAGCATGGTTTGTCCCTTCTGAATGCGCGATTAAATATCTCTGTTAATCATTGCAACCTGCGTGCCAGTTCTGAATATAAATAAAATCCTTAATAATCAGCTAAATGCAATGAAATTCCGGCGTTGCGCAACAAAAACCACCGGATGCAGCTAAGCAACCGTTTGCGAAACGGATGCAAACGGTTGCGATTCGGTTTTATTTGAACAGCACGATTTAAGTATGGCTAATCAATAGATAACCTGCCCCTTAACGGTGCAGCCTGCCCTGAAAAAGCGCAGCCAGATGCCCGATGAAAACCGTTTACAGGCCTGACTGCTTTTCTGCGCGCAGAAGCGGAAATGAAATGCTATGGTGAAGCCATCGATTGTGAAAATGGCATAAGGAACAGTGAGATGATTATTTTTGTCACCGGTGCAACTGCCGGTTTTGGTCAAAGCATCACCCGCCGCTTTATCGAAAATGGTCATAAAGTGATTGCCACCGGACGCCGTGCTGAACGTCTCAAAGCACTGAAAGAAGAACTGGGTGACAACCTCTATACGGTGCAGCTTGATGTACGCAACCGCGCCGCGATCGAAGAGGCGGTGAGTCAGCTTCCTGCCGACTGGCGCAATATCGACGTGCTGGTCAATAATGCGGGTCTGGCGCTGGGCATTGAGCCTGCACACAAGGCCAGTGTTGAAGACTGGGAAAACATGATCGACACCAACACCAAAGGGCTGGTTTATATGACCCGCGCCCTGCTGCCGCAGATGGTGGAGCGGAATGTGGGTCATATCATTAATATCGGTTCGATTGCCGGTAGCTGGCCGTATGCCGGTGGCAACGTGTATGGTGCGACGAAAGCCTTTGTACGCCAGTTCAGCCTGAACCTGCGCACCGACCTGCACGGCACCGCGCTGCGTGTAACCGACATTGAACCAGGCCTGGTCGGCGGTACCGAGTTCTCTAACGTACGTTTTAAGGGCGACGATGACAAAGCGGATCAGGTCTATGAAGGTGCCACCGCCCTGACGCCGGAAGATGTGACGGAGGCCGTCTGGTGGGTGGCGACGCTGCCAAAGCACGTCAACATCAACACCCTGGAGATGATGCCGGTCAGTCAGACCCTGGCAGGCCTGAAAGTCCACAAACCATAAGCTTCAGCAACGCCAGCACCGGCTGGCGTTATCCTCGTCCCCATCCCAGCACAATAATCAGCATCCCGCTGAACGCAATTACTGCCCCGCTCCAGTCCCACGCGCTTAACTTCACGCCGTCTACAACCCGCAGCCAGAGCAGCGCCGTCAGAACATAGACACCACCGTAAGCGGCATATACCCGGCCACTCGCTGCCGGATGCAGGGTCAGCAGCCAGACAAACAGCGCCAGGCTGGCGACCGCAGGCAGTAACAGCCAGGCAGAGCCCTCTTTTTTCAGCCACAGCCACGGCAGAAAACAGCCGGTAATTTCCGCCAGCGCGGTGATGAAAAACAGTAAGGCAGTCTTAATCAGCACTGGCACCTCTCCCGAACGTAAACAAATGACTCGCCGCTGGTGAGCAAAGAAACGGCGATGATATACTAAAAGCCTCTGCCATCGGGCTGAATTGTTGCTGAGCGGGCAGATGCAGACGGCCTCCGCGCGCATCGCGCGCACTGTACGGGTTCAGCATCACTGTTGATCACTCTGAGGCGCCAGGTTCCAGGCATGCCCGCTGCTACCGCCGTCACAGAGCGTAATATTTGCGTTAACTAAAGGATAATGTAATGAAAAAAATGATCCCTGCCGTGCTGATGGTGCTGCTTTCCACCGCGACCCTGACGGCGACAGCCACTACCAATCGTCTGATCATTGAAGATGGCAGCTCTGCGCTGAGCAATGAAGCGGCGCGTCAGGACAAAGAGCAATGGAATGACACGCGGATGCTGCGCAACAAGGTGAACAACCGTGTCGAAAAAGAGTTCGACAAAGCCGACCGGGCGTTTGATACCCGTGACAAGTGCGAGCAGAGCCTCAATCTTAACGCGTACTGGGAACCCAACACCCTGCGCTGTCTGGATCGCCGCTCAGGCCGCCCGGTCACACCCTGAATTTGCGCTATAGTAATGACGGACGACTAACATAAGGAAGACGTAATGAAACTACAGAGAGTGTTGTTCACTGCGGCGTTGTGTACCCTGCCGCTGATGGCGCAGGCATCCTGTGAGTCAGTAAAAGCCGATATCAGCCAGAAAATTATTCAGAACGGCGTACCCGAATCGGGTTTCAGTCTCGACATCGTTGCTAATGATCAGGTTGATCAGGCGGGCGGTCAGGTCGTCGGGCATTGTGATAACGACACACAAAAGATCGTTTACAAACGCTCAGGTAGCGACAGCGAGGCCAGTGTACCCGCCAGTGCCGGCAGTTCACAGGACGCCCCCGCCCAGTAGTCCGTCTCAGATCAGGGCGGCCTCTGCCGCCCTGCCTGCTAGTCCGGATGTCCCGGCCGCTGACGCGGCATCATCCACGCCACCCCTGGCGCCAGCAGCGCCGTCACCAGCGCCACCACAAAGACCCAGTGCAGGGATGCGGCAATCGCTGTCACCATCTGTTGCAGTATCTCCGGCGATAACTGCTGACGGCTCTGGGCGGACATAATCTGCTGTACCGGATCCTGAATCCCGGGCAGACGCCACTGAAGATTCAGATTCAGCACCGCCCCCATAATAGCCGTCCCCACCGCTGAGCCGATCATCCGGCTGAACATAATTGAGGCGGTACAGATGCCGCGAATCTGATAATCCGCCTGATTCTGTACCGACACCAGAAAGGTCGTGCTGGTCATGCCCATACCGGTACCAATCAGGAAAGCGGTAAAGCCCGCCTGAAACAAGGAGCTTGCAGGCTGCAAAAGCAATAGCAGGGCGCTGCCGGTCACCAGTAGCAGTACGCCCAGCTGGGCGGTGAAGCGATAGGAGGTGTGCAGCATCAGTCTGCCGCTGAGTGTACTGGCCAGCGGCCAGCCAATCGACATCATCGCCAGCACACTGCCTGCCTGCAGCGGTGAACCGCCGCGAATGCCCTGAATCCAGGTGGGCAGAAAGGCGCTGATGCCCATCATGGCCGCGCCGATGATCAGGTTGCCCGCATTTCCGGCCAGAATCAGTCGGCTGCGCCAGATGACCAGCGGAAACAGCGGTGCCGCGGCACGCTGCTCATGTCGTTTGAGCTGCCAGCCCGCCAGTAGCGATACAAACAAAAACGGTACCAGCCAGAAACCCAGCTGTTCCGCCTGCAGCAGCGCAATCAGCAAGGCGGTTACGCAAAGCATCAGCCAGCCGCTGCCTGCCACGTTCAGCGGCTGTGCCTTCTCTTCCTCGGGAGGCGACGGCAGCCAGCGCGCCAGCATCAGCATACTGATGAGGCCTATCGGCAGATTAACCCAGAAAATCACCGGCCAGCTGAAGTGCTGCACCAGCCAGGCTCCGGTCAGCGGCCCGACGATAGCCGCTACCCCCCAGACGCTGGACAGCCAGCCCTGAACGCTGGCGCGTTCGCGCGGCGAGTA
Organism: Pantoea sp. NSTU24; assembly: GCF_050157905.1. Taxonomy (NCBI): domain Bacteria; kingdom Pseudomonadati; phylum Pseudomonadota; class Gammaproteobacteria; order Enterobacterales; family Erwiniaceae; genus Pantoea; species Pantoea bangladeshensis. The sequence goes on from NZ_JBKIWZ010000001.1 coordinate 1,308,628, forward strand.
GATATCGGCCACGATGGTGGAGCTGAGCGGCATGATGGCCCCTGCGCCCAGCCCCTGAAACGCCCGGAACAGGATGAGCCAGAACATGCTGTGTGCAAACCCGCACAGTACCGACCCCAGCAGGAAGATCGTGGTGCCGACAAAAAACATCGTCTTACGGCCCACTCTGTCCGCCAGTCGGCCATAGAGCGGCACGCTGACTGCCTGAGTCAGCAGATAGATAGAGAACACCCAGCCAAACTGCGAAAACCCACCCAGGTCGGCGATAATGGTAGGCATGGCGGTGGCGACGATGGTGACTTCGATGGCCGCCATAAACATCGCCAGCATGCAGGCGATTAGAATCCAGTGGCGGTGTCCGGTCTGAAGTTGTGCGCTGTCAGTCATAAGGTTCCTTTTTTAACAGCAAGGCTAGCCGAAAAGCGGCCTGATGAGTTTCCCGCCAGTGCGCATTTTCTGCACTCTTTGTGACGGTGTCACCAAAAGTCGATGAAATTTTTTTATTGTCGCATCAGCCCAGCCGCTACGTGGCTTTAACACCATTTTAACCGGTTTTTAGCCTGCTGATGAAAGCCTGAAAAGCTGGCCTGTCAGACAAAGGGCTGCTATAGCAATAAAGCAACTTATTCAGCACCTGCTGAAAAAGCGTGGATAAACAGGCATTTCATCCGCATTTTATCGCAGTTTCGGTTTTGGGCGCGGTAGCCGTTTTTGCCGCATCTGTCGGACTGTTTATGGCCGTTATAACAAATGAGATTGTTATCAGGGAGAATCTTCTATGCAAAATGCTTCACTGGCGAAACGCGCCGGTCTGGCGCTGCTTGCAGTGGTCGCAGTAATCGCCGTTCTGATCGGCGGCCTCGGCTGGGATCAGCTAGTGGCCCGCAAAGTCGATTTGCTTTACCTGGGACAACAACACCTCTTCCTGGTGTTCTGGTCCATGCTGTTCGCGCTGCTGGTCGGTATTCCCAGCGGCATCCTGCTCAGCCGCCCTTTTGCCCGCCGCTGGGCCGAAACTGTCATGCAGATTTTCAACATCGGTAATACCCTGCCGCCGCTGGCGGTGCTGGCGCTGGCAATGGTTATCATCGGGATCGGCGATCGTCCGGCTCTGATTGCGCTGTTCCTGGCCTCGCTGCTGCCGATCGTCCGCAACACCTTCTCAGGTCTGAGCGCGGTGCCGCCGTCGCTGCTCGAAGCCGCAAACGGTATCGGCATGACCAAATGGCAGCGTCTGCGTCAGGTCGAACTGCCAAATGCCCTGCCGGTAATCCTCTCCGGCGTGCGTATCGCCACTGCCATCAACGTCGGCACCGCGCCGCTGGCCTTCCTGATCGGTGCCAGCAGTTTTGGTGAGCTGATCTTCCCGGGCATCTACCTTAACGACTTCCCGACGCTGATTCTGGGCGCCGTCGCGACGGCCCTGGTGGCGCTGGTTCTGGATATGTTGCTGGCCGCGCTGGGCCGCTTTCTGAGTCCGCACGCCGCGGCCTGACCATAAGGAATTTTGCAATGCTAACGCGCTGGATAAAGAAAAGCGCTGTCGCGCTGACGGCAACCCTGCTGATAAGCCAGACGGCACAGGCCGCAGCACCGCTGGTGATGGCCACCAAGAGTTTTACCGAGCAGCATATCCTTTCCGCCATGACCGTGCTCTGGCTGCAGAAGAAAGGTTTTGCGGTGGTGCCAAAACGCAATATCGCTACAACGATTGGCCGTAATGCGATGCTGAATAAGCAGATCGATATGGTCTGGGAATATACCGGCACTTCACTGATCATCTTTAACCACATCAGCCAGCCGATGTCCTCAGAGCAAGCGTATGAAACGGTGAAGAAGCTGGATGGAAAACTGGGGCTGATCTGGCTGAACCCGGCGCCGATGAACAACACCTATGCGTTTGCCATGACCCGGAAAGCGGCGGAAAAAGAGGGAATCAGCACCATGTCACAACTGGTGGCGAAGATTGAGCAGATCCGCAAAACCGACCCGGACAAAAACTGGCGGCTGGGTCTCGACCTGGAGTTTGCAGGTCGCTCTGATGGCATGAAGCCGTTACAGAAGACTTACAATCTGGCGCTGGATCGCCCGCAAATCCGCCAGATGGACCCCGGTCTGGTCTATAACGCCATCCGCGACGGCTTCGTAAACGCCGGTCTGATTTACACCACCGATGGCCGGGTTAAGGGCTTCGATCTGAAAGTGCTGGAAGATGATAAGCACTTCTTTCCCAGCTACAACGTGACGCCAGTGGTGCGCCAGGATGTGCTGGCGAGCCACCCGGGGCTCGATACCGCGCTTAACCAGCTCTCTGCACAGATCACCGATGAGGCGATCACGGAACTGAATAAGCGGGTCGATATCGATCATCAGTCACCGGAAAAGGTGGCGCGTGATTTTCTTCAATCCAGAAACATGCTGTAAGGAGGCATTGTGGATACCCTTCACTACATCATGGATAACTGGAACACCCTGCTGACCCTGAGCTGGCAGCACAGCTGGCTGGTTCTGGTGGCTGTTGGCCTGGCGATCGTCATCGGCGTACCGCTGGGCATTCTGATTGTCCGCGTCAGATGGCTGGCGACGCCGATTCTGGGTATCGCCACCGTGGTACTGACCATTCCGACCATTGCACTATTTGGACTGATGATCCCGCTGTTTTCGCTGATCGGTCAGGGAATCGGTGCGCTACCGGCGATTACTGCCGTGTTCCTCTACTCGCTGCTGCCTATCGTGCGCAACACGCATACGGCACTGGAAAATCTGCCGGATGGCCTGCGTGAAGCGGGTCGCGGTATCGGCATGACCTTCTGGCAGCGTCTGCGCTGGGTAGAGATTCCCATGGCGCTGCCGGTGATTTTCGGTGGTATTCGTACCGCCGTAGTGATGAACGTTGGCGTGATGGCGATCGCGGCGGTGATTGGCGCAGGCGGTCTTGGCCAGTTACTGCTGGATGGCATCAGCGGCAGTGATATTCGTATGCTGATTGCCGGGGCACTGATGATTTGTCTGCTGGCTATATTTCTTGACTGGCTGCTGCACCGTCTGCAGCAGGCGCTGACTCCAAAGGGGATTCGATAATGATAACGCTGGAAAACCTGACGAAAACCTTTACCCAGAAAAACGGCACTATCAATAAAGCCGTCGATAACGTCAGTCTCCATGTGCCAGCCGGGGAAATGTGCGTGCTGCTGGGCCCGTCCGGCTGCGGTAAAACCACCACGCTGAAGATGATAAACCGTCTGATCCCCGCCACCAGTGGCCGGATACTCATCAACGGTGAAGACACCAGTACTCAGGACACCACCACCCTGCGTCGCAACATCGGCTATGTGATCCAGCAGATTGGTCTGTTTCCCAACATGACCATTGAGGAGAACATCACCGTGGTGCCGCGCATGCTCGGCTGGAACAAAAAGCAGTGTCACGAGCGAGCCACCGAGCTGATGAGCATGGTCGCACTTGACCCTAAAAAGTTTCTGCATCGTTATCCGCGTGAGATGTCCGGTGGTCAGCAGCAGCGTATCGGCGTGATTCGTGCACTGGCGGCGGATCCACCGGTGCTGCTGATGGATGAGCCCTTTGGCGCGGTTGACCCGATTAACCGTGAAGTGATCCAGAATGAGTTCCTGGACATGCAGCGCCAGCTGAAGAAAACCGTCATGCTGGTGAGCCACGATATCGACGAGGCGCTGAAACTGGGCGACCGCATCGCGGTATTTGGTCAGGGCAAAATCGTGCAGTGCGCCAGCCCGGATGAGCTGCTGGCGACCCCGGCCAATGAGTTTGTCGGCTCCTTCGTCGGCCAGGACCGCACGCTGAAGCGTCTGTTACTGGTGCAGGCGGGCGACGTGACCGACCAGCAGCCGACCATCACCGTGCGTCGCTCTACACCACTGGAAGAAGCCTTTGGCACCATGGACGAGAATGATATGCGCTCGATTACCGTGGTGGACGAGGATGGCAAACCGCTGGGCTTTGTAAAACGTCGTGAGGCGCGAAACGTCAGCGGCCGCTGCGAAGAGAAGCTGCACACCTTCAGAGTCACCGGCAAAGCGGAAGAGAACCTGCGCGTTGTGCTCTCTAAACTCTATGAGCACAACACCGTCTGGATGCCGATCGTCGACGAAGAGGGACGTTACAGCGGGGAGATTTCGCAGGATTACATCGCGGACTACCTCAGTTCGGGTCGTACCCGTCGTCGTCTCAATCCGTAATTCCCTTCTGTCCATGATACAAAAAGGGCCATGCTGGCCCTTTTTTTCTACGCCATCCCTGGCCCACCAAGGGTTTTCGACCGACACAGGCCTCCTTCGCGTTAATTTCTGCGTCAGTTGTCAAACCGATGTTTCTGCTTCAGTTCTGTGGCGCGTCAGGCTCAGCTCTCGGTCAGCGTCTCCGCCTCGACTGCGTCTGCCGCCTGCCCTTCGTCAGGCAGCACCAGATTCAGCACGATCGCCAGAAGGCCGCCGGTCGTTACCGCATGACCAAACAGGCTGTTAATCAGCGGCGGGAACTGCTTCAGCACCTCCGGCACCGCTTCCACGCCCAGACCAATGCCAAACGAAATAGCCACTATCAGCATTTCGCGACGGCCCAGCGGCGTCTGGGTCATAACCCGGATACCGGCGGCCACGACGCTGCCAAACATCACGATAGTCGCCCCACCCAGCACCGGTGGCGGAATCTGCTGCAGCAGCGAGCCTATCCAGGGAAAGAGCCCCAGCAGCGCCAGCATGATGCCCAGCAGCATACCAACATAACGACTGGCGACACCGGTCATCTGGATAACACCATTGTTCTGGGCAAAGGTCGTGTTAGGAAAGGCGGAGAACATCGCCGCCAGCACGCAGCTCAGGCCGTCGGCGACGATGCCGCCCTGCAATCGCTGCTGAAACGGCTTGCCGGTAATCGGCTGTTGCGAGATCAGGCAGTTGGCGGTGAGGTCGCCCACGGCCTCGATCACGGCAATAACGGCGACCAGGGCTATCGGCAGGAAAATCGTCCAGTCAAAGGCAAAACCAAACCGGAACAGGGTCGGCAGCACGATCCAGTGCGCTGGCGCCGTCATTTTCAGCGGCAGATGCCCGGTTAACGCCGCCGCCACGCATCCCGCTGCGATACCAGCCACCACCGCCACCAGTCGCGCCCAGCGGTTACGCGCACGGTTCAGCGCCACGATTACCAGCAGCGTCAGGGCTCCCAGTGCCAGATTGCCGGGCGATCCAAAATCGGCGGCGTTGTGCCCGCCTGCCCAGTCAGTAATGCTGACCTTGATCAGGCTGATGCCAATCAGGGTGATCACCGTACCGGTGACAACCGGCGTCAGCACTTTACGCAGCGAGCCGACGCAGCGACTGATCAGAATCGGGATTAGCGCCGCCACCAGATTGCAGCCAAACAGCATCGCCATGATCTCTTCCGGTGAACCGCCACGGCCTTTCACCATCAGCCCGCCCGACAGAATGACCCCGAGAAAGGCGAAACTGGTGCCCTGCAGACAGATCATCCCGGCGCCCACGCCACCAATACGTCTGGACTGCAGGAAGGTGCCCAGGCCGGAAACGAACAGCGACATGCTGATCAGATAGGGAATATAAGTCTGTAATCCCAGTACCGAGCCGATAATCAGGGGCGGCGTGATAATTCCGACCACGCTGGCCAGCAGATGTTGCAAAGCGGCGATAAATGCGGGAACGGGGCCAATGCGGGCATCCAGCCCGTATAACAAACCTTGATCCTGTGCGTGCGACATAATGGTGCTCCACCTCTGGATGATAAGCGGAGGTAATGCATTTTCTGCGCCATAAGGTAATCTTTGTACGCAATTCAAATCAGGCCATTGAATTACCAACAGAATTAGCTGAGAAGTGTCAGCAGCAAGCCTGAAACTTTAGGCTCACCACTGAACCCTATGAAGAGATTTGTTTCATAATCAGGCGATTTTTGCACTCGCAGCGTGCAGATCGCGCTGCTCCAGCAGAGAAATATCAAGATAAGAGGCCAGATCGCGCTGTTCAGCGCGTGGCAGATAAGGCAGTTCGCCCAGCAGCGGCGCGGCGATTTTTTCCCGCAATACCGCAATAATGTCGCTGTAGTGCGCCAGGCCCGGATTAATGCGGTTTGCGACCCAGCCCACCAGGGGCAGCCCATCCTGAGCTATCGCCTCTGCCGTTAACAGGGCGTGACTGATACAGCCCGACTGAATGCCAACCACCATCACCACAGGCAGTTGCTGCGCCACCACCCAGCCTGAAAGCGGCTGGCCGTCATTCATCAGGCAGCGCCAGCCGCCGGTGCCTTCTATCACCACCCGATCGGCCTGCTGCGACAGGCTGAATAAGCCCCGGGTAAGCAGACCATAATCAATGTGCTGGCCAGGATGGGTGCAGATCTCCTCCTCCTGAAAAACCAGCGGATTAATGGCCTGATAGGGTAAATCGATGGATGAGGCACTCTGCAGTACCTGTGCATCGTTATTACGCAGGCCATCAGCAGTGCTGACCGCATTTCGTGCGACAGGCTTGTAACCCACGGCGCTCAGCCTGTGGCGAATAAAACTCTGTAACAGGGCCCGCGACACTACCGTTTTACCTGTTGCGGTGTCGGTGCCGGTAATAAACAGTCTGTTCACGCACGTTCTCCTCTCGAACCGTTAGGGTTAATCGGTGATCAACCTTGCTGCGAACCGGCATTGTAAAGAACGGAGAAGAAGAACAGATTGCGTTAGCGCAAGATTAAGCCTGCTTAACCTTGCAACAGCTTCACTAACAAATGGCCATTGTAAAGTGCATCTTTGATCAGCGCCGCTGCGCCCAGCGTGCCTGGCTCGCTGAATTCAGTAGGTGCCAGCTGAATAGTCGCGCTGTAAGCAGGAAGTGACTGCTGCAAAATGGTATTACTCACTGCCGGAAACAGCACATCGGCTGCGGCATTGAGAGGAGAACCGATAAGAATATGTTGTGGATTGAAGATATTGACCATCATCGCCAGAATCCGGCCAACGTGATGCCCTACGCTCGCGATGGTGTCACGCGCCAGCCTGTCGCCCGACTGGGCGGCTGCACACAGTGACTGAAGCGTCAGCGGCTGCGCATGGAGCAGGCTGTCGGGCTGCGCAGGCAGACGCTGTGCCGCCAGCGTCAGCAGGCTGCCGGTACTGGCCACGGTTTCCAGGCAACCATGATTGCCGCAGTAGCACTGCTGACCATAAGGATCTATCTGCGTGTGCCCAATCTCGACCAGCGCCCTGCCGCTCTTGTGCAGTAGCTGACCGCCGCTGATCACGCCCGCCCCCACGGTTTCATCAATCACGATCTGAATGACATCCTGCGCGCCGCGTGATGCGCCAAATAGCGATTCCGCCAGCGTCCAGGCTGAAATGTCGTGCTGTACAAACACCGGCAGACCCGTGCGCGACGCCAGTGCATCGCCCAGCGGCATATCGCGCACCTGATAACCCGGCAGCCGATGCACCACGCCGGATGCGGCGTTGATCAGTCCGGGCAGCGTGATAGCGATAGCCGTCAGACGCTCCAGCTTCCTCTGGTGGCGGATAAAAAAGGCATCGACCTGTTCAATCAGCGCGTTCAGCAGCGGCTGCGCGGTCTCATCCGGCAGCGGCAGGCTCTCTTCTGCCAGCGCGCGGCTGCTGAGGTCGCGCAGCGTAAAGGTCATGGCACCGCGATGCAGGCGGATCGCCAGGTAGTGCCAGGCATCGGTGTCCAGTATCAGGCCTATCGCCGGGCGACCACGGCTGCCGGGCTCCTGAAATTCGGTTTCCTGCACCAGGTGAGCGTCCAGCATTTCCCGGACAATTTTGGTAATGCTGGCCGGGGCGAGCTGGGCACGACGGGAGAGTTCGATACGCGAAATGGGACCATGACGGTCAATTAATCGATATACGACGCCTGCATTGGTCTGCTTGATCTGGTCAATGTGGCCAGGTTGACTGTCCGGATTCACAACCCTGCTCCCGGTTATTTTCGCGCTTCTAAATAAACATGCGCCATGGTGATGCAGATCAGGCGACAGCGTCAAATATTTGATTAGAAATGTGATTTATCGCACAGATTGACAGGACCTGGCGGCAGCGTCACCGCCGGTTTGTCTGCAACAGCGTCATCATGTTTTCCATCTGCGCACGCTTTTCCCGGGTGGCTGACCAGACCAGCCACAGTTCAGAAATGGCATCTTCTTCCGTTAAAGGCAGCCAGACAAGATCGCTCAGTCGCGCCCGGTGAAAGGAGGCGGGCAGAATAGAGACGCCCAGACCGGTCGCCACCAGCCCCAAGATGGTCATCGCCTCACCTACTTCCTGAGTGATATAGGGTTTGATGTGATAACGGTGAAGCAGTGCCAGAATATCGCTGTAGAGGGCGGTGCCCCCCTGCGGATCGAAAAAAACAAAGGGTTCAGTTGCCAGCGCGGACACCGAAATGCTTTTTGCGCCAGCCAGCGGGTGTGCCTTGTGCACTACGGCAAACAGCGGCTCACTCAGCAGTAACTGATGCTGGAGTCCGGCAGGCAGTGAGGTATTGCGCATCACGCCCAGGTCGAGCCGTCCATCGAGTAGCGGCGCCAGCTGCTGGCGGGTGTTGATCTCCTGCATCTGAATATGCACCTGCGGCCAGCGCTGCCGGAAACGGTAAAGAGCATCAGAAACCACCGCGGTAAAGGGCGCGGAGGAGGTAAAGCCAATACGCAACTCTCCCTCTTCCCCCCGATGCAGGCGGGCGGCGCGTTCGGCAGCCTGCTCAACCTGCAACAGAATCGTCCGGGCATCACTCAGCAGCTGCGCACCTGCCGCCGTGAGCTGCACGCTGCGGTTGGTGCGATGAAAAAGTTTTGCCCCGGTTTCCGCTTCCAGCTGGATGATTTGCTGACTGAGCGGCGGCTGGGAGATATTGAGCCGCTGTGCCGCCCGCCCGAAATGAAGCTCTTCTGCCACCGCCACAAAGTAGCGCAAATGTCGCAGCTCAATATTCATAGCTTAAACGTCTTATTTGAGATTATTAATATATTAGACATCATAATTGCGCTTTCCTAAGCTGACCACAGGTATTCTGACTAAGGAAAACGGCGTGAGTCGCTCAATACAGGCCACCGTGGATGAAAATGCGGCGCCAGATGCGCCAGCATCCGCTGTGGCTTCAGGTTATATCCGCCGGGGGACGCCGCAGTTTATGCGCGTGACGCTGGCACTGTTCTCTGCCGGGCTGGCCACCTTTGCCCTGCTCTATTGTGTTCAGCCGATCCTGCCTGTTCTCTCCAGGCAGTTCGGCGTGTCGCCCGCGGCCAGCAGCCTGTCGCTCTCTATCTCTACGGGTCTGATGGCTCTGGGGTTGCTGATTACCGGGCCGCTCTCGGATGCGATTGGACGTAAATCGGTGATGGTCACCGCCCTGATGCTGGCGGCGCTCTGTACCCTGCTCTCGGCCATGATGACCAGCTGGCATGGCATCCTGCTGATGCGGGCGCTGATGGGGTTGTCGCTCAGTGGCGTGGCGGCTGTCGGGATGACCTATCTGAGCGAAGAGATGGATGTACGGGTTGTCGCCTTTTCGATGGGGCTCTATATCAGCGGTAACTCAATTGGCGGAATGAGCGGACGTCTGCTGAGCGGGGTGCTGACCGACCTGTTCACCTGGCGGATTGCTGTGGCAGTCATCGGCTGCTTCTCGCTAACGTCGGCGCTGATGTTCTGGAAGATCCTGCCTGCCTCGCGCCATTTCCGTCCCATTCCACTGCGCCCGCGTAACCTGATGATTAACTTCCGGCTGCACTGGCGCGATCCGGGTCTGCCGTGGCTGTTTGCCGAAGGATTTCTGCTGATGGGCGCCTTCGTCACGCTGTTTAACTATATCGGCTACCGTCTGCTGGATGCGCCCTGGCACCTCAGTCAGGCGGTGGTAGGGCTGTTGTCGGTGGTTTACCTGACCGGATCATGGAGTTCGCCCAAGGCAGGTGCGCTGACCAGCCGTCTGGGGCGCGGGCCGGTGATGCTGGGTGCCACCGCGATGATGCTGCTGGGCCTGCTGATGACCGCCTTTAACGCGCTCTGGCTGATTCTGCCCGGCATGATGCTATTCACTGCGGGCTTTTTTGCCGCGCATGCCGTAGCCAGCGGCTGGATTGGCCCGCGCGCGCGCCGGGCGCGGGGGCAGGCTTCGTCGCTCTATCTGTTCAGCTACTACGCAGGTTCCAGCGTGGCGGGCACCCTGGGCGGCTTCTTCTGGCATGACTACGGCTGGAACGGTATTACGCTCTTTATCAGTAGCCTGCTGATTCTGGCGCTGCTGGTTGCCTGGCGGCTGCATAGCAAAAAACTCTGACGAGTCCCGCCTGATCCGGCTTCGCGCCGGGTCTGGCGCGGCCTGCTTCTGACCTTATCCCGCCAATCAGCTCACCACAACGCCTGCGTTTCCCGCTATAATCGTTTGTATTGAAATAATTCGTCTGCTTTGCCTTTTCACGGCAACAAGGAACGCCTGTGGCCCTCTACTATTACGTCAATAAACAATCGGGATATAACGATAATCATGTGGTACATGCGGCAGGCTGCCCCTGGCTGCCTGACATGGATAACAGATTGTTTCTGGGCAGTTTTTACCACGTGAACGCCGCTATCCTGCAGGCTAAAAAATATTATGCGGGTGCCATTGGCTGTGAGAACTGCTGCCCGGTTAGCCACCCTGACGAGCTGGACGGTCAGCAAAGCGTGGCCCTGAAGCACACGCCCTTCTCACGCTAGTCAGACAGGCGGCCCGCGACGGCTATATCGCACCCGGCCGCCATCCCTTCCGCTGAAACGGATTCGAAAATTTCCGCACGAAAAACGCGTTATCAGGTTTCTCTTCCCGTGTTATTCACTACAATGTTCAGTAATTTGTGACGCAGGTCACTTTCATGGGATGGTCTGCTCCATCCTGACCCGCTGTACTGACTGATTTGACACCTCAATGCAACCAACAACTGTTTCACGTAAAACGGCCTGGCTTCGCGTCGTCCTGCTGGCCATCGCCGCCTTTGTTTTTAATACCACCGAATTTGTTCCGGTTGGCCTGTTGTCCGATATCGCGGCGGACTTCTCCATGCAGACGGCGGATGTCGGGATTATGCTGACCATCTACGCCTGGGTCGTGGCTCTGCTCTCCCTGCCGCTGATGCTGCTGACCCGCAACGTCGAGCGACGGCTGCTGCTGGGCGTGCTTTTCGCCGTCTTTGTGATCAGCCATGCGCTCTCAACCGTCGCGTGGGATTTCTGGTCGCTGATGGTATCCCGGGTTGGCATCGCCCTGTCGCACGCCGTGTTCTGGTCGATCACCGCCTCGCTGGCGATCAGGGTGGCACCGGCCGGTAAAAAGACCCAGGCGCTCAGCATGCTGGCGACCGGTACGGCCCTGGCGATGGTGCTGGGTGTGCCGATTGGCCGTGTGGTGGGGCAGTATCTGGGCTGGCGCACCACCTTTGGCGCGATTGGTCTGTCGGCGCTGGTGCTGATGATTATGCTGGTGCGGATCCTGCCACGCCTGCCCAGCGAACACACCGGTTCTCTCAGCAGCGTGCCGATGCTGTTTCGGCGTCCGGCGCTGGTCAGCATGTATCTGCTGGTGACGCTGGTGGTAACCGCGCACTACACCGCCTACAGCTATATCGAACCCTTTATGCAGAACGTGGCGCAATCCAGCGGCAATTTCACCACCCTGCTGCTGCTGCTGTTTGGCTCTGCGGGCATTGTCGGCAGCATTCTGTTCAGCACGCTGGGCAATAAATTTCCCTCAGCACTGCTGATTGCCGCGATTGCACTGATTACCCTCTGCATGGGACTGCTGATTTTTGCGGCCATCCGCCCTGCTGCCATCTCTACGCTCTGCATTGTCTGGGGAATGGCGATGATGATGATCGGTCTGGCGATGCAGGTGCGGGTTCTGTCGCTGGCACCGGATGCCACAGATGTGGCGATGTCGCTGATGTCCGGCATCTATAACATCGGTATCGGCGCGGGCGCGCTGCTGGGGAATCAGGTGAGTCTGCATCTGGGCATGGCAGAAGTCGGCAACGTCGGCGGGATGATCGGTCTGATCGCCCTGCTCTGGTGTGTCTATATCTTCCGCCGTTATCCGCAGCTGCGCAGTAACGGCTAGACGCCCGCTGCGCGCATAAAAAAGGCTTCAGATACGCAGGTTATCTGAAGCCTGTTCGCCATACTTCGTGACGGGCATTACTTATAAAGAATGGCGGTGCCATGCAGGTTGTTGTTGCCAGAGGTCGAAGTGATGCGGAAAGACTTTGCGCCGGCATCGCTGGCCTTTTCTGACAGCTGCTGCTCCAGCGACGTCAGGCTGGTGCTGCCTGTTGCGCTGATTACGCCTGTTTTCTGCTGGTCCAGCGGAGTCGTACTGACCTGCTGTGCCGCGACGCTGGCAAATGAAAAGCTGCTCAGCAGCGCCGCCGCCATCATCATCGTGACTCTTTTCATCTTATCTGCCTCCGGGTTCCAACGCACTTCTCTTAGCTGAAACATTTCCGTTACTGGTAGATCACCGCGGTGCCGTGCAGCTTGTTCTGGCCGCTGGTTGAGGTGATGCGGAACGATTTCGCACCGGCTTCATCCGCTTTCGCATTCAGCTGCGCTTCAACCGAGGTCAGATTGCTGCCGCCCTGAACGGCGATAGTGCCGACAGGCTGCTGATTCGCCGGTTCGCTTGTCACGAGGTCAGCGGCTGAAGCGCCAAATGTCAGGGTAGTCAGTGCCAGTGCTGCCAGCGTGGTTTTGATTGTGTTCATAATAATCTCTCTATTCAGTAATGAAGTTCAGTGGGTCTGAAACGGGGTGTCGTTATTTAATTAACGACCGTTAAACAAATGATAGATCCCGGAGGTGGCCGTCGTCAATATTTATTTAATGAGCGTTATTTTAATCGCGAAGTGGCGTGATTATGGGCTTCAGCCCACTTTCTGACTTAACATCCGGGGCGAAAATGGGAGGCGAACGCACAAAATGGCAACCGGCGCTGCGGCGGATGCCTGCGGGCCTTGCACATTTTTATAATGATCGGTAATTTAATACTCTGTTTCATAGCAAGTGAGGATGTATGCATCAGGTTCAGGATTGCGATGTAAAGAAATGCCGTGGCCGGCCCAAAGTGTTTGACCGCGATGCCGCTCTCGATAAAGCACTGACCCTGTTCTGGACGCACGGCTATGAAGGTACCTCTCTGGCTGACCTGGTCGCGGCGACCGGCGCGAAAGCGCCTACGCTCTACGCCGAGTTTGTGAATAAAGAGGGCCTGTTTCGTGCGGCGATGGAACGCTACATCGAGAGGTTCAGCGCGGAGCGAGATGCAGCGTTAGCCGACGATCGGCTGGCCGTGGATCGGGCTATCGACGCCTATTTCCGCGCTACCGCCGCCTGTTTTACCGAGCGCGACTCTCCCGGCGGCTGCTTCTTTATTTGTACCTCCTCTGCGCTGTCGGCAGCATCTACCGAGATCGCCGCCATGCTGCAACAGCAGCATCAGCTGCAGGAGCATGTGCTGAGAGATTTCCTGCTGGCGCGTCAGCAGCGCGGTGAACTGGGCGAGGCGGTTAACATTCCGGCGCTCTCCCGCTATCTGGGCTGTATGCTGCAGGGAATGTCGGTGCGGGCGCGCGAGGGCGCGGATCGTGACGATCTGGAGAGTATTATCGATACGCTGATGGCGATGTGGCCGATCCTGACCGGGCTTTGTCGCGCCAGGCGCTAGGGTATAAGGTATCAGGGCGGCGTGGCCGCCCTTTTCATTTCTCAGCGCAGAAAGAACACCGGTTGCAGCGGCTGGTTGATCGGACTGTTGTCGGCATTCGATGGCATCAGATCTTTCATTGAGGCCCACCAGCGCTGGCAGACCTCCGTCTGCGCCACCGCATTCCAGCGCTCTTCCGAGGCAATCTCCACGCTGGCAAACAGCAGGTTTCGTCCGACGTCCAGCCAGATCGCATAGTTGTGCGCCCCATGCGCTTTCAGGGTCTCTGCCAGTTCAGGCCAGATCGGCGCGTGGCGACGTGCATACTCCGCGTGACAGTCAGGATTCACCTGCATCACAAAGGCTTTACGCAGCATTGGCCGGCCCCGCGTCCAGGGCCGGTTGCCACGGGGTGACGCCGAAGCGTTCGCCCAGCGCGACCAGCTGTTCGGTGGTAATACTCTGCCGGATACCGCCCATCGACAGCACCTTCACGATCACTTCAGATGATTTTTCCGCCGTATCGATCAGGCCAAAGGCCTCATCCAGCGTCGGGCCGGTGCCGAAGATACCGTGAAACGGCCACATCACCAGGGTATGTGACTGCATCTGCGCGGCGGTGGCGCTGCCGATTTCATCGGTGCCCGGCACCATCCATGGCAGCACGCCGACACCATCCGGGAAGACGACCAGACATTCGGTACTGCCCTCCCAGAGCAGGCGGGTCAGTCGGGCAGAGTCCAGCTCTGTGACATAGCTCAGGGCCATAAAGTGGGTGGCGTGGCAGTGCATGATCACCCTGTCCTCGCCCCCACTGACCGCTTTGCGCACCGCGTGAGACTGAAAGTGCGACGCCAGCTCCGAGGTCGGCAGACCGCCATTCGACAGCCCCCAGTGAATTTTAAACGAAAGCCCTTTGTCATCGACCTGCAGCAGCGCCAGGCAATCCGCCGGATCGAGCTGGACGTTGCGCATGAATTTTCCTGAGCCGGTGACCAGAAACCAGTCGTTCGCCAGCGCGGGTGCGGGCTGGCTTAACTCCACGCAGCGCGGCGAGGGATAAAAGTCGGCGGCAAAGGGGCTGACCTCCTCCTCTCGCAGACGCAGGCTGACGTTGCCGCCGTTTCGTTCATCCCAGCCCTTCAGCCACATATCGCTGGTCGCTTTGACCATCCCTCTAACAAACCCTGAAGAAAGAATGCTTTGCATAGTGAAATCCTTAACGTTGGCTCAAGATCTGTTGTTCATAGTGACGGACATCGCCTAACCAGCTGGCATCCGCCGGGACATCATGCCGCAGGCACCACGCTTCCCACACCGCCTGCCACGGCAGCGACTTCTGCTCTTCCAGCAGGGCCAGCCGGGCGGTGTAATCGCCGCTGTTCTCGGCCTGGCGCAGGCGACTGGTTGGCTCCAGCAGGGCGCGCAGCAGCGCTTTCTGTGTGTTGCGGGTGCCGATCACCCAGGCGGCGATTCGGTTGATGGAGGCGTCGAAGAAGTCGAGCCCGATATGCACCTTGTCGAACAGCTGATGACGAACGATCTCGCTGGCGATCGCCTGAGTTTCATCATCCAGCAGCACGACATGGTCGCTGTCCCAGCGCACCGGACGGCTGACGTGCAGCAGCAGGCGCGGCACATAGAGCAGGGCCGCCGAAATTTTGTCAGAGATCACTTCGGTGGGATGGAAGTGGCCGGCGTCCAGACAGAGCGCCGTCTGGCGGCTGGCGGCGTACCCCAGATAAAACTCATTCGAGCCGACGGTGTAGCTCTCTGCGCCGATGCCGAACAGCTTGCTCTCAACCGCATCGATATGGTGCTGCGGGTTGAGTTTCTCTGCGATCACGTCATCCAGGGCGCTTAGCAGACGCTGACGCGGCGCCAGCCGATCCACGGTGATATCTTTCATGCCGTCCGGTACCCAGATGTTCATCACCGAGGGCGTACCCAACTGCTCACCAAAGGAAGCGGAGATGCGGCGGCTCGCCTTGCAGTGGTCGATCCAGAACTGACGCACGGCCTTATCGGGGTGCGACAGCGTAAAACCGTCGGCGCTCAGCGGGTGCGAAAAGC
The DNA here is from genome assembly GCF_050157905.1 of Pantoea sp. NSTU24. Lineage (NCBI taxonomy): Bacteria > Pseudomonadati > Pseudomonadota > Gammaproteobacteria > Enterobacterales > Erwiniaceae > Pantoea > Pantoea bangladeshensis. Next base: position 1,324,428 of record NZ_JBKIWZ010000001.1, read on the forward strand.
AGCTGGGGTTAAAATCCAGCCCCAGGCCACGCTCTCTGGCCCACGCCACCCAGTTAGCGAAATGCGCGGGTTCGATCGCATCCCGCGCGACCGGTTTGTCGCTTTCCAGATAGAGCGCGTGCAGGTTCAGACGCTTAACGCCCGGGATCAGTGACATCGCCTTGTCGATATCGTGGCGGAGTTCACCGGCATTCCGTGCCCGGCCTGGATAATTGCCGGTCGCCTGAATACCGCCGGTTAATGCAGCCTGCGGATCCTCAAATCCCCGGACATCGTCACCCTGCCAGCAGTGCATGGAGACCGGGATTTTATCCAGCTGGCAGAGGGCCTGTTCAGCATCCACCCCACTGTCGGCGTAGCGTTGTTTAGCCAGTTCAAAAGCCTGTTCAATCTGCTTAGTCATAAGCGGGTTCCTTAGCGGGTTGACTCAGCGTCGCGAAGCGCGCCTGACTGGCGCGGAAGACGCTGTGTGGTTGCGGTTCAAAGGTTTCAAGCGGGAAGTTGCGGATAACGCTACGGCGAAAATCGGCCACGTCCGTCAGTTCACCCAGCGCAATCAGCTGACCGCCGACATTGCCCAGTGTGGAGGCTTCAACCGGCCCGGCCAGAACCGGGATCTGACAGGCATCGGCGCAAAGCTGATTCAGGAAGCGGTTCTGACTGCCGCCGCCTACCACATGCAGCTGTGCGAAAGGCTTGCCACGCAGCGCGGCCAGCTCCTGGATTACCTCACGGTAGAGCAGCGCCAGGCTGTCGAAAATACAGCGCGCCAGCGCGGCGGCCGATTGCGGCACCGGCATGCCCTGCCCGGCGCAGGCGTTCTGGATCTCCCGGACCATGCTGTCAGGATTGATGAAGCGGGCCGCATTGGGGCTGATAAGCGAAACACAGGCGGGCTGGCGGGCCGTTTCGTCGATCAGCGCGCCCAGGTCCTCAATCTGCAGTTCGGCGCAGATGCGCTGCAGCAGCCAAAGACCCATGATGTTTTTCAGCACACGATACCCCTCCGCGCCCCCCTCATTAGTGATGTTGGCGCGCAGTGCGGCCTCGCAGGCATAGGGCTGCAGGCTCTCAAAACCCATCAGTGACCAGGTGCCGGAGCTGAGATAGGCCGCATCCTCCTGCGTCAGCGGCGTCGCCAGCACGGCGCTGGCGGTGTCGTGCGTCGCGACCGCGATGACCGGCACCGCTATTCCGGTACGGTTGAGCCAGTGGCCGACGGTGTTGCCCGGTGCCTGCGGCTGCCTGAACCAGTGCGGTTCTGCGCCCGCCCAGGCCAGCAAATCACGATCCCACTCGCCCGTATGAAGGTTAAGCATCTGCGTGGTGGTGGCGTTGGTGTACTCCCAGTTCAGATTGCCGGTCAGACGATAATGCAGGTAGTCAGGGATCATCAGCGCGTGGGCCACGCGCGCCTGCCAGTCGGGCTGCTGCTGATGCAGGGCGCGCATCTGATAGAGCGTATTAAACGGCAGAAACTGAATGCCGGTTCGGGCGTAGATGGTGCTGCGGCTCAGCGTCTGTTCGGCCTGCTCCATCAGGCCATGGGTGCGTGCATCGCGATAGCTGACCGCTTCACCCACCCGTTCGCCCTCCGCATCCAGCAGCACCATATCCACGCCCCAGGTGTCGATCCCGATACTGTCCGGGACGATCCCCTCGTCATCCAGCTGCGCCAGCCCGGCGCGTATTTCCTGCTCCAGCTTCGCCAGATCCCAGCAGTCGTAACCGGCACGACGCTGACGCTGATTTTTAAAGCGCCGGACCTCACGCAGCACGAGCTGACGCTGAGCAGCATCCCATCTGGCGAGCATGACGCGACCGCTGGATGCGCCGAGGTCGATAGCAACAATGTTTCTCCGGGTCATGGCGGTGTTTCCCTGTGATTATGTGGTCACAGAGTAAAAATCTCTCCGTCGAAAGACCTTCCCCGGAGTGCCAGCGGTGCAGGCGCACTGGCAGACCTGCAAAGAACTTCGTGAGGGAGATCACAGAGAGCGCACACTGGAGGATGTGACCCCTGCCGCAAATCTGTCAACTGCCGGGGATATCTTGAAAAATCAGCGCGTTTCCTGCAGAGCGCGGCTGAAATTTCAAGGTAAGGTAAGCAGCGGCTGATTACACTGCGTTAAAGTTTTGTTAATCAGCGGGAGCCGATCATGACCCTATTGCACAGTGCGGATTTCTTTCCCAAAGGCGATTACGCGATAGCAATTGAACCGCGTATCCCCCAGACGGCCTTCCCCGAACATCATCATGATTTTTATGAGATTGTGCTGGTTGAGCAGGGGTCGGGCATTCATGTTTTTAATGGTCAGCCGCAGACGATCTGCGCCGGTTGCGTCTGTTTTGTCCGCGACCATGATCGACACCTTTATGAACAGACCGACAACCTGTGCCTGACCAACGTGCTCTATCGCAGCCCCGGCGCGTTTCGTTTTCTCTCCGGGCTGCAGGCCCTGCTGCCGGGCGATCAGAATGGACATTACCGGCCGCACTGGCGTCTCAGCCATAAAGTGATGGCGCAGGCGCTGAACGTGGCCGCGCAGATGCAACTGGATGATGCCTGGTCGCTGGATAAACAGGCGCGCCAGGAGCAGCTCTTTTTGCAGTTGCTCCTGCTGCTGCGTGAGACCTGTATCGACGGCCAGCGTCAGGATCACGAGGCACGACTGCATCACCTGCTCGACTGGCTGGGCGATCACTACAGTGATGAGATCGTCTGGGATGAGGTGGCCGATCGTTTCTCCCTGTCGCTGCGTACTTTGCACCGTCAGATGAAGCAGCTGACCGGCAGCACGCCGCAGCGTTACCTGAACCGTCTGCGGCTGTCAGAGGCCCGTCATCTGCTGCGTCACAGCGATATGCGCATTACCGATATCGCCTTCCAGTGTGGATTTGGCGACAGCAACCACTTCTCTACCCTGTTCAGGCGCGAATTTGGTTGCGCACCGCGAACGGAGCGTCAGCAGAGGGTATAAGGAATCCGGAATGGCTTTGATCCTCAGTCGTGAAGACTATTTTCCCGCGCCCAGCCTGCCGGTAGCGGTTGCCGAAAGAATGCCTCAGCCCTCTTTCCCGCCGCACCAGCACGAGTTCAGTGAGATCGTTATTGTCTGGCGCGGCAACGGCCTGCACGTTCTCAACGATCGCCCGTGGCTGATCACCTGCGGTGACGTCTTCTATATCCGCGACAGCGACTGCCACAGCTACGACAGCGTTAACGATCTGGTGCTGGATAATATCCTTTACTGCCGGGATCGCTTTGGTCTTGCACTCGACTGGCATCAGCTGCTGCCACAGCCGGGGCCGGATGCACCCGGCAGCTGGCGTCTGACCACCCGGGGCATGTCGCTGGCGCGTGGCGTAATCGGCCAGCTGGAGCGTGAGAGCCGTAAAAGCGATCCGCTTTCAGTGCAGCTGACTGAAGCGCTGTTTTTACAGCTGGCACTGATTCTGCGTCGCCACGGCTATGCTGCCGACCGCCCCTGGGCATTGCCGGAGGGCGAGCAGCTCGATCTGCTGATGTCCGCGCTACAAGGCGCGATTGCCCGTCCCTTTGATCTCGCGGCGTTCTGTCAGCATAACCAGCTCAGCGAACGGGCGCTGAAGCAGCTCTTCCGTCAACAGACCGGCATGACCATTGGCCACTACCGGCGTCAGCTGCAGCTCTGCCAGGCGAAGTATCTTCTGCGCACGCAGGACTGCCTGATCGGTGAGATTGCCGCCCGCTGCGGCTTTGATGACAGTAACTACTTTTCAGTCGTCTTTACCCGCGACACCGGTCTGACGCCCAGCGCCTGGCGTCAGCGTTTTATCGCGCCGCGCCAGACGCTGAAACACAGTGAGTCAGATTAAAAAAGGGCCTGCTGAGCAGGCCCGTCCGATACCCGTAAATACAACATCGTTCCCGGTCAGGCCGCCATGCCCAGCCCCACAATATTCGCCGCGATGATAATCACCACGCAGCCTATCGAGAGTACGCTCACCGGCCGACGTCCTGCCGATTTCCACTCTTTCATGACCAGCCCCACCAGCCCGCCACACAGCACGTAAAGGCTCATGTGCAGCATCCAGCTCACATAATCGTACTGCTCAGGGATTCTGGCATGCCCCCAGGCGTAGAAGAAGAACTGCAGATACCACATGGTTCCACCGAGTACGGCAAAGGCGATGTTAGCGATTAGCAGGGGCTTCGCGACCGAAAGATCGCTGCGCAGCGACAGCTCTCGCCGTGTCGCCAGCCGCCAGAAGCAGAAGCCCAGATTGACCAGCGCGCCGCCCCCCATGATGACCACATAGCTGGGTAAGGCGACATAGAGCGGATCGATCCCCAGACCGGCGGCAGCCTGATGCATCGGTTTTGCCGCATCCATGGCAAAGGACATGCCGGCGGAGAAGATGCCGCACATCACCGCCAGCAACAGACCTTTCCTGAGATTGAACTCTTCGGCGTTGATCCCCAGCGCCCGCTCCTTTAAAAGACCGGCGCGTGAGACAATCGCGACACCCATCAGTGCCACCAGCACGCCCAGCAGGGTTAAGCGGCCACCCGACGAAGCGAAAAGCGCCCCAAAGCGCCCCTGCAACAGCGGTGTCATCAGTGTGCCAACCACCAGGGTAATCCCGATGGCGATGCCAATCCCCATCGACATACCGAGATAGCGCATGGTCAGGCCGTAGTTAATATTGCCAATGCCCCACATGGCGCCAAAGAGAAACACCGGCATCAGCTGTGACAGCGTGAAACTGCGGTAGTAAGCCAAGAAATCGGGCAGTAACACGGCACTGACCGCCCACGGCAGGATCAGCCACGACATCAGGCCACCTACCGACCACATGGTTTCCCATGACCATCTTTTTACCTGCTTAAAAGGCGCGTAGAAGCATGCGGCGCTGGCGGCTCCGACGAAATGCCAGAAGATACCCGCGATAATGGCACTGTTCATTGTTAATCCCCGGTTAGGTTAAGGCCTGTCGGAAAGCTGCTGCTTCCGCTCTGCAGGCAGTCTACGTTCAGCAGGAATTCCTCAGCCTTTAGATAAGTGCCGGAAGCCGCCGTGCAGTGGCAATATTTACCCGTTATGAACGTCAGGGATCACAGTTTCGCCGTTGTCAGTTGATTGGAGGAGTAAACAGGTAAGTCGCTTATTATTTAGCGTTTTTAACGATTCTGCTGTGTGGCGCAGCACAATTTCGTGCTGACTGCCAGCTTCACGTACCAGGTGGCAAAGGCGTAAAGAAGCCTTTATTTCGGGCAGGTAAGGCCGTATAAACGGGAACAAACTTAGCGGGATCAAAGATTGAGATGACAACGAAATGGTTAACAGTGATTCTTTCGCAGTCGGTGAGCCAGGTCATGCTGGATGATCTGCGGGCGATCCTGCCCGCAGAGGCGATAAAGGTATTCGTTAATCAGCTGGATGAAACCCACTACGTCACCCTTGAGTGCCGGCAGGCTGAACAGCACTGCGCGCTGATTGCCGCGGCAATTGTGGTCTGGCGGCAGCTCGGTCACATCCAGCATATTCTTTACAGAAAGGGCGACGTGCTGCGCGAGGAGCACGACGCCACGCAGTTCCAGCTCTTTACCCTGCTGAAAACCCACCGCGCACTTCTGCAGATCTCATGATAAGATCACAGCCCTTTAAATCGCGGTTCTCCGCAGGTGTAAAATGCGAATTGGCATTCTGTTTCCCATCGCCATCATCGTGGCAGGCGTGAGCTTTCTGGCGTGGTTTATCGGCAGCGGTCTGGCAATGCCAGGCTCCTAGGCGTCAGCGCAGCTGACTGTCTTTACTGCCGCGACGATTATATAAGCTGCTGGTCTGCTGCTGTTTATCGATCTTCTCCTGACAGGATACGCAGTAATGCACCCCTTTCAGCGCCTGACGACGTGCTTCCGGAATCGGCTCGCCACAGAGTTCACATTCGGTTGCGCTTTCACCCTGGCCGATCGCCTGTCTGACGCGTTCAATGCCGTCGTTGACGGTGCTGTCAATCTGCTCCTGTACCGCCCCTTCTGATGCCCATCCGTTAGCCATGATGCCCCCTTTTCTGCTTGTTTCACCTCTTTAAATCTACAACAGACTGGCGATTTTGCCGCAGAACTCACCAGATTTTGTCACTGGCTGCCAGCCGGGGCCGGTAGCTGGCAACCAGCCAAAGGTTGCGCCGGACGATCTGCTGCACCCTGCTATCACATTACTGCAACGTATCGATAGCGAAGAGGCCAGCGAATGACAACTCATCATCAACATTACATCAATGGCGAATTTGTCACCCATCAGGGTGATCAGTGGATCGCCGTGACAAATCCGGCTACGGAGGCGCTGCTGTCACGCATCCCTCAGGGCAGCCGTGAGGATGCGAGCCGCGCCATCCGTGCCGCCGCCGCCGCGCAGCCGGAGTGGGAAGCGCTGCCTGCGGTCGGGCGTGGCGTCTGGCTGCATAAGATCGCCAGCGCGATTCGCCAGACTGAGCCAGAGCTCACCGCTACCCTCGTCGCGGAAGGGGAAGACGCAGGGCCTCGCAAAGACCGAAGTGCTGTTTACCGCCGACTATCTGGACTATATGGCGGAGTGGGCGCGACGCTACGAGGGGGAGATCATCAACAGCGATCGCCCCAATGAGAACATCTTCCTGTTTAAAAAGGCCATCGGCGTCACCACCGGCATCCTGCCGTGGAACTTTCCTTTCTTCCTGATCGCCCGCAAAGTGGCACCGGCCCTGATCACCGGCAATACGATCGTGATCAAGCCCAGCGAACTGACGCCTAACAACGCCGCACTGTTTGCCGGGATTATCCACAGGCTGGGTCTGCCTGCAGGGGTCATCAATATCGTTTATGGGCTGGGGCCGGAAGTGGGCCAGGAGCTGGCGGCTAACCCAGACGTCGGGCTGGTAAGCCTGACGGGTAGCGTCGGCGCGGGTATTGCGACCATGCAGGCCGCCGCGACAAATGTCACTAAAGTCTCACTGGAGCTGGGCGGCAAGGCTCCCGCCATCGTCATGGATGATGCCGATATCGACCTGGCGGTGCGTGCCATCACCGATTCGCGGATGATCAACAGTGGACAGGTCTGTAACTGCGCGGAGCGCGTCTATGTGCAGGCAGGCATTTATGATCGCTTTATCTCTGCACTGGCCACAGCATTTCAGCAAGTGACCTTTGGCGATCCTGCCGAACGCTGCGACATCGCCATGGGGCCGCTGATTACCGCCGCCGCCCGTGATCGGGTGGAGCAGAAAGTCGCGGAGGCCGTCGCGGACGGTGCCCGCGTGGTGCTGGGCGGAAAGCGTGCCGGCGAGAAAGGCTTCTTCTTTGAACCTACGCTGCTGACCGACGTGCGCCAGGACATGGCCATCATGCAGGAGGAGATCTTTGGCCCGGTTCTGCCGGTCATGAAGTTCAGCACGCTGGATGAGGCAATCGCCCTGGCTAATGACTGCGAATATGGGCTGACCTCCTCACTCTATACGCGGGATCTCAATACCACGATGACGGCGCTGCAAAAGCTGAAATTCGGAGAAACATACGTTAACCGCGAAAACTTTGAGGCGATGCAGGGCTTTCATGCCGGATGGCGCAAATCGGGTGTCGGCGGGGCCGACGGAAAACATGGACTGGAGGAGTTTCTGCAGACCCATGTCGCCTATCTGCAGTTCAGATAGGCACTTGCGACTCTCCGCACTGTACCCGTCAGCCGCCTGAAGGCTTAGCGTGCAATGGAACCGCAGGCATGCTCAGCCATCTGCTTCCGCGCAAAGCGCGATGACGGCCCGTCTGAAACAGGGGCGTCATCGCCGCCAGGAATGGCGGCTTACCGGTCTGAGCATATATGCGGCGACGCAACAGGAGGCCCGGATGCCGTCAGGCTACCCGCTGACGGCAGCGCAACAGCGCAACGCCGCTCAGTACCGCCACCGCCATCAGGTAGTAGCCTGGTGCCAGGCTGCTGCCGGTCGCAGCAATCAGCATGCTGCAGATCAGCGGCGCAAATCCGCCAAAAACCGTCACGGCTACGTTATAGCTGATTGCCATGCCGCTGGCGCGGGTGGTTGCCGGAAAGAGATCGGCCATCACCGAAGGCACTGTGGAGAAGTAGACCGACTTCAGCAGCGCCATCCATGCCACCAGCAGGATGAGCGTGGCAGGCGTAGTGTGACTAACCATGCCCCGGAAGGCGGGATAGATGGTAATCATCAGTAACAGCAGCGATCCCCACATCAGCGGCAGCCGGCCAATCCGCTCCGCCCATAATCCCATCAGCGGTGTCACCACGGTCAGGATAATGCCCGCCACCAGCGTCGCGGTGAACGCTACCGACCCCGGCAGATGCAGCGTTCGGGTGGCGTAAGTCGGAATGTAGTTGAGCATATAGTTCACGGCCGTTGAGATAACCATCACGCCTATCGCCAGCGTAATCAGCGTCTTCTGCTGGCCGAACAGGGTCTTCAGCGGCGCGGCCTCTTTCTCCTGGGTGGCGAAGCTGGCCGGTTCCTGCACATGACGACGGATGTAGATCCCCAGTGGCCCGATCAGCAGGCCGAAAGCAAACGGAATGCGCCACCCCCACGCCTGAATCTCGCTGTCGCTCAGCCAGTGGGTCAGCCCCAGTCCGAAAGCCGATGCCATCAGGGTGCTGGCCCCCTGGGTCGCAAACTGCCAGCTGGCGATAAAGGCTTTGCGCTCCGGAAAGTGCTCCACCAGAAAAGCGGTTGAACTGCCAAACTCGCCACCGGCCGAAAAGCCCTGAATCAGCCGCGCCAGCAGAATCAGCAGCGGTGCCGCCAGGCCCAGCGTGGCGTAACCCGGCATAAAGGTAATGATGGCCCCGCCGAGCATCATCAGGTTAATTGACAGCAGCAGCGCCTTTTTGCGGCCGTGCCGGTCGGCATAGTTGCCCAGCACAACCGCGCCCAGCGGACGGATTAAAAACGAGATGCCGAAGCTGCCAAAGGTCAGCAGCAGTGACACGGAGGGATCGCTGACCGGAAAGAAGACGTGCGCGATGTAGCTGGCGAAAAAACCGTAGACCGCGATATCAAACCACTCCAGCGCGTTGCCAACGCAGGTCGCGAACAGGGTTTTGTGCAGATCCGGCTTGACCGGCGAAGCGTCTTGCATCTGACTACTCATCGTTCACGCCTCCGCCACTGGTGGTGGCGCGCCATCAGCGGTTCGCCCTCTTCACCCAGCTGCCAGAATAGCCGGGTCATGATCGCCAGCCCCTCACGTGCGACTCCGGTGAGCAGATGTTCGTTTACCCCGTGCTGACCGCAGGCGGGATAGGAGTGCGGTATCCAGAGCGTCGGCAGACCGAGAATATCGGCAAAGACCTCGTTAGGGAGTGAGCCGCCCAGATTCGGCAACAGTGCCGGTTTCCTGCCGCTGCTGCGGGCCAGGGTATCCAGCGCCCAGGTCACCAGCGGATCCTGCGGATCGAGTCGCGTGGCCGGTGAGCCGCGCATAAACTCCACGCTGACGTTGTCGAACCCATGCTGTCGCAGATGCTGGTCGACGTGCCGGACCAGATTCTGCCAGTCAGTACCGACCACAAACCGTAACTGACACACTGCCGTGGCGCTGCCGGGAATCGCATTCATCGGACGGGCCGGATTACCGGTTTCGAACGCCAGCACCTCCAGAGTGTTCCAGCCATAGAGACGCTCGGCCGCCGTCAGCCCCGGCTCGCCCCAGCCTCTGGCCAGCGCCGGATCGCCCGGCATGCCGCCAGGTTCGATATCGCGCAGGATGGCGCGAACCGCGTCGGTCAGGGAGTCTGGCTTCAGTGCGGCAACCTGCAGCACGCCCTGCGCGTTCACCAGGCAGGCCAGGGCATTCGCCAGCTGGGTGCCTGGGTTGCTCAGCAGGCCGCCCCAGTTGCCGGAGTGATAGGCGTTGTCGCGCGCACGAATGGTCAGCCGGAAGTTGGCCGCGCCGCGGGACCCCAGGAACAGCGTCGGCCGCAGCGCATTGAGTCGCGGGCCGTCAGAGGCGATAAAGAGATCGGCTTTCAGCAGCGCCTGCTGCTGCTGACAGATGGCCGCCAGCCCTGGCGAACTGATCTCCTCGCCCATCTCAAACAGAATTTTGCAGTTGAAGCCCAGCGTGCCGCCGCGCGCCTGCCACACCTGCTCCAGCGCAGCAAAATTGATGCAGTGCTGGCCTTTATTATCTGCGCTGCCACGACCGTAGAGCCGATCGCCCTCTTCGGTGAGCTGCCAGGGGGATAATCCTTCGCGCCAGTTTTCATCGTCACCGAATACCACGTCGCCGTGGCCGTAGCAGAGCAGCGTGGGCTTAGCGGGATCTTCAATGCGGGTGGCAATCAGAAACGGCGGGCTGCCGGGCTGCGGGTTCTCAAACGGATGCAGCGTAAAGCCCATCGCCGCCAGCTGCGGCCCTATCTCCTGCTCCAGATAGTGCGTCAGTTCCGCCTTTCGGCTGGCGTGCTGGCTTTCAGTAACGCAGGCGACCCGGCGTGCCAGCAGCGTCCGGAATGCGCCGGTATCGAAGTAGTGCATGGCCTGATCGACGGCCTGTTGCTCTGTCATGTTTGCGCTTCCTGTTATTTTCGTGCTTTATCTTTGACAAACTTCATCCTTTGCCACAATTATCAATTTATCGAGAGTGCTTTGCTTTTTAAGCAAAGCATCATTGCCCTGTAATGAGGCGTGTTACCGGAGGCACGATGTTAAGCAGTGAAATCCGCTACTTCCTGGCGGTCGCCGAGTACGGCTCCCTGAGCGCCGCCAGCGAGCAACTCTTTGTCGCGGTATCGGCCATCAGCCGTCAGATTCAGCGCCTCGAAGACCAGGTGGGTGCCCCGCTGTTCCGGCGCCATGCGCGCGGCATGGTGCTGACCGAGGCCGGAGAGTTGTTTGCACATCACGTGCGTAAAAGTCAGCGCGATATGGCATATACGCTGGCGGAAATTAAAGGGCTGAACGCGGTCCGGCGCAGCCTGATCCGTATTGCCTGCACCGATGGCATGGCGTTCAGCCTGCTGCCCGGCCTGCTGGCCGAATTCCGGCAGCACCATCCGGGTGTGCTGTTCGCGCTGAACGTTACGCATGCCCAGGGCGTGGCGGCGTGCGTCCGGGCGGGTGAGTGCGATGTGGCACTGCAGTTCAGCCTGCAACCGGAGCGCAGCGTCGAGGTGCTCGGCTCATGGCCTGCGCCAGTGTTGCTGGCGATGCATCAGTCACATCCGCTGGCGTCCCGTCAGGTGACGCTGGCCGATCTCCATCGCTGGCCGCTGGCGCTGCCGGGCCAGCACACCACGGTGCGGCAGCTGTTTGACCTCTCCTGTCAGATGAATGACTGCGTGGTCGAACCGGTGCTGACCTGCGACTATTTCGCCGCCCTTTACCACTTTCTGCTGCACACGCCGCAGGCCGTTACCATCTGCAGCGCATTCACCCTGCTGTTTGCCGGCGAAACGCAGAATCTGGTGCTGCGGTCGATGGGTGTGGATCAGCTGAGCCAGCGCACGCTGCAGCTGCAGACGGTGTCGGGCCGCCAGCGCAACGCGGCGCTGACGCTGTTCCTGCAGTTTCTGCAGCAGCGGCTAACGGAACTGGATCAACAGGTCAGGCTGGGATAAGGCGGCGTGAATAAACCGCCCCTGTCCGGAATGGTGAGGGATTAGGGAAATAAGGCAACATAATCAGGGTCTGCCATGTATTGCGGCGAGCCGCGCCCGGCGACGGAAACTGCCCCTGTCAGAACGTTACTGAAATCGCCATCCCTGGCAGATCCGTCCCGCGCAACAACACCTGTTACCCTGACAAACGCCAGCAAACGGGACAGCGCGAAGCGTTGTTCCGTCACGCCGGGCGCTATGGTCTGGATTGCCTGTTGTAACGCTGCTTCCTCTGCCCTGCGCGGATTGATTGCAGCCAGCGCGTCCCTGCGATTCGCGCATCAGCAGAGACCTACCCGGCAGTGGGTTTCACTGCTTTATTGCTTAATGTCAACCTGATAGAAGATGTGCTTGCCGAACGGATCGACCTGATAGCCGCTGACCGACTTACGCACCGGTTCGAAGATGGTAGAGTGCGCGATCATGACGGCGGGCATCTGGTCATGCATGATCTGCTGCGCCTGCAGGTAGAGCGCGGTGCGCTTGCCCTGATCCGGCTCGGCGCGCGCCTCGGTGATTAACTTCTCAAACGGCTGATAACACCATTTCGAGGAATTTGACCCGCCCTGCGCGGAGGTGCAGCTGTAGAGCGGGCCAAAAAAGTTATCCGGGTCGCCGGTGGCGGTCGTCCAGCCCATCAGCGCCGCCTGATGCTCACCGCTGCGCACCCGTTTCAGGTATTCGCCCCACTCATAGCTAACGATGCTGGCTTTAATGCCGACCTTAGCCCAGTCGGCCTGGATCATCTCCGCCATACGACGGGCATTCGGGTTGTAAGGCCGCTGAACCGGCATCGCCCAGAGCGCGATTTCGGTGCCAGGTTTTACGCCAGCCTGCTGCAACAGGGCTTTTGCCTGTTCCGGGTCATAGTCGTAATCTTTGAGATCTTTGTCGGCGCTCCAGACGCCCGGCGGCAGGATATTTTTCGCCACCGTGCCGGTGCCTTTGAAGATCGCTTCTATGATCGCCGGTTTGTTAATGGCCATCGCCAGCGCCTGACGCACTTTGACGTTGTCGGTTGGCGCTTTGGTGGTGTTAAACGCCAGGAAGCCGGTGTTCAGCCCGGCTTTCTGCTCCAGACTGATCGCCGGGTTGGCGCGCATTTTTTCGAGATCGGCGGGGTTGGGGAATGGCATCACCTGACACTCGTTCTTCTCCAGCTTGGCATAGCGCACAGAGGCGTCGGGCGTAATGCTGAACACCAGCCGGTCAATCTTTGCCTTACCCTGCCAGTAGTCCGGGAAAGCTTTGTAAAGGATGCGTGAATCTTTCTGATACTGCACCAGCTCGAACGGGCCGGTGCCGATCGGGTTCATATCGACCTTTTCCGGCGTCCCCGCTTTCAGCATGGCGTCAGCATACTCTGCTGAGTGTATGGAGGCGAAATACCAGGCCAGGTCAGCCAGGAACGGCGCTTCCGGATGGGAGAGCGTAAAGCGCACCGTATGATCATCCACCCGATCGATACGTTTGATCAGGGTGGAGAGTTCCAGACTCTCGAAATTGGAATAGGTGCCGCCGGAGACATTATGATAGGGATTTTTCGGGTCCATCTGGCGCATAAACGAGAAGATCACATCGTCGGCGTTAAAGTCGCGGCTGGGGCGGAACTGTTTGTTGCTCTGAAACTTTACGTTTTTACGCAGATGGAAAGTGTAGACAGTGCCATCCGGGCTGATCTCCCAGCTTTCCGCCAGACCCGGCACCAGATTAGTCGTGCCGGGTGTAAAGTCGACCAGACGGTTGAACACCGGCACGGCGCTGGCGTCGACGCTGGTTCCCGAGGTATAAAGCTGAGGGTTGAAGTTCTCTGGCGACCCCTCCGAACAGTAGACCAGCGTTTTAGCGTTGACGCTGCCTGCCAGCGCGATCCCAGCCGTAACAAGCGCTAAGGTTGCTATCCTGATTTTCATTATTATCCTCGCTTTGTATTGACTTCCGGTGATCACAATACCTAAATGAATCATTCAGATGCTTCATTGATAGCACGATTCGGCACCATAGCGAACCCCGCGTGTGGCTGACTAATAAGGAATAGTGATGACAGACAAACTTGAGTCGCAACTCACCACACGCTTTTTCCGTTACCTCGCCGTCAGCAGTCAGAGCGATGCGAAATCGACCTCACTGCCGAGTACGCCGAGCCAGCACACGATGGCGGCCCTGCTGGCGGATGAATTGCGTGCGCTGGGGCTGGATGAAGTGATCATCGATGAATACGCCACGGTGACGGCGGTGAAACGCGGCAACCGTCCCGACGCCCCGCGCATCGGCTTTATCACCCATATCGACACCGTCGATGTCGGCCTGTCGCCCGACATCCATCCGCAGATCCTCACCTGGCAGGGCGAAGACCTCTGTCTGAATGCAGAGCAGGACATCTGGCTGCGCCGTGATGAACATCCGGAGATCGCGTCCTACGTCGGCCAGCAGGTGATCTTCAGCGACGGGACCAGCGTACTGGGCGCGGACAACAAAGCCGCCGTCACGGTAGTGATGACGCTGATGGAGAACCTGCAGGGTGATCATGGCGACATCGTGGTTGCTTTTGTGCCGGACGAGGAGATTGGCTTGCGCGGCGCGAAAGCGCTGGATCTGGAGACGCGCTTTAACGTTGATTTTGCCTGGACCATCGACTGCTGTGAACTGGGCGAGGTGGTGTATGAAAACTTTAATGGAGCCGCCGCAGAAATCGTCTTTACCGGCGTGCCAGCGCATCCGATGTCGGGCAAAGGGGTACTGGTCAATCCGCTGCTGATGGCTCACGACTACATCAGCCTGTTTGATCGGCAGGAGACGCCGGAGCACACTGAGGGTCGCGAGGGGTATATCTGGTTCAATGAGATTCAGGCCAACGCCAGTCAGGCCACGCTTAAAGCCTCAATCCGCGATTTCGACCTGAGCTGTTTTGCGGCACGCAAGCAGCAGCTCCGGCAGGCCGCAGAGACTATTTCGGCGCGCTATCCCACCGGCGACGTCAGCATCACGATCAGCGATATTTACAGCAACATCAGCAATGCGCTGGGTGAGGATCGTCGGGCCATTGATCTGATCTTCAGCGCCTTTGCCGCGCTGGAGATTGAACCCAAAGTGATCCCGATGCGCGGTGGCACAGATGGTGCCGCGCTCTCTGCAAAGGGTCTGCTGACGCCGAACTTCTTTACCGGCGCGCACAATTTCCATTCACGTTTCGAGTTTCTGCCGCTGACATCGTTCGTGAAGTCCTACCAGGTGGCAGAAAAGCTCTGCCACCTGGCAGCGGGCTGAGGAGAAAACCGGGCGCAGAACGCGCCCGGTGAGCATCAGGGCTTCGCGCTGACGTCGATACCAGGGAAATATTTTTCCGCCAGTTTTTTAAGGGTGCCGTCGCTCTGCACTTTGGCGATGGCCACATCCAGCGACTGCTTCAGCTGCGCATCATCCTTGCGCAGGCCATAGCCGATGCCTGAACCCAGAATTGCGTCATCCTCAACCGGTTTGCCAGCAAAGCCAAAGCCTTTGCCCTGCGGTTTGTCCAGAAAGCCGGACTGACCGGCCGCGGACATGACCAGCGTTCCGTCGAGGCGGCCCGCGACCATGTCGTTGTAGACCTGATTCTGATCCTGATAGGAGATGACCGTCACGCCCTGGCTCTCCCAGTGCTTCTTCGCATAGGTTTCCTGAATCGACCCCTGCAACACGCCGATGTTTTTGCCGCGCAGGCTCTCTGCCATTGGCGCCAGATTTTCACCGTTTTTCGCCACCAGCATGGTCGGAATGCGGTAGATCGGCTGCGTAAAGGCGATGCTTTTTGCGCGCGCTTCAGTGATGTTCATCGCCGAGTTGATCGCGTCAAACTTTTTCGCCTGCAGCGCCGGGATCAGCGCATCAAAACTGCTTTCCACCCAGTGGCAGGAGAAGTTGCCCGCCTTACAGATGGCATTGCCCAGCTCGATATCAAAGCCTTCCAGCTCGCCTTTGGCGTTGCGGCTCTCAAACGGCGGATATTGCGACTCCACACCGTATCGTAAATCCTGTGCCAGTGCCTGCATGGAGCTCATCATCCCCAGTGCGAGAAAAAGCGCATTCAGTTTCTTCATTCTCTGTTTACCCCGGTAAGTCCTGGTTATCTGTTTCCCGGTCTGCCCCGCGCCGTGGCCCGGTTCAGTGGGAAAAAGCACTAAGCGCAGCCGCGCCCGCCTCAAGTGTCGCCTCGTCTTTGGCAAAAGAGAGGCGAATCAGTTTATTGTCTGTGCCATCCATATAAAACGCCGACAGCGGAATGGTCGCCACGCCGTGATCGACGATAAGACGTTTTACCATTTCGCTGTCCGGTTCGTCACTGAAATGTCCATAACTGGCGAGCATAAAGAACGAACCGGCGACTGGCAGCAGCCGGAACGGTGAATGCTGCATCAGCGCCGTCAGCCGATCGCGCTTCTGCTGATAGAAGGCGCTAAGCGACAGATAGTTCTGCGGGTTCTGCAGATAATGAGCAAAACCCACCTGCATCGGCGTATCGGCGGCGTACATCATGAACTGATGTACCTTGACCAGTTCGGTCATCAGTTCCGCCGGGGCCAGGCAGTAGCCGACCCGCCAGCCGGTAACGTGAAAAGTTTTGCCGAATGAGGAGACGATCACGCTGCGCGCGGCCAGCTCCGGATGCGTCGCCATGCCGCAATGCGGACGGCCATCAAACAGAATATGCTCATACACCTCATCCGAGAGCACCACGATGTCAGTGTTGCGGATCAGCGCGGCCAGCTGATTCAGGTCTTCCGGCGTCAACACCTGCGCGCTGGGGTTATGCGGCGTATTGATGATGATCATCCGGGTGCGCGGCGTGATCGCCGCCCGCAGTTGATCCCAGTCGATGGCAAAGGAAGGCACCTGCAGCTTGAGGCCAATCGGCTTACCGCCCTGTAATCGCACTATCGGCGCATAGCTGTCAAACGCCGGTTCAAAGAAGATCACCTCATCGCCCTGATGCACCAGGGCGGTAATCGCCATATAGAGCCCCTGGCTGGCGCTGCCGGTGATCAGCACTTCACTGGCCGCGTCATAGCGCTGCCCGTAGAGCGTCTGGACTTTGTGGGCAAGTGCCTCGCGTAAGGCAGGCAGCCCCATCATGGCGGCATACTGGTTGTGCCCCGCCGCCATCGCCTGGCTGACGGCGTCGACCAGCACCGGATCGCAGGGAAAATTGGGCGCACCCTGCGACAGGTTGATTGCCTGATGCTGTGCCGACAGCTGGCCGATGACGCTGAAAATGGTGGTGCCGACGTCCGGCAGTTTCGGGTGGATCGCAACAGGCGTTTTCAGGGACATACACTCTCCGTCAAAAAAAACCGCTCAGGTGGGCTGAACCGCTATTCAACGAGGTGTGGCTTGAGTCGGCAAGCGAAATGTCGTCATAATAGCTATGACATAAATGCATAGCTGAGGTCTATCGTGTCCCGTACATCGCTGCCGCTGAATGCCATCCACGCGTTTCTGGTGACCGCCCGGCATCTCAATCTGACGCATGCCGCCCGCGAACTCTGCCTCACGCAGGGCGCAGTGAGCCGCAAGATTACCTCGCTGGAGCAGTGGCTCGGGGTAACGCTGTTTGACCGCCATGCGCGCGGGCTACGGCTGACCCCGCAGGGCGCCGCCCTGCTGCCTGACCTGCAAGAGGGCTTTGAACGGATGGTTCAGGCTAGCGAAAAGGTCCGGCGCACCCAGAGCAGCATCCGCCTGAAAGCGCCGACCTGCGCGATGCGCTGGCTGGTGCCCCGGCTGATTGCGCTGGAGCATCAGCGCCCGGAACTGCATGTGGCGCTGACCACGACCCTGGATCATGCCTCGCAGCGGGAGAATTTTGATGTGGCGATCGTTTATGGCCAGCCGCATCCCGAAGGGATCACCCTGTTCCGGGAGTCGCTGACGCCGGTGATGGCAGCGAATCTGCCCTTGCCCGCCTCACCCGCCGCGCTGGAGGCGCTGACCTTTCTGCACCCGACCGCAGACACGCGCGACTGGCTGTGCTGGCTGCAGGCGCAGCAGCAGGTGATGCCGTTAATGAAGCGGAACCAGCATTTTTCCACGATGGACCTGGCGATCAGCGCAGCAATTCAGGGATTTGGCGTGGCGATTGCGGACAGCAATCTGGTGGAGAGTGATATTGCCAGCGGCAGGCTGATTAAGCCGTTCGCTGGCGAGGTGATGACGGGGGCCGTTTACAGTCTGCTGCAGCGGCCCGGCCACGATGCGCCACCGTTCCTGGCAGAGCTGGTGGCGTGGCTATGCCGGGATCAGAAGGTGACCCAGTCGCCGTTATCGGCAGGTTTAGCCTGAGCCGCACTCAGCACAGGCGCTTTCGGCCCGGCCGGTTTACCGCTGACCACTGGCGCGCTGTGCGGGGTGGTTGAGAGACGAAACTTCGCCACCGACGCCTGCAACGCTTCCGTCTGCAGTGCCAGGGCACTCGCGGCAGCTGAAACCTCTTCGACCAGCGAGGCGTTCTGCTGGGTCACGCTGTCCATTTCGGTCACCGCCGTGCCGACCTGAGAGATCCCCTTGCTCTGCTCTTCTGACGCGGAGGCGATCTGCTTCATGATTGCATCCACATCCTGCACCGACTTCAGAATATTGTTCATCGTGCCGCCGGTCGTGCTGACCAGTTCGGCGCCTTTATCCACGCGCTGAACGGACTCTTCGATCAGGGTCGCAATCTCTTTGGCCGCATTGGCGCTGCGCTGCGCCAGATTACGTACTTCGGACGCAACCACCGCAAAACCACGCCCCTGTTCACCGGCACGGGCCGCTTCGACGGCGGCGTTTAGCGCCAGGATGTTGGTCTGAAACGCGATGCCGTTGATGACATTGGTGATCTCGGCGATCTTCTTCGAGCTGCCGGAGATGCCATCCATCGTGCTGACGACTTCGCTGACCAGCTGACCGCCGCGCTGGGCGGTGGTGGTAGCGGTTTCCGCCAGCAGGCTGGCCTGCCGGGCGTTATCGGCGTTAAATTTTACCGTGGCGGTTAACTGCTCCATGCTCGCCGCCGTCTGCTCCAGCGCAGCAGCCTGCTCTTCGGTGCGTGATGAGAGGTCATTGTTACCGGCCGAGATCTCCGCCGCACCGCGCGAAATGTTCTCGGTGCCGCTGCGAATGGCGCTGACCGCTTCCCGCAGGCTGTCCTGCATCGCACTCAGCAGCGGCACCAGTTTGCCGACGCAGTTACGACCGAACTCATTGACTGGCTGGCTGAGGTCGCCCGTAGCGATCACGGCGAAATGATTACGGATGCTGTCAAGCGGACGCACCAGCATGGCCACCAGATAACGGTCGGTAAACAGCAGGATCAGCAGGCCGATAATCACCGTGATGGTGATAATGGTTTTGGTCATCGCGGTCAGGCGATCCACTTCCACCCGGGTGGTGTCCAGCTTTTCGGCTGCGGCCTGGTTAAATTTCTCGGCGCTGACGCCAAAAGCCCGGCTCAGCGGCGGCGTGCCGTTGTTCGCCTGCTCACGGTAGGCGTCGGCCGACGCCTGGCGGGCCAGCTGCAGCTGCGGCGTTACACCATCATCCAGCAGTTTCTGCCAGCTCTGAATCACCCCATCCACCACGTCCGGATTCATCGGGCCGGGTGCCAGCTGCTTAAAGCGCGCCAGTTGCTGCGTCATGCTGTCCAGCGCCTGCTGCACCGGCGCATACGCCTCATCCGTCAGCGCTTTGCCTGCGGCTTTGCTTTCCATCACGCGGGACAACCGGGTAATCACGCGAAAATATTGATCGTTGCCTTTGCTCAGCACCGTCATTTGTTCAACCAGATGGCGGTCAACATCGTTGCCTTCGCTGAGCGCGCCTAGCGAGTGGATGCTGTAAAGCCCGACGCCGCTCCACAGTAAACAAAACAGTCCCAGAATAGAGAGCATCACTGCGCGAATGGTAAAATTTTTGAGCATTCCCATACCAAAATCCTATGCATGTTGACCCGTAATCGTCGGGCATAACGATTTATCGGCAAAGGCATGTCAAAATGTAACTATTTTATTACCTGAAATTTTACAGGGTCGGCAGCCTCATCCTGGTTAAAAAGTCCTTTTATTCATAGTTTTAGGCTTTTTGAAGCAAAAATTTTCATTCGAGAATTTTCATGATTAGCAGGCTAACCATCCGGTTCAGCTCAGAGTTTCACCATCCGACTCATCAGCAGGCGGAACAGCCGCATCCGGGCGCGCATGAAGTTTTTCCTGAGCGAAATGCGGTTCTGCCCGCCCTCTCCCAGTGACATCGTCACGTCCTCGCCGGGATGCCAGGCTGGCCAGATGACTTCACCTTCAAGCTGATGCTTATATTCCGTCGCATCGCGGGCAAAATTAAACCAGTATTCGCTGACCCGTTTTGCAAAGGCGTGATCGCCCTCGCTGAAAGGTCGACCGTTGTCAGGATCGGGTATCTGGCCCAGCGTATTCAGCGTATAGGGCACTTCATTGCCGTGCCAGGTACCGTGCGGATAAAGGTCGCGGGCCTGCTCGGATACGTAATCAAACCAGTAGCGCCAGCCCGGCATACCTGCGTTGTGCTGCGCCCGCATCACCAGCCACGGCATCAGGCTGAACGCCATATCGCGCGCGACGGCGCGGCCCAGTAACCGATCATCATGGATGTCATACATCCACTTCAGCGTCCGGTAAATCAGACGGTTTTTGTCGCGCAGCTGCTGCAGCACGGCAGCGGCATCCACGCCGAAATAGTCCAGCACGCTGGCCTCGTCGCTGTTACTGCCCGCCATCAGCGGCAGACGATGCTGTTTTGCCGTCAGAAAGGTACGCAGCATCGGTTCGGGCAGCACGGCATCGCCAGCGATGGGCACCGGCGGGATCGACAATGCCCCCTCCAGCGGCCAGAAAGCATCGGCAGGCAGCGCGCGCAGGTCAGCCGCGCTGGCGTCTGGTGGCAGGCCAAGATGTCGGGCCACCGCCACGCCCTGCTGACGCGCTTTTTTCAGCGGCGTGTCTGGCAGGCTATAGGCACTCTGCACAATGCCTTTATGGAACAGCCCCTCCGCCAGCGGAGAACAGCAGAGTGACAACACACTCCGTGCGCCGGACGATTCGCCAGACAGCGTGACGTTGCGGCGGTCACCGCCAAAAGCCGGAATATTGCGCTGAACCCATTGCAGCGCGGCAATCTGATCCAGCAGACCAAAATTGTTCACTGTGCCGCCTGCGGGGTACTCTGCATCCAGCGCGGGATGTGAGAAGAACCCCAGGTGGCCAAGCCGGTAATTAAGCGTCACCACAACCGCGCCCTGTGACGCCAGCGGCTTGCCGCTGTAGGCTGCCAGTCCGCCGGCACCGAGGGTAAAACCACCGCCGTGCAGCCACACGATTACCGGTAGCGGCCTGGACGGCTCGATATCGGGCGTCCAGACATTCAGGTAGAGTGCATCTTCGCTTAATGCTCCGGGATCGCCTCCGCCAACGGCCTGACAGTAAGCCCGATTCTGCCAGCCGGAGGCGCTGAACGCGGTGGCATCGCGCACACCCTGCCAGGGCGTGACCGGCTGTGGCGGACGCCAGCGCAAGGCACCCTCCGGGGGCGCTGCATAAGGTATGCCTCTGAATACGAAAAGGTCATCGTCCATGCATCCACGTAACTCACCTTCAGCCGTCATGATCCTCAGACCTGTTTCGTTTTTCATTCCCGTTTCCCTGTTCAGACGTTCCTCCATTATTTGCAGGCCCGCCCGCGTTGTCCATGCGCAGAGGGGATTTGCAGAATATACCGAAGCGTAAGGGTCAGGCATGAACACGATCGCCAGCCGGTCAGGTGCATGCGTTAAGGCGATGTGTTAAGCACGGTTTATCATTTCCAGGCCGGGCCGTTTGCAGAAAGCGTACGGATGCGCCCCGCTGGCCGTCTGAGCGGTGCGGGTTGCCGCCGCTGCAACGTTATCTTTTTAACTATTCAGAATACTTACGCAGAGAAATCTGCGTGCGCGGTTAACAGGTCTGCCTGCATACGGCAGTCAGCAGCGTTGTCCCGTTTTTTCCGGCTTCAGGGCCAGCCGGCCAGGGGAACGATGCCGGGCAACAGCGTCATTGCCCGGCAGGCCGTTCAGGCAGAGGCTAGCCCGCACTGCGCCAGTGAGCGCTGCTGGCGCTCTTCATACAACGTCATCTCATCCAGCACGGCACACCCCAGCGCCGCCTCAAACGTCTGGCGGCTCGCCTGCCCCGCAGAACGGATCCGGGCCCGGTCGCCCAGGTTGGACTGAAAAATGCCCGCCGCGCTGACGGGCAGAAAATCTTCGTAAGTCTGCGGCTCGGCCACTATGCGCCCCGTCGCAATCAGCGTCTCCAGCGATTCACCCTGCGCAGGCGGCGTCGCCATCCCCTTTTCGCTCAGGCGATAGCGGAACCAGGCCAGCCCCTGCTGCCGTAGCAGGGTCTCATCGTCAGGGAAATCACGGAAAATGTCGGCCAGATGCTGCTGATGCTGCTGGTTATCCTGACCGCTGCCCGCCTCACTGAGCAGACGATCGTAGAGGGCCCGCCCCTGAGGTGTCAGCGCCACGCCACGCTGCTCTATCTCACCGAAACGTGCCGTGTGGGTGCCCTGATGACCATCGCGGAAGACAATAGGCTCCTCCAGCGCCTTGAAGCTGGTCTGTCGCAGCAGAATGGGAACTTTGCGACGTGGCGGGCCCTCAATCAGGGTTTTGGGATCGATACCGCGTGACGGCATCAGCTGCTGGACGCGGTCAATGTCCAGCGTGCGTGGCGTCAGATGGTTGATGTGGCAGCCCGGGAAGCAGACCACATCGGCAATCAGCCGGTGCTGCTGGTTCAGCGCCTGATAAGTCTGACTGTCGACGCTACTGTGTGAATGCCAGCGGAAGGTTTCCAGCGCTTCGGTAACAAACTCGCCGGCCTGCGCTTCGGTCAGGCCGCCCTGCTGCGCATGAAGGTCCAGCAGCGCCCGGCAGCGGGGAGTAAAGATGTCACGAGCCGCAAGGATTTCAGCCGCCTGTTCACGCAGCGTCTCGTCGTCGATCAGTTCAGGACGCAGCAGTGAGGTAAACACGCGGAAGGGATTGCGCCGCAGCGCCGCATCGTCGATCGGCCGGAATGCGGTAGAGTGAACCGGCACGCCTGCCTGCGAAAGATCGTAATAGCCAACCGGGTACATGCCCATCACCGCAAACAGCTGCCGCAGCGTGGCTAATTCCGCCGCCGTGCCCACGCGAATGGCACCGTGACGCTCAATGCTGAGCCGGTCAATTTCATCCGCCGCCGTGAGACGATCTTTCAGTGCGCTGTTGGCTTCCAGCGTACGATCGTTAACTGTTGCCACCAGCTGCATCAGCGTGCCGTACTGCGGCACCTCCTGCTGATACATCGCGGACATCGCCTGAGAAAACGGGTGCGGATCGCATCCGCACAGAGAAACTTGTCCATCTTATCCACCTGACACCGTGAGCGTTGCTGCTACTGTAATGCAACGCGCTGGCAGCAGCGGAAAAAATCACGAATCTGTGATCGGCTTAAAGCCGAAGCGATTTTTTAACAGCAGCATCAGGCTGGTGATCACAGCCGGTATCGCCAGCAGCAGAAAGATAACGCTGAACGACCAGCCGAGTGTGAGCATCTCAGCGCCGACGAAGGCACTGAGGATGGCGCCAATGCGTCCTACACCATGCATCCAGCTTGAGCCGGTGGCACGGGCATGTGTCGGATAGTAGCTGGCAGATAAGGCGTTCATGCCGGTATTTGCTCCGTTGAAGCAGAACCCGCTGCAGAAGGCGATGGCGCTCATTATGCCGGCTTCCGCTGGTGAAAAGCCGAGCGCCACGATAAACACCCCGCCGCAGCCATAGATCACGGCCAGCGCCAGGTTAGCGTTAAACCGGTCCATCAGCCAGCCCGCAAACAGGGAGCCTAACGTGCCACCAGCCTGATACATCGCGGTGATAAAGGCGGCCTCGGTGACTGACATCCCCAGCGTGTTGACCAGTGAGGGTAGCCAGCTGCCAATCAGATAGACCAGGAACAGGCCCATAAAGTAGCCGCCCCAGAGCATGATGCTGCCAAACAGGTAGCGACGTGATAGCACGGTGCCCACCGCGCCGGTCACCGGTAAGGTTGCTTCCGGGGCGTGAAACGCGCAGTCAGGGGGCGTTTTGCCCGGCATCATCCGGTCGAGGATGGCGTGAATACGGGCGGCAGAGGCGCCACGGCTGATAAGAAACCGCACCGACTCCGGCAGACCCCGGAGCAGCAGCGGCAACACCAGCAGCGGCAGGATGCCGCCGAGCAGCAGCACCGAGTGCCAGTCATAGCGCGGCAGCAGCCAGGAGGCGGCAAAGCCCCCGCTGGCGGCGCCGAAGGTAAATCCGCAGAACACCACCGTGATGATAAAGGCACGTCGGCGTTCAGGCGCATACTCCGCCACCAGCGTGCCAACGTTAGGCATTGCAGCACCCAGTCCCAGTCCGGTCAGAAA
Organism: Pantoea sp. NSTU24; assembly: GCF_050157905.1. Lineage (NCBI taxonomy): Bacteria > Pseudomonadati > Pseudomonadota > Gammaproteobacteria > Enterobacterales > Erwiniaceae > Pantoea > Pantoea bangladeshensis. The sequence continues at coordinate 1,348,559 of NZ_JBKIWZ010000001.1, forward strand.
ACGGAACAGCATCATCTGCTCAATGTTCTGCGACAGTGCGGTAGCCAGGGTCCAGAGACCAAAAAACAGGACGCTCAACAGGATCATCAGGCGGCGGCCATAGCGGTCGGCCAGCGGCCCTGCCACCATCGCTCCCAGCGCCAGCCCGATCAACGCCGCGCTGATCACCAGCCCGAGCTGATGGTTAGTCACGCCCCACGCCGCTTTCAGGGTGGGAGCAATGAAGCCCATAATCGCAATATCCATACCATCGAGTGCCACCACGATAAAACAGAGTGCGATAAGTCGTTTTTGCCAGCGGCTGAGCCCCTGCTGATTGATAAGCTGGCGGACATCTACCGCCTCGACGCTGGTCAATGAACACTCCCCGGGAGTAACGAATCCGACATCAGTTTAAGTAAAAAAAACGGCGCTAATGATAGCCCATCGTTAACCTTAAGCGGTCAGTTTTTTTGCAAAAGGAGAGAATGATGCTATCCGGGCTCGCTAAGCCATTGATATTTCATTGCGCAGCAGTGCTTTCGTTCAGGCATTTTTAAAACGAACAGTTTTTTTTCAGCGGGTTAACGTTAAAAGGACCTTTTTTCACTACGTTTGTTAAAATAATTTTGCAGCAAAGTTAACAAAATTCATTTTACACTATTGCCTGAAGACAGTGATTCTCATTAAGTTGAGGCTATGGAAAAAAATATCCTTTTCAATCAGCGCATTCGCTTGCGCCATCTACATACCTTTGTTGCCGTCGCGCAGCAGGGTACCCTTGGCCGGGCGGCAGAGACGCTAAACCTGAGTCAGCCCGCGCTCTCTAAGACACTGAACGAACTGGAGGAGCTGACGGGGGCACGGCTGTTTGAGCGCGGCCGGCTGGGCGCGCAGCTTACCACCATGGGTGAGCAGTTTCTGACTCATGCTGTCCGGGTCCTGGATGCCCTGAATCATGCCGGACAGAGTTTCAATGAACAGCCAGGTGATGCTCCGGTCATTATCCGGCTGGGCGCCCTGACCACGGCAGCGATGGGCATGCTGCCGCCCATCCTTGACCGGTTTCATCAGCTGCAGCCCAATACCACTATTCAGGTGGCAACGCTGCATAACAACGTGTTGCTGGCGGGCCTGCGGGCGGGCGAGTTTGACATCGGCATTGGCCGGATGGCGGACAGCGACATGATGACCGGGCTGACCTATGAACTGCTGTTTCTGGAATCCCTGAAACTGGTCGTCAGGCCGGAGCACCCGCTACTAAGTGACAACGTCACCCTCTCCCGCGCCATGCAGTGGCCAGTGGTGATTTCCCCCGAGGGCACCGCGCCGCGCCGTATCGCGCAGCAGATGCTGGATGAACAGGGTTGCTCCCTGCCTCCCCACTGCATCGAAACGTCATCGACCTCACTGGCACGTCAGCTCGCGCTCCGCTACGACTATATCTGGTTTGTCCCTTCCGGCGCGATTAAAGAAGATCTCAGCCACAATGCCGTCTGTGCCCTGCCCATTAACTCTTCCGGCCCGGGTGAACCGGTCGGCATTATTACCCGTACCGGCGCAGAGCTGAGCCTGAGCGCCGAGGTGTTAATGTCCACCATCCGCAAGTTTCACAGCTAGCGGCTGCGTTTTGCATGCCGCTCGCGGTTTTCAAGCCGCGCTTTATCCGTTTTACGTAAACCCACATAAAGCGCGCCGCCGCCGCCGTGCTGAGTCTGGGCGACGCAGAACGTCTGAACGTCCTCAAACTGCGGTAACCAGCGCGCCAGATAGCTGCGCACGATGTTAGCGTGCGACTCATCATCGCGGCCTTTGCCGTGGATGATCAGCAGATTCCTCAGCCCCTGTTTATGCGCCTGCATCATAAAACTGAACAGCGCCTGACGGCAGGTTTCCACGGGCTGGCGCAGCAGGTTCAGGCTCGCATCCAGCGCATATTCGCCTCTGCGCAGCTTATCCAGAATGCCCTGCTGAATGCCATCGGCCTTGTACTCCAGCGGGGTATTGAGCGGCACGATGTCCAGATAGCCCCGGGTCAGAAAGTTTTCCTGTTCTGACTCACCGGGCGGATGGCGCGGGGCTTTGGTTGAGGGTGACTTGAGCCATAAGGTGGTCGTCGTGTCTTTTAACGGCGTGACATCCCCCATGGCATCCCGAAAGAGATCGTTATCATCAAGGTTCATGGTTTTCTCACACCTGGTTAATATTGAGGAAACAGAAAATCAGGCTTATCGCATTAGCGTAGCAAAATCTGCCTTGACCAGACCACTCTGTCTTTCTGTTCAGAAATCGTGCGCCAGGCGCGTGGAACAGATCACATAATCGGAAAGTTTTCGTGACAGTTTCACGACGGGCGTGCTGCAAAGCCTGCCACATCAGCCTTTAGTAGTTGCAATAACGTCCCTGATCTTTGTGGGTGTAAAACTGCTCGGATGAGTTCCCTTGCGCGCAAAAAATGTTAAAATTGACCTCAGTCAATAATCGTCGAGCAAACCATTATGATCCCTGAAAAACGCAGCATTCGTCGTATTCAGTCAGGCGGTTGTGCCATTCACTGCCAGGATTGCAGCATCAGTCAGCTTTGTATCCCCTTCACGCTAAATGAACACGAGCTGGATCAGCTCGACAACATCATTGAGCGTAAAAAACCGATTCAGAAAGGGCAAACGCTCTTCAAGGCCGGGGATGAACTGAAGTCTCTTTATGCGATTCGCTCCGGCACCATCAAAAGCTACACAATCACCGAACAGGGAGATGAGCAGATTACCGGTTTTCACCTGGCGGGTGATTTAGTGGGTTTTGACGCCATCATGGGGGCCAGTCATCCCAGCTTTGCGCAGGCGCTTGAGACGGCCATGGTTTGCGAAATTCCGTTTGAGACTCTGGATGACCTGTCGGGCAGGATGCCGGCTCTGCGTCAGCAGATGATGCGCCTGATGAGCGGCGAGATTAAAGGCGACCAGGATATGATCCTGCTGCTGTCGAAGAAAAATGCCGAAGAACGGCTTGCTGCGTTTATCTGGAATCTTTCCCGCCGTTTTGGTCAGCGTGGCTTCTCGCAGCGCGAGTTCCGCCTCACCATGACACGCGGAGACATTGGTAATTATCTGGGCCTGACGGTCGAAACGATCAGCCGTCTGCTGGGCCGTTTCCAGAAGTCCGGCATGCTGGCGGTTAAAGGCAAATATATTACGATTGAAAACCACGCGCTGCTGGAAGAGTTAGCCGGCCAGAGCCACCGGGCCGCCTGATCCGCCGCCGGATCAATAAATCTTATTTTGTTGATCCGGCAGTAACTTTTTCACTTCTTCCACTGTGAAACATAGGCTATCTTTATTCCAACGCTCGGGTTTAAGGAGAATGCCTCATGTCTCAGTACCAAAATATTCTGGTCGCTATCGATCCCCAGCAAGACGATCAGCCCGCGCTGCGGCGTGCGGTCTATCTTAATCAGCGGATTGGCGGAAAAATCAAAGCGTTCCTGCCGATTTATGATTTCTCGTATGAGATGACCACCCTGCTTTCACCGGATGAACGCGCCTCAATGCGTCAGGGTGTGATTAGCCAGCGCACGGAATGGATCCGCGAGCAGGCGCACGCCTATCTTGATGCCGGTGTCGACATCGACATTAAAGTCATCTGGCATAACCGTCCTTATGAAGCCATCATTCAGGAAGTCCTCGCCCATCAGCATGATCTGGTGCTTAAAATGGCGCACCAGCACGACCGTCTGGAATCGGTGATTTTTACCCCGACCGACTGGCATCTGCTGCGTAAATGTCCATGCCCGGTCTGGATGGTGAAAGACCAGCCGTGGCCGGAAGGCGGTAAGGCGATTGTTGCCGTTAATCTGGCCAGCGAAGAGCCGCATCACGATGGCCTGAATCAGAAGCTGATCCGGGAAACGATGAAACTGGCGGAAAGGGTGAATCAGACCGAGGTGCATCTGGTAGGCGCCTATCCGGTGACGCCTATCAATATCGCGATTGAACTGCCCGATTTTGATCCCAGCGTTTACAACGACGCCATCCGTGGCCAGCATCTGGTCGCGATGAAGGCGCTGCGCCAGAAGTTCTCAATCAGTGAAGAGTTCACCCACGTCGCGAAAGGCCTGCCGGAAGAAGTAATCCCCGATCTGGCGGCGCATCTGGGTGCAGGTGTGGTCGTGCTGGGCACGATCGGACGCACTGGCCTCTCAGCGGCGTTCCTTGGTAATACCGCAGAGCAGGTGATTGACCATCTGCGCTGCGATTTGCTGGCGTTGAAGCCTGACGACTTTAAATCGCCAATTGACCTGGATGAGGAAGAGGATGAGGAAGATTAACGCCTCTTTATAAGAAAACGGGCGGCTCATCGGCCGCCCGTTTTTATTACAGCGCTTTAAGAATCGCTTCCACGCTGGCTTTGGCATCGCCAAACAGCATCTGACTGTTCTCATTAAAGAAGAGCGGGTTTTGTACCCCGGCATACCCGGTATTCATCGAGCGTTTAAACACCACGACATTCTGCGCTTTCCACACTTCCAGCACCGGCATACCGGCTATCGGGCTGCGCGGATCGTCCTGCGCGGCGGGGTTAACGGTGTCGTTCGCGCCGATGACCAGCACGGTGTCGGTGCTGCTGAAGTCATCGTTGATCTCATCCATCTCCAGCACCACGTCATACGGCACTTTCGCCTCGGCCAGCAATACATTCATGTGGCCCGGCAGACGTCCCGCGACGGGATGAATACCGAAACGCACATTGATGCCCAGCGCCCGCAGGCGGGCGGTGATCTCCGCCACCGGATACTGCGCCTGCGCCACCGCCATGCCGTATCCGGGCGTGATGATCACTGAGCCGGACGTCCTGAGCATTTCTGCGGTTTCTTCAGCGGTAATCTCGCGATACTCCCCCGCTTCCTGCGCATCATCGCCGCTGCTTACCTCGGTTCCAAAGCCACCGGCGATCACGCTGATAAACGAACGGTTCATCGCTTTACACATGATATAGGAGAGGATGGCACCGGATGAGCCGACCAGCGCACCGGTCACAATCAGCAGATCGTTGCTTAGCATAAAACCGGCCGCTGCGGCCGCCCAGCCCGAGTAGGAGTTCAGCATCGAGACCACGACCGGCATATCAGCACCGCCAATCGACGCGACCAGATGCCAGCCAAACGCCAGCGCAATCACCGTCATCAGCAGCAGCGCAAAGACCTGCGCAGCGGGGCTGCCGGTATTCACAAACCAGAGCAGCAGCAGGAGCGACACCACCAGCGCCAGCAGATTCAGCTTATGACGATGGGGTAGCGCCAGTGGCCGGGAGGAGACCTTGCCGCACAGCTTGCCAAAGGCGACCAGTGAGCCGGTGAACGTCACCGCACCGATAAAGATCCCGATAAAGACCTCGCTGAGGTGGATATTTTCCAGCACGGCGGGCAGACCAGGGGCGTGCTCAATATAGCTGTTAATGCCTACCAGTACGGCGGCCAGGCCGACGAAGCTGTGCAGAATGGCCACCAGCTCCGGCATTTCCGTCATTTCGACTTTTTTTGCCAGACGGATACCGATTGCGCCGCCGATGACCATCGCCAGCAGGATCCAGGCAACATGGCCGCTGTCCGGGCCGAAGATGGTCACGACCAGCGCAATCGCCATGCCGCTGATACCAAAAATATTGCCCCGTTTTGCCGTCTCATGTCGCGAAAGACCCGCAAGGCTACAGATGAAAAGAATGGCAGCCGCGATATAGGCTGCAGTGACGAATCCGCCAGACATGGTTTACCCCTTACGAAACATTTTCAGCATGCGCTGGGTGACGGTAAAGCCACCAAAGATATTGATGCTGGCAATCAGCACGGCAATAAAGGCGATAAAGGTGACCCAGCCACCGTGGCCCATCTGTAAAACCGCCCCGATGACGATGATGCCGGAGATAGCATTAGTTACCGACATCAGCGGCGTATGAAGTGCATGACTGACGTTCCAGACCACGTAATAGCCCACCACGCAGGCAAGTGCGAACACGGTAAAGTGCGAGAGGAATTCCACGGGTGCGACGCTGGCCATCCAGCCAGACAGCACAATAGCCAGCGCTATCAGCAGATAGCTGCGCCACGGCGACACGGGCTTCGTTTCAACCGGCGCAGTGGGCTTCGCGGCTGCCGCGTTGGCCTGAGGCGCGGCCGAAACCTGAATCGGCGGTGCCGGCCAGGTGATTTCGCCTTCGCGAACCACTGTCACACCGCGCACGACCACATCGTCGAAATCGATATGAATCTCGCCCGGCGTCTCTTTGCACAGCAGCTTAAGCAGGTTGACCAGGTTGGTCCCATAGAGCTGGGAAGACTGGGTCGGCAGACGGCTGGGCAGATCGGTGTAACCAATGATCTTCACGCCGTTCGGGCTCACAGTCACCTGTTCGGCGACGGTGAGCGCGCAGTTGCCGCCGGTCTGCGCGGCCAGATCGACAATGACACTGCCCGGCTTCATGCTGGCCACCATCTCCGCAGTGATCAGTTCCGGTGCCGGTTTACCGGGGATCAGCGCCGTGGTGACGATGATATCCACCTCTTTCGCCTGGCTGGCAAACAGCGCCATTTCGGCCCGGATAAAGGCCTCCGACATGGCTCTGGCATAGCCATCACCGCTACCCGCCTCCTCTTCGAAATCGAGTTCGAGGAATTCAGCGCCCATGCTCTGCACCTGCTCTTTGACCTCCGGACGGGTGTCGAATGCCCGGACAATCGCGCCCAGGCTGCCCGCCGCGCCAATCGCCGCCAGACCAGCCACACCGGCTCCGATGACCATCACTTTTGCCGGTGGCACTTTGCCAGCTGCCGTGATCTGGCCGGTAAAGAAGCGGCCAAACTCGTGGGCCGCCTCAACGATGCAGCGATAACCGGCGATGTTGGCCATTGAACTCAGGGCATCCAGCGACTGCGCCCGCGAGATGCGCGGCACCGAATCCATCGCCATCACCGTGACCTGACGCGCAGCCAGTTTCTCCAGCAGATCGGGATTCTGGGCAGGCCAGATAAAGCTTACCAGCGTGCTGCCCGCGCGGGTCAGTGCAATCTCTTCATCATCCGGCGCATTGACCTTCAGCACGATATCGGACTGCCAGACCTGCTCTCTGTCTCTGAGTGTGGCACCCGCAGCGAGATAGCTTTCATTATCAAAGCTGGCGCGTTTACCGGCGTCATGCTCAAGCGTGACGCTGAAACCCAGCCTGATCAGTTGTTCGACGGTCTTCGGCGTGGCGGCCACGCGCGACTCGTTTGGCAACCTTTCCTTGGGTATTCCAATTAACATAGTGTTTCCTTTCATCGGTTAAAGGATGATGGCCCGGACCGGCACCGCGTCCGCGCAGCGGGACGGCTGATCCGGCAGGCGGATACAGCGCCTCTGTTTCAAAGTGTTTATAACCTACTGAAAATGTGACAGGCGATCTACCGTCGTCAGGTCGCGTCGTAATATTCACCTGATTATTCAGTGTTGCGCTTAAAACCCGGCGTTATCCCGCTGCAAAATCGTGTCGTGGGCAGATTTCCTGCCACCGATGATGACCTTTGGGCGAACAAGGTGTTATTAAAAACCTTTATTTAACAGTGCATTAAATAAAAAGCTGCTAACCGTTACCGGTTTTACCGGTTAATCCCGGCAGAACTGGCCGTAGCGCACTCAGATGACAATCAAATGAAAAACCGGCAATTGAATAACGCGATGTGAGACAAAAAATCGCTGCGACAGTCCGTTTATAACATGCAATAATCAGCGGCTAATCTGTTATACATCAAGAGTCCAGCACGTTTTCGTACTCATATTTGCGTAAGGCGAAGGATTATTTTTATGAAGCTGAAGAACACTATTCTGGCGTCCACTCTGTTGTCCCTGCTGGCAGCGAATGCATTCGCTGCGCAGGAGTTAACGCCAGAAAAAGCGGCCGCGTTGAAGCCATTCGAACGTATTAATATCACCGGCCGTTTCAACGCAATTGGCGACGCTGCTGATGCGGTGTCGAAGCGTGCAGATCAGATGGGCGCTGCCTCTTTCTACATTCAGGGGATTAACGACAGCAACGGTAACAGCGGTAACTGGCGTGTCACTGCCGACCTCTATAAAGCCGATGCCCCGGCTGCCTCAGATGACAAGACTTATCGTCGCTTTAATGGCGTCAATGAACTGCCAAAAGCGGAAGCCTACCGACTGGAACCCTTTGACACCGTTTCGGTCAGCGGCTTCTTTGCCAGCCAGCCTGATGTTAACGACGCGATCTCAAAAGCGGCAAAGCAGAAAGGTGCAGCCTCTTTCTTTATCGTTCGCCAGATTGATGCCAACAGCGGTGGCAATCAGTACGTAACAGCCTATGTCTACAAAGCCGATGCCAAAGCGCGCGTGGTGCAGACCCCTAACGCCATCCCTGCCAATTCCGAAGCGGGTAAAGCTGCGCTGGCAGCCGGTGGCGCAGCAGCCGCGAACGTCGAGATCCCGGGCGTAGCGTCCTCAGAAACGCCAAGCAATAAAGTGGGGCGTTTCTTTGAAACGCAAAGTTCTACTGGCAAGCGCTACACGGTCAATCTGCCAAACGGCAAATCCGTGCAGGAAGTTAACGCGATTACGGCTGCGCAGATGCAGCCATTTGATACCGTGACCTTTACCGGACACTTTGGCACCCCGACAGAAGTGTCGGAAGAAGTGGCGAAGCGTGCAGCCGACAGAGGAGCGAAGTTCTACCACGTTACCCGTCAGTGGCAGAACCAGAGTGGCGGTAACCTGACCGTGACGGCGGACCTGTTTAAGTAATCCCTTCAGGGCGGCGTCGGCCGCCCTGCTGTTTGCATAATTCCTGCGCTGATTTGCATAGTCACGCATTGCCATACCCTGCCACACTCCGTAAAATCTGCCGCCTGTTTTACCGGACATTGTTTCTGCCAATTGCGGCTGCGCTGCGATAACCCAGTGACGAAAACCGATTTACCCAGCCATATATGCTAGCGGGAAGGTTGTTTTGGAGAAAAAATTAGGTCTCGGTGCGCTGACGGCGCTGGTGCTCAGCTCAATGCTGGGCGCGGGCGTGTTCAGCCTGCCGCAAAATATGGCTGCCGTGGCAGGCCCGGCGGCGCTGCTGCTGGGCTGGTTAATCACCGGCGTCGGCATTATTTTTCTGTCGCTGGCGATGCTGCTGCTGACCCGCCTGAAGCCCGATCTGGACGGCGGGATTTTTACCTATGCCCGTGCCGGATTTGGCGAACTGATGGGTTTCTGTTCCGCCTGGGGTTACTGGCTCTGCGCCGTGATCGCCAACGTCTCCTATCTGGTGATCGTTTTCTCCGCCCTGAGCTTCTTCACTGACACACCAGACAGGGTAATCTTCGGTGACGGTAATACCTGGCAGGCCATGCTGGGCGCCTCGGTGCTGCTGTGGCTGGTTCACTGGCTGGTGCTGCGCGGCGTACAGACCGCGGCCAGCATCAACCTGATGGCGACGCTGGGCAAGCTGGTACCGCTGCTGCTGTTTATCGTACTGGCGGTGATGGCGTTCAACTATGATCGCTTCCGCTTTGATTTTTCCGGCGTGACGCTTGGACAGCCGCTGTGGGAGCAGATCAAGCAGACCATGCTGATTACTCTCTGGGTCTTTATCGGGGTCGAGGGTGCGGTAGTCGTTTCTGCCCGCGCACGGCAGAAAAAGGACGTGGGCCGCGCCACGCTGCTGGCCGTACTGGCCGCCCTGCTTGTCTATCTGCTGGTCACGCTGCTGTCGCTGGGCGTTGTGCCACGCGCGGAGCTGGCCGGGATGCGCAACCCTTCGATGGCCGGATTAATGACCCGACTGATGGGCAACTGGGGCGATGCGGTAATTGCGGCAGGCCTGATCGTTTCGGTGTGCGGTGCCTATCTGAGCTGGACGATTATGGCTGCTGAAGTGCCGCTGATTGCGGCGCAACAGGGCGCCTTTCCGCGCAGCATTGCCCGCCAGAACCGCCATAACGCCCCGGCCGCCTCGCTGTGGCTGACCAACGGCAGCATCCAGTTCTGCCTGATTCTGATCGCGCTGACCGGGGCCGACTATAACAACCTGCTGACCATCGCGTCTGAAATGATCCTGGTGCCTTATCTGCTGGTGGGCTTATACCTGATCAAGGTCGTCTACGGGCAGCGCAGACCACTGGCGCTGGCAACGGGTATCGGCGCAAGTCTGTATGGTATCTGGCTACTCTACGCGTCGGGGCCGCTGCACCTGATGATGTCTGTGGTACTTTACACGCCCGGTCTGCTGCTGTTTCTGTTTGCCCGTCGTGGTGGCCGCGCAGAGATTGCGCTGACCACGCTGGAGCGGATTGCGATGGGATTACTGATTGCGGCAACGCTGCCCGCTGTGTGGCAGCTGACGACTTAGTGTGAATGCAGAGGAATTGAGACGCACAGCAGGTCATCCTGCTGTGTGAGATTCAGCGGTTTCGCATATTCATGATGAATCGCATCCAGCTGTTCCGCTGCAAGCGGGTATGGCAGCTGAATATCGAAGCGGCTGATGCGCTGTTGTTCCGCCAGCGTAATCAGGCGCGCGATGTTGATTTCGTCGCTGACCTGAGTAGAAATGATTTGTAATGCTAATTCTTTTAACGGGTCGTCACTGCCCTGCAGGCGGTGAGCCGATTTCCGTGTCACCATGCCAAATATCGGCATCACACCATAAATAGCATCAACGAAGCTCCAGCGTTTTTTGCAGGAAGCGGAAAGAAAGTCGCTGTAATTGAAGCAGATGCGGTCAGGGTATATGGCTGATGCCAGCTCTTTATCAGACACACTAACGCTCCTCATGGTAATCATCACTATCCCAAATCTGGCACGGAAAGGCCGCGCTAATGATTACACATTTTGCCGGTTATATACCAGTAAGCTACGGATATTTCGTGCGATAACGTAGAGCTCAGGACCAGGAAAAGATATGCTTTCGCCTACCCCTGTCTTTGCTTTGTTAACTATGAACAAAATTGTTTATGTAGAAGATGAACCCGAAGTGGGTTCGCTGATTGCCGCCTATCTGGGCCGTCACGACATTGAAGTGATTGTTGAAACCCGCGGAGATCGTGCTGAAGCAGTGATCGCTGAGCAGCAGCCCGATCTGGTAATGCTGGATATCATGCTGCCGGGTAAAGATGGTATGACCATCTGTCGGGATCTGCGGGCAAACTGGCAGGGCCCTATCGTGTTACTCACCTCGCTGGACAGTGACATGAACCATATCCTGGCACTGGAGATGGGCGCGCAGGATTACATCCTGAAAACGACCCCACCTGCGGTGCTGCTTGCCCGTCTGCGCCTGCATCTGCGTCAGTCATCTCAGGCCCAGCCCGAGGAGACGCTTAGCGCACCGGCAGCCAACCGGATGCTGCGCTTTGGCTCGCTGACAATTGATGCCCTGAATCGTCAGGTCACGCTGTTTGATGAGCAGATTGCGCTGTCGACCGCAGATTTTGATCTGCTATGGGTGCTCGCCAGCCATGCGGGACAGACACTTAACCGCGATGCGCTGCTGAAAACCCTGCGGGGTGTCAGCTATGACGGGCTCGACCGCAGCATCGACGTCGCCATCTCGCGCCTGCGTAAAAAACTGCACGATAGCGCCACTGAACCGTTCCGCATCAAGACTATCCGTAACAAAGGTTATCTGTTTGCTCCACAGGCCTGGGATACCCGCGCACGATGAGAAAACTCTTTATTCAGTTCTATCTGCTGCTGTTCGTCTGTTTTCTGGTGATGGCGCTGCTGGTGGGGCTGGTTTACAAATTCACCGCGGAACGTGCGGGCCGTCAGTCGATGAATGACCTGATGGCCAGCTCGCTCTATCTCATCCGCAGCGAACTGCGTGAGATTCCGCCGCGCGACTGGAACAAGACCATCAAGAGTCTCGACCTCGGTCTGTCGTTCGACCTGCACATCGAACCGATGAGCAAATTCCAGCTTGATGAGGGCAATATGCGCCGGTTGCGGGCCGGAGAGATTGTGGCGCTCGACGATCAGTATACCTTCCTGCAGCATATTCCCCGCAGCCACTATGTCTTATCGGTCGGACCGATTCCCTATCTCTTTTATCTGCATCAGATGCGTCTGCTGGACATTGCCCTGCTGTTCTTTATCGGCATGTCACTGGCCCTGCCGGTGTTTATCTGGCTGCGGCCTCACTGGCAGGAGATGCAGCGACTGGAAAAAGCCGCGCAGCGTTTTGGCCGTGGCGAGCTGGATGTCCGCACCCATTTTGACAGTACCTCCAGCCTGTTCCGGCTCGGCATCGCGTTTAACCAGATGGCTGAGAATATTCACACCCTGGTCGCCAGCAAGAAGCAGCTGATAGATGGCATCGCACATGAACTGCGTACCCCACTGGTCCGCCTGCGTTACCGGCTGGAGATGAGCGACAACTTGACAGAGGGCGAACGGGTGGCGCTGAATCGTGATATCGGCCAGCTGGAAAGTCTGATCGAAGAGCTGCTGACCTATGCGCGCCTTGATCGTCCTCGCGTCGACCTTAATCTGACATCGCAGGATTTGGCCAGCTGGCTACGTGAACGGCTTGATGACTTCCGCACCATCAATCCGGCGATGCAGCTCGATCTCGAACTGCCGCAGCGCGAAAACATCGGCGTCTCCGATACCCGCCTGATGGAGCGGGTGCTGGATAACCTGGTCAACAACGCCCTGCGCTATGCCCGGCAGCGGCTGCGCGTCAGTTTATGGTTCGACGGCCAGACCGGCTGTCTGCAGGTCGAAGATGATGGGCCGGGCATTCCACCTGAAGAGCGCGAGCGGGTGTTTGAACCCTTTGTCCGGCTCGATCCCAGCCGTGACCGGGCCACTGGTGGCTGCGGCCTCGGTCTGGCGATCGTGCACTCTATCGCTCAGGCACTGGGCGGCAGCGTCATGATTGAATCCAGCCCGCTGGGTGGTGCCAGCGTTCGCTTTTGCTGGCCGGTTGATTTAACCTTGCGGGATATTCCGCTGCGATAAAACACAAGGAGTCCTGCGTGACCTCAGCGTATCAGCACCTTACTGCAACTTTTCAGCGTCTCTCCCGTTTCAGCCATGTCACCGCCATTGCCGGTTGTGACATGCAGACCACCATGCCGCCGGGCGGCAGTCAGGCGCGGGGCGAAGCGCTGGCCGAAATGAGTGTCCTGCAGCATCAGATCCTGACCGCTCCGCAGGTGGGAGAATGGATTCGAGCTGCTGAACAGCAGTCTCTGAACGACGTCGAGCGCGCCAACCTCCATGAGATGCAGCGTGCTTATCAGCAGGCCACCCTGCTGCCAGATGACTTCGTTGAAGCGAAGTCGATCGCCGGATCGGTCTGCGAACACGCCTGGCGCACGCAGCGTCCGGCCAACGACTGGCAGGGCTTCGCCACTAACCTCAAAGCGGTCGTGCGGCTGAGCCGTGAAGAGGCGCAGCGGCGTGCCGACGCCAGTGGCGCTTCGCGTTACGATGCGCTGCTGGATCTCTACGAGCCGGGGATGACCCGCGCCCGGCTGGATGCGACCTTTGGCGAACTGAAAACCTGGTTGCCCGACCTGCTGCAAAAGGTGGTGACAAAACAGGCGCAGCAGCCTGTGAGCGTTCCGCAGGGGCCGTTCGCCGTGCCAGCCCAGCGCCAGCTCGGTCTGAGCATCATGAAGACGCTGGGCTTTGACTTTAATCATGGCCGGCTGGATATCAGTGCGCACCCCTTCTGCGGAGGCGTGCCGGAAGATGTGCGCATCACCACCCGCTATAACGAGGCGGAGTTCCTCAGCGCCATGATGGGCGTAATACATGAAACCGGTCACGCCCGCTACGAGCAGAATCTGCCGCAGCAGTGGCGCGGTCAGCCGGTTGCGCTGGCGCGGTCCACCGCGATCCATGAGTCCCAGAGCCTGTTTATGGAAATGCAACTCGGCCGCAGCCGTGAATTTCTGCAGCGTATTCTGCCACAGGTGACAGCCACCTTTGGCGATCAGCCCGCCCTGCAGGCGGATAACTTTGTACGCCTGACCCAGCGTGTTGAGCCTGGCCTGATCCGGGTTGACGCCGATGAGCTGAGCTACCCGGCCCATGTCATTCTGCGCTATGAGATCGAGCAGGCGCTGATTGAGGGCGACATTGAGGTTGAAGATATTCCGGCGCTCTGGGATGAGAAGATGATGCAGTCGCTGGGGCTGGACACCCGCGGTAATTATCGCGACGGTTGCATGCAGGATATTCACTGGACCGACGGCGCTTTTGGCTACTTCCCGACCTACACGCTGGGCGCGATGTACGCTGCACAGCTGTTCCGGGCGGTAAAACAGGCCATTCCTCAGCTCAGTGAGCTGATTCAGCACGGTGAACTGCAGCCGGTCTTCGACTGGCTGCAACAGAATATCTGGCAGCACGGCAGCCGTTTCTCTACCGATCAGCTGCTTGTCAATGCCACCGGCGAAGCGCTTAATCCGGCGTTCTTCCGCCAGCATCTTGAGCAGCGTTACCTGCATAACTGAGTGTCCGGGCGGCCAGCAGGCCGCCCCTTCCCCCTTTGTACAATCGGTTACACGCCGATACCAAACACCCACGGACACCGCGCATTGCTTTCCCTATAGTCTCTTCACCGGCCCCGCAGTGGGCTACACATGAAAAAATAGTCTTCGAGGGATTTGCAATGAAAAAATTATTTGCACTGGTTGTCGCCGCTGCTATGGGTATGTCTTCTGTTGCTTTCGCTGCTGACACCACAGCTGCGCCAGCTGCTGCTGCGCCAGCTGCTGCTGCGCCAGCCGCAACAACCACGACCACTACCGCGGCTGCACCGGCTAAAACCGTTCACAAAACTGCGCACAAGAAACACCATAAAGCTGCGCAGAAAGCCCAGGCGGCTAAGAAACACCACAAAAAAGCGGTGAAGAAAGATGCTGCTCAGAAAGCGCAGGCGGCTAAGAAAGTTCACCACAAGAAAGCGGCTGCACAGAAAGCTCAGGCCGCTAAAAAAGTACACCACAAGAAAGCCACTCAGCCAGCCGCTCAGAAAGCCCAGGCTGCTAAAAAAGTTCACCACAAAAAAGTAGCCGCACAGAAAGCGCAGGCTGCTAAAAAAATGCACCACAAAAAAGCGGTAAAACCAGCTCAGAAAGCTCAGGCCGCTAAAAAAGTTCACCACAAAAAAGTTGTGAAATCAGCTGCTAAAAACTAAGGTCGTCTTCAGCGCACGGCCACGCGATAATAATTAAAACACCCGGTTCTGCCGGGTGTTTCTTTACTGAGGTGGAAAAAATGGTGCGTCGCTATCGCTTCGAAATTATTCTGCTGATTATGATTCTGTGTGGCATTATTGCAGCAAGCTTTTTTATTTGATCGCTGTAGCGTACTGATTAACCAATAAAACTCCCTTTTTCAACGCTCACCGACTATAGTTACCGTATCTGCGGAATAACAATAACGTTACTTTTCTCGCCATTGAGATTTCTATGCGCCTGGCTACCCTGTTAATGGTTGGACTTTTCAGCTTTGCCACTACTGTTCATGCCGATGATAACGATGACTCACCGACGCCTGCTGAGATTAAAATGCTGTTCTTCGGCAAGGACCATCGTCAGGCTATTACCGATATTACCGCTGCACCCTGGGATGCGATTGGTCAGCTGGAAACCGAAAGCGGTAACCTCTGCACGGCGACGCTCATCTCGCCCCATCTGGCGCTGACAGCCGGACACTGCCTGCTCGCCCCGCCTGGAAAATTTGATAAGCCTGTGGCGCTGCGCTTTATGGCCAGTGATAAAGGCTGGCGCTACGAGCTGCATGATATCGACGCGCGGGTTGAACCCTCGCTGGCGTCAAAGTTAAAGGCGGATGGCGAAGGCTGGATCGTGCCAAGCAGCGCGGCACCTTATGATTACGGCATTGTGATCCTGCGGAATCCGCCATCCGCGATTACACCGATTCCTCTGTTCGACGGTTCACGCAGCGATCTCACAGCCGCGCTGAAACTGACCGGCCGCAAAGTGACCCAGGCAGGCTATCCGGCCGATCATCTCGATACGCTTTACTCCCACAGTAACTGCCTGATTACCGGCTGGGCGCAGCGCGCCGTGCTCTCGCATCAGTGCGATACGCTGCCGGGCGACAGCGGTTCTCCGCTGCTGCTGAACAGCGACAATGGCTGGCAGTTAATTGCGGTTCAGAGCTCGGCACCGGCCGCAAAAGATCGCTATCTGGCGGACAACCGCGCGATAGCCGTCACTTCGTTCAAAGATAAGCTGGAATCGCTGGCGCAGTAAGCTGGCCAGACCCTTTTGTCCGGGGCGCGCCGTTTACCGCGCGCCCCGCCTCCCCTCAGTTTGCGATCTGCTCCATCGTCTGCAGAATCCGTTTATCGGAAATGGGGTATGGCGTGCCCAGCTGCTGAGCAAAATAGCTGATGCGCAGCTCCTCAATCATCCAGCGGATATTCTGCACCTCTTCATCATCCTGACGCTGCGGCGGCAGTTTATTCCGCCATGCCTGATAAGCCTGCTCCACCGCCTGCACTTTTAACATACGTGCGCGATCGCTGTGCGGGTCGGCCGGCAGTTTTTCCAGACGGCGCTCAATCCCATGCAGATAACGCAGCGTATCTGCCAGCCGCTGCCAGCCGTTTCCGGTGACAAAGCCGCGATAGACCAGCCCGCTCATCTGCGCCTTGATGTCGGAGAGCGCCAGCGCCATCGTCATATCGACCCGCCCTTTGAGACGCTTGTTGATGTTGAAGACGGCCGTCAGGATCTGCTCAACCTGACTGGCGATGGTGACCACGGTTTCATTGAGTTCACCGCGCACTTTGTCACGCAGCTGCTCAAAACTGGCCTGTTCCCAGGCCGGGCCGCCCGCATCCGCCATCAGCTTATCAATGCCACAGGCGATGCAGTCGTCGATCAGCTCCAGGACTTTGCCGTAGGGGTTGAAGTAAAGGCCGAGCTTGGCTTTATTAGGCAACTTTTCGTGCAGATATTTCACCGGCGACGGCACATTAAGCAGCAGCAGGCGACGCTGACCGCGCCACATCATTTTCTGCTGTTCCTGCTCGCTATCAAACAGGCGGATCGCCACGCTCTCTTTCTCATCAACCAGCGCCGGCCAGGCTTTTACCTGATAACTGCCGCGCTTCTGCTCGTAGCTGCGGGGCAGCTCGCCAAAGCTCCAGATATGCAGTCCGCTCTGCTCCAGGCCATCATCGGCCACTTTCGACAGCGTTTCCTGCACTTTGCCTTTCAGCTGTGCCTTAAGCGCGGTGAGATCTTTGCCTTCCAGCAGTTTGCGGTTGTGCTCATCCACGACCCTGAAGGTCATTTTCAGATGATCGGGCACCTGTTCCCACTGCCAGTCTTCGCGGTCCAGCGTGACGCCGGTCATGCGGCGGAACTCGCGCGCCAGCGCATCGGCCAGCGGCATCTCCATCGCCGTGACCCTGCCCAGGAACGCCTCTGCATAGTTTGGTGCCGGCACCAGATGGCGGCGCAGCGGTTTGGGTAGCGACTTGATCAGCGCGATAATCAGCTCACGGCGAATGCCGGGGATCTGCCACTCAAAACCGGCGTCCTCTACCTGATTCAGCAGCGGCAGCGGAATATGGACCGTCACACCATCCGCATCGGCACCTGGCTCAAACTGATAGCTCAGCTTCAGTTTCAGGTTGCCCTGATGCCAGAAATTGGGATAGTCGAGCTGGCTGACGCTGTTCGCCCCCTCTTTCATCAGCATCTGCCTGTCGAAGTTCAGCAGCTCCGCATTTTCGCGGCTGGCCTGTTTCCACCAGCTGTCGAAATGTTTCGCTGACACCACCTCTTTGCCAATGCGCTGATCGTAAAACGCAAACAGCGTTTCATCATCCACCAGAATGTCGCGACGACGGGACTTGTGCTCCAGATCCTCCACTTCGCTGCGCAGCTTCTGATTGGCCCGGAAAAAGGCGTGACGGGTCTGCCAGTCGCCCTCCACCAGCGCGTGACGGATAAACAGTTCACGGCTCAGCACCGGATCGATACGGCCAAAGTTCACTTTGCGCGCGGCCACAATCGGCAGCCCGTAGAGCGTGACCTTTTCAGAAGCCATCACCGCACCCTGCGATTTCTCCCAGTGCGGCTCGCTGTAGCTGCGTTTGATCAGATGCTGCGCCAGCGGCTCAATCCACTCCGGTTCGATCCGGCCTGCGGTGCGGCCCCACAGGCGGCTGGTTTCCACCAGCTCCGCAACCATCGTCCATTTCGGCGGCTTCTTAAACAGCCCGGAACCGGGAAAAATGGCGAAACGGGTGTTGCGCGCGCCGGTATACTCCTGCTTATCGCTGTCTTTCTGGCCGATATGCGACAGCAGTCCGCTCAGCAGCGCGCAGTGAACAGGTTGCAGTTCCGCCGGTTCGCTGTTGACCGGGATCCCCAGCTCACGCACCACCTGGCGCAGTTGCGTATAGATGTCCTGCCACTCCCTGACGCGCAGGTAGTTAAGGAAGTCGCTTTTGCACTGACGGCGGAAGAGATTACCGGACAGCGCTTTCTGCTGCTCCGCCAGATAGTTCCAGAGGTTCACATAGGCCAGGAAGTCAGAATCTTTATCGGCAAAGCGGCGATGCTTCTCATCGGAAGCCTGCTTCTTTTCTGCCGGACGCTCGCGCGGATCCTGAATCGACAGGCCCGCAGTGATAATCATCACTTCGCGCACACAGCCATATTTCTGCGCTTCCAGTACCATCCGCGCCAGACGGGGGTCGACCGGCAGCTGCGACAACTGACGCCCGGAGCCGGTAAGCTTATAGTGGCCGGTTTCTTCGTTGAGCGTCAGGGCGCCCAGCTCTTCCAGCAGACGGACGCCGTCCTGAATGTTGCGCTTATCAGGCGCTTCCACAAACGGGAAGGCTGCAATATCACCCAGTCCCAGCGAGGTCATCTGCAGGATTACCGACGCCAGATTGGTGCGCAGAATTTCAGGATCGGTAAATGCCGGACGACTCAGGAAATCATCTTCCGCATAGAGACGGATACAGATGCCGTCTGAAACACGGCCACAGCGTCCTTTTCGCTGATTAGCCGAAGCCTGGGAGATCGGTTCAATGGGCAGGCGCTGCACCTTGGTGCGGAAGCTGTAGCGGCTGATGCGCGCCGTGCCGGGGTCGATCACATATTTGATGCCGGGCACCGTCAGCGAGGTCTCGGCGACGTTGGTCGCCAGCACAATACGTCGGCCGCTGTGCGACTGGAACACCCGGTTCTGTTCGGCGTTCGACAGGCGGGCATAGAGCGGCAGCACCTCGGTGTGCGGCAGGTCGCGCTTATTCAGCGCATCGGCGGTGTCACGGATTTCGCGTTCGCCGCTCATGAAAATCAGGATGTCGCCATGGCTCTCACGCCCCAGCTCATCCACCGCATCGAAAATCGCCTGCAGCTGGTCACGATCGCCATCATCCGCCTCGTCAACCACTGGCCGATAGCGCACCTCGACCGGATAGGTCCGGCCCGATACTTCGATCACTGGCGCATGATTAAAGTGACGCGAAAAACGCTGCGGATCGATGGTCGCAGAAGTGATGATGACTTTCAGGTCAGGACGGCGTGGCAGTAGCTCACGCAGATAACCGAGCAGGAAATCGATATTCAGGCTGCGCTCGTGCGCTTCATCGATGATGATGGTGTCATACTGCATCAGCAGGCGGTCCTGCTGGATCTCGGCCAGCAGAATACCGTCGGTCATAAGCTTGACCTGTGTCAGATCGCTGACCTGGTCGTTAAAGCGCACTTTATAGCCGACACAGCCGCCCAGCGAGGTGCCCAGCTCATCGGCAATGCGGTTCGCCACGGTACGCGCCGCCAGACGACGTGGCTGCGTGTGGCCAATCAGACCAGTAACGCCGCGCCCCAGCGCCAGACAGATTTTCGGCAGCTGGGTGGTTTTGCCTGAGCCGGTTTCACCGGCCACAATCACCACCTGGTGATCGCGAATCGCCTCAGCGATATCCTGCTGCTTCTGGCTGACCGGCAGGTTATCCGGAAACGTGATGGCTGGGGTGGCAGCTCGCCGCTGTGCCACCCGCTGACCGGCGGCAATAAATTCCTGCTCCAGCTCCTGCGCAATGCCCTGCTGTGCTTCAGGGTTTTTTACTTTTCGGGCCCCCTGCAGACGGCGCTGCAGACGCTGACGATCGCGCAGCATCAGGCCGTCGAGCTGTGACCAGAGCGCTGCCAGTGGGGAGATCTCGGAAGATGACATAATAGTGACATACCTTACTCAGACAGTGCCGCAGCGTAAAACCGCGTCCTGCAAGCCGGGATAACCAGCTGAATCGATGAAATAATTGCGCGAATCATAGCACATTCCGGAACGTTCCGGCGGCCGGGCACGGTGACGCTTATTCAATAAATTCGAACATAGCTCTCGAAATATTGCGCTTTCACCGCGCCAGCGATAACCGTAGAGTGTAACCCATTGAGCGGAAAGTCTTCCGCGTAACAGACAGGAAATTACCATGAGCAAAGTTTTAGTTCTGAAATCAAGCATCCTTGCAGGTTACTCACAGTCAAGCCAGCTTGCTGACTTCTACGCTGAACAGGCGAAGGCGCAGGGTAAAGAAGTGACCATTCGTGACCTGGCCGCTAACCCGATTCCGGTTCTGGATGGTGAGTTAGTGGGTGCGATGCGTCCTTCCGAAACGCCGCTCTCTTCCCGTCAGCAGGACGCACTGAACCTTTCTGATGAACTGATTGCAGAACTGCAGGCGCATGACGAAGTGGTGATTGCCGCGCCAATGTATAACTTCAACATTCCGACCCAGCTGAAAAACTACTTTGACCTGATCGCCCGTGCTGGCGTGACTTTCCGCTACACCGAAGCTGGCCCGGAAGGCCTGGTGACAGGCAAAAAGGCTGTGGTCATCTCCAGCCGTGGCGGCATCCATAAAGATACCCCGTCTGACCTGCTGACCCCTTACGTGAAGCTGTTCCTGGGCTTTATCGGCATCACCGACGTCGAATTCGTCTTCGCTGAAGGTATCGCTTACGGTCCTGAAGTGGCCACTAAAGCCACCGCAGAAGCCAAAGACGCTATCGCACAGATCGTTACTGCGTAACCTCTCCTCTCAGGATGACACAGTAAAAAACCGGGCCTCGCGCCCGGTTTTTTTATGGCGATATGTCGCTGTCGATCTCTTTTTTTAGCCACTGTCCGTTGATGCCGCGAACATATTCGCCCACAGCTGCACGGCTCACCAGCTTCTGCCCGGCGATCCCCGCCACATCGGCTACCGAAAGATGATGCTGGTCCGCCAGTCGCTGGTACTGTTGCTGACGCCCGGCATTGATGCGCTGTACCAGCGCCAGGGTTTCAGGATCCTGCGCCCGGGCGGCCAGATAGCCGGAGAGCGTTTCCCCCACCCGACCCGATTGCCGCGCCTGGTCCAGCGTCAGCGCCCAGGCAGGCTGCGCCATCGTCAGGGCGAGTAAAAGCGCCACGCTCATGCGTTTCATCGTTGCTCTCCTCAAAACAGACCGCTCTGGTTTTTCAGTAACGCTTCGACATCCTTATCGGCTTTGATATGAATCTCGTGCTCGATTCTGACGTTCATGTTGATGGTGATGGGATCTTTGGGGGCCGTGACTTCAATACGCGGCACACAGCCGATGCTCAGCAGTCCGGCTGCCATAACCAGTAGGGCCTTCAGGCTCATGGTGAAGTGTCCTTATTCGAGGGCAATGTCGCATGTTGCTCTAGCCAGGATTGCAAATTATCGCCGAAGCGCAGGCTGCGCCAGAGCTGAAACAGATTTTCCTGGTGATGATAATTAAGGTTAACCGTCTGACGACGATTGCTGAAGCGACTGACGCCCTGCACCTGCGCCTCCATAGTGAGGTCGCCGAGGTTATCCAGGTTAATCGTGGCCCAGCTACGGGAGATCTCCATATAACGCAGCCAGTCCAGCGCGGCACCCGTCGCGACGTTGTTACGGGTAATCGCATCGGCCATATCCTTGTCCAGCCGGAAAGTCAGCGCACCGCTGTTGGCGATCCACCCTTTCTCCACCAGCCAGCGTGGGTTATTCAGCCACAGTGGAAGTTCACCGTTGACGTTACCCGACATGGCAAACTGCTTCGGCTTCAGCGCCGTCACCAGCTTGCTCAGACTGATGTGACGCAGTGTCACACGGGCGGGGTCATGCTGTGGCATGCGCAGCGCGGGCAGCGAAATCTGGCCGCCCAGCAGTTCGAGGCTGACATCCTGCAGCGTCAGCGGCGCATCGTCGGACCACGGCCAGCTGCCCTGCAGGTCAGCGCGAATATTCTGCATCGCGAACTGGTTTTTCACCTCGGCGATCCGCAGCGATACCGGGCCGTGCTGCCCGAACTGCCACTGAGCCGCCTTAAAGCGGAACGGTAGCGAGAAGTCGATACCGTTGACCTGACTGTCGGGCGTCCAGACGCTGCCCTGCCTGACCGTCCAGTGGCCTACGGCCTGGAATCCCTGATCCGGCGCGGCGGAAAAGGCGACCTGTGCCTCTAATCTGCCATCCTGGATCTGCATTTTCATATCAGGACTGAGCAACGGCTGAAAAACCGTCAGCGACTGGGAGGGCCACCAGGCCTGACCACGCAGCCTTTCGCCATCCCAGCGGCCATTGACGCGCAGCGGCCCGACCCGACCAGCCTTTAACTCGCCACGCCAGAGAAAAGCACCGGGGTCGCGGCCCTTAGCCTCAAAGTCGAGGGTCGACGCGGCCAGACGACCGCCATAGCTGAAGCGGGTTTCGCCCGCCTGCAGGCGGAAATGCCCCTGAAACGAGGGCTGCGCCACATCGCGCTGCCAGTTAACCGGTTCCGTGAGCGTCAGACGCGGTGTGGCGACGTTGACACTGCCGTAGGCCAGCTGGTTAAAACCGGTGGAAAGCGTGTCCAGATGAATCAGGGTATCGTGCCAGCCGCCGGTGCCTTTCACATCCCAGCGCGCCTGCAGCGGCAGCATCTCGCCGCCGCCCCAGTAGCGCCAGTTCCATTCCCCTTTGTCAGGCCAGAAGTCGGTTGCGCGGCCATCAAGATGAAGCCGGAAACGGCCAAAATCGGCATTGTGTGCGGTGAGAATCGCCTGCAGACGCCCATCGATACCCTGCGACGAGAGCCGCACGCCCGCCAGCGGCCAGCGTGCTTCATCCACCTCCAGCGTTGACAGGATCCGGCCTTTCAGGCGCAGCAGCGATTTGGGCTGCAGCACCAGCTGAGGATCCAGCAGGGAGCCGCTGAGCCGGCCCGGCACAGAGCCGTAGAGTTGCAGATCGGCCAGTTTGCTTTCGCCTGTGATCTGAAACGGCAGACTGCTCTCTGTCAGGCTGAGGTTGCCGGGCCCGACGCCGAGGACTACGTTGCCCTTGCCACCGCGTCCCTGAGTCAGCAGGTTGATTCGGCCTGTGATCTGGCTGTTTTCCAGGCCTGCCTGCCAGTTATCCAGCGTCAGGTTAACGAACCCGGACAGCGGCTGGGTCGCAAACGGCCAGAAGTATTCCCCCTGCTGAATCTGAATCTGATCACGGTTTAGCTGCCACGGTAAGCGGAGCAGCGGCTTCGCCTGTTCCGCCATCGCCACACGCAGTTCTCCCTGCTGCTGCCGCCAGTGAAGCGTGACCTGCAGGGGATGCGGCAGCGCTGCCAGCGCGAACTTCCCCGCCACTTCGCCCTGCACCGGCAGATCTGTGGCGAAGGCAGGCAATTTCAAATCGCCCCTGAGGGTGATCGGTTCGGGCAGTGCGGGATGGGTAAACATCAGGTGCGTCACGGCCAGCTGCTGGCCGGTCAGGGTTGCCGCCACCTGCAGATTCTCGCCCTGATACATCAGCTGCTGGCGATCTTTTTCCAGCGTCAGATCCAGTTCGCCTGCATAGGTCTGCCACGGCGTAACGATCACTTTGCCCAGATGTACGTCGGCGCCGGGCAGCATCGCCTGCCATTCCGCCAGGGTTTTCGGGGCGGCTGCGTCCGGTTCACTGGCGGGCAGTTTTTGCAGACAGGCGCTGTCCAGCATCAGCTCCGCCGCATTCAGTTTCCAGCGCGACTGATGCCAGCCCAACGACACCGCTTTGACGGTGGCCAGTGAGCAATCCTTTGTAAGATAGCGAACCTGCGGCAGCCAAAGACCACCGTCGCGCCAGCGCGGCGCACCGGAAAGCTCAATACGGGTTTCAGCAGGCAGCCAGATACCGGCCAGCCGCGGCAGCCATTGGGTTACAGTCAGTATCAGGCCGAGCAGCAGCAGAATCAGCGCCAGAATCGCCGCCAGCCGTCGCCGGAAAATCCGTGGCATAGAAGCCATAATCCTTTTCCTTACAATATCCTGACAGGAATGATGGCATGTAATCTGCCGGAGGTGAAGGTCTGCGCCAGACGCCGGTCAGCTCTTTCAGCAAAGTCAGCCAGAAAACGTTATCCTTGGTTTATCACTCTGCAGGAGCATAACAATGAAGATCGCGGTTTACAGCACCAAACATTACGATCAGAAATACCTTGAGCAGGTTAATCAGCAGTTTGGTTTTGAGCTGCTCTTTTTTGACTTTTTACTCAGTGAGAACACGGCCAAAACCGCAGTGGGTTGCGATGCCGTCTGCATTTTTGTGAATGATGACGGCAGTCGTCCGGTGCTGGAGGAGCTGGCGGGACTGGGTGTAAAAGCTATCGCGCTGCGCTGTGCCGGTTTCAATAATGTCGATCTGGCGGCGGCGAAAGAGCTGGGCCTGGAGGTGGTGCGGGTACCGGCTTACTCACCGGAAGCCGTGGCCGAACACACTATCGGCCTGATGATGACCCTGAACCGCCGCATTCATCGTGCTTATCAGCGTACCCGTGATGCGAACTTCTCCCTCGACGGCCTGACCGGATTCAACATGTATCAGAAAACGGCAGGCGTAATCGGCACCGGAAAAATCGGGCTGGCGACAATGCGAATTCTGAAAGGGTTTGGTATGCGGCTGCTGGCCTTTGACCCCTATCCGAGCGAGGAGGCGCGTGCATTGGGTGCTGAGTATGTCGATCTGAAGACGCTGTTTGCAGAATCGCACGTTATCACGCTGCACTGCCCGATGACGCCGGAAAATCATCATTTGCTCAACGCGGCGGCGTTTAAGCAGATGCGCGATGGCGTCATGATTATCAACACCAGCCGGGGCGGTCTGATTGATTCACAGGCGGCGATTGACGCGCTGAAACAGCAGAAAATTGGTGCGCTCGGCATGGATGTTTATGAGAACGAGCGGGATCTGTTCTTTGAAGATAAGTCCAACGATGTGATTCAGGACGATATCTTCCGCCGTCTGTCGGCGTGTCATAACGTGTTATTTACCGGCCATCAGGCCTTTTTAACCGCGGAAGCGCTGACCGCCATTTCAGAAACCACACTGAATAATCTCAGCCAGCTGGACCGTGGCGAAGCGTGCCCGAACCGGCTCCCGGCCTGAGTATGCGGGCCGGCGCAATCCGGCCTGCTTATCAGCGTGCGCAGTTCCCGCCAATCAGCGCCTGTTCATCGCAGCGGCGGCCATTGACTAACTGGCACATCCCTACCCGTGAACCATCCAGCTGATGCGAAAACGCCAGGGTCCCGCCCGCACTGGCACAGTTGCTTTCTGCCAGGGAAGACATCACAACCCGAGGCTGGATATGGGCGGCGGTGGCTTGTTGCGGTGGCTCATTATCATCACTGTGGCTGCTGCAGGCAGAGAGTAATAACGCGGCACCGGCCAGCAAAAAGGGGGCTGCTTTCATCAGACGGACTCCGGGAATAGGGGTTAAAGGCTGGCTCAGGATATGCCAGGCAGCACAAGGGGTCGAGAGGAGAAACAGCTTTTTACAAAATTCTGCGGCGTCATTTGCAAGCAGAATTATCTTGTTTACCTGTTATGACTGAACTGTCACCTTTTTTTAGCCCTGAATAATTCGGAGAAAAGCCATGTTAATGGATATGCTGATTCGCATTGCCCTGGCCGGGATTCTTGGCGGCCTGATCGGCCTTGAGCGTCAGATGCGCGCTAAAGAGGCGGGCCTGCGTACCCATATTCTGGTCGGTATTGGCAGTGCAATGTTTATGCTGGTGTCAAAGTATGGCTTCGCCGACATGCTGAGCAGCGACCACGTCGCCCTCGATCCCAGCCGTATTGCCGCGCAGGTCGTGAGCGGCATGGGGTTTTTGGGTGCAGGCACCATCATGATTCAGAAACAGGTGGTGAAGGGATTGACCACCGCGGCGGGCTTGTGGGTCACTGCCGCCATCGGGCTGGTGATCGGGAGCGGTATGTATGAAATCGGGATTTATGGCACGGTACTCGCGCTGCTGGTGCTGGAGGTTTTCCGCCGCCTGAGCCATCTGCTGATTGGCAAACATCATACCCTGCTGGTGTTCCTGAAACCAAAAAGTGTACCGCTGGTGCTGCTGGTCATGCAGCGGGAAGGCATTCGCTACGGTAATGTCACGGTAATAAACCGCGATGCCGAGAGCGGCCTGTGCGAACTGAGCGTTCAGGTCACGCTTTCCCGCCGCTCCAGCGATGTCCATCTGTATGACAAGGTCATGGAGATCAAAGGCGTTCAGTCGCTGGAAATGATGTAATCCCGGTTTTTCCCCGCGTGTTACGTCGTGAACCCTGAAGCTCACCGCGGGCGGTATCCATCACCGCCTGCTGTTTCTCTGTAATGGCTGATTGTCATCCGGACGCCCATCTGCCTGATCTCAGACATAGAGTCTGCTGGCAATGCATGCCATAATCCGTGATAATTAATTTCCGTTATCATTTATCAGCGATTAATGGACTATCGCACTATGCATTCTGACAATGTTCTGCCCGTTGCCATACGCAAAAGCAGTCTGCCGCGGTTGAGCATACTGCTCTTTGTTGCAATTACAGGTGTGGCAGCCATCATAATAATTTCCGATGCTCAGACTATTCTGGATCAGGCGATGGAAACCGGACAGTGTCTGGCTGGCAAAGGTGCGAAAGGTTTACTGGAAACCTTCAGGCATTTTTTGCATCATGTCTGTCGCTGGATTGTTAACGCCTGCGGCTGAATGCCTTGCGTTCAGTGCAGCAGAAAATGAAGCAGGCCGTGTCGGTTGACCAGCAACATCACGGCACAATACATCAGCGTAACATAGCAAAGTGCAAAGAGAGTCAGCATCGCCATAAAGCGGATACCGTACTTTTTTATTTTTTGAATATCAGAAAAATATTTCATAACGCCTGACGTTTTGTTTGCCTTAATAGCCATTTATTTAACGGGTTCACCGTCCGGCTGTATTATTGAAATGTGCGATGCCCTAAGCGCAGGGCAGCCTGCCGTCTGCATGGCTGTTTACGAATATGGCCCGCCCTGCCGTTTTTGCATGACACCGGCTAATCTGATGAAGTTGCAACCATAACTCTTCTGATTGAAAATTAATAAATTTAACTGACTGACAGGGTTGAAGATTGAGGGGGAATGCAAACGCGCGCCTTATTCTACTCCCTGAGGCTTAACCTTTATTCAACAGCAGCCTGTTTTCAGAGAAACCCCGGCTAAATAATCAGCCCTGTTTTTATTTCCGGCTTTGCTCTGATTAATTAACCTGACGAAAGTCAGTTTTTAAAGCAACCCGATGCCGTTTAAGCCGGATTGATTTACCCGGGCGGCTGCTTTTTTTATTTGCCGGGACGTTGTGATGAAACATCTGTTACCAGCCGCTGTTATTTTTATGGTCGCGGGCTATGCGGCAAAGGACGATGACGTGCGGGTCCCTGTTCTTCAGGCCGCGCCCCCGCCTGTTCAACTCAGAATGATGAAACGATTGCCCGTGGCAGAAAGTGTCTGCTCGCTGATGCGTCGCACGGCAATACCCGTACGCCCTTCTGCCCGGTTAAAACTGCCGGATAAGGTGAGACCGGGCATTTAATCCGGCTGTGCTCGTGTCCTGCCCTGCCGGCGGACAACGGCCTTTTCCGCTGAATATTCACTCCGGTACTGGCATTCGCGGCAACAATCCGTACCATACGCTGCATATTCGTGACACCGCAGTGAAGTGTCTGGCTGGAGGCGCGACATGGTCTGCCTTTCCGCAGTGCTTTCTGGATTCAGAGATAGGTAAAAATGCAAGATAATCAGACGGTTGACAAGAAAGAACAGTACAACCTTAACAAACTGCAGAAACGACTGCGTCGTCATGTCGGCGAAGCGATCGCCGATTTTAATATGATTGAAGAAGGCGACCGTATCATGGTCTGCCTGTCTGGCGGCAAAGACAGCTACACCATGCTGGAAATCCTGCGCAGTCTGCAAAAGAGTGCGCCCGTCAGCTTCAGTCTGATTGCGGTTAACCTCGACCAGAAGCAGCCGGGTTTCCCGGAGCATATCCTGCCGCAGTATCTTGAGGCACAGGGCGTTGAATACCGGATTATCGAAGAAGATACCTATTCCATCGTCAAAGAGAAGATTCCGGAAGGTAAAACCACCTGTTCACTCTGCTCGCGACTGCGCCGTGGCATTCTCTATCGCGTAGCCACCGAACTGGGCTGTACCAAGATTGCGCTCGGCCATCATCGTGATGACATCCTGCAGACCCTGTTCCTGAACATGTTCTATGGCGGGAAGATGAAAGGCATGCCGCCAAAACTGATGAGCGACGACGGCAAGCAGATTGTGATCCGTCCGCTGGCCTACTGCCGCGAGAAGGATATTATTCGCTTCTCGGAAGCGCGCCAGTTCCCGATCATTCCCTGCAACCTCTGTGGTTCGCAACCAAATCTGCAGCGTCAGGTGGTAGCCGATATGCTGCGCGACTGGGATAAACGTTATCCGGGCCGTATCGAAACCATGTTCAGCGCGATGCAGAATGTCGTGCCATCGCACCTGGCGGATATCAGCCTGTTCGATTTTAAAGGCATTAAACACGGCGATGCCGTTGTGGATGGTGGTGATCTGGCATTCGACCGTGAAACATTGCCCGCTCAGCCCGCAGGCTGGCGCGACGATGACGAAGACGCGCCGGATATCAGCGCGCGTCTGGATGTGCTTCAGATAAAATAAGCGCCAGATCGGTTAAGGGCGTGCTCAGAGCACGCCCTTTTTTATATGTTGCGGTGTGGTGGCGGATCCATGATTGGTGGAAATTCCGGATCGGCTGGCGGATCGGGCTGCGGCTGAGGATGAGGAATCGGGTCAGGAATCGGGGTGGGATCCGTCGGGATCGGCTCGCTGTTGAAAATCGCGCTCATGCCGTACTCCTTTTCTTACGAATGGAGTTTAAGCTTAGGTAAGAAACCGTCTCACAGCCAGGCGGATCAAAAAAAGCCGGCGCACTGGCCGGCATGGTTCGAATTAATTGTGCTATGCAATAATTCTGAAAATAAAAAGTCAGACAATATGGAGCGCAACGCCCATCGCTTGACGTTGCATTCACCTGCGGAAGAGAGTTTGCCTCAGGTTCGGTTTCAGATTCTTGATATCGATCAGCTTTTGCCTGTTTAATCCGGTTTTCCGGCCTTTTCGCCCTGCCCGACTAAAGCCAGCGCCGTTTACGCAGATAACCCGCCACACCCAGCGCCAGCGCGACCAGCAGCAGACAGAACAGCGGGAAGCCATAGTGCCAGTCGCCGCCGGGGATCCCGCCCAGGTTAACGCCGAACAGCCCCGTCAGGAAAGTCGCGGGGAGAAAAATCATCGCCATCAGGGACATCGTATAGGTGCGGCGATTCATTGATTCCGCCATCGCGGAGGCGACCTCATCGGCAAGGATTGCGGTGCGTGCCACGCCCGCATCCAGGTCATCCAGTCCGCGACCCAGACGATCGGCGATCTCCTGCATCCGGCGGCGTTCGCTGTCATCCATCCAGCCAAGCTTTTCGCTGGCCAGCCGGGCATACACATCCCGCTGCGGCGCCATGTAGCGCCGCATTACGATCAGCTGTTTGCGCAGCAGGCCGAGTTCGCCCCGTGCAGGCATCCGCTGGTCCAGCAACGCATCTTCCAGCTCAATGATTTTGTCATGCAGCTCTTCAATAAATTCGCTGGTGTGATCGGTCAGGGCATCACAGACATCCACCAGCCAGCTGCCGCAGTCAATCGGGCCGTTGCCGTTCTGCAGGTCCGTTAATACTTCATCGACCGCAGTGACTTTACGCCGCCGTGTCGAGACGATGAGCTTGTCGTTGATGAAGACCCGCATTACCACCAGCTGATCGCGACGCGCATCGCTGTTGTGATTGACGCTGCGCAGCACGATCATAAAACCGTCGCCCAGCCGGCTGACACGGGGGCGCATACTGTCGCCCGCTAACGCATCGCGCACCGTATCCGGGATTTGCGGCGTTGACTGCAGCCACTCCGCGCTTTTGCGGTGGGTGTAGTTCAGATGCAGCCAGCAGGGCTGTTCACACTGAATCACCTCATCTTCCGCGATCGGGATCATCCCGCCCTTTCCATCCAGCTGGCAGGAAATTATGGCATCCGACACCTGCAACGCTTTTCCTTTAATTACGTCCACACCATCGCCTCACTACTAAAATCAATACGATACAGTCTAGCGTGACGGCGTTGAGTTGCAATCGCCGGGCTGTATAGAAAGATGTCGGGCGGTGACCGGTCAGGCGGTCACCTGCCGCTTAGTGCTTCTCGATCCACAGCTCGCGGCTGTAGGCGACATCTTCAGGGTTGGTGATGGGATAGCCTTTGACCCAGGGTTTGATCAGGCGGCCATTGGTGTACTGATAGACAGGCGCAATCGGTGCCTGATCCGCCAGAATCTGTTCGGCACGGTTGTAA
Source organism: Pantoea sp. NSTU24 (assembly GCF_050157905.1). Taxonomy (NCBI): domain Bacteria; kingdom Pseudomonadati; phylum Pseudomonadota; class Gammaproteobacteria; order Enterobacterales; family Erwiniaceae; genus Pantoea; species Pantoea bangladeshensis. Next base: position 1,379,313 of record NZ_JBKIWZ010000001.1, read on the forward strand.
TCGCTGTTGCGCGCCTCATTGCTGGTCTCCCTGCTGGCTTTAGCCAGCACGGCATCATAGTCAGCATTGCTGAAGCGCGAGATGTTACTGCTGTTGCCGGCGGTCAGCAGGTTCAGGAAGGTCGATGGCTCGTTGTAATCGCCGACCCAGGAGGCCCGGATAACATCGAAGTTCCCGCTGTTGCGGCTGTCGATGTAGGTTTTCCACTCCTGATTTTCCAGCGTCACATCGACCCCGAGGTTCTTTTTCCACATCGAGGCGACGGCAATCGCAATTTTCTGATGGCTTTCAGAGGTGTTATACAGCAGTTTCAGCTTCAGCGGTTTGCCGGGGCCATAGCCAGCGGCGGCCAGCAGTGCCCTGGCCTGCGCGTTCAAACTGTTCTGGTCATGCTGCTGCAGGAAGGATGGCAGCGGCTTAAAACCTGCCGTGACATCGGGGGTAAAGTGCCAGGCCGGTTTTTCACCGGTGCCCAGCACCTTCTCAGCGATAATCTTCCGGTCGATAGACCAGGAGAGCGCCTTACGCACCCGCACATCGGCCGTCGGCCCCTTCTGCGTGTTAAACGCATAGTAATAGGTGCCCAGCTGATCGGGTGTATAGACCTCGCCTGGCAGGGTTTTCTTCAGCAACCCATACATCTCTTTGGGGAAAGATTCGGTGATATCAATATCATTGGCGCGGTAGCGTTTAGTGGCGCTCGACTCCTCGTTGATCGGAACGAACGTGACCTTTGTCAGCACCGAGTGCGCATCATCCCAGTAGTGAGGATTGCGCGTGAGGACGATCTTTTCGTTCACGACGCGCTCGCTGAGCTGGTAAGCGCCGTTGCCGACCAGTTTACCCGGCGCTGTCCAGCTGTCGCCCTGCTGCGCAATGACCTTCTCAGGTACGGGAAAGAGCGCAACGTTGGCCACCAGCGCCGGGAACCACGGCACCGGCCTGTCCAGCGTCACCTTCAGGCGGCTGTTATCCAGCGCCACCACGCCCAGCTTATCGGGCGTCATGTCACCTTTGGTGATCGCGGCGGCATTTTCAATTCCGCTTAATCCGGCGAACCAGGCGAAGGCCGAACTGTTTTTAGGATCGACAAGCCGCTGCCAGCTGTAGACAAAATCCCGGGCGGTCACCGGCTCGCCGTTTGACCAGCGTGCGTTATTCCGCAGCGTGAAGATCCAGGTTTTGTTATCACTGCTGCTCCAGCTCTGCGCCACGCCCGGCACGATTTTGCCCTGCGCGTCCTGGTTAGTCAGGCCCTCAAACAGGTCGCGGATCACCTGAATTTCGGGCAGCCCCACGGCTTTGAGCGGATCGAGCGACGCCGGTTCATCTTTGATATGGCGGACAATCTGCTGCTGTTCAGCCAGCGGCGCGCCAGCGGGGGGATTCGCCGCCATGGCGGGCGTGATAAGGCTGCTCAGGCTGATGGCTGCCAGCGTCATGCGGAAGGTCTTAACCATGCTCACTCCTATACCCAAAGAGGCGCTGCATCAGTCTGATGCCGATGCAGCTTGTTCAGGGCACTGTAACGCATCTGACTGATCGATAAATAGCTATTTTCCGTATCCGGCTTTTCCGCTACTTTTAATAAAACAGCCTTAAGGAAATCACTATGTCGCCACTCCATCCGCGTCCGCTGCGCGGCAAACTGGACGTTTCGTATCAGCAATATGGCCGTTCGGTTCTGGGCGCACCGCTGCTGTGGTTTCCGGCCCCGCAGGGAAATGCCGACAGTGGTCTTATTCTGGCCGGTACTCACGGTGATGAGAATGCGGCCATTGCGACCCTCTCCGCCGCGTTGCGAACGCTGCCTGAGGGCATGCGACGGCATCATGTGGTACTGGCGGTCAATCCCGATGGCTGTCAGCTTGGGCTGCGCGCTAACGCCAATGGGGTCGATCTCAACCGTAATTTTCCGGCGGCGAACTGGCAGCCAGGCGACACCGTCTATCGCTGGAACAGTGCGGCAGATGCGCGCGACGTCGCGCTCTCCACCGGCACCCATCCGGCTTCCGAGCCGGAAACCCAGGCGCTCTGCGCCCTGATTCATCAGCTGAAACCGCGCTGGATCGTCTCCTGGCACGAACCGCTGGGCTGCATTGACGATCCCCGTCAGGTGGAGATTGGCGACTGGCTGGCCAGACACACTGGACTTCCCCGTGTCAGCAGCGTCGGCTATGACACACCCGGTTCATTTGGTAGCTGGTGCAGCGATCTTAGCCTGCCCTGCGTGACTGCTGAAATGCCGGTGGTGTCGGTCGATGAAGCTACGGAGGTCTATCTGGAAATGATGGTTAACCTGCTGCGCTGGCAGCAATAATCAGCTGACCGTTGCGTACGTTTATCGTCGGTTCTGCATCCACTGCCAGCCAGGTCGGACCGTCGAGATCGGCGAAGCGCGCCTGCGGCACCAGTGGCAGGGCCGCGCGAATGGCCCGCGAGGTGCAGAGCATACAGCCGAGCATAATCGCAAACCCCTCCTGTTTCGCAGCGTCAGCCAGCGCCAGTGCTTCCGTCAGCCCTCCCGCTTTATCCAGCTTAATATTGACCATCTCATAGCGTCCCCGCAGCGCCGCCAGGCTGCTGCGGGTATGACAGCTTTCATCAGCACAGATGGGCAGCGGATGGATGAAGTTCGCCAGCGCCGCCTCTTCACCCGCTGGCAGGGGTTGTTCCAGCATCGCCACATTGAGGTCTGCCAGTAGCTGACAGCGTGCGGCCAGCCCTTCCGCGTGCCAGGATTCATTAGCATCAACAATCAGCGTTGCGTCCGGTACGGCAGCGCGGATCGCCATCAGCCGCTCGGTAATAAAATGATCGTCCAGCTTAATTTTCAGCAGCGTTGCGCCATGCTGCCACAGTGCCAGGGCGCTGCTGGCCATCGCTTCGGGCGTATCAATGCTGACGGTCTGCGCCGTCACCACCTCCGCTGGAGCGTTCACCCCATTCAGCTGCCACAGGCTGCTTTTCTGCTGGTGTACGGTGAGATCCCATAGCGCGCTGTCAATCGCGTTTCGCGCCGCGCCAGCGGGCAGCGCCTGCTGCAGAGCCTCCCGTGTCATCCCCTTTTGCAGCGCAGGCAGGATTTCGGCAATCTGCGCCAGCACCGAGGCTTCACTTTCGCCGTAGCGGGCATAAGGAGTTGCTTCACCAACGCCTTTGACGCCATCTTCCTCAATTTCAACCACCACCACTTTCGCTTCAGTCCGGGTTCCGCGGGCGATGACAAACGGCGTATGCAAGGGCCAGGCTTCGGGATAACTTTTTACCGTTCTCATTTCCACTCCACAATGTGTGATGCAGTGACAGACCGTCACGTTAAATTCCACAATTGAACTCGTAAACCCTTAACATTTATGTCATAAACAACGGCTATCTTTCACCGTTTTGTGTCAGATCTTTTTTATCAAAAGGAATCACTATGTCTCAGACTGTTCATTTTCAGGGTAACGCGGTACCGGTTGCAGGTCAGTTTCCTCAGACGGGCGACAAAGCTAAAGCCTTTACGCTGGTCGCGAAGAACCTGGTTAACGTCGCGCTCTCTGAGTATGCAGGAAAACGCAAAATTCTGAACATTTTCCCCAGCGTCGATACCGGCGTCTGTGCTTCATCAGTCCGCAAATTCAATCAGGCCGCCAGCGAGCTCAACAATACGGTAGTACTGTGCATCTCTGCGGATCTGCCGTTTGCCCAGTCGCGTTTCTGTGGCGCAGAAAATTTAAGCAACGTGGTGACGCTGTCGACGCTGCGCGGTTCAGAGTTTAAGTATGATTATGGTGTGGAAATTGCCGACGGTGCGCTGGAAGGTCTGACTGCACGTGCCGTGATCGTCCTGGATGAGAACGATAAGGTGCTTTACAGCCAGCTGGTCAACGAAATCACCACTGAGCCGGATTATGATGCTGCGCTGGCTGCACTGAAGTAACAGGTAAAGCCGGTTTATGATCCGGAGCGCTGTTCACTTCCAGCTTCCGGCAGCCATAAAACGTAACATGCAGTTTGCAGGGTCGGAAGAGGACGACGTCACCCGGAGAACACACCGGGGACGTGTCCGCCCTGCCAGCCCGATGATACTTCCCGACAATGTCGGATATCATCGGGCACACAAGCGCGGCTACGGCATCTATGCATGCTGACCCGCTTTTCTGAGCAGACCTGCTCTGAATCAGATAAGCCTGCCCTGAACGGTGACTACGATTCGCCTGTCTGCCTTTCGCCCTGACCTTATTCGCTTTCTGTGCGCTTCTGCCCCAGCCCATATTCACGTAGCTTATTCGCAATAGCGGTATGTGACACGCCAAGCCGTTTTGCCAGTTTTCGCGTGCTGGGATAAGAAAGATAGAGTCGTGTCAGTATCGATCGCTCAAATCGGCTGGTGATTTGATCCAGCGTACCTTCCAGCGCCTCATCGCCCAGCGCCACATCCAGCGCCTGTTCAGGCAGCACAATATCCTGCGGCCGAAGTTCATAGCCTTCCAGCTGGGTCAGCGCGCGATAAAGCGAATTCTTCAACTGACGCACATTGCCCGGCCAGGCGTAGCGGGTCAGAAATGCATTGAGTTGCGGAGAGAGACGCGGGCGCGCCATGCCCTGCTCATCGGCGAAACGGGCAACGAACATTTCGGTCAGCGGCAGGATGTCCTGGGGACGATCGCGCAGAGGCGGCAGTTGCAGCGTCAGCACATTGAGCCGGTAGAAGAGATCTTCGCGGAACTCTCCGCGCTGCACCAGCTCGATCAGGTTCTTTTGAGTGGCGCAGATGACACGCACGTTGACATGCACTTCATGCTCTTCGCCGACGCGCCGGAAGGTGCCATCATTCAGGAAACGCAGCAGCTTGGTCTGCATCCTTGGCGACATCTCCCCGATTTCATCCAGCAGAACTGAACCGCCATTGGCCTGCTCGAAGAAGCCCTTCTTCCCTTCCAGCGCGTTAGGATAGGCACCCGCAGCATGACCAAACAGTTCGCTTTCCGCGACGTCGTCGGGAAGCGAGGCACAGTTCAGCGCCAGAAAGGGGTTTTTGCCACGGGCGCTGCGCAGATGGCAGGCGCGCGCCAGCATATCTTTGCCCGTACCGGTATCGCCAACGATCAGCAAAGGCGCATCCAGCATTGCCAGTTTCCGTGCCTGATCGACCACCTGACGCATCTTCGGCGTGACCGCAATAATGTGGTCAAACTCCGAATCGTCCGTCACCACCAGATTCTGCAGCTGGCGCCCCATACGGGCTGTTGATTTCAGCATCACCATCGCACCTACCGGCCTGTCACCCTGGCCCTCTTCGCCTGGCAGATAGATCGGCCGGGCCTCCATCAGGAAATCGCGGCCTTCAATGACAACATGCTGCGCCTGGGCTTCAACCCGATCGCTCTCCAGCCAGCGCATGAAGTTAAACCCGTTGATCAGATTGCCTGCGCTGAAGTTGCGCATCTTCTCTTCATCGAGATTAAACAGGCTCTGTGCGGCTGGATTAGCCAGCTCAACCTTACTTTTGAGGTCAACTGAGAAGACCGGATCCGGCATTGCCACCAGTAGCGCCGTAAGCGCCCGATGTTCGCGTTCCGAAGGCATGTACGTGACGGTGCGCACATCTGTTACGCCAGGTGTACGCCTGATTTCCGCCATCAGATTGCTGAAGGCATCAAATTCCAGTGCGGCAAAATTGAGGTAGATGCGCCCCAGCGCCGTGATTTCAATTCCACGTAAATCGATGTTGCGTGCTACCAGCAGATCGAGCAGTTCTCGCGTCAGACCAATACGGTCATGACAGAACACTTCCAGACGCATTGCGTTCGCCTTAATCAGGTTCAGATAGGAAGATAATACGCTAACTCCTGCGCCTGCAGAAAGGGATCTGTCAGGAAAAGTTGACAGTAGGGGTGTGACTGACGCGCTTTTATACCGGACAGGCAAAAAAGTTCGGGTGCGAAGGCATGTCACTCTGGAAACCAAAAACCGGCCTCGCTATATTTTGCGAAAAACGCGCGCTGACAAAATTAACCGTCCCGGAAGCCACGAATAATTCGATCATTTCGCGGCAAAACATTACCCGGATTTAAAAGGATAAAGGATGACCTCCACTGAAAACGGCCTGACCCGCCGCCGCATTTTTTTGCTGTTTGCCGTCGTTATGCTGATTGCATACAGCCCCGCTTACTTAACGCATTACGCTTATACCGATGACTGGACCAATCTCTACTGGGCGAACTTCGACAGGCTGAGTATTTTAAACTGGGATACGTTATCCGGCAGACCGGTCTATGGCCTTATTCAGTACAGCGCCTCTTTTCTGGTTGAAAGCATCGCCCGACTGGCGCTGTTGCGTTCCATTGCCATTCTTCTGCTGATCGGCACCGGCTTTTATATTTATACGCTGTGTGAGAAATATGCCTTGTTTGAAAATCAGGCTCAGCGGCTTACTTTTTCGCTGCTGCTCTGCCTGCTGCCCTCATTTCAGGTATATGTGGCCTGGGCTTCCTGCTTTCCCTATATTGCTGCCATTCTGCTGGCCGGCGCCAGCTACCGCCTCTCAACCCGGCCTGGCATCGCCAGGCCGGTTTTCGCCGTTATTCTGCTGACGCTGGCTTTTTGTCTTTATCAGCCTGCGGCGATGAGTTTCACCTTCTTTGCGGCGCTCGACCTCTGTTTCTCCGCGCGCAGAATTGAGAAACGGCGGGCGGCCATCGCGCTACTGGTGCTGGGCGCAGGCATGTTCGCTGCGCTGATCGCCTCTAAAGTGCTTCCGGTTCAGCTTTATGGCCACACGCTGCCGCGCGCGGCTTTCAGCTACGATATTCCGGTTAAGCTGAAATGGTTTTTCACCGAATACCTGAAAAACGTTATCTGCAATTTCGACCTCGGTGCGAAAACCGTATCGGTGATTATTTCCTCACTCATTATTGGCGCGGGACTCAGAAAGATTAAGGCGGCGGGCAACGACAAATTTTATCTGATGTTTGTGCTGCTGCTGATCGCTGCACTGCCTAATCTGATTGTCAGTGAAAGCATGGCGGCTTACCGCACCCTGATTGCCGGCGCATTAATTACCACCAGCGCGTTTATTCTCGGCCTGTTTGAGATCAGCAAAAAGCTGAGATGGAAGCGTCTGTTTTATACGCTGCTGGTGATCGCCACCACCTCACTGTCAGTTAATCATCTGATTGACGGTTACGCTGTTCCGGCGCGCAAAGAGTTTGCGCTTCTGGAGCGGGCCATCACTCAGCAGGTTCCGAAAGATTTCAGGGGAGCGCTCTATTATCGTCTGACCGGTGAGTACCTGCCGAAAGTGGCGACTTTACGAAAATATGATGATTTTGGCGGGCTGGGACTGAGCATGTCATGGACATTTGCCGGTATGGCGCATTTTATCAGAGAAAAAAATGGCATGGCCTTCACGCTCCCAGCGGATCCGGTCATCACTGATGAAGCGGCCTGTCCCGGGGCGTGTCTCACTATCGATTCGCGGCAGGTGCTTCGCCAGCCACAGTAATAAATAAAGGCGGCCGGGCCGCCTTTATTTATTCAGCCACGCATCAGGCTGACTTACTGCCGCCCTTCTGTAACGCCTCTTTCATCTGGCCAAGCAGTTCGCGGCGGAAATCGCCGAGGCGCGGTTTGTCCTGCTCCAGCCACGGCAGAGGACGGCAGAGTTCCATCGCTTTGATACCCAGCCTCGCCGTCAGCAGTCCCGCGCCGATCCCTTGTGCGGCACGGGTTGAAAGCCGCGCAGCGATATCCTGCGACATCCAGTCCATCCCCACCTCTCTGACCAGTTCCGATGCACCGGCAAACGCCATATTGATCAGCACCAGCCGGAACAGCCGGATGCGGCTGAAGTAGCCCAGCTCAATGCCGTATATTGCCGCAATACGATTCACCAGACGCAGGTTGCGCCAGGCGATAAAGGCCATATCCACCAGCGCCAGCGGACTGACCGCGATCATCAACGTGGATTCAGCCGCATGACGGCTGATCTCACGCCGCGCCTGGCGATCCAGCACCGGCTGGACCAGCTGTGCATATAACCGGACGATTTCACTGTCATTGTGGGTTTCATGCAGCGAGGCGTGCCAGCGCTGCAGCGCCGGATGGGCCTGGTCCAGCTCCGCCTGCCGTGCCAGCTTTTCACAGAATGCGCGGCCTTTACCGATGCCATGGCTCTGCAGCAGTTCCCGGCCCACGTCCCGCTCTTCCGCGCGCTGACGCAGCTGATAGAGGCGACGCCACTCGGCGGTCAGCGCGCCGACGCCCGCCAGCACGATCAGGCCACCCGCAACGCCGCTGCCGAGTGAAAACCAGTCGCGGGTGAGCCACGCATCATGCGTCCACTGTACGCCCTGCGCGACGACGCTGACGCCAAACAGCAGCGCGCCGGCGGTGACCATTTTGCGCCACAGACTGCGGCGGGGTTTCAGCGCTGCTTCTACCGCCCGCTCACCCGCGCCCTCCTCTTCAACGGCCACCTCGTCATCCGGCACCGCCAGAAACGCCGCCTGCGCTTCCGGGTCAAAACTCTGTGCCGGACGCAGTGGCGTGTGCGTGCTCTCATCCAGCGGACGGGCAAAGTCGATACGCGGCTTCAGCGGTTCACTCATCGTAATTTGTCTCCTAACAAGAATTCCAGCGCGGCATCCATGCGGATATGCGGCAGCGGACGATCGACATCAAGCTGCTGCGGCCGGAACTGTTCAAACTGAAAACCCTGCTGCTGCCAGAAAGCGTGCCCCGGCAGGCGCGGCGGTACTTCGCCGGGATAGACGGTCAGCGGTTCGTCATCCGTGAGTCGGTGGCCGCGCAGGGCCGGGATCTTCTCGCCACGGTGATCGACCAGCCCGCTCTGCGTCGCCTGCACCGACGCCAGGCCGATGCAATCCATGCTGATCCCTTCGAATGCGGCGTTCTGCCAGGCATCCTGTACCAGCTGCTGCAGCAGAGAAACCATATTGCCGTGCTGGTCGCTGGTGATGTGATCCGCCTTAGTGGCCGCAAACAGCACTTTATCGATCACCGGGGAAAACAGACGGCGGAACAGCGTACGCTGCCCGTAATGAAAGCTCTGCATCAGCTGGGTCAGCGCCAGCCGCATATCGTTAAACGCCTGAGGGCCGCTGTTCAGCGGCTGCAGGCAGTCGACCAGCACGATCTGACGATCGAATCGCAGAAAATGATTTTTATAAAAGCCTTTCACCACATGCTGGCAGTAGTAGTTAAACCGCTGCTGCAGCATACTGAAGTTGCTGCCTTTATCGGCCTGCGACAGCCTGGCGAGCTGCGCCTCATCCAGTGCTGGCAGCGGGAAGAACTGCAGCGCGGGCGCCCCCGCCATATCGCCGGGCAGCACAAAGCGGCCGGGCTGGATAAAGTGCAGGCCTTCCGATTTACAGCGGTGCAGATAGTCGGTCCAGGCGGCAGCGATCTCCGCCAGCAGCGTCTCGTCGGCGGGCCCCAGCGGATCGAACTTTTCGCACAGCGCGCGCCAGGGCTTCGCCCACTCCGCACGGTCGCCCTGCAACAGCCCGTTCATCTGCCGCGACCAGGCAACATAATCCTGGGCCAGCATCGGCAGATCAAGCAGCCATTCGCCGGGATAATCGACAATCTCCAGATAAAGTGTCGCCGTCTCTTTCAGGTGGCGTAGCAGAGAATCACCCGGACGATAGCGCAGCGCCAGACGCATTTCGCTGACGCCGCGGGTCGGCGTAGGCCAGGCGGGCGGCTCACCGTAAAGCTGCGCCAGCCCTTCATCATAGGTAAAGCGCGCTGTGCCCATGTCGCGCTGCGGCACCCGCTTAACCCCCAACAGGCGCTCATCCCGCACCACGGAAAACAGCGGCAAACGTGCGCCGCTGTGAACGGTTAAAAGCTGATTAACCAGTGAGGTAATGAACGCCGTTTTTCCGCTGCGGCTTAACCCGGTTACGGCTAAGCGCAGGTGGCGATCAACGCCACGGTTCATCAACGCCATCAATTCAGTTTGCAGTCTTTTCATCTTTCTCCCTGATGAAACGCGACGCCATGCGGTTCATGACGCGCTTCAGCAGTGGCTCCAGCGCCACCGCCAGCAGTAGCCGTAACGGGCGTCGCGCTACCGATTTCACAGCCCAGCCGGTAACGCCAGCCGGACCATAGGTCACGGCGTTGATAATGATAAATTTCGCCGCCGACTTCAATGCAGGTCCCGCGCGGTGACGAAAAGCAGTGGATCGCGAATAAGACATCAACACCTCCATCGGGTGGGCAAGCGGGCCGAAATGGCCCGTCAACAACGTTTTACATCTGGCGGAAACGGCTGCGCACGCTGAAGGTTTCAGAGGTGACATAGCGTTCCATATCACGCACGCTGCCTTCGTCGCGCTGCAGGGCGTTTTCCAGCTTGTTCAGCAGTTCGCTGGCGCTGGGCTGGCGCGCCTCCTCTGTCACAGAGGCGGGTTTCTCATCCAGCACAAATCCCAGTACAAAATAGGCAATAACGGTAAATAGAAACAGGCCAAAAAACAGGGATAACACCACGATAACCCGCAGCAGACGCACCGGAATGTCCAGATACTCCGCCAGGCCTGCGCAGACCCCCATCAGTTTTCCTTCAGCGGGCTTACGCCACAGCTTACGGCCCTTCATCATCATGGCTGCCTCCAGTTCGGATGTTCGGCGTCCAGAATGGCCTCCAGCGCCTCTATCCGGTCGCGCATCCGCTGCGCGTCCTGGGTGACACGCTGCAGACGCTGGATTTCGCTTTGCGACAGCTCCGAACTGCCGTTACGCTTGTTGCTGTAATGCAGCCATAACCAGATTGGTGCGACAAACAGCACAAAAATCGTTAAGGGTATGGCGAGAAAAAGTGCGCTCATTGACTCTCCTTAATCACTTTCGCAACGTCGACAGTTACTCACTACGGTTCATTCTGGCTTTCAGCGCATTGAGCTGCTGACTGATCTCATCGTCTGCTTTCAGGTCAGTGAACTGCTGGTCCAGCGATTTAGGCTTGCCGAAACCGTGGCTTTCCGCTTCCGCTTCCATGTGATCGATGCGGCGCTCGAAAGACTCAAACCGCGCCATCGCTTCATCGATTTTGCCGCTGTCCAGCTGACGACGCACATCGCGGGAAGAAGAAGCGGCCTGATGACGCAGGGTCAGCGCCTGCTGGCGGGCACGGGTTTCGCTGAGTTTTTTCTCCAGCTCACCAATCTCTCCTTTCATCCGCTCCAGTGTCTCTTCAACCTGGCTGACTTCCTGTTTCAGCGACGCGATCAGGTCGGTAAGTTTCTGTTTCTCGATCAGCGCAGAACGGGCCAGATCTTCTTTATCTTTGCGCAGTGCCAGCTCCGCTTTTTCCTGCCATTCAGCCTGCTGAATCTCAGCCTGCTCGATGCGGCGTGACAGCTGTTTCTTTTCCGCCAGCGCCCGCGCAGAGGTGGAGCGCACTTCGACTAACGTGTCTTCCATCTCCTGAATCATCAGCCGGACCAGCTTCTGCGGATCTTCCGCGCGCTCCAGCAGAGAGTTGATGTTGGCGTTCACGATATCGGCGAAACGAGAAAAAATACCCATAATGATGTTCCTCTTTTGATGTTTTAAAACCCTGTTACTCTGCTCAGTTAATACAAGATGCGTGCCAGTTTTATAACCCACTGATATGCAATCAATTTGAAATTTTACAGCATCTTCAGCTTGTTCTAAGATAGTCAAAATGATTAATGGGTGGCGAAATTCATCATGACAGGATCAAACGATAATCTTCTCGGTGAGTCGAACAATTTTCTGGAAGTGCTGGAACAGGTTTCTAAACTGGCTCCGCTGGAGAAACCGGTGCTGGTCACTGGCGAACGTGGAACGGGTAAAGAACTCATCGCCAGCCGGCTGCACTACCTCTCTGACCGCTGGCAGGGCCCGTTTATCTCGCTGAACTGTGCAGCGCTGAACGAGAATCTGCTGGACTCCGAACTCTTCGGTCATGAGGCGGGCGCCTTTACGGGCGCGCAGAAGCGCCATCTGGGGCGTTTTGAGCGCGCGGATGGTGGCACACTGTTTCTGGATGAGCTGGCTACCGCGCCGATGCTGGTGCAGGAAAAGCTGCTCAGGGTGATTGAGTATGGCCAGCTGGAGCGCGTCGGTGGCAATCATTCCCTGCAGGTGAACGTCCGGCTGGTCTGCGCGACGAATGAAGATCTGCCCGCGCTGGCGGCGGCAGGAAAATTCCGCGCTGACCTGCTGGATCGTCTGGCGTTTGATGTGGTGCAGTTACCGCCTCTGCGCGAACGTCGCAGCGATATTCTGGTGATGGCAGAACATTTCGCTATCCAGATGTGTCGCGAGCTGGGCCTGCTGCTCTTTCCCGGCTTTACGCCGCGTGCGCAGCAGGCGCTGCTGGACTATCACTGGCCTGGTAACGTTCGTGAGCTGAAAAACGTGGTGGAGCGGTCAGTCTATCGTCACAACAGCAGCGAGCAGCCGCTGGATAAAGTCATTATTAACCCGTTCGCGGCGCATCAGGCGCCGGTCGCGCTTCTGCCCGCCAGCCAGGCGACGGAGAGCAGCACCCTGCCCGCACTGCCGCTGGATCTCCGGCAGTGGCAGAATCAGCAGGAGCGCGACCTGGTCGGGGCCAGCCTGCATCAGGCGCGTTATAACCAGCGCCGCGCCGCCGGACTACTCGGTGTCACCTATCATCAGCTGCGCGCGATGATGAAAAAGCACGATATCAAAGCTGAAAACTGAACGGTGGGGTCCGCCATGCCCTTCCTGCCGCTGCCCTCAGGTTAAGCAATGTGTACCGGCTGCGGCCAGGGCGTGGTGAGTAGGTGGGAGACGACAGCCTGCGAAATACGGGCAAAAAAAAGCCCGCCATCGGGCGGGCAACAATACTGGAAGCAATGTGAGCAATGTCGTGCTTTTCTCCGGCAGAGCCACCGTCGAACCGCAAACGAATAATAATCATTCCTATTATCATCTGTAAACCTTTAATTGAGAATTTTTCTCATTACTACACCCTCTGTGCGTGCTTTTCCTGACCACAATGATGAAAAACAGGCTGGCTGTCGTCGCAGGTTTTGGGACTCTGCCCGCTTTGCGATACACTCTGGCTAATGCCTCAAAATCGTTGAGTTCTATGTCAAAACTACTCTATTCGCTGCTGCTGAGCCTCAGTGCCTTAAGTGTCCCTGCATGGTCGGCACCGGCAGGTGATATACGCCAGACCGGCTTTGTCTATTGTGTCAGCGGCACCCTCAACACCTTTAACCCGCAGATGGCCAGCAGCGGACTGACGGTTGATACGCTGGCCGCGCAGCTTTACGACCGCCTGCTGGACGTTGATCCTTACACCTATCGCCTTAAACCCGACCTGGCGTCGGGCTGGGAAGTGCGCGATAACGGCGCGACTTATCGCTTTCATCTGCGCAGCGGCGTGCAGTTTCAGCAGACTAATCAGTTTCATCCGACCCGCACGCTGAACGCTGATGATGTGGTGTTCAGCTTTGCCAGGATGTTTGACAGGCATCATCCCTGGCATAACGTCAATGGCGGTTACTATCCCTACTTTGACAGCCTGCAGTTCGCTGATTCCGTGCAGAGCGTCAGAAAAATTGACAACAGAACGGTGGAGTTCAGGCTGAACAGCCCGGATGCCTCATTTCTCTGGCACATGGCGACCCACTATGCGCCTGTACTGTCGAAAGAGTACGCCGATCAGCTCACCGCGCAGGGTCGGCAGGAAGAGCTGGATCGGCAGCCGGTCGGCTCCGGCCCCTATCAGCTCAGCGAATATCGCACTGGTCAGTACATCCGGCTGGCGCGCAATCCGCACTACTGGAAGGGCGTGCCGCGTCTGCAACAGGCCGTTATCGATCTTGGTTCGGGCGGCACCGGACGGCTCTCTAAACTCCTGACCGGCGAATGCGATGTGCTGGCTTATCCGGCAGCCAGTCAGCTGACGATTCTGCGCGACGATCCCCGTCTGCGGATGACGCTGCGTCCCGGTATGAACGTCGCCTATCTGGCTTTTAATACCCGCAAACCGCCGCTTGACCGGCCGGAAGTGCGTCACGCGCTGGCGCTGGCGATCAACAATGAACGCCTGATGGAGTCCATCTATTACGGCACCGCCGAAACGGCGGCCTCTATCCTGCCGCGCGCCTCCTGGGCCTACGACAACGATGCGCGCATCACCAGCTACGATCCGGCGAAGTCCCGTGCGGCGCTGACCGCACTGGGGATCAGCGATCTGCATCTGCGGCTGGTGGTGCCGGTCGCCTCGCAGTCATGGAATCCCAGCCCGCTGAAAACCGCCGAACTGCTGCAGGCAGACCTGGCGCAGGTGGGCGTCCGGCTGACGATAGTGCCGGTAGAGGGGCGTTTTCAGGAGGCGCAGCTGATGGCGATGAATCACGATTTGACGCTGGCGGGCTGGGCGACGGACAGTAACGATCCCGACAGCTTCTTCCGGCCCCTGCTCAGTTGTGCGGCGATTCGCTCGCAGACCAACTACGCCCACTGGTGTTCACCGGCGTTCGATGAAACGCTGCAGAATGCCCTGTTGTCCCAGCAGCTCGCTGGCCGCATCGACAGTTATGACAAGGCACAGCAGATGCTGGCGCAGGAGCTGCCGGTGCTGCCGCTGGCCTCCTCGCTGCGGCTGCAGGCGTTCCGTCATGACATTAAAGGGCTGGTGCTGAGTCCGTTCGGCAACGCGTCGTTTGCCGGGGTTTATCGTGAAAGCGATAAGGAAAAGTAAGTGATTATCTATCTTCTGCGGCGTCTGCTGCTGCTGATCATTACCCTGTTTCTGCTGTCGCTGGTCAGCTTCAGCCTGAGCTATTTCACCCCCAATGCGCCGCTGGAAGGTGCCGCGCTCTCTGACGCCTGGTGGTTCTGGTTTAAAGGGATGCTGCAGTTCGATTTCGGCGTCTCCAGTACCAACGGGCAGGAGATTGGCCTGCAGCTGCGCGAGGTTTTCCCGGCGACCATGGAGCTGTGCATCCTGGCCTTTCTGTTTGCCCTGCTGGTGGGGATCCCGCTCGGCATCTGTGCCGGCGTCATGCGCAATAAATGGCAGGACAAAACCATCAGCGCACTGGCGCTGATCGGCTTCTCTGCGCCGATTTTCTGGCTTGCACTGCTGCTGACGCTCTTCTTCTCCCTGACCCTGGGCTGGCTGCCGGTGTCAGGTCGTCACGATCTGCTCTATCCGGTGAAGAATATCACGGGCTTTGCGCTGATTGACGCCTGGCTGAGTCCTTCCCCATGGCGGCACGAGATGATCATAAGCGCCCTCTCTCACCTGGTGCTGCCGGTGCTGGTGCTGGCGATGGCCCCGACGACGGAAGTGATCCGCTTGCTGCGTAACAGCACCAGCGACGTGATGGATAAGAACTATGTCAAAGCGGCCGCCACGCGCGGTCTGTCGCGCTTCACGGTGATCCGTCGCCATGTCCTGCACAATGCCGTGCCGCCGGTGATCCCACGTCTGGGCCTGCAGTTTTCCACCATGCTGACGCTGGCGATGATCACCGAGATGGTCTTTAACTGGCCTGGTCTGGGTCGCTGGCTGATCAATGCCATTCGTCAGCAGGATTACGCGGCGATCTCCGCCGGTGTGATGGTGATCGGCGGGCTGGTGATACTGGTTAACGTGATCTCTGACGTCATCGGTGCGGCGCTGAATCCGCTGAAACATAAGGAATGGTATGCCCGTCGATAATATCTACGCCGAGAAACGCCTGCCAGGTGCTTTTCGTCGGAGCTGGCAGCATTTCTACAGTAAGCCGATTTCCATGGTCGGGCTGTATGGCTTCGGCGCGCTGCTGCTGCTTTGCCTCTTTGGCGGGCTGTTTGCGCCCTATGGCATCGATCAACAGTTTCTCGGCTATCAGCTGCTGCCGCCCTCCTGGTCACGCTACGGCGACGTCTCCTTCTTCCTGGGAACGGACGATCTGGGGCGGGATGTCCTGAGCCGCCTGCTGAGCGGCGCAGGTCCGACGGTCGGCTCCGCAATTCTGGTTACGATTTTCGCCACCCTGGGTGCGCTGGTACTGGGCGTACTGGCCGGAATGACGCACGGGATCCGCTCGGCAGTGATGAACCATGTGCTGGATACCCTGCTCTCTATCCCTTCACTGCTGCTGGCAATTATCGTGGTGGCGTTTCTCGGGCCACGGCTGGAGCATGCGCTGCTGGCGGTCTGGCTGGCACTGATACCACGTCTGGTGCGTGAAATTTACAGCGCTGTTCACGACGAGCTGGAAAAAGAGTATGTGGTGGCAGCACGCCTGGATGGGGCCAGCGGGCGCAACATTCTGCGCTATGCCATCATGCCGAACATTTTACCGATGCTGATCACCGAGGTCACCCGTGCGCTGTCAATGGCGATTCTTGATATCGCGGCGCTGGGATTCCTCGACCTGGGCGCCCAGCTACCCTCCCCGGAATGGGGTGCAATGCTGGGCGATTCGCTGGAGCTGATCTACGTCGCGCCCTGGACCGTAATGCTGCCCGGCGTGGCACTGATGGTCAGCGTGTTAATTATTAACCTGCTGGGTGACGGCATCCGTCGCGCCGTCGAAGCGGGAGTGGAATAAATGCCGTTACTCGATATCCGTAATCTGACCATTGAATTTATGACCGCTGACGGGCCGGTCAAGGCGGTAGATCGCGTAAATCTGACACTGGGCGAAGGCGAGGTCCGCGGGCTGGTGGGCGAGTCCGGCTCCGGTAAGAGTCTGGTGGCCAAGGCTATCTGCGGTGTAACCAATGATAACTGGCGCGTTACCGCCGACCGCATGGTCTTCGATGATGTCGATCTTCTGCGCCTGACGCCACGTGAGCGCCGCCGCATCATCGGACACAACGTGTCGATGATTTTTCAGGAACCGCAGTCCTGTCTTGATCCCTCAGAGCGCATCGGTCGTCAGCTGATGCAGGTTATCCCGCGCTGGACTTACAAAGGGCCCTGGCTGAAACGTTTCTGGTTCTGGCGTAAAACCCGCGCCATCGAACTGCTCCACCGCGTCGGCATCAAAGATCATAAAGATATTATGCGCAGCTTTCCCTATGAGCTGACTGAAGGCGAGTGCCAGAAAGTGATGATCGCCATCGCGCTGGCAAACCAGCCGCGCCTGCTGATTGCCGATGAGCCCACCAACGCCATGGAGCCCACGACCCAGGCGCAGATTTTCCGCCTGCTGAGCCGGCTGAATCAGAACAACAACACCACGATACTGCTGATCAGTCACGATCTTCGCACCATGAGCCAGTGGGCTGACCGCATTAACGTGATGTACTGCGGTCAGACGGTGGAAACCGCGCAAAGCGAAGACTTAATGAGCACGCCGCACCATCCCTATACCCAGGCGCTGATCCGGGCGATGCCCGATTTTGGTCGCGCCCTGCCGCACAAGAGCCGCCTGAATACGCTGTCGGGCGCGATTCCGTCACTGGAGAGCCTGCCGATTGGCTGTCGTCTGGGGCCGCGCTGCCCCTATGCGCAGCGTAAATGTATCGAAACGCCCCGACTGACCGGCAGCAAGACGCACCTCTATGCCTGTCATTTTCCGCTCAATATGGAGGGCCAGTAGCATGGAGACCCTGCTGGAAGTGCGTAATCTGAGTAAAACCTTTCGCTATCGCACGGGCCTGTTTCGTCGTCAGCACGTTGAGGCGGTGAAATCAGTCAGTTTTACCCTGCGTGAGCGTCAGACGCTGGCGATCATCGGCGAAAACGGCTCCGGCAAGTCCACGCTGGCGAAAATGCTCAGCGGCATGGTTGCACCCACCGAAGGGGAGATTCTGATAGACGATCATCCACTGACCTTCGGCGATTATGGCTATCGCAGCCAGCGCATCCGCATGATTTTTCAGGACCCGTCCACCTCGCTGAACCCGCGCCAGCGTATCAGCCAGATCCTGGAGTTTCCGCTGCGGCTGAATACCGACCTCGACGCGGAGGCGCGCGAGAAGCGTATCATCGCCACCCTGCGCCAGGTGGGACTGCTGCGCGATCACGCCGGATACTATCCGCACATGCTGGCACCCGGTCAGAAGCAGCGTCTGGGCCTGGCGCGTGCGTTGATCCTGCAACCTAAAGTGATTGTCGCCGACGAAGCCCTGGCGTCGCTGGATATGACGATGCGTTCCCAGCTGGTGAATCTGATGCTGGAACTGCAGGAAAAGCATGGCATCGCTTACATCTATGTGACCCAGCATCTGGGGATGATGAAGCACATCAGCGACAAAGTGCTGGTGATGCATCAGGGCGAAGTGGTAGAACGCGGCGGCACCGCAGACGTACTGGCCTCTCCGCTGCACGATCTGACCCGGCGGCTAATCAGCAGCCACTTTGGCGAGGCGTTAAGTGCCGAAGCCTGGCGGCGCGAGCGTTGATTTTGCCGCATATCGCGGAAATTGCGGGCCGATTTACCTGATTTATGAGAGACGTGCTAGAATCCGCACGTCGATTAACGTCGGTCGCTTACTTTTTAACCATGCGGCCGCCAACTACAATGACCATAAGGATTACAGCTATGGGTTTTCTTTCCGGTAAGCGCATTCTGATTACTGGCGTTGCCAGTAAACTTTCCATCGCCTACGGTATTGCACAGGCGATGCACAAACAGGGCGCAGAGCTGGCTTTCACCTACCAGAACGACAAGTTAAAAGGTCGTGTGGAAGAGTTTGCCAAAGAGTTGGGTTCAGACATCGTGCTGCCATGTGACGTAGCCGAAGATGAGAGCATCAAATCTCTGTTCACTGAACTGGCAAAAACCTGGCCGAAATTTGACGGTTTCGTTCACTCTATCGGTTTCGCTCCTGGCGAACAGCTGGTTGGCGACTATGTGAACGCCGTTACCCGCGAAGGCTTCAAAATCGCGCATGACATCAGTGCCTACAGCTTCGTGGCGATGGCAAAAGAGTGCCGCGAGATGCTGAACCCGCACTCTGCGCTGCTGACGCTCTCTTACCTGGGCGCTGAGCGTGCGATCCCGAACTACAACGTAATGGGTCTGGCGAAAGCGTCTCTGGAAGCCAACGTGCGTTACATGGCCAACGCCATGGGTCCGGAAGGTGTGCGTGTTAACGCCGTCTCAGCGGGTCCTATCCGCACCCTGGCAGCCTCAGGCATCAAAGATTTCCGTAAGATGCTGGCACACTGCGAAGCGGTTACCCCGATTCGCCGTACTGTGACCATCGAAGATGTCGGCAACTCAGCAGCGTTCCTTTGCTCTGATCTGGCTGGCGGCATCACTGGTGAAGTGGTACACGTTGATGGCGGCTTCAGCATTGCCGCGATGAACGAGCTGGAACTGAAATAAGTGCCTGGAGGGCGAGCCTGACTCGCCCTTTTCTTCCCTTCTGCCCCCCATCCTGCCTGATTTTCCTGCCGTTATACCGTAACGCTATTAATTATCACCGATCATTCTTTTGCCCCAGCCTGGCCATCAGCGACGATAAGCCTGCCCTTCGGTTTATGCACATTTTCAGATTCTGTCGCCTGCATACCGAACCCGAATCTGCAAAAGGATTGATCATGGAACAACGCCGCTATCCGGGCCATAACCACTGGTTTTACGAGAGCCAGACCAGTCCACGTACTTCTCAGGCCGCGCCGCTGGTGCCCGAGGCCGCTTATATTGACGATCGTTTCCTGCTGGGCTGCCACGCCGATGATGCTGAGATGCAGGCGCTGCTGAAGAGGCATAACCCTGCCCTGCTGGCGGGTCGCGATCTGGCGCAGCGTCTTTTTCCCGATCGCGTTTTAACCTCACTCACTCACACGTTAACACTTTATGATCGCCTCAGCATTGCGCTGACGGTGGCCCAGGTCGCGGGGGTGCAGCGGTTGTGTAATCACTACGCTGCGCGACTGAATCCCCTGCCCGGACCCGACTCTTCACGCGAGAGCAATAATCGTCTGACGCAGATTACACAGTATGCGCGCCAGCTGGCGATGCAGCCCGGGCTGATTAGCGCCAGCGCGATTGCAGCGCTGGATGCCGTTGGCCTGACGGAACCCGATATTGTGACACTGAACCAGGTGATCGGTTTTGTCAGTTATCAGGCCCGGGTGGTGGCCGGTCTGCAGGCGCTGCAGGCTCAGCCCGTTCGCTGGCTGCCCGGCAGTACCGCACCACCCGATGCAGACACCACCGGATTTGACCAGCCTGGCCGCTGGCAGCCCGCGCTAAAGCCGCTGGAGTTACGCTATGCCAGCGCAGATCAGCTCGCGGCGATTACACGCTGCCAGACACTGCCGGGCATGCAGGAGGCCGTATGGCTGCTGGCCCACGACCCGTCCGCCCTCTGCGGCTGGACGCAACTCTGTCAGCATCTGCCTCAGGACCCTGTCCTGGCGGAGGCAACCGCGGCCCGCATTCTCGGCAGCCGCTGGGCATTCCGCCTGCTGCCGGGGAGTGAAATATTGATTAATGGGGTTGATGAGGCTGGTGCCACTGGCGAGCAGCAGCAGATTGTTGCGCTGGCAGCGCAGCTCACACGCTCTCCCGAACGTGTCAGTGCAGCCCACCTGCAACCGCTGATGGCGGCAGGCTGGGATGCAGATGACATATTCGCCCTGATCCAGCGTGTCGCCATCGGCAACTGGAACAGTCGGCTGTTCTATGCGCTTGGCGAAGCACAATAAGCGCGGTTACAGCGGCAGCCGCGCACGCGCCTCGTCGAAGAAGTGCTGTGCCAGTGGGGTGGCCCGGCCGGGTTCAGCAATGACCAGCGCCGCCTGACGTGCCATGGGCGGCAACGTAATCGCGCGCTGCTGCAGTCCCTGAAGTGAAGCCGGCAGCAGATGTCCGACCGGCGACACCAGTAATCCAAGGCCGACCTGCGCACATTGCATCAGCTGCATCACTGAAGCGCTTTCCACAATGACTCTCGGCACCAGCGCAGCTTCGCGAAACGCCATATCGAGATAGCGACGGAAGTAACGTGTGGGCTCGGCCAGGCAGAGGGGCTGTTGCGCCAGTTCAGCGAGCGACAGCGGCGTTTCCCCGGCCAGCATGGGAAAATGGTCAGGATGAAAGATGGCCTCCACACCCTGATCTGCCAGCATCTCCGCCTGAAAATGAAGCTCCCGCAGTGTCGCCATTTCAAAAAAGCCGATGCCGACGTCTACGGTGTGGCTGTTCAGCGCTTCCAGTAGCTGATCCGCGCTCAGAACGGCAATCCGGTAGTCGAGCTGAGGATAACGCGCCTGCACCGCTTTCAATAGCAGCGGCAGAGCCATACTGCACTGCGGCACTACGCCCACCCGCAGCGTGCCGTTCACGCCATGTTTCAGCGATTCAACTTCCAGCTTGAGCCCCTGATAGACGGACACGATCTCCCGTGCCCATGCCAGCACGCGATCCCCCTCTGGGGTGAAGCCGGCGAAATTATTGCTGCGGTTGATCAGTGGCAGGCCCAGCTCGCGCTCCAGATTTTTCAGGCGCATTGAGAGTGTAGGCTGTGTGACAAAGCTGGCTTCAGCGGCCCGCCCGAAATGGCGTTCACGCTCCAGATTACACAAGTAAATCAATTGTTTGATGTCGATGTTTTTTTACCATCAGTGACGTAAGGATTCATCTTTCAGCCAGCCATCTTTTATGGCCAACCGGGGTACTGGATACGTTAATACGTTTAACGACTATGATGACGTTCATAGTATGCCGAATATCACCCTGCTTCAAACTGCCGCGCGGGTAACCTGCCACCCCAGCACACAAAGCGCATCTGCGACAGTCGCTGACGCCGTGGAACGCTCATTACGACACCCAATCTTAAACAGCAGCCGTTCAGCGCCGATTGCCCAGATGCGAAGCCGATAACAGAGTCATTCGTTCCCGGCCCGGTGTCCTGCCTCAGGGAGTGAGCGGCACGCCGGCAGCGTTCGGGCAGAAGAGGATATCAGGCGGATAAGGTCATGGCCTGGGCGTGCAGGATCAGAGAGAAGAGTGAGGAGAGAATGGCGACAGGCAGCAACCGGGGGGCTGCACAAAACCCGCCGGAAACCGGAGGCTTCAGGCGGGTTATTCCGCTACGGGAAGGCGGCGCAGCGCGTCAACTGTCCGGTCTGACACCCACGGCGCTGCCGTTTAAGACAACATGCTGACGATCAGGTGCGCACGCGCAGCGCGGCCTCAATCCGGTCGGCAATTTTGGTGACAACCCAGGCAATCACCATGTAGAACACCACCGCAATCAGGAAAGCTTCGAGATAGTAGAAGTTCAGGGCAGCGGTTAACTGTGCCTGAGCAAAGATATCCACGACTTCGATGGCAAACGCCAGCGACAGGGCTTTCATGATGACCATAAACGCATTCGCCAGATCGGGGATAGCTGCCACGATAATCTGCGGAAACATTACCCGACGAAATAACTGCCCGCTGCTGTAGCCAAGCGACAGGGCGGCATCCGACTGGCCGCTGTCGAAGGAGTTCAGCGCCCCTTTCCACACTTCAGCCTGGAACGCCGCCACGCAGGCGCTCAGTGCCACAATGATGATCACCCAATTCGGCAGTGAATGGGCATTGACCTCAATGCCAAAAAGCGTGGCAACAACGTGAAGCGCCGGTGGCAGGCCGTAATAGGCCAGGAAGATCACCACCACCATCGGTACGCCTTTAAAAACGATTTTATAGGTGATGACCAGCTGACGCAGCACCGGAATGCGGCGATGCTCAATAAACGCAAACAGTCCGCCCAGCAGTGTCGAACAGATAAATATCGTCACCGCCATCAGCAGCGTCACCGGCACGGCATCCAGAATGCTCCAGAAGTCGGGCAGCAAAACCTCAGCATCAAACATGGATTTTCTTCCTCTCTCAGACGCTGGTGGTAAATTTCACGCGCGGCGCAGACCCTGAGCTGTACTTTGCATGACGTTTTTCAAAGAAGCGGACAATCAGCCAGGCCACACCGCACAGCAGTGAATAGATCACCGCCAGCACCAGATAGGTCCCGAACTGATACTGGTTGTAGTCCCGTTCCATAATCAGGTGTGCAGTCGCCATCACATCTGCGGCTCCGATATACATCACCAGCGCCACATTATGAATCAGGTAGATAATGGCATTGCCATAGCCCGGCAGAGCAAAATGCACCGCCTGCGGGCCGACAACTCGCAGCATTTTCTGGCGGAAGCTGTAACCCAGGCTGTCGGTGGCATCGTGCTGACCCCGCTCTACCGCCAGGTAGGCCGGGCGTATAACTTCCGACAGATAACCGCCGTGGTAAAGGCTCAGGCCAATCATAGCCGCCACATTGGCTGAGAAGACGTCACCCAGGCCGAGCTTATCGGTAATCAGGGGCATGCCGTAGAAGGCGACAAACAGCTGCAGTACCACGGGCACGCTGCGCGCATAAGAAACGTAAAGATCGGCCAGCTGGCTGAGGACGGGAAGCCGGCGCACACGGAAACAGGTCGCAATGAGCGCCAGAAAGAAGCCGGCAATCATTGCCACAAACATGATGCCGAGCGTTAAAGGCAGCGCTGACAGCAGTTCTGGAATCATGGAAGATAGATTCACGGGGAAACACTCCTGCTAAAAAGGATAGCCTGCGCCCGGCTCAGTACCGGGCGCAGTGAATCTGTTACTTCATGTACTTCGTAACGTCTTCGCCAAACCATTTCTGCGCCAGTTTATCCAGCGTACCGTCCGCCTTCAGCGCCTTCAGGGTTTTGGTGATGTCATCATTCAGCGCCTGGTTTTCAGCAGAACGGTGGATCAGCACGTAGGTGTTGTTAATGACCACCGGCTCACTGGCTTTGATCGCCAGCTTCTGGTTGTCGATCACCGTCTGCTCACCCAGGTTTGAGGGCAGAATCAGCGCGTCATATTTACCATTCTGTACTTCTTTCAGACGGTCCGGATAAGGCACCCCCGCGCTCGACGCTTTGATGGTGATTTTGTCGTTGGGGTTATCCTGCTGCCACTGAGTAACAAATTTATAGACGCCCCCGCCTGCGGTTACCGGCACGATATTTTTACCAACCAGATCTTTCATCCCGTTGATATTGCTGTCGCTGCGGCTGTAAATCTTCATCAGGCTGGCACCGATCGGGGCATCCGGGATCAGGAACTGTTTGCTGCGTGCAGGCGCTTTATAATAGCCGCCTGTTGCCATGTCATATTTGCCGGTCACCAGACCGGTTTCCTGCGCGATGTCCGCTGCACCTTCCATGACAAATTTGTACTGTGGCAGTTTCGCGTTAATGGCTTTCAGCACGTCCGGTTCATACCCCTCTGGCTCATGACCGATCGCGCCCCATGACAGCGGTTTGGATTCGGCGGCGGTAGCAATTTTGATGGTGCGTACGGCGTCCGCAAAGCTATTACCGCTGATAAGGGCCAGTGCGATGATACCGGGTGCGGCCAGGCGACGTAATGAGGTTTTGATTGCAGGCATCTCTCTGTTTCCTTAATTATTAGAATACTTTTTCTGAGTTGAGGAACTGGGCAAGGCGTGGCAGCGTCGGGTTATCGAACATCTCTGCAGGCGTTCCCTGCGCAGCCACCACACCCTGGTCCATAAACACGATGCGATTCGAAATGCTTTTAGCGAACTGCATCTCATGCGTCACCAGCAGCGAGGTAATGCCGGATGACGCCACGTCCTTAATGACTTTAAGCACCTCTCCCACCAGCTCGGGATCGAGCGATGAGGTCGGTTCATCGAACAGCATCACATCCGGACGCACCGCCAGTGCGCGGGCAATACCGGTACGCTGCAACTGGCCACCCGAGAGCTGTGAGGGATAGTGATCGCGCTTTGCCCCGAGGCCCACACGCTCCAGCTCCTGCAGGGCGATGTCGCGCGCCTGCTGTTTCGTTTTACGCTGTATGACAATCAGCGGGTCCATCACATTTTCCAGCACGGTCATGTTTTTAAAAACGTTGAACTGCTGAAATACCATCGCGGTGCGCAGACGGATCGCCTGGATTGCCGCTTTATCGGGTGACGGGTAATCCATCCGGATCTGATCAAGCTGAATGGTCCCGGCTGACGGCTTCGCCAGATAATTAATGCAGCGCAGTAAGGTGGTTTTACCTGTGCCGCTTGGCCCGATAATCGACACCACATCGCCCCGTTTTACCGTCAGATCGACCCCTTTCAGGATCGGATTGCTGCCGTAGGCCAGCGCAATATTCTTGAGTTCTAACATCCTCAGCCCTTATTTGTTCAGGTCAGCATGGCCAAGCACATGCATCAGACGATTGGCCCAGCCAAAGATGGCGATAGCGTGGATCAGGTCGATAATTTCCTGATCGTTCATGCCGACAGCGCGCAGCGCAGCGACATCGTCCGGGGTGGCTTCGGACGGCGTGACAGATAAACGACGGGCAAAGTGATAGATCGCGGCGTCGCGTTCACCCAATACATCCGCTCTGTCAAAGTAGATCGCGCTGACCACTGCGTCACTGCTGGCCAGCTGTGCATGACGACGCGCATGCACCACTGCACAGTAGCGGCAACCGTTAACGATTGACGCCCCCAGCGCGCCCAGTTCACGATCTGCACGGTCCAGCCCCGCTTCAACATACATAATTGCGTTGAACAATCCGGTACGGGCGGTGTAGCTCTCCGGATCGTGAACCAGCGTGCGGACATACTCAGAAATTTTCTTGTTAGATGGCGTGACTTTCATTGCCTCAAGCTGCGCTGGGGTCGCCTGTTCAACCTCTACTGGCGTGATATAGGGATGCCAGTGCAGCGGCTTGAGATTAACCGACGGAATCATGCGGACCTCATCAGACGTAAGCCAGCCGTAACGCGGGTCTGGAAGTTAACAAACGCAATCAGTTCTGACAGCGCGACAATCTGCGGAGCGGTCAGGCCGGCCTGCTCCAGCAGGCGGATGTGCTGTTCAGTCGCCTGGTCAGGTTGCCGGGTTACCCTGTCGGTATGATGGGCAAGGGTGGCCAGCGGCTCTTCCGTCACGGTGCTGCCAGCAGCCAGTGCCAGCAGCGTTTCAGACGGAGTCAGTTCCGCCAGCTGCGCCTGATAAGCCTGTTGCAGCGGGACATCGTCGTTCAGGACCGCCATGCGCTGCGCCAGCGCCAGGCGCAGCGCCGCGGACAATCCCTGATCGTCCTGCGGGGTGAGCACAGACTGTCGGCATGCTTCGGCGCCGTCAACAAACTCGGGACGCAGGCGGCGCGTCTGGTATAACGCCTCGTCGGGGACAAACCGGCTGCCTGATCTATAGCGTCGCTCAAAGTGCATTCTCCTGTTTTAGTGCTGGGGTTGAATCCACCCATTCATCGCCCTGTAATTCCGGGGTGTCGTAAGCGTGCAGACTGGCGAAATGCTGCTCAACATCTTCGGCAAACAGCGAGGCGGCAATGCCACGCACCAGACGATCGGCTCCCGCACTGACGGCCGGGATATCACCGGAGACTTTGCCGTGCGTCAGCATCGCGGCATCGTTAAAGCAGTGGATGTGTGCCAGCATCGGGCAGGCACCGGGCGTCAACTCGCGAAACTCAAACGATGGGCCAAGATCCGGCGCGTCCAGCATGTTCTGACGCGCCGGTCCCATCTCTGGTTGATAGCGACCGTCGGACCAGCTACGGATATGCGGTGCGATAGCAGCAAACTCCGGGCGGCCATGAAAATCGTTGGTGAAGCCGGTGGCGGCGATCAGAAAGTCGTAGCGCAGTGCGCCCTGCGTAGTCTCAATCAGCAAGCCTTCCGCGTCCTGCCGGACGGCGTTAATGCCACAGTCAAGGAAGAAACGCGCATTATCATGACGGGATACGCGCAGGGTGGAAGCACGCGGTGGCGGGGTTTGTGTCGCCGCGGTATAGTCGACGAACTTCCACTTCCACGCGTCCGGCAGGTGATGCATACCGTGCACCACACCCTGACTGCTGATGCCTGTCATCTTATTAATACGCGGCATCGCCTTACGACGAATCAGCAGGTCGACCTCAGCCGCGCCCTGCTCCAGTGCCGTGGCTGCGTTATCCATCGATGATGCCCCTGCGCCAATGACCGCAACACGTTTGCCCTGTAACGCTGCAAAGTCGATATCATCGGCGGAATGTGCCCAGAAGCGGCGATCGATGCCTTGCAGGAAATCCGGTACGGCAAAGCCACCCAGTCCTGAACGCCCGGTAGCCAGCACCAGACGGCGGGCATAGACGCGGCCGGTTTCGGCGCCATCCAGATCCAGCGCAATCAGCTCGCCAGCCTGCGCGATGTTGCGGACGCGCACATTGTTCTGCACCGGCAGATTCAATACAAAGCGATACCAGATCAGGTAATCCATCCACTGCGCCTTGGGGATCTTGTCCAGCGCCTGCCAGGCCTCATGGCCCCACTGTGCCGTAAACCAGGCGCGGAAAGTCAACTGCGCAAGACCCAGAGCCGGGCCGTGCAGCGTTTTCGGCGAACGCAGCGTTTCCATGCGCGCGAAGGTGACCCACGGCCCTTCCTGTCCGGCAGGAGCAGCATCATAGGCCACCACGTTGCTGATGCCGGTCAGCCGTAACTTTGCCAGCGCGGCCAGGCCACACATACCCGCGCCGATCACCACCACATCGCGCACCGGTGCATGCTCAAAGCTGCGTTCCGGTACCCAGGATTTGGCAGGCAGTTCCAGAAATTCCAGATCCTGCTGAAGCTGAGCTTCCAGCGCGGCAAGACCTTTGGCGGCATACGTCATAGCGAGATTTCCCTGATGTCCGCGATCGCCCATGAGCAGGCGAAAACCGTTAAAACACGCCGGGACTGCTGTGGTTTTCATCATTAACAAAAAACATAATTAACCACTAACAATCATTAAAACGCATAGTAAGAAGTAAGTTTTCGCATAATCCACCTGCCCCTGACCGGAGTCAAGATCTGCGCTCAGACACTGACCAATGGATTTCTTATATCTTATGCAGCAAACGATATAAGCACTGATTTCTTAGAGATTATTGACCAGACGCTCAGCCAAATCCGCCTGCCGGTAACGCGAGGAAATGGCCGATTCGGTTTTGGCCGGAAATAAGACGCGGGAGTATAAGGCGGAATCAGGTCTGGTTGATGATGCGCATAATGCGAGGATGTTCACTGGCAGCCAGTCGTTCAAACCCTGGCAGAAGCTGCGCGGCGGCCTCCACCAGCGCGTCCACCAGCGCCTGCGATGCAGCGGAAATCTGACGGCCCTGAGGGGTGATCACGCCAAAAAAATAGGGGATCGCTTCCTGCAGCGGACGGATCGCCACACCGGCAAGCGGCATCCCCCATCCCGTAACCGGTTCGAGAATGGCTACACCTAATCCCGCCCGCACACAGCCCAGAATATTTGCCGAGGCGTTAGTTTCGATGGTTTCCAGCAGCGGTGCTTTGACCTTCTTCAGCGCGTTTTCATAGCGTCCACGCAGACGCTGCGGGCTCCACGGGGCAATCAGACGACGGCCTGCCAGCTGGCTCAGCGACAGCTCACTGTTCGCTGCCAGCACATCATCCTCCGGCAACGCCACCACGCAGTGTGCCTGCCCAATCCAGTGCAGATCTACCGCATGATGCTCCAGTGGCAGACTGCATAAGCCGATATCGGCCTCGGCGGTGATCACCGCATGTGCGATCTGTACGGCGGATTCACTGATGATGTGTACTTTGTTTTGCAGCGTCAGCATGGACAGTGCCTGCGGCAGCAATCCGGCAGCCAGCGCGGGGGTTGCGGCAATAGTGAGTGGGCGATGCTGCTGGTGGGCAATTTCCTGCGCACGTAAGCGGATCTGCTGCAATGACAGCAGCGCCTTCTGCACATACTGATGCAGCTGTAACGCCTCTTCTGATGGATGAATGCGCGGACCATTGCGAATAAACAGGGGATAACCCAGCGACTGCTCCAGCTCCTGAATCAGACGGGAAACGGCGGGCTGTGAACGGTTCAGCGCTTTAGCGGCTGCGGTAACGCTGCCCGCAGAAATTACCGCTGAGAAAGCTTCCAGCTGACGCAGATCGAGGTCATTTAATAAAGTCATCGCTAGGGTACTTTCCTGACTCATTGATTTGATCGGCCCCGATAAACCTCGGGAAAAAATGCCATCATAGAGAGAGTTAAGCGAATTAGCCACCAGGAGAAAAAACCGCAGCGGTCGCCATTGTGCACTGTATCCGCTTCTCGCCAGACCAGACGCCTGAGGCAAACATAACGCTAAGGGGTAATGTTTCAGGGCAGTGGGTGAACGACTGCTTCTCTTCACACATAAACAGGGTGTGCAGGGGCAGACGTTGTGGGACGCCAGTATTTTAAGTGTCGCCTTATCGCCAGATGCCGCTATCCTGTTATGCGCAAACAGGCAGATTTTCTCTGCGAAGCGGCCCCCTCTGCTGAAGCTGCGGCAGCGATCAGGCTATTCTGTCGTATGAATATTTTTTGCAGATAACGATTTATGTTTTAATAATTAAAATTTGAAGAGGTTAGGGTTATTTATGGATGAGATAGATTTAGCTCAGGAGCGTGAAGAGGCGCATCTTGCGGCCTCCCTGGCAGCACGTAAGCCAAAAGTCGTGAGTCCCGACGGCATGTGCATCTGGTGCAAAGATGAATCTGTGGTGGCTGATACGGCTTTCTGTTCTGTTGAGTGCGATGAAGATTATCATAAGTATCGTCGTGAGCAGCGTCAGCGTATCAGCTGACGGCCAGTTCATTGGCCCTGATGCGTCCAGCCTTGCGTCTGGTATGCTGCTCAGCGCTCCCGCCCCCGCCGGATCATTAGCCGGCGCATATCCGGCCCTGACAGGCTACCGGCGGAGGAAAGCGGGGCCAGATAGCGATACCTGACCATCCCGGCTGAAGAGACGCCCTTACCGCTTTCCTGCAGCGCAACAGGCTATTCGGGAGGCTGCAGAGGCGTGTCTGGCCACACAGCGCCATTTTTTCATCGCGCCTGATCACATTTCCCCCCGGCGTGATTTCTGTTCATAATCTATTAATAAAAGTGATACGTTCATCCTGAGGAGTCAGACTCATGCAAAAGCATCGCCCTCTGGTTTCACTCGTGGCGCTGGTTCTGGGTGTCGCCGTTTCTGCTTCGCCAGTTTATGCAAATCCCGGCAATGGCAATGGCCATCATGAAAATAAGGGTGCTCACGGCAATCAGGGACGTCATGACGATAAGCCGAAAGAGAGACAACAGGAACGTAAAAACCACGGCCAACCTGATCGTGTCAGCGCGGACCTTTCCTTCTCCCGGGCACGAACGCTTGCGGTAAACTCTGGTCTGGTCGGTTACCCATCCCTGCCGCCGGGCATTGCCAAAAATGTTGCGCGAGGTAAACCGCTACCGCCAGGCATCGCGAAGAAAAGCCTGCCGGCGTCGATGGTTAATGAACTGCCCTATTATCCCGGCTACGAGTGGCGGGCTGTGGGTAACGATTTAGTTCTCATCGCCCTGAGTACGGCTATCGTGACCGCAGTAATCAACGGTGTCTTCGACTGATGACTGTACTCCACTGAACAGAAAGCCCCCTGCTGATGTCCCTCAGGTGAACCGCGTGACGTCAGCAGACGCGGCTACTGCGTGAACGATCGTCAGGAGGCCGCGACGCTTCCCGGGCGAAAAGTCTGAACGCCTGCCTTAAACACTCGCCTCGCCTTTTTGTTTCCCCCCTCGGGTGAAAATCGTTTTCAGCGCCAGACAGATTAATCCGCCCCCCACCGGCAGCAGAAAGTCATTACCGAGCAGCCTGTAAAGCCCTATTCCGGCAACCCCGCCTGCAAGAAACGCCAGCAGTGTGAGAGAGTGCAGGCGAAGGCGGCTGAAATAGAGCGGCGTCTCTTTAGGTGACGCTTTGCGCCGAAGCACTTCAAACAGCATTGCCAGCTCAATGCCGATATCCGTCGCCGTGCCGGAAACGTGGGTTGTACGTACCCGGGCATTGGAGATTCGGGTGACGACCGCATTTTGCAGGCCCATTAAAAAGCTCAAACTGGTAATTAACACCACCCCCGTAGCGCGAGGGGAAAAGAGCGGCACCACGCCCCCCAGTATCATCAGCGCGGCACCCTCAGTGAGAATGACAAAGGCATAAATGGTGCGGATATTCCGGCGCTGCCCCGCATTAATGATCAGCGTCGAACAGGCGGAGCCCGCTATAAAAAGCAGCACGACAGACAGAAAAAGAGGACCGGTCCCGCATTCGCTTTGGCCAGCTGATCGGAGAGCAGCGAAACATTACCGGTCATATTAGCGGAAAAAAAGCCGACGATCTCAAAGGCGGCGGTGTTCAGCGCGCCTGCGGTGGCGGCCAGCGTGCAGGCCAGACGGGTATCGGCGCTGCTGCTGCGGGCACTTTCGGTGCTGATTAGCATGACGCCCCCTTAACGATGAAAGCCCTGTTTTACGCCGATCCTTTCCCGGCCACAAGTTACTGAATCAACCTGCGCGTTTATTACGCTATTGCCACGTGAAACCGCAGCCCGGTCTCACGCGGCTAAGGCTCAGACGTAAGGGTTACTGGCCTGCCAGACGGAACGTGGCGACCGACTGCGTCAGATACTGCACCTGTTCCTCCAGCGAGGCGGACGCGGCGGCTGACTCCTGCACCAGCGCCGAGTTCTGCTGGGTCACACCGTCCATCTCGGTCACCGCCTGTTCGATCTGACCGATGCCCCGACTCTGCTCATCCGACGCGGTTGAGATATGTTCCATCAGCTCATTCACACGGCCGACCGAGGAGATAATTGCATTCATCGCCTCGCCGGTGCGGCTGACCTGATCAGAGCCGGTGCGGATGATTGAAACCGATTCGGCAATCAGGCTCCCTATCTCTTTAGCGGCCGTGGCGCTGCGCTGGGCCAGATTGCGCACTTCGCCCGCGACCACTGCAAAACCGCGTCCCTGCTCGCCCGCGCGGGCCGCTTCGACGGCGGCGTTCAGCGCCAGAATGTTGGTCTGGAAAGCAATGCTGTCGATGACCGTGGTGATCTCCTCAATCTTCTTCGAACTGGTGTTGATGAGTCCCATAGAGACCACGACGTCCTGCGACACTTTTTCGCCACTCTCTGCGTTCTTCACCGCTTCACTGGTCAGACGGCAGGCTTCGAAAACGTTTTCAGTATTCTGCTTCACCGTGGCACCCAGCTGCTCCATGCTGGCCGCGGTTTCGGTCAGCGCCGCAGCCTGCTGCTCGGTCCGCGAGGCCAGATCGATGTTGCCTGCGGCAATCTCCTGCGAAGCGGTAGAGACGGAACGGGTGGAATCCCGTACCTGAAGAATGATGGCGGTCAGCGCGCTGCGCATCTGCTCCAGCGATCCCATCAGCAACTGGATTTCACTGCGCGAGCCAGGCTTAACCGGCACCACGGAATCCAGTACGCCTGCCGCAATCAGCTTGCAGTGCGCCTGCGCATCGTTAAGGGGTGCCAGCACATAACGTTTCATGAAGAGATAGATCGCGATAATGATGGCAAAGAACAGCACACCCGACAGTCCCTGCAGCATGACGCCCGTCGAGAAGTGGCTCTGCGCATCGCTGTTCAGTTTCCTGGCATAAGCCTCATGCTGCGCCAGCACCCGGTCCAGGATGATCTCATACTGGCGATCAAGGCGAATCACGGTGGCGATCTGGTTTTTAAAACGTAGCTGGTCGTGTGCCTCTGCCGCCTCAATTAACGGCTGCAGTCCCTGCTGGCGATACGCCTGATAAGCCTGACGATAGGCCTCCGCGTCCGCCTCTTCGCCCGGCAGGCGCGGAGCATTCATGTAGGCCTCAAAGGCCGCATCCGCTTTACCGGCGACAGTCCGTACGCTGTCCAGCGTGGCGGGATTGCTGGCATCGCTGCCTTCCGTCTCTTTCATATATTCCATCAGGCGGACACGCAGCGTACGGCTGTGGTTGATCGGGTCGATCACCGAAAGCACCACGCGAATTTCTTTATTGACCGCATTCAGGGAGTGATTGCTCTGAAACAACAAGGAGGTACTGATCGCCACGCTGGCCAGAAACAGCACCAGCAGAAAAGAGAAAATAATCAGGGAGGATTTTTTTAACGACATCACAACGTTCCGAAAATAAAGAGGACAGTGTCGCTATATCGGCAAAAAAACGCCTCCCATTAGGGGCGCCCTTTCTTTAGTTACATTAAGCATAACGGCACAGGCCGGTCAGGTCCGGCAGAATGGCGCGGACAGCGGCCCGTGCCGAGGCATTCAGGCCGGTTCAGGCCACGCCCAGCGCACGTTTAACCTCACTTGCAATCTTCTCGACCTGCGGGCCATAGATCACCTGAACGTCATGGTCACTGACGCGGTTGACCCCGTTGGCACCGGTACTCATCAGCGTCTGATCGACGACCTCATTCATGGCTTTCACCCTTACCCGCAACCGGGTAAAGCAGCAATCGACATCCTCAATGTTGGCCTCCCCGCCTAATCCACTGATAATGACCTGGGTGCGCTCATCAGCGGCCACCTGCTGCGGTTTTTCATCCTCCGATTCGCGGCCCGGCGTCTCAACATTCATTCGGGTGATCACCAGCCGGAATGCAGAGTAGTAAACAGGTGCATAGATTGCTCCCAGCGCCAGCGTCCACCACCAGTGCGTTTTTGCGCCGCCCAGCATGCCGAATACGACCAGGTCGATGATGCCGCCCTGCACATTGCCAATCATCAGATGCAGCATCGACATCAGCATAAACGACAGGCCGGTGAGAAATGCATGCAGCAGATAGAGCACGGGAGAAACAAAGATAAAGCAGAACTCCAGCGGTTCTGTAATGCCGGTTGTAAACGACGTCAGCGCGCCGGCCATCACCAGCGCCCTGACCCGCTGTTTATGCTCTGGTCGCGCAGTGTGGTAGATCGCCAGCGCCGCGGCGGGCAATCCAAACATCATGACGGGGATTTTACCCTGAGCCAGAAACTGCGTGGCGGAACGCAGCGTCTCATCTGAAATTGATCCCGGATGCGTCAGCGAGGCATTGAAGATGTTCAGCGCGCCGACCACCGTCTGGCCATCCACGACCGCCATGCCACCGATGGGGGTAAATCGCACGGTTTCATTCAGAATGTGATGAAGGCCGGTGGGGATCAGAATGCGCTCGAATGTGCCCAGCAGAAACGCACCATACTGGCCACTTTTACCGATCATCTGACCTATCCAGGCGATGCCGCTGCCTATGGTTGGCCAGATCAGCGCCAGCAGTACCCCGACCAGCGGCAGGCAGACCACGGTGACAATCGGCACAAACCGCCGTCCGCTGAAGAAACTGATCGCCGTGGGCAGTTGCTGTGTGTAAAAGCGATTGTGCAGCACCACCGTCACCAGTCCGGCGATTACCCCGCCCAGCACGCTCATGTTGTAGGTAAAGATGCCCAGCATGTTGATATATTCCGCCGACATCATCATTGCGGCAGTCTGGTCCAGTCCCGCCTGCTGCAGGGCGGCAGGTGTCGTGGTGGCAGCGGTGATCCCACTGGCCGCCAGGGTGGCGCTGATGCCGACATTCATGACGATGTAGCCAATCACGGCGGCAAAAGCGGCGGTCGGCTTTTCCGCCTTTGCCAGTCCGATAGCGGTCGCTACGGCAAAGAAGAGCGGCAGATTAGTAAACAGCGCGCCGGCCACTTTACGGATAAAGCCAATGATTAACTGCGGTACCTGCATCTGGGCAAACGCTTCGCCGGTGACGGCCGGGTTCTGCATCGCCGCCGCCAGCCCCAGAAAAATGCCTGCGGCCGCGATAACTGAGATAGGCATCATTAATGCTTTGCCGAACGCATGGATCTGGCTGGTCAGCTGTTTCATCGGATTACGCCTCGCTGGATGCAAACAGGAAGTATGTGTCTGATGTGGCGAGAACTCCTGTTATCAGCAGGTTAAAAACGGGCAAAGTCTGACCAGCATCACACTTCGGGCGCCTGTACGATAAACGCCAGCTATCGCACCATTATGTCAATCAATTAGACAAGATTTGAGGATAGCTGCAGACTTCCTTTCACCATCAGGCTATAACCTGATAACAAACACCAAACAATAATGCCAATTATAAAAGCCTGCACTTATGAAATTTAAACGCCAAATAAAACCTTACCGCGCCGCTGCGGGCGGTTGGGGATCACTGGAAGCCACCACGCGTTTCGTTCTTGACAGCAAAGCGGCTCTGAAAAATATGCGCAATCTGATGCGCATGAACAAAGCCCGCGGGTTTGACTGTCCGGGCTGCGCCTGGGGCGATGACAACAAAAGTACCTTCAGTTTCTGCGAAAACGGGGCCAAAGCGGTCACCTGGGAAGCGACACGCCGCGTTGTTGATCCTGACTTCTTCGCTAAACACAGCGTCACCACGCTCTACACGCAGAGCGACTACTTCCTGGAGTATCAGGGCCGTCTGACCCATCCGCTGCGCTACAACGCCGAAACCGATCACTACGAGCCGATCAGCTGGGATGCGGCTTTTGCTCTGATTGCACAACACATCAGTGCGATGGATCATCCGAATCAGATGGAGCTCTATACCTCCGGCCGCGCCAGCAATGAAGCCTCCTGGCTCTATCAGCTGTTCGGTCGCCTGATGGGCACCAATAACTTCCCCGACTGCTCTAACATGTGCCATGAAGCCAGCGGCACCGGCCTGAAGCGCAGTATCGGCGTGGGTAAGGGCACCATTCGTCTGGATGATTTCGATCACGCTGATGCCATTTTTGTCTTCGGGCAGAACCCCGGCACCAACCATCCGCGTATGCTGCACAGTCTGCGTCATGCGGCCGACCACGGTGCGAAGATCGTCACCTTTAATACCCTGCGCGAGCGCGGTCTGGAACGCTTTGCCGATCCGCAGAAGCCGCTGGAAGTCGTCACGTCCAAAGCGGGTAACATCAGCTCGGCCTATTACCAGCCGAACCTGGGCGGAGATATGGCGGCGGTGCGCGGAATGGTGAAATCTCTGCTGGAGACCCATCGCGCGCGTCTGGCAGCGGGCGAACCTGGCCTGTTTGACCAGACCTTTATCAACGCTAAAACCCACGGCATTGAGGCCTATCTCGACGCCGTGGATAACACCAGCTGGATGCAGATTGTGGCGCAGTCCGGCCTGACACAGGCGCAGATCCGCGAAGCCGCAGCTATCTATCAAAGCGCAGACCGGGTGATCTGTACGTGGGCGATGGGGATTACCCAGCACAAGCACTCGGTCGATACAGTGCGGGAGATCACTAACCTGCAGCTGCTGTTTGGTCAGCTGGGCAAAAAAGGCGCTGGCCTCTGCCCGGTGCGCGGGCACAGTAACGTGCAGGGTAACCGCACGATGGGCATTGATGAGAAACCGGCTAAGGCCTTCCTGGATGCGCTGGGTAACCACTTCAGCTTCGAACCACCGCGCGCGCCAGGCCACAATACCGTTGAGGCGCTAAACGCGATGCTGCGTGATGAAGTCAAAGTGCTGATCGCACTGGGCGGCAACCTGGCGGCGGCGGCACCCGATTCACCCCGTACTGAAGAGGCGCTGTCACGCTGTGGCCTGACCGTGCATATCAGCACTAAACTGAACCGCAGCCATCTGGTGCCGGGTCACGAAGGGCTGATTCTGCCGACGCTGGGCCGTACCGAGCGCGATCGGCAGGCGACCGGCAATCAGTTCATCACGGTCGAAGATTCTTTCAGCATGGTGCACGCCTCTGAAGGGATCGGCATCCCGCTGGCGGATACACAGCGTTCAGAGACGGCGATCGTGGCCGGTATCGCTGAAGCCGTGCTTGGCAGTGACAAGGTGAAATGGCGCGAACTGGCGGGTGATTACAATCTGATCCGCGAGCATATCGCCGCCACTATTCCGGGCTTTGCTGACTTTAACGCTAAATGCGATATTCCGGGTGGCTTCTATCTGGGTAACGCGGCGGCGGAGTTACGCTTCAATACGCCAAGTCAGAAAGCGGAGTTCTGCGCTTCATCCCTGCCGGATTCGCTCTTCCCGACGCTTGATCAGGCAGTGCCTTTCACACTGCAGACGCTGCGCTCACACGATCAGTACAACACCACCATTTACGGCCTTGATGACCGTTATCGTGGCGTGTTTGGTCAGCGTGAAGTGGTGTTTATCAACCCGGACGACATGGCCGATCTGGGCTTCACGGAAGGCCAGAATGTGGACATCGAAACGCTGTGGAACGATGGCATCACCCGTCGCGTCAGCGGCTTTAAGCTGGTTCCCTACAATATTCCGCGCGGTAACCTGGCGGCCTATTACCCGGAAACCAACCCGCTGGTGCCGCTGAACAGCTTCGGCGACGGCAGTGGTACACCAACGTCTAAATCTGTACCGGTGAAGCTGGAACTGTCATCGGCGCTGGCCGATCAGCGCATCGCCTGACAGCGGTCTCACCGCGTCCTGAAAAGCCGGCTCGTCCGGCTTTTTGCCTTGCCGCGCGGCGTCGAATCGCGTAAAACTGTCAGCCGCAATCAGGCCACGAAACGAAAAATTATGTTCCAGGATAACCCGCTGCTCGCGCAGCTGAAAGAGAAGCTCCATTCGCAAACGCCTCGTGCTGAAGGCGTCGTTAAAGGCACCGAAAAAGGTTTCGGCTTCCTGGAAGTCGATGCCCAGAAGAGTTACTTCATTCCGCCTCCGCAGATGAAGAAAGTAATGCATGGCGATCGTATTGTTGCGGTGATCCACAGCGATAAAGATCGCGAGAGCGCTGAGCCGGAAACCCTGGTTGAGCCGTTCCTGAGCCGCTTTGTCGGCCGGGTGCAGAAGAAAGACGATCGCCTGTCGATCGTGCCGGACCATCCCCTGCTGAAAGATGCGATTCAGTGTCGCCCGGCGCGCGATGTCAGCCATCAATTCGAAAATGGCGACTGGGCCGTGGCAGAGATGCGTCGTCATCCGCTGAAAGGCGATCGCGGCTTTTACGCCGAACTCACCGATTTTATTGTCAAAGCCGACGATCACCTGGCACCGTGGTGGGTGACGCTGTCGCGTCATAACCTGGAGCGTGAAGCGCCCGACGTCAGCTTTGGCGAGATGCTGGACGAAAATCTGACGCGTGAAGATCTTACCGCGCTCAGTTTCGTGACCATCGACAGCGCCAGCACCCAGGATATGGACGATGCACTGTTTGCAGAGGCGCTGGAAGATGGCTCCCTGCGTCTGACCATTGCTATCGCTGATCCTACCGCCTGGGTCGCTGAAGGCAGTCAGCTTGATAAGGTCGCTGCCCAGCGCGCCTTCACCAACTACCTGCCAGGTTTTAATATCCCGATGCTGCCGCGCGAGCTCTCTGATGATGTCTGCTCGCTGCGTCCTGATGTGCGCCGTCCGGCCCTTGCCTGCCGTGTGACCGTGGCAGCGGATGGTTCACTGGGCGATGACGTGACGTTTTTTGCCGCCTGGATTGAATCCAAAGCGAAGCTGGCCTACGACAATGTCTCTGACTGGCTGGAAAACAGCGGCAGCTGGCAGCCGGAAAGCGAGGCAATTGCAGAGCAGATTCGTCTGCTGCATCGCCTCTGCCTGGCGCGCAGCGAATGGCGTCAGACACACGCGTTGGTGTTTAAAGATCGTCCCGACTACCGCTTCCTGCTGGGTGATCAAGGTGAAGTGCTGGAGATTGTGGCTGAACCGCGCCGCATCGCTAACCGCATCGTTGAAGAGTCGATGATTCTGGCCAACATCTGCGCGGCACAGGTTCTGCGCGATCGCCTCGGCTTCGGAATTTACAACGTCCATGCCGGTTTCGACACCACTAATGCCGAGCAGGCGGCTGCCGTTCTGGCCAGCCACGGCGTAACGGCAGATGCGCAGGCGATTACGACGCTGGAAGGGTTCCGCGTGCTGCGTCGTGAACTTGACGCCCTGCCGACCCCGTTCCTGGACAGCCGCATTCGCCGTTTCCAGACCTTTGCAGAGATCAGCACCGAGCCAGGCCCGCACTTCGGGCTGGGACTGGAGGCGTACGCCACCTGGACCTCCCCGATTCGTAAATTCGGCGATATGGTGAACCATCGTCTGCTGAAAGCGATTATCCGTGGCGAGCAGGCCTCCCGCCCGGATGAGGCCGTCACGATCACGATGAGTGAGCGTCGCCGTCTGAACCGGATGGCAGAGCGCGATGTGGGTGACTGGCTCTATGCGCGCTATCTGGCGCCTTTCGCGGCCACCGATCGTCGCTTCAGCGCCGAGATCATCGATGTGTCGCGCGGCGGTATGCGCGTTCGCCTGCTGGAAAATGGCGCGGTGGCCTTTATCCCGGCACCGTTCATTCACGCGGTGCGTGATGAGCTGGTCTGCAGCCAGGAGAACGGCAGCGTGCAGATTAAAGGCGACGTAGTTTACCGTGTCACTGACGTGATTGATGTCACTATCGCCGAAGTCCGCATGGAAACCCGCAGCGTCGTGGCGCGTCCCGCCGCCTGACCGGCAGGTCACTGCCCCCTGCTCCGGGCGGGATAACGCTGGTTATCCCGCCCGCTCCCCGCCTGACAGTATTGCAAAAAAGTTAAATTTGTACCCCGCTTCACACTTCTCCACTGATTAACTTTCACTTACATTCCATTACATTAAGTTTAGCTCGTTGTTTTCGATCGCTTCCCTCTCGGTCCTCACAAGGAGTTAGTCATGAAAAACGTCAAAACCAGTGTCATCTGGTTAGTGGTGGCGTTAATCGGCGCGGGCGCTTTCGCCATGCTGGCCCTCAGCCGCGGCGAACACGTCAACGCAGTCTGGCTGGTGATAGCCGCTGTCGCCTGTTACAGCATCGCTTACCGCTTCTACAGCCTGTTTATCGCCCGCAATATCTTCGAACTTGACGATCGCCGGATGACACCCGCCGAGCGACTGAGCGATGGACTCGATTATGTCCCGACAAATAAGTGGGTGCTGTTTGGCCACCACTTTGCGGCGATAGCCGGAGCCGGGCCGCTGGTTGGTCCGATCCTGGCGGCGCAGATGGGCTTCCTGCCCGGCACCATCTGGATTCTGGTTGGCGTCATGCTGGCGGGCGCGGTGCAGGATTTCCTGATCCTGTTTATCTCCACCCGCCGCGATGGCCGATCGCTGGGCGAAATGGCCCGGCAGGAGCTGGGGCCGTTTGCCGGTGTGGTGACCATGCTCGGTGCGCTGGGCGTGATGATCATTATTCTGTCGGCGCTGGCGCTGGTGGTGGTTAAAGCCCTGGCGAACAGCCCGTGGGGGCTCTTTACCATTGCGGCCACGATTCCTATCGCGCTGTTTATGGGCGTCTACATGCGCTTTATCCGCCCGGGGAAAATCGCTGAGGTCTCGCTGATTGGTTTTGTGCTGATGATGGCGGCGATTATCTATGGTGGCGACGTCGCGCAGCATCCTTACTGGGGCCCCTTCTTTACACTGAAAGGGACGTCGCTGACCTGGGTACTGGTCATCTATGGTTTTATCGCCTCAGTACTGCCGGTCTGGTTGTTACTGGCTCCGCGTGATTATCTGTCGACCTTCCTGAAAATCGGCGTTATTGCCGGTCTGGCCGTGGGG
The DNA here is from genome assembly GCF_050157905.1 of Pantoea sp. NSTU24. Lineage (NCBI taxonomy): Bacteria > Pseudomonadati > Pseudomonadota > Gammaproteobacteria > Enterobacterales > Erwiniaceae > Pantoea > Pantoea bangladeshensis. The sequence continues at coordinate 1,419,745 of NZ_JBKIWZ010000001.1, forward strand.
ATCGTCTTCGCCCTGCCAGAGCTGAAGATGCCGGCCGTTACCCGCTTTATCGACGGCACCGGCCCGGTCTTTGCTGGTGCGATGTTCCCGTTCCTGTTTATCACGATCGCCTGCGGGGCGATTTCTGGCTTCCATGCGCTGGTTTCCAGCGGCACCACACCAAAACTGGTCGAGCGTGAGAGCCACATTCGCTTTATTGGCTATGGTGCCATGCTGATGGAGTCCTTTGTCGCGATCATGGCACTGATTTGTGCCTCGGTGCTGGATCCGGGTATCTACTTTGCCATGAACTCGCCTGCCGCGCTGATTGGCACCACCGTAGAAAGCGCTTCACAGGTCATCAACGGCTGGGGTTTTGTCGTAACACCCGAAATGCTGAGTGGTATTGCACGCGATGTGGGTGAAGGTTCGATTCTGTCCCGGGCCGGTGGTGCGCCGACCTTTGCGGTGGGTATGGCCCATATCATCACCGAAATCTTCAACAGCCGCGCGATGATGGCGTTCTGGTATCACTTCGCTATTCTGTTTGAAGCGCTGTTTATCCTGACCGCGGTGGATGCCGGCACCCGCGCCTGCCGCTTTATGGTGCAGGACCTGGTGGGAACGGTTGTGCCCTCTCTGGCAAATAACCGCTCCTGGCTGGGCAATATGGCGGGCACCACTGTCGCTGTTGCAGGCTGGGGATTCTTTGTTTATCAGGGCGTCGTCGATCCGCTGGGCGGTATTAACACCCTGTGGCCGCTGTTTGGCATCGGCAATCAGATGCTGGCCTCAATGGCACTGATTCTGGGCACTGTGGTGCTGTTCAAAATGAAGAAGCAGCGTTACGCCTGGGTCACCATCCTGCCGACGGTCTGGTTGTTTATCACCTCGATGACGGCGGGCTGGCAGAAAATCTTCCATGAAAAACCGGCTATCGGTTTCCTGGCGCAGGCCGCTAAGTTCCGAAAAGGGCTGGAGGAAGGCGTGATCATTGCGCCCGCCAAAAGCGTGGCCGATATGCAGACTATCGTGTTCAGCAATCAGATCAACGCCGGACTGTGCGCCTTCTTTATGCTGGTGGCGGTTACGATGCTGATTTCTGCCTTTTTTGTCATTCGCCGGGCGCTGCGCAGCGATCGGCCGACCGTTCAGGAATCCTCAGTGACGCTGCGCAATAAGGCGGTGCGTCATGTCTGATGCGATATATCAGGTCCGGCGGCCGCAGGGAAAATGGCAGATTATCCGCTGCCATCCTGCTGCTACGCCGGCATCCCGGGCCTTCAGCTGGCGGGGGTTATGGCGCGGTCTGCAACAGTGCTTCCGCTTAATGGTCGGGGTTCAGGATTATCAAAAATACCTGCAGTATATGCGTCAGCAGCATCCTGATCAGTTACCGATGAACGAACGCGATTTCCACCGTTATTGCCTGGATGCGCGTTTCCCCAGCCAAGCCGGTAAACTGGGAAAATGCCCCTGCTGAACGCGCTTAACAGCCCCGCATCGGCGGGGCTTTTTTGTGCCATTCTTATCTGGACAGGAAAATATATTTCATTTGCATCTTGTGCTGGCGCGAGATGATGAATACTGTTGCTAAAATAATGAGATAACGTATGCAGAGCACTTCCCGGAGGAAGTTTCCATGACCGATGAACAAGGGCAAACGTTGTTGTACACCCTGTTTGGTACAACCAGCCCTCATTGGCGTCTGACCGCGGACAGCGATGCGTTGCATTTTGCCGAAGATGAGTCATCACAAACCAATATTGCCCTGCCGCTGACACCTGGCCAGGCGGCTATGATCCGTGCCATGCCGGTCATTACTTCAAGCATCAATCTGACCATGACGCTGCAGGGCATTGATGTGCCTATGCATTTTGTGGGACGTAAAGTTAATCAGTCCTCCTGGGCAGGTACCGCCTCCGCCTGGGGCGACACGTCTGCAGTGGCCCGCGACTTAACCCTGGGACTCTCTTTCGCTGAACAGGTGGTTTCTGAAGCCAACTCGGTGATTGTCATTCTGGACCAGCGCGGCAATATCCAGCGATTCAACCGTCTGAGTGAGGAATACACCGGCCTGAATGAGCATGAGGTGATTGGCCGAAACGTTTTTCAGCTCTTTATGACGAAACAGGAAGCCTCTCAGTCGCGGCGCAACATTGCGGGTTTCTTTCGCGACGGCAATTCCTATGAAGTTGAGCGTTGGGTCAAAACCAAAAAGGGACAGCGACTGTTTCTGTTTCGTAATAAGTTTGTTCACAGCGGCAGTGGCAAAAATGAAATCTTCCTCATCTGTTCAGGTACAGACATCACCGAAGAGCGACGTGCTCAGGAGCGGTTACGGGTGCTGGCCAACACCGATACGGTGACCGGCCTGCCGAATCGCAACGCCATTCATCAGCAGATTAGTCTGGCGCTGGAGCGGTCAGAGAGCGATGAAACTGGTGTGGTCTATCTTGACCTCGACAATTTTAAAAAAGTGAATGACGCCTACGGTCACATGTTCGGCGATCAGCTACTGCAGGCCGTTTCCCTGGCTATTCTGAGCTGTCTGGGCAAAGATCAGACGCTGGGACGATTGGGTGGCGATGAGTTTGTAGTGCTGGCGGAACACACCAGCCAGGCGGCGCTGGAGGCAATGTCATCCCGCATCCTTGAACGCCTGCGCCAGCCTTTCCGTATCGGCCTCATCGAAGTCTACAGCGGTTGCTCCATTGGCATTGCCTACGCGCCGCTGCATGGTGAAGATCGGGAAAGCCTGATTCGCAATGCGGATACCGCCATGTATCACGCGAAGGAGAACGGTCGCGGCAAATTCTGCGTGTTTGCGGCGGAGATGAATCAGCGGGTTTTTGAGTACCTGTGGCTGGATACCAACCTGCGCAAGGCGCTGGAACTCGATCACCTGCTGGTACATTATCAGCCGAAAGTAGACAGCGATGGAGAGGTCCGCAGCGCCGAAGCGCTGGTGCGCTGGAACTCACCTGAGCGTGGCATGGTGTCGCCGGCTGATTTCATCCCCTATGCTGAAGAGTCAGGGCTGATTGTGCCACTGGGACGCTGGGTCATGCTTAATGTACTGAAGCAGATTATCGTCTGGCGTCAGCAGGGTATTTCTCTGCGTGTCGCCGTCAACGTTTCGGCTCGCCAGCTGATCGACCAGAGCATTTATACCGACCTGAAACAGGCGCTGCAGGAGGCCAGCCTGACGGAATGCCCTATCGATATCGAGCTGACCGAGAGCTGCCTGATTGAAAATGAGACTGAAGCACTGAAGCTGATGAAGCAGTTTCAGGAGCTGGGCGCTCAGGTTCATCTGGATGACTTCGGCACCGGCTACTCTTCGCTTTCTCAGCTGGCACGTGTGCCGATCAATGCCATTAAGCTCGACCAGAGCTTCATTCGCGATATCAATAAGCAACCGGTTTCACAATCACTCGTTCGTGCCATCGTCGCCGTGGCCAAGGCGCTCGATTTGCAGGTTATTGCGGAGGGAATCGAAACACCGGATGAAGAAGCCTTTGTCCTTAAAAGTGGGGTGGACGGGCGACAGGGTTACTATTACGCAAAACCAATGCCCGCGGAGCAATTTGGGCATTGGCTGGCTAAGCATCCTGCCCGCGTTTAACGCGACTCCGGATTAACCCGCTTTACGCAGTGATGCGCTGTGGCGGTTCTGCAGCTGGACCAGGCGTTCCATGTAGGCAATATCTTTGGGTTCGAGGGTAAACGCGTAATCGACCCAGTCTTCCGTGATATCCATCAGCTCAGCGCGCGACAGTTGCAGTACGCGCTGACGTGCTTTCAGCATCGCCCGGACGCCGTTGAGTTTAGGCCGTAAAGTATCGATAAAAGTGCGTGTGGCACGATAGCTGTCACCCGGCTGGAAGACTTTGTCCACCAGGCCGCGCGTTTCATACCACTCTGCACTGTGCGACTCCCCTTCACAGATCAATTCCTCTGCCAGCTTCATGCCGGAACGACGCGCCACCAGAGAGTAACCGCCCATGCCCGGGAAGAGGTTGAATGCAATTTCCGGGAAGCCCATACGCGCGTTGTTCTGCGCCAGAATAAAGTGGTGCGCCAGCGCCGCCTCAAATCCACCGCCTAACGCACTGCCTTCGATCATGGCCAGCGTTACCGCGCCAGTATCGAAGCCCCGGGCTGCCGAATGAATGCAGTCCACACAGGCACGTGCATAAGCCCGCAGTGCTTCACGCCGGTTGTTGCGAATGCACTCCACGAAGAAGCGCAGATCGCCACCCGCATTGAACATCTGCGGCACCAGCGATCCGGTGACCCAGAAGTCGATTGGCAGACCGGAACGCTGTGCGGCGTAGCTCAGGTTCATGATCTCCTCAATCAGCTCATGGTTGAAGCTCGGGCGAGGCTGCGCACGTAACATCATCCACATGGTACGCCGCCCCTCTTCGTAATAGGCGACTAACTGCGTGGTGTTGCCAGCTTCAGTAAATAATCTGCAGGTTGGTTGGTTAATAACTGTCATTGTCTCATCCTCTGTTTATATTTGATGCGTTAAATACGCGACATCAGCGTAATGCAGAGTGAGGACAGACCAAATGAGAGATTGATTTACAACACAAAATCCAGAGTGATCCCTGACTCTCATTTTCCGGATTGATTAGACAGATTACTGGGTGGAAATTTACGTCCGGAGGACAACATGCAGACGCATAACACGTTTTAATTTTTCCCCGACAGCGTTCTGATCGGCAAAATCGGGTTCCCATCGCGGTTCCTGTCCCGCGTTCCAGGACAGATGAGATACAGGTGCAGTCAGCGGCTCAAGTTTCTCTAATACAACGCCGGTCGTAGTGAGAAGAAATGGCTGGCGAAACAGGAGTGGCCCGAATAAGCCACACAGATGCCCTTCCAGGATGACCGTGGTTGTAAATGGCACGAAAATCAGCAATATCCGTCTGCTTAGTGAACGCAGGCTGTCCTTTTATCAGCACTCAGTGGGCGTAAGGGACAGGTTCCTGATGCTGCTGCCCGGTGAAATGGACAGGGGAACGGGATGAGATTCAACGGCGATAACCCTGAATCGGACTACGGGGCGTTATTAAAAACGGGACGCCGTGGCGTCCCGCTGACTACTTCTGTCCATACCAGGCGTTCTCACCATGTTTTCGCAGGTAGTGCAGATCAAGCAGGGTTTGCTGAATCGGCGGCAGATTCGCGGTCAGCTGCTGACTGAACAGCCCCATATAGGCGACCTCCTCCAGCACCACAGCACTATGTACCGCAGCGTGAGCGTCTTTTCCCCAGGCAAAGGGACCATGTGAATTGACCAGCACCGCCGGAATCGCCGAGGGGGATAGTCCACGCTGCGCGAACGTTTCGATAATCACTTCACCAGTGTTCCATTCGTACTCCTGCTCTATTTCCTCACTGCGCATTGATCGGGTGCAGGGGATCTCACCATAGAAGTCATCGGCATGCGTGGTGCCCCAGGCCGGAATCGGTCGTCCCGCCTGCGCCCAGATGGTGGCGTGTCGCGAATGAGTATGCACAATGCCGCCTACTTCCGGCCAGGCCAGATAGAGGGCGCGGTGCGTCGCGGTGTCCGATGAAGGGCGTTTCTCCCCCTCCACAACATCACCCGTCGCCAAATCGACCACCACCATGTCATCACGCTTCATCACTTCATAGCGCACGCCGGAAGGTTTAATCACCAGCAGCCCCTGTTCGCGATCAATGGCGCTGACGTTGCCCCAGGTGAACGTCACCAGGTTATATTTGGGTAGGTCCAGATTCGCTTCCAGAACCTGTTGTTTGAGGTGCTCCAGCATGCCTTTTCTCCTGCTGACAATCGTTACTGAATTTTGCGGAGTCAGCGCTGAAAAGGTTATGGAGCAAATGGCTATAAAAGCAGAGAGAATGGCTGTGAATGCAAAATGCGCCGTGCTTTCAGACTTTTCTATCTTCGGAATTTCCGTAGAATGCTTAGAATCCTCTCAGACAATGCGTGGACCTGTCGGGCCACGGTTGTGACTCACCCGCTACAAACGGTTTGTCCATGGTTATGCCATTTCGATGCCATCACGGATGCGGCAATGATGGGTTACAAGCGGGCTGAGTAAATATCGGAGCTATACTATGAGTGTTGCCTCTGTGAGCACATCAAAGGAGAAGTGTATGACAACAACAATGAAGCGAATCACTGCCGTTGTACTGGCGACCACGTTAGCTGTTGCCCTGAGCGGCTGTTCTAACTGGTCCAAGCGTGACCGTAATACCGCGATTGGCGCGGGCGCGGGCGCGATTGGGGGTTCAGTCCTGACCAATGGTAGCGCACTGGGCACCGTCGGTGGCGCCGCTGTAGGTGGCATTATCGGTCATCAGGTCCACTAAGGACCTTATTAAAACAATAATCGGCTACGCTAGCATCTGCATCACAATCGGGCTACTTCGGTAGCCCGATTTCTTTTTCAGCCGCCCGCCAGTTTCACCTTCATGCCTTTGGCTTCCAGCAGGCTTTTGAGCAGGTCGCGTTTGTCGCCCTGAATCTCAATGACGCCCTCTTTCACCGATCCGCCGCAGCCACACTTTTTCTTGAGTTCAGCGGCCAGCAACGTCAGTGCAGCATCGTCCAGGTCGACACCCGTGATCAGGCAAACGCCTTTGCCCTTGCGTCCGCTGGTCTGACGCTGGATACGGACAATACCATCCCCCTTTGGCCGCGCTGTTTTAGTCTCAGGCTGGGTGATACGGCCGCTGTCGGTGGAGTAAACCAGTGGATTGTCGTTCGCCATTACGCGGTCTCCAGACTGTGAAGAATTGCCTGCAGGGCGGCGGCAGGATCGGCAGACTGGGTGATCGGACGGCCCGATCACCATATAATCTACGCCCGCCTGCTTCGCCTGCTGCGGTGTCATGATGCGACGCTGATCGCCGGCATCGCTGCCTATCGGCCGGATACCCGGGGTGACCAGAGCAAAGTCCTGGCCCATCACCTGCCTGAAGCGGACCGCCTCATGCGCTGAACAGACCACGCCATCGAGCCCGCACGACTGCGTCAGCTTCGCCAGTCGCTCTGCCTGCTCGGCCGGTGAGAGCGTGATGCCCAGTCCTTTGAGATCCTCTGCATCCATACTGGTCAGTACGGTGACGGCAATCAGCAGCGGTGCATCTTTGCCAAAGGGCTCAAGCGCCTCACGCGCCGCACTCATCATGCGCGCGCCACCGCTGGCGTGGACGTTGACCATCCAGACGCCAAGATCGGCCGCGGCTGCAACAGCTCTGGCAGTGGTGTTGGGAATATCATGGAATTTGAGATCGAGGAACAGTTCAAAACCGCGCTGCTGCAGAGTCCTGACCAGCGACGGACCAAACAGCGTAAACATCTCTTTGCCCACTTTAAGGCGGCAACTGCGGGGATCGATCTGATCGACAAAACGCAACGCGCTGTCGAGATCATGATAATCCAGCGCGACCAGAATCGGCGAAGCGGTCACGTGATGGGGTGAAGGCATGGCATTTCCTCTTCAGCAGGCACCCGCAGGCGCAATAGACAAACGGCAAGCATTCTACCTGCGGTGTCTGACCATCACAATCGCCATTGGCCCGCTGCCCGGCAAAACATGCACTGCGGCCGGGGTGTGTAAACTATTTCTCTTCATTAGTATGTTGTAACTATATTGCGATGAAAAACAGTCTCAGCTGTCAGCTTACTGACCGTCGAGACCACGGATAGGTTTGACCGAAGACCAGGTACGGCAGGAGGGACAATGCCAGTAAAGCGCATGGGCGGTAAAGCCACATTTCTGGCAGCGATAGCGGGGTTTGGTGCGAATCTGTTCGCCCACCATGTCGCGTAACACCATCAGACTCTCTTTTGCCCGGCCATCTTCCGCGTCATGCAGGTTAAGATCCATCAGACGATGGAAGACCCGCATTGTCGGATGCCGCTCAAGCTGACGGCTGATGTAATTCTGTGCAGCTTCAGAGCCCTGCTGCTGCTCCACGATGTCAGAGAGATAAAGCTCGGCAGCCGCTCCCGTATTCTCTTCCACGCAGCGCTGAAGAAAATCGGCCCAGGCATCAGGCTGATTCAGCCGCTGAAAGCAGGTTTCGAGCATCGCCAGCGTCTCACTGACCAGCTCTTTATCCTGATCCAGTACACGCTGCAGATGCCCTACTGCTCTGGCGTAATCCTCTTTTTCCATCAGAATACGGCCCATCATAATTGAGATACGGGCACTGTTGCGATCGGCCGACTCCCCTTTCTTCAGCAGGCTCATTGCCCGATCAAGATCGTCACTGCTCATCGCCTGTAACGCCAGTTCGCAGTAGAAATGGGCGATTTCGCCCTTCTGTTTCTCTTTGCCCAGCTTAACCAGCCGCTCGGCAACCTCGATCGCCTGCTGCCAGTCACTGGTTGCCTGATGGATTAACAGCAGCTGCTGCAGCGCGCTCACCCGAAAGTCTGTTTCATCTGTGAGCTGCTTGAACATGTCCTCCGCACGGTCGTAAAGTCCGGCGGCCATGTAGTCGCGCCCCAGCTGCTGTACCGCGAGCAGACGCTGTTCATAGCTCAGCGATGCACTTTCCATTAACGCCTGATGAATGCGAATGGCACGGTCCACTTCCCCGCGCGAGCGGAACAGATTTCCCAGCGTCAGGTGCGCTTCTACCGTGCCGCTGTCCTCTTTTAGCATATCGAGGAAGAGATCGACCGCTTTGTCCTGCTGATTCGAAAGCAGAAAGTTGACACCCGCGACATATTCCCGTGACAGCCGGTTGGCTTCCTGCTGCTTATCCTGATGGGCGCTGCGGCGGCCCATATACCAGCCATACGCAGCCGCAACCGGCAGCAGAAGAAACAGCAACTCGTGCATCAGAGATTATTCCCGGCCAGCCGGAACCGCTGGCGGCGCGGCCAGGGCAGTGTTGCTCTGCTCGATTTGCGTCTGCATACGCTTAATTTTGCGATTGGCATTCGCCAGCGAAACGCGGGTGCGTAACCAGAACAGCCCGCAGATAACCCAGCCCAGCACAAAACCTGCGCCAAACAACGATGCCAGTAAGGTCGATACGCTGAACTCACCCTGCGCCAGCAGATAGTTAAAAGTAATGACCTGATCGTTATGCGCGCCTAAGGTGACGGAAATGATAAAGATGACCAGTACCACTAAAAAAATCAGCAAATATTTCACAGTGCATCCTGTTGTGAGGTTGTCGAATAAATTATGCCAAAACGCCGGCAAAAATGCTGCTCCCAGCAGCATCGGGTGCGTCGCTTTTACGCAGACCCGGTTAATAATATGGGGTCTTCAGCGGGAAATACAATCAGCTCTCCCGCTGAGCAACTTCTTTTTGTTCTTCGGGCGGCAGCGTCAGCGGGCCGCAGAAACGCTGCGCCAGCCAGGTTGCCAGCGTCACCAGAAGCCATGAAAGCAGGGTTGCCATTGCCAGATCCCGGGGCCAGTGCATACCGAGCAGTAGCCGGCTGGCCATCACGCCAGTGGCCCAGATAAAGATGACGATCACACTCTTGTAGTGACGGCGTGGCCAGAGCAGACCCAGCGCCAGCAGCGCCCAGCTGGCGGCAAACATGGTATGGCCCGACGGGAAGGCAAAGCCGGTTTCGAACGCCCAGTGCTGTTTCAGCCAGCCAGGAATCTGCGTCTCATCGGCGATCAGCGAGGTAACCATTTCACCACGCTGTTTGCGTTTCAGCTCATAAAATGTCTTTTCATCCAGACCGTGATGCTGTTCAAGCCAGATAACATAGGGACGGGGTTCCTGAATCTGCTCTTTGATAAAGGATTTGGTGTACTGCCCGGCCAGAATGGTCGCGTTCATGATAATCAGCAGCAGAATAGCGGGCTTCAGTCGAAAGCGCAGGCACCAGAGCATCCAGGCGCTGAGCAGCACACTGGTCACAATCCCCCAGGGACTGGTAACGGTTTCCGTCATCCAGAACAGGCCTCTGAGCAGCAGATTGCTTTCGCCCGGCTGCCACCGCCAGCCGGTCAGCCAGACAGAAAGCGGCATGATGAGCAACAGCAGCATACCCAGGGTCGTACGACGCGAAATCTTAAACATCCTTTTCCCTTATACCGGTGTAAGAGGAGAATAACTGCATGACTTTAGCTTAAAAAAGAATAACATACCCGTTACCGATTGGATAATCGTGCTTTATCACTGCAATTGATGTCAGAGAGTACCAGCCCGCTTACGGGTTATGGCACAATATTGCACGTTTGTCGGGCCACACTGGCCTGTGCACTATCATGATGATAGTGCATCCTCTGAAGGTTCTGGAGAGTCACATGCAGCTTAAACGGGTGGCAGAAGCCAAACTGCCCACGCCATGGGGAGATTTCCTGATGGTAGGTTTTGAAGAATTGGCAACCGGACATGACCACGTTGCACTGGTCTTTGGCGATATTAATGACAACGAACCGGTCCTGGCGCGCGTTCACTCCGAATGCCTGACCGGCGATGCGCTCTTCAGCCTGCGTTGCGACTGTGGTTTTCAGCTCGAAGCCGCCCTCAATGCCATCGCTGAAGAAGGTCGCGGCGTGCTGCTCTATCATCGTCAGGAAGGCCGCAATATTGGCCTGCTGAATAAGATCCGCGCCTATGCACTGCAGGATAAAGGGTATGACACCGTCGAAGCGAACCACCAGCTTGGCTTTGCCGCTGATGAACGCGACTTCACCCTGTGCGCGGATATGTTCAAGCTGCTGGGCGTTAATGAAGTGCGCCTGCTGACGAACAACCCGCGCAAGGTAGAGATCCTGAGCGAAGCCGGGATTAATATCGTTGAGCGGGTGCCGCTGGTGGTGGGACGTAATCCCAAGAACGCGCACTATCTGGATACCAAGGCGAGCAAGATGGGGCATTTGCTGCCAAAGTCATAACGAAGAAAAGCCGGGTTGCCCCGGCTTTTTTATCAGTTCAGCATATTGCGGATAACGTAGTGCAGAATGCCGTCGTTACGGTAGTAGGTCAGCTCATTTCCGGTGTCGATGCGACAGCGCGTGTCCAGTTCCTCTTTGCTGCCATCCGCGCGGGTCAGCGTAACTTTTACCGTGCAGCCCGGCGTCAGCGCCTGAAGATTTTCAACGTCGATGCGCTCTTCTCCCGTCAACCCCAGCGTTTTCCGGGTGACGCCCTGCGGAAACTCCAGTGGCAGAATCCCCATGCCAATCAGGTTAGAGCGGTGGATACGCTCAAATGACTCGGCAATCACGACCCTGACGCCCTGCAGGCGGGGACCTTTAGCCGCCCAGTCACGGCTGGAGCCGGAACCATACTCCAGCCCGGCAATGACGGCCAGCGGGACCCCTTCTGCCTGATACTTCATTGCCGCATCATAGATGGCCAGCTGCTCGCCGCTCGGGTAGTGACGGGTGTAACCGCCCTCGACGCCGGGTACCATTTCATTACGAATACGGATGTTGGCGAAGGTGCCGCGCATCATGACCTCATGGTTGCCGCGACGTGAACCATAGGAGTTGAAGTCCTTGCGTTCTACCCCATGGGCCAGCAGATAGCGTCCTGCCGGACTTTCTGCCTTGATACTGCCCGCTGGCGAAATATGGTCGGTCGTCACTGAATCACCCAGCAGGGCGAGCACCCGGGCGCCGCGAATATCCTGCACCGGTTCCGGCTCTTTCTGCATCGTGTCGAAAAACGGCGAGAGTCGGATATAGGTCGATCCCTCATCCCAGTCGTAGGTCGCCGCTTCACTAACGTTTATCGCCTGCCAGTCTGGCGTGCCGTCAAAGACTTCCGCGTACTCTTTGTGGAACATATCGCTGGTCACCTGCTGTACCGCGGTGGCGATCTCTTCCGGTGACGGCCAGATATCTTTGAGATAGACCGGCTGGCCCTGCAGATCGTGACCCAGCGGTTCAGTCTGCAGGTTAATTTTCATGTTACCCGCCAGGGCGTAGGCAACCACCAGCGGCGGCGAAGCCAGCCAGTTAGTTTTGATCAACGGATGAATACGACCTTCGAAGTTGCGGTTACCGGAGAGCACCGCCCCCACCGTCAGGTCACCGGCTTTAATAGCGGATTCGATCTCATCCTTCAGTGGACCGGAGTTACCGATACAGGTGGTGCAGCCATAGCCGACCAGATTAAAGCCCAGCTGATCCAGATAAGCGGTCAGCTGCGCCACGGCCAGATAGTCTGAAACCACTTTGGAGCCAGGAGCCAGCGACGCCTTCACCCACGGCTTGCGTTTCAGCCCGCGTTCGACCGCCTTTTTTGCCAAAAGCCCGGCGGCCATCAGCACGCTGGGATTAGAGGTATTCGTACAGGAGGTGATTGCGCTGATGACCACGGCACCGTCGGTCAGCGTGTGGGTCAGACCGGTATCGCTGTCGGTGTAACTGACGTTTTTATGCGCTCTGACCGCCTGGTTGACTTCCAGCTCGTTACTGGCGTCGAAGGCGGCAGGTACATCGCCGAGGGAAACCCGGTCCTGAGGACGTTTTGGTCCGGCCAGGCTCGACTCAACATCATTCATATCCAGCGCCAGCGTACTGGTAAAGCGCGGCTCATCACCAGCATGACGCCACATGCCCTGTGCTTTGGCATAGGCTTCAACCAGCGCCACCTGTTCAGCATCGCGCCCGGTCAGCGTCATATAGCTCAGCGTTACGTCATCCACCGGGAAAAATCCGCAGGTGGCGCCATATTCCGGTGCCATATTGGCAATAGTCGCGCGATCAGCCAGGGGTAAATCGGCCAGACCATCGCCATAAAATTCTACGAATTTCCCCACCACGCCATGCTTACGCAGCATCTGAGTCACGGTTAGCACAAGGTCAGTCGCGGTAATGCCCGGCCGCAGTTTGCCGGTGAGTTTAAAACCGACCACATCCGGGATCAGCATCGAGACAGGCTGCCCCAGCATCGCGGCTTCCGCCTCAATGCCCCCGACACCCCAGCCCAGCACGCCAAGCGCATTGATCATGGTGGTATGTGAATCCGTGCCGACCAGCGTATCCGGCCAGGCGTACGCTTCCCCGTCGCGGGTTTCGTGCCAGATCGCCTTACCGAGATACTCCAGGTTCACCTGGTGACAGATACCGGTGCCCGGTGGAACCACGCGGAATTTATCAAAGGCTTTCTGACCCCAGCGAAGAAAAACGTAGCGCTCATGGTTGCGCTCCATCTCCAGCCGGACGTTCTCTTCAAAGGCGTCATCATCGCCAAAATGATCGACGGTGACCGAATGGTCGATCACCAGATCCACAGGGGAAAGCGGATTCACTTTTGCCACATCGCCACCCAGGCGATTGACCGCCTCACGCATGGCGGCCAGGTCAACCACGGCCGGGACGCCGGTAAAGTCCTGCATCAGGACACGGGCTGGCCGGTAGGCGATTTCGCGATCGGCATGGGCATCGGTTTGCCAGTCAACCAGCGCCTGGATGTCCTCAGCGGTTACAGAGTCACCATCCTGCCAGCGCAGCAGATTTTCCAGCAGGACCTTGAGAGATTTGGGCAGTTTATCGATATTGCCGAGATGCTGAGCCGCACGGGGAAGACTGAAGATGTGATATTTTTTGGTGTCGACCTGCAGTATTTCCTGACTCTGCTCGCGTAGGGTAGACGACATAGCTCCTCCTTTTCGTTCATGGTCTTAACCTCAGAGAGACAAAGGTTTATGTTAAAGATAGACCACAAATTCGTTAACGTTTTGATTACAACACAAATTGCTACAATCGCCGTAAACGAAAATGCCTCGTGAAATCACGAGGCATCATAAAAAAGGGGGGGTATTGAGATTAGAGCGTTATCCACACCGCCGCAGACCAGAACGCAAAAGAGAATGCATACGCGCTAAGCCAGGACATTTTAATAATATTCATTTTATCTACTCCTTCGCCGGAATCGGGCGTAAAAGTTTAGCGGTCACCCTCTATGAGGCGACACCCTTTGGTCGTACAGGTGTGGAGATTGGCTGCCTGAAAGCATGCCGGGAACGTCGGTAATAAAAAACAGTGACAAATAAACGGTCTTAAAACCTTATTTGTTTTTCGGGTCCAGAAAAGACTCAATAAAAAGTCTCTGGTTATCACTCAAATCCCACGATTCGGGGATAGACACTTTTTCGTCCTTTGCAAGCGGCTCTTTGCCTTTGCAGGCAACCGGCTTGTGCTGGCGCGAGGTCAGTGAAGGTTTATGGCTGAGTGTATGTGCCCACATGGCTTTAGCCCCAGATACGCCAGATCATTAACGCAACAACTACCCAGAACAGCGCAGAAGCAGCGAATACGGTTAACCAGGCATTGCGACGGGTGTTACCGGTACGCTCAACCTTAGTGCTTTTTACCGGAAAGCCCGGTTCTACTGTCAGTCGTGTATTCATAGTTTTTGATAATCACTCTCAACAAAATGATTGATAACAACGATTAAGATTTAGGAGGAATCCTAAACGCGTTAAGGCCAAAAATCCAGTTATTTTTATTGAGCAAAACGATTAACGGTATTAATCAATATGCGCCAGTAACGTAAGAAATCATTAACTCCGGAACGAACTTTTAATAAAACCAGTCACTAAAAAATTTGAGTTAAATTAAAATCAGATCCAATTATAACTACAGCCATAACCTGAGAACCGCGTATTTGCTGGCTAAACGAATCGGCTGTTAACTGGAGTATGGGAATAATCCTGGCGTGTCGCAAAGTGACATAGTTAAAAGTGTGTTGTAATTCGCATTTAAGAAAGCTGAACCGGGAAACCTGTGATCGATGTTTCATTTACAAAAAAATCATAAAAACTTTTGATTCTCATTTGGCGCTAAAGCAGAGTAACAAAAAAGGCTGCCCCCGGCAGCCTAATGATTCAACGCAAGCGGTCAACGCTATTTAAACGGCAGCCGGATATCCTTAAACATCGCCTCAATGTCCTCGTTCGAGCGCAGCGCGACTGCCGTGTCCACCACGTCACGCGTCAGATGCGGGGCAAAACGCTGGATAAAATCATACATATAGCTGCGCAGGAAGGTGCTGCGGCGGAAGCCAATCTTGGTGGTGCTGTTAGTAAAAATGTCGGCCGCTTCAATACGTATCAGGTCAGGGTCAGCAATCGGATCCACCGCCATACTGGCGATAACCCCTACCCCCAGGCCTAAACGTACATACGTTTTAATGACGTCCGCGTCTGTGGCAGTGAAGACGATGCGTGGAGTTAATCCCGCACGATTGAAGGCCGTATCCAGCTCCGAGCGGCCGGTAAAGCCGAAGGTATAGGTCACCAGCGGATACTCGGCGAGCTCTTCAATTGAAACCTGTCCTTTTCCGGCCAGAGGGTGATCGGCCGTCACCACAATCGCCCGGTTCCAGTGATA
Source organism: Pantoea sp. NSTU24 (assembly GCF_050157905.1). Lineage (NCBI taxonomy): Bacteria > Pseudomonadati > Pseudomonadota > Gammaproteobacteria > Enterobacterales > Erwiniaceae > Pantoea > Pantoea bangladeshensis. The sequence goes on from NZ_JBKIWZ010000001.1 coordinate 1,435,065, forward strand.
GCACGGCAGCATGATTAAATCGTCATAGAGATGTAAGGCTTCCGTAGCAATGGCAAAGTCTGCATTGCCCTTGGAAACGGCTTCCGCAATCTGGGTCGGTGAACCCTGGTGCATGTGCAGCGAGACGCGCGGATAGCGTTCAATAAAACCTTTAATGACGCCCGGTAGCGCATACCGCGCCTGGGTGTGCGTTGTGGCCACATAGAGTGAGCCTTTATCCGGCCAGGTGTGCTCACCAGCCACCGACTTGATGGCATCGACTTTGGAGAGCACTTCGCGCGCAATGCGGATGATCTCTTCTCCGGCGGGTGTAACCTGCGTGAGATGTTTACCGCTGCGGGCAAAAATTTGCACGCCCAGTTCATCTTCCAGCATGCGTACCTGTTTACTGATGCCGGGTTGAGAGGTGTAGAGACCTTCCGCCGTCGAAGAAACGTTGAGGTTATGGTTTACCACTTCGACGATATAGCGCAACTGCTGTAATTTCATATCTGTTTTGTCCCGGTAAGTTACAGAGTCGCATCCCCGGTTGACGGATAGTCGCGAGGCTGAAGAGAGGCTATGCATCAGAAAAGGCGGAAATGCTATAACGACTATATCAGTTTAAGTGGGAGAGTAGAACGGATTGATATAAGGCTCAGAAAAAGGCCAGCGAACGCTGGCCTGAATAGATTACTTTTTCGCTTCCTGCCATTTGCCATCTATATAGAAAGCTGACCAGCCGGTTGCTTTGCCCTCTTTCTCAGAGGAAACATATTGCTGCTTCGTCTTACGGCTGAACCGTACCAGCGTCTTGTTGCCTTCCGGGTCGGCGGCAGGCGCTTCGGCCAGATATTTCAGCTTTTCTGGCAGACGGTCGCTGAAGCGCTGAAGCTCTTCGACCAGCGGTGCACGGGTTTCACGCGATTTCGGGAAGGTATTCGCCGCCAGGAAAACACCTGCCGCGCCGTCACGCAACACGAAGTAAGCATCTGATTTCTCACACGCCAGCTCGGGCAGTGGAACCGGATCCTCTTTCGGGGGCGCAACTTCGCCGCTTCGCAGAATCTTGCGGGTGTTTTTGCACTCTTCGTTGGTACACGCCATGTATTTGCCAAAGCGTCCCAGTTTCAGGTGCATTTCCGAACCACACTTGTCGCACTCCACCACCGGGCCGTCATAGCCTTTGATGCGGAATTCGCCCTTCTCGATCTCGTAGCCATCGCACTCCGGGTTATTACCGCAGACATGCAGTTTACGTTCGGTGTCGATCAGGTAGCTATCCATCGCCGTGCCGCATTTCTGGCAACGACGACGGGCGCGCAGCGCGTTGGTTTCCGCATCATCGCCTTCCAGAATATTCAGAACTTCGTTTTCCGGAATCAGGTTGATGGTCTGCTTGCAGCGCTCTTTCGGCGGCAGTGCATAGCCGGAGCAGCCCAGGAAGACGCCCGTACTGGCGGTCCGGATACCCATTGGACGACTACAGGTCGGACAGTCAATTGAGGTCAGCACCATCTGGTTCGGCTGCATCCCGCCCTCTTCCGGATCTTTCTCAGCCAGCTCAAGCTGCTGCGTAAAGTCACTGAAGAAGTGGTCGAGCACCGCCTTCCATTCCGCCTGGTTGTTGGCGACCTGGTCGAGGCTGCTTTCCATGTGGGCGGTGAAGTCATAGTTCATCAGTTCGCGGAAATTTTCTTCCAGACGATCGGTAACGATTTCGCCCATTTTTTCCGCATAAAAACGGCGATTTTCCACCCTGACGTAGCCACGATCCTGAATGGTCGACGTAATGGCCGCGTAGGTAGAAGGACGACCGATACCACGCTTCTCCAGCTCACGCACCAGCGAGGCCTCGCTGAAACGTGCCGGTGGTTTGGTGAAGTGCTGACCCGGCACCAGTGCATTGAGATCCAGCACATCCCCCACGCTGACAGCAGGCAGTGTCCGATCTTCATCATTCTTACGCAGTGCGGGCATCACTTTGGTCCAGCCGTCGAACCGCAGGATCCGGCCTTTCGCTTTAAGACGGAAGTCTCCGGCAGCGGCAGTGATAGTGCTGGAGTCATATTTCGCCGGCGTCATCTGACAGGCAACAAACTGACGCCAGATCAGCTGATAGAGTTTCTGCGCATCCGCTTCCATATCCTTCAGCTTTTCCGCCACCACTTCCACATCTGAAGGACGAATCGCTTCGTGCGCTTCCTGGGAGTTCTCTTTGCTGGCGTAAGTAACGGCGTTGTCAGGCAGATACTTACTGCCAAAATGGCTTTCAATGTAGCCGCGCGCCATAGCAACCGCATCCTGACTCAGGTTAGTAGAGTCGGTACGCATATAGGTAATGTGACCCGCTTCGTAGAGCCGCTGAGCCATCATCATGGTTTTCTTAACGCCAAAGCCCAGGCGGGTGCTGGCCGCCTGTTGCAGAGTCGAAGTGATATAAGGCGCACCCGGCTTACTGCTGGTTGGCTTATCTTCACGATCCACAATTTCAAAGCGCGCTTTTTCCAGCAGCGCCACGGCGGCATACGTTTCATCGCGGTTGACCGGACGGAAAGCTTTGTCACCGTTGTGGGTCACGTCCATCGTCAGCTCATCGCCTTTCGGCGTGGTCAGCGCGGCATTAATTTCCCAGTACTCTTCCGGCACAAAGGCTTTGATCTCGCGCTCACGTTCCACCACCAGGCGAACCGCAACGGATTGTACCCGTCCGGCCGAGAGGCCACGGGCGATCTTCTTCCACAACAGCGGCGAAACCATATAGCCCACTACGCGATCCATAAACCGGCGCGCCTGCTGAGCATTGACACGATCGATGTTCAGTTCGCCCGGCTTTTCAAACGCCTGGCGAATCGCATTTTTGGTGATTTCATTGAACACGACGCGGCTGAAGCGTGAGTCATCGCCACCGATCACTTCCCGCAGGTGCCAGGCAATAGCTTCCCCTTCGCGGTCAAGGTCGGTTGCGAGATAGATGTGGTCAGCACTGGCGGCTAACGCTTTAAGCTCGGCAACAACTTTCTCTTTGCCGGGCAGGATCTGATAATCCGCTTCCCAGCCGTGATAAGGATCAACGCCCATACGGCTGACGAGCGCAGCTTTCTCATCTTTCTTAACTTTTTTGACTTTCTTGTCGGTCGAAGCGTCTTTGGCTTTCTTATCTGTCGAGGCGTCAGCACTCTTCTTTGCGGTTGATCCACTGGTCGGCAGATCCCGGATATGACCCACGCTGGATTTCACCACGTAGTCATTGCCCAGATATTTATTGATTGTTTTAGCCTTTGCCGGGGACTCAACAATAACGAGTGCTTTACCCATATTTACCTTTACCTAATGAAAACATCCTGCTTAGCGGGAGAGGATTGGATGCCCAAAAACCCATCGGGTTCAATATTGCTGCGCCTGTTTAACATTTCAAGGCGGAGGGGTCAATCTCAGATCAGATGATATGACTTTATGCAACTACATGATAAAGAGTGCTTTTTCCATCTGAACGTATCGCACATCCCGGTGCAAAATCCCTGAAGTCGGAATCGCCCACACTCTACCTGATAAAATCTGTTACGCAACTTAATTAGCACTCAGTCCGGACTTACGCCAGGTTTACGCCCGGAATCCGACGCGCTGTCCCGGGTTGTCATGCCGTGAAGCTCGCCAGTAATATAGAAAGGATTCGGGGACTGTCAAAAAGGAGTGAATAAATGCAGAAAACGACTCAGGCTATTTCCCGCCAGGCATTGCTGGAAAAAGCCAACGCGCTGATGACGCAACATGATGACTATTTAGCGGGAATGCAGGCGGATGAGGTGATTCAGCAGGGCGACGTGCTGGTTTTTCGTGGCCCGCTTTTCCTTGACGCACAGGGATTGCCAACCCCTAAAACCACTGCGGTGTTTAACGTCTTTAAACATCTGGCCGTCGCACTGTCACCGCTCTACCATCTGCAATAAAAAACCCGGCACAGGCCGGGTTTCGCATCAGAGCAGAGGTTTTTCACCACGCTGCCAGAATTTCAGCAGGAGTCGTTCGGCTACTGAACCGGCACTCTGCGTAAAACGGTCCATCATTTTACGCCGGCGGGCGTAATGCACGCCAAGAACAGTGAACTGGTCCATCTGACGGATGATCAGATCATCGCTGGTGCCGATGTCGTCAATCAGGCCAAGCTCAAGAGCCTGACGGCCATACCAGTGTTCACCGGTTGCTACCCGTTCGATATCCAGTGACGGCCGCATCTGATGAACAAACTGTTTAAATAGCAGATGGGTTTCATCCAGATCTTCCTGGAATTTCTCGCGTCCTTCTGGCGTATTCTCGCCGAACAGCGTCAGCGTGCGCTTATACTGGCCGGCGGTGTGCAGCTCAACATCGATATCATTGCGCTTCAGCAGACGATTGAAGTTCGGAATCTGTGCGACGACGCCGATAGAACCGATAATCGAAAACGGCGCGGCCACTATGCGGTCGGCCACGCAGGCCATCATATAACCGCCGCTGGCCGCGACTTTGTCTACGGCGGCGGTGATGCGTACACCCTCATCGCGCAGACGCTGCAACTGTGAGGCTGCCAGACCATAACCATGCACCACGCCGCCCGGACTCTCCAGCCGCAGCAGTACCTCGTCGCCTGGCTGCTTCACCGCCAGCACGGCAGAGATCTCTTCGCGCAGTGAACTGACTTCACTGGCGTCCATGCTGCCCTTAAAATCCAGCACGTAGAGCGTGGGCTTTGCACTGTCGGTCTGTCCCTGCTTCGCCGCCTGCTTCTCTGCTTTGGCTTTCTGCTTTTCGCTCTTTTTATGGTTTTTCAGCCAGACTTTTTGCGCCTGTGGTTTCATTTTGGCCAGCTGCAGATCCTCTTTCATCTGCTGATAGTCATCCCCCAGATGCGTCAGACGGAGCTGACCACTCTGTGCCCGTTTGCGCAGCGCGGCATTCATGATAATCATGACAATCGCGGCAACGGCAACCACCAGCGTCACCGCTTTCGCTAAAAACAGTCCATACGTCGAAATAAAATCCATGAGGTCGCCTTAGTAAACAGAAAATCGAAAACAGTCTGCCAGTTTAGCCGCTTTACCCCGCGTCGTCGCCTGAAATGCCAGCAGCTGGCACAGAATGCGTACCCTGGCGATTGCGCCGATTCGTTATTTCAGGCATAAAGCGGAATCATGCCGTTTTCGCCGGAGGAACCCCACAGTGCATTATCAACCTAAAAGCGACCTGCTTAATCACCGCATCATCCTGGTCACTGGCGCTTCAGATGGCATTGGCCGGGAAGCGGCGCTGACCTATGCGCGCTATGGCGCTGATGTGATTCTGATGGGTCGCAATCCTGAGAAACTTCAGCAGGTCGAACAGGCCATCAATCAACTGAATAAACGCCCCGCTCATACCCTGGTGTTCGATCTGGCCGAGGCGACCCCGGAACGCTGCCGCCAGGTCGCCGGACAGCTGCAGCAACAGTTCCCGCGTCTGGATGGCGTGCTGCACAACGCCGGGATCCTTGGCGAAATCGTGCCGCTGGCCGAACTGGAGCCGCAGATCTGGCAGGAGGTGATGAACATCAACCTGGACGCCACCTTCTTCCTGACTCAGGCACTACTGCCGCTGCTGCTGAAATCAGACGCGGGTTCACTGGTCTTTACCACCTCCAGCGTCGGCCGCACCGGACGCGCAGGCTGGGGCGCCTATGCCGTGTCAAAATTTGCGACCGAAGGGATGATGCAGGTGCTGGCGGACGAATATAAAAATCAGTCGCTGCGGGTTAACTGCATTAATCCGGGGGGCACCCGGACCAAAATGCGCGCCAGCGCGTTCCCGCAGGAAGATGCGAATAAGCTGAAAACCCCTGCTGACCTGATGCCGCTCTACCTTTATCTGATGGGCGATGACAGCCGCCGCAAAACCGGCATCAGCTTTGATGCGCAGCCCGGCAGGAAACCGGGGGCCGCGGAATAATGGCGGACGATCGTCATCAGCAGCGTCAGCAGCGGCTCAAAGAGCAGGTTGATGCGCGGATTGCCGCCGCTACCGAGGTGCGCGGCATTCTGATGGTCTTTACCGGTAATGGTAAAGGCAAAACCACCGCCGCCTTTGGCACTGCCCTGCGCGCTACCGGTCACGGTAAACGCGTGGCTGCTGTCCAGTTTATTAAAGGTGAGTGGCCGAATGGCGAGCGAAACCTGCTGGCGCAGCACGGCGTTGAATTTCAGGTGATGGCGACCGGTTTCACCTGGGATACCCAGAACCGCGAGACGGATACCGCCGCGTGTCTGGCCGTCTGGCAACATGCAAAACGGATGCTGGCCGATGAACAGCTCGATTTGGTGATCCTTGACGAGATCACCTACATGGTCAGCATGGGTTATCTGTCGCTGGATGAGGTCGTTGCTGCCCTGCAACAGCGACCGCCGCAGCAGAGCGTCATTCTTACCGGTCGTGGCTGCCATCGCAGTCTGCTGGCCATGGCGGATACGGTGACGGAGATGCGACCCGTTAAGCACGCATTTGATGCCGGTATTCAGGCCCAGCAGGGTATTGACTGGTAGCAGAAAAAGAAAACGCAGCCCAGAGCTGCGTTTTTTTATTGCGGGGTCACCGCATTATCCGGCGTTGCGTTTACTGCCTGGATTACGGCGTGGCGTACGCGGCGTGCTACTTACCTTGTTATGGCGTTTTACGGCCCGGCGGATCTGATTTGCCTTGGTGCGACGACGATCTTTCTCCACCACCAGTTTCGTGACGGTTTCATCATCCATCTCTACCAGATTGCGCAGGTAGTTCACTGCCGGCAGATCCAGTTCAGTCCAGCCACCACGCGGAAGACCTTTCGGTAACGTGATATCGCCATAGCGAACGCGCATCAGACGACTGACCTGAACCCCCACCGCTTCCCATAAACGACGGACTTCACGATTACGTCCTTCGGTCAGGGTTACGTTGTACCACTGGTTAATCCCCTCCCCGCCACCAAACTTCAGGGTTTTAAAGGCAGCCGGACCATCTTCCAGTTGCACCCCCTTGCTCAGCTGACGGATTTTGTCGTCATCAACCTGACCAAAGACACGCACCGCATATTCACGTTCCACTTCACGGCTCGGATGCATCAGTCGGTTGGCCAGTTCACCATCAGTGGTGAACAGCATCAGGCCGCAGGTGTTCACATCCAGACGGCCAACGGCAATCCAGCGTGAGCCGCGCAGACGCGGCAGGCGGTCAAAGACCGTCGGCCGACCTTCAGGGTCGCTACGGGTGCAGAGTTCGCCTTCCGGTTTGTAGTACGCCAGGACGCGGCAGACCTCGGTTGCTGATTCAGCAATCGACACCAGATGACCATCAATACGGATTTTCAGGGATTTACTGCTTTCAACACGGTCGCCCAGGGTGGCGATTTTACCATCAACACTGACGCGGCCAGCCGCAATCATGGCTTCGATTTCACGACGTGAGCCATGACCGGCACGTGCTAAGACTTTCTGTAACTTTTCGCTCATGGCGCTTCCTCATTGTCGCCTTCCCAGGCGTCACGGTAGGGTTGTAATTCTTTATGAATCAATGGTTTAAATCATCAATTTGGGCCCATTATACAGACATTTACCCCTGAAGTAACGCCCTTTATGCACAGACGTTTTACACATCAGGAAGAGGCGGGCCCTGAAGATTTTATTCCAGATAATTCAACGACTGATTAATATAATAGCGAAGGATTTGATTAGGGAATATGTTTAATAAAACGGCCTTTTCAGAAACTTTATAGCTGATAGCAGTTAAATTTTCTCACCACGCGGACGTTAACGGCCTGCTGTTCTTATAGTCAGACTGTTAACACTATCTTACACTTCGCCTGTTTGCATCCTGCTTTAAATTGTCTGAAAAAAAGATTAAAGGCAGCAGAAAAAACCACCCGATTGCGTTTGGACAACCCGAACTCTCTGTTTAAACCAGAAGACCAGCTTATTATTAATGAAGATTCTGTTAAAACCCTATATTCAGAGATATTTGTTTCTGATTAGCTTTAATAAATTGTATGACACTATTAAGCTGGTACACTTTATCTCAGCAGCACAATAAAAAAGCAGAGCCTGCCGTTAAAAAGGTTCGCGAAAAGAAAATTTTATGTTAGTGATTCGTTAATAAAAATCGTGTTTTGATTAATCCAATAAACCGGCGCATACGGACTTATTGCGTTAATACGGTTCAGTGATGAACCTTGTTTGCATGTCAAAAGTCTTCACCAGGGATTTCCTGACATGCCTGAATAAAGAAACCCATCATGAGAAACCTGACTTTGTTTCCGGTGCTTGCAGCACTGGCGCTGAGCGGGTGCTCCGTGGGCCATACTGAGTACAGCCGCACGGCAATGCAGCACGTCGATATGAGCGTGACGGGCATTCCGACGATCCTCGGGCTTGGCACACTGGGCACCAGCATTCCTCTGACGCCTGAATATAGTCTTACAGCGGCGCACGTCGCTAAAACGGCTGTACAGCGCGTAAAATCCTATCACCCCTATTGCGATGTTGCGATTATTTATCACAAGAATGATGCCAGAACGCTGGCTAAATTCCGCAGTGGTGATATTGGCGACTCCATTAAAATGTATGGCTACAGTTTTATTTCTGCGATGCCGGTGGAGTCAAAGGGCGTTAATTTAGCCCGTACCGCTATCCGCAATAACTGGAATAAAAGTCCCTGCCTGGCAATGGCATCAAATGCCGGGGTTGTTCAGGGAATGTCGGGCGGCGGGGTCTATAACAGTGATGACACGCTGAGCGGCGTCATTGTGGGTTATACCGATTCCATTAAAAATGGCCGTACCGGTAAAGTGATCCTGAAAGACGTTTCACTTTATATTCCTTACGGCCAGTTTAAAAACTGGTTACAGTCAAACCTGGCGCAGGCACCTGTGCGGGGTGCCTGAAACCTGGCTTAATTACTGGAACGGGCGGGTATCGCCCACCCCTTCACGCACAATTTCCGGTGCATCGGTGGTCAGATCGACCACCGTCGTCGGCTGCTGACCCAGCGTGCCGCCGTCAATAATCAGATCGACCAGTTTACCGATGCTGTGCTGGATCTCCTCCGGATCGGACTCGGTGAAATCGTTGCCTGGCAGGATCAGAGAGGTCGACATCATCGGCTCATTCAGTGCATCCAGCAGCGCCAGCGCCACCGGATTAGACGGCACGCGCAGACCAATAGTCTTACGTTTTTCATTCATCAGACGACGCGGTACCTCTTTGGTTGCCTTGAGAATGAAGGTGTAGTTGCCTGGCGTATTGTTTTTCAGCAGGCGAAACGCGGAGTTCCCCACCTGCGAATAGACGGAAAGCTCAGAGAGATCACGGCACATCAGCGTGAAATTATGGTGTCCATCGAGCTGACGGATTCGGCAAATCCGCTCCATCGCGCCTTTCTCCTCCAGCCGACAGCCCAGCGCGTAGCCGGAATCGGTAGGATAAACGATGACACCGCCTTTATTCAGGTAGTCGACTGCCTGTTTGATCAGGCGCGGCTGCGGGTTATCCGGATGGATATGAAACAGTTGACTCATAGAAACCTCGTGTCACCTTTCCGTGATTACCGGGCATGGCGCCAGGGCCGGGAAGCGTTCCCAGACCGGCTCCACCCCTGCGGGTAGCCAGAGTTTGCGGCCCAGCTCAATCCACGGGCAGGGTTGATGAAAATCAGAACCTTGTGATGCGGCCAGATCGTTATCTCTGGCGTATTGCGCCAGCTGTGTCCGCTCGTTAGGCGGCTGCTGGCACTGGGCGACTTCAATGGCATCGCCACCCGCTTCGCGGAAATGGGCGATCAGCCGTTTGAGCCATTTGGCCGATAAACCGTAGCGACCCGGATGGGCCAGCACGGCACAGCCACCAGAATGATGAATCGCATCAATAGCTTGTTTAATTGTACACCATTGTGGCGGAACGTAGCCGGTTTTGCCACGCGCCAGATAATGTTTAAAGACCTGAGCCATATTGTCGGCTTTGCCCTGCTCAATCAGGAAGCGGGCGAAATGGCCGCGGGTGATGATGCCCCCATCGGCCAGTCGGGTGGCACCCGCCAGTGCATCGGGAATGCGCGCCTTCGCCAGACGCTCGCCAATTTCAGCTGCCCGCGTCTGGCGACAGGCCAGCTGTCCGGCCAGAAAGGCCACCATCGCCGGATGATCGATGTCGATGTTCAACCCCACGATGTGAATCTCATGGTTCTCCCACAGCGTTGAGAGCTCGGCTCCGGCCAGCACGCTGATCGGCAGATTCTGGTCGATGACCGTCTGCTGCGCCTCTGCGACGCCTGCAATGCTGTCGTGATCGGTGATCGCCAGTACGCCGACACGCATCTCAACGGCTCGCTGCACCAGGGCGGTGGGTGACAGCAGACCATCAGAGGCGCGCGTGTGGCTGTGTAAATCATAAACCGGAAAACGGGCGATATCGCTCAAGAGAACTCCTGCTGAAACTAAACCGGCCAGCATGATAACGATTTTCGCGGTCAGTGAAAAAGTGTATTGACATTTCCGCCATGAACCCGTTAACTAGTACACAAGTTCACACACAACGGGTAATCAGTCATGGCGAATTTAATGATGCATTCAGAGGGTTGGCGCACTGTTCCCGGATAAGGGCGACAGGACCATGCACACTCTATAAACGCCGTGTGAAAACCTGAGCCCGCCAACCCGCGGGCTTTTTTTTGAGCGAAATTCAGAGACATCATCATGCCAAATGCGAAACCTACAGTGAAGTTGATTACCGGCACCGCACCCTACCGCGAAGATCCGGCCGCAGTGTTTCACCAGCTTTGCGGCGCACGTCCGGCAACCCTGCTGCTTGAGTCTGCTGACATCGACAGCAAGCGCAATTTAAAAAGCCTGCTGATTGTTGACAGCGCGCTGCGCGTCAGCGCCCTGGGCAATACGGTTACCGTGCAGGCGTTGTCGGAGAACGGTCGCGCCCTGCTGCCGCTGCTGGATGAGGCGCTGCCCGCCGCCGTCAGCAATCACGTGCGCCCCGATGGACGCGAGCTGACCTTCCCGCCGAGCCACGACCATCAGCAGGATGAAGATTCCCGGCTGAAGGCGCTGTCGGTCTTTGATGCGCTGCGTCTGATTCCGCAACTGGTCAACTCCTCAGCCGACGAGCGTGAAGCTGTGCTGCTGGGTGGCCTGTTCGCCTATGACCTGGTGGCCGGTTTTGAAACGCTGCCCGTGCTGGATAATCAGCAGCGCTGCCCCGACTACTGCTTCTATCTGGCAGAAACCTTACTGGTGATCGACCATCAGACCCGCAGTGCGCGTCTGCAGGCCAGCCTGTTCTGCCCTTCCACCAGCGAGTTTCAGCGTCTGCAGCGCCGCATTGAGCAGCTGCATGGCCAGATACTGCAACCCGCTCCGGCGCTGCCCGTGCAGCCGGTTGAGCAGATGACGCTGACCACCAGCCAGAGTGACGAAGCCTATTGTGAGGTGGTGCGTGAGATGCAGCAGGCGATTCGCATTGGCGAGATTTTCCAGGTGGTGCCTTCGCGCCGTTTCTCACTGCCCTGCCCGTCGCCGCTGGCCGCCTATGACACGCTGAAAAACAGCAACCCAAGCCCCTACATGTTCTTTATGCAGGACCAGGATTTCTCACTGTTCGGCGCCTCACCAGAGAGTTCACTGAAGTATGACGCCACCTCGCGTCAGATCGAAATCTACCCGATAGCTGGCACACGCCCGCGTGGCCGCCACGCCGACGGCTCGCTGGACCGCGATCTCGACAGCCGGATTGAGCTGGAGATGCGCACCGACCATAAAGAACTGGCCGAACATCTGATGCTGGTGGATCTGGCACGAAATGACCTGGCGCGTATCTGTGTGCCGGGCAGCCGTTACGTCGCTGACCTCACCAAAGTAGACCGCTACTCGTTTGTGATGCACCTGGTTTCCCGCGTGGTGGGAACGCTGCGAGCCGACCTGGACGTGCTGCACGCCTACCGCGCCTGTATGAACATGGGCACCCTCAGCGGTGCGCCAAAAGTGCGCGCCATGCAGCTGATTGCCGGCGCCGAAGGCACGCGTCGTGGCAGCTACGGTGGCGCCGTGGGCTACTTTACGGCGCAGGGCGATCTGGATACCTGTATCGTCATTCGCTCGGCCTATGTCGAAGATGGCGTTGCCACCGTGCAGGCGGGAGCGGGTGTGGTACTGGATTCTGATCCGCAGGCTGAAGCGGACGAAAGCCGTAACAAAGCCCGCGCTGTCCTGCGCGCCATCGCGACTGCCCATCACTGCAAGGAGATCTTCTGATGGCCGATATTCTGCTGCTCGATAACATCGACTCATTTACCTACAACCTGGTTGATCAGCTGCGGACCTTTGGTCACAACGTAGTGATTTACCGCAATAACCTGCCTGCTGAGCTGTTGATTGAACAGCTTCAGCGGATGGAAAACCCGGTGCTGATGCTCTCTCCCGGCCCTGGCGCGCCAAAAGATGCGGGCTGTATGCCTGAGCTGCTGCGGGTGCTGCGCGGTCGTCTGCCGATTATCGGCATCTGTCTGGGACACCAGGCGATTGTGGAAGCCTACGGCGGCCATGTTGGTCAGGCGGGCGAGATCCTGCATGGTAAGGCATCCGCGATCGAACATGACGGTGAGGCGATGTTTGCCGGTCTGAGCAATCCGCTGCCCGTGGCGCGCTATCACTCACTGGTGGGCAGTAATACGCCGGAAGCGCTGACGGTCAACGCCAGTTATAACGGAATGGTGATGGCGGTGCGTCATGAAGCCGATCGGGTTTGCGGCTTTCAGTTCCATCCGGAATCGATTCTGACGTCTCAGGGCGCGCGCCTGCTTGAGCAGACGCTGGACTGGGCACTGGCGAAGTAACAGGGAGAATAATGATGCAACAGACACTGGAAAAACTTTACCAGGCGCAGACGCTGAGTCAGGCGGAAAGTCACACCCTCTTCAGCGCCATTATTACCGGGCAGCTGGAGCCTGAGCAGCTCGCCGCGGCGCTGATCGCCATGAAAGTGCGCGGCGAAACGCCGGAAGAGATCGCCGGGGCCGCCACGGCGCTGCTGGAAGACGCCAGACCCTTCCCGCGCCCGGGCTATGCTTTTGCGGACATCGTAGGCACTGGCGGCGACGGCAGCAACAGTATCAATATTTCTACCGCCAGCGCGTTTGTGGCCGCCACCTGTGGCCTGAAAGTGGCGAAGCATGGCAACCGCAGCGTTTCCAGCAAGTCGGGCTCTTCCGATCTGCTGGCGGCCTTTGGTATCAATCTCGACATGCCCGCAGAGCGGGCGCGCCAGGCGCTGGATGACCTGAACGTCTGCTTCCTGTTTGCGCCGCAGTACCACAGCGGTTTCCGCCACGCGATGCCGGTCCGCCAGCGGCTGAAAACCCGCACGCTGTTTAACGTGCTCGGCCCGCTGATCAATCCGGCGCGTCCGCCGCTGGCCGTGATTGGCGTTTATAGTCCGGATCTGGTGATGCCGATTGCCCGGACCCTGAAGATGCTGGGCTATCAGCGCGCGGCGGTGGTGCACGGCGGCGGCATGGATGAGGTGGCGCTGCACGACGTGACGCACGTTGCCGAACTGCGCGACGGCGAGATTACCGGCTATCAGCTCTCGCCGGAGGACTTTGGTTTTGGCTTCCATCCCAAAGAGGCGCTGGCGGGCGGCACGCCGGAAGAAAATCGTGACATTCTTACGGCTTTACTCCAGGGTAATGGCCAGCAGGCGCATGAAGAAGCGGTCGCCGTCAACGTGGCGATGTTGCTTAAGGTATTCGGTCAGGAAGATCTGCGTGAAAACGCCCAGCAGGCGCTTAACGCCATCCGCAGCGGACAGGCTTATGAGCGCGTTGTCGCACTGGCAGCAAGAGGATAATCATGAAAGGCACCGTGTTAGAAAAAATTGTTCAGGATAAAGCGATTTGGGTGGAAGCCCGTCAGCAGCAGCAGCCGCTCTCTACTTTTCAGAACAGCATCGAACCTGCCAGCCGTCATTTTTATGACGCGCTGCAGGGTGCACGCACCGCGTTTATCCTTGAGTGTAAAAAAGCATCGCCCTCTAAAGGGGTGATCCGTAAGGATTTCGACCCGGCTGCGATTGCCGGGGTCTATCGCCACTATGCGTCCGCGGTTTCCGTGCTGACCGATGAGAAATATTTTCAGGGTGACTTCGCTTTTCTGCCGATTGTCAGCGCGGCGATCACCCAGCCGGTGCTGTGCAAAGATTTTATTATCGACCCTTATCAGATCTACCTGGCGCGTTACTACCAGGCGGATGCCATCCTGCTGATGCTCTCTGTGCTGGATGATGAGCAGTATCGTCAGCTGGCGGCCGTGGCGCACAGCCTGAAGATGGGTATCCTGACCGAAGTCAGTAACGAAGAGGAACTGGAGCGCGCCATCGCCCTGCAGGCAAAAGTCGTCGGCATCAACAATCGCGATCTGCGTGATCTCTCTATCGATCTCAACCGCACACGCCAGCTGGCCCCACGCCTGTCGCACGGCGTTACGGTGATCAGCGAGTCGGGAATCAACAGCTATGCCGATATTCGCGAGCTGAGTCATTTTGCCAACGGCTTCCTGATTGGCTCCGCACTGATGGAAGAGCCGGATCTGACCGGTGCCGTGCGTCGGGTTACCCTGGGCAGTAACAAAGTGTGCGGCCTGACCCGCCCTGAAGATGCGCGTGCCGCCTATGAAGCCGGTGCCATCTATGGCGGCCTGATCTTTGCCGAAGGCTCGCCGCGCCTGATCGACACGGCCACGGCACAGTCGGTGATCGCCGCCGCGCCGCTGCGCTATGTCGGTGTGTTCCGCAATAATCCAATAAGTGACATTGTCACGCATACTGCCGCCCTTTCTTTGTCCGCTGTGCAACTGCATGGCGATGAGACCCCGGCCTTTGTGGCTGACCTGCGTGCCGCGCTGCCTGCGGCGGTTCAGATCTGGAAGGCGCTGCGCATTGAGAGCAGCGTGCCGGTCCGCGACTGGCCGCACGTGGACCGCTACGTGTTCGACAACGGCAATGGCGGCACCGGAGAGCGTTTCGACTGGTCACTGCTGCAAGGGCAGACTCTGGACAATGTGCTGCTGGCCGGTGGCCTCCGCGCGGATAACTGTGTTGAAGCCGCGCAGCTGGGCTGTGCCGGGCTTGACTTCAACTCTGGCGTAGAAAGTGCGCCCGGCATCAAAGATGCCCGCAAAATTGCTGCTGTGTTTCAGACACTGCGTGCCTACTGATTTGCCTGGCCCGCTTCAATGCGGGCCCAAAAAGGAAGATAAAAATGACGTTACTCAATCCCTATTTTGGCGAATTTGGCGGAATGTATGTTCCGCAGATCCTGATGCCCGCGCTGCGCCAGCTCGAACAGGCGTTTGTTGACGCGCAAAAAGATCCGGCGTTTCAGGCCGAATTTACCGACCTGCTGAAGAACTATGCAGGTCGTCCGACTGCCCTGACGCTGTGCAAAAACCTGACCAAAGGCACAAAGACCCGCCTCTATCTCAAGCGTGAAGATCTGCTGCACGGGGGGGCGCACAAGACAAACCAGGTGCTGGGTCAGGCGCTGTTAGCTAAACGCATGGGCAAAAACGAAATCATCGCTGAAACCGGTGCGGGTCAGCACGGTGTGGCCTCCGCCCTTGCCTGTGCGCTGCTGGGCATGAAGTGCCGCATTTACATGGGTGCAAAAGATGTTGAGCGTCAGTCGCCAAACGTGTTCCGTATGCGTCTGATGGGCGCGGAAGTGATTCCGGTTCACAGCGGCTCCGCCACGCTGAAAGATGCCTGTAATGAGGCGCTGCGTGACTGGTCCGGCAGTTATGAAACCGCGCACTATATGCTCGGCACGGCGGCGGGCCCCCATCCCTTCCCGACGATTGTGCGCGAGTTCCAGCGCATGATTGGCGAGGAGACCAAAAAGCAGATTCTGGAAAAAGAGGGACGCCTGCCGGATGCGATCCTCGCCTGTGTAGGCGGTGGGTCTAATGCCATCGGGATGTTTGCTGACTTCATCGATGAGACCAGCGTGAAGCTGATCGGCGTTGAACCTGCGGGACATGGCATCGAGACGGGCGAGCATGGCGCGCCGCTGAAGCATGGTCGCGTAGGGATCTACTTCGGCATGAAAGCGCCGATGATGCAGACGCACGACGGTCAGATCGAAGAGTCCTACTCTATCTCTGCCGGCCTCGACTTCCCATCGGTAGGCCCGCAGCATGCGCATCTCAACAGTATCGGTCGCGCAGACTATGTCTCGATTACCGATAATGAGGCGATGGACGCTTTCAAACAGCTCTGCCGCGCGGAAGGCATTATTCCGGCACTGGAGTCTTCCCATGCGCTGGCTCATGCGCTGAAGATGATCCATGCGGAACCGGAGAAAGAGCAGCTGATTGTGGTTAACCTTTCTGGCCGTGGCGACAAAGATATTTTCACCGTTCATGACATTCTGACTGCGCAGGGAGAAATCTGATGGAACGTTATAACCAACTGTTTACCCGCCTGTCAGCGAACAACGAAGGTGCCTTCGTTCCTTTTGTGACGCTGGGCGATCCGTCACCCGCGCTGTCACTGCGCGTTATCGACGCGCTGGTTGAAGGGGGCGCGGATGCCCTGGAGTTAGGGATCCCCTTCTCCGACCCCCTGGCGGACGGCCCGACTATCCAGAATGCGACGCTCCGCGCCTTTGCGGCAGGCACCAACACCAGCCAGTGCTTTGAGATGCTGGCGACCATTCGCCGTAAATATCCGGACCTGCCGATTGGCCTGCTGATGTACGCCAACCTGGTCTTCACCAACGGTGTGGATGCGTTCTATGCCCGTTGTGCCGAAGCCGGTGTGGATTCAGTGCTGGTGGCTGACGTGCCGGTTGAAGAGTCAGCGCCCTTCCGGCAGGCAGCGCTGCGTCATGGCGTAGCACCGATCTTCATCTGTCCACCTAATGCCAGCGATGAGCTGCTGCGTGAGATCGCCTCGCACGGCCGCGGTTACACCTATCTGTTGTCGCGTGCAGGCGTGACCGGTGCTGAAAACCGCGCCAGCCTGCCGCTGCAGCATCTGATCGACAAGCTGCGCGAATATCATGCCGCGCCGCCGTTGCAGGGCTTTGGTATTTCGGAACCAGAGCAGGTGAAAGAGGCGATCGCGGCCGGTGCCGCAGGCGCTATCTCCGGCTCAGCGATTGTCAGGATCATCGAAAAGCATCATGCCGAACCGGAAATCATGCTGAGCGAACTCAAGCATTTTGTCAGTCGCCTTAAAGCGGCCAGCCGCTAATCCTGTCATCATGCCTTATCGCCTGATAAGGCATGATTTGTTTCCTTTTTTACCTCCCGTGATTTGCCCTTTTCCTTAAATCTGCACCACAATGACAATGCGCCGTTACGGTAACGGCGTATCCAATTTGTGACAGGGAGAGAAAGCAATGAAATTCGTTAAAATGCTGGCAGGTGCTGCACTGGCGGGCGTGGTTGCGCTGACACTGAGCGCCTGTGCGCCAACCGCAACTAAAGAGGGAACCGGTGGCTATATCGATGACACCGTGGTCACCACCAAAGTCAAAGGTGCGCTGCTGAAAGATGAGTCGCTGAAGTCGACGGAAATCAACGTAGAAACCTTCAAAGGCAAAGTTCAGCTGAGCGGCTTTGTTTCATCGCCACAGATGGCCAACCGCGCCGTTCAGGTGACACGCAGCGTGGCAGGCGTAAGATCGGTTGTTAACAACATGCAGATCAAGTAACGTCTGTGCTGCAAAAAAGGCCGCTGATTCAGCGGCCTTTTTATCATCAGAAACGGTAACCCGCCCCGAAGAAGAACACCCAGGGGTCAACGCGCATATTGATGTTCTGCTGTTCGCCGCCCGCTTTAAACTTCACTTCCGTATCGATATCCATGTACCACAGCGACGCATTCAGCATCCAGTCACGGTTGATCTGATAGTCAAGACCGACCTGACCTGCTACACCCCAGGAGTCTTTAACGCTGAGGTCGGTCAGGCCCGCATCGCGGCCAGTCTGGTTGAACTTAGCATCATAGAAGGTGGTGTAGTTCACGCCCACGCCCACGTAAGGACGCACCGGACTTTTGCTGTCGAAGAAGTAATACTGTGCCATCAGCGTAGGCGGTAACTGCCGTACCGTCGCCAGCGTGCCAGTGGGGCCGAGCCCTACTTTGTGGCGGAATGGCGTGGCGGCCAGCAGCTCAACACCGATGTTATCTGTTGCCATCCAGGTAAATGTCAGGCCCAACTGCGTGTCATTCGAGGCACTGAATTCACCCATGCCTAACACGTTATCAGAACCCTCGACAGGCCGGACGGTGGCACTGCCGGCCCGCATGAAGAAGTCGCCCGCCTCGTGAGCCATTGCCAGCTGGGGCACTGCCAGTGCCAGCACCATCACGCATTTTGCCAGTTTCATTATCACTCCTTTGCTTAATCTGAAATCGCGAACACCTTCGTTTTTTGCTGGCAAATATTTAACGTGATTTACAGAAAATTGCACTCTGAACGTTTCGGATAAATTGCTTAAAAAACAATGAATTGATTTAGATCAATTTCAGAACCCACTGGTAACGAAAAATAGCGCTTGCTGAATAATTTAAGCCAGCCTATTTTGCTTCTCTTCCCTGTTGATTTTGGTTCGATGCCCTGGGAGGGGCGGGTGATCAAATGCATGAAATAACGAATCCCTGTGTCAGCTGTGGCGCCTGCTGCGCCCATTTCCGCGTCTCTTTTTACTGGGCCGAAGCC
The DNA here is from genome assembly GCF_050157905.1 of Pantoea sp. NSTU24. NCBI lineage: Bacteria > Pseudomonadati > Pseudomonadota > Gammaproteobacteria > Enterobacterales > Erwiniaceae > Pantoea > Pantoea bangladeshensis. The sequence goes on from NZ_JBKIWZ010000001.1 coordinate 1,453,809, forward strand.
GATGATGCTGGCGGGCTGGTGCCGACCCACTTAACCGAACCGCTCAGCCTGCTGATGCGCAATATGCGGGGAACGAACGATCGCCCCCCCCGCTGCGTCGCTCTGGAGGGAGAAATTGGCGGCTGCGTTTCCTGCGGGATTTATGAGCAACGTCCGACGCCCTGTCGCGAGTTTGCCATGTCCGGTGAAGCAGGCATTCATAACGAAGCCTGCGATCGCGCCCGCGCCCGTTATGGCCTTCCTGCGCTTTTTTCTCCTTCTTTACCTGATATGACAGAAAGTTATGCCGCGGCGGGTGCCCGCGAGCTGCCAGAACATGTACAATCGCCGGGTTAATTAACCCGGTTCCTCCAAGGAGTGTACATGTCTATCACGGCCAGCTCGTTATACCGTGACACAGGAAATTTTGCGCGTCATCAACTGGCTACGTTACTGTTGCTGTCGCTGCTGACCGCTTTTATTACCGTTATGCTGGTGCATGTGCTGACGCCTGGTGCCGATCAGATGGCCCTGCTCCAGCAGAATGACGACAGCGCCGGTTCGCTGTTTGAGATGGTACAGAATATGTCCCCGGAGCAGCAGCAGGTCCTGCTGCACGCCTCGGCCGCCAGCACCTTTGCGGCGCTGATGGGTAATACGCTGCTACTGGGCGGCATGCTCTGCCTGATCCCACTGGTCTCAGCCGGTCAGCGAGTCAGCGCGCTGCGGGCAATTGGCGCATCCGTGCCAATGCTGCCTAAACTGCTGCTGCTTACCTTTCTGATGACGCTGGTGGCGCAACTGGGCTTTATGGTGCTGGTGGTGCCGGGCGTACTGCTGACGATTCTTCTGTCACTGGCCCCGGTTATGGTCGCCAGTGAAAAAATGGGTGTCTTTGCCGCTATGCGCGCCAGTATGCGCATGGCGTGGAAGAACGTGAAGCTGATTGCGCCCGCAATCCTGCTCTGGCTGCTGGCCAAGGTGGTGGTGATGTTGTTCTTCTCGTCGCTGACCGTGCTACCGCTCAATGTCTCATCAGTGATTTTCACCGCAGCGGGTAACCTGGTGTCGGCGATGTTGATTATTTATCTTTATCGGCTCTATATGCTTTTACGTTGATTTGCCATCGGCCTTCGGGCTGATACGCAGCCAACTCTGAATGGAAAAACTATGAAGCAGCTACTCGACTTTCTTCCCCTGGTCGTTTTTTTCATCTTTTATAAGCTGTATGACATCTTTGTGGCCTCCGGCGCACTGATCGTTGCGACCGGCCTGGCACTGGTTGTCAGCTGGGTGCTCTATCGCAAGCTGGAAAAGATGACGATTTTCACCTTTGTGCTGGTGGCCGTATTTGGCACTCTGACGCTGGTGTTCCATAACGATGAGTTCATCAAATGGAAAGTTACCGTGATTTACAGCCTGTTTGCCGCTGCTCTGCTTTACAGCCAGTGGTTCATGCAGCAGACGCTGATTCAGCGCATGCTGGGCAAAGAGCTGCAATTGCCTGAAACTGTCTGGCGTCGGCTCAATGTGGCCTGGGCGCTGTTCTTCCTGATTTGTGGCCTGGTGAATATCTATGTCGCCTTTTGGTTACCTCAGGCGTTCTGGGTTAACTTTAAGGTATTCGGCCTTTCCGGTCTGACACTCCTGTTTACCCTGCTCAGCGGGCTTTATATCTGGCGACAGATGCCGCAGCAGGAACAAAAATAATGACACAGCCCGGTTCGCCGGGCATTTTTTTGGCACTGACCTGCAAATAAGTGGACGCAATGGACGAAAAACACAAACTGCCGCAAGGCGAAATGGTACTGCGCACGCTCGCCATGCCGGCAGACACCAACGCCAACGGCGATATCTTTGGTGGCTGGCTGATGTCGCAGATGGATATGGGCGGCGCGATTCTGGCTAAAGAGATCGCGGAAGGCCGTGTGGTAACTGTACGTGTCGATGGCATGTCATTTATGAAACCGGTCGCCGTAGGCGATGTGGTGAGTTGCCATGCGAGTTGCATCCGGACCGGCAACAGCTCTATGACAATTAACGTCGAAGTGTGGATCAAAAAGGTGTCATCTGAGCCGATCGGCCAGACTTACTGTGCCACGGAAGCCGTATTCATCTACGTGGCCGTGGATAACGAAGGCAAATCGCGTCCTCTGCCCGCCGGTCGCGCTAATCAGTCTTCCGGCGAATAAGTGACGGGTCAGGCCTGGCAGTCTGACCCGGTATTTATTCGAGACTGGCGCCACCGTTAATTTTAAACACGATATTCATCGTCATTCCCTTGGCTGGCCGTCCGCTCTGATAGCGCCAGTTTTTCATCGCCTGCTTCACCGTGCGCTCAAACATATTCGCCGGCTGGGCGGAGAGGATTTCGATATTATCGACCCGTCCGTCACTGTCGACGTCAAATTTCACGCGGACCCGCCCCTCAATCCGCAGGGCAAACGCACGGGGTGGATAGCCCGGTTTGCTGATGCTTAACGCTTTTGGCCCCGCTGACGCAGAAACAGTGGGTGACGGTGCGGCTTTTGGTGCTGCGGCCGGTTTTTTCTCTGACGTGGGCGTCTTTTGCTGGAAAGGGTTAGCCTGCGGCTTGCTCTCCTGACGCGGCTTCACCTCACGTGCTGGCTGCTGCCGGTGTTCTGGTTTGGGTTTGGGTTTAGGTACAGGTTTTGGCTTAGGTTCGGGTTTAGGTATTGGCACCGGCTCAGCCTTAGGGGGTTCGGGTGTCGGCTCAGGCTCCGGAGTAGGCTCCTGTTCAGGCTCGGATTGTGGTGCAGGTGGCACCACTGCCGCAGGTGCAGGCGCGGGCTGAACCTCCGGCGCCACCATGGTGACGCTGATAGGCTGAGATGCCTCCGGTACCTTAATCTCCTGCCCAAATGACGCGTAGAGAATTCCGGCAATCACGCCCCCATGCAGGATGATGGACAGCAGCATGGAGACAGACGTGCGTTTAGGTAGTGGCATAGTCAGCGTGGTCATAACGATCGCAGTGATTGAGTGAGGCTGCAATTTTAAATGCAAATAGCAATCAGTTTCAATAACTCCCCTGCGCCGTCCTGCATAAAAGTGCTTTTAGCCCTTTATGCGGAGCCCTGCACTGCCTGCAGGTTTCGTTTGCACATTGCATGGCGATCCCTTAACGTGTTGCGAAATTCTGAATACTGGGAGTTACTGAGTGCTTTACGTCATATATGCAGAAGATACTGCAGATTCACTGGAAAAGCGTAATGCCGTGCGCCCTGCCCATCTGGCCCGGCTCAAACTGCTGCAGGAAGAGGGGCGCCTGATTATCGCTGGCCCGATGCCTGCAGTAGACAGTAACGATCCCGGTGTCGCGGGCTTTACCGGGTCAACCGTCGTTGCTGAGTTCCCGTCACTGGAAGCGGCACAATCCTGGGCGCAGGACGACCCTTACTTCGCGGCGGGTGTTTACGCCCAGGTTACGGTTAAGCCGTTCAAGCGCGTCTTCTGATAGCTGGCGGGCGATAAAGATGGCTTCTGTGTCTGACACAGGAGCCATTTTTCTTTGCAGGGTAAGAAAAAATGCAGATTGTGATTACTGGATTACTGGTCATCATCATTGTCATGACGGGGAGTGCCGTTTATCTCTGGCGGAGACGGGGCTGGCGGAAAGCAAGGCAGTGGATTGTGATGCTGATTGTGCTGGCGGCAGCACTGCAAATGGTTAACGTTGTGCTGATGATGAACGCACAACGTCTTTCGGGATAATGTTCACTGAAATAATCTCTGCAAAAAAATTTTCGCCGTGTAGTCTGCTGCTGATACTTTCTTTGTACCGGGGCTCAGAGGCGAATACGTCGAAAAGAATTGCGTGGAAAGGCAGAGAGGTTGTTTATGCGCTTAGCGAGCCAGACTGCAATGAAGTCTGCGCTGGCTCCCCCGCTATGCAATTAACCACGATCCAGAATCAGGCCAATCAGTGCGTGATAGTGCTGCTCTTCTTCCGGGCTGGTTACATGCTGCAAACGCTTGATCAGTTTTGAGCAGATAGCCTTACGATTAAGGGTACGGCCCGAACTGATGATTTCAGTAACAACCGATCCCAGGATTGCCTGCTGCGAAGGTTGCGCAGCGCTGTATAAGTACGCGGAGATGTCAGATACTGAAGCGGGAATACGAGTATTAGTCTGCATGATTGACCTCATTGCGTTTTTGGTAAATGTCTTAACCGATGAAGCAAAGTTATACAATAACGCTCTTTATGTACAGATATTTAGTTATCTGATTTTCCATCAACTCATCAATTTAATAAATAAAACAATAAAATCAACACTTTAAAAAAACGTAAAGTTGTACAAATTTTTCCCGGCATCTTGTACAACCCACCTGCAACCTTACCTTCCCGTCAAAAAACAAACTGTTCATCATTTTTTCAGTCACGACGATGCAATTTCTGGCAGAGCTGTCTACATTTGGATCTTACAGGTTAACCCTCTGAATGGATGCACAGCGCAGTCGCGACCTTATTATGCATAAAACTTATCCCGGTCAGCCCTTAACTCTGTTAGCGCCGCTACTATTACGTCTTGCAGCGATCGCCGACCCTAAAATTGAAGTGATGAGCGGTTATCCCGCTCATTGCTCGGCATGGCTGACGATCTACTATCAGCGAAAATCAGGACGCTGGTCCTATGAATGGTACGATCGGAAGGGTTGCCGACGGCCAGCCCTGCTGGGCGATACGATGGGATGTCTGATGCATGAGGTCAGCGATCGGGGAGCTTCGCAGCAGGAGCACCTGATGGCGCGACGCCTGCTGGCGGAGACGGGATTTATGGAAGCCTGACGAAGCGGTTATCCGCCAGGCGCTCCGCGTCGGTTAACGCTAGACCATCTGCGTAATGAACAGAATCGAACGACGCTGCTGTTGTGCCAGCTGGTGGCGGATGCAGTGAATACGCTTATAACGCCGTGAATGCCCTTCCAGCCAGCGTGAACGGCGGCGATGAACCTGCCTCAGCATTCTCCAGCGCGCCACCTCATTTCTGCTTCTTTTCATTACTTCCTCTCTGACATCAAATCCGCGTGGGCATTATAGAGATCTCTGCGCAAATGCCAAATCTGATCGCCTGCTCAGACACGTCAGGATTAAAGGTTTCGTTAGCGTGCATCTGCACGTAAACTTGCCAGACGGAAGCGCGAACGGGATGTCCACTTTATGACCACTTTTTACACGCTTATCAGCTGGTTGCTGCTGTTTGGATACTGGCTGCTGATTGCTGGTGTCACCCTGCGCATCCTGATGAAGCGGCGGGCTGTCACCTCTGCAATGGCCTGGCTGCTGGTAATCTATATCCTGCCGCTGGTAGGCATCATCGCTTATCTCTCCTTTGGCGAACTGCATCTGGGAAAACGCCGCGCAGAGCGCGCACGCACCATGTGGCCGTCAACCGCGCGCTGGCTCAACGATCTCAAACAGTGCCGTGAAATTTTTGCTACCGGGCACAGCGACGTGGCACGTTCCCTGTTTGAGCTTTGCTATCATCGCCAGGGAATCGCCGGGGTAAAGGGCAATCAGCTTCAGCTACTGACCAGCTCAGACGATGTCATGCAGGCGCTAATCCGCGATATTCAGCTGGCCCGCCATAATATCGAGATGGTGTTCTATATCTGGCACCCTGGTGGTCTGGCAGATGAAGTGGCGGAATCTCTGATGGCGGCCTCACGCCGGGGCGTGCATTGTCGTCTGCTGCTCGACTCCGCCGGCAGTGTCACCTTTTTCCGCAGCCCCTGGGCAGGCATGATGCGCAATGCCGGCATCGACGTGGTGGAAGCGCTGCAGGTGAGCCTGCTGCGTGTTTTTCTGCGACGGATGGATCTGCGTCAGCACCGAAAAATTGTTCTGATCGACAACTATATTGCCTATACCGGCAGCATGAACCTGGTTGATCCTCGCTTCTTCAAGCAAAGTGCAGGCGTAGGCCAGTGGATCGATTTGATGGCACGTATGGAAGGCCCGGTTGCCACCGCGATGGGGATTGTCTTCAGCTGCGACTGGGAAATCGAAACCGGCAAACGGATTCTGCCGCCGCCGCCCGACCGTAATATCATGCCGTTCGAACAGGAAAGTGGCCACACCGTGCAGGTCATCGCCTCCGGTCCCGGTTTCCCGGAGGATATGATCCATCAGGCGCTGCTGACAGCGGTCTATTCAGCGCGTGAGCAGCTGATTATGACCACGCCCTATTTTGTGCCCAGCGACGATCTGCTGCATGCCATCTGTACGGCGGCGCAGCGTGGCGTCAGCGTCAGCATTATCATTCCGCGCAATAATGACTCACTGCTGGTGGGCTGGGCCAGCCGCGCTTTCTTCAGCGAACTGCTGGAAGCCGGTGTAAAAATTTATCAGTTTGAAGATGGCCTGCTGCACACCAAGAGCGTGCTGGTCGACGGACAGCTGAGCCTTGTCGGCACCGTAAACCTCGATATGCGCAGTTTATGGCTGAACTTTGAAGTCACGCTGGTGGTGGACGATGCGGGATTTGGCAGCGACCTGGCCTGCGTACAGGATGATTATATCGCCCGTTCCCGCCTGCTGGATGGCAAACGCTGGGCAAAACGTGCCTGGTGGCAGCGCATCGTCGAACGACTGTTTTACTTCTTCAGCCCTTTACTGTAAAACGAGCCAGATTATGTAAATGGCCACAGGCCGACAGGACAGACTATGGATTTAAATAATCGCCTTACCGAAGATGAAACGCTGGAACAAGCCTACGATATTTTTCTCGAACTGGCAGGCGACAACCTGGATCCGGCCGATATCATTCTCTTTAATCTGCAGTTCGAAGAGCGCGGCGGCGCAGAGCTGTTCGATCCTTCCGAAGACTGGAAAGATCATGTCGATTTCGATCTGAACCCGGACTTTTTCGCCGAAGTCGTGATTGGGCTGGGTGAAGCGGATGGCGAGCCGATTACCGACGTCTTTGCCCGCGTGCTGCTCTGCCGCGAAAAAGATCATAAACTCTGTCACATCCTGTGGCGGGAGTGATCATCAGATAAGAAAACGCCGGGCCTCTGCCCGGCGTTTTGCTTTACAGCGGGTCGACCTTGAGACAGGAGACCGCATGGTGGAAACTGCCTTCCAGCAGTGGCCGGGTTCTGGCGCACTCCGGCCCGGCAATCGGGCAGCGGGTACGGAACACGCAGCCTGACGGCGGGTTAATCGGCGATGGCAACTCCCCTTCCAGCAGCTGAATCTGTTTATTCTTTTCCAGATCCGGATCGGGAATCGGCACGGCAGACATCAGCGCCCGGGTGTAAGGGTGCTGCGGATTGCTGTAGACCTCGTTGTAGGTGCCCAGCTCCACCGCATGACCCAGATACATCACCAGCACGCGGTCAGAAATATGCTTCACGACCGCAAGGTCATGGGCAATGAAGATGAGCGACAGCCCCATCTCCCGTTGTAACTGTTGCAGCAGGTTAACCACCTGAGCCTGAATCGAGACGTCCAGCGCGGAGACCGGCTCATCACAGATAATCAGCTTCGGTTCCAGAATCAGGGCGCGGGCGATACCGATACGCTGGCACTGTCCGCCCGAGAATTCGTGTGGATAGCGGTTAATCAGGTTAGGCAGCAGCCCTACCTTCATCATCATATTTTTGACGCGCTCTTTGACTTCCTCACGCGCCATTTTTGGATGATAGGTTCTGAGCGGCTCCGCGATGATATCGCCGATGGTCATACGCGGGTTCAGCGACGCCAGCGGGTCCTGGAAGATCATCTGGATGTCGCCGCGCGCTTTGCGCCACTCCTCTTCGCTCTGGCCCAGCAGATCGCGGCCCAGCCAGGCGACGCGTCCGTCCGTTGCTTTGACCAGACCGATAATGGCGCGTGCCAGAGTCGATTTTCCGCAGCCTGACTCACCCACCACGCCCAGGGTTTCACCTTCATAAAGCCGCAGGCTGACGCCATCAACCGCTTTCAGGGTTTTTGACGGCTGCCAGAACCATTGCTTGCCATCTTTAATGTCGAAATGCACTTTGAGATCGGCGATTTCGAGTAATACTCTTTTTTCCGCTACGGTGCTCATACTAACTCCTCCACCGGCTTAAAGCAGGCGCGCAGGCGGCCATCGCCAAAAGGTTCAAGCGGCGGTGCCTGGGTGCAGATATCCATCGCGTGTGGACAACGCGGCTGGAACGGGCAACCCTGCGGCAGACGCAGCAGATTGGGCGGATTACCCGGGATGGTGGTCAGGCTCTCGCCTTCCGCATCCAGACGCGGCACGGCGTTAAGCAGGCCGATTGAGTAAGGATGGGCAGGCTGATAGAAGACGTCACGGGCCCGGCCATATTCCATGGTCCGGCCTGCATACATCACCAGCACTTTATCGCAGATCCCTGCCACCACGCCAAGATCGTGGGTGATCATAATGATGGCCGTGTTGAACTCCCGCTTCAGCTCATTAAGCAGCGTCATTATCTGCGCCTGCACCGTGACATCCAGGGCCGTCGTCGGCTCATCCGCGATCAGCAGTTTAGGACGACAGAGCAGCGCCATGGCGATCATGACGCGCTGGCGCATTCCGCCGGAAAACTCATGCGGATACATCTTCATCCGCTTGCGCGCTTCCGGCATTTTTACCGCATCCAGCATCCGCACCGACTCTTCAAACGCCTGCGCGTTGTTCATGCCTTTATGCAACTTCAGCACCTCCATCAGTTGCTCACCTACCCGCATATAGGGGTTCAGTGACGTCATGGGGTCCTGAAAAATCATCGCAATCTGTTCGGCGCGCAGCTTATTCAGCTGGTTTTCCGGCAGATTCAGAATCTCTTTGCCATTAAAAATCGCTGATCCGCCGATGCGGCCATTTTTGGCCAGCAGTCCCATCAGGGCAAACGCGGTCTGCGACTTGCCGGATCCGGATTCACCGACAATTCCCAGCGTCTCACCGGCACGCAATGAGAAGTTCAGATCGTTAACGGCGGTGACATCCCCGTCGTGTGTGCCAAAGGTCACGCGCAGATCTTTGACGGTCAGTAGCTGTTCGCTTCCCGCGCGGGCCGCCATCGCTGGCTGAAATTCATGAATGGTCATCGGGAAACTCCTTAACGATCTTTCGGGTCGAGGGCATCACGCAGGCCATCGCCGATAAAGTTGAAACAGAACAGCGTGACCACCAGGAACGCCGCCGGATAGAGCAGCAGCCACGGCGAAACTTCCATGGAGTTGGCACCGTCGCTGAGCAGTGCGCCCCAGCTACTCAGCGGCTCCTGCGTTCCCAGGCCCAGGAAGCTCAGGAAAGATTCGAACAGGATCATGCTCGGCACCAGCAGCGAGGCGTAAACCACCACCACGCCCAGTACGTTCGGTACGATATGGCGCACGACAATCTTCCAGGTTGATACGCCGCCTACGTGGGCCGCTTCGATAAACTCTTTGCGCTTCAGGCTGAGTGTCTGGCCGCGCACGATACGCGCCATATCCAGCCAGGAGACCATGCCGATCGCGGCAAAAATCAGCAGAATGTTGCGGCCAAAGAAGGTCACCAGCAGGATCACGAAGAACATAAACGGGAAGGAGTTCAGAATTTCCAGAATTCGCATCATCACTGAGTCGATTTTGCCGCCCAGATAGCCAGCAATCGAGCCGTAGAGCGTGCCGACAATCACTGCGATCAGCGCAGAGGCGACGCCCACCATCAGGGAAATGCGGCCGCCAATCGCCACACGCACCAGCAGGTCACGTCCCGACGAATCGGTGCCGAACCAGTGGCCCGAGGTAGTATCCGGCGGTGAGGACATCATCGCCCAGTCGGTGTCGTCATAGGTGAACTGTGCCAGCATCGGCGCGAAAATGACAAACAGCGTAATTAACAGCAGTACCAGCAGGCTGACCAGGGCTGCGCGGTTATGAATAAAGCGACGACGCGCATCCTGCCAGAGGCTCCGCCCTTCGACTTCCAGCTTCTCACTGAACGCATCAAGAGCTTCGCTGTTTTTCTTACTTAACATCATGGCGAACTCCGCAGTCAGTAACGAATTTTCGGATCGATAACGGCATAAAGCACGTCAACAATCGCATTAAAAACAATGGTCAGCAGACCGACCAGAATGGTCAGGCTCATCACCAGTGAGTAGTCACGGTTCAGCGCGCCGTTCACAAACAGCTGGCCGATACCCGGCAGACCATAGATCGATTCAATCACCATTGAGCCGGTGATGATGCCGACAAACGCCGGGCCCATATAGGAGATCACGGGCAGCAGGGCCGGTTTCAGCGCATGGCGCAGCACGATGCGACGCAGCGGTAAGCCTTTTGCCCGTGCGGTGCGGATAAAGTTTGAGTGCATCACTTCAATCATCGATCCACGGGTAATACGGGCGATACTGGCGATATAGGCCAGTGACAGGGCCACCATCGGCAGCAGCATGTAGTTCCACTGCCCGCCATTCCAGCCACCGCCCGGCAGCCACTTCAGGCTGATAGCGAACAGCAGGACCAGCAACGGCGCGACCACAAAACTGGGTATCACCACGCCGGTCATGGCCACCCCCATCACCGCGAAGTCCCACAGTGTGTTCTGTTTAAGCGCGGCGATCACGCCAGCCGTCACCCCCAGTACCACCGCGAGCAGGAACGCGGCCAGCCCGAGTTTGGCCGAGACCGGGAAGGCATGCGCCACCAGATAGTTGACCGAATAGTCTTTGTATTTAAACGACGGGCCGAAATCACCGTGTGCCAGCTGCACCAGGTAATCGACATACTGCTTACCGATCGGATCGTTGAGGTGATATTTCGCCTCGATATTTGCCATCACTTCCGGGGCCAGCGTACGCTCGCCGGTAAAAGGGCTGCCAGGCGCCAGGCGCATCATAAAGAAGGAGATGGTAATCAGAACGAACAGCGTCGGTAGCGCTTCAAGCAAGCGACGCAGGATGAATTTTAACATTGCCGTACCTACCAGGCTGTTGCTTCACAACATAAAAATAGTAAAAGGCGGCGCCAGACGCGCCGCCACTGCTGATAGCCTGAATGCTATTAGTGTTTAATGATGTAAAAGTCTTTAGACAAGGTTTTGTCCAGTGGATCTTTACCGGTATAACCCCCCACGTACGGTTTCACCAGACGCGTGTTCACGTAGTAGTAAACCGGGACGATGGTGCTGTCTTTATCCAGGATCTGCTCCGCTTTCTGATAATCCACTGCGCGGCCTTTCTCGTCCGAGGCCTTGATCGCGTCACGCACCACTTTATCGAACTCATCGCTCTTATAATGCGCGGTGTTACTGCTGCTGTTGGACAGCATGGTGTTCAGGAATGAAGTCGGTTCGTTGTAGTCCGCGCACCAGGCCGCACGTGACACATCGAAATTACCCTGATGACGGGTATCCAGGAAGGTTTTCCACTCCTGGTTTTCCAGTTTGATGTTCACGCCGATGTTTTTCTTCCAGATCGACGAGGCGGCAATCGCCAGCTTCTTGTGCAGATCGGAGGTGTTATACAGCAGGTTAAAGGTCAGCGGTTTGTCGGCGGTGTAACCCGCTTCAGCCAGCAGCTTTTTGGCCTCGGCGTTACGTTTGTCCTGTGACCATTTGAACCAGTCCGGCGGCAGAATATCCATGCCGTCAGTCGCTGGCGGCGTGTAGCTGTAAGCCGGTTTCTGGCCCTGCGCCAGGACCTTATTCACCATAATGTCACGATCCAGACCCAGCTTCAGGGCCGCGCGCACACGAGGATCGGTGAATGGCGCTTTCTGGTTGTTAATTTCGTAGTAGTAGGTGCAGAGGTATGGATCGACGTGCAGCTCTTTACCATTGTCACGCTGCAGTTTTTTAAACAGCTCAATTGGCAGATTGTTATAGGTCATGTCGCTGCCGTTCTCAGAGAAGTAACGGTTAACGTCACTGACTTCAGAGCTGATTGGCAGGTAGGTAACTTTGTTCAGCACGGTGTGTTCGTTGTCCCAGTAGTTCGGGTTACGCACCAGGGTAATGCGCTCGTTAATCACGTGCGCATCCAGCTTAAAGGCGCCGTTGCCGACCCAGTTCTGCGGCTGTGTCCACTGATCGCCAAACTTCTCGATCGCCGGTTTATAAACCGGAGACATCACGGAGTTGATCAGCAGCTTGTCAAAGTATGGCACCGGCTCGCTCAGGGTGACTTCCAGCGTGTGGTCATCAAGGGCTTTTACGCCCAGATCGGTAATCGGTTTTTTCCCGGCGATGATGTCGTCAACGTTCAGAATATGACCATATTGCGGATAGCTGGCGTACGGTGAAGCCGTTTTCAGGATCGACAAGACGCTCCCAGCTATAGACGAAGTCCTGCGCGGTAACCGGCTCGCCATTAGACCATTTGGCATTTTTACGTAAGTGGAATGTCCACACTTTGAAATCTTTGTTTTCGTAACTTTCCGCTACGCCCGGGATCGGTTTACCGTTGCTGTCATTGACCAGCAGACCTTCGTAAAGGTCGCGCGCCACGTTGTCTTCCGGCACGCCTTCAATTTTGTGTGGATCAAGCGACTGGACTTCATCGCCATTACCGCGAACCAGCTCCTGTTTTGCGGCCAGCTCAACGCCCGCAGGCACGGTTGCTGCGAAAGCCGCATTCCCTGCCAGGGCACTTACTGCGGCGAAAACGCCCGCTGCAATCAGGCTTTTTTTCGTGATGTTGTTCATTGTTACACTCCAGTTTTATTATCGTCACCGCAGCGATGCTCTGCCACGGCGTCCCCCGTCTCCGGGCTCCCTGGCCTGCACCAGGGAGATTGACCCCAAAAAATGGTCTTTATGCGGATGCGTTTCTGACTGTCTCGCCGGATGGTGATCAGATCAGTGTTGTTTAATGAAGTAGTACTTCAGGTCTGTCATGTCCTGCGGGTCTTTGCCCGTAAAACCACCCACCCAGGGCTTTACCAGGCGCACACTTACGCGGTAGTAAACTGGCACAATGGGTGAGTCTTTGTCGAGTTGTGTTTCAGCCTGCTGATACAGCTCAGCACGTGCGGCTTCACTGCCCGCCGTCAGCGTCTCCGACATCAGGCGATCGAAGCTCGCGCTACTGTAAAACGCTGTATTAATCGAGGCGTTGCTGATCAGCATATTCAGGAAGGTCGAAGGCTCGTTATAGTCGGCACACCAGGTGGCACGCACTACGTCAAACTGCGCCTGATGCCGGGTTTCCAGCATCGTCTTCCACTCCTGGTTCTGTAGCGTCACTTTAGCGCCCAGATTTTTCTGCCACATCGATGCGGCCGCAATCGCCTGGCGTTTATTCTGATCGGAGGTGTTATAGAGCAGCGTAAAGCTCAGTGGGTGGGCGGCATTGAATCCCGCCTCGGCCAGCAACTTTTTCGCCGCCTCGTTACGCTGCGCCTGCGTCCAGCCGAACCAGGCGGGCGGCGTCAGCCGGATACCGGCGGTAAACGGTGGCGTAAGGCTATAGGCGGGAATCTGTCCCTGGGCCATGATCTTATTGGCGATGACGTCGCGATCCAGCGTCATCTTCAGCGCGCTGCGCACCCGCGCATCAGTAAATGGTGGCTTTTTGTTATTGATTTCGTAGTAGAAGGTGCAGAGCAACGGGCTGACTTTCACTTCATCACCCAGCTCTTTGCGCAGTTTGCCAAACATTTCAGGCGGCACTGCACTGTTGGTGATATCCGTTCCGCCGCTGCGGTAGCGGTTAATATCGCTGTTTTCCGAGGCGATCGGCAGGAATGTCCCCTGCTCAATCACCGTATGCGCATTATCCCAGTAGTATGGATTACGCTTTACAACGATTTTTTCGTTCACTACCCAGTCGCCCAGCACGTAGGCGCCGTTACCGATATAGTGATCCGGGCGCGTCCAGGCCTCCCCCCACTGCTTAATGGCGGGTGCATAGACCGGCTTCATCGCCGTGTGCGCTAACATTGCCACCAGATAAGGCACCGGCTCGCTCAGGGTAATCTGCAGCCGATGGGCATCCAGCGCCTTAACGCCCAGCTTTTCGGATGACGCTTTGCCTGTCAGAATGGCATCGATATTAGCGAAGTGAGCGGCCTGCAGGTAGCTGGCGTAAGGTGACGCCGTTTTCGGATCGACCAGGCGCCGCCAGCTGTAGACGAAATCGTCGGCGGTGACAGGCTGACCATTGCTCCATTTCGCATCATCGCGCAGATGGAAAATCCAGACGTCAGGCTGCGGGTTCTCCCAGCTTTTGGCCACGCCAGGCACGACCTCACCGCGGTTATCGGTATTTACCAGCCCATCCAGCAGATTGTGAATGATATTGGACTCCGGCACGCCTTCGGTTTTGTGCGGGTCGAGGGAGGAAACTTCACTGCCGTTATTGATAACAATTTCCTGGCGGGCTGCCAGAGCGGTCCCCGGCGGAACCGTCGCAGCATAAGCCGGCGAAATGGCCATCAATAAAATACCTGCGGCGACTGAACGCTGTTGCTGCAATCTCTTCATCCCACTCATGCGAAACGCCAACCCTTAATGAAGTATCCCGACAGGCTTAAGCAAAAAGCGTTCTCACTTTGGGCTTTCGGTGAAAAAAATTTACACTGGGCCAAAAATTATCAGAAGCTGTTACAGGGTGCCAAAGCAAAATAGCTAAAATGTTAACTAATTCTCTTTTATCATGAGAAACGCAGCAGCGGAAGTGTTAATTTTTGCCCTGAAAATACACTATCTTTATGATTTATATATATTTTAATCAAAAAAAGTTTAAAGCAAGGGGGGAATAAAAAAAATGCTTCTGGTGTGGCACTTATCGGGAAATCAGTCGCTTTGTTACGATGAAATCGAGCGCACTGAGTAAATCCTGGCGGTTTATGAGGTAGCGGTAAGCTTCTGTAGCAGAAAATGATGTGAAAATATTGACATTCTTTTGCAGAAAAAAGTCTGTGATCTGATGCGCAGTAATGAAATTTATAATTCCCTGATTGCGTTAAGCTTCATGAATGAATGCATTATTATGGTGCAATAAAACCTGCCATTGCACCATAAAGGTTCAGCTATTCATTTCATTGCCTGAAATAAGTGCCCTGTCAGTTGAGCAGACCGGGGAAAATAGCCTTCATGCCTGTAACAACAAACTCGATGCCCAGCGCCATTAGCAACAGGCCCATAATACGGGTGATGACGTTAATCCCGGTCTGACCCAGGATGCGGACCATGAGTGGCGCGGCCCGGAACAGCAGCCAGCAGCAGAAGGCAAAGATGGCAATGGCCAGCGTAAAGCCCAGCAGGTTAATCCAGCTGTGGTAGCGAGTACTCCAGACAATAGTCGAGCTAATCGCCCCCGGCCCCGCCATCAGCGGTAGCGCCAGCGGTACAACACCCACACTTTCGCGGATGGCCGTCTCTGACTTCTCCTGTTTATTCTGCTTATCTTCACCCAATTTGCCGCTGATCATGGACATCGCAATGGTGACAACCAGAATCCCGCCTGCAATACGGAAAGAATCAATTGAGATGCCGAACACCCGCAATATGGCATCGCCTAAAAAGAGTGACGTCCAGAGGATAATCGCCACCGCAAGATTGGCGGTGAGATTGGTTTTATTACGCTCAGCCACGCCCTGATAACGGGTCATGCTGATAAACACCGGAATAATGCCCACCGGATTGACCAGCGCAAAGAGCCCGACAAAAAATTTTATATAACCTGAAAGATCTAACAGCGCAGGATTCACGACTTTACTCCGTACCACAGGGGAAAAACGCGCCTAATGTATGTGAAAACGGACACAGACACCAGATGCGGGCTCGGCAATTTATGCTATTGAACTTTGGCACATTTAGCACTTTACGCCAGCGGTCATACAAGGGATGGCGATAGCCGCTGCCGCACCCTGCTGCTTCAGGTACAAAAATTTTAACAAACCAGACAAGGTAATCCGTAGCTGAATGGTGTCAGCTTACGATTGAATTGATCTGCATCAAAATTGCCCTACCCCAAACCAGGTAATCTTTTTGCAACGGAAGCAGTAGCGGCAGTGCAGTAAATCATCTCTGTCGCAACAGAAGACTTATTCAGTAAGCAGTTGAAAATCCTGATTTTACATGCCTGAGCAGTGGTATTAAAGCCGTGTTGCGCTACCCGGGTATAGAGGAGAGTTTACTAAAAAAGTTTAACTTCCTTCAGGAGAACACCATGGCCGTAACCAATATCGCGGAACTTAATGCACTGGTTGAACGTGTAAAAAAAGCCCAGCGTGACTATGCCAGCTTTTCTCAACAGCAGGTCGACGCCATCTTCCGTGCCGCCGCCCTCGCCGCGGCCGATGCCCGCATCCCACTCGCTAAAATGGCCGTTGCCGAATCGGGTATGGGTATCGTCGAAGACAAAGTCATTAAAAACCATTTTGCCTCTGAGTATATCTATAACGCCTATAAAGATGAGAAAACCTGCGGGGTTTTAGCCACCGATGATACCTTCGGTACCATTACCATCGCCGAACCGATTGGCCTGATTTGCGGCATCGTCCCGACGACTAACCCGACCTCCACCGCCATCTTTAAGGCCCTGATTAGCCTCAAAACCCGCAACGGGATCATCTTCTCTCCACATCCACGCGCGAAAGATGCCACTAACAAAGCCGCTGATATCGTTCTGCAGGCGGCGATCGCGGCGGGTGCGCCGAAAGATATTATCGGCTGGATTGACGCCCCTTCCGTAGAACTCTCCAACCAGCTGATGCATCACCCTGATATCAACCTGATTCTCGCCACCGGCGGACCGGGTATGGTAAAAGCGGCTTACAGCTCCGGTAAACCTGCGATTGGTGTCGGAGCCGGTAATACGCCGGTCGTGATTGATGAAACCGCTGATCTGAAGCGTGCCGTGGCGTCCATACTGATGTCGAAAACCTTCGACAACGGCGTGATCTGTGCCTCGGAACAGTCAGTGATTGTTGTGGATTCCGTTTATGATGCAGTACGTGAACGCTTTGCCAGCCACGGCGGGTACCTGCTGCAGGATGCCGAACTGCAGGCAGTGCAGAATATCATCCTGCAAAACGGCGGCCTTAACGCGGCCATCGTCGGTCAGCCAGCGGCAAAAATTGCCGAAATGGCTGGTCTGCGTGTGCCGGCCAGCACCAAAATTCTGATTGGTGAAGTGCAACGGGTAGATGAGTCTGAGCCATTCGCCCACGAAAAACTCTCGCCGACGCTGGCGATGTATCGGGCGAACGATTTCCAGGATGCCGTAGAGAAAGCCGAAAAGCTGGTCGCCATGGGCGGTATTGGCCACACCTCCTGTCTCTACACCGATCAGGATAACCAGACCGAACGCGTGCACTACTTTGGCGACAGGATGAAAACGGCGCGTATCCTGATCAACACACCCGCCTCGCAGGGCGGTATTGGCGACCTCTACAACTTCAAACTGGCACCGTCTCTGACGCTGGGATGTGGTTCATGGGGCGGTAACTCGATTTCTGAGAACGTCGGGCCAAAACATCTGATCAATACGAAAACTGTCGCCAAGCGAGCCGAAAATATGTTGTGGCATAAACTTCCTCAATCCATCTATTTCCGCCGTGGTTCCCTGCCGATTGCGCTGGAAGAGGTGGCAACTGACGGCGCGAAACGTGCCTTTATCGTCACTGACCGCTTTCTGTTCAATAACGGCTATGCCGACCAGGTGACCCGCGTACTAAAAAATCATGGTATTGAAACAGAAGTCTTCTTTGAAGTTGAAGCAGATCCGACGCTGAGCATCGTCCGCAAAGGTGCAGAGCAGATGAACAGCTTCAAACCGGACGTCATCATCGCGCTGGGCGGCGGTTCTCCGATGGATGCCGCCAAAATCATGTGGGTAATGTACGAGCACCCGGAAACTCACTTCGAGGAGCTGGCGTTACGTTTCATGGATATCCGTAAACGTATCTATAAGTTCCCGAAAATGGGCGTGAAAGCGCGCCTGGTCGCCATCACGACGACCTCTGGTACAGGGTCAGAAGTGACGCCGTTTGCCGTGGTGACCGATGATGCCACCGGGCAGAAATATCCTCTGGCAGACTATGCGCTGACACCGAACGTGGCGATTGTGGATGCCAATCTGGTCATGGATATGCCGCGTTCACTCTGTGCATTCGGCGGTCTGGATGCCGTAACACATGCGCTGGAAGCCTACGTTTCCGTACTGGCGAATGAATATTCCGATGGCCAGGCGTTGCAGGCGCTGAAGCTGCTGAAAGCGTACCTGCCTGCCAGCTATGCCGAAGGCGCGAAAAACCCGATTGCGCGCGAGCGCGTGCACAACGCCGCGACCATCGCCGGTATCGCCTTTGCCAACGCTTTCCTCGGGGTCTGTCACTCTATGGCCCATAAACTGGGTTCAGAATTCCATATCCCACACGGTCTGGCCAACGCGCTGTTAATCTCAAACGTTATCCGCTACAACGCGAATGACAACCCGACCAAGCAGACAGCCTTTAGCCAGTATGATCGTCCTCAGGCTCGCCGCCGTTACGCTGAAGTGGCCGACCATTTAGGTTTAAGCGCCCCTGGCGACCGTACTGCACAAAAAATTGAGAAGCTGCTGGCCTGGCTGGATGAGATCAAAACTGAACTGGGTATCCCGGCTTCTATCCGGGAGGCGGGCGTACAGGAAGCAGACTTCCTGGCGAAAGTTGATAAACTGGCCGACGATGCGTTTGATGACCAGTGTACAGGCGCAAACCCACGTTATCCGCTGATTGCTGAGCTGAAACAGATTATGCTCGATACCTTCTACGGCCGCGAATTTGTCGAGCCGTTTTCAGATGTCCCGGTAGCGATAACTGAACAGCCAGTAAAAGAGACGCGAAGCGAGAAAAAAGCGAAGAAAGTCTGATTGTGTTGCGTGAGCGCACGAATAAAAACCCGCCGCGGCGGGTTTTTGCTTTTCAGCAAGGCGAGTTGTGCAGTGGGGTCTGTGCGCCATGAATGGCCTGCAAGGAGCCCTGCTCTATCGCCTGCTTATAATGCTTTCGACAGACAGAAATATAACGCTCATTGCCGCCAATCACTACCTGCTCACCTTCACTGAAGGGTTTTCCTTCGCTGTCGAGTCGCAGCACCATGCTGGCTTTGCGGCCACAGTGACAGATCGTTTTCAGCTCAACGAGCTTGTCCGCCCATGCCAGCAGATACTGACTGCCAACAAAAAGTTCGCCACGAAAATCGGTTCTCAGGCCATAACAGAGCACGGGAATATCCAGATCATCGACCACATCAGAAAGGGCTTTAACCTGCTCGCGAGTCAGGAACTGACTTTCATCGACCAGCACGCAATGAACTGGCCTGATGGCATGCTCGGCGGCGATCTCGCTAAAGAGCGACGTGTCTGCATTATAAAGACAGGCTGGCGACGAGAGGCCGATGCGGGAACTCACCTGCCCCGCACCAAAGCGGTTATCAATCTCAGCGGTGTAAACCAGTGAACGCATACCGCGCTCCTGATAGTTGTAAGAGGATTGCAGCAATGCGGTCGATTTCCCTGCATTCATGGCAGAGTAATAAAAATAGAGCTGAGCCATAGAAACCTGTCTTCATCAGGACTGAATAGAATGACGCGCATATTAGCATAAAGTGCCGGCATTACATTGTCGTTGATGAGGTATAAAGCTTAGCGGTGAATCTTGCTGAACGCTGTCACGCGTTTTCCAGCTGATATCCGGTGTCTTCTGTGCAACTGAACTTTCCTGAGATTACCCGCAATAACAGAGGTGATATTTTTCGAGGGCCGAAAACGCATTAGTTTTTTTTATAATCACCCGCGTGAAACTATTTTCAAATTTGCCTGCATTTCTTTTTTGCAGGATTTTTTAATCTCCACCAGACTGGCGCTTAATTTTTTAATTATTGAGTTTATTTAAAGTCGCCACTACTATTAGCGGGCAACACAACTTTTTCCTTTTTCAGAGACCAGGACAATGAGCGAAGCACTAAAGATTCTTAATAATATCCGTACGCTGCGCGCCCAGGCCAGAGAGTATTCCGTGGAAACACTGGAAGAAATGCTGGAAAAACTGGATGTGGTGGTAAAAGAACGCCGTGAAGAAGAGTCAAATTTTCAGGCTGAAAATGAAGAACGTACGCGTAAACTTAATCAGTATCGTGAAATGCTGCTGGCCGATGGTATTGACCCGAATGAACTGATTGCCACGCAAAGCCCATCTGCACGGACAGCGACAAAAGCCAAACGCTCAGTGCGTCCGGCTAAATATGGCTACACCGATGAAAAAGGCGAATCCAGAACCTGGACCGGTCAGGGACGTACGCCAGCCGCGATTAAACAGGCGATGGAAGAACAGGGCAAACAGCTGGACGATTTTTTACTGTAATCGCACCAGCTCAGACAGTCCGAAACCCTCCTGAGCCGAAAGTAATAAAAAAAGGAAGCCGAAGCTTCCTTTTTTTTCAGACGCGGTAAAAATCCCGGTACCACGTAACAAATTTTTTCACGCCTTCTTCTACACCGGTTTGCGGTTTAAAACCAATAGCCTTAAAGAGTGCATCGGTATCCGCACTGGTTTCCAGCACATCGCCGGGTTGCATTGGCATCAGATTTTTTTTCGCCGTAATACCCAGTGCTTTTTCAAGTGCGTCAATATAGTTCATCAGGGTAACCGGCTGACTGTTACCAATATTATAAACGCGATAAGGTGCAGAACTGGTTGCAGGTGAACCGGTTTCAACGGTCCAGTTATCCTCCTTCTGAGGAATAACATCCTGCAGACGGACAATCGCTTCTGCAATGTCATCGATATAGGTAAAGTCGCGTTTCATCTGCCCCTGGTTATACACATCAATCGCTTCACCTGCGATCATGGCACGGGTAAATTTGAACAGCGCCATATCCGGACGACCCCACGGTCCGTAAACGGTAAAGAAACGCAACCCGGTCGTCGGCAACTGATAAAGATGGGAGTAAGTATGCGACATCAGCTCATTGGCTTTTTTGGTCGCCGCATATAATGAAACCGGGTGATCCACGCTGTCTTCGGTTGAAAACGGCATTTTACGGTTCAGTCCATAGACGGAACTGGAGGAGGCATAGAGCAGATGTTCAATTTTATGATGGCGGCATCCTTCAAGAACATTGAGGTGCCCGATGAGGTTGGCATCGGCGTAGGCGTGCGGGTTCTCAATGGAATAACGGACGCCAGCCTGTGCACCCAGATGGATCACGCGCTGAAACTGATACTGGCCGAACAGTGACGCCATTGCGTCACGGTTCGCCAGGTCCATCTCAATAAAAGTAAAACCGGGGTCGGTTTTAATTAAATTAAGACGGGCGTGCTTGAGATTTACGTCGTAATAATCATTCAGGTTGTCGATACCGACAACCTGGTGACCGGCAGCCAGCAGACGTTGACTGACATGAAAACCAATAAAACCTGCGGCGCCGGTGACCAGAAAGTTCATAAATCCCTCGTTAATTATGCAGGTTGAATAGACGCTCCGCGGCCGATTGCATAATAAACGAAACCGCGTTTGCTGATACGCTCTGGATCATACAGGTTACGACCATCAAAAATCACGGCTTCTTTGAGCGCATTTTTAATGATGTCGAAGTCAGGTGCACGGAAGTTCTGCCACTCCGTACAGATGACCAGCGCGTCAGCGCCCTGCAGTGCCGCTTCTTTAGTCCCCATCAGCTTAAGATCGCTGCGGTGACCATAGATGCGCTGCGCTTCATCCATCGCTTCCGGGTCAAACGCCTGTACAGAGGCGCCTGCTTCCCACAGCGTTTCCATCAGCACGCGGCTGGAGGCTTCGCGCATATCGTCCGTGTTTGGCTTGAATGAGAGGCCCCAGAGTGCAAACGTCTTACCCTTTAGGTCATCACCAAAGTGACGCTTAATAAAGGTTGGGAGCTTTGTTTTCTGGCTGTCATTCACATCTTCCACAGCCTGCAGCAGGCGCGGCTGATAGCCGATGGACTCAGCGGTACGGATCAGCGCCTGCACATCTTTCGGGAAGCAGGAGCCGCCGTAACCACAGCCTGGGTAGATAAAGTGATAGCCGATACGGGGATCTGAACCAATACCCTGGCGGACTTTCTCAATATCTGCGCCTAAACGTTCGGCCAGGTTAGACATCTCGTTCATGAAGCTGATTTTGGTGGCCAGCATACAGTTGGCCGCATACTTGGTCAGCTCTGCACTGCGGATGTCCATCATAATCATGCGGTCATGGTTGCGGTTAAACGGCTCGTAGAGCTCGCGTAACAGTTCAACCACTTCATCGTTGTCAGTGCCGACAACGATACGCTCAGGACGCATACAGTCGTTGACTGCCGCACCCTCTTTCAGAAATTCCGGGTTAGAGACCACATCGAAGGTGATGTTGGCGTCACGCGCTTTCAGCGCTTCCGTCATTACTGCACGAACTTTATCTGCTGTGCCAACCGGAACGGTTGATTTGTCGATAACCACTTTGTGATCGTTCATGTGCTGCGCAATGGTGCGTGCTACGGCGGTCACATATTTCAGATCGGCAGAGCCGTCTTCATCGGGTGGGGTACCGACTGCAATAAACTGCATAACACCATGGTTTACGCCCTGCTCAGCATCAGTGCTGAACTTCAGACGACCCGCTTCATAATTTGACATTACCAGCGGCGTTAAACCTGGTTCGAAAATAGGAATGATGCCTTTTTTCAGATTTTCGACTTTATTAGCGTCAACATCAATGCAGAGAACGTCATGTCCGACTTCGGCTAACACCGCAGCCTGAACCAGACCGACATAGCCGATACCAAATACAGTGACTTTCATCGAGTTATCCTGTGTTTATGAATTACTTTTTGTTGCCAACTGCGCCATTGAGCCATTCAGCAAAATCTTTGCCCAATACCGGATGACGAACACCGTACTCAACGAAAGCCTGCATGTAGCCCAGTTTGTTACCACAGTCATGGCTTACGCCTTTCAGGTGATAAGCTTCAACGGTCTCTTTTTCCATCAGCATGGCAATAGAGTCAGTCAGCTGAACTTCGCCGCCTGCACCTGGAGGGGTCTTCGCCAGCAGTGGCCAGATATCAGAAGAGAGTACGTAACGACCTACTACTGCCAGGTTAGATGGCGCTTCAGTCGCTTTAGGCTTCTCAACGACGCCGACCATTGGTGCACTGTCGCCTGGATTCAGTTCTGCACCCTGGCAGTCGACCACACCGTAAGCGGTTACATCTTCAACCGGCTCAACCATAATCTGGCTGCGGCCAGACTCTTCATAACGGCTCAGCATTTCTGCCAGGTTATCTTTGGTCGGGTTGGATTCGTATTCGTCGATGATGACGTCTGGCAGGATAACAGCGAACGGCTCGTTACCAATCAGTGGGTGCGCACACATAACGGCATGGCCCAGGCCTTTCGCGATGCCCTGACGAACCTGCATGATGGTAACGTGTGGCGGGCAGATTGACTGGATTTCATCCAGCAGCTGGCGCTTAACGCGTTTTTCCAGCATTGATTCCAGTTCGAAGCTGGTATCGAAGTGGTTTTCGATGGCATTTTTTGATGAATGCGTTACCAGCACAATTTCATTGATGCCAGCAGCAATACACTCGTTAACGACATACTGAATTAACGGCTTATCAACCAGCGGTAACATCTCTTTTGGAATCGCTTTGGTCGCAGGAAGCATACGCGTACCCAAACCCGCTACCGGGATTACCGCTTTTTTTACTTTGGTATTATTGGCAGACATTAAGATACCTCTCTCATAGGCCGTTCAAGTTAATGCTTGATATGTCGGTTTAAAATCGAAAATGAGTATATCAGTTAGTATCGAACGGATTTATCCTGGAAGGCATGAAACCGTCGAAATTAAGACTATTACCCAACTGTAAAGCTAAACTCTGGCCCTGTCTCCAGCGCCAGAATTTCACTGTTATTAACACTTATTCTTCCGTGGAAAGCATCAGCCGGATACGACCTCCTGCGCCCCAGACATGGCATTGCCAGTTCTCTGCGCGCTGACTAATCTGATTGAGATGCGTGCTCCCCATAGTGCCAAGCGGAACACCATTACTGAGCTGAATTTGATGAGCATGAACATGAAGTGTGGCGTTTAATCCGGCAGAGACCAGGATTAGGTTTTTGAGACCGCGATGATAATAGCCTACCAGTAAGGGGAACTGACCGCTCAGATTCGCCTGGCGTAGCAGCAGATTGACCTGTCTCAGCAGTCCATTCAGTTCCGGCAGTTGCTGTTTTTGTCCGCTGAGCTGCTCCTGAAGCAGGCCATTGAATAGCGCACGCAGCAGTAGTGCCGCCAGCACGCCATTGTCTCCGGCACGCGTAACGTCCAGACAGTAAAAGGCCAGATCTTTGTCGGAGAGTGCCGCAATATCGAGCACCAGACCAGGCTGCTCCGCCATCGTTAGCTGGCGATAGTTAACCCGGCAGTTCGCTACAGTCTGCTGAACCGGCGGCTGCAGTTGCTTGAGCAGTTTAGCGGCAGCCAGCGGGTCGCGAACCAGCGCATCCCAGTCCTGGAATAACTGCTCATCCTCTTCGACTTTGGACGTGAACATCGAAGGGTAAAGGCACTCATAGACTGCTTCACGAAAGCGTTCAAAATTCTTCAATGGCTTAAGCAGCACATCCTGTACCCCCAGACGCAACACATGGGCAATATCAGACATGTTCTCGGTAGCCGAGACGATCAGTATCGGCACCACATTGCCTCGGGTACGAATGTGCTCAACGAACTGGATCCCACTCATGCGGGGCATTTCCAGATCGCAGATAATCAGGTCGACGGTATGCTGTTGTAACTGTGCAATTGCTTCCAGACCATCTTCCGCTTGTAACGTCACAGCACCCATTGATGACAAAAATTGGTCCAGCAACGAACGGAAAACAGCCTCATCTTCGACAATGAGTATCTTTTTGCCGAGTAGTGGTTTTTCCATTCCTTCCCCCTGCGTACCAGATATTTCAATAGTGGTTCATAAAAAGCAGTTGCGCCTTTCAGAATTATCCAACGTCACCGCTTTGAATGAACAACCTGATTATCTGCCACGGACCAGTGGTAATAGTTCATCCATTTTCTTCTCAACGGCGGCCCTGCCTGCCTCAATAGCTTCTTCAGCACGGTGAAAGTCCAGCGTTGAAATCTGTGGACAAACCGGTTGTATTAAAACATCGGGTGGATCACCCGCCATGCGATTTCTTTTCAGTCGGTTCTCGAGCACCTGAATCGAGGTCGACATAATCTCCATCGCACCCGGTGACTGTGAAGCCCGACGATGCGTGAAATTCACCAGTCGCTGTCGGAGCTTTCCTCCCCAGCTTAATGCTGCGGCGGCCGCTTCTTCTTCACTATTCTGAGGTGTAACGGAGAATAGATCCTGCTGCATTAAATGCGCGTCATGCTGTAAGTCAACAGCAATCACGATGTCTGCGCCCAGGGCCCGGGTCAGTGAAATCGGCACCGGATTGACGACAGCACCATCCACCAGCCAATACCCATTGTAGCCTACGGGCGGTAATAAACCTGGCATACTGCAGGAAGCCCGTACAGCCTGATGCAGGGCGCCCTCCGTCAGCCAGAGTTCACGCCCCGTACTGAGATTGGTTGCCACCACGCCAAAGGGTTTGTGGCACGCTTCAATGGCATCATTCGGGATAAGCTGACGGACATGATTAAACACCCGCTCTCCGCGTAACAGCCCGCCACGCTGCCAGGAGACATCCATCAGGCGAATCACATCCCAGTAGCGGAATGCACTGACCCATTTTTCCATCAGCGGCAGGCGATTATTCACATAGGCCGCTCCCACCAGCGCGCCCACAGAACAACCGGCAACGACATCGATCTCAATACCTGCTCGCTCAAGCGCATTAATCACGCCAATATGTGCCCATCCTTTGGCCGCGCCTGACCCCAGAGCCAATCCAATTTTTATCTTTCGCATTTGTACCTGGTCCTGCCGTCAATACGTAGCGTCGTAACGTGGGGTCCGCTAACATAGCGCGCTTCTGAAATCGACTCATCATTCTCTGGAGATAATGTGTCAAAAATCTGCCCATGCTGCAGCGGGGAGCAGTATAGCCTATGTTGCGAGCCCTTTCTGCAGGGTAAACAGATTCCTGTTACCGCTGAACAACTGATGCGATCCCGCTATTGCGCCTATGTTGAGCATAATGCGGACTATCTGGTTGCAACCTGGCATCCTGATGAGCGTCATCCGGGCCTGTCCGGGCTTTTATCTGAAAGTTTTCCGGGCACCGAATGGCTTAGCCTGAATGTAACCTGTTGTAATCATGGACGCCATGAGAATGAAGCCTCTGTAACCTTTTTTGCGCGATATCGCGAGAAAACGAACATTCATACCATTCATGAGTGTTCACGCTTTCTTCGCGAGGATCAACGCTGGTACTATGTGGACGGTACAGCGCCATCCACAGGCCGTAACGATCCCTGCCCCTGTGGCAGTGGTAAAAAATACAAAAAATGTTGTGGCTGAGCGAACCGCTGCCCAACGGTTTCACCCCTAATGCTTTGACAGGACTCTGATTGAGATGCAAGCGCAAACCATGCAAAGAAAAGTTTTACGAACCATTTGTCCCGATGCAAAAGGTCTGATCGCCAAAATCACCAATATCTGTTACAAGCACGAACTTAATATCGTGCAGAACAATGAGTTTGTTGATCATCGCACCGGTCGCTTTTTCATGCGTACCGAGCTGGAAGGGATTTTCAATGACAACACACTGCTCGCCGATCTCGATAGCGCCCTGCCTAAGGGTTCCGTACGTGAACTGCACAGTGCCGGCCGTCGTCGCGTTGTCATTCTGGTCACGAAAGAGGCGCACTGCCTGGGCGACCTGCTTATGAAGAGCGCGTTTGGCGGTCTGGATATGGAAATTGCTGCGGTCGTGGGTAACCACGATACCCTGCGTTCGCTGGTTGAGCGTTTTGATATTCCATTCGTGCTGGTGAGCCATGAAGGGTTAACGCGCGAAGAGCATGACAACCGCATGGCAGAAGAGATCGACCGCTATCAGCCCGATTATGTCGTGCTGGCGAAATATATGCGCGTCCTGACGCCTGCCTTTGTGCAGCGTTATCCGAACCAGATCATCAACATTCACCACTCATTCCTGCCCGCCTTTATCGGTGCCCGCCCCTACCACCAGGCTTATGAGCGTGGCGTGAAGATCATTGGTGCAACCGCGCACTATGTGAATGACAATCTCGATGAAGGCCCTATCATCATGCAGGATGTGATCAACGTCGATCACAGCTATACCGCTGATGAAATGATGCGTGCCGGTCGTGACGTGGAGAAGAATGTCCTGAGCAATGCGCTGTACAAAGTGCTGGGGCAGCGCGTGTTTGTTTACGGTAACCGCACGATCATTCTTTAATCAGCCAGTGCACTGAATTGAATGCAGATTCAGCGCTACGCGTAAAAAGTGGGCAAACAGTTACTGTTTTGCCAGTGGGCGCTTTACACCCTTATCGCATTTGGTATGATGCGCCCCGCTTTAAGCAATAAAGATTCAGGCCATGGTGGGATTCCCGAGCGGCCAAAGGGAGCAGACTGTAAATCTGCCGTCACAGACTTCGAAGGTTCGAATCCTTCTCCCACCACCATCTGAATCTGCATTAGCTTAAGCCAGCCATATCCCAGGTGGGATTCCCGAGCGGCCAAAGGGAGCAGACTGTAAATCTGCCGTCACAGACTTCGAAGGTTCGAATCCTTCTCCCACCACCATCTCGTATATCGCACCCTATCCCATCAAAAATTCCTGCGCTTCCTGTTCTGCGGGGAGAGGGATGAGAACCTTCGATTAAGGTTCGGGTCGAGCTTGCGAGACAACGCGCTTCAGCGCGGCCCGCAGGGTGAGGCGCAACGCGCTGAATCATCCTTCTCCCACCACCATCTCGTATATCGCACCCTATCCCATCAAAAATTCCTGCGTTTCCTGTTCTGCGGGGAGAGGGATGAGAACCTTCGATTAAGGTTCGGGTCGGAATTGCGAGACAACGTGCCCTGTGTATATTTTCCCCCACACTTTCTGTTCATCGTCCCTTTTGTGCTTGCGGTGCATCTCCGCCTGTTCCGCCATGACTTTTCCGGCAAAAATCGCTACCATCGTCGCCCATCACTTGCTGAACAATGGTCGAACTCATGAAATTTGTTTCATTTAACATCAACGGCTTGCGTGCCCGCCCGCATCAGCTTCAGGCGCTCGTCGAACAGCATCAACCCGATGTTATCGGTCTTCAGGAAACCAAAGTCCATGATGACATGTTCCCGCTGGAGGAGGTGTCAAAGCTCGGCTATCACGTCTTCTATCACGGGCAGAAAGGCCACTACGGCGTCGCGTTGCTGACCAAAGCTCAGCCCGTTTCAGTCAGCCGTGGCTTCCCGGGTGACGACGAGGAGGCCCAGCGCCGCCTGATCATCGCCGAACTCCCCAGCCCGGTTGGCGATATCACGGTGATCAATGGCTACTTCCCACAGGGTGAAAGTCGTGACCACCCCACCAAGTTTCCTGCCAAAGAGAAGTTCTACCACGATTTGCAGCGTCTGCTGACCGACGATCTGCCTGCAGACAAACCGGTTCTGATTATGGGCGACATGAATATCAGCAGCACCGACCTGGATATCGGTATCGGTGAGGAGAGCCGCAAGCGCTGGCTGCGCACGGGCAAGTGCTCTTTCCTGCCGGAAGAGCGCGAGTGGATGGAACGTCTGCTGGGCTGGGGTCTGGTGGATACCTGGCGTGAGCAGAATCCGGAGGTCGCAGACCGCTTCTCCTGGTTCGACTACCGTTCGAAAGGGTTCGATGACAACCGCGGACTGCGTATCGATCTGCTGCTGGCCAGCAAAAACCTGGCCACGTACTGCGTGGAGAGCGGCATCGACTATGCTATCCGTAGCATGGAGAAGCCGTCTGACCACGCCCCTGTCTGGTCAACCTTCCGCTTCTGACTGAGCGTCGCGTGGCAGAACGCCACGCGACGGTTATTTCACAATTTTCCAGATCAGGTTGTTGGTACCCAGAGAGTGCACATCGCGTACGCACTGCAGCAATACACCCTCTGATTTCACCACTGCGCCTTCTGTATAGTTGCGATTTTCGAAGATGCAGCAGCGCAGACAGTCCGGCTGACGCCGCTCAGCCTGCGTCCAGGCCTCCGGTGGCATATCCACCACCACATCCGTATTCACACCGTTGTTACCCTGTGGCATCGACTGATAACGACCGTTGGCCTGCGCCAGCCCGCTCGCGAGCGACAGGGCCACGACCACAAATAGTGAATAACGTCTCATTCCGTCTCCTTTACTTTACGCCTGGTTTTGCGCACCGGACGTTTTTGTCCGGTGGACGGTAATCCCCGAAATGCATGCGCCGACGGCTGTTGTCGCGCCTGCTGAATCAGACCGGTCAAAGTCTGAACCAGCGGTTGCATAAAATCATCATAGCGGCAGGCTTTTTCACTGATGCGCGTGAGTGTGGATTCCCACTGCGCCGTCATGTCGGGGCGTGCTGCCAGATCGGGCAGGGAGTGAATCAGGGCGCGTCCCGCCTCGGTCGAGTGGATATAACGCCCTTTTTTCACCAGGAAGCTACGACGAAACAGGAGTTCGATAATCCCGGCGCGTGTCGCTTCCGTTCCTAAACCATCGGTCGCACGCAGGACTTTCTTTAATTCTTTATCCTGAACAAAACGCGCGATGCCGGTCATGGCGGAAAGAATGGTGGCATCGGTAAACGGCCGCGGCGGCTGAGTCTGCTTCGCCACCACTTCGCCCCGCTCGCAAAGCAGCGCATCCCCTTTCGCCACCACCGGCAGCGGCATACCATCGTTCTCCTCATCCCGCTCTTTGTTGCCCAGCAGCGATCGCCAGCCCGCCTCCGCCAGAAAACGCGCTTTCGCCACGAATTTACCGCCTGCGATATCGAGGTCGATGACACATTTACGGAAAACCGCATCCGGGCAGAACTGCATCAGATACTGCCGCGCCACCAGCTCATAGATATGCTGTTCGTTTTCAGTCAGTTTAACTGCACCGGATCGGGCCGTGGGGATAATGGCGTGATGCGCATCGACTTTTTTATCATCCCAACAGCGGTTCCGGCGATCGGCATCAAAATCGGCCGGCGGCATCAGGGTGGACTGATGTGACTGGATTGCCTTTAACACCGCATGGCGACCGGCAAAATGTTCTTCGGGCAGATAGCGGCTGTCCGAACGTGGATAGGTAATCAGTTTGTGGGTTTCATACAGGCGCTGACAGGTATCCAGCACCGTCTGCGCGCTCAGTCCGTAACGTTTTGCCGCCTCAATCTGCAGGCTGGACAGGGAGAATGGCAGCGGTGCCACCTCGTTTTCCCGCTTATCGCTGTAAGCGGAGACGATCGCTGGCTGGCCAGTGATGCGCGCGACCACATGATCGGCCAGCGCACGTTTCAGCAGCCGTCCCTCTTCATCCTGCCAGGGTTCACAGGCTTCGCTGGGGATCCAGCTGGCGACAAAGCGGGCGCCTTCTGGCGTCACGATATGCGCCTTCACTTCGAAGTAATCTTTTGGCACGAAGTTTTCGATCTCTTCATCGCGCCGCACGACCAGCCCCAGCACGGGCGTCTGAACACGGCCCACCGACAGTACGCCATCGTAGCCTGCATTGCGGCCCAGCAACGTCCAGGCGCGGGTCATATTGATGCCATAGAGCCAGTCTGCACGAGCACGCGCCAGCGCAGAGACGCAGAGCGGAATGAACTCGCGGTTTTCACGCAGCCGGTTTACGGCGCGGTCCACCGCCTGAGGGTTAAGATCGTTAATCAGACAGCGCTGCACTTTGCTGCGCTTTTCAGCCGACAGATTCAGGTAATCGAGCACCTCATCCACCAGAAGCTGCCCTTCGCGATCCGGGTCACCGGCATGCACCACTTCATTCGCCTGCGCCAGTAATCCTTCCACCACTTTCAGCTGCTTTGCCACCGAAGGCCGCGGCTGTAACTGCCATTTCTCCGGAATAATCGGCAGATCGGCCAGCGACCAGCGCGCATAGCGGCTGTCATAACTGTCAGGCTGCGCCTGCTCCAGAAGGTGCCCCACACACCAGGTGACAATCTGATCGTTACCGCAGGCAATGAAGCCGTCACCGCGTCGATGCGGTTTTGGCAGCACATCTGCGATAGCACGCCCAAGGCTCGGTTTTTCCGCAATAAACAAACGCATTGAATCAGATAATCCTTAACATCAGGGGGAACGCGGTGATAACCGGTTATCCACTATCGGTTGAACGCCTGGCGCTATGTTAGCCTGGCTGGGACGCGGGTGTAAGCATGGCGCACGGCCTTAGCGATCGTTCGCACAGGAACCGTGCAGACGGCAGGGACAGCGATTGCCCTGCCGCAGGCTGGCAGGTCAGAAGTAGCGCACGAATGGCGCAGTATCCGGCGGAAGAACCGTGGTGCTGGATTTCAGCTGCGGAGTGCCGAGATAGAGGAAGCCAACGATGGCATCCTGTTCGCGGCAGCCAAATCCCTGTCGTACGCGCTCATCGTCGGTCCAGATACCGCTGCGCCAGATGCCGTTAAAACCCTGGGCTACCGCCGCCATCTGCATGGCCATGACGGCACAGCTGGCTGAGGCGATCTGTTCCCAGCGCGGCACTTTGTGATGCGCTTCGCAATGGGCCACGACCGTGATGATCATCGGCGCGCGGAACGGCGCCTGACTTGCCTTGTTTATCCCTTTTTCATCGAGCTGTTGATCGCGCGCGGCCTGCTCAAGCAACTGGCTCATCCGGTCGCGTCCTTCCCCCTCGACAATAATAAAGCGCCAGGGCTGCAGCGTGCCGTGATCCGGCGCGCGCATACCCGCGCGCAGGATATTTTCCAGTGCGTCGCCCGCCGGTGCCGGTTCCGTCAGGCGTGAAGCCGAACGGCGGTTGACCAGTAACTCCAGTGCGTCCATGTTTCTCTCCCGATTTCTGTCATGTTGCCATTATCCTGGCACAGGCAGATTTTTTGTAACAGTACGCAGTGATTTCCTGCTGACTTTTAACACGCCGCTCTTTAGGATGAGCTCGTCGGGGAAGTCCGGGCCGCGCGGCGGCCACTTCCTGCTACATATTTATGGAGAGTCGGATGCGCACATTGTGGCGAATAATTGCAGGTCTGTTCCGCTGGAGCTGGCGGGTACTGAATTTTATCAGGGAATTTATTCTGAACATTTTCCTGATCTTTTTGATTGTGATAGGTGTCGGGATCTGGCTGCAGGTCAGCGGCTCCGGCGGCAGTTCAGCGCCGATTCAGCAGGGCGCGCTGAAGGTCGATCTCAGCGGTGTGCTGGTCGATAAACCCTCAGTCAGCAACCGCCTGAGTAAAATCGGTCGCCAGCTTCTGGGCGCCAGCAGTGACCGCCTGCAGGAAAATTCGCTGTTTGATGTGGTTGACGCGATCCGTCAGGCTAAAGATGACAGCAATATCAAAGGCATCGTCCTCGACCTGCGTGAGTTTGCCGGTGGCGATCAGCCTTCACTGCAATATGTCGGTAAGGCGCTGCGTGAATTCCGCGACAGCGGCAAGCCGATTTATGCTCTGGGCGACAGCTACAGCCAGGCACAATACTATCTGGCCAGCTACGCCAACCGCATCTATCTGTCGCCGCAGGGCACGGTCGATCTGCACGGTTTCGCCACCAACGGCCTCTACTACAAAACGCTGCTGGAGAAGCTGAAAGTCACCTCGCACGTCTTCCGCGTCGGCACCTACAAGTCGGCGGTCGAGCCTTTCCTGCGTGACGATATGTCTCCGGCTGCACGGGATGCTGACAGCCGCTGGATCGGTCAGCTCTGGCAGAACTACCTGAATACCGTCGCGGCTAACCGTCAGATTACACCGGAGCAGCTCTTCCCGGGCGCGGCGGCGATCATTGCCGGACTGAACGCGGTCAGGGGTGATACGGCGCAGTATGCGCTGGATAACAAACTGGTCGATGTGCTGGGATCGCGTGCGGCGGCCGATCAGGCGCTGATCAAGACCTTTGGGCTGGATAAGCAGAGCAACGACTATCGCAGCGTCAGCATCTATGACTATCCGGTGAAACAGGCCGCCACGCAGCAGGATGGCAATATCGCGGTGATCATGGCCAGCGGCGCCATCATGGATGGCGAAGAGACGCCGGGCAACGTCGGTGGCGACACCACGGCGGCGCAGATCCGCGATGCGCGCCTCGATCCGAAGATTAAAGCAATTATTCTGCGGGTTAACAGTCCGGGTGGCAGCGTCACTGCGTCGGAAGCCATTCGTGAAGAGCTGGCGGCAGCGCAGGCAGCTGGCAAGCCTATCGTGGTATCGATGGGCGGAATGGCTGCTTCCGGCGGCTACTGGATTTCAACGCCAGCCAGCTACATCGTGGCGAACCCCAGCACGCTGACCGGTTCGATTGGTATCTTTGGCGTGATCAATACGCTGGAGAACAGCCTGGACAGCATCGGCGTTCACACCGATGGCGTGGCGACCTCGCCGCTGGCGGATGTCTCCACCACCAAAGCTCTGCCGCCGGAAGTTCAGCAGCTGATGCAGCTGACCATTGAAAATGGTTATCGCAACTTTGTCGGTCTGGTGGCGAAATCGCGTCACAAAACGCCTGAACAGATTGATGCGATTGCCCAGGGCCATGTCTGGACCGGCAGCGATGCAAAAGCCAATGGTCTGGTCGATGCGCTGGGTGACTTCGATGATGCCGTGAAGAAAGCGGGTGAGCTGGCGAAGGTGAGCAAGCCAGAACTGAGCTGGTATCAGGATGACCCGAGCTTCCTGGATATGATGCTGGGCCAGATGAGTGCCTCTGTACAGGCCATTCTGCCCGATACGCTGAAAGCCTGGCTGCCTGCACCGATGCTGGATGTGATGAGCGCAGTGAAAGCACAACCGGGCCTTTCTGACCGTCTGAACGATCCACAGAATCGTTACGCTTTCTGCCTGAACTGCGGCGAAGTGCGATAAACCTCGCAGCCCGGCCGCTGGTCGGGCTGCTTTTCCCCGCTATTCACCTTATACTGCGCCTTTTATGGCGAGTCTGAGTTCTCTAATGCAAAAGAAAAACATCTACGTAGCCTACACGGGCGGAACCATCGGTATGCAGCGCTCGGCGCAGGGTTATATTCCGGTTTCCGGACACCTGCAGGAGCAGCTGGCAAACATGCCAGAGTTCCATCGCCCTGAGATGCCTGATTTCACCATTCACGAATATCAACCGCTGATCGACTCCTCCGACATGACGCCACAGGACTGGCAGTCTATCGCCGAAGATATCCGGCAGAATTACGATCGCTACGACGGTTTTGTGATTCTGCACGGCACCGACACCATGGCGTTTACCGCCTCGGCGCTCTCCTTCATGCTGGAGAATCTGGCCAAGCCCGTGATCGTGACCGGCTCACAAATCCCCCTGGCGGAGCTGCGCTCGGACGGTCAGCAGAACCTGCTGAACTCTCTCTATGTTGCTGCTAATTACCCGATTTGCGAAGTATCGCTGTTCTTCAATAACACGCTTTATCGCGGTAACCGTACCACCAAGGCGCATGCCGACGGCTTCAACGCGTTTGCCTCGCCTAACCTTTCCGCGTTGCTGGAAGCGGGCATTCATATTCGCCGCCTCAATACACCGCCCGCCCCTGCCCATCAGGGGGAGCTGCACGTTCATACCATTACGCCACAGCCCATCGGCGTGGTCACTATCTATCCGGGGATCTCTGCAGACGTCGTGCGCAACTTCCTGCGTCAGCCAGTTAAGGCGCTGATTCTGCGCTCTTATGGCGTAGGCAACGCTCCCCAGAACAAAGAGTTTCTGGCAGAACTTCAGCAGGCCAGCGAGCGTGGCATCGTGGTGGTAAACCTGACCCAGTGTATTTCTGGCAAAGTTAACATGGGTGGCTATGCCACCGGCAATGCGCTGGAACATGCGGGGGTGATCAGCGGATTTGATCTGACGGTAGAAGCCGCGCTGACTAAGCTGCACTACTTACTGAGCCAGGATCTCTCTCCCGATCAGATTCGCGCGAAGATGCAGCAGAATCTGCGCGGCGAACTGACTGAAGATTAAAATGGAGCAACATGTCATGAAACGGGCTCTTATCATTATTGATATCCAGAACGATTTCTGCCCGGGCGGCCCGATGGCTGTTCACGAGGGCGATCACACCGTTGAGGTGGCCAATCGTTATGCACGGTTGTTTCATGAACAGGGTGAGTGCGTCGTGGCTCTGCAGGACTGGCATCCGGCCGACCACGGCAGCTTCGCCTCTGTTTCCGGCGAGCCGGTCTACACGCTGGGCGAGTTAAACGGACTGGCTCAGATCTGGTGGCCCGACCATGGCGTTCAGGGGTCGGCGGGCGCAGACTTCCATCCGGGCCTGAATCGCTCGCTGTTTGATGCAACCTTCCATAAAGGGCAGGATCAGGATGTCGACAGCTACAGCGCCTTTTTTGACAATGGCCACCGCCGCAAAACCGAGCTGGATAGCTGGCTGCGCGAACGTGGGATCACCCATCTGGTGATGCTGGGACTGGCGACCGATTACTGCGTTAAATATAGCGTGCTGGATGCGCTGGAGCTGGGATATCACGTCGAGGTGGTCAAAGAGGGCTGCCGGGGTGTCAACCTGAATCCTGAAGACAGCGAGATTGCATTTGCACAGATGACTGCTCAGGGCGCGATTCTGATCTGATAACGATAAAAAAGCTGGCAGGACGCCAGCTTTTTATTTGCCATCAGTGCAGATGGATGCGGGTCACGTCGGCGTCGATACCAAACTCTTCCTTCAGCTCTTTTTTCGACTTCATAACCATCTCCCCTCCCCTGGCAATGGTCATGTGCTGTGGCATATCGTTGTGTCTGGCCTGCCACATCATCACCAGTTGCAGGCAGTTATCACGTTGCTCCTGGGTTAACGCTACGCCATCCGGCCACTTACCAATCTCAACTGCTGTGGCCAGCCGCTGGTAAACTTCCGGCGTCATTGACGCAAGCATGGCTTCGAGTTGTTCCTTCATCGTCTTACCCTTTCGTCTGTACGCCCTGCTCATCGGTGAAATTCAGCGAGGCAGAGTTGACACAGTAGCGCTCACCAGTCGGCTGCGGGCCATCCGGGAATACATGTCCAAGATGCGCATCACAACTGCCGCAGCGGATTTCGACGCGCTGCATGCCGTGGGAGTTATCGTCAATATAGCGAATCGCATCGTCACTGACCGGCTCATAAAAACTCGGCCAGCCACAGCCTGAATCATATTTGGTTTCTGAGAGGAAAAGCGGCGCCTCGCAGACCAGGCAGTGATAAATCCCTTCCTGTTTGTTGTGCAGCAGTGCACCGCTGTAAGGCGGTTCCGTTCCGCGATGCTGAGTCACGTAACGCTGCATTTCGGTCAGCTGCGCAATTTTTGCTTCGGGTGCGGTGTCTTTAGCCATTTTAAGATTTCCGGGCAGTGCCATTCTGAAAAATTCGACTATTATTCTAACAAATGATCAACATGACCCGGGTCTTTTTTTGTGCTCACCCACCTCCTCCGTCGTCCGCTGAGCGGATTTGTGACTTTGATCACCTTTTATCCGGAACATCCCTATATAGTCGGCGATCGATTCAAAGAAGCGCGATATCATTGGCGGCGCGCAAGCGGTTGCGCACCAAATAATTCCTCTCAGGCGAATTGATTTGTCGCAACAATTGACACGATTCCGCTTGACGCCTGGTAAGGTTTTTGTAATTTTACAGGCAACCTTTTATTCACTAACAAATAGCTGGTGGAATATATGACTATCAAAGTAGGTATCAACGGTTTTGGCCGTATCGGTCGCATCGTTTTCCGTGCTGCTCAGAAACGTTCTGACATCGAAATCGTTGCTATCAACGACCTGCTGGACGCGGATTACATGGCGTACATGCTGAAGTATGACTCTACGCATGGTCGTTTCGACGGCACCGTAGAAGTTCAGGATGGCGCCCTGGTTGTGAACGGTAAAAAAATCCGTGTTACCGCTGAGAAAGATCCAGCCAACCTGAAGTGGGATGAAGTGGGCGTTGACGTTGTTGCTGAAGCAACCGGTATCTTCCTGACCGACGAAACTGCGCGTAAACACATCACTGCAGGGGCGAAGAAAGTTGTTCTGACCGGCCCATCTAAAGATGACACGCCGATGTTTGTTCGTGGTGCAAACTTCGACAAATATGAAGGCCAGGATATCGTTTCTAACGCATCCTGCACCACCAACTGCCTGGCTCCGCTGGCAAAAGTCATCAACGACAAATTCGGCATCGTTGAAGGTCTGATGACCACTGTTCACGCGACTACCGCAACCCAGAAAACCGTTGATGGCCCGTCTCACAAAGACTGGCGCGGCGGTCGCGGCGCATCACAGAACATCATTCCTTCATCAACCGGCGCAGCGAAAGCAGTTGGTAAAGTTCTGCCAGAGCTGAATGGCAAACTGACCGGCATGGCATTCCGCGTACCAACCCCTAACGTCTCCGTTGTTGACCTGACCGTGCGTCTGGAAAAAGCGGCCTCTTATAAAGAGATCTGTGCAGCGATTAAAGCGGCTGCAGAAGGCGAGATGAAAGACGTGCTGGGCTATGTTGAAGATGATGTCGTGTCTACCGACTTCAACGGCGAAGTACTGACTTCCGTATTTGATGCTAAAGCAGGTATCGCGCTGAACGATAACTTTGTGAAACTGGTTTCCTGGTATGACAACGAAACTGGCTACTCAAACAAAGTTCTCGACCTGATTGCACTGGTTTCTGCCAAATAAGGCAGCCACTCATCATTGAGAATAAGGGCGACTTCGGTCGCCCTTTTTTGATCCGTACAGGAAGGAATCGAACATGCAAGACAAACTGTTTTCTCTGCCGGTGGTCACGCAGATCTCTCCTTACCTTTCACAGCGTCAGGCTGGTGACCTGCCGACGATTGTGGTGAGTCATCCCAGGGTCCGTGCAGCCATCACGCTACAGGGTGCCCATCTCATCGCCTGGCAGCCCAGCGGTGAAAAACCCGTGATCTGGCTGAGTGATAAGAGCCTGTTTACGCCCGGTAAGGCGATCCGCGGCGGCGTACCGATCTGCTGGCCGTGGTTTGGCCCGGCGGGTGAACCGGCGCACGGATTTGCCCGTACCCAGCCGTGGAAACTGACTGCCCACGATGAAAACGAAGAAGGCGTAATGCTGACGCTGGTGCTGGAAAGCACGCCACAGACGCTGAAGCTCTGGCCGCACGAGTTCACCCTGATTGCCCGCTTCCGCCTGGGTCAGCACTGCGAAATTGAACTGGAAGCCTACGGTGACTTTGAGGCGACCGCGGCGCTGCACAGCTATTTCACCGTCAGCGATATTCAGGGCGTTGAAGTCTCCGGTCTGGGCAACAGCTTTATTGATAAGGTCAATAATGAGCAGACAGGCAGCAGTGACGGTAAGCAGCGCTATCCGGGAAGAATAGACCGCATCTTTACCGCTCCGCAGGATTGCGCCGTCATTAATGACACGTCAGGTCAGCGCCAGATTGAGGTTTACCACCATTATCACAGTGACGTTGTCACCTGGAATCCTGGGGTAGAGCTTTCCTGCAGCATGGCGGATATGGCGAACGAAGGTTATAAAACCATGGTGTGTGTGGAGACCGCGCGTATCAGCAAACCTATGCGCAGCGCAGGTGAAAAGCCGGCACGGCTGGCCACCACCTTCCGCCTCAGGAAGAAAGCCGCCGCCAGCGAGATCGCAGGCAGCTAAACAATATC
Source organism: Pantoea sp. NSTU24 (assembly GCF_050157905.1). NCBI lineage: Bacteria > Pseudomonadati > Pseudomonadota > Gammaproteobacteria > Enterobacterales > Erwiniaceae > Pantoea > Pantoea bangladeshensis. Next base: position 1,492,526 of record NZ_JBKIWZ010000001.1, read on the forward strand.
CAGCGGCACCCTGTGCTGGGGTGCTGGCCAGGCACGATCGATGCGCGCCAGTTCCTCATCGGTCAGCATTATTTCCAGCGCAGCCGCATTTTCCTGAACGTGAGCGACTGAGCTGGCTTTGGGAATCGCGATCACTCCCTGCTGGCGAATGACCCAGGCCAGCAGGAGTTGCGGCACGCTGATGCTCTTTTGCTGTGCAATCTGCGTCAGGAGCGGATCGGTAAACAGTGATTCACGTAACCGGCCTGCCTGGGCAAGCGGGCAATAGGCCATAACCGGTATCCCGCGCTGCTGACAGGCGGGCAGCAGGTCAGACTCAATACCACGTGACGCGAGATGATAAAGCACCTGATTAGTCGCACAGTAATTTCCGCCGGGTTCCTCCCACAGCTCCGCCAGATCTTCAGTGTCGAAGTTTGAGACGCCCCAGTGCCGGATTTTGCCCTGCTGCTGCAGACGTTCCATGGCGCGCAGGGTTTCCTCCAGCGGAATATTGCCACGCCAGTGCAGCAGATAGAGGTCGAGGTAATCCGTCTGCAGGCGCCGCAGGCTGCGCTCACAGGCGTCGACGGCATCCACCTCACCCGCGTTCCACGGATAGACCTTAGAGACCAGCAGCGCCTGTTCGCGACGTCCGTGCAGCGCCTCACCAACCACCTCTTCAGCCCCGCCTTCCGCATACATTTCAGCGGTATCGATAAGCCGCAGTCCGCAATCCAGTCCGGCCTGCAACGCCGCAACTTCAGCGGCCCGCTGCGAGGCGGTTTCGCCCATGTACCAGGTGCCCTGACCGATGACCGGCAGCGTATCGAATCCGGCAAAATTTATCGTATTACGCATTCTGCTCTCCCGCCCCTTTTCAGGGCCCCATAAAAAAACAGAGGGCCATAAATGCCCTCTTGTGGTGCGTTATCAGAAGCTGTAGCTGACGCCTGTCCAGAGAGTCGTCTGCCCGCTCTTCTCAATCATCGGGCTGTCTTTGATTTCGCTATCGAAGCGTGTGTAGCGGCCTGTGACGCCGATGTTCCACTGCGTCGCAATCTGATAGCTGGCGGTCAGCTCAACATAAGGCGACCAGCTGTCATCCGGATTATAGCGGCTGATGCCGGTGCGGGCGCTTTCGTGTCCTGACACGCCATAGTAATAGCGGTTCTGATTGGCGCTGTTCCACATTGCACCAATACCTGGCGTCAGGCTGAAGTCACCCATCTGGAAACGATAAAGGTAAGTTAAATCCCAGATCATACCGTTGCTGTTATTCAGCACATCACCCAGCAATGCGGTACGGACGATTCCCCAGTCTGCGGTGTGACGATAGGTCAGGCCGCCCATCAGCGTCATGCGGCGCTTATCCAGCCCTTTCATGTCGCCCAGGTCGTTGTCACTGGGTTTATATTCCTGCGGCGAACCCAGCAGCGTCAGCGACAGCTGGTCCTGCGGATCTTTCCAGAGGTAATAACCGCCCTGCAGACTGCGAAACCAGAAGTTTTCGCCTTCGTAGTTGATTACCGGAACTGGCAGATAACGGTCCTGCCCCCCCGATAAGGCGACTCAGCGTAGATGACAGATGCGCCCACGGAAAGCGGAGCGGCACTGGCCTGCGGCAGCAGTAAATAACAGGGCAGAAGGGCAACAAGCGTCTTAAATTTGAATTGGTTCACAATTTATTCATTCCATAAATATAACAATCAAACAGGAAGTCTAACGGTTTTTTACGGCTGGATTAACTTATATCGAAATCCTTTAAGCCCTTCATCAAGTAAAGTGGCATTAATGGTTAAAAACACGTTAAGTTAATGCATCAGCAATATGAACTCATCTCACAACAAACTAAATTAGTTCTGAACACTCACTTTTTCACCCCAACCCATGGAGGAAATTTCCTAGAAGCCATCTACAGTTAGAAGTAACAGCAGAGATTTTTACCGAGCAGAGTAACCACAAAAGTTGTGTATACCGATAAAAAAGATCAGGTTGGCATAAGGGTTGCTGTACTCAACAAAGAATATCTTCCGGGAGCTGCTTTAAGTCTCTAATTACGCTCCTTACCTGTGCTAAAAACGAAAGGACGGGCATCGCTATGAATATATTCGATCACTATCGTCAGCGTTATGAAGCGGCCAAGGACGAAGAGTTCACACTGCAGGAATTTCTTGCCATCTGTAAGCAGGATCGCAGTGCATACGCCAACGCGGCAGAACGACTGTTAATGGCTATCGGAGAGCCGGTAATGGTCGACACTGCTCAGGAGCCTCGCCTTTCCAGAATATTTTCCAACCGTGTGATGGGACGCTATCCGGCGTTCGAGGAGTTTTACGGCATGGAGGAAGCCATCGAGCAGATTGTCTCCTACCTGAAACATGCCGCTCAGGGACTGGAAGAGAAGAAACAGATCCTTTATCTGCTGGGCCCGGTCGGCGGCGGTAAATCCTCGCTGGCGGAACGGTTGAAATCGCTGATGCAGCGGGTGCCGATTTATGTGCTGAGCGCCGACGGCGAGCGCAGCCCGGTGAACGACCATCCGCTTTGCCTGTTCAATCCCCAGGAAGATGCGCATATTCTCGAAAAAGAGTATGGCGTGCCGCGTCGTTACCTGGGCACGATTATGTCGCCGTGGGCGGCGAAACGTCTGCACGATTTCGGTGGTGATATCTCACGCTTCAAGGTCGTCAAGGTCTGGCCGTCAATTCTGGAACAGCTGGCAATAGCCAAAACGGAACCCGGCGATGAGAACAATCAGGATATTTCCGCGCTGGTCGGTAAAGTGGACATCCGCAAACTGGAAAACCATGCCCAGAATGACCCCGACGCATACGGTTACTCCGGCGCGCTCTGCCGGGCAAACCAGGGCATTATGGAATTCGTTGAGATGTTCAAAGCTCCTATCAAGGTGCTTCACCCGTTACTGACGGCGACCCAGGAAGGGAACTATAACGGTACCGAGGGGATCTCTGCCCTGCCTTTCAACGGCATTATTCTGGCCCACTCCAACGAATCTGAATGGGTTACGTTCCGCAACAACAAGAATAATGAGGCGTTTCTTGACCGCGTCTATATCGTCAAAGTGCCTTACTGCCTGCGGGTTTCTGAAGAGATCAAAATCTACGATAAGTTGCTTGCCCACAGTGAGCTGGCGACGTCGCCCTGCGCGCCCGGCACGCTGGAAACGCTGGCACGCTTCTCTATCCTGTCCCGACTGAAAGATCCGGAAAACTCCAGTATTTACTCCAAGATGCGGGTCTATGACGGCGAAAGCCTGAAAGACACGGATCCCAAAGCGAAATCCTGGCAGGAGTACCACGATTATGCCGGCGTGGATGAGGGAATGAACGGTCTTTCTACCCGTTTTGCCTTTAAGATTCTGTCGCGCGTGTTTAACTTCGATCACGCTGAGGTAGCGGCTAACCCGGTGCATCTGTTCTACGTGCTGGAACAGCAGATCGAACGCGAGCAGTTCCCGCAGGAGCAGGCAGAGAAATATCTTGAGCACCTTAAAGGCTACCTGATCCCGAAATATGCTGAATTTATTGGCAAAGAGATCCAGACCGCCTATCTCGAATCCTACTCTGAATATGGTCAGAACATCTTTGATCGTTACGTGACCTATGCCGACTTCTGGATTCAGGATCAGGAATACCGCGATCCCGACACCGGTCAGCTTTTTGACCGTGAATCGCTCAATGCCGAGCTGGAAAAAATTGAGAAACCTGCTGGCATCAGTAATCCGAAAGATTTCCGTAACGAGATCGTCAACTTCGTGCTGCGCGCCCGGGCACACAACAACGGGCGCAATCCGAACTGGACCAGTTACGAAAAACTGCGCACCGTGATTGAGAAGAAAATGTTCTCCAACACGGAAGAGTTACTGCCGGTTATCTCGTTTAACACCAAGACCTCGACGGATGAGCAGAAAAAACATGATGATTTTGTCGATCGCATGATGGAAAAAGGCTATACCCGCAAGCAGGTTCGCCTGCTCTGTGAATGGTATCTGCGTGTGCGTAAATCGTCCTGATCAGAGTCTGTAAGCTTGCCGGTAAGTGATACCGGTCTGAAAAGGTCGGGTTCGCCCGGCCTGCTTACAATGTAGTTTGGGGGAACACCATGGCCTATTTCATCGATCGCCGGCTGAACGGCAAAAACAAGAGCGCGGTTAACCGCCAGCGCTTCTTGCGCCGTTACAAGTCACAAATCAAGCAGTCGATTTCCGAGGCCATTAATAAACGCTCGGTGACCGACGTTAGCAGCGGTGAATCTGTCTCAATTCCGATTGACGACATTAATGAGCCGATTTTTCATCAGGGACGCGGCGGCAATCGCCATCGGGTCCATCCGGGCAATGACCATTTCGTTCAGAATGACCGCATCGAACGTCCACAGGGTGGCGGTGGTGGTGGCGGCAGTGGCCAGGGCAATGCCAGTCAGGATGGCGAAGGTCAGGATGAGTTTGTTTTTCAGATTTCTAAGGATGAGTACCTGGACCTGTTGTTCGAAGATCTGGCGCTGCCCAATTTACGCAGGAATCAGCATCGTCAGCTGAATGAGTATAAAACCCATCGCGCCGGTTTCACCTCTAACGGAGTACCGGCCAACATCAGCGTTGTGCGTTCACTGCAGAACTCACTGGCGCGGCGTACGGCAATGACAGCAGGTAAACGCCGGATGCTGCACGAACTGGAAGAGACCCTGCTGGAGGTAGAGAGAAGCGAACCCGCTCAGTTGCTGGAGGAAGAGCGCCTGCGCAATGAGATCGCTGAGCTGCGCGCGCGCATCGAACGGGTGCCCTTTATTGACACCTTCGACCTGCGCTACAAGAATTTTGAGAAACGCCCTGAGCCCTCCAGCCAGGCGGTTATGTTCTGTCTGATGGATGTCTCCGGTTCTATGGATCAGGCGACCAAGGATATGGCAAAACGCTTTTATATCCTGCTCTACCTGTTCCTGAGTCGCACCTACAAAAATGTGGATGTGGTCTATATCCGCCATCATACTCAGGCGAAAGAGGTGGATGAACAGGAGTTCTTCTATTCGCAGGAGACCGGCGGCACTATCGTCTCCAGTGCCCTGAAGCTGATGGATGAGGTGGTCAAAGAGCGTTATGACCCGGCGCAGTGGAACATCTATGCCGCGCAGGCGTCCGATGGCGACAACTGGGCCGATGACTCCCCGCTTTGCCATGAAATCCTGGCAAAGCAGATTCTGCCGGTGGTGCGTTACTACAGTTATATTGAGATCACACGCCGGGCGCATCAGACGCTATGGCGCGAGTATGAACATCTGCAGGCGATGTTTGATAACTTTGCTATTGAACACATTCGTGAGCCGGAGGACATCTATCCGGTATTCCGATCGTTGTTTCATAAGCAGGCAACGGAGGCCTGAGGCAACCAGCGGGGTGAAATGCCTGGATGTGCGCCTGTCATGTTCGCCCTGCCCAACAGGTCTGTCATGACAGCGCAGTGAGGCTATCCGGCGTCCGTAGTGCCTTTTTTGCGTTCGCGCGTCCATCGATTTTAGGCACGCTAAACACTGAGCCGGTTAATCACCGGCTTTTTTATCCGCTGAATAACCTGTTAAAACTGTCTGTTTTCTTCCGCTTGCCTGCCAACCCCCTCATTCTTCACATTAATCTGATACCTCTGCGGGTTAAACAATGCGTATAATAGACATTTTCACAATGACAACTCTTTGATAAAACATTATCTTTCAGAGATAGCATGGATATTTGTCAGCAGTTTCGCTATCACACTGTCATATCTCAGGAGACCGGGTTTGGACCACACTATTGTCTACAGTCTGTTTATCATCGGTTCTGTGCTGGTCGCATCGAGTATTTTGCTGAGCTCGTTTTCATCCAGGCTGGGCATCCCGATTCTGGTCATTTTCCTCGCCCTGGGCATGCTGACCGGGGTGGATGGCATCGGCGGGATTGCCTTCGATAACTATCCGGCAGCTTATCTGATCTCAAACCTGGCGCTGGCCATCATTCTGCTGGATGGCGGGATGCGCACTAAAGCGACCTCCTTTAAGGTGGCGCTGGGCCCTGCACTGTCGCTGGCGACCGTTGGCGTGATGATTACCGCCGGTCTGACCGGCGTCGTGGCTGCGTGGCTGTTCAACCTCGATATGATGCAGGGCTTTCTGATTGGCGCCATTATCGGCTCTACCGACGCCGCCGCCGTCTTTTCACTGCTGGGTGATAAAGGACTGAACGAGCGTGTCAGCTCTACTCTGGAGATCGAATCGGGCAGCAATGACCCGATGGCGGTCTTTCTGACTATCACCCTGATAGAGATGATTGAACAGGGCCGCAGCGGCCTCGACTGGATGTTCCTGGTCCATCTGGTGCAGCAGTTCGGTCTGGGTATCGTGCTGGGTCTGGGCGGCGGCTGGGCACTGCAGCAGTTGATAAACCGTATCAGCCTGGCCGGGGGTCTTTATCCTCTGCTGGCACTGAGCGGCGGCATTCTGGTCTTTGCCCTGACGACGGTGCTTGAGGGCAGCGGCATCCTCGCCGTCTATCTATGCGGTTTTTTGCTGGGCAACAGTCCGATTCGCAACCGTCACGGCATCCTGCAGACTTTTGACGGCATGGCCTGGCTCAGTCAGATTGGTATGTTCATCGTGCTGGGGCTGCTGGTGACGCCGTCCGACCTCTGGCATATCGCCCTGCCCGCAATGATCCTGTCGCTGTGGCTGATCCTGGTGGCGCGTCCGCTGTCGGTCTTTATCGGCCTGATGCCGTTCCGCAGCTTCACCACCCGCGAGCGGTTCTTTATCAGCTGGGTCGGGTTGCGCGGTGCGGTGCCGATCATCCTGGCGGTATTCCCGATGATGGCCGGGCTGGAGAATGCCTCGCTCTATTTTAATATCGCCTTCTTTGTGGTGCTGGTCTCCCTGATGCTGCAGGGCACCTCGCTGGGCTTCGCCGCCAGAAAAGCGAAAGTGGTCGTGCCGCCGACCGCCTCGCCCATCAGCCGTATCGGCCTGGATATCCATCCGGAGAATCCGTGGGAGCAGTTTGTCTATCAGCTCAGTGCAGATAAATGGTGCGTGGGCGCAGCCCTTCGTGACCTGCAGATGCCGCGTGAGACCCGCATCGCCGCGCTGTTCCGGGACAATGTGCTGATGCACCCCAACGGCGGCACGCGGCTGAAGGAAAATGACGTAATCTGTGTCATCGGCCGTGAGCGCGACCTGCCCGCACTGGGCAAGATGTTCAGCCAGACGCCGCCGGTTTCACTCGACCAGCGTTTTTTTGGGGACTTTATTCTTGATGCGGAAGCGCGTCTGCGTGATGTTGCGCAGATTTATGGTCTGGAACTGGATGAGGATACCAACGATCAACAGTCACTGGGTCAGCTGGTGCTGGCGATGCTGGGAGGCTCGCCAGTCGTCGGTGACCAGGTGGAATGGAATCAGCTGACCTGGACCGTGGCGGAAAAAGAGGATAACCGTATTGTTAAGATTGGTGTCCGTCCGGCTGAAGAGAAGGAATAATCCTAATCATTCAGCCACGTTATTTTCTGTTGATACGCTAAGCTTAACGCTCGTTATCAGTAAAAACGGGAGAGAGGAATGGGACACGTTGTTAAAATAGGTCGTTATGAGATTGTTGATGCCGATCTTGAGGGTGAAAATACCAACACCGTCAGTATCCCCTGTCATACCAATCCCGGCTTAATTACTCAACTTGACGGCTGGGATCGCGATACCAGCGTGCCCGCCTGGATCGACGGGGAACCTGTGGATCTGCAAATCGGTCATTACGATAAACAGCAGGACCGCTGGATTTTAAAAAAACCTGCCTGAGCTTTTTCATTACCGCCAGTCAAACGCCCTGGCGGTAATTCCTAAAAGGTGTCTTAAACAGTTTAGTTATAACTGAACCTCTTCTTATTTTATCTAAATAAATCAAAAGATTACTCGTTTAAAACTTTACTCACTTTCACCGTTTTCAGATTTTTTCCGTATTAACCTTGTCAAGTATCTCCTGCATACTCAATCTCATTGCTGCAACATTTCGTGAGTAGTATCACGTTTTAATCGTTACCTTTCTGCAGCTGTATTGGCTTGACTGACTGCACCAGACTGAAAATGAATTTTTAAATTTTCAGCAGCCCACTCCTGAGCGCGTACCTGATTTTAATCAGGCATCTTTTACTTAAGAAAGAGAGCAGGTTTTATGGCAAGTACATTGATAATGAATAGCCCGAGCCGCTCATGGAGCGGCACGCGCAAAAATATCATCGTGAAATTCGCCCTGAGTTTTTCCGATCTGATTGCACTCAATCTGGCTTTATTTTTATCTGCCGCCACGATTCAGGGTATCTGGGGCGAGCTGGACACCTTTATCCCCCCTCATCAGATTGAATATCGCTTTATTGCGCAGTTTATTATGTCGGTGCTCTGTACCGGCTGGTTCTGGGTTCGTCTGCGCCACTATACCTATCGCAAACCTTTCTGGTTTGAGCTGAAAGAGATTGTTAAAACCTTATTCGTTTTTTCGCTGCTCGACCTCGCACTGATCGCCTTCTCAAAATGGGACTTCTCGCGCATGGTGTGGGTCTTTAGCTGGACTTACGCCCTGCTGCTGCTGCCGCTGATGCGGGCGATGGTCAAACGTGCCATCAACAAGGCAGGCCAGTGGCAGAAAGAGACGATTATTATCGGTTCAGGCCGCAACGCCACTGAAGCTTACGCGGCCCTGCAGAGCGAGGAGATTCTGGGCTATAACGTGCAGGCGTTTATCTCGGTTGATGATGTGCCGACCGGGCAGAGCGTCAACGGCGTGCCGGTGATCACCTGGAAAGATATCAACTGGCAGACTATCGACCGTGACAACGTGCAGTTTATCGTTGCCATGGAGTATGAGCAGCAACCCATGCGCGATCGCTGGCTGAAATTCCTGTCGAAGATGAATTGCCGGTCGGTTTCTGTCATTCCGACGCTGCGCGGTGTGCCGCTTTATGGCACCGACATGTCATTCATTTTCAGCCATGAAGTGATGATCCTGCGCGTCAGCAACAACCTGGCGAAGCACTCCTCCCGCTTCATGAAGCGCGCCTTTGATATCGTGGTGGCATCAATGCTACTGCTGTTCCTCGGTCCTGTCTTCGCCCTGCTCTGCTTTATGGTGAAGCGGGATGGCGGCAATGCGATCTATGGTCACGAACGGGTTGGTCAGAACGGTAAGAAATTTAAATGCCTCAAGTTCCGTTCGATGGTGACCAACTCTAAAGAGGTGCTGGAGAAGTTACTGGCGACCAGCGAAGAGGCGCGAAGAGAGTGGGACAAAGACTTCAAGCTGAAGAACGATCCGCGTATTACCGCTATCGGTGGGTTCCTGCGTAAAACCAGCCTTGATGAGTTACCGCAACTGTGGAACGTGATTCGCGGTGAGATGAGCCTGGTGGGCCCGCGTCCGGTGATTGAAGCCGAACTGGAGCGCTATGCCGGTGATGTCGACTATTACCTGATGGCCAAACCCGGCATGACCGGACTCTGGCAGGTCAGCGGACGAAATGATATCGACTACGATACCCGCGTCTATTTTGACTCCTGGTATGTCAAGAACTGGGCGCTCTGGACCGATATCGCCATTCTGTTTAAAACCGCCGGTGTCGTGCTGCGCCGCGACGGTGCTTACTGAGTCTGACCCTGCGATGCCTGTTTCAGCAGGCATCGCACTTTCCGCCCCCCTTGCCTCTATCTTTTTTGCCCCCGAATCATTACCCTTTGCGATCGTTTTTTAACAGACCGTTTACCCTCTGGTTGTTATGCAAAAATTTACTCTGCTGTTATTAAGCCTGGTGCTGCTGGCACCTTTAGGCATCGATCTCTATTTGCCCACGCTGCCGCAAATCGCCGTGGGTCTGAATACACCGGTGTCGCTGGTTCAGACCACGATTCCTCTGTTCCTGCTGGTAATGGGTCTGGGACAACTGGTGACAGGTCCGCTGGTGGACAACTATGGCCGTAAGCCCATCGCCCTGCTGGGCCTGGCACTCTATATCACGGGCAGTGTCATCGCGGCGACTGCAACCTCCTTTCCACTGTTTGTCATTGCGCGTCTGGTGCAGGGCTGCGGTGTCTGCTGCAGCGCGGTTGTCGCCTTCAGCGGTGTGCGGGACCGCCTCAGCGGTGAAGATGCCGCCCGCGCCTATGGCTTCCTCAATGGCGCGCTGAACATTGTTCCGGCTCTGGCGCCGCTGCTGGGCGGCCTGTTGGCCAGCGCCTTCGACTGGCGCGCGCCCTTCTGGTTCCTCTGTGGCTACGGCGTGTTGATTACCCTGCTGGTGCTCATCTGGCTGCCTGAAACCCGCCCGGCAGACACCCTGCGCGTTAAAGGCCTGCCGGTTAAACAATATGCCGCAATCCTGCGTCAGCCTCGCTTTCTGGCATTCGCATTTGCTAACGCCGGAGCGCTGGGCATGGTGCTGACCTATGTGTCGCTGGCACCCCAGGTGCTGATGAGCGAAGGCGGCCTGACGCCGATCCAGTTCTCCTTTGCTTTTGGCGCGAACGGTTTCTGGATCATGTTTGTCAGCCTGTTTGTCAATAAAGCAATCCGTAAAGCGGGTCGCCCTTTCTGTCTGGCGATGGGCTTTCTGACCATGCTGACAGGCGCGCTGCTGCTGGTTGCCGGTATGCAGGTCTTCCCGACAGCAATGCAGACGCACTGGGCGCTCTATATGTTCCCGGTGGCCGTGGCGGTGGCCGGTCTGGCCTTTACCGTCGGCCCCGCCACCAGCTATGCGCTGGAGCCGTATCAGCAGCAGGCGGGCGTCGCGTCGGCCCTGCAGGGCTTTATTCAGATGGCGGGCGGTGCGGCAGGCAGCCTGATAATTGTGGCGCTGCCAGTGGCGGAGAAACTCTCACTAAGCCTGATGATGCTGGTGGGTGCAGCGCTGGCGTTCATCGCCTGGCGCTGCAGCAGAAAGATGCGCGGCACGCTGACTGCGCTTAAATAATCGTCACAGGAACGCGGGGGGCGAGCGCACACATCAGCTCGTACCCTACCGTCCCGGCCGCTTTAGCAACCTGATCGATTTTGACCTGCTCGCCCCACAGCTCGACAGCTGAACCGATGCCCGCCTGAGGACAGGGGGTCAGATCCACCGTAATCATATCCATGGAAACCGCGCCCACCACCTGCGTCATCACGCCATCCACGCAGACGGGCGTGCCGGTCGGCGCATGACGCGGATAGCCGTCGGCGTAACCACAGGCGACGACGCCGATCCGCTGGGCGCTGCTGGCCCGGTAGCGGTAGCCGTAACCGACGCCATCGCCCGCCTGAAGCTGCTGCACTGCGATAATCTCGCTGCTCAGGGTCATCACCGGTTGCAGGCCGCTGCCGGCGATATCCTGCCAGTCGCCGCTGGGCGATGCGCCATAAAGGACGATGCCAGGACGAACCCAGTCAAAGTGCGCTTCCGGATGCCACAGCGTACAGGCGGAGTTAGAAAGAGAGCGTGGGCAGTTCAGCCCCTCTGCCGCCTGTTCGATACGCTGCAGCGGGGCAATCAGCCCCTCGGGATTTTCCGCATCGGCAAAGTGTGCCATCAGCGTCATCTCACCCACGTTACTCAGCGCACGCAGCTTCTGCCAGGCGCTGTTAACCTGTTCCGGCCGGAAGCCCAGCCGGTTCATGCCGCTGTTGACCTTGAGGTAGATATCCACCGGCGCAGAGAGCCTGGCCGCGGCCAGCGCGGTGATCTGCCAGTTACTGTGAACGCTGGTCGTCAGGCGGTAGCGGTCGATCAGGTGCAGGTCGTCCGGATGAAAAAAGCCCTCCAGCAGCAGAATCGGTTTTTTCCAGCCCTGCTCACGCAGCTGAATCGCCTCTTCCATATTGAGCAGCGCAAAGCCGTCAGTGGCAGATAACGCTTCGCGCACGCGATCTATGCCGTGGCCGTAGGCATTCGCTTTGACCACTGACCAGACGCGTGATGCGGGGGCCGCCTGACGCACAATCGTCAGGTTGTGACGAAGCGCCTGCTGGTTAATGGACGCGACAATCGGACGTGACATCTTCCTCTCCCTGAATACTTAACGAGTGGCGTTAGCGTTACGCAGCGGGGATGATGCCGCCGCGAAACCGGGTAAGTAGCGAAACACCGCCAGGTCATCGGCGGCAATAGCAGGTTTTTTACCGGAGATAAGATCGGCCAGTAGCTGCCCCGATCCACACGCCATCGTCCAGCCCAGTGTACCGTGCCCGGTATTCAGGTAGAGATTAGAGAGGGGCGTGGCACCTACGATCGGCGTGCCGTCCGGCGTCATCGGGCGCAGGCCGGTCCAGAAACTTGCCTGTGCGACATGACCGCCCTCAGGATAGAGATCACTGACGACCATCTCCAGCGTTTCCCGTCGTGCTTCGGTGAGTCTGGTGTTAAAACCAACAATTTCCGCCATTCCCCCGACGCGGATGCGATCGTCAAACCGGGTTACCGCCACTTTGTAGGTTTCATCCAGGATGGTTGAGACCGGTGCTGCATCCGGGTTTTTTATCGGAATGGTCAGTGAGTAACCTTTTAATGGATAGACCGGAATGTCGATTACATTCCTTAACAGCGCAGTCGAATAGGAGCCAAACGCCACCACGTAACTGTCTGCTTTGACGATTTCGTCGCCACATTTCACACCATAGATGCGGTTGCCGTCGCGCAGCAGGTGATCAACGGTCGTGTTGTAGCGGAAAACCACCCCCGCCTCTTCGGCCATCTTCGCCAGCCGCTGTGTAAAGAGCTGGCAGTCGCCGGTTTCATCATTGGGCAGGCGCAGCCCCCCTGTGAGCTTATGCTGCGTCGCTGCCAGCGCGGGTTCAACACGCGACAGTTCGTGCGCCTCTAACAGCTCATAGGGCACGCCCGCATCACGCAGCACGGCAATATCTTTACTGGCACTGTCGAACTGTTGCTGGGTGCGGAAGAGTTGCAGCGTTCCGCCCTGACGGCCTTCATAAGCGATACCGGTTTCACTGCGTAACGCTTTCAGGCAGTCCCGGCTGTATTCGGCGATCCGCACCATCCGGCTTTTATTCTGCTGGTAATGATTGATGTCGCAGTTGCGCAACATGTGCCACATCCACTCCAGCTGAAAACTGCTGCCATCCAGCCGGATAGCCAGTGGCGCATGACGCTGAAACATCCACTTTACCGCTTTCAGTGGCACGCCGGGCGCCGCCCAGGGGGCAGCGTAGCCCGGTGAGATCTGACCGGCATTGCCCGCACTGGTTTCCATCGCCGCCGCAGGCTGACGATCGATGACGGTGACCTGATGTCCGGCCCGGGCCAGATACCAGGCGCTGGCCACACCGACTACCCCACTTCCAAGAATGACAACGTGCATAGCACCCGACCTCTAAAAGCATAATTCACTGTTCAAATGATGATAGCCAGCGTATTAATACAGCGGCTACCACCCCGGAATTTCACCATCTATTTCACATCTTTTTTACTTTTCAGTTAACTAAAATCTTGCTGCAGGCCCGATTTCAGCGATTTATGCGTATTAATCCCTGAATGCAGAAATAAATGACAGCAAAGCCAGTGAAAACCGCCTGTTTCAGGAGAATCCTTCAACCCCATACAATCCACTTATAAACAGGACAAAAGACCAATTAATTATTAATAAACCGTATTTAAATCTGATAAATATCTTATTGCTTCTATCTGAATGATTTTGTGCCAAAGATTTCATTTGAGTTCGCATTTCGGATAGGCGACAGTGGGCTATCATTGTTGTGTTCGCCTAGTTTTTTTGGGTTCCCTTTTTCAGGACGAAGCCTTAAATAACCAGAACGGGTTGTCTTTCGGGTCAGCCGGTTTGCCAACAAGAGGTGCGCTATGACGACAATCTTTGACGAAGCCATCAGAGACAGCAAACGACTCAATGACGGACCAGACTGGACATTCGACCTGCTGGATGTCTATTTAGCCGAGATCGACCGGGTGGCTAAACTCTATCGGCTGGATACCTACCCGCACCAGATCGAAGTCATAACCTCAGAACAGATGATGGATGCCTATTCCAGCGTGGGTATGCCCATCAACTACTCTCACTGGTCCTTCGGTAAAAAGTTTATCGAGACCGAGCAGCGCTACAAGCATGGTCAGCAGGGCCTGGCCTATGAAATCGTCATTAACTCCAACCCCTGCATCGCCTATCTGATGGAAGAGAACACCATGACCATGCAGGCGCTGGTGATGGCGCATGCCTGCTACGGTCACAACTCGTTCTTCAAAAATAACTACTTGTTCCGCAGCTGGACCGACGCCGGTTCAATCGTCGACTACCTGCTGTTCGCGAAAAATTACATCAGCGACTGCGAAGAGCGTTACGGCGTCGAAGAGGTTGAACGCCTGCTCGATTCCTGCCACGCCTTAATGAATTATGGCGTCGATCGCTACAAACGCCCGCAGAAAATCTCTCTGCAGGAGGAAAAAGCCCGGCAGAAGAGCCGCGAAGAGTATCTGCAGAGTCAGGTGAATACGCTCTGGCGCACGCTGCCACGCCGTGAAAAAGAGGCAGTGCCCTTTGAAGCGGCCCGCTACCCCTCTGAGCCGCAGGAAAACCTGCTCTATTTTATGGAAAAGAACGCCCCGCTGCTGGAGCCGTGGCAGCGCGAGATCCTGCGCATCGTGCGCAAGGTGAGCCAGTATTTCTATCCACAGAAACAGACGCAGGTAATGAATGAAGGATGGGCAACCTTCTGGCATTACACCATTCTTAATCACCTGTACGATGAGGGCAAAGTGTCGGAACGCTTTATGATGGAGTTCCTGCACAGCCACACCAACGTCGTCTATCAGCCGCCCTACAATAGTCAGTGGTACAACGGCATCAACCCCTATGCATTAGGTTTTGCCATGATGCAGGACATTAAGCGAATCTGTCAGTCACCGACGGAAGAGGATCGCTACTGGTTCCCGGATATCGCCGGATCCGACTGGCTGGACACGCTGCATTTCGCGATGCGCGAGTTCAAGGATGAGAGTTTCATCAGTCAGTTCCTGTCGCCAAAGGTGATGCGTGACTTCCGCCTGTTTACCGTGCTGGACGATGACCGCAACAACTATCTCGAAATCGCCGCTATCCATGACGAGGCGGGTTACCGGGCGATTCGTCAGCAGCTCTCCGCCCAGTACAATCTGAGTAATCTGGAACCCAATATCCAGGTCTATAACGTCGATCTCCGTGGCGATCGTTCCCTGACGCTGCGCTATGTGCCGCAGGGCCGCACGCCACTGGATAAAAGCCGCCGCGAAGTGCTGAAGCATGTACACCGTCTGTGGGGATTTGATGTGATACTGGAACAGCAGAATGAGGATGGCAGCGTCGAACTGCTGGATCGGAATCCACCCCGGGGTGTGGCACTCTGAAGAGATAAAAAAACCGGACGCAGGGTCCGGTTTTTTTAACGTTTGTTGCCGAGATCGTCAGGCAGATTCTTTTGCATGCTGTGCCAGATTTCACCGCTTCGGCGGCCATAGTTACGCACCACCTCAACAATTTCATCCTGCCCAGGCGAGGTGTCACACAGCGCCAGCAGTTTCAGATAGAAATCACGCGCCACCTGACGGGCTTCGGGATTCGAGAAGTAGTGGCGACCTACACGCGTATAGAGACCTTTCAGACCATTGAGGATCAGACCGTAAATCGGGTTGCCTGAGGCAAAAGCCAGCCCGCGGAAAACCCGATAGTCGAGTTCGGTATAGGCATCGGCCTGGTCGGCGACCGCGCTGACGGTTTCCAGCACTTCACGCGCTTTATCCGGATGATGGCGCAGCGCACGGCTGATAAAGATGGATGAAATGTTACTGCGCACTGACAGCAGGTTGTCAATCAGCACTGGCACGCTGTCATGGTCGAGACGGGCCAGCGTTTCCAGAATGTTCAGTCCGGACGTTTCCCAGAAATCGTTGACCCGCGTGGGTTTGCCATGCTGGATCGTGAGCCAGCCATCGCGCGCCAGGCGCTGCAGCACTTCACGTAGTGTGGTGCGCGTCACACCAATTAATTCAGAAAGCTCACGCTCAGCAGGAAGGATTGACCCGGGCGGAAAGCGACTGTTCCAGATGCTTTCTATAATATACTCTTCAGCAAATCCCGCTGGACTCTGAGCCTTTATAACCATAGCAATGTGTTCTCGTTGCTTTTCTCATCATGATGGGCACTCATCATACCAGACGCCCTATAGCGGATACAGACTGCATCACCATTAAAACCGGGCGCGGACGCATATTTCAGACTGGCTGATAGCAGGCTGCTGAATGGCAGACAGGCGATTTTCTGCCAGCCAATGCCCCGAGGCAGAAAACGACGGTGATGACCTTTCTCTCTCCTGGCACCGGGGCCGGATAAACGCCGGACGGATGTCGGCCGCAGGTGTTCCGGCAGATGCCCGTCTTTCCGGTCGCGTCTTATGACTGATGCCGCTTCCAGCAGGCCCCCACCGCTGCCGTTCCGGCTTATCTGACAGTAACCTGCCCCGGATCAGTATCAGGTCATGTTTACACACGATTTTTCCCTGGCCGTAGCTGGTTTGCCTGCGCTTTTGGTTTACACTGCGTGGCATTCACGTTTACAGGGAATGCACTATGTTGAGATATCTGAATCGCTGTTCACGCGGTCGCGGCGCCTGGTTATTACTGGCCCTGACTGCGCTGGCGCTGGAAATGGCGGCACTCTTTTTTCAGCACGTTATGGGCCTGAAACCCTGCGTGATGTGCATTTATGAGCGTAATGCGCTGTTCGGCGTATTGGCCGCAGGGCTGGTTGGGACAATCGCGCCGAAATCGCCGTTACGTCTGGGCGCGCTGGCCCTCTGGCTTTACAGTGCCTGGGAAGGTCTGCGCCTCGCTTATGAACATACGATGATTCAGCTTCATCCGAATCCTTTTACCACCTGCGATTTTGCAGCCCGCTTTCCCAGCTTCCTGCCGCTCGACAGATGGCTGCCGTCAGTCTTTCTGGCCAGCGGTGATTGCGCAGAACGCAGCTGGACGTTCCTGACGCTGGGTATGCCACAGTGGATGATTGTGGTTTTTGCCGGTTATCTGCTCGTGGCGGCGCTGGTGCTGATTGCTCAGCTGTTCAGACCAAAACAACGCGATCTGTTTGGTCGCTGACAGAAAAAAGGCTGCCCGTAGCAGCCTTTTTTGTATCCGTCTTTGCGGCATTCAGCCGTTGCGATCAGGCCGGTCAATAATATGGTCTTCCCAGTCCCGCACTTCACTCTCCCGCACCGCGATATAACGCACCGAGATGCGCTGCGCATGCATGGCGCTTTTCGAACCGGCGCGCAGCGGATGCCAGGCTGGCAGCGGTTTGCCCTCGCCCAGCAGCCGGTAAGCGCAGGTGCGCGGCAGCCAGTCAAAGGTGGTCAGATTTTCGCGGGTGAGCTTAATACAATCCTCTTCTAATTCGAAGCGGCGCTCATAGTTGCGGCACTGGCAGCTTTTGATGTTGAGCTGATTACAGGCGACGTTGGTGAAGTAGATTTCATCCGTGTCGGCGTCCTGCAGCTTGTTCAGGCAACACTGACCGCAACCATCACACAAGGATTCCCACTCCTCATCGCTCATTTGGGCCAGGCGTTTGTGTTGCCAGAAAGGGGTGTCACTCATGATGATTGTCCGGATTGTGCCTGAAACGCACCTTATAAAGCCTCTGCCACAGTGATGCAAGTTTTTAGAGTACGCGCGTGCTGATGCCGTGGCCCGCAATGGAGACTTCCAGCTGATCCCCTGAACGCATCGGGCCTACCCCTTCCGGCGTGCCGGTAAGGATGACGTCGCCTGCACGCAGCGTAAAATAGCGACTCATGTAGGCAATCAGCGGCAGGATTTTATGAATCATATCCGCGGTATTACCCTGCTGTCGGACGTCGCCATTAACCAGCAACTTAAGCTCACTATTCTGCGGGTCGCCACTGAACCCGGCGGCCGGAATAAAACCGGAAATCGGACAGGCGTTATCGAAGCCTTTGGATTTCTCCCACGGCTGGCCCGCTTTTTTCAGTCCGGCCTGCAGATCCCGAAGCGTCAGATCCAGCGCCACACCATAACCTGCAATGGCCTTCGCCACATGCGCCTCACTGGCCTGTTTCAGGGTTGCACCGATCAGCACCGCCAGCTCTACTTCATGGTGAACCTCGCCAAAGCCGTCGGGAATTGAGAGCGGCTGGCGCAGATCACACAGTGCGGTTTCCGGTTTAATGAAAATAACCGGTTCAGTCGGCGTTGCACTGCCCATCTCTTTAATGTGTTTTGCATAATTACTGCCGACGCAAACCACTTTGCTGACCGGAAAATCGATTAACGCGCCTTGCCAGTTCCGATGCTGATACATGCTCATCCCCTGTTCAGGTTAGGTGTGATGCCAGCGTTGCTGGCGGATTGATGTTTGCTCACGGACTGATCGTCATGCCAGCCTCATGGCGTGATAATAAGCTCCTTTTACCGGTCCGGGGGGTGGAATTTGTCAAAAAGCGTAAACAGAGAGGCACAGGCGCTGAAGTTATGAGCAAACCGGGAAGAACATTCAGGCAGGAAATTTAAGCAGAGCAAGAAACTGATAAGCGGCGCCATCTATTTTGCACAGAATTAAAGCCATATTATCCTGACAGCATCGCGCTGGCAGGATTAATATTTACAGAAGAATCTGAGTTAAACTTTTTTATCCGCCTGTAAATGAATTTTTAGCAGACTTTCAATCGGTGGGGGAAGCTGTAAATAATAGCCCTGCTCGCTTAATCCCTGCTTAACTTTATTGATATCTGCATTGGCCAGCCTGTCGCGGCCTTCCAGCTTCAGCACCATCGCAAGCTGCGGCTTGCCAAAACCTTTCAGCAACGCTTCCGGAACGCGCGAGAAATCGTCTTTTTTTTCAACATAGAGATAAGTCTGGTCACGTAACGGGCTTCTGTAGATCACACAAAACATATTTTTTACTCGAATTAACCGGCGTTGAGGCTTGTCTGAATATAGCGGTAACTATACCATGCTTGCAGAACTTCGAATATTCACCGTGAGCGCTTAAACGATGATTTTATCATCGCCCGGCTGACGGTAGTGAAAACAGGACTGAGTCGGGACTGATGTCGCAAACGCCAATCGAATTTAAAGGTAGCAGTTTCACCCTGTCTGTTGTCCACCTGCATCACCATGACCCCGTGGTGATTCGCAAGGCACTTCAGGACAAGATTGACCAGGCGCCAGATTTCCTGAAGAACGCGCCAGTGGTGCTTAACGTGGCCACACTGAGTGCGGATGTTAACTGGAAGCAACTGCAGCAGGCGATTCTCGCCACCGGCTTACGCATTGTCGGCGTGAGCGGCTGCAAGGATGATGCTCTTAAGCGCGTCATCGTTCGGGCTGGCCTGCCGGTACTGGCAGAAGGCAAAGAGGCCCGGCCGCGTAGTGAGGCGACAGCCCCTGCACCGGTTCCTGAACCCCAGCCTGTGGCGGCCGAAGCGGTGGCGGCCAAAACCCGCATCGTGAATACCCCGGTGCGCTCGGGCCAGCAGATTTATGCGCGTGACGCCGACTTAATCGTCACCAGCAGCGTTAGCGCCGGGGCCGAACTGGTCGCCGACGGCAATATTCACATTTACGGCATGATGCGCGGTCGTGCGCTGGCAGGCGCCAGCGGTGATCGCAACTGCCAGATTTTCTGTACCCATCTGGCTGCCGAACTGGTTTCGATTGCCGGAGAGTACTGGATCATGGATCAGATCCCGCAAGAATTTTTTGGTAAAGCTGCGCGCCTGTGCCTGCAGGATGGCGCGCTGACTATCCAGACACTTAATTAGGCCCCTTTTCTTTTGTTAAGGAAATCAACATTTATGGCGCGCATTATTGTAGTTACATCCGGTAAAGGGGGCGTTGGTAAGACCACGTCAAGCGCGGCCATCGCCACCGGTTTAGCGCAGAAAGGCAAAAAGACGGTTGTGATCGACTTTGATATCGGTCTGCGTAATCTGGATTTGATCATGGGCTGCGAGCGCCGCGTGGTCTACGATTTCGTCAACGTCATTCAGGGTGATGCCACGCTGAATCAGGCACTGATTCGCGACAAGCGTACCGAGCAGCTCTATATCCTGCCTGCGTCACAGACCCGCGATAAAGATGCGCTGACCCGTGAAGGTGTTGAAAAAGTCCTGAACGACTTAGCCGCAATGGAGTTTGATTTCATTGTCTGTGACTCGCCAGCGGGTATCGAAACCGGTGCACTGATGGCACTCTATTTTGCCGATGAAGCCATCATTACCACCAACCCGGAAGTCTCCTCGGTCCGCGACTCCGACCGGATTCTCGGCATCATCTCGTCCAAATCCCGTCGCGCTGAAAACGGTCAGGACCCGGTTAAGGAGCATCTGCTGCTGACCCGCTACAATCCTGGCCGTGTAAGCCGTGGCGACATGCTGAGCATGGAAGATGTGCTGGAAATCCTGCGCATTCCTCTGGTCGGTGTGATCCCTGAAGATCAGTCCGTTTTACGCGCCTCTAACCAGGGCGAGCCGGTGATTCTTGACGGCGAGTCTGATGCTGGCAAAGCCTATGCCGATACCGTTGAACGGTTGCTCGGTGAAGTACGCCCCTTCCGCTTTATTGAAGAAGAGAAGAAGGGTTTCCTGAAACGCCTGTTCGGGGGATAAACCATGGCATTACTTGATTTCTTTTTATCCCGGAAGAAGAACACTGCCAATATAGCCAAGGAAAGGCTGCAGATTATCGTGGCAGAACGGAGAAGGGGCGACAGTGAGCCCCACTATCTTCCGCAACTTAAGCGCGACATTCTGGAAGTGATTTGCAGATATGTGAAGATCGACCCGGAGATGGTGACGGTGCAGCTGGATCAGAAAGGGGATGATATCTCCATTCTGGAGCTTAACGTCACCCTGCCGGAGACGGATGACGTGACGAAATGACGCTGACCGTTTCCTGAATTTCCCCTGCGCTCTGGCAGGGGAAATTTCATCGGTCAGCTGTCTGCCAGAATGGCATCAATGCCAGGTTTCAACAGCGCTCCCCGCCATCCGGCGAGTAGTTCCGGCTGACGTCCCTGCGGCTTCAGACCCCAGTGCTGGCTGAGAACCTGATTGATCTGACGACGTGATGCCAGCAACTCCTGGCTGAACCCACTCTGCTCACTCACCTGCTGCACCAGCGCCTTCACGGCTTTAAACACCTGCTTATAGTGCGGATGTTCAATCAGATTGCCCAGCGGCGCAGGTAATTCTCCCTCGTCCAGTGACGCGGCTTCGGCAACCAGCGCCACCAGCGTTTTGCCATGGAAACGAATCTCGTGACCCGAGAGTCCCAGATGATCCAGTTCACCCAGAGATCCGGGCATAAAGCGGGCAACCTTCCACAAATGCTCTTCGCGCACCACAAAGTTCACGGCCATATCCTTTTCACGCGCCAGCTTCAGACGCCAGGCCGCCAGCCGCTGTAACGCCGCCAGCTGACGAGGACGCAGCTGCCAGGCATTGGTGATGTCCCGCCAGGCCTCATCCGGTGCCAGCGTATCGAGACGGCGCTGACAGAGGTTTTCGCACTCGCTGAGCGCCGCCGCCATATTACCGGCCACCTCAGTATTGGCCATCAGCTGACGGGCAATCGGCAGCAGATAGTGAACATCCGCGGCTGCATAAGCGCACTGGCGCTCAGTCAGCGGGCGAGCCAGCCAGTCTGTGCGTGACTCACTTTTATCAAGTTCAACCTGGGTGAAGTGCGCGACCATCGCGGCAAAGCCCCATGAGAGCGGCTGGCCTGAAAAGGCCGCCAGAATCTGCGTGTCGATCATCGGCGCTGGCAGGACGCCAAAGCGGTGCAGGAACACTTCCAGATCTTCCCCGCCGGCATGCAGGAATTTAGTCACGCGGGTATCTGTCAGCAGTTCGATAAAGGGCGACCAGTCACGGATATTCAGCGGATCAATCAGCACCAGTTGCTGATCGTCAAACAGCTGGATCAGACCCAGCTGAGGATAGTACGTACGGGTGCGGACAAATTCGGTATCCAGTGCCACTGCCGCGTGCTGGCGCGCTTTGTGACACACGTCTGCCAGCTGATCATCCTGGTCGATAAGAGAATAGTTCACGTCTTGTTTTCACCGCAGCCCACAACGCGCGGCGCTCCTTGTTAAACACAATAAAAACGCCGGACACGCCGGCGTTCAACCTCAATTCAGTTCTGCTTCAGCGCCCGGGCTTTGCCTCGTCGCGCAGTTCGCGTCGCAATATCTTGCCAACGTTGGTTTTGGGCAACTCATCCCGAAACTCAATGATTTTCGGCACCTTATAACCGGTCAGCTGACGGCGACAGTGGTCGAGCACCTCTTCTTTGGTCAGCGAGGCCTCTTTTTTGACGATGCAGACTTTCACCGCTTCACCCGAAAGATCGCTCGGCACGCCAATCGCTGCGGCTTCACGCACTTTAGGGTGCTGCATCAGCACATCTTCGATTTCATTCGGGTAGACATTGAAGCCTGACACCAGAATCATATCTTTTTTGCGGTCCACGATGCGAATAAAGCCCTCCTCATCAACGGTAACAATATCACCGCTGTGGAGCCAGCCATTTTTCAGCACCTCCGCCGTGGCTTCCGGATGCTGCCAGTAGCCCAGCATCACCTGTGGGCCGCGGATGCAGAGCTCGCCAGGTTCACCCGGTGACACTTCATTACCGGCATCATCCAGAATCAGGACATCGGTCGACGGAACCGGCAGGCCAATACTGCCAGTGTGGCAGCTGATGTCATAAGGATTCACCGACACCAGCGGCGAACACTCGGTCAGGCCGTAGCCCTCCAGCAGGTAGTGGCCGGTCAGTTTTTCCCAGCGTTCAGCCACTACTTTCTGCACCGCCATCCCGCCGCCCGCGGAGAGGCGCAGCGTCGAGAAATCAAGCTTGTTAAACTGCTCATCGTTGAGGAGCGCGTTAAACAGCGTGTTCACGCCGGTAATGGCGGTAAACGGCACTTTACCCAGCTCTTTTACAAAGCCGGGAATATCGCGCGGATTGGTAATCAACAGGTTCTGCCCACCCAGTTCAAGGAAAAGCAGGCCATTCACGGTCAGGGCAAAGATGTGATAAAGCGGCAATGCAGTGACTACAAACTCTTTACCGTCACGCAGCATTTTGCCATAGGTCGCGCGGGTCTGTTCAATATTTGCCTGCATGTTGCGATGGGTCAGCATCGCCCCTTTCGCGACGCCGGTTGTACCGCCGGTATACTGCAGGAAAGCGAGATCGTCATTGGACACCGTCGGGCGCTGATAAGGCAGCGAGCCCCCCTCCTCCAGCACCTGGCGGAATGAGATAGCGCCCGGCAGGTGGTATTTCGGTACCAGCTTCTTCACATATTTGACGACAAAATTGACCAGCGTAGCTTTGACGGGTGCCAGCTGATCCCCCATCCGGGTCAGAATGACATGGCGAACCGGGGTTTCAGCCACCACTTTTTCCAGCGTGTGGGCAAAGTTGGAAACGATAACAATGGCGCTGGCGCCACTGTCATTGAGCTGATGCTTGAGCTCGCGCGGCGTATAGAGTGGATTCACATTGACCACGACCATCCCCGCACGCAGCACACCAAACAGGGCCACTGGGTACTGGAGCAGATTGGGCATCATCAGCGCCACCCTGTCACCGGCTTTCAGGCCCAGCCGTTGCTGGAGGTAGGCGGCAAACGCGCGGCTTTTCTCCTCCAGCTGCCGAAAGGTCATCTTCTGACCCATGTTCAGAAAAGCGGGTTGATCGGCGTAGCGTTTCACGGCCTGCTCAAACAGATCGACCAGAGAAGTATAACGATCTGCACTTATTTCGGCAGGCACATCTGCCGGGTAGCGTTTCAGCCAAACCTTATTCAAGGATCCACCCCGATAATTATGTTGTATTTCCATCGCTGCCTCAGCCAATCCGGTTTGTTAACAATATTTTAACTGATTGTACCAGTTTGCCTGTTTCGGCATGTTGAGGTTGCGAAGTCCATCACTAAATTTCGTGCTGATAAAACAGACAAATAAAAAGCCCGGTAGCGAGCACCGCGACCGGGCTGAAAAGACTCAATTTTCACACTTATTCGGTCAGAATGGTCTGCACCTCTGTCGGGCCAGTGTTGATCATGCCCCAGTAGGGATTAGGTCCCCAGTAGCCACCGTGATGGCGGGTAGGCCCATACCAGATCCAGGGATCCACAGGCTGAGGCGGCGCCATCACCTGCTGCGTCAGCCGCCAGCGCTGGTAGCCGCGCACATCGATGACGACGAATTTGTAATCTGCCTCTCCGATTTTGCCCTGCTCGGTCCCTTTCAGTGTGCCCAGCACCGTGACATACTGATTCCGGACATCCACCGGATCAACAAAACCGTGAATATCGGCATAAATACGGCCAACCGAGGCGGCACCCAGTCGCGGTCTTGCGCTGTCGTCCAGCGGCTGAGCCGCAATCTCCAGCCGTGTTTTGCCATTCAGATTCGTAACATTAACGACCTTGCCGCCAAAGCGCGACTCCTGCCCGACAAACAGCGCCGGGTCGCTCATCACACGCAACAGATCCTGCTGCGGCTGCGGTGAACTGCCCTGCAACGTGTCAGGAATAGAGACACACCCCGTTAACGCCAGCACACAGGTCAGCAGCAGACCTGAAAGCCCTTTACCACAGATTGACGACATAGAGTTTCTCCCATCAGGTAAAGATTAGACTGGACGCATAACAATAAGTTGCGTCTCTTTTACCGGCCAGGTAACTTTTTCCAGGCGACCTCATTACGCAGGTAGGTAGGCTCTGCTGTTTCAGGCAGGCATGTCTCACTACGGGCCAGCGCCCGGGCTGCCAGCGGCAGCATATCCTCTGCGGCAGGCAGGGTCACGTCACTGGCGCTGAGCGTCAGCGGATGGCCCTGCTGGAGAGCCGGATAAGCCTGCCAGCCGGTGCCTGCGGTCATCCATTCGCCGGACAGCGCCTGCATGCGGGCCAGGGCCGCCTCGGGCGAAAGCACGCTTTCTGTCAACTCACCCTGCCAGACGCCCTGCTCATCGCGCTGATATTCGGCCCAGTAAACCTCACCCATACGCGCATCAATCGCGGTTAATACCCGCGTGGCACCGTGCAGACGCCATGCGCCTTCCGCCAGCGTCGCCAGGGTCGATACGGCGATCATCGGCAGAGCGGCACCCAGGGCCAGTCCCTGCGCTATCCCAATGCCAATGCGCACGCCGGTAAAGCTGCCAGGCCCCCGACCAAACGCAAGCGCGTCGAGCCCGGTCAGTTCCAGCTGCTGCGCCAGCAGCAGCTCTTCAACCAGCGGCAGAATGCGCTGGGTGTGATCGCGCGGGGCGATCTCAAATCGGGCATCAATCTGTTGCTGATTCAGCAAAGCGGCTGAACAGGCTTCTGTTGCCGTATCCAGCGCTAAAATTCGGGCTGACATGACTACCTCAGAAGAAAGAAAAACGGCGCGCATTTTAGCACAAAATTACGCATCGGGTTTGGGTTGCTGGCGGATAAAGGCGATCGCGCGCGCGATGTCCCGGGTGCGCGGCGTCGGCGGCAGGCTGTTGAGGAACAGTGCGCCATAAGGCCGCGACACCAGCCGTTGATCGCAGATCACCAGCACACCGCGATCGTCCGTGTCGCGAATCAGACGTCCCACGCCCTGCTTCAGGGTGATTACCGCATCCGGCAACTGCACGTCGGCGAAGGGATCACCGCCGCGGATACGGCAATCTTCCATCCTGGCTTTTAACAGCGGATCTTCCGGCGAGGTAAAGGGGAGTTTGTCGATGATCACCAGCGACAACGCATCCCCACGCACATCCACGCCCTCCCAGAAACTGCTGGTCGCCACCAGCAGGGCGTTGCCTTTTTCGATAAACTGTTTGAGTAACTGGCCTTTGCTGGTTTCACCCTGCACCAGCACCGGCAGCGTCATTGAGGCGCGGAACTCGGCCGCCAGTTCCCGCATCATCAGGTGCGAGGTGCAGAGAAAGAAGCAGCGGCCTTTGTTGGCATCGATCAGCGGCTTCATCATCGCGGCCAGCTGACGCGCGCCGCCGGGGCGGTTAGGCTCCGGCAGATTGCGCGGCACGCAGAGCAGCGCCTGCTTCGCAAAATCGAACGGGCTGTTGAGAATCAGGCTCTTCGCCGCATTGACCCCCAGCCGTTCGGCGAAGTGGGCCATGTTCTCATTGACCGCCAGCGTCGCGGAGGTAAATATCCATGCAGCCTTGCGGTTGTCCATCACTTCACGGAAACGCTCGGCTACCGACAGCGGCGTCAGCGCCAGAATAAAGTGACGTGATGTACATTCATACCAGTAGCTGTAGCCCGGTTCGTTAATTGCCCGCAGACGTTTCAGTCGGTCCCGATAGAGTGCGGCCCGTTCAAAAGCAGCATCCAGCAGTGCGGATCGGCCCAGCGACAGTTTGATGACGTCATAGCAAAGCTCAAGCGCGTCATCCAGCAGCGTGAACATGCGCAGAATCGCGTTATCACTAAGCAGCTCGCGCAGATTACCTCGAAAGCCGGGATCGCCTAATGCCAGCCGAAAGTCCTGCGCGCACTGGGCCAGCCGGTCAGCTGATTTCTGCAGTTGCTGGGCATCGCGCACTTCAGTGCGGTAGGCGGTGATAATGTCTTTGGCGAGGTCGAGTAACTGGCGACTGGAGAGTTGCTGACCAAAATACTGGCTGGCGATATCGGGTAGCTGATGGGCTTCGTCGAATATCATCACGTCCGCTTCGGGGATCAGTTCGCCAAAGCCCCCCTCCTTTACCACCAGGTCAGCGAGAAACAGATGGTGATTCACCACCACGACATCCGCGTCCATCGCGCGCTTTCGCGCTTTGACTACGAAACATTCTTTATAACGCGGGCAATCGGTGCCGAGGCAGTTGTCATTTGTGCTGGTGACCAGTGGCCAGACCGGGCTGTCTTCAGTCACACCAGCACAGCTGCTGATATCACCATCTTCGGTCTGAGATGACCAGCTTCGCAGCGTCACCATGTCGGTCAGCGCCTGAACGGTAAGATCGCCTCCCGCCATCGACTGCTGTTCCATGCGTTCCAGACAGAGGTAGTTAGATCGCCCTTTCAGCAGAGCGGTTTTGCCTTTGAACTTCAGCGCGCGGGTCATGGTGGGCAGATCGCGGCCATAGAGCTGGTCCTGTAGCGCTTTGGAACCGGTGGAGACAATCACTTTTTTACCGGCCCGCAACGCGGGCGCCAGATAGGCATACGTTTTGCCGGTACCGGTTCCGGCTTCAACCACCAGTTCGCCCTGCTGTTTTACGGCGTCCGAAACCGCCTGCGCCATTTGACGTTGTGCTTCTCGCGGCCTGAAACCTGCGATCGCCTGCGCCAGTGCGCCATCCACTGCAAAATCGTCTGCCACATACCCTCACTAAGAACGGCAAAAACACTGTAATTATGTCAGTATTGGAATGACAAATCAAAATGGATAATTTTCAATTAGTTAAGTGACATCAGCGTTTGAGACTGCATCGGCAGTCTTCTTGATTCAGGCTTATTACTAACTGAAAGGCGGCCAATCGCCGCCTTATGAGAAGTGTGCAGGGTGCCGTCAGACCCGACAGCGTGGTCACAGAGTAAGGAGAGACAGCAATCGCCTGCTACTCAACAATCATGCGACCATTAAGCGGCTGCAGAGGACGATTGTTGGTCGTTTTCAACGCTGTTTTAAAAGCATCAAGCTGCGGCTGAGAGAGCGTAACGGGCTGTTTCATCACCAGCCAGCGTACCCCTTCGCTGCAAGGCGGGGTTGTCAGTGAACCGCTGAAGCGATAGTAGTGCAGGTCCTCCGGAAAAAGTGCGCGCAAATCGACCTGACGATTAATAGTAACCTGCTGATTTTCTTTTTTTGGCATCGCGTCAATCAGAGGAACCAGCGCAGAATTTTCTTTGCCGACTTCAAACATGACGGCCACCACTGCCAGGTCACCATTCTCTTTGCTGTGAACAAAGTGGGCCTCCAGAGGGAAAATCTGCCCATTAATCCGATTTTCGGCGGGGGTATGAAAGTGATACTGCCGCAGCGTGAACTTTTCATTATCCAGCATAAAATCATCGTCTTCATCCACGGTCACCTGAATGGTATGGCCGTTATTAATGACTTTCTCAGCCGACGTGTGGTAGGCCAAATTCAGCGTCTGCAGATGGCCATCTATAGGATCTTTAATATTAATGGGTGACTGCGATTTTCCTTCATGGCAAAGATGGAAATCATGAGACAATTCACTCCAGTGCTCAGGCCCTGCTTTCCCTTCATAACTCCAGTGTTGTTCCGCCGCATTGGCCAGGCTGGCAGACGCCAGCGCGATAAAAAAACTGACTAATTTAAATTTTCTCATTTTATCCCATATTAACCCGCTGAATTTCACCAGGGATAATATTCGCTGAGCACTGACTTCAGCAAGATAACAAAATGCGATTAATTAGCACTTAAGAAAAATAATCGGTGCATTATGTTTATCAGTGTTAATTAAATTAACATACAAGACGAATTCTTTAAATTAACGCAACCAGTTAACGCGTTTATGCGTTACTTTGTGAGTATCAGTTGTCTGAATCAAAATCGGAGTTTTAACAAAAGCGCAATCAGAGCAAGCGCTACAAACTGTGTTACGACTCAGGCAAGAACCGCAAAACAGCCAGAAAGCCGTTTTGCGGTATACGAGGCATACAGATGGGTAAACCGACCAGAAACCTTGCTCAGGCTAATCAGACATCTTTCTCTGACGGGTCGATTTCTTCATCCTCTCCCTCGTCTTCCGGATAGATTTCAGCATCATCTGGCAGGGGTTCAACGTAATCAGGACGTTCAGACATAATTACCTCCGGTGTTAAAATAGCAATTTTGCTATTTGCGTTAAGTGTAGCTGAGTTCTGCACACTTCTGCTGTCAGAGAGGTAAAAAAAGATAAGTCACTGATAATGTAAGATCTGTAAACCCGGTGTTTCTTATTGCCTGACGTCTGCAGTGGTGTTCATTGAGCAGGATTAACAGGTCACGCTATACACGTCTCAATCCTAATCCGGCGATGAAGCAATAAGCCTGCAGCGCGTTCAGCTGAGCCGGGAGAAAGATACGCCGCACCTTCTCCGGACATAATATGCCCGGAACAAAGCCGAAGGCAGAGACCTGTAACCTCAGAATTTAAACAAAGTATCAATTGGAGTTCAACGCATATTGTTGTTGAGAGATCGGTTCTTTATTATGAATGAACAGAAAAACAGATAGGTTCGAAAGAGAATATATTACTGCCATTGCAGTGCTTATTTTCACCTTATATTTTGTTGATAACATCCGCACTGAATCTGGCCGCTGGAAGTGAACAGAGTCAACCTGCTTTTGCGGTCAGAAAAAAGAGCTAAGGCGCCGTTGCCGGGCTTTCATATTTCATTAAAAAACCAGGAGGTATTTAATGTTAAAATTTGCACACTGCACACTGCACACTGATGCTTCTCACCCTCAGCGGGTGTTCTCTGAACACAGAACCTCCTGCAGCGTCGGCCACACAGCACAGCCAGGTTCTCTTACCGCCCGTCGCTACGGAAATCAACCCGGCTCAGCGTCGGGCAATAATGTCGGGTGAACGCCCTGACTGGTCTGACAGTGATCCGCTTTCGGGTTTGAAGCATTCACCCTATAAAAAATAAACCCGGACCTCACGCTGTAACCGTGCTTTACGCCTGCCGGGCGGTGAAGCCTGTCAGTATGACAGCGCACTGGTGCGCCTGAATCAGGCTCGGATATAGAGCGCACCCGCCAGCATGACGATAAACAGTACAATAAATGTGATTACGCCTTGTTTGCGGCCTTTAGACAGACCGACAAAAGCTGAAACCACAACAAACAGAAGCGTCAGTGCGCCTGCCATAACCCAAAACAGATACTGCGTATTCGCCATGTGCTCATCCTCTTTCTGTGGCGCTAGCTTTTATTTGATTTATAACATTTTTCAGCTTGTCCTGCCTCCAGTTCTCATTTTGCTTCCGCTGGTCAGCACCGGGCACAGATTTAACCCCGTTTCCGGGCTGTTCATGCGGTCCGGTGACAATGTGATGAAGTTATCAAATAGAGCGGATCACACTCTCGAAACGAACTCGCGAATTATACTGATGAAATCAGCGCAATACCGGAATATGTCCTCCGGGGCTGACGTGCTGCGACGTGCCTAATATTGTCAATCAGACAGTATTAAGCAGCTGGCTTAAACCTGACTGCCTGCTCCGGGCGGAGGAATGCTATGACCTTTTTTCGCATCGGCTTTCTGTCTGGCATGCTGCTGCTCTGCGGCTGCCAGACACCCACCCCTGACCAGGCACGTCAGCAGCAACCGATATTTCAGGGACAGAGCACCCGGACGGCTCCCCAGCTCAGCGATTGTATCTATCGCGGCTGGTCGACGACGACCGTCATTGCCCGCGATAACACCACTCACACCCAGCCCAGAGGCAGCGACATCAGTGTTTACACCTGGGAAGACTCTATCTTTGCGGACATCTCCTCTCACCGGAAAGGATCAGATGTGAAATATTTCACTACCTTCATGATGGCGCCTGAGGTGATGGCGGACAGGAAGGCGATTGTTCAGCGCTGCCTGTAGGCGTAAAGAGTGACAGCGGTGTCAGGAGTGTGTCAGGCTAATGCGCAAATAACCAGGGAGAAACCGATGAGCATTACCCGCATTGATCCGGAACACCGCATGTCCGAGGCTGTCATCTATAATGACACGATCTATTACACCAGCGTGCCAGAAAACCTGGACGCCGATGCCGAAGCGCAGACCGCGAATGCGCTGGCCGTCATTGATGCGATGCTGACCCGGCTGGGCAGCGACAAAAGCAAAATCCTCGATGCGACGCTTTTTCTCGTCGATAAAGCCGATTTTCCTGCGATGAACCGCGCGTGGGACGCCTGGGTTTCCCCGGGCCATGCGCCCGTGCGCTGCACGGTGCAGGCCGGGCTGTTAAATCCCAAATATAAAATCGAAATCAAGATTATCGCCGCCCGCTAATCACGCCGGGTGTTATTCTTCGTTTTCGTCATCTTCGTCGTCGAATAGCGCCCGAATCTGTTCACCCGTATGGCTCTCGCGAATTTCCTGCGCCACCTGGGCAATCGCCTGACCGCTCGTCAGTCCGTCTGCCATTAATTCCTGAATGCGTTCGACGGCCTGCTGTTGCTGCTCATGAGAGAGCGCCGGTAATCCTGTGATCATGTTCTACTCCTGCGTTGGGGCTGACAGTATCCCACGCGGAACTAACAGGTGCCAGTCAGGAAAAAATATGTCAGTCTGACCGCCTCTTAGCCTGCTGATTTCTCTGCACGATGATTGTTGAAACCCTGACGCTTGATTACACCCCGGATGCGCTGACCCAGCGCTTCGCGCCGCTCTCCCATTTGCCGTGGGCGATGCTGCTCTCTTCTGCACAGGCCAGCCACAGCGATAACCGCTTTGATATTCTGACCGCTGATCCACGTGCGACGCTGGTTACCCGGGGAGCGACCACCACCCTCAGCGACCGGAGCGGCAGCCGGGAATCCACTGCCGATCCGCTGCTGCTGGTTCAGCAGCAGTGTGATGCGCTCGGCGTAACGCCGGTGGCCAGTGAAGCCCTGCCTTTTCAGGGCGGGGCGCTGGGCCTGTTTGGTTATGATCTGGGCCGCCGGTTTGAATGCCTGCCACAGCATGCCGCCGCCGATCTGACGACGCCGGACATGGCGGTGGGGATCTATGACTGGGCACTTATCGCCGATCATCATCAGCAGACACTGACGCTGGTGGCAACTGAGAACGTGGCAGCACGTGCCGCGTGGCTGGCAGCCTGGCCTGCGCGCAGGGCCGAACCCTTTTCACTGACCAGTCGCTGGCGTTCGAACCTGAGTTATGCCGACTATGCCGCACGCTTTGACAGGGTGCAGGCCTATATTCAGGCGGGCGACTGTTACCAGGTTAACCTGGCGCAGCGCTTTCAGGCGGGTTATCAGGGCGATGAGTGGCAGGCATTCACCAGGCTGAATGCGGCCAACCGCGCGCCGTTCAGCGCGTTTCTGCGTCTGCCTGACAGTGCAATTCTCAGCCTGTCGCCCGAGCGTTTTTTGTCGCTGAACCAGAAACAGATTGAAACGCGTCCGATTAAGGGCACCCGATCGCGCTGTAGCGATCCCGTTGCCGATGCGCAACAGGCTGAGGCTCTGCGCAACGCGGAGAAAGATCGTGCCGAAAACCTGATGATTGTTGATCTGCTGCGCAACGATATCGGCCGCGTCGCCGTGCCCGGCTCGGTGACGGTGCCGGAGCTGTTTGCGGTTGAGCCCTTCCCTGCGGTCCATCATCTGGTCAGCACGGTACGGGCGCAGTTGCCTGACACCCTGCAGGCCACCGATCTGCTGCGCGCCTGTTTCCCGGGCGGCTCAATAACCGGTGCGCCTAAAATCCGGGCGATGGAGATTATTGATGAACTGGAACCTCAGCGCCGCAATGCCTGGTGTGGCAGCATCGGCTATCTCAGTCTCTGCGGACGAATGGATACCAGCATCACCATCCGCACGCTGATCGCCGAGGGCCAGCAGATTTACTGTGCCGCCGGTGGCGGCCTGGTGGCTGACAGCGATCCGGCGGCGGAATACCAGGAAACGCTCGATAAAGTCAGCCGGATTTTACCAGCACTGGAACAGACCGGAGGCGCCATTGGCCCTGACGCTTGATACCTTTCGAAGCCGTTTTCTGTTGCAGCCGCCTGCCCGCAGTACGCTGCACCTCTCCGGTCGCCATGCCGCTGTGCTGGTGCCGGTCGTGGCGCGCCCTGAGCCAGGCCTGCTGCTGACGCAACGCTCGCACGCGCTGCGCAAACATGCCGGGCAGGTTGCCTTTCCCGGCGGAATGCAGGATGCCACTGACGCCTCGCTGATTGCCACGGCACTGCGTGAAGCCCAGGAAGAGGTCGGACTGGAGCCGCAGCAGGTCGAGGTGTTAGGTCTGCTGCCTGCCGTGAGCAGCAGCACCGGTTTTCAGGTGACGCCGGTGCTGGGGATCATCCCGGCAGGTCTGCGGTTAACCCTCAATCCGGATGAGGTCAGCAGCGCCTTTGAGATGCCGCTGGCCGAAGCCCTCCAGCTCAGCCGCTACAGTGCGCTGGAGATTAACCGGGCGGGCGGGCGTCATCCGGTCTGGCTGTCACGCTATCAGGATTATCTGGTCTGGGGCATGACCGCGGGAATTATCCGTTCACTGAGTACACAGATTGCCTTCTGACCCCTTCTTTTCATTTAGCGCCCTGACATACCAGCAACCTGTCGGGGTGCGTTATAATTTTTTCTACTGGTTTTGATAAGTTTATTTCATGCGAAAAGCTGCTCTTTTCCGGTGCATGACCATTACTATTAGCGCCATAAACTGCCCCGGCAGACTGATAATAATTGTGAGGAGTGTCACCTGTGATTAGTGTTTTCGACATGTTCAAAGTGGGCATCGGCCCCTCGAGTTCGCATACTGTCGGCCCGATGAAAGCGGGTAAACAGTTTGTGGATTTGCTGAGCGAACAGGGAAAGCTGCAGGAGGTAACCCGGATCGCCGTGGATGTGTATGGATCGCTCTCCCTGACCGGCAAAGGCCATCACACCGATATCGCCATTATTATGGGTCTGGCAGGCGAATCACCCGATACAGTGGACATTGATGCCATCCCCGCCTTTATTAAGGATGTCGAACAGCGTGAGCGGCTGCTGCTGGCGAAAGGCGAGCATGAGGTGGACTTCCCGCGCGAAGGCGGCATGGTGTTTCGCAGTGAGAACCTCTCTTTGCATGAGAATGGCCTGCGCCTGCTCGCATTTGCGGGTGATCTGCTGATTCTGTCAAAAACCTACTACTCTGTGGGTGGCGGTTTCATTGTCGACGAAGAGCACTTCGGCCAGTCGGCTCTGGATGAAGTCTCTGTGCCCTGGCCTTTCCACTCTGCCAAAGATCTGCTGGCTCACTGCCGCGAAACCGGCCTGTCACTCTCAGGTCTGGTAATGAAAAACGAACTGGCGCTGCATAGCCGTGAGGAGATCCAGAGCTATTTCGCCACCATCTGGCAGACGATGCAGGCCTGTATCGATCGTGGTCTGAATACCGAAGGCGTGCTGCCGGGCCCATTGCGGGTTCCGCGCCGTGCTGCCTCTCTGCGTCGTCTGCTCACCTCCTCCACCAAACATTCCAGCGATCCGATGATCGTCATTGACTGGATCAATATGTTTGCACTGGCCGTCAATGAAGAGAACGCCGCAGGTGGACGCGTGGTCACCGCACCCACTAACGGCGCCTGTGGTATTGTGCCTGCGGTGCTGGCCTACTACGATCACTTTATTGAGCCGGTCACGCCTGATATTTTCCTGCGCTATTTTCTTGCCTCCGGCGCGATTGGCGTGCTCTATAAAATGAATGCCTCTATCTCCGGTGCCGAAGTGGGTTGCCAGGGTGAAGTCGGTGTCGCCTGCTCAATGGCGGCCGCCGGTCTGGCGGAGCTGCTGGGTGCCAGTCCGGAGCAGGTCTGCGTCGCCGCTGAGATTGGCATGGAGCATAATCTGGGGCTCACCTGCGATCCGGTGGCAGGACAGGTTCAGGTGCCCTGCATTGAGCGCAACGCGATTGCCTCAGTGAAAGCGATTAATGCCGCGAGGATGGCACTTCGCCGCACCAGCGAACCACGCGTTTCGCTGGATAAGGTTATCGAAACCATGTATGAAACCGGTAAGGATATGAATGCCAAATACCGTGAAACTTCACGTGGTGGTCTGGCAATTAAGGTTCAGTGCGATTAATACGCCCCTCTGTCTGTTTACATAACGTGCAAACGTAATAAAATCCGTATCCTGCGCTATCTCAGCGCAGGATTACACGGTAAAGTATTTTCCGCACAGCCGTCCGGCTTGCCCTGCTTTCCAGACCCGCTTTTCTGCATTACGGCCTCAGTTCTGGCCTGTTCGTGCCGATACTCATCCCGTTGTGTTGCTTTTTTCTGGCTTTGGGGAAGGTGGAAACTGATGTTTATTGCCCAGCAGCATGTTGGACAGTTCAGACGCAAGCGTTTGCTCATCGCGCTGTTGATCGCCACTCTGGTGCTGATTCTGACGCTGGTTTTCCGCTATATTGAAGAAAAGTCGCGTATTGAGCAGCAGGCGATGGATTTTGCCGACAAAGCCATTATGCGGTTTGACCGGATGTTCTCCCCGCTGGAGGTGTCAGCAAATAATATGCTGGGTCTGGTTGGCGTTCCCTGCCATGACGCCCGCTTTCCGCTTATTGAGAAAATCTCCTCTCTTCAGACGGTCAGGGCGATTCTGCTGGTCGACAACGATATGCTCTACTGCTCCAGCATCTATGGTCCGCGCGCCATTCCCTTCAGTGAAACGTATCCCGACCTGGCCTTCAACAATCAGCGTATGGAGCTCTCTACTGATCGCTATCTGCTGAAAGGGTCGCCGGTGCTCCTGTTGTGGACACCCAGAAGTCTGGATAACCGCTCCGGCATTCTGCAGGTTATCAATATCGAAATGATGAGTAATTACCTGCTGGAGCCGGAGTTGCCCTGGGTGGAGCGCGCCATTCTGAACGTCAATGGTCAAAGCCTGGAGTATGGTAATCCGCTGATTGAAGCCACGGTGCCGGCAGACGATGAGGTGAGCTACGAACAGCACTCGCTGCGTTATCCTTTTAGCCTGACGCTTTATGGTCCCTCGCCGACCCGGCTGGCGCTGGCCACGCTGCCTTCACAGCTGCCGCTGGCGCTACTGCTGAGCCTGCTGATTGGCTATATCGTCTGGCTGGCCACCGCGAATCGCATGAGCCTGAGCTGGCAGATCAGTTATGGCATCACGGCGCGCGAATTTATGGTGTACTGTCAGCCGCTGATTAACAGCAAAAGCGGCGAGTGTGACGGCATTGAGCTGCTGTTACGCTGGCACAATGCCCGTCAGGGCTGGATTGCTCCCGATGTCTTTATTCCGCTGGCCGAACGGCAGAATCTGATTAAACCGCTGACACGCTTTGTGCTGAACGAGGTAGTCAGCGCATTACCGCAGTTGCCTGAGGATCCTGACTTCCATATCGCCATTAACGTGGCTGCCAGCCACTTCCGCGATCGTGCCATCCTTGAGGATCTGCAGACTCTCTGGTGGCCCGCTATGCCCGTGCCGAAACTGGTGGTGGAGCTCACTGAGCGGGATGCGCTGCCGGTCGTTGATCAGTCGGTGATTGCGCAGCTGCATGATATCGGCGTGCGGCTGGCGATTGATGACTTCGGCACCGGCCACAGTTCGCTCTCCTATCTGAAAGATCTGCACCCCGATGTGCTGAAGATCGACAAAATTTTTACGGCGGCCGTCGGCACAGACGCCATTAACGCCACGGTAACGGATATGGTGATTTCTCTGGCTCAGCGCCTGAACATCAGTCTGGTCGCCGAGGGGGTGGAAACGGCCGAGCAGGCAGCCTACCTGCGTGAGCGTGGTGTAGATCATCTGCAGGGCTACTTCTATGCCC
The DNA here is from genome assembly GCF_050157905.1 of Pantoea sp. NSTU24. Lineage (NCBI taxonomy): Bacteria > Pseudomonadati > Pseudomonadota > Gammaproteobacteria > Enterobacterales > Erwiniaceae > Pantoea > Pantoea bangladeshensis. The sequence goes on from NZ_JBKIWZ010000001.1 coordinate 1,529,092, forward strand.
GTCCGATGCCGCTGGAGGATTTCCCGGCCTGGCTGGCCGCCTGGCAGGCGGATATCCGGCCCTGAGCCCGCGCCGGGGACAGGAAAAAAAACAGCCGCGGCGGTCAGGCAGCGGCTGTCAGAGGTCAGAGTGGCAGATTAAACCTGCCGCAGGCAACTACGCCTCTTCCTCCTCATCATGCGGCTTATCTTTGGTGACACGCACCAGATCGATACGGTAATCGGTCGCCTCAATAATCTGGAAATGTAACGGCGTGATGTCAATAACATCGCCCGGCAGCGGCAGTTGCCCTTTCTGGGCAATCAGCAGGCCCGCCAGTGACGCATGATCTTCTGCCGGATCGACCAGCTCATGGAAGTCGAGCAACTGCTGCAGCGAGTGCAGATCCGTGCCCCCTTTGACCAGCCAGCCATCGCCATCGGCAATGATATCGGGCGTTTCGTCCTCATCCGGGAATTCACCCGCGATCGCTTCCAGAACATCCAGCGGGGTAATCAGCCCCTGCACGACGCCAAACTCGTTGGTAACGATGACGAAACTGCCCCGGGCGCGACGCAGCACGCCAAGCAGGTTGATCGGGTCCAGCGTTTCCGGCACCACGATGGTTGGCGTGCTGGCCGCGAAGGTCGCCACATCCACCCCATGATCCAGCGCCACCAGCAGCTCTTTGGCACGTACCACGCCGACGATCTCATCCAGTTCACCCCGGCAGACCGGGAACAGGCTGTGCGGCGTATCGAGCAGCTGCATGCGGATCTCATCAACCGGACGGTTCGCGTCGACCCAGGAGATTTCACCGCGCGGCGTCATGATGCTGCGAATCGACCGCGACGCCAGCGTCAGGACGCCGTTGATCATGTAGCGCTCTTCATCTTTGAACGCCTCCTGCGGCATTGCTTCCGCCAACGCCACCTCTTCACTGGATCCGCTGTTGCTGCTGGCGGTCTGGGCGCGATTGCGACCGCCCATCAGGCGCAGAATCGCTTCGGCGGTGCGCTCGCGCATCGGGCGATTCGACTGATGGCGGATAAAGTTACGGCGGGCAATCTGGTTGAACAGCTCGATCAGGATCGAGAAGCCGATAGCCGCGTAGAGGTAACCTTTCGGAATATGGAAACCAAAGCCTTCCGCCACCAGCGACAGACCGATCATCAGCAGGAAGCTCAGGCAGAGCACCACCACGGTCGGATGCGCGTTAACGAAATTGGTTAACGGCTTCGACGCCAGCAGCATCACACCCATCGCAATCACCACGGCGGTCATCATCACCGGCAGATGGTTCACCATCCCCACGGCGGTGATCACGGCGTCCAGCGAGAAGACGGCGTCCAGCACCACAATCTGCGTGACGACCGCCCAGAAACTGGCATAGCCGCGATTGCCGGAACCGTCGAGCTGACGGTTTTCCAGCCGTTCATGCAGTTCCATCGTCGCCTTAAACAGCAGGAACAGTCCACCGGCCAGCAGGATCAGATCGCGGCCCGCGAAACTGAAACCACCCACGCTGAACAGCGGTGTCGTCAGCGTCACCATCCAGGAGATCAGCGACAGCAGGCCCAGACGCATCACCAGCGCCAGCGACAGACCAATCAGGCGCGCTTTATCGCGCTGCTTTGGCGGCAGCTTGTCGGCCAGAATGGCGATAAAGACCAGGTTGTCGATGCCGAGAACAATTTCCAGCACCACCAGCGTCAGTAAACCCGCCCAGATTGAGGGGTCGAATAAAAATTCCATTATTTATGACTCCAGAACAGGGGACCAGACAAGCCGAAGCCTGTCAGCGCAGCAAAGCGTGACATCCGGATAGTCGGGTAAACGTGGAAAACGCCGTCAGGCGAGAGGTGACGCGCCAGCAGGCGCAAAGAACAGATTAAGCGACGTCGGTGACGATCCATAAAGGTGGGCTGAAGCCCGATACTCCTGAGTAATAAACAGAACGTTAATGTATCAGTTCGGAAAACGGCGTCAAAAAATTTTCTCATTTTTACAATCTGCAACAGAGATGCCCGGTCGCATAAACAGGCATGCGGGATCCGGAAGCGGATAAATAACAGACAGACGTCACATCATTTATTTTTTCGCACAATAAAATAAATCCCGACTTCATGGCTTTTACCAACGTAATCCCCTTTTTTCGACGCTGAACCTGGACGTCAGAGCATCCGGTTAACCGATAATCAGAGCAAAATTCAGAACCGTTCATCCCCTCAGATGAGCATCGTTAGCAAACGGAGGTAGCAGGTGACCATTGCAATTGTAATTGGTACACACGGCTGGGCCGCGGAACAACTGCTGAAAACAGCAGAAATGCTGTTGGGCGAGCAGGCAAATGTCGGCTGGATAGATTTTGTGCCCGGTGAAAATGCAGACACGCTGATTGAAAAATATGAGGCAACGCTGGCCGAACTCAATACCGGCCAGGGGGTGCTGTTTCTGGTCGATACCTGGGGCGGCAGTCCGTTTAACGCGGCAAGTCGGATAGTGGTTGACCGGCCACAGTCTGAGGTCGTCGCTGGCGTCAATATTCCGATGCTGGTCGAAACGCTGATGGCGCGTGACGATAACCTGGCGTTTGAGGCGCTGGTAGCGGTGGCGGTCGAGACCGGTCGCGAGGGGGTAAAAGCCCTGAAAGCCACGGAAACTGCCCCCGCCCCCGTTAAACCGGCCGTCACGGCGCCGTCACTGAAGCCGATGACACCGGGCGATCACATGAAAATTGGTCTGGCGCGCATTGACGACCGCCTGATCCATGGACAGGTAGCGACGCGCTGGACCAAAGAGACTAACGTCCAGCGCATTATTGTAGTCAGCGATGAGGTGGCTAACGATCACGTACGTAAAACACTGCTGACCCAGGTCGCTCCGCCGGGCGTGACGGCACATGTGGTGGATGTCGATAAGATGGTGCGGGTGTGGAATAACCCGAAGTATGGACAGGATCGTGTCATGCTGTTGTTTACCAATCCGACCGATGTTGTGCGGGTGGTGGAACAGGGCGTGGAGATTACATCCGTCAATATCGGTGGGATGGCATTCCGTCAGGGAAAGACGCAGGTCAACAATGCGGTTTCAGTCGATGGGAAAGATATTGCCGCCTTCCACAAACTTAATGAACGCCATATAGAGCTGGAAGTTCGCAAAGTGTCCAGCGACCAGAAGCTGAAAATGATGGATTTGATTGCGAAAGTCGATGCGTAACAGACGCCCATCTGCGCCTGCTTTTCCGGGCGCGTTACCGTTATCCTGCTGAGGACACGAAGTATGATGGAAATAACCTCGCTACAGATTATTTTAATTTTTATTGTTGCCTGTATTGCCGGAATGGGTTCGATTCTGGATGAGTTTCAGTTTCACCGCCCACTGGTCGCCTGCACCCTGATTGGTATCGTACTGGGAGATATGAAAACCGGCATCATTATCGGCGGCACGCTGGAGATGATTGCGCTGGGCTGGATGAATATCGGTGCTGCGGTAGCACCCGATGCCGCCCTCGCCTCAATTATTTCGACCATTCTGGTTATCGCGGGCGGTCAGAGCGTGGGTGCCGGTATCGCGCTGGCGATCCCGCTGGCCGCCGCCGGACAGGTGCTCACGATTATCGTGCGAACGCTGACGGTTGCTTTCCAGCACGCGGCAGACAAAGCCGCCGAAAAGGGCAATCTCACCGCTATCTCCTGGATTCATGTCTCTGCCCTGCTATTGCAGGCAATGCGTATCGCCATTCCGGCGCTTATCGTGGCGATTTCAGTTGGCACCAGCGCGGTGCACGCGCTGCTCAGTTCAATACCGGAAGTGGTGACCAACGGGCTGAATATCGCGGGTGGCATGATTGTGGTCGTCGGTTACGCGATGGTCATCAACATGATGCGCGCGGGCTACCTGATGCCCTTCTTCTACCTGGGCTTTGTCACGGCGGCCTTCACCAGCTTCAACCTGGTGGCGCTGGGCGTTATTGGCGTGGTTATGGCGATACTCTATATCCAGCTCAGTCCGAAATATAACCGTACGGCGGGTGCGCCTGCCGCTGCCGCGACCACAAACGATCTCGATAACGAACTCGATTAAGGAACAGGTGAGTATATGGTCGATATAAACAGGGTCGAAAAGAAACTGACTCCCGGCGATGTCCGCGCCGTCTTTCTACGCTCCAACCTGTTCCAGGGTTCATGGAACTTTGAACGCATGCAGGCGCTGGGCTTCTGCTTTTCGATGGTGCCGGTGATCCGCCGTCTCTATCCAGAGAATAATGAGGCGCGTAAGCAGGCGATTAAGCGGCATCTGGAGTTCTTTAATACTCATCCCTATGTGGCCGCACCGGTTCTGGGCGTCACGATGGCAATGGAGGAGCAGCGCGCTAACGGCGCAGCCATCGACGATGGGGCGATTAACGGTCTGAAGGTCGGGCTGATGGGGCCACTGGCCGGCGTGGGCGACCCTATTTTCTGGGGCACGGTGCGTCCGGTCTTTGCCGCACTGGGTGCCGGTATCGCCATGAGCGGCAGCCTGCTGGGCCCGCTGCTGTTCTTTGTGCTGTTCAATCTGGCGCGCCTGCTGACCCGTTACTATGGCGTGGCCTACGGCTATCGCAAAGGGATCAATATCGTCAGCGACATGGGGGGAGGTTTTCTGCAGAAACTGACGGAAGGTGCCTCAATCCTAGGTTTGTTTGTAATGGGGGCGCTGGTCAACAAGTGGACGCACGTTAATATCCCGCTGGTGGTGTCACGCATCACCGACTCGACCGGTAAAACCACCGTTACCACGGTGCAATCGATTCTCGATCAGCTGATGCCGGGCATCGTACCGCTGCTGCTCACCTTTGGCTGCATGTGGCTGTTGCGCCGTAAGGTGAATGCGCTGTGGATTATCGTCGGCTTCTTCGCCATCGGTATCTTCGGCTACTGGATCGGCCTGCTCGGTCTGTAATCGCACACTGCCGGGCATCCCGGCGTCCGGCTCAGACAGCATGAGCCGGGCCCCTCCCGGCTGATCTTACCCGCTCTGAGGCCGCTGACATGTCGTTAACTGATGCACTGATCGCGCTCTGTATCACCGTCCTGCTCCTGTTCGCGATTTATCATGAGGTGATTCTGCCCCGCCGTCACGGTCCGACCCGGCTGCAGGTGACGCTGCGGCGACAGCATAAAACAGACAGCCTGATTTTTATCGGGCTGCTGCTGATCCTGCTCTGGAACAACCTCAGCCATCAGGGGCCGCCACTTACTACCACCCTGCTGATGGTGCTGAGTTTTCTGGCGTTCTGGCTTTTCTGGCTGCGTAAGCCCATGCTACTGATGAAAAACGCGGGGCTGTTTTATGCCGGTGTCTGGGTCGATTACCGGCGGATTCAGGGCATGAATCTTTCTGAGGATGGCATTCTGGTGGTGCAGCTGGAGCAGCGCCGGCTGCTGATTGCGGTGCAGCAGCTCGACGATCTTGAGCGCATCTATCATACGCTGGTGGAGGCGCGTTAGTCGCGCTGCCAGAGTGTCAGGGTAAAATCCGCGTCGCAGCTGAACTGCTCACACTGTTGCAGGGTCTGCCAGACCGACTCGCGTGCACGCCAGGCAAACGGTGTCATCTGCAGCAGCGTCGTTGCCGCCGCACCGGTCAGCGCCATCGGATAGCGCAGCGCATGCTGTGCCAGCTGACGGAAGCCGGGATAGGATTTCTGCTCCGGCACATGCAGCTGCACTTCACGATAGATTAACGCTTTAAACTGCTGCAGATGATGCGGGCCAGGTGTAACGGTCAGCACCAGCCCCCCTGGCTTCAGCACGCGCGCCAGCTCGGCTTCATTGCAGGGCGCATAAATCCGCACTATCGCATCCAGTGAACCATCGGCAAAGGGTAAGCGCTGGCTGGAGGCAACGCAGAAACGTACGGCCGGATAGCGCTTTGCCGCCAGCCGGATCGCCGTTCTGGCGACATCAAGCCCATAGATCTCTGCCTTTTCACCGGCAGCTTCAGCCAGTGCCGCAGTGTAGTACCCCTCTCCGCAGCCGATGTCCAGAATATGGCACGCAGGCTGCTGCAGTACGGACGCAAGTAGTGTGACGACCTGGTCCCGCAGCGGCTGGTAATAGCCTGCCTCAAGAAATTCCCGCCTTGCCTGCATCATCTCTGCACTGTCACCCGGTTCCCGCGACCGTTTATGCTGAACGGGCAGCAGATTGACATACCCTTCCTTCGCCTGGTCGAATTGATGACGATTTTCGCAGCACCAGCTGCGTGCATTCAGGGTAAGAGAAGCGTGACAAAGAGGACAAATCAGGGACATAAGGTGCTCCGGCATCAGATAACGCGGCGCAGTGTAACCTTATCGTTTACGCATCGGAAGCATAAAGAAAGCCCCGGCTGTGCAGCCAGGGCTTTGCAATTCCAGATCAGGGTGCGAGGCACCGGGCTGGCATCGAATCAGATAGCAGTGACGTTAACAGCTGCCGGGCCTTTCTGGCCATCCTGAATTTCAAACTCAACGCTCTGGCCTTCAGCCAGGGTTTTGAAACCATTACCCTGGATAGCAGAGAAGTGTACGAACACGTCTTTGCTGCCGTCAGCCGGGGTGATGAAGCCAAAACCTTTAGACTCGTTGAACCACTTTACCTGACCTTTAATCTTTGCCATTTTGCAAATTCCTTTAGATGTTTATTAAGCCCGGGGGCTGTCTTACAGAAAAACCAGAGACATTACTGCATGAGGCACTAATTAAGGTTCGGCAAGGAAGCGGTATTCAACGTCAACGTCTTTACTCGTACTTCTTTACTGAAGATGCCATGCATAAACAGAACTGTACCTCGTTTAACCCACGAATTGTTATCACATATCCCAAAAATAATGGCAAGCCATTTTTAATGCCTCAGCGAGGCTGCGCACACAATTGGCAGAAGAGTTACATTGCCTGTTCGGGACACAGAACAAAAGGCGGCGTGAATAACGCCTTAGCCCGGCCTGATACCCTTTTCCGCATGCAGTATCCAGGGCTAACCTGATGGATATCATAAGAAATTAATATTGCATAAATATGGCAGAAGCAGAATTAATAAGCGAAGCGGTACCCTTTTGTGTTAGGTGAAATCGACCGCCAATCCTGTACAGCATCTTTTATTTCGTACAATTAACACTTTTTTTGCACCAAAAGCAGGAGCCAGACATAAGCGCTGCTCCAAATAAAAGCATCAGGAGCCATTTTACTTATTAAGAATTTAACTTTCGATTTGAAAAAAATTGATGCCGGATAAAAAATGCTGGCTTTTATTTATCCGGCAGGCTTTAGGATGATTCCTGGGCGGGGTTATTCAGGCTGCGGCTTTCGCCTATTCGCCATGGCGCAAAGTTACCGTTGCGCTCCTGTGCCCGGCATAGCGCCTGCGCCAGTTCCTGCGGCGGCGCATCCAGCGATTCATCAGCCAGCTCAAAAACGCCCCAGTGGATGGGCAGCGTCATTGGCCTGCCAGCCTTTTGCCATAGCGCCACCGCCTGATCCGGATCCATGTGCTGTCCGGCCATAAACCAGCGCGGGGCGTAGGCGCCAATCGGCAGCGCTGCCAGCGTGAACGGGCCCAGCCGGGAGGGAATTTCAGCGAGGCTGTCGCTGTAGCCACTGTCGCCGGAAAACCAGAAACGGCAGGTGGCTGAGCGGACAACCCAGCCGCACCAGAGTGAGCGGTTGCGGTCGCAGGGCGTCCGCATACTCCAGTGACGCGCCGGGACGGCATCAAAACAGATATCATCGAGCGTGATCGTCTGCCACCAGTCAAGCTCATGCACCTTCCTGACGCCGCGTGCCCTGCACCATTCCGCCAGCCCCAGCGGCACAATAAAGTTCGCCTGCGGAAAATGGCGGATAATTGCCTTCACCGTTGGCCGGTCGAGGTGATCGTAGTGATTATGTGAAATCAGCACCACATCAAGCTGTGGCAAATCGCCGATGCTGAGTGGCGCAGGTGTTTTCCGCTGCGGACCGGCAAACGGCAACGGCGAGGCACGGGGCGAGAGGGCCGGATCGATAAGGATATAGCGCTGGCTGAGGCGCAGCAGTACGGCGGCATGACCGAGCCACCAGATACGATCGTCGCTGCCGCTGAAATCAGCAGGCTGCCACCACTCTTCCACAAAAGCCGCGTAGCCCTGCCGGGGCGGCAGCGGCAATCCTTCAGCTTTGCGCTCCCGTCGCCAGCGCCTGAGATCGCCCGGCTGCCGCAGATCTGGCTCAGGATTGGTAAAGCCCTGAGGTGTATGGTGCACTTTGCTGCTGTCATACCACGGATTTTTCCAGGCCATCCCGCCTCCCTGCTGTGATTAACGTTCCGGAATTAACCGGATAAAATCCCGCTTATCCTGTTTATCATCGGTTTTATGCATCCCGGCTCCGGGTTGCATCTCGACCAGCCGGCGCAGCAGCTGATTCTGTTTCTTCTGCTCCTCCAGCAGCGACTCCAGTAACCGGATCTGTTCACCGGCACGCACACTGGCCCGGTTCACAAAGAACCAGGCGATAAACGCCACAATCACCATAATGACCAGCAGGCCATAACTGACCAGCGATCCCGAATTTGCGGCTAACTCATTCATAACTGCCTCATAAAACTAAGTGGAAATGCCAGAACGTTGCAGCGGTCTATTCTACCTGTCGCCACTGCAAAAGATAATGGGGCAAACTGCAATGCAGAATTTGCCGTTTCAGTTATCTCTGATCGATTCCGTCAGAAAAGCCGGGCATGCTGATATCATTATACCCGGCAGCACCATGTGAGGCGCTGAGCTATTTTCTCAAGGAGACTTCATGAAACTGTTTGTTCGCGCAATAGGCCTGCTGGCGGTTATCTGGCTGGCGATGCTGTTTACCGGCTACGGGGTGCTGACCGGCAGTACGAAAAATGCGGCTGGCCTCGGCCTGCAGTGCAGTTACCTGACTGCGCGTGGTGTGATCAGTGCGCAGTATCTGCATACTGACAGTGGCGTGGTCGGCGTCACAGATTGTCCGCTGCTCAAGAAAAGCGGAGAGGTGATCGACAATTAATGATGAGCGGGCCGGATGGCCCGCTTTTGCTCAGAATGGATAGTCGTGGTAGCCCATCCCGGCGGAGAGCGTACGCGCCGCCCGGTGCAGCATATTGACATAATCCTGGCGGGCATCCTCTGAAAACCGGATGGTGGGGAAAGAGATACTGAGCCCGGCAATCACCACGCCAAAGCGGTCGAACACCGGTACGGCGAGGCAGCGTAACCCCTCTTCCTGCTCTTCATTATCTTCGCCGTATCCCTGCGCTCTGACCTGATCCAGCACAGCAAGCAACGCCTCTGCGCTTACCAGCGTATTGGCGGTGCTGCGCCTGAACTCGACTTGCCGCAGTATTTCATCCACCTCGCTGCGATCGCGCCAGGCGAGCAGCACTTTGCCAATGGCGGTCGTGTGCAGCGGATTCCGGCGACCAATACGCGAATACATGCGCAGATTGTAGAGCGAGTCGATTTTGTGAATATAGACAATGCTGTCTTCTTCCAGTGCACCCAGATGAATGGTTTCCCGGGTCAGGCGCGACAGCTCCCGCATCTGCACATCGGCGCTGCGAATTAAATCAACGTTCTGCAGCGCTTTCGCGCCCAGTTCAAACAGCTTCAGCGTCAGCGAGTACTTTTCACTCTCGCCTTCCTGCGCCACATAGCCCAGTGACTTCATGGTTTGCAGAAAACGATAGACGGTGCTCTTGGACATCATCACACGCTGCGCGAGGTCGGTAATACCGTGATCGCGCTCCTCACCCAGCGCCTGCAAAATGCCAAACACTTTGAGAACGGACGAGACTGAATCGGGCTGTTTATCATTGTCAACGGAAGACATCGCGCACCTTGTTGAGCTGTTTCAAAAAAAATGGAACGGATGCTCAGTATAGAGGGAGCCCCCTCAGGGCAGCAATCCTTTAACCATTAAGTCATATTTTAAGACAGTTTTTATTCAGCAGGCCGCTGCATTTTCCGGCTGATTTCATTAGCATGATGATATTCACCCTCTTCAGTAACTTACTTATGACCCTCTCTCCCCCGCAGGATGGATTACCCGTCGCACAGCGCTATCGGGCAATTCTTACCATCGCCCTCGGTCTGACGATGGCGGTGCTGGATGGCGCCATTGCCAACGTTGCGCTGCCGACCATTTCGCGTGAACTGAATGCCAGCCCGGCACAGTCAATCTGGATTGTGAATGCTTATCAGATTGCTATTATCGTCTCGCTGCTGTCGCTCTCGTTTATCGGCGACATGCTCGGCTATCGTCGTGTCTATCAGGCAGGTCTGGCGCTGTTTATTGCCACCTCGCTGTTCTGCGCCTTTTCAACTTCACTGACCATGCTGACCTGTGCCAGGGTGCTTCAGGGGCTGGGTGGCGCGGCACTGATGAGTGTGAATACCGCGCTGATACGCATTATCTATCCACAGCGCTATCTGGGGCGCGGTATGGCGATCAACTCACTGGTAGTGGCGGTGTCAACGGCGGCCGGCCCTACCGTGGCGGCGGCTGTCCTGTCAGTGGCAAGCTGGAAATGGCTGTTTCTGATCAACGTGCCGCTGGGCGCCGTGGCACTCTGGCTGGCGCTACGCACCCTGCCGGATAATCCGCAGAAGACAACGACACAGAAATTCGACGTACCCAGTGCCATCCTGAACGCACTGTTCTTTGGATTGATCATCTCTTCCCTGAGCGGTTTTGCCCAGGGTCAGCGTCATCTGCTGGTGCTGGCGGAGGTGCTGGCGCTGCTGATTATCGGCTGGTTCTTTATCCGGCGTCAGCTCAACATGGCGGTGCCGCTGTTACCGGTGGATCTGCTGCGCATTCCGATCTTCAGCCTGTCGATGGGCACCTCGGTCTGCTCCTTCTGCGCGCAGATGCTGGCGATGGTTTCGCTGCCCTTCTTTCTGCAGAACGTTTTGCAGCGCAGTGAAGTGGCAACAGGTCTGCTGCTGACGCCGTGGCCGCTGGCGACGATGATTTTTGCCCCAATTGCAGGCCGGCTGATTGAACGCTTCCACGCCGGTCTGCTGGGCGGCATCGGCCTGGCTATGTTCGCCCTGGGACTGTTCCTGCTTGCCTGGCTGCCCGCCGCACCGGCTGATGGCGATATTATCTGGCGCATGATGCTGTGCGGTGCCGGGTTCGGGCTGTTTCAGTCACCCAACAATCATACGATTGTGACGTCGGCGCCCCGTCATCGTAGCGGCGGTGCCAGCGGTATGCTGGGCACCGCGCGTCTGCTGGGGCAGAGTATGGGCGCGGCACTGGTTGCCCTGATGTTTAATCTGTTCGACGAACAGGGTACACATGCGTCGCTGCTGCTGGCGGGCAGTTTCGCCGCCATTGCGGCACTGGTCAGCGTGTCGCGTATGACGCAACGCCGCGCCTGATGGCGGCAAAATAAAAAGGCGACCCGAAGGTCGCCTTTTTTATGCTGCTGCGCACTATTTCAGATACTGGCCACTGCGCAATGCTTCGATACGTTTGTCCAGCGGCGGGTGCGACATAAACAGCTCGCTAAAGGATTTACCTTTGCCGTTGATACAGAACGCCATCATGCTGCTGGGTTCCTGCGGCTCGTAGCTGGTTTTCAGGCGCTGCAGCGCGGCAATCATCTTCTCACGTCCTACCAGCTTCGCTGAACCGGCATCGGCGTGGAACTCACGGTGACGGGAGAACCACATGGTGATGATGCTGGCAAGAATACCAAACACCAGCTCCAGTACCATTGAAACCGCAAAGTAGACCAGCGGGTTGCCGTTGCTGCTCTCCTCATCGTCACGGTTGCCGGACATAAAGCCCGCCGCAATCTGCGCCAGAATACGTGATACGAAAATTACGAAGGTGTTCACCACGCCCTGAATCAGCGTCATGGTGATCATGTCGCCGTTCGCGATGTGCGACACTTCATGCGCCAGCACCGCTTCCGCTTCGTCGCGGCTCATGTTCTGCAGCAGGCCGGTCGAGACGGCGACCAGCGAGGCATTACGCCGCGCGCCCGTGGCAAAGGCGTTGATGTCCGGGGCGTGATAGATCGCCACCTGGGGCATCGCAATGCCCGCCTGCTGGGCCTGACGGCCAATGGTTTCCATCAGCCAGCGCTCGGTTTCGTTGCGTGGCTGTTCAATCACTTCACCGCCAACCGATCGCAGTGCCATCCACTTCGACATCAGCAGTGAAACAAACGCACCGCCAAAGCCAAACAGACCTGCCATAATCATCAGACCCTGAACACTGCTTGACTGGATCCCTGTCAGGCTGAGAATCAGCCCGAATACCAACATCACAGCCAGGTTGGTCATCAGGAAAAGAGCAATACGCATCATTTTGGTTAATCTTCCTCAGTTGTTCACGCGCCTATACGCGGATCCCTATCCTATGGGCATTGCGCGGGTTTTCAAGCAACCTTAACGTTTAAGTGCCTAAAAAGACATAACTTTACATTCTGACACGTCTGAATCCGGGCCAGGCATTCCGGCGTCTTTTATCGCCCGGATTCCGGATAACCGGAAACTTTCCCACAGGCAAAAAAAAGCACCGCTAAGCGGTGCTTTTCAGGACAATAGCGGGTTATTTTGCCGCCGGTGTCTCGGGCTGAGATTTTTCCAGCTGCGCAAGATCGTTCGCAATCTTTACCGTCTCATCGAGGTAAGGATCGGGCTCTTTATAATCTTTCGGCAGTTCGTCCAGATTTTTCAGCGGTTTTTTGCCTTCGGCCTGATAGCGCGCGTTAATACGTTCCAGACGTGACGCATCATCTTCGCGATTCTCTTTCTCGCGCTGCGCCAGATTCAGTGAAACGATGTTACGTTTATCCTTCATGGCATTGAAACGCGCAATGTCCTTCATGATGTACTGGAATTCGCGATCCTGAGCAATACGCTCAGCATGCTGCTTCGTCAGCTGCGCAACCAGCGGTTTAACATCACCTGTTCGGGTATAGGTTGCGGCCTTGATGCTGTCCCACGGCAGGGCGTTATCCTCAAATTTCTCACCGGTTTCAGCCGCTTCCACGCCGGTTGGCATCAGCAGATCGGGCGTAACGCCTTTACGCTGGGTGCTGCCGCCGTTGATGCGATAAAACTTCTGAATGGTGTAGGAAACAGAACCTAACGCAGGCCACTCCGGACGCAGCATCTGATCGTAGATGCGATTCAGCGAGCGATACTGCTGTACGGTGCCTTTACCAAAGGTCGGTTCACCGACAATCACCGCGCGGCCATAATCCTGCATTGCAGCAGCGAAGATCTCAGAGGCCGAGGCACTGAAGCGATCGACCAGCACGACCAGCGGACCTTTATAGTAAACCACGCCGTCGTTATCGCTGTCTTCGCGTACACGGCCGTTGTTGTCGCGAACCTGCACCACCGGACCGCTCGGAATAAACAGACCGGAAAGTGACACGGCTTCAGTCAGTGCGCCACCGCCGTTGGTGCGTAGATCGATCACTACGCTGTCAACGTTCTGCTTCTGCAGTTTCTGCAGCTGCACTTTTACGTCATCGGTCAGGCCGACATAGAAGCCCGGAATATCAAGCACGCCCACCTTCTGTTTGCCGACATTTTTGACGCTCATTTTCACCGCGCGATCTTCCAGACGGATTTTCTCGCGCGTCAGCGTCACAGTACGGGTTTTCGTGCCCTTTCCGGCTGGCAGGATTTCAAGGCGGACTTTACTGCCTTTTGGTCCTTTAATTTTGGCGACAACATCATCCAGACGCCAGCCGATCACATCTTCGATCGGCTTACCAGGCTGACCCACACCTACGATGCGATCGCCTACGGTGATAGCTTTACTTTTGGCAGCCGGGCCGCCTGCAACCATTGAGTTGATGACGGTGTAGTCATCGTCCATCTGTAGCACGGCACCGATTCCCTCCAGAGAGAGGCTCATTTCGGTGTTGAACTGTTCGGTGTTACGCGGCGACAGATAGCTGGTGTGCGGATCAATCTCGCGGGCAAAGGCGTTCATCACCAGCTGGAAAACGTCTTCGCCGTTGCTCTGGGCCAGACGACGGATTGCGAAGTTGTAACGCTTGGTCAGAACGTCGCGAATCTCCTTATCGTCTTTGCCTGCCAGCTTCAGACTCAGCTGGTCATATTTGACCTTGGCATCCCAGAGCGCGTTAAGTTCCGCTTCATCTTTTGGCCAGGGCGCTTTTGCGCGATCAATGTCGATAGTGTCATTGCCGCTGAAATTCATCGGGCGAGCCAGCACCGTCAGCGCATACTGGTAGCGCTCAAAACGGCGTTTCTGCGCCAGATTGTAGAGATCGTAGAAAAGGTCCAGTTTGCCACTGCGCAGCTCATCGCCAACCGTTCCTTTTTTGCTGGCAAACTGCGCCACATCCGACGCCAGCAGCACGTTATGGCTGTAGTCGAGCATGTTCAGATAGCGGTCGAAAATCTTCGCTGAAAAGTTCTGATCCAGATCGAACTGGCGGTAGTGGGAACGGGTAAAGCGCGAGGTTACGCGCTCACTGACCGTCGGGTCCTGCGGATCTTCGTGAAGCTGGGGGATCTGATCGGCGCGCGTAATGTTCTCCGCGCCGAAGGTGGGGCCTGCTAACAGCAGGCCCGCAATAAGTCCAACTTTTAAAAGGGTGTTCATGCCGGGGTTAGCCTCCGTTTCAGAACTGCAAGTGTTCTGCGCGCACAATCATTGCCATGCCGGAAGCGAGCTGGACCCGAACGCCGTCTTTCGATACTTCCAGAACGGTAGCGTCCATCGCACTTTTGCCTGCTTTAACTTTAATACTCTGGCCGGGTTGCAAAGTTGAGGTATCAGTGATGGGCTGAGCTTCCTGCTCCGGACGTGGAGCGGGCTTGCGATGCTGTGAGGCGGTCGCACGCGGTGCCGTGTTCTGAGGACGCGGTTTACGCGGTGCATCGCTTTCTGCAGGCTTACGGGCAGCCGGCTTACGGGCACGACGCGGTGCCGCGTTCTCTTCACCCTCGCCAGCTTCACGACGTGCGGCGCGCTGCTGATCACGCTGCGCCTGAACACGCGCTTTGGCTTCTTCCAGCTGTTTGCGAGCATGCTCAACGTGCTGCTCGTCCAGTACGCCACAGGCGTTGCCGTCGAGATCGACACGAATGGCGCCGGCTTTGATGCCGTACAGATAACGCCAGCTTGACGTATAGAGACGCAGTGCAGAACGCAACTGCGTTTTGCTCAGACCCATTTCGCCCTGAACACGCTCGACCAGATCCTGAAAGATACCGATTTTGAGCGGACGCGCTTCGCCTTCAGCGCTAAAGCAGTGCGGAAAGCGCTCCGCCAGAAACGTGATAACTTCTTTACTGCTATTCAACTTAGGTTGATTTTCCATGAAATTTCCTGATTACAACGGGTTTGCCGACCAGCGCAGGCATGAACAGGCGACATTATAATGACAACATCGCTAAATGCCATGTGATCCAGTCGATTAGCTGCGTGTCAGCTGCAGATATTTTTCTAAGTCGCTGTTCGCAAGCACTTCACAAAGCCCATCTGTCAGTGTGACCAGGCCCGATTCGTCGTCGCTGTCAAAGCGATTGAACACTACGCTGTCAATGTCCAGCACGCCAACCACCGTGCCATTCACTTTCAGAGGAATCACAATCTCAGCATTGCTGGCAGCGTCACAGGCGATGTGGCCTGGGAAAGCATGCACATCATCCACGCGTTGCACTTTTTCTTCTGCCAGCGCCGTGCCACATACACCTTTACCAACCGGAATGCGCACACAGGCGATTTTGCCCTGAAACGGGCCCAGTACCAGCGTATCAGCTTCCGTCAGCAGATAGAAACCGGCCCAGTTCACCCCTTCGAGACGTTCGTACAGCAGCGCGCTGAAGTTACCCATTGCGGCGAGGAACGCCGTTTCTCCCGCCAGCAAGGCGCGCATATCGCGATTCAAATCGGCGTAAAAGGCAGTTTTGTTCATTATTTAACCGTTACCAATGACATCTGAACGGAGTGATTGAGCCCGTTCGTTAAAAATAAGTTTTAAATATCCAGAGCCACAAGGTGAATCATCGCGTTAGTTGCTATAACCTTAGCATTCTGTGGATCGAAGCGTGATGCCCGAGACAGGCACACAGACAATGTCCTGATGACCAATAATAGTGACTTCTGAAGAGCGAAGACTGCCTCACCCTATGAAAATTCACGCTATCAGCCAGACATTGCCTCACGCACGTTATCAGCGTTGTCCGCAATGCGATACCCTTTTTTCCTTACCGGATGTGAAATCGCATCAGTCGGCCTATTGCCCGCGCTGCAATGCCGAAATTCTCAGCGGTCGCGACTGGTCCATGACCCGCCTGATGGCTATGGCCGCTACCATGATTGTATTAATGCCCTTCGCCTTCTCAATGCCGCTGGTCGATATCCGGCTGCTTGGGATGCGCATTAATGCCAGCGTGCTGGAGGGCGTTATCCAGATGACCCAGCAGGGCGATGTGCTGACCGCCTCGATGGTGGCGTTCTGCACCATCGGCGCGCCGGTCACGCTGGTGGCCGGCATCTGTTATCTCGGCATCGGGCAGCGCCTGGGGATGAACCTGCGGCCCGTGCTGCTGATGCTGGAGAAGCTCAAAGAGTGGGTGATGCTCGATATCTATCTGATCGGTATCGCCGTGGCGTCCATTAAAGTGCAGGACTATGCTTCGCTGGAGATTGGCTACGGGCTGGCGGCCTACATTGCCCTGACGGTGCTCAGCGTGCTGACGCTGATCCATCTGAATATGGAGCAGCTGTGGGAGCATTTCTACCCGCAGCGGCCGGGGAATATGGCCCGCGACGCGATGCAGGTCTGCCTGAACTGCCACAACACCGGCCTGCCCGACGCGCGTGGCCGCTGTCCGCGCTGCCATACCCCGCTCGACTTCCGGCGTCGGCACAGCCTGCAAAAATCCTGGGCCGCGCTGATTGCGTCGATTGTGTTGCTGATCCCCGCCAACCTGATGCCCATTTCGGTGGTCTACGTGAACGGGTCGCGCCGCGAGGATACGATCTTCTCCGGCATCCTGTCGCTGGGGGAAGGCAATGTGCCGGTGGCCGCGATTGTGTTTATCGCCAGTATTCTGGTGCCCTTTACCAAGGTGCTGGTCATGCTGACGCTGCTGCTCAGCATTCACTTTCGCTGTGAACAGGGGCTCAGAACCCGCATCCTGTTACTGCGGTTCGTCACCTGGGTGGGCCGCTGGTCGATGCTCGATCTGTTTGTCATTTCATTAACCATGTCGCTGGTCAACCGTGACCAGCTGCTGGCTTTTACCATGGGACCGGCGGCGCTGTTTTTTGGCGCGGCCGTCATCCTGACCATAATGTCTGTTGAGTGGCTGGATAGCCGCCTGCTCTGGGATGCACATGCAACAGGAAACGCCGACTACACCGACTAACGCCACGCTGCGCAATAAGCGTAAGATTTCGCCCTTCTGGCTGCTGCCGATTATTGCGATGCTGATCGCCGGCTGGCTGCTCTGGACCAATTATCAGGAGCGCGGCACCACCATCACCATTAATTTCCAGACGGCGGATGGGATCGTGCCGGGCCGCACCCCGATTCGTTATCAGGGCGTGGAAGTGGGCACCGTGCAGGGCATTAATCTCAGCGACGACTATCGCAGCATTCAGATCAAAGCGAGCATCAAAAGCGACATGCGCGATGCGCTGCGTGAAGATACGCAGTTCTGGCTGGTGACGCCGAAAGCTTCCCTGGCGGGGGTGTCGGGGCTGGATGCGCTGGTGGGCGGTAACTACATCGGGATGATGCCGGGCAAAGGTAAACCCAGCGAAGCCTTTACCGCGCTGGATACGCAGCCGAAATACCGGGTCAATACCGGCGAACTGCTGATCCACCTGCATGCGCCCGATCTGGGCTCGCTCAACACCGGATCGCTGGTCTACTACCGTAAAATTCCGGTGGGCCGGGTCTATGACTACAACATCAACAGCAAGAGTGACGGGGTGGCGATCGATGTGCTGATCGACCGTCGTTTTGTCAATCTGGTGAAAACCAGCAGTCGCTTCTGGAACGTGTCGGGCGTCAACGCCGACGTCAGCCTGAGCGGCGCAAAGGTTCAGCTGGAGAGCCTGGCGGCGCTGGTCAATGGCGCTATCGCCTTTGACTCGCCAGAGGGCGCGCAGGCGGCGAAAGCGGAGCAGCACTACCGGCTCTATCCTGACCTCGCGCACAGCCAGCGCGGCGTGCTGATCACCCTGGATCTGCCTGACGGTAAAAACCTGAAAGCGGGCAGCACACCACTGGTTTATCAGGGACTGGAGGTCGGCACACTGACGAAACTCAACCTGCAGGATGGGGGTAAAGTCACGGGTGAGCTGACCATCGATCCTTCCGTGGTCGGCCTGATGCGCAGCGGCACGCGGATTGAGATGCACAGCCCGAAAATCAGCCTGACCGACACCAGCCTCAGCGCACTACTGACCGGCAATACGCTGGAGCTGGTGCCGGGTGAAGGCGAGCCGCAGCAGCATTTTACCGTACTGGCAGCGAATGAAACCCTGCTGCAGAAGCCGAATGTGCTCACGGTCAGGCTCAGCGCGCCGGAAAGCTATGGCATTGACCAGGGGCAGCCGCTGATGCTGCACGGGATGCAGATCGGTCAGGTAATGTCGCGTTCACTGGATGAAAACGGTGTCAATTTCGTGGTGGCAATCAACCCGGAGAATCGCAACCTGGTACACGGCGACAGCAAGTTTATCGTCAACAGCCGCCTCGATGTGAAGTTTGGTCTGGATGGAATGCAGGTGTTAGGTGCCAGCGCCCGTGAGTGGGTCGATGGCGGAATCCGGCTGGAGCCGGGTAAAAAAGGCGAACCCAAACATACCTATCCGCTGTTTGCTGACGCGGAAAAAGCGGATGAAGGTATTACCGGCGATGGCCCGTCTACTACGCTGATGCTGACGGCGGACAGTCTGCCTGACGTGCAGGCGGGTTCAGTGGTGCTTTACCGCAAATATCAGGTCGGCGAGATTGTGAAAGTGACGCCGCGCGCCGACGCCTTTGATATTGCGGTGCATATCAAGCCGGAGTATCGCAAGCTGCTGACCAGCGAAAGCGTCTTCTGGGCCGAAGGCGGCGCGCGCGTCAGCCTGAACGGCAGCGGCCTGACTGTGCAGGCCTCTCCGCTGAACCGGGCGCTGAAAGGCGCGATCAGCTTTGACAACATGAGTGGTGCACAGTCTGTCAAAGGGGCCAGACGGGTGCTTTATGCTTCCGAAACGGCGGCCCGGGCGGTCGGCAGCCAGATTACGCTGCACACCTACGACGCCAGCAAGCTTTCAGCCGGGATGCCCATTCGATATCTGGGGATTAACGTCGGCCAGGTGGAGTCTCTGTCGTTAAGCAAAGATAACAATCAGGTGGTGGCGAAAGCGGTACTCTACCCTGAGTATGTTAACGATTTTGCCCGCATGGGCAGCCGCTTCTCGGTCGTCTCTCCGGAGATCTCTGCGGCGGGCGTCAACCATCTGGAGACGCTGCTGCAGCCTTATGTCAACGTCGATCCGGGTAAAGGCAGCGCCGCGCGGTCGTTTGAATTGCAGGAGAGCACCATCACCGATTCACGCTATCTGAACGGCCTGAATATTTATGTCGATGCCACGGAGGCAGGCTCCCTGTCGCTGGGCACGCCGGTGCTGTTCCGGGGTGTGGAAGTGGGTACCGTAACCGGCACCTCACTGGGGAATATGGCGGATCGCGTGCAGATTGCCCTGCGCATCAGTAAGAAGTATCAGCATCTGGTGCGGAACAATTCGGTATTCTGGCTGGCCTCCGGCTACAATCTCGACTTTGGTCTGGTGGGCGGCGTGGTGAAAACCGGTACTTTCCAGCAGTTTATCCGTGGCGGCATTCAGTTTGCGACGCCACCTACGGTACCGCTGGCACCGCAGGCGACCCCGGATAAGCACTTCCTTTTACAGGATGAAGCGCCGAAAGAGTGGCGCAACTGGGGAACGGCCATTCCATCGCCCCGCTGAGTCTGGTCATGCCGGAAACCGGTCAGACGGCTCAGAAAATGAAGCAATGAGAGCACACGCCCGGCGCAATCCCTGACAGCAGGACAAACGCGCCGGATGATTTTTTAAACAATGTAACGCGTTGCCCCGGATAGAGCGCATCTCCTGAATGCGGTGCGCCCATTTCCGCACAGTGCCCGTCAGAGCGGGCAACGCTTGCGTCTTTCCAAAAGATGCCGGCTCCCTGAGCCCGTTCACCCGCCTGAAACCGCATCAGCTCATAGCCCTGCACTTATTTTCCCTGAAACGGGCGGCCTGGCTGCCCGTTTACTTTCTGCGTGATACACTGCCGCCTTTGCCTTTACTGGAATGTGCCCGTGTCAGATGCTTCTGTGCTTTTCCCCGCCGATTTTCTCTCATTAATACGTCAGAGCCTGTCCGATGAGGCGAGTTTCGACCAGTTTATTGCCATCAGCCAGCAACCGCTGCGCCGCAGCCTGCGCGTCAACACCCTGAAGATCAGCGTGTCTGACTTCCTGACCCTGACGGCTGACTACGGCTGGCAGCTGACGCCGGTGCCGTGGTGCGAAGAGGGATTCTGGATCAGCCGGGAAGATGAGAGCCTGCCGCTGGGCAGTGTGGCAGAGCATCTCAGCGGACTGTTTTATATTCAGGAAGCCAGCTCCATGCTGCCGGTGACCGCACTGTTCGATGCGCAGCCTGACGTCAGCGCCGTGATGGACATGGCCGCCGCGCCAGGCTCGAAAACCACCCAGATTGCTGCACGAATGCATAATCAGGGTGTCATCCTGGCAAATGAATTCTCCGCCAGCCGGGTAAAAGTCCTGCATGCCAATATCAGCCGCTGCGGCGTCAGCAACAGCGCACTGACCCACTTTGACGCACGGGTGTTTGGTCCGGCTCTGCCGGAACAGTTTGATGCCATTCTGCTGGATGCGCCCTGCTCAGGTGAAGGCGTGATCCGCAAAGATGCCGACGCACTAAAAAACTGGACGCTGGCCAGTACGGAAGCGATTGCCGCAACCCAGCGCGATCTGCTCGACAGTGCGTTTCATGCCCTTAAACCCGGTGGTACGCTCGTCTACTCCACCTGCACCCTGAATCAGATCGAGAATCAGCAGGTGATCGCCTGGCTGTTACAGCGCTATCCCGGCGCAGTCGACATCCTGCCGCTGAATGAACTGTTTCACGGCGCGGACCAGGCCGCGACGCCGGAAGGCTATCTGCATGTTTTCCCGCATATTTTTGACAGTGAAGGCTTCTTTGTCGCCCGCCTGCGTAAAACCGCGTCGGTCGCGCCGCTGCCTGCTCCAGGCTATAAAGTCGGCAAACTGCCCTTTTCCCATCTCAGCCGTAAACAGGAAAGTGAGATTGTCGCCGCCGCTGCTGCGGTATCACTGAAATGGGATGCGTCGCTAACGCTGTGGCAGCGGGACAAAGAGATCTGGCTGTTCCCGCACGCTGTCACGCCTATGCTGGGTAAGGTGCGCTTTTCGCGCATTGGTCTGAAGCTGGCGGAAACCTTTGCAAAAGGCTATCGCTGGCAGCATGAGGCGGTGGTGGCACTGGCGCAGCCCGAGGCAGACCAGCGTTTTGAACTCACGGCAGCAGAAGCGGAAGAGTGGTATCGCGGCCGGGATATTTACCCGGAAACGGCGCCTGCCAGCAATGAGATGATTGTCACCTATCAGCAGCAGCCGCTGGGGCTGGCAAAGAAAGTGGGCAGCCGAATCAAAAACAGCTATCCCCGTGAACTGGTGCGCGATGGACGGCTGTTCCGCTGAACGCCGCAGCATAAAGCCTGCCGGCAGCTGTTAAGCGGCAGGCTTTTTCAACAATGCGATGCCGGTTAAAACGCGGGTGATTAACGTGCCGATAATCATCTTGCGTTGAGTATCGAGCAATGCCTCCCCACAATAGTGACACTGTCACTCAAACACCCGATTTTGTTGCTGCCATTACGCACATCGTGCTGACATCTGCGCCTGTACGCCCGGCCCTGCCTGACGAAACAGGACACCCGGATGATTTTATTGCCGTACTTTGGCGGGAAATTTTACCAGCTTATCGGCCGGTCGCACCGGACGGCGCACCAGCTCACCGCCACAGTTGGGGCAATGGTGCGCGAGTTGCTCAGTACAGGTCGCACAGAAGGTGCATTCAAACGAGCAGATATGGGCCGCCAGCGAAGATGGCGGCAGATCGCTGTCGCAGCGTTCACAATTGGGACGAAGTTCCAGCATAGGCTCTCCTGAAAATGTTTTATTCGCCTCCCGGAAACCGGGGCGCACGGTCAGATGTCGGATAAGGCGACCGATGGTCTGCAGTGGTCATCCGCCGCAGGCGATCCGACCACGGCTAGCGGTGCCGCCTCTCCTCATCATCATCTACTGAGCAATTTTTTTCATCACTGACCTTATCCGCCATCAGATCATTATCAGCCAGGTCATCATCAATAAAGCCACTAATGACTGATTCATCCTCCGCGAGGGCATCATCCGCCACATCGTCCCCGCGCTCCTCTGCCGGTTCCTGCCCCCCCATCGACGCCTGGATCACCTCCTCTTCCAGCGTCGGGATCAGGGCTGCACCCAGCGGCGAGGTCGCCAGACTGTCCGGCATCACCACATGGGGCAACGGCACTTCAGTCGTGGGCAGCGGCCGCGGCGCGCGGGTGTAACTCAGTCCGCCAATCACCAGCGCGCAGAGCGCAAAGAAGAGATAGAGCATATTACTGCCAAAGGGCTGCATCAGCGCGCCGACCATCAGCGGCCCGATACTGGCCCCGATGCCAAACGCCATCAGCAGACAGGCGGTTAACGATACACGCCGTTCGGCAGCAACCTGATCGTTGGCCAGCGCCACCTGCAGCGGATAGAGCGCGAACTGCATCATGCTGGCGGCAAAGGCGATGCCGATCATCCAGTGGAAGGTCAGATGCGGCAGTACCACCAGCGGCACGCAGGCTACTGCAAACAGCATCGCGATCAGGAAGAGCAGCCGCTGGCGGTCAAAGCGGTCAGAGAGCCAGCTCAGCGGGAACTGCGACACCAGCCCGGCAAAAATTGTCAGACTCATGAAATAACCGGTCTGGCTGGTGGTAAAGCCTTTGCTGCTGGCGTAAACCGGCGCCAGGCCATAGAAAGCCCCGATCGCCATGCCGGTGACCAGCGTGGTACTCAGAAGCCGGGGAATGGTCCGCAGAAAATAGCCCAGTTCCATCGGTGCTGGCGTCATCGGCCTGACGTGGGTGCGGGTCGTCAGCGCAATGGGCACCAGACAGAGTGCGAAACAGAGCGCAACAATCAGCAGCGTGCTGACACCGAAGCCGGTCTGCAGGCTCAGCACCACCTGGCCACCGCTCAAGCCGAGATAGGTCGCGACCATATATAAACCAAAAATCATGCCGCGCTGGGAGGATTCCGCCTGGTCGTTGAGCCAGCTCTCCAGCACCATATACTGGCACATCATGCAGAGGCCGATAATCAGACGCAGAAAGACCCACAGCAGCACCACGTCCGTCAGCCCGTGACCGATCACCGAGGCCGTGATAATGCCGGCGCAGGCGACATAAGCGCGGATATGGCCGACGCGGGCGATCAGGTTATGGCCGACCTTGCCGCCAATCACCAGCCCGATGTAGTTCGCCGCAATAATGGCCCCGATCATCGCGCCGTTAACCTGCTCGCTGGCCAGCCGCAGCGACACATAGGTGGTCAGCAGACCGGAGCCGAGCAGCATCAGCAGCGTGGTGGTGTAAAGCGGCAGAAACGTACTGAATATTTTTCCCATGGGACTCCCTGTCTGCAATCACTGGCATCGAATCAGTCACGCCTGACTATAGCCGATTCCGGCTGCGCCTGAAGGCTGGCGCGGCCAAAAAAAAGCCCGCCAGTGATAAGCTGGCGGGCCCGGGGTCAGACGCTCGGGAAACTGATGTTGCTGCCCGGTGCTTCACGGTTGAGATGGATGAAGTTCAGGTGTCGTTCGTACTGGTCGAGGATATCGATGATTACCTGCTCTTTGCTGTAATCCATCAGGTCATTACCCTGACTGCCTTCCAGCAGGAAGGTTTCCAGTCGGTAGTAAGTCGACTTGCCACTGCGGGCGCGGTAGGTAAAGCCCGGAATGGAGTACTGCTGCGGCCAGACCTGATAGATAAAGTCCTGCTCTTCGCCCAGATGAACGCGCAGATCCAGATAACCGATCGGATTGGCCTCATCCGGCGCAACGCTTTCCAGCGATACCCGGCCATCACGCAGTTCCAGCTCTTTCGCCACCTCCTGCATCGCCGGGAAGATAGTTTTTTCCATCATCTGCTGAGTGTAGCGCGAGCCAGGGTAGTTCATCAGGCGCGACAGACGCTTCTTCCAGGTCAGACGGTCGGTGGCATGGGCCAGATAAGGCGCGGTGTCACGCGTGGCGCTGGCCCGGCGGTGGTCTTCAATTTTCAGCGATTTAAACAGTCCGGCCATCACGAAGAAGATCACAAAGCTGAACGGCAGCCCCATGATAACCGTGGTGTTCTGCAGGGCTGTGATCCCGTTAGTCATCAGCATACTCAGCGTCAGTACGCCAATCGCTACCGACCAGAAGATACGTAGCCAGTTAGGCGCATCGCTGTTGATGTCTTTGAGCCGCGAGGTGAAGTTACCCAGCACCAGCGAGCCGGAATCCGCCGAAGTGACATAGAAAAGCATTCCGGTGATGGTGGCAATTGAGGCGCTGAGTTTAAAGGCCGGGTACTGCGCCAGCAGGCTGTAGAAGCCGCGCTCCGCATGCGCCATCACTTCCTGCGCAAAGCCCGCGTTACCATGAATGATCTGATAGAGCGCCGCGTTACCAAACACCGACAGCCACAGCAGCGTAAAGGTGAACGGAATGATCAGGGTGCCCAGCACAAACTCACGGATGGTACGGCCACGGGAGATACGCGCCAGAAACAGGCCGACAAACGGCGACCAGGCAACCCACCAGGCCCAGAAAAAGAGTGTCCAGCTGTTCATCCACTGCGTTGGCCGGTCAAAGGCAAAGGTGTTCAGCGTCATGCCCATGAAGCGGTTGATATAGTCGCCGACGTTCAGCACCAGCGCATTCAGCAGGAACTCCGTGTTGCCGAAGAACAGCACAAACAGAATCAGGCCCAGCGCCATGATGACGTTAAGCTCGGAGAGAAAACGGATCCCCTTATCCACGCCCGAGGTCACCGAGATGGTGGCGATCACCACGGAAAGCACGATCAGTGCCGTCTGCGCCGTCAGGCCTTCCGGTACATCAAACAGCACTTTCAGGCCGTAGTTCAGCTGCACGACCCCTATCCCTAATGTGGTGGCGATACCGAAGATGGTGCCGATGACCGCGGCGATATCCACCGTATGGCCAATCGGCCCATAAATACGCTTACCAAAGATGGGATAGAGCGCCGAACGGATGGTCAGCGGAAGATTATAGCGGTAGCTGAAGTAGCCCAGCGCGATGCCCATCAGGGCATACATCGACCAGCCGGTCAGACCGTAGTGGAACAGCGTCCAGACCATCGACTGGCGGGCGGCCTCCAGGGTCTGCCCTGCGCCCTCCGGCGGCTGCATATATTGCGTCACCGGTTCGGCGACCGAGAAGAACATCAGGTCGATGCCGATCCCGGCGGCGAACAGCATTGCTGACCAGCTAAGCACGCTGAATTCGGGTTTGGAGTGCTCTGGTCCGAGTTTGATGGAGCCAAAACGTGAGCACGCCATGTAGAGCACAAAGACGATATAAAGCGTGGCAGCCAGCATGTAATACCAGCCAAAGGTGGCGGAAACCCAGTTGACCGCTTTAAGGATCCAGCTCGCGGCCACTTCACTGTAGAGAATCGTCACGAGTGAAAACGTCAGAATCAATCCGGCAGAGGTATAAAATACAACGGGATTGAGTCTGTCTTTTTCACCGGCAGGTGGATTATTCATCGATTACCTCTGGTTAATGTCCTGAAAATACGCAATGGATACGTTGTGCCGTCCCCGGTTAGCGGGCCCTACGGCTATGTTTCTATCTGTGACTTCCTGTTAAAGCATGCACCAAACAAGTCTATTTTAGCACTCAATGCCGCTTCGCTTACGCTACATTTAAAGAACAGCATCCTAACAACTTTTCTTTTTATATTGAACGTGCAATCAAAAAAAGTTTTAATAGGGGCTCGATTTGAGGGTGGAGCGGGAGCTATGCCAAAGGTAGGGATGCAGCCGATACGACGTCGGCAACTGATTGATGCGACCCTGAGCACGATTAATGAAGTCGGGATTAATGATGCCACGATTGCCCAGATCGCCCGTCGGGCGGGGGTTTCAACCGGCATCATCAGTCACTATTTCAAAGACAAGAACGGATTGCTGGAAGCCACGATGCGTGATGTCACGCGTCAGCTGCGGTTAGCGGTGCTGGCACGGTTAAAGCCACTGGCCGATGCCTCTGCAGAGCAGCGGCTGTGTGCCATCGTCGACGGTAACTTTGACGAAACCCAGGTGCACACCGCCGTGATGAAAGCCTGGCTCGACTTCTGGTCGAGCAGCATGCATCAGCCCCAGCTTAACCGCCTTGAGCGGGTCAGCAGCCGGCGGCTCTACTCCACGCTGGTGGTTGAGTTCCGGCGTGAACTGCCGCTGGAATCGGCTCGACTGGCCGCACACGGTCTGGCCGCCCTGATCGACGGTCTTTGGCTGCGCGCCGCGCTGAGTGGGAAGCCTTTCAGCCCGGTCATCGCCCGCACACTGACCACTCAATTCATCCGTCAGCAACTGGCTGGCGAGCACGAATAACGGAAGGAGAAAACATGTCCCGATTTACCGAGCAGAAACTCTACATCGATGGCGCTTATGTTGCCGCAGCGTCTGGCGAAACGTTCCAGACGATCAATCCGGTCAACGGCGACGTACTGGCAGAGGTTCATGCCGCCGGCCAGGAAGATGTCGATCGCGCCGTTGCTGCCGCCAGAAAAGGCCAGAAAATCTGGGCCGCGATGACCGCTATGGAGCGTTCGCGCATCCTGCGTCGTGCCGTGGATATTCTGCGTGAGCGTAACGACGAGCTGGCCGAGCTGGAGATGCTCGACACCGGTAAGCCTTACAGTGAAACAGCCAGCGTAGATATCGTGACCGGTGCAGACGTGCTGGAATATTACGCGGGTCTGGTTCCGGCGCTTGAAGGTCAGCAGATCCCCCTGCGTGACACCTCCTTTGTTTACACCCGTCGCGAACCGCTGGGCGTAGTCGCGGGGATTGGTGCCTGGAACTACCCGATTCAGATCGCCCTGTGGAAATCTGCGCCTGCGCTGGCGGCCGGTAACGCAATGATCTTTAAACCCAGCGAAGTGACGCCGCTCACCGCCCTGAAGCTGGCGGAAATCTACACCGAAGCGGGCCTGCCGGATGGCGTGTTTAACGTCCTGCCGGGCATGGGTTCGGTCACGGGCCAGTTACTGACAGAGCACCCTGGCATCGACAAAGTGTCATTCACCGGCGGCGTCGTCAGCGGTAAAAAAGTCATGGCCAATGCGGCCGGCTCTACGCTGAAAGAGGTCACAATGGAGCTGGGCGGCAAATCACCGCTGATTATTTTTGATGATGCCGACCTCGATCTTGCTGCCGACATCGCCATGATGGCGAATTTCTACAGCTCCGGCCAGGTCTGCACCAACGGCACCCGCGTCTTTATTCCGGCAAAACTGCAGGCTGCGTTTGAGGCGAAGATCAGCGAACGTGTGGCCCGCATTCAGGCTGGCGATCTGCGCGATCCGGCGACCAACTTCGGCCCGCTGGTCAGCTTCAGTCATCGTGACAACGTGATGCGTTACATCGAATCCGGCATTGCCGAAGGGGCGCGCGTCCTGTGCGGCGGCAAACGTCTGACCGGTGGCGATTTTGACCAGGGTGCGTGGGTTGCGCCGACCGTCTTTACCGACTGCCGCGATGAGATGAAGATCGTTCGTGAGGAGATCTTCGGACCGGTAATGTCGATCCTGAGCTACGAAAGCGAAGAGGAAGTGATCCGCCGCGCCAACAACACCGAATTCGGTCTGGCCGCGGGTCTGGTGACCCAGGATCTCAACCGGGCGCACCGTGTCATTCATCAGATTGAAGCGGGTATCTGCTGGATCAATACCTGGGGCGAATCCGCCGCAGAGATGCCGGTGGGCGGCTACAAGCATTCCGGTATCGGCCGCGAGAATGGCCTGATGACGCTACAGAGCTATACCCAGGTCAAGTCAGTTCAGGTTGAGCTGACCCGTTTTCAGTCAGTCTTTTAATCCCTTAACCTGAGGAACGACGAATGGAATATGATTACATCATTATTGGAGCCGGATCCGCAGGAAATGTGCTGGCGACCCGCCTGACCGAAGAGAGCAACGTGAGTGTCCTGTTGCTGGAAGCGGGCGGCCCGGACTACCGTTTTGATTTTCGTACCCAGATGCCTGCGGCACTGGCCTTCCCGCTTCAGGGAAAACGCTATAACTGGGCCTATGAAACCGAACCAGAGCCCTATATGAATAACCGCCGCATGGAGTGCGGTCGCGGTAAAGGCCTGGGCGGTTCATCACTGATTAACGGCATGTGTTACATCCGTGGTAACGCAATGGACCTCGATGGCTGGGCCGAGGCGCCCGGTCTGGAGCACTGGAGCTATCTGGACTGCCTGCCCTACTACCGTAAAGCGGAAACCCGTGATATCGGACCGAACGATTTCCACGGCGGCGACGGCCCGGTGTGCGTCGCGACCCCGAAAGCGGGCAACAACGTGCTGTTTGAAGCGATGATCGAAGCGGGTGTGCAGGCAGGTTATCCGCGCACGGACGACCTGAACGGCTATCAGCAGGAAGGTTTTGGTCCGATGGACCGCACCGTTACCCCGAACGGTCGTCGCTCCAGTACCGCGCGTGGCTATCTCGATATGGCGAAAGGCCGTGCGAATCTGAAGATTGTGACGCACGCGACCACCGACCGTATTGTCTTTGACGGCAAACGTGCGGTCGGCGTCGAGTATCTGCAGGGTGACAGCAACACCATCCACAAAGTGACAGCACGTCGCGAAGTCCTGCTCTGCGCCGGAGCGATCGCCTCCCCGCAGATCCTGCAACGGTCCGGCGTAGGTTCACCGGAACTGCTGAAGCAGTTTGATATCCCGCTGGTGCATGATCTGCCAGGCGTGGGTGAGAACCTGCAGGACCACCTGGAGATGTATCTGCAGTATGAGTGTAAAGAGCCGGTTTCCCTCTATCCTGCGCTGAAATGGTGGAATCAGCCGAAAATCGGTGCCGAGTGGATGTTCAACGGTACCGGCATCGGCGCCAGCAATCAGTTTGAAGCAGGTGGATTTATCCGCAGCCGCGAAGAGTTCAGCTGGCCGAATATTCAGTATCACTTCCTGCCGGTGGCGATCAACTATAACGGCTCCAACGCCGTTGATGCGCACGGTTTCCAGTGTCACGTCGGTTCAATGCGCTCGCCAAGCCGCGGTCATGTCCGCCTGAAGTCACGCGACCCGCGTCGTCATCCGGCGATTCTGTTCAACTATATGTCGCATGAGCAGGACTGGCATGAGTTCCGTGATGCCATTCGTATTACCCGCCAGATCATTAACCAGCCAGCACTGGATAAGTATCGTGGCCGTGAAATCAGTCCGGGACTGGATTGCCAGACCGACGAGCAGCTGGACGAGTTCGTGCGTAATCACGGCGAAACCGCCTATCACCCGTGCGGCACCTGCAAGATGGGTAACGACTCGATGGCCGTCGTCGATGGTGAAGGGCGTGTGCATGGCCTGCAGGGTTTACGCGTAGTAGATGCGTCGATCATGCCGCTGATCATCACCGGTAACCTTAACGCCACGACCATCATGATCGGCGAGAAAATTGCCGATATGATTCGCGGACGTGAGCCGTTGCCGCGCAGCACGGCCTCCTACCATGTCGCAGGTGACGCGCCGGTTCGCACCGCACCACA
Source organism: Pantoea sp. NSTU24 (assembly GCF_050157905.1). Classification (NCBI taxonomy): domain Bacteria; kingdom Pseudomonadati; phylum Pseudomonadota; class Gammaproteobacteria; order Enterobacterales; family Erwiniaceae; genus Pantoea; species Pantoea bangladeshensis. The sequence goes on from NZ_JBKIWZ010000001.1 coordinate 1,559,068, forward strand.
GCGCGCCGACTAAAAGCGTTACATTGTCACTTAATCACTGCCGGGCACGTTTTGCCCGGCATTTTTTTTCCCTTACATCGCCTGCCATCAGTTTCCTGTCACCAGCCCCCTGAGAATCTGTCTGACGGCTGTGATGAAAGTTTGAGGCGTCGCTGTTACTTCTGAAAGCTGGCGGACTGATGCCCCTGACTGGCGGCAATGTCTTGCTCAGGACTGGCCCCATTCATTAGCGCAGATAAAGCACGTAGCGCGCTGATTTCATCCCTGCGGCTGGCTGGTGCTGGGGATTGCGCTGGAGTCTGCCGCGAACCTATTCTTTAAATATTCTGATGGTTTCAGCAAACCGCTTCAGGGCCTGCTGTTGCCTGGCTAAGTCCAGCTGACAGTCAGTGCGCTCGCTCAGGCAGAAAAGGAAGCGATCTGTCGATCGCCTGTGCCATCGGGGACGCTTTCGGAATTATCGCTACACCTTAATCAGCATGGCTATTTTTTAATCCATACCTGCGCCCAAAAGAGTGGCCGGGCCTGGCCCTGATACTGGCCGTCATGCTCCTGCGGAAGCGGGTCTGACTGGGTTTTAAGACATGTATTCTGCTTCAGAATATGCCCTGCACATCCTTATCTTTCTGTGCTTTTTTTGTGCCATTTCGGTTGATTTCACCGCCATGTCGTGGTCGGAATTTTCTCACTTTTGTAAAGGTCCGTTTACATAACTTCCGCCTTAAGGCTTAGTGAGCGGCAGAAACGGAATGACACGAGGAAGAATTATGTCTGCCACACGCGGCTGGTCTACCGAGCTGGAGGGATTACGCGGCCTTGCCTCTCTCTGGGTGCTGGTTGGCCACATCAGCTTACTGATCCATTGCCACATCACGCTTATTTCTTCGCCTGGCATCGGGGTGGATCTGTTTATTCTGCTGTCCGGGTATCTGATGGCGAAAAACTACGTTGAGCGCCAGCAGAAAGAGCCTTGGCAGCGTGCAGAGACCATTAAAACATTCTGGATCCGCCGCTTCTTCCGTATCGCGCCGCTCTACTATCTGCTGTTAATTATCGCTCTGATTTACGGCCCGTGGTTTGGCGAGATGCGCGACACCATTGCCCATTTTTATTCCGGCACCGCCACCGAATCGTCGCGTTACAGTGACCAGTCACTGGCGAATATCCTGACCCACTTCAGTTTCCTGTTTGGCCTGCTGCCGCAATATGGCTTTAACACCGTGCTGCCTGACTGGAGCATCGGGCTGGAGATGCAGTTCTATCTGCTGTTCCCGTTTATCATGCTGATCACGCTGCGCCTGGGTTATGCCGCCTCGCTGATCGGCATCATGGCGCTCTGCTGCGCCGGACGTTATCTGCTCGCGGATTATTATGAGGCGTTCGCGATGCCTTCAATGATTCTGATAAAACTGCACATGTTCCTTGCCGGGATGCTGCTGGCGGAGGCCGTGCGCCGGAAATTGTTGTTCTACGTCGCCTTTGCGCTGCTCGGTCCGGTCGCCAGCGTGGCAATGGGGATGGGCGTGATTAAACTGCAGGTGATTATGGAAGCGCTGATGATTGTCGGGATGGCGGCGATCCTGTGGCAGTACCCGCAGGGCAGCCTGATGGCAACACTTATCACTCTGCCGCGTAAGCTGCTGAACAACCGTCTCAGCACCTGGCTGGGCGACGTGTCGTTCTCAGTCTATCTGCTGCACCTGCTGATTGTGATCCCCGTGATTGCGCAGCTGCTCAATCACACAGACATTGAAATGAAGAGCGATATGACGCGCTTCCTGATTGTCTGCGTTTCCACGATTCCGCTGACCTATGCACTGGCTTCTGTGCTTTATCAATATGTTGAGAAGCCGGGCATCCGCATGGGTAAGCGCGTGCTGAAGCCGAAACTGACTGAACAGACACAGTAAGATAAAGCAGACACGGTTTAACTAAGCCCCCCGTGGGGCTTTTTTTATGGCCACGGTTCATCACTTCCCCTGAACGGAAACCCGCATCCCTGCTGCGGTGAACTACACTTTTCCGGTTAGCAATCTGACCCAGAGGAGAGAACATGAGCATTCAGCATCTGCTGTTGTCGAGTGACGGTGGCGCGGTGATCGTTGACGCAGAACAACTTGAAAGTGAACTGGTGATTCCGCCCCATCTGCAGACTCCGGGTGGCGGTGAAGCCGACAGTAAGACCGGCCATCGGGTAACGGTCACAAAGCACTACTGTAAAGGACGATACTATGCCGTTGCCCTCGATCGCCATGCGGCCAGCAATGAAATAGATGATGTGATCGACCTGCTGCACCCTGCTCCGCTGGATTAGCTTTCGTCAGACAGACGCCATGCCGTTTCTGCTGCCGCCAGCGGAAATCCGGGCAATGCCGGAATACGGCCTCACCTTTAAGCAGAGGATAGATAGTATGGAAAAGAAGAAGTGGTTTGTTTCCTATGTGATTAAGCCCGAGGGCGAAAACCATGTCACGACACACGCCTTTATGGAGGGCGACAATGTGGAAGAGGCGCTGGAAACCTTTATGTTTGAGACGAAAAAGAGTCTGTCACTGGATACCGAAGAGCTGACGCTGCTTTCGGTCAGTCTGGTGTAAATACTTTCAACCTCGCGATGGCGGGGTTTTTACTTTTTGGTGGCAGGAATAAAAAGAGTAACGGGCTAATCGTGCAGGCATCGCCCCTGCCTGTCGATAGAGCGCATAACGATATCCTGTTTCATATTTCGCACGCTCTGCTGTTCTGCTGTTCTGCTGTTCTGCTGTTCTGCTGTTCTGCTGTTCTGCTGTAAAGCCTCGCATGAAACGGGCAAAAGTGATCATTATATTTATGTGTTAATGGTTTCCCTGGTGCCGCATTCAGTTACTTACTGGGATAAGGCCAGGCATGATCCAGACCAGCTGAAGACATCAGACCGGTGATTGCCAGATACGCCAGAATCAGAACAAACAGCACAACGGCTGCAATTTCAATGGTTTTAAAGAAATGATGCTTCGCCATAAATAACCCTCTTCACTCTGTGTGTAATCAGACTCCCTCTTTAAGTTAGAATGTTACCGGTAAAGTTCAAGTGAAAATCACATCATGAAACATAAAGCCGGGCTGATTGATCTTTATGCGTAAAGGAATGACGCGCGTCAGAAAGGAAAGTGCGGGACAATCAGGCACAAAAATGCCCGCAACAGGCGGGCATCGGCCTTTGACAGCAGGGGTTTACTCTTCTGCCTGACCGCTAAAATCGATCACCATCCTGCCGCGGATTTTTCCCTGAATCATCTCATCGAAGATGGTATTAATCTCACCAATCTTCCTTTTTGTTACTTTAGGCACCACCTTGCCTTCTGCAGCAAACTGGAATGCTTCCGCCAGATCGTTACGCGTGCCGACCAGCGATCCCACTACCTGAATCCCGTCGAGAACCAGACGTGGGATATTCAGGCTCATCGCTTCCGGTGGCAGTCCGACAGCGACAACCCGTCCGCCTGCTCTGACGGCATCCACCGCTGAGTTGAAGGCCGCTTTGGCCACGGCCGTGACCAGGGCCGCATGCGCCCCACCCGTTTTTTCCTGAATAAAGCGCGCCGCATCTTCACTGGCCGAGTTAACGACCAGGTCGGCTCCCATCTCTTTCGCCAATGCCAGCTGCCCGTCACTGACGTCAATGGCAATGACCTTCGCGTTAAAAACGTTTTTTGCATATTGCAGTGCAAGGTTGCCCAGCCCGCCCAGACCATAAATGGCCAGCCACTGACCCGGTTTTACCTCAGAGACCTTCACCGCCTTATAGGTGGTGACACCGGCACAGGTCACGCTACTTGCAGCGTAGGGATCGAGACCTTCAGGCACTTTGACGGAGTAGTCGGCCACGACGATGCACGCTTCCGCCATACCGCCATCCACCGTGTAACCGGCATTGACGACATCCCGACAGAGCGTCTCATTTCCGGAGTTGCAATATTCGCAGTGCCCGCAGCCTTTGAAGAACCAGGCGACACTGGCCCGGTCACCCGGTTTCAGGGAGGTTACATCGGGCGCGACTTCTTCAACGATACCGATCCCTTCATGACCCAGAGTCACGCCGGTTTTGTCACCGAAATCACCGTTTTTCACATGTAAATCGGTATGGCATACGCCGCAGCATTCCATCCTGAGCCGGGCCTCACCGGTTTTGAGAGGACGCAGCGTCTTCTCAACTACCTCAACCTGATGTTCACTATTAGCAATTGCCGCTTTCATAAACGTTCCTCCATTTGATTGAAGAGTAAGAATAAGCCAGACGGAGGTGATGGCAAGATGACAGACAGGCAGTGGAGTCGGTGCCTGCGATGTTGATTTTGCTTTTGCGAGCTGGGTAGGATTTTTACCCTGCGCTACGAATGTTCACCCTGCCCCGCGTCACTAAGCTTTCATCAGAATGTTCGCCCGGAAAGCGCATTCGCGTGAACTCAGGTGCCCTCTCTTTGAAATTGGTATTGTCTGATGCAGCACAGCGCCTGTCATTAAGGGAGAAAGTATCGTCTAAGCGAAGTGCTGCAATATTTAGCAACGAATCAGATGGTTGCATAAATCAGCATCTTTTCCAGGCTTAAAAGGTCAACCCTAATCGAGGAAAACACTATGTCAGAAGCGTTGAAAAAATGTATAGAGGCCTGCTATTTATGCGCTGCGGCCTGTGACAACTGTGCGGCGTCATGCCTTGAAGAGGACGACCTGGATATGATGCGGGATTGTATCCGGACGGATATTCAGTGTGCCAGTCTCTGCCGGTTAGCAGCGCAGTTTATGACGTTAAAAAGTGAGCACGCGAAAAAAGTCTGCCTGTTGTGTGCTGAATTATGTCAGGAGTGTGGGGATGTGTGCGCCCGGCATAAGCATGATCATTGCCAGCAATGTGCGAAAGCCTGCCACCACTGTGCAGAGCAGTGCCGCAAGATGGCTGCCTGATAGTGGATTAAATAGCCCGCTTTGGCGGGCTGTATTAATCGTTATGGTGTGAAAATATTGTTTATCATGTCGCCAGAAACAGATCTAGTGATGCTGGCTAATAGTTTAAAACACATTATTTAACAGTATGTTAATTAGAAATTATCGTTTGAATGGCGGCGACTCCCGAGGAGACACCAGACTTTGAGTGGGTATAATGAGTTACCAGGCTCTTTATTCAACGAACGCTGAACCCATGATTATCCTCAAGGTGTCCGCATAACTTAAATAAGTAACACTATGCTTTACTTAAGCCACATATCTTCTGTTTTCTATCGACAGGAAAATTTGCAAAAGCGCATGAGGTGATCGAAAAAAGTCTGACACTAAAACCCTGACACGTCAGCTAATAACAGGACCTGTCAGCCGTTTATATGAGGCAGAAAATGGAAAATATTTTAACAACGGCCCTGCAAACCTTTTAGTGAATAGAAAGTCTCGGATCACACGATCAGAAATATGTGATGGTATAGATTGAATAGGGTGGCTTCAGGAAATTCCGTTACCGCTAACAACAGCTATTTATAAATCAAGGGATCAAAAAAAGACCGAATACGATTCCTGTATTCGGTCCAGGGAAATGGCTCTCAGGGAGCCGTGCGCTAAAAGTTGGCATTTATGAAGGCGGTGACGCCTTGCCACTTAAGGTTAGATCAGCGCGGGGGAAATGCCAGTAAGCGGAGGGCCAGGGGCCATAAACCGGATCAGTTTGTGATCGCAACGGCAAAAAAGGTCAGGCGCAGCGGGCTGCCGCACCCGATAGATCTATTTACCGCACAATGCCTGGGTGCGCTCGATGATCGGCTGCAGGCTCATCATCTGGCCCGGATGCGCTTTATCTTCGCTCTGGATCACACTGATTGGCTGCGCCTTCACCTGTTTGTTCTTAAATAGCTGGTCTGCGATATCGTTTAACGGATATTGCATCAGGGTGCTCGGGTTGATGGCAAACAGCGCCCCATCTTTCTCGCAGGTCAGCATGACCTCTTCACGATTGAAGGGCCACTTGTCCTTGCCAATCTCAAAGCGGCTGACGGTAATGATTTGTGCCGCCAGCGCCTGGCCGCAGAGGGATAACAACAGCATGGCGGGAACCACTTTCTTCAGCAACATAACTACCCTTTTCTTTCTTAACGATTTCAGGCTGGCGACAGCGTGGCAAAGACGCTGACCAGCCCAACCACTCCGCACGCCAGCAGCAGTTCAAGCTGCGTCATGCGAATAAATTTTTGCTGTGTGCCGCTGCCCGCCCGGCGAAAGCGCGGAACCAGCCAGTAGCGATTAATCAGTGCCACGCCGACCATCAGGGCAACCAGCAGCACTTTATACAGCAGCAACTCAATATAGCGCGAATTCTGCCAGGCCAGCGGCCAGCCCGCGATCATCAGACTGTTGATGACCCCGCTCAGCAACGTCAGCGCGACCGCAAGGTGCCCGTAGCGTGAAAACCGCATCATAGTGCGGATGGCATCAGTGCGGCGATCGATCTGACGTGCCTCGCGCATCAGCAGTAACAGGGGCGGTAATCCTCCTGCCCAGAACGCTGACGCAATCAGATGCAGCGCATGGTTGCACTGCTGCAGTACGCCTGGCCAGCCATCACGCATCGCGGCATGCCCAATCATCGCCATCGCGACCAGTTGCAGCACGCCCGCCAGCAATAGCAGTTGAGAGCGAACGCTGCAGGTCACGAACAGCGCGCCAGCGGCCAGCAGACTGAACAGAATCTCACCCTGCCAGACCGTACCAAAATGCGTGCTCAGTACCGCCAGCCAGATATCGGCGTCGGCCAGATGTGTGCTGTCACCGCTCATCAGCACAGTCTGACTGCTCAGCATCGCCAGCGCTGTGAGCAGCGCCAGCCAGACACTTCCCTTCATCAGCGGAAAAAGTCGCTGCGTCAGCTGCGGGCGATAACGCCGGGGCGCCAGCAGCGCGCTGTAGCAGGCACTGCCCGTCATCAGCATCACGGCGGCGAAGTGCAACGCCCGCAACATTATCCAGAGGGTGGTCACCCGCGTTACTTCACGCTGAAACGATAGTGTCCTGACGTTTTGTGTCCATCGACCGACAGGACATGCCAGTTAACCTGATAGTTACCTGCCTTCAGCGGCTGCGGCAGGCCCACAATCAGCTGTTTTTTCTGGTCAGCGGCCACGCGGGCTTTATCAGTGGTAATGGGCTTCTGATGGCTGTCCACCAGCGTCACGCCGCTGAAAGCGGCTTCAATATCTTCGCTGAAATCCAGCGTCAGCGCATCGGGAGAGGATGTAACCTGTGCGTTGTCAGCAGGCACCGAGGCGTGAAGATGTGCGTGCGCGGCAGCCAGTGAGCTGAATGCCATTGTGCCGGCGGCCACCAGCGCAATAACCACACGAGAAATAGGTTTTTTCTGCATAAGATCATCCTGTTAACTGCCGCCGGGGCGACAAACAAGGCAAAAGGATACGCCGCTGTATTTGCACTGTCGAGGCCAGCAATGCGATCCTTTATTCTTGATTCAGACCGGCGAAAACATTACTTTTGCCCGCTATCCTCAGGAGAATATTATGAGCCATAACCTTGCCCGACTGACCCCGGAAGAGAAAGACAGGATTAATGTCGACCTGGCGGCCGCGGGCGTGGCGTTTAAAGAGCGCTATAACATGCCGGTAGTTGCCGAAATGGTCGTGCAGGAACAGCCAGAAGCACTGCGTGACTGGTTCCGTCAGCGTCTGATGCACTACCGCCAGGCGTCACTCAGCCTGTCACGCCTGCCTTACGAACCGAAGATGAAATCATGATGTTCCGCGTTATCGATACCGAAACCTGCGGCCTGCAGGGCGGCGTGGTCGAAGTCGCCTCCGTGGATGTGGTGGACGGTCAGATTGTTAATCCTATGAGCGATCTTATTCTGCCTGACCGCCCCATCAGCCGTCAGGCGATGGCAGTCCATCGCATCACCGAAGCGATGGTGGCGGGTAAACCGACCATTGAAGAGGCGATCCCGCGCTATTACGGTAGTGCGTTTTATGTGGCGCATAACGCCAGCTTTGACCGGCGGATGCTGCCGGAAATGTTCGGCGAATGGATCTGTACAATGCAGCTGGCGCGTCAGCTCTGGCCGGGCATTAAGTATGGCAACCAGGCGCTGCGTCATTCACTGAAGCTGGATGTGACGCCGCCTGCCGACCTGCACGCCCACCGCGCGCTCTATGACTGTTATGTCACAGCCGCGCTGCTCATCCGCATCATGGAAACTTCGGGCTGGAGCGCGTCCGAAATGATCGTCCGTTCACAGCCGGCAGCCCAGCGCGACGACATCCTGCCGTTCGGCAAGTATCGCGGCCAGGCCATTGCGGTGATAGCCCGTAAAGATCCGGGCTACCTGAAGTGGGTACTGGATAATGTCAGCGATTTGCGCCCGCCATTGCGACAGGCGCTGCGAAAATACCTGAGCGAGCTTCAGTAATCCTGAGCTGGCGGCAATGAGCCCTGCGCCAGCCCCAGCAGGAAGGTATATTCCATCGCAATTCCCTCATAGGCTTTGTAGCGCCCCGACTTACCGCCGTGTCCGGCATCCATATCGGTGCAGAGCAGCAGCAGGTTGTTATCCGTTTTCAGCGATCTCAATTTCGCCACCCATTTGGCTGGTTCCCAGTACTGCACCTGCGAATCGTGCAGTCCGGTGGTGACCAGCAGATGGGGATAGGCTTTTGCCTCCACATTGTCATAAGGGCTGTACTGGCGGATGTAGCGATAATAGTCTGGATCGTTGGGATTGCCCCACTCGTCATATTCGCCGGTCGTCAGCGGGATCGACTCATCGAGCATCGTTGTCACCACATCCACAAACGGCACCTGCGCCACGACACCGTGAAACAGCTGCGGTGCAAGGTTAATCACCGCGCCCATTAACAGGCCGCCTGCGCTGCCGCCCATCGCGTAGAGCCGTTCCGGGTGGCCGAAGCCGCGTGCCACCAGCGCCTCTGTTACCTCAGTAAAATCGGTGAAGCTGTTCATTTTATTCAGCAGGCGGCCACCGTCATACCATTGCTGTCCCAGCTCACCACCGCCACGGACCTGAATCAGCGCATAGACAAAACCGCGATCCAGCAGGCTCAGGCGGCTGACGCTGAAATCGGCGTCCATGCTGCTACCGTAAGCGCCGTAGCCATAGACCAGCATCGGGTTCTGACCCGGCTGATAATGCTTGCGGTGATAGACCAGCGACACCGGGACTTCGGTGCCGTCACTGACTTTAATCCAGTGATGCTCGCTTTTGTAATCATCTGCGTTGAAGCCCTTTACCGCACTCTGTTTCAGGATACGTCGTTCGCCAGTGTCCATATCCAGCTCAAACAGCGTGGTCGGTGTCGTCATGGATGAATAGCCGTAACGCAGTTTGCTGGTGCGCGGCGAAGGGTTATAGGCCAGCCAGGTGACATAGGTCGGATCGTCAAAGGCAATACCGCTGGTTTCGCCAGTCGCCCAGTTTATCTGCCGCAGGCTGGTTAAGCCCCGCTGACGCTCCTCCACTACCAGCCAGTCGCGGAACAGCTGAAAATCTTCCATCACCACTGATTCCCGTGCCGGAATCAGCGTCTCCCAGCGCGTCTCATCCAGATAGCGGCTGCGATAGAGCCCGAAGTTTTTGCCTTCCCGGTTAGAGCGAATATAAAACTGATGATCATAATGGTCGATGCTGTACTCATGGTCGCGGCGGCGCGGCAGAAAGACATGCGGCTGCGCATCAGGAAAATTCGCGTCGATCAGCTGAATTTCGCTGGTGTTGGTACTGTAGAGCGCGATCATGATGAACTGTTTTGAGGTACTTTTGTGCACGCTGAGATGGTAAGTGTCATCCAGCTCTTCATAGACCAGCTGGTCATCTGACTGCGGCGTGCCCAGCTCATGGCGCCAGACCTGATAGGAGAGCAGCGTCTGCGGATGCTTGCGCACATAGTAGACGGTGCGCGAGTCGTTGCCCCAGGCAAAGCTGGAAGAAGCGTTGCTCAGCACTTCAGGATACCAGCTGCCGCTCTCAAGGTTGCGGAACCGGATGCCATACTGACGTCGCGACAGGAAGTCTTCCGCCAGCGCCATCAACCGGTTGTCCGGGCTGATATGCAGTGCGCCCATGGTGTAGAACTCGCTGTGAGAAGCACGCTGGTTGGCGTCCAGCAGCAGGCTCCACTCCCCGGATTCATCACTGTCGGCAGGCTGGCGGTAATAGGCCGGATATTCGTTGCCGCTCTGATAACGGCTCTGATAGCGGTAGCCATTTTTGATATAAGGCACCGAGTGATCTTCAGGCGGCAGCCGATCGATAATCTCTTTTAACACCCGCTCCTGCAGCGGCTGCTGTGATGCCATGATCTTTTTGCCGTAGTTGTTCTCGGCACGCAGATAATCAAGGACTTCGCTGTTTTCACGTTTGTCGTCGCGCAGCCAGTAATAGTTGTCAACGCGCGTCTCGCCATGCAGCGTCATCTCATGAGGAATTTTTTTTGCGATGGGGGCTTTCATCCATCTCTCTCCGTGAACGTCATGATCTGTAAGCGTAACACTTCAGCCGCCGGAAGCCAGAGATGGGTTTAACGGGTTCCGCTGACAGGGGGGTAACCTGCCCTGCCAGCGGCGTGTTAAAAAGATTAACCGGCGGAAAGCCGGGCTTTTTCTGCATTAAGGTCCTGCTGAATGCCGTCGCGGACATCCTGTGGGATTTTCAGCGCGTCGCCCAGCGCAGAGAGGTAGCTGCGCTCCATAAAGTGATCGATGTCGATAGCCGCGCAGCTCAGGAAGTAGAGTTCCAGCGCCTCCTCCTCATTTCTGACATCGGCGGCCAGCCACTGTGGATCGAGCGGGCGGTTCATCGCCTTCTGAATCAGCTGCTCCGCATCCTGACCGTAGCCGGACTGATGAATATTCTGTTCAATAGCAGCACGCTCCTGATCGTCGATATGCCCGTCGCTTTTGGCGGCAAAGACCAGCGCCGTCACCAGGCGTTCAGCGCGCTTGTCTGTCGGCGTCTGCGCCACGCCAAAGTCAGGCTCATTCTGATGCGCTTCGCTGACCCGCTGTTTATATTTGCTCCACAGTACCGCGCCTGCCGCCGCTCCACCGCCGATGATCAGCGCTTTGCCGCCATATTTCGTCAGTAGTTTGCGCGACGATTTACTGGCGATCAGCATCCCGGCCAGACCGCCCAGTGCGCCGGGCGCGAGCATATCGCTTAAGCTGCCGCCTGCTTTACCCTCACCCCCCTTTTTCGCCAGTACGGACTGAATCTGTTGCAACCAGTTAGTCATCATTCACTCCTTTTACCGTATCAGCCTGCTATCCTGGCGAAACGGATGTCAGGAAACGTCAGAGCGGGAAAAGTAAGGCAAACGGCAGCGTAACGGAGAGGAAAGATGAGAACGCAAACGTTTTCGTTTATACTGCGGCCGAATTCTGACTGCTTAGGTGAATGTATGACAACTCTCGGAACCGCGCTGCGCCCGGCAGCGACGCGCGTGATGTTATTGGGTTCAGGTGAACTGGGAAAAGAGGTGGCGCTGGAGTGTCAGCGTCTGGGTGTGGAGGTGATCGCGGTGGATCGTTACGCCGATGCCCCAGCGATGCACGTCGCACATCGCAGCCATGTGATTAACATGCTGGATGGTGCAGCTCTGGCCGCGCTGATCGCAGAAGAAAAGCCAGACTTTGTTGTACCAGAAATCGAGGCGATCGCTACCGATACGCTGGTTGAGCTTGAGCAGCAGGGTCAGCGTGTCGTGCCGACTGCCCGCGCCGCCCGGCTCACTATGAATCGCGAAGGCATCCGTCGTCTGGCCGCCGAAGAGTTATCCCTGCCGACCTCCCGCTACCGCTTTGCCGACAGCAAGGCGAGCTTCGATGATGCCGCCGCTGAGATTGGCTTCCCCTGCATCGTGAAGCCGGTCATGAGTTCTTCCGGTAAAGGTCAGAGCTTTATCCGTGACGCCAGCCAGCTTAATCAGGCCTGGGACTATGCGCAACAGGGCGGCCGCGCCGGTGCCGGTCGCGTCATTGTGGAAGGCGTGGTGAATTTTGACTTCGAGATCACCCTGCTGACGATCAGCGCCGTTGATGGCATCCATTTCTGTGCGCCGATTGGCCACCGCCAGGAAGATGGGGACTATCGTGAATCCTGGCAGCCGCAGCAGATGAGCGATGTGGCGCTGCAGCGGGCGCAGGATGTGGCCGCGCAGGTGGTGAAGGCGCTCGGTGGCTATGGGCTGTTTGGCGTTGAGCTGTTTGTCTGCGGGGATGAGGTGGTCTTCAGCGAAGTCTCGCCGCGTCCTCACGACACCGGCATGGTCACGCTGATCTCACAGGATCTGTCAGAGTTTGCGCTGCACGTGCGGGCTTTTCTCGGTCTGCCGATTGGCGGGATCCGCCAGTATGGTCCCTCTGCGTCCGCCGTGATCCTGCCGCAACTGACCAGCCAGAATGTGCAGTTTGCAAATATTGAAGCGGCGCTGGGTGCGGGTCTGCAACTGCGCCTGTTCGGCAAGCCGGAGATTAGCGGGCAGCGGCGGCTGGGCGTCGCGCTGGCCAGCGGTGACAGTACGACTCAGGCGATTGCGCGGGCGGTTGCCAGCGCCAATGCCGTCACCGTCCAGGGGTGAACGCAGGCGGTGAGCAGACGCTCACCGCCATCACTTACTTCGCGCCCGCTACGGCTTCACGAGCCAGGCGGGTGATGCGATCCCAGTCGCCCGCTTCCAGTGCGTCGTTCGGCACCAGCCAGGAGCCGCCGATGCAGAGCACGCTTTTCAGCGCCAGATAGTCACGGTAATTTGCGGGAGAGATGCCGCCGGTCGGACAGAAACGCACCTGCGGGAATGGCCCGCCAATCGCCTGCAGCGCTTTTACCCCGCCATTCGCTTCCGCCGGGAAAAACTTAAATTCGCGTAAACCGTAGTCCATACCGGTCATTAATTCAGAGACGGTGCTGATCCCCGGAATCAACGGAACCGGCCCTTCGACGGCGGCTTTGAGCAGGGATTCCGTTACGCCAGGGCTGATGACAAACTGCGCACCAGCCTCGGTGACTTCCTGCAGCTGTTGCGGGTTGATGACCGTGCCCGCGCCGACGATTGCCTCCGGCACCTCCCTGATCATCGCACGCAGGGCATCCATCGCGACAGGCGTGCGCAGCGTGACTTCCAGCACTTTCACGCCACCTGCCACCAGCGCCTTCGCCATCGGCACCGCATGCTCCAGCTTATTGACAACGATGACCGGCACCACGGGTCCGGTGGTCAGAATCTGTTCAGCACTCATTTTCCAGTTTTTCATCAATTCCCCTTGTCGGATAACATCGGGATTGCGGCCCGATCATGGAGCATCCGCTCCTGCCCTGTAAATTTCGTCACTACCATACATGATCCGCTTCCTGAGCGTCTATCATTCAGCCATTATTTTGAAACAGCAGTTCATTTTTCTCTGTCTCAGGCGGGCGGGCACCGGCCCAAAAAAAGCCCGCATTGCGGGCTTTCTCATGACGTCAGTTATTCAAACTCATTCCAGGAACGACCGTCGCGGGTGATCATCGCGACCGATGCCACCGGCCCCCAGGTTCCCGCCTGATACGGCTTGGACGAGTCGCCATCGGCGGCCCAGGCGTTAATGATGGAGTCCACATAGGTCCACGCCGCTTCCACCTCATCACGGCGGACAAACAGCGCCTGAATACCGCGCATGCTTTCCAGCAGCAGACGCTCGTAGGCATCGGCCAGGTGCGACTGGTTAAAGGTTTCGGAGTAGCTCAGGTCCAGCTTGGTGGTCTGCAGCTTATGCTTGTGATCCAGACCCGGCACTTTGTTCAGGATTTCGATATCCACCCCTTCATCCGGCTGCAGACGAATCGTCAGCTTGTTCTGCGGCAGCTCAGAGTAGGAATCCTTGAACAGGTTCATTTCCGGGTTTTTGAAATAAACCACGACTTCGGAGCATTTGGTCGGCAGACGCTTACCGGTACGCAGGTAGAACGGGACGCCCGCCCAGCGCCAGTTGTCGATATCCACGCGGATAGCCACAAAGGTCTCCGTTGAGCTGGACTTATTCGCCCCCTCTTCTTCCAGATAGCCCGGCACTTTTTTACCCTGTACGAAGCCTGCGGTGTACTGACCGCGAACGGTTTTTTCGCGCACGTTGGTCTGGTCGATGCGGCGCAGCGAGCGCAGGACTTTAACTTTCTCATCACGGATGCTGTCAGCGCTGAGATCGGATGGCGGCGACATAGCGATCATGGTCAGGATCTGCAGCAGGTGGTTCTGGATCATGTCACGCATCTGACCGGCTTTGTCGAAGTAACCCCAGCGGCCTTCGATCCCCACCTCTTCGGCCACGGTGATCTGCACGTGGTCGATGGTGCGGTTATCCCAGTTGTTGACGAAGATAGAGTTGGCAAAACGCAGCGCCAGCAGGTTCAGCACGGTCTCTTTGCCGAGATAGTGGTCGATACGGAACACCTGGCTTTCATCAAAATATTCGCCAACGCTGTCGTTGATCTCCTGCGAGGTCTCCAGCGAGGTGCCCAGCGGCTTCTCCATTACCACGCGCGCCGGTTTTGCATTCAGCTTCGCGGTGCCCAGCCCCTGACAGATCGCGCCAAACGTACTTGGCGGCATCGCAAAGTAGTTAATGGTGGTGCGGTTCTTCTGGTCCAGCATCTTGCCCAGTTTCGGGAAGTGCGTGGTGTCGTTAACGTCGAGGTTGCAGAAGTCGAGACGATTGCTGAGTTTGTCCCACAGCGCTTCGTCAATCTTCTCCTTCATGAAGGTTTCCAGCGCTTCACGTACCACTTTGGTGTATTCCGCTTTGTCCCACTCGGCACGGCCCACCCCAATGATGCGGGTTTCAGCGTGGATCTGCCCCGCTTTCTCTAACTGATACAGTGAAGGCAACAGTTTACGGCGTGCAAGATCGCCTTTGGCACCGAAAATCACCAGATCGCATGCCTGGGCTGTTTGTGTTACCGCCATTTTCCTCTCCTCATTGCAGGATAGTCCGGTGGGGATGCATCCTTCGCCACCGGGTCCAGGTTATTATTTTACTGAGCACACTCTACTTTTTTCCCCGCGCCAGGTAAACCGACTCGCCGGGTCAACCGCATTAACTCTGAACCGGATAAGCCTGGTGCGTGTGATGACCCGTGCGGATGGCGAATTTTTTCTGTTTCTGCGGGTGTCAGAGGTGCTGGCACAGAACAAAGTATCGCAAATCAGGCGGCGGCTGGCTTGTCCGCCGTTGCGTTTGCCAGGTGTGAATGCGACAGCGTTTCATTCTTCCCTTATCGGCAACTGCAATAATTGAAACGTACAGACATGACCGGGCCTTGCTTTTCCGGCATCAGGGCCAGGCGCCGCCTCTGATAACAGACACGAACGGGTAAGGCGTAAGGGTCGGCGACAATCAGGCAGAGAGCGACTCCCCCCGACGCTGAAGCGACCCAGACCGGTCTGCAACCCGATCAGCGTCAGCTGAACAGCCCGCCTCTGCCACCGCGTCATCTGACCCGTGCAGGCCAGCAGATATGCCTTTTATGACCGGCGATTGACAGAATGATTGTGCGCAATGCCTTTACCACTCCGCGCGTAAGTCTGTTGGCCGTCAGCCCAGGCGATATTGTGATCCAGCGCATGAGTTGCGTAAATAGTCGAGCCGGTGACGTTTTTGTTCTCATTTCACATTCTTGGCGCATAAAAAATATGGTAGAACTGGCTCGCCTGGCCCGTGTAAACGGTTCCACCATTATTGTCATCACGCCTCACGATTTATTCCGGCTCATGAAGCAATTGCTTTATGCCTGATCTGCCGGGAGAGACTGATGCCTGTTTGCCGATGGTATTGTGCCTGGCGCAGCTGACCGCGATCGCTGTTCCGGCGACGGGTTCTTGCCTGGAACGGTCGCCCCTTTGGGGAAACCTGAAGGGCGTGAAAAAGGCATTTAAAGCGTCGTGTTATTAAAAGCTCACACCGCGGGAAGAGGATAATCAGCAAATAATTAACATCACATTTACAATGTGAGTCGTATCACAACCCATCGATCATATAGAATAGATAACCCTGTTGTGTCCTCCCACCGGGGCACGCTTAAATGTTTACGGAGTCCTCGATGTCAAGACGTCTCAGAAGAACCAAAATCGTTACAACCCTCGGCCCGGCTACCGATCGTGATAATAACCTCGAAAAAATCATCGCCGCCGGTGCGAACGTTGTACGTCTCAACTTCTCTCACGGCACGCCAGAAGATCATCAGTTACGTGCCGATAAGGTGCGCGAAATCGCCGCAAAACTGGGTCGCCACGTCGCTATCCTCGGCGACCTGCAGGGCCCAAAAATCCGCGTGTCGACCTTTAAGGAAGGTAAAGTTTTCCTGAATATCGGTGACCGTTTTCTGCTGGATGCCAGCCTGGGTAAAGGCGAAGGTGACAAAGAGCGCGTCGGTATTGATTATAAAGGGCTGCCGGAAGATGTGGTGCCTGGCGATATCCTGCTGCTGGATGATGGCCGCGTGCAGCTGAAGGTTCTGGAAGTTCAGCAGATGAAAGTGTTCACGGAAGTGACCGTAGGTGGCCCGCTGTCGAATAACAAAGGCATCAATAAGCTGGGTGGCGGCCTGTCTGCAGAAGCACTGACCGAAAAAGATAAAGCTGACATCATTACCGCGGCGAAAATTCAGGTCGACTATCTGGCTGTCTCCTTCCCACGCTGTGGTGAAGATATGAACCTGGCCCGCCGCCTGGCGCGTGAGGCGGGTTGTGATGCGAAGCTGGTCGCCAAAGTGGAACGTGCTGAAGCTGTCGCCACCCAGGAAGCCATGGATGACATTATTCTGGCGTCAGATGTCGTGATGGTTGCGCGTGGCGACCTGGGCGTTGAGATTGGCGATCCGGAACTGGTCGGCATTCAGAAAGCGTTGATCCGCCGCGCCCGTCAGCTAAACCGCACCATTATTACCGCGACGCAGATGATGGAATCGATGATTACCAATCCGATGCCAACCCGGGCCGAAGTCATGGACGTGGCGAACGCCGTACTGGATGGAACGGATGCGGTTATGCTTTCCGCTGAAACGGCGGCAGGTCAGTACCCGGCTGAAACCGTCTCGGCGATGGCGAAGGTCTGTCTGGGCGCGGAGAAGATCCCCAGCGTTAACGTCTCCAAGCACCGTCTGGATGTGCAGTTCGACAACATCGAAGAAACGATCGCGATGTCCTCGATGTATGCCGCAAACCATTTGCAGGGCGTAACGGCGATTATCACCATGACAGAGTCAGGTCGTACGCCGCTGATGACCTCACGTATCACGTCGGGCCTGCCGATTTTCGCCATGTCACGCCATGAACGCACGCTGAACCTCACTGCACTTTACCGGGGTGTGACGCCGGTCTTCTTCGACAGCAACAACGACGGCGTGGCGGCGGCACACGATGCCGTTAACCTGCTGCGTGACAAAGGCTTCCTGGTCTCCGGTGATCTGGTCATTGTGACGCAGGGCGATGTCATGGGGGCAACCGGCACCACCAACACGTCGCGTGTACTGCGCGTGGATTAATTGCGCCTGCGTTAACATTGTCGGTGTAGAATCTACAACGCGACTGCCTGGCAGTCGCGTTTTCTTTTCTGACAAGGAGGCCAGATGGCCCGTTTTCACCCCATCGGCCAGCTTACCGGCCGAATGTTACTCTTTCCTCTGGCGTTGGTGCTGTTCGAATTTGCTACCTATATCGCGCATGACATGATCCAGCCGGGCATGCTGATCGTCACCCGCGAATTTTCCGTCGGCGCGGAATGGGTCTCTACCTCACTGACTGCTTATCTGATTGGCGGCGTGGTGCTGCAATGGCTGCTCGGCCCGCTCTCTGATAAATATGGCCGCCGCCCGGTGATGCTCACGGGCATCCTCTTCTTTGCCGTCGCCTGTATTCTGACCCACTGGGTCAGCTCAATTGAAGAGTTTGTCAGCCTGCGCTTTATTCAGGGTATCAGCCTCTGCTTTATTGGCGCGGTCGGTTACGCAGCGATTCAGGAGGCGTTTGATGAAGCTCTGGCCGTGCGTATGATGGCGCTGATGGCTAACGTGGCGCTGCTGGCCCCGCTGGCTGGCCCGCTGGCCGGTGCCGCGTGGCTCACCGTGGGCAGCTGGCGTAGCATGTTCTGGCTGTTTGCCGCCTGTAGCGTGGTGGCGTTTGCGGTGCTGTGGCGCGTCATGCCGGAAACCGCAGGCGACCGCAGTCATTCCATTGCCCTGCCCAATCTGGCGCGTAACTATGGCCGGCTGATGAAAGACCGGCTGGTGATGTCGGGCTCGTTTGCCATCGGGCTGGTGTTTATTCCGATTCTGACCTGGGTGGCGCTCTCCCCGGTCATTCTGATGCATGACGAGGGGCTCTCACGCATGCAGTATGCCCTGCTGCAGCTGCCGGTGTTTATGGCGATGATCGCAGGCAACCTGACGCTGAGTAAACTGGCCGGCCGGGTGCCAATCGAGCGGCCGGTGATGTATGCCGCCTGGCCGATTCTGATCGGCCTGAGTCTGGCGCTGGTGGCAAGCCTGCTAAACAGCCATGCCTGGCTGCTGGTGACGACCGGGCTGAGCCTCTACGCCTTTGGCGCGGGCATGGTCAACGCCGGACTCTATCGCCTGACGCTCTATGCGAGTCAGGAAGGTAAAGGCAGCGTGGCGGCAATGCTGGGGATGATCAGTATTATGACACTGGCGGCAGGGATTGAGCTGGCGAAGAGCGGTTACTTCAGCGGCGGCATGTTGTGGTTCAGCCTGATCAACTTTTCCAGCGGCGTGCTCTGGTTTGGGCTGGTGACGCTGTTTATGCGCGAGCGTAAACGTCGCAGCACGCTGAAGGCACTGTAAAACCGTTCGCAGAGTCCATTCAGGCCTTCGGCAAAGCATCGCAGGCCTGACATCCTGACACGTAACGCTTCCCGCCCCGGTTTCCTGTATCTGACGTCTTCGACGCCTGGCATGGATTGAATAACAATAAAAAGGCCGCCTGCGCGGCCTTTCTGCTATTTGCGTGGATAGAGCTCTTTGCGCGCATAGGGTTCAATATCGCCCTCTTTACGGGTTTTGAGCAGCTTCAGTATCCAGGTGTACTGTTCGGGATGCGGACGGACCAGCACCTCGACTTCCTCATTCATCCGTCGGGCCAGCTGGCGGTCATCGGCTTCAAGCAGATCGTCCATCGGCGGACGGACATAGATCTCAAGCTTATGAGTTTTGCTGTTATAGACCGGGAACAGGGGGATCACGCGGGCGCGGCACACCTTCATCAGCCGCCCTACCGCAGGCAGCGTCGCTTTATAGGTTGCGAAGAAATCAACAAACTCGCTGTGCTCAGCACCGTGATCCTGGTCAGGCAGATAATAGCCCCAGTAACCCTGTCGTACCGAACTGATAAAAGGTTTGATGCCGTCATTCCGGGCGTGCATCCGGCCACCGTAACGACGGCGAGCGGTGTTCCAGGCGTAGTCCAGCAGCGGGTCACTCTGATTGTGGAACATGGCTGCCATCTTCTGGCCTTCAGACGCCAGCAGCATGGCAGGAATATCCACCGCCCAGCCGTGAGGCACCAGAAAAATGACATTCTGCTGTTCAGCCTTCATCTGATCGATGATTTCACGGCCATGCCACTCAACCCGCTCACGGATACGCGCCGGGTCACGCAGCACCAGCTCGGTCATCATGGTCATCGCCTGCGGCGCAGTCGCAAACATCTCATCGACCACCGTGGCGCGCTGCGCCTCGCTGAGTTCCGGCAGACAGTAATAGAGGTTAATCAGGGCACGACGACGCGCCCCTTTTGCCAGCTTACCGGCAAAGCGGCCTAAACGACCCAGCAGCGGATCGCGCACTTTGGCCGGCAGATAAGCCAGCCCGGCCAGCGCGCCAATGGCCAGCCAGCTGCCCCAGTATTGTGGTTTTAAAAAAGAACGTTCAAAAACGGGAATAAATTCAATGTTATTTTTTTTACGGGTTTCCATGCACTCGCCTCAAGCAATGACCGGCTAATGATAGTGACCACCTGAAAATTTGCAATCGTCCTGCGCCGGATAGCAAAAACCGACGGAAAAACCGTCGGTTTTTACATGCGCTGACCAGTCCGCTTACTTCAGGCCAAGCTGAGGCAGCCAGGTCTTCACCTGCGCCAGATAATCGCTGCGCGCTTTGCCGGTCAGACCTTCCATACGCGGAAGTTTGGCGGTTAACGGGTTCACTGCCTGATTGTTGATCCAGATTTCAAAATGCAGGTGCGGCCCGGTAGAACGTCCGGTATTGCCTGACAGACCGATTCGGTCGCCACGCTTCACCTTCTGGCCCGGCTTCACCAGGACTTTCTTCATGTGCATGTAACGTGTCATGTACTGACGGCCATGACGAATCGCGACATAGTTACCCGCCGCACCGCCATTTTTCGCCACGACGATCTCGCCATCACCCACGGCCAGTACCGGCGTGCCGATAGGCAGGGCAAAGTCGACCCCTTTGTGGGGTGCAATACGACCGGTAACCGGATTGAGACGACGCGGATTAAAGTTCGACGACACACGATACTGCTTCACCGTCGGGAAGCGCATAAAGCCGCGCGCCAGACCGGAACCACTGCGATCGTAGAACTTGCCATCTTCAGCCCGGAAAGCGTAGTAATCTTTTCCCCCACTGCGCAGGCGGACACCCAGCAACTGACTCTGCGCGCTCTTGCCATCCAGCATTTCACGTGACATCAGTACGCTGAACTGGTCGCCCGCACGCAGCTTGCGGAAATCCATCTGCCACTGCAGCGCCTTAATGACGCCACTGGCTTCGGCGCCGGTCAGACCGGCACGCTGAGCGCTGGCCGCGAAACTGCCTCGCACCTCACCCTGCATTACACTGTTGCGCCATTCGCCCTTCTGCATCTCGGCGCGCATTGTAAAGCCGCCTTTCGGCGTGCGCTCATAAATGCGGGTTTCGCGGCGGGAAATCTCCCAATTCAGGGTTTTCAGGCCGCCATCGTCATCCAGCGTCCAGCTCAGTTGCTGACCCACCTGCAGATTACGCAGATCGCGATCGCTCACCACCAGCGCGTTGATGTCGCCAATGTCGATGCCATACTGATTAAGGGCACTGCTGAGCGTATCACCGGAGGAGACGGTATAGTCGTGGACACCTGCCGTTTCCGGCACATCGGTGTCGACATCATCGGCAGGCAACTCTTCGTCCGGTTCCGGCGTGCTCTGATCAATCGGCTCACTGGCTTCCGGCAACAGCGTTCGGAGTTCGTTTTTATCCAGATCGATGGTTTTGACAATCGGTGTCACGTCATCGGTGGGATGGTAAACATAAGGCCGCCAGACAGCGACGGCCAGAGTTACAACGGTTAATGAACCCAGCATAACGCGGTGGGGGCGCGGCAAATTGTTAAATGCGAGGGCGACAGAGCGGGCTATCTGCTGCACTTTTACCTATTCCTCATGCTCCATTCAGGCAGCGTTCATACTGGCTTGACAGTTGTGAGAGGAATTTCACATAGCTGTCTTTGGCTAAGCTGATATCTGTGCCCAGCGGGTCGAGCGTGCCTTTGCGCACCTGCGTTCCGCGGGCAACAGCATCGATGACTGCTGGCCTGAATTGTGGCTCAGCAAAGACGCAGACCGCCTTTTGCTCAACCAACTGTGTTCGTATCTGGTGTAAACGCTGAGCGCCCGGTTGAATTTCAGGATTCACGGTAAAGTGCCCGGCAGGCGAGAGACCGTAGTGTTTTTCAAAGTACGTGTAAGCGTCGTGAAAAACGAAATATCCTTTATTTTTAACCGGAGCAAGCTGTGCGCTGACGCGTTTGTCCGTGTCCGCCAACGCTACCTCAAACTGCTGGAGGTTGGCGTCAAGTTTGGCTTTATCTTGTGGCATAAGTTCCAATAATTTTGCATGGATTGCAACCGCGGTCTTGCGCGCAATCTCTGGCGACAACCACAGGTGCATATTAAACTCGCCATGATGATGATGGTGCGCTTCGGCCTCATGATCTTCAGATTTTTCCGCTGCGTGCTCATCTTCATCTTCACCACCGCTAATCAATAGTGGTTTTACGCCGTCGATGTTGACCATTGCGAGATTTTTTTGCGCCGGAAGTTCAGCCACAGATTTAGCCATAAACGCTTCCATTTCAGGCCCGACCCAGACGACTAACTCTGCGTTTTTTAAACGTTTTGCGTCAGAGGGACGCAGAGAATAGTCGTGCTCAGACGCGCCGTCCGGCAGCAGGACTTCAACCGGCGTGACCCCATCGGCAATGGCGGAGGCGATAAAGCCGACCGGTTTAATTGATGCCACTACAGCGGATTGTGCAGGAAGGCTCAACAGCGCGGTAACGGATAAAGCAGACAAGGCGAAAATTGCGCCCTTTTTATTATGTAACATATTGCGTCATTCCATCGTGACCATGAAGTGGAATGTGATATTATAACATTCGAAATTCTGTGCAACCTGTAAATACTATGACCTCACTTGTCACACTCGAAAACGTTTCGATAAAATTTAACCAGCGTAATGTGTTATCCGGCGTCAGCCTGGCCTTGCAGCCGGGTCGTATTCTCACCCTGCTGGGTCCTAATGGTGCCGGGAAATCTACGCTGGTGCGCGTTGTGCTCGGCCTGCTTGCCCCGAGCAGCGGTAGCGTTCAGCGTCTGCCCGGCCTGCGTGTCGGCTATGTTCCGCAGAAACTGCATATCGATCCGACCCTGCCGGTCACGGTTGAACGCTTTATGCGTCTGACGCGGGGCAGCAAAAATGCGGACATCCTGCCCGCCCTGAAGCGGGTGCAGGCGGGCCATCTGCTGCATTCACCGCTGCAGAAACTCTCGGGTGGTGAAACCCAGCGTGTGCTGCTGGCGCGTGCGCTGCTGAATCAGCCTCAGCTGCTGGTGCTGGATGAACCGATGCAGGGCGTGGATGTAAACGGTCAGGTGGCACTTTATGACCTGATCAATCAGCTGCGCGTTGAACTGAATTGTGGCGTGCTGATGGTTTCCCACGATCTGCACCTGGTGATGGCAAAAACCGACGAAGTCCTGTGCCTGAACCATCACATCTGCTGTTCCGGCACGCCGGAGGCGGTCTCGCAGCATCCGGAGTTTATCGCGATGTTCGGCCCGCGCGGCGCGCAGGAGCTGGCGATCTACCGTCACCATCACAATCACCGTCACGACCTTCAGGGACGTATCGTTTTACGCAAAGGACAGGGTTCATCATGATTGAGTTGTTGTTACCGGGCTGGATTGGCGGCGTGATGCTGGCGCTGGCGGCCGGTCCGCTGGGTTCGTTTGTGGTCTGGCGCAAGATGTCCTACTTTGGCGATACGCTGGCGCACGCCTCGCTGCTCGGGGTGGCGTTTGGCCTGCTGCTGAACGTAAATCCTTACTACGCGGTGATTCTGGTGACCGTCTGCCTGGCGCTGGGACTGGTCTGGCTGGAACGCCGTCCGCATCTGGCTATCGATACTCTGCTGGGCATCATGGCGCACAGCGCCCTGTCTCTGGGTCTGGTGGTGGTCAGCCTGATGAAGAATGTCCGTGTGGATCTGATGGCGTATCTGTTTGGCGATCTGCTGGCGGTGACGCCGGACGATCTCTGGATGATGGGCGGCGGCGTGATTGTGGTGCTGCTGGTCATGGCGTGGCAGTGGCGTTCCCTGCTGTCGATGACCATCAGTCCGGAACTGGCGCAGGTCGATGGCGTGAACATTCAGCGCACCCGCCTGATACTGATGCTGGTCACGGCGCTGACTATCGGGGTGGCGATGAAGTTTGTCGGCGCACTGATTATCACCTCACTGCTGATTATCCCGGCCGCGACCGCGCGCCGTTTCGTGCGTTCACCGGAAGGGATGGCAGCCACCGCCGTAATCATCGGCGTGATTGCCGTCACCGGCGGGCTGACCTTCTCCGCCTTTTACGACACCCCTGCCGGACCGTCCGTGGTACTCTGCGCTGCCATCCTGTTCATCATCAGCATGGTGCGCAAACCGGCCATGTAACTACTCTTCGCGCGTAATGCCGAAGTGACGGTACGCGTGCTGCGTGGCCAGGCGGCCACGCGGCGTGCGCTGAATGAATCCCTGCTGAATCAGGAAAGGTTCAATCACATCTTCAATGGTTTCGCGCTCTTCACCAATCGCCGCCGCAAGGTTGTCCAGCCCGACCGGCCCGCCCATAAACTTGTCGATGATCGCCAGCAGCAGCTTGCGGTCCATATAATCGAACCCTTCACTGTCGACATTCAGCATATCAAGCGCACTGCAGGAAACCTCACCGCTGAGATCGCCATTGGCCCGCACCTCGGCAAAGTCACGCACCCGGCGCAGCAGGCGGTTGGCGATGCGCGGTGTGCCGCGCGCACGACGGGCAATTTCCAGCGCCCCGTCGTCACTCAGCGCCAGGCCGAGACAGGCGGCGCTGCGGCCAACGATGTGCTGCAGATCCTTTACCTGATAAAACTCCAGTCGCTGGACGATGCCAAAACGGTCGCGCAGCGGCGACGTCAGCGAGCCTGCACGGGTCGTGGCGCCAATCAGGGTGAACGGCGGCAGGTCGAGTTTGATCGAGCGCGCAGCCGGCCCTTCGCCAATCATGATGTCCAGCTGATAATCTTCCATCGCCGGATAGAGCACCTCTTCCACAACGGGTGAAAGGCGATGAATTTCGTCGATAAACAGCACGTCATGCGGTTCAAGGTTGGTCAGCATCGCGGCCAGATCGCCGGCCTTCTCCAGCACCGGGCCAGAGGTGGTGCGCAGATTCACGCCCATCTCGTTGGCCACGATGTTCGCCAGCGTGGTTTTTCCCAGCCCCGGCGGCCCGAAGATCAGCAGGTGATCGAGCGCATCGCCGCGCAGCTGTGCTGCCTTGATGAAAATTTCCATCTGCTCGCGCACCTGCGGCTGACCGACATATTCGTTCAGCAGTTTCGGGCGTATTGCGCGGTCGATCAACTCTTCTTCGTTAACGCTGGCAGCAGAGACCAGACGGTCGGCTTCAATCATGACTTACCTCAAATGGCGGCGCGGAGTGCTTCGCGGATCAGCGTTTCGCAATCCGCATCCGGTCGACCGACTTTACTGATCATACGGCTCGCTTCCTGCGGTTTATAACCCAGGGATACCAGCGCTGCAACCGCTTCGGATTCGGCATCGTTCGTTTCCGGCTCCGGACCCGGCGTGGTGAGGGTAAAGGCGGCGTCGCCACCAAACAAGTCGCCGTGCATCCCTTTGAAGCGGTCTTTCATCTCAACGACCAGGCGCTCGGCGGTCTTTTTACCGACGCCTGGCAGTTTCACCAGCGAGGCGATCTCCTCTTTCTCTACCGCCGTAACAAACTGCTGCGCTGACATACCGGAGAGGATGGCCAGCGCAAGCTTCGGCCCGACGCCATTAACTTTGATTAATTCACGAAACAGTGCGCGCGCCTGCTTGCTGTTGAAACCAAACAGCAGCTGAGCATCTTCACGTACCACGAAGTGGGTGAAAATTATGGCTTCCTGCTGAAGTTCAGGCAGCTCATAAAAACAGGTCATGGGCATGTGAATTTCATAGCCTACGCCGTGTGCCTCAAGCAGCACCAGTGGCGGCTGCTTTTCCAGAATATTGCCCCGTAAACGACCTATCACCTGAATGCTTCCTTAACTGACGAATGTGGCGGATTTTATAACATAAAAAAGGCTGGATGAATATCCAGCCTGAGAGTCAGCTCTGCGCGCGGGTCGCTAACCGGAACGTAATCGTCCACGCGTCAGCACCAGCTTGCTGTCGCTCATCCGTGCCGCATTCTGCGCGACGTGGCAGTGCGTGATAGCAATCGCCAGCGCATCAGCAGCATCCGCCTGCGGATTGGCGGGCAGCTTGAGCAGGGTGCGCACCATGTGCTGTACCTGGCTCTTTTCGGCGCTGCCGATCCCGACTACCGTCTGCTTAACCTGACGGGCAGCGTATTCAAACACCGGCAAATCGTGATTGACCGCGGCCACAATGGCGGCCCCGCGCGCCTGCCCCAGTTTCAGTGCCGAGTCGGCATTCTTCGCCATAAACACCTGTTCGATGGCGAAGAAATCGGGTGAAAACTGCGTGATGATTTCACAGACGCCCGCGTAGATCAGCTTCAGTCTGGCGGGCAACTCGGCGGTATTGGTGCGGATACAGCCGCTGCCCAGATAAGTGAGCTGGCGGCCAGTCTGACGGATAACGCCATAACCGGTGATGCGTGAGCCGGGATCGATACCCAGGATAATCGACATTACGCTTCTCCGGTTAACGTGATGACAGCAGACGCCATTACAGCGTTTCCGCCACCTCGTCTGAGATTTCACCGTTGTGGTAAACCTCCTGCACATCGTCGCAATCTTCCAGCATGTCGATCAGACGCAGCAGTTTTGGTGCCGTCTCGGCATCCATTTCCGCTTTGGTGGTCGGGATCATGGACACTTCGGCGGTATCGGCTTTCAGGCCTGCGGCTTCCAGCGCATCACGCACCGTGCCCATCTCTTCCCAGGCGGTGAACACATCGATTGCGCCGTCGTCATAGCTGACAACATCTTCGGCGCCCGCTTCCAGTGCCGCTTCCATCACCGCATCTTCATCCTGACCCGGTGCATAGGAGATCACGCCTTTTTTGTTGAACAGATAGGCCACCGAGCCATCCGTGCCAAGGTTACCACCGGTTTTGGTGAAAGCATGACGCACTTCACCCACGGTACGGTTACGGTTGTCACTCAGGCATTCGATCATGATGGCGGAGCCGCCCGGACCGTAGCCTTCGTAGATGATAGTTTCCATGTTAGCGTTGTCTTCGCCGCCCACACCGCGGGCGATAGCGCGATCCATGGTGTCACGCGTCATGTTGTTCGCCAGTGCTTTATCCATCGCGGCACGCAGACGCGGGTTAGAGCCCGGATCACCGCCGCCCAGCTTGGCTGCCGTCACCAGTTCACGAATAATTTTGGTGAAGATTTTGCCGCGCTTGGCGTCCTGTGCCGCCTTACGGTGTTTGGTGTTTGCCCACTTACTGTGTCCAGCCATTTCTCTATTCTCCGATCTTTTACAGGGTGCAGACGCTCTGCGCTGCGGACTGCGCCTCCGGCACGGCTCTGACAGGATCAGCCTGTCTGCCTGATAAGGGCATCCCCGGCGGGGTGAGCTGCGTAAATTCCCGACACGCACAATCGTGCGCTGACGACTTCACGCTGGCGGCGGACAACCTCGCGGCACCGATTACGCCTGACTGTTTAATAGCCTGGTGCAGTCCTGTTAAAACTCACCATAGTGATAAAATATACGCGACCGGCCGCCGGAAAGGCGGGCAGTGACGCGCACTCAGGCAAATTCTTCAATTGCCTGACGATTACTCCATGATCGGGTTAATGCTGCTGCCTCCGCCGCCGCCAGCCAGCGAAACGCCAGATGTTCGGTCAGGATGATCTCCCGCTCCTGCGGCAGTTGCAGGCGAAACCAGTGTTCGTGATTATGGGTGACATCCGGCGCGTAGCGATGGCGGAAATGGGGGAAGATTTCAAAGTCAATCTGACGCTGACAATCCTCTATTTCCAGCCGCTCAGCCACGACGTCGATACCGACCTCTTCATTCACTTCACGACAGGCGGTCGCCAGCGGCAGCTCCCCCGGTTCCAGGCTGCCGGTCACCGACTGCCAGAACGTGGGATCGTCACGCCGCTGCAGCATTAACACCCGGCCAGTATCCTGCGCCGAAATTACGACCAGCACTGAAACCGGGTGTTTGTAGCCCATTATTTGTTCTCGAGCTTTTCTTTTTTCACGACCTGAATGCCCAGCTCCAGCAGTGAAGCCGGATTTGCTTCGCTTGGTGCTTCGGTCATCATGCAGGCCGCTGCCGTGGTTTTCGGGAAGGCGATAACGTCACGGATGTTGTCGGTACCGGTCAGCAGCATGGTCAGGCGATCCAGGCCAAAAGCCAGGCCTGCATGCGGTGGCGTACCGAATTTCAGCGCATCCAGCAGGAAGCCAAATTTCTCGCGCTGCTCGTTCGCTTCAATGCCCAGAATGCTGAAGACCGTCTGCTGCATTTCGCCGTTGTGGATACGCACGGAACCGCCACCCACTTCATAACCGTTGATCACCATGTCGTAGGCATTCGCCACGGCACGGGTCGGATCGGCGGCCAGCTCTGAGGCGCTCATCTCTTTCGGTGCGGTAAACGGATGGTGCATCGCCGCCAGACCGCCCTCTTCGTCCTCTTCGAACATCGGGAAGTCAATCACCCACAGCGGTGCCCAGGCGTTTTCGTCGGTGATGCTGAGATCGCGACCCACTTTCAGGCGCAGCGCCCCCAGGGCATCAGCCACTACTTTGGCACGGTCGGCACCAAAGAAGATGATGTCGCCATCCTGCGCGCCGGTGCGGCTCAGAATGCCTTCGACAATCTCAGCATTCAGGAACTTGGCAACCGGGCTCTGTACGCCTTCCAGACCGTCAGCACGGACATTAACCTTCATCCACGCGAGGCCTTTTGCGCCGTAAATCTCTACAAATTTGCCGTACTCATCAATCTGCTTGCGGCTCAGCTGCGCACCGGCAGGCACACGCAGCGCGGCGACGCGGCCTTTGGCGTCGTTCGCCGGGCCAGAGAAGACCTGAAACTCGACGTTTTTCAGCAGATCGCCGACATCCACCAGCTCCATTGGGTTACGCAGATCCGGCTTATCGGAACCGTAGCGATGCATCGCTTCCGCAAAGGTCATCTGCGGGAATTCACCAAGGTCAACGCCCTGCACATCCTGCCACAGGTTGCGGATCAGGCGCTCCATAATTTCACGCACCTGAGGCGCGGTCATAAAGGAGGTTTCGACGTCGATCTGCGTAAATTCTGGCTGACGATCAGCACGCAGATCCTCATCGCGGAAACATTTGACGATCTGATAGTAGCGGTCAAAACCGGACATCATCAGCAGCTGTTTAAAGAGCTGTGGTGACTGCGGCAGCGCATAAAACTTGCCTTTGTGAACCCGGCTCGGCACCAGATAGTCACGCGCGCCCTCAGGGGTCGCTTTGGTCAGCATCGGGGTTTCGATATCCAGGAAACCTTCATCATCCATAAAGCGACGGACAAAGCTGGTGATTTTTGCGCGCGTTTTCAGACGCGTCACCATCTCAGGACGACGCAGATCCAGATAGCGGTACTTCAGACGCGCTTCTTCGCTGTTGGTCTGGTTCGAGTCCAGCGGCAGGGGCTCAGAGCGATTGATAATGGTCAGCGCCTGGGCGAACACTTCCACTTCGCCGGTCGCCATATCGCTGTTTTTGTTCTTCTCATCACGCGCACGAACGATACCGGTTACCTGGATACAGAATTCGTTACGCAGTTCAGAAGCCAGCTTAAACGCGTCCTCACGATCGGGATCAAAAAACACCTGCACGATACCTTCGCGGTCGCGCATATCGATAAAGATCAAACTGCCCAGATCGCGACGGCGGTTTACCCAGCCGCAAAGGGTGACTTGCTGACCCACATGAGACAGATTGAGCTGTCCGCAATATTCTGTACGCATAACACTATCCTTTTAACTTCGCCGCTGCAGCTGACAGCATCCAGCCGCGTTGCCTTATGTGATGCTGTCGCAAAAATGGCGGCTATTATAATGGAAAAAGGCAGGCAGGATAAGCAGATCCACGCCAAAGCGCCGATTTCCTGTGTGCATTTGCCCCTTAGCCTGACGCTGAAGGATAATGGGCTATCTTAACCCGTCGTCAGGAGCGCGCGTGACACTTCGTATTGGCCTGCCTCAGTGGCAGCATTCACACTGGAAACGCTGGGGTATCGGGAGCCTGGCGGATTATGCCCGCTATTTCCACTGTGTAGAGGGAAATACCACGCTTTATGCGCTGCCCAATGCTGAAACAGTGATGCGCTGGCGCGACATGACGCACGAGGCGTTTCGCTTCTGCTTTAAGTTCCCCAATACCATCAGCCATCAGGCGGCACTGCAGCACAGCGACGATCTGCTGACCGATTTTCTGCGCCTGATGGAGCCGCTGGCCGACCGGATCGGTCAGTACTGGCTGCAGCTGCCGGCCAGCTTCTCTCCGGCCGGGCTGGAGACGCTCTGGCATTTCCTGGATAGCCTGCCGCGTCGCTTTCATTACGGCGTCGAGGTCCGCCATCCGGCGTTCTTTGCCAAGGGTGACGCGGAGCGGGCACTGAATCGGGGTCTGCTGGCACGCGGCGTCAACCGGGTGATGCTCGACAGCCGTCCGGTGCACGCCTCCACCTCACAGAGTCCGGCCGCGCTGGTCGCACGTTCCCAGAAGCCTCGCGTACCGCCACACGCCCTGCGCACCGGATCGCAGCCGATGGTGCGGTTTATCGGCAGCGACAGCGTGGATGAGAGCGTGCCACTGTTTCAGATCTGGCACGATAAGCTGCTGGCATGGCAACAGCAGGGCGACGTGATGCTGTTTCTGCATACGCCTGATATGGGCCAGGTTTTTCCGCTGGTTCAGGCACTCTGGCCGCAGCTGCAGCAGATTGACCCCGGCATTGGCAACGGACCAGACTGGCCGCAACAGACCTCACTGTTTTAGTGACGAAACAGGACAGCGCCCGCTCCGCTGGCTAGACTAACCACTTTATCGAGGGTGACAGGAGTTACGATGATTAGCGCATTATATGTGGTACTGGGTGCAATACTGGTGATGAAATTCACGCTCGACGTGGTGCGTTATCGTCGTTTCTATCATGTGGCCTATGGCGATGGTGGCTATCACGACTTAAAGATAGCGATTCGGATTCACGGCAATGCCATCGAAACCGTTCCGCTGGCGCTGCTGCTGCTGGTCATGATGGAGATGAACGGCGCCGATATCTGGATGGTGCATCTTACCGGCCTGCTGTTTTTCATCAGCCGCCTGCTACATGCCTGGGGGTTGCGCAGCAGCGCAATGGCGGGACGCAAATATGGCATGATGCTGACGCTGTTTTCGCTGTGCGGCATGGTGATTTTTAACCTGATCTACCTGCCGTGGGATCTGGTTCTGTCGCTGCATTAAGCCAGCCGGGGTTAAGGGGTGCAGCCCGCCCCACTTTCTGCCAGAATAGCGCCCTTTCCGTCGTCTCTTCGGATTTTCGATATGTCTGACCGCGATCAACTCTTTTCAGCGCCCATTGCAAAACTGGGCGACTGGACCTTTGACGAGCGCGTTGCTGAAGTCTTTCCTGACATGATTCAGCGCTCGGTGCCGGGCTACTCCAACATCATTTCGATGATTGGTATGCTGGCTGAACGTTTTGTCACCCCCGACAGCCAGGTTTACGATCTGGGCTGTTCGCTGGGCGCGGCGACCCTGTCGGTACGCCGCAATATCCATGTACCGGGTTGCCAGATCATTGCCGTGGATAATTCCCCGGCGATGGTCGAACGCTGTCGTCGTCATCTGGATGCTTTTCGCGCTGACACGCCCGTCACGGTGCTGGAAGCCGATATCCGCGATGTCCCCATCGAAAATGCCTCGCTGGTGGTGCTTAACTTCACGCTCCAGTTTCTGGAACCGCCTGCCCGCCTGGCGCTGCTGCAGAAGATCTGGCAGGGACTGAAACCGGGTGGCGCGCTGGTGCTGTCGGAGAAATTCAGTTTTGAAGATGCCGACGTCGGGGAACTGCTGTTCAACATGCATCACGATTTTAAACGCGCTAACGGCTACAGCGAACTGGAGATCAGTCAGAAACGCAGCATGCTGGAAAACGTGATGCTGACAGACAGCGTTGAAACCCATAAAGCCCGCCTCAAACAGGCCGGTTTCCCGCACGCCGAACTCTGGTTCCAGTGCTTTAACTTTGGTTCCCTGGTGGCGTTGAAATGATCGACTTTGCCCGTTTTTATCAGCAAATCGCCGTGGGTCCTCTGGCGAAGTGGCTGGAAGTGTTACCGGCACAGATCAGCGAATGGCAGCGTGAAAACCTGCACGGGCACTTCCGTGACTGGTACAAGTCGCTGGAGTATCTGCCGCTGCTGGAACCGCAAAAGCTCGACCTGCTGCACAGCGTGACCGCCGATCGCGATGACATCAGCGACCGTCATCGTCAGGGCATCGAAAAGTTGCTGCGCAACCTGATGCCATGGCGTAAAGGCCCCTATTTCCTCTATGGCACCCATATCAATACTGAATGGCGCTCGGACTGGAAGTGGGAACGCGTCATGCCGCACATCTCCCCACTGGCGGGTCGGACGGTGCTGGATGTAGGCTGCGGCAGCGGCTATCACATGTGGCGGATGATTGGTGCAGGCGCGCAGCTGGTGGTCGGTATCGATCCGATGCAGCTGTTCCTGGTGCAATTCGAAGCGGTGCGTAAGCTGCTGAATGACGATCGCCGGGCGCACATGCTGCCGCTGGGCATCGAGCAGCTTCCCGCGCTGCAGGCCTTTGATACCGTCTTTTCGATGGGCGTGCTCTATCACCGTCGTTCCCCGCTGGATCACCTGCTGCAGCTGAAGAATCAGCTGGTGAGCGGCGGTGAACTGGTACTGGAGACGCTGGTCATCGAGGGGGATGTCAATCAGGTGCTGGTGCCGGGCGAGCGCTACGCGCAGATGCGCAACGTCTTCTTTATCCCGTCTGCTGACGCCCTGAAGAGCTGGCTGGAAAAAAGCGGATTTGTCGATGTGCGTATCGTCGATTTCGCCCGCACCACGACGGAAGAGCAGCGCCGTACCGACTGGATGACCAGTGAGTCGCTGGCGGAATTCCTCGACCCCGGGGACCCCAGCAAAACGGTTGAGGGCTATCCCGCGCCTCTGCGCGCCGTGCTGGTCGCCACCAAACCTTAAGCGCTTAGCGGCGCGACAACGCCAGTTTCGCCGCAAAGCCGATAAACACGCAGCCGGTCAGGCGATCCATCATCTTCAGGACCGGCGGTTTGCGCAGATGGTGCGAAAAATAGCGGCTGCCCGCAATCAGCACCGCATTCCAGACCAGCCCCAGCACCATGTGTGCCAGCGCCATCAGGCTGCACCAGAGCGCGACTGACGCACCCGCCGGAATAAACTGCGGCAGGAAGGTGACATAAAACACACCCACTTTCGGGTTCAGCAGGTTTCCCGTTAATCCCCGCAGAAAGCAGGCAGGATAACCCTGCGGCCTGACCGGCACCTCATCTTCCGTTGCCACCGGCTGCTGGCGCGGGTTGAGCAGTAATCTGATCCCCTGATAAAACAGCCAGCCTGCGCCAGTCCACTTCAGCAGGTTATAGGCGAGTTCAGAGGCCATCAGCAGCGCGCCCAGCCCGAATCCTACTGCAATCCCCCACAGCAGACAGCCCAGCGTAACACCAGAGGCCGTGACCCAGGCGCGCTGCCAGCCCTGCGCAAGCGCGGTGCGCAGCACCAGCGCCGTATCAAAGCCCGGGGTCAGCGTCAGAATGGTTATCGCAAACAGAAAAGAAAACAGCGTGGCGGTCATCATCACGTCTCCATTGTTCCTTGCAGGGGGGGTCGCACCGCGAAACCGTTCGGGTGACCGGGTGCCGCAGGCCATCTGCCAGGATGACCAGAATGTGCCAGGCTGGATCAGGTTAATTCATTCCTGTCACGGAGTTGTGGTTATGAGCAAATTTATTTTTTCGTCACCCCGCAAATATGTACAGGGCGCCGGTGTGCTGGATGAGCTGGGGACCTGGCTGGCCGAACTGGGCGATCAGGCATTTCTGGTGGCGGACGAGGTCGTCTGGAAGCTGATTGGTGAACGAACGCAGCAGACGCTCCGGTCGGCCGGTATTGGCTTCAGCTGGCAGCAATTTAATGGTGAAGCCTCCAGCAACGAGATCACCCGCCTCAGTAAGCTGGCGCAGGATCAGGGTTGTAACGTGGTGGTCGGGCTGGGCGGCGGTAAAACGCTGGACACCGTGAAAGCGATAGCGGATGAGCTGAAACAGCCGGTGGCGATCGTACCGACGATCGCCTCCACTGATGCTCCCTGCAGCGCCCTGTCAGTGATCTATTCCGACAGCGGGGTCTTCGAAAGCTATCGCTTTTACAGTAAAAACCCTGACCTGGTGCTAATTGATACGGCAGTCTGCGCCAGCGCCCCGGCCCGCCTCTTCGCGTCGGGCATTGCTGATGGCCTGGCCACCTGGGTTGAAGCGCAGGCGGTAGCGCGTTCGCATGCCAAATCGATGGTCAATGGGGATCCGACCCTGGCCGGACTGGCGATTGCCCGCACCTGTGAAGAGACGCTGCTGAAGTGGGGCTACAGCGCCTATATCGCCGTGACCGAAAAACGGGTTACGCCCGCCGTGGAAGCGGTGGTCGAGGCGAACACGCTACTCTCAGGACTGGGCTTTGAAAACGGGGGACTGGCTGGCGCCCACGCGATCCACAATGGATTTACCGCGATAGATGGCGAAATCCACCATTTGACCCACGGCGAGAAAGTGGCCTATGGCACGCTGACGCAGATGGTGCTGGAGCAGCGTCCGGATGAAGAAATTGCCCGCTATATTCGCTTCTATCGCGCGATCAACATGCCGACGACGCTTAAGGAGATGCATCTGGAGAATGAAAGCTGGGATAATCTGGTGAAGATTGGTGCCCTGGCGAACAGCGACGGCGATACGCTGAAAAACCTTAATCCCCATCTCTCGCCCGAAGATATCGCCAATGCGCTGCTGGCACTGGATGCGTTCAGCCGGACGGTGCAATAACCCCTCAACAGGCGACTGTCTGGTCGCCTGCTATTCTCCCGCCGCAGGTGGCGAATCCCAGTACTCATATTTGTAAGCGGAACTGAGATGGCGTTTCAGGGTGCCGCGCGTGAAGACTTCCGTCTCATGCTGGTAGCTCAGGGTGCAGTTGCCGACCTCATCCCATGACTGGCACTCATCCACTGAGTGAATGGTGCTGAGCGGTGTAGTTTCCAGGGTATCAAGACGCCGTTCCCGCCACTGCGCATCGTAACTGTAGCGGTCACTGCCGCGGGCAGAGGTAGTATGCGTCACCAGCCCCTGGGGATTCCAGTGATAGTAAAACTCACCGTTGCTCAGCGGATCGCTGCCGCGCGCCACGCTCTTTTCGAGCCGAAACTGGCGATCATAGCGATAGGTGGTATCGGTAAAGCCGCGCCTGCCCATGGTGGTAAAGCGGTCAGAGGCGCTGGTGATGTTGCCGTGCTCGCCCTTCTGCCAGTTGATTGTCCCCTGCCGGTTTTCAACCACCTCCTCTTTACCCGCCTTAAGCACCTTAACCAGCCACGCATACTCGGCAACCCAGCCGCCCTGCACGCGGGCAATGTGCTGCTCCATACTGAGGGTCACGTTGCGTTCACTTTTGTCATAGCTAATGTCGGCCACTGTGAGTTCGCCGCAGGCATCAAACTGACCCAGTACCCGCTTTTGCGAATTCACATCTTTACCAAATTCCCCGGCGACCACCTGCTTCACGGCACCTCTGGCATTGCCGCCCAGCAAAATCAGCTGATTGCTGTTAGCCACGGCAGCCACGTTGCATCCACGGGCCGCAGCATGGCTGCTGCAGACTGCCGTCAGCGTCAGAATAAGAAGCGCTTCCAGATTCCATTTCATAGGGCGAGCTCCGGACAAGGATGTTTTCAGTGTAAACGCTGCAATGCCAGACCGTCGTTGAACCTGCCGAATTTTGTCCGCCGTGCCCCGCCACTGACAATCTGATGTGCGCCTGGCTGAACCTCCAGCTGACTTTCAGGGCATCAAGGCCAGAACGGGATAAAAGGGATGATAATCGCTCAGCTGCAGGAATGCGTGAGCGTAAATACCGGTCAGCAGACGTTGCACAAAAAGAACCCCAGCAAGCGTACTGGGGTTTGGTACTTGCAAACATCACGTCAATGATCGGCGTGCTGCGCGGCAAAATCTGTTGTGGTTCAGGCGACCCGAACGGTGCTCATCTGCATCACGCTTTTCATCGCCTCCACCACGTCGCCATCGACACAATAGCGGCTGAACTCATCGGTTTCGGCTTCGGAACACATGGAGACACCCGCTTTGCGGTAGCGCATCGGCGACACCATCAGGTGACTGGCCGAGCTGTGGACTTCATTAATCCCCATATCAAGAAACTTTTGCAGATTGCTGAGGCGTACGCCCGCGCCCGCCATAATAATAGGACCCGTGCTGCTCTCATTTAGTTCCCTGAGCAGCGCAATTCCGTTTTCCGCGCTCTGCTGCTGACCGGAAGTGAGAATACGCGCCACCCCTAAATCCGTGAGCGTCTCCAGGGCACGCCTCGGACTGTGACAGAGGTCAAAAGCCCGATGAAAGGTCACGGCCAGGCCATCACACAGCGCCATAATCTGTCGCATCTGCCCCAGATGAACGTGAGCATCCTCATCCAGCATCCCGATAACCAGACCGGGAAAGCCGAGTTCACGAACAAGCGCTACGTCAGATTTCATCGTCTCAAATTCGCGGGCGGTATAGCAGAAATCGCCGCCACGGGGCCGGATAATGGGATGAACCGGAATCGAAATATCGCGACAGGCAGCCTGCAGTGCACCCATCGACGGGGTCAGTCCACCTTCACGCGGCGCGGCGCAGAGTTCAACCCGATCGGCCCCCGCCTGCTGTGCGGTCACGGCGCAATCCACGCCATAGCAGCAAATTTCCAGTGTGGTCATTCTCTTCTCCTTTACATGACTCTGGTTCAGGGCAGATTCATCAGTTAGTCTGGCTGCTGGAATGAGTTTACCGGGAAAGTTAACTATGGCATTCAATTTCGACCAACGGATAGACCGTCGTCACAACGATAGCCTTAAATGGAACAAATATGCGGACCAGGACATTCTGCCGCTGTGGGTAGCCGATACGGATTTCCGATCGCCTGAATGTGTGATTGAGGCGATTAAAACCCGCACCGCACATGGAATTTTTGGCTATGGCGACACGCCCGTCGCCTTTATCGACAGCGCATTGTCGTGGCTTGCCTCGCGCTATCAGTGGCACGTTAATCCTGAATGGATTGTGGTGCTGCCGGGCGTGGTCAGCGCGCTGAATCTGGCCGTGCGGGCGTTTACCGCCCCTGATGAGATGACCGTGGCGCCCACGCCCATCTATCCGCCGTTTCGCGGTGCCGCCAGACTGGCCGAGCGGGGTCAGATCAACCTGCCTCTGACGCTGCAAGAGGAACGCTGGGTGCTGGATATGGAGAGCGCGGAAGCGGCGCTGACCGGAAAGGCGAGACTGTTAATGCTCTGCAATCCGCAGAATCCGGGCGGGACCGTTTATCGCCGCAAGGAGCTGGAAGCCCAGCTGGAATTTGCGCAGAAGCATGATCTGATTGTCTGCTCTGACGAGATCCACAGCGATCTGCTGCTGGAGCCGGGCGCGCAGCACATTCCTTTTGCTTCTCTGAGCGAAGATGCGGCACAGCGCAGCGTCACGCTGATGTCGCCTTCAAAGAGCTTTAATATCGCCGGTCTGGGTGCTTCTGTTGCCATCATACCCAATGCAGAACTGCGTGCCCGCTTTAACCGGCTGCGTCGCGGCATTGTGCCGGAGGTGGATATTCTTGCCCTCACGGCCGCCGCTGCTGCCTGGCGTGAGGGGGAGCCCTGGCTGAAGGCCCAGAATGCCTATCTGCGCAGCAACCGTGACTGGCTGGTGTCGCAGGTCAATAAGATGAACGGCCTGAGCGTCGCCTCACCGGAGGCAACCTATCTTGCCTGGATTGACGCCAGCGCGCTGAACGTCGCCAGTCCTGCGCTCTATTTTGAAAAATATGGACTCGGCCTGACGGCCGGACGCGAGTTTGGTAACGATCAGTTTGTCCGCCTCAATTTTGGCTGTACCCGGGCACTGCTGGATGAGGCCGTTGCGCGCCTGAAGCGCGCGCTAGCCGCCCGCATTTAGGGCTGTTCGCTGGCAACAATCTCTTCCAGTCGCCATGGATGAAACTTGATAGTCGTCTGTCCATCCGTCACTGCCAAAGTCGGATTGGGCAGACGCTCATTCTCGCCCCGAGGTGAGCTGGTTTTAAAAGAGATTCCCGGCTGCGTCAGCGCATCGTCTGACAGTAACGCCATGGCGCGCATCCCCAGCGTCTGATGATCGCCACGCAGCACCACCTCGATATGCTCCCAGCCCTCATGGCGATACCGTTTTTCACCCGGCCACGGCAGCTCTATCACATCGATCTCCCGTTCAGCGACACGCAGTGGATCATGCAGCTTAAACAGGCAAATCTGCCGTCCGTTGATCGTGGCTGCCGAAAATTGATGGCCAATCAGCTGCAAGCCTTGCTGCCAGCGCATTGCGGTGGTGTCCTGGTGACAACGCACAGCAATATGATCGATTTCAAGATCGTTAAGGCGCAGACCCAGTCGCTGTGCAAAATTCAGCAACGATTCTTCAAAACGTTCTAAATCTGTCTTTAAATCATCCAATTCTGTCGGAAAAGATCTTTTCACTTCCGTGATTCCTCATAATTTGTTTAGCATTTATAATCAGTCTGGTTTATTGTGCGCCGCCTGCTGAGCGTCATATAATGATAAGATTCATCTTATTTGACCGGAAATTTAACGCAAAACCCTATAATAACAGCTTTCATTTCGGATTTATCTTCTGTTTAGGACCATGGATTGCTTGATGAAAGTCATATAACCACATGATTTAAATGGCGTTCTTTTATACAATAAGATAACTCTTATTTGAAGACGAAACAATTGCAGCCCTTAGCGCCTTCCTATAAATTTGACCTAACACAACCAAAAGGAATGGCTCTATGTCTATGCTCATCGTTGTCGCTGTCCTTATCGCACTGATGGGATTTGCAATTTCCCGCCATTGGAAGGTGCGTGAAGATAAAAGCGTAAAGAACCCTCGCCGTCATTTACGACGCCGTTAACGCCTCCGGGAAACATCTCATTCAGCTCTGTTTCCCCACCTCATCCAACTACTGACGCCCACTCACATTTCACGTATACTTTTCCCCTCATTTTTTTCCGTTTTGTCTGCCGTATCCGTTTCGCTATCCTGGTAACGTGCCCGGTTCAGGCAAGATGAAGACAGCCCGGCTGCACAGGCAGGGCGTTGTTCAGCACATGAAGGTAACGCGGTGAATATTCAGGCACTTCTTTCCGAAAAAGTCAGTCAGGCAATGGTTTTAGCCGGCGCACCCGCCGATTGCGAACCGCAGGTTCGTCAGTCCGCACGGGTTCAGTTTGGAGATTATCAGGCTAACGGCATCATGGCCGTGGCAAAAAAGCTGGGACAGGCACCGCGACAGTTAGCGGAAACGGTTATTCAGCACCTCGATCTGACCGGTATCGCCAGTAAAGTTGAAATCGCCGGCCCGGGCTTCATCAATATCTTCCTTGACCACGCCTGGCTGGCAAAACAGGCCCGCGAAGTGCTGACCCTGCCCCGCCTGGGCGTGCAGCTGGCTGAGCCACAGACCATCGTTGTTGACTATTCTGCGCCTAACGTGGCGAAAGAGATGCATGTCGGCCACGTCCGCTCCACTATCATCGGTGATGCCGCAGTGCGCACGCTGGAGTTCCTGGGTCACAATGTGATCCGCGCCAACCACGTCGGTGACTGGGGTACGCAGTTCGGTATGCTGATTGCGTTCCTGGAAAAGCAGCAGAATGAAGATCACGCCGAGATGGCGCTCGCCGATCTTGAAGGCTTCTACCGTGAAGCTAAACGCACCTATGACGAAGATCCTGAATTTGCCGAGCGCGCGCGCGGTTACGTGGTGAAACTGCAGGGCGGTGATGAGTATTGCCGTCAGATGTGGAAGAAGCTGGTCGACATCACCATGAGCCAGAACCAGAAAATCTACGATCGGATGAACGTCACCCTGACGCGCAACGACGTGATGGGTGAAAGCCTCTACAACGATATGCTGCCCGGCATCGTCGCCGATCTGAAGCAGAAAGGCCTGGCGGTCGAGAGTGAAGGCGCCACCGTGGTGTTCCTGGATGAGTTCCAGAACAAAGAAGGTGAGCCAATGGGCGTTATCATCCAGAAAAAGGATGGTGGCTACCTCTACACCACCACGGACATTGCCTGTGCGAAATACCGTTATGAAACCCTGAAAGCCGACCGCGTGCTCTACTACATCGATTCCCGTCAGCATCAGCATCTGGTGCAGGCCTGGACTATCGTCCGTAAAGCGGGCTACGTGCCGGAATCGGTGCCGCTGGAGCATCATGCGTTTGGCATGATGCTGGGCAAAGATGGCCGTCCGTTCAAGACCCGTAGCGGCGGCACTATTAAGCTCGCCGACCTGCTGGATGAAGCCTGGCAGCGCGCTTACACGCTGGTGCGTGAGAAGAACCCGGAGATGAGCGAAGAGGAAGTCAAAGCGCTGGCGGAAGTCGTCGGGATCAGTGCGGTGAAATATGCCGACCTCTCCAAGAGCCGCACGACGGACTACATCTTCGACTGGGACAATATGCTGGCCTTTGAAGGCAACACGGCACCTTACATGCAGTACGCCTATACCCGCGTCCTCTCCGTGTTCCGCAAGGCAGGTATCGACGCCGATTCGCTGGATGCAGAGATCGTGATCGGTGAAGAGCGTGAAGCACAGCTTGCCACGCGTCTGCTCCAGTTTGAAGAAGTCATCATGCAG
Source organism: Pantoea sp. NSTU24 (assembly GCF_050157905.1). NCBI lineage: Bacteria > Pseudomonadati > Pseudomonadota > Gammaproteobacteria > Enterobacterales > Erwiniaceae > Pantoea > Pantoea bangladeshensis. Next base: position 1,599,686 of record NZ_JBKIWZ010000001.1, read on the forward strand.
GTGGCGCGCGACGGCACGCCACACGTTATGTGTGCCTACCTCTACGATCTGGCCGGGCTGTTCTCTGGCTTCTATGAGCACTGCCCGATCCTCAGCGCCGAATCGGACGCCGTTCGTCTGAGCCGACTGCAGCTGGCCGCGCTGACCGCGAAAACGCTGAAGCAGGGTCTGGATACGCTGGGCATCGACACCGTCGAGCGTATGTAATCGCTGAAACGGAGAGGGCTACCCTCTCCGTTTTTGATCCTGTCTCCTTTTCTGAACGTCCGCTATTCAGCCGCAGGATGATCTCGTGTCTGTCGCCATGCATCTCATCAGCAGTCACCTTCCCACGATTAAGCAATTGCAGTGCTTTCTGGCCGTCGCGCACGAACTTAATTTTCGCCGTGCCGCAGAGCGGCTCAGTATGACGCAGCCACCGCTGACCCGACAGATTCAGAGTCTGGAAGATTTGCTGGGGCAGGCGCTGTTTGACCGCAATACGCATGAGGTGACGCTGACCCATGCGGGGCAGGCGCTGGTGGCAAAAGCTGAAGCCATCCTGAGCGCACTGAGCGCACTGACGCAGGCTGCACAGCCCGCGGCTTCCCGCGTACGCATCGGCCTGACCCGGACGCTGAACATTGAACGGATTACCCCCCTCAGTCAGCAGCTCACGGGACTTCAGGCCCGCGATGAGATCGAGATGCCCACCCAGACATCCGTCCAGCTGCTGCAGAGTCTGGCCCGCAACAGTCTGGATCTGGTGATTACCGGCGAGAAAGGATCTGAAACCCGCGACCTGCGGTACGTGTGGCTCTGCCGTGAACCGCTGCTGGCAGCGATACCCGCCGCACACGCAGCCAGCCAGCAGGTGCAGGTTTCGCTGGCTATGCTGGCTGATCTGCCACTGTTCTGGTTTTCGCGCAGCGCCAACCCGTTGTTTTATGACAAATGTGAGCGCTACTTTTCCACGCTGAACCTGACACTAAAACGCGTAAGAGAGCCAGATGACTCCCTGCTGATGCTGTCGCACATCGCCCGCGGCCGGGGATTTGCCCTGCTGCCTCAGTCAACGTGTACCTTTAATCAGGCCGGGCTTTGCTACCGTCCGCTCACCGCCGGGGCCGCTGACTCACTGGCGATTGATCTTTACGCTGTCATTCGGGCTGGTGAAAAAAACACGGCTGTCCTCACTGCCCTGCAGCACCTCTCTCCCTGATCCTCACAGCCGCCTGGTGTGGTGAGGAAAACCGCCCGTCGCCCTGTTTTATCCCTCCTGGTGATACCTTTTTTGTATAACGCAAAGAGCAATTCATTGCGCCCGTCGGGAGTGAAACAATCGCTTCTCACTTACGAGGAGAAACAATGAAAAAGCGCACATTAGGTCAGGATCTGAATGTCAGCGCCATCGGCTATGGCGCGATGGGGCTCAGTGAATTTTATGGTCAGACCGATGACCGCCAGTCATTGCAATTGCTGAACCAGCTGCACGACCATGGAATCACCTTTATCGACAGCGCCGATCTCTATGGTCGCGGCCACAATGAGCAGCTGATCGGGCAGTTTATGGCAGGCCTGAGCCCGGCCAGGCGGCTGAATGTCAGCATCGCCACTAAATGCGGTATCGAACGTCCGGCAGAGGAGGCGTATGCCCGCACCATCAATAATCAGCCTGACTATATTATCCGCTGCTGCGAGGCTTCCCTGAAACGGCTGGGTGTCGAACGTATCGATCTTTTCTACCTGCATCGCATCAGCCCGGCGACACCGATAGAGGAGAGCATGCAGTGCCTCAGCCGTCTGGTGCAGGAGGGGAAAATTGCCCGCATCGGACTGTGCGAAGCGTCGGCCTCTACGCTTGCGCGGGCTCATGCCGTCCATCCGCTGTCCGCCCTGCAGACCGAGTATTCGCTCTGGACGCGTGATATCGAAGCGGAGATCCTGCCGATGGTGAGACAACTCGGTATCGGCCTGGTGCCCTACTCGCCGCTGGGCCGGGGTTTTCTGACCGGTAAATACCGCAGAAACAGCGATTTTGCCGAGGGCGATTTCCGTAAAAATAATGACCGCTTCCGTCAGGAAAATCTCGATCACAATCTGCGAATGCTGAAGGTAATGACGCCGCTGGCGGAAAAATATCACGCCACCACCGGACAGATCGCGCTCGCCTGGCTGCTGGCTCAGTATGAAAAGATTGTGCCAATCCCGGGCACAAAACAGCTGGCCTATCTGACCGAGAACGCGAAAGCCGCCGAGCTGATGCTGGACGCGGACGATATCCGGTTGCTGAACACCCTCCATCAGCAGGTAGAGATAAAAGGCGGTCGTTACTCTGCGGAAGGGATGAAAGGTGTCAACGCCTGAGGGAAAACTGCGCACAGATTCGTGGCGATTGATGATCGGGAGAGCAGATTCAGTGGGAAACGCACAGCGATGGGAAATGAACGGCTGGCGGTCAAAGACTGATGGAACAGAACCGATCGCAGAATGCAGAACGTTATCAGGATGACGAGCCGGCATCAGGCGGACGCTGCCACTGCAGCGTCACGCCTTCCAGCTTATAGCGGCAACAAATCGCGGAAGCCATAGCCATGCTGGCCCCCGCCCGGCTGCTACTCGTAATTCACCATCACTTCGCTGCTCACCACCCGCAATCCGGGTGGCAGCGCCCCGCTGCCCGCAAAGCCAAACACCATGTGCAGAGTTTCACGGGCGTTCAGATGGGCCAGTCCACGCGTGATACCGCTGGCCCCCTCCAGTGTTGCGCAGCGTTGCTCACCACACAGCCGCACTTCCAGCCCGGCTGGCGCCGCTCTGCTCAGCTGATAACGCCAGCTGATGACGCTGACTTCACCCGCAATATCCGCAGGCGGAACCAGCGGCTGCGACCGCTGCCAGCTGCCGCGATTTGCCAGCGGCGGGCCGTTGGCGCTGGCGCTCCAGGCCCCCCCGCCCGCCTGCGCCATCAGGGGCAGCCACATCAGACACATTATCAGTCCGCGCATTATTTGCCTCCGATGGTTGCCGTCATGCGGATCTGGCGGTTGTCGCTCAGCTCAAGGTTTGAGAGCACCACCAGCTGAGGCAGATTGCGACGCAGGAAGCGCGCCAGTAGCGCACGCAGCGGATGATTGACCAGCAGAACCGGTGGCGCACCCAGCATCTCCTGGCGCTGAAGCGCCGCCTGAGCCTGACTTAACAGCCGATCGGCCAGACCCGGCTCCAGTCCGCCGCCGCCCTGCAGTGCCTGAAGCAGCAGACGTTCCAGCGTGGAATCCAGACCGATAACCTGCACCTCATCATTGCCCGGGAACCACTGCTGCGTAATCGCCCGGCCCAGTGCCACACGCACCACGCTGGTCAGCTCCTGCGGATCGCTCTGCACTGGCGCATGTTCCGCCAGCGTCTCAATAATGGTGCGCATATCGCGAATCGACACCCGCTCAACCAGCAGATTCTGTAATACCTTGTGCAGCGTGGTCAGCGTGATCACGCCTGGCACCAGATCTTCCGTCAGCTTCGGCATCTCCTGCGTCACCCGATCCAGCAGCTGCTGCGCTTCCTGACGACCAAACAGTTCGCTGGCGTACTGGCCAATCAGATGGTTAAGGTGCGTTGCCACGACGGTACTCGCCTCTACCACGGTAAAGCCCTGAATCTGTGCCTGCTCTTTCAGCGCACTGTCGATCCAGACCGCCGCCAGCCCAAAGGCGGGATCGACCGTGGCTTCGCCCGGCAGCGACCCCGCAGCCGTACCCGGGTTAATCGCCATCCAGCGGCCCGGGTAAGCATCACCACTGCCAATCTCTACCCCTTTCATCAGAATGCGATAGCGTGCGGGTGGCAGCTCCATGTTATCGCGAATGTGCACCACCGGCGGAAGGAAACCAACATCCTGCGCCACTTTCTTACGGATACTGCGAATACGGCCCAGCAGCTCGCCGTTTTGCTGATGATCGACCATCGGAATCAGGCGATAGCCCACTTCCATGCCCAGCGTATCCTCCAGCTGTACATCAGTCCAGGAGGCTTCCGTCGTGGCAGGCGTGTCCGGCATTTTGGTGATGCCGCCTGCCGCTTCCGGTTTCTTCTTCGGCTGCATTTCGCGGCCACGCAGCCACCAGGCCAGCCCGAGCAAGGCGGCGGTAAACAGCAGGAAGACGAAGTTTGGCATGCCAGGCACCAGGCCCAGCAGGCCAATGACGCCGGCGCTGAGCATCAGAACCCGCGGATCTTTAAATAGCTGGGTGACCATCTGCTCACCGACATCCTGATCGGTGGCAACCCGCGTCACGATCACACCGGCCGCGGTAGAGATAACCAGCGCCGGGATCTGTGCCACCAGACCATCACCGATGGTCAGCAGCGTATAGGTTTCGGCCGCATGTCCCGCATCCATCCCGTGCTGAACCACGCCCACCAGCAGGCCGCCTATAACGTTGATCACCATGATCATGATCCCGGCGATAGCATCACCGCGCACGAACTTACTGGCACCATCCATCGAGCCGTAGAAGTCTGCTTCCTGGGTGACTTCGGCACGGCGGCGCTTGGCCTCATCCTCACCGATCAGGCCGGCATTGAGGTCGGCGTCAATCGCCATCTGCTTGCCGGGCATTCCATCCAGTACAAAGCGTGCGCCCACTTCGGCGATACGACCGGCACCCTTGGTAATAACCATGAAGTTGATGATGACCAGGATGATGAACACCACAATACCGATGGCGAAGTTTCCGCCCACCAGAAAGTGGCCAAACGCTTCCACCACCTGACCGGCCGCCGCAGCGCCGGTGTGCCCTTCCATCAGGATGATACGGGTGGAGGCCACGTTCAGCGCCAGGCGCAGCAGGGTTGAGAAGAGCAGAATAGTCGGGAATGCCGCAAACTCCAGGGTTCGCTGGGTAAACATCGCCACCAGCAGAACCATGATCGACAGGGCGATGTTAAAGGTGAACAGCAGATCGAGGATGAACGGCGGCAATGGCAGAACCATCATCGACAGAATCATCATGATCAGCACCGGCCCGGCCAGCACCTGCCACTGCATATCTTTCAGGTTGCCCGGTAAACGTAGTTTAGCGGCCAGGTTATTAGCCATCGTTTTTGCTCTCTCCTGCAAAGTCCATCTCTGCCGGAACCGGCAGGTTTTTTGGTTTGGCTGGGATCAGGCCGCCTTCGCGCTTCCAGCGACGCGACTGCCAGACCCAGGCCAGCACTTCGGCCACCGCCGCATAGAGCGCGCCGGGAATATGCTGACCAATTTCAGTGTGACGGTACAGCGCACGCGCCAGCGGCGGTGCTTCCAGAACCGGAATGCGGTGTTCAGCACCCAGTTCCCGAATTCTCAGGGCGATTTCACCCGCGCCTTTGGCAATGACTTTCGGCGCACTCATCTTCTTCTCGTTGTATTGCAGGGCCACCGAGTAGTGCGTCGGGTTCGTCACGATCACGTCGGCCTTCGGCACATCGGCCATCATGCGACGTCGGGCGGCGGCGCGCATCTGCTGGCGGATACGCCCTTTCACGTGCGGGTCACCCTCCTGCTGTTTATGCTCGTCGCGGATCTCCTGCATGGACATTTTCAGCTTTTTGAAGTGGCTGTAGAGCTGCCAGAAGACGTCATAGCCCACCATAGGGATCAGCCCCAGCATGACCAGCGAACAGCAGACCGCAATCATCTCCATGCCATGAATCAGGGCCGTGACCGGCGCTTCGCTGATCAACCGCAGCATCTCAGGCCAGTGGCTCCAGATGTACCACCAGCCCACCGCACCCACTAAGATCGTTTTCAGGATGCCTTTAAAGAGTTCGGTCCAGGCCTGCGCGGCGAACATCCGCTTGAAACCTGCCATCGGGCTGAGTTTCTTCAGGTCAAACTTAATTGATTTGCCGCTGAACACGATGCCGCCGAGCAGCATTGGCGCGGCGATGGCAACCAGCACCAGGCCGCCCATCAACGGCAGCAGCGCCATCAGCGCCTGGGTGATGAGGCTGCCGATATGGCCGACAATAATCTTGTCATCCCTGACCATACCGTGATCGAAACGCAGGCCGGTGGCTATCATCGCCGCCAGCCGGTGCGCCATCATGTTGCCGCCAATCCACAGAATCATGATGCCAGCCAGCAGCATCAGTAAGGATGTCAGTTCGCGCGAACGCGGAATCTGGCCCTCTTCACGCGCTTTCTCAAGTCGGTGGGCCGTGGGCGATTCTGTTTTGTCCTCGTCGCTTTCTTCAGCCACGACAAACCTCGGTTGGCAGGAATTCTGAGCATAGGATGCCAAATCTGGCTTGAGTCAAAGCGGAGATAAGATGGGGAAAACAGGCGTTCTTTCGGGGATGAGTCTGACAATGGGAAAAGGGGCCGCCCGGGAGGTGACCCTTTTTTGCTTAACCGCAGCCTGATGGCCTGCCCGCAGGCGGGCCATCAGGGGATTAAAATCCTAAGCTATCCAGCAGGTCATCAACCTGATCCTGGTTCGCAACCACGCCCGGTGCATCGGCGTGGATTTGCGGACCGTTCAGCAGGCTGGTGCCCTCCTGACGCTTCTCTGCGCTGACTTCTGGCATGTTCTCCAGCAGCACCATCAACAGCTGACGCTCAATTTCCTGGATTACATCCATCATGCGCTTGATAACCTGACCGGTCAGGTCCTGGAAATCCTGCGCCATCATGATGGCCAGCAACTGCTTGTTGGTAAACGAGGTGTGCCCGGGAACGTCGGTGAGGAATGCGCGCGTATCCGTCACCAACTCCCGCGCATCGCTCAGCTCGATTGGGTTCTCAAACCACTCATCCCAGCGTTTTTTCAGCTGGGTTGCCCCGGCTTCCATTTTATCCTGATGAGGTTGTGCTGCTTCAACACAGTTCAGCGCACGGTCAGCAGCCTGTGCGGTCATCTGCACAACATAGTCCAGACGATCGCGGGCATCAGGGATGGCTTCAGCCGCATCGGCAATGGCTTTATCCAGACCCAGTTCGCGCAGACTGTCGCGCAGCATACGCGTCAGAGAGCCAATGCGGGTAATGATGTCGTGTGCCGAGGCATCCATAGTTGGTTTCGGAAGGTCGCTCATCACATCTCCTTACATGCCCAGTTTTTCGAAAATTTTACCCAGCTTCTCTTCCAGGGTGGCCGCCGTGAAAGGTTTCACGACATAGCCGCTGGCGCCCGCCTGGGCGGCGGCGATGATGTTTTCTTTCTTCGCTTCCGCAGTCACCATCAACACCGGCAGTGAACTCATTGCCGCGTCGGCACGAATGGTCTGCAGAAGCTGCAGGCCATCCATGTTTGGCATGTTCCAGTCGGAAATCACGAAGTCGAAACCACCCGCTTTGAGTTTGCCGAGGGCATCCACACCATCTTCCGCTTCTTCCACGTTATTGAAGCCCAGCTCTTTCAGCAGGTTACGTACAATACGACGCATCGTATTGAAGTCGTCTACTACCAAAAAGCGCATGTTTTTATCAGCCATATCTACTCCTGAGTTGTCTCGCCCGGCAGGACGGGCCTGTTAAATACGCAATGCCTGTCCGGCGCTAATTTTCGCCAGCATGTGCTGGCTGATGTTGCTTAAATCCACGACTTCGCTCACGCCGCCCGTGGCAATGGCCTCACGCGGCATGCCAAATACCACACAGCTGGCCTCATTCTGCGCAATGGTCCAGGCGCCTGCCCGATGCATTTCCAGCATTCCGGCGGCCCCGTCATTGCCCATGCCAGTGAGGATTACTCCCACCGCATTCCGGCCAGCGTTTGTCGCCACCGATTTAAACAGCACATCCACAGAAGGTTTGTGCCGGTTAACCGGTGGCCCTTCATTCAGTTTCACGACATAGTTGGCACCGCTGCGCCCCAGCTCCATGTGCATCGCGCCTGGCGCGATGTAGGCGTGGCCCGGCAGAATACGTTCGCCATCTTCGGCCTCTTTTACCGTGATCTGACAGAGCTTGTTCAGACGTTCGGCAAAGGAGCGGGTAAAGCCTGGCGGCATGTGCTGCGTTATCAGCAGCGCCGGGCTGGTCGCCGGTAACGGCTGCAGCACATGGCGAATCGCCTCAGTCCCCCCCGTCGAGGAGCCAATCGCAATCAGCTTCTCGCTACTCAGCAGCGGCCCCGCCTTCAGCGACGCGGGCACCGGCATCGCGGCCCGGTTGTGCACGCGGGCACGGGCAGCCGCGCGGATTTTGTCGCCAATCATCTGGCTGTAGGCCAGCATCCCTTCACGGATCCCCAGCTGCGGCTTGGTGACGAAATCGACCGCCCCCAGCTCCAGTGCCCGCAGGGTTATTTCAGAGCCTTTGCCGGTCAGCGATGAGACCATCACCACGGGCATCGGCCGTAACCGCATCAGTTTTTCCAGGAAATCGAGGCCATCCATGCGCGGCATTTCCACATCCAGCGTCAGCACCTGCGGATTAAACTGTTTGATTAAATCGCGGGCGACCAGGGGATCGGGCGCTGTCGCGACCATCTCCATATCCGGATGGCTGTTGATGATTTCGGTCATCAACTGCCGCATCAGCGCAGAGTCATCCACGCACATCACGGTGATTTTGCTCATCATCTTTCCTTCGTCAGTCCATAGACAGTTTGTCCACGCAGCCAGAACTCTTTACTGATCTGACTGAAGTTTTCAGAGTGTCCGGCGAACAGGATGCCGCCGGGCTTCAGCAGGGGAACAAACCGACGCAGAATCTTCTCCTGCGTCTCTTTATCGAAATAGATCATCACATTGCGGCAGAAAATGGCGTCAAAGGGTCCCGGCAGCGACCAGTCGTTCGCCAGCAGGTTCAGCTGCGCGTAGGTGACCAGATTGGCCAGCTCGGGACGCGCACGTACCATGCCCGCATGCGGACCGGTGCCGCGCAGAAAGAAACGCTGCATCTGCGCCGGTGACAGCGTACGCAGCTCCTCCTGGCGATAGACACCCGCCACCGCTTTTTCCAGCACCTGGGTATCGATATCGCTGGCATGGATCTGGAACTTGCCCGGTCCGGTGCCCAGCGTTTCCGCCAGCGTCATCGCGATGGAGTAAGGCTCCTCTCCCGTTGAGGCCGCGGTGCTCCAGACGCTGTAGTTGCCCTGGCGCTTGCGTGCATGCTCCGCCAGGATCGGAAAGTGATGCGCTTCGCGAAAGAACGCGGTCAGGTTAGTGGTCAGGGCGTTGATAAAAGCCTGCCATTCGGCGCTGTTAGGATCGGACTCCAGCAGCGCCAGATAGCGACCAAAGTCGTCGATATTCAGCGTGCGCAGACGACGAACCAGACGGTTATAAACCATCTCACGCTTGTGGTCGGCCAGTACGATACCGGCACGCTGATAGATCAGCTGGCTGATACGGCGAAAATGCGTATCGGAGAGCGGTAAACGCTGCACCATCTGCGACAGCAGCGTTGTCGTCTCATTTTGATCTAATACCGTCGATTTTTTCATCTCTGCACCTGGCCCGAACTGAATAGAATAACTGTCTGCTGCGATGCCCGGCGGCTCAACGGCGGCCGGGCGACGGGCGATTAAAAGGTTTCCCAGTTGTCGTCACTGCGTGCCGCAGAGGAACGACCAACGGCTAACGGTGCATCTGACTGAAGCGTTTTTATCGCCGTTGTCTTGTTAACGGCCTGAACGACAAATTCTTTACCAATATTGAACACTGATACGGCCTGTTTGAGATGACTTGCCTGATCTTCGAGCGCAGCAGCAGCTGCTGCCGACTCTTCCACCAGTGAGGCGTTCTGCTGCGTTACACGATCCATCTCGGTGACGGCCAGGCCCACCTGGTCGATGCCACGGCTCTGCTCATCTGAGGCAGAGGCAATCTCGCCCATGATGTCGGTCACCCGGGTGACCGCGCTGACGATGTTGCTCATGGTGTCACCGGCGCTCTCCACCAGCACCGATCCGGTATCTACGCGACTGACTGAATCTTCAATCAGAGCCTTGATCTCTTTGGCGGCCTGCGCGCTGCGCTGTGCCAGGCTGCGTACTTCCCCTGCAACAACCGCAAACCCACGCCCCTGCTCACCGGCACGCGCGGCTTCAACCGCCGCATTCAGTGCCAGAATATTGGTCTGGAAGGCTATGCCGTCGATGACGCTGGTGATATCAGCGATTTTTTTGGAGCTGCCGGCAATCTCTTTCATGGTGGTCACCACACCATCCACTACTTTGCCGCCCTGCTGCGCGGTTTCGGAGGCCGTCAGCGCCAGCTTCGACGCCTGGCGGGCGTTTTCGGCATTCTGCTTCACGGTGGCGGTCAGCTGCTCCATGCTGGCTGCCGTCTCCTCCAGCGAAGCAGCCTGCTGCTCGGTGCGGGAAGAAAGATCGTTATTGCCGATAGAGATCTCGCTGGCGCCGGTATAGATGGCGTCCGAGCTGTCACGCACGGTACGAACGGTGCGCACCAGCTCCTGCTGCATGTGCTGTAACGACGTCAGCAGCTCGCCGATTTCATTACGGACGTTAATCTCAATGGGCTGGGTCAGATCGCCACGCGCGATGTGCTGAATATGTTCAATACTCTGACGCAGTGGGCGAAGCAGTACTGAGCGCATCAGGTTCCAGACCAGGATAATCATCAGCAGCGTAACGGCCAGCGTGGCGATGACGATAGTGATTGAACGGCTGTAAGCCTGCTGGTTCGCTTCCACGCCCTGCTGAGCCAGTTCCTTGTTGTGCTCCAGCCAGGCGCTGTAATCTTTCTGAAACTTATCCTGATAGCTCTGAGTAGGCTGATCCACAAAACCTTTGAAGTTGCCGGTGGTAAAGAAAACCATCAGTTCGGCCAGTGCATCGTGATAGGCCTTGTAGTTTGCCTGTAATGCCAGCACATTTTCGGCAGTTTTGCCCTGCTCTGACAGGTTGTCGTTAAAGATCTGATAATTGACTTCTGCCTGTTTCAGCTCCTCGCCGGCCAGTGCCACCAGCTCTTTAACGCTGGCGCCCGAGCCTGACATCTGCGCATCCTGCAGAAAACGGATACCGGCCCGGTTCAGGGTATTACGCGCCTGAACCAGCGAAACCCATGAAGTCCCCATCGCCTGTTGCAGAGTGTTTAACCGCTGGTTATAAGCAAAATTGTCTTTATCTGAACTAACCGTTTTAAAAAACATCCCACCGGAAAAGAGCTGCAGCAGCGCAAAGAGCGCCAGCACACACAGCAGGCCGGAAACAACACGTACTCGACTGAACATAAACACCTCATTGGTTGGCGATTCGTGTTTATTTATCGGCGGCGAGGGGGGAACTTTATGCACAGCGACGGCTTTACGCCGCCGCTGTCGTGGACGGGGAGAAAATCAGGCGCGGGAAATCCGGAAAACGGAAACTGCCTGGGTCAATGCGCTGGCCTGCTGCTCCAGTGCGGCAGCCGCGGTGGCCGACTCCTCCACCAGCGAGGCGTTCTGCTGCGTCACCCTGTCCATCTCGGTCACGGCCTGCCCCACCTGGTCGATGCCACGGCTCTGCTCATCGGACGCAGAGGCGATCTCGCCCATGATGTCAGTGACGCGCGTTACGGCACCCACGATCTCATTCATCGTACTACCGGCGCGTTCCACCTGCAGTGAGCCGCTGTTGACACGAGAAACAGAATCTTCAATCAGCCCTTTAATCTCTTTGGCGGCCTGGGCACTGCGCTGCGCCAGGCTGCGTACTTCACCGGCGACCACGGCAAAACCGCGCCCCTGTTCACCGGCGCGGGCCGCCTCGACCGCCGCGTTCAGCGCCAGGATATTAGTCTGGAAAGCGATGCCATCAATCACACTGATGATGTCAGCAATCTTCTTTGAACTGCCCGCAATCTCTTTCATGGTCGTGACCACGCCATCCACCACTTTACCGCCCTGCTGCGCGGTTTCAGAGGCAGTCAGCGCCAGCTGTGACGCCTGACGGGCGTTATCGGCATTCTGCTTTACCGTGGCGGTGAGCTGCTCCATGCTGGCGGCGGTCTGCTCCAGGGAGGCGGCCTGCTCTTCAGTGCGGGCAGAAAGATCATTATTCCCCGCGGCGATTTCACTGGCCCCCGTGAAGATGGCATCGGAGCCATCACGCACATTGCTGACGGTCATTACCAGCGACTGCTGCATCTCATGGATACCGGCGGCCAGCTGGCTCATCTCGTTACGTCCTTCCACCCTGATTGACTGCGTCAAATCTCCGGACGCGATGGTGCGAATCTGCACCAGTAGCTGCTGCAGCGGCTGAATCAGCACCTGACGCAGGCCAAACCAGCAGCTGATAATCACCGCCAGCACGACCACGCCAATAACGGCCAGCAGCCACATCATCTGCGTGAACGCTCTCTGGTTTTGTGCCATGCCCTGATCGGACAGGACGGTCTGGCGTGTACGCCACTGGTCATAACTGCTCTGCATGGCGACCTGTTTCTGTTCGATGTTCTCTTTGAACATCCCTTCCAGATCGCGCGCCTGCAGACTCTTCACCATCGCCTTCAGGCCATTCTCATAGCTGGCATAGTCAGCTTCCAGCTTGTCGCCGAGCGTTTCATCCAGACCCGGCGTGGTCGGCAGGTGGTAGTAGATTTTGAAGTGGCGATCGGCTTCCACTAACTGTTTCTGTGCTTTGGCGATCAGTTCATCAAGCTGCCCGCCATTCATTTGTGATGCCATGCTGGTCTGTAAGCGCAGCATGCCGCGGTTCAGCGTGGTACGGCTGTTGTTTAACGAAATATAGGCGTCGGTCATCTCCGTGACATTGCGATTAGAAACCTGCGATAGCGCAAACGCTTCTTTGTCTTTATGCAGTGCTGACCAGAAAAGGCTGCCCGAAACCAGCTGGAGCGCGCCAAAGATAACCAGTACCGCGATCAGGCTGGTTACGACTTTTATTTTTTTTAACATCACTTTCCCCTGGAGGTTGATTAAGGTGCAGCCGCTATATCGGCGCGTTCGCGGGATTGATTAACGCTTTTAAGCGCTTTCAGGAGAGAAGTGGCTTTTGTAATTATTTTTATCAGCATGTACTTCTGAGTCTGGCTTTACGTAGCATAACCTTTGCCGAAACTGCGCATCCCGCAGGATGCGCATCGTGCTGTCAGAAGGTTTCCCAGTGCGTGTCACTGACTGGCGCGGTCAGTGCCTTGCGCGGGATCTGCGCCGCCGTGACCGGCGCCGCGATGGGCAGATGTTTCGTCAGACTCTGCTGCACGTCGCCGCGTTTTATTCTGAACAGGGCAACAGACTGGCTTAACCGGCTGGCCTGATCTTCCAGCGAGGCGGCGGCCGTGGCGGACTCTTCCACCAGCGCGGCATTCTGCTGGGTTACGCGGTCCATCTCGGTGACGGCCTGACCGACCTGATCGATACCGCGGCTCTGCTCATCCGATGCCGAAGCGATTTCCCCCATGATATCGGTGACGCGCGTAACCGCGTTTACGATGTCGCTCATGGTTTCACCCGCAGTGCCGACCAGCTGAGAACCGACATTAACCCGGTTAACGGAGTCATCAATCAGTCCCTTAATCTCTTTGGCTGCCTGGGCGCTACGCTGCGCCAGGTTTCGCACCTCGCCGGCAACCACCGCAAAGCCCCGCCCCTGCTCACCGGCACGCGCGGCTTCTACCGCGGCGTTCAGCGCCAGGATATTGGTCTGGAAAGCGATGCCATCAATGACGCTGGTAATATCGGCGATCTTTTTCGAACTGCCCGCGATGTCGCTCATGGTTTTCACCACCCCATCCACGACGCTGCCGCCTTTTTCAGCCGTTTCCGACGCACTGAGCGCCAGTTTTGAAGCCTGACGGGCATTTTCAGCATTCTGTTTCACCGTCGCGGTGAGCTGCTCCATGCTGGCTGCGGTCTGCTCCAGCGAGGCTGCCTGCTGTTCCGTACGGGCAGACAGGTCGTTATTACCGGCAGCAATTTCGCTGGCGCCGGTGAAAATCGCATCCGATCCTTCGCGCACCTGGGTGACGGTCCGCACCAGAGACTGCTGCATATCATGCAGGCTGGCCGCAAGCTGCGTCATCTCGTTGCGCCCCGTCACCTCAATCGGCTGGGTCAGATCCCCCTGGGCAATGTGCTGAATGTGACTGATACTGCTGTTCAGCGGCGTCAGCACGATTCGGCGCAGTCCTACCCAGCAGAGCACGATGACCGCGAGCACCGCCCCCATGATAAAGGCCAGTGTCCACATCATGCGGCTGTAGGCTTCGCTGTTCTTTTGCACACCCAGTGTCGCCAGCCGATTCTGGTCGGCACGCCATTCGCGGTAAAGCGTCATGAAGGCACTCTGGCTGGGCGCGACAGGAATTTTTCCGGCAGCCGCCAGATCGCTGGCCTGCAGAGCGCCCTGCATGCTGTTTAACGCGGCAGCGTAGTCGCTGTAGCGCTGATCAAGCTGACTGTTGAGCGCCGGATCTAACCCCGGCGTATCCGGCGTGGATTTAAACGCTTTATAGAAGCCGTCGGCCGCCCGCAGGAAACTTTTGCTCTCATCGAACAGACCGGCAACGTCTGCAGTTTTCCCTTCCAGTTTGCTGGTGGCAAAACGCAGCTGAATACGGGTCAGCAGTACCCGGCTCTGGTTAAGGCTCATGTAGGCATCGTTGAGCGACTGGGTGTTTTGCGTCGCCAGCTGCGACACCGCAAAACTCTCTTTGTCGTGACTTAACGCCGAGTAGAAAACAGAACCGGATATGGCCTGAAGCAGCCCAAAGACCAGCAGCACCATGAACAGGCTGGTGACAACGCGAATTTTCGTTAACATAATTAACCCTGAAAAAAGTAGGTGATTTAAGGTAGCTTTGAGTTTATCGGCAGCGGCAGGCAGGAAATTAGGATCGGATCGTGCGCAAGTGATGATTTTAAAGGATTTATTGCGGGGCGAAACGATTACGGGCCGGTCATATCCGGCCCGTGATGCGGTGATTATGCGGTGCGCAGATTATCCACCAGCGCCATCTCGTCGCTGCTGAGCAGCTTCTCGATGTCAACCAGAATCAGCATACGTTCACCCAGGGCACCCAGACCGGTCAGGTACTCGGTGGACATGGTGACGGCGAACTCTGGTGAAGGACGGATCTGATCCTGGGTCAGTGACAGGACATCTGACACGCCGTCAACCACGATACCGACCACACGGTTTTCCAGATTCAGTACGATCACCACGGTGTTTTCGTTGTATTCAACATCGGGCTGCGCAAACTTCACGCGCAGATCGATAATCGGCACAATCACGCCGCGCAGGTTAGTAACGCCACGGATAAAATCAGGGGTATTCGCGATGCGCGTCACCTGATCATAGCCACGAATTTCCTGAACCTTAAGGATATCGATGCCGTACTCTTCGTCGCCGAGTGTGAAGACCAGAAACTCCTGGCCGACAGTTTCGCCAGCGATTTTTGTCACGGTTGCCATTCCATTCATAATATTTACCCTTTCGTTATCAATCAGGCGGCAGCGCCGGCCACACGTTTTTCACGGTTAAGTGACTGCAGTGCTGAAACATCAACAATCAGCGCCACGCTACCATCGCCCAGAATGGTTGCTGCGGAGATGCCCGGCACCTTGCGATAGTTACTTTCCAGGTTTTTCACCACCACCTGATGCTGACCAATCAGCTGATCGACCAGCAGCGCGTAACGCTTGCCCGCGCTCTGCAGGATCACCACGATGCCCTGCGTGGCTTCGGTTTTCGCGCCCTGCACATCAAAGACGTTCCACAGCTCGACCAGCGGCAGATATTCGCCACGCACTTCAAGTACACACTCGCCACCGGCCAGCGGTTTCAGCTCTTCGGCGCGCGGTTGCAGCGATTCCATCACCGCATTCAGCGGCAGAATAAAGACTTCGTCGGCCACGCGGACGGACATGCCATCCAGGATCGCCAGCGTCAGCGGCAGCAGGATACGGATAGTGGTCCCTTTGCCCTGCTTCGAAGCGATTTCAACGTGACCGCCCATCTCCTGGATGTTTCGTTTCACCACGTCCATGCCGACGCCGCGTCCTGAGACATCGGTCACCTGCTCGGCAGTAGAGAAGCCCGGCGCGAAGATCAGCATGCCGACTTCTTCATCGCTCATGTTTTCGTGAACCGGCAGACCGGAAGAGAGGGCTTTTGCCAGAATACGTTCACGGTTCAGGCCTGCACCGTCGTCCGAAACTTCAATGCAGATGTTGCCGCCCTGATGTTCCGCAGAAAGCGTCAGGTTGCCAGTCGCCGTTTTACCGGTTGCCAGGCGTTTTTCCGGGGTTTCGATACCGTGGTCGAGGCTGTTACGCACCAGGTGTGTTAACGGATCGATGATGCGCTCAATCAGACTCTTATCAAGTTCGGTTGAGCTGCCCAGCAGTGTCAGTTCAACTTCTTTACCCAGTTTACTGGCAAGATCACGCACCAGACGCGGGAAGCGGCTGAAGACATATTCCATCGGCATCATACGAATCGACATCACCGATTCCTGCAGATCGCGGGCGTTACGCTCCAGCTGACCCATGCTGTTCAGCAGGTCGCCGTGCGCCACCGGATCGAGTTCACCGGAACGCTGGGCAAGCATTGACTGGGTAATCACCAGTTCGCCCACCAGGTTAATCAGCTGATCGACCTTTTCGACCGCCACGCGGATACTGGTGGATTCGCTCGACTTGGCTGGCGCCGCTGCGCGCTTGCTCTCCCGCTTCACCGCTGCCACGGGCAGTTCGGTGACGCTGGCGGTGTGAACCTCTTCAACCTGCGGCGCGGTGGCCAGCGCCACCGGGACGGCTGCGGCATCGTCTGCCTCAGGGAAGTGGATCTGCGCTTCGTCGATAACGAAGCAGAGCACGGCCACGATGTCATCTTTACCCACGCCGTCAATGCAGACATCCAGCGTGCTGGTGCCCTTCTTCACGTCGGTCAGCGTGCCAAGATTGCCCATTTCCTCCAGCATCAGATCGACCTCTTTTTCTTTGAGATCGATCAGGCGGACACGCAGGCCGCCCGTGCTGGCCGCGTCTGCGCTCACCGGCGCGTGGCTGACAGCCGCGACAGGCACAGGCGCGTCGACCGGCAGGCCTTTCGCCTCGAGCGCCAGCTGGCGTAATGCTTCACAGATATATTTAAAGCTCTCCGCGTTAGGCTCCTGCGCGGTTTTATAAGCATCGAGCTGTTCCTGCATAATATCTTTGGTTTCCAAAAACAGGTTGATGATGTCGGTGCTGAGCTGCATCTCGCCGCGACGAGCACCATCCAGAATGTTTTCCAGGATATGAGTCGTTTCCTGCAATACCGTAAAACCAAAGGTTCCGGCCCCACCCTTGATGGAGTGAGCGGCACGGAAGATGGCGTTAAGCTGCTCAGAATCTGGCTCCTGCGGGTCAAGACCCAGCAGGTGTTGTTCCATATCCGCTAATAGCTCATCGGCTTCATCAAAAAACGTCTGGTAAAAATCGCTGATGTCCATACTCACGGGAATCACCTCGGTTGTGAGGGGGCTGCTGTATTCACCGCGCTGCCTGGTGTTGCCAGCGGTGCGCGAATCTGTTCAATCGCCGCCGGATCGCTGATCTGGACGGCATCACTTTCTGCGTTTTCTTTTTCTATTGCTGCTTCGGTGTCGTGGTTCAACACCAGCAGGCTGATGCGGCGGTTCACTGCGTCATTCCCGCCGCGATTTTTCAGGCGCATGGTGTCAGCCATGCCCAACACTCGTAAAACTTTGCCGCCATCCAGGCCGCCCATCACCAGTTCACGGCGCGAGGCGTTGGCCCGGTCAGCCGACAGTTCCCAGTTGCTGTAGCCTTTGTCGCCGCTGGCATACTGAAAATCGTCAGTATGCCCGGCCAGGCTGATGCGGTTGGGAATATCATTCAGAATCGGCGCTATTGCGCGCAGAATGTCGCGCATGTAAGGCTCAACTTCGGCCCGGCCGGTCTTAAACATCGGGCGGTTCTGGCTGTCGATAATCTGAATACGCAGCCCCTCTTCCACCATGTTGATAATCAGATGCGGACGCAGCGCTTTCAGGCGCGGATCGGCTTCAATCAACTGGTCCAGCTTTTCACGCAGCCGGTTAAGGCGAATCTCATCCAGCTGCCGTTTCTGGGCATCCATATCGACAGCTTTCTTCACTTCACCCTCTTTCTTCGTCGGATCGTCACCGCCACCCGGAATGGGGCTTTCGCTGTCACTGCTGCGCGCCCCCCCGGTCAGAGCCACCTTCAGCGGCGTTTTGAAATACTCAGCGATCTGCACCAGCTCCTGCGGGTTGGCGATCGACAGCAGCCACATCACCATAAAAAAGGCCATCATCGCCGTCATAAAGTCGGCGTAGGCAATCTTCCACGATCCGTGGCTGCCTTCATGGCCTTTATGTTTGCGCTTTTTAATCAGCACAATTGGGCGATTGCCGTGTTTCATGAGGTCTCGTCCGAAGTTTGTTTAGCCGGGTTTTTGGCGTTACGCACATGCTCTTCCAGTTCGCTGAACGACGGACGCTCGGCGGAGTAAAGCGTTTTACGACCAAATTCCACCGCAATCTGTGGCGCGTATCCGTTGAGGCTCGACAGCAGGGTCACCTTGATGCACTGCATCATCTTGGTCGTTTCCGCACACTTCTGGCGCAACACCGATGACAGCGGCGAGATAAATCCGTAAGCCAGCAGGATCCCCAGGAAAGTTCCTACCATCGCGTGAGCCACCAGCGCGCCCAGTTCCGCCGCCGGACGGTCAGCTGAGGCGAGCGCATGGACAACCCCCATTACCGCCGCCACGATACCGAAAGCGGGCAGGCCGTCACCCACCGCGGCAATACTTTGCGCTGGTACGTCACATTCGTGTTCGTAGGTCTCGATCTCTTCATCCATCAACGCTTCAATTTCAAAGGCGTTCATATTGCCGCTCACCATCAGGCGCAAATAATCAGTGATAAAATCGACTAACTGTTTATCGGCAAGAATACGAGGATAATTAGCAAAAATTTCGCTCTGGCTGGGATCTTCAATATCGCGTTCCAGCGACAGCATCCCCTGTTGACGCGACTTCGCCATCAGGCGATAAAGCAGCGCCATCAAATCCATATAAACCGCTTTATTGTATTTTGACCCGCGGAATAACAGAGGCAGCGCCTTCAGCGTTTTTTTAATCGACTTGCCATTGTTGCCGACTAAAAAAGCACCCGCTCCGGCACCTCCGATCATTAATAATTCAGCCGGCTGATAAAGCGCGCCCAGATGGCCACCTACCAGTGCGTATCCGCCTAACACGGAGCCTAAAACAACCAGGTAACCTATAATTATCAGCACAAAAATTCCTTACGTCCGAAACGTGTTGGTGGAAGCGACGCCAGCGCAGCAGCTGTTATTCCTGAACCGCAAGCAAAAAAAAGCAGCGGTATTAACCGCTGCTGGATGACTTCCACAATGCGAACAAACTTAAACGGCGTGTTTAACCTGTTCATCCAGCAGTTGTGGAAACATATCGGCAGGTTCTGCAGAAAGTTTACGTCTTTTTACGGCACGTGATGGCGGCTGGCACAGGCTGCAGGTGAAGCTGCCAACGGGCTGATGCGTATGATTAATAAAGCTGCCATTGCAACACTTACAATCCGCCAGTTCCAGCATGCCACTTTCAACGAATCGGACCAGGGTCCAGGCGCGGGTCAGCGCCAACAGCGGGCCCTCGTCCGATTGCGGACATTGTTCAAGATATAACCGGTAGGCTTTGATCACGGCATCGACGCCGCTGCACAGACCGGTTTTCAACAAAAATTTCCAGGCGTTACAGAATATCGAGGCGTGAATATTCTGCTCCCAGGTCATAAACCAGTCAGTCGAAAACGGCAGCATGCCCTTGGGTGGCGGACTGCCACGCAGTTCTTTATAGAGCTTGATCAACCGGCCGCGGCTCAGCTGGGTTTCGCTCTCTAACATCTGTAAGCGCGCACCTAAGGTGATCAGCTCCATTGCCAGTTGAATATCACGGGCTTCCTGAACAATACTTTTTTCACTCATGACATTGCTCTCTTTTTAGCAGGCAGATCATCTTTAGACGCATTACGCAGTAAGCCGCTTGATAATAAAATACCGGTGTGGATTTGCTGTAAATCATCCACGCGGGATTCCTGTGTCAGACGATTAATCGCTGTGCTGTCGGTAAAACGGAACTGACAAACCAGTTGATTGGTTTCCGCCATTTTTACCATCTCAGGTAATGTTAATTCAGATAATGCACTTGCCATTTTCTCATCAATGCCGAGGCGAAACATTGCAGAAGCTTTATCCTGGTTAATTAAACGCTGCGCAAGCAGTAAATAAGACAAGTTGAGGTCGTAAATATGTTTCAGTACTTCAGAGGTGCCCATTTATTTTCCATCCTGAGAGATGAGACGTAACTGTATCGCAGAAAGTTCCCTGCGGTTCGAGCTGCTGTTTGTTAAATCAAAAGATGGCAAAGAAACCTTCAGATATCATTAATACCATGCTTTCTGCCTTCTGTTTTTTGTGGGTTTCAGACCCACCGAAGGTCAAAAAACCATGCCATTTTATTTTTGGGTTCTGGACACCTTCCGTGATGTCTTCTTACGTTTTTTAGGACTAATCCGAAAACAACGCAAATCTATATCGTCTGATTTCGACATACAACGACAGCCAGATGAAATTTTAGATAAAGTGTGATGCAGATCACACTTTTAAGGCAAATTTCTTCAGCAACCCTTTACCATCGCTTACCTTCTGGTCAATTTATGAGCAGAAAATTGTGTTTTTAAGTCCAATTTGTCCTGAGAAAGGCTTAATAGAGGGTAATTGCAGCGTTATTCGACGCGTTGAACAGGCGGGGATCGATATCGTGTGCTAATTGTTTTATCGCCCTATTTAGAACCATCTGGCGATGAGTTAACAGCATTTTATGCTGTTCATAGCGGTGAGTATTTGCAGGTAAATTAGTTACTTAATGGGAGTATCGCAGGAAGTGAGTAATGAAAGCGTAAGTCTCAGGCGGCAGTATGACGGGTTTCTGGCAAGCGTATGTAACTCATTTCGACAAAGTATTAAGGCTCCAGCGCCTGATGTAACAGGCTTTTATATAAGAAAGACGAATGAATTAACAACAGGTTATGCTTCGCCTCTTTTTTTATCGGCAGCGCAACGCCAGACTTGAGTAAAAAAGGTAAAGAAAGTGACCAGCCGCAGGCTGACAGGAGGTTGCACTGAGCCCTGCATGAACTGGGTCACACTTTGCAGCGGATAACGCGCGCAGAAAAGCGTTTGCTGATGACAATGCAGCGTAAATGGGCGTGTCGGAAGAAAAACGTAAAACGGCAGCGATACCCGAAGATACCGCTGCCGCTGTCAGTGTGATCAAGCGAGTTTCGGGAAGGTCGCGACTTTGTTAACGGTGTTGTGGTCCACGCTGCGTGGATCGATGCGTTCCAGATCTTTCAGGAAGCTCTCGCGCCAGGCTGTGATGTCGTTCCTGCGCAAAACCGCCATCATATCGTTGTAGCGGGAGATTCTTTCAGTGCGCGGCATGGTAATCGCTTTATCCAGCGCAGCGGCAACCTCATCACGGTCATAAGGATTAACGATTAACGCTGACGTCAGCTCGTTAGCCGCGCCGGCAAAACGCGACAGCACCAGTACGCCCGGATCGTCCGGGTCCTGCGCCGCCACATACTCTTTCGCCACCAGGTTCATACCGTCACGCAGCGGTGTTACCAGACCCACATCGGTCAGACGGAAGATTTTCATCAGCAGGCGACGGTCGAAATGCTGGTTAAGGTAGTAGAGCGGAGTCCAGCCCAGCGTACCGTACTTACCATTAATGCGCCCTGCCTCGGTTTCCAGCTGATGACGGATATCCTGATAGGCCTGCACATCGCCACGTGACGTCGGTGCAATCTGCGAGTAACGAATTTTGCCACGGTGCTGTGGGAAGTTCTCCAGCAGAGCTTCATAGGCGAGGAAACGTTCTGGCAGACCTTTGGAATAATCGAGACGTTCACAGGCGATAATATTGCGCGCATCGCCCAGCTCTTTCTTCATTGCGGCCATTTTTGGCGGCAGCGGTCCTTCGGCCATCTCTTTAATGCTGTCTGGCTCAATCCCAATCGGATAAACCTCGGTCATAAAGGTATTGCCAAAGGCACGATGTTTTTTATCGCCTTTGTTCTGCAACTGCGTCAGCTGGCTGACGCTGTCGAGGAAGGCCACGCGATCTGATTCGGTCTGGAAGCCCAGCAGGTCATATTCGCACAGCATTTCCAGCAGCTCTTTATGCGGCGGCAGCGCATTGAATATTTCGGGCGTCGGGAAAGGAATATGCAGGAAGAAACCGATACGGTTATTGATGCCTGCGCGACGGAGTGCTGCGGCGAACGGTAAAAAGTGATAATCGTGGATCCAGACAATGTCGTCCGGCTTAATCAGCGGTTTTAAACGCTGCGCCACCGCATCATTAACATCGCAGTAGCCTTCCCAGGCTTCACGCTGGAACTGCACCAGATCAAGGCGATAATGGAAAGCAGGCCAGATAACCGTATTGGAGAACTGGCAATAATAGAGATCGTAATCATTCTGGCTCAGCGGGAATGAGGCATATTCGATACCTTCATGTTCCTGGACTCTGACCTCTTCCTCTTCTTCGCCTGTGAATTCGCTGATTTCACCGTTCCAGCCAAACCACAAGCCACCGGTGCTTTTCAGTGCATCGAGAATGCCGACGGCCAGGCCGCCTGCGCTGGTTTTAGACCCATCTGGCATGGCGACACGGTTAGATACAACCACTAAACGACTCATAACCTAAACTCCTTACCGACGTTGTCTTGTTCTGATAGTAATAATGTTTTTTCCAGCCAGCCGTAAACTGCATTCACATCTTCAAGCCGGTAGTTGGCCTGAGTGGCACCCTCACCCACTTTTATGGAAATGCCCTGCGCTGCGTTCACGGCGGCAAAGCCTTTCTCGTCTGTCAGATCGTCACCGATAAAGACCGGCGTCCGTCCGGCAAACGGGGGCTGCTGCATAAAGTCGCTGATAGCAGCGCCTTTATCGATACCTTGCGGTTTAATTTCTACCACACATTTTCCCGGCTGGAGCGCCAGTCCCGGAAAACGCCTTATGGACTGTTCGGCCAGACGCAGGACATCCTGCTCGTGCTGCATTGCCTGGCGGTAGTGAAGGGCAAAGGCCATGCCTTTGACTTCCAGCTGGGTACCTGGCCAGGCGGCCATCGCATCCTGCAGTTCGGTCCTGAGCGACTGCTCAACCTCAACGGGCAGGCTGATGCGCTGCAGGTGCCCTTCTGCGTCACGGCGTTCAGCACCGTGCACACCCGCCGCCGGCCCCTTCAGGGGCGCAGCCAGCGCATCGAGTTGTTCAATGGGTCTGCCAGAAACCAGCGCAAGTGCGCCCTGCGAGTGGGCAGAGAGCTGCTGAAGTTGGGCGATAACCTGCTCAGGAATAAAGACCGCTTCGGGACGGGACTGAATTGCTGCCAGCGTTCCATCGACATCAAAAAAGAAGGCGTACTGTCCGTTCGTTAATGTCGGGTAACTGGCATGAGGGTCTGCCACCTGATTCACGTCACTTCTCCTGAAATCGTATTGAATAAAACATTGAGTTAAAACAAGAATGTCCTGACGCAGTCAGGTCAGCAAGCGGGAAATTCTGAAAGGCGGTGATTGAGGGGTAAAACAGGGTGATTCGATAGGTCACTCTCCTCAAACGTGCAAACGCGTTGCTGACAATACTGACTACCTGAGAACACCTTCGCGTTAAGTGTAGTCATTAATAGGGGTTACGCCAGAAATATGCAGTTTTCATGCCAGCCGCTGCGGTTAAATAAGCAGAAAAGCGCCTCGTCAGCCTGTACCTTTCAGGCTAACGAGCGCGGCTCCGGTCCAGGCATGACCTGGGTATGGCCTGCATTGCAATTGGGACAACAGGCCGCGATCAAACCTTAAGCGTCTTAAGGTATTCCTAATATTGAAAGCGCACTATCGTGACACTTTTATTACTCTGGTTTCTGCTCTCATGGCGTTTACCCTTAAAAGGCCGCTGATTAGCCGCCTCAGCTTGCTGATCTTCGCTGCGATCTACATCGCGGTATTTCTGAATATTGCCTATTACCGGCAGGTGCTGGCGGTAATGCCGCTGGATAGCCTTCATACCACGCTGGTCTTTTTATCGATGCCGCTGGTCGCCTTCAGCGTCATTAATATCGCGCTGACCCTGGCCTCATTTTTCTGGCTGGACAGGCTGCTGGCTGCGCTGTTTATTCTGGTTTCCGCCTCGGCGCAGTTTTTTATTCAGACCTATCACATCGTGATTGATCGCTCGATGATCACCAATATGATGGACACCACCGCCTCAGAAACCTTTGCGCTGATCACACCGCAACTGATTTTTACACTGCTGACCTCGGGCGTACTGATGGCGTTGCTGATGTTCTGGCCACGGGTAAAACGGCAGCAGTTGCGCGGCGTACTGGCACGCCTGCTCAGCCTGATCCTTTCGGCCGCGCTGATCGTGCTGGTTGCTCTGCTCTTCTATAAAGATTACGCGTCGCTGTTCCGTAATAACCGTGAACTGGTGAAAGCACTGAGCCCGTCAAACAGCATCGCCGCGACGCTCTCCTGGTATAAGCATCAGGAGCTGCAGAACGTGCCGCTGGTACGCATCGGGGAGGATGCGCATCTGCTGCCCGGCCACAGCACCGGTAAACCTCAGCTCACCATTCTGGTTCTGGGCGAGACCTCGCGTGCACAGAACTTCTCGCTGGGCGGCTATACGCGGCTGACCAATCCGCTGCTGGCAAAAGATGATGTAATCTACTTCCCGCACACCACCTCCTGCGGAACGGCGACTGCGGTGTCGGTGCCCTGCATGTTCTCCAACATGCCGCGCGCCCACTACGACGATGTACTGGCCGCCCATCAGGAGGGGCTGCTGGATGTGATTCAGCGCGCCGGGATCAGCGTGCTATGGAATGAGAATGACGGGGGCTGCAAAGGTGCCTGCGATCGGGTTCCGCATCAGGATATGACCAGCCTGAATCTGCCCGGCATGTGTATCGATGGCGAATGCTATGACGACGTCCTGTTCCATGGTCTGGATGAATACATCAGCCAGCTGAAAGGTAACGCAGTGATTGTCCTGCACACGATTGGCAGCCATGGGCCGACCTACAGCCATCGCTATCCGCCGCAGCTGCGTCAGTTTGCCCCGACCTGTGATACCAATCAGATCCAGGACTGCTCGCAGCAGCAGCTGGTCAACACCTATGACAACACGATAGTTAATGTGGATCACATTGTTGATAAGGCCATCGGCATCCTGCGCGCGCATCAGGATCGTTTTACTACCAGCCTGGTCTATCTTTCTGATCACGGGGAATCGCTGGGCGAAAATGGCGCCTATCTGCATGGTCTGCCCTATGCTATCGCGCCGGATACGCAGAAACATGTCCCGCTGCTGCTCTGGCTGTCAGACGATTATCAGCATCGTTTTGCGGTTAACCGCAGCTGCCTGACTAAACTGGCCGCGACAGATGATTTCTCTCAGGATAATCTGTTCTCTACCCTGCTGGGATTAACCGGCACCGCAACCCACGAATATGTACCTGCGGATGATATTTTGACGTCGTGTCGGAGCCAACCCTAATGAAGATACTGATTGTTGAAGATGACGCCCTGCTGCTGCAGGGGCTGATGCTGGCGCTGGAAGGTGAAGGCTATGTCTGCGACGGCGTGACACGGGTACGCGATGCCGAGGCGCACTTTGCCAGCGGGCTTTACAGCCTGGTAGTGCTGGATCTGGGTCTGCCGGACGAAGATGGACTCCATTTCCTGATCCGTCTGCGGCGGCAGAAGAAGATGACGCCGGTACTGATCCTGACCGCACGCGACACCATCAGCGAGCGCATCGCCGGGCTTGACGCTGGCGCGGATGACTATCTGATTAAACCGTTCTCGCTGGATGAGCTGCTGGCACGGATCCGTGCCCTGATCCGCCGTAATGTCAATCAGGGGGATACCCAGGTGAGAGTGGGCGCGCTGGCGCTGGATATGACCCATCGTCAGATCTCGCTCAGCGACGTGTTGCTGGACCTGACGCCTAAAGAGTTCGCAATCCTGTCGCGGCTGATGCTTAAGGCCGGCAATCCGGTTCACCGCGAAATTCTCTATCAGGATATCTACAACTGGGAAACCGAACCTTCGACCAATACCCTGGAAGTGCATATTCATAATCTGCGCGACAAAATTGGCAAAAGCGCCATCCGCACCGTGCGCGGCTTTGGTTATGCGCTTGTCACGCAGGATGGCCTTCGTGAGGCAACATGATAGGACGTTTCGATCATCGCAGTATGCGCTTTCGCCTTATCCTGACTATTGGCCTGATCCTGCTGGTTTTCCAGGTGATCAGCGTGGTCTGGCTCTGGCACGAAAGTAAAGAGCAGATTCAGTATCTGGTGGAAGCGCATCTGCAGAAGCGCAATATGGACAGCAACGTCGAGCGTGAAGTCCGCGAAGCCGTGGCCAGTCTGGCGGTGCCGAGTCTGGTGATGATCACCCTGACCCTGCTGCTTTGCTATCAGGCGGTGAAATGGATAACACGGCCGCTCTATCGTCTGCAGAGAGAACTGGAAAGCCGCAGCGAAGAGAATCTCGACCCGGTTGCATGCCACAGCCAGGTGCATGAGATTGACGCGGTGACGCAGGCGATCAACCAGCTGGTGGCCCGCCTGAACAGCAGCCTGGAACGTGAGCGCCTCTTTACCGCGGATGTGGCGCACGAATTGCGCACCCCGCTGGCCGGTCTGCGCCTGCATCTGGAGTTAATCGAACGTCACAGCGATGTCAAAGTTCAGCCGCTGGTTCAGCGGCTGGATCAGATGACCCACAGCGTGTCGCAGCTGCTGAGTCTGGCACGCGCCGGGCAGTCCTTCACCTCCGGCACCTATCAGAACGTGGGGCTGATTGAAGATGTGATTTTGCCGATGGAGGCGGAGCTGAGCATCATGCTGGAGGCGCACAATCAGACGCTGCTGCTCGACCTGCCGCAGGAACAGTTTGTACGCGGTGATGCAACACTGCTGAAGATGCTGCTGCGGAATCTGGTGGAAAACGCCCATCGCTACAGCCCGGAGAACAGCACTATCAGTGTGCATCTGCTCGCGTCACCACAGCCAATGATGGTGGTGGAAGATCAGGGACCGGGAATTGATGAGAGTAAAAGTGGCGAGCTGAGTAAAGCCTTTATCCGGATGGATAGCCGCTATGGCGGGATCGGACTCGGGCTGAGCATCGTCAGCCGCATCGTTCAGTTACACCGCTTCCAGTTTTTCCTGGAGAACCGTCGCGATCAAAGCGGCTGTCGGGCAGTGGTCCGGTTTTAAGCGCTGAACCAGGCCGAGAGAAACAGAATGACCGTCCCCGCAGCAATCAGCAGTGCAGCATATTCGCTTACCGGGCGCGGGGTCGTTACAGGCAGGTCAGCAGAAACCGTTTTCATCGCATTCTCCTCAGTTGGAGCAGACAGTATCGCGACGGCATATTAAGGAAACCTTAAGCTCGCGATACTGCCACACAGAATTCTGGTTCACCGCTCTCTGCGCGTGCAGATAGCCCGTCATCCGGCCTGCTGCCTCTGCCGTGTGCTCTACACTTAATGGTTACGTTTCATTGACGGAGTGACGCCATGAGCCCGCGCATGCACAAATATGCTTTTCCGGTCAGTAAAGCCCGCAAATATCTGGAACCCGGTCCGGTGGTGCTGCTCAGTTCGCAGTATCAGGATCACCACGACATCATGACCCTCGGCTGGCACACCGTGCTGGAGTTTTCGCCCTCCCTCGTCGGCTGCATGATCGCGGGCATGAATCACAGTCATGAGCTGATCCGTCACAGCGGTCAGTGTGTCCTGAACATCCCCTCCGCCTCGCTGATTGACGAAGTGGTCGCCATCGGCAACAGCCATGGTGACCAGCTCGATAAATTCAGCGCTTTCAACCTCACGCCGGAACCGGCTCAGGTGGTGGGCGCCCCAATGATTGCCGAATGTTTTGCCAGCTTCGAATGCCAGCTCTATGACGATGCGATGGTGGCCCGTTATAACCTGTTTATTTTTGAAATCGTGAAAGCGCATGTCGCCGAACAGCCGGAGTATCCCGCGACGCTGCACTACACCGGTGAAGGCCGGTTCAGCGTAATGGGCGATAAAATGCTGGATAAGAGCGGCGATTTTAAACCTGAGATGCTGTTGTAGTTGAAAGCCCCTCATTCCGTCCCCATTCAACTCTTTCGACCTGACAGGAGTAAAATATTATGGCAATCGAATATGCAGTGATCGCAGGTGGCTGTTTCTGGTGCACCGAAGCAGTATTTAAAGATGTGATCGGCGTTGAGTCGGTGGAAAGTGGTTATACCGGTGGCGCCCGGCCTAATCCTACCTATGAGCAGGTCTGCAGCGGGGCCACCGGTCATGCGGAAGCGATTCGTATTGGCTTTGACCCGGAGAAAGTGAGCTTCGGCGATCTGCTGGATATCAGCTTCGTTACGCATGATCCGACGCAGCTTAACCGTCAGGGTAACGACATCGGCACGCAGTACCGCTCGGCGATTTTCCCGGCCAATGCGGAACAGGAAGCGGAAGCGCGCGCCGCCATTGCTCGCGCCCAGGCGGACCATGAGGTGCCGGTAGTGACCACCATCGAGCCTTTGAAAGAGTGGTATCCGGCGGAAGCCTATCACCAGGATTACTGGGAAGGCGCAGGTCAGCGCAATGGCTACTGCATGGCGGTAATCCCACCCAAGCTGCAGAAACTGCGTAAAAGTTTTGCTGACCGTGTGAAAAGCTGATTCGTCAGGGTGACATCGGACCGGCAGCCTCGCCGGGATGTCGCCCTTATTCGGTCTGCTTTTCCATAACGTTGAAAATTCCGGCAGATAAGGGCCTGTAAATTGCCCGTTTCAGGGTCGGGCAGATCGATTCGTACAGAGCTTAAGCGAATAGATCAAAAGAAAAAAATAGTGCTTGACCGTTTTCAGTCGACTCCCTATAGTAGCGCCCCGTTGACCCAGCGCGGTCAGCGAAGTAAATGTGGTGAGGTGTCCGAGTGGCTGAAGGAGCACGCCTGGAAAGTGTGTATACGGCAACGTATCGGGGGTTCGAATCCCCCTCTCACCGCCACATTCTGAAGAAGAGCCTGAACGAAAGTTCAGGCTTTTTTTTTGCCTATTGCACCGTGCAGAGGGGGTGAGAAGCCCCGCAGGGGTTCGACAGCGTGCGCAGCGCGCTGGACAGCGTCGTATACGACGCTGCCCGCAGGGTGAGCGCAGCGAATCCATCCCCCTCTCACCGCCACATTCTGAAGAAGAGCCTGAACGAAAGTTCAGGCTTTTTTTTGCCTATTGCACTGCACAGAGGGGGTGAGAAGCCCCGCAGGGGTTCGACAGCGTGCGCAGCGCGCTGGACAGCGTCGTATACGACGCTGTCCGCAGGGTGAGCGCAGCGAATCCATCCCCCTCTCACCGCCACATTCTGAAGAAGAGCCTGAACGAAAGTTCAGGCTTTTTTTTGCATATTGCACTGCACAGAGGGGGGGTGAGAAGCCCCGCAGGGGTTCGACAGCGTGAGCAGCGCGCTGGACAGCGTCGTATACGACGCTGCCCGCAGGGTGAGCGCAGCGAATCCATCCCCCTCTCACCGCCACATTCTGAAGAAGAGCCTGAACGAAAGTTCAGGCTTTTTTTTTGCCTATTGCACCGCACAGAGGGGGTGAGAAGTCCCGCCGGAGTGCGACAGCGTGCGCAGCGCGCTGGACAGCGGCGCCTGCGACGCTGCCCGCAGGGTGAGCGCAGCGAATCCATCCCCCTCTCACCGCCACATCCATTAACAGATTTCAGGACAGCGAGCGACTGAGTCCCGGCTCACCAGCGTTCCCTGATGCGAAAATAGCGCTCTCTCTTCAGGTCGCAATATAATTTCCATCGCATCACGGATCATTTCATCGACAGGAACATGAACGGTCGTTAAAGAGGGTGTGTAATACTTTCCGATGACCGCATCATCAAATCCGGCAAGCGAGATCGCTTCCGGCACGCTTTTCCCCGCCTCCTGAAAAGCTTTTGCCAGACCAATAGCCATATCGTCATTGGCGGCCAGTACACAGGTAAACGGAACACTGCGTGCCAGCAGCTCACATCCAGCCTGGTAACCGCTCTCTGTACTCCAGGCACCCTGCACTATCAGCTGCGGATCCAGGCTAATCCCCGCCTCCTGCAGCGCATGACGGTAGCCCGCTAAACGCTGCTCCCCCGTGGGCGAACCCGTGTTACCCATGACAAAGGCAATCCGGGTATGTCCCTGAGCCAGCAGATGCGCCATCATCTCCTCACTACTGCGCCGATGATCTGTAAACACGCAGCGATGCCGGTTTCTGATAAGTTCGCGGTTAATCACCACTATCGGCGTCTGATTTTCATCAATGATCTCATCCAGTTCGCTGACGGAAAGATATTTGGGATAGATCATGATGGCTTCGCAGCGAAGTTCGAGGAGCAATCCAATGGCATTGCGCTCGTCCTGAGCGCTGTGTTTACCGTCCGCCAGCACCAGCTGACGATTTTGCTTCTCGCTGAGTGTTGCCGCCTGATAAACCATCCCCGAAAAAAACGGGCCGTTATAGAGCCCGTTAGTAATGACCAGCCCGATCGAGTGGGTCGTATTATTCGACAGATTGCGCGCCAGTCTGTTGGGCCGATAACCGGTCTCTGCCACCGCCTGCAGAATCCGGGCTTTCACCTCTTCCCGCACAAAGACTTTACCGCTCAGTGCACGAGATACGGTTGCTTTGGAGACGCTGGCCCGTCTGGCGACATCCAGTATTGTTACCATGTTTACACTCCCGTGATTGGATGACTCCTGCCCGACCTTCTGTACCGCTGAAAACAGGCCCGGGCGGAAAGCGCAGCCGTGGCAAACCGACACGTCGCGCCTGAGCCTGTTCACGTTTTCTTATGCCAGCGACATCAGAGGCACGCCTCTGCCGACCGCGCCCTGAGACAGATACTTCATCAGCGTGAAATCGTCGCTGTTCACGACCAGAACCGGTGTCGTCAGGTCATAGCCTTTATGTTCAATACTGATTTGATCGAACTCAAGCAGTGGCGCTCCCGCGCTGACCACATCGCCCTCTTTCACTAACGGCGTGAAATGTTCACCCTGCAGCTCAACCGTATTTAAACCAACATGGATCAGTAACTCTGCGCCATTCTCACAGACTAGTCCAATGGCATGATGTGAGGGAAGTAATGACACGACTGTCGCCTTGCAGGGGGCCACCACTTTACCTTCTTCAGGCTTGATCGCGACACCGTCGCCAAGAAATTTCCCGGCAAAGGTCTCATCAGCCACGTCTTCAAGCGCAACAACGTTGCCTTTTAACGGGCTGAGAATATCCATGCTCCGGGCAAGGCCGGGTTCCGGTGTCGTCTGGGTTTTGCCGTCTGGCGATGGCGTGACTTCTTCATTGACAGGATCGTCAAAACCCACAAACTGCACCATGAGGATAGTCAGTACAATCGCGGTAACCGCGCCCACCAGCTCACCAATAAACGACATCGGCGCAGCCGGACTGATGGCATTGACCAGCGTAAACAGGCCTGGTAATGCCGCATAGGCGTAGTACAGGCTGCCGAACAGGCTGGCAACGACCGCCCCAATCGCACCCCCGATGCAGCCACAGATAAAGGGCTTTTTAAAACGCAGCGTCACGCCATAAATGGCGGGTTCTGTAATACCGAAAATAGCCGTAATACCGGCCGACATGGAGGTAGCTTTTAACTGGATATTGCGGGTTTTCAGGAACACCCCAAACACGGCAGCCATCTGACCGATCACCGCGATCGTCTGGTAAGCCTGAAAAGAGTCATACCCCTGTGTGTCAAAATTCGCCATGATGACGGGCGTAATGCCCCAGTGAACACCAAAAATAACGATAATCTGCCATACGCCACCAATCACCGCTGCCGCAACCGGCGGTGCCGCCTGGAACAGGGCGTTATACCCCCCCGCTACCCCCATTGCGGCCCAGGTGGTAATGGGTCCGATGACAATCAGCGTCAGCGGCACAATAATCACGAAGCAGATCAGCGGTGTAAAGAGCGGGCTGACCACATCCGGTATCCCCTTCTCCACACGGCGTTCAAGCCAGGAGAGTGCCCACACCAGAAATAGCGGGGGCAGAACCGAGGAGGTATAAACCGTTTTGGAGAGAGGAAAGAAAAGAAAATTTATACTCTCTCCGCCAGCAATCCGTCCGGCCAGCGATGCCCAGTCCGGACTGATCAATGCACAGCAACAGAGCACAGCAATGAACGGATTACATTTGAAATGCCGGGCTGCCGTCATGGCGATAAAGACCGGCAAAAATGCAAACGGCGTCCAGGACATAAAATTGAGCACCGCAAAGGTGCCTGTCGTTTTAATATCAGCATCAATCAGACTGACAACGATCAGCACTCCCTGCAGGATACCGGCTGCCGCCAGAATATACACAATCGGGGCGAAGACGGCCGACATGGTGGCAATCACAGCATCCAGCCTGCGCGTCTTCCCTGTCTGACTGGCAGAAGCGGCTGTCTCTTTCACAAGACCCGACATTGCATTAAACAGGTCGGCGACATGGGTGCCGATAACCACCTGAAACTGCCCGCCGCTCTCTACCACTGCAATCACTCCCGGCAGACTCTGCACTTTCTGCTTCGCCTCTGCCGGAGTTTGATTCAGTACCAGCCTCAGCCGGGTGGCACAGCGAGTAAAACTCACAATATTCTCTTCCCCGCCCACTTCCCGGAGAATATCATTTGCTAACCTGTTGTAATCCCTGATAACAGCCATGCAATTTTCCTTTTTTATTCAGTCATTGCGTCCCACGCAACTGTGAGACGGCCTCTGCGGTAATCCGGAACACTAGCCATGCAACCGGTTTCACCGTAACCTGGTGGAGCAGCCATGCAACCGGCTTCATGGGAATGTGAGAGTCAGTTCACCTATTTCAGGTCAGGTAACGCGCAGATCTGTGACCGCATCGATCTGCTGGTTTTTAAACCCGCTATCCATGCAGTCGTAGCCATTCTCTGCAGAACGGATATTACTGAGCGAAGGCGAACCAGGGAGCAGGAAAATATTCGCGATAATAGACGCGCACTGAGTCATCACATACGGCAGATCACACTTCTGGCAATGCGGAAACCGGAAGCCATCCGGCAAAAAGAGTGTTGTTTCACTGACGATGACAGCGGGCAGCCTGCTATTATGACGCTTATGTCTGTGCAGGCTTTCAGCATTCAACAATAAAAAAACCCGGCCGGAGCCGGGTTTGGGCGCTACACATCTTACTCAATCAAACGCTAACTATATGCATGCAGGGTGCGCTGACACAGCGCAGAACGCACACAATCCTCTTTGCCAAAGCGGACAATGCCAACCATCTCATCCTCTTCAAAACGCGCCAGCGCGTCTGCGAGACCAGAAGGCACCCCAGTGGGCAAGTCGCACTGGGTAATATCGCCGTTAACAATGACCGTGACGTTTTCGCCCAGTCGGGTCAGGAACATTTTCATCTGCGCGGCGGTAACGTTCTGCGCCTCATCCAGGATCACCACGGCGTTTTCAAAAGTGCGGCCTCGCATGTAGGCGAAAGGCGCAATCTCTACCTTGGCAATTTCCGGACGCAGACAATATTGCATAAATGATGCGCCAAGACGTTTAACCAGAATGTCATAGACCGGACGGAAATAGGGGGCGAATTTCTCAGAAATATCACCGGGCAGAAATCCCAAATCCTCATCTGCCTGAAGTACCGGGCGAGTAACGATAATCCTGTCGATATCCTTATGAATCAGGGCCTCAGCCGCTTTCGCGGCGCTGATCCAGGTTTTACCGCATCCGGCTTCACCGGTTGCGAAGATCAGCTGCTTGGTTTCTATGGCATTAAGATAGTGCGCCTGAGCGTCATTGCGGGCCTCAATCGGCAGTCGGTCACGCGTGTCGCGCGCCATGCCAATTGCGTCCAGTCCGCTCATATGCACCAGCGAAGTGACCGACTCTTCTTCACGCTGACGGTGACTCCGGGAGTCACTGCGAAGCACTCTTCTTGCTTCACGACGCGCTTTGATCACTGCTTTCTGTCTTCCCATAGTGGCACCTTTCAGTTGGTTTCATTTCCCGCGTCAGGCGCGTAGCCCGTTGCGATTACGTGAACGCTTTAGAGGTTTCAGTTGGCTTCCTTCAGAGCCATGACAGGACAGGATAAGAGGTATACAGCCGCGCACAGGCGTCGCTGAACACCGGATAGCACAGGTTGTAAGACAAAAGAAAGCGTTAAAGAAAGGGAGAGATAACGAGGCGAAATTGCCCTCGCGTTCGGGCGCAATTTATTTAACGGCAATGACTTTCCAGAAAAGAATCGACCCATGCGCGAACTCCAGTGTGATACATCAACACATCCGATTACGCCTGTTTAATAAAGTGCACCATTTTGTTGGGCCTTTGCAACTGTAATTTTATCTGCTGGCAAAGGAATTGCTAATAGCGGGTAAACATTTGTTTTACGAAAAAATGTAAAAGCCATAAATTTCAGAAAGTTAGATTATTTCTCATTTTCTGAAAATGCGCTAAATCTCAGTAAAAACTCACCGCCTGATGCGTACTGACGGGGAATCATGGGCGGCCAGTAAACGGCACGCCCATTGCGATTAAATTTTAATCAGGCTTCCAGCAGCGACTGTCCTAAATAACGGCTGGCATCAGGGACGCCAGGCAGCGCAAAAAAGTAACCGCCGCCAAAAGGCCGGATATATTCTTCCAGCGCTTCGCCATTCAGACGCCGTTGTACGGTGAGAAAACCGCGCTCCAGGTCGTGCTGATAGCAGACAAACAGCAGGCCCATATCCAGCTGCCCGGCGGCGGAAATCCCAGCCGAGTAGCTGTAGCCGCGGCGCAACATCAGACTGCTGGCCGTCTCTGCGGTCCGGGGATTCGCGAGACGGATGTGAGCATCCAGGGCGATCACCTCGCCATCCGGATCGCGGGTGTAATCCGGTACATCATGTTCATGCTTCATCCCCAGCGGCGCGCCGCTCAGCTTTTCCCGTCCAAAGATAGTCTGCTGCTCTCCCAGCGGCGTACGGTCCCACATTTCCACATGGAAGCGGATGAGCCGGACCGCCTGATAGCTGCCGTTGCGCGCCCAGGCCGGTTCCTGCTGGTCGGCTGTTACCCAGAGCAGCTGATTCATCAACGCCGGGTCGTGGGTATCCGGATTGGCCGTGCCATCTTTGAATCCCAGCAGGTTGATCGGGGTTTCCTGCCCCTGGCTACGCGCAGCATGCTCAGAGATAAACCCCTCGCGCCGCCAGCGTACGCCGAGCAAATCAGGCGTGTGCTTTATGATGTCACGCAGAGCATGAATCACCGTATCCTGGGTGTTGGCACATATCTGCAGCAGCAGATCGCCATGACACTGACTGGCATCGAGCGAGTCATTGGGAAAGCGCGTCATCGGCTGCAGCTTTGCCGGCTTGTGCGGGGCCAGCCCGAAACGGTCGTCAAACAGGGCGTGACCGACCGAAACGGTTATCGTCAGGTTATCGGGCGCTATCGTCGGCCCCAGAATGCCGGAATCCATAGGCGGCAGCTGCGGATTTGTTACCGCTGGTGCTGGTCCGCCGTGGGTCAGAAAAGCGATGCGCTGGGTCAGCAGACGGAACAGACGCACCAGCTCCGCCTTATCGCTGCTAAGCAGATCAAACGCCACCAGCATCATCGAGGCCTGCTGTGGTGTCGTGATACCTGCCTGATGCTGACCATAAAACGGCTGACTTTGCTGCCGCGCCTGAGGTGTCACGGTACCCGGCGAAAAACTCTCCGCGCGGGCAGTGTGGTAGGGGCAGCCTCCGCCCAGGGCCGCTGCGCCGCCCAGCAGGCCCAGACCTTTTAATAAACGACGACGCGCAGGCTGCGCATCATCTTCCTTGCGACTCATGATTAATCCAGACCCAGCGTACCACGAAGTAAAGAAAGATCTTCCGCCAGCGCGGTGATCGGCCCTTTCAGCGCATTACGGTCGGCGCTGGTCAGTTTCTCGTAAGATTCGAAGCCCGCATCAGTGCGATATTTGCTCAGGATCGCATCCACTTTCTTAAAGTTGGCATCCACCTTCGCCAGCAGCGCCGGATTCTCTTTACTGATCAACGGACGCAGCAGCGCCACAATTTTCTGCGCGCCGTCAATATTCGCCTGGAAATCCCACAGGTCGGTACGGCTGTAGCGATCTTCCTCACCCGAAATTTTGCTGGAAGCCACCTCTTCAATCAGACCTGCTGCGCCACCGACCACTTTGGCTGGCGGGAAGGCGAGTTCGCTGATGCGCACCTGCAAATCTTTGACGTCTTTATTGAGTTGATCCGCATAGCCTGCCATGCCCTGCGTGCTGTTATCGCCGAACAGCGCCTTCTCCAGACGGTGGAAACCGGTAAATTTCAGGATCCCCGGCTTTTTTCTCATAATCATCCTCGCGGGCATCAATGCTGCCGTCGAGGTCAGAGAAGAGTTCAGCAATCGGCTCAATACGCTCATAATACTGGCGGGTCGGGGCAAACAACGCTTTAGCTTTTTCAATGTCGCCCGCTTTGACGGCATCCGTAAAAGCCTGCGTACTGCTCACCAGCTGAGTGACCTGTCCGGTAACATAGGCTTTATAGGCAGTGATCGGGCCTTCGAGCTGCAAACGCGCCGATGGCGTGTTTTTTGCCGCCCCCTCACCCGCTTCGACGATCAGCTTACCTTTGGGGTTGCTCAGCAGGCCGCAGGTCATCTCATATTCGCCCGGCTCCAGCGTGGCGGTCAGCTTCTGACTGAAGCCCGGCGCGATGTTTTCACGCTCTTCAACCACCAGTACCCCTTTCAGGATCTCCCACTCCAGCGCTTTCTGGCTGTTGTTCTTAATCAGAAACTGGGTCTTACCGGCCTTGACCGTCAGGTTCATCGGCTCACACTGTTTGTCATTGACGCTGACGGTAACCTGAGGAACCGCTGCGGTAGCCGTTGCGGAGATCGCCAGCAGCGGAAGCAGCAGTGCTTTGCGGCGGAAATGCATTGTCATCTCTCTTTCCCTATCACGTTGCGGACACAAGGTGCGCCCGTTAAATGGTGTATTACACAGTGGCCGACGCAGCAGGCCGCGCAGGCATGAAAAACAGAATCATTGCCGGAATCAGGTAAACGAAATAGAGCGTCACTTCACTCACGCTGGGCGCCTCCTGATAACCCAGTATCCCTTCCAGCAGGGTGCCAAACAGCGAATGGGTGGATAAGGTATTGCTGAGATCAAAAGCCACCGACTGATAGTGGTTCCACAGCCCCGCTTCGTGAAAAGCCCGAATCGCCCCCGCCGCCAGACCCGCCGCAACAAACAGAATGAAAACGCTGGTCCAGCGGAAAAAACGCGCCATGTTCAGGCGAATACCGCCCCAGTAGAGCAGCATGCCGAGCACCACTGCCGTTGCCAGCCCAAGCACGGCGCCGAGCGGTGGCGCATAGCCCACATCCTGCGTAAAGGCGGCCAGCAGGAAGAATACCGACTCCAGCCCTTCACGCGCGACAGCCAGGAACACCATCAGTACCAGCGCCATTCCGCCACGGCCTGAACGTTGCAGCGCCTGGTCGACCGCATGCTCCAGCTCGACGCGGATGTTGCGCGCCACTTTGCGCATCCAGAAGACCATTGAGGTCAGAATAACCACCGCAATCAGCGCCACGATGCCTTCAAACAGCTCCTGCTGTTTCTGTGGGAACTCACCTGTTGTGGCGTTAATGAACAGGCCCAGACCCAGGCAGAGTGCGGCAGCGATAAACACCCCAGCCCACATTGCCGGAAACCATTGGGTGCGCTGGGTGCGTTTGAGGTAGCTGGCGATAAGGCTGACAATCAGCGCGGCTTCAATGCCTTCACGCAGCATGATGAGAAAGGGAACAAACATTGCCAGCCTCTTGAATGTTAAGCAGCGTCAGTCGACGGTAAAATCAGGTAAAGTGTAAACGATACCGATTATCATTATCGCTGCGAAAAAAACAAGTTACCGGCGGAGATAATTTCATTCTCAGGTGATTTATCTTTGTAACAAAAAGGCCCGCCCTTTTCGGGGCGGGCCTGGGTGATAGCAGCCTGACTTACTTGGCCAGATATTCCGCTTCCGCTGCGGCAAAGCGCTGCTGCGCGGCCGCAGAAGGTTCACGTCCCATCAGGCTGAAGAGCACAATCGCGATGCTGGCGAAAATGAAGCCCGGGATGATTTCATACAGTCCCAGCCAGCCATACTGCTTCCACACCAGCACGGTCACGGCACCGACAATCATTCCGGCCAGCGCACCATTGCGGTTCATACGCTTCCAGCAGACACCGAAGAGCACGACCGGACCAAAGGCGGCACCGAAACCTGCCCACGCGTAGCTCACCAGACCCAGAACACGGTTTTCCGGGTTGGAAGCCAGCGCAATCGCAATCAGCGCCACCAGCAGCACCATCAGACGCCCGACCCACACCAGCTCTTTCTGGCTCGCCTTTTTACGCAGGAAGCCTTTATAAAGATCCTCGGTCAGGGCGCTGGAGCAGACCAGCAGCTGACAGCTCAGGGTGGACATCACGGCAGCCAGAATAGCAGAGAGCAGGATACCGGCAATCCAGGGGTTAAAGAGGATACGCGCCAGCTCAATAAAGACCCGCTCGGCATTGGCGTTTACACCCGCCGCCAGCGCCGGGTTGTTCTGGAAGTAGGCGATACCGAAGAAGCCGACCGCCACGGCACCGGCCAGGCAGAGCACCATCCACGCCATGCCGATTCGACGCGCCGTCCGGATAGAACGATGCGAATCCGCCGCCATAAAGCGCGCCAGAATATGCGGCTGGCCGAAGTAGCCCAGGCCCCAGCCCAGCAGCGAGATTACCGCTACGAAGTTCAGTCCCTTCAGCATGTCAAGATTTTCAAGGCTCTTCGCCTGAATGACTGCCATGGAATCTGACCAGCCGCCGACCGCGATGATCACAAAGACCGGCGTCAGAATCAGCGCAAAAATCATCAGGCTGGCCTGCACGGTGTCGGTCCAGCTCACAGCCAGGAAACCGCCAATCAGCGTATACAGTATGGTTGCGGCTGCACCAGCCCACAGCGCGGTTTCATAACTCATGCCGAATGTGCTTTCAAACAGACGTGCCCCAGCGACCACACCCGACGCACAGTAAATAGTGAAGAACACCAGAATGACGATGGCAGAGATGACCCGCAGAATTTTGCTGTGATCCTCAAAGCGGCTGGTAAAGAAGTCCGGCAGGGTCAGCGCATTGTTGTGATGTTCGGTCTGTACCCGCAGGCGACCCGCCACAATTTTCCAGTTCAGCCAGGCACCGATTGTCAGACCAATCGCAATCCAGCTTTCCGAAATACCGGAGATAAAGATAGCACCGGGCAATCCCATGAGGAGCCAGCCACTCATGTCTGATGCACCGGCAGAGAGTGCCGTGACCACACTACCCAGACTGCGGCCACCAAGGATGTAATCGTCAAAGTTTTTGGTTGAGCGGTAAGCTGCAAAACCAATTAACACCATCCCGAGTATATAAATTACAAAGGTCACCAGCATTGGTGTACTTACACTCATCTGTCTCTCCACTTATTATTTGAAATCCCAGAGAAATCGTCAGCTATCCGCCTGCCGGAACGGGGCAGCACGAGCCAATTTTCTGTGTCAGGGGGTCACTCATTTCCCAGTGGCGCGGTATCCTGCCGGAAAGCCGGAGCGCACACAATGGATTTAACACAGGCGTTACAGTGTTTTCACTAACCAGTTGTCAAAACGTGCTCATAGGTTGCACTCGCTCACAGTTATCTGGTTGCACCTGAGTATTACCTGCCGTAAACCCGCCGTTTAACGGGCCTGCAAACCTGGCGAGGATTTTGCAGCAAGATTCGTGCCGCCTTGCAGGATTTAACAAATGACAACGTTAAAAGGGTGTTAACTGGCTCACATTTAACACGGTTGCACAAAGTTGCAACTTAAGTGATAGTGCAGCCAACGCCGTACCGAACCACTATTTAAGGAGCTCTGGAGTCATGGGTACAACCACCATGGGTGTAAAACTGGATGACGCAACACGTGAGCGCATCAAACTGGCTGCGCAGCGTATTGATCGTACGCCACACTGGCTGATTAAACAGGCGATCTTTACCTATCTGGGCCAGCTGGAGAGCGGTGACAGCCTGCCGGAGATCCCGCTTTCTGCCCAGGCAGTCGCTGAGGCTGAAGACATCCAGCCCGAGGAGATGCACCAGCCATTTCTCGACTTCGCAGAGCAGATTTTACCTCAGTCTGTGACCCGCTCCGCCGTCACCGCTGCGTGGCGTCGCCCGGAAACCGATGCGGTCCCCATGCTGCTGGAGCAGGCGCGTTTACCGGCCGCACTGGCGGAGAAAACACATCAGCTGGCCTACCAGCTTGCCGACAGGCTGCGGCACCAGAAAGGTGCAACCGGACGCGCCGGCATGGTGCAGAGCCTGCTGCAGGAGTTCTCTCTCTTCCCACGAGGGCGTGGCGCTGATGTGCCTGGCCGAAGCGCTGTTGCGTATTCCGGATAAGCCCACGCGTGATGCGCTCATCCGTGACAAAATCAGCAATGGTAACTGGCAGTCACATCTGGGCCGCAGCCCGTCGCTGTTTGTCAACGCCGCGACCTGGGGCCTGCTGTTTACCGGCCGTCTGGTGTCGACCCACAACGAGTCGAATCTCTCAAGCTCACTGAATCGTATTATCGGTAAAGGTGGCGAACCGCTGATCCGCAAAGGCGTGGATATGGCGATGCGTCTGATGGGCGAGCAGTTCGTCACCGGTGAAACCATTGCCGAAGCCCTGGCGAATGCGCGTAAGCTCGAAGAGAAAGGCTTCCGCTACTCCTATGACATGCTGGGCGAAGCAGCGCTGACGGCAGGTGATGCCAAAGCCTACCTGCTCTCTTATCAGCAGGCGATCCATGCAATTGGTAAAGCCTCAAATGGTCGCGGAATTTATGAAGGCCCCGGCATCTCCATCAAGCTCTCCGCCCTGCACCCCCGCTATAGCCGCGCACAGTATGAGCGCGTTATGGAGGAGCTCTACCCGATTCTGAAATCGCTGACGCTGCTGGCCCGCTCTTATGATATCGGTATCAACATCGATGCCGAAGAAGCCGACCGTCTTGAGCTGTCGCTGGATATGCTGGAGAAACTCTGTTTCGAACCGGAGCTGGAAGGCTGGAACGGTATCGGTTTCGTGATTCAGGCTTACATGAAACGCTGCCCGTTTGTGATTGATGAGCTCATCGATCTGGCGCAACGCAGCCGTCGTCGTCTGATGATTCGTCTGGTGAAAGGAGCCTACTGGGACAGCGAAATTAAACGCGCGCAGATGGAAGGCCTGGAGGGCTATCCGGTTTACACCCGCAAAGTTTATACCGACATCTCTTATCTGGCCTGTGCCCGTAAGCTGCTCTCTGTGCCGAGCCTGATCTATCCGCAGTTTGCTACGCATAACGCCCACACGCTGGCGGCGATCTATCAGCTGGCGGGCAATAACTACTATCCGGGTCAGTATGAGTTCCAGTGTCTGCACGGCATGGGTGAGCCTCTTTACGAGCAGGTGGTCGGCAAAGTGGCGGATGGCAAACTGAATCGCCCCTGCCGTATCTATGCACCGGTCGGCACCCATGAAACCCTGCTGGCCTATCTGGTTCGTCGTCTGCTGGAGAACGGCGCAAACACCTCTTTCGTCAACCGTATTGCCGACACGTCGCTGCCAATCGATGAGCTGGTCGCCGATCCGGTCAGCGCTGTTGAAAAACTCGGCGTCAGCGAAGGGGCTATTGGCCTGCCACATCCGAAGATCCCGCTGCCGCGCGAACTCTATGGTGAAAACCGTGTGAACTCTGCGGGGCTGGATATGGCGAATGAACATCGTCTCGCTTCTCTCTCCAGCGCTCTGCTGAGCAGCGCCGCACAGCCCTGCATGGCTGAACCTATGATCGAGGGCGAAGCCGGGGCTGGCGCGTTACGCGACATTCTCAATCCGGCTGCACCTAGCGATCGCGTGGGTCAGGTGCGCGAAGCGACAGAACAGGAGGTTTCCGTGGCGCTGGAAGCGGCCGTCAACAGCGGACCCATCTGGTTTGCCACACCGCCACAGGAGCGTGCCGCCATTCTGGAACGTGCTGCTCAGCTTATGGAAGGCCAGATGCAGCAACTGATCGGTATCCTGGTGCGTGAAGCGGGTAAAACCTATAACAACGCCATCGCCGAAGTGCGTGAAGCAGTAGATTTCCTCTATTACTACGCCGGTATGGTGCGTGACGATTTTGACAACGAAACGCATCGTCCGCTGGGACCGGTGGTCTGCATCAGCCCCTGGAACTTCCCGCTGGCCATCTTCACCGGTCAGATTGCTGCTGCACTGGCTGCGGGCAACAGCGTGCTGGCTAAACCAGCCGAGCAGACGCCGCTGATTGCCGCCCAGGCGGTTCAGATTCTGCTGGATGCAGGCGTGCCAGCCGGCGTGCTGCAACTGCTGCCGGGCCAGGGTGAAACCGTGGGTGCGCAGCTGACCGGCGACGAGCGGGTGCGCGGTGTGATGTTTACCGGTTCAACGGCGGTCGCGACGCTGCTGCAGCGCAATCTGGCTGGCCGTCTTGATCCTCAGGGTCGACCGACGCCGCTGATCGCAGAAACCGGCGGCATGAATGCCATGATCGTCGACTCTTCCGCCCTCACCGAGCAGGTAGTCGTCGATATCGTCGCCTCCGCCTTTGACAGTGCCGGACAGCGCTGCTCTGCCCTGCGTCTGCTCTGTATTCAGGAGGATGTGGCTGACCATACGCTGAAGATGCTGCGCGGCGCGATGGCCGAGTGCCGCATGGGCAATCCGGAGCGTTTCTCAACTGACATCGGTCCGGTGATCGATGCCGAAGCGAAAGCCAATATCGAGCGCCATATTCAGGCGATGCGCAACAAAGGCTTTACCGTTTATCAGGCGGTGCAGGAAAACCCGCAGGATAGCAAAGAGTGGAACAGTGGCACCTTTATCAAACCGACCCTGATTGAACTGAATCAGGTCAGCGATCTGGATAAAGAGATTTTTGGTCCGGTGCTGCACGTCGTTCGCTTCAGCCGTACCGCACTGCCGCAGGTAATTGATCAGATTAATGCGTCCGGCTACGGTCTGACACTCGGTGTGCATACCCGCATTGACGAAACCATTGCGCAGGTGACGGCGAAGGCTCAGGTCGGCAACCTTTACGTCAACCGTAACATGGTGGGTGCTGTGGTCGGCGTGCAGCCATTTGGCGGCGAAGGTCTGTCAGGCACAGGCCCGAAAGCCGGTGGCCCGCTCTACCTCTATCGCCTGCTGGCGAATCGCCCGGATAGTGCTCTGCGTCGGACCTTTGATCGTCAGGATGCCGAGCGCACGGCAGACAGTTCGCTGCGTCAGTCTCTGCTGGGGCCTCATCAGGCACTGAGCAACTGGGCGAAAGAGAAGCCTGCTCTGGCTGAACTCTGCCAGCACTATAGCGAACTGGCCCAGGCGGGCGTCGTCCGGCTCCTGCCTGGCCCGACTGGCGAGCGTAATACCTTCTCGCTGCTACCTCGCGAACGTGTACTCTGTCTGGCGGACAATGAGCAGGATGCGCTGATCCAGCTGGCCGCCGTAACCAGCGTCGGCAGTAAAGCCCTGTGGCAGGATGATGAGCTGCATCGCGCCTTGCTGACCTCGCTACCGGATGCGGTAAAAACGCGCATTAAACTGGCGCGTGATCCGTTAACGGCAGAGTTTGATGCGGTGATCTACCACGGCGATGCCGATCAGCTGCGCGCGCTGTGTGAACAGATCGCGGCGCGTGACGGCGCGATTGTATCGGTGCAGGGCTTTGCCCGCGGCGAGACGAATCTGCTGCTGGAACGTCTGCTGATCGAGCGTTCGCTAAGTGTGAACACCGCGGCAGCAGGCGGCAATGCCAGCCTGATGACTATCGGGTAACGAGGGTGCAACAGGGGTCCGCTGCGCGAACAGCTCTTTTTGTTCGCCCAGCGGCGGGTGCATTCGCTGCGTGGATCAGGCACGGAGGCCTGCAGTAGTTTTACGCTGAGTGGGTTTCGTTCGTCTGACGGGCAGTGGGAGTTGGCTGCGCAAACGGGCTGTGCTTTGCCTGACAGTGGTTTTACGCTGTGCGGGTTTCGTTCGCCTGGCGGGCCGGGCAGTTTCAGGCCCGCCTCTGCAGGCGACCGACAGGGGGGCGCCAGTCGCCGCGCCTCCCTGACCCCGGGCTCCGGCCTGCATCACCGCCGCTTCGCGGTCCCTTCACGCTTTCCGGATTTCTCACGGACCGGCGGGACGCGCCCTCCCTGGCGCGAACCCGCCTCTTCGCGACATCCCTGTCGCTCGTCCTGAAATCTCCTATC
Organism: Pantoea sp. NSTU24; assembly: GCF_050157905.1. Classification (NCBI taxonomy): domain Bacteria; kingdom Pseudomonadati; phylum Pseudomonadota; class Gammaproteobacteria; order Enterobacterales; family Erwiniaceae; genus Pantoea; species Pantoea bangladeshensis. The sequence goes on from NZ_JBKIWZ010000001.1 coordinate 1,644,146, forward strand.
CGTTCAGCGGTTCTGACGGCCTCCCTCCCCGCTGTTATTTCTTCTCTTAATGTCTGGTCTTTTATCGCGGCAGGTGTCCGGGCTTCCCTGACTTACTGGCTTAATCACAGGCAATCACCTTTTGTGCATGTACCCGTCATTTTATCTGTTTTTTATCGGGCTTTGCCGATAGCGGGGCTGGCTACAGGTCTGCCAGACACCGCTACATGCAAAAAAACAAAAAGAACTTACAGGCGACGGTCTGACAGAGGCGTCCGCAGCGCGGAGGAACAACCGCAGGCCAGGATGAGCCGACAGGACGTCGGCGAAAGGACGGCACGCGCCAGGGAGGGCGCGTCCGGACGGTCCGCAGACCGCAGGGCGGACGAGGGCCCCCCGCGAAGCGGGGCGCGGAGGCCGCCGGACGCCGGGCAACCTGAAACTCACCGTCGCCTGGCGGGCGAAACCTGCTCAGAGCATACCCGCTGCCATAAAGTCCCCCTGCCAGTCCTGGCAATAAACCCACCGGCAACGGTGTATTCAGGAGGCGTCCGCAGCGCCGCGGAACAACCGGAGGCCAGGATGAGCCGACAGGACGTCGGCGAAAGGACGGCACGCGCCAGGGAGGGCGCGTCCGGACGGTCCGCAGACCGCAGGGCGTGACGAGGGCACCCCGCGAAGCGGGGCGCGGAGGCCGCCGGACGCCGGGCAACCTGAAACTCACCGTCGCCTGGCGGGCGAAACCTGCTCAGAGCATACCCGCTGCCATAAAATCCCCCCTGCCAGCCCTGGCAATAAACCCACCGGCAACGGTGTATTCAGGAGGCGTCCGCAGCGCCGCGGAACAACCGGAGGCCAGGATGAGCCGACAGGACGTCGGCGAAAGGACGGCACGCGCCAGGGAGGGCGCGTCCGGACGGTCCGCAGACCGCAGGGCGTGACGAGGGCACCCCGCGAAGCGGGGCGCGGCGGCCGCCGGACGCCGGGATTGTTAAGGGGCGGGCGTCCGCCCCTTGACGCGTTCGCCCGCACGGGCAACCTGAAACTCCCTGTCGCCTGGCGGGCGAAACCTGCTCAGAGCATACCCGCTGCCATAAAATCCCCCCTGCCAGTCCTGGTAATAAACCCACCGGCAACGGTGTATTCAGGAGGCGTCCGCAGCGCCGCGGAACAACCGGAGGCCAGGATGAGCCGACAGGACGTCGGCGAAAGGACGGCACGCGCCAGGGAGGGCGCGTCCGGACGGTCCGCAGACCGCAGGGCGTGACGAGGGCACCCCGCGAAGCGGGACGCGGAGGCCGCCGGACGCCGGGATTGTTAAGGGGCGGGCGTCCGCCCCTTAACGCGTCCGCCCGCTCGGGCAACCTGAAACTCACTGTCGCCTGGCGGGCGAAACCTGCTCAGCGTAAACCCGCTGCCATCCGAGTCTTGTCCAGCGCCAGCCTGTTACCACTTCCCTTTATCCCCTGCTCACGCCGCCCGGCGTCCTTTTCAGCAGTGTCGGGAAAACAAACAGCGACTGGCCAACACCGCGATTGGTCAGCGACCAGATGGCAACCGAACTGAGCGAACAGAGCCCCACAATGACAACCGGATAGAAGCAGGCCCAGAACCACGAAAACCACGCCTGCTCAAACAGATGATGCCGCTGCGCAAACTGGATCGCGGTCATTCCAAAGAATTCGATAAAAATACGATGCAGTACGTAAATCTGCAGCGTGTTACGCCCTACCCAGTTGAGATAGCGCATACTGAAATGCTGATTCAGCCAGCGGCAGGCGGCAATACTGAAGAGCACTGCCAGCACGCACAGGAACAGACTCTTATCCAGCCCGAATATCACATGAATACCGGCAATCGCTGCCAGCACCGCCCAGGGCATCAGATTCTCTCGCCGCCATTCACTCAGCCGCAGCATGGTCTGACTCCAGAACGCGCCTAGCAGGAAAAAGAGGAAATATTGCGCCAGACTCTGCGGTCCCCAGTAAGGGATCACTTTTTCCACTGCCAGATAATTCAGCACAACCGCAACGGCTACCAGGGCCAGCTTATATTCACGGAAAATTTTGGCACACAGGAAATAAAGTCCCAGCCCATACAGATACCATGAGGTACTCATGGCCATAAAAGTCAGCCGGAGAAATTCCCACAGAGAACCCGCATAGGCGGCATTAAGGTTCTGAGAAATGCGCTGGCCGGTTATTTCTGTTGAAATACCGACAATTGACCACCACTGAATAAATCCCCACAGAATATAGAGATAAAAGAGATTGGTGATGCGACTGGTAAAGACCTGTTTCCAGGGCCGGTTAATAATACCATTCGTTGCCAGCAAACCCGACACAAAGAAAAAAGCGGGCATCCGCAGTGGTGACAGGACCGTATTAAACTGTATCCATATTTCGGCGGGGATCCATCCGGCAGAGAGGTATTTCAGCGTTCCTTCAAAACCGGGCAGCACCGTGTGGTAGAGCACCACCAGCATAATACAGGCACCTTTCAGGGTGTCTACCCAGAGTATTTTGTCTGACTTAATCTGGTTCATTCAATGACTCCTGCTGTGTAGGTCAGAAGAGTGAAAAGTCAAAGCGAGGAAATCACTATTGCTTTATCGTTATCCGCCAATTATTCGCCTTTGACCAGATGATGAATGTAGCGAAACTCTTAAAAGACACATAGTGGCCCTGATGCCACAGTTATTTACTCAGCAGAACGTTTCCTTACACTTACGAATAGCAACGCATCGCGTGAATAAGCGCGACCAAACCCACCGCAAAAGATAATAATTATTTGATAAAGCGATAAATATAATTAAGAGAAAGACGTAATAGCAGAAGCCAGTAAATCCCAGATGAAAAGAAAAGTTTTGTCAGATGTGTCAAAACGTTTAACACGTAAATAAATAATTATGATAGCGCAGCAGTGAGAGCGGTATAAATGACGTGAGGGACGTTCAGGCGGGCAGATAAAAAACTGCCTTCCGGAGAAGGCAGTGTGATTACTGATTCAGGAATTTGTCGAGGAACTGACGGGTTCGTGGCTGGCGGGGGTTGCTGAACAGCGCCTTCGCGTCGCCCTGCTCCACAATCCGTCCCTGATCCATGAAGATGGCGCGGTCGGCCACATCGCGGGCAAAGCTCATCTCATGCGTGACAATGACCATCGTGCGTTTCTCTTCCGCCAGCGCGCGAATGGTGTTAAGCACCTCGCCAACCAGCTCCGGATCCAGCGCCGAAGTGGGTTCATCAAACAGGATGACTTCCGGCCGCATCGCCAGCGCCCGGGCGATGGCCACGCGCTGCTGCTGCCCGCCAGAGAGACGACGGGGAAAACTCGCCTCTTTGCCCTGCAGTCCCACTTTTTCCAGTAGTGTACGGGCGCGGGCTGCTGCCTCCGCTTTCGCTTCGCCTTTAACAATCACCGGCCCCTCAATGATGTTATCGATCACCGAACGGTGCGGAAACAGATTAAAGTTCTGGAAGACAAACCCGACCTGCTGACGCAGACGACGTACCTGCTCTTTCTGCTTACTCTCAGCCAGCGCCGCATCAATAGTGATATCACCGACCCGGATGGTGCCGCTATCCGGCACTTCCAGCAGGTTAATGCTGCGCAGCAGCGTCGTCTTACCAGAGCCGCTGGGACCGATTATCGCGACCACTTCACCTGCAGCCACATCGAGGTCGATATCGTGCAGCACTCTCTGGCCATTAAAAGATTTCACCAGCTTTCTGACTTCGATAGCGCTCATTTCGACTCCGAATCCTGACGATTAACATGCTGCTCCAGCCGGTTCTGCAGAGCAGATAACACCGTCGCCATCACCCAGTAGATCAGAGAGGCCGCCAGATACATGGTAAAGACTTCCAGCGTACGCGAGGTGATCAGCTGCGCCTGACGGAACAGCTCCGGCACCTGAATGGTAGCGGCCAGCGAGGTGTCCTTCACCAGACTGATAAAGCTGTTGCCGAGCGGTGGCAGTGCGGTACGTGCGGCCTGCGGCAGAATAACCCGACGCAGCGTCTGCCAGCGCGTCATGCCGATACTGGCCGCCGCTTCCCACTGCCCGCGCTCAATCGATGAAATCGCGCCACGCAGAGACTCTGACGCATAGGCGGCAGTATTCAGGGAAAGACCGATCATCGCTGAGGGGATGGGATCCAGCTCAATGCCAAACTGCGGCAGGCCGTAGTAGATCATAAAGAGCTGAGCGATCAGCGGTGTGCCACGGAAGATCGAGACGTAGATACGCGCCAGCCAGCGCACCGGCCAGATGCGCGACAGGCGCATCAGAGCCAGAATAAAGCCCAGCAGCAGCCCAAAGAACATGCCGCCGATGCTGAGCTGCAGCGTAAACAGCGCGCCTTTGAATAAAAAAGGTGCTGAATCCAGCACCAGTTGAAGGCTTTCCTGCATTATTTTGTCACGTCCGCGCCAAACCATTTCTGCGACAGCTTGCTCAGCGAGCCATCTTTCTGCATTTCAGCAATGGCCTGATCGACCGCTTTCAGCAGGTCTTCGTTGCCCTTGCGGATCGCCACGCCCGACTCCTGACGCGAGAAGGCGTCGCCGGCCACGGCCATGGTATTGCCGGTCTTCTTCACCAGATCCAGCGCGGCCAGACGATCAACCAGAATGGCATTCACACGACCAGAACGCAGATCCTGATATTTGGTCGGGTCATCATCATAGGTACGGATGTCCACACCTTTCACATTCTCACGCAGCCACTGCTCATAGTTGGTGCCCAGACCCACACCCACTTTTTTACCCGCCAGGTCGGCCGGTTTGGTAATGGTGTTGGCATTGGCTTTCATGGTCAGCGCCTGGATACCGGAAACGGTATACGGCGTGGAGAAGTCATACTTCTTCTTACGCTCATCAGAGATGGTGACCTGGTTGATCACCACATCGATGCGTTTTGCATCGAGTGACGCCAGCATGCCATCCCATTTGGTCGGTTTCAGGCTCGCTTTAACGCCCATGTGCTGCGCCAGCTGCTCGGCAAACTCCACTTCAAAGCCGGTCAGCTTGCCCTTTTCATCCTGGAAGCTGAACGGCGGATAGGTGCCTTCCAGACCCACCAGCAGCGTGCCGCGCTCTTTGATTTTGTTCAGCAGGTTTTCTGCTGCAAAGGTTTTAACGTTAACGCCCGCAATCAGCGCCACAGCCATGACGCCCATCAACATCTGACGACCTGTACGAGAAAAGGACATATTCACCCCATTTTTGACAGTATTGTGTGTGTGTTTTTTTATAAGGGCAGCACCGCGAGTCGCTGCCAGTCCAGAATGATAACGCACGGAGTATAAACTGTTTTATTGACTTGTCTCAGATCGAAGGATGATAAGCAAATAACGCCGGTGCGCCACCCGTATGAATAAACAGTAACGGACCTTCACGACGGAAACGATTCTGGCTGATGCCATCCAGCAATCCGGCCATGGCCTTGCCGGTATAGACCGGGTCCAGCATGATCCCTTCCAGACGCGCCAGTAGCTTCACTGCCGCCATCCCTTCCTCATTCGGCTCGCCATAGCGTGGCGCAAAGTAGTCATCCCACAGCGTAACGGGTGCCGTGGCCCGGACTTCCAGCGTCTCCGCCAGGGCGTCACGTAACCGCTCAACCAGCGGCTGCTGCTGCGCAACCTGACGGGAAACAGTAATGCCAACCAGTTCGCTCTGGGGCAGCAGATGCTCCAGACCGACGGCCAGCCCGGCATGGGTCCCGGCACTGCCCGAGGCGACGACGACAGCGGCGAAATCGACCACACCTTCGCTCTGATGGGCAATCTCCTGGGCACACCCGACATAGCCCAGCGCACCCAGCGCATTTGAGCCGCCAACCGGCACAATATAGGGCCGGAAACCCTGCGCTTCCAGCCGGGTGGCCTCTTCAGCTAACTGCTCCGCCGGATTGTGCAACGCCTCCACCATGCTCACTTCAGCGTCCATCAGATCCAGCAACAGACGGTTGCCGTTGCTGAGGTAATTTTCAGCGTCAGTACCAATCGGGTTTTCCAGCAGCGCAACGCACTTCAGACCCAGCCGGGCCGCAACAGCAGCCGTCTGGCGCACATGGTTAGACTGAATGGCACCTGCCGTCAGCAGCACATCAGCGCCCTCACGCAGCGCATCTGCCGCCAGGAACTCCAGTTTTCGTAGCTTGTTGCCGCCCATTGCCACCGGGGTGAAGTCATCGCGTTTGATAAAAATATCGCGCCCGAGATAATCGGACAGCCGTGGCAGATGTTCCAGCGGCGTCGGTGCGCCAAGCAGTTCAAGACGAGGAAACTGGTGCAACAGGTGTAAAGACAAAGCGGCCTCCGTTCGGGCACGGGAATAATCTATACAGTGTTGCAGAAGATGCAGAAAGGATCACCCTGATTCCGTTGACAGCGGAGGGGGAAAAGGACGAAGAGTAATAGCATGATAAAACGAAAGAAGCGCCGTGCTCCCCCTTCCCGGTACCCGACGCGCAGGCAACAGGCAATGTACCGCAGGCACAAGGGGGAGCAATCGAAGCAGATCAGGTTAACCCTGCTGCCAGCCTAAGAACTGATCGTACTTGCGCAACGCGATGCGATAATTGTTATTACCGGCATCGGGCAGATCACTTTCCAGACACTGATGCCAGCTATTTCCCTGAAGCCTGTCGGCCGGGAAATTCTTGGCTTTCAGCATCTCGTCCAGCCGACGCAGACGCACCACATATTCGCGAATCGTGCTTGGGCTCATCTCTGTCTGCTCAAACAGATACTGTTTGAATGACATGATGTCGAAATAATTAGGATGAGTATTGCAAAAAATATCACTACAAAAACGACAAAGCGCGGTCAGCTCGGGCTGAAGTTTCAGCCACAGCTGTTCATCAATCATCTGGTCCATTCTGGCGATGGCCTCTTTATTGATGATCTGGCCACGAAAAACGAGCGCCATTCGATCTAATACCTTGCCACAGTGTGAACAATTGCTCTGGCTGTGTTTATAGTCTTTAAGATAACGACTTAACGGTCTGGCCTTGGTCTTGGCTCCCATTACTGAGTCCCCGGTTTCTTATAATTTGAATCGCCAGGAACTGATACTGCTAGCGCGCTCCCGTAAGTCGGGCCCGCAGGCGTTTTATCGCCTGACTGTGCAGCTGGCTGACACGGGATTCACCCACATCAAGTACCGCGCCAATCTCTTTCAGATTCAGTTCTTCCTGGTAGTACAGTGTCAGCACCATCTTTTCGCGATCGGGTAACGCTTCGATCGCTTCAATGACGCGCTCACGCAGACTCCCTTCCAGTAGCTGATGAAGCGGATTAGCCTCTTCATGGCCTTCCGTCACCAGTTCCGCGCTGTCGCCGTGCTCTTCCCGATACTCGTCGTAGGAGAAGAGTTGACTGTTGTTGGTGTCCAGCAGGATTTGCCGGTACTCCTCTATGGAGACATTCAGCTGCTGCGCCACTTCCTGCTCGGAAGCAGAACGCCCCAGCGCCTGCTCCACTTTATGCATTGCTCCGGCCACTTCACGCGCGTTACGACGAACGCTGCGTGGGGCCCAGTCCCGACTGCGAAGCTCGTCGAGCATTGCGCCACGAATGCGCTGCACGGCATAGGTGGTAAACGCTGTGCCCTGTAGCGCATCGTAGCGCTCCACGGCGTTTAACAGCCCTATCCCCCCGGCCTGCAGCAGGTCGTCAAGCTCAACGCTGGCTGGCAGGCGAACCTGCAGACGCAACGCTTCATGGCGAACCAGCGGCACGTAGCGCTGCCAGAGCGAATGTTTGTCCATCACGCCTTCGGCGGTATAGAAATCGTTCACGTTGACTACCCTGCGTTAATGAAGTTATCGGCATGATTATCCAATTCTGTAGCGCTTTCGATTGGATGAATAGGCGGGGTAAAACAAGGCTATTTCATTTTTGTTGCATCAGAGCGCAAATCCTTCTGCACTCATCAGCCGGAATTAACGACGGGCACGCAGCCGTTGCCGCGTGGCGGGCGGCACGGCTGCCCACAGGCTGCAGACACGTCCATTCAGCTCCTGATACCAGGGCGCGATATGCTGCCTCGCCTCCTCACCCGGGTGCACCTGGATCTCGCCCGACTCACCATCAATGCTAATCAATCGGTTAATAAACAGCCGCTGCAAATCGCTGCGCAAAAACAGGCCGTTGTCGATGCTGTTGTCGGCCAGCAGACCATCCTCGCCCTCTCGCGTGTCGATATGGCAGGCCTCAACCCACGGCCAGTTATGCCGTTCGGTCAGTTCAGTACCGGTCATGACGCAGGCACCGTAGCGCGCTTTGACACCGGCACTGAATTCAGCCTGGCTGGCGCGCTGCAACACCCGGGCCCTGACACGGCGCCCGACCTCTGTTCCCGGCATGACGGACGCGGGCACTTTGAGATGCGGTGTACTCAGCACCACGATGAACTGAATGCGCCGTGACTGCGGGAAACAGGGATTCGCCTGCGGATTAAAGAGCTGCCAGTAAGCCTCGTCATCATCCTGATGCATCAGCACCAGCTTATAGCCGCGGCTGCTCAGCAGGTTCTGGGCCGTGGCCGATTGCGGGTCGATCATCGCAAAGACCTGGCTGTTGCCCATCACCTTCCACAGGTTTTCGCGCTTCTCGTTTTCGCTACGACGAAAATAGAGAAACGAGAGATGCTGTTTCAGGTAGTGCTCAAAGCGACGCAGGTAATTTTTTCGCTCGTTGTCACTGGAGATAAACAGCAGATCCTCTAACGGGCTGTTGCTCTCTTCCTGAGCGAAGACCGCACGAATCTTCAGTGTACGCAGACCGGTTGAGGGACTTAATAAGGCGCGCGCCGTCAGTTCTTTGTCATCCGGGTATTGCAGAGCATAGCGTCGGGCGATCTCCTCGAAGGTCAGCCTCTCGCCCGGCAAAAGGTCATAATTGAAGCGCATAGACAATCCACAAAGTTGAAATCAAAATGATGTTGTTCTGTGAAGAGTTATCGGCAGGCCCGGGGGGAACTGTAACGGGATGGGGGGACGACCTGAATGCTGCCGGACCCGGAAATACAGGCAGAGGAGGAAGACGCCGGGCGCCCCCTCCTCCAGAGGTTACGACTCGTCAGCCGCCAGCCATACAGGCAGTTCACCCTGCGGATAGATCCAGTCAGCGTTAACTTCCTGATAAAGACTGTCACCCAGCGTCCGGGATGCAAGGGGATCATTGACCATTTTATTAATCATAAATCGCCACTGCGACGTCTTATTATTGAGTCGCTGAACATGCCTGATCGCTTTATAGGCATCGTGATCGCTGGCAAGAACCGGATAACCACAGGCTCCCAGTTGTGCAATCACCTGATGCCCTTCCGCCTGGTTCTGCCAGCAATCGGCAAGCGGGGCGAGCGCCAGCGTGAGATTCAGCGCCTGAAACTTCTGCGGAAGCCTGTTCTGCGGCACTTTCCGGTGATACTCGTGAATATAGGGTTTCCATGCGTCAGGACAGGCACCATAAATAATCCAGCTGACCTGTTCACTCATTTCCCGGATAAGCGTGTCAATGTGCCGCCAGTCTTCCTGCCGCAGATCCGTCAGCACAATGCCGACCCGGGGTTGACCGCCGTTCTCCGTAATCTGTCGGGCGGCGTTAGCCAGCCCCTGCCATGCTGCATCGAGTCTGTCGGCCTGCAGCAGGCTGTTGTGATGGTGGAATAATTTCAGTATGGCGGCGTTTCTGAAAAGTAAGCAATCGGCCTCCTGCAGGATTCTGTCACAAGCGAACGGCTGATGACCCGGACGCATGGACGCCCGGGTCACTTCGACAACAAATCGCGTATCCGGAAGAAGGTGTTTATTGCTGAACAGTGATGAATGCCGATGCGCCATGACATCGTTAAGTACGAGTGACGCCGGCTTCATCCGGTAAACCTCACTCAGGGAAACAGAGTGACTGGCCGCGGCGACGCTGTCTGCTCCCGCCTGCGTCACCGATTGGGCATACGCTTTCACCCGATGCGCCCCGACAAAATCAGCGGGGTCGAATATAAACAGGGCGCTGAGCGCCATGCCTGACCGCGCCGCTATCCGCAAACAGCAGTTCTCTCTGACGAACGCGGTGCCGTTCCAGGAAAGATTGGGATTGTCGCCAGGATCATGCGCTAAACGCCCAATCCATTTTTCCGTAAAAGCTGGCGCATCCAGGCTGAGTTCCGTCTCTGACATCAGTTTGTCGCAACAGACCTGTGACATCGGCACAAACAGATTCACAGACGCTTTTTCTGCCGCCCGGAGCAGCAGATCGCTGATCGCCGCATGGACAGTGGTAAATTCTTCACGAAGCCCGCCAGCCTGATGGAAGGAAGCGGTGCGTATCATTATGCATTCACTACTCAATAGCAGAGATTGCTGCGGAACGACCTGCTCCGGTGTAACTCCGCCCTCTGCGGACTGCGCTGCGTCAGCCTGACCATAATGTCGCCGGATATGCCCATTTATGAGTGCAGAGGAACAGAGACGGTTATTTTCATTCAGTAAACGTGGTGCGCAGGCGAGGATATCAGGGCGGCCACAATGATTCAGCAGCGCCTGAAGCCAGGTTTTGTTATTAAAATAGACCCCACAGGAAAGGCAGAGTGCAAATGTGCCGCGTGCGACTGAGAGTGCATAATTCAGCGCACTGACAGCGCTGATTTTTTCATCAACCAGAAACACTCTGAAGATATCGCTGTTCAACTCAGACAGTGCAGAGAGCCATTCTCTGACACGCTGATCGCCTGAGAAGTTGTCGACGAAAATGATCTCATAGTCCACATCACTGACGCTGTCGACGAAAGTTGATAGCAGACGCTTCACGCGGTCGATTTCATCCTCGACGACAATAATAACCGTCAGTTTATCGTTTTTTTGGCTGGGATAGTCGATGGAGAAAAGCATGTCACCGGAACGATTCACCCACGCGTCCGGGTAGCCTCGTGCAGCGAGATGCTCTGCCAGCAAAGGCATCGTCACACTTTCCTGACTGGCAGGCGTCACGACTTCAAGCAGCGGCAGCGGAATATGCCGGATGTCCTGTGTCAGGCCAGCACTGGCAAGTTGTAATAAAAACGCGGTTTCAACGGCCTGGGCCGGGATATCGCGTGATCTGACAATCTCAAGGCACAATTCCCGTCGGAAGAAAGTGCCTCGGGCAAAATGATCGGGCATCGCCAGAAAATAATCCAGATCGAAATCAGGCAAAAACAGCGACGTCAGACTGTTCTGTGCATTCAGAAACGCCCGGTCAGTGTAAAAGGCCAGTGACTGACTGATTTCTTCATTAAAGTGCGAGAGGCCAGAGAAAATATCCGGAAAAAGGCTGTCGCCGGCGTGCAGGAAAAGCACCCACTCATGCTCATCATCAGCCAGCAGGCTGGTTAACCAGTGGCTGAAACGTTGCTGTTGAGCGACTGTCACAGATTCAGAATAACTGTCTACCTTCAGCTTCAGCATACTGAGCGATGATTGCGTTCTGGCCGCAGCCGGTGAAGCGTTCTCCCCCAGCATCACGACTCTGACGGATAAACCGGGTTCCGCTTTTGAGCGTGAGGGATAACAGGCGGAGTATGAGGCCAGCCAGGCTGCCGCAGAGACATACTTCTCGTCACACTTTCTCTGCGCGGCCAGTTGCGTGACAGTGAAAAAGTGCATTAACTGCCGGGAGAAGTTCGCTTCAAACTGATTCATGTGCTCGCGGACTTTATACAGCCCGGCACGTGTGCGGTTCAGTTCTGCTTCATCGTCGCTGAAGCAGACGCCTGCGCCCCCCATGTCACGAATCGAAGCCTCAGAAATGGCAAGCTTCTCATAACCTTCAGCCACCATCGACACGACCGGTGTGCCGCAAAGTGCGGCGAGATTACAGGTCCCGGACCACTCAAAGGTATACATCACCTGCGCCGATTTTAAAATCTCAGCCAGTTCAGCAAGCGGGCGAGGCTTTTTAACCGAGATAACAAGGATGTCTTCAGGCAGACGGGTGAAATCGACTTTCTCTTCAGGCACTCTGTTGAGATAAAGCAACCGGGTCGTTTTAACTCTGCCATCATCTGAAAACATTTCCAGGTCAGGCCCGACCATCGTTAAAAAATCGACTTCAGGTTCTTTTATGATCAGCTGCGAGCTGTACCAGAAAAAGAGGTCCTCTTCTGTTTCATCCAGACGGTTTCCGTTAAGCAGGGCTTCATGATTCAGCATGTAGCGCACGCAGACGTCAGCATTGAGCAGATTGCCGGAGTAAATTTCAGGGTAGACCGCAACCGGAATGAGCTCAGCTTCTTTATGCTGCTCATAGGTTTTTGCATCCAGTCTGGGCGTATTCCAGGCCGGATTAACCACTGTGCAGTCAACCATCCATGCGCTGCCCCCGTGCAGGTTGATCTGATGGCAGAGCTTGTGTAACGCCTGAATTCCACCGGAAGATTCCCGGTAATCGGGCGACACAATATAATAAGGATGCTTCAAATCAGACATCACGACTCCTGCTGGGGCGTTGATAACACTTTTGAAAACTTCGTATGGGGTGTTTCAGGCTCTCTGCCATCAATCCAGAGAGCCTCAGGTATTCAGAATCAATCAGGGCTGCCAGGCTTTTGCCCATTCACGCAGGTTCTCGCCTGTCAGCATCCAGTTACGTCGTATGCTGGCCTGTAATTTCATCCCCATTCCTGCACTGGCTGCCGGGTCGGCAAGATGCATCCGGATAGCGTCGCGCCACTCTATAAAACGGTTATTCACGCGCGTAACCGGCAGATCATCCTGCTGGTAACAGGCCACATTACTGCAGATTACCGGCACGCCGCAGGCACCATACTCCAGCAGTCGCAGATTACTTTTGCAGGCATTGAAGCTATTCTCTTCAACCGGCGCCAGCGCCAGATCAAGATTCAGCGACGCAAGTGCTGCGGGGTACAGACTCAGATCCACACCCGTATGTATTTCATGCACGTAGGGCCGGAGTTTATCCGGACACATGCCCATAAAGACCCATTCAACCTGATTTGAAAATTCGCGCACGATATCAAAAATCATTTCAAGATCGCCTCGATGGCTTATCCCGCCCGCCCAGCCTACACGGGGTTTCTGTCCCTGGTTGCGCAGAGACTGAAGCGTTCCCCAGGCATCAACAGGAAGACGGTTTTTAATCACCACGATGTCAGGATGCATACTGCTCATTGCGTCCGCCAGCGGCGCGGTAGAAACCACGAAACGGTCAAAATAGCTCAGGCTTTTACGGATTAATTTTGCCGTTTCCTGCTTATAAGCCTGACGACCATAATGCTTCATTGGCAAATTAATAATGTAATCGTCCAGTTCGAACACTTTAAATACGTGGTGCAGTTTACTGACCCGCTCCATCCAGTTATGGAAAGCCGGTGAATAGCGACGCTGAATAATCAGGCTATCGGGCCGGAATTGACCCATTTCACTTAATGTCAGCAGTGTCATGCCGCTTTTACCCTGCGCCACCCCGTCAGCGACCATCGCCTGAAGCGGTTGCGTAATGCGGTAGTGGCCGCAGCCGTATATATCCGCATTGTGTGCCAGGAAGGTTGGCAGATTTTCTGCTTTAACCGGCAGCCCATTGACCTCATCATTTCTTAATTCAAAGTGACGACTTCTCAGCGAAAGATTGGCGTTATAGGCAGGGTCCCGGGCAACAACCGGCATCCATCGGGAATAGATTTTGTCCTCTTCCAGCTGTTTCAGCTTACTGGAGGCCTGCGCCGTTTCATCCGGGAACGGGCTGGTGCGTGCGGCAGGCCGATGCACCCGGGCATAGGGTGTCCAGACCGTCAGATACCCTTGTTCACGTGCTCTCAGACAGAGGTCCACATCGCCATATAAACGCTGCTCGCGATCGAACCCGCCCAGCTCATCAAATACGGCTTTGCGCATCAGTACCAGATCGCCGGATACGGCGCTGTAGTTCTGATCCACATTCATCCGTCCCAGATAATTCGCGTCACGATCGTCATTTCCACGGAAAACTTCACCGACAGCACCATTGACGCCCAGGATATAGCCTGCATGCCTGATTTTGTTCTCAGACGAGAGGTGCTTAGCGCCAACAGCAAAGACTTCAGGCCGCAGTCCATGATTAAGCAGATTATCCAGCCACTCACCATCCGTGATGGCCATTTCACAATGCATAAAAACAAGATATTCACCGATGGCCTGCTCAGCAGCCAGATTTGCCATCGGGCCGTGACTGAAGACACCGTCATAGCTCACGGTTTTGATCCGTGCAGGATCCACGCGAGCGATGTCCGATAACCATTGATCCCGCTCAGGCGTGCGCTGATTATCAGCGACCAGAATCAGTTCATAATTGTGCCAGGTGGTTTTTTCCAGCAGCGTGGTGACGCTGCTAATCAACGAGGCAAGATGCCAGTTTGCCAGAATCACAATCGACACAACCGGCTTGTCGGGATGGTTATAGCGCAAGCGGTAATTAAAGAATTTATCCAGTGCCGCTCTCCCCTCGGGGTAGCCGCGGTTCTGCAGATGTCGCTCGATGATCGACACATCTTCGAGAATATCTCTGCTTTCCAGATAACCGGTTAACAACGGCTCCGCCAGGTGGCCGATTCCTTCAAACCCCTGCGATTCGATCAGCTTAACAATAAGATCAAACTCAGCGGATGAGGGATAGCGGGCATCCAGACCCTCTGCTGCTAAGAGTAACTCCCGGCGGAACAGCCAATGCTGCGCCATGGTTTTAGGCGAACTCAGTAATAAGTCGAGATTGAAATCTGGCCGGAAAGCGGCCCCTATCGGCGCCCCGTCGATATAGAAGAATTCATCCGCGTAGATCGCTAAAAAGGCGTTCTGAACGAGCAGCATGGTGCTTAAAGCAATCAATCCGGACGCATGTAAGGTGCAACTGGCATCCAGAAACATGACCCAGTCATCCTGACGCGCCTGGATGCATTGATTGATGACAGCGATCCGGCTTTGCTGTGTGGCGGCATGGCATTCAGTCCGCGTGTCCGGGGAGACACCGATCGTAATCAGGACCGGCTCAAACCCGACGCCAGGTATCGCTATCTGGCTGATGAACCTTAACAGCGGTTCAAGGCCCGCAACGGTTTCTTCGGTGACGGTAATGAAAAAGGCAACGCTGATGGGATGCGCGTTTGCCGCGGCAATATCCTCTAACATGTCTTGCTGTAAAGGATTCAGGGTACGCGAGTTCCGCCACGACGCCAGGATCGCTAACGTAAAATTCTTCTGCTGTTCTTCAGAGAGATTTTTAATGATAAAGGCGTCAGGCTGTTCAACCTGAGCCACCCGCGCCAGATGAAGTGCAGGTTCAGCATCGTCCGATCCGCTCTCCTGACGAATCTTCTCGTATAAAACGTCACGCCCGATTCTGAAGATCTCATCACCTTCACATTGATGAGGCTGACGTCCGACGTCAGAAGCGCGCACGCTGCAAAGCGGTGCGGCAAACCAGAGAAGATGCGTATGCCTGAGCAGACGGTGAAAGATGACCAGCGCCGGGATCGCCTGCAACGCGGACTCACCCGTGGTGAGCAACGATTCTTCAATCAGGCTCTGCGTCAGATCGTCGCGGTGAAACAGCGCGGCGGTTAACTCGCCCGGCAGGCTGTACGCTTTCTGTGTCTGATTACGCAGCAGATCCTGACCATGAATAATGCTGTTTTCGCTGATTAAGGGTGCGGTCGAGATAAGCGCGGGCAGCGTCTCCCCCTGTGGGCCTGCGCGTTCACGGCTGGAAACCGCCACGCGGCACTGAGGAAAGGCATTCAGACCGGAAACCAGCGTGGAAACGCAGGCAGGTTTAAGCAGATCGGCGTCTGACAGAAACTTAATATATTTGCCCTTCGCCACCCGCACGGCTGCTTCATAAACCGCCACGGTTTTCTCATCGACCTTCTCATAGCGGAGAAAATGACCGTGTTGTGGAAGGTAGTCCTGCAGTTTTTTATGAATGAACGGGCTGTCGCTGGTATCCGCCACAATGATTTCAATGTGCGGGTAATCCTGGCTCAGCACGCTGTCCAGTGCCTGGGTGAACCAGGTGGGCGTGCGTGCGGTAATGATAACGCTGACAAGCTCATGTTGATGCATTTTACTCTCTCTCACTGACTCCTCCTGGCCATGACCGACTCAGAGCAGTACACATTTTGCTTTAGCATAATCTCCAGATACGCGTTCAATCGGAGAAGTAAAACAGCAAACAGGGCCCAATCTGGCTTAACGGCTGCGGACTCATTTTTTACAGGCAAAAAAAAACCCCGCCAGAGCGGGGTTTTTTTCATTGATTCCCGGAGGAGTCGATTAGCCCTGCAGCAGAGACAGAACCTGCTGTGGAACCTGGTTAGCTTTCGCCAGCACGGAGTTACCCGCCTGCTGTACGATCTGCGCTTTAGACATGTTTGATACTTCAGTTGCGTAGTCAGCATCCTGGATACGAGACTGTGCAGCTGACAGGTTAGTCGTAGTGTTGCTCAGGTTAGTCACGGCTGAGTTCAGACGGTTCTGAATCGCACCCAGTGAAGAACGGAACTTGTCCACGCTCGCAATTGCTTCGTCCAGTTTAGCCAGTGGGCTTGATGAAGCACCCGTGGTCAGGCTTGACAGGCTCATGTTGGCGGTATCCAGTTTGAATACAGCTTTGCCATCAGTGCCAGAAGCAGAAGTATCTGCTGACTGCGGGTCAACCGCTACGAAGAAGTCTTTAGACGCGCCGCTGGCGATGTCAAAGCCGTTTGCTTTCAGGTTGTTGGTTTCAGCAGCACTTGCTGAAGTAACAGTGACTTTAGCAAACATTTTGCCACTATCATCTTTGTAAACCTGAGTAGTATCTACAGCAACACCAGAGGCAGCCACACCCAGACGGGTAGAGAGTGAATTAGCAGTTGATTCAGAAACTGTTGCGCCTGTTACGTTGGTGGTTGAACCATATGCCGCCTTGAAGTCAGCTGCAACTGCACCTGATGGGGTGCTTGAAGGACCGTTAACGTTGAAGCTGTCCAGACCCAGGGTCTTGGAGTCGATTTTCTTCAGGTCGATAGTGATGGTTTCGCCATCGTTAGCGCCAACCTGGATGTTCATTTTGCCGTCTTTAGCCAGCACGTTCACGCCGTTGAACTGAGTCTGACCGGATACGCGGTCAATCTCGTCCAGACGTGATTTGATTTCGTCCTGGATTGAAGATTTGTCAGAATCAGAGTTAGTACCGCTTGAAGCCTGTACAGTCAGCTCACGAATACGCTGTAAGTTGTTGTTGATTTCTGACAGTGCGCCTTCAGTCGTCTGCGCAGCAGAGATACCGTCGTTAGCGTTACGCGCAGCCTGAGTCAGGCCCTTGATGTTAGAGGTGAAACGGTTGGCAATCGCCTGACCAGCAGCGTCATCTTTCGCGCTGTTGATACGTAAACCAGAAGACAGACGCTCCATAGAGGTAGACAGAGCTGACTGGTTCTTGTTGATGTTGTTCTGAGTGATCAGCGAGAGGCTGTTGGTATTAATGACTTGGGCCATGATAAATTTTCCTGTTAATCAAGTCTTTCGGTTAAGGTGTGGGCTTCAACCCGCCGGCTTCAGCGCCGTCAAGGTTGTTATCGTCTGCCGTCAAACAACCTTTAGAATTTTTTTAGTACCAGGCGAACTTTTCTGCTTCTGCCTGTCACGTTGGAAGTTATCGCCACCAGTTCCGACTTCTTTAGACTTAATTCATCAATTTTCTAGCCGCTGAATTGCCCTTCTCTATAGTGCTTATTTAACTCATTACCCTAAGGCAAATAGCCTTAAACTTTCCTTCATCAAGGCCGATAACTCCGGTATCAATTTCCCTGTCGACCTTATAAAGGATTAAACATGGCTAGTATTAGCAATCTCGGTGTTGGCTCCGGCCTGCCGCTCAGTACGATGCTGGACAGTTTGCAGACCGCTGAAAAAGCAGCGCTGAAACCTATCTCAACGCAGCAGTCGGCTTACACCGCCAAGCTCAGCGCTTACTCCACGCTGAAAAGCGCACTGACCACGTTTCAGACCGCAAACAGCAAGCTGAACAGCGCCGACCTTTTTACCGCCACGACCGCGACCAGCAGCTCAAGCGCGTTCAGCGCCACGACGTCTGGCAGCACCGTAGCCGGTAAATATTCGATTAACGTGACGCAGCTGGCACAGGCGCAGGTTCTGACCTCGGCAGTGCAGAGCAGCAACACTGCTGCGCTGGGCGACAGCTCCGTGGCCAGTCGCAGCATTGCGATTACCCTGAAAGATGGCACCAGCAAAAGCGTCACGCTTACTAACGACCAGACGTCGCTGACCGGCATGCGCGATGCGATTAACGGCGCTAACGCTGGCGTGACCGCCACGATTATCAAAGTCTCCGATGGCAGCTTCCGCCTTTCCATGAGTGCCAACAAGACCGGCAGCGATAATGCGGTAGCTTCTGTTGCCGTTACTGGCGACAGCACCCTGCAGGGGATCGTCGGCTTTGACGCCACCGCCAGCAGCAATCCGATGACGCAGAGCGTGGCGGCACAGAATGCAAAACTGACCGTGAACAACATCGCCATTGAAAACAGCAGCAACCAGATCAGCGACGCGCTGGAAGGCATTACGCTGAATCTGACGGCGCAGACGGTGGGCGATCAGACGCTGACGATCACCAAAGATACCTCAAAAGCGTCTACCGCCATCAGCACCTGGGTGGATGCTTATAATACCCTGCTGGATCAGTTTAATACGCTGACCAAGTACACCAAGGTCGATACTAATACCGATTCGCAGGACAGCAGCAACGGTGCGCTGCTCGGTGACAGCACGCTCCGGACCATTCAGACCCAGCTGAAAAGCCTGCTGACCAATGCGCAGAGCTCCTCTGAATATAAATCACTGGGCCAGATTGGCGTGACTACCGATCCGACGACCGGCTCACTGAAGCTGGACTCGACCAAGCTCAGTGCCGCCCTGAATAAAGATGCGCCGGGCGTGAAAGAGATGATTGTGGGTGACGGCAAAACCGGCATTACCGCAAAAATGGACACCAAACTGACCGAATGGCTGTCTTCAAAAGGAATTGTTCAGGCTGCCACCGACGGTGTGAGTAAGACCCTGAATAATTTAACCGCGCTTTATAACACCACCAGCGATCGTATAGATGCAGACATCGCCCGTTATAAGACGCAGTTTACTCAGCTGGATATGGCAATCAGTAAACTTAACTCGACCAGCACCTATCTGACGCAGCAGTTCGATACGTCAAGTTCTTCTAATAAATCATAGGAGTGACCATGTACACCGCTACAGGCACCAAAGCCTATGCAAAAATTGGCGTCGAAAGTGCCGTCATGAGTGCCAGCCAGCAGCAGCTGGTGGTCATGCTGTTCGACGGCGCACTGAGCGCGTTAATCCGCGCACGCCTGTTTATGCAGGATGGCAATATTGAAGGCAAAGGCAAATCGATCTCCAAAGCCATCAATATTATCGAAGCAGGCCTGAAAGAGGGTCTGGCTGAAAACCGTGGTGATGAGCTGGCAGATAACCTGCTGGATCTTTACAACTATATGACGCGTCGCCTCTTAGAGGCCAACCTGCATAATGATGTGGCCGCAATCGAGGAGGTCGAAGGCCTCCTGCGCAACATCGCTGACGCGTGGAAAGAAGTGGTTCAACCTAACCCTGTTCAGGACGCCGTTTAATGACAACTGCACCGCATCTGCTTACCGTTTACCAACAGTTACTCGATCTCAGCCAGGGGATGCTGCATCATGCGGCACAGGGCGAATGGGATGAATTGATCAACAGGGAGACGGAGTATGTCAGCGCGGTGCAGAATTTAGCGCACTCGACAGAGGCGATGTCACCCTCTTCTCAGACGCAGGCGCTGTTACGCCCGGTGCTGCGCCGCATCCTCGATAATGAAAGTGAAGTGAAACGCCTGCTGCAGGCGCGGATGGATGAGCTGGCCTCGTTAGTGAATCAGAGCAGCCGCCAGAAATCGGTGCTCTCTGCCTATGGTAAGCAAGGCGGTGTCGTCATGGTGCCGCGCGAAACCCTCTCCTGAAAGTCTGCTCCTCACGCCGCCAGAATTATTTTTCTGCGCGGCGTCTCTTTTCTGCCGCTTACTCCATACTTACTTTTCATCATCCCCTGGAGTGTGGTAAATGCAAAACCCGACGTTATTACAGTTTTTCCATTGGTATTACCCGGATGGCAGCAAACTGTGGCCTGAAGTTGCCGAACGTGCAGCCTGGCTCAGTGAAATTGGCATTACGATGGCGTGGCTCCCTCCGAGCTACAAAGGGGATTCAGGAGGCTATTCTGTCGGTTACGACACCTATGACCTTTTTGACCTGGGTGAATTCGATCAAAAAGGCGGCGTTGCTACCAAATATGGTGATAAACAGCAGTTACTGGCGGCAACAGAGGCGCTGCGCAGCCATAACGTTGGGGTGCTGCTGGACGTTGTGCTGAACCACAAAATGGGCGCCGATGAGAAAGAGGCGATCAGCGTCAACCGCGTCAATCCGGACAACCGTGATGAAATCTATGACGAGGTCGTAGAGTGTGAGGCCTGGACCAAATTCACCTTTCCGGCGCGTGAAGGAAAGTATTCGAAATTCATCTGGGATCACAAATGCTTCAGCGGCGTAGACCACATCGAAAATCCGGACGAAAACGGCGTCTTTAAAGTCATCAATGACTACACCGCCGAAGGCTGGAACGATCAGGTCGATAATGAGCTGGGTAACTTCGATTATCTGATGGGTGCCAACATCGATTTTCGTAATAACGCGGTCAGGGAAGAGCTGAAATACTGGGCGCGCTGGGTGATGGAACAGGTGCCCTGCACCGGCTTCCGCCTGGATGCGGTAAAACATATCCCCGCCTGGTTCTATAAAGAGTGGATCGACCATATTCAGGAAGCCGCCCAGGAGCCGATGTTTATTGTGGCGGAATACTGGTCATTTGAAACGGAGAAACTGCAGGAGTATGTGCATCAGGTGGAAGGCAAAACCATGCTGTTTGATGCCCCCCTCCACATGAACTTCCATCAGGCTTCTACCGCTGGCAGCGCCTACGACATGAGCCAGATTTTTGCTAACTCGCTGGTGGTGGCCGATCCATGGCATGCAGTGACCATTGTGGCCAACCACGATACCCAGCCGTTGCAGTCGCTGGAAGCGCCGGTTGAAGCCTGGTTTAAACCGCTGGCTTATGCACTGATTCTGCTGCGCGAACAGGGCGTGCCGACTATCTTTTATCCGGATCTGTTCGGTGCGACTTATGAGGATGAAGGCGGCGACGGCGAGAAGCACAAAATCGAAATGCCGGTGATCCCGGAGCTGGAAGGGTTAATTCGTGCCCGTCAGCAGTATGGCTGGGGTGTCCAGACCGACTATTTTGATCATCCGAACTGTGTGGCGTTCAGCCGCAGCGGCACCGAAACCCAGCCGGGCTGTGTCGTCATCATGTCAAATGGCGATGCGGGTGAGAAAAGCGTGCCGATGGGTGATGGCTTTGCCGGTAAGGTCTGGCGCGATCATCTGGGTAACCGTGAAGAGACGATTACCGCCGACGAGCACGGCACTGCGGTCTTTGCCTGCAATGGCGGCAGCGTCAGCGTCTGGGTGTTAGCAGAATAAGTTACACAGCAAAAACAGCACCGCCCCGGCGGGCAGAGGCGTGACGTACGCCATCTGTCCTTCGGGGCGGTGCATTTCAGGGGGGGGTTAACCGGCGTTATGTTCGGTGATCGCCGTGCGCAGTAGCTGTGGTTCGATATTCTGAATGACCGCTGCTTTAGGCTGTTTCGCCACTTCTTTCATCGCCTGCTGACACTCAACGGTCGGACGTTCAACTTTGCGCAGGGTCAGCCCGTCATATTTCAGCTCGCCGTTATCCACGTTCAGCGGCATCACGCGCATCTGACGCGTAACGTTGACATAATCCCCATTCAGTCGGGTCAGTTTGCCCGGTTTCGCGATCACCCGCTGCCACTGACGACAATCCAGCGTGGTCCCCTCCGCAGTAATTAAGAGACTGCCGATGGCCTGGTCACTGACAAGGCTGCTCTGCGGGCCGACGGTTTGCCAGTTCCCCTGCAAATCCGCAGGTGCCGGCGTCTGCACCGCATTTTCATAATCGTTGATCTGCGCACAGCCACCCAATGCCAGCGCAGCAATCAGCATCCACTTTTTCATGTTTAATCCCTAAAATCGCGTCAATGGCGGCTACGTTATAATTTTTCCACCGCGTTACGCAAGGTATCTGGCGTCTGGTATCAGACGAAGAGGCAATAAAAGCCGCATTTCACCGTCAGCGCATGCCAGATGCCCGGGTCGGCCAGCAGAACACGTGCTGTAAGGTTAAGGAACGCCGGCTTTGTCGCGCCTGACAACCGAAACACAACCCGCTACACTGACGCGCTGCACTACTTTTTTCAGGAATATAAGTATGAAAACGCCAGAAGCCTACTATGCCCAGGCGCGCGATATGTTTTTTACCGCGCACCCCGACTTCCAGGCTGCGCTAGATGAATTAACAGAGAGCGATGCCCGTGCCGCCAACCTGTCGCTGCGCGAGTTGCGCGCATGGCATGCAGAACGCATCTATGCCGCTTTTTTACGGCAGAAGAATCTGGATGGGATGATCTTCTCTATTCAGCTCGCCGAACCCGATAAAGCGGTTGCGGCGGAAGCAATTGAAACCTATCTCAAATCTCATGCGGAATCGCTGGGGATGAGCTGGGAAGCGTTCTGTATCAAAAACGAACTCTGACTGGCACCGCAGTCAGGGGCCAGATTCATTCTGCAGGGCCGTCGCACGACGGAGTGTATAACAAGCCGGAAAGCGCTTTTTAAAATATTACACTGGTGTTAACTGGCCCTGAAAGTAGCGTGCCTCTGCGCGGTCCCGATGACGCGCAGAGGCCCGTCGTTTATTCTCTTTCTTCTGCAATCCTGCCTTTCACTTCCACATAGCTTGCTACGGCCAGCAGACGATTGATATGCGTCAGCAACAGGTCAACATCGGACTGCATAAATTCAGCTGAAGACTGCGATGCAGTGATAATGGCATCCTGTACCGTCTCAGTGATGGTCAGTGAGTTATCCTGTTTCGCCTGTACCAGCAGCGCAGCAACCAGCAGGGACTGAGCCTCCAGCTGTGCGGTCAGCTCCTTTGCATCAACGTCCATTTTTGCCAGCTTGAGCAGAATATCAATCACCAGTTGTCGCATCGCGCACCTCCTGAAAAGTAAGCCGCCATTATGTCGTGAGGCACACCTGTTTTGCCAGCCGAAGATGATGCCTGCTTTCCCGAGAAAATTTTGCCCGAAATTGGCTGTACCGCCTTGATACTGTTTTTATTTACAGTATCATAGATCAGCGATTTTGCTCAGAATGGATTGCCATCATGTTTGTTGAACTGATTTATGACAAGCGCAACGTTGCCGGTTTGCCAGGGGCCCGCGAAATGATTCGTGAAGAGCTGGAAAAGCGGGTGCATCGGGTGTTTCCTGATCTTGAAGTCAGGGTTAAGCCGATGGAGCGTAACGCCATTGAGACTGATTTAAGTAAGAACGATAAAGCGACAGTTGCGCGGATTGTTGAAGAGATGTTCGACGAAGCGGAAATGTGGCTGGTGGCCGAGTAATCCCTTAACGGCCACCGCATCAGTTAGCGGGAGAAAACTCAGCTCTCCTGCTCACTGTGATTGATTTCGATCTCGATGTCCTGAATGGCGGCATCCAGATCTTCCAGCAGTTTTCCCTGCTTGTTAAGCAACGCATCGATTCTATCGGCGTTAGTTTTGTCTTTGTACTCACCGGCATCAAAGGCTAACCAGTGGCTGGAGAGCGTTTCGGTGTTGGTCTGCGCGTAGTGGCGCATCTCTTTAAGCTGAGAGGTCACGTCACGCAGATATTCAGTTTTGGTTTTGGTTTCAGTTGAATCGCTCATGCTGAATTTCCTTCTGGTCAGTTATCCAAAGTGATTAGGCTTAGCGGTTCATCAACCGGCCAATCAATCGGCATACATTAAGAGATAAAATGTCGCCGCGAGATTTAAATGTAGTCGATAATAGCGAAGCCGCACTAAGAATTATCGGAAGTTACGGTTTTGCGTTTGATTTGACCGGTGGCAGTTCTCCATCCACCACTACCTTTTTGACTTTAATGACCGCCTTGTCGGCGGTGCGGTCGGGAATGGCATCCAGTTTCTTCTGAAGAGTTGCTACCTGCGTCGTCAGCGTATCGACACGATCATCCCGTCGCGCAGCCATTGCCCCGTAATCTGCCCGGATCTCCTCTACTCGCTTGTTGGCGGAGTTACTGACATAGAGAAAAATTATCGTCATCAGGATGCAAATCATTGAACAGCCCAGAAGAATGCTGCCCAGAATGATCTTGCGCCGGTTTGACACCGGAGCATGAATGTCTTTAATGGTTGTCATCACTGCGATCCTCCAGAGTTGAGATAAGCCGATCAATCTCAATACGGAACTTGTTGTTTTGATCGGTTTCCGTCATGGCCAGCAAAATGCCTACCGCATTTTTGATTAATCGAAGATCGGTTTCGAGTGTCGCAATCCGGCGCAGATTCTTATCATGACGTTCGCGCAACTCGTCGTTCTCCTCCCGCATCAGTTGATTACTCTCTTTCAGCAACAGCACCTGCTCTTTATAGCTGGTGATAATTTCGCCACCAGCACGATTACTGGTCACGATAGAAGCAATACCTGCCAGTAATGGCTTCCAGAACAGTGCTGCTGCCCCCCCACCCAGAACTAACGCACCCATACTGGTAATCAGACTACTTTCCATGCCACACCCCTTTACCCGGTAAGGTCTCTGGAACTTATTTCGTGCTTATCAGGCACAATCCCCGTCATGAATTTAAGATTGCTTAAATGCCAGACTTAAGTATACTTAAGGCAAACTTAATCAAAAAGTCAAGCCGATGAAAAACAGAACGCTGGGTGACCGCATCCGACTTCGCCGTAAAGCACTGGAACTGACGCAGAAGCAACTGGCTCAACAGGTAAAAGTGTCCCATGTCGCTATATCACAGTGGGAAAAAGAGGAGACGTTGCCGCGTGGTGAGAACCTGCTGCGGCTCGCTGAAGCGCTGGGCTGCGCACCAGCTTTTCTGATAGATGGGGATGGTCCTGTTTTCAGCGAAAGCGCCTGGAGTGGTCTCCATCAAATCCCTTTACTGGCTCAGCGGAACGTGACGCAATGGCTGGCGGATGCGGATGCTGTGAAGTGTGAATGGCTGATGCATAACGACATGGCGCTTGCGCAGCAGAGTTTTGCTTTTCGCGTTGAGGAACAGGGAATGACGCCCGCCATCCTGCAAAATGATGTGGTGATTATCGACCCCACGCAGTTACCCCAGCCTGGCGACTGCGTGCTGGCCCTGCAGCAGCAGACTCCCCTGCTGCGTACCTGGCGTCAGCGCGGTTCACAGGATGGCGTCATGCAGTTTGAACTGGCCCCGGTTAACATTAACTTCCCCGATCTGCATTCCACTCGGGACAGCCTGAAACTGATAGGCACACTGGTTGAACTGCGCCGCTACCGTCAGATATAGACTGTGGAGCAGGCTCAGTATCAGCAGCTGACTGTCGTGAGCGCTGTTACAGGGCGTCAGTCAGTTTATCAACCACCACGTTGCCCTGCCGATCAGTCTGCATGATGCGATAACTGACCGGCCAGGAGCGGCGTGTACTGAGCTTGTCAAACAGGGTAACGCTGCCGATCTTTATTCCCTGACTGTTGATGATAATCCACTCTGTGATCTCTTCCTGACCACGGTTTTTCAGGCTCCGCGTGTGTTGCTCAATCAGTTGATCGTCCGCTGCAATCTTTAAATAGTCTCTTAACATTATATCCATCTCCTGGTAACGCGGGTCACTATATTCTTTTTATGAATCACTTCAATCGAATTTATTTATCGAAGATGGCATGCCTTATTCCCTGTTTCAGGCGGTACTTGCCTCTGCGAAACGGCTGATCACACCGACCTGCTTACGGGGTTTATACAGCTCTTCTCTTTATTCAGGCCGGATCGGTAACCCGCAACACAGTCAGAGCTTAAAAGACTTTGCTAACTTAACGCACCTGAGTCTGTCAGGTTGTACTGGCTGGTCTAAACTTAAGACACTAATAAAAGGAGCGACGCATGTTTAAGCACAATTCGAACGAAGAACGTAATAAAGAAGGTGATGTCAGCAAAAGTCTGCCAGAGGGTGCTCCTCATGCAGGTAACATGTATGAAGAAGACGACCATCCTGCAACGGATGCGCCTAAAGACCATGGCGAAGTGCCGCGTAAAAATGACGACAGCCAGGATGATAAAAAAGATCCGTTTAAAGCGAGCTAAGACGTGTGGCGCGTCCGATGGGCGCGCTAATTACCGGGAGGGACTGAGGACACATTACGGCCGTTTGCAGCTCGCAGATTCTCTGCTGCCTCTTTTCACCAGACGCCAGTCCGGTCAGGCTGTTTTAGCAGCTAAAACTATCCGGAATCCCGTCTGCGTCAGTTTAGTTTGACCTTTCACAGTCGTAAGCGCCGCGTATACGAATCTGACTCTGACTGGTACGGACAATCTCGGCTCTTAACAACCCCTTACCCTCCCGTGTCGTCTGCTCCATATCCACCATTCCCGGCGCCCGGCTGTTTTTGACCCGCAGTTTAATTGTGGCGTTGTCGTAATCGCCCTTCTGTTTTGTAAATGTCACCTTCTGTGTTTTTGCGCGCTCACCATTTACGAAGAACCATCCACTGCTGTCAGGTTTAAGGGTAAATGGCCCGCACTGCGTGGTGGCAAGGGCTGCGGGAGAGAGGCTGGCTAAACAGGCGATAAGGGCAATTTTTTTCAACATAGGGTGAGCGTCCTGCTGAGTGCCGGAAAAGGTGCAGCAAAGATGAAACAGGCTTTCTCTGCCACCGCCTGGAATGAGGAGAAGTATAGCCGTCAGTGGTCATCTCATCACCTCTGGCTCAGCAGCCACGACGTTCAGATGCTGAAAGTGTGGCGGCAAAGAACTGAGATTTCCGGACAGATTTGCTGAGTGCGCTCAGGCTACTTAAACCTGCATATTCATAATTTCACTTTGAATATTTAGTGTATCAGGTTGATGTGCGTTGAAGCGTGGTTTTACAGAGACATACCGCAAGTCACAAACTGCCGCGTTGGTGGTTTTGAGGTGATTTGCGGTATTTTTTTGTGCTACATGTGTGCTACGGCTAAATTATCGGCCTGCTGGGCTCATGCACAGACAAGACCTCCGCAGTCACCTTCCCCAGCACGATAATTCCCTCCAGCCCTTCTCCGTCGATCGCCTCACCGTCCAGGGTAATGATGCCCGTCCGGAACAGCCTGCCCAACTGCGGGAACTCGCCCGCCTGAAATGCCACCTTATCGCCCGGCTTTGGCTTTACTGATTTATCGGCCAGCACGAACCCGTCCGGCGTCTCAATCAATATCATGTTGTTCCGGTGCGGCATCAGTATGTCGTTAAGGTCGATGCGCTTCTCAATATAGTCGCTTGCAGGTGATGGAAATCCCATAGTTACCTCACATATCCCATGTTGCGAAGCGCCCAGGTCTTATTCTCGCTTTCCTCTGTAATCAGTTCGAAGAAGAAGTTCTGATAGTACCGAATCCACCGGTTGCACTCCGCCAGCGTCCACACATGGTTAACATCATCCAGTTGCTTCTGGAACGCCGCTGTGGTGACAATCTGTCTACCCCGGCTGTCTTTCTTTATCGCAGCCATAAATGCGCCGCGTATGTCACTCTCTCTCGCCATGCTAAATCCTCCCCTGACGAATGCTGTGTGGATAAACAGTGATATCGATCAGTGGATTTGATCAAGCCGAAGCGGGTAGCAAATTTGTAAAGCTGCGGAGAGTGCTGGCTTTTTAGACTGGCACCTTCGGTTGGGCGTGACTAACCTCAAATTACCCACCCCGCAGTCTGCTCAGAGAGGCGCGGCTGAGTCATTGCCTGATCGCCGGGCTTTTTTCGTTCAATGGGGCTCATCATTAGTGCATAATAATGAGATAACTTATCGCTAATCAGGTTCTGTTTATGGCTACGCAGGGAAGAAACAACGCTATCGATTTATTAAAGATTTTGATGGCCATCCTTGTAATCTCAATTCATACAATAACTCCTGATGGGGTTTTTGATTACCTTCTGACGCAGAGCGTAGCAAGGGTTGCCGTACCATTTTTCTTTATTGCTGCCGGATATTATTTTACCGCAAACCCAAGATCAGTAGATATTAAGAAGGCTGTTTTCAGGCTCGCGACATTGTATATCGCATGGTGCGTGTTTTATTTGCCTTTCGAAATATCAGATATATCCACAAAACCACTTTCTGCTAGTGGGTACCTCTGGGAGTCCTTATATATCTTTGTGAAAGGATGGCGGCATCTATGGTTTATGCCTGCATTAATACTTGGGATAGCCGTTTACTATTTATTGCACTCGAATAAGAAAGTTAACATCATAGCATTTTCACTTTATGCTATTGGGTTTATGATACAGTCAAACATCGAACATGGCGAATATTCCATTTTATTTTATAGAAACTTTTTAACATTTGGCTTCCCACTGATTGCCATGGGGGCGGCATTAAAGAAGCAAAGACTTTCATTCAAGACCGGTTACCCAGGCCTGGCAGTCCTCTTGCTTCTTACCGTTATGCTTTTGCTTGAGGGGTTTTCCAGGCTAAAATTGGGTATTTATGATAATGATTTATTACTACTTGCTCCGTTTGTAGCAGTTTATACTTTTGTGCTAACCCTAAACGTAAACATTAACCTCCCGTTCAACATAGCATGCACGGCATCAAGCATTTATTTTGTTCACTATTTTTTCTATCTGATTTTGAAATCTCATATAGCAAATCAATTTTTACTTTTCTTTGCTGTATCTGTTCTTTCCTTGTTGTTTGGCCTGACGCTTAACAGGTTAAGTGTTTACAGAAGGTTTTTCACCTGACATTGTATAACGAAGAGTTACGAATCAATCTTCAGGCGGGAGTGGAACGTCTTTACTCCCGTCACCTAATGCAATGTAAGACCTTAGGGATTTTCTATAATCAGTCCAAGTAACAAGGAGTTTATTTAGATTATCCTCTGAGATAGTCGCAAAGTCTTCATCTTCAATTTGACCCCTAATAGAATTTATTTTCGACGATACCCTATCATATTCGGATTGTGCGGAAATGATATTCAATTCTGATTGTTGTTGAGGAGTTAACTTCACTTCCGGGGCTTTGAATGTCCAATTACCCTTGCTGTTTTTAGTCGCTGAGAAGCCTGGCGCTGCAACCTCTCCACCTGACAGTTCATAAGTTGTATATTCAGAAAATATATCACCCTCGCCATCCCAGACCACAACATTCTCTACCAATCCATCTTTGATTAAAGCGTAATGGCTCATTATGCGTACTCCTCTACGATAATTATCCCACTGGTCCCGTTTCCGCCTGCAGTGGTTACGGAAGCTGATCGGCCAACAGCAGAACCGCCCCTGCCCGCACCATATCCAAAGGCAGATTTAGCCACGTTAGACCCACGAATTCCTCCGCCACCAACTCCAAGCTTACTGTCTGCACCCCTTCCCGACTTAAGCGTACTTTGTCCTACTGTAGCGCTTAATGAAAGAGGGCCTACTCCTACAGAGGCTGGAGTGCCAAAAGCAAGGCCGCTTCCTGATGGGCCGCTACCTGCATCCATATCAACCCCAGCGCTGATCCCTGCACCAGTCTGACCAATAAAGCCGCCAGCTTCCCCGGGCACTATCAAATACGTTCCGAACGTGCTTTGCCCGCCTGCACCGCCTGCACCACCAGCGCCCCCTGTAACTGGCACCCCAGCAGATCCAACAGTCACTGCCACCGAAGCTACAGCAGATACATCAATCATGGTGCTTTCTGCATAAGCTCCAGAATTGCCACCCCACGCAGCAGCAATCTGAGATGAAGATGTAACTTCCGTTCCTCCGCCGGCACCACCACCGCCAAGGGCCTTTACTCTTACTTTTTTGTTCCAGCTGTTTTGGTGTAGGTTCCGCTGGATGTAAACACCTGAACATTAAGAAGCCTGCCGGGAGTGAGGGCTGTCATAGAGGACTTGAGGTTTGCGAGTATAGTGACAGGAGTACCATTATCCAGCACATCAACCGACGCTGAGTCGGCAATAAACTGTGCCAGCACATACGCCATTGTTGATGACTGGCGTAAGGCCTTATTGATTTGCGCAGATGACGCCTTACCTGACTGGAATCCGGTCAGCAATGCGGCCAGCGCCTCATAATCCGCCTGGCTTGTAACATTGGCGCCAGCGCCGATACCAAACGCCTTAAAGTTATTCGTAGCCATTACAGTGTTGTCTCCCATGCGCCATCATTAAATCCGGCGATATATTCGTTATCCATGTCGAAACCAAAAAATCGGGTTCCTACTGATGGGGTTTTTATTGAAGGGGTTTGTATGTCGCCAGCCCAAACGCCTGCGGCTTTAACGGTGAGATAGCCTTGCCTGATTACGGCCAGTAACTCGAGAGAGACCTGAGAAATGTCCACTTCAGGAAATACCCATACAGAAATAGTCATGTCCTGATTGTCGACAATCTGCATTTTCAGGCCGGAGCCATCCAGGGCGGTTTCAAGAATCGAAGGAAGTGAGTCGTTTTGTCCGTCCCAGTTGTTGATGGCTATTTTTGCCTTGAGAATGATGCGGTAGGTGTCGTCGCTAAGGCTGGTGTAACCCGCATCGGGATCATAAGGCCCCTGCCAGACACCCTGGTCCCAACCCAGCCCCGCAGTATCGAATGAGAAATAAACCCCTGATATTGGCTGGCTGACAATACGACTTCTGCCGATCCATTCACCCAGCGCATCAAGCTGCACGCCGATTGCCTCATCAATATCAAACGCTGAAATCAGCTCATACATCGCGTCGCAAATGTCGCTAAGTGGACGGGTCGACAAATCAACATGCTCAACAAACAGGGGCTTTCCCCTGTGGTAGTTGGTAATCCGGTCGGTATATTTACTCATGGCGATACCGTGATAGAGATGTTTGCTGTGCTGCCGGTGGCCGATTCGTTATAGGCGATGACGATGTTTGAAGCAGATACCGCACCGGCTGACTTTCCTATCTGCAGGCTGTTGATGTCGTAATAACGGGCATTTCCACCACTGACCACGCCAAGGTTTGCAGGTGAATAAAGGCGGCTGAGAAGGACGTCATCTCCTATCGTAAGCGAGTTGATGTAGTCTGCTATCGCCTGCTTAATCTGCTCGCCAATTTGCGTGGTGTAACCGGTGAAAACCTTGAGGACCAGCGCCACGTAAATCGGAACATTGGTGGGCCGTGAAAAACTGGTGGCATGGGGGTTGCCGTACTTGTCTGGCACCTGAGTCGTTGTGCTGCCGAACGTCCCCACGCCCTGACCCTTTTTTCCCCGTATGGTTTGCGCTATCAGCGTGACATCACCACCCTCCACTATGGTTGCAATAGAGTGGCCGGGAATACCATTAGCGTCCGCTGCGCCCGTGTGATTCTCATAAAACTTGTGGCGGGTTACTCCGGACACATTGGCCAGCGCACCATCTACTGCCTCAAATGGTGTCAGGGATGGGATAGCAACGCTCTGGACCTGTCTGATACGCAGTGCTGAGTCTTTTTCTGCATCAGAACCTACTGTGGCCGTAACTGAGTTAGTGACCGCAGTCCAGCCGCGCGTAGGCGTGTTGATCTGCGTAATTGAGCCAATAACCGCCGCCACCGCACCAGCCACTGCGCTTGTTGCTGTTACCGAAACCGACCCACCAACGCCGATAGTCACACTAGCGGGAAGATTCCAGATAACGCCGTTCGCATCCTTCACTGAGCCGTTGGTGATTGTTGTGCCGGCAGTTCCGCTAAGGGTCAGATCTACCGTTGAATTCATCGATGGTTTGCGCGTGATGCCGTTGATTTTAACATTGCGGGTAAGCGCATCTGACATGGCGGTAGATGGAGAGAATGAGGTGTAAACCTGAATAGCCATGTTGTTGGTGTCATGTACAGCCAGGGCCACTAAAGCCACCATCTGCTCGTCTTTGCTGTCCGGTTCCAGGTAGGCATCGGTGCCGTAAATCTGTTGAAAGTATTCAGTGATAGTGCTCAGGATTGTCTGGTAATCAGGCGCACTTATCCCTGAGGCGGTCACCGTAGCGGAGAGCCCCAGCGTGTCGAGATTGAGAGCCATTATGCCTCGCTTGTGACGGTCGTCGTTCCGTAGATGGTGTCGATAGTTGTGGTGAAAATCACACGTCGGGAAGAGGTATTGAGGCTGGTATCGAATGACTTGATTGAGTTCACGCCGGGCGTCTCAAGTATCCGTTTACGGATAGCCAGATTATAGGTTTCAGGCTTCTGCTTACCCAGCACTGACTGAACCCATGGAGTGCCCTCTGTCGTATCGAGGAACCACTGTCCGTACCAGAGCAGAAATCGCGTCCTAACTGCCTGAGCAACGCATTCTGGTGAGTTAATTAGCCAGGTGTCATCACCTTTACCGAAGGTGTAATCACCCTTCTCATCTTCGCGTCTGTATCGCATCAGTTCACCTTGCCGGAATTGCCAGAGCCAGACTGAACGCCGTTATGCGTATGCTGGTCGCTGATGTCTTTGCCGTTGGATTTAAGACTGCTAATGAATTCGATTGCGCCGGTAATTTTTGCTGCGGTACCTGTCGCAAGGCTGCCCACCATGCCGCCCATCCACGTCAGAAGGCCTGTTATCGTTACTGCCTGGCTGAACTTCGCAAGAGGGGTTGTTACGTTCAGGCCGCCCGGAGCGACGATATTTACTGCATGGCTGTTCGGGTCCAGCTCGATATAGGCCGCTCCGTCATCGGTGCGCATTTGCAGCGTTGAGGAACTAATGTTGCTGATCACTTCGGCCTGCGATTGCGGGCCGATGATTGCGAAGGCGTCTGAAAGGTCATGCTGCCTCGGGTCTACCGGCTCCTGAATTCCGCCGTTCAGCCACCAGAAGTCAATGCATCGGTCACTGAAGATGACCAGACACTCGTCACCCTCTTTTACCGGGAAAGTGATCGTGCATCCGCCACCACGCGGGAACACTACCGGGACGTCGAGAAGCAAAGGCAGCGGTGCAGACTTAAAGTTGCCCAGTTCGTCAGCTGTTTGCCCGCTGATGGCAGGCTGAACAGTGCAGGTACAGACGATTGGGTCAAAGGTCTGGATAATGCCGGGCATCGAAACACGGAGCATGGCGAAGATGGAGTCTGATAGCGCTTTATAGGCCTGCGATTCACCGCCAGCCTGTGATTGTGGTGATACTGGCAGACTTACTCCAGGCATAAAAAAACCCGCCGAAGCGGGTTAGCTGAATTCTCAGGAGCTTTCCAACTCCTCCTGAACCTCGAAGAACCTTTGTCTGAACTTCATAGGTTCCCTAATGTATCTGATAGGGGCATGTGCAGCGCCGACATCACTAATGATAAGAGTGCCGTAACCCAGCATGCGACCAATGATGCCTTGCTTCACTTGAAGGCTGGACACTTTTTTTATCGGGATTTCGACTGTGTCCCTGCGAATTAGACCAGACTTCGCGATGAGTCTCTTGTTTGTAACGCCAGCTTCGTTCGATCTGATTATTAAATAACCTAACGGGATTAATAAAAAGCCAACAATCGTGGCAAATCCCAATATTACACCCCAAATCAGCCAAGGCAACCAAGCCCAAAGCGTTACTTTACCACGGTATAGAACCGCTTCATTACCTACCAAGTTCGAATCAATATATGACATTCCATTATCCCTAAAGCAATGAGGATGAGAATATTAACAGTTTCTAAACACTTTGGAATAGCTAATGGGATAAATCCTATTGGAATTGCATCAATTTAACTTACGACGTTTAAACGAGCCAAAAACTCTTGGTTAGTCCATACTGCTGCGGATCGCTTCTACATTTAGTAAAGCTTTTCCATTACGCTTAACATAGTCCATGCCGTAGTAGCCAGGATAGTCTGTGCGCGGAACCATCCACCGCATCTGGATGTTGTCGTAATCACCCTGCTGCCTAAGAAAGGTCACCTTTTGGCTGGTTAGCTTTGCTCAATTGATTCTGGCCCAACCCTCTTTATCTCATCTAGTACCAAGGTGGAATGGTCCACATTGAGGGTCTGCTAAAACCGTTAATGATGGTGAGGCCATGATTAGTAACAGCGTCAGTGTAAATTTAGATTTCACCGTCAGAATGTCCTGTTGAGTGCCGTGTTCGTCTGGAGGTCTGCAAAACCTCTGGCGCTGCACATCAAATCCATATACCAGGCTTGTCCGTGTGTATCACCTGTATAACTGATGGTATGCACGATATACACGCCATCGGTCGCAATACTTGCGGGCTGTTGCAGTGTTACGTTAACGCTCAGATTCCCGTTATTTTCGGTCTCAAATATGTGACCGCCTGATCGTTGAACTTCATCGCTGGATAGCGCTGTGCGGTATACGGGAGCCTGGTCCAGTTCAATCAGGCCGCTTACCCTGATGTTGGGGTTGATCAGGCAGCGGACGTTAACGCCCGCGCCCATTGTCTGCTGAAGCATACCGACGAGGCCGGTTCGGCTGTTCAGTACGATCGCCTCATGGATGTACTTTTCAGTGCTGACCATCTGCGCCTGACCATCCACAATCTGTCAGTTAGCTTTGCACGGGTCAGCCACGTTACTCATCACGTCCCGCGCCATGCCATACATCACGCGACCGCGGGGGAATACGGTATCCGCCATCTGAGCTGTGATGCCCTGAGTGACGCCGAAAGGCTGGAAGCTCTGCATTGTGGCAGCATGCAGGTCTGCCACCGTGTAACCGGCTGCCAACGTAGTGTTGACCTTCGCGGACACAAACGCCTGATGATCATCAATGGCCTGAATCAGGATGTAAGTGTCGGTGGGGTTGTCCAACAGGAGTGGCCCCCAACAAGAATCATCTTCGAATCTGGTTCATGTATGAAGGGCAAAGACGGTGGGAGGCGATCGGGGTTCTCGACACTCCCAAAAACAGGAAGATGGCAGGCGAGTTACGTAGCAACATTGTCTACCGCATCAAGACAGGGACCTTTGACTACAGGAAAGAGTTTCCCGATTCACCTCTTTTCAAGAGCGAATTTGGCTCGTCCGGGTCGATAGCTATCAGTGAGGTGGCGGATTTATGGCTTAAACTTAAAAAGCCTGATTGGGCAAATAGCTCCTATGTCACAACAGAGCGTCGCGTCAGAGTTACACTGGATATCACAGGCAACGGAAAGGACATCCGGTCTGTCATGCAAAAAGACCTGCTCAACCTGCGCATTGAACTTCTCAATGGCAGCTACTTTACCGGCAAGAAGATGAATATAGAAAAGAAAGGCAGGACGGCGGCCACGGTTAACGCCAGCATGGCAGATCTGAAAGCGATCTTCGCCTTTGCTCATGGCAACGGGTCTATAGAAGCAAATCCGATGACGGGCATTAAGCCTCTGAAGAAGTCGAATAAGCGGCAGGACACAATAACGCGTGAGGAGTACCCTCGCCTCATCGCGGCATGCTCAACACGACAGACGACAAATATATGGTCGCTTGCAATCCTGACGGGTTTACGCCACGGAGAGATATGTGCGCTGGCCTGGGAGGATGTAGACCTTGAGGCGAAGACGCTGACAGTCAGCCGCAACCTTACGCCACAGGGGTTATTCACGCCGCCCAAAACAGAAGCAGGAAACCGGGTTATATGCCTGCCAGATGCAGCCGTTGATATTCTGCGTGATCAAAGGGAGGTGACCAGAATGTACCCTCAGATCTCATTCACTTTTCATACCAGGGAGTATGGCGAGCGAATTGAGGAGCAAAAGACATTCGTGTTCAATCCCGGCGTGAACGCAGTCAACGGAAGGTCGGGAGCATATTACTCAACAGAGTCACTGGGACAGATATGGACCGGCGCACTGAGGCGTGCAGGCCTGCGTCACCGGAAAGCCTATCAGTCCCGTCACACGTTCGCATGCTGGGCTCTTTCAGCAGGCGCAAACCCGAACTACGTTGCATCGCAAACGGGTCACTCCGATGCGCAGATGGTGTACCGGGTTTATGGCGCCTGGATATCAGAGAACAACACTGACCAGCTATCGCTCATCAATACGAAAATGAGCGATCTTGTGCTACATACGTGCTCCACTAAAGTGGCAGTATGATAAACCTTAGCATCTTCAGACAGTTACCCGCCTAAACCTGCATATTCATGATTTCACTGTACGCTGAAACCAGTTTGTTCCTGACCTGAATACCCATCTGCATAGAGATCGAGGATTTCTGCAGATCGACCATCACATCATTCAGGGCGATACCGGGTTTCCCCATCTCAAAATCCTGCGCCTGGGTACGGGCGGTGGTCTGGGTTTCACTGATCTTATCCAGCGCCGCTTTCATGGTGGCGCCAAAATCAATCTGATTGGGGGTTTCACTGCTGCGATTGCTGGCCTGCAGTGAGGTCGCCTGCAGCTGCTGCAGTACGCCGTCGATTGCCTGAATAGACATGAACGATACCTTTTAAAGAGGGAAGCCTGTTTTCTGTTCTCAAAAGTTAGCACGTTGTCAATGAGACAAAGCCGCTAAATGACAGCAAAAAACCTACCTTATCCACCCATCGAATTTTGCTTATCACCTAATAATGCCTGGCATTGAAGTGGAAATTTTATCTACGCAGGTCAGGGAGTCTGTTTTGCCATCTCAACTTACCCGGTCAATTACGTCAGGCAGGAATCGGTCATGAATGCGAGCACAGCCGCCACAACAGAACAAGATAAGAAAGGCTTCGGTGACCTGCTCGCTCGCCTGCGCGCAAATCCGCGTATCCCTTTAATCGTTGCCGCTGCCGCAGTGGTGGCGATTGTGATCGCGATGGTGCTGTGGGCGAAGCAGCCCAGCTACAGCGTCCTTTACAACAATCTCTCCGATGAGGATGGCGGTGCCATCGTCACGCAGCTGACGCAGATGAACATTCCTTACCGTTTCGCCGAAAATGGCGGCGCGCTGATGGTGCCGGAAGCGAATGTGCATGAACTGCGTCTGCGTCTGGCTCAGCAGGGTCTGCCAAAAGGCGGCTCGGTGGGCTTTGAGCTGCTGGATAAAGAGAAGTTTGGTATCAGCCAGTTCAGCGAGCAGGTGAATTACCAGCGTGCGCTGGAAGGCGAACTGGCTCGCACTATCGAATCACTCGGTCCGGTTAAAGCTGCCCGTGTTCATCTGGCGATGCCAAAACCCACCCTGTTTGTGCGCGAGCAAAAAGCACCTTCCGCCTCTGTCACCTTAACCCTGCAGCCCGGACGCGCGCTGGATGAAGGTCAGATTCAGGCGATCGCCCACATGGTGTCGAGCAGCGTCGCAGGTTTACCCCCGGGCAATGTCACCGTTGTTGATCAGACCGGTCGCCTGCTGACCCGCTCCGATGCCGCCGGTCGCGATCTTAATGATGCACAGCTGAAATATGCCGCAGAAGTTGAAGCACGTTACCAGCAGCGTATCGAAGCGATCCTGAATCCGATTCTCGGCCAGGGTAATGTGCACGCGCAGGTTACCGCACAGATTAACTTCGACACCAGTGAGCAGACGGATGAGAAATATCAGCCTAACGCTAACCCGTCGAACACGGCTATCCGTTCGCGTCAGACCAGCACCAGCGACCAGTCAGGCTCTCCGTATCCGGGCGGCGTACCAGGCGCACTCTCTAATCAGCCTGCACCAGCCAATACTGCGCCGGTGACAACACCGAACAACAATGCGGCCAATGGCCAGAACGCAAACGGACAGAATAACGCGGCCAGTAACGCTACTCAGACCACCAGCACCGCCGCAGCCAGCGCGTCGCCGACGAATTCCCGCCGTGACGATACGGTGAACTACGAGCTGGATCGCACCATTCGTCACACCAAAATGAATGTCGGTGACGTGCAGCGGCTGTCGGTTGCCGTGGTGGTGAACTACCGTGCGGATGATAAAGGTAAAGCCGTTGCGCTGAATGAGCAGCAGCTGAAACAGATTGAAGACCTGACGCGCGAAGCGATGGGCTACTCCCAGAACCGTGGCGACAGCGTCAACGTGGTGAACTCGCAGTTCAACACCACTGAGCCAATGAGTGTTGACCTGCCCTTCTGGCAACAGCAGTCGTTCTTTGAACAGCTGATGGATGCCGGTAAGTGGCTGCTGATTGCCCTGATTGCCTTCATTCT
Source organism: Pantoea sp. NSTU24 (assembly GCF_050157905.1). Taxonomy (NCBI): domain Bacteria; kingdom Pseudomonadati; phylum Pseudomonadota; class Gammaproteobacteria; order Enterobacterales; family Erwiniaceae; genus Pantoea; species Pantoea bangladeshensis. The sequence continues at coordinate 1,682,418 of NZ_JBKIWZ010000001.1, forward strand.
CTATCGCAAAATGGTCCGTCCGCATCTGATGCGTAAGCAGGCCGCTGATAAAGCCGCTGCTGAAGCGATTGCCGCTCGCGCAGCTGAGAAACCGGAAGAAGAAGCCTTCAGCGTGCAGCTCAGCAAAGATGAGCTGGACCAGGAACGTAAGTCTAACAACCGCATGAGCGCAGAAGTGATGAGTCAACGCATCCGCGACATGTCAGAAAACGATCCGCGTGTGGTAGCGCTGGTCATTCGTGAATGGATGAGTAAAGAGCTATGAGTCTGACCGGAACTGAAAAAAGCGCCATCCTGATGATGACCATTGGTGAAGAGCGCGCGGCGGAAGTCTTCAAACACCTGAACCAGCGTGAGGTGCAGCACCTGAGCGGCGCGATGGCCAACATGCGTCAGGTATCGCATAAACAGCTGACCGAAGTCCTGCGGGAGTTCGAAGCGGATGCCGAGCAGTTCGCGGCGCTGAGCCTGAACTCCAACGAATATCTGCGTTCGGTGCTGACCCGGGCGCTGGGCGAAGAGCGCGCCTCCAGCCTGCTGGAGGACATTCTGGAAACGCGCGACACCACCAGCGGCATGGAAACACTCAACTTTATGGAGCCGCAGGCGGCTGCCGATCTGATTCGCGACGAACATCCGCAGATCATCGCGACTATCCTGGTGCACCTGAAACGTTCGCAGGCAGCCGACATTGTGGCGCTGTTCGACGAGCGTCTGCGTCACGACGTGATGCTGCGTATCGCCACCTTCGGGGGTGTACAGCCAGCCGCGCTGGCCGAGCTGACCGAAGTCCTGAACGGCCTGCTGGATGGCACCAACCTCAAGCGCGCGAAGATGGGCGGCGTGAGAACCGCAGCCGAGATCATCAACCTGATGAAAACGCAGCAGGAAGAGGCGGTTATCGAAGCGGTACGCGATTTCGACGGCGAACTGGCGCAAAAAATTATCGACGAGATGTTCCTGTTCGAGAATCTGGTGGAAGTGGACGACCGCAGTATCCAGCGTCTGTTGCAGGAAGTGGAGTCCGAGCAGCTGCTGGTGGCGCTGAAAGGTGCCGAACAGCCACTGCGCGAGAAGTTCCTCAAAAACATGTCAGCCCGGGCAGCCGACATTCTGCGCGACGATCTGGCCAACCGGGGGCCGGTGCGTATGTCTGCGGTGGAAAACGAACAGAAAGCGATCCTGCTGGTGGTTCGCCGCCTGGCCGAATCCGGCGAGATGGTAATTGGTGGTGGCGAGGAAACGTATGTCTGATGCATTTTCTGCCCGTCCCTGGCAGCTGTGGCAGCCTACAGATTTAGGCCGTTTCGATGAGCCTGAAGCCGAGCCGGAGCCCGAGTTTACCGAATCTGATGATGGCGTGGATGAGCAGCAACAGCAGCTTGAACGCCTGCAGCAGCAGATGCGTAAAGAGGCTCAGGGCCAGGGCTATAACGAAGGTTATCAGCAGGGCATGACCGAAGGTCAGAAAGCGGGCTACGACGCCGGTTTTCAGCAGGGCCTGATGGATGCACAGCAGCAGCAGGCGCCGCTTCAGGCACGGATGCAGCAGCTGGTCACTGAGTTCCAGAACACCCTGGAATCCCTGGACAGCGTCATCGCCGCCCGTCTGATGCAGCTGGCGCTGGAAGCGGCGCGCTCCGTTATCGGCCAGGCGACCGCCGTCGATGGCACCGCCCTGCTGCGCCAGATTCAGGGCCTACTGCAGCAGGAACCGATGTTCAGCGGCAAACCGCAGCTGCGTGTTCATCCGGATGACTTACAGCGCATCGAGCAGACGCTGGGCCCGACGCTGGATCTGCACGGCTGGCGTCTGATCGCCGACAGCACTCTTCATCCCGGCGGCTGCAAACTCAGCGCAGAAGATGGGGATCTGGATGCCAGCGTCGCCACGCGCTGGCAGGAACTCTGCCGTCTTGCGGCACCAGGAGAAATTTAATGACCACCCGTCTGAACCGCTGGCTGGGATCGCTCGATGCGTTTGAAAAACGCATTGCTCAGGTGCAACCGGTGCGCCGCTATGGTCGCCTGACTCGTGCTACGGGTCTGGTACTGGAAGCAACCGGTTTACAGCTGCCGCTGGGCGCAACCTGCATTATTGAGCGAAACGATGGCAAAGCTATCAGTGAAATCGAAAGCGAAGTGGTGGGATTCAACGGCCAGAAACTGCTGATGATGCCACTGGAAGAGGTGGACGGGATTTTACCGGGCGCGCGGGTCTATGCGCGTCAGAATGGCGATAACCCGCAGGCGGGCAAGCAGCTGATGCTGGGACCGGAACTGCTGGGTCGCGTTCTCGACGGCAGTGGCCGCCCGCTGGATGGTCTGCCCTCACCGGATACCGGCTATCGCGCGCCGCTGATCACGCCGCCGTTTAACCCGTTGCAGCGTACGCCGATTACCGACGTGCTGGATACCGGCGTGCGGGCGATCAATGCTCTGCTGACGGTCGGCCGTGGCCAGCGTATGGGCCTGTTCGCCGGATCGGGCGTAGGTAAAAGCGTGCTGCTGGGCATGATGGCGCGCTACACCAAAGCGGATGTCATCGTGGTGGGTTTGATTGGTGAACGTGGCCGTGAAGTCAAAGATTTCATTGAGAATATTCTCGGTGCCGAAGGCCGCGCCCGTTCCGTGGTCATCGCCGCCCCGGCTGACGTGTCGCCCCTGCTGCGTATGCAGGGTGCCGCCTATGCCACGCGCATTGCTGAAGATTTCCGCGATCGCGGCAAGCATGTACTGCTGATTATGGACTCCCTCACCCGCTATGCCATGGCACAGCGTGAGATTGCCCTGGCGATTGGTGAACCACCCGCGACCAAAGGTTATCCGCCTTCCGTCTTCGCCAAACTGCCTGCGCTGGTTGAGCGCGCCGGTAACGGCATCGACGGCGGCGGGTCGATCACCGCCTTCTATACCGTTCTGACCGAGGGCGACGATCAGCAGGATCCGATCGCCGACTCCGCGCGCGCTATTCTCGACGGCCACATTGTGCTGTCGCGCCGGCTGGGCGAAGCGGGTCACTATCCGGCCATCGATATCGAAGCCTCAATCAGCCGTGCGATGACGCATCTGATCGATGAGAACCACTATGCGCAGGTACGCCAGTTCAAGCAGTTGCTCTCCAGCTTCCAGCGTAACCGCGATCTGGTCAGCGTGGGTGCTTACGCCGCCGGCAGCGACCCGATGCTCGATAAAGCCATCAAACTCTATCCGCAGATGGAAGCCTTCCTGCAGCAGGGAATTTTTGAGCGCAGCGATTACGATGACGCCACCCTGCATCTGCATGCGCTGTTTGGTCAGTGACACCCTTTAACGCGAGGTAACGGCAATGAAAACAGCAAATGCCATCGATACGCTGCGTGATTTAGCGGAGCAGGATCTTGAACGTGCCGCCATCTACTTAGGCGATATGCGTCGCGGCCAGCATGCCGCCAGCGAGCAGCTGACGATGCTGCTCGACTATCAGGACGAATATCGCAACAAACTCAATGATGACATGTCATCGGGTATCGCCAGCACCCGCTGGACTAACTATCACCAGTTTATTCAGACGCTGGAAAAAGCGATCGAGCAGCACCGTAACCAGCTCAATCACTGGAATCAGCGGCTTGAGCAGGCGCTGATCAACTGGCGCGACAAGCAGCAGCGACTGAACGCCTATCAGACCCTGATTACACGGGCAGCAGAAAACGCATCACGACAGGAAAACCGTCTCGACCAGAAACGGATGGACGAATTTGCCCAACGGGCCGCATTGAGGAGAGGCGAATGATCACGTTGCCACACATTGCCACAAAAGCGGCGGTGAAAACCGACGCAGACCCCCTCGTCTCCGCTGATGCGGCGGCGGGAAAAGAGGCCCTGCCGCAGGACTTTCTGACGGCACTGGGCAACCAGCTGCTGGGCCTGGCTAAACAGCCCGGAAAAACATTGCAATCGGCTGATGTCAAAGCAGAAAAGGCAGAAGACACGCCCGCAAAGGCCCCTCTGAATGGGCTCATGGTGGCGCTGGATAATCCGGCTGCGTTAAGCGGTCTGTTTACAGCGGAAAATATTAAAGCTGATACAAAATCAGCCGATGATAAAGACAAGCCGGACGTGGCCTCCCTGAGCGCCAGCGACCTGCAGAATGTGCAGGCGCTGTTCGCGATGTTACCGGGCGCGACCACCGCTGCTGCCGCAACGCCGACGCCAGCCAGTAGTGAGGCAGGCGAGCTGACTGCCCAGGTGGATGGCGGCCGCAAAACACAGAACCCGCTGATGTCACTGCTTAACAGTGCACAGAATAGTGCGCCAGCGGGGAAAGATGACAAGCATGACGCTAAAGGGGCCACCCCTGACTCGCCAGTGCTCAGCAGACCAGCCAGCCCGGCTTCAGCCGCTGCGCACAGCGCGCCCGGCAATGGCCTGACGCCCGACAGCAGTTTTCAGCAGGCACTGAACACGTTTGTGAAACAGGACGATCAGGCTGCGGGACAAGCCAGCAACGGCGATAACACGCTTACCGCACTGCCTGTGACCAGCGCCAGCAGCCTGCCTGCGCCTGTGACCGCTTCCGCAACCACCAGCACACCGGCCACGCCGATGCTGAATGCGCAACTGGGCAGCGATGAGTGGCAGCAGGCACTGAGTCAGCAGATTGTGATGTTCAGCCGTAACGGTCAGCATAACGCGGAGTTACGCCTGCATCCGGAAGACCTTGGCGCTATCCAGATTAGCCTGAAGCTGGATAACGACCAGGCACAAATTAGTCTGGTTTCCAGCCACAGCCATGTCAGATCGGCGCTGGAAGCCGCGATACCGCAACTGCGCAGCGCGCTGGCAGAAAGCGGTATCAACCTGGGCGAGAGTCAGGTGAGCAGTGACAGTTCCGCGCAGGGCCAGAGCTTCCAGCAGCAGGAGGCGCCTCGCGATGGACAGCATGGCCGCTTCTCCCTCTCCCAGGACAATGACAACGACATCACGCCGATTGCCGTCCCCGCCGCCCTTCAGGCTCGCGTCAGCGGCAACAGCGCCGTCGACACTTTTGCCTGACAGCGACAAACGCTGAAGGTAAGCGTAAAACCCGCGTCTTTTCTTCCCATTGGTTTGACTTAAGACGCGGGATAATCTGTCCCGTGAGCCGAGAGGCTTGCCCATAATTCACAGGAAGTAACTGCAACCATGTCTGATAACGCAAAAGCAAAAGGCCGCAAACGTAAACTTTTAATACCGGTGTTGCTCATTGTGACGCTGGCCGCTTGCAGCGTAGCAGGCTATGCAGTCTGGCGAATGATGAACAAACACGAGGGCGATAAGCCTGAGGTGGCGAAAGTTGAACCGCCTCCCGCTCCGGTCTTTTTTGCACTTGATACATTTACGGTTAACCTGGTCAATCCCGACAACGATCCTGACCGCGTGCTCTACGTAGGCTTTACCCTGCGTCTGGCCGATGAGGATACCCGTCGTCGGCTGAATGATTATCTGCCTGAGGTGCGCAGCCGTCTGCTGCTGCTGCTCTCGCGTCAGAGTGCTGCGGCGCTGGCGACAGAGCAGGGAAAACAGGCACTTGTTGAACAAATTAAACAGGTGCTGACCCCTCCGCTGGTAAAAGGTCAACCTCCGCAGGCTGTAAACGACGTGCTGTTTACTGCCTTCATTTTGAGGTGAATCAATGGGCGATAGTATTCTCTCCCAGGCTGAAATTGACGCCCTTCTGAACGGCGACAGTGGCGGTGTGGAAGAAGAAAAGAAACAAATGGGGCCGGAAGGCGATATTCGCCCTTACGACCCGAATACCCAGCGCCGCGTGGTGCGCGAGCGTCTGCAGGCGCTGGAGATTATTAACGAGCGTTTTGCCCGTAGTTTTCGTATGGCGCTGTTTAACCTGCTGCGCCGCAGCCCGGATATCAGCGTCGGAGCGATCAAGATTCAGCCGTACCATGAGTTTGCCCGCAACCTGCCGGTGCCAACTAACCTGAACCTGATCCACCTGAAACCGCTGCGCGGCACGGCGCTGGTGGTGTTCTCACCGAGCCTGGTGTTTATTGCCGTCGACAACCTGTTTGGTGGCGACGGACGCTTTCCGACCAAAGTCGAAGGCCGTGAGTTTACCCATACCGAGCAGCGCGTCATCCGCCGCATGCTGAAGCTGGCGCTGGATGGTTACAGTGATGCCTGGAAAGCGATTTATCCGCTGGACGTCGAGTATGTACGTTCAGAGATGCAGGTGAAGTTCACCAACATTACGACCTCTCCGAACGACATCGTGGTTAACACGCCGTTCCAGGTGGAGATCGGAAACCTGGTGGGTGAATTTAACATCTGCATCCCGTTTTCAATGATTGAACCGCTGCGCGAGCTGCTGGTGAACCCACCGCTCGAAAACTCACGTCAGGAAGATAACCACTGGCGCGACAACCTGGTCAAACAGGTGCAGCACTCTGAGCTGGAATTGATTGCACACTTTGCCGAAACCTCACTGCGTCTGTCACGGATCCTGCAGCTGAAACCTGGCGACGTGCTGCCGATTGAGAAGCCGGAACGTATTATCGCCCATGTCGATAGCGTCCCGGTCTTAACCAGCCAATATGGCACGATGAATGGCCAGTACGCGCTCCGTGTCGAACACCTGATTAACCCGATTTTGAATTCGCTGAACGAGGAACAGCCCCATGACTGACAGTAATAAACCGTCTGACGATATCTCTGCAGACGATCTGTGGGCTGAAGCGATGAATGAGCAGGTCGGCAGCAGCAGCAGCGCGCCGCAGACCGACGACGTCTTTAAATCATTCGACAGCGGCAACGTCGCTGGCTCGCTGCAGGATATCGACCTGATTATGGATATCCCGGTGAAGCTGACCGTGGAACTGGGCCGCACCAAGATGACCATCAAAGAGCTGCTGCGTCTGACGCAGGGGTCGGTGGTGTCACTGGATGGCCTGGCAGGTGAGCCGCTGGATATTCTGATCAACGGATACCTGATCGCGCAGGGTGAAGTGGTAGTTGTGAACGACAAATATGGCGTACGCATCACCGATATCATCACCCCGTCTGAACGTATGCGTCGTCTGAGTCGCTAAAGAGTCCCTGACTATGAACAGCCAGAATCAAACGCTGCAAACGGCGACACCGCACGCGCAGGCGATCTCAACCGGCTCAATGCTGGCGCAGGTCAGCAGCGTTTTAGCCGTTATTATTTTATTGATTCTGGCCTGCGCCTGGCTGGCACGTCGTGCCGGCTTCGCGCCGAAGAAAGTCAGTGGCCAGGAGCTGAAGCTCACCGCCAGCGTCTCCGTTGGCCAGCGTGAACGCGTCGTGATCGTTGATACGGCCGATGCCCGCCTGGTACTGGGTGTTACCGCCCAGCAGATTACGCACCTGCATACGCTGCCGCCGGGTCAGCCGGTCTCCGTGACGCCCGACAACCGTGCGCCACAGGATTTTCGTCAGTTATTACAGAACCTGGTTAAACGTCCCGGAAAACCACAATGATGCGTCGACTGCTTCCTTTACTGCCACTGCTGGTACTGGCACCGGCTGCCCATGCCCAGCTGCCGGGCCTGGTGAGCCACTCGCTGCCTGGCGGCGGACAGAGCTGGTCCCTGCCGGTTCAGACGCTGGTTTTTATCACTGCACTGACCTTTATTCCGGCGGTGCTGCTGATGATGACCAGCTTCACCCGCATCATCATTGTATTTGGTTTACTGCGTAACGCCCTGGGCACGCCGTCGGCACCGCCGAACCAGGTGCTGCTCGGTCTGTCACTGTTCCTGACGTTCTTTATTATGGCGCCAACCTTCGACAGAATTTATCAGGATGCTTATCTGCCCTTCAGTCAGGACAAGATCAGCATGGATGTGGCGATTGAGAAAGGTGCCCAGCCGCTGCGTGACTTTATGCTGCGTCAGACCCGCGAAGCGGATCTGGCCCTGTTTGCCCGACTGGCCAACACCGCACCGATTGCCGGCCCGGAAGCGGTGCCGATGCGTATTCTGTTGCCAGCCTACGTGACCAGTGAACTCAAGACCGCGTTCCAGATCGGCTTTACCGTCTTCATCCCGTTTCTGATCATCGACCTGGTTGTCGCCAGTGTGCTCATGGCGCTGGGCATGATGATGGTTCCGCCAGCGACCATATCGCTGCCGTTTAAACTGATGCTGTTTGTTCTGGTCGATGGCTGGCAGCTGCTGGTCGGTTCACTGGCGCAAAGCTTCTACTCCTGATCCCCCTTTTTTACCGGAGCAACACATGACACCTGAATCAGTAATGGTAATGGGACAGGAAGCGATGCGCGTCGCCCTGATGCTGGCCGCCCCACTGTTGCTGGCCGCGCTGGTCAGCGGTCTGCTGATCAGCCTGATTCAGGCGGCGACTCAGGTCAACGAACAGACCTTATCCTTTATTCCTAAAATTCTGGCGGTCGCCACTACCGGTATTATTGCCGGTCCGTGGATGCTGAACCTGCTGCTGGACTATATCCGTACCGTTTTTACTAACCTGCCTTATATCATCGGCTGATGATTACTCTCGACAGCAGTCAGCTGGTTCAGTGGGTCAGCCAGTTCTTCTGGCCTCTGGTGCGCATCATGGCGCTGTTCGCCACCGCACCGATTCTCAGTGAACGATCGGTCAGCAAGCGTGTCAAAATTGGGCTGGCCGTAATGATTACCTGGCTACTGATGCCGCTGTTACCTGCCGTCAATGTCACGCTGTTTTCTCCGGCTGGTTTCTGGCTGCTCATTCAGCAGATGCTGATTGGTATTGCACTCGGTTTCACTATGCAGTTTGCCTTTGCCGCCGTGCGCTGCGCGGGCGAGGTAATTGGTCTGCAGATGGGTATTTCCTTTGCCACCTTTTTTGATCCTGGCAGTCGTCTTAACATGCCGGTGCTGGCCCGTTTTCTCGACATGCTGGCAATGTTACTTTTCCTGACCTTTAACGGTCATTTATGGCTGATCTCGCTGCTGGCGGACAGTTTTCATACGCTGCCGATCGGCGGCCACCCGCTTAATGCCAACGCATTTATGGCACTGGTGAAATCGGGCGGATTAATTTTCCTTAATGGCATGATGTTAGCGCTACCCTTAATCGTTTTGTTACTCATGCTAAATCTGGTACTAGGTTTGTTAAACCGTGTTTCACCACAGTTATCAATCTTCGCCATTGGGTTCCCGATTACCTTAACAGTCGGAATTTTAACCCTTAGCCTGCTGATGCCCCTTCTCGCCCCGTTCTGCGAGCATTTGTTTGGGGAAGTCTTTGATTTACTCACCCGCTTCCTGACGGAACTGTCCCGTCCCTGAACATTAAGTTTCTAACTATCTTCCCATCACAAAACTTAAGTATCGCAAAACCATCACTGCATTTTCCGAACCATGTTTTCCAGAATGCAACTAAGGAAATTCTGATAAATGTGCGCAGAGTCTGAAAATAATACTTATTAAACCGGGCTTCGCGTATTTTAGTTGGGTGGTTCACAGAAGCAGTCAGACTGTGAATTAGCGGGCAATAACGATAAAGCGTTGATTTTTCGAGAAAAAAAACTTTAAGTGATTTTTCTTGTTAAAAAATGTTTTTTCCGGCATTGTCATCGCACGCTGAGGCGTCACACTTTCGGAAAACAAATGATTTTGAGAATTATCCTATCAGAAAGCTCTGTGTTTTCAGGGATAGTGATTTTGCTCTCAAAAAATGCGTTTTACTTTACCTCCGGCACTTCATTGGCACTCCCCGCCATGACCGGAGAATGTGTGACGTCAGGGCAGCACAAAAATTTTGCAGAACGGGTCAGGGATGAAGACTTTTATGGGCGTTTGCCTGTTGCCAAACTGCACGAGCAGAATAAAAAAGTACCTAAGAAATCTCTCTCGTACCGCAACGCGTATTCATCGTTGATTTAAACGGATAACAAATTGGTGAGGGTCGCTATTATGCCAACTATTATTATGGATTCCTGCAACTACACACGCCTGGGATTAACAGACTACATGTCTTTAAAAGGAGTTAAGAAGAAGAACATCTCGTCTGTCTCCGATATTGAGCAACTACAGCAAAAATGTGAGCAATTAAATCCTGGTGTCGTCTTTATTAATGAAGATTGTTTCATTCATGAGTCAGACTCCAGCGAACGCATTCGCACTATTATTACGCAGCATCCTGACACACTGTTTTTTATCTTCATGGCGATCAGCAATATCCATTTTGAGGAATATCTCTACGTTCGTAAGAACCTGATTATTACATCAAAATCGATGAAGACCTCGACCCTTGACTCCTTACTCAGCACCTATTTGCAGAAAAAACTTAATCAGTCTGCGCGCATCTCTTCGGGCATGGATGTGCACCCGTTGACGCTAAGCCAGACTGAGTCAAACATGCTGAAAATGTGGATGTCAGGTCATGACACCATCCAGATTTCAGACAAAATGCAAATTAAGGCCAAAACGGTATCGTCACACAAAGGGAATATTAAACGCAAAATCAAAACCCATAATAAACAGGTTATTTATCATGTGGTGCGTTTAACCGATAATGTGACCTCGGGTATTTACGTTAATATTCGCTGATTGTCGCGCAGCTGAAACCGGCCTTAATGGCCGGTTTTTTATTGCTTAAAATTGAGAGCTATATCTCACTCTTGCCGTTAAGTGTTTACGCTCTTTTGCCGATGTTAAGATTTATAACATCAGCCTTAAGAGAGCAAGGATATGAATACTGCAGTAGATAATGATGGACAGAAAAACGCGGGCCTCTGGCAGAATCTCCGTCTGGTGCCGCTGTTTAGCCTGATCTTCGGCGGCATTCTGCTGCTGTTTGCACTCTGTATTGGTGTCGCCAGTTACTTTCTGGTTCTGAGCAATCATTCCCTTGATGATGCGACCAATGAAATTCAGGTTCGCATGGGCCTTTCAAACAGTTCCAACCACCTTCGTACCGCTCGTCTGACCATTATTCAGGCCGGTGCCGCCGCGCGTATTGGTGAAATGGATGCGTTTCGCGCCAATGTAGCGGCGGCTGAGAAACGTATACAGCAGGCAAAAGAGGGCTTCGCCGTTTATGAGGCGCGGGAAGTAAAATCGCCCGCCGATACGGAACTGGATGCCAGCCTCAGGGCGCGCTTTAACGCTTACATTACTAAAGGCCTGATACCGATGATCGACGCCGGTAAGCAGGGCAGCTTTGAGGGCATCATCGCTCACGAAACCGATGTCACCCGTAAACTGGATGATGACTACAATGCGGTGTTGCTGAAGGCGATCAAAATCCGTACTGACCGGGCGATGGCAATCAATGCACAGGCGGATCATCAGTCGCGCGTCGGCTTTATCTCGATGGCGGTGGCCTTCGCCGCCGCGCTGGGGCTGGTGCTGATGACCTTTATTTTCCTGCGCCGCGTAGTCATTACGCCGCTGCGCCAGTCAGTGCAGCGTATCGAACGTATTGCTCAGGGTGATCTGACCTCCCCGCCTCTGCCTCATGGTCGCAGTGAAATTGGCACGCTGATCCATAACCTGCAGCTTATGCAGCAGGCGCTGGTCACCACGGTGGGAACCGTACGTGAAGGTGCGGTGGCGATTTACCAGGGTTCCAGTGAAATTTCAGCCGGTAACACTGACCTCTCGTCCCGGACTGAGCAGCAGGCTGCCGCGCTGGAGCAGACCGCAGCCAGTATGGAGCAGCTGACCGCGACGGTGAAACAGAACGCCGAGAATGCGCATCACGCCAGTCAGCTTGCCGCCGATGCGTCCGGTAAAGCGCGCAGCGGGGGCGAGCTGGTCGGCAGCGTGGTGAAAACCATGAACAATATTTCTGGCAGTTCGAAGAAAATTGCCGAAATCACCAACGTCATTAACAGCATTGCGTTCCAGACGAATATTCTGGCACTCAATGCGGCCGTTGAAGCTGCACGGGCGGGTGAACAGGGTCGCGGCTTTGCCGTCGTGGCCAGTGAAGTGCGCAATCTGGCGCAGCGCAGTGCGCAGGCGGCTAAGGAGATTGAATCCCTGATTTCGGAGTCGGTCACGCTGATTAATGATGGTTCGCTTCAGGTTGGCGCCGCTGGCAGCACTATGGGTGAGATTGTCGAAGCGGTACGTCGCGTGACCGATATTATGTCAGAGATTGCGGCGGCATCGGACGAACAGAGCCGGGGTATTCAGCAGGTCAGCCAGGCCGTTACCGAAATGGATAATGTGACCCAGCAAAACGCCTCTCTGGTGGAAGAAGCCACCGCGGCGGCCGCCTCCCTGGAAGATCAGGCAGGTAAACTGACCCAGGCCGTGGCAGCATTTCGTCTGCAGGAAGCGCCTGAAACTACCCGTGCGCCTGCGCGTGAGGCTGTAAAGTTGAAGAGCCCTGCTATTGCCCCACGTCCGGTACTGGCTGCCGGTAACGATAACTGGGAAACCTTCTGATTCTCACCGGTTAAGGCTACGGGCAGCATTCACCGGAATGCCAGTGGGAGCCGGGCCTTGCGCTCCCCAGCCGTCGCCCGGCTTCAGACAGCAAAAAGCCGCCTGCCCCTTAGCGGGAAGGCGGCTTTTTTACGTCGCGTCAGGTCAGGCATCCTGATAAGGCTCGACAAAGATGCCATCCGGCTGGTGCAGTTCATTGAAAAACCAGATGCCCAGCGGATAATCTTCAAGCGCTACCAGAAACATAGTGCCCTCATTAAATGGCTCAATAGCCAGAATAGTACCCGTGCGGCGCGGGCCGCCGTCGGTTTTGACGCTGACGCGGTCATTAACCTTCATTATCGGTTCTCCTGATGATTAGCTGCATACAGTCTAAACGAAGAACCGTGGCGATGCAGCGCCCTAGCGACGGGCAATAACCCAGACAGCGTGAACGATACCCGGGATATAACCACAGAGCGTCAGCAGGATATTCAGCCAGAAAGCGCCGCCAAAACCTACCTGCATAAACACGCCCAGAGGTGGCAGCAGAATGGCGATAATAATTTTTAAGATATCCATAACCCTTCCTTTAGGTGTTGAAATAAATCAGCTTTATCTTTAACTATAGCCGAATCTGCTCTGGTCAGGCGAAAAGTCAGGTAAATCTGAGTAAGGATGCACCTTTTCGATTTCCTGACAGTTTGCTGCAGGACTTCTGACGCCCGGGGCCTTTACACTCTGTCTGCTGCTGCCCCCCCAGAGGTGCAGCCAACCTGTTAGTAACAAGGATTTTGCCCGCGCAGCGCGGGCTTTTTTTTATCTGTAATCTGTCCGATCTCCGCTGCCATTGTCGCGTTCTATACTGATCACTCTGTTTGCACGCAGGAGTCAGACTATGACAGACGAAAAACAGCACAGCGACAGGCAACCGTCCGGACTGAAGGTGGATATCGAAAGATTGCTCGCGGCCATTCAGGCCAGAACATCGGGCGAAGTGCGGGATTATATGGAGCAGGAGCAGGCACCGCGGCTTGAAGCGGATGGCCGGATTTTTCACTCTTACAGTGAACTGGCTGAGGCGTTTGAAATCGACATCTGCGACTACCGTGCCAGTGAAGCCAACCGCTGAAATCGATTTCAAAAAAATACCCGGCGGGATGGCCGGGTAAAAATTCAATTCGTTACACCAGGGAATTCTTAACACCTCTGAAGATTACGCTATCCCACCACTGAAACAAGTACCTGATATGCACATTTCTGCACACTATCTGGAAATTACGGTTGCCATGTTACCGAAAACACCGTGCCAGACAGCCACTTAGTTCCTGCTTGCTTACCGTCTTCCCTGCTTTTGCCCCTCTTTTTTAAGATTATTCCTGGATTAATCGCGGGCGGCGCATTGGCCAGGGTGTGCGCCAGATTCAACTATAATATTGAAAAATCGCTGCTTTAGCCGCGAACGTGATGAAAGGAGCCTGCCTATGCCCGATCTCCATCAGCCGTTAATGATTATTACCGACCTGGATGGTTCACTGCTCGACCATCATACCTATCGCTGGGATGCGGCCAGCGAATGGCTTGCCACGCTGAAACAGCAGGCCGTGCCGCTGGTGATCTGTTCCAGTAAAACGGCCGCCGAGATTATACCGTTGCAGAAAAGGCTGGGTATCAGTGGCTCGCCCTTTATTGCTGAAAACGGCGCCGTGGTACAGACACACGATCAGCAACGGGTTTGCCCGAATCATACGCTGGACTATGAAGCAATCTGCGAACGACTGGCCGCCATGAAATCGACTTATCGCTTCACCGGTTTTCATGACTTCTCTGACCCGGACGTCGCCTCAATGACCGGGCTGAGCGAGGCGGATGCGGCACTGGCGCGTCAACGCGATGCGTCCGAGGTGGTGGTCTGGCGCGACAGTGAGGAGGCACTGGCGCAGTTCCGCGAAGCACTGGGGCCCGAAGGCCTGGCGCTGACCCAGGGCGGCCGTTTCTGGCATGTGATGCCCGCAGGCAGCGGCAAGGGCGAAGCGCTGCGCTGGCTGCTGGACAACTCACCCGGCGAGGCGCGCATCACCATCGGCCTGGGCGACGGACCCAACGATGCCCCGATGCTGGATGCGGTGGATTACGCCGTGGTGATCCGGGGCTACAGTAAAACCCCGGTCACGCTCACGCGCACCGATCAGCAGCAGGTCTATCACACGGCGCATCACGGCCCGGAGGGCTGGCGTGAAGGGCTGGACTATTTTTTGACTCAACCTCAATAAGCTGCCCACGGGCATTGTAAGGATGATGCGATGAGTGACTTTTATCAGAATGGCGTAATCACTAACTTCCACAATCTGACCCACCGCAGCGTGGAGTCGCTGGAAAAAGAGATGGTACGCTTTGCCCGCAAACGCAAAATGGGGCTGATCCTGCCATCGCTGTTTTCCGAACTGGAAGGCCCGGCGCTGACGAATATCGTCGATGAGCTGGCAAAAGTGCCCTATCTGGATGAGATTGTTATCGGTCTGGATCGGGCTGACCGCGACCAGTTTCTGCATGCCCGCGAATTTTTCTCCCGGCTGCCACAACGGCATCGCATTCTCTGGAATGATGGCCCGCGCCTGAAGGCGATTGATGCTGAGCTGGACAAAGAGGGCCTCTCCCCTACTCAGCCTGGCAAAGGCCGCAATGTCTGGTTCTGCACCGGTTATACACTGGCCTCAGATCGCACCAGCTGTGTTGCCCTTCATGACTGCGATATCGTCACCTATGAGCGCGGGATGCTGGCTCGCCTGCTCTACCCGCTGGCAAATCCCGCCTTTCAGTATGAGTTCTGTAAAGGCTTCTATGCACGCGTAGCCGATGGCAAACTTAATGGCCGCGTAGGCCGGCTACTGGTCGGCCCGCTGCTGCGCTCGCTGCAGAAAGTCTACGGCCATTCAGAGTATCTGGATTACCTGTCGAGCTTCCGCTATCCCCTTTCTGGCGAGTTCGCGATGCGGACGCATGTCCTGAATGGCATTAAAATTCCGGGTGACTGGGGGCTGGAGATTGGCGTGCTGTCGGAGATTTACCGTAACTACACAACCCGCCAGTCCTGTCAGGTTGAAATTGCTGACAATTATGATCATAAACACCAGCCGCTGGCGGAAGAGGATGGTACGGGAGGCCTGAAACGCATGAGTAACGACATCGTTCAGTCTCTGCTGCGTAAGCTCGCGACGATGGGCGTCCCGCTGACCAGCGATTCGTTCCGTGTGCTGAAAGCGACTTATTACCGTAATGCGCTGGATATGATGGAGACGTATAACCATGAGGCGGCAATGAACGGCCTGAAGTTTGATCAGCATGTTGAGGAAGCGGCAGTAGAGATGTTTACCCAGTCGATTCTGGAAGCGGGACAGGCCTTTATTGAACGGCCTAATGATAAGCCTTTTATCCCGAGCTGGAGTCGGGTTCAGTCTGCTTTCCCGGATGTCTTACAGCGCATCTATCAGGCCGTAGAAGAGGATAACGACGGCAACGTCTGAAACTGACCGGGCGGCACAGGACGTGCCCGCCACCGCCTGTCAGAAACCGGGCCTGTTGGGTCGTCAAGCCCGGGCCTGGAAATTCAGCCCGCCAGCTGCTGCGCCGGTGCAGTTGCACGCAGCTCATCACTGCGGAAAGCTTCACTGCGCACCGCATAGCCGTCGTACCAGCGGCACTCGACCATGCCACTGGCGTAGCCAGTCACCACCATTGTCTGCCCTTCTTCCTTGTGTTGCACTTCCTCACTGATTGCAAAAACCATGATGCGCTCCTTTTACCAATGTTAATAACCGGGGTGATGATTTCCTTTATAGCAGGCGAACGGGGTTCCTGCCTGTTAAGGCACGCAAAAAAAGGGCAAATTCAGAATTAAGCAGAGAGATATGCGGAAAATAAAAAAAGCGGATAAAAAATATTATCCGCTTTGAAGAAACGTTGAGGCGCTGACGCTCAGGTCAGATTTTGCAACCTTCGCAGTCGGCTTCGTCACCCAAATCGTCCGGCACTTCGCTGGCTTTTTTCTCCGCTTTCGCTTCAGCCTGCTCAAGTTGTGCGTCGATATCAAATTCAAACATGTCGTCGTTCATTGTCATTCTCCTGACCGTAAATCACAGTGCGCTTTATACCGATTTTCCGCGCACTCTGGCAATAAGGTTGACCACCAACAGCACGATCGACCCAATGATAAAGCCCAGTACCAGATTGGCACCGTTACTGAGCAACATCGCGATCCAACCGTTAAAGCCGCCGCTGACATCCTTAATCAGATGATGCAGCGGCGCAATGCCGTGCACCACAATGCCGCCGCCGACCAGGAACATTGCAATCGTGCCGACGACGGTGAGAATCTTCATCAGCCAGGGGGCAGCAGCCAGCAGCACGCCACCGATGCCCTGTGCAATGCGCGAGGGTTTATCACGCAGCCAGAAGCCCAGGTCATCAATTTTCACAATCGCCGCGACGATGCCGTAAACGCCGATAGTGACCAGAATTGCGATGCCCGCCAGGATGATAACCTGATTCAGCAGCGGCGACTCCGAGACGATGCCCAGTGTGATGGCGACGATCTCCGCAGACAAAATAAAATCGGTCCGTACTGCGCCTTTAATCTTCTTCTTTTCGAACTCCGCTGGGTTCTGATTCGCCAGAGAATCCAGTCGCTTCTGCCGTGCTTCCGGTGATTTACTCTGCTTGTCATGCTGCAGGCTGTGCAGCACCTTCTCGACGCCTTCATAGCACAGGTAGGCACCGCCAATCATCAGCAGCGGAGTAATCAGCCAGGGCGCAAACGCGGAGATGATCAGCGCCAGTGGCACCAGGATCAGTTTATTGAGAAACGACCCTTTGGCTACGCCCCAGACCACCGGCAGCTCGCGATTGGCTTTGACGCCTGTGACCTGCTGGGCATTCAGTGACAAATCGTCACCCAGCACGCCTGCCGTTTTTTTCGCCGCCACTTTCCCCATGACGGAAATATCGTCCAGAAGTGTTGCAATATCATCAAGTAAAGTGAGTAAACTGGTTCCTGCCAAAATCTTATCCTTAGTCTGGTTCGTTATGCTGACAACATGGGCAGCGTTCAATTTCCGTCACGGTCATCTCGGCGATGCCCTCGCAATCCCACTCTACCCGCACCGCTTCGCCTGCTGAGCCTGCCGCATGCAGATATTTACTGACCGGGCTTTCGGTCATGCCGGTGATCTCCTCCGTGGCGATCAGCCTTTCCCCGCAGTAGACCCGCGCGGTCGCTTTTGTATTAACCATCCGCTCATCACGGATCTGGTAAAGGCGTTTTACCGTCAGTTTTATGCTGCTCATTTCGGCCTCCTGGCCACGGAGAAAGCGCAGATCTAACCAATTATGTCGCGGATTAGCAATCTGCGTGGTAATGATGGATGCCCTGATAATCGATCTCAGCACTCTCTGACATCACCAGCAGCCACTCCTCCAGCCGTTCCAGCAAATCCTGGTCTGCCAGGCGCAGTTTGCCCCGCAGCGCACACTCCCAGATAATCAGTACCTTCCAGCCTGCCGCCTGCAGCTGGCGCACGTAGCGCTGGTCGCGCTCAACATTACTGTTGATTTTTCCGGTCCAGAACTCTGTGCGCGTCGCGGGCAGTTTAAAGAGATAGCAGTGATGACGATGCCAGAAACAGCCATGAACAAAAATAATCGCCTGCTGCTCTGTCAGAACGAAGTCAGGCCGCCCCGGCAGGTTTTTATCCTGCACGCGATAGCTGAAGCCACGGTCTTTCAGCAACAGCGCAATACGCTGCTCAATGGCCGTATCCTGAGCGCGAATCGCACGCATATTTTTGCTGCGTGTTTCGCTGGAGTGAACATCAGCCATAACCTCTCCTTTTTTGCTGGTTATGTAACTTTAGCCTGCATAGCGAAAAGCGAAAGTCGCGGCTGGCTGACGCTGGAAGCGGGGCCGTAAAAGCAGAAGATTCCGGGGTGCTATGGCAGAGCACATCCCGGAATTTCCTCACAGCGCAGGGAGTGATAGCATAGGCGCCTTACTGTTAAGGAAAAATGCATGCATCCCGCCGCCCTCGCTGAACCACTCTCTGCCGCCCTTCCCTCTGCCGATGCGTCTGAACGCGTGCAGCAGGTGCTGGAAATCTATTCGGTGCGTGATCTCACGGCCCGCCTGCAACAGGCCGGATTGACCGGCTGGACGCCAGCCCTGCTGAACCGCATACGTCAGGGTAAAAGCTCACTGCCTCCCCTGAGTGAGGCGGAACAGCGGCTGCTGCAGTCGCTGCTGCCATCGCGGCCCGCCCATTATGATAATCCTGAATTCCGTTTTATCGACCTCTTTGCCGGGATTGGCGGTATTCGTAAAGGTTTTGAGGCGATTGGCGGCAAGTGCGTTTTTACCAGTGAATGGAATAAAGAGGCGGTGCGCACATATAAAGCGAACCACTATAGCGATCCGCTGGAGCATCACTTCAACACCGATATCCGTCAGGTTACGCAGCCGGAAGGGCTGACCGGTGATGACGACATCTACCGGGCAATTGATGCCGCTATTCCCGATCATCAGGTACTGCTGGCCGGTTTCCCCTGTCAGCCCTTTTCACTGGCGGGCGTCAGCAAAAAGAATGCGCTGGGCCGTGCACACGGCTTTGAATGTCAGGTTCAGGGCACATTGTTCTTCGATGTGGCCCGCATTCTGGCCGCCAAAAAGCCGCCATTTTTTGTGCTGGAAAACGTGAAGAACCTGAAAAGCCATGATAAAGGCCGGACCTTCACCATAATCATGGAGACGCTGGATGAGCTGGGTTATGACGTCGCCGATGCCGGTGCCAGCAGCCCGGATGCCAAAGTGATCGATGCGCGTCACTTTCTGCCTCAGCATCGTGAACGCATTGTGCTGGTGGGCATTCGCCGCGATCTGAAAAAACAGGACTTTACGCTGCGCGATATCCGCCAGTTCTATCCTGCGCAGGTGCCAAGCCTGCAGAGCCTGCTGGAGCACGCTCCGGACGACAAATATATTCTGTCGCCGGTGCTGTGGCGCTATCTC
Source organism: Pantoea sp. NSTU24 (assembly GCF_050157905.1). NCBI lineage: Bacteria > Pseudomonadati > Pseudomonadota > Gammaproteobacteria > Enterobacterales > Erwiniaceae > Pantoea > Pantoea bangladeshensis. Next base: position 1,701,852 of record NZ_JBKIWZ010000001.1, read on the forward strand.
TATCAGTATGCAAAGAAGCACAAAGCCCGTGGCAATGGATTTGGTTTTGGCCTGAACGATCCGCGAAATCCAGACTGCTGTGTACGAACGCTGTCGGCACGTTATTATAAAGATGGCTCAGAGATTCTGATTGACCGCGGCTGGGACAGTGCGTCTGGTGAAGCCGGATTTCAGGATGCTGACAACATGGCCCGCCGTCCGCGTCGCCTCTCGCCGCGCGAGTGCGCCCGCCTGATGGGTTTTGATGTGCCAGGCCAGGCGCCCTTCCGCATTCCGGTATCAGACACGCAGGCGTATAAGCAGTTTGGTAATTCGGTGGTGGTGCCGGTGTTCGCCGCGGTGGCTCAGCTGCTGCTGCCGCATATCCGCCAGCTGATGTCATCATCGCGCTGAAAAGAAAAACCCGTCTTTCGACGGGTTTCTTTTTTATTTCTTCTTTTTACCCTGCTTTTTCAGCAGCAGGCGAATCTGCTTCAGCTCGGTCGCAGTCAGCCCATCAGCCTTTTCATCAGCAGCCGTTGCTTTGTCTGCTGACGCTTCGGTGAGGTCCTGACTATCAATAGCCGGATGCGGATGCGTTTCCAGACTGGCCTGCAATCGCTGAACGATCTCCTGGCTCATTGAAATCTGATTTTCCAGCGCCAGCTGTTTGATCGTTTCTTTCAGTTCAGGGTCAATTTTAATCGTCAAATTAACAGTTTCGGTCATTGCGCCACTCCTTTTTGTTATTGCTACACGCTACCGGATGACCGTTTCGATTAACATACTGTCATAAAAATTTAATATTCTGCGCGCAATGGCGTGAAATCCCGCAGCACCGCCTCATCAATTCCTGTCAGATTGCCCTGCAGTTCGGCGTAGAGTTTCGCCATATAACGCACCAGAAAATCTGCGTTGTGTTCCGCCAGCCGGCGACCTGTTTCCGTGTGCATCGTCTCTGGCAGACGCAGCAGTTTCTTCTGGAAGTGATCCAGCGTCCATTTAACATCATTCAGCTCGCGATCTTTACCCAGCGGATCCTGGCTGTCGAACAGCGGCCGATTCAGGGCTCCTGCCGTATAAAAGACCCGCGCCAGCCCTATCGCGCCCAGTGACTCCAGTCTGTCAGCATCCTGCACAATCTTCGCTTCCAGTGTTTGCGGCGGTATGCCTGCGCTGAAACTATGCGTTTTCACGGCATGCATAACAGCCTCTATTTTTTCAGCCGGAAAATCGGGAAAATCCTGCTGCAGTATTCGCTGGGTTTCCACTGCGGCATACGTTGAGGCGAGATGACGCTCCGGGTGATTTTTAGGCAGATTAACGACATCGTGAAAATAGCAGGCAGTGACTATCACCAATGGATCGGCCGGTGTCCCGGTCATGATTCGCTGTGCGCTCATCCATACACGCCGCAGATGGGCGATATCGTGCGCGCCATCGTCGTGGATCCAGTTCGCCTGAAACCAGCTTTCGTAACGAGATTGCCAGAGTGTAAGTGACATAGTCTGTCTCCCTGTAGTAATCGACAGCGGTTTCTCTGTCGTAATCAGTGCGCGAACGGCAAGCCATCATAGCGACTGGCTAATGACACTTTTTTTACAGTGCGGTCAAAAAGAGCGGGGCTGCCTGCAAAGTCGGGCAGGAAAATGAGATCTGGATCATCTATATAGCATCTCTGTTACACAATAACCGCAATTTCGGCGGTTTTCAGCCTTTCCTCAGTGAATTGCTGCTAAGAAAATTAGTTTAACATCAGTAATGTTTTGTTCTGCCTGCAAGGTGTCGACGGAATTACCTGAACTGTTTTTTTCGTGATCAATAATTGTAAAATTGTGGCGTGCAAGGGGGGAAAAAAACTGAAAAGGTTCCTATTTTTACCGTTATAACGTACTGTATCCGTGCTCTTCATCGTTTTCTGCCGCTGGCAGTTGAAGTGTTGGTGCGCTTTTTGCATTTTGCTGCTTTTCTACCCCTGCCGTGGCGCTATTAAAGTGACTGTCAGGCGAAAAATTATTAAGCAGACTGATTTAAAGCCTTTATGATAACTCTCAGATGTGAAGCAAATGGACGTTTACAGCAGTAACCGGGTTCTACTAATAAAAAGAGGTAATCCATGAAAGAACGGCCGATTCTTTTTTCCGAACAGCGTGTTCGTGCCCTGTTGGTTGGCCAGCAAACACAAACCCGGCGCATTATGAAAACGCAGGCTTTTGGTCCGGGACAGGATCACCATGAAGGCGTACACGCTTTCGATGTGAGCGCGAACCATCTTCATGGCTATAAAATAATGTCGATGTCAGACATCAGCTACCAGTGCCCGTATGGCAAACCCGGTGACATTCTTTGGGTGCGTGAGACCTGGCGCGGCCCCATGGTACCAGAGCACGATCTGGCAGAATATGAACGCGACCCGACGCCGTTTCGTCAGCCGGAATTTTGCCAGTACCGGGCGGACAGCAACGAGCTGGGGCAGCATGCGATGAGCACGCCAGAAGCTGAAGAGTTTGGCTGGCAGACCGCCATCCACATGCCGCGCTGGGCCAGCCGTATCAATCTGGAGATCACCGGCGTGCGTGCGGAAAAAATCCAGGATATCAGTGAAGATGACATCATGGCGGAAGGCGTACAGACCGACTCTCACTTCCTGAATAATTTTTTCACCATGAACGTCAATTCCGAGTCACCCAAAGAGGCGTACCGTAAAGCGTGGCAAAAGCAGTACGGTGCCACCAGCTGGGAAGTGAACCCCTGGGTCTGGGTCATTGAATTTCAGCGTGTTGAACGAAAGTAACTTTTCAGTCCCGTGCTTTGCGGGCTAAATCACAGACAACGGTCGCGCTAAAAGGTTGAATAGGCTTTCAGCCCTGAAGTCAGAATCTGATGCCAGCATTTGATGCTGGCATTTTTATATCTGGCCCGTCAGGATAGCCAGAGAGTCCGGTTCTGTGCAGGAGTTGCGATGTTTAAATGGCCCTGGAAAACGCATAACGACAGGCTGGTTGCCTTGCCCTGGCAGCAGGGACTGGCGCAACCGATCTTCAGCCCGCTCAGTGAGACCGAGCAGCAGGCGCTGGTCGCCCTGGCGACGCGCTTTTTACAACAGAAAAAACTGGTGGTAATGGCGGGTGCTGAGCTGGATGAACTACGCAGCGTACGCATCGCCCTGCTCTTCTGCCTGCCGGTGCTGAAACTGGGTCTGGAATGGCTGGACGGGTTTCATGACGTACTCCTCTATCCTGAGCCGTTCAGCGTTGAAGATCAGTGGCAGGATGAGGATGGACTGGTTCACCGTTCCCCCGCCGTTCATGCCGGGCAGAGCTGGACGCAGGGACCGGTGGTGCTCAACTGGCTCGATATTCAGGATTCGTTTGATCTCTCCGGATTCAATCTGGTCATCCACGAGGTGGCACACAAGCTGGATGCGCGCGGCAGTGGTTACACCAGCGGCGTGCCTGTGATGCCACTGCGTGATGTAGCGCAGTGGGAAAACGACCTGCGTGCCGCGATGGCGGAGATTGAAACGGAAGTGGAACTGGTGGGTGAACAGGCAGCGACTATCGATCCCTACGCCGCCAGCGATCCGGCAGAGTGCTTCGCCGTTCTCTCTGAATACTTTTTTACGGCCCCGGCTCTGCTGGCTGAACGCTTTCCGGCCATGTACCAGCATCTTCAGCATTTTTATCAGCAGGATCCCCTGGGCAGAATGGCCGAAGAGACGGCCCAAAGTGCTTAATTCGTGATCGCATTGCTTTAAAGCTAGCCAGTTGAATGATAATGTATTTTTTGCTGTTGACACCTTCGGGCGACGTCGTTAATATTCGCCTCGTTCCAACGATTCCTCTGTAGTTCAGTCGGTAGAACGGCGGACTGTTAATCCGTATGTCACTGGTTCGAGTCCAGTCAGAGGAGCCAGATTAGAAAAAGCAGCTATCCCCGGATAGCTGCTTTTTTGCTTTTCAGACGGCCCGGATTTCGTTTCCTGCGCACTGTTTCTTTGATGTCCCTCTGCAAATAACGTCAACGCCAGCTGGCTTTAGCCCGCACAGGCACACATCCTTCAGATACCAGGTTACATACGCAGCAACCCGCAAAAAAAACCGCCGTCATAACAGACCCGCTGGCTTAGTCGGCTGGCGATATTCAGGGATTTTCAGCACCTGACCCGGGGCAATACGATCCGGATTGCTGGGATGGGACTAGATGATTAACCCAGAGGTCATTGAACAACCTGCTGATCAAACGGGCATTAACACCAGCGACGCACTGAACCTGCTTGTGAAATATCTGCCTCAGCTGGTTGATAAAGCCTCTTCCGCAAGCGTAATTAATAAGGAAGCCGATTTGACCGCGCTGGTCAGTCAGTCAACGCACTAATCATGAGGCAACCGGGAGGTAAAAGCCTGAGAATGATGCCTGGGGCTTTTATCTTTTGGGTTCAGGAGTATGAATGAGTAAAAGCAGTTGGAATGTATGCTTCCCTCTGAATATTATGGCTAAAAAAGTGATGAACTGAAAAATGCCATAAAACAAAACGAAAGTCCTGGGTTAATAACTGTTACTTCGAACAGAAAACGTAAATAAATGTTCTTTAATTTGATAAACATCATACTGTAGAAGCTACTTAAATAGGTGAACATGCATAAAACCCAATCGAAACTACCAGGATTCGTATTTGGTGGGTAATAAATAGTGCTTCCGTATGTTCGCGCAGGCTTGCTTATTCACCCTGAGGAATGACTGACTCTTGGGCCGGGGTTGTAAACTCATGTAACTTTGGCAGTATCTTAGGAACTTAAGTTTTGGATATTCCATTTATCAAAGCTTCTCCATCCGCATTAATAATACCAAGAGCATCGAATTTGTCAGTATGATTTTAATGAATGATTCCTACACTCATCTTTCCGCTCATCTTCCTCATGTACGGGGTTGCTCCACAAAGCATTATTCGCAACAACAACTTTATCCTGGGCGCAATCAGCCATCTAACAGAATTCATCCTGAAACACTGAGCACTTTATAATCTAATTTTTCCTGTGCATTTTAGCGCGGGCAATTTTTTCTCAGGCACGTTTTTTCAGCCTGTTAAGCCATTTTACCCAATGCAGTTAAAGAAAAACCAATCACAACATCGTACCTGATGTGTCCCGATTGCAGCCGTGGAAGGTGATAATTTTCAATGTTTGAGAACTCTAGCCAACTGGCCGGGATTCTTATCTCAGTTCAAAATATCCCCTGATACATTACCAGTATCAAAAAACTCTTTAAACACTCTAACAACAAGTTCAAAGTCTTTTGTCAATTGTTGCTCAGACCAATAATCACCCAATATCAATAATTTATCATTAGGCCGGGATTGATCCCAGTAAAATCGCACCCTATAGTCATCATCTGTTTCTTCACCAAGAGTCAGCATATAATTACCATTCTCTGCTCTTACCTGAAGCATATCAGGTCCAACGTCTGCACCATCAAGGGCAACAAGAGTCAGAGTTCCTGCTTCGCCTTCAAGTTTACTCAGGTATTCTTCAACCTGTTCCCATGCAGGTGATCTTTTTTTACCTCCCTGATTATTGAATGTCCATTTTAAGGATAAGAACATCACTATTTTTTCTCCTTGATGGATTTCATACCAGGCTGCCAATATAGAATCGTTTGGGTTTTTTCTTCGACTACTGTCAAAGATTTCAAACCTGCTTTGTCCGCCATTGCAGCAATATCACCTTTGCAAAAACCACACACCGGCTCTAGTGATACTGTTAATGTCATATCACGACCTTTAGTGATACCTTGTTCGAAAGCTTGCTGAATAACACCAACTTCCGCATGAGCTGTCGCCATATTTCCATTTGGTAAGGTTCTACCTTTACTTTCAATTTTTGCAACAATCCTTCCGTTAATCAGTGTTGGTCGACTCGCATCACCCAAGAAAAAGTCAGGTCTACTGCCTTGGTTAGTATCGGTAAAGATTATACCTGTTTGTGGGTCAGTTAACTCTGCTGTCACTTTAGGATTTGCAGAAGGTGTTTTAGGATCAAGTGGTTGAGAACTATTTGTCCATGCTAATTCTCTGTTCGGAGAAGTAATGCCAGTTTCTCCTTTCGATATAGCATTATTTCCTGCAACACCACCAAATATAGCCGCTGTGCCCAAACCTATATTCAGTGCACCTTCGCCGTAGTTGCCATCGACTACCTGGCCAATTCCTGTACCGGTTTGAAAACCGCCACCGGCTGCCAGCGTTGAACGAGCAATAACACCAGGAGCACCAGGCAAAGCGAGCAAAGCATCCGTTCCTGTTGCAGCCTGGCCGGATTGTACGCTGTACCCTTTCAGATAAATCAGCGCCTCGTTATACGCTTTTGTATTTCCTGTTGAGGCGATAAACGCCTTACCTGCAATCAGTGAGTGAATAGCGTCAGCCGCTTGCTGTGGGGTATATCCATACAGAGACTGAAGTTCATAACCATATTGGTTAAGTAATCCAGCCAGCTCTTTCTTCTGGCCTTCTGTCAGTGGCTGACCTGATTGGAACTGTTGCAGCAACAAATTGCTGGCTCGATCTTCGTTCGTCAACCTGACAATATTCTGTGAAGCTTCTAACAGGTTTTTACCGGCTTTCTGATCTTCGATGGATTTATTCAATATTTCGGCTTTCTGCACGCTCAGGAAATTATTCTCAACCGCATTTTTCCCTGCTACAGCCCCCTGAATGCCACCCTCAACAGAATCAGATGCTACTCCAGCTGACAACTGTGCGGCAAGCTGGCCAAGCGCGCTGACAACCTGCTTCTCTTCCTGCGTCAGATCGCTGGCCTGCTTGCCAGGATACATCGAGCTGAGGATCGCTCTGGCCATCAACTCACCACCTGCAGCTCCGGCTGCCCCCGCTGATGCGCTGTTGCCTGCAAGCTGCGCCAGCACGGCACCTGCGACTGCGTGCGCCATGGTGTTAGCCAGGACGTTAGTCTGTTCCTGTCCATTAACAAATGTGCTGGTAGCGTGCTTTATTTTATTAGCTATATAAGGCGCCATTCCACCTGCTGCGGCTGCACCCAAATTACTTGCGCCAAGGCCACCCAGAACGCCGGTCACCGCTGCTGCTGCCATCGAATAGCTGCCGCCTGTGCCCCATTTCTCTGCAACGGCCTTGTAGCCTGCGTCGTTTACAACCAGCTTGTTAAATTCTGCAGTAGATAGTTCGGCATTTTTTGGGTCCGCTTTCAGCAGTCTTTCTCTGGTCTCATCTTCAGCAGCCTGCATTTTATAACTGCTGACATCACCTGCTACACGCTGACCCAGCTCCTGAATTCCCTGTGCGAACTCAAGTTTGCGAGCGACCTTATCCTTGTCAAATATCTTATCGATGTGGCCGTTGGCGTTATCAGTGTCTCTGCTCAGGTCAGTGACACTCTGTGTCTGAGCCTGGCTATCACGCACCGTGATGGCACCCTCTGCTACGGCTGAACGTGTCGTACCGGATGCGCTGGCACTAGTGTTGGCAGAGGTAGGTATCGCTCCGCCTGACATCTTATTATTTTCGTTGCCTCCCCCCATGCTGATGGATGAGCTACTGGCTTTATAGGAAGCGTGATTGTCGATGTCTGACCAGCCCAGCGTACCGGTGGAAAGTGCATTGTTGGCGGACTGTGCTGTTGAGGCGATCACCGCACCATTCAGCTGGGTGTGGTTACCCACATAAACGTCATAACCGCCGTTGCCTGCAAACAGGCCACTCTGATCGCCGACGCTGGCATATTCACTGTTCACTTTGCTCTGGCTCAGACTGAGGCCAGCAGAGCCGGTCATGCTGCCGAACGTGAAGCTGAAGCCACCACTGGCACTTTGCTGTTTACTTTGGTAATCATCGGTATCCTGCAGGCTGGTCATCGTCAGGTCATGACCAACATCAGCAACAATCCGGTTACCCAGTGCCTGCGCGCCAGACAGCACGGTATCGTTGCCGCTGCTCAGGGTGAGGTCATTGCTGGCGTTCACCCGGCTGTTGACGTAATCGGTGGTTTTGCCGTTCTCCTTGCCGCTGGCCATAAAGCCGCTGGCCTGCACACCAATGCCTGTCTCTTGACCTATTGCGACATGAATGCCGCCACTCCAGCCAGACGCTTTATTGCTGCTCTTCTGTTCAGTGTTATTGGTTGCCGCCGTGAGATTGAGATCGTGCGCCGCAGCCAGCGTAACATTCTTGCCGGTAATACCGCTGCCCGAAAGCGTAATATCACCGCTGCTGCCATTGGCACCGGTCGCCACCACGGCAATATTGCCGCCGCCATTAAGCGAACTGCCTTTGACGGCATTGGCGTTATATTCCGAAGAGGATTTACTCTTACTCGCGCCGACGCTGAGTTCAATTTTGATCCCCGCCTCACTCATATTGCCGTTGGCAAGAGCCTGTCCGGACTGCATGGTCTGTTTGCCTGACATTGCCCAGCCACTTTCAAGGGCTTTCACGGCACCCAGTGCTTTAAGACGATCGTCGCCCGCTTCGCTGGCAGACTTTGCCTGTTCTCCGATGCTTAACAGAGCATCGGTAATCGGACTGGTCAGCTGAAGAGTCAGGCCACTTTTCTTCTGCTCATATACCTGACGGCGACTGACAAGATCGTTACCCGTATCGATATTCACAGAGCCGCCGACCACGCTGATGTCTTTTTTAGCGATGACGTCTGAACCACTGATGTGAGCATTATTACCGGCGATTAACGTGACGCTACCACCGGTACTGCCTACAGCGCTGGCGCTCTGACTTTGTGTTGTGCCGTCGCGATTAACCTGCTGGCGAGTAGAAGCACTGCCGAACGTCACGCCGATACTGCCGCCGCTCATCATGCCGCTCTTTTTAGTTTCTTTCAGGCTGTAGATATGCTGCTCTTCAGTGGCCGCACCGATCGCGAGATCACGTCCTGCCTTGAGCGCAACACTGTTATCGCCTACTACACTTGAACCCGTCACGCCCAGATCACGTCCGGCGACAATCGCGATATTGTTTCCACTCAACGCCGATGACTGTTCAGTTGTTGCTGAGTTTTCATGAACTGTGTGTGTGGTTTTTTTAGAAAAGAGCTTTTTCTTAACCTTTGTCTCTTCGTCGTAGTGATAATCGCTTTCTGTGGCCGTAGTGATAGCCACGTCGCGTCCTGCCTGAACAGTAAGATCGCCTTGTGCATCCACTCTCGCCGCTTCCGCGACCATATCCCTACCCGCTTTAATCGTCGTACTGCCGCCGCTGGCAATTTCAGTACCCTGCTGGCGTACTGACTCATTAATCTCAACCTTCTTGCCGGATTTGTAGCTATTGCCAGAACCCGTTTCAGCGGCCAGCAGATTGACGTCACGCCCTGCCCCCAGAGCAATATCCTGTTCCGCCGCGATTGCTGCAGCGTCACTGCTGAGGTCGCGTCCGGCGGTTAACACCAGATTGCCGCCACTGCTAATAGCAGTGCGATCCTTGCCGGTTACGTAAGATTTATCCCGCCACTGACTATCGTTCAGGCTTGTGTCTACCCCCTTGAGATTGAGATCGTTAGCTGCCGCGAGTGTGGTATTACCTCCTGCATTAAGGCTGCTCGCGGTAATGGTTACATCACGACCCGCCTTAATATTCATTGCACCCACTGACTCAACGCTTGAAGCGATGGATGTTTTGCTTGTGTAATTACGCCAGCCATTATCAAAAAAGGTATCGATAACGTTGGCACCGATCGACACATCCCCAGCTGCGTTAAGTAAGGTATCGCCACCCGAGTAAATCGATGCACCATGATTGGTGATATTTTTACCTGCATTGAGGATAAGATTATCGATTGAATCAATGATCGCCTTTTCGCCCTGCTCATCAAATAATGAACGACTTAGCGTTGAACTATTATCATTTTTCGTGATCTGCGTGATGTTGTTAATATTACCGCTGATGCTTTCGAGCTCAATACGCTTACCACCAATCACTGAGCCGATATTATTAATATCATTGACGGCGCTGATTTTTAAATTATCACCAGCTTTAATAAGTGCATGGTTAAGATTATCAACGCCGTTCTCACTGTTAAGCGTTATGGTATTCTTTGCCAACAGGGTGCTAGCGTTATTACTTACCTGACCTGCATCCACTGTGACGGTTTTGCCAGCAATGATACTGCCATTATTAATAGAGGTATCATTCGCAGCCAGATAAAGCTTCGGCACCAGCACGGTTTCGCCGCTGATCGTTGCCGCTTCCCACCAGAGAATGCTGTGATCCAGTGAGGCTATCTGCTTTGCAGAAAGCGTTACACCACTTTGTAATCCAAGCGATTGCTGAGCGGCTGCAGCGTTATCCATCAGATAGCGCATCTGCTCAAGATCGGAACCGAGATTGTTTAGATAGCGATTTCCCGTCTGGCTCAGCACGCGGTTACTGACGTAGCGCGTATCAAATGCGGCATCCCCCAGCAGGCGATAGTCATATTCTGGTTTCAGATTAAGTCTGTTCAGTAAATATGATGAGCCCAGAAACGTCTCTTTATCTGTCCAGGCAGTTGATGTTTCTATTGGGGCTTGTTGAGGTTGTTTACCCAGTAACTGATTAAGATTGCTAAATAAGTTTTTATCGAGTTTGCCTAATTCTTTTAGTTTTGGGTTAACAACAATCAGATAGGGGCTTTTTGTATCCGTTGAGGCAATAAAATAGCCGTCGCTTCCCTGCGGCAATGGATAGGCACTGGTATCAACTGGAGTCAGCGATGGCTTTCCAGTTTGTTGTCGTAAAAGATCGTAGGGCGTCTTACCCAAGGCTCCTCTTTCCTTGATTTCAGCAGGGCGAAGCGGATCGGCAGTATAGGTATTCAGGTCTGTCTGAGCCACATTTGCAGCATCAAGACCTGTCGCGCCGTTAATCTGCTGCAAAGCACTGGTGATTTGGTCGCGCCAGTCAGGACTCCCGACACTAACCGAAGAAGTGGCGACTACCGTAAGCGGGGTGCGCGCACCACTAACTGATGGTTGTATATGCGTATTAAGTCCGGGACGCGACAGCATTGGCGAAATCGTTCCGCGAACATCCTGAGACTCGCTATTATTGATAACGTTATTGAACTGTAAGTTAAGATTGCCGTTGGCCTGAACAACGCCACGAATTGTCGCGGCCTGTTCGGTGCGGTATGTATCAGTAGCGACATAGGTTACACTACCTTCTAAATCTGCTGCCTGCCCCTTATAATTATATTTCCCTGCGCCGCTGGATTTTAAATCATCGATATTATCAGTCAGCATTGTACTATTACTGTTTTTGACCGAATAGTAATTACTGTAGCTGGGCGATGGCTTAAAAATACGCCATACAGCCTGCGTGCCCGATAAATAAGACTGGTTATTTAACCTGTCGCCGCTGAGCGATAAATTCTGTCCGGCGAGGATATAGCTGCCCAGATTATCCAGCGAACTGGCCCGCCCTGTCAGATTTCTTCCGGCGGCTATTCTTCCGGCCTGACCTGTTACATGCGTACTTGACGTTGTTCTGGCAACAAGTATTTCTTTATTCTTATCCAGACTGGCCGGGATAGGTTTAATATTCCAGACCCAGGCAATAAAGGGCGGAGCGGGTGAGAGCGGGTGCTCCGTAAAATAGTAATTCAGCTCGCCTCGTTCAAACAGGCTCAGAGGGAGTTCAACCGTACCCGGCGCAACCGATCCATAGCTATTAGTGACATTTTCGGTGGTGGTTTCACCTGTGCTGATGGATTCCCACTGGTTTACTAAATGCCCCGTATTAATCGTGATATCGCCGTTCTGCGTTTCGATGGCGCCCGAGTTGTTAATTACCTCGCCGTTAGCATTGCCTGCCGCATCGCGCTGCATCCACAGGCTGTTACCAGCCAGTACGTCGCCGCGCTGGTTTTTAATACTATTTGCAAATAAAGAGAGATCGTTGCCCGCATAGAGCAGCGCGGTGTTAACGATACTGCCTGGTGCGCTGAGCACCAGATTGCCAGCAGTCCCGGTGAACCCGTCCAGCGTGATATCGCTGCGGCTGGCTAAGTTGATGTTACCGCCGCCCTGCAGCGTGCCATTCCCGTTCATAGCGATGCGATTGCCGCTTAACGCACTGTCACCGGAACCGATAGTGAGCTGACCATTATTAGTGAGATCCCCGCCTGCACTCAGCGTCAGCGCCCCACCCTGCATCGTGCCCTGGTTATCTATCGCGCCATTACTGCTCACGGTGAGTCGCCCGCCCGCCGCCAGTACATCGCGACCGGTAAAGCCATTGGCGATGTCCAGCGTGGCGTTACCCAGCGCCACCACTTGTCCGCGCTGATCAAAGCCGTTGCTGTGAACCCGCAGGTCGCCGCCGCTGAATAAACGACCACTGCCTTGCTGGCCTACCTGCGCGGCCATCACATTCAGCCGGTTGTTACCCAGTAGCGTGCCGCTGTTGTTGACCTGTTGATAGTTAACTTCAAGGTTGCCGCCCTGGGCTGTGCCCTGGTTACTGAAACCGTTGCCGGACAATGTACCCTGGCCGTCGGCCAGCAGCGTACCGCTGTTGCTGGCGTTGGCGGCATTGAGAATTAGCTGCGACGCCTGTAACCAGCCGTTGTTGTTCAACTGAGGCGTATTCAGTGTCAGCGCGCCGCCCGAGAGCCACCGTCCATCATTTTGCGTTAAACCGGTAATCGTCGCGACACCGTTACCCTGAATCAGGCCATAGTTGAACAGTTCCGGCCCGGTCAGCGTCAGGGCGTTTTGGGTGATCACGGCACCGTTACTGCCGTTAGTGATGCGCCCACCGGCATTGATCAGCAGGCTGTTGTCACCCTGTAAGCGCCCGTTGTTATCCACTGCGCCACTGGTGATCTGCAGGTCGCCGCCCTGCACGCGGCCGGCATTATTGAGTGACGATGACTGAAGCGTCAGCCTGCCCGCGCTGAGCAGCGTTTTATCCTGCTGCAGAGTCAGAGCACCATTAAGGCCCACCGTCAGCGCCTCGACACCGGTCACGGCACCGTTATTGTTTAACGTGTCACCCCGCAGCGTCAGGTTGCGGGCAATCCATTCGCCCTGGTTGGTCAGCGTCAGCGCCTGCAAAGCCGCTGTGCCGTTGGCTGAAATTTTACTGCCCACGCCCGCATCAAGACGATCTGCCAGAATCAGTTGCAGCGCATCCGCACTCTGGAGCGCGCCATTATTGGTCAGTTGCCGGGCATTCAGCAGAATCTGCTGACCCTGCCAGCTGCCGTTATTTACAACGTCCCCGCCGTTGATGTTCAGCGTACCCTGCGTCAGCAGCGCTCCACCCTGATGATTGATCAGCTGACGTGCTGGCGCGGCCAGCGCCCTGAGCAGCATCCGCCCGCTCACCTGTGGCATTGCCGCAAACGTTAAAGCCTGAAGCCCGATCAGGCTGCCCTGATTAATCACACTGGCGGGTGTGATAGTCAGGGTTTTGCCCTGTACCGATCCACTGTTATTCAGTGCGGCTCCGTTCAGCGTCATCGCCCCTTCGCTGAGCAGGGCACCGCGGTTGTTCAGCGCGCTGGCCGTGACCTGCGCCTGGCCCTGACTCAGCAGAGAACCCAGGTTAGTCAGCTCGTTGCTGATGCTGACAGTGAGATCTTTGCTGCCCAGCAGCGACCCCTGGTGTTGCCAGTTATCCGCATACACCGCTGCCTGCTCACCCTGCAGCACGCCCTGAGTGGTGAGCTGGCCGGCGTTCAGCGTCAGCGCTCCACCGCTCAGCGTTTTGCCACCGGCCGTTTGTGTGAAGTTATCAGCCTGTGCAGTCAGTGCCGTGCTGCCCTGCAGCAGACCGTCATTGTTCAGGCGGGTAGCCTGTAACCCCAGCCGGTTCGCCATGATTTTGCCACTGTTGTACAGCGTGCTGGCGTTAAGATTGCTATCACCCTGACTGACCAGCGTGCCGCTGTTAATCAGATCGCTGGCGACATGCCCCTGCAAAGCATGGATGCCAGTGATGCTGCCGTGATTGTTGAGCGAGTCCAGTGTGAGATCGAGTTGCTTACCCTGCCAGCTGCCATCATTGACTGCGCTGCCACCCTGGATGACCAGCCGGTCACCGCTCAGCAGTTGCCCATTGTTGTGATTGAGTGTCTGAGCAAATCCGAGATCCAGCAGCGCGTTGCCCTGTAGCAGCCCGCCGTTTTCCAGGGTATTGCCGCTGGCGCTGAGCTGCTCTGCCGCCATCTGGCCGCTGTTACTGAGCGTCTGTGCATCCAGATCGGCCTGCTGACCGGTCACGATCTGACCCGTCCCGCTGTTCGTCAGCGTATCGCCAATCTGAAGATTGAGGTTGTCACTCAACAGGCGTCCGCTGTTGTTGAGACGGTTGCCGTTGACCGCAAGCTTACCGTTAACCTGCAGCAGCCCGGCGTTATCCAGCTGATCTAAGGTCAGCGTCAGCGGTCCTCCGGCAATTAACTGGCCGGCACTGAGGTTGTGGAGTTGCTGATGATCCAGCATCAAAGTGCTGTTGCCCTGTAGCAGACCGGCGTTGCTGAGCACTGGCGCATGCAGGCTGAGGTTATTCGCCGCCAGCGTGCCCTGATTATTAATCTCTGCTGCCTGCAGATTCATCTGCTGCTGACTGAGCAGACTGCCGCTGTTGGTCAGCGTACCTTTCGTTACGGCAGTCAATGTGTTTCCGGAATGAACGGTGCCGTCGTTCTGCAATGTCTCCGCGTTTAATGCCATCTCACTGGCCTGCATCGCACCGTGGTTGTTTAGTGCCGTAAAGTCAGCGCTAAGGGTGCCCTCGCTCAGCATCTGGCCGCCCTGCTGATTATTGAGCTGTTTGCCTTCCAGCGTCATCTGCTGGTTACCCTGTAGCAGGCCGCTGTTGATCATGTCACTGCGCAGCGTCAGTACCTGGGCTATCAGCCAGCCGCTGTTATCAGTGTGGCTCGCTTTCAGCGCGATGCCCTGCTGTCCCAGAATTTTGCCGCTATTGTTCAGGGTATCGCTCTGCAGATCGGCGTCGGATTCGCTCAGGACATTGCCGCTGTTCTGCCAGCGGTCCGCATTAACTGTCAGCTGTTTGCCTTGCATCAGTCCGCTGTTGTCCAGCGCCTGCTGTTTTACACGCAGCTGGCCTGCGCTGAGCAGCGTGCCGCTGTTGGTTAACGCGTTGCCCTGCAACGATAATGCCTTGTCGCCCTGGACCGTCCCGCTGTTAGTGATCTGACTGACATCACTGTCCAGGGTTCCGGCAGCCATCGTTCCCTGATTGACCAGCGCATCGCCCTGCAACCGGAGCTGATCATCAGCCAGCAATTTTCCGCTCTGCTGATTATGCAAACGTTTGAGGGTGGTATTCAGGCTGGCGGCGTTGATCTCGCCGCTGTTGTTCAGCTGGTCGCCTGTGACAGTCACTGTTTTGCCGCTGGTTATTAATCCGCTGTTATCAAGCTGGGGCAGGGCGAGTGCGAAATCGTTGTCGGAGCTGATCGTCCCCGTAGCCAGGTTGTCCAGCTGTGTGGCTTTTATGGCGAGTAATTTCTTACCCTGCAGCAGGCCGCCGTTGCTGAGTTGCGCGGCATTCAGCGTCAGTTCAGGTGCGATTAATGAACCGGAATTACGCAGCTGCGCGCTGTTCAGGATAAGCGCGTTCTGACTGCTGATGGCGCCCTGATTTTCCAGCCAGCCACGGGCGGTCATCTGCGCGTTACCCTGGGCTGTGAGGGAGCCATTCTGCTGCAGCGTATCGGCGTTAACCACGGTATCGCCCTGGCTGACCATTTCGCCACTGTTTTTCAGGGCCGATGTGTCAATCTGCAACCGCTGACTGACGATGTTGCCACTGTTACTGAGCGCATCGGCGAGGTTAAGCGTTGCGTTACCCTGTACAGAGAGTGCACCGTCCTGATCCAGACGTTTCGCCGTCAGCGTGGTGTCACCGCTGCTGATGACTTTTCCCTTGTTCGTCAGCGCACCGCTTTTGATATCAAGACGCCCCGCGCTCAGCTCCCCGCTGTTACTTAGCCGATCGGCCACGTTCAGATGCACGCTCCCCTGAGAGGAGAGCGTTCCCTCCTGCTGCAGGCTTCCGGACGTGATATCCGCCTCCTGGCTGCCCAGCAGGCTACCGCTGTTGAGCAGCGAACCGCTGTGAATCGCCAGACTGCTGCCACTCAGTTCGCCACTGTTGTTCAGTTCTGAAGCAACATTCAGCTGATTACGGTTAGTGGCGGACAGGATACCGCGCTGCCTGACGTGACTGGCTGTGATCAGCGCATCACCGGCGCTTAATAGTTTGCCGCTGTTGTCGATGGTGTCGCTCTGAACGCTCAGGCTGCTGCCGCTGATCTCCCCGCTGTTGTTCAGCGCGCCGGTCACATTAAGCTGATTTTTTCTGCTGGCTGAAAGGGTGCCGCGTTGCTGAATATTATTTGCTGTAATCAGTGCATCACTGGCGCTTAACAGCCTGCCGCTGTTATCGATAGTGTTGCCCTGAACGTTCAGGTTACTGCCGCTGATCTCACCGCTATTGCTCAGATCGCTGGCAACGACAACCGTGTTGGTGCCCTCAGAGAGCAGCATGCCCTGCTGCTGCAGGCTGTTGCTGCGAACCTGCGCGTCGCCATGGCTCGTCAGATTACCGCTGTTAACAACCTGTGCTGCCTGGATATCAAGATTTTTTGCGGCAGACAGTTGCCCCGCATTCTGCAGCTGCGATGTGGCAGAAAGCTGCATCCGGTCAGCCGCATTGCCGCTGCTGTTTTTATCGATGCTCAGAACGCCACTGCTGAGACGGGCGCTCTGGCCTGCGCTCAGGCTGCTGCCTTTAAGCGTTATCTGACCCTGACTGTTAAGGTCGAGCGACGCGTCGCTGCCAAGTTTTGCGCCGGTTAGGGCAATCTCCTGCTGTGCGGTCAGAGCGACGTTGCCACCCGCTTTATGCTCACCCTGCAACGCAATGCTGCTGCCTCTTGCCGTCAGGTTACCGCTGGTCAGGCTGTTATTGATGCTCAGCCGCCCCTGCGCATCCAGCACCATATCGCCCTGACGGGCATTCAGGTTGCCGAGATTAACGCCGACGCCGTTTTCACTGGAGACCAGATGGATGCGGTTTGCATACATCCCACCCAGCGCACCGGTATCCACGGCGACTGACGGCGCAGCCCCTTCGCCTCCGATAGGCGTCACGCTGCCATCAGCACCGACCCGGTTTGCACCCAGCGTGACATTGAGATCTCTGGCATGGATGTCCGCGTTAATTTCGGTTGCGCGCGCGATGATCGAGACCGCATCGGCCTGGCTGCCATCCAGCCCTTTACCCTCAATGCTGATGGCACCTTTCGTCACTTCAAGCGACTGGAGATTACCCTGCGCATCCAGCTGCGGTTTGCCGGTGGTCAGCGTCACGCCTGGCGTATTGATAAAGCCGCAACCGTTACAGGTGATGCCATAGGGGTTAGCGACCATAACGTTGGCTGCTTTTCCCGCGACTTCGGTATAGCCCTGGAGCTGGGAACGGTTGGCGCCGACGACTTCGTTGATAATGGCCCGGGCTTCCTGACCTGCTTTCAGATTGGGGTTGTTCTGAATGAGTCCCCCCAGCTGCGTCTGCGTTAACCGGCCGGTTGTGTTATTCAGGATCAATCCTTCCTGACCGACGTTGTAATTCTGGTACTGGTTATGCGACAGGCCTGACGCATTCGGCGTCGCGATATTGATGACCGGCACGCCATTCCCGGCCGCGTCCACCTGGGTCCCCGGCGTCGCAGGCGTAATCACGGCTGAGAACGCGGGCAACAGGGGCTGAAACGCAATCAGCGAGCAGATGAGATAGCTCAGCAGACGACGCGGCAGTGAAAGCGATAATTGATCATCCATAATCAGGGCCTTTTTTAGAAAGTGAGTCCAATACGTGCGTAAATGCTGAGGCGATCCGGGGCAAGGTAATCGGGATAGCTGACCGGGATGCCCAGAGACAGCTGCGTGGTCAGATGGGCGTTGCGGGTGCCAAGCCCCAGCGAACTGCCCCACAGTGTGCCGGCGGCATAGCGATCCTGTTTGTTGCTCTGCAGCCACCCTCCATCCAGGGCCAGCGTGGTACTGACTGCGCCAATGGCTGGCAGGGTAAACAGCGTATAGTTGAGCTCGTTGCGCAGGTAACCGCCCACATCGCCAGAAAGGTACTGTTCTTTGTAACCGCGTACGGAATTCTCACCGCCAATAGTCAGACGCTCGCTGCCATACAGTCGATCCGGCGACCACTGAGCGTATAAACTGCTCAGCCACCCTATTTTCTCTGTCAGCGGTCGCTGATAGCTGCTGCTGATGCTCCACTTGCGGAATTGCGCTTTGGGAAGATCGTCGCTTTTTCCGCTGTCGCTCTCCGCATCGAACCACGGCATTCCGTGACTCAGCATCGGGTTAAAGGTGGCAACACCTCCTGCGACTTTTTGGGTGTGGTTGAAGCCGAACTGCAGGCTGGTCAGTTTACGGCTGCTGCTTTGAAGCAGCGTCTGGTTCAGCCAGTTATGGCTGACATAATGGTTAAGTCCGACCTGAACACCGGTTTTGACCTGCCCGTTGCGGAACAGCACCCATGAACCGCTGAGACGATGAGAGATGTTATCGCCGTTGCTGTACCAGTCGAAATTATTGGCATTGAAGCGGCTGTGATAGTTGCTCCAGCTATAGCTGTAGTCCAGCAGCCCATAGCCATAAGGCACGCTGACACCCGCCTGGAAATTTTGCGCGTCACGCCAGTCACTGAACGCACTGCTGCGGCCGCCGCTGACAAACCAGCGATCGGCAAAACCCAGCAGGTCATTGCCCACCAGCAAGGCAGAAAGCTGACCGATGCCCGTGCTTCTCTGCCCGCTATTGTCCAGGTTCAGTCCCAGCGTCAGTGGGAATTCGGGTTTACTGGTCAGATTAACGATGGAGTAGCCAGGCTTCGTCGAAGGGATGATCTCAATCTGCACTGGCGTCGTGCGCAGACGGTTTATCTGCTCCATGCCCTGTTCAATATCGCGTAAATTTAAAATGCGCCCGGTATCCGACGGGAATGCCATTTTCAATTGATGTGAACGGGCACCCTGCAAACGAATCTCCTCCAGCCTGCCTTCCAGCACAGTAATAATTAATACGCCGTGGGACAGATTCTGTTCTGTCAGAAAAGCTCGGCTGGTGATATAGCCACGCTGGACATACCAGTCTGATATGTCGCGAACCAGCTGATTAATGCGTTCCAGGCTCAGGCACTGATTGATATAAGGCGCGATGAGTTTCGCCTGCTGAACCGGCGTAACTAAGGTTGCCTGTTGCAGGGAAATCTGATGAATATTGAAGCAGGGGCCGCGGGCAGACGCCGACCCGTTTTTTTGCAATTCAATTTGATGCGACTGTGTTAAGGCATCACGCTGCTGCTGATCCTGTTGCAGGCGCTGCTGCTGCAGATTTTGTATAATATCAAGGTCACCGGGCGTGACCGTCGCAGCCATGAGGTCGCTGATAAACAGACTGGCTCCGAAAACCAGCCACTTCCCTGTCTGAGGCATTTTCATCGAAGTATTAATGACGCTTATTGTAAATTTTTTGTAAGCACAGGCGTGCAGATTAACATCTTAATAATCAGAAGTTCCTTGTTGACGGCAAATAAAAATTCAAAATTAAAGAAAACAAAACTACCAGTAATTAATATTTATTTAAGCCAAATTGATAGCGGGAATATCACCTTCGCAGCACAGGGGCTTTCAGGGAGTGTTAAGAAAATGCATGTAATGAAGTTCTAAAGTCCCTGTTCGTCTGCATCAGATTACCTGTAAATATAAATATCTGAAGAATCTTGTGGGATAAAAATCAGCCAGGCACACCACGTTTCATAAATGAAAAAGGCCCGCCAGATGGCGAGCCTTTAACCGGATAATATACAATCACTGCTATTTTTCATGGTAGCGATGCACCGCCGGATAATATTCCAGTCCATAGAGCTGACTCAGCGGTAGCAGCAGTTCAGCGTTAATATCCTGTCCGGCTGCCTCTGTCGCAGAACCGCTCAACAGCTGTTCAAACCAGACTTTCAGTTTCTGTTTCATCTCAGGACCTCCGCTTCAGTTGATGCCCTGAGTAAACCCGCTTGCACGCCCCAACAGAACCAACAATTTCTGCGCTGCTTATCCCCGAAATGGCAAAGCGAATTCTGACTGGCTGAAGGCCCGCTTCCGGCTGACTACTGCGTAATCAGCGTCACCCAGTTCGCGCCTTTACCTGCTGGCGCTTCAGCGACCCGTGTGAGCGTGCCGCTGGCGGAATCGATGGCATAGCTTCCTATAACGGCGCTCTTCTCTCCGCTGACAATCAGCCATTTCCCCTGCGCATCAATCGCGATACTGCGTGGCTGTTTCTCGACTGGCCAGCTGCCCGTCAGGGTCAATTCTCCCGACGACTTATCGACCCGATAACCCGTGACGGTGCTGGAAGTGCGCTCTGTCACAAACAGAAACCGTCCGTCCGGCGTGATTTTAATATCTGCCGCCCAGATGCGCGGCGTGGGATCGCTGTAGCCCGCCGGGCGCTGCTCGCCATGCTGCAGGTTATATCGCTTTGCCACCGCATTGGGCCAGCGTTTCAGCTCCGTCAGCGAGCCGTCTGCCGCGCGCCGGAACTGGGTGATGGTGCCGCTCATCTCCGCGAGGTTATAGAGGAAACGGTTATCCGGTGAGATAACGGAATGCCGCGCACCGCTGTTCTTCTCACCCTGTACAAAACCGGTGCCCAGTGGCGTTATGACGCCCTCAGCACTGAATCGGTATTGCAGCACCCGATCTGCGCCCAGATTCCCGACATAGAGTGACTGATTGCTGACGTCGGGGATGACCGAGTGGGCATGCGGCCCGGTTTTCACCTCGCCGGTTACCTGAGTCGTTACCACGCCCTTGTCATCAATCCGATTGCTGGTGACGATATCGCTGTCATAGGAGGCGGCAAGCAGATAGCGCCCGCTCTTGTCGGTTGTAATCCATGGAAAGCTGGCTTTAACTGGCGCCACCGCCAGTTTCTGCAGTTCACCGTGTGGACGCGTCACGCGCCAGCTGATGATTGCGTAAGGCGGCGAGCGCAGCGCGCCATAAAGATGTTTACCATCCGGGCTGGCCGCCAGCGGCATAATCTTTTTCCCGGCGGGCGTATCGCCCAGCCACAAGAGGCTTCCATCGTTCTCGCTGAGCTGATAGCGGGAAACCGTACCGGATTCCGCATTCGACACATAAACCAGGGTTTTCGCCCACAGTGGAGTACTGCACAGCAAAGGCAGCAGTGCCAGCGCCGGTATAAAACGGGTCATAGAATCACCTTGATAAGTTGAGTCTGCGCATGTGCGCAGCAGGTTTTACGCTAACCCGGTGAGAGGCAGCTGGCTTTATGCAACTGCCTGAGATTGTATGTAAAAGTCTGGCGTTGTGACCGAACAGGCATTTATAGGGGGCCTTCCTCTGTCGCCAGAGGAAGGGTCAGGCACTAACCGGATTTCTCGATCATTTTCTGATAGCGGTTGAGCCATTTGCCACTGTTGAGCCGCCACCAGAAGAAAATTCCGCGCACCGTCCAGTCCAGAAACATCCCGAGCCAGACGCCGGTCACGCCCATGCCAAACTGAATGCCGAGCAGATAACCGACCACCACGCGCGCGCCCCACATGCTGAACATCGACACATACATGGTATAACGCGCATCGCGTGCGCCCTTGAGCCCGGCGGGCAGCACCCAGGAGGCGGCCCACAGCGGCATAAACAGTGCATTCAGCCAGAGCAGATGTTTCGTCACGTTAATCACTTCCGGATCGCTGGTATAGAAACGCGCCAGCAGCCCGGCCAGCGGTACCGTTAACAACGCAATGGCGCTCAGACAGGCTGTTGCCAGCCAGAAAACATGCCGCACCTGACGCTCCGCCTGAAACACCTGATTTCTGCCCAGTCGGGTGCCGGTAATAATGGTCGACGCCGACCCCAGCGCGTTGCCTGGCAGGTTAATCAGGGACGCTACCGAAAAAGCGATAAAGTTACCGGCAATCTCACTGGTGCCCATGCCCGCGACAAAAACCTGGGTCAGCAGTTTACCGCCGTTAAACAGCACCGACTCGATACTGGCAGGCACGCCGATTCCCAGCACTTCCATCAGGATGCTGCTGTTCCAGCGCCGGAAGTAGCTCGACAGCGTGATTTTCAGTGAGGCGTTAAAACCGATCATCAGTACATAGATCACCGCAATCGCCCCGATATATCGGGTAATGGTCAGCCCGAGTCCGGCCCCGATAAAGCCTAAACCATCCCATGAGAAGCAGCCGTAAATCAGCACGCTGCTGATGATGATGTTAAGGATGTTCATGCCACCGTTAATCAGCATCGGGATTTTGGTATTGCCTGCGCCGCGCAGCGCCCCGCTGCCGATCAGGGTGATGGCGGCCGCCGGATAGCTCCAGGCGGAGGTCTGCAGATAGCTGAGCGCCAGCGCTTTGACTTTAGGATCTGCGGCACCGGCTATCGCATCGACGATCAGATGCCCCCAGAACTCAATGGCGATCACCAGCACAAAGGCGAAGATTGTCATCATAGCCAGCGACTGACGCGTAGCGGCTCGCGCCCGCTTACCGTTACGTTTGGCCAGGCTGAACGCCACCACGACCGTCGTCCCCAGATCAATAGCGGCAAAGAAAGAGATGATCACCATGTTGAAGCTGTCAGCCAGGCCCACGCCCGCCATCGCCTCTTTGCCCAGCCAGCTGACCAGGAAGGTGCTCAGCACGCCCATTAACAGCACACAGGCGTTTTCGAAGAAGATAGGCACTGCCAGTGGCGATATTTCACGCCAGTAGAGCGTGCGATAAGTGCGGCGTTTTGGATACCACGCCGTGCGCCTGATCGCCTGCATCACTGTTACGCCGGGATTTTGCAAAGGATTACCAAATCAGAAGAGACAGACGAGATCTTATGATGATAGGCGTCAGAGAAATATGCAAAGTCTTTGCGGTGGAAATTAATCATGGTTACAAACTTTTTATCCGCGTATCAGCAGATTCTGTTGCAGCGCCCCGCCAGCTTTAGCCAGCCTGATTATTTGCTGGCTGTGGCTGTCTATCGCCCGGCGCTGATCCTGCTGCGAATAGCGTATCCTGCAGCGGTATCAAAGGGCATTTCCTTTTTTTATAATAAATTTTTACTTAACTGATTTTTGCAATTCCTTTTCTGTCGTCGCGCCATATTGCTCACATAACGCACGACACCAGCACAAAATAAAAGCAGCGAAATATTCTTCACCAATCCCGGTAACAAACCCGCTAAGCTTGGGGCAAATGACGGAAAAAAATGGAAGGAGAAACCATGCCAACACAACGGAAAAACCTGACCAGCCAGCAGGCGCTGGATGAACTTGAACGTCTTTACGAAGGTGCTGTTGAGGCGCTGCGTAAGGCAATCAAAGCCTTTACGGAAAACGGCACGCTGCCCGATGCTGAACAGCGGGCACAGGGGCTCTTTGTTTATCCGGAACTGCGTATCACCTGGCACGGCGAAGGGCCGCAGCAGAACCGCACGCGCGCCTGGGGACGCTTTACCCATACCGGCAGTTACAGCACCACCATTACCCGCCCGGCGCTGCTGCGTCACTATATTGCGGAACAGCTGGCAATGCTGGAGAAGGAGTATCAGCTGGAGATTGACGTGGTGCCATCCAGCCAGGAGATCCCCTATCCTTATGTGATTGACGGTTCCGATCTCTCCCTGGACCGCACCATGAGCGCCGGTATTGCACGTCATTTTCCGACCACCGAGCTGTCACAGATTGGCGATGAGACGACCGATGGTCTGTTCCACGCAGATGCCCAGTTCCCGCTGTCTCACTTCGATGCGCTGCGAACCGACTTTTCACTGGCGCGTCTGCGTCATTACACCGGCACCAGCGTAGAGCACTTCCAGCCGTTTGTGCTGTTCACCAACTACACCCGTTATGTCGATGAGTTTGTGTGCTGGGCCATTGAGCAGGTGCGCGATCCCAATACCCCTTATGACAGCCTGGCCTGTGCCGGTGATGTGGTGCTGACCGCTGACACCGCCGACAGTGAATCGATGCTGTCGGATCTGGCGTGGAAGAAGCATCAGATGCCTGCCTGGCACCTGACGTCGCCGAATCGCCGGGGTATCACGCTGATTAACATTGGCGTCGGCCCGTCGAATGCCAAAACCATCTGTGACCATCTGGCCGTGATGCGTCCGCACGCGTGGCTGATGATTGGTCACTGCGGCGGCCTGCGCGAGAGCCAGCGGATTGGTGATTATGTCCTGGCGCACGCCTATCTGCGTGACGACCATGTGCTGGACAGCGTACTGCCGCCTGACATCCCGGTTCCAAGCATCGCCGAAGTGCAGCGCGCGCTCTATGACGCTACCAAAGCGGTGAGCAATATGCCAGGCGAAGAAGTAAAGCAGCGGCTGCGTACCGGCACCGTGGTCACCACGGATGACCGCAACTGGGAGCTGCGCTACTCCGCATCGGCGCTGCGCTTTAACCTGAGTCGTGCGGTCGCGGTGGATATGGAAAGCGCTACCATTGCCGCACAGGGCTATCGCTTCCGTGTGCCTTACGGCACGCTGCTGTGCGTTTCTGATAAACCGCTGCACGGCGAGATCAAGCTGCCGGGGCAGGCAAACCGTTTTTATGAGGGCGCGATTTCGGAGCATCTGCAGATTGGCATCCATGCCGTTGAGCTGCTGCGTGCCGAAGGCGATAAGCTGCATTCGCGTAAGTTGCGGACGTTTAATGAGCCGCCTTTCCGGTAAGATTTTCGCTGCTGGCTTAGGGAAATTTGTTCGCTGCGCGAACGGGGCTGAGGAGGTTTCGTTCGCCTGACGGCAGGTGCATTTGCTGCGAGAATCTGGCTAGGAGAGTGTTTCGTTTGCCTGCAGTGGTTTTACGCTGAGCGGGTTTCGTTCGCCTGACGGGCCGGGCAGTTTCAGGCCCGCCTCTGCGGGCGACCGACAGGGGGCCGCCAGTCGCCGCGCCCCCCTGACCCCGGGCTCCGGCCTGCATCACCGCCGCTTCGCGGTCCCTTCACGCCTTCCGGATTTCTCACGGACCGGCGGGACGCGCCCTCCCTGGCGCGAACCCGCCTCTTCGCGACATCCCTGTCGCTCGTCCTGAAATCCCCTATCCGTTCAGCGGTTCTGACGGCCTCCCTCCCCGCTGTTATTTCTGCTCTTAATGTCTGGTCTTTTATCGCGGCAGGTGTCCGGGCTTCCCTGACTTACTGGCTTAATCACAGGCAACCCCTTTTTTGCATGTATTCGTCATTTTGTCTTTTTATTCAGGGCCTTTCCGGGAACAGGGCTTGCTAAAAGGCTGTCAGATAAGGCTGCACGCCAAAAACATAATGAACTTACAGGCGGGGGTGGAAGAGGCGTCCACAGCGCCGGGGAACAACCGCAGGCCAGGATGAGCCGACAGGACGTCGGCGAAAGGACGGCACGCGCCAGGGAGGGCGCGTCCGGGCGGTCCGCAGGCCGCAGGGCGTGACGAGGGCACCCCGCAAAGCGGGGCGCGGAGGCCGCCGGACGCCGGGATTGTTAAGGGGCGGGCGTCCGCCCCCTGACGCGTCCGCCCGCACGGGCAACCTGAAACTCCAATGCGCCTGGCGGACGAAACCCGCTCAGCGCAACGGCGCCGCTATCAGCCCTTCCCTGACAACCCGCTAAGCGAAACCCACTCAAAGCCACTTCGCTGCGCAGCAACCCCTTTGAAACGCCCTACCCTGCCCCCGGGCAATAATCAGGCGCTCAGCCATCCCAGCTTAATCACGAACAGAATCGACAGGATCACCAGCGCCGCATTCACCTCTTTCGCACGACCACTCAGCAGCTTGACCAGCGTCCACGTGATGAAACCAAACGCGATGCCGTTCGCGATGGAATAGGTCAGCGGCATGGTCAGTGCAGTCACTGTTACCGGCGCGGCGGTGGTGATATCTTTCCAGTCAATCTCGGCCAGACCCGATGCCATTAATACTGCCACAAACAGCAGCGCAGGCGCGGTGGCATAGACAGGTACGCTTGACGCCAGCGGCGAGAAAAAGAGCGCCAGCAGGAACAGCACGGCGACCACAATTGCCGTCAGACCGGTACGGCCACCCGCACTCACACCCGCTGCCGACTCCACATAACTGGTGGTGGTCGAGGTGCCCAGCAGTGAGCCAAACAAGGCTGCCGCACTGTCAGCAATCAACGCACGGCCCATTTTCGGCACGTTACCCTGCTCATCCGCCAGTCCGGCACGTTTGGTTACGCCCAGCAGCGTACCGGTGTTATCAAACACGTCCACGAACAGGAAGGCAAAAATCACACTGACCAGACCGACGTTAAACGCGCCCGCGATATCAAGCTGCATAAAGGTTGGCGCAATCGACGGCGGCGCAGAGAACACACCGGCAAACGGCGTCAGGCCGATGCCCATCGAAATAAAGGTGACCAGCAGAATACCAATCAGCACTGCACCGGTTACGCGACGCGCTTCCAGCACCACGATGACGATAAAACCGAGCATCGCCAGCAGCGGACCGGGTTTGGTCAGATCGCCAATGCCGACCAGCGTTGCCGGGTTATCAACAACAATGCCTGCACCTTCCAGCGCAATAATCGCCAGAAACAGCCCGATACCCGCGCCAATCCCGGCGCGCAGCGGCAGCGGAATACTGGTAATAATCCACTCACGGATTTTAAACAGCGACATCGCAAAGAAAATCACTGCCGAGAGGAAAACGGCGCCCAGCGCCACCTGCCATGTATAGCCCATGTGCAGTAC
Organism: Pantoea sp. NSTU24; assembly: GCF_050157905.1. Classification (NCBI taxonomy): domain Bacteria; kingdom Pseudomonadati; phylum Pseudomonadota; class Gammaproteobacteria; order Enterobacterales; family Erwiniaceae; genus Pantoea; species Pantoea bangladeshensis. The sequence continues at coordinate 1,728,636 of NZ_JBKIWZ010000001.1, forward strand.
GACAGTGTAGGTAAAGAACGCATTCAGTCCCATGCCCGGTGCCAGCGCAATCGGGTAGTTGGCGATCAGCCCCATCAGCACGCAACCAATTGCCGCCGCCAGACAGGTGGCAACAAACACCGCGCCTTTATCCATGCCGGTTGCGCCCAGAATGCTCGGGTTAACGAACAGAATATATGCCATCGCCAGGAAGGTCGTGATCCCGGCGATAATCTCGGTCCGGACCGTGGTGTTGTGCGCTTTGAGTTTGAATAGTTTTTCTAACATCATCATCTCTCGATACAGGAGACAGCCGTCTCTCTTGCCAAAGGGGTTTGCATGCTGATTATTCTGTTTCCGGGAAAGGGAGAGCGGCCGCTGCATACTGACAAGCCGATATCGCCTGACATCCGTGACTAACCCACTGCCAAAAGCAATTGCCATGCCATCTTCCGACGCAATCGATTACCTGGCAGGGCCGGAGAAGCCTGAGACAATTCCGAGCCAAAACGAGGCGCGATTATGGTGCAATGCACCGTTCCTGCGCAATCGTTTTCCTGCGACTGATATGGACTGCCTGAAAACTCTGCGTCAGCGCACGCTTCTGCACTCTCACAGGCGAAGCTGGTCACGTTTCAGCACGCTTACCAGGCAACCTTTTCTGGCCTGTGTAGACTCCTGAATTAACTCTTTTGCAACATTGAGGCCGCGCCATGAAGCCAGCGATTTTAGTGGTGGATGATGATCCTGCCGTCTGCGATGTCCTGCAGGATGCGCTAAGTGAACATCTGTTGACGGTTTATTGCTGTCACCAGGGACGCGATGCGCTGTCAATGCTCAGCGAACACCCGGACATTGCGCTGGTGATGCTGGATATGATGCTGCCTGACACCAACGGTCTGCTGGTGCTGCAGGAGCTTCACCGTCAGCGGCCGGAAGTGCTGGTGATTATGCTTACCGGTATGGGATCGGAAGCGGAGATGGTCGTGGGTCTGGAGATGGGCGCAGATGACTACATCGCGAAACCCTTTAATCCCCGCGTGGTCGTGGCGCGTGCCCGGGCGGCCCTGCGGCGCAGTGAGCGAACGGTGCTGGCCGACCCCGGGCAGGCGGGCTGGCGGTTCAGCGGCTGGCAACTGGACGATGAACGCTGCCAGCTGTTTAATCCGCAGCGTGAACTGGTGCCGCTGACGCAGGGCGAATACAGCCTGTTACGGGCGCTGATTCGTCATGCCCGTAAGGTGCTGACCCGCGATCAACTGCTGGAGCTGACCCACAGCGAGAGCCTTGACGTGTTTGACCGCACCATCGATGTGCTGATCATGCGGCTGCGCCGGAAAATTGAAACCAATCCCCATCAGCCCGATCTCATCCGCACCATCCGCGGACTGGGCTATGTTTTCTCGGCTGACGTGGTCAGGCCGGAAATTGCGCCGCGCGCCAGCCAGATCGCCTGAGTGGTGCCGCCGGGCCCTTTAGCAGTCCGGTGTTCTTACTCATCAAGCGTTCTGCCATAGACGCGCGGCACCAGATCCACCTGTGCCGCGCCGCTTTCGATCACCGCAAGAATGGCCGAAGCAACCCGTTCCGGGGCGTGTGCGAATGCGGCGCTCTGCTCACTTGCCACCACCCGCCCGCAGCATAAGAAAAATGAGGATGTCCGCTCCCGGATACCCCGCGAAGTCATAATCAGCGTCCGGCACAGGGGTCAGGCAAAGCCGCGGGCGTAGTCGTTACAGAGCAGCCAGCGTGGCGCTTCGTCTTCGTCCAAGGGATTAAATCGGGCCAGCGGCGTCAGAAAGACGTTGTCATTTTCGTCATCGTTGGGCATCGACACTTCGCCCACCAGCACGTCGCCATAGCCGCGCTCTCCCCAGAAGCTGTGCCAGACGCCCGCCTCCAGCGTTACGCTTTCACCCGGCGAGAGCCGCAGCTGTGAACCCGCGGCGTGCGTCTGACGCTGCCCATCCAGCGATACCGCAACCGGCGAATCCGCCAGCCCGTCCCCCTCGCGGTTATGTAGCTCGACGATCAGATTCCCGCCGCCGCGGTTGATAATGTCTTCCATCTTGCGCGGATGGTAGTGCATCGGCGTGAGCTGCCCTTCACGGACGTGCATGATCTTCTCAGCATAGGGTTTATGCCAGGGACGTCCATCCGGCGAGCCGTTGCGCAGGGTAAACAGCGTCAGCCCGGTCTGCAGAAAATCTGCTGCACCAAAGCTGGTGAGATCCCAGCCCAGCCGCAGTGCCAGAATCTCCTGCATCGCCTCCGGATCACGGGCGCGCCACTGGCTCAGGCCGTAGTCGGCCCACGGCGGCAGATGGACATCCTGCTGCCGGAAAAACTCGCGGGTCTGTTGCAGGTAGTGATTGACCGCTGAACGTTGCATGATGGCCTCCAGAGGGCGGCACCCGGCGGTGCCGCCGCGTTCCTTATTTCACCGTCCAGCCCTGATAGCTGCCGACGTTATCGCGATCGATCAGCTTGACGGGGATTAATACCGGTTTATCCGGCGCCGGTTTGCCCTGCAGGATGTCATAACCTATCTCTACCGCTTTGGCCGCCATCACCTGCGGATCCTGAGCCGGTGTTGCCACAAACAGGGAATTTTTACGCTTCAGTGCCTCTTCACCATCCGGCGACCCATCGACGCCCACAATAAAGAATTCGCTGCGCTGCGCCTGTTTCGCCGCTAAATCGGCACCGATAGCCGTAGGGTCGTTGATCGCAAACACCGCATCGATTTTGGGATTTGCGGAGAGCAGCCCGGTCATCACCTCCAGACCGCCTTCACGACTGCCTTTGGCGTTCTGGTTGTAAGAGAGCAGCTTGATCTCAGGATGAGTCTTCAGCTCGTTCATGCACCCTTCCACACGGTTCTGCACTGCCGAAACCGGTGGCCCGTTGATGATCACCACATTGCCTTTGGCCTTCAGGCGGTCCGAGATATATTTACAGGCCATCGCGCCCGCCTGGGTGTTGTCAGAGGTGATGGTCGCATTGGCGCCATCGGCCGCCACGTCCACCGCCACCACCACGATCCCGGCGTCACGCGCCCGCTTCACCGCTGGCGCGATTCCTTTTGAATCCGCGGCGTTAAGAATAATCATGTCAACTTTCGCCGCAATGAAGTTGTCGATCTGGCCAACCTGCTGGCCCAGATCGTAGCCGCTGGAAACCAGCGTCACGTTCACCTTATCGCCCGCCAGCTGACGCGCCTTCATCTCTGCGCCTTTGGTGATCTGCACGAAGAAGGGGTTAGCCAGATCGCCGACCGTGACGCCGATAGATTTAAGTTCTTTTGCCTGAGCGAGGCCGGAACTGAAGAGCGTTGCCGCCAGCAGCCCGGTTACAATCGGATTAAAACGCATAGACCTTCTCCTGCTGTTTTCAGAGTGCCAACCACTAAATGGCGTTTGGACCGGGGCTGATGCGGATGTGCGCACCCGCCCTGTTAAATCTCAGCTCACATGATGACGGGTACGGTATTTGTCGATCAGCACTGCGATGATGATTACCGCTCCCTTAATCACCAGCTGCCAGAAATAGGAGACGCCCATCAGCGTCATGCCGTTATTCAGTGTGGCGATAATCAGCGCGCCGATCAGCGTGCCGGTGATGGTGCCGATCCCCCCGACAAAACTGGTGCCGCCGAGGATCACCGCCGCAATCGCATCCAGCTCATAACCGACACCCAGGTTTCCGTTGGCGCTGTAAAGGCGTGAGGCGCTCATTAAGCCGCCCAGCCCCGACAGCAGGCCGCTCATGCCATAGACAAACAGCAGCACAACGCTCACCTTGATGCCGGTCAGCCGGGCCGCCTGGATATTGCCGCCGACCGCGTAGATATGGACGCCCAGCGTGGTGCGGCGCAGGATGAACCAGCAGATGGCGATGACCGCAAAAGCGATCACAATCAGCCACGGCACCGGCCCGAGATAACCGTTGCCGATCCATTCAAAATTAATATCGGAGTTGATTACCGTGGTGCCATTTGCCAGCAGATACGCGGCGCCGCGCAGCGCGGTGTAGGTGCCCAGCGTCACAATAAAAGGCGGCAGTCCAGCCCAGGCGACCAGGATGCCGTTGAACAGCCCCATAATCAGACCCGCGCCCAGCGCCATCGGGATAGTCAGGGAGGCGAGCATCGGGTCGAGCGATGCCACCAGCGCCACCACCGCCGTCGTACCCAGCATCGACCCTACCGACAGATCGATGCCGCCGGTCAGGATCACAAAGGTCATGCCTGCCGCCAGCACGATGTTGATCGACGCCTGGCGGGTAATGTTGAGCAGGTTCGCTTCGGTAAAGAAATTGGGGGTGATGAAGCCAAATACCGCGACAATCAGGATCAGAATCGGCAGGATCCCTACCGTCTGCAGCAGATCGCCCATCAGGGCACGTTTCAGCGTCGGGGCTTTAGTGCGGGCCAGTTGAGTCATCGTGGTCTCCTTAAATTTCGCTGGCTGACGCGCTGTGCGCACCGGTCGCCAGCGTCATAATATTTTCCTGACTGATGTGACTGCCCTCCAGCTCACCGACGATGGTGCCTTCATGCATCACGTAAACGCGGTCGCTCATTCCAACCACTTCCGGCAGCTCACTGGAGATCATCAGAATCGCTACGCCCTGTCGCGCCATCTGCTGCATCATCCGGTAGATCTCGCTTTTGGCTCCGACATCGACGCCACGGGTCGGCTCATCCAGGATCAGAATGCGCGGCCCAATCGCCACCCAGCGCGAGATCAGCAGCTTCTGCTGATTACCGCCAGACAGCCCGCCAGCCCGGACCTGGGCGTGCGGCACACGGATATTCAGCGAGGCGATCGCTTCACTGGCGATGCTCTGGCCTTTGCGGCGGTTCAGCATCCCGTAACTGGCGTCCCGCTCCAGCGTCGCCATCACAATGTTCTCCTGTGCCGCCATCTCCAGAAACAGCCCCTGCTCTTTGCGGTTTTCGGTGAGGAAGCCGATGCCGCGTGCAATCGCGTCGCGCGGCGACTGGATGGTGACCTTCTCGCCGTCTATCCAGATCTCGCCCTCCTTCGGCTTGTGAACCCCGAAGATCAGCTGCGCCAGTTCGCTGCGCCCTGCGCCCACCAGCCCGGCCAGCGCCACGATCTCGCCGGCCCGCACCGCCAGACTGCTGGGATGCACTTTGCCGCCGTCGGTCAGATGATTGACCGCCAGCCGGATATCACCGAACGCAATGGTGCGATCTTTGTTAAACAGGTCGCTGAGCGGCCGTCCCACCATCATCCGCACCAGTTCGCTGGCGTTGAGTTGTTCGCGCGTCAGGCTGCCGACATACTCCCCGTCGCGCAGTACGCTGACGCGGTCAGAAAGCTCATACACTTCCGCCATGCGGTGGCTGATATAGATGATGGCCATGCCTTCGCTGCGCAGGCGTTTAATCAGGGCAAAAAGCTGCTCGGTTTCCCGGTTAGAGAGCGCGGCGGTCGGCTCATCCATCACCAGAATGCGGCTGTTGCGCTGCAGCGCACGGGCAATTTCCACCTGCTGCTGCTCGGCGATGCTTAACCGACTAACGAGATCCCAGGCGCTGAACTGCGCGCCGAGCCGGTCGATGACCCGCTGCGCCTCCTCCGCCATCGCCCGCCGTCTGACCAGCCCGCCCGGCGCGATTTCGCTGCCCAGAAAGATGTTTTCCGCCACCGTCAGGTTGGGTGCCAGATTTATCTCCTGGTAGATCAGCGTGATCCCGGCGGCCAGCGCCTCTTTCGGCCCTTTCAGGGCGTAAGGCTGGCCCTCAATCAGAATTTCCCCGCTGCTGGCGGTATAAGCACCGGCCAGAATTTTCATCAACGTGCTTTTTCCTGCCCCGTTCTCTCCCATCAGCGCGTGGACCTCGCCGGGCCAGACCGTGAGATCGACGCCTTTCAGGGCATAAAAACTGCCGAAGCGCCGGGTAATGCCCCGCATTTCCAGTATGGGTCTGGCTGTCATCGCCTCGCTCCTGTCGACTGTGGATAGCCGCAGTAAAGCAGCGCCAGATAAATGGAAAATGTCAGCCGCCGTTCACATTTGTCATAAAGCGCGGCCTGGCCACTCCTATACTCGCCCCACTGTTGCCGTGATAAAGAGGTCGTGGGATGCAGCACAGTTATCCGTGGCAGGCCGGGGCGCGTGGGCGCCTGCTGCTGTTCAATCTGCTGGTGGTGCTGGTCACACTGATGGTCAGCGTGGTGGCAATTGTAGGCTTCCGGCATGCCGGGACGATTCAGGAGCAGGCTCAGGCGCAGACACTGGCAGACATGAACGGCAGCCTGGCGCTGGCGCGGGACACGGCTAACGTCGCAACGGCGGCGGTCCGGCTGTCGCAGGTGGTCGGGGCGCTGGAATATCAGAGCGAATCGCAGCGGCTGCAGCAGAATCAGCAGGCGCTGCAGCAGTCCCTGAGCCTGCTGGCCAGCGCGCCGCTGGCGGCCCGTCAGCCCGAGCGCCTCGCCCGGATCCGAGCGCGCAGCCTGATGCTGGAACAGACCATCAACCGCCTGCTGCTGACCGGCCATCAGCGCCACCTGCAGCGTAACACGATGCTGAGCGACCTCTGGCAGGCACAGATTCTGCTCAGCCATATCAGCCTGCTGGTACAGCGTGAGCAGCAGCCCTTGCCGGATGCTGCGCTGCGCCAACAGACTGAACGGCTGATAACCATCGCGATCCGCACACCGTCGCCCATCGCGGTCATTGAGCAGCTTCAGCAGTTAATGACCGCGTGGCGCGCCGTGCCGCTGGCTGGCGTGACCGGCGAAAAAGTGCAGCGGCTGCTGGAAACCCAGCAGCGTCTGCTGCCGCTGGCAGAAGCGCTGGAGCAGAGCGATCTGGCGATCGCCTACGCCACCTATCGGATCAAGGCACTGGTAGCAATGCTGAATGATGATATCAGCGCCTCGGTGCAGCAGGTGGCGCAGCAGAGCGAGGCGCGAACGCTGGCCACCCATCGCGAGCTGGATTCAATCATCGGGTTTATCGCGCTGTTTGTGCTGCTGGCGCTGGCGATCACCGGCTATGCCGGGATCTATATCTACCGCAATCTGGGGTCAGGCCTGACGGCGATTGCCGGTGCAATGACGCGTCTGGCACAGGGCGAGCAGAACGTCAGCGTACCGGGGGTACAGCGCCGCGATGAACTGGGCGAACTGGCGCGCGCCTTTAACGTCTTTGCGCGCAATACCGCCTCGCTGGCGCACACTTCGCGGCTGCTCAAAGAGAAAAGTAACCAGCTGGAATCAACATTTCTGGCGATGCGCGATGGTTTTGCCCTGTTCGACAACGGCGGTCAGCTGGTGGTGTGGAACGCTCAGTATGCGGAGCTGCTCGGCATTGCGCCGCGCGCGCTGCATCGCGGCGTCCACTATCAGCAGCTGCTGTCCCCGCTGGCGGTGGATCTGCACGATCCGGGCGAGCCGCAGGAGATCCGGCTGGCCGATGGCCGCACGCTGGAGCTGCGCTTCAGCCCGATTCCGCGCCGTGGCATGGTCAACACCGTTCTGGATCGCACCTCGCGGAAAACCCTGGAAGAGGCGCTGCAGCACAGCCAGAAGATGAAGGCGGTCGGGCAGCTGACCGGCGGGCTGGCGCACGATTTCAATAACCTGCTGGCGGTGATTATCGGCAGTCTGGCGCTGACCGAGGGCCAGCTGATGCCCGGCCCGCTGGCCAGCCGGATTGAGCGGGCGCGTCAGGCCGCCGACCGCGCGGCCCAGCTGACCCAGCGGCTGCTGGCCTTTTCACGCAAACAGGCCCTCTTCCCCCGTTCGGTGTCGGTGGTGACGCTGGTGGATAACCTGCAGGGGCTGTTACAGCACTCCCTGCTGCCAGGACAGCAGCTGATTATTGATGCGCAGCGTCCCGGCTGGCCCGCCTGGATTGATGCCGGTCAGCTGGAGAATGCGCTGATCAATCTGGTGGTCAACGCCCGCGATGCAATGCACCAGCAGAGTGGCGACATCCGGCTGCGCATCTGGAATCAGCGGCGGACAGAGGGGACTGAAAAACGTGACAGCGTCACAATCGAAGTAATCGACCACGGCTGCGGCATGTCAGCCGCCGTGCGCGAACAGGTGTTTGAACCGTTTTTCACCACCAAAGCGACCGGCAGCGGCAGCGGCAGCGGACTGGGACTGTCAATGGTTTATGGTTTTGTGCGGCAGTCGGGCGGACAGATCGAACTGGAAACCGCGCCCGGCCAGGGCACCACGGTCAGGCTGCTTCTGCCGCGCGCGGCGGAAACCGCTGTGACGCCAGCGATCGCCCCGCCCCCGCCTGCGCCCGATGAGGTCGGCAACAACCGGCTGGTGCTGGTGCTGGATGATGAACCGGCGGTGCGCCAGACGCTGTGTGAGCATCTGCATCAACTGGGTTATCTGACGCTGGAGTGCGGTGATGGTGAAGAGGCGCTGGCGCTGCTGCGCCAGACCCCCGATATTGACCTGCTGATTAGCGACCTGATGCTGCCCGGCGAGATTAACGGTGCGGAGGTGATTCGCCAGGCGCAGCAGAACTGGCCGCAGCTGGCGACGCTGCTCATCAGCGGTCAGGACCTGCGCCACCAGCCGGTAACGCTGCCGCTGTGTGAACGGCTGGCGAAACCCTGGCAGCAGACTCAGCTGATAGAGGCGCTGCAGCGCGCCTGGCAGCGCAGCGAGCGGCTTAACCGCGCGCGGCTGGCTGCCACAGTGGCACCGGCGTCCCGCTGATGTAACGTTTACGCAGGCGGCTGGAGATCACATCCATCACCATCACCACCACCACCAGAATCAGCGTCAGGAACATCACCACATCCCAGTTCCACAGCCGCATGTTTTCGGCATAAACGAGGCCGACCCCGCCTGCGCCGACGAAACCCAGCACTGCCGCCGAGCGGGTATTGGACTCGATCTGGTAGAGGCTCAGCGCCAGAAACTGCGGGAAGGACTGGGTGAAAATGCCGAACCGGTGCTTCTGCAGGCTGTTGGCGCCGACGGCACTCAGCCCGCGTCCCGGCGAACGCTCCACCGCTTCGTGCCCTTCGGCGTAGAGCTTACCGAGCAGACCGACATCCTGCAGGATAATCGCGAGCACCCCGGCCAGCGGCCCCATCCCGACCGCCCGGACGAAGATCAGCCCCAGATCGCCATGTCGATGCCGCGCAGCACGTCGAACAGACGCCGCATCAGGAACGCCAGCGGTCTGGCGGCGCGGTCGTGCATCACGTTTCGCGCCGCCAGAAACGACAACGGCAGGGCCAGCAGTGAAGCAGTCAGCGTGCCGGCAAACACGATCCCCAGGGTGATGCCGACCTGAGACAGATAGTAGCCAAAGGGCCAGCTGGCGAACTCATGCCAGACAAACATCCGCAGAAAATAGTGTCCCAGCTGCTGGCAGCCCGCCAGCAGACGCGACCACTCCAGCCCGAACACCGAGAAGAAAAAGAGGTAGTAGAGCAGCACCGCCAGCGCGATCAGCGCCAGGCGGCGCAGGTAGCGCGGTTGCGCGGCGAAGAGTGCGCGATGCTGCTGCTTCATCTGCGCGATATCGGGTACATGGCTGATCATGCGCGATCTCCTGTCACCCGGCGACGAAGCTGGCCGGATAAGGTATCCAGTAATGACACGACAATCAGGATCAGCAGCAGCGTGATGCTTACCTGATCGTAGCGGTCCAGTTTGATATTGGTCATCAGCTCCTGACCGATTCCACCTGCGCCCACCAGGCCCAGAATGGTCGAGGAGCGGAAGTTAATCTCCAGTCGCATGAAGCTGTAGGAGAGAAAAACCGGCTTAACCTGCGGCCAGAAGGCGAAGCGCATCCGCTGCAGTTTGCTGGCCCCACAGGCCGCCAGACCGCGCACCGGCTTATCGGACGCCGACTCGATCGCCTCATAAAACAATTTGGTCAGGCTCCCCACCGTGTGCAGCGCCAGCGCCAGGAAGCCGGGGATGGCGCCGATGCCAAACGCCATCACAAACATCACCGCCCACGCCAGCTCCGGCATGGTGCGCAGAAAGGCGACGAACGCGCGAATCGCCAGCCGCACGCTGGCCGGCGTCTGCGTATTGTCGGCGGCGAAGAACGCCAGCACCGCCGCCACGCCCACCGCCACCAGGGTCGAGGCCAGCGCCAGCTGCAGGGTTTCCCAGATCAGCGGCAGCTGAATGGGTAAGCGGTAGCCCCAGTACGCCAGCGAGCCTTCAGTTTTACCGTCGGCAAACAGCAGCGGCAGATGCAGCACCGGCAGGATCTCATGCAGATAGTCGAAGAAGTGCGGCAGCGACTGCCAGACGGTGAGCAGATTAAACTCGGCGACCCTGCCCGCCGCCAGATAGAGCGCCACCAGCAGCAGTGACCAGATCAGCGTGTCACGTTTCTGCTGACGGCGGATGCGCTGGTAGTAGTGTTCGAATTCGGTCAAAGGAGGTTCTCCGGCACAAAAACAGCGGGATCACGCGCCGACGGCCGCATCCCGCTTTTCCCGCCTGTGCGGGGAAGATAAGTCAGTGTCAGCCGCGGCTGCCTTTCATCAGGTCGCGCTTCATGTCGATAATGTTCTGATAGTCGGCGACCGTCGCCTCACCGATATGCTGTTGACCGCCCACCGCTTTCACGAAGCAGGCGTGATCCTCTTTATCCAGCTTTTTAATCGCCGACACCACTTTCGCTTTGAAGTCAGCGGGCAGCCTGTTGCTGACCAGCACCGGACCGTTGGGGATCAGCGGAGACTGCCAGATAATGCGGATTTGCTTCATCAGATCCGGGTGGTCCATCCGGATCAGACGGCCAAACGCGCCGGAGGTGTAGCCGCTGTTGTAGTCACCGACCATTGAGGTCCAGGTGACCGCGCCATCAAACTGGTTGTTCAGCACGCCCAGAATGTCCTGCTCGTGACCGCCGGAGAAAGTGACGCTGGAGAAGGTATTGTTATATTTGTCATCCACCGAACCGCCGAACATCTTCTTAAACGCCTGGTTCGGCATCAGGAAGCCGGAGGTCGAGTCGGGATCGGCCATCCCAAACGATTTGCCCTTGAGATCGTCGATCGTTTTGTAGGGGCTGTCCGCCTTTACGATCACCACTGAGTGGTAGCCGCGCGACTGATCTTTGTCGTCAACCACGATGCCGACCACATCCACCGCTGTCGGATCCTGAATGTAGACAGACGCAAACGAGGCGGGCGACATGCTCAGCACCATATCGATCTTGCCGCCCAGCAGGCCCTGAATCACACCCGAATAGTCAGAGGCGTTGCGCATCTGAGTATCGACACCCAGCTCTTTATCAAAGAAGGTCTTCACACACTGATTGTCGCCAATCTGCTGCGTGGCATTCTGGCCACCCAGAATGCCCAGGTTAAGCTGTTTTGGCGCATCCGCTGCGCTGACACCAAATGCCATGACGGAAGTCAGGAGTGCTAAAGAAGTCAGTTTCATTCGACGTGGTTCTCTTACAGTGAACGTTAATGGATTTGGTTGAGTTCATCACCGTACAGCTGGTGTAGCAGGCTGTCGGTCAGTCGGGAGGGATGACCATCAAACAGCACGACGCCGCGCTGAATGCCAATCACCCGGGTACAGTAGCTTTTCACCAGCTCAATGGAGTGCAGATTGACCATCACGCTGATGCCCTGCTGGCTGACCTGACGCAGCACATCCATGATGCGTTTGGTATTTTTCGGGTCCAGCGACGCCACCGGTTCGTCGGCCAGCAGGATCCTGGGGTTCTGCATCAGCGCACGGCAGATCGCCACGCGCTGCATCTGCCCGCCGGAGAGATTCTCGGCGCGCTGCAGCGCCTGCGGCAGCATGTTCATCCACTGCAGCAGTTCGATGGCGTGCGCCCGGTCGCGGTCAGAGAAAATCTTAAAGAAGGATTTCAGCGTGCCGGTCTGGCTCAGCCGTCCCAGCAGCACGTTGGTCAGCACGTCGAGGCGCGGCACCAGACAGAAATCCTGAAAGATCATGCCGCACTGACTGCGCCATTCGCGCATCTGGCGACTGTTGAGCGTCACCACGTTGCGCTCCGCCTCCCCCTGCGCACTGATAATCGCGCCGGACGTGGCGTCGATGGTGCCGTTGAGCATGTGCAGCAGGGTCGACTTACCGGCACCTGAACGGCCGATGACCCCGACCAGCTCCCCGGCATGCAGGTCGAAACTGACCTGATCCAGCACCGTCGTGTCGCCCCAGGCTTTACTCAGTTTCTGCACCGACAACACTTTTTTTCCACTCAGGCTGGCTGGCGGCAGATCGTTATCGACCACCGTTTTCAAGAGGGCCTGTGCCATGCTGTTCTCCGTCATCGCTGATTACGTTCTGCGGCTTATTAAGGCGTGGCGCGATGAACGCGGGATGACAGCCAGATGATCAAACGGTGACAGGCCACGCAATATCGCTCCGCAGCACCTGTCCATCGCGGGCAGGCTGCACGCCGTCCGGTAACGCATTTTCCGCCAGCCAGTTATCCATCTCATGACTGAGGTGCGTCAGCCAGGTCTGGCGCGGCCGGAGCAGCGCCACGATCGCCAGCGCCTGCGTGACATCATTGTGGTTACGCGGCGTGGCACCGGGCGGGTCGTTGCAGTCAATCACCAGCTGGTCCAGCGCCTGACCACGCAGGAAGTCCGCAGTGTCGGGCGGCAGGCCGCAGGTGTCGCACAGCCAGGCAATGCGGATGTCATGCCATGCCAGCAGATAGCCGTGCGTCAGCCGGGAGTGCTGCAGTGGCAGCGGCGTGACCTGCAGCTCCCCGAAGGCGTGCGCCACGAACGGCGTCAGGGCGGGCCGGAAATCGAGCAGGCCGGGGTGCCTGTAGAGATCGTCACAGCCACGCGGGTCGGGCGGCCCCCAGACCGGGATCGGATCGCCCTGCCCCCAGCGCAGCGCAAACAGTCCCTGAACATGATCCATGTGGTAGTGCGTCAGCAGAATGCGCGACAGGGTGCCGGGCGGAAAACGGGACGCCAGCAGCGGCAGCCCGGCATCCAGCAGGATCCGCTCGCGGCCATACGCAATCAGCGCGCTGCAGGGCGCGCGCGCAAAACGCGGGTCATGCGTGGCCCGCTGGCAGGCGCGGCAGCCGCAGCCCGGCAGCGGTGCCGCCGTCACCCCGCCAGTGCCCAGAAAAGTGAGTGTCAGAGCAGCTGACGTGCGGTGGTCAGCACCAAAACCGATGCCGGATTGCGTCTGCGTCATGGATGCGCCTCCAGAAGCTGACGCAGCTGCCGGACGGTCTCCGCCAGGGCGCCATCGTTGTTCAGGATCAGACAGCCGTCGGGCTGCGGCTGCGCCGCGCGGGCCAGCCGCCGGGCAATCTCCGCGTCATCTTCCCGTCCGCGCTGGCGCAGCCGCGCCGCCAGCACCGCGGGCGAGACCTGCAGGCAGACCGGCAGCAGCTGCGCGCCGAAGCGGGCCTGCGCCTGCGCCAGATGCAGCCGGGAGCCGTTCGCCACCACACTCTGTCCGCGTGCCAGCCACTGCTCCGCCTCACAGCCGATACCATAACGGAAGCCGTGCGCCTGCCAGCTCACCGCGAACAGCCCCAGTGCGGCGCGATGGGCAAACTCCGCTTCGCTCAGCGCCACGTGGTTTTCACCGCCCGCATCGGCGGCGCGGGTGATGTAGCGGTGGGCAATCAGCAGCCGGGGCGGCGGTGACGCACGCAGCGCATCCAGCAGGCTATCCTTGCCCGATCCGGAGGGCCCGATCAGCCAGATGAGCCGTGCCATCAGTACACCTGCCGGCCTTTGCTCCAGACGTGCCGCACATGCGGATAGCCGTGGGCGGTATGGGCCAGCACCAGATCGGCGCGGCAGCCTTCGGCGATGACCCCGCGATCGAACAGCCCCAACGCGCGGGCCGGATTGCAGGTGACCAGCGCGATGGCCTGCGCCATGCCCAGGCTATTGCGCTCATCAGCCGCCAGCCGGAACGCGGCATCCAGCAGGCTGGCCGGGTAATAGTCGGAGGAGAGAATATTCAGCAGGCCGTGTGACGCCAGTTCCCAGGCGGCGACGTTGCCGGAGTGCGAGCCGCCGCGCACGATGTTGGGCGCGCCCATCAGCACCTGCATGTTGCGGTAGCGCGAGGCGCGCGCCGCCTCCAGCGTGGTCGGGAACTCGGCGATGCGGCTGCCCGCCGCGTGCGACTCTTCAACGTGTGCGGCGGTGGCATCGTCGTGGCTGGCGATGGCGATGCCATGTTCCCGGCAGAGCCCGGCTATCGTCTCGCGATTGGGCTGCGACCACGCCGCGGCCAGGGTGAGCTGGTCATGTTCGAACTGATGCATCTCCGCATCATTGAGCTGATATTTGCCCTGATAATATTCGCGATATTTGGTCAGCGAGGCGAACTGCCGCTGGCCCGGTGAATGATCCATCAGCGACACCAGCGCCAGCTCCGGGGTGCCCATCAGCGCCTCAAACAGCGACGCCGTGGTGGGATGCGGCAGTTCACAGCGCAGATGCAGCAGATGCTCGGCCCGGTTCAGCCCTTTACGGTTGCTGTCGCGGATGGCGTCGATCATTTTGCTGAGGTTATCCAGCCGGTGTCCGCCGTCGCGCACATCGCCGACGCCAATCGCGTCCAGCACGGTGGTGATGCCGCTGGAAACCATCAGCGCATCGTGACTGCTCATCGCCGAATGCGCGGGCCAGTCCACTTTGGGTCGCGGCGTGAAGAATTTGTCGAGATTATCGGTGTGCAGCTCCACCAGTCCCGGCAGCAGCCAGGCCCCTTCGCCATCCAGCGCACCCGGCTGCTGGCTGCTGGTTTCGCTGAAGCTGCTGATGCGCTCATCGCGGAACTCCAGCGAGCCGCTCACCACTTCGTTTTCCAGCACCAGTCTGACGTTATTAATGATCATGCCTGCGCTCCTGTTTCGAGCGGCTGCATCAGGTGCAGCCGGTCGGCGACCCGCTCGCGCACCGCCCGATCGTGGAAGATACCGACGATGGCGGTACCCCGGGCGCGCGCCTGTTCAATGAGTCCGACCACCGCGCCGCTGTTCACACTGTCGAGTGAGGCGGTCGGCTCATCCAGCAGCAGCACCGGATAGTCGGCAATAAAACCGCGCGCGATGTTCACCCGCTGCTGCTCGCCGCCGGAGAAGGTGGACGGCGCCAGTGACCAGAGGCGCTGCGGAACGTTAAGGCGGCTCAGCAGTTCAGCGGCCCGCGCCTCGCAGAGGGCGCGCTCAACGCCGCGCTCCAGCAGCGGCTGCATCACGATCTCCAGCGTCGGCACCCGTGGAATCACCCGCAGAAACTGGCTGACCCAGCCCAGCGTGTCGCGCCGCAGCGCCATAATCTGCCGCGCCGGGGCCTGCGCCATGTCGATCCACGTCCCCTGATGGGCGATTCGGATATGGCCGCTGTCGGGCTGATAGTTGCCATACAGCGCCCGCAGCAACGTGGATTTGCCGCTGCCGGAGTGGCCGTGCAGCACCACGCATTCGCCCTCGTTCACCGTCAGGCTGGCATTGTGCAGTACCGGCAGCGCCGCGCCGTTCTGGTTATGCAGCACAAAGGTCTTGCAGAGATTTTCAACCCGCAGGCGGGCAGGATTCGTCATCATTTAATTGAGCACCGAAGAGACCAGCAGTTGAGTGTAGGGATGATGAGGATCGTCCAGCACGCGGTCGGTCAGACCGCTCTCCACCACCCGCCCCTGTTTCATCACCAGCAGACGATGCGCCAGCAGTCGCGCCACGCCGAGATCGTGGGTGACGATAATCACCGACAGATTCAGCTCGCGCACCAGCGTGCGCAGCAGGTCCAGCAGGCGCGCCTGTACGGAAACATCCAGCCCGCCGGTCGGCTCATCCATAAACATCAACTGCGGCTGCGTCACCAGGTTGCGGGCGATCTGCAGACGTTGCTGCATCCCGCCGGAAAAGGTGGTGGGCAGATCGTCAATGCGACTGGCATCGATCTCCACCGCCTGCAGCCAGCGGCTCGCCTCGGCGCGGATGTCGCCATAGTGACGCTGCCCGATCGCCATCAGCCGTTCGCCGATATTGCCGCCTGCGCTGACCTGCGAACGCAGCCCCGCCATCGGATGCTGATGCACCACGCCCCACTCTGTGCGCAGCAGGCGACGGCGCTCGCTCTCGCTCATCTGCCAGAGATCGCCGCCCCGATAGAGAATGGTGCCCTGCTGGGGCGCCAGACGCGCCGACAGGCTCTGCAGCAGCGTGGTTTTACCAGAGCCGGACTCGCCGACAATCCCCAGCACTTCGCCGGGATAAAGATCGAAACTGACCTGCTCAAACCCTTTGCCCGGCGCATAGAGATGGGTGAGCTGACTGACCGCAAGCAGCGGCTGTTCACTGTGCATGGTGCTGTTCCTGCTGCTGATGGCAAAAATCGGTGTCGGAGCAGACAAACATCCGTGTGCCCTGGTCATCCATCACCACCTCATCCAGATAGCTATGGCGCGAGCCGCACAGCGCGCAGGGTTCATCCCACTGCTGAACCGTAAAGGGGTGATCATCGAAGTCGAGACTCTCCACGCGGGTATAAGGCGGCAACGCGTAGATGCGTTTCTCACGCCCGGCACCAAACAGCTGCAGCGCGGGCATCATGTGCATTTTCGGGTTATCGAATTTGGGGATTGGCGAAGGGTCCATCACGTAGCGGCCGTTGACCCGGACCGGGTAGGCGTAGGTGGTGGCGATATGGCCATAGCGGGCGATATCTTCGTACAGCTTCACCTGCATGATGCCGTACTCTTCCAGCGCGTGCAGGGTGCGGGTCTCCGTTTCGCGCGGTTCGATAAAACGCAATGGCTCCGGAATCGGCACCTGAAAGATCAGGATCTGATCCTCTTCCAGCGGCGTTTCCGGGATGCGGTGCCGGGTCTGGATCAGGGTCGCATCGGCGGTGCGCTCGGTGGTGGCCGCATTGCTCACCCGCTGAAAAAACTGGCGGATTGACACCGCATTGGTGGTGTCATCCGCGCCCTGATCGATCACCTTGAGCACATCCTGATCGCCAATCACGCTGGCGGTGATCTGGATGCCGCCGGTGCCCCAGCCATAGGGCATCGGCATCTCGCGTCCGGCGAACGGCACCTGATAGCCGGGGATCGCCACCGCTTTCAGGATGGCGCGGCGGATAGTGCGTTTGGTCTGCTCGTCGAGATAGCCGTTGTTATAGCCGGTGAGTTCAGCCATGGTTGCGCTCCTGATAATCGTGTTGCAGCTGCCTGAGTAACGCCAGCTCGGCCTGAAAATCGACGTAGTGCGGCAGCTTGAGATGTGAGACAAAGCCCGCGGCTTCGACGTTGTCGGCGTGCGACAGCACAAACTCCTCATCCTGCGCCGGGCTGGTGATGCGCTCCTGCTGTTCGCGGCTCTGCAGCGCCCGATCCACCAGCGCCATCGCCATCGCCTTGCGTTCGGCGCGGCCAAAGACCAGACCGTAACCGCGGGTGAAGTGTGGTGCCACCGCCTCGCTGTGGGCCACGCCGTTGACCATCTCACACTCCGTCAATAGCAGTTCGCCAATCTCCAGCTCAAAGCCCAGCTCTTCGGGACAGAGGCTGACGCTGAGATAGCCAGTGCGGATCTCACCGGCAAACGGATGGGTGCGGCCATACCCGCGCTGGGTCGAGTAGCCCAGCGCCAGCAGAAAGCCTTCGTCGCCGCGCACCAGCTGCTGCAGCCGTGCGGCGCGCGAGGCGGGAAAATGCAGCGGCTCGCGGGTGATATCGGCAGGCTCGCTGCCGTCATCCACCTCTTCTGCGGCCAGCCCTTCACTGCTCATCATGCTGAATATATGCGGGCACGCCTCGGGCGTCTGGCGATCGTCGCGCGGCGCGACCGGTGTCTCGCCGTTGGCCAGCAGCGTAAAGTCGAGCAGGCGGTGGCTGTAGTCACAGGTCGGCCCCAGTACCTGGCCGCCCGGCAAGTCTTTATAGACGGCGGAGATGCGGCGTTCGATGCGCATCGCGTCGGTCGCCAGCGGCATGCTTTCCGCCAGCCGGGGCAGCGTGGTGCGATAAGCGCGCAGCAGGAAGATCGCCTCAACCAGATCGCCGCTGGCCTGCCTGATCGCCAGCGCCGCCAGTTCCGGATCGTAAATGCCGCCTTCGGTCATCACCCGATCGACTGCCAGCCCGAGCTGCTGCGCCACCTGGTCACAGCTGAGTTCGGCTATACGCCGATCGCCCCGCCGCAGATCGGCCTGCAGCTGATGAGCATGGGCTATCGCTTTCTCACCCCCTTTGACCGCGACATACATCAGCACACCTCCACAACAGTCGTGCGCGGCACGGCCATCATCGCTTCGCCACAGGTGAAGATCAGATCCACGCCCTGCGGGAACGGATGCGGCCGGGCGCGCAGGTATTCCAGCACACTCTCCGGCAGCTGCGGCGCAATGGCGCGGGTTTCCCGCAGGCCCGGCCCGGAGAGGCGCAGCGTTAAACCGCCATTCAGCGACGGCACGTCGATAATCAGCGTGGTGCTTTTTTCCGGTGAGAGAGTGTCGCCGGCCGCGAACTGCGCCGGATCGGGCTGCGCCGCCGCATGGCTCAGGGCAAACGGGGCATCCTGCCCGCTGCTGACCCGCGCGCCGGTATGAAAACGCAGGTTGCTGCGCAGCTGCTCGCTGTCGATTTTTGCATCCAGCCAGATCGGGCTCTCCTGATCGACCAGCGTCAGCAGTAGCGCCGTGGCGGCGGGCGACAATGCCCCCCAGCCCTGCTGCAGGGGCAGCGACACCATGATGCCCGGTTCGCTCATCGCTTTCAGAATGCGGCGAAACGCGCGCTGTGCATCCGCCACCGGATGGTTAAAACTTGCCAGTAAAGTCATCAGTTATCTCCGCGAACCAGCGTAAAGAAATCCACTTTGCTGCTGGCGATTTCTCGGGCGCGCAGCTGACGCTGCTCATCACGCCACGCCGCCAGCGGGGTAATAATCTTCTCTTCCAGCAATGGCCGGGTTTCCGGCTGCTGCAGTAGCGCATCCAGCAGGGCGCAGCGCTCAGCGTGGGCTTTGTCCCGCCCCAGCAGATAGCTGTAACCCAGGGTGCCATCCTGCAGCTGCACCACCGCGCGCGTCACCGTGGCATCGCCCATGACAAAGCGGTTGCCGGTCGCGCCCATCCGCGCCTGAAGCCGCGTCAGCCCGATCTCCGCCGGACGGACCAGCGTGAAGACGGGCTGGAGATTAAGCGCCTGCCAGTGGGTTTCCAGCATGGCGGCGTTGCTGTGGGCCAGTACCGACAGCCAGCGCTGGCGATCCGTTTGCTGTTCCATTAGTGCTCCAGGGTCAGTTCGATCATGTCACCGCGCGTCAGGCTGACGGAGTATTCCGCCAGCGCGCCATCGCAGGTTTTGTTCAGGGTGCGTACGCAGAGCAGCGGCGCATGCAGGGCGATATCGAGCTGGCGACACTCTTTAGCCTGCGCGCGGCGGGTGCTAATACGCGTCTGGGTGCGCACCAGCTGTTTGCCGGTGTGCTCCACCAGAAAGTCGTGCAGCGACCCGCTATTAAAGTGCTGAAGCTGCGGCCACCAGCTGAGATCGGCCAGGAAGTGGTTGATCAGGCAGAGCGGCACACCGTTGGCGCGGCGCAGGGTGCGCAGATGAATGACGTTGTCGCCCTCTTTCACGCCCAGCGCACTGGCGACATCGTTGCTGGCCGGACGCAGCACCGCCAGCAGCCGTTCACTGGTCGGGTGGCTGCCCTGCTCCAGCAGGTTCTGGCTGAAGCGCGCCTGCGCATGCAGCGGATAGTCATAGGGCCGCATCAGTACCAGGATACCGACGCCATGGCGACGCTGAAGCAGACCTTTTTGCACCAGCTCATCCACCGCCCGGCGCAGCGTATGGCGATTGACCGCGTAGTGGTCGGCGAGCTGTTGCTCCGAAGGCAGATAGTCACCGCAGCGATAACGCTCTTTCAGTGCCTGCTCCAGTTGGGCGGCAACGGCCTGATAGACAGTGGTCGGATGTCTGGATAACTCCATCACGATGAAATCCTCACGGGTTGCAGAGTGGGAACGCAGTGATACGGCGCTGCGGGATGGGGGTAGCTTGCGGGGATCAGATGACAGAACCGTGACGGCGCGGTGAAGGAGTGGTGAACCTGATACCAGGGTTATACGGCAAATACCTGAAAGCGGCCCCGGAGAAATGATGTGCAGCGTGCTGCAGCCGCCCTCCGGCGCGACACCCTGAAGCCACCAGCCGCATCTGAACATCAGCAGAATTAATCCGGGCAGTTGGCTTTTCCGTTTAGTCAAAGAGAGGGGTGAACGTGCAGGCATCTGCAGCACAACATCGCCTTTCTTTTTATATATCAAAATCAATAAATTAACCGGGCGCAGCTTCAGTCAGGGCGCTTTTCCCGGTGCGCCTGTTTTTTGACTGCCGTTACAGAATGGCAATCCGTCCGGCGGAAAACATAAAGTTGATTAACGAATGACCGATATAGTGAGCAGGCTTATTTGACACAACATGGAGAGAGTAATGATTAGCTTATCTGAGAACAGCCCGGCAGGCCTGGACCTGTTCAGCAAACAGGCGAGTCTGCCCAAAACGATTTCGCTGACCAAAGAGCAGGTCAGCAGACTGATCGACCCGGCCCCTTCCGCCCTGCCGCAGCTCAGTCAGGCGGCCCGGGATAAGAATCTGAATGAAGTGATTCAGCTTCGTAACGGGATAATTAATAAGAGCGGCCCGGCAACAAATGGCATTACCAACGCTATCGATGCCGGGTTTTCCGCCTTACAGTCCGACGCTACGCTCTCTAAAACCGCTATGGCCGGACTGATTTCAGATGCGCTGCAATCTTACAGCGGTTCAGGTAACTCCACGACGCTGTCCATGGATCTTGCCGTCACCAAAGGCATGCTGAATAAGCTGGTTGAACGCTTTGTCCCCCAGGAAAAACAGGCCGACAGCTACCGTGAAGTGGCGAAGTTTGTCGAAGATAAGGTCAGGACGCAGGATACGCTGCTGCACGATCTCACTCAGCAGTCACTGGACATTGCCCGGCAGTATGGCGACAGTGCAGGCGTCAACGCGTTTCAGCAGCAGCTGGATCTTCTGAGCCGTGGCGCGCATGACACACAGAAAGAACGCGATGCCCTGTTCAGTATCACGGATACAACAGGCAGCAGCGCCGGATGGCTGACCGGATTCCGGCAGGTGATCAACCAGAGCAGCGACAGCGATTTCTTTAAACGCATCAGCGTCGACCATATCGCACAACTGGAATCGCGCATCGCGCAGTTCGTCCATAAAGCTGAACACGCTGACGCAGGCTTTACGCTGCGTTAATTCCGCCAGCTCTGCGCGCATTTCATTCTGTGTCTGGCGTGGGTGATGGCGATGTGCTTATCGCCTGCGCAACGTAGTTTATATCGGCTGCCGCGGTTCAAACCAGGGCGTAATAAGCATGTGCGGAATTGCCAGCGCAGCCAGCGCAGCAAAGAGCGACTGGGTACCCGCCCTGTCGGCGGGATGCATCATCACGGCGGTTGCCGCCGCCAGCAGAATCGCTACGGTGAGTATTGGCCATGTGGTGTACAGGTAGCTGTTGTAACTGCGACAGCCAAGCTGGTCACGCCGTAACCGGGTCTGCGGCAGCGCATGCAGAATTAAAAATCCCATGGAAAAACCAACAAACGGCGGCAACAGCAGCAGCGCCAGCATGCCCGTCATTAGTGAAATGTCGTGACGAAGTATGCCAGTCACAATCAGCCCCGCCGCACATATCCCGCCCGTCAGCGCAATGCCTGCGGCGACAGAATCGGGTATGGCCGTCGTCAGGCCGGCCTGATACAGAATGGTGCTGAACGCATTCAGATGCAGCGTGGCAGGTATCGTAATCATGCCAATCCCCCGCGCCAGACGCTCGATGAGATGCCCGCGAGGGGCATCTTCAAGGGCAAAATGTATCGCGGAGGCCAGCAAAAAACCGGGCAGTGCCAGGGCTGAATTATCATGCCACCAGAACAGGCAGAGCACGATAACCAGCCCATAGGCCATGAGAAATGGCAGCCGGCGTTCGCGCCTGACGACTTCAAGATCGCTGGCACCATGTGCCATCCCGATAAAGCCAATTGCCATCACCGCAAAGCCCAGCTGAACAGACAGGGGGCTCAGCGAGGCAACAAAAGCAGCCCCCCAGAGTCCTGCCCATCCGCCCTGCTTTAGCCGGGTCATGCGCTTGCTTTACCCTCATAGCGGCTCTGTGAAAGCGCATTGTTGAGATTGGCGGCTGCATAGAAGGCATAGAAGACCTTAGCGATGACATCCAGAATCAAAAACGTCCAGACAGAGGTCTGGTCGGTAATAATCCGGAGACCTTCCGGCCCCACCAGAAAAACAACTGGATAGATGAACCAGACCACGGTCAGCAGCGCCACGTCTTTGTTGTAAGCCGCCGCCATAGCACGTCCCCGCGCGGCGGCAATCCTACGCAGCGGTCCCCAGAGCAGGTAAACCACCCCCAGAAATGCGGCACAGGACCAGAAATACCAGACCCATTTCGCAATACTGTTTTCAGCCAGCGATGAGATCAGACCGGTGATGATCATCATGACATCCAGCACGATAATGGCCGTCAGAAAGCCGCCTGCCTCACCCGGCTTGCCTTCGTCATGGAAGGCCAGCATCACCAGCCCGGCCAGCAGAATCGGTGTGGTAACAGACCAGTCAGCATAGCGTGCCAGATAGACGGTGACGCCATTGTCCAGCATAAGATTGCCGAATCCCATGGCCATCGCGAGATAGGCCGTCGCCGCGATAAACGGCACGGAAGCGTGCATCAGCGTGTGGTGACGGGAAGGAAACTGTTTGCCGCCTGTGGCGTAGATAACCAGTGACGCAATAGCCATGATCGAAAACCCGATCATAAATGCGGTTTGATCCATTTTTCTCTCTCCTGAACTGAGACGCCGGAAAACGTTCGCAGCGCTGCCATAAATAGCGGTAAAATCCCATGTATATTCATTACGTGAATATGCGTAAAGTATATGGCGTGATTCGCGTTCTGCTTATTGCAGGCACAGAGAGATTTAATTTTCAAAAAAACTGCTCAAATTCTCCCCTTTTTAAGGCTACAGTTTCTCCTTTACATAAGCTGACAATGTAATAATCTGTTTCTGCAGATTTCATTCTGACCGCCTTTTAAGCGCGTAAAACCCTCTGAAAAAATTATTAAATCATTATTTATCAATAGTTTAATAATTTATTTTCCGGGATAGATATATATCAGGAACGGATCTACTAATTGCAAAACCAATATTTTTCGCTGGAAAAATCGCAGCAAACGTCTATGAAATAAAAAATATTTATGTGCCAGCCAGGCAATATCCTGTCGGCCCGGAACTTATTTCTGAAAATTCAGATGTCGACCGCGGCGCAGAATGCGGAAGGTCAGTCTGGCATATCGGTATTCGTTGTATTCATTCAGATGCTGACGTGCGGCGATAGAGAGAGGATTAAAATCGAAAGCGACTGACGTTAATGCGAACAGGCGTATTTCCTGACAGACGCTGCCGCTCCGCGCGGATGCCATTGTGCCCGACGGCGTTGCACATGCTGGCATCATGTTAAAACAGTTACCGACGAAAAAGAGCGACCGCCCGTTCAGTCAGATTGCCTGATTGTCTGGCCGGCTGCTCAGTTTTCTGACATACGTCACTCTGTGTGCGCTTGCGTCCGCTTCTCACTTTCGCTGTCCGTCAGTGATGCCCTGACCAGCGGCAGGCTTTGCGGGTAATTCTGCTGAATGAATTCGATCATCTTTTCCCGGACGTAGCAGCGCAAATCGAAAGCGATGGGTGAGTTCTGCGCAGTCATCAGCATCCTGATAGTCATGGTCTTCTCGGTGGTATCAGTCACCTGCAACACCTGGGTTTCTCCGTCCCAGAGACGCGTTTCGCTCAGGACTTTTTCAAAATGCCGTCGCAGCGGCTCCAGCGGCATCGAATAGTCGACGTAGAGAAATACCGAGCCTAAGATCTGAGCGTTATTGCGCGTCCAGTTCTGGAACGGGTTTTCAGTAAAGTAGGTGATGGGCAGCACCAGACGGCGCAGATCCCAGATTCGCACCACCACATAGGTCAGATTGATCTCCTCTATCCAGCCCCACTCTTTTTCCACCACCACGGCATCATCGATCTTAATCGGCTGAGTAAAGGCGATCTGAATACCGGCAAACAGATTGACCAGCGACTTTTGCAGCGCAAAACCAATAATAATCCCGGCCACACCGGCACCGGCCAGGATAGTGGTGCCGAATTTCCGGACGCCGGGAAAGCTCAGCAGGATCAGTGAAACGCAGAAGAGAACCAGGATGACAATCACCACTTTTTTGACATAGATAATCTGCGTGCGGATTTTGCGCGCCCGCAGGTTATTGGAGATATTGATGTCATAGCGGATATAGAGCATATCCTGCGCCACATTGGTCAGCCGGATCAGGACCGAGCAGAAGGACATAATGATAAAGACATTGATGATGTTGGTGATTAAATCCAGTGAATCGGGATGGAAGTTGATGTAGTTAATCCCGACATTGATCATCAGAAGCGGAATGAAGAAAAACATGGAACCGCTGAGATGTTTCTCAAGCGATTTAAACAGTTTTCTGTCACGACTCTGCCAGTAACGAATAAACCCGAGCAGGATCAGGCGGACCAGAAAACCCAGTACAAAGGAGAGCGAGACGAGTAATACAACAGGCACCCATGAGGGGAAACCAGATAACTCACCGAATAACAATGGCATTATTTTCCCTTTCAGTCAGCTGACAGCGCCAGGCTGGCAGGCAAGTGATAGATACAGTAACCGTTGTCTTCACGGTTATCCGTTCGTCAAATTATCAGCGCACTCAAGTATGAACCATAGTCGCGAAGTTCACAGGGAACGCGGGCACTGACATGTGCCCGCCCTCTATCCTGCTCATCTCACAGGGGGTCAGCCTCTGTGACTGTCGAACCGGCTCACTTCATTAAATTAACTGATAAAAAAGGCCGGTTCTGTCGCCGCACTGCTCAGACTGGCAGCACATAAGGGTGAGCGGAAACCCTCTGTTTCACCGCCTGTTAAATCAGGAGCAGCATGGACGATCGGCTGACATCTGCTAATTTTTAAGCTGTTTCCCTGTTGCAGAGAAGAATAACAATATGATTAGCACGCTTAAACTTTCCTCGGATTTCCGGCGCAGTTTTCTGCGCGAAGTGTTAGTC
Organism: Pantoea sp. NSTU24; assembly: GCF_050157905.1. NCBI lineage: Bacteria > Pseudomonadati > Pseudomonadota > Gammaproteobacteria > Enterobacterales > Erwiniaceae > Pantoea > Pantoea bangladeshensis. Next base: position 1,753,828 of record NZ_JBKIWZ010000001.1, read on the forward strand.
CCGCTGGTGGCGATTTTGCTGCTGACGTTTACCGGTGCAGGCGCTGCGCTGTATGCCGGCACATCGCTGACCAATAGCGAAGCGCGGCATCAGCAGCAACGGATGATTGAAGCCTCTTTTTCACAAAGCCTGAATGAGCATCTGCGCCAGTTGCACAGCCTGTCACGCTGGGCACCGTTGCAGCAGCATCTGGCGGCAAGCCACAGTGACAGATGGCTGGATGAGAATATTGGCGAGTGGCTTTATGAAATGTTCGGGCATCAGCTGATCATGGTGCTGGATCCGCAAAATGCCATTGTCCGCGTCTGGCGTGAAGGTCAGCCGGTTGCCGATCCGGATCGCGATCCGCTGATTGGTGAACTCCTGCATCACCCGCTGGTCAGCAACCCGGGCCGCCAGAATGATGCCGATTATGCCCGCGTGAACCGGCATGCTGCGGCACTGGCCGTCGGGGCTGTCCGGCAGGAAAATGATACCCTGCCAGGCTTCCGGCTGGTGAGCCTGAAATTTCTGGATGAAGGTTATCTGGCCAGCCTGGCAGAACGTAATCAGCTTCGGGGGCTGCACTTTTCTGATGGATCGCCACAGCCTGACGCCAGCGCCCGTTATCTGCTGATTGCTCAGGCGGGCGACCCGGTAGGCTATCTTAACTGGATCCCCATCCGTCCCGGCGCGGACATGCTGCGAACCATCGGCCCCTCTACCGGGCTGGCGGTGCTGGCTATTACCCTGCTCTGCCTCTATATGGTGCGACGGCTCTGGCACTCTTCGGTAAATCTTTCTCAGTCGATGCTCAGGCTCGGCGCTTCGGAGGCTCAGGCGCAGCATCTGGCGTTTCATGACGTGCTCACAGGCTTGCCTAACCGTGCGCTGGTTGAGGATCGTCTGACCCAGGCGCTGGCACTGGCGACACGTCACGATCAGCGGGTGGCGCTGTTGCTCATCGATCTTGACCGATTCAAAACCATCAATGACACACACGGTCATCATGCCGGGGATGAGCTGATTATCGCGGTGGCACAGCGTCTGAGCCGTCTGGTGCGCACCAGCGATACGGTCGGACGCCTGGGTGGCGATGAATTTATTGTGGTGATGCCGGAGGTTGAAAACATTGGCCAGGTGCAGAGTCTGGCGCAGCGCATCATCGACGAACTGGGCCAGCCCTTTACCCTGTTCGGCAATGATGTCTGGAGCGGTGCCAGTATCGGACTGGCGCTGGCCCCCAAAGATGGCATCGATCGTGTGGAGCTGATGCGAAAGGCGGATATCGCGCTCTATGAAGCGAAAAGCGGCGGCCGGGGCAAATACCGTCAGTTTGAACGGGCAATGGATGAGTCGGTACGCACCCGCCAGGCTATCGCCGCCGACCTGCGCATCGCACTTCAACAGCGTCAGGGGCTGGCTGTATGGTATCAGCCGCTGATGGACATCAGCGGTCAACAGATGGTGGGCGTTGAAGCGCTGCTGCGCTGGCACCATCCGACCCGTGGCCCGATTGCGCCCGGTGAGTTTATCGCGATTGCCGAAGAGACGGGCCTGATTATTCCGCTGGGCGAATGGGTGCTGGCCGAAGCGTGCGCAACGCAGCAACGTTACCCCGGGCTGCTCGTGGCAGTCAACGTTTCACCCGTTCAGTTCCGCTCGGCCGGCTTCGTTGAGCGGATGATGGCTATCGTCAGCGAGCAGGGCGGCGATCCGGCGCGCCTGGAGCTGGAGATTACCGAAGGGGTACTTATTGAGGATGAGCGCGAGGCACGCGCCACTATCGTGGCATTGCGTGAAGCGGGCTTCCGGATTGCACTGGATGACTTCGGCACCGGCTACTCCAGCCTCAACTATCTCAGCACTTTTCCGGTGGATAAAATCAAAATCGACCGCTCGTTCACCCAGTCGCTGGGCGTGGCCGAAAATTCAATGGCGATTGTGGAGTCGGTGGTGAAGCTGGGGCACGCTATGGGGCTGATGGTGACGGCGGAAGGTGTCGAAACGCCGGATCAGATGTCTGCGCTGGCAAATGCGGGCTGTAATCAACTGCAGGGCTATCTGTTCAGTCAGGCCGTGCCCGCCGATCGGCTTGCGACACTGATAGACGCCTCATCCGCACAGCAAACGTGACCGCGAAAGGCAGCCTGAGCGCTATAACGCGCGCAGGCCATCGGGCGCTGCCTGAAGCCGGTCAGGCAGCGCCGCTTTGCGTATCGACGCTAACCCTCTCCCCCCAGGCTGTCCAGCAGCGCAGCGGAAGGAGCAACGGCACCAAAGATCCCCCCTGCATGTGGATCATACTCAGCGCCGCCTCATGATGACGCCGCTCGGTCGCCGCACAGCAGTCGGAAAGGACCAGACACTCGAAGCCGCGATCGTTGGCTTCGCGCAGCGTCGTGTGGACACAGACATCGGTCGTGATCCCGGTGAGGATCAGATTTCGGATGCCACGGCTGCGGAGGATCAGCTCCAGATCGGTAGCATAGAACGATCCTTTCCCCGGCTTATCGATCACCACTTCATCCGGTAAGGGTGCCAGCTCCGGAATAATTTTCCAGCCCGGTTCGCCGCGCACCAGAATGCGGCCACAGGGCCCGCTGTCCCCGATACCGGCGTTCATGCGACGCGAACGCCAGCGTTTGTTGGCGGGCAAATCGCTGAGATCGGGTCGGTGCCCCTCACGGGTGTGGATAACCGGAAACTGCCGGGCACGCATCGCCGCCAGCACCTGCTGCAGCGGAGCAATGGGCGCACGGGTCAGGCTTACGTCATAGCCCATACTGTCGACATAGCCGCCCACGCCGCAGAAGTCTGTCTGCATGTCGATCACAATCAGCGCCGTATCGGCCGGGGTGAAACTGCCGTCAAACGGCCAGCTGTAGGGGGTGGAATTAACACTAAACATTACGCTTCTCCATAACGGGGCGCGGCAGGCGCATTCGGCTGATCAGCCTGTAGCTCACTGCGGCAGTGACCAGACCGATCACCGCTTCACCGAACTGTGGAAAGGCGAGATGGGCAATCACCGCGCAGAGGCTGCCAATGGCCCAGGCTGCGAAGGCGTCACCCCGGAAACGCTGCGCCGGACGCTGTTCGCTGATGCGCGCCATAAAAATTAAATCCACAATCATCACCGCACCAAACGGCGGCACCACAATACCCAGCAGGCTCAGCCACTCCAGAAAATAGGACCAGACCCCCGCCAGCGCCAGCACGCCGCCGATGGCGCCGAGGATCAGCGTCCAGAGCCGCATTTTGCTGCTGAACAGGTGGCTGAAGCCCACCGCGCCGTTATAGAGGCAATGCGTGCAGACCGATCCAAGATTGATAAAGACAAACAGACAGGCTACGACTGACAGGAAAGCGCCGTGCCCCATCAGCATCGGCAGAAAATTTCCGCCGTTAGTCAGCGGATCGACAGCGGCCCCTGCGGCGACAATCACGACGCCGAACAGGTAGGAGATCACGTTCGCAACCGGAAAGGCGGAGAAAGCGGCAATCACGGCCGAGCGGCCACTCTTTGACCAGCGGGTAAAGTCGGCAGTCATGGTGCCTGAGTCGGCAAAGCCCGCCACCACCATGGTGACGGCGGTGCCCATACTCATGGCGCCGGCGGCGCTGGCGCTGCCTTTCCACTGAGTTACGACGGAGAAGTCATGCTGTTTGCTAATCAGCCACAGCGCCACCACGCCCAGCACCACAAACAATGGCGCCGCGATCATGCCCAGCACCGACAGCGCCCGTACCCCCAGAAAGGTGATGCCGGTATAAAGGATCATCGCAAATGCCGTCACCGCCAGCGCATTCCAGCCAAAGGTCTGGTTGATGACCGTACCGGTCAGCCCGGTCTGGAAGGCATACCAGCCAATCACTACCGTCGAAAGAAAGCCGGAAACCAGAATATAGCCTTTACTGCCGAAGGTGCGTCGCGCCTGCAGGGCAAAGTTCATGCCGCTGTTACCGGCGTACCAGCTCAGCGCACCGACATAGGCAAACAGCACCAGATTGCCCAGCAGGATGGCGGCCAACGCGGGCCAGAAGCCCAGATGCCAGGTGATGATGCCGCCAAACAGCGCATTGGTGAGGATCATCGGAAAGCCGAACCAGACTGCCGAAACGGAACGGGTGGAGTGACGATGCGACAGCGGCACCGGCTGATGTTCAAACTCCTGCTCCAGCGCAGGTGAAGATGAGGTTTTCATTGGGCGATCCCGGGTTGAAGGTGATTCCACGGCTGAATGCGCTCGAAAGCGGCGCTGGCAGCCAGCACTAAGGCATCATCAAGATGACGCCCGACAATCTGCAGCCCTACGGGCAGGCCGCTGGCGGTAAAACCGGCGGGGAGTGACGCGGCGGGCTGGCCGGTAAAGTTGAACGGGTAGCAGAAGGAGAGCCAGTGGTCGCTGCGGACCATACGGCCATCGATGATCTCCGGCCCCTGCATCCCCAGCGGAAACGGCGGCACCGCCAGCGTCGGGGTAATCAACAGGTCAAAGCGCTGCATAAAGCGCCACAGGCTGTTGCTGACCGCTTTTCGGGTGGCGATGGCATCGGTAAAGTTTTCCGCCCGCCAGTCGTGCTGCAGCATCGCCACCAGATGCGGCGACATCGCGCTGCCCTGCTCCGCCATCATCTGACGCATCCCGGTAAGATCGCTCTCCATCGCCACCAGCGCGCCAAAGGCGGCGGCCGGATCGCTGAAGCCAGGATCGGCCAGCTCCAGCTCGGCATCGATTTCAGCCGCAAAACGCTGCACCGCCGCGCTGACCACCGCCCGCACCTCCGGGTCCACGGCCACATAGCCAAAATCCGCGCTGAAAGCGATGCGCAACGGGCCTGGCAACTGCTGTGTCGCACCCAGCCAGTCCACGTCGCTGCAGGGAATAGAGTGACGATCGCGCATGTCCGGCCCGGCCATCAGAGAGAGCATCAGGGCCGCATCGCGAACGCTGCGGGTCATCGGCCCGATATGCTCCAGCGACTCCCATCCCGACACCCCGGGATAACGTTCATCACGACAGCCAGGCCACAGGGGCACCCGCCCCATTGAGGCTTTAAAGCCAAAAATGCCGCAGTGCGCCGCCGGAATGCGGACCGAGCCGCCGCCATCGCTGCCCAGAGCAATCGGACAGAGTCGCGCGGCTACCGCCGCACCGGAGCCCGCACTGGAACCACCGGGCGTCATGGTGAGATCCCAGGGATTTCGCGGCGAAGGGAACAGCGGATTGTGCCCGACGCCGCTGTAACCAAATTCCGGTGCGGTGGTTTTACCCAGCAGGATTGCATCGGCGGCCAGCAGCCGTTCCACCGTAATGTCGTCATCTTCCGGCACGAAATCCCGATAGGCCGCCGAGCCGGAGGTGGTTCTGACATTTGCCGTGCAGATCAGATCCTTGACCGCCAGCGGAACGCCTGCCAGCGCCCCCAGCGTTTCCCCGCGTGCGCGTCGGGCATCGACTGCGCGGGCCTGAGCCATCGCCAGGTCGGGGGTGGGCGTACAGAACGCCTGTATCGCCGGTTCCCGTTCCGCCATCCGCGCCAGTGCCGCCCCGGTCAGCTCACAGGCCGAGACTTCCCCGCTGCGGATGAGTGCGGCCATCGTGGTCGCATCGTCGTCTAATAAGGTGTCAAACATGGATTACCTCGCCAGAAATGTCCCTGTCAGCGAGTGCATTAAGCGTGCCAGTTAGCGAATGATCACTGCTCCTGTAAGCGGGATGCCAGATGGAATACGGCCTGGGATACAAGATCAAATTCTTATGTTGTCAGCAGCGGACAGCTGTTTATTTTTGCAGCACGATGATGACGCAGGGCTGCGCGATAAGGGGGCGTGAATTTGCGGGCTGGCTTACAACGTCTTGCCGGTCTGCAGCAACTATGGCTGATATCCCGGGATGAATAACCCTACTTTTAATGCTGTTGTTTGACGAATCGGGTTTCTGACTGAAAAATGCCGGCAAAAGGATTCGCAGGCTGGCTGCAGGGATGATAAGTGAGTGTTGAGGAAGAGATCTATCTTGAAAATTATGCGATCAGGCGGAAAAGATTTATCTACGGTCGCCAGGAGTATTACAGCTACGTATTCGTTGCCGCGAATGAAACGTACGCCGTCATCGCGGGTCATTGAGCTGATAAAGAGGCCTTTACCCGCCTCGGTTATCAGTTGCCGCCGGGGGTTTCCTTTCCGGCAAATGGCCTTGCTGAGATCTGTTTTGACGTTTTCGATGGTCTCGCGTGCCTGAGTGATTTCCGCCCTATCAGACTGTCAGGACTGGGTAGCGCTGTTGTTTTAAAAAACGTGATACTCGCATTAATGGCACACCATGAAAGCTTCTCAACCGGCGGTTTTGTCTTCCAGGCTGCATCGGGTGAAATTGCTGACCGCAATCGTCCGACGCCGCTGGAAGAGATCTACGACGCGATGCCTGGGTTAAAAAATGAACTACGCTACAATCGCCGGACAGGATTGCCAAAGAAAGCGCCGCAACCTTTAATCCCGGACTGTTTCCGGGCTTATAAAGTGGTGACTGCAGGGAGAGCTTGCTATGTCGTTTTACGAAAAACACGACCCCCCCTCTGGAGCAGGTGGAGACCCGGTACAGAGAGGTCAGATCGCGCCTGATTGCGGAGTGGCTGGCAAAACCCGATCTGCCCGAAATTTATGCCCAGTTAGCTCAGGCGAAAAAACGCTCGTCATCAGCCCTGTTGCGCCGCAAGCTGAAAGAGTTTACTGCGCGCGAAATGCAGGAAGCCGGAACACGCGCTTAACGCTGCAAGGCCCGCTGAACGGGCCTTCTCTGTTTTCATCCTGTTCAGACTCAGCGCAGGCGGTATCCCACTCAGCACTCGTCTTATTCCGGAAAATCAGTCCCGACCGAGGTCTGTTTCCAGGCTTCGACCTCTGCCAGCCGCTCTTTAAGCTTGCTGATGACGGCTTCATGTCCCCAGGCGCCCATCACCAGATGGCGTGGTGGGTGATCCTCTTCCGTAATAGCAATCATCGCTTTGGCGGCGCGCGCCGGATCGCCCTTCTGGGTGCCGCTGTTTTCGGCGGTCGCTTTCATCCGTGCAGCTGCGGTTTCTGCATAATCTGGCAGCGTACTCGGCGTCTGATGCAGTGAACGCCCCGCCCAGTCGGTGCGGAACGGGCCAGGCTCGACGCAGGTGACGTGAATGCCCAGCGGGCCCGCCTCCAGCGCCAGTGCGTCGGACCAGCCCTCCACCGCATGTTTGCTGGCAGAGTAGTAGCCGGAACTGGCAAAGCCGATTAAGCCCGCAACTGACGTGATATTGATGATGTGGCCGCTTCGCGCTTTTCGCATAACCGGCAGCACGGCACGGGTCAGAGCAAACAGGCCGAACACGTTAGCATCGAACTGCGCACGGATTTCGCTCTCCACGCCCTCTTCTATCGAACTCTGATAGCCATAACCGGCGTTATTAACCAGCACGTCAATGGTGCCAAATGCGTCCAGTGCCGCCTGCACGGCCTGGTCGATGCTTGCCTGCTGTGTCACATCGAGAGCCACTGCCCGTGCGTTGTCGTGCCCTTCGACCAGATCAGCAATCTTATCGGTGTTTCGTGCCGTGACAATGACCTTAAAACCCCTCGCAATTGTCTGCTGTGCCAGTTCGCGACCAAAACCGGTCGAACATCCCGAGATTAACCAGACAGGGGTGGAGTGAGCAGTCATAGTAAGACTCCCGTTAAGTGAGATGAATAGCGAATAACCCGGACGCGAAAGCGTCCGGGAGTAAGGTTAGTGAGGCGCGACAGCCCAGCTTAGCCCCTAATGCTTTTTGTGAAACAGCTGACTGGCGGTGTCACTGATGATTTGCGCCGCACCGCGGTCGCCCTTCGCCATGGACGCCATAAAAGCTTTTGCCTGTTTAAAGGTGATGTGTGGCGGCAACGGGGCGACCTCCGGATCGGTTTTCACCTCGAGTAAAACCGGGCGGTCGGCGCTGAGTGCCTGCTGCCAGGCCGCGGCCAGATCGTCCGGATTATCGACATAGATTCCGACCATTCCCAGCGATCGGGCAAAGTCGGCATAGTTCACATCCGGCAACTGCTGCGAGGCATCAAAACGGGGATTACCCTCCATTACGCGCTGCTCCCAGGTCACCTGGTTAAGATCCTGGTTATTGAAGACGCAGACGATCAGGCGCGGATCGGTCCACTGCTGCCAGTATTTCTGGATGGTGATCAGCTCGGCCATATTGTTCATCTGCATGGCACCGTCCCCGACCAGCGCCACCACCGGTTTTTCCGGATGAGCAAACTTTGCCGCAATTGCATAGGGCACAGCCGCACCCATACAGGCCAGACCGCCGGAGAGCGTGGCACGCTGCCCCTGCTTCACCCGGTAATCACGGGCAAACCAGTTGGCGCACGAGCCGGAATCGGAGGTCACGATCGTATTGTCCGGAAGCTGGGGTGACATCTCCCACACCACCCGCTGAGGGTTAACCGGATGAGCGGAAGCCATAGCGCGCTCCTCCATTAGCGTCCACCAGTCACGTACCTGAACGGCAATCTCTTCCTGCCAGCTGCGATCCTGCTTATGCTCCAGCAGCGGTAATAGCGCCCGCAGGGTTTCAGCCGCATCGCCATGCAGATTGACCTTACAGGGATAGCGCAGTCCAAGCATGGCCGGATCGATGTCGATCTGCACCGCACGCGCTTTGCCCTCTTCCGGCAGAAATTCTGTCCACGGAAAGCCACTGCCGATCATCAGCAGGGTATCGCAGTTCTGCATTAAATCGGAGGAGGGTTTAGTGCCGAGCAGACCAATCGACCCGGTGACAAAAGGCGCATCGTCCGGCAACACATCCTTGCCCAGCAGGGCTTTTGCCACACCGGCACCCAGCACATTGGCGGCCTGAACGACTTCAACGGCCGCACCGCGCGCACCTGCACCAATCAGAATCGCCACCTTTTTACCGGCGTTGAGCACGTCGGCAGCACGCTGCAAATCGGCCTCATAGGGGATCACTTTCGGACGCTGATAACCGCTGCCGGAATGGGTAAAACCATGCAGATGCGGCGGCGGCTCCCACGCTTCATCCTGAATATCTTTAGGAATGATGATGACCGCCACGCCATTCTGCGCTTTGGCAATGCGCACGCCGCGATCCAGCAGGTGCCGCACCTGGCTCGTCGCGGAGGCTTCCTGAACAAAGTTAGCGACGTCGGAGAAGATGCGATCCAGATTCATCTCCTGCTGATAGCTCGCCCCGCGGGCTGTTGCTTCCGCCTGACCGGCAATCGCCAGTACCGGCGCATGGTCCATTTTCGCGTCGTAAAGGCCGGTCAGCAGGTGGGTCGCGCCCGGCCCACCGGTAGAGAGGCAGACGCCCAGTTCGCCGGTAAACTTTGCATGCCCGGCGGCCATAAAGGCGGCCATCTCTTCGTGCCGCACCTGAATAAATTCGATGCCCTCGCCTTTGGCATTCGCACGCTGAATCGCGCCCAGCACCCCGTTGATGCCATCTCCCGGATAGCCGTAGATACGTGTCACACCCCACTCTTTCAGGCGCTGGACAAAAAAATCACTGGTTTTCATGCTCATCGTCACGTTTCCCCTTGTAGTCCATGCAGACTTAAAGCGTAGTCGACGATGAGCCATTGCCTTTAACTGTTCGCGATAGCCGGATATCGCTGACGCAACTCACTGAATATTTGTGCCATTTCAGCCGTTTCGCCTGATTCTTCAACCCTCCTGAATACCTGGGTTTTCAGGAAGTGACGCCAGCTGACCGGTGCGCTCGCCAGAAAGGCCGTCAGCAGTTCATAACGCGCGGGCGTCCAGAGTGCTTCAAAACGCTGTCGTGCTTCCCCATGCTCAAAATGGCGGGTTGCCTGCTGCGGCATACCGGCACGCAGGCGCGCCGTCGCGTCAGGGTCTGCGCGGTTATCTGTCACGACCACCCCATACTCTCTCCTGGCTGCGTCAATGCTGAGATAGCCGCAACGCACATCCTGCAGCACCGCGGCCACATCGCGCTGTGATGGCAGGCCATATCCGCCTGCACCGGGGCCGCGCACTTCAACCACATCGCCTGGCTGGCAGTGAATCACGTCCGTGTTGCCGTGACTGATGATTTCGCCGTTGCGGCGGGTGCAAAAGGTCGACAGCGCCCCGCTCCGCCCTCCCACGACGCCCGCCGAGGCAAACACCGAACGATTACGGTTGCGCGCCGTAATGGTGGTACCCGGCGAGAAAATTTCAAAGGCCATTTCAGTCGCTAAGCCGCCCCGGAACTGCCCCGCTCCGGCACTGTCCTGCGCCAGTCCGTAGCGATGAAAATGAATCGGAACTTCGGCTTCGTTAATCTCTATCGGGGTGTTTTTCAGGAAGGCGGAAAGTCCGCCGGAACCATCGGGGCCGTCATGACGCGGCGTACCGCCTGCTCCGCCCCCTACCGGCCCCAGCGAGGCAACGACGCTGCGATCGTGGATCTGCGTGCGGATATTCATAATGGAGTTGCCGCCGGGCGAGTTTGCCGGCAGGCGCTCCGGCATCGCCAGCGAGAAGACACCGAGGGTAGCAATCTGTGACAGCGCACAGGTCAGCGATCGCATCCCCACGGCTGCAGGGGCTTCGCAATTCATCACCGTGCCGGGCGGCAGAATGGCCCGGGTGGGTCGCAGCGTGCCCGCATTGAGCAGCAGCGAACGGTCCAGGGTGGAGAGCACATAGGTGACACCTACCAGCGCCAGCGGATGCCGCTCCCGCCCGCCGGTCGGCATGTTCAGCGATGAGGCCAGCTGCGGATCGCTGCCGGTATAGTCCAGTTCCAGCCGATCGCCCTCTACCCGAAGTGTAATGGCGATGCGACAGGGGTAGCCGCCCTCACCATCTTCATCGGCGTAGTCGGCATAGAAGTACTCGCCATCAGGGATGGTGCGAATAATGGCGCGCGCCTGCGCTTCGGCGTAATCAAGAATACCCTCAATGCCCTGTAAAAAATCGTCGATGCCAAAGCGGGCAATGATGTCATGGATCTTTCGCTCTCCCACGTTCACCGACGCCAGCTGCGCTTTAAAATCGCCCCAGTTCTGCTCTGGCGCCCGGACGTTGAGCCGCATGATGCTGGCAACCTCTTCGTTAAGCTGGCCCTGCCGCACAATTTTCAGCGGCGGTATGCGAATCCCCTCCTGAACGATTTCGGTCAGCGAGCGCGACAGTGAGGCGGGTACCGCGCCACCCACGTCAGTATTATGAATGTGGCCCACAACAAAGCAGACAATGTCACCCTGATGAAACACCGGTTTCCAGATATGAATATCAGGCGAGTGCGTGGCCACGTTACCCGCATAGGCGTCATTGGTAATACAGATATCGCCCTCGGCGTACTCCTCGATCAGCGCCAGTACCGGCGCGTAGTCAATGCCGCTATACCAGGGTGCGCCAAAGCTGCGCGGTGAAGCAAAGGCCAGTCCGTTACGGCTGACAATCTGACAGGAGAAATCCTCAGTTTCTTTTACGAAGGTAGAGTGCGCGGTGCGCATCAGCGTAAAGGCCATCGCATCGGCCGCCGCGGCGCAGTAGTTCGCCAGGATTTGTAAGTTACGCCCATCAATTGCCATGTTATGCCTCGCTCGCCGTAATCAGCAGGTTCCCGAATGAATCGACCATGACGGTCATCCCGGGCGGTACGCAGGTGGTGCAGTCGTCCTGAGCAATAATGACCGGGCCACGGAGCTGATGTCCGGCACGCAGCACCGACCGCAGGACGATATCTACCTGATGCCAGTCGCCATCTATCCATGCCTGGGTCTGCTTCAGCACCGGCACAGCGTCCGTGGCCACGGCCAGTGGGTTAATGGCTGGTTTTGGCGTGGGTGAGACGATCACCAGTCGCAGATTGATCAGCTGCACCGGCGCCTGTGGGTCGCAGTGACCAAACAGCACCTGATGCTGACGATCAAAGGCCTCATGCAGCGCGGTGACATCCGCCTGTGTCAGCCAGTCCGCCTCCAGCGGTACGTCGATTTCAAATGACTGACCGCGATAGCGCATATCGGCGCTGAACTGCAGGCTATAAGGCATTTCGCTGCCGTGCTCCTGCACCAGCCAGCCGCAGGCGCGCTGCTGTAATGCGGCGGCTTCACTGGCTAAGGTATCCGCCAGCGCAGGCGTCAGATCGCCATACAGCGTGCGGATAAAGTCGTTGCGGATGTCTGCCACCAGACCGCCCAGCGCAGAAAGGACGCCTGGCGTCGGCGGCACAATAATGCCCTTCATATTGAGTTCACGGGCCAGAAAACAGCCCATCATGGGCCCCGCGCCGCCAAAAGCGAGGAACCAGAACTCACGCGGGTCAAGACCAAAACGCGACAGCAAGCCACTGGTATCGCTGTACATACTGGAGATCGCCAGCTGGATAGCCGTTTCCGCCGTTTCCTGCACGGAAAGCGCCAGCGCATCAGCCAGAGGTTGCCAGGCCCGGCAGGCAGCGTCGACATCCACCGTCACGGCGTCATAGCCCAGCGCACCATGGCCCATCATGCCACAGGCAGCAAAGGCATCCGTGGCCGTGGGCTGCGTGCCACCGCGCTGAAAACAGACGGGGCCGGGCAGCGATCCCGCACTGTCAGGCCCCATCTGCAGGACGCCCTGTCCATCAATCCACGCCAGCGAACCGCCGCCCTGGCCCACTGAGGTCACGGCAACAGAAGGAATAAATATCGGGAAATCGCCAATGATCTCACCGTTACCCTGCGCCACGTTGCCATCAATAATCACCGCCACGTCGGCACTGGTGCCGCCAATATCCAGGCTCAGGATTTTGTCAAAACCGCAGGCACTGGCGAGATAACTGGCGCCAATAACCCCGGACGCCGTGCCAGAGAGCACCATCTGGACACACTCGCGTTTTGCCTGCCCGACGCCCATGACGCCACCGTTGGATTTGGTAATGCGCGGTGGCGGCCTGACGCCCAGCCGTTTTAGTGCCTGCTCAAAGGATTCCAGATAGTGGATGACCATCGGCTGCACGTAGGCATTAATGGTGGCAGTAATGGTACGTTCATATTCACGAATAATCGGCCAGATGTCCGCAGAGCAGGAGGTCAGCAGTTCAGGTGCCACCTCATCAATAATCGCTTTAACCGCCGCTTCATTGTGCCGGTTGCGATAGCTGTGCAGCAGCGAAACGACAATGCCCTGACAGCCTGTCGCGCGTGCCTGATCGATAGCGTCAAGCACACTCTGGCGATCCACGGGTTGCAGCACATTGCCGTGCGCATCGCTGCGTTCGCGGATGGCGAAGACCCGATCGCGGCTAATCAGCGGTGCCGCACGCCGCGAGAAAAGGTCATGAATATGGGGGATTTTCAGCCGCGCCAGCTCCAGCACATCGCAAAAGCCTTCGGTGGTAAACAGCGCCAGACGCACACCACGCCGTTGAATAACCGCGTTGATGCCAACCGTGGTGCCGTGAGTGAAATAGTCAATCTCTGCAGGGTCAATGCCCTGACGCTGCTGAAACTGCGTCAGTCCGTTCACGATTTCGCTACCGGGTTTATCCGGTCGCGACAGGACTTTCAGGGTATGGATCTGGTTAGTGTGTTGATCGAGCACGGCAAAATCGGTAAAGGATCCACCAATATCCACGCCAACGCGGTATCGCATATCGGGTTAACTCCTGTTTCAGGAAGGGGGAAACTCCATCAGCATGTCGGGATGCTGCACCACGCGCCAGCCGAGCCGCTGGTAGACCTGGTGGGCATCCTGGGTTGAGAGCATCCAGCGATGGACTGTCTGCAGCTCAGGATGCTGCCGGACGCAGGTCGCCAGCCAGCTGCCCAGCCCGTGACCACGCCAGTTTTCATCAATTATCACATCGCACAACCAGCCAAAGCGGGTGTAGTCGGTGATCAGCCGGGCAAAGCCAATCTGTGACGTCTGGTCATAGAGGCCAAATGGCAGCGAACCGGCTATCGCCCTGCGAGTTTTCTCTTCCGGCTGCCCTTTAGCCCAGTAGGATTTCTCCGCCAGCTGGCGATGAATCCATGCCAGGTCGAGTCGCTGGCGGCAGGTTGAGACGGTGAACGCATCGCGCTGCCACTGCTGGTCAGCAATCTGTAATGAGTCCATTGCAACTCCTTGTATCGGTCAGAATCAGTGTAAGAGGATCCACGCAACGGTTGAGGCTGTAGCCAGCGGTAAAACCCTGCAGAGCCGTTGAAATTCGCAGTGGAAAAAAATTTTATGCTGGTGAAGAAGCGGCTGAGGCGCGTTGAAAAATGTGCGGGAGGGGGACAGAAATAAACGTCAGGATGGTCGCGCGAGGTCAGGCTAACAGCCCGCATTCAGGATGCCAGGAATAAGGGGCGACGCCTGGCCGCCCGTTACACGCCAAACTCGACGGAGTTCTGTTTGCCGATCAGCGAACGCAGTGGCACGCTGCTTTTCATAATCGGGGATTTGATGACGATATAACTGAAATACTTATCAATGCCGATCTGAGCATCAAGCAGTTTCTCAATGACTTCCTGATAATGCTCAATACTGCGGGTAATAAAGCGCAGCAGGTAGTCGTAGCCGCCAGTAATAAGGTGACATTCCATCAGCTCATCCACGTCGCGCATCGCACTTTCAAATTTCATAAAGTCTTCGCGTCGATGACCTGAGAGAGTGACTTCGGTAAAGACCGTAACTGAATCCGTAATGCGGGTGAGATTGATATGCGCTTCGTAACCGGTGATGAATCCGGCCTGCTCCAGACGTTTGACCCGTTGCAGACAGGGACTGGGCGAGAGGCCGACGGCATCAGCGAGGTTTACGTTGCTGATACGGCCATCTTTCTGCAGCTGCACCAGAATGTTGATGTCAATGCGGTCGAGTTTCATTAAGCCGTTCATAGCATCCCCTCACTGTCAAAACCTGTTCCGGCAGAGGTCATGGTGTCAGTCAGTCCTGAGCGGGACAGCGCGGAACAACCCGCACGAACTGAAAGCCCGTCGGGATGGTGAGCACTGACCATAGCAGACTGACAGATTAAATCGCCTGACCGGATAGGCTCCTGGTTAATTGTGCAGAACCTCCCGAAGATATAACACGCTTTACAGTCAATGCGCCAGCGCTTCGCAGTGGTTACACCAGCGGGAGATTTTTAACTTACTCTAACAAAAACAATGAGGAACGGTTTTAACCCAATCGGCCGGTGGCGCGGGCCAGGGCAATATCAAAGATATGCAGCGCCTCTTCCAGCTGGGAGTCAGTGGTGACCAGCGGCGCGAGGAAGCGGATGGTGTTGCGATGCAGACCGCATTTAATCAGCAGCAGTCCTTCCTGACAGGCGCTGTCGAGGATCTTCTGGGTCAGCGCCGCATCCGGACGGCCGGTTTCGTAATCGAGAATTTCCACGGCCTGCATAAAGCCTACGCCACGCACGTCACCGATGCAGGCATATTTTTCTGCCATCTGACGCAGACGGGCATTGAGCTGCTGGCCGAGCTGACAGGCACGCTGCAGCAGGTTCTCCTGCTCAAACAGATCCAGTACCGCCAGCGCCGCTGCACAGCCCAGCGCATTTCCGCCATACGTGCCGCCCAGCCCGCCAGGGGTCGGCGCATCCATAATCTCTGCCCGGCCGACTACACCGGAAATCGGCAGACCGCCGCCCAGACTTTTCGCCAGAGTGACTAAATCCGGTTTAACACCGAGTTGCTGGAAAGCGAACATGGTGCCAGTACGCCCGAAGCCGGACTGCACCTCATCGCAGATCAACAGAATGCCGTGCTGGCTGGTGATGCGGCGCAGCGCCTGCATAAAGGCCGGCCCTGCAGGCAGGAATCCGCCATCGCCCTGCACCGGCTCAATGATGATCGCCGCGACACGTTCCGGCAGGATCTGCACGGCAAAAAGCTGATCCAGCGCCTTCAGGCAATCCGCTTCAGTGATACCGTGCAGCGGATTCGGAAAAGGCAGACGATAAATATCGCCAGGAAACGGGCCAAAATTCTGTTTGTAAGGCGCGGACATGCCGGTCAGGGTGACGCCCAGCAGGGTCCGCCCGTGAAACGCCCCATCAAACGCGATAATGCCAGGACGCCGGGTATGGGAGCGGGCAATCTTCACCGCATTCTCCACGGCTTCCGCGCCGCTGGTGAAGAAGACGCTTTTGTACGCCTCATCACCACCGACCAGCTGGTTCAGCCGCTGCGCCAGCTCGATGTAGCCCGGATAGGCCACCACCTGAAAACAGGCGTGAGAAACCAGGCCCAGCTGGCGGGTCACCGCATTGACCACCGCCGGGTGATTGTGGCCGACATTCAGCACGCCGATGCCGCCAACGAAGTCGAGATAGCGGTTACCTTCTACATCCCATACTTCACTGCCCCTGGCGCGTTCAATCACCAGCGGATGGGCGGTCACGACTCCGCGCGGGACGTTCTGCTCGCGTGCATCCAGTAACAGGCTGTTATCGGAGTATGCTTGCTGTTCTGCCATGACATTCTGCATTTTAAACCCTCATCCACGTAACGTTCGGTTGGCTCAAGTATCGCAATGCACGAGGTGATTACGCTGCCGTAATTCCCCATGCAGCGGCATTTCCTGTCAAAATCCCGCAGCATTCAGCAGGGAAATTTCTCCGCCAGCGCCTGACGAATCAGCGTGACAAAAGTGTCAATGCCATACGGAATCAGCGCATCGTTAAAGTCATAAGCGGCATGATGCAGCGGCTTGCTGGGCGCTGAACCCAGCCACAGATAGGCCCCGGGGCGTGCCTGCAGCATAAACGCAAAATCTTCTGAGGTGAGCGCAGGCCGGGGAGCGAGCTCTGCCCGGATACCCGCCGCTGTCAGTGCCTGCAGGCTAAACTGCGCTTCTGCCGCGCTATTCAGCGTTGCCGGGTAGTAGCGCAGATAACTGACTTCGGCGTGAAGGCCGTGGGCAGCCGTGATGTGCTCTGCCATCTGGCGCAGTCGGGCTTCAATCGTATCCTGCGCGGCCGCGCTGAAGGTGCGCACCGTACCGGTGATCGTCGCCTCTGACGGGATCATATTGTGTGAAAAGCCGCCCTGCATCCGGGTCACGGTAAGCAGCGCCGTTTCACAGGGGTCGAGCGCGCGTGACACCAGCGTATTGAGCTGCACCACCAGCTCACTGGCCGCCAGCAGGGTATCGCCCGTTAAATGCGGCTGAGCGGCATGGCCGCCGCCGCCGAGCACGCGGATATCGAAGCGGTCAGCCGCCGCCATGATGGGACCAGGCCGGGTCTGCACCTGACCGAGCGGCAGTTCCGGCCAGTTATGAATCGCGTAAACGGCGTCGCAGGGAAAACGGCTGAACAGACCCTCATCGATCATGGCCTGTGCGCCCGCCAGACCCTCTTCGGCAGGCTGAAAGATAAAGCAGACCGTGCCGTCAAAACTGACCTCGCGCGCGAGTTTTTCGGCGGCCCCCAGTAGCATCACCGTATGGCCGTCATGGCCACAGGCGTGACTTACCTGCTCGGTTTCGCTCTGCCAGGGTGTACCGCTCTGGTCCCGCATCGGTAGCGCATCCATGTCAGCACGCAGGCCGATCATGCGTTTACTGCTGCCCTTTCTCAGTATTCCGACGACACCGGTTTTACCGATGCCGCGATGCACCTCAATGCCCAGCGCCTGCAGGAAGCGAGCAACGATGTCGCTGGTGCGCTGCTCCTGAAAGCCCAGTTCCGGGTGCGCATGTAAATCGCGGCGCAGGGCCACTAAGTGTTCCATTTAATATCCTCGCGAACGATCGATTTCACCGTGCAGCGGCTCACCACGCTGAAAACGCCGCAGATTTTCCAGCAGCGCTGCAACAGCACTCTCATTCTGCGTCTGGCTGGCGATGTGTGGTGTCAGCCAGATGGCGGGATGGTGCCAGAAGGGATGCTCCGGCGGTAATGGCTCCGGATCGGTCACGTCAATCACGGCGGCGCGCAGCTGACCGCTTGCCAGCGCCTGCAGCAGATCGTCCTCTGCCAGTTGCGGGCCACGCCCGACCTGCACCAGCGCCGCGCCCGGTGGCAATTGACTGAACAGCGTCCGGTTAAGAAGGCCTCGCGTGGTTTCGGTCAGCGGCAGCAGGCAGACCAGAATCTCACTGTGCGCCAGAAATGCCGCCAGCTGATCGTCACCGTGCCAGCAGCGAACGCCAGGAGCGTGGCGTGGCGTGCGGCTCCAGCCTGCGCAGTCAAAACCCAGCGTGACCAGTTGCGCTAATGCGGCCTGCCCCAGTTCACCCAGCCCCATAATTCCCACTCGCCGCTGCGCAGCGGGTTTTGCACTGTGAGCCTGCCACTGCTGCTGGCGTTGCTGATGGAAATAGCGCGGCATGTCGCGATGCAGGCCGAGCACCGCGAAGGTGACATATTCGACCATGCCCTGCGTCAGCCCCGGCTCAACCATTCTGATCACCGGCAGATCGGGCGGCAATGCATGCAGGTCAAACTGATCGGCTCCGGCCCCCACTGAAAACAGCAGTTTCAGCCGGGGAAACTGTGCCGGAATATCCGCCGGTGGCAGCCAGGCAACCAGCGCCTCCACCTGCGCCGGATCGCCGGTGTCGGGCCAGATATGCAGCTGAATGTCGGGTGCATGCTCCGCCAGCCAGCGTTGCCAGATGCGGCCACGTTCCGGTTCGGATTTGTAGACGATATGCATCAGGCCATCGCCTGCGTCATGAGTCCGAATGCCTGCATGCCCTGTGGCGTCCACGGCGTACCGCGCACCATCGTGACTGGGGCATCAACCTGATCCAGCCCAAGGGTATGAAGCCAGCTGGCCATCGGCAGGCTGGCATCGGTGTCGATGCGCAGAAACTGCCCCTGAAGCGACTGCATCAGCGTGGCGACCAGCGCCTGCGCGACCGGTAACGTCACCGCGATTACCGGGCCAATCGCCCAACCGTGGCCGAAACGGCGCAGGCTGGCGAAGCCCTGAATCTGTTGTGCCGCATCCTCCAGCAGCACCGTCTGACAGTCCCGCAGTAAATGTTCATACAGTGCCGGACGGGACATGCCGTTTGCCTGCTGATCCAGCGTCACCAGCGTGGCGTGATCGGCCGGAGTCGCCGGACGCAGTTGCAGCCCCGCCGGGATCGCCACTGCCGGAAGCGCGGTCAGGGCGCGGGTCTGATGCTGACGGATCTCGCCGCAGGTGACGAAACCGAGCTTTTGATATAACCCCTTACCCATTTCAGTGGCGTGCAGCCGGACAGTACAGTCGGGCACTTTTTCCAGTTGTGCCAGCATCAGCTGTTTGCCCAGCCCGCGCCCCTGCTGCTGATTATCAACAATCACCAGCCCCAGCGTGGCGGCGTGCGCGCCCCAGCGCCAGAGTATCGCGCTGCCGATGATCCGGCCCTGCTCTTCAATCACCGTTCCCTCACCCAGTTGCAGCGCCAGCTGCCAGTCTTCCCGCCGGTGGGGCCATTTCAGCGCCTGCGTCATCTGATAGCAGGCATCGAGATCATCGGGTGTCATTGCGCGTAGTGTCAGGCTCATTCGCGTTCTCCTTACATCATGCCTGGCGTATCAAGTCCGCTGCCGTCGACCAGACGGCTGTAGCGGTAAGGTGTCGGATCCACCACCGGTGTGGCGTCGGTTGCCAGATCGGCGGCCAGTCGTCCGGCCCCCGGTCCGATGCCGAAGCCGTGTGCACTGTAGCCCGCGGAGAGTATCAGTCCCGGCACTTTTGCCACCGCAGAGATCACCGGGATAGCATCCGGCGTGCTGTCAATCATACCGCCCCACGACTGCGCCAGCCTCAGGCCAGCCAGTGCCGGATATTCGCGTCGCATCGCCGCCAGCCCCTCTTCGACAATCCCGGCATCGGCGGCCGGGTCGAGAATACGCATGCGTTCAAACGGCGACTCGCGGTCAAAAGCCCAGCTCCCCATCGCTTCCGGACCCGTGAAAAACGGCGACAGGCCAAGGTTCAGCGTGAGATTTTTACGGCGACTTTTAAAAGTCGGATAGAACTGACGCGCATAGCGCAGCCCCTGCGCCCCCGGCTCCAGCCGTCCCCGACCGGAGACGGACACGGTGTAACTGCCATCCAGCTGGGGCCGGCAGGCAAAGCCAGGCGTATAGAGCGGCATGGCGATCGCCTGTTCGATAGGCTGCGTGCGGAAAGCCGTACCGATCACATTGCCCAGCGGCAGATCGATGCCGTGGCGACGACAGAACATGGAGGTCCAGGCACCCGCCGCACAGATCACCCGACTGGTTTTGATCAGCCCGCGCTCGGTCCAGACGCCGCTGACCCGTCCGGCAGCCATATCCAGTCCGCGTACGGCACATTGCTGAAACAGCAGCGCGCCTTTTTCTGGGCGCCCGCTACCAGCCCCGGCGCAGCCAGCCGTGGTTCGGCGTGACCGTCGGTAGGCGATGAGAGCCCGCCCCGCCAGTTCGTGGTACTGCCGGGCGTCATCGCTTTGGCCTGCTCCGCCGTCAGAATAGAACTCTGCATGCCGTAGCCTTTTGCCATCTGGTTCCATTTATCCCAGGCCGCGATCTCCGACTCCTCCTGTGTCGCATAGACCAGTCCACTGCGACGGAACCCCAGCTCCTCGCCGGTTTCCGCATTAAGTTCGCCCCAGCGCTGCAGTGCATACATAATCAGCGGCAGTTCGCGTTCATCGCGATTCTGCTGGCGACACCAGCCCCAGTTGCGGCTCGACTGTTCTGCGCCCACCAGGCCTTTTTCAATGAGCACGACATTCACGCCCTGTTTCGCCAGCTCAAAGGTAGCCGCAGCACCGGCGATACCGGCACCAATGACCACCACATCAGCGGAATCGGGAAAATTGACACTATCCTGTACGTATCGAAGGGGTGCAGGCATAAAAAGACGACCTCTGTTGTCAGTAACCGATCAGCGGCATGGCGACATCGCCACGGTGCGCTGACCCGTGCCCTCTGTGCCGCACAAAATGGCGGCAGAGAGGGCTAAATGTGGGCGCATTCAGCATGGCTGAAAACGTGCGCCTACTCCGCTTTCAAAATTTCTTCGTGCTCATCCAGCCATCCCTGACGCAGCTCAGGCACTGCCCGTTTCAGCCGCTCGAAATAGAGTTCACGGGTTGGCTTATCGTAATCCTGGCGTGCCAGCTGCGTGACGATGCGACCCTGCTTCATCACCACAATCTCATCGCATACTGCGCGCACCGCATGCATGTCATGGCTGATGAAGATCACGGCCAGCCCCAGCTCACGGCGCAGTTCGCTGATTAAGTCGAGCACGGCGGCGGCGACCACCGTATCCAGCGCCGAGGTGACCTCGTCGCAGAGGATCAGATCCGGCTCTGCCGCCAGCGCGCGTGCCAGATTGACGCGCTGTTTCTGTCCGCCCGACAGCGCCCAGGGACGCCGCCACAAGACGCTGCGCGGCAGCTGCACCAGATCCAGCAGCTGCCAGAGCCGCTGCTGCCGGGCCGCACCGCTCAGACCATGAAACAGCGTCAGCGGTCGCGACAGGATCCGTTCCACGCTGTGCGCCGGATTCAGCGCCGTGTCCGCCATCTGAAACACATACTGAATACGCCGCAGCTCGTTATCCGGACGTTTCTGCATATCGCCTGAGATGTAGTGGCCGTTGAACAGGATATGTCCCTGACTCGGCGCATTCAGCCCGGCGATGGCGTGGGCCAGCGTGGTTTTGCCGGAGCCTGACTCACCAATAATGCCGATCGCCTGCCCTTTCCACAGCTGAAGGTTAATCCCCTCCAGAATCGGTATTTTTGGCTGGCCGTCGCTGCCACGCGGACCATAACCCGCGCTCAGGTCGCGCACCTCCAGCAGCGGCTGGATATCGGCAGCTGCCGGACACCAGCTACTGGGGCGCTCTTTCTGCCGCGCGGCGTCCATCAGCTGTCGGGTGTATTCCGCCTGCGGCGCACCCATCAGATGCGCGGTTGAACCATATTCCGCCATTCTGCCACGCAACAGTACCAGGATTCGGTCAGCCATCTGCGCCACCACGGCCAGATCGTGGCTGACATAAATCGCGGTGACGCCACGCTGCAGTACCACGCGGCGAAATGCTTTCAGCACTTCCACCTGCGTCGTCACATCGAGCGCGGTGGTGGGTTCATCCAGGATCACGACGTCGGGTTCACCGATTAGCGCCATCGCCGTCATCAGGCGCTGCAGCTGACCGCCCGACACCTGGTGAGGGTAGCGATCGCCAATGGTTTCGGGATCCGGCAGTGCCAGCTCACGGAACAGGCTGACTGCTCTGGCTTTCGCGGCTTTGCGGGTCAGCGTGCCGTGGATAACAACCGGCTCGATCACCTGATCCATGATTTTCATACCCGGATTAAACGACGCCGCCGCGCTCTGGGCGATATAGGCAACTTTGTTGCCGCGGAAGGCGCGAAGCTGGCCCGGCGAAAGGCTGTTGACGTCAGTTCCGGCAACGTGCACATGACCGTCAGCGATGCGGCAGCCGCTGCGGGCATAGCCCATGAGCGCCATCGCAATCGTGGTTTTACCCGACCCGGATTCGCCAATCAGCGCCAGCACCTCACCTTTCTGCACCGTAAAGTGAATGTCAGAAACCAGATCGATCTCTTCACCGCGATCGGTCTGCGCAGTCACACGCAGTTTATCGACCGAAATCACGGGCATTGCGGTATGTGGCGTCACGTTCATGCTCCCTCCTTCACCAGCGTCATCGGGCGCATCGCCTGCAGGCTGTCGATAAACAGGTTGGCCCCGATGGTCAGACTGGCAATCGCCAGCGCAGGCATCAGCACCGCAGGCGAGCCGTCAAACAGACCCTGCATATTTTCACGTACCAGCGTTCCCCAGTCGGCGTAAGGCGGCTGCACGCCCAGACCGAGGAAACTCAGGCCGCTAAGCAACAGGACGATATAAACAAAGCGCAGGCCAAAGTCAGTCAGCATCGGGTGCACCATGTTGGGCAATATGTCGTGAATCGCAATGTACCAGCGGCTTTCGCCCCGCAGTCGCGAGGCCCGCACGTAGTCCATGCTGCGCAGCGAGCTGGCCATGGCAAAGGCAATGCGGAATGCGCCTGGCCAGTAGGTAAAGACAGCGGTCAGAACCAGCATCGGCAGCGAGGATCCAAACACCGCCACGATCATCAGCGACAGCACTTTGCCCGGCAGCACCAGCAGCGCATCATTAATCCGCCCCAGTAACTCTTCCAGCCAGCGACCGGTTACGGCGGCCAGCAGCGCCAGCAGCGTGCCGACCAGACTGGCCAGCAGTGCGGCACTTAATGCCAGACCGATTGAGAACTTCGCACCATAGAGAATCCGGCTCAGCATGTCGCGTCCCAGATAGTCGGTACCCAGCAGATTCTCGGGCGTCAGCCCCCCCATCAGCGGACCGCCGCCGATGTCGTCAATACTGTGTGGCGCCAGCGCAGTGCCGAACAGTGCCATCAGCAACCAGAACAGCGAAACCAGCAGGCCCAGCCGGCCTGACCAGGAGAGCGATTGTAAGAAACGCCACGGCAACAGGAGTGTATTCATGCGCTTCTCCATTTCGGGTTAAAAGCGATAGTCAGAATATCGGCCAGCAGCAGCAGGACCAGGTAACAGGCGGCAAACAGCATGACGCAGAGCTGCACCACGGGCAGGTCGCGGTTACTGACCGCATCGACCAGCTGGCTGGCCAGACCGGGATAGCTGAAGATGGTTTCGATGATAATGACCCCGCCAAACAGATAAGAGAGGCTGAGCGAGATGGCATTGGCAATCGGTCCGACCGCATTGGGCAGTGCGTGACGCAATACGGCCCTGAGCGGTGACACCCCTTTCAGCTGCGCCATCTCCAGATAAGGGCTGTCGAGCTGATTGATAATGGCGGCGCGCGTCATACGGGCCATCTGCGCCACCAGTACGCAACAGAGCGTCAGCACGGGCAGCGCGTAGGCTTTGAGATAGCTCAGCAGGTCACTGTCCGGGCTGCCGAAAGACATGGCAGACACCCAGTGCAGCCGGACGGCAAAAATCAGCACCGCCACGGTAGCCACCAGAAACTCCGGCACCGCCACCGTCGCCATCGTCGCGATAACCAGCGCGCGGTCGAGCCGGGAGCCGCGATTCATCGCAGCGAGGATGCCGATAAACAGTGCCAGCGGCACACAGATTAGCGTGGTGATTCCCGCCAGTTCAAAGGTCGCGGGGATGCGCTGTGCCACCAGCTGAGACACCGGCAGATGGCTGGCAAACGAGATGCCAAAATCGCCCTGCACCAGCCCGGCCAGCCAGTGGAGATAGCGCATCAGCAAAGGCTGATCGAGACCCAGTTGCTGCCGTAACGCCGCCACCGTTTCCGGCGTGGCGTTCTGACCCAGGATCATCTGCGCCGCATCACCCGGCAACAGGCTGGTGATGAAAAACACCACCGCCGAGACAATGAGCAACGTCAGGATGCCGGCACCTGTGCGCCGGGCAATCAGGAACAGCATGTATCTGTTCATCGGCAAACTCCTGGTAAGTAACCTTAAGGGGTGGGCTGAGATCAGGCGGACAGCCACGCAAATTCATGAAAGCGGTAGCCCATCATCATGCCTGACGGCCAGGGCTCGACGCCTTTGACCTTTTTGCTGTAACCGTCGGTTGAGCTGATAAAGGTCGGGATAATCGTGCCGCAGTGGTCATAAATCAGCGTCTGCATGTCGCCATACATCTGCTTGCGTTTCGCCTGGTCGCGCTCGCCGCGTGCCGCCACCACCAGCTGATCGAACTGCGGATTTTTCCAGCCCGATTCGTTGTTCGGTGCGGTGGAGAGATAAAACTGCGAAAAGAGCATGTCCAGGGTCGGACGCGGATTTATCGAGCCGTAGCCCAGTGGATCTTTCATCCAGTGCGAGGACCAGTAGCCGTCATACGGCACGCGCCGCACTTTGACGTTCAGTCCTGCCCCACGCGCCATCTGCTGAATCAGCTGGCCGCCTTCGTTCGCCCCTTCGATATTCGGTGTGGTGATGATCTCTACAGAAGAACCCGTCATGCCCGCTTTTTTGATATGAAACTTCGCTTTTTCCACATCCAGCGGACGCGGTTTGAGATCGGCGTTATAGAGCGGATGCCACGGTGGCACCGGGGTGTCATTGCTGACGTCGCCGTAGCCCTGCAGGACCGTTTTCACCAGCATTTCGCGCGGTTGCAGATATTTCATCGCCAGCACGAAATCTTCATTGTTTCCGGGCTTCATGTCGGTGCGGATAATCAGGTTGGTGTACATGCCTGACTTACTTTCCAGTACGCCGAACTCCCCGCTGGCTTTGAGACGCTTACAGTCGGCGGCGGTGAGGGTTGAAACCATCTGCAGATCGCCCGACATCAGGGCATTGACGCGCGCTGCACCGTCGGTGACGCCAATCAGCTCTACCTCATCCAGATGTGGCAGTCCCGGCTTGTAATAGTTGGGATTTCGGGTGCCGATGGTGCGGGTACCCGGCATAAAGGTTTTGCAGATAAACGGCCCGGTGCCAATGCCTTTACTGAAATCGGTGGTGCCCTCTTTCACAATTAAAAACGGCGGTGTCGCGAGCATATAAGGCACATCGAAATTGGCACTGTTCAGTTCCAGCTGTACCTCATTGTCGCTGACGGCGTTAAATGATTTGAACTGATCGGCCAGCTTAAAGGCGATTGAGGCAATAGCAGGATCTTTGTGGCGACGCAGTGAGAAAATGACATCGCTGGCGGTCAGCGGTTTGCCATCGTGGAAGGTTACGCCTTTGCGCAGCTTAATGTGCCAGATGATGCCGTCGCTGGATTCCAGCGATTCGGCCAGCGCCGGTTGCGCCATCAGGTTTTTATCCAGTTCAGTCAGGCCACTGTAGAACATGAACTGGCGGGTATAGTCGGCACTGTTGTTACTTTTAGCGGGATCGAGCGTATCGGTGGCGGAGGCATTCGACATCGCCGCGCGCAGTTTTCCGCCTTTGACCGGCTTATCATCCGCCAGTGCAGCCCCGGAAAAACCCACCAGACCGCTGCTCATCACGGCACCGGCGGAGAGAATTTTCATCAGGCTGCGGCGGGACAGTGAACCTTCGGTGATCATGCGCGTCAGAGCCGGATTTACCGCATCAGCGTCGTTATTATCAAATTTATTCATCTCTCTACCCTCAATAGTCAGGCGAACCGGGAACAGGGTCTGGCGGTGCTGATAACCTGGCGACCAGCACCCGACGGGACGTTAAGAAAGGCGATCCTTTGCTTTGTAATAGAGTCCTGCGAGCGGTAAAAACCATGGCTTGCCGTGATAACCTGGCAGCGCGGGCCATGTGTCGCGCTGCCAGGGATTTTCGGTACGCTTTTCGGCCAGCAGATCGGCCATCACGCGTCCCATCCAGACCGACATCTGTGTGCCGTGCCCGCTGTAGCCCAGCGAATAGAAGAGTCCATCCTGTTCACCGGCATGCGGAAGACGGTCAGCGGTCATATCGACCATACCGCCCCAGCAGTAATCCACCTGCGCCTGGCGAAGCTGCGGCAGCATCTGTGTCATCGCCTGCTGCAGGATCTCGCCGCTGCGTGAATCGGAGGTTGGATTGCTGACGGCAAAACGCGCCCGTCCGCCGAAAACCAGCCGGTGGTCGGTGGTGGTGCGGAAATAGTTGCCGATGTTGAGTGAGGTCACATAGGTCCGATTGTGAGGCAGCACCTGACGCAGCAGCGCCGGGTCAAGGGCTTCGGTCACCACAATGAAACTGCCGACCGGCACGATGCGGCGCTGGAACCAGGGAAAGGGCCCCGCGTTGGAGCAGCCGGTCGCCATCAGCACTTTATCGGCCAGAATCGTGCCCTGCGCGGTGTGAACCCGATGCTGATAGCCTTTCAGGCGCTCCAGCTTCGTCACGGCGTGGTGCGGGTAGATCTTCGCCCCGCTGCGGGCCGCCGCCGACGCCAGGCCGACGCCAAATTTCCCCATGTGCATCTGACCGCCCCGCTTCTGCAGCAGACCGCCGTGGAAATCGTCGCTGGCGATCTCGTCGCGCACCGCCGCTTTGTCGAGCAGTTCGATCTGGGGATCCACGGTGCGACGCATCAGTTCATACGCTTCCCGCAGACCAGCCACATGTGACGCTTTGCTGGCGAGTTTGAGCTTGCCGCACAGCCGGAAGTCGCAATCGATCTGTTCATCCTGGATCAGCTGCCAGACATAGCTCACCGCATCGTCAAATGCCCGGTAGAAGCGGCTGGCCTGCTCCAGACCCTGGCTCGCGACCAGCGAGGCGAAGTTGTGGGCCACGCCGGTATTGCAGTGGCCGCCATTGCGCGCTGACGCCTGGCTCATGACGTCGCCACTCTCCAGCACCACCACGCTGATGCCGCTGCGCGCCAGATTCAGCGCGGCCGAGACACCTGTAAAGCCGCCACCTATCACGACCACCTCCGCCTGAGCAGGCAGGGGTTCGCGAGCGGCCGCCGTAAACGCCGGGGCGGTGGCCTGCCAGAACGATTCCAGTTTCATGGGGAATTCCTCAGAGTCCGACTACACCGGGCAGGCCGCCGATATCGCTGATTTCGGTGTACTGGTAGTAAGGATTGGCCGGTTCATGACCGCGATTGACCCAGACTTTGTTTTTGATGCCGAGATCGTGGGCGGTCATCAGGTCATAGCGGAAGCTGGAAGAAACATGCAGGATCTCCTCCGGGCCGCAACCGAGCCTGTCGAGCATGTACTCAAAACCTTTCATCTGCGGTTTATAGGCGCCCGCCTCTTCCGCCGTAATCGTCATGTGGATAGGTGCGCCCAGGCGAGGAATGTGATGTGGAATAAGGTCTTTCATCGAATTCGTCAGCAGCACCAGCGGAAACTCTGTAGCAACCTTCGCCAGCCCCGCAGGCACGTCGGGATGTGGCCCCCAGCTGGCGCAGTCGGTGTAAATAAAGTCACTGTCTGCTTTGTCCCAGCGGACACCCCACTTTTTACAGGTGCGCTGAATGGCATGGCTGACCACGTCGTAGTAAGGCTTCCATGCGCCCAGCACCTCATCCAGACGGTAGCTGGAAAAATCGGTGGTAAAGGCGTGCATGTCCTGCGGATCGACGCGGTCGCTAAAACAGCGCTGCGCTGCGCCCGCCATATCGAAGCGAATCAGCGTGCCGTAACAGTCGAACGTGATAAATTTCGGTTTAAACAGTGCCATGTAACGCCCTCGTTTTGTCAGTTACGCTTAGAAATCGATAAGTACACTTTTCTGCCGCTGGCAGGCCTGAAACGCCTGACGGCCCAGATCTTTACCAATGCCTGACCCGAGAAAGCCGCCGGTCGGAATGATGAAGTCGCCGGAGCGGCCATAGCGATTAATCCAGACGGTGCCCGCTTCAATGGCACGCATCGCACGCAACGCCCGTGGCAGACTCAGGGTATGGACACCGGCGCAGAGCCCATAGATGTCATGCGCTGCCATGGCCAGGCCCTGCTCTTCCTCATCGAACGTCTGTAGCGTCAGCACCGGACCAAAAATCTCCTGCTGTACCGCCGGATTATCCTGCGTCACCTGGCTCAGCAGGGTCGGCTGCCAGAACCAGCCCTCACCGGTACTGGCAAAACGTTCTCCGCCCACCAGCACTTCTGCGCCCTGTGCTTTCGCCGCCTCAACCACTGCGCTGACTTTAAGGCCCTGACGTTCGTCGATCAGCGGCGCATAGCGACTCTCCTCCTGCCAGGTCACGCCGGGTCTGACTTCCTGACAGAGTTGTATGAGCCGCTCGGTCAGCGGCTCAGCAATGCCGCGCTGCACGATGAGCCGGGTGCCTGCCACACAGGCCTGGCCGCCGTTGGCCGTAAAGCCGCGCAGAATCCGCTGGGCCAGGACGTCCAGGTCACCTGCATCATCAAACACCAGTTGCGGACTTTTACCGCCCAGCTCCAGCGTGACCGGCTTCATGCCGTGCTGCGCGGCATCACTCATGATGCGTGCGCCGGTCAGGGTCGATCCGGTAAACGACACTTTGCGCACCAGCGGATGCGTCACCAGCGCACTGCCGGTGACGGCTCCGCTGCCCTGGACAATATTCAGCACGCCCGCCGGCAGACCCGCCTGAACAGCCAGTTCCGCCATACGGACCGTTGAAAACGGCGTCAGCTCAGAAGGTTTCAGCACGACCGCATTACCCGCCGCCAGCGCCGGTCCGCATTTCCATGACGCCATTGACAACGGAAAATTCCACGGGGTAATGGCGGCGATGACGCCATAAGGTTCAGCGATCAGCATGCCAAGACTGCTGTCGCGGGTCGGAAAAAGGTCGCCGCTGTATTTGTCGGCGCATTCGGCATAGAAGCGAATTGCTTCAGCGGTAAAGGGGATTTCATGCAGCACTACGTCGCTGATCGGCCGGGTCGAACCCAGTGCTTCCAGCCGGGCCAGCAGAGGGTCCTGCTCAATCAGTTCAGCCCAGCGCCGCAATATACGGCCGCGTTCACGGGGCGCACAGCCGGACCAGCCACTGGTTTTCAGCGCCTGATGGGCCACGGTCACCGCACGATCGACATCCTGTGGCGTAGCGTTCTGCAGCGTGGCATAGACCCGGCCATCAGAAGGACGCTTCACCTCAAAAGCGGTGCCCTGACACGGGCAGTGCTGACCACCAATATAATGGCCGACGGGGAGAGAAACGTTTTCAGGGTCGAAACTTAACATGGAATCATTCCTTATTTGTTACACCCATCAGTGACCAGGTTATCACTTTTTGTGACTGCCCTTTTCTGCGCTGTTAATTAACTAATGCAGAAAGTATGCCAGCCGGACAAAAAATAAAAATGCGTTTAAAACAGCGCAAAAAAATTTTCTGCCGTATTGCCGCAGGTTTTTTTGCGGAATTGCCGAAGCATTAAACAGATGATTTACCTCACAAAATTTATGCACCCCAGGAGTGCAACCTGCACGGAAATTGCACCAAAGCAGATATTCCGGCGAAGGTGGCTCATTCCAGCGTGTGTCGCCGGTCGATTTACTGACCCGTTTCACACCTCTGATAATTTTTTTACTTTTTTAAAAGAGAGTGTTTGACGTCGGGGAATTTCTGCTTTCGTACGCGCAAAAAAAAGCCAGCCGGATTGATCGGCTGGCGCGTTATTATTTTTTTATTAAAGACTGCCAATATGAAAGGTTTTCAGCGCCAGATATTCTTCTATTCCGTAACGGGAACCTTCGCGTCCCAGACCCGAGTGTTTTACACCACCAAAGGGTGCCACCTCCAGAGAGACCGATCCGGTGTTGAAGCCCACCATGCCCGCCTCCAGGGCTTCCGCCACCCGCCATGCCCGTCGGATATTCTCGGTAAAGAAATAGGCCGCCAGTCCGTAGGGCGTATCATTCGCCATGGCAATCGCTTCATCCTCCTCATCGAAAACGAACAATGGCGCGACCGGACCAAAGGTTTCTTCATGGGCGATGCGCATCTTTACCGTGACATCACCGAGCACGGTGGGCTGAACAAAGGTGCCATTGTCCTGACTGATGCCGCCGGTCAACAGCGTTGCACCCTGGCTGAGCGCATCATCAATATGCCCATTCACTTTTTCCACTGCGCGGGCATTGATCAGCGGCCCTATCGTACTGCCGGGCGCAAAGCCATCCCCCACTTTCAGGGTGGCGACCGCCTCCAGTAGCCGTGCAGTGAAACGGGGATAGATATTCCGCTGGACCAGAATGCGGTTAGCGCAGACACAGGTCTGACCGGCGTTGCGGAACTTGCTGAGCATGACGCCCGCAACCGCAATCTCAATATCGGCATCATCAAATACGATCATCGGCGCATTGCCGCCCAGCTCCAGGCTCAGGCGCTTGAGGCTGCCGGCACTCTGCTGCATCAGTAGTTGTCCGATGCGGGTTGAGCCGGTAAAGGAGATTTTGCGCACCGTCTGGCTGCGGGTCAGCGTCTCACCAATCTCCTGAGGCAGGCCGGTAAGCACCTGCAGTACGCCCGGCGGGAAACCGGCACGCTCCGCCAGCACGGCCAGCGCCAGTGCTGAGAGCGGCGTTAACTCAGAAGGTTTCACAATAATCGGGCAGCCTGCCGCCAGCGCGGGCGCGACCTTGCGGGTGATCATCGCTATCGGAAAGTTCCACGGCGTAATAGCGGCAGCTACCCCTACCGGCTGTTTCAGGACCAGAATGCGGCGGTCATCGCTGGGCGCGGGAATGGTGTCGCCATAGATGCGGCGGGCCTCCTCTGCGAACCATTTTACAAAGCTGGCACCGTAGAGCACCTCCCCCCGGGCTTCTGCCAGTGGTTTGCCCTGTTCAGCCGTCATGATCGTCGCCAGATCGTCAGCATGGTCAAGTATCAGCTGGTGCCATTTTTCCAGCAGCGCGGCGCGGCTGGCATGTGTCGTTTTTTCCCAGCTGATGCGCACGGATTCCGCGCAGGCTATCGCCTGCTCTGTTTCTGTCCGTCCCAGGGCCGGAATTGTGGCAAGGGTTTCGCCCGTGGCTGGATCGGTAACCGACAGCGTGGCACCCTGATGGCCATCCTGCCAGCGTCCGGCAAACAGGGCCTGCTGGCGCAGCAGATCGCTGTCGTTGAGTTGTAGTCGCGACATAACATCCCCTTTTGGTAAGCGGATTCCACTTTATCGCGCCTGACAGGTGCAGGATGTTGTTATGCCGGGTAAGAAAGGCGAGCCAGCGAGTTTTTGACCCGGATTCGAAATTTTATGCCGCGCAGGCACCGGGCGGCTCTGCCGGGTGCGGCGGGCGGTCAGATCTGGAAGTCGATAACCGGTTCATCATCGCTGCTGTAGGAGAGCGCCTGACGTTTGATCTCCTCCAGCGAAAGGTTAGCATTGCAGAGTTCGAGGAACTGCCAGACATAGTTTCTTTGTAGCTGGCCGCGCTTGAGGCCAAGCCAGACCGTGCTGGGATCGAACAGGTGCGTGGCATCAATTCTGACCAGCTCTTCGCTCTCTTCGGTTTCACACGCCTGATCGGCCAGTATCCCCACGCCCAATCCCAGCTTAACGTAGGTTTTGACCACGTCGGAGTCCTGGGCGCTGAGCACGATATCCGGCTTCAGCGCCGCCGACTGGAAAGCCCGATCGACACGGGACCGGCCAGTGATCCCCTGACGGTAGGTGATGAGTGGATAGCGGCTGAGCGTACTGAGTGACACGGGTTGATTCTGCACCAGCTCATGCCCCGCGGGCACCAGCAGCGCGTGGTGCCAGCTGAACCAGGGAAACGCCGCCAGGCTGCTGTTATTGACCAGCATTTCACTGGCGATACCGATATCCGCCTCTCCGGCCAGCAGCATGGTGACGATTTCCTGCGGAGAACCCTGATTAAGTTCGAGCCGGACGTTGGGATAGAGCTGACGGAAAGCTTTGATGACTTTCGGCAGGCTGTAGCGCGCCTGGGTATGGGTGGTCGCAATGGTCAGGATGCCGCTGGTTTCATTGGTAAAGACATCGGCCAGCCGTCGCACCTTTCCTGCTTCGTCCAGGATACGCTCGGCTATTGTCAGCAACGCTTTGCCCGGTTCTGTCATGCCCAGCAGACGCTTGCCGCGACGGATAAAGATTTCAACGCCCAGTTCATCTTCCAGATCGCGGATATGACGACTGACGCCTGACTGCGACGTAAATAGCGTGTTAGCAACTTCCGTTAAGTTAAACTCACAGCGGGCCGCCTCGCGGATGATTTTAAGCTGCTGGAAATTCACGTTATTTACCTCCCTTTACATCATCTGATTTCCTGATAGTAAGAACTCTTATTGATAACAGGAAATAATTAAAAATTTTCCTTTATGAATTTAGGGAATAACCAGAGGCGCGCGTTTGCCCGCACACCAGATTCGTTGTGCAAACGTGAGCATTGAGAGAGTTTCGTTCGCCTGGCGGGCAATGGGAGTTGGCTGCGCAAACAGGCTGTGCTTTGCCTGACAGTGGTTTTACGCTGTGCGGGTTTCGTTCGCCTGACGGGCCGGGCAGTTTCAGGCCCGCCTCTGC
This sequence comes from Pantoea sp. NSTU24, assembly GCF_050157905.1. Taxonomy (NCBI): domain Bacteria; kingdom Pseudomonadati; phylum Pseudomonadota; class Gammaproteobacteria; order Enterobacterales; family Erwiniaceae; genus Pantoea; species Pantoea bangladeshensis. Next base: position 1,786,747 of record NZ_JBKIWZ010000001.1, read on the forward strand.
GGGCGACCGACAGGGGGGCGCCAGTCGCCGCGCCCCCCTGACCCCGGGCTCCGGCCTGCATCACCGCCGCTTCGCGGTCCCTTTACGCCTTATGGATTTCTCACGGACCGGCGGGACGCGCCCTCCCTGGCGCGAACCCGCCTCTTCGCGACATCCCTGTCGCTCGTCCTGAAATCCTCTATCCGTTCAGCGGTTCTGACGGCCTCCCTCCCCGCTGTTATTTCGTCTTTCTGCGTCTGGTATTTTATCGCTTTGGTTTTGCGGGATTCGTTCTGGCTCTGACTTTCAGGCCAACAGATAACACTGCATTGAATTAAACAAAAAGAACTTACAGGCGACGGTCTGACAGAGGCGTCCGCAGCGCCGAGGAACAACCGCAGGCCAGGATGAGCCGACAGGACGTCGGCGAAAGGACGGGTCGCGCCAGGGAGGGCGCGTCCGGGCGGTCCGCAGGCCGCAGGGCGTGGCGAGGGCACCCCGCAAAGCGGGGCGCGAAGGCAGCCGGACGCCGGGATTGTTAAGGGGCGGGCGTCCGCCCCCTGACGCGTCCGCCCGCACGGGCAACCTGAAACTCCCCGTCGCCTGGCGGGCGAAACCCGCTCAGAGCATACCCGCTTCCATAAAATCTCCCTTGCCAGACCAGGCAGAAAACTCACCGGCGACGGTGTATTAAAAAGGCGTCCGCAACGCTAAGACAGCCGGACGCCGGGATTGTTAAGGGGCGGGCGTCCGCCCCTTAACGCGTCCGCCCGCACGGGCAACCTGAAACTCCCTGTCGCCTGGCGGGCGAAACCCGCTCAGAGCAATCCCGCTACACAAAAACTCCACCTTTTTTGAGCTGCAACAGCCCTCTTACCCCACTAACATCAACTCCCGCTCTTCACTCACCGGCTTATTGAGCAGTGACAGCAGAATATTTTTAACGGCCTGCGCGGAAGGCGACAGCGGCAAGCGGGCGGAAACATTCAGTGAAAGCGGCAGACTCAGCGATGGGCTGTTGATGCGTGACATCCAGGCATCGGCTGAGCCCACCAGCGCACGGGCGGCCGATTCAGGTAATACCGTCACGCCCATCCCGCTCGAAATGGCGGCGGTCAGCGTAGAAATGGATTCGATCTCGCCGATAATACGCGCGCTCAGGCGACGCAGTGAAAATGCCTCATCGACCCGCTTGCGCACCGCACTGTAGTCACGCGGTAAAAACAGACTCATCTGCGCCACATCGGCCAGATCAACGCTGGCACCCGGATAGTCGGTCGCACCGACCAGATAGAGATCCTCTTTCATCAGCGGCATGCTGTTAATCCCGGCTGTCGGGGCGCGATCGTAGAGCACTGCCATATCCAGCTGACCGTTCATCACTTTCTCATTCAGCACGCTGCCGCTGTTTTCATGCAGATAGACCAGCACGTCAGGAAACTGATCGCGAACCGTCTGCAGCAGCGGCATGGTCAGCGATGATGCTGCTGTACCTGGCGCCAGGCCAATCGACACCTGACCGCTTAACACCTGACCGGCGTTAATGACCGCCGTCTGCGCCTGCTCGCACTGACGCAGAATCGTTCGTGCATGACCATAAAGAATCTTGCCTGCCTCCGTCGGCGTTACGCCACGCTTGGTACGAATCAGCAACTGCTGATCCAGCTCACTCTCCAGCGTCGCTACCTGCTGACTGAGTGCAGGCTGGGCGATATGCAGCACTTCTGCTGCCTGCGTCAGACTGCCGATATCGACGATTTTCACAAAGTACTTCAGTCGTCTTAAATTCATCTTGCCTCCGTCACTCACCCCGAATAGCGAAAAAGGTCTTAGCCCTTCGCCCTGATAACAGAGATTTTGCAAGATGCAGGCCAGGTTTAAGGGGCGTCGGGCACCCAGAGTGAGGATGTTTTCTAACGGCCCGAAAAATAAGCGTTTCTGATTACCCCGAATGGGTTAATAAGGATCATCGATAGTGTGTCGCTTCGGGGACGGCATCTGTCCGCACTGCGACAGTGCAGACGCTGCGAGTCAGACGTGCAGAAAAGCGATGACGGAAACGAGCCTGTTCAGTGCCGTATAAAGGTTGCGCCAATGACCAGGCCCGTCGGGCCAGTGAAGTGGGATAAAAGAGGGAAAAACGGTGTAATCGCTTTCAGCGCAATTTCTTATTACGGGCGGATACAGATCAGGGCAAACGCTGCCCTCTCCGGAATGCTGAAGAGGGCAACGCCTGCCGGTTAACGTTTTTTACGGTTACGATGCATATCAATAGAGACTGCCGCCACGATGATGATGCCTTTGATGATGTCCTGAATATAGGCATCGACGCCGACGAAGGTGAATCCGCTTTTAATCAGCCCGAGAATAACGGCGCCGATTAACGTGCCGGTGATCCTGCCCACGCCACCCATCAGGCTGCTGCCCCCGATAACGGCTGCGGCAATCGCATCCAGCTCGTAGGACATCCCCATGCTGGACTGACCGCTGCTGACGCGCGCCGCCAGTACCACACCCGCCAGGCCAGAGAGCGCACCAGCAATGGTGTAGACGATAATCAGATACTTATTAACGTTGATGCCGGAGACCTTCGCCGAGGTCATATTGCCGCCGATAGCGTAAACATATTTGCCATAGCGGGTATGTTTCAGCGCGATATGGAACAGCAGTGCCACCACCAGGAAAATGACCACCGGCATGGCACCCTGTCCGATTGAAGTGAAGCCATCGGACAGGAAGCTGATGGGATTGCCCTGCGTGTAATACTGCGCCAGACCACGTGCCGACACCATCATACCCAGCGTGGCGATAAAAGGCGGAATCCCGGTACGGGTGATTAATACCCCGTTGACTACCCCGGCCAGCAGGCCGACGCCGATACCCGCCGCGATAGGGATAACCGCGGGCATATTGACCAGCGAGGGATACATCGGCGAGAGGCTGTCAGAGGTCTGCGCCAGGCTTGCAGCCACCACCGCCGCCAGCGCGATGACCGACCCCGAGGAGAGATCGATCCCGGTGGTGATAATGACCTGCGTCACACCAACGGCGATGATACCGATAATCGCCACCTGCAGCACAATCAGGATCAGACGGTTGGTGTTGAGCAGGAAAGACTGGTCACGCACGTACCAGCCAAACATCTCAAAAATCAGCGCAATCCCGACCATCACGACAAAAATGCCGGTATCTTTCGGCAATTTATGACGCAGGCTGGCAAAAAAAGAGGGTTGCTGCGGGGCTGCCGGAGTGGCAGTAGCTTTCATATTGCTCATAGTGGTCTCGCGCCTCATTCGGATGCCAACGACAGAATGGTTTCCTGATCGGCGTCTTCTTTATCGAGGATGCCGGTTATACGCCCACCGTGCATTACCATCACCCGGTCACTCATGCCAAGAATTTCCGGCAGTTCAGAGGAGACCATGATGATTGCGACGCCACGGTTGGCCAGTTCACTGATTAAGCGGTAGATTTCTGCTTTTGCACCAACGTCGATGCCGCGCGTTGGTTCGTCCAGAATCAGGATCTTCGGTTGTGCCAGCAGCCAGCGGGCAATCAGCACCTTCTGCTGATTACCGCCACTGAGGTTGTTGATAATCTGATCCATGGTCGGGGTTTTGATGTTGAGACGGCGAATCTGATCCATACAGTCCTGCGCCATCTTCACATGACTGACAAAGCCACTCTTGCCGCTGTATTCGGGCATGTTGACGATGCTCATGTTTTCCATCACCGACAGCACCAGAAACAGTCCGGATTTTTTACGATCTTCGGTGAGAAAAGCCATGCCCTTTTCAATAGCGGTAGAGGGTGAATCGATGGTGACCGGCACGCCATCAATTAAGATCTCGCCGCTGTCGAAGCTCTCCATGCCAAACAGGCTCTCCATCACCTCGCTGCGTCCCGCACCCACCAGCCCGGCGACGCCGAGGATTTCTCCCCGCCGCACGCTGAAACTGACGTCGGTAAAGCGATCACGACAGCTGAGATTGCGCACTGTCAGCACCTCATCGCCGATAGCACTGTTGAATTTCGGGAAAAGCTGCGTCAGTTCGCGTCCCACCATCTGGGTGATCAGCGACTGGCGGGTATATTTCGCCGTCTGGTCGCTGGCAATCCAGCTGCCGTCGCGGAAGATGCTGACTTCGTCGGTGATGGTGAAAATCTCATCCATCTTGTGGCTGATATAGATGATCGCTTTGCCCTGCTCGCGCAGGTCGCGAATGATGGTAAACAGATGCGCCACTTCGGTTTCCGTCAGTGCTGAGGTGGGCTCATCCATAATGACAATGTCTGAATCCCAGGAAACCGCCTTGGCAATCTCGACCATCTGCTGCGACGCAATGCTCAGCTCTCCCACCATCCGTTCGGCTTTGAGCCGGATATTGAGGCGGTTCAGCAGTTCCTGTGTGACCTGATTCAGTCGGGCATGGTCGACGAAGCCAAACTTCATCGGTTCGCGGCCCAGCCAGATATTTTCAGCGACGGTCATGTAGGGCACCAGGTTAAGCTCCTGGTGAATCATCGAAATGCCGGAACGCAACGCGTCCATGGTGTCCTGAAACTGCACCGGCTCCCCTTTAATTTTGATGGTGCCCTTATCGGGACGATACATCCCGATAAGGCACTTCATTAAAGTGGATTTGCCCGCGCCATTTTCGCCCATCAAGGCATGTACCGTTCCCGGACGCACCCGCAACGACACATTGTCGAGGGCTTTAACGCCGGGGAAGAACTTGCTGATGCCTTCGGCTTCAAGCGCAAACGCGTTCATTTATCACCTCCGTACAGCCGGGTCGGGAACGATTATTTCAGGTTACGATTAGTAAACTGTTCCATGTTCTCTTTGGTAATCAGCTGGTAAGGGATGTTGATCACTTTCTGGACCTGTTCACCTTTTACCAGTTTGATGGCCGTCTGTACGGCACCCTCACCCTGACCCTTCGCGTCCTGGAAGACCGTCGCGACCATCTTGCCCTGCTTCAGCATCTGCAGTGCATCAGGCGTACCATCCACCCCGGCGATCAGAATTTTATCCGGGTTTTTACCCAGCGCCTGCAGCGCACCAATCGCCATTTCATCGTTGTTTGAGGCGATAGCGTTGATCTGATCGCCCGCCGTTAACCAGTTGCTCACCACATCCACCGCGTCGTTACGGGTAAATTTGGCGGTCTGCTTCTGCACGATTTTGATGCCGGGGAATTTTGCTGCGACCTGCTCTACGCCTTTGGTACGGTCACGGGTCGCTTCATTCGCCAGATCGCCCATCAGGATGGCAACGTTGCCCTTTCCGTTCATCGCCTTGGCCAGCGCCTCCATCTGTAAGCGCCCGGCCAGTTCAGAGTCGGAGCCGACGTAGGCCATTTTGCCGGTCAGTTCCGCCTGAGGACGGCGGTTTACAAAGACCAGCGGAATGCCCGCCTTGCTTGCCTGATCCATAATCGGTTTGACCGCGTTAGTGTCGACCGGGTTGACGATCAGGGCATCAACCCCCTGACCGATAAAGTTCTGTACCTGCTGCAGCTGCTGTGAAACGTCACCCTTCGCATCTTCAACCTGCCCCTTGACGTTATCTTTCTGCATCTCTTTTTGCATCGAGTTGCGCAGAATGGTCAGGAAGTTGTCGTCAAACAGCGCCATCGAGACCCCTACTGAGATATCTTTTGCCATAACTGCGGCAGGTAACATGCAGGCTAACAGTGAGGCGACAATCGTTTTTTTGATGTTCATAGTACCCTTCTTATTTGTTAACTTGCTCAGCAGCACTTTGAGAATGAAAAATATCTTTTACATTCATCCAGTCTGACTGGCGTCTGTTTCGGGAAATTTGAGGTAAGACTTCGGGTTCTGACTATTTTTGTGATCGACAGCTCCTTTTCACAATCACTTGATCTACAGACAGTTACTTTCAACATGCCGTTTCAGTTCTGGCCGATAGTGACGACCGTGATGATAAGCAGTTTATTTGTTCCATATAAATCCGTTTTGAAATTTTTATCATAAAAGCACTGAAATGGTTGTTTTAACATCGGCAAACCACAAAACTTTGACATGCCTCTAACATCTGCGGAGAAATGCCCGCAAAGTGAGATCCTGTTGGCAGTTTGAAAAGCCAGCAGATTTGGGGAAAAACCATCAATCCGCTGCTTTTACGAGCATCTGAACGCAATTCAGTAAACAGGGCTTTGACAAGCGGGATCCGTGCCGCTAATATTCGCCCCGTTCAAGCGATTCCTCTGTAGTTCAGTCGGTAGAACGGCGGACTGTTAATCCGTATGTCACTGGTTCGAGTCCAGTCAGAGGAGCCAGAATTAGAAAAGCCCGCTCAGGGAAACCTGAGCGGGCTTTTTGCTGTGGCACGTTCTGGGCCTGCGCCCCCGTGATTACACCTGGAAACCGTCGTGCGAATCGTCTGGCCGTTCTGCTGCCAGTTTCAGCTTACCCCTGCCGCATCGACATAGCGTTTCAGTGTGAAAAGTTTCAGGTCTCGTCCCGGCTTTTCCATGCCCGCCACGGCAGGCTGCGTGATACTCCGCGCTTCCGCCATTTATGCCTGCGTCTTCTTCACTTTTTCACGCAGTTCAGCGAGATGAATATTGAGCAGGATGTCCGTCGCCATAGCCTGCACGTCGGCCACGACCCCCGGGTTTTCATCCGCAACAAGTTGTCCCAGCGTTCTGCCTATCACCTGACTCCTGTTGTTTAAGCGTATCCAGCGAATGTGTGAATCCCCGATCGGCGACCGGAATCCTTTCCGCATAAAAACGCTGTTCATTGCCCGCCTCATTTCCGGACCAAAGCAGGATCGCCGTTCGCTATGGGTCAAATGCAAAGAACGCGCTGATCGGCTTGCCACCGCTCTGGATGCGTAACTCTTATATGTTCAGATAAACGGAGCCTCTGAGCGAATCCGCACACGGCCTGGAAGGACCGGCCCCTACTCCCGCCACATCATCAATGCTGCCAGCACGCAGTACGGTCGCTGTCATCAGGCAGAGAAAACCCGCGGTTAAATCGCCTAACTGTCCACACAGGGCATCCTCTGATACAGGTAAGGAGCTAAAGCTGCACAGCGATAATCGAGTGTGCAGCAACGCCTCACCGGATGCCTGTGCGATGAACAGAAACGGAAAGAGGTGCCCGGCCTTTTCGGCGTGATTACATCAGGACGTCACTGTTTTGCGAGCAAGGGTGCAGTGAACGGAGCGCGGGTGAACCGGCGTGCTGCAACAAAAAGCCCGCTCAGGCATTACAGAACGGGCTGATGAAGAAGATGGGGCCGCCGTAATGCATAGCGGTCGTAAATGTCAGCAATGTTCCTGACATGCCGGAGGCTAATGAGCGTGCCGCCATTCAGGCTGACGTTATCGCTTTTTTCGCCAGAACAGACAGGCCGCAAGCGCGGTCAGCACACCGATGAGTGGCATCGCAAATGCACCGGAAAGGAAGTTATGCTGATCGATAGCCTGTTCTTTCCGTATGTCGTTCAGTCGGGCAAGCGCCTGCTTTTCATCGGTCGCATCAATCTCTTCAGGCTCTCTCACGTAACCCTGCTCCGCCAGCTCTGCAGCACACTTCCGTTCTGAGCTTCGCAGCACAACGGTCTCTTTGCCTCTGGTAAAAAAGCAGTAGTCTGACATCGCCTGTCCTCATCGTCCGTAGGGGAGATCACCACTATAGCGACCCGCTATCTTTTTTGATAATTATCCACTGCGGCGGCCAGTAAGGCCCTTTTACACCGGCGGCAGCCCCAGATTCTCACGCAGGGTCGCAAACGCATACTCCTCGCGAAACAGTCCGCGACGGCGCAGTTCCGGGATCACCTGTTCCACAAACAGGTCGAGCTGTTCCGGCATGATGGCGGGCATGATGTTAAAACCATCTGCACCGCCCTGCTCCAGCCATAGCTGGAAGTCATCGGCGATATCTTCAGCCGTGCCGACAATCACGCGGTGTCCGCGTGAACCGGCGGCAACGGCGGCCAGCTCGCGCAGCGTCAGGTTTTCGCGTTTTGCCATATCGGTCATCAGTCTGACACGGCTCTGGTTCCCCTCGCCCAGTGGCACCTCCGGCACCGGGCCATCCAGCGGATAGTGACTGAAATCCATGCTGAACCGCAGTGAGAGCTGGCTCAGCCCATTCTCAATATCCACCAGCGTGTTCAGCTCTTTCCAGAGTGCCTTCGCTTCTTCACGCGTGTGACCAATAATCGGCATGACGCCCGGCATGATCACCACCTGGTCCGGGCTGCGCCCCGCCGCCGCAACCTGCGCTTTTTGCGCACGATAGAAGGCCTGCGCCTCTTCCAGGCTGGCAGATGCGGTAAAGATCACTTCCGCCGTCTCCGCTGCAAGCTTCTGACCATCAGCAGAAGAACCTGCTTCGATAATTACCGGTCGGCCCTGCGGCGAACGGGTGATATTCAGCGGACCCTGAACCTGAAAATGTTCACCCTGATGATGAATTGGCTTAATCTTCTCATCGACGAAATAGCGCCCGGTCGCCTTGTCTGGCTGCACGGCGTCCTCTTCCCAGCCCTCCCACAGTTTATTCGTTACGTCGAGAAACTCACGCGCACGAGCGTAGCGTGCAGCATGATCGGGCATATCGCTGCGGCTGAAGTTACGTGCAACGTCGGCGGAAAACGAGGTGACGACGTTCCACGCGGCACGACCTCGGCTGATGTGATCCAGCGATGAGAAGCTGCGTGCCAGCGTAAAGGGATCGCTGAAAGTAGTAGAGGCGGTCGCGGCCAGGCCGATATGCCGGGTATTGACCGCCAGCGCCGCCAGCATCGTCAGTGGTTCAAGACGCGCCATGGTCGATGGCAGACGATACATGCTGGTTGCCAGCGCATCACCGACAAAGAAGAGGTCGAATTTCCCTGCTTCGGCTTTTTTCGCCAGGGTGATCAGCCAGTCGATGTCGGTAGGATCGCCCAGCTGTTCCGTCAGGCGCCAGCCGCTGACGTGCTGGCCCACAGGTTGAACAAACAGGCCGAGGCGCAGGTGACGGGGTGAAGTGGCAGCATGCATACGTTATTCCTGATATGAAAAGTGAAAAAGCACGCCTCAGCGCGCCTGTAAAAGGGTGTCTGTTGCCCGCAGAGCCTGCTCGATTGCGCTGGCGGAGACGTTAAAAGGCAGGCGTTCTGCACTGGCTTTGGGGAATCTGACCTGCTGTGCAATATTGCGCAGTGCGGCCTGCCGATCGCCCGACAGCGCAGGCAGCACTAATGGCATGTCGTAATAGCGCAGTAGCGTAAGCAGTTCTGCATCGGGTTCTTCCGCCTGTTCCAGCAGCGACTGCACCAGCAGGCTGAACCCTACTTTTTCACCATGCAGCCAGTGATGCAATTCTGGCTGATGTGTCAGGCGATTATGGATGGCATGCGCCAGCCCCGGCGTCGGCAGCACATCACGCACGCTGTTTGCCAGACCGGCCAGCACGATTGAGGCATCAATAACTTTTACCAGCTCAGGCGTGACCTGCTGCTGCTGACAGGCGGCGATCGCGGCTTCGCCATAGCGCCTGAAAGCGTCCAGGGCCTGTCGCGCTGTCATTACCTTCAAATCCAGCGCCAGATCGTTCGGGTTATGCTTCTGGTAAGGCCGGAATTCATAATATTTTGCCAGCGCATCCACAATACCCGCTTTCAGAAAGCGCACATCGCTCCTGGCGATCACCTCACTGTCCACCAGCACCTGCTCTGGCATTTTTTCCAGCGGCTGACTGCGCAGATGCCCGCCCGTCTCATCGTAAATAATCGCAAACGGTGACCATGCCGCGCAGGTGGCGGCTTGAGTGGCGAAGTTGATTAGCGTCAGCCCCGGTAGCTGGCTGGCAGCGGCTTTGGCGGTATCCAGTACCCGTCCACCACCAATCGCCAGCAGCAATTCTGCACCCTGCTGTTCGGTTTGCTGTCTGACATGGGCAATAGCCGCTTCGGTACATTCACTCGTTAAAAAGTCCAGCTGCCAGCGAATATCAGACGCCACCAGACTCTGGCTTAATTCGGGGTTAACCGCCTGCCACGCGCGCGGCGACGTTAATATCCGGATATGGCGGGAATAAGGCTTTATAAACTCACCGATGCGTGCACGCAGGCCCGCCTCATGTGCATAGGCTCGCGGAGAGGTAATTGCTAACACAGCGGTATCCTGATTATAAAAATTAGGCCAAAAAGGGATTCAAATACATTAAGTTGCTGACTGAAAATAGAGTTACTTCTTATTTAAATAGTACGGTAATCACTCATTTAAGCAATTGAAAACCCGCCATTCTTTATTCACAAATCTGCATGAGGTTAGTTATTTTTCACATATAGCAGTCTGACGCTTTACTGTTACTCTTCTCCTCCGGCTGAATTAATTCACTCTACGCAGCGCAATTTCCGGAAAATAACATGCAACTCGATTTTCGCCAGGTCAGAGAGGATGAAGCCGATGTTTATCTGGCTCTGATGCATGCTGCTTATGCGCCCGTTAAAGCGCTGGGCATTAAATTTGATGCCGCCACCGCTGACCGCGCGATGGCACTACACCATCTGCAGAGTCATGGCGTGTATGCGCTCTATGCAGACGAGAAGATGGTCTCTTCAGCCACCGTTCGCTATCCCTGGGGACCGCTGCCTGGCCCCTTTGGCCTGCCACATATTGGCTGGTTTGGCGCGCATCCTGACTATCCCGGCCAGCACTTTGGTTGCCAGGTGCTGGAGTGGATCGAACAGGAGATTCTGACGGGTCAGCTGCGCGCCCCGGCAGTCTCTCTGGGCACGGCCACCAGCCATCCGTGGCTGCAGGCGATGTACCTGAAGCGCGGCTTCCAGCCGATGCATACCCGCGATCTTGGCAAAGGCCATATCACCCTCTATATGAAAAAAATTCTGGACCCGGCGGCACATGATGTCTGGTTACGCCGTCAGACAGCAGAACAAGGGAGCGCACCATGAGCATCACTATTTCCGCCACATTAGACGATCAGCTAATCGCATTCCGTCATGAACTGCATCAGTTTCCGGAATTATCGAATCAGGAGTTCGACACCACAGCCCGCCTGCGCGCGCAGCTGGAAAAGCATCAGATACGTATTCTCAGTCTGCCGCTGAAAACCGGCCTGGTCGCAGAGATTGGCGCGTCAGCAGGTCCGCTGATTGTTCTGCGGGCCGATATCGACGCACTGCCTGTTGAAGAGCAATCTGGCGTCAGCTATCGCTCACAGCGTCCTGGCGTGATGCACGCCTGCGGACACGATTTTCACAGCGCGGCGGCACTGGGCGCGGCGATCCTGTTAAAGCAAGAGGAAGAGAATCTGCCCGGTCGGGTACGGATCCTCTTTCAGGCCGCGGAGGAGACGGGCCAGGGTGCGCCGGAGGTGATTGCCAGCGGGGCATTAAACGATGCGCTGGCGATTTTCGGTATTCATAACGATCCGTCCCTGCCCGCTGGCGTCATTGGCTCAAAAGCCGGGCCGCTGACCGCCGCCGTCGACCGCTTTGAGATTGCGATTAGCGGCACTGGCAGTCATGCCGCTAAGCCGGATCAGGGTAATGATCCCATCGTTATTGTGGCCCAGATTGTTGCTGCTGCGCAGACGCTGATCAGCCGCAATGCCCCTTCTGCTGACAACGCCGTGGTCTCTATCACCCAGATCCACAGCGGCAGCACCTGGAACGTCATCCCGGACAGCGCCTGGCTGGAGGGCACCGTTCGGACATTTTCACAATCAACCCGGCAGCGCCTTGAGCAACGCTTCCGGACGATTGTGGCAGGCATCGGGGCCGCCTTTGATGCACAGATCAGTTTTATCTGGCATGCCGGGCCACCTTCGGTGGTCAACGATGCGCACTGGGTGGACGTGGCTTTACAGCAGGCGGAGCGCAGTGGATTTGAAGCACGCGTGGTTGAGGCGAGTCCGATTGGAGAAGATTTTGCCTTCTACCAGCAGCGGCTGCCAGGCGCTTTTATGATGGTGGGTACCGGTGAACCCTATGCGCTGCATCACCCTGCTTTCCGGGTTAATGATGAGGTGCTGATTCCCACGGCGCGCTATCTGGCCAACCTTGCGCGGGCGGCACTCAGCTCAGCGGGGCGTCCCCAATGAACCTGACTGCGGCGCTGGCTACCGCGATCCTCGACGGTCAGCCGGATGCCGCCGCGCACGAGCATGCACGCGAAGGCATCCGGGATTTTCTGGCGGTGAGCTGGCCGGTGCTGCAGGGCACGGTACCGGATAGTGGCTTACCGGCTCTGCGCACCCTCTACAGCGACGGCAGTGTGCGTTCACAGGCGCTGCTGCTGGGCTATGCAGGACATGCGCTGGACTACGACGACTTTCATGCCGATTTTCGCGGTCATCCCAGCGTCGTGATCCTGTCTGCACTTTTCGCCTGGCAACGGGTTCAGCCCAGAAGCCTGGAGCAGTTTCTGGATGCTTACGTCACGGGGGTAGAGATGGCCGGTCGTCTGGGGCTGGCGGTCAGCCAGCAACATTACGCACTGGGCTATCACAACACGGCGACGCTGGGGACCCTTGCGGCGGCGGCGGCGCTGGCGCGTCTGCTGGAGATGAAGAGTGATGCCACGGCCACCCTGCTGGGCATTGCGGCGACCCAGGCTAGCGGATTACGCGCTCAGTTTGGTTCGGCGATAAAACCGCTGCATGCGGGCTTTGCCGCCGAACGGGCCGTGACAGCGGCTCAGCTGACCCTTGCCGGAATCGATGGCCGCCACAAGGGGGTTATTGAAGCCTTTGTTGCCGTCAGCAGCGCGGACCAGGCACAGCCGGAGAAATTGCTGGAAAACTGGGGCAGCCCGTGGCGGATCGGCACGCCGGGACTGGAATTCAAACCCTTCCCGACCTGCGCAGGCACCCATAGCGCGGCAGAAGCCGCCCGCATTCTGCGTCAGCAGTGGCTGGCTGCGGGCAAATCTCTGGATGCCCTGCTCAGCCAGATCGTTGAGATCACCGTTGCCTTTCCACCGGGCGGTGATATTGCCGCCTCAATCCGGACGCCGGCTAACGGGATTGAAGCGCGATTCAGCCTGGAATATGTGATCGCCGCCATGCTGATTTATGGCGACCTGCGCCTGGAGGATTTCGCAGAAGGCAATCTCAATCAGCACGTGATGCCGCTGGCCAGCCGCGTACGGCGGACGCCGGATGAGACTGCGCCGCCGGATGCCCTTAATCCTGCCCTGCGCTTTCATGTGGTCACGCTGAGGCTTTCGGATGGCACAACGCGGCATCAGCGGCGGACGCGACAGGCATCGCTGGCGGAAGGCGTGGATGTCAACAGCAAGCTCCACCGGGCGCTGGATGATGCGCCGCCCGAACTCCTTGCTGCTGTCAGTGCCCTGCGGTCAGCAGCCGACCTGCAGACGCTGACCGGAGCACTGAACCGCTAGTCTGCTATTGCGGGGGGAGTGAACGCCTGAACGGGCGTAATCTCCCCGGCGAACTTTCTCACCTGGACGACGGTAATCTGGCCACTGCAGCCCTGCGTCAGTGATGAAGTGCCAATATCCATGGTCAGCACATTCGGATTACCGTGGCGGCATAACGGACGGGCGGCAGTCGGCTCGACCGGATCGTACCAGGCACCGGTTGGCAGCTGAACTACGCCAGGCATAATGGTGTCGGTGAGACGCGCGCTGGCGAGCACATGGCCGCGCGCGTTAAAGAGTTCGATGATGTCGCCATCCACGATCGCCTGTGCTGCCGCATCGTCCCGGTTCAGATTGCAGACTTCCCGACCGCTCCGCTTGGTGCGCTGGCTGTAATCGCCAAAATCGAGCTGACTGTGCAGCCGTGAAGCAGGCTGGTTGGCAATCAGCCAGAAGGGATAGCTGGCACTGGGCTTTTGCTGCGGCTCACGCCATACGGGATGACCGGGACAGTCGTGATATCCAAAGCTGGCGATCACCGCGGAGAAGATCTCAATTTTTCCGTCTGGCGTTGGCAGCGGCGCGGCGTCGGGGTCGTCACGAAACGCCCTCATCATGCGGCCACCATCCTTTACCTGCGGTAGCTCCAGCACGCCCTGCTGCCAGAACTGGCTGAAATCGGGTGTCTGCACCTGATGAGCGGCCAGTTTTTCCTGCAGCTGGCCGTAAAGATGCTGCAACCAGCCACGCGCATCACGCCCTTCGCTGAATGCCTCTTCCCTGCCCAGCTGCCGGGCCAGGTCACGAAAAATCGTATAATCATCCCGGGCTTCGGCGTAAGGCGCAGCCACCGGCTGCATGGCGATTAAATGGCGATCGGTCGGCGCACCGCCGATATCCTCACGTTCCAGCGTCATGGTGGCGGGCAGGACAATATCCGCATGGCGCGCCGTGGCGGTCCAGGCACTTTCATGCACGATCAGCGTATCCAGCTGGCAGAAAGCCTGACGCAGCCGCGCCAGATCCTGATGATGGTGAAATGGATTGCCTCCCGCCCAGTAAGCCAGACGGATATGGGGATAGGTCAGCTGTCGGCCATTGTAGTCAAACTTTGTGCCGGGATTGAGCAGCATATCGGCGATACGCGCCACCGGAATAAAGCGGTCAATGCCATTTTTACCCTGCGGCAGGGCCGGAAAGCTGACCAGATTATGATGCTTACCATAATGGCCCAGCGCACCCAGTGCATAGGTATATCCACCGCCGGGCAGCCCTGGCTGTCCGAGCGCTGCCGCCAGCACCAGGCCGAGCCACACCGGCTGTTCGCCATGCTCGGCACGCTGCAAAGCATGAGTCACGGTCACAAGCACCCGCTTACCGTGCAACTGCCGTGCAAACTGACCGATCAGATCGCTGCTGACGCCGCAGATCTCAGCGGCCCAGTGCGCGTCACGGACTACGCCATCCTCTTCACCGCGAATATAAGCGACCATCTGCGGCCAGCCGATACAGTAACGCGCCAGAAACGCCTCGTCGGTTAACGCTTCCGTAATCAGCACCGCCAGCAGACCCAGCATAAACGCCGCATCCGTGCCGGGCCGCAGCGCCAGCCACTCGCCCTGCGCCTCTTCAGGCAGATCGCTTTTCAGCGGGCTCACTGAGATAAACCGGGTACCGCGCTGTGCCGCTCGCTGCATAAAACCGCGCTCGGTGTGTTCGCTCAGGCCGCCGCTGGCCACCTGCGCGTTTTTCAGCGCCAGGCCGCCAAACGCCAGCACCACCTCGCTGTGCGCGGCGATCTCCTCCCAGCTCACGCCACGTCGGGCGATCTCGTTCATGTCACCGACAATATGTGGCAGCAGGACAGATGCCGCGCCGGAACTGTAACTATTGACAGAACGGACATACCCGCCCATCACCGTGTTCAGGAAACGGTGCACCTGGCTTTGTGCGTGATGAAAGCGGCCTGCACTTGACCAGCCGTACGATCCGCCAAAGATGCCTTCCGGGCCGTATGCTTCACCAACCCGCTTGAGTTCCTGCGCCACCCGCTGACTGGCCTCTTCCCAGCTGACCGCGACATACTCATCAGCACCACGACGCTGATCCGGGCCTGGCCCGTTTTCCAGCCAGCCACGCCGTACCATCGGCAGCGCGACACGCGCCGGATGATTGAGTGCATGACGGAAGTTTTGCAATAGCGGGCTGGGATCGGGATCGCGGTGGAACGGCTCAATCAGCAGTTGATCGTCCCTGTGCTGGACGTGAAAAGCGCCCCAGTGGGCGCTGTGCATTACCGGTTTCTGGGTCATGCTGATTCCTGATTACCAAAAAAGAAACGTTGCTCAGCGCACCGTTGCAATAAAGTTTCTGACACGTCCGTTGTCCGGATCGTCAAGGACCTGCTGCGTCGGACCGGCTGCCACAATCCGGCCATTCTCCATAAACACAATGTTGTCGGCGACCTCACGGGCAAAGCCGATTTCATGGGTGACAACCACCATCGTGATACCGGAATGTGCCAGTTGCTTAATGACCTGCAGCACCTCCCCCACCAGCTCAGGATCAAGGGCGGAGGTCGGCTCATCAAACAGCATCACGCCAGGATCCATCGCCAGCGCGCGGGCAATGGCCACCCGCTGCTGCTGACCACCGGAGAGGTTCTGCGGCCACTCATCTTCGCGGCCAGACAGCCCCACCTGCTTCAGCAGCGCCAGCGCTTTGGTGGTCGCCTGATGACGGCTCTGCTTTTTCACCCGCATCGGTGCATCCGTAATGTTCTGCAGCACGGTGCGGTGCGGAAACAGGTTGAACTGCTGAAACACCATGCCGATTTCCGCGCGCTGGCGGGCAATGGCACTGCTGCTGAGTTCGTGCAGCGCCTGGCCTTTTTGCTGGTATCCCACCATCTGGCCGCCGATGCGGAT
Organism: Pantoea sp. NSTU24; assembly: GCF_050157905.1. Classification (NCBI taxonomy): domain Bacteria; kingdom Pseudomonadati; phylum Pseudomonadota; class Gammaproteobacteria; order Enterobacterales; family Erwiniaceae; genus Pantoea; species Pantoea bangladeshensis. The sequence goes on from NZ_JBKIWZ010000001.1 coordinate 1,803,038, forward strand.
CGTACCGCCATCCAGCTTTTCAAGATGGTTAATACAGCGCAGCAGCGTGGATTTGCCGGAACCCGATGGCCCCAGAATTACGGTCACCGATCCGGCAGGAATATCGAGATTCACCTCGTCGAGAATGGTGACACCGGAGAAGCGCTTGGTGACTTTGCGCAGTGCGATTGCTTCAGCCATTGCTCACGCTCCTTTGCGTTTTCGGCAGTGAAAAGCGCGGTAATGCAGACAGCAGGCTGCGCTTTTCTCGCCGCGTCACACCGCGACCAAAGTAGCGCTCGACATAGTACTGACCGACAGAGAGCACAGAGGTCATCAGTAGATACCACAGGGTTGCGACCAGCAGCAGTGGGATCACTTCATAAGTGCGCTGATAGATAATCTGCGCCGAAAACAGCACATCCTGCAGAGAGATCACCGACACCACTGCGGTGGTTTTCAGCTGGCCGATAATCTCATTGCCCGCTGGCGGCATAATGGCGCGCATCGCCTGCGGTAAGACGGTATGGCGGAAAATCTGCGCCGGGCGATATCCCAGGGCGCGAGCCGCTTCTATCTGTCCATTGCCCACGCTCTGAATACCAGCGCGTACAATTTCTGCGGCGTAGGCAGACTGATGCATCACCAGCGCGATCACCGCCGCGCTGAATGGACTCACCAGCGCATTGGACTGCGCGCTCCAGAGTTCGCCCAATCCCGGGATCGACAGCGCGATGCGGGGATAGAGCGCGGCGATGTTGTACCAGAGAAACAGCTGCACCAGCATCGGCACACCGCGGAAAAACCAGGTGTACGCCCAGCTCACCGCCACCAGCACCGGGTTAGAAGAGAGGCGCATCAGCGCCAGCACCGTGCCAAAAGCGAATCCCAGGACCACCGAGATGGCCGTGAGCTGCAGCGTCATTAACACACCCTGCAGAATGGAGGGCGCAGTGAAGTTCTCTGCAATCACCTGCCATTCAAAGCGCGGATTGTTAATCATCGAATGCGCCATCGCCACTACGCATAACAGCATCACCAGCGCACTCAGCCAGCGTCCATAGTAGCGTTTACCGACGATTTTCAGGTCGTCGGTGTGGTCCGAAATTTCTCTCATTTAAAGATCTCTTCGTTGCGCCGCGCTTCGGTTACGGCACCGAATCCGATTCCCCAGTTATCGAGGATTTTCAGGTAACTGCCATCTTTGATTAACGAATTCAGAGCCGCCTGCACGGCTGGTTCCAGCGGGGAGGCTTTCGGAAATGCTACAGAAACCGGTGCATCGCTGACGGTGATTTCGCCGCTCATGGTCAGCGGTTTGATCACTTTGGTCTGCCACAGCAGTCCCTCATAAGGGCCGAGGAAGAATGGAACGCGCCCGCTGACCACCGCCTGCACGCCAGCCGGACGATCCGGAAATATCGCGACCCTGATCGGTGGCTTACCCGCTGTCTCACAGGCTTTGCTGGCCTCTTCCAGCCGCGTCACCTGGGTAGTGCCGGAGCCAGCGCCAACTTCTTTGCCGCACACATCGTTCAGGGATTTAAAAGGCGTTACACCCGCATCTTTGCGGGAGATAATGCCCAGCAGGCTGGCGCTGTAGTAACCGACGAAGTCGATCTGTTTCAGGCGGGCTGGCGTGGCATTGATGTTTGACAGCGCGACGTCATAACGTCCGGTTTTCAGACCGGGAATAATATTGTCAAAGCCGCCGGTGTCGCGCCACTGCACGGCGATACCCAGACGCTCACCCACCGCATTCATGATGTCAATTTCACGACCGGCCAGCGTTTTATTATCTTCTTTATAGAAGGTCGTCGGCGGTGTGTTGGGATTGGTTCCTGCCACGATGTAACCCCGTTTGAGAATATCAGCAGGCAGCAGGCTCTTCAGCGCCGGATCCACGTTAACATGCACAGTGCTCTCCGCAGGCACTGAGGGTTCGGCGGCAAAACTGGCCTGTACGCTGAGCGCCAGAGCTAACACGGACATTCCTTTTATAAATTTCACTGGAACCTTTCTCCTGATAGTTAACTGTCCCCCCAGAGGGAAAAATGATCGTGACCGTTCAGCGCTGAAAGTCTGATTAAACGAGGAATTCAGCACTTTTATCATTCTCGTAACCTTCGATTGTCATTCTCAGTGAAGACCGACGGCGATCACAAATGCTAAAAATGGCACTCCTTTGCTGAAATGCGGTAATAGAGAGGTGGCGCTGTTTTAAGCGGAGCGGACAGGCTGCAAATAAAGGCACAGATCCCGGCAATAAAGATTAAAAGAAACAATAACGGGTGCGGAGCTGGGGAGTTCACTGCATTTAAGGCTAAAGATTAAGATCCTTATCATTATATTGATAAGTATCGCTTAAATCTTTCATCCCCTACGCTCCATTTTACACTTCATGTTGATTAAATTGATCAGGATCAATGTTTTTAAAACGGCCGAAAAAATGCATTAACTTAACTATCCCCTTCTTTAAAATAATAATTAAAAATCATAAATTTAAAAAAATGAGTCAGCTGACAGGCAGATAGCTTCGCCGTTAAACCCTGAGAATCTCATTAATAAATTTACCGGGTTAAAGGTAAATAAACTTAAAGATTTTGTGATACCGGACGATAAGAAGATCAGCCTTAAATTTAATCATTTTCCTGTTCTCGGCTTCTCATTAAAGGTAAAACCTATGGGCCTCTCTCAACGCATCTCCGATATCAAAATCGGGAAAAAACTGGGTGCCGGATTTGTTCTCGTCATCGCGGCTTCGCTTGCTATTACCTTTATGGCTTTTGACTGTTTCCGTAGTATCAAAGACAATTCCGCCCGGCGAACGGTGACGGTGAAAATGGTCGACGTCCTGAGTCAGGCACGCCTGAACCGAACCCTGTTCCAGTACACCAAAGATCCTAAGTTTGCCGCACTCAACGTTCAGGCGCTGACGGAACTTGAAGTTCTTTATAAACGCCTCTCTGCCTTTCAATGGGATGAAATCGGTCAGCAGAAAGTTTCTATGATGGGACAACTGCTTGAGCAGTATCTGAAACAGCGGGAGAAGTTTTTGACCGCCGCTCAGTCAACCACCCGCGAGCTGGAATTAATAAAAACAGACCAGCTGAACAGGGTGGCTCATCAGTTCGAATCACTGGATCTGGCACAGACCCCCGAAGCCGCACTCCCCCTTTCCAGGCTGGCAGCAGAATTATTCGACGTCGTGAATATTGAAAAAGCGTTTCTGGACAAGCCCTCCGAGGCTGGCCGGGATGCAGTCATTGAAAAATACAGTGTTATTACCACACTGAGTGAGCAACTGAACAGCTTTAACCAGCCGGCTATCGATGAACTTTCCCGCGTCGTCCTCACTATTCTGGCCCAGCAGCGCCAGCCCGTGACGCTCTATCTTGCGGCTACCGTGAAAGAGAAAGAGGAATCCGCGCAACTGACCACAGCCGCAGAACGATTAAACAGCGCCGTGTCCGATATCTTTGTCTTCCAGTCCCATTCGTCTGCAGCCTTTATTAAACAGGCGGAATGGCGCATTGGCTTTGCGTCACTGATTTGCGTCGTCATGAGCCTGCTGATCGCCTGGCAGATTACCCGCAGTATTACCCGTCCAATAAAAGAGACGCTCAACGTTGCCCAGCGTATTGCGGAAGGGGATTTAACCCCCTCGCTGAACGCCACGCGGGGAGATGAATTAGGCCAGCTGATGCAGGCCGTCGATGCTATGAGCGCCAGTTTACAGACCATTATTACGAAGGTACGGGATGGCGTCAGCAGCGTGGCGCGTGCCTCAGCCGAAATTGCGGCAGGAAATACTGACCTCTCCTCCCGTACCGAACAGCAGTCTGCCGCAGTGGTTCAGACGGCAGCCAGTATGGAAGAACTCTCCTCAACCGTGAAGCAGAATGCGGAAAACGCCCATCATGCCAGTCAGCTGGCGACAGAGGCGTCAGTCAATGCCGGACGCGGGGGTGAAATTATCCATGACGTCATTAACACGATGAACAACATCAGCCAGAGCTCGGGCAAAATTGGCGACATTATAAACGTTATCAATGGCATCTCATTCCAGACAAATATCCTGGCGCTGAACGCCGCCGTCGAGGCTGCGCGCGCGGGCGAACAGGGTCGTGGTTTTGCGGTCGTCGCTGGCGAAGTTCGTAACCTTGCCCAGCGCAGTTCACTGGCCGCTAAAGAGATCGAAACGCTGATTCGCGAGTCACTCGATCGGGTACATGATGGTTCTGAATATGTGGAACGGGCCGGGACAACCATGAACGACATTGTGCGTTCGGTCAGTCAGGTCAAGGATATTATGGGTGAAATTGCTGCCGCCTCAGATGAGCAGAACCGTGGCATTTCTCAGATTGCAACCGCCATGGCCGAGATGGATTCGACTACCCAGCAGAACGCAGCGCTGGTTGAGGAGTCATCCGCCGCCGCCACGTCGCTGGAGTCTCAGGCGGATGAGCTGGAAAAAACAGTCGCGGTATTCCGGCTCTCTGCGGTGCAGCACAGCATCAGCCAAACCTCGCCAGCGATACCCCCCCGCCTGGTGCCCGCCATGCCGGCTAAAGCCGCCTCAGATACCGGCTGGGAAAGCTTCTGACGACGGGCTCAGCCACACCTGAATAATCATTCCGCCAGCCTCAGTGAAAAGGCTGGCCCGGATGCTTCTCCGCTCCGCTTTTCTGAAGCATGAAATGTTGTCTCCCATACGGAGATGACACGACAGGATGAGAATGGGCATACAACGTCAGGGCGAGATGAACGAGAGTGAGAGCTGAAACAGTCTGGTCAGCGCCTGATGGTCTTCTTTGTCTGCCTGAGGTTTCAGGTGAGAAAAAGAAGTGTGGCTGGAGGAGTGTCGTCCCTGACAGTTTCTCCGGCCGGTATACGCTCTCGCGCAACCGATGAGGTCGTCCGCTTCGTCGTTTTCCGGCCGGAGCCGGACTACGTCTACTGGCGTCAGTTCAGTTGCTGCTAGTTCAGTTCGTCGTTCAGGCCTGCGAGTGTCTGCAGGTACGGCACCTGCTGTTGAGCAATCTCCGGTGACTTAAAACTACTCAGCCATGTTCTGGCCTCGGAGATTTGCGCCAGCCGGTCAGCATTGCTTTCCGCTTTCGCCATATATCCCAGCTGAGTAAAGAGTGTTGCAATACTAATTTCTTTTTCACCCAGGGCGAGGCTCAGTGCCGCTTCACCAATAATGACGTGGCCTTTCTCGTCGTTTTGAATTAACACAGAAAATCCTCCATTAGGTACGAATTGATGACAACCTCACCAGAGACTGTAGTCGTAAAAAGAAGAACTGCCCGAATAAATCACTAATAATTGCGTAACCTGCTGAACAAATGTACTTAATCTTTTTTTCCGGATTGTTCTGTTTGTCGCTGTTTGCCCAGGCTGTCAGACTTGGCGATTCTCCCGCTTCCGGGCATTAACATGAAACTTTCTGTTCTTCTTACGCTGCTGGCGGCGACGGTCTGTCTGGTTTTTACCGCTTATGGCCACCTGTCCTCGCAACAGACAAACGCTGCCTCTGTAACAGAAAGTCGTGAGTTCTGACCTAAGATTGCCGGGCTGCTCCGGCGTCGTCATTAACCCGGCGATCGGGTATGATCCGCTCCCGTTTTCCTGCTGGTTGTCCGATGTCTGTCATTAACGATACGTTTATTGCCCCGCCCTGCGTTGAGCCGGTCACCCTGCTTTTTGAGGACGAGCATGTGCTGGTCATCAATAAACCCAGCGGATTGCTGAGTCTGTCAGGTAAAAATCCGCTGAATCTCGATTCTGTGCATCATCGTCTGGTGGCACGGTTTCCCGGCTGCACGCTGGTTCACCGGCTGGATTTCGGCACGTCCGGGCTGATGATAGTGGCCCGGAACAGGCTGATTAATGCAGCACTCTGCCAGCAGTTCAGCCAGCGTCGCGTCAGCAAAACCTATCAGGCTTTACTGTGCGGCCATCTGGCTGATGAAGAAGGGGTGATTGACGCTGCGATAGCGAAAGATCCGGCGCAGTTTCCCAGAATGGTGATTTGCCCGGACACGGGTAAACCCGCGCGCTCACGCTATCGGGTCATTGAACGGGGAATTTTTCCGGGGGAGAGCCAGGGTGGATTGCCGGTGACCCGGGTTGCGCTGACGCCTGAAACCGGACGCACCCACCAGCTGCGTATTCATTGTCAGCAACTGGGCCATCCGATCCTGGGCTGCGATCTGTACGGCGGCCGGTTATTGCCTGGCGCAGAGCAGGCAGAACGGCTGATGCTGCACGCCAGCGAACTGACGCTGACGCATCCGGTCAGCGGCGAACCCATGACGCTCTCCGCGCCCAGCCCGTTCTGATCTGCGGAGCATTACCACATTAAATCATCTGGAACTTTGAAGTCCGCATAGGGGTCATCTTCGTCCTCAGCCTCTTCACTCAGTGCGCTGTTTAAAACAATGGCACTGGCATCACGCTGGGCAATTTTGTCCGCCACGCTGGCCGGGATAATGGCATACGGGTTTTCACCGTCCTTATCACCCACCAGACGGGCGATGGCGAGGCGACCATTAATCAGCTGAGTCTGCGTCGGCTTATCCACCATGATTTTCTTAATCAGGTTGTTATCGGTGAAGTTGAAGCTGATAGTGCCACGCGACACGTCAATTCTGTTCATTTCGATCAGCTGTTTGATCTGTGCCCTGTACTCTTTCGAGAGCACCGCCAGTTTCTGCTGCTCATTCAGCTGCTTGTCCCGCTCAAGCTGGGCCTTTTTGTTATCTTCCACCGCAGCCCGGGCTTCACGGGCCTGAACTCTGGATTTTTTCGCAGTCCGGTTAACCTTATCCATCTTTTTGCTGGATACCAGTCCCGCTTTCAGCATCTGCTCCTGCAAGGTGAGTTTTGTCATTGTCGTCTCTGAACCTGTTAAATTATTCCCCGGATTATACCCGTAATCGTCCGGACTGTACCAGGCTGCCGCATTTGCGGTCCCGGTGATAGCGGTTGCCCCCTGCACACTGTGCTACCATTCTCCGGTCAAAATTATCCTGTTGAGCACCATGTCTGAATTAAAAAAACGTAAAAATGACCCTGAAGGGCTGAAGAAACGTATCATTGCCGGCGCACTGAAAACCTTCGCAGAGTTTGGAATGCAGGGCGCCAGGCTGGAGCAGATTGCCGAACATGCGCAGACCACCAAACGCATGGTGGTGTATCACTTTGGCAGCAAGGAACAGCTCTACATTGAGGTACTGGAACAGGTGTATCAGCAGATTCGCCAGCATGAAACGGGTCTGAACCTGGCAGCGATGGAGCCGGAACTGGCGATGACGCGCCTGGTCGAGGCGAGTTTCGATTATCACGTCGCCCATCCCGATTTTATCCGGCTGGTCTGCAGCGAGAACCTGCTGCGCGGCCGCTACATCACCCAGTCGCCGCAGATTAAAACCGTTAACCGCAGCGCGCTCGATCTGCTGGATGACATTCTGTCACGCGGGCAGCAGCAGGGGATCTTCACTACCGATGTCGAAACCCTCGATGTCCATCGCCTGATCAGCAGCATCTGTGTGCATCATGTTTCAAACCGCTATACCTTCAGCGCCCTCTTCATGCCGGACAACAGTGAAGAGGAGAGTATCCGCCGCAATCGCCAGCTGGCTGTCACTGCCACGCTCCGTTATATCCGCAAATAAGAGTGCCTGGCCCGGGCTCCGCTTACTCATGGTCTACGCTTAGTAAATCACTGTCATTAAACCCTGTAAAAGGAACGCTGTTGTGAGCAGAGACGCACGCCTTTATCCGCTTCGCCAGACCCATATTGAACCCGATGATGATGCGCTGTGGAACTGGGCGCAGAATGCGCAAATCGGCACACGTAATCAGGTCCGCCGCCCCGCCAGCGAAGCGGCGTTACAGAAATTAATCCAGACGTCACGCGGTCAGATTCGGGTGATTGGCAGCAAACTTTCACCGGGCCGCATGCTGAACGTCGGTAAAGACGATTTGCTGCTTGATCTCAGCGCACTGCGCGGCCTGATTGCCAGTGACGACCACAGCGTCACCTTTGCTGGCGCGACGCCGCTGGAGCAGGTCTATCGCCACCTGACCGAAATGAATCGCATGCTGGCCTCGTCGCCAGGCGTCATCGCGATTCAGACGCTGGCCGGTGCAATGGCAACCGGCACCCACGGTCAGGGTTTGCAGCAGAGTTCGATAGCCGATGAGGCGCTCTCCATTCGGATGGTGCTGGCCGACGGCAGCGTACGCGAATTTGTGCGCGGCGAGGCCGATTTTCCGGCGGCGCAGGTGTCGCTGGGCGCGCTGGGGATCGTGACGGCGGTTACGCTGCGCACGCAGCCGTTCCGCATCTTCACCTGCCACAAAAACGCCGTCTCTGCCGATACGCTGGAAGCGGATCTGCTGCGCTGGAACGACGACTACACACTGAGCAAAGCCTGGTGGTTCGTGGATGATAACCTGATGCATGTCTGGAACGCGCACGAAGCCAGTGATGAAGAGCGTCAGCGCTACGAGGAACAGGGCCGTCAGGTGGTGGAACATGAGGGTGACGTTGACGAAAGCCTTAATGCCACCATCGATCAGACACTGGCGCACATGCATCGCGACACGCAGATCCATGGCAAAGGCGGTAAACAGTTCCGCACCGTCACCCGCTTCCGTGACTTCACCGATGTAACCGGTGACATTTATCAGCTTTTCTGCCGGGGTATTGCGGTGCCGCAGATCAACGTGGAGATTGGCGTGCCCCTGGCGAAAACGCCCGCCATCATTCGCCGGATCAAGGCGTGGTATGCAGAGAAGCGTCCGCACATGCATTACCCGATTATCCTGCGCTGTACCGGCGCGTCATCCGCCTGGCTCAGCCCGGCAGCGGACCAGCCCACCTGTTTCTTTGGCTTTGTGGTCTATTACGCTGACGATGGTTCGCTGTCGCAGGAAGGACTGCACTTCCTGACTGAAGTGGAAAAGCTGCTCGCCGAAGAGGGAGGCCGCCCGCACTGGGGTAAGTATTACGATGAAGATCGCTATAACTGGCGTGAGCTCTATCCGCAGTGGGACGCTTTCCGCGCCCTGCGAAGCCAGCTCGATCCGCAGGGTCGGCTGGGTAATGACTACATCACGCCACTTTTTGACTGATTGAGGAACGCTATGTTTGCCTGGGTAACGCTGTTAACACAACCCGATTATCTGGTGGGCGTCAAAGCGCTGCACCGTTCACTGCAGCAGAGCCAGAGCGAGTGGCCGCTGGTGGTCATGACCACACACGCCATTCCTGAGGCTGACTGTCAGATTCTGCGAGATGCAGGCTGTGTGGTTAAGCCGGTCGAGCCGCTCTATCCGCGTGACGATCTGGCTCAGCATTACGCGTCAGCGCAGTTTGGTGAAGTCTGGACCAAGCTGCGTGCCTGGCAGCTCACCGATTATCAGCGTGTGGTGTTTCTGGATGCCGATATGCTGGTGCTGAAAAATATGGATGAGCTGTTTACCCTGGATCTCGGCGGGAATGTGCTGGCTGCCTGCCACGCCTGCCGCTGTAACCCGAATAAAATCGCCTCTTATCCGCCGGAGTGGCAGCCCGAGCAGTGTCACTATACCTGGCAGGCCCGCGGTGAAACCGCGCCTGCGGAGCTGGACATCTATCTGAATGGTGGTTTTCTGGTGCTTGAGCCGGACAACGCGATGTTCGATATGCTGGAAAAGCGTATCGCCGCCATTGACGATCTCAGCGCCTATCCTTTCTCCGAGCAGGATCTGCTGAATGAAGTTTTTGCCGGACGCTGGAAACCGCTCTCTTATATCTACAACGCGTTAAAAACCCTGCCGTTCCAGCACAGCGGCCTCTGGCAGGACAATCAGGTAAAGAACCTGCACTATATTCTGGCCAAGCCGTGGAAACGCGACCTCAACCAGCCTGAAAGTCAGCGCGATCGCTTTTATGCGCTCGACAGGCTGTGGTGGGAAAAAAGCGGCCTGATCTGATACACACGGGCGGGAAGCACGGGTTTCCCGCCCTGCCCGCGATTAAACCCTCATCCAGCGGCGCTGCTCCGCCGAATGCGCAATCGCTTCCAGCACCTTCTGTACCTGTAACCCCTCCGCAAAATCGGGCCACATCCGATCGCCAGCCGCAATCCCGTTAATCAGGTCGCGAATCTCAACGGTTTTCTGATCGTTAAAGCCAATACCGTGGCCGGCGGAGACGCAGAAGCTGGCGTAGTCCGGGTGAGCGGGTCCGGTCAGCAGGGTTTTAAATCCCTGCCGACCCGCAGGTTCATCATGCAGATAGAGTTCCAGCTCGGCCATGCGCTCCTGCGTATAGCGCAGCGTGCCTTTGGTGCCGGTCACGACATACGTCAGGCCCATTTTTGCGCCACAGGCAATACGAGAGGTTTCAATCACCCCATGCGCACCGTTGCTGAACCGCAGCAGCGCGCTGGCCTGATCCTCATTTTCCACCGGCAGTTGCTGTGCGGGCGCTTTCGGGTCCGGCCGCGAGGTGATGACCGTCATCATATCGCCACTCACCTCTGTAATTTCCCCCACCAGATAATGCGCCATATTCACAATATGCGCGGCGAGATCGCCCAGCGCACCGAGTCCCGCCAGCGCTTTCTGGCAGTGCCAGTCACGCGGCGTTTCTGCGCAGGCAAGATAGTCTTCATTATGGGTACCGTAGAAGTGCACCACCTCACCGATCTCGCCACCGGCAATAATCTCTTTCGCCAGCTGGCTGGTCGGGTTTTTCATGTAGTTAAAGCCGACCAGGGTTTTGACACCTGCGGCCTGTGCGGCTGCCACCATCTCCTGTGCATCCGCCACGCTTAATGAGAGCGGCTTTTCTGAATAGACATGCTTGCCGTGACGTATCGCTTCCAGCGCCATCTCTTTGTGCAGGAAGTTGGGCGCGCAGATGTCGACCACATCAATGGCCGGATCGCTGACCAGCGCACGCCAGTCCCCTGTGGAGCGTGCGAAACCAAAGGTTGCTGCCTGACGGGCCGCCAGCTCAGGATTCACCTCGGCCAGCATCTCCCGGACGATTTCGCCTTTCAGCGCAAACACGGTTGGCGCCTGCGCATAGGCAATGGCGTGGCAACGTCCGATATAGCCGCTGCCGATCATGCCGATTCTGACTTTGTTCATTTCAGCTCCGAAATTCAGTTCAGGGATGAAATGAAATCTACGTTTCGGTTTTGCGGCTGACAAAGCCGGAAATAACAGTTTGTGACGGCAGTAAAAAACTATTCGTTAAAATCACGCCTGATGCCGTCTGACAAGCGCTATCCCCTGCCAGAACCCCTCATAAACACCTCAGTTTTGATGGCGGTTTCAGCGGCCTCTTCCGCCTGCGGAGGCACGTTTTCGCCATCTGACACAGCAAAGTGGCGACTATTTCAGCAGTCAGAAAGATTTATGAAAAAGAGCTTTGACATGGCCGGGCGCGGCCGTTACTATGCGCCCCGTTCAAACGATTCCTCTGTAGTTCAGTCGGTAGAACGGCGGACTGTTAATCCGTATGTCACTGGTTCGAGTCCAGTCAGAGGAGCCAGATTCAAGAAACCCGCTCAGGGAAACCTGAGCGGGTTTTTTACGTTTACTCTGTCTGAAAATCGCCCGCCTGTTCTCAATCAGGCAATTCCAGTAAACATCCCTGTCAAAACCACGGTGTCAGTAGTGACTCGCCTGTTTCACATCATCCAGGGCGCCTCATCAGCGATCATTTTTCCTTCCGATGGACGCTTTCTGCCCTCTTTTAACCCAACCCGCAGGCGGATCGCACCCAATTGAGGCAAGACGCCCTCATCAGCCCTGATTTTCAGCCTATTTTGCACGCTGGCACACTTTATGCCTGAGCTTTATGGCTAGTGAACGATTCAATTACAGCCTGCTCAGTTTGTGAGGTGATGATGATCAAGATTGACCTTTCCGATTCACCCTTTTTTGATGAAATGCTGACGGCTGAAGGCAAACATCGCAGCCACTATCAGGATTACTGGCAATGGTTGCAGCAGGCCGATCAACAGGCAGTCCAGCGTAAAAAAGAGGAAGCGGCGCTGTTGTTTCACCGGGTGGGGATTACCTTTAACGTTTATGGCGAAGATGATGTTGCGGAACGCCTGATCCCGTTCGACAGCGTGCCACGTATTATTCCGGCAGGCGAATGGCAGATGCTTGACCGCGGGATCCGCCAGCGGGTTCTGGCACTGAATGCTTTTCTGCATGATATTTATCATGACCAGAAAATCCTGAAAGCAGGCATTGTGCCCGCCGGACAGGTGCTGGCCAACGATCAGTATCAGCCCTGCATGCAGGGCATCAACCTTCATCGGGACACTTACGCCCACATTGCCGGAACGGACATGGTACGGGGCGGAGATGGCGAATATTACGTGCTGGAAGACAACCTGCGAACGCCATCCGGGGTTTCTTACATGATGGAAAACCGCAAAATGATGATGCGGTTATATCCCGAACTGTTCGCCGGACAGCGCATCGCGCCGGTTTCACGCTACCCTTCCCATTTACTGCAAACCCTGCGCGAAAGCACGACCGTCAATGATCCCACGGTCGTCGTGCTGACGCCAGGCCGTTTTAACAGTGCCTATTTCGAGCACAGTTTCCTTGCACAGCAAATGGGCGTTGAACTGGTTGAGAGTGTCGATCTGTTTGTGAAAGATGGTGCAGTGTTTATGCGCACAACAGCTGGCCCCTGCAAAATTGATGTGATCTATCGACGTATTGACGACGCCTTTCTCGACCCGCTGGCGTTCCGCGCCGATTCCATGCTAGGAGTGCCTGGCCTACTCTCGGTCTACCGATCGGGTGGCGTGGTGCTGGCGAATGCGATCGGAACCGGCGTGGCAGACGATAAATCCATTTACCCCTACGTGCCGGAGATGATCCGCTACTATCTGGCGGAAGATCCCATCCTGAACAACGTGCCGACATGGCAATGCCGCAAGGAAAGCGATCTCTCCTTCGTGCTGGCGAACCTGGAAAAAATGGTCGTAAAAGAGGTTCATGGTGCCGGTGGTTACGGCATGCTGATTGGCCCCTCGGCCAGCAAGGCGGAAATTGAACGCTTCCGCGACCTCCTGCGCGCCCGGCCAGAGAACTACATCGCGCAGGAAACCCTGGCGCTTTCCACCTGCCCGACGTTTGTTGGCAACGGCCTTGCGCCTCGTCATATCGATCTGCGCCCCTTTGCGCTGACCGGTGCCGAAATTCGACTGGTCCCTGGAGGATTAACCCGCGTAGCGCTGGAAGAAGGCTCGCTGGTGGTCAATTCCTCTCAGGGCGGCGGAACCAAAGATACCTGGGTACTGGAAGAAAATTCGATGGAGAATGACGCATGCTAAGCCGAACAGCCAGCGAACTCTACTGGATGGCGCGTTATCTGGAACGCGCCGAGACGATTGCCCGCCTGCTGGATGTCACCAATAAGCTCTCGATGATGTCGATCCGGGATGTCCACGCACGCGATGAAAACAATGATTTACTGGTACCACTAACCATGACCGGCACGCGGCGACTGTTCGACGAACATTATCCGCAGGTGTCGATGAGTCATCTGCTTAACTTTTTCGCCCTGGACAGCTTCAATCACAGCAGCATTTTCAGTTGCCTGCAAATGGCCTGGCAAAATGCGCATGCCGTACGCGGCAGTCTCTCTTCTGAAGTCTGGGAAAGCATCAATGCTACCTGGATAGAGATGAAACTGATCCGCCGTCAGGGGGTCGGTTCTGCCGGTGCGGATGCCTTTTTCGACTGGGTCAAAGAGCGATCACACCTGTTTCGGGGTGCGATGTTTGGCACTCTGCTGCGCAGTGATGCACAGAACTTCATCCGTCTGGGTACGCTGCTTGAACGCGCAGACAGCACTGCGCGCCTGCTGGATGCTAAGAACCAGCTTCTGAATGCCGATGACGATCCGGTCCGTGAATATTACCGCATGGATACGCTGCTGCGTGCGGTCAGCGCCCGCGAGGCGTTCCACACGCTCTATAAGCAACAAATCAGCCAGAAGCATATTGCCGAACTGCTGATACTGCGCCGGGAGTTACCGCGATCCCTGCTTTCCTGCATCGAAATCATGGCCGGACAGCTGGAGGAGATCGGCGGCGCAACGGGTAATCTGCCCCGGCGTCAGGTTCATACTCTTCATGCTCAGCTGCGTTTCACTGACATGGATGAAATCGCAGAGAAGGGGCTCAGCCCCTGGCTGATGCAGTTTCTGGCGCAGACCAATGCCATCGCTGAAAGCATTCATCAAACCTATCTGGAGGCGCAATAATGAAACTGAACGTGACGCATCAGACGCATTACAGCTATGCGCAACAGGTGAAACACAGTACCCAGTACCTCCGCCTCACACCGCAGGATTCCAGCCATCAGACGATTTTATCTTGGGATTTGTCTCTACCGGAATATGCCACACGAACGCTGGATGCTTACGGCAATGTGCTGCATGTTCTGACACTCGATCAGCCGCATCAGGCGATCACCATTGTCGCCAACGGCGTGGTCGAAATCGAAGACAACATGGAGGATGATAACTGTGGCCCTCTTTCGCCGCTGGTGTTTTTGCGCACCAGTCCGCTGACCCGGGCTGATGGTGCCATCCGCGATTTTGCCAGCCACTATTATCGTCCCCAGGCGCAGCATGAAAGTCTGTGCAGCCTGATGGGCGAACTGCTGGCGAAAATGCCCTACACGCCTGGCAGCACGTCGGTTAAGGACAGCGCGTCTGACGCCTTTTCAGCACAAACGGGGGTATGTCAGGACCACACTCACGTTTTCCTGGCCTGCTGTCGCAGCCTGGGCATTCCGGCACGATACGTCAGTGGTTATCTTTACACAGCCGACTCGGCGCATGTGGCTATGCATGCGTGGGCAGAAGCCTGGCTGGATGATCGGTGGCAGAGCTTCGATGTCACCAATAATACCTGCAAACCGAATCAACATTTGAAACTGGCTGTGGGCATCGATTATCTTGATGCCTGCCCGGTTCGCGGTAGCCGGTTAGGTGGAGGAAGCGAAGAGATGCGCACCGTCGCTGCCGTTGCCATGCTTGATGTTCCGCAATGATCCTGAATATCTGAGGAAGCCTATGACTTACTGTGTGGCTATGCGCTTGTCCTCTGGTCTGGTGTTTGTTTCAGATTCACGCACCAATGCCGGAGTGGACCATATCTCCACCTTCCGTAAACTGCATGTTTTTCATCAGAGTGATGAACGCGTGCTGGTGATCCAGAGTGCCGGAAACCTGGCAACCACACAGAGCATTATCAGTCTGCTGCATCGTCGCTGCGCAGACGATGAGCGTGAAAATCTGCTTAACGTCACCTCTCTTTACGATGCCGCCAGCCTGCTGGGTGAAACGGTTCGTGAGGTCATTGCACGGGACAGCGGCACCAATCAGGGGGGCAATACTGATTTCAGCTGCAATCTGCTGCTGGGTGGACAGATCAAAGGAGAAGGGCTGCGGTTGTTTCATATTTATCCACAGGGGAATTTCATCGAGGCCACGCACGACACGCCCTACTTTCAGATCGGTGAAAGTAAATATGGTAAGCCGATAATTGATCGCGTGCTGAACTACGACACTGCGCTGGAGCAGGCGATGCAATGTGCGCTGATTTCGATGGACTCCACACTGCGCAGCAATCTTTCCGTTGGCCTGCCGCTGGATGTGATGATCTATCCCACAGAGAGTTTCAGCACGGCGCAACAGCACCGTATCACCGAAACACATCCCTATTTCGACATGATCCGTAAAGGCTGGGGCGAAGGCCTCCTGAGCATTTTTGCGCAGTTGCCGCCGCTGACATTAGACGAGTAATACTCTGCCCGATCGGGTCCGGGAAAAAGGGATATCGGACCTGCCATCAAAATACGCAAAAAACTGCACCCTACTCCGCTGGCATGCCAGCGTTTGGGGTGCAGTCGCCTGTCAGACGGGTTCAGCCTTCAGAGCAATCAGAGATCGAAACGATCCAGATTCATCACTTTGGTCCAGGCAGCCACGAAGTCTCTGACAAATTTTTCACGCGCATCGCTGCTGGCGTAGACTTCCGCCGAGGCGCGTAACACCGCGTTGGAACCAAACACCAGATCGGCACGGGTGGCGGTAAAGCGGGTTTCGCCGCTGACGCGATCGCGACCCACGAAAGCTTCATTCCGGCTATCGGCGGCCTTCCACTCGGTGCGCATATCCAGCAGATTTACGAAGAAATCCGTGTTCAGCGTGCCGACCTGCTGCGTGAAGATACCGTGCTGGCTGCCATCGAAGTTAGCGCCCAGCGCACGCATGCCGCCCACCAGCACCGTCAATTCCGGTACGGTCAGCGTCAGCTGCTGCGCTTTGTCGATCAGCAGGCTTTCGGTCGTGGTTTTGCCGAAACCAGTGCCGTAATTGCGGAAGCCGTCTGCACGCGGTTTCAGCAGGTTGAACGACTCAACGTCGGTCTGATCCTGACGCGCATCCACCCGGCCAGGGGTAAAGGGCACATCAAGGGATACGCCTGCCGCTTTCGCCGCCTGCTCCACACCCACTACACCCGCCAGCACGATTACATCCGCCAGTGAAGCTTTGTGAGCGTCGCGCTGAATGGCTTCCAGCGTCGGCAGCACGCGCGCGGCGACGGCATTGACGTCCCATTCGCGCTGCGGCAGCAGGGCCAGACGCGCGCCGTTGGCACCGCCACGTTTGTCACCGCCACGGAAGGTCGAGGCCGACGCCCAGGCCACCGACACCAGCTCGCTGACGCTCAGGCCGGAGGCGGCAATCTTCTCTTTCAGCTGTGCAATGTCCGCAACGGTCGGATGGAACACTGGTGCAGGCAGCGGATCCTGCCAGATCAGATCTTCCTGCGGCACTTCAGGTCCGATGTAGCGCGCTTTCGGCCCCATATCACGGTGAGTCAGCTTGAACCACGCACGGGCAAAGGCTTCGTTAAACGCCTGCGGATCGTTGAGGAAACGACGCGAAATCTTTTCGAACTCCGGATCAAAACGCAGTGTCAGATCGGTAACCAGCATGGTGGGCTTGTGTTTCTTCGCGCTGTCGAAGGCATCCGGAATGATTTCCGGTGCATCTGCGGCGACAAACTGAATTGCCCCCGCCGGGCTGCGCGTCTGAACCCACTCATATTTGAACAGGTTTTCGAAAAAGTAATTGCTCCACTGAGTTGGTGTCTGCGACCAGATGACTTCCAGACCGGATGTGATGGCATCGGGACCGACACCGCTGCCGTGGCTGCTCACCCAGCCCAGCCCCTGCGCTTCGATAGGTGCCGTTTCCGGATCGACGCCAACGTGGCTGGCGGGTGCCGCACCGTGGGTTTTACCCAGCGTATGGCCGCCTGCAATCAGAGCTACGATCTCTTCATCGTTCATGCCCATATTGCCAAAGGTGGCGCGAATCGCCGGGGCAGCCGAGGCAGGATCGCCGCTGTGTTCCGGCCCTTCCGGATTGACATAAATCAGACCCATTTCAGTGGCACCCAATGGCGACTGAGCAAGGGCTTCGGGATGACGATGTTCCAGCCAGGCGGCTTCTTCGCCCCAGTTAACATCCATATCCGGTTCCCAGACATCTTCCCGACCGGCACCAAAGCCGAAGGTGCGGAAGCCTGAGTTTTCCAGCGCGACGTTACCCGCCAGAATGTAGAGGTCGGCCCAGGAGATCTTCTGGCCATATTTTTGCTTGATGGGCCACAGCAGACGACGCGCTTTATCCAGACTGACGTTGTCCGGCCAGGAGTTTAACGGTGCAAAACGCTGCTGGCCACGACCTGAACCACCGCGTCCGTCAACGGATCGATAGGTTCCGGCGCTGTGCCAGGCCATGCGGATAAAGAGGCCGATATAGCTGCCCCAGTCGGCGGGCCACCACGCCTGTGACTCGGTGAGAAGCCCTTTGATGTCCGCCTTCAGCGCAGCATAATCGAGTTTTGCAAACTCTTTACGGTAATCGAAGGTTTCATCGAGCGGGTTGGAACGGGATGAATGCTGATTCAGCAGGTCAACACGGAGTTGATTTGGCCACCAGTCACGGTTCGTGGTGCCACCGCCCGGTGCCTGATTTGACTGCGCAGGCTTGCCTGCATGAAAGGGACATTTGCTCTCGGGCGCTTCGCGATCGGCTTCGGCGATAGGCTTTGCATCTTTTGCATCTTCATCAACGGAATTGCTCATGGTCACACCTCTTTTTTGTATTTTCATCGCTACTCTATAGAGGATTTTCAGGAACGCACACCTGTCTCATCCTATCTGTTTGATAGCTTTTACCTTTTTATGATGCTCATTCAAAAGCTGAAAACAATGAAAAGACGTCTGTCACCCTGTTGTTGGAGGCGAGCGAAGCGGCAGGCGCTCCCTGAGACTATTCTGACTGCCACGGTTTCACAACCCGCATCAGCTTTCCAGGGTCACAATTCGCTGGCGCGGTCACACTCATCCGGAATGCAGCCACTGACCGGGGGGCGGGAAATAAAAGAGCAAGCGTTAAAGCAAAAAGCGGGGTGAAGGAAAGCGCATCCGGCGTAAGCGGACGCGCTTTCAGAGCATTAACGCCAGCCAAGCTCCGGTGCGACATACTTGAGAATCGCCTCGATCACATGGGCGTTATAGGCGACGCCAAGCTGGTTCGGCACGGTAAGCAGCAGCGTATCGGCTTCGGCAATCGCCTCATCCTGCGCCAGTTGCTTAATCAACACCTCCGGCTCTGCGGCGTAGCTGCGGCCGAAGATGGCACGGGTTTTCTCATCAAGGAAGCCGACGGAATCCCGGTCGTTACCACTGCGGCCAAAATAAGCACGGTCCATATCATTCACCAGCGCAAAGATGCTGCGACTGACCGACACCCGCGGCGTATGCTGATGCCCTGCTGCTTTCCAGGCTTCACGGTAGGCGCGAATCTGCTTCGCCTGCTGGATATGGAACGGCTCGCCGGTTTCGTCATCTTTCAGGGTGGAACTTTGCAGATTCATTCCCATTTTTGCGGCCCATACAGCGGTAGCATTAGAGCCGGAGCCCCACCAGATACGGTCGCGCAGACCTTCCGATAGTGGCTCAGGGCGCAGCAATCCCGGTGGATTCGGGAACATTGGCTGTGGATTCGGCTTAGCGAAGCCTTCACCGCGCAGGACCTCCAGAAACTCTTCGGTGTGACGACGGCCCATATCCGCATCGCTCTCACCCGCTTTGGGCTCGAAGCCAAAATAGCGCCAGCCATCGATAACCTGCTCGGGGGAGCCGCGGCTCAGACCCAGCTGCAGACGACCGTTGGAGATCAAATCTGCCGCGCTGGCATCTTCCACCATATAGAGCGGGTTCTCGTAGCGCATATCAATGACGCCAGTGCCGATTTCAATCTTATGCGTGCGGGCTGCCACGGCGGCCAGCAGCGGAAACGGCGAGCTGAGCTGACGGGCAAAATGGTGAACGCGGAAGTAGGCACCATCTGCGCCCAGCTCTTCGGCGGCCACCGCTAAGTCGATCGACTGCAGCAGCACATCCTGCGCGGTTCGGGTGGCGGACTGCGACGACGGTGTCCAGTGACCAAAAGATAAGAAGCCAATATTTTTCATCTGTGTTTCTCCTGACGGGTCTGACATGCCCGCAAACAGAGGCAATTTCTGATAAGAAAAGATTACGCCTGTTATGCCGCTACTGATAGTCAATATCTTTCAGCGCCATATTCAGGATTTTCGACGTAGCGAGGCTGCGGCGTGGTCAGCCCCTGTTTTCCTGTGCGACTGCGGAATCTGCGCTACCCTCAGATCCATGTCCTGTGCCAGAAAGTCTGCGGCGGGCTTCATGCTGCGGATGGTCACGATCTGAGGGGTCATTGATAGCCGGACCCGCTCGGGGAGAACACCGATGCAACACCTGCTCGCGTTACCGATGTACACGATTCATCCACCCGCCACGCACCTCCTGATACAGTCAATAGTCGGCCTGCTGGCACAAAACGGCATCGGGGCGCACCCGGTCTGGCCCGACGATCTGCAGACGCACTGGCGGGATGACCGCCTGCTGCTGAGCCAGACCTGTGGTTATCCGCTGATGAGTCAGCTCCCAGAGGTCTTACTGGTCGGCGCTTTTCACTATCAGGCGCCAGGCTGCAGTGGACGTGATTATCGCAGCTGGCTGGTTGCGCGGGATCCCCGGGCGATGCTGACCGACTTTCATGGCCAGCGGGCGGTGGTGAACAGTCTGGATTCTCACTCCGGCTATAATGCGTTGCGCTGGATGGCGGCACGTCATGGCATCACCTTTTCCCGGCTTCTGCTGAGCGGCGGTCATCGTCAGTCACTGGCGGCGATACGGGAGTCGCGGGCAGATATCGCGGCTGTAGACTGCGTGAGCTGGGCGCTGCTGGCGCGCTATGCGCCGGAAGAACTGAACGGGCTGCATATCATCGGTGAAACACCCGCTGCGCCGGGGTTACCACTGATCACGTCCGCCCGGACCTCAGCAACACAGCGGGAGACGTTGTGTGCCGTCCTGCATCAGCTGGTCAGCGATCCCGTCTGGCAGCGCGTCTGCGACGCCAGCCTGATAAGCGGATTCAGCCCGGTGCAGCGTCAGGACTATCAGTGCGTACTGACGTGGGAGCAGCAGGCTGCCGTGCAGGGCGTGCCCCGTCTGTAACCTGCCTGACTGTTTCTTCTGTTGTTCTTTTCTCTGCATACGCCTGCTCTGCTCGTCCCTTGCCGCTTCACGTGGTTAACGCTGGCAAGCCCGGTCACGGCGTTTTAAGGTAGAGGTTTTCAGCAAAGGAGGAATGAAATGCGTATTCTGATGGCAGGCGCTGGCGCGACCGGCGGATATTTCGGTGGCCGACTGGCTCAGGCAGGCCAGGACGTCACGTTTCTGGTGCGCGAGCGGCGTTATCAGCAGCTTCAGACTCATGGTCTGGTATTACAGACGCCTCAGGGCACGGAAACCTTGCAGCCGCAACTGGTTCAGGCCCGTAGCCTGACCGGCCACTATGACCTGATTATCGTAACGGTCAAAAGTTTTGGCCTTGAACAGGTCATGGATGATATTGCGCCTGCGGTCGGACCCGAGACGCTGATCATGCCGATTCTCAACGGAATGCGGCACATCGCCACGCTACAACAGCGTTTTGGCGAAGATAACGTCATTGGCGGGCTGTGCAAAATCAACGCCACGCTGGGTGAGCATGGCGAAGTGATCCAGATGACGCCGCTGCATCAGATCTATTATGGCGCACTGGATGGCAACAACGATGAACGGCTGCAGCGGGTTGATGCGGCGCTGCGCGATGCGGGTGTCGACAGCCGTTTCAGCGATGACATCATGGCTGAGCTATGGGAGAAGTGGCTGCTGCTCAGCACGCTCGGTGCGGTCTGCTGCCTGGCACGGGGCGATACCCGACAGATTCTCACCTCGCGGGGTGGCGAAGCCCTGCTACAGGCCATTTTTGCTGAAATTCTGAGCGTGATTACTGCCGAAGGCTATCAGCCGCGTCCGGCAGCGACCGCCCGCATTTTTGAACTGTTAAACAACCCGGCGACGCCGATGACCTCGTCTATGTACCGCGATCTCACCCAGGGCTATGATATTGAAGCCGACCAGGTCATTGGCGATCTGCTGCTGCGGGCAAAACGTCACAGCCTCGTCACGCCCCTTCTGAATGCCGTGGATGTGAATCTGCAGGTCTATCTGCAGCAGCGATAACGTCCCGGACCGGATGCGGTGGCGCATCCGGACTTGTGGCGGTAAAAGTCCGGCTTACAACAGCAGTGCAGCGGGAAAATTTGCTACACTCATCGCCTTATTTTTTGGAGAGTGCAATGACTTCCCGCTCTGTGACCCTCAATGATGTCGCTCAACTGGCTGGCGTGTCCTACCAGACCGTTTCACGTGTTTTAAATCGATCTCAACAGGTCTCTCTGCGCACGCGGGAAAAGGTTGAGGCGGCGATGCAACAGCTCAATTACGTGCCGAATCGTGTGGCGCAGCAGCTGGCGGGCAAGGCGACGCGCACGCTGGGTCTGGCCACCAGCAATCTGGCGCTGATGGCCCCTGCGCAAATCGCCTCGGCGATACAGCAGCGTGCCGCCTGCGCGGGGTATCATCTGGTCATTGCAATGGACAGCGGTAACGATGCGGCCGCTACCGTGAACGAACTGCTGGCGCAGCGGGTCGATGGGCTGCTGATTAACCTGCCGCTGGAGGCAGAGGCGGCACAGCAGATCCAGCTGCTCTGTGGCAGCAAACCAGTGCTGTTTCTGGATGTTGAACCTAAGGCTAACGTGGCGCAGTGTCAGTATCCCAACGAGTCCGGTGCACGAGCCGCCGTGGAGCATCTGGTGGCACTGGGTCATCGTCAGATTGGCCTGCTGAACGGGCCACAGCGGTCGGTGTCGGCCCGTCAGCGTGAGAACGCCTGGCGACAGGTGCTGGCTGAACATCAGTTAACGCCGCACTGTTCGCTGCGCGGTGACTGGAGTGCCCGATCCGGTTATCAGGCGCTGATGACACAGCTTCCCGCTAACCTGCCACAGGCGCTGCTGGTGGCGAACGACCAGATGGCACTGGGTGCAATGCGTGCGCTGCATCAGTATGGTGTGGCGATCCCGGGAGAGATTTCAGTGATTGGCTATGACGATACCGCCGAAAGCGCCTGGTATCAGCCGCCGCTGACTACGGTACGACAGGACCTGCATGCGCTGGGCGCACAAAGCGTCGAGCGGATGCTGGCCCGGTTGCAGGGCAAAGAGCCGGAAAACGATGCGCTGGAAACTACCCTGGTGATCCGCGAAACCACGGCTCCCCCGGGCGATAAGCAGGCTGATTTAACGGTGCTGTCGCAACAGCTTCAGAGCATTGCCCGCAGGCTGGCAGGCGAGTAAGCCTGCGCAATCTGCGTAGCGGCAGGCAATAAAAAACCCGCATCACCGGAGTGGATGCGGGTTCACATCAGACCGATCGCGCTTTCAGGCGCAACCGGCTGCCATCAGGCTTTCGGGTGTTCGCCCACGCCCATCGCTTTGATTTTTTTCGACAGCTCGCGGCGCTCTTTCGACAGGTCGGCGTTTTTGATGATGTACTCATCCACGCGATCTTCATAGTCAACACGCATGCTGGCGATGATTTCCTGAATGGCCTCAACGCTCATGCCCGGCTTGATATACTCGCTCAGGTTGTCCAGCAGCAGGACGCGCTTCTGGTTGTCGCGGATTTTTTTCTCGTTGTCGACAATTTCACGCTGCAGCTTGTTTTTGCGGCGGAACATACGTACGAACTCCAGTACGTCCTGAAATGATTGCTTGGCATTTTCCATGATGGCACCTTTCTTTGAGCCTGCTGACGCAGGGAGAGAGTCAAAACGATCAGCTTAGCGGCTAGCCCGCCAGGTAAGCAATTTTCACAGCTAAATTCAGACTGGCTCTTATCTTAGCGCAAAGAAACCCGGTTTCGCATTAAGTCATTGTCTGAGGTGATTATTTGCGCAGCGCCATCCGCATCAGATCGGTCATCCGCTCCAGCTGTTTCGCCAGTTCCAGCGTCAGCCAGACGTAACCGTAGATGGGCGTCTCCTCCAGTCCGTCGTTGCGCGCATCGGCGATCAGCCGCCGCAGTTCAGCGCTGATTTCGGTGAGTTCATGACTGTTCGCCCCGCCCTCATCGCTGATGCCCTCTATCGCCATCACTGACAGCGCCCGCAGCGTGTTCTCTGTGGTCTGCTGCATACGGCGAAGCGCGGGTGCGTTAAGCATAATCAGATGGCTATCACGCGAAGCCCACCAGGCATTAATCTGCATCTCAATGGTGTAAACCATATTACGGTTTATGGTCTGAATGGCTTCAAGCACCGACTTCGGGATGCGCGTCTCTTTGCTGGAAGGTTCCAGCAGTGCCCGCATTTTGATGACGCTGCTCAGCAGTTTGCCCAGCGGCTTGTTCAGACGCGGTTTTTCAACCAGGTTGGGCGAAAAACCGGCGTGATAGATTTTCGCCATGGCCGCCAGCGTATCTGAAAGCTGAATACGCCAGTGGGTATAGGCGCGCTGCGCCCAGATAGCAGTGAACAGCAGCGCCATCAGCGACCCCAGAATGACGTCGCCGCCACGCCACAGCGCAACGGTGAAATCGCCGGTCGGCGCCCCCACCACGACGCACAGGGTAATCCCGATTAACAGCGCCATATAGGGGTGTTTGCCCAGCGTCAGATAGCCGCTGATTACCATAATCAGGCCGCACCAGGCCAGCATTACCGGCATGGAGATCAACTCCAGCTTCAGCGCAATCAGGCCGGAGATAGAGCCTGCCACCGTGCCGCTGATGCGCTGCAGCGCCCGTGGAAAGACATTTCCCCAGGTCGAGATCGGTCCCATCACCACCACCAGCGTAATCAGCGGCCAGGTGCCTTCCGGGATCCCGGTGGCGCGGACAAAGATAAAGCAGAGTATAAAGGCGATGGCAATACGAACGCCGTGGACGGAACGGTAGTGGCGATAAAGCCAGAACTCCAGTGTTGAGATAGGCTTGTCAGAACGCAAAATGACTTTCCGGTTGCGGGATAACGATGGGGCTATCTTAACTCTGAATCAGGTGCAGACTCAGTCCTGCCGGTCAGTTTCAGATTCGTTTTGACGTTCCCTTACAATTATCAACATTCTCCTCACATCTCTGTGAGCAGGTTAAAACAATGACACACGGCTTTTTAACCTTCATCGGCTGTTGGTAACAGGCGCGACGCGTCTGGCGAAACGCAAAACGGACAGCCTGCTGGCTGCCCGTTCATGAACCGGATGTCGGCTAATCAGAACTTCTGCTTCAGATAGTCTGTCAGACGGGTAATCACGCCTGCCGGTTCGACTGCGCTGAGCGCCACCAGCGGATAGTGCGCAATTTCCTGATCTTTATCCATCACCTGAATTTCACCGATGACCTCATTAGCTTTCAGCGGCGCTTCCAGATCTTTGCGAGCGATAACATATTTCGCTTTCACATTCTGTACATCGCTTCGTGGCAGAGAAAGGTAGACATCCTCTGCCGTGCCCACATCGACCTGATGCGGATTGCCGTACCAGACGTTTTCGCTGCCAATTTTCTTACCGGCGTGGAACAGCTGGACGGTGTCAAAGGTGTTCTGCCCCCAGACCAGCAGCTTACGCGCCTGCTCTTCACGACCTTTGGCACTTTTTCCGCCCATCACGACGGCGATCAGGCGATGCTTGCCCACTACGTTTGAGGCGATGATGTTAAAGCCTGCAGTTTCGGTATGACCGGTCTTCAGTCCATCCACATGCAGATTATTGTCCCACAGCAGGCCATTGCGGTTGTTCTGGGTAATCCCGTTCCAGCTCAGCGTCTTTTCGCTATACATCGCGTAAAAGTCAGGCTCGCCATCAATGATGGCGCGTGACAGTTTCGCCATATCGAGCGCGCTGGAGTACTGGCCGGGTGCATCCAGACCATGAACCGTTTCAAAATGGGTGTTCTGCAGGCCGAGCTTTTCGACATAATGGTTCATCATGCCGACAAAATTCGCTTCGCTGCCCGCGACATAGTCAGCCAGCGCAACACAGGCGTCGTTACCGGAATCAATGATCACGCCGCGGCTTAAATCCCGGACGCTCAGCTTGTCGCCTGGCTTCAGAAACATCAGCGAGGAGCCTTTGAACACCGGATTGCCCGCCGCCCAGGCGTCTTTCCCGACGGTAACCATGTCATCGCGGCTGATTTTCTTCTGGTCGATGGCGCGATCCACCACATAGCCGGTCATCAGTTTGGTCAGGCTGGCAGGATTACGGCGTTCATCAGGATTACCTGCGGTCAGCACCTGGCCGGTCGTGGCATCCATCAGAACCCAGGACGCTGCATCAATCGCGGGAGG
Organism: Pantoea sp. NSTU24; assembly: GCF_050157905.1. Lineage (NCBI taxonomy): Bacteria > Pseudomonadati > Pseudomonadota > Gammaproteobacteria > Enterobacterales > Erwiniaceae > Pantoea > Pantoea bangladeshensis. Next base: position 1,828,908 of record NZ_JBKIWZ010000001.1, read on the forward strand.
TGTAACAGGAAAGGAAATCGCCTCAGCTTGTGCCAGCGAGGTCCAGAAAACAGTAGCAGTAACGGTGAACAGCAGACGCCTTTTCAACACTTCATCCTTAATTGCACGGGAGAAAATTTCTAAAACGAAACGGAAACAGCCGCACGTTTTACGGCAAAAGCGTTGTGAAGGTTTGATTAAATTGAAAAAAATTATGAACCCGTCCGCAGGTTGTAATGCATGGTCGCGGGGTTACTGTCTGAATAATGCTGAAGCGTGTGGCTTACGCTCTGCAGCAGCGATACGGCATCAGCATAATATTTCCTGATGTAAGGGGTGGACTGCCCGTTATTTTGAATCGCACAGGCTTAATTCCGGCAGTCAGGAGAAAAGTACACGTCTCCGTCTCCGGATGGCTTCGTTGCACTCCCGGCATAACCTCAAAATAAACAGCATCGCGTTTCAGCTCAGGCAGGCGCAAAAGCCAGACAATCGGGTTCATGATCAGCACAGACGCTGACCACCGTGCCTGACGTTTCTGCCACACCGCAATATGGTTTACCATAGAGGTAGCTTCAGACGCCGCCCGGGCCGCTATACTGACGACACAACAGAATTTTCAGTCAGAAAATAATGTGTTCGCCCTGCGGCGCGCAACCCGATACAGAACGAACAGTGAGCCGTTCTATCGCACTCTGTTCATTAAGTCAGTGAATGCAATAAACGGATATGAAATTTGAATAACGACCGCGTACAGCCTACTTTCCTCTTCCACGATTATGAGACCTTTGGCACCAGTCCCTCACGTGACCGCCCTGCTCAGTTTGCTGGCCTGCGCACCGACAGCGAGTTCAATCCGGTAGGCGAGCCGGAGGTGTTCTACTGCCGTCTGCCTGATGACTATCTGCCACAGCCCGAAGCGGTCATGATTACGGGCATCACGCCACAGGTGGCGATGCGTCGCGGCATCAACGAAGCCGGGTTTGCTGAGCGTATCCACACGCTGTTCACCACGGAGCAGACCTGCGTGGTGGGCTATAACAATGTCCGTTTCGATGACGAAGTGACGCGCAATATTTTCTATCGCAACTTCTTCGATCCCTATGGCTGGAGCTGGCAAAACGGCAACTCGCGCTGGGACCTGCTGGACGTCATGCGCGCCTGCTACGCACTGCGCCCGGAAGGCATCAACTGGCCGGAAAATGAAGAGGGGTTTCCCAGCTTCCGGCTGGAGCATCTGACCAAAGCCAACGGTGTAGCGCATGAAAATGCGCATGATGCGATGTCCGATGTCTATGCCACGCTGGCGATGGCGAAGCTGGTGAAAGAGAAGCAGCCGAAGCTGTTTTCGTTTCTGTTTACGCATCGAAACAAAAACAAGCTAATGAACCTGATCGACATTCCGCAGATGAAACCCCTTGTTCACGTCTCCGGCATGTTCGGCGCGGCGCGCGGCAACACCAGCTGGATTGTGCCGCTGGCCTGGCATCCTGATAACCGCAATGCGCTGATCGTGGTCGATCTGGCGGGTGATATGTCGCCGCTGCTGCAACTGGATGCCGACACGCTGCGCGAGCGGCTTTACACGCCAAAAAATGATCTCGGCGATCTGCCTGCGGTGCCAGTGAAACTGGTGCATATCAATAAGTGCCCGGTGCTGGCCCCAGCCAGTACGCTGCGGCCGGAGGATGCGGCCCGGTTGAATATCGATCGTCAGCACTGCCTGGATAATCTGGCCCTGCTGCGTCAGCAGCCCGAGGTGCGGGAAAAACTGGTGACGCTGTTTGCCGAGGCCGAACCTTTCACGCCGTCAGACGACGTGGACACCCAGCTTTATGATGGTTTCTTCAGTGATGCCGACCGTGCCGGAATGAACATCATCCGGCAGACCGCGCCGGCTAACCTGCCTGCGCTGGATCTGAGTTTTGAGAGCGCACGGGTGGCGAAGCTGCTGTTCCGCTATCGCGCGCGCAACTTCCCCGGCACGCTGGATGATGCTGAGCAGCAGCGCTGGTTGCAGCACCGCCGCGAAGTGCTTAACGGCGATCGGGTACAGGCCTTTATGCAGGAGCTGGAGGCTCTGGCTAACCTGCATGAGGCAGACACTGAAAAGATGGGGCAGCTGAAGGCGCTCTATCTTTATGCTCAGGAGCTGGTTTCCTGATCCCCGGAACGCATCGACCCGGCCACCTGTGCCGGGTCTGACTCTCTTCTGTTGAAACAGCGTGAATTACAGCAGCGTCCACACCAGCCAGGTCAGCGCAAAACCACATAATCCCATCAATGTCGTCAGTACCGTCCAGCTACGCAGCCCGTCAGCGACCGACAGCCCGAGATAACGGGTAACCACCCAGAAGCCGGAATCATTGACGTGTGACAGCCCCAGCGCACCGAAACAGGCGGAGAGCGCGACCAGCACCAGCTGCATCTCGCCCAGCCCCGCTACAGCGGTGCTCAGCAGTCCGCAGGTTGTCACAATCGCGACCGTTGCTGAGCCCTGCGAGGCGCGCAGCGCCAGAGAGAGATAAACGCCGCCGGGATGAGGGGCAGATGAATGGTCTGCAGCGAACCCGCCAGCGCTTTACCAACACCCGACTCCACCAGTACCTTACCAAACGCCCCCCCGGCGCCTGAGACTAAAATCACGCCCGCCGCGGTGGAGATAGCGTTGTTCGACAGCGTCTCCAGCTTCTCTGCCGTCCAGCCGCGCCGCAGTCCCAGCAACCAGGCGGCGAGCGCCAGCGTGATCAGCAGGGCGACCGCCGGGGATCCGACAAGCGTCAGGATCTGCAGCGGCAGGCTGCCCGGCGTAAGATGCGGTGGCAGCAGGGTCCCGAGCATAATCAGCAGGATCGGCAGAACGATCAAGCCCGAAATCAGCAGCGCCCCCGGAGCCTCTTTGTTGCTGCCAGGCGTCGTCTGGCCGGAGGGTTCTGTCAGCTGCAGCTGCTCCAGCACCTGGACGGAGAGGTGATATTTTTTGCGGTTTAGCGCTTTAGCGATGAAGTAACCAACGATGCCCGTGGGGATCGACAGGGCGATACCGATCATCATCAGCCAGCCAAGATCCGCATTCAGCAGGCCCGCCGCCGCTGCCGGTCCCGGATGGGTAGGCACCGTCACATGCACCATCAGCATCATCCCCGCCATCGGTAAGCCGAATTTCAGCGGCGAGACGCGCATCACCTTGGTAAAACCGTAAATCAGCGGCACCACGATGATAAATCCGACGTCAAAAAAGACCGGCAGCCCTAAGATAAAGGCGACGGTCGTCAGCGCAGCGACCATGCGCTGTGGCCCGCAGAGCTGAGCAAAGCGGTTCGCCAGCCGGTCCGCGCCGCCCGATGTCTCTATGATGGCGCCGAGAATCGCGCCCAGCACGATAATGGCGGCAATACTGCCGAGCAGGCTCCCCATCCCGCCCAGTATCACCTTCATGATGTTTTCGGCCGGAATACCGGTGGTGATGGCGACGAACAGGCTGGCAATCAGCAGAGCAATAAAGGGATGGACTTTGGCTTTGATCACCAGCAACAACAGCAGAATCACGCTGACCAGCGCGATGGATAACAGCAGCGTAGTGGACATCGGAAGACCTCTGATTAATTATAATTTTCAGTACGTTATGTTTTTTAATTCAGCACTGGTGTTATTAAGCTGCAGCGACTCACCCCGTCTGGCGGCCAGATGGGATGAGTTGCTGCGGATGATCAGTGGCGTGTGCGCCAGGGGGCAAACCAGCCCAGGCCTGCCGTGGTCGTCGTGCGCGGAAAATATTCGCAGCCTACCCAGCCGGTGTAGCCGACCTCATCCAGCAGCGCAAAGAGCCAGGGATAGTTAACTTCTCCCTCATCCGGCTCATGGCGATCCGGAGCAGAGGCGATCTGCACGTGGCGATAGCGTCCGGCATAGTGGCGGATCAGGTGGCTGAGGTTGCCATCCACCCGCTGTGCATGGAACAAATCGAGCTGGGTGAAGACGTTGGGCCGGTCGATCTGATCGACCATCTCCAGCGTCTGATACTGGCTGGCGTAGAGATAGCCAGGTTTGGTGACCGGATTAAGCGCCTCGATCAGCAGATGGATGCCGTGCGGCGCAAAGCGTTCCGCTGCATAGCGCATGTTGGCGATAAAAGTGTCAACGTAACGCTGACGGTCGGCACCGGGCGGCACCGTCGCCGCCATGATGTGCACCTGCGGGCAGTTCAGCGCCAGCGCGTAGCTCAGGGCGCGATCGATATCCGCTCTGGCTTCCGTTTCCCGTCCGGGGATGGCCGACACGCCCCACTCTCCCGCCGCGACGTTACCGGGTGCGGTATTGAACAGCACCAGTTGCAGCTGGTTTTCATCCAGCCACGCTTTGATCTGCGTGGCGGGATAGTCGTAGGGAAACAGGAACTCGACCGCCGTAAATCCGGCTTCCGCCGCCGCCGCAAAGCGTTCAGCAAAGGGCAGCTCGGTGAACTGCGTTGAGAGGTTAGCAGCAAACTTTGGCATTATCGGCTCCTTAACTCAGCCACTTCGGCTTCGTTGAGATAACGGATCGAACGGTCACCCAGGGTGAAAATCAGACGGGCCGTCTCTTCCAGCTCTTCCGTATTGTCGGCCGCTTCCCGCAGGGATTTCCCTACGACCACCGGACCATGATTCGCCAGCAAAAAGGCGCGGTAGTGCGGCGCCAGCGCGGCCAGATCCTCAGCCAGTCGTTCATCGCCCGGCTTGTAGTAAGGCACCACGGGGACGTCACCGACCCGCATTACCACATAGGGGGTGAAGGGACGAATGCAGTTTGTGGTGTCCAGACCCTCCAGGCAGGAGAGCGCCGTCAGGTAATGGCTGTGCAGATGCACCACTGCCCGGCAGTCGGGATTGTTCAGATAGAGCGCGCGGTGAAACGCGATCTCTTTGGAGGGCTTATCACCGGAAAGCCACGCCCCCTGAGGCGTCACCTTCGACAGACGGTCGCCCTGCAGTTCTCCCAGACAGGAGCCGGTCGGCGTCGCCAGCAGATTGCCATCCTCCAGCAACATCGACAGATTGCCCGCCGAGCCGGTGGCGTAGCCGCGCTGAAAGAAAGAGGCACCCAGACGCACCATCTCGTCGCGCGCCTGCTGCTCAGCGGAAGAGATTGATTCAGACATAAGTAAACTCCGTTTGCGCCCGGCGGAAGAAATCTTCGTCGCCAAAATTGCCCGATTTCAGCGCCAGTGAGAGCGGCTGATGAATATCGCGAACCCAGGGTACACCGGGAGAGATCGTCGGGCCGATGTGGAAGGCCGTCACGCCCAGACTCTGCGCCACCACGCCGGAGGTTTCACCGCCCGCCACGATAAAGCGCTGCCAGCCCCGCTGTTTCAGCTCACGAGTAACGGCGGCAAACAGCTGTTCGACTGCCTCGCTGCTGCGCGCGGCGCCATAGCGCTGCTGGATGGCCTGCAACTGCTGCGCATCCGCGGTGGCAAACAGCAGCGGTGCCAGCGTCTGATGATGGTTAGCCTCCACCCAGTCGCACAGCTGGCGGGCATAACCCTCTGTATCCTCCAGGCAGGGCGCAACCTCCACTTCACAGGCTGGTGCCAGCTGGCGATAAGCGGCGACCTGACGGTTGGTCATCTGAGAGCAGGAGCCAGACAGCACCACGGCGCGCTCGCCCTGCGGACGGCCCGCCTGTTCAGCGCCGGCATTCGTTTGTGCGCCCGCCCACTGCCGCGCCAGACCGATCGCCAGCCCGGAGCCGCCGGTCACCAGCCGCAGATCCCGTACGGCCTCACCCAGCGTCAGCAGATGATCCTGATGCAGCGCGTCCGTGACCACGTAATTGACACCCTGCTCCGCGAGCTGTTCCAGCGCCTCACGAACTGCGGCGGCACCCCGGTCAACCTGCGATGCTGCAATCAGACCCGCGTTGCCGCTGGCCTGGGCACTCATCACGCGCAGCAGGTTGCTGTCATGCATCGGCGTCACCGGATGGTCCCGCATCCCCGACTCGGACAGCAGCTGGTCGCCGACGAACAGATAGCCCTGATAGACAGTGCGTCCGTTCACCGGCAGCGCCGGGCAGATCACCGTCTGCGTCTCACCCAGGGCCTTTAACAGCGCGTCGGTCACCGGACCAATATTGCCCTGCGCGGTGCTGTCGAAGGTCGAGCAATATTTAAAGTAGAAACGCTGGCAGCCCTGCTGCTGCAGCCACGCCAGCGCGGCCAGCGACTGTTCAACAGCCTGTTCCGGCGGGCAGGAGCGGCTCTTCAGGCTGACCACAATTGCCTGCGCTTCCGTGATCGTTTCCCCACCGGGGATGCCGTTAAACTGAATCGTGCTGAGACCGTTCTGCACCAGAAAACTGGCGATATCCGTTGCTCCGGTAAAATCGTCTGCTATCACACCAAGACGCATCACTTTTTCTCCCAGGCCTGCGGCAGCGTGATACCGCTAAAGATTTTAATGACCGCGCTGTCATCTTCGCGCCCGTAGCCAGCGTTGCTGGCTTCGGTAAACATGTTGAGCGCGACAGAGGCCAGCGGCAGCGGGAAGTGCAGCGACTTTGCGGTATCGGCGACCAGGTTCAGATCTTTCACAAAGATATCGACGGCCGATTTCGGGCTGTAGTCGCCATCGACGACGTGCTTCATGCGGTTTTCGAACATCCACGAATTGCCCGCCGCATGAGTCACCACCTCATACATGGTTTCCAGCGGGATACCGGCGCGGGCGGCCAGCGCCATCGCTTCTGCGCCGACGGCGATATGGACGCCCGCCAGCAGCTGATGAATGATTTTCACTGTCGAGCCAAGGCCGATCTCACTGCCGACGCAGTAAACTCTGGCCGCCACCGCCTCCAGCACGCGCTGTAGTTTTGCAAAAGCGGCCTCACTGCCGGAGGCCATCACCGTCATCTCTCCGCTGGCGGCTTTGGCCGCGCCGCCCGACACCGGTGCATCCAGCATCAGCAACTGATAGTGCGTCAGCTGCTGTTCGATCTGCTGCGCATCCCGGGCGGAGAGCGTGGAGGAAACCATTACCACCGTGCCAGGACGCAGTTTTGCCGCCAGACCATCCTCGCCGAACAGGATCGCGTTGACCTGCTGCGCGTTGACAACCAGCAGCAAAACGGCGTCGAGCTGGTCAGCAAACGCGGATGCCGAGGATTGCGCGTCGCGCGCACCGGCCTGGCGCAGGGTTTCCAGCGCAGCAGGATTAAGATCCACGCCCCAGGTATTCAGCCCGGCGCGCAGACAGGATTGCGCGGCTCCCATGCCCATAGAGCCCAACCCGATAACACAGATATTTTCAGCTGGCATGTCAGCCCCCACTGTTAAATTAAGTGATTATTTGTTTGTTACTGTTAATCCTGCCAGCTTCCTGCCGGTAAAAACGTGTCTCGCCTCACAAAAAAACATCATCGATGTGAAGCGGAACAATTTTTAACATCGCCCGCTCTGGCGCACTATGGCTGGCCTGCCTGCCTCTCTGCGACGCGGAGCCGGACGGCGGCTGCTATTTTCTGTTCTGGTTAAGCAGCAGATCCCTTACAATGTGAAAAAATGGTAATTGTCAGGGAGCAGATATGATTCCGGTTGAACGTCATCAACAGATTCTTGCGCTGGTGGCCGATCGCGGCGTAGTCAGTATTGCTGAACTTACGGAGCGGCTGGGAGTGTCACACATGACCATCCGCCGCGATGTGCAGAAGCTGGAGGAACAGGGCGCCGTGCTGTCGGTGTCGGGCGGCGTACGCTCTGCCGATCGCCTGGCGGCTGAACCCTCGCATCTGACGAAGAGCGCCCTGTTCAACGATGAGAAACGTGCGATTGGCCGGACCGCCGCACGGCATATTCCCCGTAACAGCTGCATTTATCTGGATGCCGGCACCACCACCCTCGCCCTGGCGAGGGAGCTGGTGGATCGCGATGATCTGCTGGTGGTGACCAACGACTTTATGGTGGCAAATCTGCTGATGGAGGCGAGTCAGTGCCGGGTGATCCACACGGGCGGCACCGTGTGTCGCGAAAACCGCTCCTGTGTCGGGGAGTCGGCGGCGCGCAGTCTGCGGCATCTGGCCATCGATATTGCGTTTATCTCCGCCTCCTGCTGGGGGCCGCGCGGCCTGTTTACGCCGGATGAAGATAAAGTGATGGTCAAGCAGGCTGTCTGTGACGTAAGCAGCAAGCGAGTCCTGCTGAGTGACAGCTCGAAGTACAACAGGATTGCGACATTTCTGGCATTGCCGCTGGAAACGTTTGATCAGGTAGTGACCGACAAAAAACTGGGCGAAGCAGCGCTGGCGCAGTTGAGCGCGGGAAGCTGGGAACTGATGCTGGCGGGTTAGGTTTGTGGCAGGAGTAACAAGAGACGGGAAGCCGGTGCGGCTGTGAGGCTGTCGCCGCCTTCCCGGCATCAGGAAGGCGGCAACCTTAACGCAATCAGACTTCTTCGCTGAACTGCGGCACCGGATTACGGAAGCTGCGGGTCACGAATGCCAGGTAGAGAATACCAATGGCGGCCCAGATCAGGCCCAGCACCATTGAACTCTCTTCCAGATTCACCCACAGCGCCCCAACGGTCAGTGCGCCCAGCAGAGGCAGCAGCAGATACTGAACATGGTCTTTCAGCGTACGGTTACGCTTCTCACGTATCCAGAACTGCGCGATAACTGACAGGTTAACAAAGGTAAACGCGACCAGCGCACCGAAGTTAATCAGCGCAGTAGCAGTCACCAGGTCGAAATTAATCGCCATCAGCGCAATCGCGCCCACCAGCAGAACGTTCAGCGACGGGGTACGCCATTTGGGATGGATATAACCGAAGAAACGCTCCGGGAATACGCCATCACGTCCCATCACATACATCAGGCGTGACACGCCCGCATGCGCCGCCATACCGGATGCCAGCACCGTGACCACCGAGAAGATCAGGATACCGACCTGCAGCGCTTTTCCGGCTACAAACAGCATGATTTCAGGCTGTGAAGAGTCCGGGTCCTGGAAACGTGTGATGTCCGGGAAATAAAGCTGCAGGAAATAGGATGCCGCGATAAAGATCACACCGCCAATCAGCGCCGTCAGGAAAATAGCGCGTGGAATGGTGCGTTCTGCATCTTTTGTCTCTTCCGACAGTGAGCTGATGCCATCAAAGCCGAGGAACGAGAAGCAGAGTATTGTCGCACCGGTAATCATCGGCACCACATGCGCATTCTCAGACCAGAACGGACGGCTGCTCACCAGCGTGCCGGCACCGACGCCGCTTGCCACACCGTAGATCACCATGCCGGTGATCCCGACCATGACGACGACCTGCAGCACCACAATCACGCTGTTAAAGTTGGCGACGGTTTTGATGCCCTTGAGGTTAGAGAGCGTCATAAAGCCGACCAGCAGCACCACAAAAATCCACGACGGGATACCCGGCACCAGTGATTCGAAATAGTTTTTCGCCAGCAGGATGTTGATCATCGGCATGAACAGGTAGTCCAGCAGCGATGACCAGCCAACCATAAAGCCGACGTGCGGACTGATTGCCTTCTGAGCATAGGTATAAGCGGAGCCCGCAGAGGGGAAGCGGCGTACCAGCTTACCGTAACTCACAGCAGTGAACAGTATCGCAATCAGCGCGAAAGCATAGGCGGTGGCGACGTGACCATCGGTCAGCCCGGAAACGATGCCAAAGGTATCGAACAGGGTCATAGGCTGCATATAGGCTAAGCCCATCATGACGACCGGAAGTAACGTAAGTGTTTTTTTGAGCTGCGCACGCTGTGGTGCGGCGGAGGTATTAAGCGACATGCTTCAGTCCCCCATGTGCGACAACCTGGCTGGGTTGGGTCACAGGGCAACTGCGCATTAAGCGACAGGGAGTCAGGCTGGTAGTGGACACGGCGCCGTAGTCATCACGAAAACGCGTACCAGCATTCGCTGGCAGAGTGTAAAACATCCCCATCTTTGTAATCCTCAATCTCACGCGTATGCGTGTTTTCAGTGTTTATCTATCCGGGTGCGTGCCCGGCCTCGGTTAAGTCAGCAAAAACGCTCTGTTAAAACTGGATGCAAAAAAAATAACCGGCGCTAAGAGCGACGGTTATCATCTGATTTTGCAGGCCGCGTATTCTGCCCTAACCCGCAGCAGGAATTCAAGCCGTCGGGGCATCTTATGCAAAAAAATTACGCCAGTTTGCACATAAAAGGGGCATCAGGCGTTTTTCAGCATCCAGTCGATTTCCGTCGCGGTCACCAGCCGCTCAAACTGCATCAGTTCATAGTTCTTACAACTGTGCCAGACGCTGGCAAAGCGTTCGCCCAGCAGCTTCTGCAGCGGATAGCTGCTGTCGAACTCATATAGGGCATCGCTCTGACGGATCGGCAGCGCCAGCCCTTCGGCCTGATGACCGTTGCCGGTGACCGGATGCGGCAGCGGCAACTGGGTGTCCAGGCCGTGCAGCATCCCGGCCAGAATGGCCGACACCACCAGATAAGGGTTTGCATCCGCCCCCGCAACCCGGTATTCAATACGATGATTGTCAATATCCCCACAGGGAACCCGCAGCGCCACAGTCCGGTTGTTGTGGCCCCACGACGCCTGTAACGGCACATAGGCGTCGGGCACAAAGCGCCGGTACGCGTTGACGTTGGGTGCCAGCAGTGCCATTGAAGCGGGCATCAGATCGATCATGCCAGCCAGCGCACGCTTCATCAGCGGGGAATCACTGCCGTCGTCGCAGGCGAAGGCGTTGTGGTCAGCCGCGTCCAGCATGCTGATATGCACATGCATCCCGCTGCCCGCATACTCCTCATAAGGCTTCGCCATAAAGGTGGCGGTCATGCCGTGATTCTCCGCCACCTGACGAATCAGTCGCTTGAGCTGAATCGCGTGATCACAGGCGCGCAGAACGTCGCGGGTGTGATGCAGGTTGATCTCAAATTGTCCGGGCGAAGCCTCCGCCAGCGCGCCGTCGGCCGGAATCCCCTGCAGGCGTGCCAGATCGTCGATATCGCGCAGGACATCAGCAAAGTGATCGAGGTTATCAACTGAGTAGACCTGACTCTGCATATTGCGTTCGTCGCTGCCCGGCGAGCACGGCGGCTGAATGAAGCCTTCCGCATCGCGCTTTTTGTCCACCAGATAGAACTCCAGCTCTACCGCTACCACCGGAAACAGCCCGCGGTTACGCAGCTGTTGCCACAGCCGGTTAAGGACATTTCGGGGTTCAACGTCAAAGGGAGTGCCATCTTGGTTACACATAGTCAGCAGCAGCTGGGCAATATGCTGAGGGTCAGACGCGGAGGGAACTAAGGTACCGGAAACGGGCAGGCAGAGATTATCAGGTTCGCCCAGTGACTGGCCGAGTCCCGCTTCTTCTACCGTGTTGCCAAGGATATCCATCGCAAACACCGAAGCAGGGAAATAACACCCTTTTTCCAGCTTAGGCAGCGCAGAGACCGGAATGCGCTTGCCGCGGAACACACCATTTAAATCATTTAACAGGATATCGACATACTGTGTGTCAGGATGGCGCTCCAGCCAGGTTTTCACCTCAAGCTGGAACGCGCTGGTTCGTTTCTCTTCACTATGCAGCGTGAAGTCTTCCACTTCTACCAGGTTAGTCATGATCTCACCCGCCCCTGTAAGGTTTGCGTAATGCTCAAAATAACGGCCACAACACTAACATAGCGCCAACATAAAAAGTGTGCAAATGTAACAAATCTGTTTGAAGAACAAACAGTGGATTGCTAGATTGAAAAAATATTGCACACTTAACCGCCAGACGTGCCCTATCGGTAGATATTTCGAACAGCGATGCGAGGACGTGAGATGGGCATTATTTTTGACAAGCCGTTGATTGGTGTAGTGATGTGCCAGAAAGATCTGGGCGGCCATGCCACTCAGACGGTTCACAACAAATATATCGATGCGCTTGTCCAGGCAGGCGGCGTCCCTCTCGCTTTGCCTCACAGCCTGCTCGCAGCGCCCCATCTATCAGAAAACGCTATGGCTGTGCTGGATGGTCTGCTGCTGACCGGCAGTCCCAGCAATATCGAGCCCTGGCATTATGGCGAGGCGGGCGAGGAGCCGCACGCCGATCCCGGCCGCGACCGTCTCGCCTTCCAGCTCATTACCTGGGCCACCAGCCATAAAATGCCGATGTTCGGAATCTGCCGCGGCATGCAGGAGCTGGTGGTAGCGAACGGCGGCGCGCTCTGGCGGGATCTTGATGAACAGCCGGGCCTGCAGGGGCATCACGAAGATGAGACGCAGTCTCTTAATGAACAGTATGCGCCTGCGCACACTGTCACCATCGAGCCGGACGGCCTGCTGGCGACCCTGCTGGACAGCCACCCGCCGCTGCAGGTTAACTCACTCCACCATCAGGGTATCCGCGAGCCGGGTCCGCAACTGCGCGTTGAAGCGCGCGCGCCGGATGGGCTGATTGAGGCAGTGAGCCTGCGCCATCACCCTTTTGCCCTGGCGGTGCAGTGGCATCCCGAATGGCAGCCGGAACAGACGGCGGGATCGCAGGCGCTGTTCAGCGGTTTTATTCAGGCAGCCCTTCACTATCACAGAGGAAAAGAGGATGAGTGACGCCACACTGGCACCGGGACGCCGACTGGCACAGATCCGGCAGACGCTGGGCCTGTCGCAGCGACGTGTGGCGGAAATGGCCGGACTGACCCACAGCGCCATCAGCACTATCGAACAGGATAAGGTCAGCCCGGCCGTCAGCACGCTGCAGAAACTGCTGAAAGTTTATGGGCTGTCGCTGTCAGAGTTCTTTTCCGAACCGAAACCGGACGCTGCGCCCAGGGTGATTGTCCGCCCCGGCGAGTTGCTGGAGATTGGCAGCCAGGGTGTTTCGCTTAAGCTGATCGACAACGGTAAAACGCAGCGCACGCTGGGCATGCTGCTGGAAACCTATCAGCCCGGCGCCAGCACGGGCGAAAAACTGCGCCATCCGGGTGAAGAGACCGGCACACTGCTGGAAGGCGAAATCACGCTGGTGATTAATGGCCAGTCGTTTCATCTCATTGCCGGAGAGAGCTACGTCATCGATACCGGTCTGCCACACAGCTTTACTAATCGGGCTGAAATTCCCTGCCGCATTGTCAGTGCCCATACGCCAGCCAATTTTTAGGCGCTTCCTGGAGGTTGTTATGAATTACGTGGAGAGTTATTACGCAGCGACCGCCAATCCCCATGCGCCCTGGCCGACATTACAGGAGAGCATTCAGTGTGACGTCTGCATTATCGGCGGCGGTTTTACCGGCCTGTCGGCGGCACTTCATCTGACCGAGGTGGGTTACGATGTGGTGGTACTGGAGGCGGCGCGGGTCGGCTTCGGTGCCAGCGGACGAAACGGCGGTCAGGTGGTGAACTCCTACAGCCGCGATGTGGATGTGATTGAGCAGCGCTACGGAAAAGAGAGCGCCCGGATGCTGGGCAATATGATGTTCGAAGGGGCAGCGATCATCCGCGATCGCATCGATCGTTACGCGATCGCCTGTGATTACCGGCCTGGTGGCATCTTTGCGGCCCTGAATGCGCGTCAGATGGCGCACCTGGAAAAGCAGAAAACATTGTGGCAGCAGTATGGCAACCACGACCTGGAACTGCTGGATGAGCGCGCCATTCGCCGGGAAATCGCCACCGAGCGTTACGCGGGGGGGTTGCTGGACAGGCGCGGCGGCCATCTGCATCCGCTGAATCTGGCGCTGGGTGAAGCCGAGGCAATTCGCCGGCATGGCGGGCGCATCTATGAACAGTCTGCCGCAACAAAGGTCGTTTATGGCTCACCTAACCGGGTGAAAACGGCCCAGGGTGAGGTCAGTGCCACTTTCGTGATCTTTGCGGGTAACGCCTATCTGGCTCCGCAGCTGGAACCGCGACTGAGCCGAAAAAGTATGCCGTGTGGCTCGCAGATTGTTGCAACTGAGCCACTGTCGCCCGATCAGGCCCTGTCACTGCTGCCGAACAACTACTGCGTTGAAGATTGTAACTACCTGCTGGACTATTTCCGTCTGACTGCGGATAACCGCCTGCTGTATGGCGGCGGTGTCGTTTATGGCGCACGCGAACCTGCTGACATTGAAGCCCTGATTCGGCCCAAACTGCGCCGTACTTTCCCCCAGTTGCAGAACGTGAAGCTGGACTTTGGCTGGAGCGGCAATTTCCTGCTCACGCTCTCGCGCATGCCACAGTTTGGCCAGCTGGAAAAAAATGTCTATTTTATGCAGGGCGACAGCGGTCACGGTGTGACCAGCACCCATCTTTCCGGCCGGCTGATCAGCGAACTGCTGCGTGGCAATGCTGAGCGGTTTAATGCCTTCGCCCGCCTGCCCCATCTGCCGTTTCCCGGCGGCCGACGCTTCAGCGTGCCGCTGACTGCGATGGGCGCAGTGTGGTATGCGTTGCGGGATCGGCTGGGGGTTTAAGATTATCTAATCGTGCCGCTCGGCAAGACGCTCTGGTTGTCAGAAGTGTGGACTTTATCGATTTCTGGCGATAATCAGGTTGATAAGTTTTAAGGGATAAACTCATCAACCTCTACTGCAACGTTCTGAGGCGGCTGATGCTTAACTCGTAACTCTTCATCTGTTTCAGGGCACCAATGCCACGGGATTTTCATAAGAACACTAAGGGTCGCTAATTTTTTTGCTGAAAGCGGCCTCGTCTTGTACCTCCTGCTCCACATCATGAGAAATCGCAGGCCTCTGTATGGCCCTTTTCATCCAATAGACCGCCTTGACGGGCTTCCCCGAGTCACTCACTTAACGCTCTAACAATTTCTTGATCCTGACGCTGGCAAGTGTCAGGATTTGCCCCTCACTTTTTACAGAATTTTGCCATGCTGAAACTTTTTGCAAGATACATGTCAGTTGGTGTCATTAACACGCTAATTCATTGGGCCACCTTTGCTATCTGTGTCGCAAGTGGGCTACAGCAATCACTCTCCAACTTTATTGCGTTCTGTGTTGCTGTCACCTTCTCTTTCTTTGCTAACGCAAAATGGACGTTTGGTTCTGAAGCCACTACTACGCGATACATCATGTATGTAGTTTTCATGGGGATGGTGGCTGTCATGGTTGGTGCATACGCCGATCGCATGAAGGTGAATCCAATTATCACCCTCGTCGTCTTCTCAGCAATCAGTCTGGTATGCGGTTTTGTCTACTCCAAATTTATTATTTTCAGAGATAAGAAATGAAGATATCGCTTGTTGTTCCCGTGCTGAACGAGCAGGAAGCCCTTCCTGTTTTCTATCAGACTGTAAGAAATTACACCCCACTCGCAGATGATGAAATCGAGATTGTTTTCATCAACGATGGCAGCACAGACAACACCGAGTTTCTGATTAAGTCGATCATGCAGAATGACGCGCTGGTGAAATATGTCTGCTTTACGCGCAACTTTGGTAAAGAGCCTGCCCTTTTCGCTGGTCTGGAAGCATCGACCGGGGATGTCGTCATTCCTATCGATGTAGACCTGCAGGATCCCATTGAGGTTATCCCCCTTCTGGTTTCGAAATGGGAGGAAGGTGCAGATGTCGTGCTGGCTAAGCGCGTAGACCGCTCATCTGACAGCCACCTGAAGCGTAAAAGTGCGGAGTGGTTCTATAAGCTGCATAATATGATCAGCAAGCCCCAGATAGAGGAAAACGTCGGCGATTTCCGGCTGATGTCGCGACATGTTGTTGATAACATCAAGCTTCTGCCTGAACGAAATCTGTTCATGAAGGGCATTCTTTCCTGGGTCGGTGGCAAAACAGAGGTTGTCGAATATACTCGTGCTGAGCGCGTCGCTGGATCGACAAAATTCAACGGATGGAAGCTATGGAATCTGGCACTTGAGGGCATAACGTCTTTCTCTACATTTCCTTTGCGCATGTGGACGTATATCGGTTTCTTTGTAGCCGGTCTCTCTTTCTTATACGGCGTATGGATGATTGCAGATAAGATTATCTGGGGTAATCCTGTGGCGGGTTATCCGTCCATTTTGGTTTCAATTCTGTTCCTTGGCGGCATTCAGCTTATCGGGATTGGGGTGCTGGGAGAGTATATTGGCAGAATTTATATTGAGACCAAGCAGAGGCCGCGATATATCGTTAAAAATCAGGCTGACAGATAGATGTCGGGCTGATGTGTGTCAGATAAACGATGGAAAATCGACAAGGTATTTTCAATCCCTTTGATATTGATTATCCGATAGTGTTGCGCAGCTTTTTCTAAAAAGGCTAATGTGTTTGCAGGCCTTATGACCTGAGTTTACGTTAATAGACCTGATTCATGTTTATTAATAAAAGTTTTTGATTTATTTTGAAATCAGAGAGAAGAGATGATTAAAGAAAACTTAAATTATGATGCACGAATACTGACTTTTGCATCGTCATTATTTTTCTGCTTGATAGCCTATGGATTTTCGTTATCAAATCACACTATTTCCATAGACGTCGACGTTATGGATAACTATTTGCATACCATTGATTTAGGTCGATGGGGTCATGCAGTCTTAAAAAAATATGTTTTCCATGAGCCCTGGATACCATTTTTTTCTCTGGCATTTTCACTATTATGCTTATCAATTTGTTCTGTCGTTATTGTTAAGTATTTACAGTTATCCAGAACAGAGAGCTTCCTATTTTCGGCGCTTTTTGTAACGTTTCCACAGATGGCGTACCAATTACAGTTTAGCAATCAGGCCGAAACCGTTGGATTAGCACTACTTGCATGTTGTTATAGCCTGATAGTTTATTCATCCGGTACATATAAAAGCAAAATCACATTCATTATAATTAACGTGCTGGTTATATCTATTTATCAGTCATTTGTTTTCCTTCCCATTACTCTTATCGCTCTTTTCCACCTAAAAAAAATGGCAGACTGCCATGGTTCGCTCAAAAAATGGTTATATGATTCTTTTTCTGTATCACTTTTAACAATCATATCGGTAGCGATCTATTTCTGTATTTCAAAGTTATTTAAATCCCATTATCATATTAATGATGTGAGCTATTTTTCAGCCTTAATTGCTTGGGGGAAAATTGATTTTTTCGATGCCGTCATCGGGGTTTACAAATTTATACTATATCAATGCTACCTTATTACCTGGTATGGTTTTAACCTTTATTTTCTAACAGCAATCGCTATAGTTGCAATCGTAGTAAGTTCAGCGAAGAAAGATATTCGCTTCTTGTTACCATCAATCATTTTGTCTTGCATCGCTATCCTGTCACCCTTTATCTTAAATATTTTGATAGGCGCAGGGACGCCAGCAAGAACATTAAGCCAGATTCCATTAGTGTTTGCCGCAATTTTGGTAATTGGCATGCAAGCGATAAAGAAAGATTTTATCAAATATTTTATTGCCATCACAATTGCCTTATCCAACTGTGCATATGTAAACATCCTTTTTTATTCTGACAAGATTTCTGAAGATCAGACATATTCGATTTCATCCTCAATCATTAATACTATGTATCGCACATACCCGGAAACAGCGATCAAAGAAACTCCTGTGTACTTCTCTGGTAAAATAAATTTAAAAAACCCATGGAAACCAGAGAGAGCAGATGAATTTGGCATTTCGTTTTATGAAAGAGGCGAATCAGATAGAATTGGTAACTATATCAGAAATACAGGCCTGGCTAATATTTTGCAAGTTGGTAAATACAGCGTCAGCAATGCTCAAAAAGAAGCATTACAAACAATGCCTTCATGGCCACAAGATGGCTACATCAAAGAAATTGACGGGAAAATATTAGTAAAGCTTTCAAACTAACAGAAGTGCCCCTGCGGGGGCATTCACTAGACCTAAGTCTATGAATTCAACCGTTGATACTATTTTCATTAATTACTTTTCGGGATTGATAATGGCACCCAGCACTTTCAAATCTACTCAATTTTTTTCAGCTGTTGAAGCGAGAATCGGTCTAACTCACAAAAGCAATTTAAAAAAATGAAGTGAAAAAAGCATTAGCGCAGAAGATTCACATCTCAGAAATTATAAATCAGATTTTTATTGGCTAGTGAAAAATTACTCAGAGAAATTAAATATGCTTAAGAAGATCCCACTCAAAACAGAGGCATCTCTCACAGCTTTTATAACGTCGCTACTCGTCCTGTTCATTGTCTATAACTTTGAACTCACGCACTTCACTCTCTCTATAGATGAAGAGTTTAGCAACAACATTGCCCACACGATCAGCATGGGGCGCTGGGGCCATGCGCTGCTCAAGTCAACGATTTTCCCTGAGCCGTTTATTCCTTTTTATACAGAAATGCTGTCTCTGGTCATCCTTGCCTTGTCAGCTGCCTTTATCGCAAAAACTCTAGAGCTGAACACGTTACAATCCGTCTTCTTCTCTATTCTCTATTCTGCCCTGCCTCAGTTTGCGTATCAGTTAGAATTTTCCAACCAATCAGATACTCTTGCTACAGCGGTACTCTTAGCATCTGTCTCGACTTACCTGATATTGCGAAAAAAAGGCGTATTATTGAGTTTGATATCACCTGTTATTGCGTTAACTTTTTCAGTTTCCATCTACCAATCGATCATTCTTCTTCCTGTTTCAATAATAGCAGCTTACGTTTGTCATGTTATTATCAAAAATCAGGATGTAAGGTTTAAAAGTGTAATTTTAAAGCCAATTCTCGTTTTATTCTTGTCTGCCGTCGCTTATTCATTATTAACGAAAATCATTCAATGGCACTTTGGTAAAAGCTCAGAGTCCTATTTTATTAATATGATTGGCTGGATTCACCAACCCGCTGATGAAACCCTAAAGTCTGTAGTATTGTTTATAGTCGATTACTTTTCTTTTAATGCGCCATACGGTCTGGGTATGTATTCCACATCCCTGTTGTTATTATTGATTACTTTTAGCAGAAAACTGAATCACCGCCTGTGGTTCCTGCTGTCCGCATTGGTTTTGATATTATCGCCGTTTCTGATGAACGTGATAATTGGTGGATTTTTGCCTCCGAGGGCGATGAATTGTCTCGCTGTATCTTTTGCCGTATCTGGTATAATTATCTTTTCTCACTACGCTGAAAATAAGATATTGTGGGCCATTCCTCTGATAGCATTATTGTACGGGACTGCTTCATCCAGCAAACTTTTTTATACGGATTATTTGTCCTATAATCAGGATTATAACGTATCATCATCTATTGCTAACGACATTTACAGATTTATTGATATGCCTCCAGACAGGCCTGTCCGGGTCTATTTTTTTGGTGCACTCAATGTCAATTCGGTGGATAAGCCTGCAAACCACGATATGTTTGGAAGCTCTTTCCTTAACTGGGATGCGGGTAACTCTGCACGAATTTCAGCTTTTATGAACGCAACCGCTATCGCAAAAATTATTCCGGCTTCGTTTGATGAAGTAAAGTCTGAAATAGATAAGATTAATTCAGCACCATTATGGCCTAATAAGAATGCCATCTTCAAAGTGAATAATGTTATAGTGGTAAAACTGGGCTCAGCACCAGGGAACTGTATTAACGGCGTATCTAAAAGTACAGATCCTACCCGTTGCCTGTAAAAAAGAAAGCCCCTGTGGGGCTTTCTTTTTATTCAACATACTTATAAGACCATGAATCAACTCAGAAATTGCTGGCCGGTTTTTAGCTTTTATTTATCTTAAACAAGTTAAAACACTCCGAGCTTTACTCATTGACACAGCATATTGATTTCTGCTCCTCAAAGAGATGGCTGCAGAGACTAATCATCAATCATGATTTGAAATACCAGACCGCCTCTGTCTGACTTATTATTGCAAGTACGGACGGAATATTTATCACTTCGCCCGAGTCAGAAATCACCTTCCACTTGCACTAAAAGTATCTGACATTTCGTTGAATGCCCCCTACTCCAGCGGCATTTTCACCGGATCGTCATAGCGATACTCAAACCCAAGTTCACTACAGATGCGCGAGCCATCAATCAGCTTGCCGCTCTCTTTCACCGCCTCGGGCGCAAACTGCGGCGGCTGCAGGCCAAGCTGACGCGTGACTGCCGGATAGAAGGTGTCGCGCGATGGATGTTCAGGCGCGCACAGATTGTAGATCCGGCCCCCTTTCGGCGACTGCAGCAGCAGCGTAATCGCTTCCACCACATCATCCAGATGCACCAGATTCACGCCCTGCGAACCGTTAGCGACATCCAGCTTACCCGCCAGGAACCGGCCGGGATGACGCTTCGGCCCGACCAGACCAGCCAGGCGCACAATATCCACACTGGTGCCCGGCAGATCGTGCAGCCAGTTTTCCAGTCTGACCAGGGTTTTTCCGGCGATTGTTTCAGCATCCAGTGGGCTGTTCTCCCGTTTAGGGCCGGACCGGCTGCCATAGACGGAAGTGGAACTGGTGAAGATAATGCGTGGCACCTTATAGACCAGTGCCGTATCAACTACGTTCTGTACCGCCTGAAGATAGGCCTCACCCCCTTCTGCGGTCCGGCTGGCCGGCAGCGTGACGACGAGCGCATCAGCATTAAACAGCGGCTCGATATCTGCGGCTTCACAAATCAGTTCCGGCGTCAGCTCCAGCTGAAATGCCTCGATGCCGCAGCGGCGCGCCGCATCCACCCCATCTGGCGTGGTTTTACTGCCGGTAACCTGCCAGCCCCGGGCTGTTAACGCCGTGGCCAGCGGCATGCCCAACCAGCCCAGCCCCACAATCGCGACCTTTTTCATTTTGACTCCTGACGTGAAACATCAACCCTGACTTCACCGTAGTTTGCGCCTGGATTGCAAACCGGAACAACCTGTTTCAGTGCTTTCCGAACGTCATGTTTAAAAAAGTGTTGCCAAGTGCAGTCATCTTCGCTAGGTTAAACCCCACAAATGAATACTCATTCATCGACGAGATTATTATGACACGCGTTCAGTTCAACCATCATCACCACCATCATCCTGACTAGTCTTTCAGGCAATTGGTGCTGGAAGACTTTCAAGATCTTCCAGTGGTGTGAACGCAAGAGAACCCCGGAAGATCGTCTTCCGGGGGTTTTTTTATGGCTGACGTAACCATCGATTCAGGACAGAATTATGAGGACAGGAACCATGTTAGATAACACCCGTTTACGCATAGCTATGCAGAAATCCGGCCGTTTAAGTGATGATTCACGCGAATTGCTGGCGCGCTGCGGCGTTAAAATCAACCTTCAGCAACAGCGCCTGATTGCGTTTGCGGAGAATATGCCTATCGACATCCTGCGCGTGCGCGATGACGATATTCCTGGTCTGGTCATGGATGGTGTGGTTGACCTGGGCATCATTGGCGAGAACGTGCTGGAAGAAGAATTACTCTCGCGCCGTGCTCAGGGTGAAGATCCCCGCTATTTTACGTTGCGCCGTCTGGACTTCGGCGGTTGCCGTCTGTCACTGGCCATGGCAACCGACGCCGAGTACACCGGCCCGGAATGCCTGGATAAGTCCCGCATCGCCACCTCCTACCCGCACCTGCTGAAACAGTACCTCGACAAAAAAGGCGTCAGCTTCAAAACCTGTATGCTGAACGGATCTGTGGAAGTCGCGACCCGCGCCGGTCTGGCTGACGCCATCTGCGACCTGGTTTCTACCGGTGCGACGCTGGAAGCCAACGGCCTGCGCGAAGTGGAAGTGATCTACCGTTCGAAAGCAGTCCTGATTCAGCGCGACGGCGAGATGCCCGCCGCCAAGCAGGAGCTGATCGACAAGATGATGACCCGTATTCAGGGCGTGATCAAAGCGCGTGAATCGAAATACATCATGCTGCACGCGCCGAGCGAGCGTCTGGAGGAGGTAATCAGCCTGCTGCCTGGTGCTGAACGTCCAACCGTGCTGCCGCTGGCAGGCGATGTCAGCCGCGTGGCGATGCACATGGTCAGCAGCGAAACGCTGTTCTGGGAAACCATGGAAAAACTGAAAGCACTGGGTGCCAGTTCCATTCTGGTGCTGCCTATTGAGAAGATGATGGAGTAAGCCATGGCCTTTTCTACCCCTATCGAGTGGCAGGCGTGCACTGCCGAACAGCAGCAGGCGCTGCTGTTACGTCCGGCTATTGCCGCGTCAGAGAATGTCACGCTGACGGTGCGTAATGTGCTGGAGCAGGTAAAGCAGAACGGTGACGCGGCCCTGCGCGAATTCAGCGCCCGTTTTGATAAAGCCCAGGTGGAGAATCTGCGCGTCACTCCGCAGCAGATTGCAGAAGCCAGCGCCCGTCTGAGCGATGAGCTGAAGCAGGCGATGGCCGTGGCCGTAGGGAATATTGAAACGTTCCATAACGCACAGATTCTGTCGCCGGTGGATGTAGAAACGCAGCCTGGCGTCCGCTGCCAGCAGGTTACCCGCCCGGTAAAATCGGTCGGCCTCTATATTCCGGGTGGCTCCGCTCCCCTCTTCTCAACCGTGCTGATGCTGGCTACCCCTGCGCGCATTGCTGGCTGCAGCCGCGTCGTGCTCTGTTCGCCGCCGCCGATTGCGGATGAAATTCTTTATGCCGCGCAGCTCTGCGGTGTTGAAGAGGTGTTCCAGGTGGGCGGCGCACAGGCTATCGCTGCGCTGGCGTTTGGCACAGAAACCGTGCCGCGTGTGGACAAAATTTTTGGCCCGGGCAATGCCTGGGTGACAGAGGCCAAACGCCAGGTCAGTCAGCGTCTGGATGGGGCAGCGATCGATATGCCAGCCGGACCGTCCGAAGTGCTGGTGATTGCGGACGACGGCGCGACGCCCGCGTTTGTTGCCTCCGATTTACTCTCGCAGGCCGAGCACGGGCCGGACTCGCAGGTCATTCTGCTGACGCCGTCTCTCGCAATGGCTGAAGCCGTTGCGGACGCGGTTGAACAGCAGCTGGCTCAGCTGTCACGCGCCAGCACTGCACGTCAGGCGCTGGAGAGCAGCCGCCTGATCGTGGCCCGTGATCTTGCTCAGTGTGTTGAGATCTCCAATCTCTACGGCCCGGAGCATCTGATTCTGCAGACCCGTCAGCCGCGCGATCTGGTGGAGGCGATCACCAGCGCCGGTTCGGTATTTCTGGGCGACTGGTCACCGGAATCCGCAGGCGACTACGCATCCGGCACCAACCACGTCTTACCGACCTACGGTTACACTTCGACCTGTTCCAGCCTCGGGCTGGCCGATTTCCAGAAGCGTATGACGGTGCAGGAACTGACTCCGCAGGGCTTCCTGAACCTGGCCGCTACCATTGAAACCCTGGCCGCCGCCGAGCAGCTGGATGCCCATAAAAATGCCGTTACCCTGCGCGTTGCCGCACTCAAGGAGCAAGCATGAGTCAGGATATTGAGCAACTGGCACGCGCCAATGTGCGCGCCCTGACCCCCTATATGTCGGCACGCCGCCTTGGGGGAAACGGCGACGTATGGCTGAATGCCAACGAGTTTCCGCTGCCGGTGCCGTTTGAGCTGTCGCAGCAGACGCTGAACCGTTATCCGGAGTGCCAGCCTAAGGTGGTGATTGAACGTTACGCCGCCTATGCAGGCTTAACGCCGGAGCAGGTGCTGGTCAGCCGCGGCGCGGATGAAGCGATCGAACTGATCATGCGCGCCTTCTGCGAGCCGCGTCAGGACGCGATTCTGTTCTGCCCGCCGACCTATGGTATGTACAGCGTCAGTGCCGAAACTATCGGCATCGAATACCGCACCGTTGCGGCGCTCAGCGACTGGCAGCTGAATCTGCCCGCTATTGCGGAGCAGCTGGAAGGGGTCAAGGTGGTTTACCTCTGCAGCCCGAACAACCCGACCGGCAACCTGATTAATCCTGATGACATCCGTCAGTTGCTGGCGATGACCGCGGGTAAAGCCCTGGTGGTCGCAGATGAGGCTTATATCGAATTCTGTCCGCAGGCAACGCTGACCGGCTGGCTGAAAGAGTATCCGCACCTGGTGATCCTGCGCACGCTCTCCAAAGCCTTTGCGCTGGCAGGCCTGCGCTGCGGCTTTGCGCTGGCCAACAAGCCGGTAATCGACCTGCTGATGAAGGTGATCGCGCCCTATCCGCTGGCGACACCGGTAGCTGATGTGGCGGGTCAGGCCCTGAGCGAACAGGGCATCGCCCTGATGCGTGAGCATGTGGCCCAGCTGAATGACAACCGCGGCTGGCTGCTGGCTGAACTGGCGCAGCTGAAGTGCGTCGAGCAGGTTTTCCCCAGTGAAACCAACTATGTGCTGGCACGTTTTACGGATTCACCAAAAGTCTTCAAAACCTTGTGGGATCAGGGCATTATCCTGCGTGATCAGAACAAAAATCCGGGCCTGTCGGGATGCCTGCGCATCTCCATCGGCACGCGTGAAGAGTGCGGGCGAGTGATCGCCGCGCTGCAAGCCTTTTCTGTGGAGCAAGCATGAGCCAGAAGACTCTTTTTATCGACCGCGACGGTACGTTAATCTCTGAGCCACCTGAAGATTTTCAGGTGGACCGTATGGATAAACTGGCATTTGAGCCAGACGTTATCCCGGCGCTGCTGGCGCTGCAGGCCGCCGGTTATCGCCTGGTGATGATCACCAACCAGGATGGGCTTGGCACCTCCCGATTCCCGCAGGCCGATTTCGATGGCCCGCACAATCTGATGATGCAGATTCTGACCTCGCAGGGTATCGCTTTTGACGATGTACTAATCTGCCCGCATCTGCCAGAAGATCACTGCGACTGCCGCAAGCCGAAAACCAGGATGGTGGAGGCCTGGCTGGCTGAGGACGCACTGGACACCCGCAACAGCTACGTCATCGGCGACCGCCTGACCGATGTTGAGCTGGCAAAGAACATGGGCATTCAGGCCATCCATTACGGTGCTGACGGCCAGTGCTGGCAGAGCATTCAGCAGCGTCTGACCCAGCGTGACCGTCATGCGCTGGTGCAGCGCGACACCAAAGAGACGCAGGTCCGTGTCGAACTCTGGCTGGACCGCGAAGGCGGCAGCAAAATTAATACCGGCGTCGGTTTCTTCGACCACATGCTGGACCAGATCGCCGTTCACGGCGGATTCCGCATGCACATCGACGTCAAAGGCGATCTCTACATCGACGATCACCACACGGTGGAAGATACCGGTCTGGCCCTCGGCGAAGCGCTGCTGAAGGCGCTCGGTGACAAACGCGGTATCGGCCGCTTTGGCTTTGTGCTGCCGATGGATGAATGTCTGGCCCGCTGCGCGCTGGACATCTCCGGTCGTCCGCACATCGAATTTAAAGCTGAGTTCAACTATCAGCGCGTCGGCGATCTCAGCACCGAGATGGTCGAGCACTTCTTCAGCTCACTCTCCTACGCCATGATGAGCACCCTGCACCTGAAAACCAAAGGCAAAAACGACCATCACCGTGTCGAGAGCCTGTTTAAAGCCTTTGGCCGTACGCTGCGTCAGGCGATCCGCGTTGAGGGGAATACCCTGCCGAGCTCGAAAGGAGTGCTGTGATGAACGTGGTGATCATGGATACCGGTTGCGCCAACCTCTCGTCGGTGAAATGGGCGATCGAACGTCTGGGCTACACCCCGGAAGTGAGTCGCGATTCCGATGTGGTGCTGCGCGCCGACAAACTCTTCCTGCCCGGCGTGGGCACCGCGCAGGCGGCAATGAATCAGCTGCAGGCGCGTGACCTGATCGATCTGGTCAAAGCCTGTACTCAGCCCGTGCTGGGGATCTGTCTGGGGATGCAGCTGCTGGGACGCGGCAGCGACGAGAATGGTGGCGTGCCGACGCTGGGCATTATTGATGAGCCGGTTTCGCTGATGGAGACACACGGCCTGCCCCTGCCGCACATGGGCTGGAACCAGATCACCGCTCAGGCGGGCAATCATCTGTTCCGTGGCATCGACGAAGGCAGCTATTTCTATTTTGTTCACAGCTATGCCATGCCAGTCAACGCCAGCACCATCGCGCAGTGTCACTACGGTGAAGCCTTCACCGCCGCGGTACAGAAAGATAACTTCTTTGGCGTCCAGTTCCACCCGGAACGCTCGGGTAAAGCCGGTGCGCAGCTGCTGAAAAACTTCCTGGAGATGTAATGATTATCCCCGCGTTAGATTTAATTGATGGCAAAGTGGTGCGTCTGCATCAGGGCGACTATGGCCAGCAGCGCGACTACGGCAGCGATCCGCTGCCGCGTCTGCAGGATTACGTAAGCCAGGGCGCGACCGTGCTGCACCTGGTGGATTTGACCGGCGCGAAAGATCCGGCAAAACGTCAGATTGCGCTGCTGAAAACACTGCTGGACGGCGTCGATGTGACGGTGCAGGTCGGTGGCGGCATCCGAAGCCGTGATGATGTTCAGGCTCTGTTAGCGGCCGGTGCGAGTCGTGTGGTGGTGGGTTCCACCGCTGTAAAACAGCCTGACGAGGTTAAACGCTGGTTTGCAGAGTTTGGTGCCGAGGCGATTGTGCTGGCGCTGGATGTGCGTATTGACGCCAGCAACCGTAAAGAGGTGGCGATCAGTGGCTGGCAGGAAGCGGCGGGCGTCACGCTGGAAGAAGTGATTACCGATTTCCAGCAGGTGGGCCTGAAGCATGTGCTCTGCACAGATATTTCCCGCGACGGTACCCTGAGCGGTTCCAACGTGGCGCTCTATCAGGAAGTGACGGCGCGCTTCCCTGCAGTTGCTTTCCAGTCATCGGGCGGCATTGGCGACCTCAACGATATTGCCGCCCTGCGCGGCTGTGGTGTACAGGGCGTGATTGTCGGACGCGCGCTGCTGGAAGATAAATTTACGGTTTCGGAGGCGATCGCATGCTGGCAAAACGGATAATCCCCTGTCTCGACGTTCGTGACGGTCAGGTGGTCAAAGGCGTACAGTTCCGCAATCACGAGATCATCGGTGACATCGTCCCCCTGGCGCAGCGCTATGCCGCCGAAGGTGCCGACGAGCTGGTCTTTTATGACATCACCGCCTCGTCTGATGGTCGGGTCGTTGATAAGAGCTGGGTATCGCGGGTCGCCGAAGTGATCGATATCCCTTTTTGCGTAGCGGGCGGCATTAAAACGCCGGAAGACGCGGCGCGTATTCTTGAGTTTGGCGCGGATAAGATTTCGATTAACTCTCCGGCGCTGGCAGATCCCTCGCTGATTACCCGGCTCGCCGATCGCTTTGGTGTGCAGTGTATCGTGGTCGGGATCGATACCTGGTTCGATGTTGCCAGCGGCAAATATCAGGTCAATCAGTATACCGGTGACGAAGCGCGTACCCGCGTCACCCAGTGGGAAACGCTGGAGTGGGTGCAGGAAGTGCAGAAGCTGGGTGCAGGTGAGATCGTACTGAACATGATGAATCAGGATGGTGTGCGTAACGGCTATGACCTGGTGCAGCTGAAGAAGATGCGTGACGTCTGCAAGGTGCCCCTGATTGCCTCGGGTGGCGCAGGCACGATGCAGCACTTCCTCGACGCCTTTACTGAAGCAAACGTGGATGGCGCGTTAGCCGCGTCAGTGTTCCATAAACAGATTATTAATATTGGTGAGCTGAAGAGCTTTCTGATCGACAACGGAGTGGAGATTCGCGCGTGCTAACCGAACAACAACTGGCCCTTCTCGACTGGAAAAAAACAGAAGGCATGATGCCGGTCATAGTGCAGCATAACGTCTCCGGCGAAGTGCTGATGCATGGCTACATGAACCCGGCAGCGCTGGAAAAAACCCTGGCTGAAGGCAATGTCACCTTTTTCTCCCGCACTAAAAACCGTTTATGGACCAAGGGCGAAACCTCAGGTCACTTTCTGCATGTCGTGAGCATCACGCCTGACTGTGATAACGACACCCTGCTGGTGCTGGCGAACCCGATTGGCCCGACCTGCCATCTCGGCACCACCAGCTGCTTCTCGCCCGCTGCGCCAGAGTGGACCTTCCTCTATCAGCTGGAGCAGTTGCTGGCCTCGCGTAAAACGGCCGATCCGGAGAGCTCCTATACCGCGCGGCTCTACGCCAGCGGCACCAAGCGCATTGCTCAGAAAGTGGGGGAAGAAGGCGTTGAAACCGCATTGGCGGCAACCGTCAACGATCGCCACGAGCTGACTGATGAAGCCTCCGATCTGGTCTATCACCTGATGGTGCTGCTACAGGATCAGGATCTCGACTTCAGCGCCGTCATCAATAACCTGCGCGCCCGCCATCAGTAAATGTGCACCATACTGCTCAGAATGTCGTTTTTATGCGGATTCTGAGCAGAATTCTTCTCACACCCTGCACCACTCCCCGTCCATGAACACTGCTCATCTTCCTGGGAGAAGATAATGACCACCCATGAAAAATTAATTGCCCTGCTCGACCGGCATCAGGCCCGCTATCGCCTGATGGCGCATGAGGCCACCGGAAAATGTGAAGCGGTCGCGGCGATACGCGGCACCGAAATCGGCCAGGGTGCGAAAGCGCTGGTCTGCCATGTGAAAGGCAACGGCGTGAAACAGCATGTGCTGGCAGTGTTACCCGCCGACCGGCAGGCCGATCTCGGCAAAGTCGCCGCCGCGGCGGGAGGACGCCGCGCCTCCCTCGCCAGCCCGGCGGAAACCACCCAGCTGACCGGCTGCGTCTTTGGGGCGATTCCGCCCTTTAGTTTCCATCCCGACCTCAGAGTGATCGCTGACCCCGCGCTGTTTGAACGCTATCCGGAAATTGCTTTTAACGCCGGTCTGCTGGAATGTTCAGTGATCCTGAACACCGACGATTACCGGGCGCTGTGCGCAGCAGAAGTGGTACAGATCACACAGTAATTGCCATCCTGGCAGCCCGGCGATACTCTGCACAGACACTCATCACGACAGAATAAGAGCAAAATCATGAACATTTTCACTCAACGCCTGCGTCAGACGCTGGCTGTAGCGGTCATGGCAGGCTGCGCGTTCAGCGCCCAGGCGAAAATCGACCAGATCCGTTTCGCGGTCGACCCGACCTATCCGCCGTTTGAATCGAAGACGCCGCAGGGCAAACTGGTCGGCTTTGATATCGACCTGGGCAATGCGCTCTGTGCGCAGATGCAGGCGAAGTGTGTCTGGGTTGAAAGCCAGTTTGACGGCATGATCCCGGCGCTGAAAGCGCGCAAGTTTGATGCCATCCTCTCCGATATGGGCATTACCGAGGAGCGCCTGAAGCAGATCGATTTTACCGTCCCCCTCTATGATACCCACACCCAGCTGATCGCGCGTAAAGGCGCCAACATCCTGCCTACGGTTGATTCTCTGAAAGGCAAAACCGTCGGCGTGGAACAGGGAACGGTGCAGGAGCGCTACGCGCTGGCGAAGTGGCAGCCTTACGGCGTGACCGTGGTGCCCTATGGCGATCAGGCGCAGGTGGAAAGCGATCTGGTCTCCGGCAGGCTGGATGCCGTCTTTACCGATGCGGCGCAGGCGGCCATTGGCTTCCTGAAGCATCCGCAAGGCAAAGATTTTGAGCTGGCCGGTCCGATTATTCAGGATCCGATTATCGGCCCCGGCACCGCCATTGGTCTGCGCAAAGGCGACAGCGAACTGAAAACTGCGCTGGATAACGCCTTTGCTGAGATCAAAAAGAACGGCACCTTTGATCAGATTCAGAAACGCTACTTCGCCACGGATATTTCTATCCAGCAGTAAGGCCCGGTCGACCCCGTTCGTCCTGACCGCAATCCAACACTATACTGATACTTTTTCGGGACGGCGCGCTGTCGTCCTTTGCCGATTAAAGGACATTAACACGGTATGCATCAACAACATCATCCACTGTTAAGCGCCTCGTTAGGCACCCAGCGTGAAATCATCAGTTTCCATTTTGCTCAGCACCACGAGCGTCAGGTTTATATCCAGGCTGCATTACATGGCGATGAGCTGCCCGGCATGGCGGTGGCCTGGTTTTTAAAGCAGCGCCTACAGGCGCTGGAATCTGCCGGACACCTCAAAGCCGCATTCACACTCGTTCCGGTTGCCAATCCTCTGGCGCTGGGACAGCACTGGCATGGCACCCATCTCGGCCGATACCATACGCTATCTGGTCAGGACTTTAACCGCCGTTTTCCCTCTCTGGGGGCAACGCTGGCGGCTGGTCTG
This sequence comes from Pantoea sp. NSTU24, assembly GCF_050157905.1. Lineage (NCBI taxonomy): Bacteria > Pseudomonadati > Pseudomonadota > Gammaproteobacteria > Enterobacterales > Erwiniaceae > Pantoea > Pantoea bangladeshensis. Next base: position 1,858,872 of record NZ_JBKIWZ010000001.1, read on the forward strand.
GCCGACAGCCTGACGCAAAGCGAGTCACAGAACCGAAGCCTGATTCGTGAGGCGATCGATCGCCATTATCGCGACACGGTGCCAAAAACTGAACTGGATGCGCAGCGTTATACGCTGATGCGGATGGCCAGTCAGGCCGATCTGATGATTGATCTGCACTGTGACTGGGAAGCCGTGCCGCATCTTTACACTACGCCGCATGCCTGGCCGGATATTGAGCCGCTGGCGCGCTGGCTGGGCAGTGAAGTACAACTGCTGGCGCAGATCTCGGGCGGAGAGCCTTTTGATGAAGCCTGCTGCGAGCCCTGGCTGACGCTGGCGGAACGCTTTGGCGATGCTTATCCGATGCCGCGCGGTCTTCTGCCGGTAACGCTGGAGTTGCGTGGCGTGCGTGATGTTTCACCTGAACAGGCGGAGAAGGATGCGGATGCGATTATTTCAGCCCTGCAGGAAGGCGGCTACATCGCCTGGAGCGAGCCGGCCATTTCAGTAGAGGTGGCTGCCCCGGTGATTGGCGGGGATGAGCTGGTACCGGCAAATGCGGCGGGCGATGATGTAGTTGCGATTAATGACAGCCCGATTGGCCTGACCGTGCCTGAGACGGCGGAAGCACCGGGTGAAACGGGCGTAATTAAGGAGCGACACAGCGAAGGTGCAGCGGCTTCCTCCCCTGCCCTGAAAAATCCGCCGACGCCGTTAGCGGCCTGTGAATATATCCACTCACCTGTGTCAGGTCTGATTCTGCACCGTAAGCCGCTGGGTGCGCAGATTCGACCCGGCGAGGTGGTGGCCGAGATTATCGATCCCGTTACCGATCACATTACGCCGCTGGTCGCCGAATATGGCGGTATTCTCTATGCAAGGCACTGGGTAAGGTTTGCAACAGCAGGAATGCTGGTCGTCAGGCTGGCAGGCGAACAGGAAATCCGGAGCGGGGATTTGCTGGTATGATAAAAAAAGGGCTTCCCGAAGGAAGCCCTTTTTAGTGATTAATCTAACCACTCGGTGTGGAACACACCGTCTTTATCAATGCGTTTGTAGGTATGCGCACCGAAGTAGTCACGCTGCGCCTGAATCAGGTTGGCAGGCAGGACTTCTGAACGATAGCTGTCGTAGTAAGCAATCGCGGCAGAGAAGGTTGGTGTCGGGATACCGTTTTGAATCGCGTAAGAAACCACGTCACGCAGCGCCTGCTGATACTGATCGGCGATATCTTTGAAGTACGGCGCCAGCAGCAGGTTTGCGATGCCCGCATCTTCTGCGTAAGCATCCGTGATCTTCTGCAGGAACTGGGCACGGATGATGCAGCCCGCGCGGAAAATCTTCGCGATTTCACCGTAGTGCAGATCCCAGTTGTTCTCTTCTGATGCGGCACGCAGCTGTGAGAAGCCCTGCGCATAAGAGACAATTTTACCCAGATAAAGCGCACGGCGCACTTTCTCGATAAACTCCGCTTTGTCACCGGTAAAGGCCTGTGCCTGAGGACCGCTCAGCACTTTAGAGGCCGCTACGCGCTGCGATTTCAGTGAAGAGAGGTAGCGGGCGAAGACTGACTCAGTGATCAGTGACAGTGGCTCGCCGAGGTCCAGAGAACTCTGGCTCGTCCATTTACCGGTGCCTTTGTTCGCCGCTTCGTCCAGAATCACATCAACCAGGTATTTACCCTCTTCATCTTTTTTGGTGAAGATATCTTTGGTGATGTCGATCAGATAGCTGCTCAGTTCGCCGTTATTCCACTCGGTGAAGGTTTCAGCCAGCTCTTCGTTGTTCAGACCCAGCGCGCCTTTCAGCAGTGCATAGGCCTCCGCAATCAGCTGCATGTCGCCGTATTCAATGCCGTTGTGAACCATCTTCACATAGTGACCCGCACCATCCGGACCAACGTAAGCCACACAAGCTTCGCCATCTTCGGCACGTGCTGCAATCTTATCCAGGATTGGTGCAACCAGCTCGTAAGCTTCTTTCTGACCGCCCGGCATGATGGATGGACCTTTCAGCGCGCCCTCTTCACCGCCGGACACACCGGTACCGATGAAGTTGAAGCCCTGGTCGGACAGCTCTTTGTTACGACGGATGGTATCTTTGTAGAAGGTATTACCGCCATCAATCAGGATGTCGCCTTTATCCAGATGAGGCGTCAGCGAGGCGATAGTCTTATCGGTCGCTTCACCCGCCTGCACCATCAGCAGAATGCGACGTGGTTTTTCCAGCGAGTCGACAAACTCTTCAACGGTGTAAAAAGGAGCAAGCTTCTTGCCCTGATTCTCAGCGATAACTTCATCAGTCTTTTCGCGTGAACGGTTGAAGATAGAAACAGTGTAACCGCGGCTCTCAATGTTAAGAGCCAGATTGCGGCCCATCACTGCCATACCTACAACGCCGATCTGTTGCTTGGACATTTTTTACTCCTGATCGATATACACAGAGCCCTTCAGCTCTATCCCACTTATGAACTCAGAAAATTATAACTTAGCCGTTACCATACAACATTTTTTTAAAGAATGTTATCCGTAACACCTGAGCAGTGTTCAGGTAAAGCACTGCTTAACAATAGAAAGATGACAATACGTAAAATCTTAAACCTTTCTTATTACGATTTTTTACAGTTAAATTGAGAAAGGCATTTGGTGTTAAACCTTTTTCTCTCACAATCAATAAACCATCCCCACTTGTTGAAATAACGGACAGCAGAGACTATGTGGTAGATGAGAAATTTAGCGTCCTGATAGGATCGGCGTTGCGATTCATGTACGACCGTAGCCTGAGGACAATACTGGATGCTCAGTCCTGCAGATGAAACTCGTCTGGATAAATCGACATCTTCCATATAGAGGAAAAACCGTTCATCAAAGCCCTTAATCTGATTCAGTGCCTGCTGACTGATCAGCATAAAGCAACCTGAAAGCGATGGTGCATAAAAGGGACGGTCATAATCGGCATGATGCAGTTCATAATCATGATTCGAAATTTTCATATAGGGCGAGAAAAATCGTCTCATGAATAACTGATAGGGCGTAGGGAGTAACTTACAACTATGCTGCAGGCTTCCATCAGGATAGATGACTTTAGGTATGGTCAGCGAGAGATTGTGCTCTTTAGAGAAGTGAAAAAGCGCATCCACTTCTCCACAGCTAAAGCTGATATCAGGATTACAAATTAAAATGTATTCACATTTATCTTTATACTCCTGAAAAACTCTATTATGCCCTGCACCAAAACCTTTATTTTCAGCCAGAGATAACACGGAAACCTTAGGGTGCAAATAACTCCTGAGCCAGTCACAGTGATTGCCGTTATCGACAATACAGACTTTATCGATGCTTTGTTCGGCCAGCAATGAATCCAGAGTACGTGAAATATCCTCATAGGCATGACGATATAGTACAAGCGATGCGATTATATTCACAAGATTACCAAAATTAGAACTTGTTAAATAGGGCGTACGAAAAATTAGTCATCTGGCCCAGACGGTTCTGATGATAAACCCCTGAATCGTGAAAAAACTTCAAACGTGCAAGTAATCCACTGTTCCGGACTTGGCGAAAAGCATCAAATCTACGCTGGTTTTCAGACGTCATCTCCTCTCTGAGCCGATTCAAAAGGCTGAAATTCACATCATTCCAGTGCCGGTTACGTCCCTGATGTGCATCTACGAAGTTGCTCAATCGCTGCGACAGCTTCATGCCATTTCCGATTACATTAGCATTGTGCTGCCTGTAGAGTACCGATGGCGTCGAATCGTAAAAGACATTTCCACCAGATGCGCTGACGATTAGATAGAGTGCCCAGTCGTGTGCCACCAACGGCAAATCGATTATCTTCAGAAAAAGCTGACGAGCGGCAGCATTAAAAACCATGGTGTTTCCGCTTGCGATGTTTTGCAGCAAAGCGTTAGCAAACCCAGGTCTTTTGGCATTGAGTGGCGAGAACCCTAAAGCATGATCCTGCTCGTCGATTAACTGAGTTCGCGAGCAGTACATAGCAGGAGCCTCTTCAGGCAAAGATTGAAGATATTCGACAGCGCGCGCAAGCTTCGCGGGATGCCAGATATCATCCTGATCGGCAAAAGCAAAATAGTCCGCCTCAATATCCAGGTTACCAATCAGTGACTTAAAGTTTTCACAAAATCCTTTCGCCGGCCCGGCAAGCAACGTGCATTGATTCTGGCTACCCTCAAAAACCTGCTCAATCATAGAGCAGGTCTTATCTTTTGAGCCATCATCAGAAACCCACAAAGACCAGTTTTGCCACTCCTGATCTTTTATAGACTGCAGTTGCTTCTCTATAAAAGTGGCACCGTTGTAGGTGCCCATCAGGATAGCAACGTGTCCTTTATGATGTTTCATTAACATTGCGGCGTGTTCTTGAAGTAGTCCTGAAACTTGACAACCTTATTGCGTGTACTGCCCCAGGAGTCAAAATTTTCAATCTGCATAAAAAGATGATGTCTACGCCAGTCATCTTTTGTCGTCAGAGAGATCAACGGTTCAGCTAATTGCATAGGCGTAAGATTCACCTGCAATCTTGCAACCATCGCCAGAAAATCCTCACAGAATCTGTCTACGCCCTCGGTGAGTTGCGCATTGATCGCATTGTGATCTTTTGACTTAGTACGGCCAGGATCGGTTACCGGACAAACGCCGTTTTTAGTCGGTTTGTAGCCAATCACGGTGTTATGTGGCGCGGAGAAAAACAGCTCTATAGCAACGCGATTCTCATAGATTTTGTCAACCAAAGCCGGGCTTGTGGAGTCGTTGTCGATAAACGCTTTCATGACCTGATGCGGAGTACGACGCTTTCTTTCAAAGGTATTAGCAATACAGAAGTAATATCCAATGACGTTAACGTTCATAAACTTTTTAACCGTGTGAATAAACGCTTCCTGGGTCGTTCCGCTCCAGCCTACATCAACCATTGCAAGGGTATCGCCCTCTTTGATGCCGAGAGAGTTGAGGTAAATGAACAGGCCGCGACGATTACGCTGACAGACTTTCAGAATTTCCGCTCGCAGCGCGATAAGAAACTTTTCCACCAGTTCGTAATTATCCGCAGCAATAATCAGGTCCGGTGGAATACCCAGGGATAACATCACATTATCGGCGGGAGGTTCGACACCAATACGTTCAAGCAACTCGCCAGGAGATAAGCCGTCTGAACCCGACATCAGAAAAGCGAGATTCTGACTGAAGTTCTCTTCGTCCATCAGTGCCAGATTAAAGGCAATGCGTGACCCCATGAAATAGGAAAAGTCAGGAAGCTTTTCTTTGAAATAGCGCGACGCCAGTCTTTCAAGCGCGTAGCCGTCCCGGGAAACGAAGAGCAGCTTATCAATATTGTCTACAATACTCTCTTTACGAATCCATTCCAGGAATCCCCAGGTAGCCGGGGCCTGATATTCATACCCTAATTTCTGGAAAGAGCTTTCAGTCAAGTTCTCCCGCTGCAGGGTACGCATCATTCCATTAATCAACGAGGAGGCAAGCGGCTGCTTTTTACCTTTATTGACCAGATGGGGTGAGTGGTAGTGCCATGCAATGATATTTTTTTCACGTGGTTTAATCACGTCAGCTAATTCGTTATCGCCAATATGTAACACCTGGCGTGGCTCAACCTCGCATTCAGCAAGCAGAAAATCGAAAATCTCTCCGCTGTCGCGTTTCGTCGCATTCCGGGTGGCAGAAATGTATAACGGCACCTGTGGCATATCATACTTTTTCAACGCTGCGCGGAAAAACTCCTCTTCAAGATACATATCGGAGGTAATAACAACGGTTTTGCCTGATTGAATCAAATCATTAAAAAAGCCGATAAAGAAAGGATTAGGCTGAACCAGTGCCAGCTCAAGCTGATACTCTGCACCCATAATATTTTCAATGTCGCCCCGGCTATCCTGAAAGTTATTATAGATATTCCGCAGCGTAATTTCTTTTCTGCCCTCTTTAACCATCTGCGCAAACGCATTTTTTTGCGCCTTGCGGCGCTGCTGCCTGAAGTCGGGAAGGGAAAATTTATTTGCCAGTAAATCAAAAGCATCTTCAGGTTCGTCTAACGGACGAATAAAAAGCGTATCAAAAAAGTCAAAGGAGATAACTCTGGCGTCTTTAGCTAAATGACGAAGTGAAATCAGATCCATCTCTTCTTTCGTATAAGCAGGGTTAACAGTGTTATCGCTATTAATCATTTCATGATCTCGAAATTATGTCCATTAAACGCAAAGTTTACGTTATAGAAAGGGTCGTACTGATAATATTGAGGATGTTTACAGTTCAGACGACTCAGTTCGTTTTGCAAACGTCTTACTTTTTCAGCATCCATGTGATCAAGTCCACGCGACACAGATTCATGGTGGATGAGCGTAACGGCCTGGCACATAACGTTATAGTAGCCTTCTTCAACCAGGCGCATACAGATATCGACATCGTTGTAAGCGACAGGGAATGATTCGTCAAACCCATTGATCGACTCATATTTATCACGCGCGACCATCAGACAGGCTCCGGTCACAGCAAGCCAGTTATATTCGATCTGATTGCGCAGGAAGTAGCCTGGGTGATTTTTATCCTGGCCGATATAGGCGTGTACAGGGCCAGTCTGAAGATTCAGAACACCCGTATGCTGAATGGTCTGACCGTCGGCATAGACCAGTTTAGCCCCCACAGCGCCAATGTGTTTTTGCTGTGCATAACCGCCAAGTCTGTTCAACCAGTCTTCCTGCAGCACTTCGGTGTCATCATTGAGGAAAAGTAACAGACTTCCCTTCGAATGGCTGACGCCAACGTTATTCAGTTCTGAGAAATTGAACGGATGATCGTGTCGGATAACAGAGATGTTCTCTTCACCCTTGATCTTATCCAGATAAGCCAGCGTGTCGCTTTTCTGAGAACCATTATCGATGATAATGACCTCATAATGCTGCCAGCTTGTCTTAGCACGAATTGAATCAATGCAGCGTGCAAGCACTTCGTGATTATCTCGTGTCGGAATAATGATCGAAATCAGCGTTTCTGGACGAAGCTCATAGTTCACCCGGAAATAGCCATGATAGCCAGGCAACGCTTCAACCGTTCCTTCAATACCCCGCCGCTTAAGTGCGTCTTCGCGTACCGCTTTTGAGGCGGCTAAAACATAAGGTTTAGCGGTGATATCAGAGGCAACTGAAGCAGGAATAATGCGCCAGTGATAGAGAATCTTAGGAATATGCGCTATTTTCTGCGTTATTTCACTTAGTCTTAGAATGAAGTCCCAGTCCTGACAGCCATTGAACTCAGAACGCAGCCCACCCAACTGCTTGGCCGTGCTTAAACGAACACAGGCCGCATGGCAGGTATACATGGTACCCATCATCGTATCAGGCGACCAGTCAGGTTTGAAATGAGGCTGAGAGTAGTTGCCTTCCGGGGTGAATTTATCTTCGTCACTATAGATAAAATCAGGATCTTCTTCGTTGATGCATTTGACAAATTCGAACAGGCAGTCCTGAGTTAATTCATCATCATGATCCAGGAAAACAATATAATCGCCACTCGCGTTGTCGATTGCGACATTGGTTGCGCCTGCAATCCCCTGATTTTTCTCCATGTGAATCACTTTGATTCGCGGATCGTTCAGGGCATCCAGTGCGGGCGCAGTTTGCTCGTCAGGACTGCAGTCGTTAGCCAGCACCAGTTCCCAATTACCATACCATTGCTCCTCAACTGACTTGACCATTAACTCCAGCAAGTCCAGAGGGGTGTTGTAAATAGGCACGATGATAGAGAACAGCGGCTTTACTTCGAATTCATTGAGCACGTCGTCAAAATAGTTTGGCTTCTTAGGCGGAATATAGACGTACTCATCCGGACGATCGGCAAATGCATAATGCCCATTATTACTATGTGAAAGAAATACCGGCTGACTGCCTTTGCTGTTGTTGAAAATGGTTTGCTCATACAACGCCTGATTAAAGGCAGGATGATGCCTGAACCATGCAGGACGCACTTTCATCGCGACTTTCAGCGCCTTATCTTTATACCGCTCTGGCAGTTTAAGATAAACATTGCGGGAGACTTCCCGAACACGCTTTTTCAGACCGCTGTTGTTTGCTGTCGCCTGTGCAATAACTTTACCAGATTTAACTTTGATTCTCTGTCCCAGATAGAAGAGTCGGAAAAAGATTCTTTTTGCTGGCTGTCTGATTTTTAATGGAACGCGACGACCCGCAACTCGCAGCGGCGCAGATATCTTCCAGCTGGCAGAATTAAGAATCGTCTCTACATCATGACGATATTTATTCAGCATCTGGCCCTGCTGATCGTGAAGCGCATGGATCTGATTCAGTTCCTCCTGCAGTCGTGCAGCCTGTTCACTTTCGCTCTTCAACGATGCTTCAAGATTGGCAATACGGAGCTGGAATTGCTCTTTCTGATTCTCTTCATGGCCGATCAATGAGTTCAGATCACCCAGATCGGCCCAGTATTCTGCCCGAACAGAAAGGGAAAACGTTTTAAGCGTCTTGTAAATATCTTCAGCATCTTTTTGCTGAATTTTCGCCAGGAATGCGGCTTCCTGCTTCAGATAGCTTCGTGAGTCTGCGCCCGTGCATGAAAAGCCCATGGCATTCAGCACTGCCGTTGTCAGTTCAGCGAGATTATTGCTGTTGCAGTTTCTGCTGTTTGACGCAGAAGTCACACGTAACAGTGAATGATAAACGCCACGGTAGGCAATATAGCCCAGCGTGATGGTTTCTGTGGCTGACCACTCCTGATCAAAGAAAACGAACTCGCCATTTTCTTTTCTAATCACATTGAATGGTAATGCATCCAGATATGAGGCAGGCAGGGAGAGATCTTTGTCTGTCTCTAATGGGATTTGCGCTTTCAGTTGTAATTGATCAATCCAGCCTTTTGCCCAGGCGGCTAGTTCATCGATTCGCCAGTGCGGACGATTGATAATGCGTAACAGATCGGTCCACAGTGATTGCCCGTAAATGAATCTTTCCATGTCGATATATTTTGAATGATCATCATGGATACCGCCAGAAGAGACTGAGAGGCCTTCATCTGTCTGGACAAATTCTACGTTCTTTTTCTTGTCTGCAATTCGTTCATCTGAGTAGTAAATGGCAGCCACATCTTCATGAATAGGATCCTGCTTGATTAAACTTGCGACCATCAAAAATGAACTCGAAAGATCAGCTGCAATCTCATTATTCCAGATATTTTTAATCGCCTGCTCAATTGAGAAGAGATGCTGCGGCACCAGTTGCTTCTCTTTGTGGGCGCTTTCCATCGCCAGTTGACTCAGCGCTTTCGAATGATTCTGCCAGCCGAGAGGTGTTACCACCGTGCAGGGCAACTTATAATCTGGTAAAGGCAGATATTCCAGTGTATCCTGGAAACCTGCCTTATTGAGTTCGCTCAGCAGTTCTTTACGACCAAACGTCACCACGCTTTTTTCATCGTAACTGTTGTTGATGCCATACATGGGTAAGTTGACATGATCTTCGCGCGCGCCTGAGAAATACTTAATACCTAATTTATTCTCAATAGCGACAAAGAGTTTTCCATCGCTCTTAAGGCGTTTTCTGCACGCCTGCAGGAGGAGTTGCTCGCCATTTTCCCCCACGAAAACCCGTGCGTATTCAAGAACGCCAATCAGCAGAACGGCATCAAACTCACCTAAATCAGGCAGCGTATCTGAGGGCGCGCAAATGACAGTAACATTACTCAGATCGCGGCAGCGAGCGCGAGCTATCGTGGCTCGCCGGTAGCTCCCTTCGACAGAGACCACTTCCGCTGCATTCTCACCTAAAAATCGGCTGATTGCGCCGCAGCCACAGCCAATCTCCAGGATTCGCTTGCCTTTCATCCAGTTCTGAAAAGGACGTAACAGATTCGCCCGCACGGCGCTGAGGTGATAAGTGGAAGGCCAGTCAACCATGAAAGGTTCTAATTCTTCTGAGTCAACGCTGCAGTCTGAAACTTCACCGATCGTCTTCAGGATATAGTTTTCAGAGGCATCTCCGTCGCTATAGGCAAAATCCTTCATCTCTGAAGGTGACCATAGCGCAGCCTCTTCATTTTTCTGAAAACCAGCATCTGATAAAATTTTTTCTAAATTAGCCATTTTCAAGTTTTATTCTCGCATTTAGATCGGCCAAACCGGTAAAAGTACCCACAGGTCCTACAGGCAAATGAATTGAGTCATAACGACGGTCATGAGGGATTATTTCGCCTTGGGTATTACTGCTTGCGATACCAATAGAAACAAAATAGTCACCTTCAAACAGGAGGTTCGGCAAGGTGACCGAGATAACAAAGCTCTCATCAGGTTTTGCCTCTTCAACGATAGAAACTGCCTGCCATTCACTGTTGGTGTTATAGATAGTCACACCCTCTTTAGTTTTGACTGCAAACCCAAAGATAGGTCGGAAAATATAGTCGTGACAGACGACTTTGAACAGAAACCTGATGTTTTTTTTAGGCTCAAAAATTCCCGGAAACGCCTCGTCATCCTGCTCAAAATAATAGTCCAGAATTTCTGCCGCTTTATCACCCCATCGGTATTCTGAAGGGTTATAGTGCGGCCGCTCATCAAAGCGACTGTTTAGCTTGAGCTGATTTTCTGATTTTCCCGCTTCAACGCTTTCAAGATCCGTTTCACGATCCAGCCGTTCTTTCTCACCTTTGGCTGCTAACGCTATCTGCTTGTCAACTTCATCCCGCGTGTTGTCGTTCTCACGTTTTTTACCGAAAAGAATATCAAGATAACGGTTAATCACTTCCCTTGGCGCGCCGCACTCCTGCGTAATGCCACCATCCAGAAGCAGTGCCCGGTCACAATGCGTTACGATCTGCTCTGTTGCATGGGAAACAAAAAGAATTGAAGTGCCATTTTGTTTGAGCTTTTTTAATCTGGCGAAACATTTAGCCTGGAACTTGGCATCACCGACGGCCAGCGCTTCATCGACAATCAACACTTCCGGTTCTATCTGCGCCTGCACCGCAAACGCAAGACGAACAAGCATACCGCTGGAATAGGAGCGTACTGGGGAGTTTATAAAATGGCCGATGTCGGCAAACGAGAGAATATCATCGAGCCTTGCTTCGGTTTCCTCGCGCGTCAATCCCATCAGGGATGCGTTGAGATAAACGTTTTCCAGCCCGCTAAAATCACTATTAAAACCTGCACCAAGCTCAAGCAGTGCGGCAACACGTCCGTTGACCGTAACATTGCCTGATGTCGGTGTGAGGGTGCCGGCGATGATCTGAAGTAAGGTGGATTTACCTGAACCATTCCTGCCCACTATGCCCATCGTTTCACCCTTAGGTAAAACGAAAGAGACATCACGCAAAGCCCAGAAATCCTCATGATAAGTGCGGCTCTCACGCCCAACTGCACGATCTACTTTGGGAACAATGAACTGCTTCAGTCTCCGAACCGGGTTTTCATAAACCTGAAAACATTTACTTACGCCATCTATTACTATCGCATTTTCATTAAAGGACATCAGCAAAACCTTTTCGTGTTTTTTGGAACCAGGCGTAGCACAGCCACATTACCAATAAAGAGATAATCGTGTAGATTCCAATTCCAGAAAAATCAGGTAATTTTCCCCATATCAGTACGGCTCTGGCCTGTTCAATGATAAACGTTAACGGATTGAGCATGATTAATGGGCGCAGATTCTCAGGGAGAGAGGCAATAGGGTAGAATACCGGCGATAAAAACATCATCACGGTCATAATGATGGTAATTGTCTGGCCTACGTCTCTCAGATAGACGCCCAGCGATGACAGGAACCAGGTCAGCCCCAGCGTTAATAGCGCCAGCGGCAACACCACCAGAGGAATAAAAACAACGGTCCAGTGAATAAAGCCGTTAAAGATAAAGAAGGCAACAATTAAAACCAGCAGGCTAATAAAGCTATGAAACAGCACGCTTGAGAAACTGACGATCGGCAGTATCTCTAAGGGAAACACCACCTTCTTGACATAGTTTACGTTGCCGAGAATCAGCGAGGGGGCGCGGCTGAGCGTTTCTGCAAAAAGACCGTGGATTATCAGGCCAACAAACAATATTACGGCAAAATCCGTCTTCGATTCGTTCATTGCCCCGGCAGTTCCCCACCTTGCTTTAAACACGACGGAGAAAACGAAAGTGTAAACCATGAGCATGAAAATAGGGTTGATGAAGGACCAGAGTATGCCCATCGTTGACCCGCGATAGCGCCCAACCACTTCTCGTTTAGTCATTTGAAAAATTAGATTGCGATTTGACCATGTCTGACGAACCAGAAATAACAGCGATGTAGATCTCGAACTATGCGGATTCATTAGTAATCTCTTAAAATCTTGAGCTGAAGTTTTACTACTGTGCCGGCCTGGTTAAACGCTTACCCGAGACAGTGCCGACAAGACGAATTTTCAGGTTCTTAATGACGGGGTTAACGTGACCCTGCCTGAAGCCGATAATTTCATAATACTTATAAGGTAAAGCAGATCTTCTTCTCAATCTCTATTGATAAATCTTCTGGAATGCAGGAACCCGATCCCTTAAAACAAGTTAAGGATGGCTTTTCTGGCTCATCCTTAACTTCAACACAGCTTTAAAATTTCAGTTCGGAAAGCAGCAGCCCGGCTTTATCTTTTTCCGATAGCAGCGGTTCACTCACCGGCCAGTCGATAGCTAATTCTGGATCGTTCCAGGAGAGGCAGCCTTCACTGGAGGGATCATAGTAGTTCGTGCATTTGTATTCGAAATCTGCAAAATCTGAAATCACGACAAAGCCGTGCGCTAATCCTGGCGGAACCCAGAATTGCTTTTTATTCTCTTCTGACAGATAGACACCGACCCACTGTTTAAATGTCGGTGATTCGGGTCTGATATCGACTGCGACATCATAGACTTCGCCTCTGACGACTCTGACCAGCTTGCCTTGCGGATTATTACGCTGGAAGTGCAGTCCTCTTAAAACATTTTTGGCAGAGCGAGAGTGATTATCCTGCACAAAGTCACCGTCGATATTCAGCTCGCGCTTATATCTTTCGCTTTGGAATGTTTCCAGAAAAAAACCGCGCTCGTCACCAAATACTTTAGGCTCGATAATTTTTACATCAGCAATTTTGGTATCAATAATCTTCATTATAAACGCCCTTCCACCAGCGCCATTAAATATTTGCCATATTCATTCTTAAGATAAGGCTTAGCCAGTTCCTGTAATTGCTCTTTATTAATGAAACCCATTCTGAAAGCAATTTCTTCCGGGCAGGCAACTTTTAAGCCCTGGCGTGATTCGATGGTCTGAATGAAGTTATTGGCTTCCATCAGACTCTGGTGCGTCCCGGTGTCCAGCCAGGCATGACCACGACCCATAATAGAAACAGAGAGTTTGCCCTGCTCCATATAGATCCGGTTAATGTCCGTAATCTCCAGCTCACCGCGCGGTGATGGCTTGAGATTTTTCGCCATCTCAACGACGCGATTGTCGTAGAAATAGAGTCCTGTCACCGCATAATTGCTGCGTGGATGCTCAGGTTTTTCAACCAGAGAGATCGCTTTGCCTTCGCTATCAAATTCCACCACGCCATAGCGCTCGGGGTCGGTAACGTGATAGGCGAAGACCGTGGCGCCATCATCTTTTACCGATGCTGTCTCCAGCTGCTTGTAGAGATCGTGCCCATAGAAAATATTGTCGCCCAGAATCAGCGCGACGGAGTCGTCACCAATAAACTCTTCGCCAATGATGAATGCCTGCGCCAGGCCGTCCGGACTCGGTTGTACTTTATACTGGATAGAGATACCCCATTGTGAACCATCACCCAACAGGCTTTCAAAGCGAGGCGTATCCTGCGGCGTACTGATGATCAGAATATCGTTAATGCCGGCCAGCATCAGCGTGCTTAACGGATAGTAGATCATGGGCTTATCATAAACCGGAAGTAACTGCTTGCTGACCGCCATGGTTACCGGATAGAGACGCGTTCCTGAGCCGCCTGCGAGAATAATACCTTTATTCTTTTTCACAATTTCACCTTCATTGACCAGGCCGCGTTTGCAGCCTGCTGCGATTAGATAAGAGTTTCAAGTAACATACGTTCAACGCCCACCGTCCAGTCTGGCAAGGTCAGACCAAAGGTTCGTTGAAACTTCTCTGTATTCAGTCTTGAATTAGCCGGGCGTCTTGCTGGTGTCGGGAATGCGCTGGTTGGCACGGCATTAATGGTTTCAACCTGAAGTTCCACACCCTGTGCTTTTGCAAACGCGATCACGCGGCTTGCGTAAGCGTGCCAGGTCGTCTCCCCCGACGCAATGAGGTGGTATAGTCCGGCAACGCCGGGGCTCGCCAGAGCGACTCTGATTGCATGCGCCGTGCTGTCGGCGATAAGTTCCGCACCTGTTGGCGCACCATATTGATCGTTAATGACTGACAGGGTATCCCGGTCTTTAGCCAGTCTGAGCATCGTTTTGGCGAAGTTATTACCCTTCGCGGCATAAACCCAGCTTGTACGGAAAATCAGGTACCTGGTCATGTGACTGACGATAGCCTGCTCCCCTTCCAGCTTTGTCTGTCCGTAAACATTTAACGGCGCGGTCGCATCTTCTTCACGCCAGGGCTTGTCACCGCTTCCGTTAAACACATAATCTGTTGAGTAATGAATCAGCCAGGCATCGATTTCCTCAGCGGCTTGAGCCAGCGCCTGAAGAGAAGTGGCATTAACCAGACGTGCCTTATCCTGTTCAGACTCTGCTTTATCGACTGCAGTATAGGCTGTTGCGTTAACAATTACGGCTGGCTTAAGCCTGCGAACAGTTTCCGCCACGCCTTCAGGATTTTCAAAATCACCGCAGTACGTAGTGGAATGGCGATCAACAACAGTCAGGTTGCCCAACGGTGCCAGTGCGCGTTGAAGTTCCCATGCAACCTGTCCGTTTTTACCAAAAAGCAGAATATCCATCAGCTGCGCTTCTCGTAGTTTTGTTCGATCCAGTTCTGATAAGCACCGCTTTTCACATGCTCAACCCACTGTGCGTTATCCAGATACCACTGAACGGTTTTCTTCAGGCCCGTTTCAAAGGTCTCTTCCGGCTTCCAGCCCAGCTCTTTTTCGATCTTAGCGGCATCGATCGCATAACGGCGGTCGTGACCCGGACGATCCTGGACGTAAGTAATCTGATCGCGGTAAGAGGTCGCTTTTGGACGCAGCTCATCCAGCAGTTCGCAGACTTTCAGCACAACATCGATGTTTTTCTTCTCGTTGTGGCCACCGATATTATAGGTAGTGCCGGTCTTAGCATGCTTAACAACGGTATAGAGCGCACGCGCATGGTCTTCGACATAGAGCCAGTCACGGATCTGGTCGCCTTTGCCATAAATAGGTAAAGGCTTACCTTCCAGTGCGTTGCTGATAATCAGCGGAATCAATTTTTCCGGGAAGTGATAAGGTCCGTAGTTATTAGAGCAGTTCGTCACGATGACCGGCAGCTTATAGGTACGGCCCCATGCGCGGACCAGATGATCGCTGGCGGCTTTGGTTGACGAGTAAGGGCTGCTCGGCGCATACGGCGTCTCTTCGGTAAACAGTGGCAACTCGCCGTCCATTTCATCCGGATGCGGTAAGTCACCATACACTTCGTCGGTTGAAATATGATGAAAACGGAATGCGGCTTTACGCTCTTCGGGTAGTGCGCTCCAGTACTGACGACTGGCTTCCAGTAAAGCGTAGGTCCCTACCACGTTGGTCTGGACAAATTCTGCCGGACCCGTGATAGAACGGTCTACATGGCTTTCTGCTGCCAGATGCATAATGGCGTCTGGCTGGTACTCGTTCAGTGCGTCAGTGATGGCCTGACCGTCGCAGATATCGATTTGCTTAAAGGTGTAACGTGGATTGCTGCTCACCGCTTCCAGGGACTCAAGATTGCCTGCATAGGTCAGTTTATCAACGTTGATGACTTCATCGTTGGTATTGTTGATAACGTGACGCACAACCGCTGAACCGATAAAACCTGCACCACCAGTGATAAGTATTTTCATAACGTGTTATTCCTGACAAGCTATCTGAGGCATGGGCGCCTGAATAAAAAGCAGACAATCAAAAGCATTTTCAGAGCACGCTACCGCCCCTGGGTTACAGCTCCCACGATGCTGATTATCTTTGACCAAATGAGTATGCTGATGACGGGAATCCGTTGCATAATCAGCATTTCGTTGATTGATATCACTTTATTAATGAAATTGTTTAAGTGGGTTTATCAATCAACAATCGCAAATTCTATCATTCAGATATAGCTATTACGAATAAAATGCGAATGTCATAGGGGTGTTAGTTCAACTAGTGAGCGCTTTAATGGCGTAGAAGATGGTTGCTGATGCGTCAAGCTGATGCAATCAGAATAGTGATAAACAGTGACTGCATTAATCAGGATCAGATACAAAAAAGGCGAACCCGGGTTCGCCTTTTTTTCAATCATTTAAACCCATTCGGATTTTTACTCTGCCAGTTCCAGGTATCACGCATCATCTCATCAATACCGCGCGTGACGCGCCAGTCGAGCTTCGTGTTTGCCAGTGAAGCGTCCGCCCAGAACGCGGGCAGGTCGCCGTCGCGACGTGGCTTTATCTCGAAAGGAATCGCCTTGCCGGACGCTTTCTCAAACGCCTTGATCATCTCCAGAACAGAGAAACCTTTGCCGCCGCCCAGGTTAAAGGCGGTATAGCCTTCAACTTTGTTCAGATGGTCCAGCGCTTTCAGGTGCCCTTCCGCCAGGTCAACCACATGAATGTAGTCGCGCAGACAGGTACCGTCTGGCGTATCGTAATCGCCACCAAAGACGCCCAGTTTTTCCAGACGGCCGATTGCCACCTGAGCAATATAAGGCAGCAGGTTGTTTGGGATGCCGGTTGGATCTTCACCGATTTCGCCTGACTCATGTGCGCCAACCGGGTTGAAGTAACGCAGTGCAATCGCCTTAAAATTCGGCTCAGCTTTTGCAAAGTCGCGCATCACGAATTCGGTCATCAGCTTCGAGGTGCCATAAGGGCTGGTCGTGCCACCAATCGGGGTCGTTTCGACATAAGGAACCGGGGCATCTGCGCCGTAGACCGTGGCTGATGAACTGAAGATAAAGTTCCACACACCGGCATTTCGCATCTCTTCCAGCAGAACCACGGTGCCTGCAACGTTGTTCTCGTAATACTCCAGCGGCATACGGGTCGATTCACCAACCGCCTTAAGTGCGGCAAAATGAATGACCGCTGAAATGGTGTTGGCTGCAAACAGATCACGCAGACAGGCGCGGTCACGGATATCGCCTTCAACGAAGGTCGCTTTTTTACCCGCCAGCTTCTCTACACGATTGATCGCTTCGCGTGAAGCGTTGCAGAGGTTATCCAGCACCACAACATCATCACCACGCTGCAGCAGCGCCAGTACCGTATGAGAGCCGATGTACCCTGCTCCGCCGGTGACTAAAATGGCCATGTGAACTCCTTTCAATCAGCCGCGCAGCGCGCGGCAAAATCATTACTTTTGTTTGGCAAGAATGGTCTGGATAGCTTCGCGGAAATCGCGACCCTGCGCGTTATTGCGCAGTCCATAAGAGACAAATGCCTGCATGTAACCGAGCTTACGTCCGCAGTCGAAACTGTGCCCGGTCAGCAAAGAAACATCAACGGTTTTGTGTTTGCTCAGGCTGGCGATTGCATCGGTCAGCTGAATACGGCCCCATGCGCCTGGTTCGGTGCGCTCGAGTTCGGCCCAGATATCGGCAGAGAGCACATAACGTCCCACAGCGGCCAGGTCGGAATTCAGTTCAGCCGGATGCTCTGGCTTCTCAACGAAGCTGGTGATAGTGCTGATATCGCCCGGGTGATCGATCGGCTCTTCGGTCGTGATGACCGAGTAATCAGAGAGGTCAGACGCGGGCATGTGCTGCGCCAGGACCTGACTGTGACCGGTCTCTTCAAAACGGGCTACCATCGCTGCAAGGTTATAGCGCATGTGGTCTGCGGTAGAGTCATCCAGCAGGACATCCGGCAGTACCACGACAAACGGATTATCGCCGATCATCGGACGGGCGCAGAGAATGGAGTGGCCCAGACCCAGCGGCTGTGCCTGGCGTACGTTCATGATTGTTACGCCCGGCGGGCAGATAGACTGCACTTCGCTCAGCAGCTGACGCTTCACGCGCGCTTCCAGCAGCGCTTCCAGCTCATACGTCGTGTCGAAGTGGTTCTCAACCGCATTTTTTGAAGCATGCGTGACCAGCACAATTTCTTTAATACCCGCGGCAACACATTCGTCGACGATGTACTGAATCATCGGTTTGTCGACGACGGGCAGCATCTCTTTCGGAATGGCTTTAGTCGCAGGGAGCATATGCATACCGAGGCCCGCAACCGGGATTACTGCTTTAAGCTTGGTCATATTTATTCCGTTTAATAAAATGAAGATGTGGGTCGATTATGCAGGATCGGCCGGAAGTGCAAGTATAATCTTTATCTGAAAAGCGGACAGTAACTCTCTGTCATAACTTAGAAATTCGGCATTTTGCCCATTGTCAGCGCCAGCATAAACTGAACAAAGACAATCAGTAATCAGAAAGAGCCACGCCTTTTTTCGCAGGCGCGCGCCGCGCCGCTGAGGCCAGCCATAAATGAAAACGGGCGACCTCAGGGCCGCCCGCAAAGCTATCCGTCTGATGATTAAAGCCAGCCCTCAAACCACTCTGGCATCACGAACAGATTGAAGTGATTAACCAGCAGCATGACGCCGACAAATACCACTGACACCGCAACCCACTGGCGGGCGTAAGGCATAAAGCGGATGCCAATCACTGGTCTGATGAAGAACGGATGCGCCAGGGCAGAAATCAGGATCTGCGAGATAGAGAGCGTCAGCGCCACATAGAGCACGTTTGGCCAGATGAAGGTGGTGGCCAGAACGGCCAGCACGACAATACTCGCCACGATGTTCCAGTAGAACTCAACGTTGGTACGCCCATTGGCCTGAGAAATCGCGCCGGTCAGCCCGCCCATGGGTCGCAGCATCCCGAACAGCAGCATCAGCGGAATCAGATGATAGACCTGCTCATGCGAAGGGCCGTAAAGCAGTCTGACAATAACGGGTGAGAGAATACCAATCGCCAGGTACATGGCACTGCTGAACAGCATAATGCCCAGCGTCCCCTTCAGGAACAGCTTCTTCAGCTGCTCAGGGTCATGCTGTTTTTCTGCAAAACGTGGCAGCGCCAGACGGTTAATGACCGGCGTCACCAGCTTCAGCGGTTGCAGCACCAGCTCTTTCGCCAGCGAGTAGACACCCAGCATCTCTGCGCCCATCACCTTACCCACGACCAGCGCATCTGCCTGGGTGCGTAGCTGGTTAATGGTCTGCGAGCCAAGCTGATAGCTGCCGTAGCGAATCGCCCCGAAGAAGGTCGCTTTGTCAAACTCCCAGGTCGGACGCCACGACTTCTCCCCCAGCGCAATCATGCAGAGAATACGGGTAAAGGCATTGATAAACAGACCGAGAATCGCTGCGGCAACCGTCAGCGAGGTGAACTCCAGCATCGCCACTACACAGAGAAAGGCGAACAGCTTGGTGCCCATTTCAATCTTCGCCAGCGACACCATCCGTTTGGTTTTGATGTAGTGCGCCTGATACTGTGACAGATGCCCCAGCACCAGGAAGTTCAGGCTGGTCAGCATGATCAACCCAGTCAGTTCTGGCAGATGATAGAACCAGGAAACCGGGAAGGCGATCAGCAACATGATCAGGCCGGTACACAAGCTGAGCGAGACGTTCACCCAGTAGATCGTGCTCTGCTCGCGGCGGGTTATATTCTGGCGATGCACCAGATAACTGCTCATCCCCATATCCTGCAGCACCCCCGCCACCGCCAGGATGGCGTTGATGATGGCCAGCAGTCCCAGCTCATGGGTTTCCAGCTTGCGGGCGAGAAAGCTCAGCTGTGCAACCTGCAGCACCGCCGAGAAGCAGGTGCTGCCAAACAGCCAGATCGCCTGTGACTTAAATCCACTCACACCAGTCGCTCCAGAATCTGCGCCAGTTCGCCGTAGGCGATATGCTGATTAAATTCAGTTTCAACTTTGTGGCGTGCCGCAGCAACCACGGGCGCCACATCCACTTCCCCCTGAGAGAGCTTCAGCAGCGTCTCTGCCAGCGCCTCGGGGTCATCTTCATCCACCAGCCAGCCGGAGACCGTGTTTTCAATCAGCTCCGGAATACCGCTGTGGAAGGTTGAAACCACCGGCAGGCCAACCGCCATAGCTTCCATCAGCGCGACCGGGATACCCTCCATATCGCCATCTGCGGCGGTTTTGGACGGCAGCAGGAAGATGTCTGCCTCGCTCAGCGCACGACGGATCTCTTCCTGAGGCTTAAAGCCCGGCATGCTGACGCAATCCTCCATCCCCTCGCGGGCGATGAAATCACGCATCATCTCATCCTGGTCGCCGTTGCCGATTATCGTGTACTGAAACTGACCGCCGCGCTGCTTCAGGATGGCGCTGGCTTTAACCGCCACATCCAGTCCTTTTTTCTCCGTGAGTCGTGCCACTGAGACGATACGCAGCGGTTTCTGAAACGCCTGGCGGGGCTGGAAATTAAACTTCTCCGGCTCGATGCCCATCCGCGTAACGTGAATTTTTTCCGGCGGGCAGCCCATTTCAATCAGCTTGTTCTTCCACAGGTGACTGATCGGCAGCATCAGTTCGCTCTGACGGAACAGATTAACGTAGTCGAGTTTATGCTCTTCCAGAATGTGGCGGCGGGAAATATCGGCCCCGTGAAACACAGTAGCCTGCTTACCCCGAAGTACGCCCAGTTCACGCAGCTTGTTCGCCAGCGCACCGGCATAGCCGAAATGCACCAGAAACACATCCGCAGTAAAAGTCTGCTTCGCATTGGCCACAATCGACGGCAGCAGCAGTTTGCTGGACTGCGCACCGTAACGGCGCATATTCAGCGAACGCAGGAGTGAAGGTTTTGTCACTTTAGGCAGCACCAGCCTGATACGCTGATTCAGCTTATCGACAATCGAGATCTTCTCTTCCGGCAGCAGATAGTGGGTTTTTTCCGCCAGACCATATTCGTCAAATGCGGCATGCCGGTTGACTAAATCGCCGGGAAAGACTGAAATAATCTCCACCTCGTAACCGGCATCAATAAAGTGGGTTACCTGATTTAAAACGAATGTCTCAGAGGCAACCGGGAAACGCATGGTGAAAAAAGTCAGTTTCATCACATTACCCTAATACTTTAAGAATCTCTTCAGTGATCCGGTTGCCAATTTCCCTTTCATTCGCAACGGCCGTGTCGACCTTAAGCTTAATGTTGTCGTAATCGGCAAGAACGGTTTTGACCTTGTCGATCAGCGAGCCATCCATCAGGCTTTTCACATCGGTTGCCATCTGCGGCAGACCGAGCTGATTCATGACACCCATCGACTTGTGCTCATAGTTAATCGCCACGGCCGGGGTGCCAAAGTTCATAGAGATAATCGCCGAGTGCAGACGCGTGCCAATGGTGAGGTGACAATGGCTTAGCAGAATGCCGAGTTCCAGGTCATTAAACTCATCCATAATGACATGATAATGTTCGGGCTGTGTGACATGGTCGCGCAGCGTCAAGGCGACCATGCGGTCATCCTTCGCATAGCTGTCGATACCGGTGCAGGTCGAGAACGCCACGACCTGATAGCCTTCGGCGATCATCGCGTTGATTACCCGACCGAATGCCGCTTCATACTCTTTCTGTGTCACGCCCAGACGTTTATCAAACGGCGCCAGCTCACGCACGGTGATGGCAATGGTTTTACGACCGTCGATGATGCCCTGCCAGTGCAGCAGGTTATGACCCGGATTTTCAACCTCGCGTGCCCGCACCAGGAAGGCCGTATCCACGCCAGGGGCCACTTTTGAGCTGGTTACGCCATCGCGCTTCATCAGGTCAAGGCTGACGGATTCGCGCAGTACCAGGCTGTCAACGCGGTCGAAAACAAAGTTCGCCAGCGCATTGACGCGTGGGTTCTGGAAAGGTCCGACCGAGTGCCCGATCAGGTAGATCGGTTTTTTCGCCATTAGCGCACAGAGCGCATGGTCGAACTGCGTCACGCCATAAAGATCGACGAAGAACGAACCGCCTACCTGAATGATCGCATCATATTTTGCCAGGCTTTCAGTAAAGGCTTTCAGGTGCGGTGGCACAGCGAATGACTTAAAAACGCCGCCTTTGCCCAGATGCGCCATCATGATGTCAGGCATCAGACGGTTGGCGACTTTACGCTTAAACGAACCGACCAGGCCTTTGCCTGACTTACTGTTGTGCAGGAACAGTGCATCCTGCTGAATATCCTGCTGGAGCAGATAACCGGAGCTGGTTGGATAACGGCTGATCACATCAATGTCTAAATCACTGCGTGCGGACCTCATCGAATCAATCAGTCCACGCAGAATCGCGCCATCCCCGCGATTCCCACACGTATGGTTACCCACCAATAAAATTTTCATAACAACTCCGAATGAATTTTTTTAATTCTCTAAGCCGCCCGGATCCGAAATGGGCAAAATGGACTCTATTTAAAGCAATGCTTTACGGGATAACGCACCCAAAGGTACTGCTCCTTAAAACCGGTCGCCTCCGTTTATGGCGACCGTCATGCAGGCTATTAAGACTTAATGGCAAAATAGGGCAATGCGACCTGCTTGCCGTTAATCACCACCGAAACAAACCCTTCCGGTTTGCTGGTATCGACCTGTTCGGCAGACAGCGGTCGGGAAGCCATCAGCAGATCGCCCTGCTCGTTTGCACCGACGCCCGCTTTACCGTTATGCAGGCTGAATCGCTGCGGTGCACGTTTAGTGGCGTCACCGGCAGGCGGATTGCTTTTTTCCATGCGCGCATTTATCCGCGCACAGCGACCTGTAACAAAACGATCTTTCGCGTTGGTTTTCACCAGCACGCCGGCCGATGGCGTCCAGCCAGCCAGTTTGACAAAGAGTCGGACATCGGTGTCATGCTCGGCCACGTAACGAACGTCAATAACCGGCGAGCTGCCCTCTGCTGACCAGCTCGCTTCTGAGAGATCTTTCTTGCGCTGCACGCGGATGACTGCACGCCCGCCGGTGGTCTTATCGCCAATCAGGTTCATCAGTGGCTTGTCGCCGCTGCCGTTGCTGAACTGCGCCTGACCAAAGATTTCAATCTCCCAGGCGTCGCCCACTGTCGGTGAGTAGAGCGAGCCGAGATCGAACCAGGTCTCCTGATTGGTGTTGTTCTCCAGCCGCCAGCGCGACGTGAGGTAGTTATATTTCAGGCTGCCATCCAGCGCGACGCCATAAGACTCAACGCGGGTTGACCCCATTTCCCAGATGCTGAGCAGACGGTCGCCCTGCATAGAGTTGTCAATCCAGCTGCCCGACTGAAGGCTGGTCTGACGCATATTCAGGCGGCTGTTATGGGCGATAAGCGGATTCTTACAATCCTCAATACTCAGCGCATCAACAATCCACTGGCCGTTAGAGAGATCACCAGGGTTATCACAATGCTCAATCCAGCCATTGTGAATGATCGACTGGGCGCAGCGCGGCAGGTTAAGGACCTTACCGCCGCGACAGTGCTGCGCATTAAAGTTAGACAGCTCGATCGCTGTGCTGTGATCCCAGTTGCCCTGCTTCCGCCCTGACCAGCCCGATTTGATTACATCGCCGCTGCAGCGAGAGGCGTACCACTGGTCAATTTTACAGTCGAGGGTATCCTGCAGGCTAAGGGCGGTGCCGCCAACGTCGTTAAAGCGCAGGCAGGCACCCCGGAAAAATTGGCCACCGGAACAGGAGTTATGGAAAAAGCCCTGCTGGTTTGGACTTTTATCGCTGTTACCGTCAAAAATCAGATTCGACAGCTCAACGCGACGGGCATTCACTTCAAACACGAATGCTGACTTGCCGTCAGACACGATCGTGGTGGCGGGGAAGTAGCCGAAATTCACCATCGCACCAGAGACGCGAAAAAGATTGAGATCCTTATTACCTAGGTTACAGGCGGAAACCATGAAAGTACCGGCCGGGAACTGAACGCAGATCTGCTGGTTGGCCTGCTGCGACCACTGGAACATCGCCATAATGGCGGGCGCACAGTCGGTTTGACCGTCGGCAATTGCACCGAAATCGAACAGCGTCAGGCGGTTGAAATCGTCAACGACGCGACGCCAGTAAAAGCCTTCACCAGCGAAGTTTACGCCGCCATCGTTCTGCGCGGTCTGGAAGCTGCCGACGAACTCGCCGCCGCCGACCTCCCGCCCTTCGTGCCAGCTTTTCAGCTTCACCTTGGCGCCTTCAAACAGCGGACGGGTCTTGCGCAGCTCCGCCACAGAGGGGATCTCGCCAATCAGCTGATAACCCGCAGGCTGTGCCAGACGCTGACTGAAATCTGCCGCGCCCGGACGGCTGACGTCGGTAATGTTAAACAGCGTCTGACCGTTGCTGTCCTCAACCGCCATGGAGTGTGAGGGGTCGGCAATCAGCGCAGCGTTATCCTGAATAAACTGGGCAAAATTGCCTTTATTCAGTGCAATAGGCTGGGCGATCTGCGACACCTTGCCACTGGCATCACGCAGGTAGACCGGAATCTGATTACCCGGCTTGCTGGCATCCGCACCGGCTTTGCCAATCCAGAGTTTCCCTTCAAAGCCCTGCCAGAACTGAGGAGGCATGGCGTAGACGTTTTCCGGTGTCAGGATTGGTACATCGCCTTTTGGTACATCCGTTGCGTCAACCGGCTTCAGGGCAATACCGTTACTTTTAGCAGCATAGCTGGAAAAGGTGCTCACGGAGAGAGCCCCCACCAGAGCGGAGGCGGCGGTCTGCAGAACTTCTCTTCTTTTCATGCATCAATTCCCGTAGTCAATAAGGTCAGTGGCCATGGCGGTGTCCCTGAGGCACGTCGCAAGTGAGCTTTTCCAGCTCCGGTTAAACCAGTGACAGCCAGCTTTGCTTGATTTGATTACCGTCGAATTTCAGCGCGGTCTGTTTTGTTTTTTCGCTCATGGCATAGAACAGCGCATCATCAGTGGCGAGCTGTTCCATTCTGGCCAGGAAAGTGGCTTTGTCATTCATCGGCACCAGGAAACCATCTTCACCGTGGTTAATGATCTCCTGGGGACCGGTCGGGCAGTCGTAGGCGACAACCGGCAGTGACCAGGATTTTGCTTCCAGCAGCACCAGCGGCAAGCCTTCATAGCGCGAGGTCATCAGCGCCATGTCGCTGTCGCGGTAATAGTCATTAATGTTGCTGACCTTGCCGACAAATTTCACGCTGTCAGTGATGCCCAGTACCGCCGCCTGGTCGTGCAGCTGCTGACGCAGTTCGCCGTCACCGGCGATGACCAGCGTCCAGTCCGGATGGTTGCGGGCGAAGTCGCGCCAGATATCCAGCAGCAGATCGAAGCCCTTCTGGTTATCCAGGCGGCCCACCGCCAGTGCCTGACGATGGCGGGTCTGACGCGGATAGTTTTTGTACACCACCGGGTTGGGGATGGCCATACTGGGAATGCGCCAGCGGCTGAACACCTGATGATCTTTCTCGGTCAGCACGATCACGCGGTCGTAGTAGCGCAGCAGCAGAAACTTGAGGAGCTTAATCGGTTTGCTGAAGGAGTTAATGGCGATATGTTCGCAGGCGTAAGCTTTGCCCCGCTTCTTCTTCATTGCCAGCAGATTCCAGAAGGCGAACATCACGCTCAGGCGACCCATACTGATCAGGAAGACAGTATCGAATCCCTCCTGGTTAATCCGGGCTACCGCGCTTTTAATCGGGTTGCTCTGCCCTTCAAAGCTGACAATCTCTCTGACATGTTCAAACGGATAGAAGGTTTTTCCGCTGCCTTCCAGCGAGTAGATGGTGACATCGTGCGTTTCGCCAAGACACTCTGACATGAAGTTACAGATGTTCTCGGTGCCCGCATACGAATAAGCATCTTTGATCACCAGGACAATTTTTTTCATGAAACGCTATCCACCTCAAATTTTAAAGACAATCCTGCCGACGGGCTTAACGATGCTTAAGGGTAAACAGCACACCATTCACCATATACCAGGCGTAATAGTAATAGATTTTTAAAGGATTGTTTTTATAGATAATTCTTAATAATTCAAGGTGCCACTGGGCGGCTTTGTTCTTATTGCGGGAAAGGGAATCACCTAATTCGTAATAGTTGACCAGAATCGTCTGAATTACGCGTGCCTGCTTATAGCGGGTGAATAATTCATACAAAAACAGGAAGTCTTCATGGCCTTTGCGCTGGAAGAAAAGTCCCTGCGGCGGACGGCGGAAACAGACCGAGGAAAAACAGACGCGATACTGTTTCTTCACAAAGTTTTCCTGCTGCAGATAAGGTTTGCCGTAAGTAATATCGTGCTCAGCTTTGCGGGTTTTGTAGTGATATTCCGTGATCACGAAATCATCACCGGCGGCGATGGCGGCAACCTGCTGAGTCAGCTTATCCGCATGCCACTCATCGTCACTGTCCAGAAAGGCGATAATCTCTTCCGTGGCGGCACGCAGCCCGACGTTGCGGGTCTCGGCGGCGCCCATGTTAACCGCGTTATCGAGAATAGTAATACGCGGGTCCTGACAATGTTCACGCACAAATTCCAGCGAGTCATCGGTCGATCTATCATTCACCAGATAGAGGTGCCAGTCGGTATAACTCTGATTTATCACCGATTGCACAGCGCGTAACACCGTCTGACGGGCATTATACATCGGCATGACAATGCCAACGGTTCCAACAGAAGTTTTCATCTTCAACCCTGAAATTAACAAAAAGAGAGGCGCTCCTGGTATCAGGAGCGGGGCGAGGCGTGCTGCGCGTCAGGAGATCGCTTTCTCACCGCCAAAACGCGCTTTGACCTTGTCGCGGACACGATTCATGAAATAAGCACGGTTGTCTTTGTTGGTGAGGAAGAAGTAGCGAGCAAAGCTCAGGCTGGCCATCAGCGATTTGCCATCCATCTTGTAGCGCAGCGGCAGCTTAAAGGCTTTGTAGGTGTGGATATCACGCGGGGTAAGATGCGGTTTCATAGCGTCGAGCCAGAACATCGAATACTTTACCGATTCGCCTTTGTGTTTCGAGCCAAACTTAGTGATCAGATGATAGTTCGCCAGCGGCGCGGCGATCATCACAAATTCATAGCCCATGCGGTCGGCACGAATGCAGAAGTCATAATCCTGATGGCGGATATAACGGGTATCGAACTGAATCTTAGCCGCGTCTTCCCGCTTCAGTACAATGGTGCTGGTCTGGATAAAGCCGTAGCAGCCAAACAGATATTCGGCGACGGTCTCATTTTTGCCCGGTGGCTGCATCGGCATCACTTTCAGGAAAGATCCATCCTGATAGATATTCACCTGGCTGAAAATAATGAAGTTCTGTTTGCCCTGGGCCTCCAGCTGGGCAATCTTTTCACTAACCTGGTGCAGTTTGTCGGCGGCCCACTCATCGTCGGCGTCAAGGAAGCTGACATAATCCCCGGTGGCCAGCTCAATGCCTTTGTTGCGCGCGCCCGCGCCGTTGAGTTTGACCTCAGAGAGCACCAGATTGATGTCGAGATCCTGATAGCGTTCGCTGCGCACCACCTCTGCCAGCGCCGCAGCATCCGCAGATTTGTCATCCACGATGATGACGTCGAAATTGCGATACGTCTGCGCTTTGACGCAATCCAGCGTAGTTACAATCGATTCTGACGCGTTGTAAGCCGGGATTACGATAGAGAAGCGAATATCCTTCATTGCCAGCACCTCATTAAAAACATTCTTACTTTCACAGAAATAGATTTTGGACGTGGCAGGGTAACCGGTGATGTCCTAAATTGTTGCTGAAGCGTTGGCCGCCTCTTTTTTCTTTTGACTACTGGTGATGAACGGCTTTTCAACAAACAGATAGGTGAGCCTCGCGACATAGAAAGAGGCCACAAAGAAGAGTGTTGAAAGCAGGGTGTAAAAGACAAAGTTATGCAGAATGATCGAATCTGGTATCTGTTTGATGAAATAAAGCACGATGCCATGGATCAGATAAAGGCTATAGCTGACCTCACCAACTGACATCAGGGTTTTGCTTTCCAGCAGGCCGAAAAGGGAATTTCCGCTACTGATAACGAAAAACACCACGGCCAGCAAACACAGGAAAATAAGGTAATAGAATGTACTACTGGTAAAGAATAGCGCGATAACGGCCAGCACAATTGCCAGCGCTGCCGCAGGACCAGAAGAGCGTAATGCCATCCAGCGATCACGGTAATGCCATGCCAGATAACCCGCAGCAAAGCCCAGCACAGGGCGAGGATCGGTATAGGCGGTCCCCCAAAGACGCAGTGCAATAGCGATGGCTAAAATCAAACCAATTGAGCCCATAATAAGCAGCATCTTAAAACGATTACCGGTGGCACGATTCAGCAGATAAATCAGCGGAATTGAAAGATAAAGTAGCCATTCAAGTCGTAAAGTCCATTCAACGCCGGCATTGATATTTGCCGTCGGAATCGATCCAATGTGGTAATTACCGATGAAGAAGAACCAGCGCAGACCGTCAACTAACATCACTCCGGTTGCAGAAACATCCTCACTGAACCAGCCAATGACCACGATAAGCAATCCGGAGAACCAGAACATTGGCACGATGCGACGCACACGCGACTTAAGCAATTTGCGTGTGAGTTCGGCGGTTGTCAGCCTGTCGTTGTCCAGCCAGCGGTAAAATAGAAAAGCGGAGATCATGAAAAACAGAGCGACACCGAACTTACCGGAGTTAGCAAAGAAGTTTCCCTGAGACACCCATGCAAAATAGTCTTTATCAAAAATCCACTCATGGTCGAGGGAATAAACGTAATGAGCAAAGTGTGAAAAAGCGACGATACTGGCCAGCAGCGCACGCAATCCAGAGATACTTTTAATGCCATTGCCGTTGTAAACGCCGTGATGAAACGAAAACAACCGTAATATCATTAGTGCCATAACTAATGATAACACCATCATCAATACATACATGTCGCCCTGCTCCTCGGGTTCATTGTAATCTGGTTAGTGAGTCGATTTAAAAACAGCATCAAAATCCCGACTTAACAACGCGTATGTCTGCTGCGCCTTAAACTGGTAAAGCTCTTTCGTCGGATGTATACAATCCGGAGACATCTGGCTGCTCCACTCTTTTTGCTGCTTAATCAGTTCATACTGCTTCACCACGGGTACGTGCTGCTGCTGTGCTACCGCATTAATCTGATAAACATAGGGCCAGACATTCCACTGCTCTGCGCGGCCACATAGCGGGTTGGGCTGCTGCAGTACGACCTGTTTGCCATGCGCCCTGGCCGTTTTAACCAGCGCCGTCAGAATATGATTAAACTCCTCGGGGCTCTCTGCGCCATGAGATTGGTGCTTCCCTGAAAAGACGCGTGCATCATTGATGGCATAATTGATCAAAATGATGCTGGCATCCGATTGCGCCATACGCTGTTCCCAGCTTTCTTTTGCATTAATAAGTTCTGAAACCTGTGCGCCCGGCGAACCATGATTTTCAATACGTATATCCGGGCCATATTTTTCCTGCAGCATCTGCTGCAGATAGTTCATTTCATTTTCTTTGATAATGACGTTTCGCCCTCCTGAGGAGGTCACCCCGGCAGTAGTCGAGTCACCATAGGCTGCGATCACAACGGCAGGTGAGGTATCGGTTGCCTGCGCCAGTAAGGGCGAGGCAATCAAAAACAGGGAAAATAGTCGAATCATTTTCAGCTCTCGTCTTAGTGAACCAACTTGAATTCACGCGCCACTTCATAACCCATCACAGCCTGTTTAAGCGAAATGGTGTTGTAATAGAGGTAATAAACCTGGAAGAAGACAAACATCGCGAACATTGCGGGTTTCCAGACTCTTTTTGACTGGTAAATCAACAATGTCAGAACAATGGGTTCTACCTGCAACAGGTAGTTTGAAAGACGAGCGCCAGAGGGATAGTTATAGAAGAAAATCCTGATAGCGCCCCCAATTGCAAAAGTCATCACCAACAGATAATTCAGCTTCCAGACAGAATAATTGTCTTGTTTTAACTGTTTCGTTAGCATGAAGTAGACAAATATGAACACCAGCGCGACGTTTTTCAGGTTCGAAATTGAGAACACACTGCCAGTGTCTGCGCCACCCGCATTATCATTGTTATAGCCTGCTGCCCTCTCCCCTAGTCCACCTAAGTGTCCTGCGATAGCGGTAACAAAGCCCATCCCACCGACTTTTGACGCTGGAATACTCAGAACAATAATCGCAATCGGAAACCAGCGCCGTTCACGCAGAAAAAGGAAAGGTATAAGCGTGACGACCATGACTGCCGTATTGTGACTGATAAATGAAAGAACAAAGAAACTAAATGCCAGCCAGTAACGCTTCAGATAAAGGGTCCATATAACCCCCAAAAAAAATGCGGAGCTCAGGCCAAAGCGGATCTGATTGACATCTTTATTGATGAAAATATGCGCTGAATAGAGCGCCAGAGCCATAATCGGATAAGGTGACATCTTTTTGAAGAAGATGGCATTAGTTCCTACCGCCAGAATCGAAAATACGAACAGAAAAGCGCTGGCGTTATGTGAAAACAGACTGGTGATCCAGGCAATAGCAAAGATTAATGGCTCGTAACGGAAAAAAGCCACGGTGTTGAAAAAACCGTTGACCTCAATACGCCGGATAAAATCCTCAAAGAAGCTGCGATATTGATAATCATCCATGCCGGTGCCAAGGCCGCGGATACCGCCAAACACAATCAGCGTTACAGTCGCGATACAGAGCAGATAAGTCAAAATATGGGATGTGCGTTCGTCTTTTTTAAGTGCGATTTCAAACAGTGAAAGCAGCAATAAAAAACCTGATACATACCAATATGGAGCCATGGTGTGATTCCTTAATTCCACAAGTGCTCATGCCAGCAATTATCCCGCTTCGCCTTCCCGACTGGCTTTTCCGCAAGCCTGTTAGCTCAGTAACAACCAGTGTGCAGGTGTACAGGCGATGCCATGCTGGTAATGAATTCTGTTGAGTGACGTTCGCCATGCGATGTATAGATTCATCGCTTATGTGGGTTGGACAGAATAACCTGTGTAAATTGTTGCGTGTCGTCATTCAGAGAGACGATAAAAAGGGGCGGTCAGACCGCCCCCTGTTTATTGCTCAGTAATCAGCTTTTCTCTGTCTTACCGTAGTCGTAGGCGTAGTAGTCATAACCGTAGCCATAGGCATTCGCGGCTTTACGCACCACGGCGTTAAGGATCACACCTTTAATCTCAATGCCGTTCTGGGCGAAGCGTCTGAAGCTGACATCCACTTCTTTCGCGGTGTTGGCTTCGAAGCGCGCCACCATCAGCGAGGTACCCGCCAGCTTACCGATGATTGAGGCGTCAGTGACGGCCAGAATCGGCGGCGTATCGATTAACACCAGATCGTAGTTCTTGCTCGCCCAGTCCAGCAGCTCGCCCATGCGACGGTGCATCAGCAGCTCAGACGGGTTCGGTGGCACCTGACCACGCGGCAGGAAATCAAATCCGTAAACACCCTGCTGAATCAGCGCCGGAGAGAACGCTGTTTTGCCCGACAGGACGTTTGACAGACCGGCTTTGTTCTCTGCACCCAGCAGTTCATGGGTGTAGCCACGACGCATATCGCCATCGATGAACAGGACACGCTGACCCGCTTTAGCAATCAGGGTCGCCAGGTTGGCACAGATAAAGGTTTTACCAATACCCGGGCTGGCACCGGTGATCATCAGAATGTTGTTTTTGGCTTCCATCATCGCGAAGTGCAGGCTGGTACGCAGGCTACGAATCGCTTCAATCGAAAGATCAGTCGGGTTACCCAGCGCCAGCAGCGTTTCGTGCGGGTCGGTTTTCACCTTCGACTTACTGCCACGACGCGCCAGCGCTTCAGTATCTTTCTTACGCTGCCAGTCAGAGAGTGGCACGCTGGCATAGACGTTCATGCCCAGCTCTTCCAGCTGCTCCGGATTCTCAATGCCGCGATGCAGCAGTGCTTTCAGCAGTACCAGGCCCACTGACACGAACAGACCGACAATCAGGCTTGCTGCGATGATCAGCATTTTCTTCGGTGCAACCGGTGCATTAGCGGTCTGCGCGCTGTCGATGATGCGGACATCACCTACGGTGCTCGCTTTGCTGATGCCCAGCTCCTGCTGACGGTTCAGCAGCTGCATGTAGATCTCCTGACCGGACTGCACGTCACGGGTCAGACGCAGAATTTCCTGCTGAGTCTGTGGCATCGCTGAAATTTTCTTGTTCAGCTGCGCCTGCTCATTTTCCAGCGTTTTGCGTTTTTCCAGCAGCGCACGGTAAGTCGGGTGATCTTTGGTAAACAGCTGAGAAACTTCGGCTTCACGGAAAGTCAGTTCATTCAGCTGACTCTGCACGCTGACAGAGGAGTCCAGAGCAGATTTCGCTTCCAGTGACAGGTCAACCGATTCGTTCTGGCGACGGAAAGCGTTCAGTTTGTTTTCCGCATCATCCAGCTTGCTGCGTACAGCAGGCAGCTGAGTGCGCAGGAATTCCAGACTTTTCTCGGCCTGTTCAGACTTACGCTCAACGTTCTGCAGCAGATAGTTGTTCACGATCTGGTTCAGGACTTTACTGATCTGCTCAGGGTCTTCACCCAGATACTCCAGACCCAGTACGCCGGTATCCTTACCTTTATCCGCCACAGTCAGGTTAGAGAGCACGGAGCGAATAGCCTGCAGGTCGTTCAGCTGGGTCACGGTGAAGCTGGTGCCTTCGTCGGCCTTAATGTCGCTGACCAGCATGCTGACGTCGCCATGCGACTCCAGCTGGCCCACTTTACCTTTGAACAGCTCATCGCCGTCTTTAGAGACGGTGTAGCTGTCCGGGCCGGTCACTTCCAGTTCAACGTTACGTTTGTCGATAGTGCGTGGAATTTCCAGGCGCGAAATCGCAATCGTGGCGGGCTTGTTACCCATCAGGCGGGAGAGACCCTTACCGATAACCGGGAAGTAGTTCTGCTCAACCACGGTATCCAGACCCAGATCGTCAACGGTTTTACCGATGACCATACGGGATTCCAGAATTTCGATCTCAGTATCTGATGCAGGCGTCGGTGGCAGAATGCTGTCAATTTCGTTCAGAACGGTACTGGCATTCTTCTGCTCAACCTGAACCAGCGCATCGGCGCTATAAATCGGTGTTGCAAACAGTGTGTAGAGTGTTCCCGCCAGCATGAAAAATGCGGTAACGGCAACAATGATCCAGCGATGATCAATTAGCTGTCCCACAAGATGCGCCAGATCCCATCCATTCGAATCCTCTCCCGGCGCGGTACTGACCTTATTTTTTATATTCATGGATAATCCCAACTATCGGCTTAATACGTTGACCCATTTCTGGGTAGCGTTTTCCAGTAACCCGTAAATCTCTTCAAAGGCCTCGCGGCTTTTTCTGTACGGATCCGCAATTTCTTTTTGATTCAGCCAGTGCCCCAGCAGCATGGTTTTACCCCGTGCAGCCGGGTCGATGCGGTTCACCTGATCGATGTGCCGCTTTTCCATCACCAGAATCAGGTCAGCATTACGGCACATCTCTGCCGTCAACTGCTGCGCCTCATGTCCTTCCAGCGACAGGCCCTGTGCTGCAGCGACGTTTGACGCCATTCTGTCAGCCGGGTGGCCAACCAGCGCCCCCAGGCCGGCAGAGCGGACATCTAAATCTGGCAATGCGCGTTTAAACAACCGCTCTCCGGTAGGAGAGCGGCAGATATTGCCGACGCAAACGACGAGCACGGACGTAATCATGGCCAGACCTTAGTTCGACCAGTTGCGGATACGCTGTGCGGCCTGTGTCGCATCGTTGATACCGGCAATGGTTGGTATCAGCTGCGAAATCACACGGTTCCAGCGCGTCAGTGGTGTAGAGGTGACATAGACGATGTCATAAGGCTGGAGCTGGAAATCAGTTCCCATCACCATGGATGCCGCATCTTTAGTGTTTAACTGATAGATGTTGGCAATTTTGTTGCGGTCAGTACCGTGCAGTGGACGGATGACGAAGACACCGGTGGCGTCAGAGGTGGTCTGATCCATCCCCGCCGCATTGCCCAGCGCTTCCGCCAGCGTCATGCCGCTGCGGTCCATTTTCAGGGTAGTCTGCTGCTTCACTTCACCCATCACGAAGATTTTCAGATCGTCGTTACGCGGAACGTAAAGAATATCGCCCGGATAGAGGAGGTGGTTCTGGCTCAAGTCGCCATTCTGCATCAGTGCCTGCAGTGAGATACGTTGTTCGCGACCGTTGTGCGTCAGCACGACGTTGCGCCAGTCCGCATCGGCAGCAAGTCCGCCTGCAGCATTGATCGCATCCAGAATCGTTAATGGCACGTTAGTGATCGGCTGCTGACCTGAGGTCGTGACCGAACCCGTGACATAAGCTTTCTGCGATTTGAAAGAGGCGATGCTCACATCAACCTGTGGACTTTCAATGTACTGCGCCAGACGACGCGCAACTTCATTACGGACATCACTGACTGTCCGGCCCGCTACGCGTACCCGTCCAATGTAGGGATAGAAGATAGTGCCGTCAGAGTGTACCCAGTTACCGGTGTCGCTGGCGCTACGGTACTGGCCCGCTGGGGTCGTCAGTTCCGGGTGATCCCAGACGGTCACGGTCAGGACGTCGCCTACACCGATACGGTATTCGTAGTTCTGAATTTCGTTCTGCAGAGAAGGGTTGGTCTGCGCGACCAGCGGCTTAGGACGCATCTTCTCAACCAGTGAAGGTGTTAATGGGAAGACGTTGACATATTTATCGATGTCAAAGTTGCTATCCTGCTGCTCGACAACATTTTTTCCTGATGTAGAAAGATGCTGACCGGGCTCGATCGTACACCCGCTGAGAATTGTGGCGGATACCAGCAAGGGTATCAATTTCATTTTGATTGTAATCATTTAGATCTTCGCTATCAGTTATTTATTGATAGAGGCGAAACCGCCGCTGTGTAAGCGTCCAACAAAAAGTAAATCTGTCTGACTTAAGCTCTGAACCTGTCGTTCATTATCCTTGCTCCACTTGTTATACGTCATGACCATCTGTCAGGGTCTACCCAGAACACCACGCATCATAGCGGACTCATGATGCGCGACGATATCCCTGATGATGGCCACGACAACGACACGCCTGACAACGGCACAACCCCTCTCCGCGTGCGTTAACACGCTCCCGACTCACGATTAATAAGCACCGTCGCGTTTCAATACCACGCCCACTGTTTTAAACAGAATGGCGATGTCATTCCACAGAGACCAGTTTTTCACGTACCACGAGTCGAAATAGACGCGGGTTTCATAGTCAACATCATTACGACCGCTGACCTGCCACAATCCCGTCATGCCTGGCTTTGCCATCAGGTAATAATCAACATCGCCTGCATAACGACAGAGTTCATCTTCAATGACCGGACGAGGACCGACCAGACTCATATCACCGCGTACTACGTTCCAGAGCTGAGGTAACTCATCAAGGCTGGTTTTACGGATGAAATGTCCCACTTTAGTAATACGGGGATCATTTTTGAGTTTAAAATCTTTATCCCACTCCGCACGGGCCACCGGGTCAGTGCGCAGCACCTCCTCCAGTACCTCTTTGGAATTAATGACCATCGAACGGAATTTCAGGCATTTGAATTTACGACCATTCATGCCGACACGTTCATGACCATAAATCGGCGGTCCGCCATCACGGCCAACCAGGAAGCCCAGAACCAGTAGCGCTGGCATCAGCATCAGGATAATCGACAGTGCACCGACGATATCGAATGTGCGCTTCAGGAAGCGTGAGGTACGTTTCGCCAGGTTGTTCTGCACACGCAGGATCATTACTTCATGGCTGAAGATATAGGCCATGTCCGTGCCGTAAAGCGGTACACCACGCAGCGTCGGGATTACCGAGACTGAACGGCAATTGTGCATTGCCAGCGACTTGAGCCACATGTCGCGATACTGACTCTGCTCATACTCCACGGCCACAATAAACTGGGTTTCGCTGCTTGTCAGGCTCCAGAGCTCCTGCTCATCACGCAGCACCGGAACACCGTTCAGGATCTCCTGCGGGCAGGTGCCATCAACATCATAGAAAGCGATAACGTCGAATCCCATCACCTCTTCGCTCTGCAGCGCCTGCCAGGCTTCATGCGCGTTTTTGCTGCTGCCGATAATGATGGTCTGCTTTTTCCACAGCCCCTTTTTGTTCAGCAGACGTTTGACCAGCGCACGACAGGTTGGAATTAAAATCAGTGCCAGTACCCAGGTCAGCAACCAGACGAAGCGCGACATCTGCCACTGAGACAGCGCGGTAATCGACAGGTCGATAACAGAAAATATCAGAATGGTACGAAAAACTTCTTTTAATTCGAACCAGAAAGGTTTGCGGTAGGTGTAGTGACGAAGCCTTACCCAGAACCAGCCAATACAAATTACTGACAGACAAATGTGTGTAGCAATTTTTAAATGCAGTTCTTTTTCAGAAATATCTGCCAGAGGCGAATGCGACTGAACATTAATTAGCATCATCGCTATAAATAACGCTGCGTTGAAACAAATTAAATCTGAACAAGCCAGCATTAATTTGGTAATAAGACTTTTAAACGTAAATTCTGTATCGCGCATATTTAACTCTTTATTTTATTTCCTTTAACCCGCAACGGCCATCGCCTGTTTAATCGTTGAGCGATGAAAACCTCTCAAGACTGAGCCGTTTCTGAGGGGAGCTCCTGCGGCGTTTACGCCCATGATCTTAACCATAAAACCAGTAATATTTTGATGAATACCAACAGATTACTCTGACTTTAATCACCGCCAGCACAGCTCATTTTATCAACGAAAAACGCGATTCAGGCACGCTACCGCCCTTGGCTGTCGCTGCCAATATCGCTGTCATCATTCATATTGCTCCCCGGAATGCGTCCGCGCTTCCATAACCCATCATCTGACGTTCAATGATGAATTACGTATTCCTGACATAACGGATAACGTCAAATCGGTACGCAAATTACGACTCTGGGGAAGAGTTTGCTAACTTGTTGCTATACTAGTTATTACTGGCTTGTTTACAAGCAGGTCCCGCCATCCCTCGACTATTTTAGGAAAAAGACTACCAGCAATTAGTATTGATGCCGGACAGGCAGCGCAATCCTT
Organism: Pantoea sp. NSTU24; assembly: GCF_050157905.1. NCBI lineage: Bacteria > Pseudomonadati > Pseudomonadota > Gammaproteobacteria > Enterobacterales > Erwiniaceae > Pantoea > Pantoea bangladeshensis. The sequence goes on from NZ_JBKIWZ010000001.1 coordinate 1,896,117, forward strand.
TGCGCATAATTCGGATTAATGCCATACACGCGTTAAGATAAATCGCATAAGCCCGGCAGGTGAATATCCTCTTTACCGGACAATATGCCTCACTCTTTTCCCGGTTCTCCTCTGCGGAATTAATCAAAAGCCTGCACACGCATGTTCATGTTTTGCACAATTCAGTGGCCCGGATGACGCCCCCGCTCCCTGCCCTGCCATTTGTACCTGGCCAGGCACTCCACTATCATCAGAGAAAACGCAATTTAAGACATTCAGGTGAATAAGAGATGCTGGAGGTAATTGCCGATCCCTCGGTATGGGCAGGATTAGTAACGCTAATCGTTCTGGAACTGGTTTTAGGCATCGACAATCTGATTTTCATCGCCATCCTGGTAGAAAAGCTGCCAGGGCCCCTTCGCGACCGCGCGCGCGTTATTGGATTGCTGCTGGCATTAGTATGCCGGCTTCTGCTGCTCGCTTCGCTTTCCTGGCTGGTTACGCTCAAAACGCCCTGGATTACTCTGGCCGATCACCCCTTCAGCGCGCGCGATCTTCTGCTGCTGTCTGGCGGGATTTTCCTGCTATTTAAAGCCACTACAGAGTTAAATACGCGCCTTGAGGGACATGATGAGGCCGCCGGTCAACAAAAAGGCGGCGCTAAATTCTGGCCAGTGGTGGCGCAAATAGTGGTGCTGGATGCCATCTTCTCGCTGGATGCGGTGATCACGGCCGTGGGAATGGTCAATGATCTGCCGGTCATGATGACAGCGGTGACAATCGCCATTCTGCTGATGCTGCTCGCCAGCAAACCTTTAACCCGCTTTGTGAATAGCCATCCCACTATCGTCATCCTCTGCCTGAGCTTTTTGCTGATGATTGGCTTCAGCCTGGTGGCGGAAGGGTTTGGCTTTGTAATTCCCAAAGGTTATCTCTACGCCGCTATCGGTTTCTCGGTCATTATTGAGGCACTGAACCAGCTGGCTCACTTTAATCGCCGGCGGGTACTGTCAGCGGGTCGTCCGCTACGGCAGCGGACGGCGGAAGCGGTACTGCGGATGCTGCGCGGCGCCGCAGAACCGGCAGAGCTGGATGCGGGCACCTCATCGCTGATTGCTGACAGCGATGCCAGCATGCTGTTCAACCGGCAGGAGCGGGTAATGATTGCCCGGGTACTGGGTATGGGTCAGCGTCATGTCAACAGCATCATGACGTCGCGTCACGATGTGGAGCACATCGACCTTAGTGAGGACCCGGCAGAAATTCTGGCCCGGCTGGACCGTAATCAGCATACGCGCATCCTGATCACCGATAACTCCAGCGAACCGCTGGGCGTGGTCCACGTTATCGATCTGCTGCACCAGTCGCTGCACCATCATTCGCTTGATTTGCGTGCCCTTATCCGGCAGCCGCTGGTCTTTCCAGAGCGACTGACGGTGCTGCAGGCGCTGGAGGAGTTTCGCCAGGCGCAGACGCATTTTGCGTTCGTCGTCGATGAGTTTGGTTCCGTCGAAGGCGTCGTGACCCTGAGCGATGTGATGGAGACAATCGCTGGCAATCTGCCGAATGAGGCGGGTGAAACGGATGCCCGTTACGATATTCAGATTCAGGGCGAAGGCCACTGGATTGCCAATGGCCACATGCCGCTGGAAGATCTGGCGCACTATGTGAAATTACCGCTGGATGCGCAGCGCGACTACCACACGCTGGCCGGCCTGCTCATGGACAGACTGCAGCATATCCCGCAGGAGGGCGAGGTGCTGCAGCTGGAGGGCTATCAACTGCGCACCCTGCAGGTCGAAAATCACCGGGTGCAGAAGGTTGAAATCCGGTTGCAGCCCGATATGGAGTACGATACCTGAGCCGCTGCGCCCGGCGCGGGCGCGCTTATTTCTTCAGATTTGGTTTGTTGCCTTCTTCTTTCTGGCGATCGATCCACTGATTCAGCCGTGTTCTGGCCTCACTCTGCAGGCGGTCGCGCAGCACATCATCCACCGGTAGCGAATATTGCAGGCTGTTCCAGTCACCGTAAATGCGCAGCGGAACCGGTTGGTCGGCGAGTGCTTTCACCAGTGCCTCCGTGCCACGCCAGCCGCTGAGTTTCAGCCCCAGCGTGACATCCAGCTGCTGTTGCGCCAGGTCAACTTTACCGGCGCCCTGCAGGCCCAGATTATGGCCGTTGCCATTGATATCGCTGAAGCTGAGCACGCCTTTATTCAGCGTCGCCTGACCGCTAATCGACTCAATGCCCTCATCTGCCGCATCATCAGCATCTTCACGGCTGACTTTATCGCTCACGCGCGCCACAGCACGTTGCACCATCTGCTGCACATTAAGCTGCGCCAGCTTCAGATTGCTGGCACTCAGGGTCGCGCTGCCCTGCCAGCGACGTTTAGCTGCTTCAACGCTCAGCGTGTCGCCTGCCAGGTCGCCGTCGAGACTCAGATTACCCTGCAGGCTTTCCGGCAGATCAAAGGCTTTAAGCAGAGGCTGAATGGCAATCAGCCGGAGCTGCGGTTTCAGCATCACCTGCGTTTCTGGTTGACGGATATCGATGCGACCGGGAACGGAGAAGCTGCCATTGCCCAGCTTGCCGCTGAGGGTACGGAGCGTCATCAGCCCATGCTGATTGCTGGCGTCAAGCGTCAGACCGGTCAGAGTGAGACCGCGCCAGATTACGCTGTCCGCGTGCAGTTTCAGCGCGAGATCAATGTCGTTCAGCGGAGAGTCGGCGTTAGTGCGTTCGCGCGGTGCCGCGATCACCGGTGAACGGGCTACTGTCGCGTGCTGAGTCCCTTGCGTTTCAGACGCGGGCGCGCTGGTCAGTAAGCTGTCAACATTAAGCGTGCTGGCTTTCAGATCCAGCGCCAGCTGCTGTGGCGGTGTAAGACGGCCACTGCCCTGACCGGTCAGTGTCGTGTCATTGGCGGTGAGCTGAAGATTGCTGAAAGCAAACCGCTGGCGGTCACCGTTCCACTCGCCCTGTAAACTTAGTGAACCTTTAATGCCCTGAGCCGGAATATCCGCCCCGGACAGAGTGTAATCCAGCTGCTGTAACTGGCCACGAAGACGATGAGGATATTGTGAGGCATCAAGCTGACCTTTCAGGGACAGGGCCACATTGCGCTGGTTGCGCATCAGGCTGGTGTTTAGCACCAGCGTTGCCTGGTTGCTGGCATCCTGATCCATGATGATGTTGAGATCGCGGAAATTGTACTCATCGCCACCTGGCTGCTGCCAGATAAGCAGACTGTCAGCGACCCGCAGCTTTGCGATATCAAATGACCAGCCACTGGCGGATGACGCTGGCTCCGCATCACGCGGTCCCTGCGGCGCATTTTTTGCGGGCTGCGGGCTGCTGTCGGGGGTAACTCGCACGATAGCATTTTTCAGCATGACCTGACTGACGCTGAGCTGATGAGAAAGCAGCGGCCAGAGATTGACATCCAGCCGCATGTTTTCTGCCGACACCAGGGGCTGACTGGCCCCTGGCGCGGTCAGGCTCATCCGGCCAGCGAGGATGCTAAGCTGAGGCCAGACGTGCCAGCGCAGATCGCTGCTGACCTCCAGCCGATAACCACTGCGTTGTTCAACCTGTTGCACCATATAGGCACGAAAGTCGTTGGGATTGACCAGCAGCACCAGCGCGCTCATTCCCGATACGACCACCACTAACAGGATGGCCAGCGTGGTTATCACTCTTTTCATGACATCCTCAGATCAATCTTTGTCGATGCGGCTGGCATCTGCACCCTGCTGACCGCGATATTTCGCATCTTCACGGCGGTTGTAAGGGCGTGCAGCCGGGCCGGAAAGCGGTTCAAAACTCAGCGCGCCGATTAACATGCCGGGACGCAGTGCCAGCGGCAGTTTACCGGAATTATAGAATTCCAGCACAATACGTCCCTGCCAGCCCGGATCGATGCGGTGAGCCGTGACATGCACCATCAGGCCCAGACGCGCCAGCGACGAGCGCCCATCCAGCCAGCCAACCAGGTCGTCCGGCAGGGTCACCGACTCCAGCGTCACCGCCAGCGCCAGCTCGCCCGGATGCAGAAAGAAAGCTTCGCCTTCAGCCAGCACGATCTCATCGCTCATCACCCGGTCCAGGGCGGCGCTGACTTCCTGCTTCGGGCCGCTCAGGTCAATAAAGGCCGCGGTGTGTCCGCTGAACGTACGAAACTGATTACCCAGTCGCACGTCAACCGTGGCGCCATTAATGCGTTCGACCGGTGGGCGTGGCTCAATGGCCAGTTTGCCACTATCCAGCCAGGCTTCAATATCGCGATCGCATAATCTCATTGCGGTAACTCCATGACAAAAGTGTAGCAAACCGGCGTGCCTGCCTGCCGCCGGTCTGCGCCACGTCCTGCCGGACGTGGGTTATTCAAAGAACTGATTGATTTTCGCCTTAAGGATATCAATGGCGATTCGGTTTTTGCCCCCGCGCGGCACGATGATATCGGCGTACTGCTTTGACGGCTCGATAAACTGCAGGAACATCGGACGGACCGTCTTCTGATACTGACTCATTACCGAATCCATTGAACGTCCGCGCTCATTGACGTCGCGTTTCATGCGGCGCATCAGACAGATGTCGAGCGGTGTGTCTACGAAGATAGAAAAGTTGAGTTCCTGACGCAGACGGGCGTCGGTGAGCAGCAGAATGCCTTCAAGAATAATCACCTTTTTAGCTTTCAGATGCTGGGTCTGCTGCGTGCGCGTGTGTTCAACATAGCTGTAGACCGGCAGTTCGATATCCTGACCGGCTTTCACCGCCTGCAGATGCTGCAGTAATAAATCATGATCCATCGCGCTCGGATGGTCATAGTTGGTTTTAACCCTCTCTTCCATGGTGAGGTGACTTTGATCTCTGTAATAAGCATCTTCCGGGATTACCCCGATATGCTCGTCACCTACCTGATCACGGATTTCACGATAGAGCGTGCTGGCAATTAAACTTTTACCGGATGCGGAAGCGCCGGCAATGCCTACAATCACGCACTGATGAGACTTGTCAGTCATACTTTTTTAAGACCTGATAACTGGAGCCTGCCACTGGACACACATAACGCGGGCAGCGGACGGGCCGAAATGGAGAGGGTGTGTTCGCGCTAAGTATAGGGATTTCGGCCTTTTGATGCCAGAGAAATGGCGCTGGCGACTTTTCAGACTTTCCCCTTTGGACGCCACTCATTTCACCGATAAACTATTGTCACAGCCAATCATAACTAAAATGGCCCGGATGCGTGCTGGTCAGATCGCGCGCGGGGCTGACATAACGACCCGACTATGCATCAGGAGTAGTATGCACTGGAAGACTTTGACCTATTTTGGCGACAGCATGCTGTTGATCCCGACAGCCGTGATTATTGCGCTGATTCTGCCGTGGAAAAGTGACAACCGCCTTACTGTCCTCTACTGGCTTGTAGCATTCGGGCTGGCCGGACTCATGGTCAGTATTTCGAAAATTCTGTTTCTGGGATTTGGCATCGGCAGCGCCCGTTTTAATTTCACCGGCTTTAGTGGTCACAGCGCGATGTCCGCGACGCTGTGGCCGGTAATGCTGTGGCTGATCTCCGGGCGTTGGTCGCTACCCGCTCGCGCGCTGGCGATTGCTGTCGGCTATCTGATCCCGCTGATGGTGGGATTCTCCCGCCTCGTGATCCATGCACATTCCAGGAGCGAGGTCGCCACCGGTCTGCTGCTGGGCTTCACGCTAAGCACCGCGTTTCTGATCTCGCAGCGACGCACCACGCTTAAAGGCTTTAGCTGGCCGCAGGTCGGTGCCGCGCTGGTCGTGCCATTTATACTGATGGGTCACGGCCGCGTTGCTACCACGCAGCAGTTTCTGGAGCGGTTATCTGCCAGCCTCGCAGGCATGGAAAAACCTTATACCCGGGCCGATCTTTTTCGCCAGTAATCAATAAGCTGACCCGTCAGTGCTGCCTGCCCGTCAATTCGCCGAATAACGGGCAAATTTGATTTCACCCCTTTTTTCTTTGCCGAATGTGCTAGCATGCAGTCAGAGAATGACTGGTGCCTGATTCGCCGTTGCGGAGCCCTGCACCCTGCCGGAAGCCCGCATGACGACAGAGATTTTATCCCCGCAGAACAACACGCCCAATCGCTGGTTCCAGGCGCTGATCCTGGGCGGGGTTCTGTTTTTTCTGACGCTGTTCTGCCTGGAACTGATCGTGGTCAGCGGAAGGATTTCCCCGCTCTGGTTCCCGACCACGCTGATGACCGTGGTGGTATTTCGCTGTCCGACGCGTCAGCTGCCTTTGCTGCTGACGGCCTGCGTGCTGGGCACCGCCAGCGCTAACGCTTTGGTAATTGGTCCCGCCTTATCTAATCTTAAATTTGCGCTGCTCAACCTGATTCAGGCCGGGGTCGGCGGTATGCTGCTGCGCACCCTGCTGGACCGGCGCGCACCACTGAATTCGCTGAGTGACTGGGCACGACTGGTGCTGTCGGTCGGCATTCTGACGCCGGTCCTGGGCGGCCTGCTGGCGATCTGGACGCTTCAGGTCAGCGACCAGGCGTTGTACCCCTTCTTTTATACCTGGGTGATATCCGAAATCATTGGCATGCTGGTGCTGGGTCCGATGCTGCTGCTGCTGCCCTGGCCTCTGCGTCGTGCGCAGTTTCGCGATCTGCGTCTGACCGAACTCGCCCTGACGCTGCTGCTCACCCTGGGCGCCAGTTACCTGTCACTGCGTTTTCTGCCGTGGCCCTTTACCTTTATTGTAGTGATTCTGTTCTGGTGCGCCGTGCGTCTGCCTAAGCTGCAGGCGTTTATCCTGTTCTTCCTGAACGCCAGTTTTATCTCGATGCTGCTGGCGTTGGATCTGGTCAGCGTGGTTAATAACAACAGCGCGCTGGGCCCGGTCTCCAGCTGGCTGCCCTTTCTGCTGGTGCTGGTCCCCAGCCACATCATGTCGCTGGTAATGGATGCTTTCCGGCGCGAAAAACTGCATATCACCGACAGTGAAACCCGCTTCCGCCATGCCATGGAGTACTCGGCTATCGGTATGGCGCTGGTCGCCCCACAGGGTAACTGGCTGCAGGTAAACCGCTCACTTTGTCAGATCCTCGGCTATCCGGCTGCAGAGCTGAAGCGGCTGACCTTTCAGCAGATTACCCATCCCGACGATCTCTCTCTGGATATGCAGCATGTGACCCAACTGCTGGACGGTGACATCGACACCTATACCTTTGAAAAACGCTATTTCCGCAAAGATGGCGAAATCGTCTGGGCGCGTCTGACGGTATCGCTGGTGCGTGACAGCAGCTACGCTCCGCTCTACTTTATTGCGCAGATTATCGATATCTCCGAGCTGAAGCAGAGTGAACAGGTCAACCGGCGGCTTATGGAGCGCATTACGCTGGCTAACGAGGCGGGGGGCATCGGCGTCTGGGAGTGGAATCTGCTGACCGGCGAGATGCTGTGGGATAAACGCATGTATGCGCTGTTTGGCCTGGCCCCCCATGAGTCACCCAGCTATGACCTCTGGATCCATCTGCTGCATTCCGCCGACCGCGAGTATGCGGCGCTGACGGTGCAGCAGGCTATTGAGATGCGTAGCGCCTTTCACATGGAATATCGTGTGGTCAACAGTCAGGGTCAGCGCTGGGTGCGTACTCAGGCTAACCGGCTGCTGAGCAAAGAAGGACGTATCGAGCGGATGCTGGGTATCTGTCAGGACATCACGCCGCTGCGCAATCTGAATGAGGCCCTGTTCCAGGAGAAAGAGCGCATGGCCATCACGCTGGATTCGATCGGCGAGGCGGTGATCAGCACCGACAAAGAGATGTGCGTCGCCTTTATGAACCCAATCGCAGAGAAGATGAGTGGCTGGTCGCAGGAGCAGGCCACCGGTCAACCGCTGAACAAGGTGCTGCACATCACTCAGGGCCGCAACGGCCCCGAGATCGAAAACCTGCTGCTGTGCCAGCTGCCACCGGAAAAGATCACACCTGATTTCGCGGAAGACCTGATACTGCATGCCCCGGACGGTAGCCATATCGATATTCACTACAGCATTACTCCGCTGCGTTCAGAAGCGGGTCTGGAACAGGGCGCCGTGATGGTCATTCAGGATGTCAGTGAGTCACGTAAGCTGATGAAGCGGCTGAGCTACAGCGCGTTGCATGACACCCTGACCAGTTTGCCCAACCGCGCCAGCTTCGAACTGCAGCTTAAACGTCTGCTGTTTGATGCCGCAGAACATCGTCATCGTCATGTGCTGGTCTTTATCGATCTGGACAAGTTCAAGGCGGTGAACGACAGCGCCGGACATGCCGCCGGAGATGCGCTCCTGCGCGAACTCTCAGAGCTGATGCAGCACCATCTCCGCAGCAGCGACTTCCTGGCACGACTGGGCGGCGATGAGTTTGCTCTGCTGATGCCCGACTGCGAAGTCGCGCAGGCGCATGACGTCGTGCAGCGTATCGTTGCCGCGGTCAATGATTACCGCTTCCAGTGGCTCGGTCGTCTCTATCGGGTCGGTGCCAGCGCCGGGGTGACACAGATCTCCGCCGAAAACTGTCAGAGCAGCGACGTGCTATCGCAGGCGGATATCGCCTGTTACAACGCCAAACGCAGCGGGCGCGGACGGCTGATGATCTATGAACAGCATCGCCTGCCGCTGCCGGGTCAACATCAGGGGCTGGATGCCGGGATGATCGATGCCCTGCAGATTGAACTGCCCGCCTGGGCCGCTGCGCCGCCGAAAACGCCGCAGGCGGCCTTTATCTGGCTGCTGGATGTCCAGCTGTTAACGGCTGATGGGTTGCTGATGGATGAGGCACTGCTGCGCAGTAACCTCACCGATGAGTCGCTGCGTCGCCGGCTGGATAACAACATTCTGGCCGCATTTTTCCGTCATGATGTGCAGGCGCTGAGTCACAAAGGTATCCCGGTCATCCTGCCGCTGAATGCGCAGATACTGAGTGATGCCGCTTTCGTGCAACAGCTCTGTCAGCGTTTTGTCGCCGCCGGACTGGCCGACAGCCGCAGCGGTTTTGCTTTCCCGGCGGCGAGCGTCATCGGTAAAGGCGACCAGGTGTATGCAGCGCTGCGGCAACTGCGGCAGTGCGGCTGCCATATCGCCCTGCAGCAGTTTGGCCGCAATCTGGATGCCTTTAACCTGTTGAGTGATGATGTGGTCGATTATCTGGTGCTGGCGCCTGATCTGGTGGCGAACGTACACACCAATCTGATGGATGAGATGCTGCTGACCATTATTCAGGGCCAGGCATCTCAGCGGCATATTTCGGTGCTGGCCGGTCCGGTTTCGGTGCCGGCCATGCTGAATACCCTGGCAACGCTGAACGTGGATGGCGTCTGGGGCAGTGCTGTCGCCGAGCGTCAGCCGTTGCATTCGCTGGCCGAAGATCGCATCTTCGCTATCCGCTGATTCCCGCGCGGGCCGCTTGCCACCCCGCCCGAGCTGCGCTAAAGTCGCCCCTTTTTTTCCGGCATGGGGGCGAAAATGTTCATAGGATTCGATTACGGCACGGCTAACTGCTCTATTGCAGTCAGCGAAAATGGCGCGCCACGCCTGTTAACGCTGGAAAACGATCAGCGCCTGCTGCCGTCAATGATCTGTGCGCCTACCCGGGAGTCGGTCAGCGAATGGCTCTATCGTCATCATCAGGTTGCGACGCCGGATAGCGAGACTACGGCGCTGCTGCAGCGCGCATTGCGGTTCAATCGCGAAGAGGATATTGAGGTTCAGCCCAACAGCGTGCAGTTTGGCCTGACCGCGCTGCAGCACTATATGGTCGACCCGGAAGATGTCTGGTTCGTTAAATCCCCTAAATCGTTTCTCGGTGCCACTGGCCTGAAGCCTCAGCAGATTGCCCTGTTTGAAGATCTGGTCTGCGCCATGATGCTGCACATTCGTCAGCAGGGCGAAAGCCAGCTCGGTCAGACCATTCAGCAGGCGGTTATCGGGCGACCGGTCAACTTCCAGGGTTCAGGCAGTGACGAGTCTAACCAGCAGGCTGAAGGTATTCTGCTGCGCGCTGCACACCGTGCCGGTTTCCGCGACGTTGAGTTTCAGTTTGAGCCGGTCGCAGCCGGGCTTGATTTCGAGGCGACGCTGCAGCAGGAGACGCGGGTACTGGTCGTCGATATCGGCGGCGGAACCACCGACTGCTCCATGCTGCTGATGGGGCCGGAATGGCGTGACAAAGCGGATCGTCGTGAAAGCCTGCTAGGCCACAGCGGATGCCGTGTCGGTGGAAACGATCTGGACATCATGCTGGCGTTTAAAACGCTGATGCCTTTACTGGGTCTCGGCGGTAATACCCAGAAAGGCACCGCCCTGCCCGCTCTGCCGTGGTGGAATGCGATCGCCATCAATGACGTTCCGGCTCAAAGCGACTTTTACAGTGCTGCGTGTGGGAAATGGCTGCGGGATCTGGTTCGGGATGCCGAACAGGGTGACGTCGTGGCCCGCCTGCTGAAGGTGTGGCAGCAGAAACTGAGCTATCGCCTGGTTCGGGTGGCTGAAGAGAGCAAAATCGCCTTGTCAGCCAGCCCGGCGCACACTGCGTCGCTCGATTTTGTTGCCGCGACATTGCAGACAGAGATTGCAGTAAACCAGTTGCAGGAGGCGATCAGCCAACCACTGGAGAAAATTCTGGAGCAGGTGCAGCTGGCGCTGGCCACCAGCCAGATCCGACCTGACGTGGTCTACCTGACCGGCGGCAGCGCGCGTTCGCCGCTGCTGCGCGCAGCCCTGCAACAGACGCTGCCGGATACGCCGATTGCGGGCGGCGACGACTTCGCCTCAGTTACCGCCGGACTGGCCCGCTGGGCGGAAGTGATGTTCCGCTAATCCTGCTCTGCACGGCAATAATCAAAACGGCACCCGAAGGTGCCGTTTTTTATTTGCGGACAAGGCCAGACTGAATCTGGCGGCCTGGACTTTTCGCACAGACGCATAATTCGCCCTGCCGGGCGGATTATGCTTTGCTACCGGTGCAGGTGCCTGTTGCTGAGCTCTGCTGCGCCGCCTGTCCGGCACGCCATCCTTTTGACTGTGATCAGAACGCGATATTGGCGCTGATACCGCCGATAAACGCATCTTTCACCTGGCTAACCGCGCCCGGTGCGACGACATACTGCAGGTTAGGTCGCAGTGACATCCAGTTTGTCACTTTGGCGTTGTAGTAGATCTCATAGTCGTATTCAGATCCTTCCTGAATCGGCAGCCAGGTCGGACTGTCGAAACGGCTCTCGCCGTTCGCCTGATTCTGCTGACGCAGGGAACGGGTATAGTCGCTGTTCACATGAATACGTGACGCACCCACGCCAATCTCATCCTGCGGACGGGCGTCAAACGGCCCGGTCCAGGTGAAAGCGAGTGACTGATAGTTGTCGGTCTTCGATGTTTTGTGATCGTTCATCACCGCCTGCACGCGCACGCCCAGACCACGATGGGCATCGCCACCCTGCGCGGTCAGCTGCTGCTGCAGTAACAGATAGCCGCCGTAGGCACGCGCCTGATCCTGATAGCCGCCGTTGCGCCAGCTACTGTAGACATCGCCATCCACTGACGAGGTGTAGTAACCGATGCGGTAGTTACCCGGCAGTTTTTCCGGCCCGAAGGTCGGTTTCCAGCCCAGCTCGATCGGCACCAGATTACCCTCGGAATGGCGGGTATCCAGACGGAACCCGTCGCCGCGATCGTAGTTGGCGCGGTTCTGATTGTAGAACCCCACCTGGAAGAAAAGCGCAGGGGTGAGATTGAACCTGATGCGGCCGCCCCACTGCGACACCGGCCAGTTGAACCAGCGATCGCCGCGCCAGTTCCCCGCCTGTCCACTGCCCAGTGCCAGGTTCTGGAACAGATTACCATCGAAGTTATCGAAGTCTTCACCTACCGTTACCCGACCAGCTTTGACATCGACCACATCGTCAAACAGCCCTTTGCGCAGCCAGAACTGCGTCAGCCGCCAGGTCTGGCCACGACCATAGACCTCCTGAACCGAAGAGAGCATCCCGGCGCGTCTGTCCCCTACCTGATCCGATACGTTCTGACCGTCGCGATTGGTCACCGTCATCTGAAACTCGGCATCCTGCCAGTTCAGCAGCTTTTCCAGATCGAAATTGGTGCCAAACGTCCACTGGTCGCTGTAGCGCATGGTGGTGTTGCTGTCTGCACCGCCGCCCAGGTTGGCCGCGCTTTCCATGGTGTAGTTGACGTCAAACTTAATGCCGTCATCCTGCAACTGCGTCCGATAGCCGCCCCAGTCACCGAACATCCATTCAGAGTCGGGACTCAGCGCATCTGCGGCCAGGGCGCGCGCGGATAGCATAGCCATAAGCAGGGTGCCGGTAGCCACACGGGCAGAGGGAAAGCAGGCTTTTCTGTTTTTCATCGGGCTGATTCTTATGTAAGTGACGGAAAGTTACGCGCAGAGGATAGTGCTGGCTTCTCAGCGGCTTTTGTAAATACGTGCGCATAATTTCCGGAAACAGCAGATTGTTTGCATAACTGTGACCGGGATCGCTTGCAGGTTATTCTTCAGCCAGAAACGGCACACTCCGCCAGCTCACGGGGAACCGATGCGCTATGGCTTCTGCGCTTAACAGCTCAGTTTGTTGGGGTTTCCGCTTTATCCCGTTGTTGCCCGGCAGCCAGCGGGACCAGACCTCAGCCATATCAATAAACCCGCACCCGCTCTGCCCGCGGATCGGGCAGAGAAAATGAGGTGGCATAGTCCACTGTTCAGCCAGATGGGTTGCCGTCAGACGTCAGCCGCGGAACGGCAAGACCACTGTCACCTGACTGCCGGGTCTGATAATGATGGCTTTCTGGCTTCTGACTCACCCGACAAATGGCCTGTTTCTCTGCTTCACAAAAGGATTTTGCCTCTTTATGACGATTGTGCTGCGATTCATGAAAGAACAGGCATAATGACCCCGCCCTGACAGAGATTCCTTATTTCCTTCAACTTTTGCCCGTCAGAGGCGACTACACTCTGTCGTTTGCAGGCTAACCTTTTGCTGTCTGCGCCTGGGACTACGTCACTGCTGGAGAGCATCAGAATCATGAGCACCCGACACCCTGTTATGAAAAAAACCCTGATTGTGCTGGCCCTGATCGCCGTCGTGGCGGGCGGCTACTATGGCTGGCAGCACAGTGCTGCGCCGAAAAGTGACAGCCAGCAGGATGCGTCTGCACCGGGCGGCAAAGGCCGCGGTGAGGGAGCGCGTCGTCCACTGGCGCCGGTTCAGGCCGCCACGGCCACCCGCGAGAGCGTGCCACAATATCTTAGCGGACTGGGAACCGTCACCGCCGCCAATACGGCCACCGTGCGCAGCCGGGTCAATGGCGATCTGCTGGCCATCCACTTCACTGAAGGTGATCAGGTCAAAGCGGGCGATCTTCTGGCGGAAGTGGATCCGCGCCCTTACCAGGTGGCATTAGCTCAGGCTCAGGGTCAGGTGGTTAAAGACCAGGCCACGCTGGCCAACGCCCGTCGCGACCTGGCACGCTATGAGAAACTGGCAAAAACATCCCTGGTGTCGCAACAGGATCTGGATACCCAGCGTTCACTGGTGGCCGAAACGCTCGGCACGCTGAAAGCGGATGAAGGCAGCGTTGCCAGCGCACAGCTTAACCTGACTTACAGCCGGATTACGGCACCAATCGCCGGACGGGTCGGCCTGAAGCAGGTCGATGTGGGTAACTACGTCACCAGCGGCGACAGTACCGGCATTGTGGTCATCACCCAGACACACCCCATCGATGTGCTCTTCACTCTGGCGGAGAGCAGCATCAGCCCCATTCTTAAGGCGCAGAAAAGTGGCCAGCCGCTGCTGGTGGAAGCCTGGGATCGCAGTAATCAGAACCTGATCGCCAGCGGCAAACTGCTGAGCCTCGACAACCAGATCGATGTCACCACCGGCACCATCAAAATCAAGGCGCGGTTTGATAATCAGGACGATGCGCTGTTTCCTAATCAGTTCGTCAACGTGCGCCTGAAGGTCAATACCCTGCAGGATGCGATTGTCATCCCACCTGCGGGACTGCAGATGGGCAATGAGGGGAACTTTGTCTGGGTCGTTAACAGTGACAATAACGTCAGCAAGAAAAGCGTGGTAGCCGGTCTGCAGGATAGCCAGAAAGTGGTGATCACTGCCGGTCTGGAGGCAGGTGAGCGCGTGGTAACGGATGGTCTGGACCGCCTGACGGAGGGGGCAAAAGTCGAGGTTGTGGCAGCTCAGAGCAGTGCGCCGCACAGCAGCCGCGCCACGCTGCCGTCAAAAGGAGAGCGTGAGTAATGCAGGTGATGCCTCCCGATCAGCGTGGCGGACCGTCGCGCCAGTTTATTCTGCGGCCGGTCGCCACGTCGCTGCTGATGATTGCGATTCTGCTGGCTGGCGTGCTGGGCTATCGCTTTCTGCCGGTTTCGGCGCTGCCGGAAGTGGATTATCCAACTATTCAGGTCGTCACCCTCTATCCGGGTGCCAGCCCGGATGTGGTCACCTCGTCGATCACCGCCCCGCTGGAGCATCAGTTTGGTCAGATGTCCGGCCTGAAACAGATGTCGTCGCAAAGCGCCGGCGGTGCTTCGGTGGTGACGCTCCAGTTTCAGCTGACGCTGCCGCTGGATGTGGCAGAGCAGGAAGTGCAGGCGGCGATCAACTCCGCCACCAACCTGCTGCCCAGCGACCTGCCTAATCCGCCGGTCTACAACAAAGTGAATCCCGCCGATCCACCGATCATGACGCTGGCCGTCACCACCCGCAGTATGCCGCTGACGCAGGTGCAGGACATGATTGAAACCCGGATAGCGCAGAAAATTTCGCAGGTCAGTGGCGTCGGACTGGTTACGCTGTCTGGCGGACAGCGCCCGGCCGTGCGGGTTAAGCTGAATATGCAGGCGCTCTCGGCGCTTGGTCTGACCAGCGAAACGGTGCGGACTGCGATCAGCAATGCCAACGTTAACTCGGCTAAAGGCAGTCTGGATGGCCCCACCCGCTCTGTCACGCTTTCCGCCAACGATCAGATGAAGTCTGCCGAAGATTACCGGCAGCTGATTATCAGTTATAAAAACAACGCCCCGGTCCGGCTCGGCGACGTGGCGACGATTGAACAGGGCGCGGAAAACAGCTGGCTGGGCGCCTGGGCCAACCGCGATGCGGCGATTGTGCTCAACGTTCAGCGCCAGCCTGGCGCCAATATCATCGCCACGGCAGATAATATCCGCGCCATGCTGCCCGCACTGACGGCGACCCTGCCCAGGTCCGTCGAGGTCACACTGCTCACCGACCGTACCACCAACATCCGTGCCTCGGTCAGCGACACCCAGTTTGAGCTGGTGCTGGCGATGGCGCTGGTGGTGATGATTATCTATCTGTTTCTGCGTAATGTGCCTGCCACGCTGATCCCAGCGGTGGCGGTTCCTCTGTCGCTAATCGGCACCTTCGCCGCTATGTATTTCCTGGGCTTCTCGATCAATAACCTGACGCTGATGGCACTGACTATCGCCACGGGCTTTGTCGTCGATGATGCTATCGTGGTGATTGAGAACATCTCGCGCTATATCGAAAAAGGTGAAAAACCGCTGACCGCGGCGTTGAAAGGCGCTGGCGAAATCGGCTTTACCATCATCTCACTGACCTTCTCACTGATTGCAGTATTGATCCCGCTGCTGTTTATGGGGGATGTGATTGGCCGGCTGTTCCGCGAATTCGCCGTGACGCTGGCGGTGGCTATCCTGATCTCGGCGGTCGTGTCGCTGACCCTGACACCGATGATGTGCGCCCGGATGCTAAGTGCAGAGTCACTGCGTAAACAGAACCGCTTTTCGCGCGCCAGCGAAGCGATGTTTGATCGCATTGTGGCTTTCTATGGCCGCTGCCTGCGCCGCGTGCTCAATCACCCCTGGCTGACACTCTCCGTGGCGCTGGGCACCCTGATACTGACGCTGATGCTGTGGGTGATCATTCCCAAAGGTTTCTTTCCGCAGCAGGACAACAGCATTATTCAGGGCACACTGCAGGCACCCCAGTCGGTTTCCTACGCCAGCATGGCGCAGCGTACCCGCGATGTTGCCTCCATCATCATGAAAGATCCGGCTGTTGAAAGTCTGACTTCGTTTGTCGGGGTGGATGGCACCAACGCCGCGCTTAACAGCGCCCGTCTGCAGATCAACCTCAAACCACTGGATCAGCGTGAAGACCGCATTCCTGAGATTCAGCAGCGTCTGCAAACGGCGGTGAGTCAGGTGCCGGGTGTGCAGCTCTGGCTGCAGGCCGTACAGGATCTGACCATTGATACCCAGGCGAGCCGCACTCCTTATCAGTTTACGCTGCAGTCAGGTTCACTTACTTCACTCAGTACCTGGGTTCCGGCCCTGCTGACCCGGCTGAATACGCTGCCCGAACTGCGCGATGTCAGCAGCGACTGGCAGGATCAGGGACTGGAGGCGTATGTTAACGTCGATCGCGACAGCGCCAGCCGCCTCGGCATCAGCATGGCGGACGTGGATAATGCGCTTTACAACGCCTTTGGTCAGCGGCTCATCTCCACCATCTATACCCAGGCGAATCAGTATCGCGTGGTGCTGGAGCAGGATAATCACGCCACCCCGGGGCTGGAAAGCCTGGAGGCAATCCGTCTGAACAGCAGTGACGGCGGCAGCGTGCCGCTCAGCGCCATTGCCCGCATTGAACAGCGCTTCGCCCCCCTGACGATTAATCATCTCGACCAGTTCCCGTCGGCGACTTTCTCGTTCAATGTGGCAAAAGGCTATTCGCTGGAAGAGGCGGTGAAAGCGGTGTCACAGACGGAAGCCGCGCTCGGTATGCCTGCGGAGATGATGACCCAGTTCCAGGGCAGCACGCTGGCGTTTGAAGCGGCGCTAAGCAGTACCGTCTGGCTGATTGTGGCGGCCATCGTGGCGATGTATATCGTGCTGGGCGTGCTCTATGAGAGTTTTATTCACCCCATCACGATTCTGTCCACGCTGCCCACTGCCGGGGTCGGCGCACTGCTGGCGCTGATGCTCAGCGGCAATGAGCTGGATATCGTGGCGATTATCGGCATTATCCTGCTGATCGGCATTGTGAAAAAGAACGCCATCATGATGATCGACTTTGCGCTGGCGGCCGAACGTGAACAGGGAATGAAACCCTATGACGCGATCTTTCAGGCCTGCCTGCTGCGTTTCCGTCCGATCCTGATGACCACGCTGGCGGCACTGCTGGGCGCGCTGCCGCTAATGCTCAGCACGGGGGTCGGTGCCGAACTGCGTCATCCGCTGGGGATTGCGATGGTCGGCGGCCTGATTCTGAGCCAGGTGCTGACCCTGTTCACAACGCCCGTAATCTACCTGCTGTTCGATCGGCTGGCCCATGCGACGCGCCGCCGCTTCCGCCGCACGGAGGCTGCAGAGTGAGGTTTTTCGCCCTGTTTATCCATCGGCCTGTGGCAACCACCCTGCTGACGCTGGCTATCACGCTGGCCGGCGTGCTGGGTTTCCGTCTGCTGCCGGTGGCCCCGCTGCCACAGGTCGATTTTCCGGTGATCGTGATCTCCGCCTCGCTCCCGGGGGCGGCGCCGGAGATCATGGCATCGTCAGTGGCCACGCCGCTGGAGCGTTCGCTGGGACGCATTTCAGGCGTCAGCGAAATGACCTCCACCAGCTCGCTGGGCAGCACCCGCATCATTCTGGTGTTCGATTTTGACCGTGACATCAATGGCGCCGCGCGCGACGTGCAGGCTGCGATTAACGCGGCCCAGAGCCTGCTGCCGACCGGCATGCCGTCCCGTCCGACCTGGCGCAAGGTTAACCCTTCCGATGCGCCGATCATGATCATGACGCTGACGTCCGATACCTACAATCCGGGCCAGCTCTATGACTACGCCTCAACCCAGCTGGCTCAGAAACTGGCACAGATTCAGGGTGTAGGTGACGTCACAGTAGGTGGCAGTTCGCTGCCTGCGGTTCGCGTCGCCCTGAATCCTCAGGCACTCTTTAATCAGGGCGTCTCGCTGGACGATGTGCGCACCACTATTTCCAACGCTAACCAGCGACGCCCGCAGGGCGCGCTGGATGATGCTCAGCAGCGCTGGCAGCTCCGGACCAACGATGCGCTGCAGACCGCCCGCGACTATCAGCCGCTGATCGTCCATTATCACAACGGCGCAGCCGTCAGGCTGTCAGATGTGGCCACGGTGGCGGACTCAGTACAGGATGTGCGTAACGCCGGGATGTCGCGCGGTAAACCTGCGGTGCTGCTGCTGATCCGCAAAACGCCGGATGCGAACGTGATTGACACCGTGGATCGAATCCGCGCCGAAATGCCCCGGCTGCATGAGGTCATCCCGGCCGCGATCAATCTGCAGATTGCGCAGGATCGCTCACCCACCATTCGTGCGTCGCTGCATGAAGTTGAGCAGTCGCTGGTGATCGCCGTGGTGCTGGTGATCATGGTGGTCTTTCTTTTCCTGCGTTCCGGCCGGGCTACCCTGATTCCTGCTGTTGCCGTGCCGGTGTCGCTGATTGGCACCTTTGCCGCTATGTACCTCTGCGGCTTCAGCCTGAATAACCTGTCGTTGATGGCGCTGACCATTGCCACCGGGTTTGTCGTGGATGATGCGATTGTGGTGCTGGAGAACATCGCCCGCCATGTGGAAGCAGGCATGAAACCGCTGGCGGCCGCGCTGAAAGGCGTGCAGGAAGTCGGCTTTACGGTGCTGTCGATGAGTCTGTCGCTGGTGGCGGTATTCCTGCCGCTGCTGATGATCGGCGGGCTGATTGGCCGTTTCTTCTCAGAGTTTGCCATTACCCTGTCGGTGGCTATCGTCATCTCCCTCTTCATCTCAATTACCCTGACGCCGATGATGTGCGCTTATCTGCTGAAGCCCCATGCGCCGCGCAGCCAGCCACGCCGCCGCGGAGCAGGTCGTCTGCTGATGGCTATCCAGCAGGGGTATGGACGTTCGCTCAGGGTCGTGCTGAATCACGCGCGCTGGGTCATGCTGCTCTTTGTCGCGACGATCGTCCTGACCGGCTGGCTGTTCGTGCATGTGCCGAAAACCTTTATGCCGGAGCAGGATACCGGACGACTCTCCGGCTTTATTTCCGCTGACCAGAGTATTTCATTCCAGGCGATGCGCAGTAAGCTGCAGGATTTTATGGAGATTGTCGGGGCCGATCCGGCGGTTGAGAGCGTGGTGGGCTTTACCGGCGGTATGCAGACCAACAGCGGTTCGATGTTTATCTCACTGAAACCCCTGTCAGAGCGTAAAGAGAGCGCCCAGGCGATTATTGCCCGGCTGCGCGGCAAACTGGCAAAAGAACCCGGGGCCAGCCTTTATCTGAATGCAGTACAGGATCTGCGCGCTGGCGGGCGGGAGTCGAATGCCAGTTATCAATATTCGCTGTTGTCGGACGATCTTGGCGCACTGCGGACATGGGAGCCGAAAATCCGTAAGGCGTTCTCTGCGCTGCCGCAGCTGGCGGATGTCAATTCGGATCAGCAGGACAAAGGCAGTGAGATGGCGCTGACCTATGACCGGGAGAGCATGGCACGGCTGGGAATTGAGGTTTCACAGGCTAACGATCTGCTTAACAACGCCTTTGGTCAGCGGCAGATCTCAACCATTTACCAGCCGATGAACCAGTACAAAGTGGTGATGGAGGTCGATCCACGCTATACCCAGGATATCAGCGCCCTGTCGCAGATGTTTGTGATTAATGACGCAGGTAAAGCGATTCCGCTATCCTGGTTCGCGCACTGGCAGCCAGCCAACGCGCCGCTGTCGGTGAATCATGAAGGCTTGTCAGCTGCGTCGACCCTCTCCTTTAACCTGCCGGAAGGAGTATCGCTGTCACAGGCGTCGGAAGCGATCGATCGCACCATGACCGCAGTTGGCGTGCCCTCCAGCGTGCGCGGCAGCTTTGCCGGAACGGCGCAGGTGTTTGAGCAGTCGCAAAGCAGCCAGCTCTGGCTGATGCTGGCGGCGATCGGGGCGGTCTACATCGTGCTGGGGATTCTCTACGAGAGTTATGTGCATCCGCTGACGATTCTCTCTACCCTGCCCTCGGCGGGCGTGGGGGCGCTGCTGGCGCTGGAGCTGTTCGATACGCCTTTCAGCCTGATTGCGCTGATTGGCATTCTGCTGCTCATCGGCATCGTGAAAAAAAACGCTATCATGATGGTCGATTTTGCGCTGGAGGCGGAGCGCAATGGCCAGCTCAGTGCGCGTGAGGCGATTTTTCAGGCCTGTCTGTTGCGTTTCCGGCCAATCATGATGACCACGCTGGCCGCTCTGTTTGGTGCGCTGCCGCTGGTGCTGAGCAGCGGTGACGGCGCTGAACTGCGTCAGCCGCTGGGGATTACCATTGCGGGCGGCCTGGTAATGAGCCAGCTGCTCACGCTTTACACGACGCCGGTGGTCTATCTGATGATGGATAAACTGCGGCGCAAAAAACGTCCGCGGGTCGCCACGCAGCAGCCGTGACAGGTGCAGTGGCGTCAGACATCGGGGGGGTAACGCCGTTATCGGGGGGAATCGATGAGTACGCAAAGCACTAACGTCCGCGGGCAGTTATGGATTGTTGCCATCGGCTTCTTTATGCAGACGCTGGACACCACCATCGTGAATACCGCGATCCCCTCGATGGCACACGATCTGGGTGTCAGCCCGCTGCACATGCATGCAGTGATCGTCTATTACGTGCTGACGGTAGCGGTCATGCTGCCAGTCAGCGGCTGGCTGGCGGACCGCTTTGGCGTGCGTAACATCTTTTTCAGCGCGATTGTGCTGTTCAGTCTGGGATCGCTGTTGTGCGCCCTTGCCGGCACGCTGGATCAGCTGGTGCTGTCGCGGGTTGTTCAGGGCATTGGCGGCGCGATGATGGTGCCGGTGGGCCGTCTTACGGTCATGAAAATCGTGCCGCGTGAGCAGTACATGTCCGCGATGACCTTTGTCACCCTGCCCGGCCAGATCGGCCCGCTGCTCGGCCCGGCACTGGGTGGCGTGCTGGTAGAATACGCCAGCTGGCACTGGATCTTCCTGATCAATATCCCGGTCGGCATCGCGGGCGCTATCGCGACCCAGATGCTGATGCCCAACTACCGTATGCAGACGCGGCAATTCGATTTTGCCGGTTTTATTCTGCTGGCGGCCGGGATGGCGACCCTGACTCTGGCGCTGGATGGTCAGCGCAGCAGCGGCGGCTCTCCTCTCCTGCTGGGCGGTATGATTCTGGCGGGCACCTTCTCGCTGCTGTTTTATCTGCTGCATGCCCGTGGCAACGATAACGCACTCTTCAGCCTGAAGCTGTTTGATCATCCCCTTTACGCAATTGGCCTGCTCGGCAGCTTCACCGGCCGCATCGGCAGTGGCATGCTGCCCTTTATTACCCCTATTTTTCTGCAGCTCGGCATGGGCTACAGCCCGTTCCACGCGGGTCTGATGATGATTCCGATGGTGCTGGGTAACATGGGGATGAAGCGCATCGTGGTGCGCGTCGTCAATCTCTATGGTTACCGGCGGGTGCTGGTGATGTCGACCGTGGCACTGGCACTGGTGGTGCTGCTGTTCCCGCTGGTGGCGATGCTGGGCTGGATCTGGCTGCTGCCGCTGGTGCTGTTTCTGCAGGGGATGGTTAACGCCATTCGCTTCTCGTCGATGAATACCCTGACGCTGAAAGAGCTGCCCGATGAGCTCGCCTCCAGCGGCAACAGCCTGCTGTCGATGATCATGCAGTTGTCGATGAGTATAGGCGTCACAGTGGCCGGACTGCTGCTGGGCGCGTTTGCGCAGGAGAGCGCAGCGGGCAGCGCGGCGGACCACCCGATGTTTATTTATACCTACCTTTGCATGTCGCTGATTATCATCCTGCCCGCGCTGGTGTTCTGGCGTGTTCCATCCCAGGTGAGTACCAACGTTGATCTGAGACGCCGGAGAAAAAAATGAGAGTGAATCTGCGCCTGGGAATCGGGGCGAAACTGTTTATGGCAATCTTTGCCACCTGCATGCTGGTGCTGATCACCATGCACTGGGGCGTGCGGCTCAGCTTCGAACATGGCTTCGTCGATTACATCAAGCGCGGCAATCAGCAGCGCCTGAACCTGCTCAGCGATGCGCTGGCCGACCAGTATGAGCAGCACGGCAACTGGGATTTTTTACGTCACAACGACCGACTGATCTTTACCATGCTGCGTTCGCTGGAGCAGAATCCGGACAGCAGCAGTCAGCTGCCGCCTCACGGCTGGCGCACTCAGTTCTGGGTGCTCGACCAGCAGTATAAAGTGATGGTCGGCCCGCCGGGGCCGGTGCCGCCGGAGGGCACGCGGCGCAATATCACCACCAGCACCGGTAAGATAGTCGGCTGGGTCATCGGCTCACCGCCGGAGCGGCTGACGCGCAGTACTGACATCAACTTTGATCTTCAGCAGCGGCGCACCAGCTGGATCATCGTCGGCCTGTCGACCCTGCTGGCGGCGCTGGCCACCTGGCTGATGGCTCGCGGTCTGCTGGCCCCGGTAAAGCGTCTGGTTGACGGCACCCATCATCTGGCGGCTGGCAACTTCGCCACCCGCGTCGAAGTCAGCAGCCGGGATGAACTGGGGCAGCTGGCGGGTGACTTTAACCTTCTTGCCCGTTCGCTGGAGAAAAATGAAAGCATGCGCCGGGCTTTTATGGCCGATATCTCTCACGAGCTGCGAACGCCGCTGGCGATTCTGCGGGGTGAGCTGGAAGCGATGCAGGATGGCGTGCGCAAACTGACGCCGGAAGCGATCGCCTCACTGCAGAGTGAAGTGGGGGTGCTGAGCAAGCTGGTCGACGACCTGCATCAGCTGTCGCTGTCCGACGTCGGCGCCCTCGCCTACCGCAAACAGGCGACCGATCTGGTGCAGCTGCTGGAAGTGACGGCGGGCAGCTTCGCCGAACGTTATCGCGCGCATCAGCTAACGCTGAAACTGAATCTGCCCGACCTGGCTCCTTTCTTTGGCGATCCTGACCGCCTGATGCAGCTGTTTACTAACCTGCTGGAGAACAGCCTGCGCTATACCGACAGCGGAGGCCGGGTGGAGGTGACACTACGGTACGAGGCGCCAGACTGGCAGATCGAATTTGATGACAGTGCGCCGGGCGTGGATAAGGCCTATCAGGCGCAGATTTTTGAGCGTTTTTTCCGCACTGAAGGATCGCGCAACCGTGCCAGCGGCGGCTCAGGCCTTGGCCTTGCCATCTGTAAAAATATTGCGGCAGCGCATGGCGGCGACCTGCATGCGGCGCACTCTGATTTAGGTGGACTGAAAATCGCGCTACACTTGCGCTATGTTCCCCCTGTGTAGACGCTTATGAGCCAGGAAACCCCCGATCCGCTGATTCTGGTGGTCGAAGATGAGCCGAAACTGGCGCAGCTGATGATCGATTATCTGCTCGCCTCAAATTACCGTACCCATCACATCGCCGACGGCAATGCGGTGCTGGAGTATGTCCGCCAGACGCCACCCGACCTGATGCTGCTGGATTTAATGCTGCCCGGCATCGACGGCTTAACGTTATGCCGTGAAATCCGCCGCCATTCCGACCTGCCGATTATTATGGTGACGGCGCGCACCGAAGAGATCGACCGGCTTCTCGGGCTGGAGCTGGGCGCAGATGATTACATCTGCAAACCCTTCAGCCCGCGTGAGGTGGTGGCACGGGTAAAAACCATTCTGCGCCGGGTCAGACGTTCGGCTGAAGAGCCGCAGAGCGCCTCGCTGCTGCGGGTTGATGAGAGCCGCTTCTCCGCCAGCTGGCGTGATAAAGCGCTCGATCTCACGCCCGCCGAATTCCGCCTGCTGAAAACGCTGTCGCTGGAACCGGGCAAGGTCTTTTCACGCGAACAGCTGCTTAACCATCTCTATGATGATTATCGCGTAGTCACGGATCGCACCATCGACAGCCACATCAAAAATCTGCGCCGCAAGCTGGAGACGCTCGACAGCGAGCAGCCGTTTATCCGCGCCGTCTACGGCATGGGCTATCGCTGGGAGGCCGATGCCTGTCATTTGATCTAGTTTGATCCCGATCAATTTACTTCCCTTTTCTCACTGCCTACAATTCCGCACCTTTTGCAGGGCTTATCGCCCTGCACCTGCCGCCTGCGGCGGCATGCTGACCTGACATCAGTGAGAAAAACATGAAACCTGAGCTTCTTTCCCCTGCCGGCACGCTGAAAAACATGCGTTACGCCTTTGCCTACGGTGCCGATGCCGTCTATGCCGGCCAGCCGCGCTACAGCCTGCGGGTCCGCAACAACGAATTTACTCACGAAAATCTTGCGCTGGGCATCCGCGAGGCCCACGCACTGGGCAAAAAGTTCTATGTGGTCGTCAACATTGCGCCGCATAACGCCAAGCTGAAAACCTTTATCCGCGACCTGACGCCGGTCGTGGCCATGCAGCCCGACGCGCTGATCATGTCCGATCCCGGCCTGATTATGCTGGTGCGGGAGGCCTTTCCGGCGATGCCGATTCATCTGTCGGTGCAGGCCAACGCGGTCAACTGGGCGACGGTGAAATTCTGGCAGCAGATGGGGCTGAGCCGGGTGATCCTGTCGCGTGAGCTCTCGCTGGAAGAGATCGCTGAGATCCGTCAGCAGGTGCCGGAAATGGAGCTGGAAGTCTTTGTTCACGGTGCGCTCTGCATGGCCTATTCCGGTCGCTGCCTGCTGTCGGGCTACATGAATAAGCGCGACCCGAATCAGGGCACCTGCACCAACGCCTGCCGCTGGGAGTACAAAGTGGCCGAAGGTCAGCAGGATGAGGCAGGGAACATCGTGGGTATCCATGAACCCCTTGCGGTGCAGGAAGTGACCCCCACGCTGGGCGTGGGCCAGCCGACCGACAAGGTGTTTCTGCTGGAAGAGAAGATGAAACCCGGCGAGATCATGAGCGCCTTCGAGGATGAGCATGGCACCTACATCATGAATTCGCGCGATCTGCGTGCGGTCGCCCATGTGGAGCGGCTCAGTGGGATGGGCGTGCATTCGCTGAAAATCGAGGGCCGCACCAAATCCTACTACTACTGCGCCCGCACCGCGCAGGTTTATCGCCGGGCGATTGATGATGCCGCCGACGGAAAGCCTTTTGATCCTTCGCTGCTGCAGACCCTGGAGGGCCTGGCTCATCGTGGCTACACCGAAGGCTTCCTGCGCCGCCACACGCATGACAGCTATCAGAACTACCAGCAGGGCTTTTCGGTTTCCGATCGCCAGCAGTTTGTCGGCGAATTTACCGGCGAGCGGCGCGCTGAATGGGCGGAAGTGGCGGTAAAGAACAAGTTTATGCTGCACGACAGCGTGGAAATCATGACGCCAGCAGGGAATCTGCAATGCCGGATTGATGCCCTGCAGAATGCCCGTGGTGAGCCCACGGAAAGTGCGCCGGGAGATGGTCATCGCGTCTGGCTGCAGGTGCCTGAAGAGGTGGATCTGCAGTTTGCCCTGCTGCTGCGTAACTTCGATCACGGCGAAGATACCCGCGATCCGCATAATCGTTTACCAACGGAAACAATTTGTTGAAATCAGAACAGGATCACAGACCCCTGCCGGACACTGCTTTATAGTCCCGCCTGCTGCTAACGAGTAACAACAAACGGCAGATTTACCAGGAACCACCTCATTTACCCGCCCGGCTCCCCCGTGCGGGTTTTCTTCTCTCTTTCTCCAATAATTTGCTGCTGGCAGCTATGTTATAAACTCCTTTCTTACTCTGTAGATCCTCAAGGAACGCAAAATGGATAATAAACCGCTTACGCTGCTCATCCTGAACGGGAAAGGCGCGGGTAATGAAGATCTGCGCGACGCGATTACTGCCCTGCGTGAACAAGGTTTCGACATTGCGGTGCGTGTCACGTTTGAAAAAGGTGACGGCGACCGTTACGTCAAAGAGGCGATTGCGCTGCAGGCAGAAACCGTAGTGGCAGGCGGTGGTGATGGTACCATTAATGAAATCGCGACGGCGCTGGCGGCGTCTGATGCGGAGCATCGTCCGGTGCTGGGCATTCTGCCGCTGGGCACCGCCAATGACTTTGCCACCAGCGTCGGCATTCCGGAAGAGATGGAGCCCGCTCTGCGGCTGGCGATTCAGGGTAAAGCACACACTATCGATCTGGCCCGGGTAAACCAGAGCCACTACTTCATTAACATGGCGACTGGCGGATTCGGCACCCGCATCACCACCGAAACCCCGGAAAAACTGAAGTCGGCGCTGGGCGGCGTCTCCTACTTTATTCACGGCCTGATGCGCATGGATACGCTGAAACCCGACACCTGTGAAATCAGCGGGCCCGGTTTCGCCTGGCAGGGCGATGCGCTGGTGATCGGTATCGGCAATGGACGTCAGGCGGGCGGTGGTCAGCGGTTATGTCCCTCAGCCCTGATCAACGATGGCCGGCTGGATGTGAGTATCGTCACCGCCCAGGAGTTGCTGCCGACGTTGCTGCACTCCCTGACCGGCGACGACGACAATCCGGGTATCATCACCACACAGCTGGAATCCCTGACCATCCGTTCTCCGCACGAGATGACCTTTAACCTGGACGGTGAGCCGCTTTCCGGCCGCGAATTTGTCATTGAGGTCATGGCTGGCGCACTGAGCTGCCGCCTGCCACCGCAGTGCGATCTGCTTTCCTGATTACCGCTAACGGGGGCATCAGCCCCCGTTACCTGCCCGTTTATGTCATGAACTGAAGCAGCCTCCCTTTCTGCGCCAGCTCCTTTCTGTCCTGTGATTTGCCCGTGTACCACACTCTGTGATTCCCTTCACAACTCTGCCAGCCTTACTTGTATGGTAGTATTAAAGCGCGTACTTTTTCATCATTGAACACGGATGAGAGGTATAGAGAATGAAAATTGTAAAGGCGGAAGTCTTTGTCACCTGCGCTGGCAGGAACTTTGTCACGCTGAAGATTACGACCGACCAGGGTCTGACCGGTGTGGGTGACGCTACACTGAACGGCCGTGAGCTGCCGGTCGCCTCCTATCTGAAAGATCATATCTGTCCACAGTTGATCGGCCGCGATGCCCATCAGATCGAGGAGATCTGGCAATACTTCTACAAGGGCGCTTACTGGCGTCGTGGTCCGGTAACAATGTCCGCCATCTCTGCTGTCGATATGGCACTGTGGGATATCAAAGGCAAAGCTGCGGACATGCCGCTTTATCAGCTGCTGGGCGGCGCTTCACGAACCGGGGTGATGGTCTATTGCCACACCACCGGCCACTCCATCGACGAAGTCATGGATGACTATGCGAAGCACAAAGAGATGGGCTTTAAAGCGATTCGCGCGCAGTGCGGCGTGCCGGGCATGAAAACCACCTACGGCATGGCGAAGGGCAAAGGGCTGGCGTATGAGCCTGCAACGAAAGGCACCTGGCCGGAAGAGCAGCTCTGGTCAACCGAAAAATATCTCGACTTCACCCCAAAACTGTTCGCCGCGATCCGCGACAAATTTGGTTTCGATGAACATCTGCTGCATGACATGCACCATCGCCTGACGCCGATCGAAGCGGCCCGCTTTGGCAGGAGCGTGGAAGATTATCGCCTGTTCTGGATGGAGGATCCGACGCCTGCGGAGAATCAGGCCTGTTTCCGCCTGATCCGCCAGCACACCGTGACTCCGATTGCGGTGGGCGAAGTGTTCAACAGCATCTGGGATTGTAAGCAGCTGATTGAAGAGCAGCTGATCGACTATATCCGCACCACCCTCACCCACGCGGGCGGCATTACCGGCATGCGGCGTATCGCGGATTTTGCCTCGCTTTATCAGGTACGCACCGGCTCGCATGGTCCCTCCGATCTCTCGCCGGTCTGCATGGCGGCGGCGCTGCACTTTGACCTCTGGGTGCCGAATTTTGGCGTGCAGGAGTATATGGGCTTCTCTGAACAGATGATGGCGCTGTTTGATGCCAGCTGGCGCTTTGATCAGGGCTACATGCATCCCGGCGACAGGCCCGGCCTCGGCATCGACTTTAACGAAAAGCTGGCGGCGAAATATCCCTATGAGCCTGCTTATCTGCCGGTCGCCCGTCTTGAAGATGGCACCCTCTGGAACTGGTAAGGAGAAGCAGATGAAAAGCGTCGTGATTGAACAGCCGGGAAAACTGACGATCGCAGAGCGGCCCCTGCCGCAACCCGCTACAGGCGAAGTGCGGGTAAAGGTGACCTGCGCCAGTATCTGCGGCTCGGACATCCATATCTGGCACGGCCACAACCCGTTCGCCCGCTATCCCCGGGTCATCGGCCATGAGTTTTTTGGTGTGATCGATGCGGTGGGCGACGGAGTGGATGCGGCCCGCCTGGGTCAGCGCGTTGCCGTCGATCCGGTCATCAGCTGCGGCAGCTGCTATCCCTGTTCCGTCGGACGGCCCAACGTCTGCACCACACTGCAGGTGATTGGCGTACACCGCGACGGCGGCTTCAGCGACTATGCGCTGGCGCCCGCCCGCAATGCCTGGCCGTTGCCGGACACCCTTCCCGATCGGCTCGCCAGCCTGATCGAGCCTTTTACCGTCGCCGCCAACATCACGGCGTTTCTTCAGCCGCGGCCCGACGATATCGCCTTGATCTACGGTGCCGGGCCGATGGGCCTCACTGCCGTGCAGGTGCTGAAAGGAGTCTATGGCGTGAAGAGCGTAATGGTGGCGGATCGGCTGCCGGAACGGCTGGCACTGGCCGCGCAGAGTGGCGCAGACCAGTGCTTCGATAACGGTGACATTCCGCTGGCGGAGCAGCTCAGCGGCGTGCAGCCGACGTTGATTATTGACGCCGCCTGCCATCCCGCCATTCTGGCTGAAGCGGCGGCGCTCGCCTCACCGGCTGCCCGCATCGGCCTGCTGGGTTTCTCTGGCGAACCCTGCAGCATTACGCAGCAAAGCCTGACCAGCAAAGAGCTGTCGCTCTTTACCTCCCGCCTGAACAGCAATCGTTTTCCGCAGGTCATCGGCTGGATGGAACAGCAGTTACTCCAGCCTGAAAAACTGATTACGCATGCCTTTCCGCTCAGGGACGCGGAACGGGCAATGACACTGTTCGAGAAAGATCCGCGCACCTGCTGCAAAGTGATCCTGCAAATGGATTAACGCCCGGTGTGCCGAAACGGTGCCGAAGCATGTCCGCGGGCACCTTTAAAACGATAAAACAGACCCCGGAGTTTGTATGTTCAAGAATCTGCGCTGGACCCTCGTTTTACTGCTGTTCCTGGTGTACATGATTAACTATCTGGACCGCGTTGCCCTGTCGCTGACGGTTCCGCTGGTTGAAAAAGATCTGGCGATTAATGCTGAGCAGTTCGGCATTATTTTCGGCAGCTTCTTCTTTGGCTACGCCCTGTTTAACTTTGTCGGCGGCCTGGCCACCGATCGCTTCGGCCCCAAAATCGTCCTGGCCGTAGCGGTAGGTGCCTGGTCTGTCTTCTGCGGTATGACCGCCCTGGCCACCGGCTTCTGGTCGCTGCTGATCCTGCGCATACTGTTCGGCATGGCGGAGGGGCCAATCTGCTCTTCAGCGAACAAAGCGATCAACGGCTGGTTTCCCCGGAAACAGGCCGCGACGGCCATGGGCCTGCTGAGCGCCGGTTCGCCGCTGGGAGGCGCAGTGGCTGGCCCGATCATTGGCTATCTGGCACTGGCTTTCGGCTGGCGGCCGGCCTTCATCATCGTCTGTTGTATTGGTCTGGTCTGGATGGCGTTCTGGCTCTTTTTTGCCGCAGACAATCCGGCTAAAAGCAAACGGATAACGGATGATGAGCGTCAGCTGATCGCGCGCCTGAAGAGTGCCACGCCGAATGATGAGGTTGATCTTTCCGAGACACCGCATCCCTTTGGCTACTATCTGCGCCAGCCCATTATTCTGGTCACCGCCTTTGCCTTCTTTTGCTACAACTACATCCTGTTCTTCTTTCTGAGCTGGTTTCCGGCTTATCTGGTACAGGCGCACGGACTGGATATCAAATCGATGAGTATCACCACGATGATTCCGTGGATCGTGGGCTTCGTTGGCCTGGCGCTGGGCGGCTGGATCTCCGATAAAATCTTTAATCTTACCGGCAAGCTGTTGTTGTCGCGCAAAATTGTGCTGGTGGTCTCACTGCTGGCAGCCGCAATTTGTGTGGCGCTGGCGGGTACGATAAAAGAGGTGGTTCCCGCCGTGATGATGATGTCGGTGTCGATCTTCTTTCTCTACATCACCGGCGCGATTTACTGGGCCATCATTCAGGATGTGGTCCACAAAAGCCGCATCGGCAGCATCAGCGGTTTTATCCATCTGACAGGAAGCCTGTCCGGCATTATCGGGCCTGTTGTCACGGGCTTTATTGTTCAGCACACCGGCAAATTCGATAGCGCCTTTGTCCTGGCCGGGTGTGTTGCTGCGCTGGGGGCTTTCCTGGTGCTGTTTGTCATTCGCAGTCCGAAAACCCGCGATAAACCGGTTTCGGTCTGAGTGGTATTTCTGACAGAACCCTGCTTTGGGGCGCTGTTCGCCCCGCTTGCCATAAGGACGGATTATGTTACAGATCGATCGCCTGCCCGCAGAGATCAGGCGCCCTGCTTACGATCGCAGTCAGTTAAAAACCCGCATGGTGCACATCGGTTTCGGGGCCTTTCATCGAGCCCATCAGGCCCTGTGCAGCGATAAACTGGCGGAACAGGGCAGCGACTGGGGATACTGCGAAGTCAATCTCAACAGCGGCGCGCTGATTCAGGCTCTGCGCGAGCAGCATCTGCTTTATACCCTGACGGAAATGGCCGATGACGCATTGCAGACCCGGGTGATTGGCGTCATTACCGAGGCGCTGCACGCTAAAAGCGACGGGATTGAGGCGGTCATCGAGGCGATGTCTCAGCCCGACGTAGCAATTGTCTCCATGACCGTGACCGAGAAAGGCTACTGCCACCAGCCTGCCAGTGGTCACTTAAACCCGGATCACCCCGATATCGTCCACGACCTGCAGAATCCGGACGCACCGCGCTCGCTGCCAGGGTTGATTCTGGCCGCGATACGCCGCCGCCGGGATCGGAATCTGCCTGCCTTCAGCGTGATGTCCTGTGACAATATGCCGGAAAATGGCCACGTCACACGCAACGTTATTATGCAGCTTGCCCGGCTTCAGGACCCGGTGCTGGCCGACTATGTGCAGCAGCAGGTTTCTTTCCCGTCGACCATGGTGGATCGCATCGTACCAGCCATGACCGATGCCGCCTTTACCGCGCTTGACGCACGCCTGGGTTCTCACGATCCGGTCGCCGTCGAAGCGGAACCTTTCTTCCAGTGGGTCATTGAAGATAACTTCGTCAATGGCCGACCGGCATGGGAAAAAGCGGGCGCAGAACTGGTCAGCGATGTCCTGCCCTATGAAGAGATGAAACTGCGCATGCTGAATGGCAGCCACTCTTTTCTGGCCTATCTTGGTTTCCTGGCAGGCTATGAACATATCAGCGACTGTATGGCCGACCCCCACTTTCGCGCCGCGGCCCGTTCACTGATGGTGGATGAGCAGGCGCCTACTCTGCGTACCCGGGGCGTGGATCTTAACGCCTATGCGGATTCGCTGATCGCCCGTTATGAGAACCGCGCGATTAAACACCGCACCGGGCAAATCGCCACCGACGGTAGCCAGAAGCTGCCTCAGCGCCTGCTTGACAGCCTGCGCTGGCATCTGCAGCGCGGTAGCGACTGCGACCTGCTGCTGCTGGGCGTGGCGGGCTGGATGCGCTACGTCGGCGGCGTGGACGAACAGGGCCAGACGATTGCGATCCGCGATCCCATGCAGAAACAACTGGCGCAGTGTGTAGCCGCCAGCGAAGAGGGTGAGGCGCGCGTTCGGGCCTTACTTTCCCTGCGTGAGGTCTTTGGCGAGGATCTGCTGCAGAACGGCGACGTGGTCGCCCGGCTGAGCGACTGGTATCAGCAACTCTGCACGCAGGGCGCGCGTGCGACGGTGCATCACTGCCTTGAACGCCGCCAGCGGCAGGTCAACAAAGGGCTGGCGCAGACGCAGCGTGCTGATTAGACTGACACTTTCCCCATGGTGCTGGCCCCGGCCAGTCATAATATGGATATTGCTGCATGTCGATCGCCTATACCATTACTACCAGCGAACCGGTGAATCAGCAGATTTACCGGTATCTGCGCAAAGACATCGTCACCTGCGCAATCCAGCCGGGCTCGCTGCTCTCAGAAAAAGAGGTTTCCGCACGCTTTAATGTATCGCGTCAGCCGGTGCGGGAAGCGTTTATCAAACTGGCCGAGGCGGGACTGGTACAGGTATTACCGCAGCGCGGCACCTTCGTGCGCAAAATTTCCGCCAAACGGGTGGCGGATGGCCGCTTTATCCGGGAAGCAGTGGAAATCTCGGTCGTCCGGCGTGCGGCGCAGACGATCACTGCCCAGGGGCTGATGGCGCTGGAGCATAACCTGCAGCTGCAGCGCATGGCCGCCACACGCCATGACAGTCAGGCGTTCCTCAGCCTGGACGATGAGTTTCATCGCCTGATTGCGGAAAGCATTGACTGCAGGCTCGCGTGGGAAACGGTAGAGAACATTAAAGCGACGATGGATCGGGTACGGTTTCTGACGCTGAGTGAAGTTTCCCCGCCGGAAAAGCTGATTGAGCAGCATGACGCCATATTTGCCGCGCTGACGTCCGGCGATGCGGATGCGGCCGAAGCCGCCATGCGTCTCCATCTGCAGGAGATGATCTTCTCCATCACCCCGATTGCTGAGCGCAACAGCGCCTGGTTCGAAACGCCCTGACCCTCACCGTCCGCCAGGACGGTGAGGGTCTGCATCACTACCACCATTGATGAAAATGGTGAACCGGCCCGATGCCCTTCCCGACCTCCAGTGAATCTGCCTGCAGCAGCGCCTGCTGCAGCCAGCTTTTCGCCTCTGCGAGGGTGTCTGCCCAGTCAGCATGGCGCGGACGCAGGGCCGTTAACGCCGCTGACAGCGTACAGCCTGTGCCGTGCGTATGGCGGGTGTTGACGCGCGGCGTGCTGAATCGCTGCTCTGCATCGGGCGCGATCAGCCAGTCCGGGCTCTCACCCGTCGCCAGGTGCCCGCCCTTCATCAGCACGGCCTGACAGCCCAGCGCCAGCAGCGCCCGTCCCTGCTCACGCATCTCCGCCTCATTGGTGGCGAGAGCACAATCCAGTAAGGCGGCGGCCTCCGGCAGATTAGGCGTGATCAGCGAAACCTGCGGCAGTAACAGCTCCCGGACACTGGCCACGGCGTCCGGTGAAAGCAGCGCATCCCCGCTTTTCGCTACCATCACCGTGTCAAGCACGACAAAGGGAATTGCCGCCTGCTTCAGGCGGGCGGCCACCTGCTCAACGATAGCCGTTTCCGACAGCATGCCCATTTTCGCGCTGTCGATGCGGACATCGCTCAGTACCGAATCGAGCTGAGCGGTCACAAAGTCCGGATCAACACGGCAGACCGACTGAACGCCGCAGGTGTTCTGCGCCACCAGCGCAGTGATAACGCTGGTGCCATAGGCACCCAGCGCGGAAAACGTTTTCAGGTCGGCCTGAATCCCGGCGCCACCGCTGGGATCGGTCCCGGCAATCGTCAGGGCATTAATACGTTTCATGCTGTGCCTCCAGCGTCCAGAGTGCATCAACAAACGCCGTGGCAAAACTACCCGGCGCGGCAGCCTGTGACGCCGCCCTCTCCCCCGCTGACGACATGACCTGACAGGCGGCGGCCACGTTTAGCAGCCGGTCACCGGGCAGGCTGCTGAATCCTGCCACGACCGCTGACAGTGCACAGCCGGTGCCGACTACCCGCGTCATCAGGGGCGAGCCGCCGCGAAGCGCAAAGATCCGCGCACCGTCGGTGGCGTAGTCCACCTCCCCACTGACGATGACCAGCGTGCGCCAGGTGGTGGCGAGCTGCCGGGCGGCATCAATCGCCGCATCCGCCTGATGCAGCGTATCCACGCCGCGTCCGCCGCTGGCCTGCTTTGCCAGCGCCAGAATCTCTGATGCATTGCCGCGGATCACGGCCGGTTCCTGACTCAACAACTGCTGGCAGAAGTCACTGCGCAGCGTCAGGGCGCCGACCGCCACCGGATCGAGCGTCCAGGGCGTGCCTGCCTCTCTGGCGGCGGACACGGCGGCCTGCATCGCCTGCTGGCGCTCGCGGGTCAGAGTACCGACATTGATGAGGAGCGCATCGGCAAAGCGGCTGAACTCAGCGGCTTCGTCAGCATCGATAACCATCGCCGGAGAGGCGTTCAGTGCCAGCAGCACGTTGGCGGTGAAGTTCTGTACCACCTCATTGGTCATACAGTGGACCAGCGGTGAGTGA
This sequence comes from Pantoea sp. NSTU24, assembly GCF_050157905.1. Classification (NCBI taxonomy): domain Bacteria; kingdom Pseudomonadati; phylum Pseudomonadota; class Gammaproteobacteria; order Enterobacterales; family Erwiniaceae; genus Pantoea; species Pantoea bangladeshensis. Next base: position 1,930,450 of record NZ_JBKIWZ010000001.1, read on the forward strand.
CGGCGAAACGCATGCAGAAAAGGCGCAAAATGCGCGGCGGAAAGGTGTTGAGATGGCTGTAGCATGTTAGCTCCCAACCGGCGAACAAGAAGGCGAATGCGGTCAGGCATCAGACTTCCCTACGCTGGCATTATCCAGATCAGGTAATACGGGTATTTCTCAGCCTTCACAAAGAAGGGCACCCCGAGTCATTAGGTACAAAATAGCTTACTTTTTGCCAGATTAGGGGAAGTGGGTTACTAACGCAAGCCTCTCCCTGGTCATCGCTTCTTCACGCTGTACCCAGCCTGTCTCTCAGTTTGTATCCCACATCTGAATGACAAAAATTATTGATTATCTGAATTTGATAAGCGAGACATACAAATAACAGAACTCAGTTCACGGAAACATTAAGCAAGCCAGCAACAGTGCACCACGAAATGGTCAAACGGTAGAAATGCACTTCCGGATGATCAAATACGCCGACCATCAGTAAAAAGTTACGGCAAAAGCGTTTTGCGAGGGTGTATGGCTTAAAGCCAGACCTGGGTACTGATTTCAGCAAATGCGGAATATCACTGAACGGCTCAAAGCCGCTGGGCTTAATACTTTGAAGCTGGGATTAACAAGATCATCTGTATTTACGTTTAGTTAATGCGCTCAGGTGGATGCGTGCACGTGAAACCTATTGGCAGTATCGAGAAGCGGTCACGACTTGCAAAGGGATTTTTGTCCGAGGACAAAATGTCACTGGTGATTATGGTGTGAATCGCTTACAGCAACTTTATGGCGTTGTGTTATAGCCTGTTTCCCACAAAAGTGCCGATGTCTATATAAGAATAACATTGACCTGTCTGAATTGGTGATATGCATACAGTCCTGCGCGCACTCAAAGATGTTGATACTTCGGACAATAAAAAACAGATTTCCCGTATTAAGTCTTCGGGGTTGCTCATGTGTTCGTTTCAGTCGCTGATTGTGCCAACAATCATACTGATGAAATTTACAGCAATCCAGCCGAAACTTTTCGCAGACTCTATCCCCTGTTCTTATCGTCTGGGTGGTGCCAGGGTGTTTCGAACATTTAAGATTAACGATCACATGTTCTTTATATATTTATCAGATTTCGGACAATACAAGCCTTAATGCCTGTTAGTGAAACTATTCAGTACTCCCCGTCAATCCCAGCAATCACATAAGAAACTAACCATAAGAAAACCTATGGAGATAGTGCTTAGTGATCCCTCCGATCTTATCATGGCCAGCCCTCTGCTGTATGTGCTGAATATTTTTCACCCAACCAACTATTGCCGAAGAACAGACGGAAGACATATAGAATGCAGTAAACGCCGCAGCCCTGAGTCCTATTTATCCCTCAGATGCATTACCACCGACATAAAGCGTCGATTTGATGATAAGCAGGCCGAATATCGCCCTCCTGCTCTGGCATTATCCACATCAGGCAATACAGGTATTTCTCAGCTTTCACAAAGAAGGACAACCTGAGTCGGGTTAAGGCCTGACGCATAAGCCAGCCATCCTTAAAGCAAGCCTGAAAATAATCGGTAATCGAACCGCTTCGATGATCCCGGTCAACGTCTGGCGGGACCAAAAAAGGCTAAATGCGCGGGGTGTTGGTATACCTCTTTGTGGGTATTCCAGCCAGAGCTGATGAAGACGATTTTTGCAGCGATTCGGATTGTCGCAACCTCGCTAATCTGCTCAACGCCTGATTGTAAAACCCCCTTCATCTCATGGCGTCAGAAAACCTCTGAAGCCGGACTTCATACTATTCAGGATGTATGATGCGATTTTTAGCGCTTATTCCTCACCGCCATCGATGGCAGAACATTACTATCAGACGTCAGGGGGCCGTAGCGCCAAACGGCAGATCGTATCTCTCTACATATCTTTCTGCCCACTGTCCGGGCTGCGGCGAAACCCTTTACCGCGTCTACTATCGTGATATCAGTGATCAGCAGGCACGTCGATGGTTAGGCTAGCGTTCCGATTGGGATAATGCCGGGCCCGCATGGGTTAACATTTACTTAACAATTTGTTAGCCTGTTCATTATTCATCGCCTGAATTGATTGCGTCTATGTCACGCCTGTCTGAACACCTGATCCACCAGATTTATCTGTCAGCGCCCCTCTTTATCCTAATCCTGCTGGGATATTGCCTGACACGCCTCCGCAACTGGCCCGACAGTATCAGCGAAGGTATGAATCGTTTCGTATTCAACGTCGCGCTGCCCTGCATGCTGTTTCGGGTAATGAGTACCTTTTCGCAAAGCCCGCCCGTGGATGCCCGTTTGCTGCTGGCTTTTTTTGGCGGTTGCCTGCTGGTATTCATCGTGGGACGTATGCTGGCGACACGACTGTTCCATCTGGATGGGGTGGCGGCGTCGGTATTTGCACTGGGCGGTATTTTTTCCAATAACGTCATGCTGGGTATCCCGGTGGCGACGGTTCTGCTGGGGCCCGATGCACTGCCGCCGGTGGCGCTGGTACTGGTTTTTAACAGCCTGATTCTCTGGACCTTACTGACCGTGTCCGTTGAGTGGGCAAAACAGGGCAGCTTTTCGCCGGAAAGTCTTTACCGCACACTCACTGGCGTGCTGAAGAATCCACTCATTATCGGCATTCTCAGCGGTACCGCATGGAGTTTCCTGCAGCGCCCCCTGCCCTTGCTGGCAGCTGAACCGCTCAGGATGCTGGCCTCGCTGGCCGCGCCTCTGTCGCTGGTGACATTGGGCATGAGCCTGGCGCACTATCGGGTCAGGGACGGCTTAAAGGCGAGCTACACAATCTGCCTGCTGAAACTGATACTGCAGCCGATGACGGTATGGGCACTGGCCTGGCTGACTGGTTTACCCCCGCTGGAGAGTAAAGTCGTGGTGCTGCTGGGGTCGATGGCAGTCGGGGTCAATGTATATCTGATGTCGCAGAAATTTAATGTCATTACCGGCCCTGCGGCGGCAAGCATGCTCTTTTCTACGCTGTTTGCGGCAGTGACGACGCCAGTCTGGATGATGCTCATGACGCTGGCGGGCTATTAACAGGCTAAAAAGAGCCCTGCAGCATGGCTGCTGCAGGGCTCTTGTCTGACTCGTTAAGCGTTATTCTGCCGATTTTGTACGGATCAGATAGTCAAACGCACTCAGAGAGGCTTTAGCACCTTCACCGCTGGCGATAATAATCTGTTTATACGGCACGGTGGTGCAGTCACCTGCAGCAAACACGCCTTTCAGGCTGGTTTCGCATTTGGCATCGATGATGATCTCACCCATCCTGTTACGCTCAACCGCACCTTCCAGCCATGGGGTGTTTGGCAGCAGACCGATCTGGACGAAGATACCGGAGAGCGCCAGCTCGTGGGTGGTCTGCGTGGTACGATCAAGGTAATGCAGGCCGGTCACTTTGCTGCCGTCGCCTTTCACTTCGGTGGTCTGCGCATTCAGGATCACGTCGACGTTTTTCAGGCTGCGCAGCTTATCCTGCAGCACCTTGTCGGCACGCATTTCACCGGCAAACTCCAGCAGTGTGACATGTTCAACGATGCCTGCCAGATCGATAGCGGCTTCCACGCCGGAGTTACCGCCACCAATGACTGCCGTGCGCTTGCCTTTAAACAGTGGACCATCGCAGTGCGGGCAGTAGGTCACACCTTTGGTGCGATACTCTTCTTCGCCCGGTACGCCCATGTTACGCCAGCGCGCACCGGTCGCCAGAATGATGCTGCGCGATTTCAGTACCGCACCTGAAGCCGTTTCGATGGCGTGTAAACCGCCCTCTTTCACGGCCGGAATCAGCTTGATCGCACTCTGGCTTTCAATCACATCCACGTTGTAATCATCAACGTGAGCGCGCAGTGACCCTGCCAGTTTTGCCCCTTCCGTTTTCGGGACGGAGATATAGTTCTCAATATCGACCGTGTCCAGCACCTGGCCGCCGAAGCGCTCGCCGAGCAGGCCGGTACGGATCCCTTTACGTGCAGAGTAGACTGCTGCTGCAGCGCCCGCCGGACCACTGCCAACAATCAGCACGTCATAGGCGTCACGCTTGTTCAGCTCTTCAGCCGCACGCTTGTCTGCATTGGTATCAACTTTGCTGACGATCTCCGCCAGGCTCATGCGGCCCTGGCCGAACGCTTTACCGTTAAGGAAAATCGCTGGCACACCCATGACATTCCGTTCCTGAATCTCGTTCTGGAACAGACCACCGTCGATAGCAGTGTGGCTGATGCGCGGGTTAATGACCGCCATCAGGTTCAGCGCCTGCACAACGTCAGGACAGTTGTGGCAGGAGAGCGAATAGTACGTTTCGAAATGGAAGTCGCTATCCAGCGCCGCGATCTGGTCCAGCAGGCTCTGTGCTTCCTTCGAAGGATGCCCACCGGTCTGCAGCAGGGCCAGCACCAGTGAGGTAAATTCGTGACCCAGTGGCGAACCGGCAAAACGCGGGCCGCTGTCCGAACCTGGGTTAGTGATCAGGAAAGAGGGCTTGCGCACCTGACGATCGTTCTCTTCGCGGAAACTGACTTTCTCAGACAGCTCAGCGATATCAACCAACAGTTCACGGATCTCGGTTGATTTAGCGCCCTCGTCCAGGGTGGCAATCAACTCAACAGGTTTAGTTAATTTCTCAAGGTAGGCCCTGAGCTGCGTCTTCAGATTAGTGTCGAGCATAGTGATATCCTGGTCAAAAAATCGGGTGCCGCAGCACCCGATTGGAGAATGGTCGAAAGGCCGAAGCGGAATTAGATTTTACCAACCAGGTCCAGAGATGGGGCCAGGGTAGCATCACCTTCTTTCCATTTTGCCGGGCAGACTTCGCCTGGGTGTGAAGCCACGTACTGCGCTGCTTTCACTTTGCGCAGCAGGTCAGAAGCGTCGCGGCCAATGCCTTCTGCAGTAATTTCGATAGCCTGGATAACGCCTTGTGGGTCAACAATGAATGTGCCACGGTCAGCAAGACCTTCGTCTTCACGCATGATTTCAAAGTTACGGGTCAGCGCGCCAGTCGGGTCACCGATCATCGCATATTTGATTTTTGCGATGGTGTCAGAAGAACCGTGCCAGGCTTTGTGGGTAAAGTGGGTGTCGGTCGAAACGGAGTAGATATCTACGCCCAGTTTCTGGAACTCTTCATAGTGGTCAGCCACGTCGCCCAGTTCGGTCGGGCAGACGAAGGTGAAGTCAGCTGGGTAGAAGAAGAACACACTCCATTTACCTTCAACGTCTTTCTCGGTTACGTCGATGAATTCGCCGTTCTTGAATGCTGCGTTTTTGAACGGCTTGATTTTGGTATTGATAATAGACATCTGGTGGCCTCCATTAAAATATGTGATGCAGGTTACATAATTTCCGGGCCAACATCTAATATGCAGACGTTATCAATCTGATTAACGAAAGCTATCAAATGCTGAAAGCCTCATGCTTTCTGGCCCGGCAGGCAGTGTACAGCGATTTTCCAGACATGAAACCCGCTTTCTCCTCCACAGCCATTTCCGCAAATCGCTGCTAATTTTGTAAGACCTCATAATAAAGGAGCTGACTTGTGGAGATTCGCCCGTTTACTGAAGCCGATCGCCCCTTTTTGCGTACCCTCTTTCTGGCGGCACGCAGGCATAACTGGCACTGGCTGGACGGCAGCGAGTGGCAACTTGAAGATTTTGATGAGGTGATTCTGGGGGAAACCGTGCTGGTCGCCGAAGCAGATGGACGGCGTACCGGCTTTGCCGGCCTGCTGGAGAATGATAACTTCCTGCACAGCCTCTACGTGGATCCTGAGTGGCAGGGTCGCGGCGTTGGCAGCGCCCTGCTCAGGGCGGCCGAGGCGCGTTTTACCTCAACCGGTGCGCTGAAGTGCCTGCTGAAGAACACCGCAGCGCAGGCTTTCTACCTGAAACATGGCTGGAAGAAGATTTCGCAGGGGGAAGGCGAACATGGCGGCTATGTATTAATGCACTACCCGCTGGCCTCAGACTATGCCAGCGGGTCGGGTCGGGCTTAGAGCGCGCGGAACGCGATATCGCCGGGGATCACCTCGCCCTGCCAGTAGAGCTGGGCGGCGACCCGCCCGGCCAGCTGGCGATAGAGCGTGGTGAACTCGCTCTCCGGTCGGCGAATGACCGTCGGCTCTCCCTCATCAAGATCTTCACGCAGATCGATATGCAGTGGCAGCTGCGCCAGAAGCTGCGTCTGGTAATCCCTGACCAGTTTTTCAGCGCCGCCGGTACCGAAAATCGGCTCGTGGAAGCCGCACTGGCTGCAGATATGCATACTCATGTTTTCCACCACACCCAGCACCGGCACGTTGACCTTTTCAAACATCACCAGCCCTTTGCGGGCATCAATCAGCGCGATGTCCTGTGGCGTCGTCACCACCAGCGCACCGGTAACCGGCACATTCTGCGCCAGCGTCAGCTGAATGTCGCCAGTGCCGGGCGGCATATCCAGCACCAGATAATCCAGTTCTGGCCACAGCGTTTCGTTCAGCAGCTGCATCAGGGCTTTGCTGGCCATTGGCCCGCGCCACACCATTGCGTTGTCATCGGTGACCAGATAGCCAATCGAGTTGGTCGCCAGCCCATGCGCCATTATCGGGGCCATGTGGGTGCCATCCGGCGAGGTCGGCCGCTGGTCCTGCGTGCCAAGCATGTCCGGCACCGACGGGCCATAGATATCGGCGTCGAGAATACCGACCCGCGCGCCCTCCGCAGCCAGCGCCAGTGCCATATTCACGGCGGTGCTGGATTTGCCGACGCCGCCTTTGCCGGAGCTGACCGCGATGATGTTTTTGACGCCGTTCACACCCGGCTGATTTTTTACCCGTTTCAGCGTGGCAATCTCGTGACTGAGCCGCCAGTCGATGGCGCGCGCGCCGGTCTGACGCAGCAGCTCGACGCTGACCTGCTCTTTCAGCGCGTCAAAGCCGCTGGCCCAGGCAAACGGCATCAGCAGTTCGATATGCAGCGTTCCGTCGAGCTGCGCCACGTGATGCAGCGCCTTCAGGGCGGTGAGATTCTGTTTAAGGGTCGCATGCTCAAAGCTTCTTAATACGCCCGCGACGATGGCGCGCAGCCCTTCTGGCGTATGCGTTTCCCGGGATTGTGCTGTCATCCCCTGCTCCTTATTTCTGCTGTGCTTACGCTGTGTCTCAGCGATGTAATCTCAATGATATCAGATGCCCGCCGGTTCGCGGCGACTGGCAGGGGCGAATCCCTTGTGTTTACGCAGGAGAAGCCTTCAGTTACCATCTAAGCCCGTTTTTTCAATCAACAGAAAGCTACGCAAACTATGACTCAAGTCGCTAAAAAAATTCTGGTAACGTGCGCACTGCCTTACGCGAACGGATCAATCCATCTCGGCCACATGCTCGAGCATATCCAGGCAGATATTTGGGTGCGTTATCAGCGAATGCGTGGCAATCAGGTCTTTTTCATCTGCGCCGATGATGCGCACGGTACGCCTATCATGCTGAAAGCTCAGCAGATGGGGATCGCACCGGAACAGATGATCGCCGAAATGAAAAGCGAACATGAAGCGGACTTTGCCGGCTTTGAGATCAGCTACGACAACTATCACTCAACCCACAGCGACGAGAACCGTGAGCTGGCCGGGCTGATCTACGGTCGTCTGAAAGAGAACGGTTTTATTAAGAACCGCACCATTTCCCAGCTCTACGATCCGGAAAAAGGGATGTTCCTGCCGGACCGTTTTGTGAAAGGCACCTGCCCGAAATGTAAAGCAGCCGATCAGTATGGCGATAACTGCGAAGTCTGTGGCGCGACCTACAGCCCGACTGAACTGATTGAGCCGAAATCAGTGGTTTCTGGCGCGACGCCGGAGCTGCGCGATTCCGAGCACTTCTTCTTTGACCTGCCGTCGTTCAGCGCGATGCTGCAGGCCTGGACCCGTTCCGGTGCGCTGCAGGATCAGGTGGCGAACAAGATGCAGGAGTGGTTCGAATCCGGCCTGCAGCAGTGGGATATCTCCCGCGATGCGCCTTACTTTGGTTTTGAAATTCCGGACGCGCCAGGCAAATATTTCTATGTGTGGCTGGATGCGCCTATCGGTTATATGGGCTCGTTCAGGAACCTGTGTGACAAGCGCGGTGACATCGACTTCGACGAATTCTGGCGTAAAGACTCCACTACCGAGCTTTATCACTTTATCGGCAAAGACATCGTCTATTTCCACAGCCTGTTCTGGCCCGCGATGCTGGAAGGCAGCAACTTCCGCAAGCCGAACAACCTGTTTGTACATGGCTATGTCACCGTTAACGGCGCCAAAATGTCGAAGTCGCGCGGCACCTTCATCAAAGCCAGCACCTGGCTGCAGCATCTGGATGCCGACAGCCTGCGTTACTACTATGCGGCGAAGCTTTCTTCCCGTATCGACGACATCGACCTCAACCTGGAAGATTTCGTGCAGCGCGTAAATGCCGACATCGTCAATAAAGTGGTTAACCTGGCATCGCGTAACGCCGGTTTCATCACCAAACGCTTCAACGGCAAACTGGCGGCTGAACTGGCCGATCCGGCGCTCTACCAGACCTTTGTTGAGGCATCAGACAGGATTGGCGACGCCTGGGCCAGCCGTGAGTACAGCCGCGCGATCCGTGAGATCATGACGCTGGCCGATCTCGCAAACCGTTATGTCGATGAGCAGGCCCCCTGGGTAGTGGCGAAGCAGGAAGGCCGCGATGCCGATCTGCAGGCGATCTGCTCAATGGGCATCAACCTTTTCCGCATTCTGATGACCTGGCTGAAGCCGGTGCTGCCTTCACTGAGTGCCCGCGCAGAGGGCTTCCTGAACACCGAACTGAGCTGGGAAGCGATTGCGCAGCCCCTGCTGAATCATCAGGTTGCGCCGTTTAAAGCCCTCTACAGCCGCATCGAAATGGCGAAGGTGGATGGACTGATTGAAGCCTCGAAAGAGGATGCCGCCGCTGCCAATGCGCCAGCCGTCACGGGGCCGCTGGCAGATGCACCGATTGGTGACACCATCACCATCGATGACTTTGCCAAAGTGGATATGCGTGTCGCCCTGATTGAGCAGGCGGAACTGGTTGACGGCTCGGACAAGCTGCTGCGTCTGCAGCTCGACCTGGGCGGTGAAAAGCGTCAGATTTTCTCCGGCATTCGCGCGGCCTATCCGGATCCATCCGTGCTGGTCGGTAAGATGACTATCATCGTGGCTAACCTCGCACCGCGTAAAATGCGCTTCGGTATCTCTGAAGGCATGGTGCTCTCTGCCGGACCAGGCGGCAAAGATCTGTTTGTGCTTTCTGTCGACAGCGGTGCCGTTCCGGGTATGCCTGTCAAATAAAGCAGTGCACGCCGTCACCGTGTAAACCGCAGTGACGTGAGATGCTTTCCCCTTTGCGTCTGCCCGCAGGCGCAAAGGGTCATTCTCTTCCACTGAACACGCCTCACCCTTCTGCCTGTCCCGTCCTGTAAATGTGACCGCTAGCACGCTAAGCGGTTAATGCGTATGATGATACGCAGTAAAAACAGGAGCCTGCCATGCGCACCCTACTCTCTGTCTGTGGCCGCTATCTTCGCGCCTTTATCATTATCTATCTCTGCCTGTACGCCGGAATCGGCCTCGCCGCCCTGCTGCCCATTAAACTGCCCGGCAGTATTCTGGGAATGCTGATCCTGTTCGCGCTGCTGGCCTCACAGATTCTGCCGGTAAGCTGGGTTAAACCGGGCTGCCATCTGCTGATTCGCTATATGGCGCTGCTGTTTGTGCCGATCAGCGTCGGGGTGATGAGTTATACCGATGTTCTGACCGCCCAGTTCGGGCCAATCGTGATCTCCTGTGTCGTCAGCACGTTTCTGGTGCTTTCCATTGTCGGTGTGAGCGCCCAGCATCTGCACAGCCGTCGTCCGGCAGGAGAACCTGATGAGTGAAATGTGGTGGTCACTGCCGCTGACGCTGGCTGCTTTTTTTCTGGCGCGCAGGCTGGCGATGCGGCTGAAAATTTCGCTGCTTAACCCGTTACTGGTCGCGATGGCGATCATCATTCCGATTCTGCTGCTGTTGCATCTGCCTTACTCACGCTATTTCGCGGGCAGTCAGATCCTTAATCAGCTCCTTCAGCCTGCGGTGGTTGCGCTGGCGCTGCCGCTGTATGAGCAGATGCATCAGATTCGTGCCCGCTGGAAATCCATCATCGGCGTCTGCTTTATCGGCAGCCTGACCGCCATGACCTCCGGCACCGCCATCGCCCTGTGGCTCGGCGCGACACCGGAAATTGCCGCCACAATTGCCCCTAAATCGGTGACAACGCCTATTGCCATGGCCGTTTCCGGATCGCTGCATGGCATTCCTGCCATCAGTGCAATCTGTGTGCTGATTGCCGGGGTGCTGGGTGCCGTTTTCGGTCATACGGTGCTGAATCTGCTGAACGTGAAATCGAAAGCGGCGCGTGGACTGGCAATTGGTAACGCCTCGCATGCACTGGGCACCGCGCGGGCCGCTGAACTCGACTTTCAGGAAGGGGCGTTCAGCTCACTGGCGCTGGTGATCTGCGGCATTATCACCTCACTGCTGGCACCCTTTATTTTTCCGCTGCTGCTGCACGGGTTAAGCTAAAACTTTGCGAGAGATCTCGCAAAGTTGAAACATGCAATACAGGTTACATTGTCAGAGCGATGTAGATCACATATAAACCGTTGACTGGCACCTTGCCCTGCTGACTTTAATGAGGCTCACATGCAATCCCGTTTCCTCTCTGCGTTTGAAGCATTGCCGCCAACGCTGCAGACCGCTCTCGCGCCCCTGCTGGACGATCCCGATTTTCAGGCGGTACTCAGTGCCGACCAGGTTAACCTGCTGCTGCAACAGACCGGGATGGAAGCCGACGCGCTGGCCCTGGCGCTGCTGCCGCTGGCAGCGGCCTGTGCGGTTGCTACCGTTTCCCATTTTAACGTCGGCGCTATCGCCCGTGGCGTGAGTGGCAACTGGTACTTCGGGGCCAATATGGAATTTGTCGGCGCGCCTATGCAGCAGACGGTGCACGCCGAGCAGAGCGCCATTACGCATGCCTGGCTACGGGGTGAGCGTCAGATAGAGACGATCACCGTGAATTACACGCCGTGTGGCCACTGCCGTCAGTTTATGAACGAGCTGAACAGCGGTACCGCCATCCGAATCAGCCTGCCGCAACGCGCGGTCAGCACGCTGGCTGATTATCTGCCGGATGCGTTTGGCCCGCGCGATCTCGCTATCACTACCTTCCTGATGGATGAGGTGGATCATGGCTATGTGGCCGCAGGCGACGCGCTGGTGCAGGCGGCAGTGGCGGCAGCCAATGCCAGTCACGCGCCCTACAGTCAGTCACACGCGGGTGTTGCGCTGCTGACTGAAACCGGCAAAATTGTCGCCGGCCGCTATGCCGAAAACGCGGCGTTTAATCCGAGCTTCCCTCCGCTTCAGGCGGCGCTGGTGCTGCTGAATATGCAGGGTGGTAATGTGCATCAGATAAAAAAAGCGGTCCTGGCGGAAGCAGAAAATGCCACGTTAAGCCAGTTCGCCGCCACACAGGCGACGCTTCAGACATTTGGTTGCCGTGAGCTGCTACAGGTGACGCTGAACAAAGCATAACCCGCTGTCAGTGCGGCCACACTTTTGTGAGCTTTTATGAAAAAACGCTGTATTTCTGTGGGAAATTTCATAGGATCTGGCGCCAGAATTCACGTCATTACAAATTACTCTGAATAATTCAGGTTGCAGGATGGCAGCACGGTCGTGAATTTTCCGGCAGCATCGCGCTGCCGTTGTCAGGCCTGCAGTCTGAGCTATAAGGGGTAACATACTGGCGCTACCTGTCCGGCGTGACGCCAGACAACACTGCAACCGGAGCATCATTGCATGGAACTCGAATACGAAAGTAAACGCCCGCTGTACATCCCTTATGCTGGCCCGATTTTGCTGGAATTTCCCCTTCTGAACAAAGGCAGCGCCTTTACCCTCGAAGAACGTAATGAATTCAACCTCAACGGTCTGCTGCCAGAAGCGGTAGAGTCGATTGAAGAGCAGGCGAAGCGCGCCTGGCGTCAGTTCCAGGACTTCAAAAATAACAACGATAAGCATGTCTACCTGCGAAACATCCAGGACACCAACGAAACGCTGTTCTATCGCCTGCTGGATAACCATCTCGAAGAGATGATGCCGATTATCTACACGCCGACCGTCGGCGCTGCCTGCGAACATTTCTCTGAAATCTATCGTCGTGCGCGCGGCGTCTTCATCTCTTACCCTAACCGCGATCGCATTGAAGACATGCTGCAGAACGCCACCAAACAGAACGTGAAGGTGATTGTGGTCACCGACGGTGAACGTATCCTGGGCCTGGGCGACCAGGGCATCGGCGGCATGGGTATTCCGATTGGTAAGCTCTCGCTCTATACCGCCTGTGGCGGTATCAGCCCGGCGTACACCCTGCCGGTGGTGCTGGATGTCGGCACCAATAACCAGCAGCTGCTGAACGATCCGCTCTATATGGGATGGCGTCATCCGCGCATCACCGGCGAAGAGTATGATGCGTTTGTAAACGAGTTTATCCAGGCCGTTAAACGCCGCTGGCCGAAAGTGCTGCTGCAGTTTGAAGACTTCGCCCAGAAGAACGCGATGCCGCTGCTGAACCGCTATCGCGATGAAGTCTGCTGCTTTAACGATGACATTCAGGGCACCGCTGCTGTGACCGTGGGAACGCTAATCGCCGCCAGTCGCGCCGCAGGAAGCCGTCTGTGTGAGCAGAAAGTGGTGTTCCTGGGTGCCGGTTCCGCCGGTTGTGGCATCGCCGAACAGATCATCGCGCAGATGAAGTCTGAAGGGCTGAGTGACGATGAAGCGCGCAGCCGTGTGCTGATGGTGGACCGCTTTGGTCTGCTCACGGACAAACTACCCAACCTGCTCGATTTCCAGAGCAAACTGGTGCAGAAGAGCGAAACGCTGCAGGAGTGGGATGTCACTAACGACGCTATCTCACTGCTGGATGTGGTGCGCAATGCCAGACCGGATATCCTGATTGGCGTTTCCGGTCAGCCGGGCCTGTTCACCGAGGAGATCATCCGCGAGATGCACAAGCACTGCAGCCGCCCTATCGTGATGCCGCTGTCGAACCCGACGTCACGCGTGGAAGCGACACCTGCTGATATCATCGCCTGGACCGACGGTGCCGCACTGGTCGCTACCGGCAGTCCGTTCTCACCGGTGAGCTGGAATGGTAAAACGTATCCGATTGCACAGTGCAACAACTCCTATATCTTCCCGGGTATTGGTCTGGGTGTGATTGCATCGGGTGCCAGCCGCGTGACTGATTCGATGCTGATGACCGCCAGCCGTGCGCTCGCCGACTGCTCTCCGCTGGTCAACGAAGGTGAAGGTCCGGTTCTGCCTGAGATTAAAGATATTCAGGGTGTATCGAAGATTATTGCCATGGAAGTAGGTAAAGCCGCGCAGCTGGCTGGCGTTGCCGTAGTGACCTCTGAAGATGTGTTATCGCAGGCAATTGCGAATAACTTCTGGCTGCCGCAGTACCGTCATTATCGTCGTACCTCGATTTAATCCTCTGACTGCCGGATCGATTTTCGATCCGGCAGTGTTCAAAAAGAGCACAGCCAGCCGCCTCTGACTTGCTTCAATGCAGCAGCTCAAGTAGCCTTGTCCCATCTCAACATTCTGATATCGAGTCTCCAGGCGCATGCTGAAACGCGTTCTCATTGGTCTGCTTTTCATCGTTTTAACGATGTTAGCGACTGCGCTCGGCCTTGATCGCTGGATCAGCTGGAAAACGGCGCCTTTTATTTACGAGAATGTCGCCTCTTTACCGCATCGTCAGGTTGGCGTGGTGCTGGGAACGGCTAAATATTACCGGACCGGCGTCATCAATCAGTATTACCTCTACCGCATACAGGGTGCCCTGAATGCCTATAACAGTGGCAGGGTAAACTATCTGCTGCTGAGCGGTGATAATGCTCAGCAGAGCTACAACGAACCGATGACCATGCGTCGTGATCTCATCAAAGCCGGTGTCGATCCGGCCGATATCGTGCTCGACTATGCCGGTTTCCGTACACTGGATTCGATAGTCCGCACCCGCAAGGTATTCGATACCAACGACTTCATTATTATCACGCAGCGTTTCCATTGTGAGCGGGCGTTGTTTATCGCCCTGCAGCTCGGCATTCAGGCGCAATGCTATGCCGTGCCATCTCCGAAAAATATGCTTAGCGTACGCTTCCGCGAGGTGGGTGCCCGGCTGGGTGCGCTGGCAGATCTTTTCCTGCTGAAACGCGAGCCGCGTTTCCTGGGCCCGCTGGTGCCAATTCCTGCCGTGCGCGATGTTCCCGAGGATACACAGAGTTATCCGGCAGTGACGCCGGAGCAGCTGCTGGAATTAGAGCAGAAGCTGAAGAAATAGCGCCTGAAAGCCGTTGCGGCACTGATGCGCAGGTTCCGTTGATTCTCACCGCAATGAGCAAGCTCAACGCAAACGGCCCGTTAATTCTCACCGCAATGAGCAAGCTCAACGCAAACGGCTCATTAATCCTCACCACAATGAGTAAGCTCAACGCAAACGGCCCGTTAATTCTCACCACAATGAGTAAGCTCAACGCAAACGGCCCGTTAATTCTCACCACAATGAGTAAGCTCAACGCAAACGGCCCGTTAATTCTCACCACAATGAGTAAGCTCAACGCAAACGGCCCGTTAATTCTCACCACAATGATTAAGCTCAACGCGCAGGGAACAGGGTCAGAAGAGGAAAGCGTCCCGCGTCAGGGACGACGCGGGCCGAGCGTGTCATGGATGACAGGTTTTGCGTCTTTCCGATCTGACCCTGTTCCCTGCGCCTGCGCCGTCAGACAGCATCCTCTTTAAGCGTGTCCTGAAACGATAAGGCAGGGCATCCCATGAATGGTTTTGCGTCTTTCCGATCTGACCCTGTTCCCTGCGCCTGCGCCGTCAGACAGCATCCTCTTTAAGCGTGTCCTGAAACGATAAGGCAGGGCATCTCAGGAATGGTTTTGCGTCTTTCCGATCTGACCCTGTTCCCTGCGCCTTGCTCCGTCTGACAGCATCCTCCCTAAGCGTGTCCTGAAACGATAAGGCAGGGCATCTCAGGAATGGTTTTGTGTCTTTCCGATCTGACCCTGTTCCCTGCGCCTGCGCCGTCAGACAGCATCTCGCCTGTCTGACCCATAAAAAAAGCGACCCGAAGGTCGCTTTCTTGCTGTTGAATCAGGCTTACTTCTTGCGCGAATACTTCAGTGAATCCAGCGCCACGGCGAAAATGATGATGCCGCCTTTAATAATGTACTGCCAGTAAGGGTTAACGCCGATATAGGTCAGACCGTAGTTGATGACGGTAAAGATCAACACACCGGTAACCACACCCGCCACGCTTCCCACACCACCGGCGAAGGAGACGCCGCCGACCACACAGGCTGCAATCGCATCCAGCTCATACATAAAGCCGAGGTTGTTGGTGGCCGAACCGATACGACCCGCTTCCAGCATCCCGCCAAAGGCATAGAAGACACCTGACAGCGCGTAAATCATGATCAGGTTCAGCGGCACGTTGACGCCTGACACTTTCGCCGCTTCCGGGTTACCGCCGATAGCAAAAATGTTTTTGCCGAAGCGGGTTTTGTTCCACAGCACCCAGACGAAAACAATCGCGATAACGGCATAGAAGGTGATAAACGACAGTTTAAAATCACCGAAGCGCAGGAAGCCCTGAGTGAACTTAGAGAACCCGGCATCAAAACCGGCAATCGGTGACGCACCAACAAAATCGTAATAGAGGGAGTTGATACCGTAAACGATGATCATGGTGCCCAGGGTGGTGATAAATGGCGTCACCTTCAGGTACGCAATGATTACACCGTTGACCAGACCAATCACGCCACCGATGATGCACACGGTCAGGATAACCAGTGGGATCGGCACCGTATCCAGCGTCGGGAACACCTTGTTGGCGTTATCCATTGCCTGTAACAGCGTTGCGGCCACCACCGCCGCCAGACCCACCTGACGGCCAGCTGACAGGTCAGTCCCCTGGGTCACAATCAGGCCCGCCACACCCAGTGCAATAATGATGCGCACTGAAGATTGGGTGAGGATATTACTCAGGTTCATCAAACTTAAAAATGTCGGGTCCTGGAAAATAATAATAGCCAGCAATACCAGCAGAACGACATAAATGCCGCCCTCTTTTAACCAGGTTAGCGCATTCTTTTTTGTAGTCGCTTTCATGTTAACAGCCCTTGCTTCATTAAAGGTGTAATGACGCTAAACGCAATATTTCGTTCTGCGTGGTTGTTTTGGTATCAACAATGCCTGCTACCAGACCGTTGCTCATTACCAGAATACGGTCGGTAATGCCCAACAGTTCCGGCATTTCGGATGAGATAATAATGATGCCCTTCTCTCTTTTCGCCAGCTCAGCAATAAGCTGGTAAATTTCGAATTTTGCCCCTACGTCAATACCGCGCGTAGGTTCATCAAGCATCAGGATTTCAGGCTGGGTCAATAACCAGCGTCCAATAATCACTTTTTGCTGGTTACCGCCCGAAAGCGAACCAATCTGAGTATGGTGGCCAGGTGTTTTTACCCGCATTGAATCGATCACCCACTGGGTATCACTCTTCATGCGTTTATTGTCCAGCAGCCCCATACTGTTTTTATATTTTTTAATATTGGAAATAAGCGAGTTAAATCCAATGTCGAGGTAAGCATAAATACCGGTCGAACGACGCTCTTCCGTCACCAGCGCAAAACCGTGGTTAATGGCTTCATTGGCGCTGTGGTTATTAATCGGTTTGCCATGCAGTTTTATGGTGCCGCCCGATTTTTCGCGAATGCCAAACAGCGTTTCGACGATATCGGTACGTTTGGCGCCCACCAGCCCGGCAATGCCGAGGATCTCCCCTTTACGCAGGTCAAACGAGATGTCGCGAATCGAAGGCTGACGCAGAGAGGTCAGGTTGCGCACCTCAAGAATCGTTTCGCCCGGCACGTTGGTCCGATCGGGGAAACGCTGGTTCAGTGAACGGCCGACCATCATCGCGATGATCTTATCCATATCTAGCCCTTCCAGCGGCTGAGTCGTGATCCACTGACCATCACGCAGAATCGTGATCTCATCGCACAGCTGGAAAATCTCTTCCATCTTGTGCGAAATATAAACAATGCCGCAGCCACGATCTTTCAGCTTGCGGATAATCGTGAACAGGTGATTAACCTCTTTCTCGGTTAACGAGGAGGTCGGCTCATCCATAATCACAATTTTCGCGTCATAGGAAAATGCTTTGGCGATTTCAATCATCTGCATCTGCGAGACAGAAAGATTGGCAACTTTATCGCGTGGATCAATATTAATATCCAGCTCGTCAAAGATCGCTTTCGTATCCTGGTACATTTTATCCTGATCGACAAAGAATCCTTTGCGTGGATAACGTCCCAGCCACATATTATCCATGACTGTACGCTGCAGAACCAGGTTTAATTCCTGATGCACCATCGACACGCCATTTTCCAGCGCCTCTTTGGAACTCTTATAATCGATCTCATTACCCTGAAACAGGATACTGCCGGTATCTTTTTTATAAATACCAAACAGGCATTTTAATAAGGTGGATTTCCCGGCACCGTTCTCGCCCATTAATGCATGAACAGAGTGAGGCCGCACTTTTAAATTCACATTATCTAACGCTTTGACTCCGGGAAATGATTTAGAGACATTCGTCATTTCCAGCAGATATTCTCGCTGCGCGGTCGTGTTATCACTGGCCATAATTTACCTGGCTAAAAAACGGTGGTGACATAAAAAAGGCGCGACAGCAGTCGCGCCCGTAATCGATCTTATTTCTGGAACTGAGCGAGGTTTTCTTTATCAACCGGTACGTAAGGAACGCGGACGATCTTATCAACCATCTTGAAGTTGGTTCCGTCGGTTGCCCCTTTGCCGTTCGCCAGGTTGTTGGCAATGTCCAGCGTCGCTTTCGCCTGGTTCTCAGCATCGTTCAGCACGGTACCAGCCAGCGCACCGGATTTCACCAGCGCCAGCGCTTCTGGCAGGGCATCGACGCCGAAGACCGGAATAGAGGTCATGTTGTGCGCTTTCAGCGCTTCAACCGCACCCATCGCCATGGCGTCGTTGTTCGCAATCACCACTTCGATTTTCTTCGCGTTCGGACCAGACAGCCACGCATCCATCTTATCTTTAGCCTGCGCGGTGTCCCACATCGCCGTGTCCATCGCTAACTGCTGGGTTTTCAGGCCATCTTTGTTCAGGGTATCGATCACATATTTGGTACGGGCTTCCGCATCCGGATGGCCCGGCTCGCCTTTCAGCAGCACGAACTGGATGGTGCCATCTTTGTTCAGATCCCAGGCAGGGGTCGCTTTCCAGTGCTTCTCAATCAGCTTGCCCTGAATGATGCCGGACTCTTTAGAGTCGGTACCCACGTAATAGGCTTTGTCGTAACCGGCCAGCACTTTGGCATTCGGCTCTTTGTTGAAGAAGACCACCGGCACGTCGTTGGCACGCGCTTTATCCACCACCACGGCCGCTGCGGCCGGGTCAACCAGGTTAATCGCCAGCGCTTTCACGCCTTTTGCCATCAGCACGTCAATCTGGTCGTTCTGTTTGGACTGGTCATTCTGCGAGTCATTCATCAGCAACTGCACACCACCGATGGCTTTCGCTTCTTTCTCGATATCTTTGCGCACCATTGACATGAAGTTGTCATCATATTTGTAAATGGTTACGCCGATGCGGGTATCAGCTGCGTGAGCGGTTGCGCCAAACATCATGCTGGCAACCAGGGCGGTAAGCGTGAAAACCTTCTTATTCATGGTATCTCCGGTTTTATTATGCAGGGTCTTTGTAGCGCTGCCGCGCAACCAGGCGGCAGTACAATCGGTAAAACAGACTGGCGTGTCGGCTAACGTAATGGGTGCTAATCCGTGAAACGCCATCTCAAACCTGACTTCCCTGTGCCAGAACGCTTCCCTGAGGCGGGTGTAAACCCATAACCGGCTACTGAGACCACAACTGATGCCGTTACACTGGCGTTACATAATGTTTCAGTCCGGTAAGACGCTGCCATCATAGTGAGGGCAATGTTAATTAACTGTGAATGTAATCACAGATTGAAAACGGTTACATGCCTGAATCGCCTGAATTAGTGACGGACTCCACATTTTGCCGCTGTGCTACCGAATGACGCCGCACCAGCGTCGGCATAAAGACATGGGTTGCCGTGTCATCAAGCAGTCCGGCCGCCCCCTGTAACGCCAGTTCAGTGGCGATTTTTGCCATAGAAATAATGGGATAGCGGACGGTGGTGAGCTGTGGATCGGTGTAACGTGAAATGGGAATGTCATCGAAACCAATGACAGAAAAATGCTGTGGTACCTGAATGCCGTTGTCTTTCAGCGCAGTGAGTGCCCCCGCCGCCATGCCGTCGTTATAGGCAAACACCGCACTGAGATTCAGATTCCGTCCGAGCAGTTCGACCATGGCGGCTTCGCCTCCCTGCATATCGGGCTCCGCACTGGCTATCCAGCTCTCCTGAGGCCGGATGCCCTGCTCTGCCATTGCCTGCATCCAGCCGTCGCGACGCTGTGCCACATCCTCAATAGGATGGCTGGAGCAGAGATAACCAATACGGCTATGTCCCTGCTGTAACAGTGTGCGTGATGCCATCAGTGCCCCGGTGACGTTATCCAGACTGACACTGCGATGCTCAAAGCCGGGCACGATGCGATTGATGACGACCATGCCCGGCACATGCTGCATAAACTCCGCCAGTTCCGCGTCCGGCAAGGTTTTTGCGTGGACCACCAGGGCATTGCAGCGCTGCCTGATCAGCACTTCAATGGCATGACGCTCTTTCTCTTCCTGATGCCAGGAGTTGCTGATTAACACATGCTTGTGAACGCGCTGCGCCACGGTGTCGACCGCTTTCACCAGTGCCCCAAAGAAGGGATCGGAAACATCCATCACCACTACCCCAATCGTGTCGCTGACCTGCGTCGCCAGCGCCTGAGCGTTGGCATTGGGACGATAGCCCAGCGCTTCGACTGCCTGTAACACGGCGTCGCGGGTGTCAGAGGTCACGGCGCTGCTCTGATTGAGGACGCGCGACACGGTCGCTACGGATACGCCAGCCTGACGGGCAACATCACGGATTGTTATCATGCAGCAGTTCCAGAAAGGAAAAATAAGGCATCACGCCGGGTTGTACACCGGCGCTATTTTGTCAGGGGCTGGCAGCGTGCAGCGTGAATTGCGTCACATCAATGAAAACGGTTACATACAATTCTGTAACCTTTGTGATGGCGGTCATTATCCGGCGCGATCGGTGAGGCGTGATTTACCGGCGGAGAGCAGCGTCAGCCGCCGCCAAAGCCACTCCAGCGGCCCCTGCGCGAAGAAATGTAACCAGATGAGTGAAAACAGGATATTGATAAGCCATATCAGTGGCACCATCAGCACCAGCTCCAGACGGGTGAAGTGCATATAGAGGTCAAAGCGATAAAAGAGCGTGGTGCAGATGAGAGACTGCAGCAGATAGTTGGTCAGCGCCATGCGGCCAACGCACCGGATGGCATAGCTGACACGCCAGCGTGCAATCTGCGGCCAGTAGGCCAGACAGAGCGCGGCATAGCCCAGGCTGATGAGCGGGCTGGCAAGGTCACGCGGCATCTGCAGATAGAAACCACTCCAGCGAAACGCCCAGTGTAACAGCCACTGTGCGGCCACCCCGGCCACCGCAATCGTGAATCCGATGGAAAGCAGTAAGGCCGCCGCCTGACGGTAGTGCTGCGCGGAAAACTGGCCGGTCAGCCAGCCGCTGCGCAGCAGCGCACCGCCAATCATCATCAATCCTGCCAGCTGCCAGCCATACTGCGCCGCCAGCGCCATCAGCCCGGAAGAGAGGTGATCCAGCCGGTTCTGTACGGCTTCCCAGCCGCCGGTGAGCTTCCAGTACTGTTCATATTGCAGATCGGCTGCGCCCGGCAGCCAGGAGCGGGTCGGTTCGGCATCGGAAATCGACCCAAACACCAGCAGTACGCCGCAGCCCACCAGATAGAGCAGAATGCCGGTATTCATCAGGCTGCGGGTGGAGGGAACGTCGCGTAACACCCGCCAGACCACCAGCCCAATCACACCGTAATCCAGCAGGATGTCGCCCTCCCACAAAAAAACCGCATGCAGGAAACCGATCACCACCAGCAGGGAGAGTCTGGCCGTCAGCCAGCGGCTGCCGCGCGGCAACTGCATCTGCAGACCGGCGCCAAACAGCAGTGCAAACAGAGTGAGAAATTTGAGCTGGGCGAACGTATCAGAGAGCGCCCAGGTCCAGGCGTCACTCAGGCTGACACTTCCCTGCCAGGCAGGATTGAGGTAGGCGGCCGAGGGCAAGCCAAAGCCGACGATATTGAGCAGCAGAATGCCGAGAATGGCACAGCCACGAATGAAATCCAGCGCGTGATAGCGTTGCATGCGGCACCCTGCCCCGATGAGGCGGGCAGCGTTATGCGCCCGCCGTAAACTCAACTATGGCGCACCGCGCGCAAAAATTCCTGACGGGTATTCTGGCTGGACTTGAACAGACCACCCAGGGAGGTCGTGGTGGTGGCGCTGGTGGCATCTTTCACGCCGCGCGCTTTCACACAGTAGTGCACTGCATCAATAGAAACGGCGACATTATTGGTGCCCAGCAGCGTCTGTAGTGCGACCAGAACCTGCTGCGTCAGACGCTCCTGCACCTGTGGACGCTGCGCAAAAAACTGGACGATGCGGTTGATTTTTGACAGGCCAATCACTTTCTCTTTGGGAATGTAGGCGACGGTGGCTTTACCATCAATGATCACAAAATGGTGTTCACAGGTGCTGGTCAGCGTAATGTCACGTACAGTCACCATCTCATCAACCTTCATCTTATTTTCAATGACGGTGATTTTCGGGAAGTTCGCATAATCGAGGCCGGAAAAGACCTCATCCACATACATTTTGGCAATGCGGTGTGGCGTTTCCATCAGGCTGTCATCTTCCAGATCCAGATTCAGCAGCTGCATGATCTCCGTCATGTGCCCGGCAATCAGGCTTTTACGCGTTTCGTCATCAATGTCGCGCGTCGGTGCACGTAACGGCGTTTCCAGTCCTCGCGCCAGCAGCGCTTCATGGACCAGGGCAGCTTCCTGACTTAAGGTGCTCATCGTACTCTTCTCCGGCTGGTGTTGCGCCCGCACGCCTTTGCCTGCGGGCCCTGTAATCAGGCGCGTATTGTGAAACTTTCTTGGCGGGGAATCCAGCAATCAATCAGATTGGTGAAGAAAGCTTTTTATCCGGTTCGACGCCAGACCAGCAGCCCCGCCCAGAGCAGGCTGCCCCCGGCGACCCACAGCGCAGGCTCCAGCCGGTGCCAGAGGATAGCAGAGAGAAAGGAGAGCAGCGGCCCCGCCAGTTGCCCAATGGCATAGCCCGTGGTCAGCAGGCCCGCCATATAGCGCAGATGGCCGGGGGCCAGCTCACGGGCGCAGAGCATTGAAAGCTGCACCACGCAGAGGAAGCCGCCTCCCACCAGCAGCGCCCCGGCCAGCAGGCCACTGAAGCCAGGCAACAGAGCCGCGGCAAAGACGCCCAGCGCCTGTGCCCAGAGCACCAGCGCCAGCCGGATGTGGCTTTGCCCCCAGCGCCGCGTCAGGATCCCGAGCCCGATGCCGATCACCGCTGCGCCACCAAAAACGGGCCAGACGAACTGAGCAAAAATGCTTTCAGGAAAGCGTGTAGCCGCCATCTGCGACAGGAAAGTGGCGGGCAGTATGTAGCCGAAGCCCGCCAGACTGTAACTCGCGACCAGACGTTTAAGGTTGCGATCCAGCACCAGCGGCGCAGGGGCCTGTCCGGGACGATGCAGTTCTCCCTGACGCGGCAGATGCCGGGTGATGAGCGCAATCAGCAGCAGCGCCAGCGCACCGTAAGCGGTCCAGGCCACCCCGACTGAAACCTGCAGCGTGTGCAGCAGCACGCCCAGCAGACCGCTGACCAGAATGCCGCAGCCCGGCCCCGCAAATACGGCCGCAGACAGGCCCGCCCGCCCGTAACGATGCAGTTGTTCATTGCTCCACGCCGCCACCAGTACCATTGCCCAGCCGCTGGCCCAGCCAATCAGAAAGCGGATCGCGCCGTGCAGCCACGGCCCGCTGGCGAACGCGGAAAGCAGCGTCAGGATTACTGCGCCCCACACACCTGTCTGTAGCCGCAGCTCGACCCGTCGGTGCGCCCGCATCGCATCAAACGAGCCGCACAGATAGCCCAGATAGTTAAACGCGGCGACCAGGCTGGCGCTGGTGAGCGTCAGCTGGTGAGCCTGGATCATCAGCGGCACCTGGGGCGTAAAGGCAAAGCGACCAATCCCCATTGCTACAAATAAGGTTAAAAACGCGCTGAGCGCGATGCGAAATGCCATTGCTGAACTCCTGCTGTTCTGCCCTGAGATCTTATCTCACTTGCTAACAGCATGCAGGATGTCTACACTCACGGAAAGTGAATATTATTAACCAACTTGTTTACAGGAAGAGAAGATATGGATCTGGTTCAGCTACGTATGTTCTGTTCCGTCGCCGAAACGGGTTCGCTGGCTCGCGCAGCAGAGCAGCTGCATCGGGTCCCCTCTAATCTCACCACGCGCTTGCGTCAGCTGGAAGAAGAATTGGGTGTGGATCTCTTTATTCGTGAGAAGCAGCGCATTCGTCTGTCGCCGATGGGCCATAATTTTCTGAACTATGCGCAGCGCATCCTGACACTGAGCGAAGAGGCGATGAGCATGACCCGCACCGGCAAACCGGCGGGCAACTTTGCGCTTGGCTCCATGGAGAGTACCGCGGCGACCCGTCTGCCCGGCCTCCTCGCCGCCTATCATCAGCGCTTCCCGGCGGTGGCGCTCTCTCTGATCACCGGCACCTCGGGCGAAATTATCGATCGGGTGCGTGAAGGTACGCTGGCCGCCGCGCTGGTGGATGGTCCGGTCGCCCATGACGATCTGAATGGCTGCATCGCCTTTCGTGAGGAGATGGTGCTGATCACCGGGCTCGACCATGCGCCGATTACCACCGCGCGCGATGTCCAGGGCGACACTCTGTTTGCCTTCCGTAACAGCTGCTCCTATCGGGTCAAGCTGGAAAGCTGGTATCGCGACAGCCAGACCGCGCCCGATAATGTGATGGAGATTCAGTCCTATCACGCCATGCTGGCCTGCGTGGCGGGCGGAGCCGGTGTCGCGATGATCCCGGCGTCGGTGCTGAAGCAGATGGCGGATCGGTCGCGGGTACAGGCGCACACGCTGCCTCCGGCTTACCGTGATACGGCCACCTGGCTGATGTGGCGACGCGACGCCTTTACGCCGAATGTTGAGGCGCTGAAGTACCTGATTATCGAACAGTTTGACAATCGTCCGCTCAATGATGAACTGATGCATCCATTACAGGCAGCGGAATAAGCGTTCCGCGCTATGTTTAAAATTCTGGCCCATCCGGCCCTGAATCATCACGACCACCCGGCGCGCCTGCGCGCCACAATCTGACTGGAAGAGGGATTGCATGAACATGATCAAAACCCGTGCCGCTGTTGCCTGGGCTGCTGGCGAGCCACTGAAAATTGAGGAAGTGGACTTAATGCCGCCGCAGAAAGGCGAAGTGCTGGTGCGTATTGTTGCGACCGGCGTCTGCCATACCGACGCCTATACCCTTTCCGGTACCGATCCGGAAGGCGTTTTCCCGGCGATCCTTGGCCATGAAGGCGGCGGCATCGTGGAAGCCGTGGGCGAAGGCGTGACCAGCGTAGAAGTGGGCGACCATGTGATCCCGCTCTACACACCGGAATGTGGCAAATGTAAGTTCTGCCTGTCAGGCAAAACCAACCTCTGCCAGGCGATTCGCGCCACTCAGGGCAAAGGGCTGATGCCTGACGGCACCACCCGCTTCTTTAAAGATGGCAAGCCGATTTTCCACTACATGGGCACCTCGACCTTCTCTGAGTACACCGTTATCCCGGAGATCGCACTGGCCAAAATCAGCAAAGAAGCGCCGCTGGAAGAAGTCTGCCTGCTGGGTTGTGGCGTGACCACCGGCATGGGCGCGGTGATGAACACGGCGAAAGTCAAAGAGGGTGACACCGTAGCAATCTTTGGTCTCGGCGGCATCGGTCTTTCCGCCGTCATTGGGGCGAAGATGGCGAAGGCGAGCCGCATCATCGCTATCGATCTCAACACCAGTAAATTCGATCTGGCGCGCAAACTGGGTGCGACCGATCTGATTAACCCGAAAGATTACGATAAACCGATTCAGAATGTGATTGTCGAGCTGACCGACGGCGGCGTGGATTTCTCGTTTGAATGTATCGGTAACGTTAACGTGATGCGTTCCGCACTGGAGTGCTGCCACAAGGGCTGGGGCGAATCTGTGATTATCGGCGTCGCGGGTGCCGGTGAAGAGATCTCAACCCGTCCCTTCCAGCTGGTGACCGGTCGCGTGTGGCGCGGCTCCGCCTTTGGCGGCGTAAAAGGCCGTTCGCAGTTGCCGGGCATCGTGCAGGATTATCTCGACGGCAAATTTGCGCTGAACGATTTCATCACCCACACCATGCCGCTGGAAGAGATCAACGACGCCTTTGATTTAATGCATGAAGGAAAATCGATTCGCTCAGTCGTGCATTTTAATAAGTAATCAGGAGGCGTTATGGCATCCACTCTGGAGCTACTGGAAGAACACCGTATTTTTGGCGGCTGGCAGCAGCGCTGGCGGCATTCCTCGACGGTGCTGAACTGTCCGATGACTTTCAGCATCTATCTGCCCGATCCGCACGGTGATGCGCCGCCGCCGGTGGTCTGGTTTCTTGCCGGGCTGACCTGCAACGATGAAAACTTCACTACTAAAGCGGGCGCGCAGCGGGTGGCGGCGGAACTGGGTCTGGTACTGATTATGCCGGATACCAGCCCACGCGGTGAAGGGGTTGCGAATGATGAGGCTTACGATCTGGGCCAGGGCGCGGGATTCTATCTCAATGCCACCCGGCAGCCCTGGGCCAGTCATTTCCGCATGTTCGACTATCTGAGCAGCGAGTTGCCCGCCCTGATTGCGGATAACTTCAAGGTCAGTGAACGCCAGTCGATCATGGGTCACTCCATGGGTGGCCACGGCGCGCTGATGCTGGCGCTGCGTCTGGGCAACCGTTTTGCCTCGGCTTCTGCCTTTGCACCGATTGTTAATCCGATGCAGGTGCCCTGGGGTCAGAAAGCGTTTACGGCCTATCTGGGCGAGGATCGCGCGGCGTGGCGGGAGTATGATAGTTGCCAGCTGATGGCGGAAGTGTCGCACCGGCTGCCCATGCTGATTGACCAGGGTGACAGCGATCAGTTCCTGGCCGACCAGCTGCAACCGGAGCGATTAGATGCGGTCGCCAGCGACGTGGGCTTCCCGCTGACCCTGCGCATTCAGCCGGGTTATGACCATAGCTACTTCTTTATTGCCAGTTTCGTGGAAGATCATCTGCGCTTCCATGCCCAGCATCTGCTGGTCTAGCTGACAATCAGGGCCGCACCCGCGGCCCTGAATTTTTACTGCAAGCGGACCGACGTTTCTGTCATTCGCCTGCAGGACGGACGTTGAGCCTGTCTGCTCTGTCAGACCAGTGCCGGGCCGGTCAGCCCATCGATCATCACCTGCGGAATGCCGCGTGAGCAGTGTTCGATACGGCCATTCACGCCATAAACCTTCGCCAGCGTGGCGGGCGTAATAACCTTATCCGGCTGCCCTTCCGCCACCAGCGCGCCCTGCTTCAGCATCAGGGCATGTTGCGCATGGCGCAGTGCAATATTGATATCGTGCACCACGACGACCGTCACGATATTACGCAGGGCCGTTTCGCGCCGCACCAGATCCATGACGTGGAACTGATAGTTGAGGTCCAGCGCGCTCAGCGGCTCATCCAGCAGCAGCAGTGCCGGACGACGGATCAGCGACTGCGCCAGCCCGACCAGCTGCTTCTGGCCCCCGGAAAGCTGATCCAGATAGCGCATCGCCAGATGTGCAATGCCAAGCTGCTCCAGCAGATGCATAATTTCCGCTTCGCTGCCGGCGTTGTGCAGCCCGCCCGAGGCACGCTGCGCCACGATAATGGACTCCAGCACGTGCAGATGCACACCCGCAGGCAGCGACTGCGGCAGATAGACGACGTTCTTTGCACGGCGGGCAAAGGGCTGAGTCATCAGATCTTCGCCGTTCAGCCACATCTCCCCCTGCCCTTTGTTCAGCCCCGCCAGCGCACGTAGCAGCGTCGATTTACCACAGCCATTCGGCCCCAGCAGCACCGTGATTTCGCCACGCGGCAGCGGCGCAATGTTCAGATTTTCAATGACTTTATGTTTGGGATAACCGGCGCTGAAGCCGCGTAAGGTCAGACCCTGTTCCATCATACTGTCCCCCGATGACGCAGAATAATACTCAGGAAGAACGGCACGCCAATCAGTGAGGTTACAATGCCGACCGGAATGATCACGCCAGGAATCAGGTTTTTCGAGGCAACCGACGCCAGCGACAGCACCAGCGCACCGACCAGCGCACTGGCAGGCAGATAGAAGCGGTGATCTTCACCAAACATCATGCGGGCGATGTGCGGGGCAACCAGGCCGATAAAGCCGATAGGCCCGACAAAGGCCACGGCCAGCGCGGAGAGGACGCTGATGCGCAGCAAGGTGGCCAGGCGAAGACGACGCACATCAATACCAAAGCTCACCGCACGATCTTCGCCCAGACGCAGCGCCGTGAGTTTCCAGCTGCTCATCATCGAAAACGGCACCAGGATAACCAGCGCCAGGCTCAGTACCCCCAGTTTCTCCCAGGAGGCGCGCGCCAGGCTGCCCATGGTCCAGAAGACCAGGCCCTGCAACGTATCTTCGCTGGCGATGAACTGCATCATGGAAACCAGCGCGTTAAAGGTAAAGACCAGCGCAATACCGAACAGCACCACACCTGCCGAGGAGACCTGCGTCCAGCGGGTGACGGCATCGAGCATCAGCGCGGCAAACAGCGCAAACACAAAGGCGTTGGCTGAGATTAACCACTGATCGGGAATGCCCGGGATCCCTATGCCAAGGATGATGGCCAGCGCTGCACCAAAGGCGGCCGCCGATGAAACCCCCAGGGTAAACGGACTCGCCAGCGGGTTATTCAGGATGGTCTGCATTTCCGCGCCCGCCAGGCCCAGCGACAACCCCACCACCAGCGCCATCAGCGCATAAGGCAGACGAATATCCCAGACGATAACGCGAGTGCCGGCATCGACGTTGTCAGGATTGAGCAGCGTATTCCACAGCGTTTCCAGCGAGAGTCCGGCCGGGCCCAGCGTGAAATCGAGAATCAGTGAGGCGACGATCGCCAGCAGCAGCACGCCAATCCAGACAAGGCGGCGGCGCAGCATCTGATGATAGTTTTGCATGGTGTGGTGAAGCATCTCTTCCCCTACCAGCAGCGAAGTTTCGGTAGTCATGTTTTAACCCTGTGTGGCTATCACGTCAGAAAACGCAGCCACAATAGTCCAGGTGATAATAATTATCAATTCGTTAGCGCAAGCGAGACGTGAAAAAACAGTAAAAAAGGGTGTTGTTATGGACGGGAGAGCGGCAAATGGCGCATCGGCTCAGAGCGCACAGGGCTTTTGCAAAAGAGAGGTTCAGCACGAACGCAGGCGACGACGCACTTCATCCCTCAGGTGCATCGTCGCCGGGTTAACGCTTCAGATTTTTCAAAAAACGCTGCCCGCTTTTTGGCCGGGCGGTGCGCTGCTTCGCTTCGGCGGTCTGCGCCCTCGCCATAAGGTCGGGCGCCACCGCCACGCGCGGTGTCAGGCGTAACCGCGTTACGCTTTATGAACCGGGAACGTCATCTCGCTGTACTTCACCAGACGGCTGCCGCGTACCAGCCTGTAGCCGAACCAGATGATCAGGAACAGCGGAATGCCGATATAGGTCGCTGCCACGCCGTACCAGTCGATACTCTCGTTGAGAAACGCCTGATAGTTCTGACCCAGCGTAATAATCAGGCAGAGCACGAAAGCGAAAATGGGTCCTAGCGGGAAGAAGCCGGAACGGTACGGCAGATCGTTCAGGTCATACCCCTGAGCAATATAGCCCCGGCGGAAGCGATAGTGGCTGATGGCAATGCCCAGCCAGGCGATAAAGCCGGTCATGCCGGACGTATTCAGCAGCCACAGGTAGACCTCCTGATTTCCGAACTTTGAGGTCAGGAAACAGAGGCCTGCCACGACGGTAGTCGCCCAGAGTGCATTGCGCGGCACGCCGCCCTTTGAGAGCTTCGCGAAAATCCGTGGCGCTTTGCCTTCGCAGGCCAGGTTATAGAGCATACGTGTTGAGGCGTACATACCGGAGTTTCCTGCCGACAGCACCGCCGTCAGGATCACCGCATTCATCACCGCCGCCGCGGAGAGCAGACCGGCATTGCGGAAGACCAGCGTGAACGGGCTGACGCTGATATCGTTAATATCGTTATGCAGCAACTGTGGATCGGTGTAAGGCAGAATCAGGCTGATGATCAGAATAGCAAAGACATAGAACAGCAGGATACGCCAGAACACCTGCCGGACCGCGCGCGGAATGTTTTTCGCCGGATCTTCAGATTCGCCCGCCGCGATACCGATCAGTTCGGTGCCCTGGAAGGAGAATCCGACAATCATCGCAACGCCAATCATCGCGGCAAAGCCCCCCGCAAACGGCGCATCCCCGACCTGCCAGTTATGCCAGCCCGCGTGCTCCGCGCCGCGCATAATGCCGGTAATCATCAGCACGCCCACCACGATAAAGATAATCACGGTCGCCACTTTGATCAGCGAGAACCAGTACTCCGCCTCGCCAAAGCCTTTCACCGAGATGTAGTTGAGCAGGAACATCAGCCCCAGGAATAGTGCGCTCCAGATCCAGCCGGGCGTGTCGGGGAACCAGTAGTTCATCACCAGCTGTGAGGCCACCAGGTCAACCGCGATGGTCACCGCCCAGTTGTACCAGTAGTTCCAGCCGAGTGCGAAACCAAAGCCCTCTTCGACATATTTTGCGCCATAGGTAGCGAAGGAGCCTGACACGGGCATGAAGGCGGCCAGTTCGCCCAGGCTGGTCATCAGGAAATAAACCATCAGGCCGATGAGGATATAGGAGAGAAGCGCCCCGCCGGGTCCGGCCTGAGCAATGGTGGCACCGGAGGCCACAAAGAGGCCAGTACCGATGGAGCCGCCGATGGCAATCATCGTCAGATGACGGGCTTTTAACGCACGTCGTAATGCAGGTTGTTGTGTTGTTTTTGAGTCATTATGCATGTGTTAACGCTACGCTGGGTAAAAATGAGGCGCGATTGTAGCAGCCAGACCGCCTCTGTATAGCGATGCCATGCTGTTATTAGTTAAGTTCATGATCGTGGCCGGATTATTAGCAGTCACTCACGACAGTAGGAGAGAAAGCGCGTCAGGGCTTTGGAAATATGCTTCTGCCGGTGATGAATACGGTAGAGCGTGCGGGTCAGCCGCGGCAGCGGGATCACCAGTTCGGTCAGCGTGCCCGCCTCCAGCAGATCGGCTATCACCCGGCGCGACAGGCAGCTGATCCCCATGCCGTGCCGCACCGCATGTTTAATGGCTTCGGAATTGCCCAGCTCCATTCCCAGCTGAAAACTCGGCAGATGAGACAGCAGCAGATAATCGACAATTTCCCGGGTGCCGGAGCCGCGTTCGCGCAGGATCCATGGGGCGTCTGCCAGGGTTTTCAGCGTCACCGGCTGCTGCAGAATCGGCGCATCGGGCGCGGCAAACACCACCAGCTCATCCTCCAGCCAGGGTTCACTGACCAGCTCGGTCATGTGGCACGGCCCTTCAATCAGCCCCACATCCACGCGGAAATCGGACACCGCCTGAATCACATCCTGGCTGTTGCCCACACTCAGTTCCAGCGGCAGGCCGGGAAAATCGCGGCGGTAAGCCGCCATCATGCCGGGCAGCAGATAGTTGCCGATGGTGCTGCTGGCGGAAATGCGAATGGCGCCGTTATCCTCTTTAAACAGCTGCTCGATCTCGCCTGCCTGCTCCAGCAGCCCCACCGCACGCGGATAGAGCAGCCGCCCATGTTCATTCAGCACCAGCCGTTTGCCGACCCGGTCAAACAGCTGCACCCCAAGCTGATTTTCCAGATCGGCCAGCGCCGCGCTGACCGCCGACTGCGACAGGGCCAGCAGCTGGGACGCCTGGGTGGTGGAGCCACTCTTAAGCACTTCGGTAAACACTTCAATCTGTCGCAGCGTAATGTGCATCGTTGCCTCTTAACTCAGTGATTGCCTGACGAGCCAGACGATCAGCGCCAGCCAGATCAGCCCAATCGCCACCAGCCAGCCGGCGATCTTTTTGCCGCGGCTGCGCTGCGCTTCTGCCCGCGCGAGGCTGCTGAGGCGTACCTCTTTCGGCAGTAACCGTAGCAGCAGCATGACGCCCCTCGGGATAATCACTGCGTCATCCAGCAGCCCCACAAAGGGAATGACATCCGGAATAAGATCGATTGGGCTGATGCCGTAGGCAACCAGCCCCAGCATCCCCAGCTTGTTCCACCAGGGCGTGCGCGGGTCGCGAAAAGCGAATCCCAGCACAAACACATCCCGTTTGATCAGCGTCGCCCAGCGGCGCAGACGTGACACTAACATGACAGCTGCCTTATCGTTTATTCTGGTCAATTATAAATATATTATCAATTTCACTTTTAAGCCAGTTGCCTTCATGATCACGACTCCACCAGAAGGAGTGACTACCATGACCGAACTGAGCCTCGCTAAACCGCATCACCCTATCGCGCTCTGGTTCCCCGGCCTGCTGATGACCGCCGTCATTGCCGCTGCGGCCAGCTGGCTGGCACAGCAGCCTTTGATCGCGTCGCTGGGACTGGGCTCGCTGACCCTGGCAATTATGCTGGGCATCGTGGCTGGCAACAGCGTCTATCCCCTGGTGGCCTCCCGCTGCGACCGCGGCGTGGTACTGGCGAAACAGAAGCTGCTGCGGCTGGGCATTATCCTGTTTGGCTTTCGTATCACTTTACAACAGATTGCTGATGTCGGTTTCAGCGGCATCCTGATCGATGCGCTGACGCTGAGCAGTACGTTCATGGTGACCTGTCTGCTGGGCATCCGGCTGCTGAAGCTGGATCGCGATACCGTCTGGCTGATTGGGGCTGGCAGCAGCATCTGCGGTGCGGCGGCAGTGCTGGCAACCGAACCGGTAGTGAAAGCCGCGCCGTCAAAAGTCGCGGTGGCTATCGCCACCGTGGTGCTGTTCGGCACCCTGGCGATCTTTATCTATCCGCTGCTGTGGCCGCTGGCTCATCATCTGTTTCCGGGGCTGAGTGCAGCGCAGTTTGGGGTCTTCACCGGCTCTACCATCCATGAAGTGGCGCAGGTAGTGGCCGCTGGCCACAGCATCAGCCCGGCGGCGGAAAACAGTGCAGTGATCGCGAAGATGCTGCGGGTGATGATGCTGGCCCCGTTCCTGCTCTGCCTCGGTGCAGTCATTCGCGGCAGACGCCATGCGGGCAACGCCCGTCAGCCGGTGACGTTTCCCTGGTTCGCGCTGCTGTTTATTGCTGTTGCCCTGGTTAACTCACTCCAGCTGCTGCCTGCGGCGCTGGTGAGCTCGCTGAATCAGCTCGCCGGATTGCTGCTTGCCATGGCGATGGCCGCGCTGGGACTGACCACCCGTTTCGGGGCACTGCGCGAGGCGGGCGTCAGGCCGCTGCTACTGGGCGCGATGGTCTTTGGCTGGTTAATCGTGGGCGGCGGCACCCTCAATCTGCTGGTACAACATTTCATGGGCTGATGCCATCAGGTATCATGCCGGTTCATCCATGCATAGCCCCAGGAGAAAGGAATGAAATATATCGGCGCACATGTGAGTGCGGCAGGGGGCGTGGATCAGGCCGTGATCCGCGCCCATGAACTGGAAGCCACCGCCTTCGCCCTCTTTACTAAAAATCAGCGTCAGTGGAAGGCCGCCCCGCTCTCCACAGAGATGATTGATGCTTTTCGCGCCGCCTGCGAGACGTACAAATTCAGCCCGCAGCAAATCCTGCCGCACGACAGTTTTCTCATTAACCTCGGTCATCCGGTTGAGGAGGCGCTGGAGAAATCCCGGGCGGCCTTTATCGATGAACTGCGCAGGGCCGATCAGCTGGGCCTGACGCTGCTGAACTTCCATCCCGGCAGCCATCTGCATCAGATTGAAGAAGAAGCCTGCCTGAAGCGGATCGCCGAGTCGATTAACGTCGCCCTCGACCAGACGCAGAACGTCACCGCCGTGATTGAAAATACGGCAGGCCAGGGCAGTAACCTGGGCTTCCGCTTCGAGCACCTCGCGACCATTATTGAGCATGTCGAAGACAAGTCGCGCGTCGGCGTCTGCATCGATACCTGCCATGCGTTTGCCGGCGGTTATGACCTGCGTACCGAAGCCGACTGTGAAGCGACCTTCAGCGAGTTTGAGCGCGTCGTGGGCTTCGGCTATCTGCGCGGTATGCACCTCAACGATGCCAAAAGCGCGTTTGACAGTCGCGTTGACCGCCACCACAGCCTGGGTGAAGGCAACATCGGCAGGACGGTGTTCAGCTGGCTGATGAAAGATGCCCGGTTTGACGGGATCCCGCTGATTCTGGAAACCATCAACCCTGATATCTGGAAAGATGAGATTGCCTGGCTGAAAGCCGAGCAGCAGGGATAAAAAAGGGAGCCTGAAGGCTCCTTTATTATGTCAGCTTTGTGCAGGCTAAGGGCGCATACGCCCTGCGTGAAGGTGCAGATAACGCCCTCTCCGGCACGCTATGCTCTGCGCCATACGCATGTGCCTATCGCTTCTGGCTTACTTGCCGTCTGAAAAGCAAACAGGGAACCATCTGGCTCCCTGTTTATTTCACTTCAGCGTATCAGGCTTTCGCCAGCTGCTCTTCCGGACGTTTCAGAACCGCATAGCTCAGACCGGCAATCGCGGTGCCGATGACAATCGCCATCAGATAGCCTACAACCGGCGTAATCGCGCCTGGGATCAGCAGAACAAAGAGTCCGCCGTGCGGGGCCATCAGTTTGGCACCAATCGCCATAGAGATTGCACCGGTCACTGCGCCACCAATGATACAGCATGGCAGAACGCGCATCGGGTCACGGGCAGCAAACGGAATCGCACCTTCAGAGATGAAGCAGAGACCCAGCACCAGTGCCGCTTTACCGCCTTCCTGTTGACCTTTGTTGAATTTACGACGGGCAACCAGGGTTGCCAGGCCCATCGCCAGCGGCGGCACCATACCGGCTGCCATGATGGCGGCCATCGGTGCATAGGTCTGCGAACTCAGTAAGCCGACACCAAACGCGTAGGCCACCTTGTTCACCGGGCCACCCATGTCGGTACACATCATGCCACCCAGAATCGCACCCAGCAGGACCGCATTCGCTGTACCCATGTTTGCCAGCCAGTGCGTCAGGCCGCTCATGATACCCGCCACCGGTTTACCGACTACATAGATCATCAGCAGGCCGGTGATCAGGCTGGCGAACAGCGGAATAATCAGTATCGGTTTCAGCGCTTCCATACTCTGCGGTAGTTTCACTTTGCCGCTAATCAGCTTCGCCGCATAACCGGCAATGAAGCCTGCGATAATCCCGCCCAGGAAACCTGCGTTGATGCTGGTGGCGATCATGCCGCCAATGAGACCCGGTGTCAGACCCGGACGATCTGCGATGGAGAAGGCGATAAAGCCCGCCAGCACCGGTACCATCAGGGCGAAAGCACTGCCTCCACCGATCTGCATCAGTGCGGCAGCCAGGGTGCCTGGCTCTTTAAAGGCGGTGATACCAAAGGCGAACGACAGGGCGATACTCAGACCACCCGCCACCACCATCGGCAGCATGTAAGAAACCCCGGTCAGCAGGTGGCGATAGGCGCCCGCGCCGCCCTGCTTCTTCTCTTCTTCGCTGTTTGCCGTGCTCTGGCCGCTGGCAGCGACTTTATAAGGCTTCGCTTCTGTGACCGCTTTATCCAGCTCCTGCGCAGTTTTCTTCAGCGCCAGGCCGGTAGAGGTGCGGTACATCGGCTTACCGGCAAATTTCGCCAGATCCACTTCGATATCCGCCGCCACGATTACCAGATCGGCAGCCGCCACTTCCTCCGGCGTGATAGCGTTACCGGCACCCACGGAACCGCGGGTTTCAACCTTGACCCACCAGCCGCGACGGGTCGCCTCGGCCTGGATCGCCTCGGCCGCCATAAAGGTATGCGCGACGCCGGTCGGACAGGCTGTCACAGCAACCACGCGTTTCGGTGCTCCCGCCTGCGCCGGAGTCGCCGCTGACGCTGCCGCTGGTGTTACCGCCGCAGCTGGCGCCTGCCAGGTTCTGGCTTCTGCCTTCGCCCGGTTGAGGAAGTTTTCCGGCTCGCTGACCGCCAGCTGGAGATCGCCCAGCCAGACCAGCTTGCCATTCAGCGCCGCATCGTCCGGCACCTTTTTGCCCAGCACAATCGCCAGATCTGCGTCGGCAGGATTTTCAGTCAGGGTCAGGCCCGCCGCCGCTGCAGCGGCAGCCAGACGTTGTTGCGCCATAAAGGCGGAAGCCAGTCCCAGTGTAGGGTCTTTAATCAGCAGCGTTTTCATTATCGCTCTCCTGCTGTCAGTTAACGGGTTGTAAGTCGACACGCGCCATCATCGCGGCCAACTGAGTACGATCGGACACACCAACGTTGCTCTGGCTGACGGCCATGGCCGCCACCGCTGTCGCAAGACGCAGCGTGTGCTCGCTGGATTCACGCATCAGCAGGCCATAGATCAGCCCGCCTACCATAGAGTCACCTGCACCGACGGTGCTGACGACGTCGCACACCGGCGGTTTCGCAATCCATTCGCCTGACGCGTTGACCCACAGTGCGCCTTCTGCGCCCAGCGAGATCACCACATGGGCGATGCCCTGCTCGCGCAGCTCGTGCGCCGCACCAATCACATCCTGCAACGCTGGCAGCTTACGCCCGGCCCAGATCTCCAGCTCACGGCGGTTAGGTTTCACCAGCCATGGCGCGGCTTTCAGGCCCGCCACCAGCGCCTCGCGGCTGCTGTCGAAAATGATGCAGGGGCAATGGGTTCGCAGTTCGGTCATCCAGCGGGTAAAAGCCTCGTGATCCACGCCTTCTGGCAGGCTGCCACTGACGCAGACCATATCGAACTGGCCCAGCCAGGTCAGTGAATCGCTGGTAAAACGATCCCAGTCCTGCGCCGTGACCTGAAAACCGGAGAAATTCAGATCGGTCACATCACCGGTCTGTTCGGTGAGTTTAACGTTAATACGGGTCCGGCCCGGCACCACCTGGAAACGGTTGGCAATGCCCAGCTCGCTGAAGAGCTGCTGAAAGCCATCCTGATTCTCTTTACCCAGAAAGCCACCGACGGTGACATCAATACCCAGGTCCTTCAGAACTCTGGCGACGTTGATCCCCTTGCCCGCCGCGTGCAGTCCGGTAGTTTTCACCAGATTGACTTCGCCGCGTTCAATTTCAGGGGTATATCCCACCAGGTCATACGCCGGATTCAGCGTAATGGTGGCGACACGTCTGCTCATGCTGCCCCCTCACCCAGACCGCTGGTGATCGCTTCTTCAATCGCGCTCAGCGCCTGCTGGGCATCTTCACCGCTGGCGGTAAAGCGCAGGCGATGGCCTTTCTTCACGCCCAGCGCCACGACTTTCATCAGGCTGCGACCGTTAGCCGGTTTACCGCTGCCGTCGAGGTTGGTCACGGTGATGTCGCTGTTGAACTGCTTGATCACACTGACCAGCGCCGTGCCCGGACGGGCATGCAGGCCATGTTCGTTGCGGATAGTAAATTCGGCGGTCAGGACTTCAGCCTGCTCATCGACTTCACTGGTCAGCAGGGCGTAAACACCCGCCGCATCAGCTTTCAGCAGACGGTCAGCTTTGCCCTGCTGCAGCAGCGCGCTGAGGTAACCCAGCACGTCCAGCGGACGTTCATCGGTGGCTGACACGCTGATGAGCATCGACGCCGGTTCGCCCTGATGTTCAAAGGCGTGCTCGGTACGGCTGACGGCCACGCCGCTGCGCAGATTGCCCAGGCTGCTGTCGCTGAGCCAGATGCCCTGTCCCAGGCTCAGCGGCGGGGTTGAGATGACATCGGCGACGTAGCTGGCATCAACCACGCCTGCGGATTGCAGTCTGCCGGCATTCATCGCCTGCAGGGTAATCAAATCGCTGGCGGCGACGTTAAGCGTAACCAGTGAGGTGTCGAAGCTGAATTCAGCGGCCTGTTTTTCGCCCATCAGCAGCGCACGAAGATCTTCAGCAGAGGCGGTTTTGAGCTGTTCAGCGATGGAGTCATCGCTGAGCACATGGGTCAGCTGACGCAGCAGCGCCAGATGTTCATCTGACTTTGCGGCAATCCCGATAGCCACATAGGCCGTCTGATCCTCGCCCCAGGCTATGCCCTGTGGAAACTGAAACACCTGAACGCCGGTTTTCAGCACCAGATCGCGGGTGTCGGTCGTGCCGTGTGGGATTGCGATGCCGTTGCCAAGAAAGGTTGAGGTCTGCTGTTCGCGCGCCAGCATGCCGTTGACATAGCCTTCAGCCACATTGCCTGCCGCGGTTAACGCGGCAGCAACCTGACGAATGGCCTCTTCTTTGTTCTGGGCGCTGGCTCCGGTATGGATGGCCTGCAATTCGAGCTGGAACATAATTCTCCTCGCTTGCTGAGATTGAATCGTTTCAGCTAATGAACAGATTTTTGCGCCCTGCCGTCTGTGCCTGCTGACGCTGTCAACGCTGAAACGTTTCAGGAATTGTGAAGCAGCTGCTTTCGTCAGGCAAGAAAATGCGTAAACGGCGTAACAGATTTTTGACATTACGCACATTTCAGGGGCAGGAAGCGGATCAGCGGAGAGTCAGGCTGACGCTGTTGCTGTCACGCCCGGCGGCGCAGAAAAACAGCGTCAGCTATATCAGCTATATCAGCCTTTTCAGGGGGCGGTGTCGGCTTCAAGTTTCAGCAGATAGGTCATCGCCTGCTGGCGCGACTGCCCGCACATGCTGAATGAAGGCTGGAGACCAGCGCAGACGGCAGGCCGTAGCGGCGAACCGAACAATTTGCAGCGAAGATCGTCGTCCAGCTGAACACAGGGCGTGTTGGCGGGCTTGCCGTCAGGCATGCCGGGGATAGGCGATGAAATAGAGGGTGCTGTGCAGCAGGCACCGCATTGGCTACGACATTGCATGCTGTGCTCCGGCAGAAAAAGAGGCGCTGACAATAGCAGTCCGGGACGGCAATTACCATGAAAGCCGCGGCCTGACACAAAATTTCGCATCCGTGATATTGCCAGTTTTCACTGGCGCGAGTAACGTTGCGCGCACTTCACTCTCATGATAGCGAGAACAGCAATGCCAAAAGCCAATGAAATCAAAAAAGGGATGGCCGTCACGCACAACGGCAAACTGCTGCTGGTTAAAGATATTGATGTCCAGAGCCCCAGCGCACGCGGTGCGGCGACCCTGTACAAAATGCGCTTTACCGATGTCCGCACCGGTTTAAAAGTGGAAGAGCGCTTCAAGGGCGACGAGATTATCGATGCGATTTCGCTCAGCCGCCGCAGCGTCACCTTCTCTTATATAGATGGTGACGAATATATCTTTATGGATGATGAGGATTATACGCCCTACTCCTTTAAGCAGGACCAGATCGAAGACGAATTGCTGTTTATCCCTGAAGGCGGTATCCCCGGCATTCATGTTCTGACGATGGATGGCCAGGTAATTGCCCTGGAACTGCCACAGACGGTGGATATGGAGATCGTCGATACCTCGCCTGGCATTAAAGGCGCTTCCGCCAGCGCCCGCACCAAACCCGCCGGGATGAGTACTGGTCTTTCTATTCAGGTTCCGGAATACCTTAGCAATGGCGATCGTATCCGTATTCATATCGCTGAACGCCGCTACATGAGCCGTGCTGATTAAGCTGTCACGGGCGCGGGCGTAATCGTGTTATAATATAACATTAATCAGCTATTTCAGGCAGGAGCCCGCACCATGACACGCGTTAATCTGATTACCGGTTTTCTGGGCAGCGGAAAAACCACGCTGCTCTGTCATCTGCTGGCCAACCGGCCACAGAACGAAACGTGGGCGGTGCTGGTTAACGAATTTGGCGAGATCGGCATTGATGGTGCACTGCTGGCGGATCGTGGCGCAATCGTCAAAGAGATCCCCGGCGGCTGCCTGTGCTGCGTGAATGGCCTGCCAATGCAGGTCGGGCTGAATCTGCTGCTGAAGGATAAGCCGGACCGGCTGCTGATCGAGCCCACTGGTCTGGGCCATCCGCGCCAGATACTGAAGATGCTACAGGCCCCGGTCTATCAGAGCTGGCTGCAGCTGAATGCTACCCTGACCCTTCTTGATCCCCGCCAGCTCGCCGATCCGCGTATCGTTGCCAATGAAAACTTTCGCGATCAGCTGGCGGCCGCCGATATTATCATCGCGAGCAAGCGTGACTTATGGGACAGGCAGGATCGCCAGCGGCTGACTGACTGGCTGCAGCAGAGCCAGTCCCCGCGTCCTGTGACAGAAACAGAATCTGGTCGCATTCCCCTTTATCTGCTTGATGCGCCCCACCAGCCCCGCGAACTCCCGCTTCCGCACCATCATCATCCGGCAGCCCCTGCCAGCGGCGTAGCAGCGCTGCGACTGGAAGGCGGTGCGCGCTGGCGCCGGTCGCTGAATCAGGGTCAGGGCTATAACGCCTGCGGCTGGCTATTCGATGGCGACACCCGGTTCGACAGCGCGGCCCTGCTGGCGTGGGCACAGCAGGCGCAGGTCGATCGGATAAAGGGCGTGATGCACACGGCCGAAGGCACAATGCGTATTAACGGCGAGGCAAAAGCCCTGCACAGTGAAACCTCTGCTGCATCGCCCCCTGACAGCCGTATTGAAGTCATTCATTCTCAGCAGGCTGACTGGAATCGACTACAATCGGCGTTGTTGAAGTGCCGTTTACGCTAGTAAAGGTATTATCGGCGGTTATTTTTTGAAATGAGTTTACCTATGCGCGCAACCCGCCTTGTTACCATCCTGCTGCTTAATGCACTGGGTGTTGTGCTGTTTCTGTCCTGGTATCTGCCGCCGCAACACGGTTTCTGGTTCGGCATCGATAAAACGATCTTTTATGGTTTCAATAACCAGATGGTGACCCACCCGCTGTTTGCGCTGATCGTCGCGATGACCAACTTCCGGGGTTTTGATGTCGTGTCACTGCTGGCGATGGGCCTGCTCTATCTGTCAATCTGGCGGCAGGAGACACCTCCGGCGCGTCGTCGGATGCTGGCGATCGGCATCACCATGCTGCTGACGGCTGTCATCCTTAATCAGCTTGGCCATCTGCTGCCGGTGAAACATTCCAGTCCGACCCTGTTTTTTGAGAATGTACATCGTGTCAGCGAACTGACCGGCATCCCGGCTAAAGATGCGTCGAAAGATAGCTTTCCTGGCGACCACGGCATGATGCTGATTATTTTTGCCTGCTTTATGTGGCGTTATTTTGGCTTCCGCCGTTTTTCAATTGCCGCCGCGATTGTGGTGCTATTTTCGCTGCCGCGCGTTATGGCCGGCGCACACTGGTTTACTGATATTGCCGTGGGATCGCTATCGGTCGTACTGGTCGGTCTGAGCTGGTGGCTATTAACGCCAGCCAGCGACATGCTGGTTAACTGGTTTTATCGCAACTTACCGGGAAAATATAAGCCCGCGATGTAAATGATAAGCGCGGTCGGTTTAATCGTTTTACGCTGAACCTGCCGCGCTTATAAAAAACAGCCCCTCACTATTAGCCTGCTAATTAATATGGCGAAAAGAAAAGGTTATCTTTTCCGCAAGCTGGTTAAATCCTCGCCCCACGCTATTGTCCACCCAGAAAATCCCGGAAATGCGGCGATGCGCTGAATTGACGCCCGTATTACCGCCTGTTCTCACCATCATTTGCTCATAATTGTCGCTAAATTAGTCATTATGTTACGTTTTGATTCTCATCAAAAAAACCTATGTGAAATTGATTAAAAGCACTCGCCACAGCGTCTGTAATCAGTTAACCTCAATCGCAGTGAGGCCAAAGCGTCAGAAAAACCAGATTTTTTTACATTAAAATGTGTCCATTAACACATTTTAGTAATTAAGGATTTGTCTTAGTCTGTCTCGCTTATTAATCTCCCTGCTTTGTCATCTGGCTGACGACAATTGTGTCGTAAGGAACCCGAAGGAAAACCCGAATAATGGTCAAGTCTCAACCAATACTGAGATATATTTTGCGGATCGTGCCCGCACTGGCGCTGGCAACACTCCTCTCAGCTTGTAGCAGTACTCATAGCAGTCAAAACGCGAATAACGAGAATCATGAAGTTAACAACCAGAATGGTTTTTTACTTCAGGCGTCTCAGGATGAGTTTGAAGAAATGGTGCGTAATGTCGACGTGAAGTCGCGCATCATGGAACAATACGCCGTCTGGAAAGGTGTGCGCTATCGCCTCGGTGGCGATACCAAACGCGGGATTGATTGTTCCGCCTTTGTTCAGCGTACTTTCCGCGATCAGTTTGGCTTAGAACTCCCGCGCTCCACCTCTGAGCAGCAGGACACCGGCAGAGAGATTACCCGCAATAAACTGCGTCCTGGCGATCTGGTGATGTTCCGCGCCGGTTCAACCGGCCGCCATGTGGGCATCTATCTGGGCAATGACAACTTCGTTCATGCCTCGACCAGCAGCGGTGTAATGATCTCCAGTCTCAATGATGACTACTGGAAAAAGCGTTACCGTGAAGGACGTCGTGTGTTGAGCCGTAACCCGAGCTGATAATCACCTTCGATCTTCTCTCAGCCAGAGAACAGAAAACGCTGCTTATGCAGCGTTTTTTTTTGCCTGTTCTGTGCAACAGGCGTGACATAAGATAAAAGCATTGCATTTCAGATTAATAACAAGACATACCGGACGATCTCGTTATATTCTCGGTCGCTTAAACCGAAGCAGTCGTGCGTAATAACATAATAATAATTTGATCAGGGGAAGCTCCTCATGCCACTGTCGGGGGCGCTGCGGCGCCATACCAACTATCCTCGCCGTATCGCATGGAGTAGCGCGATGGCAGGCGGCTTATTTTTTCTCTTATTTGCCACGCTCTCGCTTCACCAGACCTGGCAGAAACGCGAGCGGCAGCATCAGCAACTGCTGGAAAAAAGCCGCACGGCATTACAGCAGACGCTCTCCTCGCTGCTTAACAGTACCCTCAGCCCCCTGCTTCCGTTTACCCAGACCGCCTGCCATACCATTAATCGTGAACTCACCTCACGCGCCGCCTTCGCCGGGAATCTCCGCGCTATCCTGCTGGTCAACGACGGCAACGCGTTTTGCTCCTCGGCGACCGGCAGCTTCAGTCTGCCGCTCAGTGTGATTGCACCGCTCAGTGATCTCTCTCGCGAACTCGATCTGCGGCTGATGCCCGGCACGCCGCTGCAGCCCAGTAAACCGGCGCTTGCACTGTGGATTAAAAATCCGGGCAACCAGCAGTCAGGCGTCTTCGCCACGCTGAATATCACGCTGGCGCCCTATCAGTTGATGGTGTCGATGCGACCGGAAATTACCGGTATGGCGCTGTCCGACCCACGCAGCGCCCTGACCAGCTGGCAACCCGGTATTATGGAGAGCCATAATCTGCCGACACCGCTGAATCAGCAGGGACTGGCAGGCTATCCGCTGCAGCTGACGCTCTACGGCTCCACGCTGGCGTTCAGTGACTATGAGGCTATTCTCTTCAGCAGTCTGCTGCTGTCGCTGCTGGTCGCCGGGGGTTGCTGGCTGCTCTTGTCGAGCTATCTGTGTCCGGGCAAAGCACTGATTCAGGGCATGAAGCGCGGCGAGTTTCACGTTGAATATCAGCCGCTGGTGACCTCACACGATGGTCAGCCCTATGGCATGGAAGCGTTACTGCGCTGGACCCATCCGACCAGAGGCCCGATTCCGCCCGATATATTTATTCACTATGCCGAGTCACATGACCTGATTATTCCCCTGACCCGGCATCTGTTTCAGCTGGTGTCACGCGACGCGCATCGGCTATGCCATACTATTCCCCGCAACGCCTGTCTTAGTCTCAACATTTCGCCACTGCATCTGGCTGACAGCAGTTTCCGCCAGGATGTCCTGCACTGGCTGGATACCATGCCTGCGGCTCACTTTAATTACGTGTTTGAGATCACCGAGCGGGCCATGCTGAGCGACGACAACGTCGGCGAACAGTTCGACTGGCTGCATCAGCAGCAGATTCATATCGCGATTGATGATTTCGGCACTGGCCACAGCGCGCTGATTTATCTTGAACGTTATGCGTTTGATTACCTGAAAATCGATCGTGGCTTTGTCCAGAGCATCAGAACGGAGACGCTGGCCTCACCGGTACTGGATTCCGTGCTGCAGCTGGCGAAGCAGCTCAACCTGAAGAGTGTGGCCGAAGGGGTCGAAACCCGCGAGCAGGCAGCCTGGTTGATTAATCGTGGGGTGACGCATCTGCAGGGCTATATCTTCAGCCGTCCGCTGCGACCGGAAACACTGACAGACTATTTCCAGCGTTATCACGCTGAACCGTCCCGTCCCTGAATGCGGAGAGGAGAACAGACCCGCCTGGCTTCTTTCCGGATTTCTGCTGCTGTGCGCCCGGCTCAGTGATGTTCCCTTCCAGCTATCAGGCGGAAAACATCCGCGTGCACTGATTGCGATGGCGCAGCTGACAAAGCCCCGGCTGTTGATTGCTGGTGAGCTGGCCTGGTCGCGGGACCGCACGGTGCAGATACAGATACTTTTTACGTCGTTTACAGCGGCCGCGCAGTGAGCTGTCTGTCAGCCACGACCCCGATGTAGGACGGGCCCTGTGTCACCTGATTATTGTATTGTGACAGGAGGAAGTGGTGGAACAGAGGGAATATGAATAGTTATTTACCTCTCCTGCAACGGCCTCTGCCCGGGCGTGGCTGGCCACGCCCTCAGCCAGCGATAAAGGTTTCGGCAATCGCCACACCCTGATTTTTCAGGCAGCAGTTGGTCGCGCTTTCGTCACGGCGCCGGATGAACAGGCAGGGCTGCCCTTCACACTC
Organism: Pantoea sp. NSTU24; assembly: GCF_050157905.1. Taxonomy (NCBI): domain Bacteria; kingdom Pseudomonadati; phylum Pseudomonadota; class Gammaproteobacteria; order Enterobacterales; family Erwiniaceae; genus Pantoea; species Pantoea bangladeshensis. Next base: position 1,974,718 of record NZ_JBKIWZ010000001.1, read on the forward strand.
GGCCACTTTGCAGTCGACCTGAATACCGGCCAGCACCTCTTTAAGCTGCTGCAGGATCTCCCACGCTGGCATGCCGTCATGGCTGATCAACCGCAGCGCCACAAACTCCTGGTCATCCAGCACAGTGTCATCAGACTCGATGGCACTGTGGTGATCGCTGGCCCAGCGAAAACGCTGCGGCAGGCGATGCACGATTGAAAGTTGCAGCATAGTTTACTCTCCCCGGATGAGTGTATGTCGCAACGCACAGGCACTGACGCGAAAAACGGCCGATGACGGCGGAATCCGGACAGGATCGCCTCGCTGTGCGAACTGCAGAAGCGCATTTTTGCGACTTACGTCGCACTTCAGGCTATATTTACCGCGTTCACACGCCGTTAACAATCATTTTAGACGCAATATGGTTACTTTTTTAACTAAAAATCTTCACATTAAATAAACATAGCGGGCAGCACGTCGCCCGCCACCGTACAGGGGACAAAAATCCTGTACCGGATTAGCGGGACGCCGTGCGCGGACGGGAAGCGTAAAAGAAGAGCAGCAGAGAGAGGGAGGCGCAGAGCGCGATAGTACCAACCATCGGCCAGGCACTGTTGAAACTCAGCAGGGAGAGCAGCGCACCGACAAACGCGCCGACGCCAAACCGCAGCGTGCCCGCCAGCGACGACGCCGTGCCTGCCATGTGCGGAAACTCATCCAGGATCACCGCCATCGCGTTGGAAGAGACCATCGATACGCAGCCGATAAACATTGCGATGCCCATCACCAGCGGCAGAAAGCCCAGATCCAATGCGCTGACCAGCAGCAGCCAGATCCCCATACAGAACTGAATCAGCAGCCCCAGCCGGAACATCGCCAAGGGCCCAAAACGGCGTACGGCACGGCTGTTAATCAGCGTCAGTACAAACAGAAACACCACGTTAAGGCCAAAGTAGTAGCCAAAGTTTTGTGGCGAGACGTGATTCAGCTCGATGTAAACAAACGGACCGGCATTCAGAAAGGTAAAGAGCCCGGCAAAGGAGAAGCCGCTCGACAGCATATAACTGAAAGCGCGTTTATGCCGAAACAGGGTCACAAAATTGCCCAGCGTGGTGCGCAGATGAAAACGCTGCCGCTGCGCCGGCTTCAGTGTTTCGCGGATCTGGGTAGTGACCAGCACGGTGGTCACTAACGCGGCCCCGGCCAGCGCCCAGAAAATGGCATGCCAGCTCCAGAGCACCAGCAGCCAGCCGCCGATAATCGGGGCCAGCAGCGGCGCAATGGTGGTAATCAGCATCACAAAAGACATCATGCGCGAGAAGTCCTCTTTCGAGTAACTGTCCCGCATCAGCGCATTAATCACCACGCTGGCGGCCGCCGCTGACAGGCCATGCAGGAAACGCATCAGGATGAGCTGGTCGATTGATTGTGACAGCGCACAGGCCGCGGCAGCACAGGCAAAAATCAGGGTGCCGAGCGCGATCACCGGCTTGCGGCCATAGCTGTCGGCCAGCGGCCCGTAGATGAGCTGGCCGATCGCGAAGCCCAGGATGTAGAGGTTGAGCGACATCTGCACGCTGCCGGCAGAGACACCAAACTCACGGGCAATCTGCGGCATGGCAGGCAGATACATGTCGATCGATAACGGCATCAGCATCGCTAATAGCCCCAGGATAACGATCAATCCCGTTGGCGAGTTTTTTTCCTTACGCACGCCCTCTCCTCTTCTCTCCTGACGCAGATTTTATTTTGCCTGCAGCTCTTTTGGCAGACCGATGCTGGCGATCTCATCTTCGGTCAGCGGCCGGTATTCGCCCGGTTCCAGATCCTCATCCAGCACGATATCGCCGATACGCTCGCGATGAAGCTCCACAACCCGGTTGCCCACGGCTGCAAACATCCGCTTCACCTGGTGGTAGCGCCCTTCGCTCAGCGTCAGCCGCACGTCTGTCGGTGTCATCGCCTCCAGCTGAGCCGGTTTGGTCAGGCTCTTCTCGTTATGTAGCTGTACACCCGCCATAAACTTTGCCGCGGTGTCGTCCGCAATCGGCGACTCCAGCGTGACGCGATAAGTCTTCTCGCAGTGATGACGTGGCGAGGTAATGCGATGTGACCACTGACCATCATCAGTCAGCAGCACCAGTCCGGTGGTATCGATATCAAGCCGCCCTGCCGCATGCAGCTTAAAAGACATCGGCTCTTCAATGAAATAGAGGATGGTGGGATGATCGGGATCGTCGGTGGAGCAGACGTAGCCCTGCGGCTTGTTCAGCATAAAGTAGCGTGGGCCGGTCAGCATCTGCAGGAGGTTACCGTCGTACATCACTTCATGATCGGGCAGCAGTTTAAACGCGGTATCACGCACCACTTCACCGTTAATGGTGACACGCTGACCACGGATTTCGCGATGGGCGATAGCGCGGCTGATTTCCAGTTGCTGAGAGATGAATTTGTCGAGTCGCATGAATTCGTTTTGCCTGTTACTGCGGAGGGAATCTGAAACGGCCTGGTTAACCGTTGAAAATGTGCGGGAAGTATAACGTGATCCGCGCCAGCCTGACAGCGCGTTTACCGCCCTTTCGTGGCATAATTGCTACCAGTTTTGCAAAAGTGAGCAACATGTCTTTTACCTTACGCCCCTATCAACAGGATGCGGTGAATGCCACCGTGTCGCACTTCCGTCGTCATCACCAGCCTGCGGTGATTGTGCTGCCGACCGGTGCCGGAAAAAGTCTGGTCATCGCTGAGCTGGCCCGGCTGGCACGTGGCCGGGTGCTGGTGCTCGCACACGTCAAAGAGCTGGTGGCGCAGAACCACAGCAAATATCAGGCTTACGGGCTGGAAGCCGACATCTTTGCGGCGGGCCTTCAGCGAAAAGAGAGTCAGCGTAAAGTGGTCTTTGGCAGCGTGCAGTCGGTCGCACGCAATCTCGACCAGTTCGACAGCGCCTTCTCGCTGGTTATCGTCGATGAGTGTCACCGCATTGGCGATGACAAAGAGAGCCAGTATCAGCAGATCTTCAATCATCTGCGTCAGCATAATCCGCAACTGCGCCTGTTAGGCCTGACCGCCACGCCGTTCCGGCTGGGCAAAGGCTGGATCTATCAGTTTCACTATCACGGCATGGTGCGCGGCGATGAAAAGTCGTTATTCCGCGACTGTATCTATGAGTTGCCGCTGCGCTACATGATCAAACATCAGTTTCTGGTGCCCCCGGAACGGCTGGATATGCCGGTGGTGCAGTATGACTTCAGCCGGCTGACGGCACAGTCCAGTGGACTGTTCAGCGAAGCCGACCTTAATCGTGAACTGAAGCAGCAGCAGCGCGTGACGCCGCATATCATCCGGCAGATTGTGGCGTTTGCGGAGGACCGGCTCGGCGTGATGATTTTCGCCTCCACGGTGGATCATGCTCATGAAATCCTGCGACTGCTGCCCGATAATAGCGCACTGGTTTCCGCCGATACGCCCGCGCGGGAGCGCGACGCGCTGATTCTGGCATTCAAGGCGCAGCAGCTGAAATTTCTGGTGAATGTCGCAGTGCTGACTACGGGCTTTGATGCGCCGCATGTCGACCTGATCGCCATCCTGCGGCCCACCGAATCGGTCAGTCTCTATCAGCAAATCGTCGGACGTGGTCTGCGGCTTTCGCCCGGTAAAACCAGCTGTCTGATCCTCGATTATGCCGGTAATCCGCACGACCTTTTCACGCCGGAAGTCGGCGCGCCCAAAGGGGCCAGCGACAACCAGCCGGTACAGGTCTTCTGCCCGGCCTGTGGTTTCGCCAATACCTTCTGGGGCAAAGCGACAGAAGATGGCATGATCATTGAGCATTTTGGCCGCCGCTGTCAGGGCATACTGGAAGATGACGAGGGCGAACGCGAGCAGTGTGACTTCCGTTTCCGCTTTAAGAGCTGCCCGGACTGTGGCGCAGAGAACGATATCGCCGCCCGGCGCTGCCACCAGTGCGACAAAGTTCTGGTCGATCCGGACGATATGCTGAAAGCGGCGCTGAAACTCAAAGATGCGCTGGTGCTGCGCTGTGGCGGCATGACGCTGGAACAGGGAGCGGATGCCAAAGGCGAATGGCTGAAAGCGACCTATTTTGACGAAGATGGCACCAGCGTCAGCGAACGATTTCGCCTGCAGACGCCAGCCCAGCGCAAAGCCTTTGAGCAGCTGTTTATGCGTCCGCACCAGCGCGCGCCCGGCGTGCCGCTGGGCTGGCAGACCGCCGCTGACGTCGTGGCGCTGCAGCCGCTGTTGCGCCATCCCGACTTTGTGGTGGCGCGCGCTAAAGGCCAGTACTGGCAGATCCGCGAGAAAATGTTCGACTATCAGGGGCGCTATCGCCGGGCCAATGAGCTGCGCTGACCGTCCGGCCCCGGGCGGATGGGTATACCGTTTGCTACCGCAAGGCAATACGGCTATAATGCCGCCCGCTTTTGCATGTGCATCAGCAGTGTTGAATAACCTGCCTGTTACTGGGTCGCCTGTAGCAGGAATTATATAAAGAGACGTATTAATGTTCACTATCAATGCAGTAGAACGTAAAGAGCAGGGTAAGGGTGCGAGCCGCCGCCTGCGTACAGCTAACCGTTTCCCGGCTATCATTTATGGTGGTTCTGAAGCGGCTGTTGCCATCGACCTGGATCACGACTCCGTAATGAACATGCAGGCTAAGCCTGGTTTCTACGAAGAAGTGCTGACTCTGAATGTTGACGGTAAAGAAACCAAAGTGAAAGTTCAGGCTGTTCAGCGTCACCCGTTCAAGCCAAAACTGTTCCATATCGACTTCGTTCGCGCTTAATCGCTGACAGAGTTGAAAAGCAGAAGGGCCGGTTGCGAAACCGGCCCTTTTGTTTTGTTGCCTTCCGATGAAGATTATCATCGTGAAGGGTAAAGAAAAGCCGGGCTGAGCCCGGCTTTTTTATTTGCCGCTGGTCCGGCGCTGCAGCTGGTCGCGCAGATTCGGTGGCGTCCCTTTGATCGTCAGGGTGTCCGTGGCCGGATCCCAGAAAATTCGTTCGCCCAGCAACATCGCATCAAAGTTCAGCGTCAGTCCCCCGCCACTGCCGGCGAATTTGGTCAGCTGACGCAGCGTCGAGCGGTCGGCCGGGAAACTCTCTTCCAGCTCATAGCCCTGCTCCTGGGTAAACGCCTGGAAGCTTTTTTCGCCCAGCGGAGGCAGCTCGCCCGACAGCTCTTCCAGCGCAATCTCCTCGCCCGCCTGCAACTGCTCATTACAGTAGCTGTAGACCTGCTGGCGATAGTTCTGTCGCTCCTGTTTATCCAGCGCCGATTCGTTGCAGTAGTCATCCACCGCCTGTAACAGCCCACGGTTCTGCGCTTTGGTGTCCAGCCCGACTTCGGCGCCCAGGAAATCCATGAAGAAGTCTGCCACTTTCCGCCCGACGCGGCCACGCAGGAAGGTCAGGTAACGGGTCGACGCCGGATTGGTTTCCCATTCGGTTAAGTCAATGCGTGCAACGATATCGGCATGATTGATGTCGAGATAATGGGTGCTGCTGATATCCAGCTGCTCATTCACCCGCATGCTGGACTGGCTGTTCAGCACCGCAATCAGCAGATACTCCACCGCGAGGTAGCGATAGTGAATAAACAGCACCACGCCGCCTTCAGCAAAGGGATATTTTGACAGTTCATCGCGCAGGCGACCCGTTGCCGCACGGCTAAAAGCAAGAAAATCATCGTTGCCCTTACGGCAATTACGCAGGGCTTCTGCCAGTTCACTTTCTGCATTAAACAGGCCATAGGCTTTGCTTTTTGCGCTGTAAACCCGGTGTAACTCCTCCACCATCGCATTGACGGTTTGGGTGGCAGGCAGCAGCGAATCGCGCAGCGCCACGTCAAGCTGGTTTTCATCGCGTCTGATTAACTGATGCAGGGCAATCTGGTCGATATCCAGACTCATGGTAGACTCTCCTTTTAGCACAGGCGCGTATTCAAACACCGCCAGCATCGGCTTTCAACTCCATGCGTAAAGTGAACGCGCTGCTTTCGATAAAATTGCGGTAAAAAGTGCGTTGTTCCGGTAATATATCGCCTTTTAAAATGAGCTCAGACGACGATATGGCACAATCATCCCGTTACAGTGACGAACGCGTGGAGCAACTCCTCGCGGATCTGGCCCAAATCCTGCACAAGGACAAAGCCCCCACAGACCTTTCCCTGATGGTGCTGGGAAATATGGTGACTAACTTAATTAACAGCGACGTCGCTCCCGCGCAACGTCGTTCACTGGCCCGCTCTTTCGCCGATGCCCTGCAGGCTTCCGTGCGTGACGACAACGCCCATTAATTAGCTGATTTGATTTCATAATATGGTAACCAACCGGCAGCGCTACCGCGAAAAAGTCTCCCAGATGATTAGCTGGGGGCACTGGTTTGCTCTGTTTAACATCTTATTCGCGCTGATTTTAGGCAGTCGCTACCTGTTGGTCGCCGACTGGCCTTCTTCTCTGGCGGGGCGTATCTACGCCTACACCAGCTGGACAGGCCACTTCAGTTTTATCGTTTTTGCTGCTTACCTGCTGATTATCTTCCCGCTGACCTTTGTGGTGATGTCGCAACGGCTGATGCGGGTCATATCGGCCGTCGTCGCCACCGCCGGGCTGACGCTGGTGATGGTCGACAGTGCCGTCTTCAGCCGCTTCCATCTGCACCTGAACCCGGTAGTATGGGAGCTGGTCATCAACCCGGATCAGAGCGAGATGGCGCGCGACTGGCAGCTGATGTTTATCAGCGTGCCACTGATTTTCCTGGTCGAGATATTGTTTGCGACCTGGAGCTGGCAGAAACTGCGCAGCCTGAATCGCCGTTCGTTTGGCAAGCCTCTGGCTGCCCTGTTTATCAGTGCCTTCTTTGCCAGCCACCTGATGTATATCTGGGCCGATGCCAATTTCTATCGTCCGATTACGATGCAGCGCGCCAATCTGCCGCTCTCCTACCCAATGACCGCCCGTCGCTTCCTTGAACGGCATGGCCTGCTGGATGCGCAGGAGTATCAGCGCCGGCTGGTGCAGCAGGGTGATCCCGAGGCGCTGGCGGTGGAGTATCCGCTCAGTGACATTACGTTCCGCGATGGCGGCACGCGCAACAACCTGCTGGTACTGACGGTCGATGGTCTGAACAACGCCACACTGCCCAAAGCGCTGCCGGCACTGAATCAGTTCGCCAGCGAAAATGTGCGCTTCACCCAGCATTACAGCGCGGGCGATACGCCGGAGAAAGGGCTGTTTGGCCTGTTCTACGGCATCTCCTCCAGCTACATGAACGGTATTCTGGCCTCCCGGACGCCGTCCGCCCTGCTCGGTGCGCTGAGCAGCCAGGGGTATCAGTTTGGTCTCTTCTCATCGGAAGGCTTCAACGCGCCGCTTTATCGCCAGGCGTTGCTGACCGATTATTCGCTGCCGGCCACCGCCAGTCAGCCTGACGCCAGTACTGTGGCGCAATGGCAGAACTGGCTGGACAAACAGAAAGGATCTCAGGCGCCGTGGTTCTCATGGATTGCCCTGAACGGCCCTGAGGTAACCGGTGAGAGTGCGAAGGCGCGCCAGCGCAGCTATCTGCGTCAGGCACCTGCGGTAGACGATCAGATTCGCACCGTGCTTAGCGATCTGCAGGCACGCGATTTGCTGAAAAACACCGTGGTGGTCATCACTGCACAGCGCGGTCTGACGCTGGATGGCAATCCTGACAGCGCAGGTAACCGGCAGGCGCTGCAGGTGCCGCTCGTTATTCACTGGCCTGACACGCCTGCGCAGACTGTTGATCGCCTCTCCGATCATCAGGATGTCATGGCCACGCTGATGCAGCGACTGCTGCATGTGCGGACCAGTCCGGTGAACTACTCGCAGGGTGAAGATCTGTTTGCCGCACGTCGTCGTCATGACTGGGTCGCCAGTAGCGAAGAGAACAAACTGGTGATTACCACGCCACAGGTGACGCTGGTATTGAACAACAACGGCAGCTATCGGGCGTATGATGCGCAGGGCAATGCGCTGAAAGATCACAAGCCAGAACTGACGCTGCTGTTGCAGGTTCTGACAGAGGAGAAGCGATTTATCGCTAACTGATTAATTATCAGGCAAATAGTCGACAGGTATCTTGCATTCATGACGATAACCAGTAGACTAATCCTCCAGTGTCCGGCACGTAGCGCAGCCTGGTAGCGCACGGTCATGGGGTGTCCGGGGTCGGAGGTTCAAATCCTCTCGTGCCGACCAAATTCTCCCGAAAAAGCAGCCTTAGCGGCTGCTTTTTTCGTTTCTGTCATCAGAAGGTCATTTTTTTCGCGCCCTGCGCAATCCGTTCTACACTTAGGTGTGTGTGGGTAACCAGAGGAGAGTTTATGACTTTTATTGAAAAAGACGATCCCACTGAAGCACCGGAATCTGGCGATAAGCAACCTTCCCCGCCAGACGAGAAGTAACCCACAAGGCCGCGTCGGAACGCGGCCTTTCTGTTTCTGCTCCGGCTTTTTGACAGATTCAGTCTTTTCTTATTCAGGTAATATTTCCTTTCTGAGCAGCCAGTTAGCCTGCAAATCGCAATTTGATCGACCTCACAAAATTCGCTGCTTTCTGCGCTTTTCATCAAACTGAAACAAAAATGTCACAGAAAATACTTACTCTGGCTATCCCAGAAATTGATGGATAACTATCATGCCGATCAAAGCGAAAAGCCTGAAAGATGCAGAAGCGTTACTGCACTCAGGCATCAGCAAAGTGGAACTGGCGTATGACATTGGCAGCGACGACTTCTTCCGTCTGGCAAGCCACTGGTGCGACAGGGGCGCGCGCATCAGCAGAGGTCATCACCATTTTGTCGTCTCCCTGAAAAGTTTTGCCATCCCGCCTAACGACTGATCTCTGCGGGCACCTTGCTCTGCCCGGCTGCGCCTGATTTAATGGCTTTTTGGCCCTTGTCACGGTTTCGCATGCACTTTCCCGACCAGCCGCTGCCGCCTGTTGCAGGCGGCTTCATTCTTTCCCAGCGTCTTCACCATAATGACCCGTTACTGGCGATCGGCTGCTTTGATCCACAGCACTACCGTGATGCGCTGGCTGAGGCGTGGGGTATTCGGCTGCCTGAGCGGCTGCAGCGCGCCGTGGTTAAACGGCGGGCCGAATATCTGGCCAGCCGCCTGCTGGTGCGCGCCGTAATGGCGGAGTTCGGCATCGCCGATTTTATCCTTACTAATGCGCCTGACCGCTCTCCCCGCTGGCCTGAGGGCATTCAGGCGTCGCTGTCGCATACAACAGGCACGCTTGTGGTTGCCGCCACCCGACAGAATCTGGCTATCGGCGTCGATGTTGAGCGGTGGATGGCGGAGAACACCGCCCATGAAACAGCTGGCTATCTGATGAACGCCCGGGAGCAGCAGCTATTACGCACCCTGCCCGTTTCATTCAATGCGGCTGCGACCCTGCTCTTTTCGCTGAAAGAGAGTCTGTACAAGGCATTGTGGCCACAACTCCATCAGCCGATGGAGTTCACGGATGCGGCGCTGGTTACGGTTGACTGGTCGCAGCAGCGCGCCCTGCTGCGCCTGACGCGGACCTTCAGTACAGATTTTCCAGCCGGGACGACACTGCAGGCCACCTTTTTATGGCAGCCGCATCAGGTCATAACTCAGGTGACACATCCTGTCAAACCCGGTTAACCCCTCTGCCGGACGGCAGGTAAGGATCAGCGTGGATGAATACCGACGCATGAAGCCAGCCAGGATATCAGTCAGCTTCTGCCGCTGACTGATATCGCCTGATCTGCGGCAGAGATGCCTGTTTCTGATCGGTGCGGCCGCGAGTCTAAAGGCCGGTGTCGGTGCGTTTTACCGCGTCGAGCGTGGCAAGATCGCGCTCCCCGCCTGTCAGCTCGGTTAACTGGCCTTCGCGCATCTCCAGCAGCCGATCGGCATGAACGAAGTAGTGATCGTCATGGCTGATAGCCAGCACGGTTTTTCCTGCCTGCTGTAACCACGGCAGCAACTCGCGGTAGAAGATACGGCGGAAGTGCGGATCCTGATCGGCCGCCCACTCATCCAGCAGCAGCACGTCGCGCTCTTCTGCCACGGCCAGCAGCAGCGCCAGGCGTTTGCTCTGCCCTTTGGAGAGTTGCAGATTCAGTATTCTGTTGCCTTCAATCTTCAGCTTATCCTGCATCTTCAGCCGCTCCAGCCACTGCTGAACCAGCGCAGGATTCGCCGCGACACCTTCACGTCCGATGAGCCGGTCAAACAGATGTAAATCGGTAAAGACTGCCGAGAAGTGGCTGCGCCAGCGATCAAGTTCGTCCGCTGTGATCGGCTTGCCATCCAGCAGCAATGTCCCGGACTGAGGCCGGTAAAGCCCGGTCAGCAGCATCGCCAGCGTCGATTTTCCGCTGCCGTTACCGCCGATCAGAAATACCAGCTCTCCACGGCGTAGCGTCAGGTTAACCGGTCCTACCTTGAAACCGTTGTCGCCATAGTGAAAAGCGACATCGCGCAGTTCCAGCGTCTGCCAGTCAGCGGTGACCGAGGGCGTGTGGAATCCCGGCTGCCAGGGAGCGAGGTCAAAGGCGTTGAGCTTACGAAACGCGACCTGGGCGCTGAGCAGTGTGGGTAGTGCACCCACTGCCGAAATCAGTGGCGTGCGCAAAAAGAGCAGCGTCAGGGAAAAGGTCGCCGCGACAGCAGTGTTGGCCCAGCTCAGGCTGTTTGCCATGAAAAAGACCATGCCGATAGCGCCCAGCGTCATAATATTCGACCAGTTAACCGCGCTGAGATGATAGGTGTCGGCTCGCACGATATGGTGACGCCAGGCGCGCGCATCTTCCTGATAGACGGTGTCATAAACCTGCTGCGCGCGTGAGCGATTGAGCTGCAGCTCTTTGCGCCCTTCAATCACCGTCTGGTAATCGCGATAGAGGTTATCTTCAATTTCCCGCAGCTTCGCCATGTGCCGGTAGACCCGGGAAACCAGCATCCAGCCGCCCACCAGCATCACGCCCAGCCAGAGGCTGGTCACCAGCAACATAGCGGGTGAGAGCCAGGCCAGATAGATGGCCGAGCCCAGCGTAATAATAATGCCCTGAAACAGCTCTGGCAGGCGTACAAAGGCCAGCGTAATGGCCCGTACGTCGCTGGTCAGTCCCGCCAGCAACTGAGCGCTGCCGAGCTGCTCAATACGCTCAATCCGGGTATCAAGAATTCGCTTAATAAACTCACCGCGCAGCCGCCAGACAAACTGATGGCCGAGCATCGTCAGCGCCAGCTGTGACGCCAGCGTCACCGCCATCAGCACCACCAGCTGCAGCAGAAACTGCGGCAGGACGGCAAACGAGGTGTTTATGGCGACAATCATTTCGCGGTTGATAAAGGCGATCATGCCGATTCCCAGCACGGCACTGAACAGCGTCAGCGCAATCACCCCGATAAAAGGCCAGCGGAACTGGCGAAAAACAACGCTTAGCAACGTCATGCAGACAATCCATCAGCTAAAAACTGCCTGCAGTGTAATAGGATGCTAAATGATAGCAATAGTTATTCGCATCATGCCGCTGCCATGATGGCGGATTAAAAGGCGCGGCGGAACGTCAGATTATAGCGCCAGGGCCCGACCAGCGGATGAACGCCCGGTTTCAGCGGCAGGATACCGTGATAGCGCAGGCGTGACGGCCCGCCCCACACAACAATATCGCCATGTTCCAGCAGCACGCGCTGGGTCGCATCGCCACGTTCAAAGCCACCAAACTGAAAGACTGCCGGTAAACCCAGCGACACCGAGACAATCGGCTGGCGCATATCCTTTTCATCTTTGTCCTGATGCAGCGTCAGCTTCGCCCCCGGCTCATAGCGGTTAAGCAGGCAGGCATCCGGATTAAATCCAGCGAAGCCCGCCTCGGATGCTGCCTGCTGCGCCAGCGTCCGGAACAGCGGCGGCATAGCCGGCCAGCGACGTCCGTTCAGGTTGTCCTCCTGCTGATAACGGTAGCCGCGTGAATCCACCGACCAGCCAAAATCACCGCAATTAGTCATGGCGACTGACATGCGATGCCCGCCTGGCGTAATGCGGTGGGCAAAGGGATTCTGTTCGGCAATGGTCAGCAGCTGCTGATAAAGCGCCTCTGCGTCGGCGCGCGCCCGGCGTCGCAGGATGACCGCACCGTCAGCCAGCGTCTCCTGCCAGGGTTGCTCTTCACTGAAAAGATCTAACATCAGGGTTCTCCGGATTCGGCGGGGATCAGGAAAGCAGCAAATTGTGGCGACATCCAGCTGACAAACTTATCGCCCTGCTTGCTGATCAGATAGACCGCCAGATGCTGTTGGGTCGCCAGCGCTTTGGCTTTCTCGGTGCCCAGTACCATCAGCCCGGTATCCCAGCCATCGGCTTCCAGCGCCGTGGTGGCGATCACCGTCGCTGATACCAGTTTATGCTCGATCGGTCGCCCGGTAACGGGATCGATGACATGAGAAATGCGCCGGCCGTCCAGTTCATAATAGTTGCGATAACTGCCGGAGGTGCTGATCCCATGTCCCTGCAGATCCACACGCGCCTGAACTGCGTTCTCCCGATCGGTGGGTTTCTGAATCGCTACCCGCCATGGCTGCTGCCGGGCATTGAGGCCCCGGCTCAGTACCGCGCCGCCCACCGACACCAGATAGTTATTCATCCCGAGCTGCTCCATCAGTCGCGCCAGGTGATCGGTGGCGAACCCCTCACCTACCGTAGAAAGATCGACATACAGACCTGGCAGATCTTTTTGCAGCCACTGTCCGTCCGCTCCCTGCAGTACCCGCAGATGCTGCAATCCGGTTTCTGCCCGGGCGGCCGCGATCTGTGCTGCGTCCGGCGTATGCAGAGGCTGTTTCGTCGGACCAAAGCCCCATAAATTGACCAGCGGGCCGACCGTGATATCCATCGCGCCACTGGTTTTACGGCCAATCCGCAGGGAGGTAGTGATGATATCCGCCATATTTTCACTGACTGGCTGGGGTGAGAGATCGCGGCTCTGGTTAAAGCGCGACAGTACGGAGTCCGGCTTCCACGTAGAAAGCTCGGCATCATCGGCGTCCAGTAATTGCTGAATGCGCTGCTGCAGCTCTGTTTTACGTTCGCTGCTCACACCAGCCAGGCTTACCCGCCAGACGGTGCCCATGGTTTTGCCTTCCAGCACCAGCGCAGAGGTCGCTACAGGCTTATCGCAGCCGGTCAGTATCAGCGCCAGCAGCGATACAAATAGCAGATTAATCTTATAACGCATTATTCCTCGCATGTAACACTTCATTAAAAGCCACTACAAAGCATAAACTTCGGGTAAATTAGCTTAAAGAGCGTTGAATCTTCCTGTGAACCACGAGAACATTCACCCGTCATCTACCCTGAGCCCGCCTGTCGACAGGCGATCCCTCTGAATCACATAAAGGAGCAGCAGATGATCTATATGATTCTCGCCATCGCCCTCGGCCTGTTTGTTTTTGGCAGTTACAAAGCCATTGAACAGCGCCGTCATCGCCACATGGCCTCGTCACGTCCGCGCCATTAACAGGCATAGCTGCACCTGTCTGGGGCAACGCAGCCGTGACCGGCGCGGCAAGTGTACCAAAACGGGCGAAATGTCTGTGGCTGTGAGAGCGGTAGAGCTGGCATGAATTCTGCACTGTTGAAACAGTGTTTATCCCTGAGAGGTGCAGAATGAAAAATTCACAGAAGTGGCAGTCGGTCTGGCAGCACTGGCTGAGCTTTTCAGCCTTTACCCTGGCAGGCGTGGCGTTTGAAGGCGCACGTTTTGGCTGCGTCGTGCCATCGGCGACCGTGGCGGCAAAAGCCACGAAATGGCGAAAGGCAGATGCCCCTCGCCAGCAGGATCAGGCGGGCGCGCAGCCGTAACCGCACGCCCTGAAAACTCAGAACTGGTAAACCAGGCCCAGCGCCACCACATCGTCGGTATTGATACCGGCTGCGTCGGTGAACGCGTTGTCGTCCAGCAGGTTGATCTGGTAGTCCACGTAGGTAGACATGTTTTTGTTGAAGTAGTAGGTCGCGCCAACGTCGATGTATTTTTTCAGGTTCTGTTTGCCCCAGTTCTGAATGTCGGTGCCGCGCTGAGTGACATAGGCCAGAGACGGACGCAGACCGAAGTCAAACTGATACTGTGCAACGACTTCCCAGTTATCCGCTTTATCGGCATAACCGTAGGCTGAAGCATCGTTGCTGCTGTCGCCGAAGCGGGTTGCGTTGAGGGAGCGCGAATACATCGCTGCCAGATAGACGTTGTTGGCGTCATATTTCAGACCGCCAGTGTAGACCTGCGCTTTGTCACCACGACCCAGGATACCGGAGGTGGCGCTGTTCTGATCGTTAGTGCGATCGGACTGGAAGGTTGCCGCGCCAATGCCAAAGCCTGAGCCCAGATCATAAGTGGTGCTCAGACCCCAGCCGTCGCCATTCTGACCCAGCACGTCACGACCGTTCGGTGATTCGCTGCTGTTGCCATTTTTGCCCTGATACTGCACGGCGAAGTTCCAGCCATCCACCAGACCGAAGAAGTTGTTGTTGCGGTAGGTCGCCATGCCGTTACCGCGCTGGTACATGAAGTTATCTGCGCCATAGGTGTCGCCGCCGAACTCAGGCAGCACGTCGGTCCATGCGCCAATGTCATAGGCTACGCCGTAGTTACGGCCGTAGTCGAACGAGCCTGCATCACCAAATTTCACCCCGGCAAAGCCGACGCGAGTAAAGCTGTTGGCGGTGCCTTCATCTTCAGAGTTGTTCAGCGCCGCCTGGTATTCCCACTGGCCATAGCCGGTCAGCTGATCGCTGACTTCGGTTTCGCCTTTAAAGCCAAAGCGCACGTAGGACTGGTCGCCATCGGCGCTGCTGTTGTCAGAGAAGTAGTGCAGGCCATCTACCTTCCCGAACAGGTCCAGTTTATTGCCATCTTTATTATAAATTTCAGCTGCGTTTGCTGATCCTGCTGCCACCAGCAATGCAGGGATCATCAGGGAGAGAACGCGACGTTTCATTTTATTACCCTCTGTTATGTGCCTTTTATTATTTGCCACTGCGAGCTGAACGCTTAAAAATTCAGCCGGCAGGCCATTGTTGTTTTATAGAGGGTAATAATCCACCAGGAAAATGCTACGAAATTTCCAAAACTGTTTCATAATGCGAAACAGTTATTTCTGGATGTAATTTTTGGGGAACTTATCATCAGCACGGATCGATAAAAAATGGCGCACGAATTGTTAATCCGGATCTGCATTTATGATTATCAATGGGTTACATCAGACCATTCCGAAGCACTGAATGATAAAACTTATGTCTCATCCGGGAATAAAATAGCCCCCGCTATCATCATTTATTCCATTATTACCTTCATTCTCCCCGAATGAGATGTACAACTTAATATTTCCCGCCGGACAATTTGTCCGGCTTTTTTTGTCTGCTCTCCGCCGTTTCGCTATTTCTCTGTCAACTTTCTTCACAGGATTAAAATAACGCCCGGCGGTTTCCGCACAGATTGATAAACTTTTCCCTTTTTCACTGGCGCAATGATGAAATATCCGCCATGTTAATTTACCTGTGTAATTAAGCCAGAGGCGATATCAGCGGTGCTGACTACTCAGCGTTCACGCAGCGATTCCTTCACTTTATTCAGGGGCTTAATGAGATAATCCATGACGGATTTTTGTCCGGTTTTAATTTCCACGTTGGCCACCATGCCAGGCACAATCGGGAACTTTCGTCCTGCGCGGTTGGTCAGCTCCGCTTTCTGAGTACGGACGTAGACCCGATAGTAATACTGGTCGCGTTTCACCTCGTCCTGCAGCGTATCTGGCGAGACTGTTTCGACTTCACCGGACAGATCGCCATAGATGGAAGAGTCATAGGCGGTGACTTTGACAATCGCCGCCAGTCCGGGACGGATAAAGGCGATATCACGGGGATTTATGCGCGTTTCAATCAGCAGCTGATCTTCCAGCGGCACAATTTCCATGAGTTTGCCGCCCGGCTCCAGAACGCCTCCCACCGTTGTGACCTGAATATCTTTTACGATGCCACGAACGGGCGAATAGAGCGTGGCGCGCGTCAGCTGATCCTCTTTACCGGCGGCAACCTGCAGCTGCGCATCCAGTTCCGCGTTATTTTTCACCTGCTCTTCATGGGCGCGAACCAGATAGTCGTTGCGCGCCTCATCGATTTTGCCGCGCAGGTCGCTGACCTGCCGACGCAGACGGATCACCTCCACCTGCCCTGCCGCCCCTTTCGCCACCAGCGGTTCAGTGAGCCGCAGCTCATCCTGTACCAGCCGCAGCGACTGCTGCAGGTTGCTGATGGTTTCCGTGAGGTTGCGACGGCGTGATTCATAGAGCTGGCGTTCCCGCAGCACCAGCTGCGGCTCCTTCAGCGTTTCCGCGCTGAAAGTCAGGGGCGTGCCTGCCAGCTCCGCCTCCAGTCGCTCTGAGGAGGCACGTAGCGTGCGCACTTTAGCCTGCGCCTCGCCGAAGTTTGACTGAAAGCGCGTCGGATCGAGCGTCGCCAGCACCTGCCCTTTCTCGACAATATCGCCTTCATGGACATTAAGCTGTTTGACGATGCCGCCATCCAGACTGTCAATGACCTGCGCACGGCTGGAGGGCGTGACTTTGCCGGTGCCGACCGTGACCTCATCCAGAATCGCGAAGTGCGCCCAGATCAGGAAAATGACCAGCGCGGCGGTGCAGATCCAGATAATTGCCGAGGTGCGGCGTTCATGACGGGCCAGATCTTTATCTACGATAACCAGACTCATACGCCCTCTCCTTTACCTGTTGATGACGATGTCGCGGGCACCGTCGCGCGGCGCAGAATCTCGTCGCGCGGGCCATCGGCTACGATCCGACCGTTATCCATCACCACAATACGATCGACCATTTTCAGCAGCGCCGGACGGTGTGTGACCAGCAGCAGTGTCCGGCCGCTGATCCAGCCCTGAAGCTGACGAATTACATGCTCCTCAAGCTGCTCATCCATCGCCGCAGTGGGCTCATCCAGCAGCACTACCTGTGGCTGGCGCAGGATCATGCGGCTCAGCATCACCATCTGCCGCTGCCCGCCAGAGAGGCCGCGTCCGCCTTCATTGATAATGCGATCCAGGCTGGCGGCATCCTGCTGGATCAGCGACAGCGCGCCGCTGATGCGCAGCGCCTGCAGCATCTCCTGCTCGCTGGCGTGGGGATTGCCGAGCATCAGATTCTGCCGCAGCGTGCCAAAGAAGAGGCGGGAGTCATGCGAGAGCCAGCCAAGCTGTCGGCGTAAGTCAACAGGATCGATACGTTCAATGTCGACGCCATCGACAATCACCTTGCCCTGGGTCGCCTGCGCCTGACCGGCCAGAATCTTCAGCAGCGTCGATTTGCCTGCCCCGACTTTGCCCAGAATGGCGATCTTCTCGCCGGGCTTAATCTGCAGCTGCTGCACATTGAGCACACTCTTTTCGTTCTCCTCGTCATAGCTGTAATGCACATTGCGCAGATCGTACTGCCCGGTAAGCGTCGGACAGTGGGCCAGCGTCGCCGTGTCCGGCTGATCGAGCGGCTTTTTCAGCAGCTCATCCAGCCCTTTCATCGCCATTTTGGCGTGTTGCCAGCGTGAGAAGACCATGGTGAGCTGCATCAGCGGCGCGATGGTGCGCGAGGAGAGCAGGCTACAGGCGACCAGCGTCCCGGTGGTAATCTGCGAGTCGAGCACCAGATAGACGCCAAACACCAGCATCCCGGCGTAGGTCAGCTGCTGCACGGTCGAGGCCCAGCCGGTGAGGCGCGCGCCCCACAGCCGCTGCTGATTACTGATGGCGGCGCTGACCTCATGCGTCTGCTCCCACTGACGCTGGAAGTAGGGTTCGGCCTGCAGCGCCTTGATATCCTCGATGCCTTCGATGGTCTCGACCAGTACCGCATTGCGCAGCGCCCCTTCCCGCAGCCCCTCTTTCGCCAGCCGCGCCATCGGGATCTGCACCAGCAGGCCGGGAATGACGATCAGCGGGATCGCCGCCAGCGGGATCAGAACCAGCCAGCCGCCGACAAATGACATGATAAACAGGAACAGGATGACAAACGGCAGGTCGGCAGCCGCCCCGACCGTCGTCGAGGTCAGCAGCTCGCGCACCTGATCAATCTCACGCAGCTGCGAGATAAACGAGCCGGTCGATTTTGGCCGCGCCTCATTGCGGATGCTCATCGCCCGGGCAAACAGCATCGACGAGACTTTCAGATCGATACGTTTCCCCATCAGGTCGGAAACCTGGGTGCGCATCAGCCGGATAAGATACTCGATGGCTGCTGCGATCAGCACCCCGACAAACAGCACCCATAACGTGGATTCCGACTGCGCCGGGATCACCCGGTCATAGACCTGCATCGAAAAGAGGATCCCGGCCAGCGCCAGCACGTTGCTGACCACCGAGGCCAGAGAAATCTCGGTGATCCGGCGTCCCATGCCGCGAAAATTTTTCCAGAACCAGTGTGGCTCATAGGGCTGAACGAACTCGTCGATGCGCGCATCCCGGCCACGCGCCGCGACGCCAACGACGCCGACATTGCCCTGGGCGCGTGCCAGTAGCTCTGACAGGGGGCTTTCACGCACCACGTCGCCGCCTTCACTCAGCCAGTAGCGCGCCCCCTCATCGGCATCGATCTCTTCCAGCACCGCTACGCTGGCATTCTCCAGCACCAGCACTATCGGGGTGATCTCCTGACGCCAGCGCAACGTATGCTGCGGCACCATAGTCAGATGCAGCCCCAGCAGCCCGGCAAGCCTTTCCAGCTGCTGTGCTGCCGGCAGATGTTCGAACCAGCGCATCTGCTGGCGCAGGGTTTTACCCTCGGCAGGTTTGCCGAATCGCGCGGCCACACGCAGCATGGCGGCGATCCAGTTGTCCGTATTCATACTCATGATTAAAGCCTTATCCCTATTGCAGCGAAGGAAGGAGATCGCCGCTGCTTTGCTGGCGATCGATACCCATGATGTCGAGCAGATTGTCTACCGCAGCGGCATAACGTACCGTGGCGTCCCAGCCATCGTAGAGCGCGGTAATGCGTGAGCTGTCAGCCTGAAACACATCCTGTTCTACGCTGAGCAGATCGTTGAGACTGCGCTTACTCAGGCGATACTCGTCGGCGTAGACATTTCGGGTATGGTCGGCGCTGGCCAGCTGCACCTCCCCGGCCGCCTGGCGCTGCTGTGCGCCAATCATGTCGGCATAGGCTGTCGAGGCGTTCTGATTGATGGCGAGCTTGGCCTGCTGAACCGCCGCCTGGGCCGCTTCGCGATCCCCCTCGGCTGACTGGGTTTTGGCATTCACCATGCCCCCCTGATAAAGCGGGGCCTCCACCTGCAGCTGTACTTCATCATCCCAGTAGGACTGGCGATCGTTTTCATAGCGGGTACGGCCCGCCTGCACCTTAATAGTCGGCCAGTGGCCCGATTCGGCCTGGCGCACCCGCTCGCGGGCCGCCTCCTGTTTTGCCTGGGCGCTGCGCACCGCGGCGCTGCTTTCGTAGGCGATCCGGTCGAGGGTGATTTGCTGTTTCAGCAGCGCCTGCGGCAGTTCCGGCAGCGCGGCGGGGACGACGCCGGTCAGCACGGTCAGTTGCGCAGTGGCGGAGCGGAGCTGGGCGCGATACTGCTCCACCGTCGCCTGCATGGCGGCGATGCGGGTTTCTGCCTGCAGCACGTCTGACTGCGAATTAAGCCCGGCATCGGCACGCAGTTTTGCAATATCGCGCACCCGCTGCAGCGAGGCGATATTGGTGCGCGCCGTGTCGGCCAGCGCCTGATAGCGTTTGACTTCGAGATAGGCCTGCAGCGTATCTTCCGCCACGGTGGTCATCGCGTCGAACAGGCCATAACGGTAGGCATCCGACAGCGCATGTTGCTCATCAATGGCACTGCCAGTGCGACCAAAGTCATAGAGGAGCTGGCTGAGCGTGATCCCGCCGGACCCGTTGTTGTTCAGGCTGCCGGCAGAGTCGGTCTGATGGGAGCGTCCCGCCGCACCCTGCAGAGAAATCTGCGGATACCAGGCGCTGCGGGCGGCATCCAGGTCACCCTGCCCCACATGGATCTGTGCCGCCGCCTCCGAGATTTTCGGGTTGCGGGCGAAGGCGCGGAGAATAGCGTCGCGCAGCGTTAAGCTGGCAATCTGCTCTTCGCTGGGTGCAGCACGCCAGTTAAATTCGGCTTTAGGTAAGGGTGCGGCCAGGGCCGCAGGACTGACAACGCCACTCAGGGCGCATAGCAAAAAGGTTAATCGCGCTTTGTTCATTATCCATACCAACAGGGGTTCTTATCATCATGGTGTTTTTCCCGGTGAACAAAGCGTGCAAAAGGGGTGCTGCTCAGAGGATGAAGATTTTTTTCACTATTATATTTATGGTTCGCAAGCCAGACGCTACGCGACCTTTAACATTATTAGATCATTTCACCCGCAGATTCCTGCTAAAAACAGATGAAATCGTTGATATTTCTGCCAGATGGCTAAAAAACAGCCACTATTAAGCCTCATCTTTCTCTTGAATAACGCATCGAATCGATGCAGAAAGCCGTGATTTTATTAATGTATCGGCGCAGGCGACGGGGCGTGCCGCAGGCTGAATCCGCCGCTGACCGGCCCGGTCCGCGCAGCGGTGCCCGGAATATGCCACGCATAAACAGGTAATAGCGGCAACAGTCAGACTTATCCGGCATCCTCTGACCTGTCAGCGCGGGCCGCTGAGGCAGGCTGATAAAGGCGTCATAACGGGACAAACGCGCCTTGCCGTTTGCTGCGCTTACCCTAATCCTTCAGGCTGTTAATGAATAGTGGCGATAGTCTGGAAAGTGTCAGGATTTCGTTATGAAAAAAAGCGGGTGCTTTCGCACCCGCTTCGCCTGTCGCGCTGACAGCATCTATGGTCTTTACACGACGTGAACCTGCAGATTCTGCTGTACCAGCACATCTCCCAGCGTGTTATCGCTGCTCAGCGCCGAGTTATGGTAGATCTCAAAGACTCTGCCCTCCACCGTACGCTCGCCGCTGACTTCCCAGATCCCGCCGTTGCTGTTAGCCAGCATAACCTGGCTGCCATCCGCGCCTTTGATCAGCAAATCGTCACTCTGTTTGTCCGTGATGTTGAGTGCCTCATTGAGATCGAGCTTCACAGCGTTGGTGCCGGTTTTGCCCAGGTCGAGCACCTCAATGTGTTCGACCTTCAGACCCAGCGCGGTGAGATCCAGCGTGAGATTTTCACCGTTCAGCACCAGAGTATCGGTGCCTGCACCGCCATCAATGTGGGTAAAGTTAAGGTCGCTGACCGTCACAATATCCGCACCGCTGCTGCCCGTCACCGAAGCCCCTTCCGCCGTGCTGCCATCTGCCAGCGTGATCACCACGCCGCCGATGGTGTAGACCCCCTCGTCTGCCGGGGCCGCCGTCACCGCCGCCACGGTCTCACTGACTGGAGCGGTTTCGCTGCTGCTGACCGGCGTCACGCTATCTGCCTCCGTGACCAGCGTGGAGGCTACCGCCACCGTGGCACTGCTCTCATCATTACTGGTGCTGGCCGTGTGCTGCGTCTCAGAGCCGACACTGGCGAGCGTGACAGCGTCATCCACGACTGAGAACAGCGCGACCGACTCGGTGGCCGCCAGCGTCACCGGCAGCAGCGAGCCCAGGATCAGGGTGTTGGTGGTGGTGTAGCTGTTGCCGGCCGCATCGACAATCGAGACTTTGGCCAGGGTATTCAGCGACAGCAGCAGACCGCCAAGCGACAGCAGCGACGGTGAGAAGTTAACGGCGTAACGTCCCAGCGCATCGGTCGTGGTATTCAGCGTCGGTCCATTACTGCCGTTGGAGAGCAGCAGCGTCACGCTGACTTTCGTACCCTGGGCCGCGTTCAGCGAACCGCCCTGTACCACCAGGCCATAGAGCGCAGAACCGACCAGGCTGAGCACCGGATCGACCCCGACCAGCGGCTGGTTATGCGACAACGCGGTAAAGGTGCTGTTGCTGGTCGCGGTGTTGCCTCCGATATCCGCCACCGTCACGGTCAGCAGATGACTGCCGTCCGCGATCCCTTTCAGCGTCGCTGACGGCACGCTGACGCTCCATGTGCCATCCGCCCCGACCGTGGTGGTGAGAACCGCGCCCGCCACGTTAACGGTGACCCTGCCACCCACCGCGTTGGTGCTGCTTCCCCGGATGATTTCACCGCTGTTTGCTTCCGCAATGTTGAGATAACCGTCACCGCCAAAGAAGCTGTTTACGCTCACCGTCGGCAGCGTGTGGCTCACCACCGCCAGCGACGACGACACCGTACCGGTGCTGCCTGCGCCGTTGACCACGCTGGCAGTCACGGTCTGCAGGCCATCCGCGATGGCGGCGAGGTTAGCCGCCGGCACAGAGAGGCTCCAGTTGCCGTTGCTGCTGACCGTGGTGCTGTAGGTCTGGCCGCCCAGCGTCACCCGCACCACCGAACCTTCGGCGTTGCTGGCGGTGCCGCTGATGGTCTGAGCCGTTTTCACATCTACGGCGCTCAGGGCACTGTCGCCAAACAGGGAGGTAATCGCGACCACCGGCGTCGACTGACTGATGACGCTGAGTGTGCCGCTGCTGTTGACCACATTGCCGTAGGCGTCCGTACCGGTCACCGTGACGGTTTTGGTGCCATCAGTGATTGCCGTCAGATCCGCTTTCGGTACGCTGATGCTCCAGTTCCCGCCGCTGACCACTTTAGTGGTGTAGGTCAGGCCATTCAGCGTGGCGCTGACGACAGAGCCCGCAGAGAGGCTGGAGGTGCCACTCAGCGTCTGGTTAGAGGCCAGATCTGCCGCGCTCAGCACGCCGTCGCCAAACACGGTATTGACGGAGAGCGTAGGCTGAACCAGTCCCAGTGACACGCCCGCGCTGGTGCTGCTGACGTTGCCGACCGGGTCAGTGACTGACGCGCTGACGGTAAAATTACCGTTCAGCAGCGTCGACAGCACCGCCGGAGAGACCGTGGTTGAGAAAGTCCCGTCTGCATTGACCAGCGCCGTGGCGGTGGTATTGCCAATTGCCAGCGTGACGCGGCTGCCTGCCGCGACCCCGGAAACCGTGCCGCTGATGGTCTGGGTTACCAGCGACTCGGCCAGGTTCAGCACACCGTCACCGAACAGCGGATTAAGGGTGACTTTTGGCAGATTGTGAATGCCGACCACGGCGGTGGCATTCGCGCTGCTGGTATTACCGGCACTGTCGGTCACACTGACGCCGACCGACAGCGAGCCATCGGCAAGCCCCTGCAACAGGGCTGGCGACAGCGAAACGTTGAAGTTACCGTTCGCATCGGTCGTCGTGACAAACTGCTGTGCGCCCACAGAGACCACCACGCGCGATCCTGCTTCCGCCCCCCCAATCACCCCACCGATCGTCTGAGCGACCAGCGCATCCGCTGCGTTCAGCAGACCGTCGCCAAAGAGCGGATTAAGGGTAATAGTCGGCAGCAGCGTATCGACCCGGAACCCGGCGCTGGTGGATGCGGTGTTGCCCGCCGCGTCCGTCACCGATGCGCCGACGGTCAGGTTGCCCTGCGCCAGCGAGCCCAGAATATCCGGCGTGACCGTGGCACTGAACGCCCCGCCCGCACCCACCGTCGCGGTGACCTGGCTGTTGCCGACCGTGAGCGTCACCGTCGCACCCTGGGCAACGTTGGTCACCACGCCGCTGATCACCTGTCCGGTAGCAATGTCGGCCTGGTTCAGCACGCCATCCCCAAACAACGACGTCAGTGAAATTGACGGGGCCTGAGTAAAGACACCGATGGTTGCGCTGCCGGAAGCCACATTACCGACCGCATCCCGGACGCTGACGCCCAGCGTCAGGTTGCCATCGAGCAGTGCGGTCAGATCGCTGGCCGGCAGGTTAACGCTCCAGGCCCCGCCCGCCTGCACCGTGGTGGTGTAGCTCTTGCTGCCAAAGGTCACTGTCACCTGCGAACCGGCCGCCGCATTCTGAATCACGCCGCCGACCAGCTGTCCGGCCGCGGCTTCCGCGATGTTCAGCAGGTTATCACCGCCAAACAGCCCGGTAAGCTCTCCCACCACCGGCACCGCATTGACAATTGACGTCACGGATTCCCCCACGATGCGGGTGTTGCCCGCGCCATCCGTCAGGGTCACGTTAAAATTCAGCGTGCCATCGCCTAACAGACCCAGCACCGATGGCGGCACCACGATGGCCCATTTTCCATCCTGCCCCACGCTGGTGGAGAGCGTGGTTCCGCCCAGCAGCACCGACACGGTCGCCCCCACGCCCGCCGAGGTCGCTACCCCGGAAATCGTCTGCGCCACGGTGGCGTCCAGCGCGCTGAGCGTGCCGTCGCCAAACACCGAATCGACCACCAGCGTCAGCGCGCTGTTGACCACTTTGTTGACCGTCAGCGTGGCGTCCGTCTGGTTTCCGGCGCCGTCACTGACCCGCACGCCAAACACCAGCACGCCTTCCGTCAGGCCCGCCAGCACCTCCGGCGTCAGGGTAAGGCTCCAGCGTCCATCCGCACCGACGGTCGCGGTGGCGAGAGGCGCCGCATCGCCCAGGTAGAGAGCGATCGTCTGGCCTTCGGCCCCCTGCGCACTGCCGGTCAGCACCTGACTGTTCACCAGGTCAGCGGCGTTGATCAGGTTGTCGCCCAGGAATGCATCCACCTGCACCAGCGGCGCAGAGGTATTGACCGTCACCGGCTGGCTGGCGGTGGCCACGTTGCCCGCCAGATCGGTCATCTGCGCGGTGATGGTAAGCGTCGTGCCGTCGGCCAGTGCCTGCATGGCGCTGGCAGGCACGGTGGTGGACCAGCTGCCGTCGCTCTGCACGACGGCGCTGTAACTTTGATTATCGAAGGTGACGGTAACCAGACGGCCCGCTTCGCTGGCATCGCTGGTGCCGCTGATGACCTGGCTGACACCACTTTCGCTGCTATTCACCTGATTATCGCCGGCAAATTCGTTGATAGAGAGCGTCGGAGGTGTCAGGTCGATCAGGACGTTACCGCTGGCGCTGACAGGTGTCGCGCCACCGGTCGCATTCACCGTGATCGCGACGCTGCCGTCCGTCTCCCCAAACGCACTGACCGGCAGGGCCACCGTTGACCAGTTGCCCTGAGCATCCAGCGTGGTGCTGTACTCCAGATTATTGATTACCACCGTGACCACGCCTCCGGCACCCAATCCGATCGAGGTGCCGCTTACGACCACCCCGCCCGCGAGATCCTGGGTGCTGATGATGTTGTCACCTGAGACGGTGCCCAGCGTCACTAACGGGCCTGCCGGTGGCGTCAGATCGACGGCCAGGCTGACCGAGCCCGTGCCGGTATTACCGGCCAGATCGGTCACCGCCAGATTCAGGGTTGTGGCGGTGCCAAAGGTCGCCATCTGCTCTGGCGTCAGCGTCACGCTCCAGCTGCCATTGGCCGCCACAATCGCGGTGCCCAGCAGCGTGTCATTCAGCGAGACCGTCACCACAGTTCCCGGTTCGGCACCGGTCACTGTGCCGCTGAGCAGCTGCGGCTGAATGCTCTCGCCGTAATCCAGCACGTTGTCGCCGGTAAAGTCCGTGATGCTGAGCACCGGCGGCGTAGTGTCGAGTACCAGCGCGCTGTTAATCGTCGTGCTGTTCCCCGCGCCATCAATAGCCGTGATGGTGACCGGATACGTGCCATCCGGCAGCGCCGAAAGCTGGGCCGCTGTCAGCGGCACCGTCCAGTTACCACTGGTGTCGGCCGTGGTGGTGTAGAGTTCGCCTCCCAGCGTCAGCTCAACGCGCTGATTCGGCTCCGCCTTACCGGTCGTGCCGCTCAGGTTAATCCCGGCGGCAGCCTCATCCGCATTCACATAGCCGCCCAGGAAATCCGGACTGACCACCGGTTTCGGTGCGATGAAGCTGGCGAAGAACGGCAGCTGCGCTGATGCGCTGTTGCCCGCCGCATCCACGACGTTAACCGTCAGCGTCTGCGCGCCATTCGTCAGCGAATTCAGAGCATTGGCCGGAATGTCCACCGTCCAGTTGCCGTCCGCATCCACCGTACCGGAATAGCGGCTGCCGTTGAGGTCAACGGTAATGCTGACCGCCTGATTTGCCCCAGTGCTGCCGGTAGTACCGGTCAGGGTGACCCCGGCCGCGGCTTCGCTGATGTTCAGCTGGTTATCGCCGCCAAAGGTGTCGGCACTGAAGGTCGGCACCGGCAGGGTAACCGCCGTCACCACGTTCAGCGCGGTACTGTCGCTGTTACCGGCGATATCTGTCGCGGTCACGGTGATGGTGTGGCTGCCGGTGGTAAAGGTCGCCAGCTGATCTGGCGTCAGCGTCAGTGACCAGCTGCCATCGTTCTGCACCGTGGCGGCCAGTGGCTCATTGTCGTTGAAACCTGAGATCAGAACCGCCACCGTCTGTCCGGCACCGGTAATGCCGGTGGATCCCGTCAGAACCTGCGGATTGAGCGCCTCGGCCACGTTGAGCGCCCCGTCGCCAAAGGGCAGGTTCAGTGTGACATCCGGCAGCGTGCTGATGGCCACCAGCACCGTACCGCTGGTGCTGGCACTATTGCCGTCAGCGTCAGTGACGGTCACGCTCACTGGCCAGTTACCGTCCGGCAGGGTCTGCAAGAGGGCCGGAGGCAGGTCGAGCGACCAGCGCGTTCCATCCGCACTCAGTTCAGCGGTGTAGCGTGTGCCATTGAGGGTCACCGTGACATCCGCAGCATTCTCACTGTTTACGGCGCCGGTCAGAACACCGCCTGCGGCCGCCTCTGCGGCATTAATACGACCATCGGTGAAGGGCGTATCCAGCGTCGGTTCCGCCAGTGGCGTCAGCGCCGAGGTGAACGTCTGGGTTGCCTGACTGGTGTTGCCTGCCCGGTCGGTCGTTACCAGGGTCAGCGTGTGCTCACCTGCACCCAGGCTGGCGATCACGTCCGGCGTCAGGCTGGCTGTCCAGTTGCCACTGGCGTCAACCGTGACAGTCAGCGGGATGTTCTGATCGCCAACCGTGACGCTGAGGGTCTGCCCCGCGACCACCGCAGACGTGCCGGTAACCTGCTGAACCACACCGGCTTCACTGATGTTGATGACGTTGTCGCCGAACTGAATAGCCGCAAAGGCCGCCGGAACCGGCGCCGTCTTCAGGATCTCGACGCCTGCGGTCGCCTGCGCCGGGTTGCCTGCCGCATCTGCGGCAGTAACGACAACCTGCGTCACGCCATTAACTAACACATTAAGCGCGTTTGGTGCCAGATTCAGCGTCCAGTTGCCGCTGGCATCAGTGGTCGTGCTGAACGCTTCCGTGCCGACAGTGATGTTTACTACGGTGCCTGCCGTCAGGTTGGCGCTGCCGCCACTCAGGGTTAACGGGCCCGCAATGTCAGCTGCACTGACCAGGGCGTCACCAAATGGCGTCTCCAGCGTCAGGGCTGGCGGCGCATTAAATGCCACGTTGAGCGACAGATCGCTGTCCGTTGTGACATTGCCCGCCGCATCGGTGACCGAAACGCTGATGCCGTTCTGTCCATCAGCCAGCTGCTGCAGATCGGCGGTCGGAATGGTCACTGACCAGTTGCCACCCTCCCCGGCCGTGGTGGTATAGCTGACATTGTTAAGCGTCACCGTGACCGGGAATGCGCCAGTGGTGGTGCCACTGATAGTCAGATCCTGCAGCGATTCTGCAATATCCAGGACCTCACCGGCACTGACCGTGATGCCGGTCAGTGCCGGAGGTGTGGTAATGAAGCTCACCGCCTGGCTGGCGGTGGCCGGGTTACCGGCAACGTCACTGGCCGTCACGATAAAGGTTTCCGTGCTGCCTGACGCCAGGCCCGTAAAGGCACCAGACGGCACCGTCACGCTCCAGTTACCGTCAGCGTCCAGAGTGGTGGTGTAATCATTGCCGTTAAACGACACCGTGACCGGCGACCCGGCTGCCAGCTGAGTACTGCCACCACTGACCACCACATCTGCCGCGGCTTCGAGGGCATTGATCACATCATCCCCTGCGATGACGTCGAGCGTCAGCGTCGGCTGAACCTGGGCACTGGCCAGCACGATCAGAGAGGCGCTGCTGCTGGCCGGGTTGCCCGACGCATCGGCAGCAACCACGACCAGCAGCTGGTCACCATCCGGCAGATTAGCGAGATCGGCGGCTGGCACGGTCACCGTCCAGAGCCCCTCTCCGTCCACCGTGCCGCTGTACTGGATACCGTTCAGCGTCACCGTTACCAGCTGGCCCGAAGCCAGGTTGGTGCTGCCGCCGCTGACGGCAAGATCCAGCTGCGCCTCCGCCTGGTTCAGGAAGTTATCGCCACTGATGGGATCGATGGTCAGCGTAGGCAGATTCACGCTGTCCGCATCACGAGTCAGGCTCTGCGTTACCGTGGTCGGGTTGCCCGCCACATCCGTCAGCGTCACCGTCAGTGGATAGGTGTTGTCTGTCAGCCCCTGCATGACGCTGGCTGGCAGCGTGACCTGCCAGGTACCGTCAGAGAGAACCCGGGTGGTGTAATCAACATCCTGGAAGCTGACGGTCACGGTCTGTCCGGCATCCTCTGCCGATGCACTGCCGCTGATGATGATGGGTTCCAGCACCTCCAGTGAGTTGATGATGTTGTCGCCGCTGACAGGGTTCAGGGTCAGTACCGGCGGCGTCAGATCCACCGTCACCGCACTGGTCAGCGATCCGCTGTTACCGGCGGCATCACTGGCGTTGATCTCCAGCACATTGACGCCCCCGGCCAGGAGCTGTACCTGCTCCGGCGTTAAGGTCAGCGTCCAGTTGCCCTCTGCATCTACCGTGGCAGGGTAATCATTTCCGCCCAGCGTCACCGTTACCGACTGACCGCTACCTGCTACGCCGGTTGTGCCACTCAGTGTCTGACTGAGCGCCGACTCAGCCAGGCTGAGATAGCCGTCACCAAACGGGGTGTTAAGCGTGACCGCGATGTCGCTGGTTGCCACGCTGATCTCGCGCGTTTCAGTCACCGGATTGCCCGCCGCATCGCTGACTGTCACCGTCAGGATATAGGCCCCGGCCGGAATACCCGCCAGCGCTCCGGCAGGCAGGGTCAGGCTCCAGTCGCCATCCGGGCCCACGGTAGTGGTCCAGATCTGATTATTAAGAGTCACGGTGATCCGCTGACCAGCCTCTGCACTGCTGCTGCCGCTCAGTTCAATCGGGGCAAGGCTTTCAGCGATATTGACGATGTTGTCATCCGCGACGGCATTCAGAATCAGGGTCGGTGGCGTCAGATCGACCGTCACGCTGCCCTGGCTGCTGCCGGTGTTTCCGGCGGCATCCTGAACCGTCACGGTGTAGTCCACCACCGCTTCCGGCAGATCGGCCAGCGCCGTGGCGGGCACGCTGACCTGCCAGTTGCCTGCGGCATCGACCGTGCCGGTGTAGGTGAGGCCATTCAGCAGCACGCTGACCGTCTGGCCGTCCCCTGTGATGCCCGTGGTGCCGCTCAGCGTCTGGGCGGTGGCGATCTCGCTGCTGTTGAGCGTGCCGTCACCAAAAGCCGACACGATCTGGGGTGCAGGCGGCGTGGTCAGTACGCTGAGCGAGGCTTCGCTGCTCAGAGCCGCCCCCCGCTGTCCGTCGCCGTGACCGTCAGCGTGTAAGGGCCGTCAGCCAGCGCGATCAGCGCCTCCGCAGGAATAATGATACTCCAGCGTCCTTCGGCCGACACCTGGGCCGTGTAGCTGACATTGTTAAACAGCAGTGTAATCACACCATCCTGCGGCACATTGACGGCGTTGCCGGTCACGATGAGCGGCTGACCCAACTCCTGTGCATTCAGATAATTGTCACCGCTGATGGCGTCAAGCGACAGGCCAGAGGCGTTACTGTTAATGTCAAACGTCAGGTCACGGGTGGTGGTGTTGCCCGCAACATCGCTGACGGCTACGGTAAAGGTGGCACTGCCATCCGCAATAGCAGCCAGCGCACCGGCTGGCACAATCAGGCTCCATGCCCCGCTGGCCTGTACCACGCCGCTGTAAACCGCACCGCCGAACGCCAGTGTAACCAGCTGGCCCGCTTCGACGTTGGTGGTGGTGCCGGTCAGACGCTGGTCGGTCAGGCGTTCCGCACCATCCACCACATTGTCACCCGCAAAGGCATCCAGCGTCAGCGTCGGCAGGCTGGCAGCCTCCACTTTCAGCACCAGATCGCGGCTGCTGGCAGTACTGTTCCCGGCTTGATCGGTGGCAGTAACCGTCAGCGGATAGCTGCCGTTGTTCAGGCCGCTGTAAATGGTGGCGGGCAGTTCCAGCGACCAGCTGCCGTTGCTGTCAGCGGTGGTGCTCAGGGTGGTGCCGTTGAAGCTGGCCACGATCAGCGCATTCGCCTCGCTGCTGCCATTCAGCGTCAGTGGCTGCTGGCTTTCCGCCGCGTTGATGATGCCATCGGAGGGGGTGATGACGTTCAGTACCGGCGGCAGCGTATCCACCTGCAGACTGCCAGCTGCCTGACTGCTGTTCCCTGCGACATCGCTGACGATCACGCTATAAGGGTTGTTGCCCTGCGGCAGCACAGCCAGCGCCTGTGGCGGGATCGCTACCTGCCAGTTGCCTGCGGCATCGACCGTACCGCTGTAACTGCTGCCATTCAGCGTGATGCTGACGGTCTGGCCGTCGCCCGTCACGCCGGTATTTCCGGCGATCGCGCCCCCGGCGGCGGCTTCCTCAGCATTAAGAATACCATCCGTAAAGGCCACGCCGGGTGTCGCAACCGGCAGCGCGCTGGCTATCACGGTCAGGGTGGCATCACCGGTGGCCAGCGTGACGCCGTTGCCATCACTGGCGGTCGCGGTGATAGTCAGCGGACCATCGGCCGCCGTGCTGAAGGTGTCCGCCGGCAGCGTCAGACTCCAGCTGCCGTCAGCGTTGACGGTCGTGCTGGCCGCTGTGTTGCCGGCGACCACGGTGACCAGGGCACCCACAGGCAGGCCGCTGGTGCTGCCGCTGACCGCGACAGGCTCATTCCGCTCCAGCGCGTTAAGGTAGTTGTCGCCGCTTATCGGTGCCAGCGCGAGCGACGGTAGCGTATTGTCGACAGTGAACGTAAGCGGGCTGGTGGCACTGTTACCCACAGCGTTAACCACACTGACGATCAGGCTCTGACTGCCCTCACCCAGTTCAGACAGTGCGCCCGCAGGCAGAATGATGCTCCAGCTGCCGCTGGCGCCGACAACGCCGCTGTAGTCGGTGCCGTTCAGGGAAATAACGACCTGCTGACCTGCCTCAACGTTACTGCTGCTGCCGCTGACCGTAATCGGCTGCAGCTGCTCGGCCGTCGTGACGATACCGTCACCCGCAAAGGTGCTGCTGTCAATATTCAGCACCGGCTGTACCTCCGGCGCAGTGGCGACGTTCAGATCTATCACCTGGCTGCTCTGGTTGCCGTTCACGCTGGTTTCGGTCACGGTAACAGGTACCGTACCCGACGGCAGCGCGGCCAGCGCCTCAGGTGAAATCTGCAACGACCACTGACCATTGACACCGACCGTGGTGCTGTAGAGCTGGTCATTAAGCTGAACAGTGACGATGTCGCCATTCTGGCCGCTACCGCTGATCTGTAGCGGCACCAGCACTTCGCTGCTGTTCAGAGCGTTGTCGTCGCCGATTGGGGCAACAGCCAGCGGCGGCAGCGTGGTATCCACTGTCAGCTCACTGAGCTGGCTGTTGCTGTTGCCGATGGCATTGGTCACGGTCACGACCACCGGATAGCTGCTGCCATTAGTCAGTGCGGCAAGTGCCGCAGGCGGCACCGGCAGCGACCAGTTACCCGTCTCATCAACCGTGCCAGTGTAAGTGACGCCATTCAGCGTCACGCTGATGCGGTCCCCCGCGCTGCCCGTACCACTGAAGCTGAGGCCGGCAGCCTGCTCGGCGTTATTCAGGATGCCATCTCCGGCAGGCAGATTCAGGCTGAGGTCAGGGGCGGCAGTGTCCACGGCAACCGGGAACGGCGTGGTGGCCACGTTGCCGTTTGCGGTGGTCACGGTCACATTGAGATCGTAACGCCCATCGGCCAGCTGCTGCAGGTCGGCAGAGGGCAGCGTGGCGGTCCAGCGGCCAGCGGCGTCCACTACCGCGTCATAGGACTCACCGTTCAGCGTCAGGCTGACGCTGCTGCCCGGCGTCACGGTGCCGCTGAGGGTCAGATCGGCTGCTGCTTCCGCCGCGCTGATGATGCCATCGACAGCGATCGGATCAACGGTCAGCACAGGCAGCCCGGTATCGACCGTCAGCGGTACGCTGATGCTGTTACTGTTACCCGCGACATCAGTGACCGTCACGGTAAACGGATTACTGCCCTGCGCCAGGGCCTGAAGGGCAGAGGGCGGCAGTGTGACGCTCCATTCACCATTCGCATCAACCGTGGCCGGATAGCGGATGCCGCCCAGGGTCACGCTTACTGCCTGACCCGGTTCAACGGAGCCGGTCAGCGTCTGCGCTACGCTGGCTTCAGCCGTATTAAGAATGCCATCGATGAAGGGCGTGTCGACCTGCGGTTCGGCTGGCAGTGTGGTCGCCACCAGCAGCGACTGGCTGGTCTGCACCTCACCCGACGACGCGGTCACCGTGATCGTGCCCTGCGGCAGATTCGCCAGATCGGCGGCCGGTACGGTCAGCGTCCAGGCGCCGTTTTCATCCGTTACCGTGGTATACACAGTGCCGCCCGGCACCAGGGTCACACTGATTGGGCTGCCCGCAGGCAGGTTCGCCGATGCGCCGCTGAGGACAAGGTTACTCTGGGCTTCCAGGGCATTCAGCGTGCCATCATCGCTGATCGGGGCAAGGGAGAGCAGCGGTTCACCGGAGACGACGACGGTGAGCTGGCCCGCGGCAGGCTGCGCCGGATTACCGGCCAGATCTGAAATCGCGACGGTAAAGGATTTATCCCCCGCTCCGCCCAGCGATCCGGCAGGCAGGGTGACACGCCAGCTGCCGTCAGCCCCGACTTCGCCATCGTAAGACTGGCCGTTAATTGTCAGCACTACCGGCTGGCCGGCCGGAATATTAGTGACACGTCCCGTCACCAGAATATCCGTCAGCTGTTCGGCGCTGTCGACCTGATTATCACCGGTCACAGGATCGATAGTCAGTACGGGCGGATTGTCCACCAGCACCGTGACGCTGGACGCAATGGTGCTGCTGTTGCCATAGGCGTCGCTGAGCACCACATTAATCGGATAGTTTGCATCGCCCAGCTGGCTGACGATCGCAGCAGGTACCGTCACGCTCCACAGGCCATCGGTGCCCACGGTCGCCGTGTAGGTGTCACCGTTGAAGGTGACGCTGACCAGGTTGCCCTGTGCGCCGCCGCGTCCGTCAATGACCAGATCCTGGGTGTGTTCCGCGATGTTGATATAGCCATCGCTGGCTGGTGTAAAGAGCTCCAGCAGCGGCGGCGTCGTGGCAAAAATCAGCGAACTGGCGGTCTGCGTACTGTTACCATCGGCATCCGTCGCCACGACCGAAATCGGCTGAGTACCGTCAGGTACACGGGTCAGATCTGAAGCCGGAACGGTTACGCTCCAGCGGCCATCCTGCGCCACAACAGCGGAGTAGGTGAGGTTGTTTAAGCTGACACGGACGATATCCCCTTCATCGCCGGTTCCGCTGACGACCAGCGGCTGCTGCGCATTGCCGACGTTGATCACGCCATCCGGGGTCGGCTCGTCCAGCGTCAGGGCAGGCAGTGCCGTTGACACCCGCAGTTCAGTACTCTGCGTGCTGCTGTTTCCGGCCAGATCGGTTACCGTGACCGTGACGGGCAGCGTCTGATTCGGCAGCGTAGCCAGGTCGGCAGCCGGTACAGAGGTACTCCAGTTTCCGTTAACATCCACCAGGGCGCTGTAGGTTTTGTCATTGAGCGTCACCGACACGCTGTCGCCTGGCTGACCGGTCCCGCTGATCTGCAGCGGCACCGTCAGTTCATTGTTGGTCAGGACGCCATCGCCCCCCGGCGCATTGACGGTAGCCACCGGAAGCTGAGTACTGACCGTCAGATTCTCAGTCTGCGAAGCCGTATTCCCGCTGGCATCGGTCAGCGTCACGATCAGCGGATAGCTGCTGCCATCCGCCAGAGCCTGCAGCGCAGAGGCAGGCAGATTTACCTGCCAGTTCCCGTCTGCATCCACGGTGGCGGTGTAAGTCTGATTGTTCAGCGAGACAGCAACACTCTCGCCTGGCCGGGCACCTGACCCGCTGACCGGCACACCTGACGCCACTTCAAGGTTATTAAGGATGCCATCGCCGCCCGCGATCTCCCCGACAATCAGCGTGGGTGGCAGCGTGTTGACGCTGAAGTTCAGCGTATCGTCCACGCGGTTGCCCGCCTCATCGATCGCGGCGATCGTCAGGCTGTTGGCACCCTGCGGCAGTAACGCCAGATCGCTGGCCGGCAGCGACAGGCTCCAGCTTCCGTCAGCATTGACGGTAGTGCTGTATGTTTTGCCGTTGAGTTGCAGCTCGACCTGCTGACCCGCCACGGCTTTACCGGTGCTGCCGCTGAGCAGCAGATCGCTGCCCGCCTCCAGCTGGTTAAGAATGCCATCGCTGATGGCACTCTCCGCGAGGGTTATCTGTGGCAGCGTGTTCACCACAACGTTCAGCTGGGCGGCATCGGTCAGCAGAGCGCCGGTGGTGTCAGTAGCCGTCGCCGAAATCACTTTGATGCCGTCAGTGATCCCCGCCAGATCGCCTGCTGGCACAGTGACGCTCCAGAAGCCATTGCTGTTCACCACCGCGCTGTAGGTGTTGTTGTTGAAATCAACCAGTACTGCCTGCCCCGGATTGACACCCACTGCAGAGCCGTTGATGACCAGGTCGCTGCTCAGCTCCTGCAGATTGAGGAAGCCGTCCAGGCTGACAGGTTCGGTGATGGTGATGACACCCGGCTGACCTGGCGCTGGCTCGACATTAATGTCACGGCTGTTGGTAGCCTGCAGCCCCGCTGCCGTCGAAACGCTGACCGCAATGGTGGTGGTACCTGCTGCCAGGGCGCTGAGTGCTTCAGGCGGGATCGATACGCTCCAGCCGCCGTCTGCATTAACCGTGCTGCTGTAGTTCTGGCCGCCGAGCGTAATGAAGACCGTCTGGCCCGTTTCAACATTGCTGGTGCTGCCGGAGAGCGTCTGATCCAGCGTTTTCTCGCTGTTGTCCAGCAGATCGTCACCGGCAAACACGGCGATCGTGACCGTCGGTGCGCCCGGTTGTGACGGGGCCTCTACCACAATCGACCGATCTTCATTCGCCGCGATTCCGGCCTGCGTGGTGACGCTGGCAGTGATGGTCGCACTTCCCGCTGCCAGGGCGGCCAGTGCGCTGGCTGGTACGTTCAGGTTCCAGCTGCCATCGCTGTTGACCGTGGTGCTGTAGGTCTGATCACCCAGCGTGACCGTCACAACCTGACCGGCTTCGACGTTCGAGGTGGTGCCGCTGAGCAGCTGATCGCTGGTTTTTTCATCGTTGCTCAGCACATCATCACCGGCAAACAGATTGATCGTGATAACGGGCTCGCCCGGCTGCGTCGCCGGGGCTTCCACCGCAATGTCGCGGGTTTCAATGGCGATGACACCTGCGGCGTTGCTGACTGACACGTTAATTGCATTGGATCCCGCAGGCAGATCCCCCAGCGCGGCGGCCGGGATGCTCACGCTCCAGTTTCCATTGCCATCTACGGTGCCCAGGTAAGTCTGTCCACCCAGGGTGACGGTTACCGTCTGGCCCGCCTCGACGTTAGTGGTGTTGCCGGAGAGCGTCTGGGTGGTGCCTTTTTCGTCATTGCTCAGGATGTCATCCCCGGCAAACTGACCAATGGTGATAACAGGATCGCCCGCCTGTGTAACCGGAGCCTCGACATTCAGCGGCAGGCTGTTGGTCGCCGTGTCACCAGCCGCGTTGCTGACCGATACCGTCAGGGTTGTTGTGCCCGATGCCAGGGCACTCAGGGCGACCGATGGCAGCGTTACGCTCCAGTTGCCCTGTGCGTCCACAGTGCCGCTGTAGGTCTGTCCGCCCAGAGTCACCGTCACCAGCTGACCCGGTTCCACGTTGCTGGTGCTGCCAGTCACGGTCTGATCGGTGGTTTTCTCCGCGTTGCTCAGCTGATTGTCGCCCGTAAAGTCATCCAGCGTGATCGCGGGCGGGCCCGTCACCACCGGTGTATCGACGCTGATGGTGCGGTTTTCGCTGGCCTGCGTACCCGCCTGATTAGTGACAACGGCAGAGATCGCGACCGATCCGGCGGCCAGCGTATTCAGTGCTGCAGACGAGAGCGTGACGCTCCAGTTGCCCTGCGCATCCACCACCGCGCTGTAGGTCTGATCGCCCAGCGTGATGGTCACAACCTGCCCCGCCTCCACGTTGGCGGTGCTGCCGCTCAGGAGCTGGTCGCTGTTTTTCTCGCTGTTGCTGAGGATGTCATCCCCCGCAAACTGATCGATGGTGATAACCGGCGTGCCCGGCTGCGTCGCTGGTGCCTCAACGGTGAAGGTCAGACTACCGCTGGCAACGGTGCCTGCCTGGCTTGCGACGGTTGCCGTGGCGGTCACTGAACCGGCGGCCAGTGCCGCCAGCGCATCGGCAGGCACGGTAATGCTCCAGCTGCCGTCGGCCGCGACGCTGCCGCTGTAACTCTGCCCGCCCAGCGTAACGGTAACGATCTGCCCGGCCTCAACGTTGCTGGTACTGCCGGAGAGGGTCTGCGGCGTGCTCTTTTCGGCGTTGCTCAGCACGTCATCGCCGGTGAACGGAGCGATGGTCAGGGAGGGCACGCCTGGCGTAGTGTCCGGTGCCTGCACCTGGATGCCCAGAGTGGCGGACGCCGTTGTGCCGGCGGCGCTGGTGACGCTGACGGCGATGGTGCTGCTGCCCGCGGCCAGCGCGGAGAGCGCGGCGGCCGGGATGGCGACACTCCAGGTGCCATCTGCGCCAACGGTGGCGTTATAAGTCTGGCCGCCCAGCGTGACCGTTACGATCTGTCCGGCCTCGACGTTACTGGTGCTGCCGGAGAGGGTCTGCGGGGTGGTTTTTTCGTTGTTATCCAGCAGATTATCGCCGGCAAACGGATTGAGGCTGATGGCAGGCGTTGCGGGCGTGCCAGGATCGGGGGCGGTCACGGTAACAGGCAGGCTACCGCTCGCCGTCGTACCCGCCCCGTTGGTCACACTGACATCGATAGTCGTGCTGCCCGCCGGAAGCGCCGCCAGAGCCGCGGCCGGAATCGTGACGCTCCAGCTGCCGTCCGCCCCGACGGTGGTGTTGTAGGTCTGGCCGCCCAGCGTCACGGTGACAATCTGACCCGCTTCGACATTACTGGTGGTCCCGCTCACCACCTGATCGCTGGTTTTCTCGGCGTTATCCAGTACACCATCGCCGGCAAACGGATTAAGGGTGATGGAAGGTGTGCCTGGCGTCACCGGGTTTCCGGGGTCAGTGCCGCCGCCGTTATCTCCGCCGCCACCGCCACCGCCTAAGCCCACGGCCAGTCCGGCTAAGCCCAGCACGCCCAGACCGCCCGCGGTGATTACGCCCATTGAGGTGTTAGTGTTATCGGCCAGCAGCAGCGGCTCTACGCTGTCCAGAGATTCGTAGGTTGGTGTGACCGAACTGGAGGCCAGCTCAGCCCCTTCTGCGGTTTCCGGGAAGAGCGCATGTTCCGGTGGATTAACGCCATCGTCGAACACCAGCTCGCTATGCTGGCCATCGGCGTCGTCCAGGAAGAATTTCTGATAGCGAACGGTGCTGCCGTCGCGCATGTGCAGCACTAAATCGTTGCCCTGGCGCTCATATTGAGTGACAAGGGCGCGCGTGCCGTTGATACGCACGACACTGGGCTCGGTAAGGTTAATGGATTGTGATGAACCGGCAACCGATTGTGAGATGAGCGTGCCATTTTCGCGCGAGATAATATCGACACGGCCTTGCGTGAGTTCTGCCATTTTTAACCTCTATTCCACCAGATTGGCTAATGTACTGAATCCACAAACATAAATTATTTTTATGCTTATGATTTTCACATTTAGGTTTACCTCCCTGAAAAGGAAGGTGTATCCACCTGGTGGTCAGAGAAACAGCGCAGCAAAACTACGGCAAAGACCCGGCGTATTGCGGGATACGTCGCTTTTTTTTGTTGGAATTTTCTTGCAGACTCGCGGAGAACGTAACGGTTCTGACAAATTGATTTTTAGCGTAGCCGGATGAAAAATCAATTGCAATGTGCAGATTTCATTATGATTTAATACTTTTTACATAAGCAAGAAATGGGAAAAGGCTTTCTGAAAACGCGCTTCGTCATTGTTTTTTCATGTCAATTTATTGCTGACTGTGTCCATAAATGATGCGGAAAGAGCAAAAAAGCAGCACTTGAGAAACGTTATAGCGTTAAAAAAAATTTGCTGAATATGTGAGTCAGCTAGCATTTATTCGTGGTCCTGTTCTCGCAGGTCGTCAGCAACATATTAAAAACAGACAGGAAATTTGTGTTAAGTCACCTTTTGCAGAGCCGCACGATGCCAGGAAAGTTCTGGAAAAAATTCGCGGCGCAGTAAAAGTCGGTAAACTCCCGGTTTTATGATTCAGACGATGTTGCTGCATGACTTCTGATAAGCCGTGTAAGGGCCGCTGACTCCCGGCCAGTGCTACACTTTTCCGCTTTACCTTTGATGAATCTGACCTATGACCGCACTGGACGCTGCACAACAACATAAACAGCAGAGCCGCCTGAACTGGGGCACGCGCACCATCTTTTTGATTAATGGATTAGGCATGTCCGCCTGGGCTCCGCTGGTTCCGTTTGCCCGCGATCGCCTGCAGCTCAGCGGCGCGTCTCTGGGCGCATTACTGCTCTGTCTGGGAATCGGGTCGCTGGCCGCCATGCCAGTGACCGGTACGCTGGTGGCGCGGTTCGGCTGTCGCCGGGTGATGGCCTTCTCCACGCTATTAGTGCTGTTGATGATGCCGCTGCTGGCCACGGCAGATTCGCATCTGGTCATGGCGGTGGCGCTGATGCTTTTTGGTGCCGGACTGGGCATGCTGGATGTGGCGATGAACTATCAGGCGGTGCAGGTCGAGCAGGCTGCCGGAAAACCAATGATGTCCGGCTTTCACGGCTTCTTCAGTCTGGGCGGGATTCTGGGCGCGGGCACGGTCAGCCTGCTGCTGAGCCAGTCCTTTACCCCGCTGGCCGCCACACTGATGGTGATGGCCGTCATGCTGATCCTGCTGCTGTGGCGACTGCCGGTGTTAATGAACGAGCGCCTGCACCAGCCCGATCAGCCCTGGCTGGTGATCCCGCGTGGCTGGGTCGCTTTTCTTGGCCTGCTCTGCTTTATCCTGTTTCTGGC
This sequence comes from Pantoea sp. NSTU24, assembly GCF_050157905.1. Classification (NCBI taxonomy): domain Bacteria; kingdom Pseudomonadati; phylum Pseudomonadota; class Gammaproteobacteria; order Enterobacterales; family Erwiniaceae; genus Pantoea; species Pantoea bangladeshensis. The sequence continues at coordinate 2,014,099 of NZ_JBKIWZ010000001.1, forward strand.
GGAGGGCGCCGTACTGGACTGGGGCGCACTGCTGCTGCTGCAGAATCCGGCCATGACACCGGCCTATGCCGGACTGGGCTATGCAATATTCTCGGTAGCGATGACGCTGGGCCGTTTCAGCGGCGATAAAGTCATTTCGCGATTTGGCCGCTATCCGGTGATGCTGACGGGTGCGCTGACTGCGGCGGCGGGCATGACCCTGGCTGTCTGGCTGCCCTGGCCGGCGATCGCCCTGTTTGCCTTTCTGCTGGTCGGCTTTGGTTTGTCTAATACGGTGCCGATGTTGTTCAATGCTGCCGGTAATCAGCGGGATATGCCTGCGAACCTGGCGATTTCTGCCATGACAACGCTGGGATATGCGGGTATTCTCTCAGGTCCGGCTTTAATCGGATTTATTTCGCAATGGATCAGCCTCAGTGGTGCATTTTTAGTGATTGCCCTGTTGCTGTTAGCGGTAGCCGCCAGTGCGCGAAAAGTTGCGCGATAATTCAGGTACCTGACACGCTATGTTGTATAAGTTTCCACTGACCTCCGGCAACGTCACCCGCTTTTTTGTGGTTTTCAATCTGGTGCTCCTGCTGGCGCTGGGCTTCATGGTGCACAACTCGGTGAACGCCTGGCTGACCGGAAAACGGTATGCCATGGACGATCTGGCGCGTGACGTACAGAAGCGCATCGACGCCTATCGCTTTGCGACCTGGCAGATCTATGAAAATCTCTCCACCAGTGCGGCGGGAGCGACGCCCGGCAGTAATCTGCAGGAGACGCGACTGCGTCCTGATGTCTATTATCTGGAAAAAACCCGGCGTAAAACTGAAGCGCTGATTTTTGGCTCGCACGACAGCAGCACGCTGGATATGACGATGCGGATGTCGAACTATCTCGACACCCTTTGGGGCGCGGAAAACCCCACCTGGTCGATGTATTTTCTTAACGGTCAGGATAACAGCCTGATTATGATCTCGACCCTGCCGCTGAAAGATATGGCGACACGTTATAAAGAGAGTGCCATCAGCTCTATGGTTGATGGACGCCGCGCGGAGATGCTGCAGCAGGCCAACGCGCTGGATGAACGGGAAAGTTTCTCGCCACTGCGCCATCTTGCTTTTCAGAATGACCACTATTTCACGCTGCGCACGACCTTTAATCAGCCGGGCCACCTGGCCACCGTGGTCGCCTTTGATCTGCCGGTTAACGACCTGATTCCGCAGAACATGCCGCTGGAGAATTTCCAGCTGCGTCAGGACAGCAGCCTGCCTGCCAGCAGCAATGACCAGCAGGAGGTGGAAAACACCCGCATCTCGCTGGTTAATCCTGATATTGAGATCACAGCGACCCTGCCCAGCACCTCGCTGCAGCTGGTCTATCAGGTCCCGATCACCCGCCTGATCCTCGACAGTCTCTACAATCTGCTCTGGCCGCTGCTGATTAACCTGCTGCTGTTCCTGCTGTCGCTGGCCGGGATCGTGCTGCTGCGTCAGCAGTCGCTGCGCCCCAGCGAAAACCAGAGCGCGGAACTCGATTCGCTGCGGGTGCTGAATGAAGAGATCGTGGCCAGCCTGCCGGTCGGCCTGCTGGTCTATGACTTCGCCAGCAACCGCACCCTGCTGAGCAATAAAATTGCCGAACATCTTCTGCCGCATCTCAATCTGCAGAAGATCATCAATATGTCCGACCAGCACCAGGGCGTGCTCCAGGCCACCATCAACAACGAAGTGTATGAGATCCGTCACGCCCGCAGCGTGCTGTCGCCGCATACGCAGCTGTTTATGATGCGCGATCAGGATCGCGAGCTGCTGGTGAACAAAAAACTGCAGAAGGCGCAGCAGGTGCTGGATCGCAACCATCAGATGCGGCAGCAGCTGCTGCACAATCTGGGCCATGCGCTGAATCAGCCGCTGGAGAAGATGGTCGCCCAGCTGGTGCAGCTGAGTCAGCGCGACGAAGATGAAACCGTGCTGGATCTGCTCGATGAGAGTCAGGGGCTGGTAAGGCTGGTGGATGATATCGTTCTGCTGAACCGGCTGGAGGCGCACGACTGGTCACCGGATGCGACCATCTTCAATCTGCAGGAGCTGCTGGATGAGATCGCGCTGGAGAGCCTCCCGCTGATGCGCCGCAAAGGGCTGTCGCTGGTGGTGAATAACCATCTGGCGAACGACGAAATGCGCTTTGGCGACCGTCGTGCCCTGCGTAAGGTACTAACCACGCTGATGCACTATGCTCTGACGACCACCCGCTGGGGAAAAATCACCCTGGAAGTGAAGACGACAGGAAAACAGCCCGACAGGCTGATGATCGAACTGGTTGATACCGGGGCCGGCCTGACGGTGGATGAACTGGCTAACGTTGACTTCCCGTTCCTGGGCGACACCAGTCAGGATCGCTACGGGCAGGCGTCAGGCATGGCGTTCTTCCTGTGTAAGCAGCTCTGCAAGCAAATGGGCGGCAGCCTCGATATCGTGGCGAAAGCGGACATCGGCACGCGCTACAATATGCAGTTGCCGCTGGCGCTGGAACAGAAGCAGGAAGAGGAAGAGGAAAAAATTCTGGATGGCGTGACCGCGCTGGTGGAGATCACCGTGGAGGACGTGCATAAGATCGTCTGCCGCCATCTGGAAAACTGGGGAGCGCGTTGCCTGACGCCCGACGAGCGTATCTCCGGTCAGGATCACGATGTGCTGGTCACCGACGATCCCCTGAAGCTCAGCGGCTGGGCACTGCTGCTGGCAGAGGATGAGCTGGGGCATCATGCCCTTAATGACCAGCAGTATCGGGTGAATTTCAATCTCAGCAATGCGCTGCTTGATGCATTGCTGGCCCTGATTGAGAAGCAACTGTCGTATGACGTGATGGATAATGACACGGAAGACGACGCAGCCACGCCATTGATGAGCGGCGGCTATTTCCAGCTGTTTACGGAGACAGTACCGGATGATGTGAAGAGACTGTATACTGAGTCAGCGGAAAAGGACTACGCTTCGCTTGCTCAGACAGCGCATCGCCTGAAGGGCGTGTTTGCCATGCTCAATCTGACTCCCGGCAAACAGCTTTGTGAAGAGTTAGAACACCACATTAAAGTGTGTGACGATTCAGACATTAAAAATACCACCAGTGATATTGACGCTTACGTCAATCAACTGCTGCAGCAAGGTAACCAATAAGATGAATAACTTAAATGTAATTATTGCCGATGACCATCCAATTGTCCTTTTCGGTATCCGAAAATCTCTGGAACAAATTGAATGGGTCAACGTTGTAGGTGAGTTCGAAGACTCAACAGCACTGATCAACAATCTGTCCAAACTTGACGCTAACGTCCTGATCACCGACCTCTCTATGCCCGGTGAGAAGTATGGCGATGGCATCACGCTGATTAAATACATCAAACGTCACTACCCTGACCTCTCGATTATTGTTCTGACCATGAACAATAACCCGGCGATCCTCAGCTCCGTGCTGGATCTCGATATCGAAGGGATCGTGCTGAAACAGGGCGCACCAACGGATCTGCCAAAAGCACTGGCTGCACTGCAGAAAGGCAAGAAATATACGCCGGAAAGCGTGGCAAAACTGCTGGAGAAAATCAGCGCGGGCGGTTACGGCGACAAACGTCTGTCACCTAAAGAGAGCGAAGTACTGCGTCTGTTTGCTGAAGGCTTCCTGGTAACTGAAATCGCCAAAAAACTGAACCGCAGTATCAAAACCATCAGTAGCCAGAAGAAATCAGCAATGATGAAGCTGGGCGTGGATAACGATATCGCACTGCTGAACTACCTCTCTTCTGTCAGCCAGACGCAGGTCGAAAGAGAATAACGCGTTTGTGAGACGGTACAGCCTGTACCGTCTCTCTCCCTGCCTGCCCTATCCTGCCCGCGTTTTACGCACCCGCTCTGCATAGATTGCCAGCGAGCCTTTCAGCACATCCAGCGTTACCGGTTTTGACAGGCAGTTATCCATACCCGCATCCATACAACGCTGTTTTTCTTCCGCCAGTGCATTCGCCGTGACACCAATAACCGGGAAGAGATGGCCCAGCTGACGCAACCGCTGTGTCAGACGATAACCATCCATATTAGGCATGTTGACGTCGGTGAGCACGATATCGATCTCATTCCGGCTGAGGACATTCAGCGCATCGACGCCATCCTGCGCGGTCTTGACCTGGTAGCCCAGCGTGCCCAGTTGTTCCGAAAGCAACATACGGTTGATGGGATGATCATCGACAATCAGTACCATGATGTCATCGTTATGTACCTTCTCTTCGACCGGCACGGCAAGCAGCAGTGCATCCGCTGCATCCTGTCCCAGCGCAATTCGGTAAATGCGTGCCAGCAGCGCCGGAACCTCATGCAGCGTGGCGGTCGAGTGGACCCAGTGTCCGGGCTGACGTTCGCGCGGCATATCCACATGCGATCCATCAAAGGTGACCAGCGCACGCAGCGGCACATCCGGTACAAAATCGTAGTCGGTCATCACCACATCATCGGGGTCAGGCTTGCCGTTGTACTCCGCGACCTGGATGCCCTGCTGCTGGATCTGCCGCGTCATAAAGGCGGCAAGGTAGTCGTTTCGCATGGCCAGCCAGATCGTCCTGTCCTGCAAATCTTCCGGCAGCAGCAGTGACGGCTTCTGCCCTTTGTAGATCGGGATGCGCACAATGAACTGACTGCCCATGCCTGGCTCGGAGTCGACCTCAATATCGCCGTCCATCATATTGATCAGTTTTTCACAGATCGCCAGCCCCAGCCCGGTGCCCTGGAAATTACGCTGCACCCCATTCCCTACCTGGAAAAAGGGATCAAACAGGCGTGGCAGCTCTTTGGCCGGAATTCCCACGCCCGTGTCGCGCACGCGAAACGCCAGGTAGCCCTGCTCCACATAGGCGTGCAGAATGATGCAGCCGGTATGCGTGAACTTGATGGCGTTGTTCAGCAGATTCGAAATGACCTGCTGCAGGCGCAGCGGATCGCCATCCAGCACCTGCGGAACATCATGTTCAATAAAACAGTAGAGCGTCAGCCGCTTCTTCACCACCAGCGACAGATAGTTGCCAACGATGTGGGTGACAATTTCGCGCGGGGCGAACGGACGCGGTTCAATCTTCAGCTGCTCCGACTCTATTTTCGAGAAGTCGAGAATATCGCTGATGATTTTCAGCAGCAGGCTGGACGAGTTATTCATCGCCGTCACCAGCGAATCAATCCCGCTGGGCAGCTCTTTGGTCTGCAGCAGATCAAGGTTTCCGATGATGCCATAGAGTGGCGTTCGCAGCTCATGGCTGACCGTGGCAAGGAACATCGATTTTGACTGACTGGCCTGCTCTGCCGCATGGGCCATCTCCTGCAGAGACTGCTCCATCCGCACGCGCGCCGAGACATCAACCAGCACGCAGATCGCCACGTTCTCGTTACGGTAGCGTGAATGAACAAAACTGATTTGCAGGTTAGTGTTACTGCCGGTCAGCACATCGACAAAGTTGACCTGCTGACCGCCGATAATCTCATTCAGCCGCAGACGATCTTCCTGAGTCAGCAGCGTCAGATAGTTATGTGCCAGCTCGTTACTCAGAATATTGGTGCCGTCGCTGGTGCGTAAAATGCAGATCCCGACCGGCGCCGAGGCGACAATCTTACGGTTAAACTGCTCGTGCTCCTCCAGCCGATGGGCATTCTCTTCCGCTGGCAGGAACATCCGCCGCTCAAATATCCAGGCCAGAGTAATCAGGATCACGGCGCTGAAAATATTAAGCAGCAGCGCGTTGATAATCATCAGCTTTAGCTGATCCACCATCGCGTCGGTCGGTATCGACCAGACCACGTTAAGATCTGATGGCGGCAGCGGCTTTTTCAGCACCAGCTGACGATAGCCATTCAGGTAGCCGAACCAGGTTTTATCGTCAGGGAGGTTATCGAGCGAAAAGCCCAGCCCGCCGCGTCGTGAGTTCAGCAGCGGCCGATAATTTTCATCCGTAATCGAGGCGATGATCGGCAGGCTGCCAGGCTGGATAAACTCATCCAGGCGAATATTCTGCTCCACGCCCAGCAGCGCCTGCAGCTTATTCGCGACATAAACCGGTACAACCATATAGAAGGTGCCGACGCCTGGCTGAGCGCTGCTGTTGATCCAGTACATCGGATTACGACGCTCTTCCTCGCTGCTGTTTCGGTAGCGCAGCACATTTTCACGCAGCGCTTTCAGGCTGCGCTCCCGGTCAGCATTGCTGCTGCTGATGGTAAAGTCGGCCAGACACTGACTCTCGCCACCGATAAAGAACACCCGGTTCAGTTCATACGACGAGGCGAAATTGCTTTTCCAGTAATTAATGTAGTAACTCAGGGAATCGAGCGAGTTGCGCCAGGTATTGCTCATTGCGGTACAGTCGCCATCGGAAAACAGCGGCGTAAACTGCGGCTGGGTGGCTTTACCCGGCATCATGCCCGTCAGAACATCCAGCCCGCTGCTGGCGTTGGTCAGGCGATTCTCGGTGATATATTTCAGCTCACGCATCATGTCTGCCGAATGACGCACATACCACTGTACTGTGCCGTAATTGCTGGCAAACTCCTGACGAACCTGCGTCTCTTTATTGTGCAGCACGCTGATGATGTAAAACGCCGTCAGAACAGCACCCAGCGTCCAGATTAGCAGCGCCAGCGCGCGGAAAAGATAACGCGAGATGCGAAGCGTGGTGCGGAAAGAGACAGGATATTTCAAAGGTAACTCGCAGTTGGCAAGGTTAGTCGCATCGTCGATTTTTAATGCTCATACACTAGCTTTATCGGGCGTAAAAAGCCAGCCAGCCGCAGGCTTAGCGGGTGGTTTGAGACGCTTTTAGGACAGCGTGACAAGGTCGTTAACGCCTGTATCAGAGCGTCGCTCCTGCCCCCTGACCAAACACGCGTTCACAATAATATTAAGCGGCCCCCATTAAAACGAGAAAGACCCGCCCTGCTCTCCCATGCCAGCCTACCTGAAGCAACACAAAAGCCCTGACAAGAAAGACCCGCCCGGCCTGAAGAGCAAAGCGTCCACGCCAGGGAGGCGGGATTCCTTTGCGATCGGGCATAGCAGGCCTTTCGGCAGCACCCGGCTCACCGCGATTTCCCTTTAATATCGATGACCAGCTTCCTCAACGCGCCACCCCACCTGAAGCGATACAAAAGCTCCAGCGAGAAAGGCCCGCTATGCCCGAAGAGCAAAGCGTCCACGCCAGGGATGGCGTGGCCGATCCGCAGGGAGGCGGGATTCCTTTGCGATCGGGCATGGCGGGCCTTTCGGCAGCACCCGGCTCACCGCGATTTCCCTTTAATATCGACCACCAGCTTCCTCAACGCGCCACCCCACCTGAAGCGATACATAAGCTCCAGCGAGAAAGACCCGCTATGCCAGAAGAGCAAAGCGTCCACGCCAGGGGTGGCGTGGCCGATCCGCAGGGAGGCGGGATTCCTTTGCGATCGGGCATAGCAGGCCTTTCGGCAGCACCCGGCTCACCGCGATTTCCCTTTAATATCGATGACCAGCTTCCTCAACGCGCCCCCCCACCTGAAGCGATACAAAAGCTCCAGCGAGAAAGGCCCGCTATGCCCGAAGAGCAAAGCGTCCACGCCAGGGGTGGCGTGGCCGATCCGCAGGGAGGCGGGATTCCTTTGCGATCGGGCATGGCGGGCCTTTCGGCAGCACCCGGCTCACCGCGATTTCCCTTTAATATCGACCACCAGCTTCCTCAACGCGCCACCCCACCTGAAGCGATACAAAAGCTCCAGCGAGAAAGACCCGCTATGCCAGAAGAGCAAAGCGTCCACGCCAGGGGTGGCGTGGCCGATCCGCAGGGAGGCGGGATTCCTTTGCGATCGGGCATGGCGGGCCTTTCGGCAGCACCCGGCTCAAAGCGATTTCCCTCTGAGATCGACCACCAGCTTCCTCACTCAACGCGCTATCCCACCTGAAGCGACACAAAAGCCCCAGCGAGAAAGACCCGCCCTGCCCGAAGAGCAAAGCGTCTACGCCAGGGAAGCGGGATTCCTTTGCGATCGGGCGTAGCGGGCCTTTCGGCAGCACCCCACTTAAAGCGATCTTCCCGTCCCCAACGTTCAGGCAAAAAAAACGGCAGGCCGGGTTTCCCCTGACCTGCCGTTTCTGCAACGACCTTAGCGTGTTCCAGACAAATTACGCTTCGTCTTCCGCCGCGTCGTCTTCACCGTCAGCATCCTCTTCCGGTGCAATCTCTTCATCATCGATCTCGGCTTCCGGCGCAATATCCTCTTCGCCTTCCGCTACGCTGCCGTCGATTGAATCCAGCTCTTCTTCTTCAACCGGCTCAGCAACACGTTGCAGACCCACGACATTCTCATCCTCGGCCGTACGAATCAGAATGACACCCTGGGTATTACGACCCACGACGCTCACTTCTGACACGCGGGTACGCACCAGCGTACCGGCATCGGTGATCATCATAATCTGATCGCTATCGACAACCTGAACCGCGCCAATCACCGGACCGTTACGCTCGGTCACTTTGATGGAAATCACACCCTGCGTCGCACGCGACTTGGTCGGATATTCGCTGTTAGCCGTACGCTTACCGTACCCGTTCTGCGTCACGGTCATGATGGCACCCTCTTCACGCGGTACAATCAGTGACACAACGCGATCGCCTTCCGCCAGCTTAATGCCACGTACGCCTGAAGCGGTACGACCCATCGCGCGAACGGCGGTTTCTGCAAAGCGCACCACTTTACCGGCTGCGGAGAACAGCATCGCTTCATCGTTACCGTTAGTCAGCGACACACCGATCAGCTCATCGTCGTCACGCAGGTTCACGGCAATAATCCCCGCGCTGCGTGGTCGGCTGAACTCTTTCAGCGCGGTCTTCTTCACGGTGCCCAGCGCGGTCGCCATAAAGATATTGAAGCCTTCGGTATACTCGCGAACCGGCAGAATGGCTGTAATACGCTCGTTAGCTTCCAGCGGCAGCAGGTTGACGATTGGACGTCCGCGCGCACCACGGCTGGCTTCCGGCAGCTGATAAACCTTCATCCAGTAGAGACGGCCACGGCTGGAGAAGCACAGGATGGTATCGTGAGTATTGGCCACCAGCAGGCGATCAATGAAGTCCTCTTCTTTGATACGCGCAGCTGACTTGCCTTTACCACCACGACGCTGCGCTTCATAGTCGCTCAGCGGCTGATACTTGACGTAGCCCTGATGCGACAGCGTCACCACAACGTCTTCCTGGTTGATCAGATCTTCGATGTTGATATCGGCAGAGTTCGCGGTGATCTCAGTACGACGATCGTCGCCAAACTGATCGCGCATCAGCTCCAGCTCTTCACGGATCACTTCCATCAGACGCTCGGCGCTCGACAGAATGTGCAGCAGCTCAGCAATCTGCTCCAGCAGCGCTTTGTACTCGTCCAGCAGCTTCTCATGTTCCAGGCCGGTCAGCTTCTGCAGACGCAGATCCAGAATCGCCTGAGCCTGCTGTTCGGTCAGATAGTAACGACCTTCGCGGATACCAAACTGCGGATCGAGCCACTCCGGGCGCGCCGCATCATCGCCTGCACGCTCCAGCATGGCTGACACGTTACCGAGATCCCAGGCCTGCGCGATCAGACCCGCTTTCGCTTCTGCCGGAGTCGGCGCACGACGAATCAGCTCGATGATCGGGTCGATATTCGCCAGCGCAATCGCCAGACCTTCCAGGATATGGGCGCGATCACGGGCTTTGCGCAGCTCATAGATGGTACGACGCGTCACCACTTCACGACGATGGCGAACAAAGGCGTCCAGAATCTCTTTCAGCGCCATAATCTTTGGCTGGCCCTGATGCAGGGCAACCATGTTGATGCCAAACGACGTCTGCAGCTGCGTCAGCGAGTAGAGATTATTCAGCACCACTTCACCAACCGCATCGCGCTTGATCTCAATGACGATACGCATGCCGTCTTTATCAGACTCATCGCGCAGTGCGCTGATGCCTTCGACGCGCTTCTCTTTCACCAGCTCCGCAATTTTCTCAATCAGGCGGGCTTTGTTCACCTGATAAGGCAGCTCATGAATGACGATGGTTTCGCGGCCCGTTTTTGCATCGGCCTCCACTTCGCCACGCGCACGAATGTAGATTTTACCGCGTCCGGTGCGGTACGCCTCTTCAATGCCGCGGCGACCATTGATAATGGCGGCAGTCGGGAAATCAGGCCCTGGAATGTGCTCCATCAGCGCTTCAACGCTGATGTTCTCATCTTCAATGTAAGCCAGGCAGCCGTTAATGACTTCACGCAGGTTGTGCGGCGGAATATTCGTTGCCATCCCTACGGCGATACCGGAAGCACCGTTCACCAGCAGGTTCGGGATTTTGGTCGGCAGAACGTCAGGGATCTGCTCAGTGCCGTCGTAGTTCGGCACGAAATCGACGGTCTCTTTTTCCAGGTCAGCTAACAGGTCGTGGGCGATTTTCGACATGCGAATTTCGGTATAACGCATCGCCGCGGCGGAGTCGCCGTCGATGGAACCGAAGTTGCCTTGTCCGTCCACCAGCATGTAACGCAGGGAGAAAGGCTGGGCCATACGTACAATGGTGTCGTAAACGGCAGAATCACCATGCGGGTGATATTTACCGATAACGTCACCGACGACGCGGGCAGATTTTTTATAGGGTTTGTTCCAGTCGTTACCCAGTACGCTCATCGCGTAGAGTACGCGACGGTGAACCGGCTTCAGGCCATCACGCACATCGGGTAAAGCTCGGCCAACGATGACCGACATGGCGTAACCGAGGTAAGAATTTTTTAATTCTTCTTCGATGTTGACCGGTGTAATTTCTCTCGCAAGGTCGCTCATGGAGCCGCTATCCCTCTACTTAATCCCGGATTTTAAAGGTGCGAAAGTATATCACACTGCAATCCTCTGGTGAACGTTAACCACCGATATCGCCTGCTTTTCCTTCCGTCTGAAAGGTGTGCCATCGGCGGTTAAGCGTTTATACTGTGGACACATTTTGTCAGGAGTTACGATTCAATGAATGCACAACCGCAGAATCATCAGCACAACGTCGATGCACAGGAAATTGCCAAGTTTGAGGCCGTTGCCTCGCGCTGGTGGGATCTGGAGGGTGAATTTAAACCGTTGCACCGTATCAACCCCTTGCGTCTGGGCTATATCGCAGAGCACAGCAACGGCCTGTTTGGTAAAACCGTGCTCGACGTCGGCTGCGGCGGCGGCATTTTAGCCGAAAGCATGGCGCGTGAAGGCGCAATCGTGACCGGCCTGGACATGGGCGCGGAACCGCTGGCCGTGGCGCGTCTGCATGCGCAGGAGAGCGGCGTGACGCTGGACTACGTACAGCAGACCGTGGAAGCGCACGCGGAAGAACATGCCGGAAAATATGATGTGGTGACCTGCATGGAGATGCTGGAACATGTCCCGGATCCGCGCTCGGTGGTTCATGCCTGTGCGAAGCTGGTCAAACCGGGTGGCGAGGTCTTTTTCTCTACACTGAACCGCAACCCGAAAGCCTGGCTGCTGGCGGTGTTTGGCGCCGAATATGTGCTGCGCATGTTGCCGCGCGGAACGCATGACGTGAAAAAGTTTATCCGCCCTTCTGAACTGCTGGGCTGGGTTGATGAAACCGCGCTGCGCGAACGCCACATCATTGGCCTGCACTACAATCCGCTCACGAACCGCTTCAAACTGGCGCCCGGCACCGACGTCAATTACATGGTGCACACCCACCGCGCCGTGTAAGCGATCTGCCCGCCCGAATCCGGGCGGGCCTCTTCCCATTGCTCCTCTCATTTTCGTCCCGCGTTATTCTGAGCATTACCAGCCGGTTACGGTCTTTTTGCTGCCGTTTCCGTCGCCGGATTTCGGATTGTCTGCAATCCTGCTAGCGGCTTTTGACTATTTTTCCTCCCTTCTGGTGAAGAATCCGGAGGATTGAATAAGAAATACGCGCCCGATCAAAGTTAGAAAAAAAAGTGTGATCTGGTTGACACGATGTCAGGCCTTATAAGGCGTGGCCTGAGAATTTTCGGCAAAAATACAACCCCTTCAGCCATCATTTTTGCTCTTGTTAACCCGCCGCAAAATACTAAAATATGCCTCCATGTAGTTATGGCTTTTCCCATCACCCCCTAGATGTAGTGTTTATCCACATATTATTCACAATGAATAGGCTGTGTATAAACCGGGATTTCTTTTAATTTTTGGATACTCACGCAAAGGTAAAAACGCGACATGAACCAGAGTCTGCTCGTTACTAAACGCGATGGCCGCCAGGAGCGCATTGACCTCGACAAAATTCACCGTGTGCTGGACTGGGCTGCCGAAGGGCTGAACAATGTCTCTGTCTCACAGGTGGAACTGCGCTCTCACATTCAGTTCTATGATGGCATCAGAACCTCTGACATTCATGAGACCATCATCAAGGCCGCAGCAGACCTTATCTCTCGCGATGCCCCTGATTATCAGTACCTGGCTGCCCGTCTGGCGATCTTCCACCTGCGCAAAAAAGCGTATGGTCAGTTTGAGCCGCCGAAGCTCTACGACCAGGTAGTTAAAATGGTTGATCTGGGCAAATACGATCGCCACCTGCTGGAAGATTACAGCCAGGAAGAGTTTGCACAGATGGATACGTTCCTCGACCACTGGCGCGATATGAACTTTTCCTATGCCGCCGTGAAGCAGCTGGAAGGCAAATATCTGGTGCAGAACCGCGTCTCAGGTGATATCTATGAGAGCGCGCAGTTCCTCTACATTCTGGTCGCGGCCTGCCTTTTCTCTGGCTATCCGCGCGACACGCGTATGGATTACATCAAGCGTTTCTATGATGCGATCTCAACGTTCAAAATCTCGCTGCCGACCCCGATTATGTCCGGCGTGCGTACCCCGACGCGTCAGTTCAGCTCCTGCGTACTGATCGAGTGCGGCGACAGCCTCGACTCCATCAACGCCACCTCCAGCGCGATTGTGAAATATGTTTCTCAGCGTGCCGGTATCGGCATCAACGCGGGTCGTATCCGTGCGCTGGGCAGCCCGATCCGCGGCGGTGAAGCGTTCCATACCGGCTGTATCCCGTTCTACAAACACTTCCAGACCGCAGTGAAATCCTGTTCTCAGGGCGGCGTGCGTGGCGGTGCCGCTACGCTGTTCTACCCGATGTGGCATCTGGAAATCGAAAGCCTGCTGGTACTGAAGAACAACCGGGGTGTTGAAGGCAACCGCGTACGTCACATGGACTACGGCGTTCAGCTCAACAAGATGATGTATCAGCGCCTGCTGAAAGGCGAAGATATCACGCTGTTCAGCCCGTCTGACGTGCCTGGCCTGTATGACGCCTTCTTCGCCGATCAGGATGAATTCGAGCGCCTTTACACCAAATATGAGCAGGATCAGAGCATCCGCAAACAGCGTGTTAAAGCGGTCGATCTCTTCTCGCTGATGATGCAGGAACGCGCCTCCACTGGCCGTATCTACATCCAGAACGTTGACCACTGCAACACGCACAGCCCGTTTGATCCCGCTATTGCGCCAGTTCGCCAGTCTAACCTTTGCCTGGAAATCGCCCTGCCGACCAAACCGCTGGAAGACGTTAACGACGAAAACGGTGAGATCGCGCTCTGTACACTCTCTGCGTTCAACCTCGGCGCGATCGAGAGCCTCGACGATCTGGAAGAGCTGGCAACCCTGGCCGTCCGCGCCCTTGATGCCCTGCTCGATTATCAGGACTACCCAATCCCGGCTGCGCAGCGTGGCGCGATGGGCCGTCGTACCCTGGGTATTGGCGTGATCAACTTCGCCTATTATCTGGCTAAACACGGCGTGCGCTACTCCGATGGCAGCGCAAATGGTCTGACGCATAAAACCTTTGAAGCCATTCAGTACTACCTGCTGAAAGCCTCAAACGAACTGGCGAAAGAGCAAGGCGCCTGCCCGTGGTTTAATGAAACCACCTATGCGCAGGGCATTCTGCCGATCGACACCTACAAGAAAGACCTGGATGCGATCAGCAACGAACCGCTGCATCTCGACTGGGAAACGCTGCGTGAAGCGATCAAAACGCACGGCCTGCGTAACTCCACGCTGTCGGCGCTGATGCCGTCTGAAACCTCGTCGCAGATCTCTAATGCCACCAACGGCATTGAGCCGCCACGCGGCCATATCAGCATTAAAGCGTCGAAAGATGGCATTCTGCGCCAGGTGGTGCCGGAGTATGAGCGTCTGAAGGATCAGTATGAGCTGCTGTGGGAAATGCCAAACAACGACGGCTACCTGCAGCTGGTGGGTCTGATGCAGAAGTTTATCGACCAGGCGATCTCTTCCAACACCAACTACGATCCGTCACGCTTTGCCAACGGCAAGGTGCCGATGAAGCAGCTGCTGAAAGATCTGCTGACCGCGTATAAGTTCGGCGTGAAGACGCTTTACTATCAGAACACCCGTGACGGTGCGGAAGATGCGCAGGATGACCTGGCACCTTCTATCCAGGATGACGGCTGCGAGAGCGGCGCCTGTAAGATCTAATGGTCAGGCGGGAAACTCTCCCGCCTCATTCATTTCACGAGGCCTGGCTTCGTCTACTTTTTTGGACAACATTTATGGCTTACTCCACTTTCTCACAGAACAAAAATGATCAGCTGAAAGAGCCGATGTTTTTCGGTCAGTCGGTAAACGTGGCGCGCTTCGACCAGCAAAAATATGACATCTTTGAAAAGCTGATCGAAAAGCAGCTCTCCTTCTTCTGGCGTCCGGAAGAAGTGGACGTCTCCCGCGACCGTATCGACTACCAGGCACTGCCTGAGCATGAAAAGCATATTTTCATCAGCAACCTGAAGTATCAGACGCTGCTGGATTCGATTCAGGGCCGCAGCCCGAACGTGGCGCTGCTGCCGCTGATCTCCATTCCTGAACTGGAAACCTGGATCGAAACCTGGGCGTTCTCAGAGACGATCCACTCCCGTTCTTATACCCATATCATCCGTAACATCGTTAACGATCCGGCACTGGTATTCGACGATATCGTTACCAATGAGCAGATCCTGGCGCGTGCGCAGGATATCTCCCGCTATTACGACGATCTGATCGAGATGACCAACTACTGGCATCAGCTGGGCGAAGGTACACATCAGGTTAACGGCAAACAGGTTGTCGTCAGCCTGCGTGCGCTGAAAAAGCAGCTTTACATCTGCCTGATGAGCGTCAATGCGCTGGAAGCGATCCGCTTCTATGTCAGCTTCGCCTGCTCGTTTGCTTTCGCTGAGCGTGAGCTGATGGAAGGCAATGCCAAGATCATCAAACTGATCGCCCGCGACGAAGCCCTGCACCTGACCGGCACGCAGCACATGCTGAACCTGCTGCGCAGTGGTGAAGACGATCCGGAGATGAAAGAGATCGCCGCAGAGTGCCGCGAAGAGTGCTTCGAGCTGTTTAAGAAAGCCGCCGAGCAGGAAAAAGAGTGGGCGGACTATCTGTTCAGTGGCGGCTCAATGATCGGCCTGAACAAAGATATTCTCTGCCAGTACATCGAGTACATCACCAATATCCGTATGCAGGCGGTGGGCCTCGATCTGCCATTCCAGACCCGTTCAAACCCGATTCCGTGGATCAACTCCTGGCTGGTCTCTGACAACGTCCAGGTTGCGCCGCAGGAAGTCGAAGTCAGCTCCTATCTGGTGGGTCAGATCGATTCTGAAGTGGGCGCCAACGACTTCGACGACTTCCAGCTGTAATCATGAGCCGCGATGTTGTTATTCTGCGCAGTTCCGGCACCCGGCTGGAATGCACAGACGAGCACACCAATCTGCTGACGCTGCTGGAAGCGAATAATCTCTGCGTGGAGTTCCAGTGTCGTGAAGGTTACTGCGGCTCCTGCCGGATGCGTCTGCTGAAAGGCGAAGTGCATTATCCGCAGCAGCCACTGGCTTTTGTGCAGCAGGATGAGATTCTGCCCTGCTGCTGCAAAGCAAAAGGCGAGATTGAGCTTGAGTTATAAGAGTGGCCGGACCGTTCTGGCTCTGCATTAAGATGGCGTCAACTCAGGAAACAGAGTCAGAAACCAAACGGGCGCCTCAGGCGCCCGTTTTATTTTCTCTGATATCACTGTCTGATGGTTTCAACCACATCAATCCAGCCGTGCCCCGTACTTACCTCGCTGCCGTGCAGCCAGCGACGCAACAGGTTCATCGCCATCATCGCCACCACCTTCTGCCGCGTCTCCAGATTATGGCGACCGGTGCTGAATTTCACACGCTGCCCTGTGCTGCCGTCCGGCGTGTGAAGTGCGATGGATATTGCCTCCTGATCCAGAGTGCCGACGGAGAGCGCCAGTGCCGACTGCTGCTGCGTCGCAAGATGGCGGGTGCGGGCGACCTGCTGCGCCAGCGTCTCCGGCTGCGGCGGTAAAATATCCCCACCACGCAGCGGCACGCTGGCAGACGCCAGTTGCCAGCAGAGCAGTCCGGCGGTGTATTGCTCGCTGACCGCCAGTTGCTCACCGCGTTGCGCAAGTTCACGGGCCAGCAACGCCGGTAAACCTTCCGTCCCTTCAAAAATCGTGCACTCTGCCAGTTGCAGACGTACCTGCTGCCACACCTGCTCCATCGCTACCTGCTGGCTTGCCGGTCCCGTGAGTTTGATCTCAATGATCGGCATGGAGGAGCGATAGCCCATTACCACCCCTTCCGGCAACGGCAGCGGCTCCAGCTCTGCCGCGATGTCGCTTTCGCCGCGACCAAAGGTCGTCAGCCGCAGACAGATCGGAGGCTCAGGCGGTGAAAATTTCGCTTTCAGCCGTGGGATGATTTGCTGCTCCACCATCACTTTAAATTCTGACGGTACGCCAGGCGTAAAGAACATCCAGCAGCGATTAAGTTGCAGTGCGAAACCGCAGGCGGTGCCGACAGGATTATCGATCAGTTCAGCATTCGCCGGGATTTCAGCCTGCTTGCGATTGCTGGCCGCCATGACGCGTCCCCGGCTGGCGAACCAGGCTTCCATCTGCGCCAGCCATTCGTGCTGCATCTCCAGCTCAACGCCACAGGCTCTGGCAGCGGCCAGCGCGCTGAGATCGTCACTGGTTGGCCCAAGTCCGCCATTCACAATCAGCACATCGGCCTCGTGGCTGCGCGCCTGAAGCGTGGCAATCAGCGATTCGAGGGAATCGCCCACCGTAGTGCGGCTGGTCATAGGTAACCCCTGCTGAAACAGCACGTCCGCCAGCCAGGCCGCGTTGGTATCGACGATTTGGCCATGCAGCACCTCATCCCCGGTTGACAGCATCTCTACTCTGATCACGTCGTTTCTCCTTTTACGTTTGTTTAACTGTAGGAAGTCCGGCCGCGAAACACAATCAGCCGCGTCAGCGAATGTGACCGTAAAATGCAGGGCAGCACGTTGCGTATAAGGGGGGATAGAGGCGCAGGGAGGAGAATCAAAAACGGCGGGATTTGCCCGCCGTTTATTCATGTTAAGGATGTCTGGCCATCACGATTAGCGACTTGCCAGCAGCAGCCCCAGAACCAGGCCAGCCGTTGCGCCGATACCGACGCCCTGCCACGGCTTTTCGTGCACATAGTCGTCAGCACGGTATGCGGCCTGTTTTGCGCGATAGTAGTAGCTGTCGGATGCCTGGCTGACGCGGGATTTCACGTCGTTCAGGGCCTGTTCGGCTTTGCTTTTAAGCTCAATGTACTTCTGGTCGGCCGGATCGCCTGATGATTTGAGCACTTCTTCCAGCGTTTCGGTCAGTAACGCAATATCGTCATCGAGGCCCGTTTCGAATTGATTTGTCTGATTTACCATCGTTTCCTCCGTGTGAATTGCAAAGCAGTTCATTAACTATAGTCACAATCTGGCGAACTGCCGATTTCCTGCGCCAGGAATCCCCTGATTTTTCATCTGCTAAAAATGGACGATTCCGGCGGGCTGTCGCTTCGCAGCGCAAAGAAGTGTAAGACGCAGCGGCAGGCCCTGAATTTCGCTTCGCTTCTTTGATTAATCTGATAAATTTTAACGTGACTGAATTTTCCAGTAACCCTGCTGTCGTACCCCTCTGTTGCCTGTAATTACCGGGCCATAAAAGTGCATTTTGCACGACAGTCACGACACCCTCGAACAGCTAAGGAATGATCTCTGGCATGAATCGAAGAATGTTTATGAAAGCGTCAATGGCCTTCTCTGCCGTCAGTGGCATGACCGGCCTCTCCACGCTGTTTGCGCAATCCGCATGGGCAGAAGATGGCATTGCAGACGGGAACGCCGTGCGCTTCGATTTCGACGTACTGAAAAAAAACGCGGCAGCACTGGCGAAAAAACCCTGGGGCGGCGCACCTGGCGCACTGCCAGAGACGCTGGCCACGCTGACGCCGCAGGCGTACAACGAAATTCAGTATGATGCGAATCACTCGCTGTGGAACAATCTGCCCGATCGTCAGCTGGATGTGCAGTTCTTCCATGTGGGTATGGGCTTTAAGCGGCGCATCCGCATGTTTTCTGTTGATGGCGAGAGCCGTGAGGCGCGTGAAATTCACTTCCGCCCGGAGCTGTTTAACTACAACAATGCCCACGTCGACACGAAGCAGCTGGAGGGTAAAACTGACCTCGGCTTTGCTGGCTTCCGTGCGTTCAAAAAGCCGGAACTGGCCCGTCGTGACATTGTTTCCTTCCTGGGTGCCAGCTACTTCCGTGCGGTTGACGAAACATTCCAGTATGGCCTTTCCGCACGGGGCGTTGCTATTAACACCTTCAGCAATGGCCAGGAAGAGTTCCCGGATTTCACCGCCTTCTGGTTTGAAACGCCAAAAGCAGAGGACACCACCTTTACCTGTTACGCCCTGCTGGATGGTGCCAGCCTCACCGGCGCCTACAAGTTCATTATCCACTGCGAAGAGAAGCGCGTGGTGATGGAGGTGGAAAACCACCTGTTCGCCCGTAAAGAGATTCGTCAGATTGGTATCTCGCCGATGACCAGTATGTTCAGCTGTGGCACCAACGAGCGCCGAATGTGCAACACCTATCATCCGCAGATCCACGACTCCGACCGCCTGGCCATGTGGACCGGGAAAGGCGAATGGATTGCCCGTCCACTGAACAACCCGCAGCGCCTGCAGTTTAACGCCTACGAAGATGAGAATCCGCGTGGCTTTGGTCTGCTGCAGCTCAACCACGACTTCAAAGATTATCAGGATGTCATCGGCTGGTATGACAAACGGCCCAGCCTGTGGGTGGAGCCGGTCGGCAAGTGGGGCAAAGGCGCAGTTAATCTCATGGAGATCCCGACCACCGGTGAAACCCTGGATAACATCGTCTGCTTCTGGCAGCCTTCTGAGCCGGTTAAAGCGGGCAGCGAGTTGAGCTTCGCCTATAAACTCTACTGGAGTGGACTGCCGCCAGTGCGCAGCGGTCTGGCGCGCGTTGACGCCACTCGTACCGGTATCGGTGGCTTCCCGGAAGGCTGGGCGCCGGGCGAACACTTCCCGGAAACCTGGTGCCGTCGCTTCGCTATCGACTTTATTGGTGGTGATTTGCAGGCCGCAGCACCGAAAGGCATTGAGCCGGTGATCACTGTCTCATCCGGAACCGTGAAGCAGGTTGAGATCCTGTATGTTGATCCGCTGAAAGGCTACCGCATCCTGTTTGACTGGTATCCGAACAGCGATTCCACTCAGCCAGTGGAGATGCGTCTGTTCCTGCGTAGCAAGGATGAAACGCTGAGCGAAACCTGGCTCTATCAGTACTTCCCGCCTGCGCCGGATCAGCGTAAATATGTCGATGACCGCCAGATGACGGTGGGTTAATAAAAAAAGGCGAGGCACCAGCCTCGCCTTTTTTATGGTGTGCTTTTCCGCATATCGACGTGCGGGATACCATCCTCCAGGTATGCCTCCCCCTGCGCGATGAATCCGTGTTGCTGATAAAAACTTTCCAGATGGGCCTGCGCGGAAAGAAAAATATCGCGCCCCGGCCAGTGCTGCTGGCAGCGGCCGATGGCCTGCTCCATCAGCCTGTTACCCAGCCGCGCGCCCCGCACCTGCCCTGACACGATGACCCGTCCGATCTTCACCGGACTGTTCGCATCGTCCGGGGAGAGAAGACGTGCATAGGCCACCAGCTGCCCCTCTGCCATGCCCAGCAGATGCCGGTTTTCCGCCCGTAGATCGTTGCCATCCACATCCAGATATGCGCACTGCTGCTCAACTACAAACACAGCGCTGCGCAACGCCAGCAGTGCATAGAGCTCATGCTGCGTGAGTTCACTGTGATGTCTGTCGTGCCAGTCAATATTCATCGTCTCTCCCTGTGTAATGAAAGGGATACATTACATCAGCGCGACCCGGCCCGCATCTGCCGGTTCGCCAAACTTAAGGCAAAAAAAAATCAGGCCCGGAGGCCTGATTGATTCGTCGCAAAATGCGGTTTACATCAGTGGCTGCGCCAGCTGCACCAGCCTGATGAGCGGCTGCGGGTAAACCCCTAACAGCAGCACCAGAATGGCGGAGATCAGTACCACCACACCACCGGCTGTAAACGCCCAGTTCGCCGGGGTATCGCGGGTATGCAGTTCCGGCGGGCTGAGGTAAAGGCTTACGGTCACGCGCAGGTAGTAGTACAGACCAATCGCACTGCCTGCTACCACGGCACCGGTCAGCCACCAGAGGTGGGCGCTGACGCCTGACGCAATCACATAGAATTTCCCGATAAAGCCCAGCGTCATCGGGATACCCGCCAGCGACAGCATCATCACGGTCATGACCGCAGACAGGATCGGACGATGCCAGAACAGACCACGATAGGAATAGAGCGAGTCGGCATCCGGCCCACGATACGGGCTGGACATCAGGCTCACCACGCCAAAGGCGCCCAGGCTGCTGAAGAGATAGCCCGCCAGATAGACGCCTGACGTTTCCAGCGACAGCTGATGATCTTTCACCGCGATCAGCGCCACCAGCAGATAGCCGAGGTGCGCGATTGAGGAGTAACCCAGCAGGCGCTTGATGTTGCTCTGCGAAATCGCCATCAGGTTACCGAACAGAATCGAGACAAAGGCGATCACTGCCAGCACGGTACGAACGGCTTCGCTGTCGGTTACCGGCGCATACATGAACAGGCGCATGATGACACCGAAGATCGCAATCTTACTGGCGGTGGCCAGGAAGGTAGAGACCGGCGCAGGCGCACCCTGATAGACATCCGGCGTCCAGAGGTGGAATGGCACCAGTGAAAGCTTAAAGCCCAGACCGATGATCATCATGCCCAGCCCCACCAGCAGCAGCGGTTCGTGGATCATGCTGTCAGTCAGACTCTTGCCCAGCGCCACGAAGCTCAGGTTGCCCGAGTCTGCGTAGATCAGCGCAATGCCAAACAGCAGGAATGAAGAGGCCGCCGCAGACAGAATGGTATATTTCAGCGCCGCTTCCAGCGAACGTTTCTGGCGGAACGCGTAGCCAATCAGACCAAACAGTGGCAGTGACAGCAGTTCAATCCCGATGAACAGCGAGGCCAGATGATTAGCACTGGCCAGCACGATGCCGCCCAGTGCCGCAATCAGCACCAGCAGATAGAACTCATCTTTGTTGTCCGGGAAGCCTGCCAGCCACGGATAGGCAAAAGTACAGGTCGCCAGGCTGGCCAGCATCACCAGCGCGGTATAGAACATCGCGTAGCCGTCAATACGCAGCAGCGGCGTCACATCCATCGCGCCGACCTGCCCGACAAAGTAGAGCGACAGCAGCGCCAGGTTCAGGCCAACCACCGTTAGCGTGGCGTTAACGAAGTGGTTGCGTCGCCAGGCAATGGACAGCATCACAACCACCACCGTCAATCCGACGATTAACAGCGGCAGCAACGCAATCAATTGTTGAGGAGTTATTGTCATGGCGAATTACGGCCTTGTAGTTGAAATTGAAGCGGTAAACCACTGCTGAATATTGCTCATGGCAGCGTGCGAAGTATCCAGGATTGGCTGTGGATAGACGCCCAGCAGCACCAGCAGCACCACCAGAACACCGATGGTCATAAACTCACGCGGGGACATACCTGGCAGCGGGTCTTTCGATTTCGCTTCGCCGTAGTAAGCGCGCTGCATCATTACCAGCGAGTAAACAGAGGCGAACACCAGACCAAAGGTCGCGATGACGATAATCGTCGGTACCACCTGGAAACTGCCCGTCAGGATCATAAATTCGCCGACGAAGTTACCGGTGCCCGGCATACCGAGGTTAGCGACCGCGAAGAACAGCGACAGGCCCGGGATCCATTTGATGCGCGACCAGAGGCCACCCATCTGACGCATATCACGGGTATGCAGACGCTCATAGAGCTGGCCACACAGGATGAAGAGTGCGGCGGCGGAGAGACCGTGCGCAATCATCTGGATTACCGCGCCCTGCAGCGCCAGCTGGCTGCCGGTATAGATAGCAATCAGCACAAAGCCCATGTGCGAAATCGAGGTGTAGGCAATCAGGCGTTTGATATCGGTCTGCGAGAAGGCCATCCAGGCACCGTAGAAGATACCGATGATGCCTAACCAGTTGGCGATCGGTGCAAACTCGGCGGAGGCATTCGGGAACAGCGGCAGACTGAAGCGCAGTAAACCATAAGCAGCGGTTTTCAGCAGAATACCGGCCAGGTCGACGGAGCCCGCGGTCGGTGCCTGACTGTGCGCATCCGGCAGCCAGCCGTGTAAAGGCACCACCGGCATCTTCACGGCGAAAGCGATAAAGAAGCCCAGCATCAGCAGGTATTCCACGCCACTTGACATCGGAGTCTGCAGCAGCTGCTCATAGCTGAAAGTCCAGACGCCAGTCGCGTTGTAGTGAACAAACACCAGTCCCAGAATCGCAATCAGCATTACCAGACCCGACGCCTGGGTATAGATGAAGAATTTGGTTGCCGCGGAAATACGGGTTTTACCGTCTGACGCTTTATGACCCCAGAGCGCGATGAGGAAGTACATCGGCACCAGCATCATTTCCCAGAAGAAGAAGAACAGGAACAGGTCGATGGAGAGGAACACACCGATCACGCCGCCCAGGATCCACATCAGGTTAAGATGGAAAAAGCCCTGATATTTTGAGATCTCATTCCAGGAACAAAGCACCGCCATCAGACCCAGCAGGCCGGTCAGCACCACCATCAGCAGCGACAGCCCATCAATGGCTAAATGGAAGCTGATGCCGAAGCGTGGGATCCAGGGAACGGAGAAACTTGACTGCCACTGCGGAATGCCCGCTGCCTGCGTCAGTGAATAGCCTCCCTGCAACCAGAGTTGCAGCGAAAGCGCCAACGTCAGCCCCATGGTGATCAGCGCGATCCAACGTGGCACCTTCGCGCCGAGGCGCTCAGTGAGCCAGCAGATCAGACCGCCGACGAAGGGTATGATAATTAGCCAAGGTAATAACACGGCACACTTCCCTTTTCTTTGTCTTAGCTCGGGCTATCTTACTTGCCATTTTGCTTCCCGGCAGTGCTCGCAATCCTCACATACCTCGGTATGCTGCGGTTGCTGCGCGCTGGCGGTAACCAAACTGGCTGTGACGATAACGCCCTTGCTCAGGACAATTTTTGACATTCTCAATGGGCAGATTAACTAACCTGCCCCGCTCATCAATCTTTAAATCACCAGCAGCAGAGCCAGCACGACTACGGCACCGACGCTCATTGATGCCACGTACCAGCGCAGGTAGCCATTTTCACTGACCACCAGGCCTTTGTTAGCCACACGTGACAACAGTGCAGGCAGGTTCATCACGCCATTCAGTGGGTCGCGTTTCAGCAGCCACGCAATGCCCAGATAAGGTTTGACGAACACTTTGTCGTAGAGCCAGTCGAAGCCCCAGGCCGCAAACCACCAGGTGCCGAAGAAACGGCCTGGTGCGCTGTTTGCGATACGGGTAACCAGCTCACGTTTGCCCAGCCACAGCGCCGCTGCAATCAGAATGCCGACGATTGCGACAACGCCTGAGGTGATTTCCAGTCCCACTTTGCCCGCTTCACCAAATTCATTGGCTGGCAGAACGCCCGCCAGCGGTGGCGTGATCAGCGCACCAATGAAGGTGGAGAGCAGCAGCAGCACGATCAGTGGCAGATGATGCGTAATACCTTTGCCGGCGTGCGCGTGGATTTTCTCTTCACCGTGGAACACGATAAAGATCATGCGGAAGGTGTAGATCGAGGTCAGGAACGCCCCGACCAGACCCGCTACCATCAGATTGATGTGCCCGTTAGCCAGTGCGCCAAACAGGATCTCATCTTTACTGTAGAAGCCCGCCGTAATCAGCGGCAGTGCCGCCAGCGCCGCGCCACCGACCAGGAAGCAGATGTAAACCAGCGGAATGCTCTTACGCAGGCCACCCATTTTGAAAATGTTCTGCTCGTGATGGCAGGCCAGAATTACGGAACCCGACGAGAGGAACAGCAGCGCTTTAAAGAAGGCGTGCGTCATCAGATGGAAAATCGCCGCGTCCCAGGCCTGAACACCCAGCGCCAGGAACATGTAGCCAATCTGACTCATGGTGGAGTACGCGAGAACACGTTTGATATCGGTTTGCACCAGCGCCGCGAAACCTGCCAGCACCAGCGTAATCGCCCCGATAATCCCCACCAGATGCAGCACTTCCGGCGTCAGCAGGAAGAGGCCGTGGCTGCGGGCGATCAGATAGACCCCTGCCGTCACCATGGTCGCGGCGTGGATCAACGCCGAAACCGGTGTCGGACCGGCCATCGCATCTGCCAGCCAGGTCTGTAACGGCAGCTGCGCCGATTTACCGACCGCGCCACCCAGCAGCATCAGTGTCGCCCATTGCAGCATGTGGTTGTCGGCGGCGAAATGCGCCGGCGCCAGTTCCATCATCTCGCGGAAGTTCAGCGTGCCCAGCTCGTTGTAGAGAATGAACAGGCCAAACGCCAGAAAGACATCGCCAACACGAGTGATGATGAAGGCTTTCATCGCTGCTTTGCCATTTTCCGGATTGCTGTAGTAGAAGCCGATCAGCAGATAGGAGCAGAGCCCTACCCCTTCCCAGCCCAGATACATCAGCATCAGGTTATCGGCCAGCACCAGAACCACCATACTGGCGATAAACAGGTTGGTATAGGCGAAGAAGCGGGAATAGCCCTCTTCTCCACGCATATACCAGGAGGCGAACATGTGAATGAAGAAGCCGACGCCGGTCACGACCGACAGCATAGTCAGCGACAGGCCATCCAGCGTCAGATTGACCTTCATGTCAAAGTTACCGACATGCATCCAGGTCCAGAGTGACTGGGTGTAAGCCTGCTGGCCATTCGCGAAGAAGTCGAAACCGATCATCGCCGTGGTCAGGGCCGCCAGACCCACCGATCCCATACCCACCGTGGCCGACAGGTTCTCAGACCAGCGACCGCGCGAAAACGCTAACAGCAGAAAGCCGATTAGCGGAAACAAGACAGTTAAATAGAGAAGATTCATCCGCGCATCTCGCTCACAGTATCAATGTTCAGCGTCTGACGACGACGATAGAGCTGAAGCAGCAGTGCCAGACCGATACTGGCTTCCGCTGCCGCCAGGCTGATCGCCAGGATATACATCACCTGTCCATCGGCCTGACCCCAGTAGCTTCCGGCAACCACCAGAGCTAACGCGGCGGCGTTGATCATGATTTCAAGGCCGATCAGCATAAACAGCAGATTGCGGCGTATCACCAGCGATGTCAGTCCAAGGACAAACAGCACGGCGGCAAGAATCAATCCATGTTGTAACGGGATCATGCGCTCTCCTTTTTCACCTGGGCGGCGTCAGCAGGACGGTTGCTCAGAACTTCACCCTGACGCTCTTCACGACCAATGTGGAACGCCACGACCAGACCCGCCAGCAGCAGCATTGACGCCAGCTCAACCGCCAGGACATAAGGACCAAACAGGCTGATACCCACCGCTTTCGCGTCGATAACGGTGCCATCGATGCCCTGATCGTTAGCCGTCAGAATGGCATAGACCATCACCACCAGCAGCAGCAGCGAAACCAGACCCGGACCAATCCACAGTGACGGGCTGAGCCACTCACGCTCCTGCTTCTCGGTCTGTTTGCCCAGGTTCAGCATCATAACCACGAAGACGAACAATACCATGATGGCCCCGGCGTAAACGATGATCTCCAGCGCACCGGCGAAGTAGGCGCCCATTGAGAAGAAAACGCCCGCGATCGATAACAGCGACACGATCAGGTACAGCAACGCATGTACCGGATTAGTGTGGGTAATGACGCGCAACGTCGTCAGCACCGCCACCAGTCCGCAAAGATAAAACGCAAATTCCATGCCTTGCTCCTTAAGGTAATAAGCCTTTGACGTCGACAGGCTTCGCTTCATTTTCCGCGTCGCCCTTATCTTTACCGTCAATTGCCATACCCGCCATGCGGTAGAAGTTGTACTCCGGATATTTACCCGGTCCCGAAATCAGCAGGTCGTCTTTCTCATAAACCAGATCCTGACGCTTGAACTCGCCCAGTTCGAAATCGGGAGTCAGCTGAATCGCCGTGGTCGGACAGGCCTCTTCACACATACCGCAGAAGATGCAGCGTGAGAAGTTGATGCGGAAGAACTCGGGATACCAGCGGCCATCTTTGGTTTCTGCTTTCTGCAGTGAAATACAGCCAACCGGGCAGGCCACCGCGCAAAGGTTACAGGCGACGCAACGCTCTGCACCATCCGGATCGCGGGTCAATACGATGCGACCACGGTAGCGTGGCGGCAGATAAACCGGCTCTTCCGGGTACATCTGAGTTTCACGTTTGGCAAAGGCGTGCAGGCCGATCAGCCAGATACTGCGAACTGTCGTGCCAAAGCCTGTGACAATATCTTTCAAAGTCATTTGTTAACCCCTTACGACGCTGTATAGAGAATCACTGCGGCCGTAGCCAGCAGGTTCAGCAGCGTCAACGGCAGACACACTTTCCAGCCGAATGACAGCACCTGGTCGTAACGCGGGCGCGGAAGCGCAGCACGGATCAGGATGAACATCATCATAAAGAACGCCGTTTTCAGGGCGAACCAGATGAACGGCGGCAGGAAAGGTCCGTGCCAGCCACCGAAGAACAGCGTAACGATCAGCGCTGAAACGGTGGTAATCGCCACATATTCGCCGACAAAGAACAGACCGAATTTCATACCGGCATATTCGATGTGATAACCATCTGCCAGCTCCTGTTCTGCTTCCGGCTGGTCAAACGGGTGACGGTGACACACCGCGACGCCCGCAATACAGAAAGTCACAAAACCAAAGAACTGCGGGATGATGTTCCACAGGTGCGTCTGGCTGTTGACGATATCGTTCATATTGAACGAGCCCGCCTGCGCCACCACCCCCATCAGTGACAGACCCAGGAACACTTCATAGCTCAGGGTCTGCGCCGAGGCGCGCATGGCACCCAGCAGCGAGTATTTGTTGTTACTCGACCAGCCAGCAAACAGCACGGCATATACGGCCAGACCCGCCATCATCAGGAAGAAGAGCAGACCGATGTTCAGATCTGTCACCATCCAGGTCGGCGAAACCGGCACGATAGCAAAGGCCAGCAGCAGCGAAACAAAGGCGATAACCGGTGCCAGGGTAAAGATAAAGCGATCGGTAAACGGCGGGACCCAGTCCTCTTTAAAGAACATTTTGATCATGTCCGCGACCAGCTGCAGCGACCCGCCCCAGCCGACGCGGTTTGGCCCATAACGGTTCTGGAACAGGCCGAGCAGACGACGCTCGGCAAAGCTCATGAACGCGCCGCAGGCCACAACTACCAGCAGAATCACGATAGCTTTCACAATGGCCAGCAGAATGTCGATAACGTCCGGTGTTAACCAGCTCATTGCGCCGCCTCCTGCAGAGTGTCGATTTTACTGTTCGCCAGGAATGGCGGAACGCCCGGCATGCCCAGCGGCAGGCCAATCTGTCCCGCCTGCAGTGACGCCGAGAAACGGACCGGCAGACGCACAGTTTCACCGGCACAGCTAAACTCTGCCGCCGCGCCCTGGTTCAGGCCCAGTTTCGCTGCATCTTCCGGGTTAATCACCAGCGCAGGCTCGGCCATACGCTGCTGGAACACCGGTGAACGCTGTGACATCTCTTCACTGCCGAACAGGCGATGAAGCGGGGCCACGCGCCACTGCGCATCACGGCTGAAGGCCTTTGGTACGGTAGTGAACCATGGCAACTGAGCGCTGCCAGCGTCAAACAGGCGTACGCCCGGATCGCCATGACGCAGTTTGCCGCCCACTTCGGCCTGGAACTTGTTCCACGCCTGCGGTGAGTTCCAGCCTGGCGCCCAGGCGAAAGGAATCTGCGAACGCGGTGCTGAAGGCTGGTTGTTCCCTTCCATAGAGAAGGCGAACATGGTGTCCTGATCCTGCGGCTGACGGGGTTCATGCACGCTGATATTGGCGCGTACCGCCGTGCGTCCGCTGTTACGGATAGGCGAACGCGACAGCTTCTGTCCGCGAATACGGAAGCTGGCATCCGGTGCCGCCTCTTTAATCCCGGCCAGCTGCGGCAGACGTGCCACCACGGCATCAATCACGTGATCGAGCTGAGTCCAGTCCACCTGACGGCTTTCCAGGGTGCTGTGCAACGAATGCAGCCAGCGCCAGCTTTCCAGCATCACTACACTGTTGTCGTAGTACGCCGGATCGTAAACCTGGAAGAAACGCTGAGCGCGGCCTTCATGGTTAATCGAGGTGCCATCACTCTCCGCGAAGCTGGCGGTCGATAACACCAGACCGGCTTTCTCCAGCGTCGCCGTGCGCTGATGATCAACCACGATAACGTTAGTGGTCTGGGCCAGTGCGGCGTCCACCTGCGCTTTCGGAGCATGGCGATAGAGATCGTTTTCCAGCACCACCAGCGCATCGGCTTCACCGTTGCTCAACTGCGCCAGCGCAT
Source organism: Pantoea sp. NSTU24 (assembly GCF_050157905.1). Classification (NCBI taxonomy): domain Bacteria; kingdom Pseudomonadati; phylum Pseudomonadota; class Gammaproteobacteria; order Enterobacterales; family Erwiniaceae; genus Pantoea; species Pantoea bangladeshensis. The sequence continues at coordinate 2,043,001 of NZ_JBKIWZ010000001.1, forward strand.
GCTCCAGCGGATTACCGCCAATCATGCCTAGGCCCATGCTGTTGGCGTGATCCGCCAGCAGGGTAATGCCGACATCCGCGCCACGTGCTTTCAGGGCTCTGGCTACGTTCGCCGCAGCTTCAATAATCGCGGTGCTGCCCGCGTGGGTGCCGGAGATGATTAACGGTTTTTTCGCGCCAGCCAGCGCCTGAACGATAACGTCCATTTTTCCGCTGAGCGCGCTGTCGAAATCGGCAACCGCAGGCGCGGATTCATCCAGCGCGCTGGCGATCGCAAAGCCGAGACGCGCCTGATCTTCAACCGGCGCGCGATAGCTCCACGCGGCAATATCATCCAGACGGGTTTCATCGACATGCGTGACAAACAGCGGATGCTTCGCGTTCTGACCGATGTTCAGGATCGCGGCGATCTGCCAGTCGGCAACCTTCTGCGCCGCCGCCATCTCGCGGGCTTTGCCTTTCACCGCCTGACGCACCGAGAGGGCAACGCGGGCGCCGACCTGCGTCAGGTCTTCACCCAGCACCAGCACCGCATCGTAGCTTTCGATTTCGCGCAGCGATGGCGTATAGATCCCGCCTTCACGCAGCACTTTCAGCATCAGTTCCAGCCGAGCCTGCTCATCAGCGGGCATCCCGGTAGAGAAGTTTTCTGCACCCACCAGCTCACGCAGCGCGAAGTTGCTTTCGATGCTGGCGCGTGGCGAGCCAATGCCTATCACTTTTTTCGCCTGACGCAGCAAATCGGCACCGGCGTTAACCGCCTGCTCTGCGTTCAGCGTGACCCAGTCGTTACCACGCAGCAGCATCGGCTGACGCGGACGATCTTTACGGTTCACATAGCCATAGCCGAAGCGGCCACGGTCGCACAGGAAGTAGTGGTTGACGCTACCGTTGTAGCGGTTCTCGATACGGCGCAGCTCGCCATAGCGCTCACCCGGACTGGTGTTACAGCCGACACTGCACTGCTGGCAGATGCTCGGCGCAAACTGCATGTCCCATTTACGGTTATAGCGTTCAGAGTGGGTCTTGTCGGTGAAAACGCCGGTCGGGCAGATCTCAACCAGGTTGCCGGAGAATTCGCTCTCCAGCGTGCCATCTTCCGGGCGGCCGAAGTAGACGTTGTCGTGCGCACCGTAGACACCCAGATCTTTGCCATCGGCATAATCTTTGTAGTAACGCACGCAGCGATAGCAGGCGATACAGCGGTTCATCTCATGGGAGATAAACGGACCGAGATCCTGATTACGATGGGTACGTTTGGTGAAACGATAGCGGCGGAAACTGTGGCCGGTCATGACTGTCATATCCTGCAGGTGACAGTTACCGCCCTCTTCGCACACCGGACAATCGTGCGGGTGGTTGGTCATCAGCCACTCCACCACGCTTTCGCGGAACTCTTTCGCTTCGCCATCATCGATGGAGATGAATGTGCCGTCAGAGGCCGGCGTCATGCAGGACATGACGAGACGGCCGCGGGTATCTTCGGCATTCTGGAATTGCTTTACCGCACACTGGCGGCAGGCCCCAACGCTTCCCAGCGCCGGATGCCAGCAAAAGTAAGGAATATCAAGGCCCAGAGAGAGACATGCCTGTAGCAGGTTGTCCGCTCCGTTCACATCATACTCTTTACCGTCTACATGAATTGTAGCCATAGTGACATGCTTCCGTAAGGCTCGTCAGAGACGAGCGTTAATCATATTCTTGCCCCGACACACGACATTGTCGGGGCGGCGGCACCAGGCCTGTTCCGTGCTCTGCGGCAGATTACCAGCGTGCTTTAAGCAGGTTAGGCTGAATACCGCCAATCGCGCGGGTATTGCCAAACACCTGCGGTGCCATGCCGGCTTCAAACTCTTCACGGAAATATTTTATGGCGCTCTGCAGCGGCTCAACCGCACCCGGCGCATGCGCACAGAAGGTTTTGCCCGGGCCAAGCTGACGGCAGAGCTGCAGCAGGGTTTCGATATCGCCCGGTTGCCCCTGCTTCTGCTCCAGCGCACGCAGAATTTTTACGCTCCACGGCAGACCGTCACGACACGGTGTACACCAGCCGCATGATTCACGCGCAAAGAACTCTTCCAGGTTGCGCACCAGCGAAACCATGTTGATTTCGTGGTCCACCGCCATCGCCAGTGCGGTGCCCAGACGGCTGCCGGCTTTACCGATGCTGGCGAACTCCATCGGCAGATCCAGATGCTGATCGGTCAGGAAGTCTGTACCGGCACCGCCAGGCTGCCAGGCTTTAAACTTCAGCCCGTCGCGCATGCCACCAGCATAATCTTCCAGGATCTCACGCGCGGTGATACCAAACGGCAGCTCCCAGACGCCAGGGTTTTTCACCCGTCCGGAGAAGCCCATCATTTTGGTGCCGGCATCTTCACTTTTCGAGATACCTTTGTACCACTCCACGCCATTCGCCAGGATCGCCGGGACGTTGGAGAGGGTTTCAACGTTGTTCACGCAGGTCGGTTTACCCCATGCGCCCGCACTCGCCGGGAACGGCGGTTTGGAACGCGGGTTTGCACGACGGCCTTCCAGCGAGTTAATCAGCGCCGTCTCTTCGCCGCAGATATAACGGCCTGCGCCGGTGTGGACAATCAGCTCAAAGTCAAAACCGGTACCGAGAATATTTTTACCGAGATAACCCGCTTCGGTCGCTTCAGCAATAGCGCGACGCAGATGCACCGCGGCTTCGATATATTCGCCGCGCAGGAAGATGTAGCCGCGATACGCTTTCAGGGCAAAGGCGCTGATCAGCATGCCTTCCACCAGCTGGTGCGGCATCTGCTCCATCAGCAGACGGTCTTTATAGGTGCCCGGCTCCATCTCATCCGCGTTACACAGCAGGTAACGGATGTTCATCGACTCATCTTTCGGCATCAGGCTCCACTTCAGTCCGGTAGAGAAGCCTGCACCGCCGCGCCCTTTCAGGCCGGAGTCTTTAACTGCTGCGACGATCTCATCCTGCGACATGGTTTTCAGCGCTTTATCCGCACCGGCATAGCCGTTCTTGCTGCGGTATTCGTCAAACCAGACAGGTTGTTTGTCGTCACGCATCCGCCAGGTCAGCGGATGGGTTTCAGCAGTACGAATGATCGTTTTGATTGTCATTGATACTGCTCCAGCAAAGTCGGGATGCCTTCCGGCGTCAGATGTACATGAGTATCTTCATCCACCATCATCGTTGGCCCCTTGTCACAGTTGCCCAGACAGCAGGTTGGCAGCAGCGTAAAGCGGCCATCGGCCGTGGTCTGGCCCGGTTTAATATTGAGCTGCTGCTCCAGCGCCGCCTGAATGCCCTGATAACCCGTGATATGACAGACCACGCTGTCACAATAGCGAATCACATGACGGCCGACTGGCTGACGGAAGATCTGGCTATAAAACGTCGCCACGCCTTCCACGTCACTCGCCGGAATACCCAGCACCTCGGCAATCGCGTTGATGGCACCATCCGGCACCCAGCCGCGCTGCTTCTGCACGATCTTCAGCGCCTCGATTGAGGCTGCACGCGCATCTTCGTAGTGGTGTTTTTCGTGCTCAATGGCGTGATGTTCTTCCGCGCTCAGCACGAAGACCTCGTTAGGGTCGATCGTTTTAATGGCAATGTGTTGATCGTGCATAATTAGCGGTCCACGTCTGACATAACAAAATCGATACTACCCAGGTATACGATCAGGTCGGATACCAGACTGCCGCGGATTACTGAAGGAATCTGCTGCAGATGCGGGAAGCTTGGCGTACGCACGCGGGTGCGGTAGCTCATCGTGCTGCCGTCGCTGGTCAGGTAGTAGCTGTTGATCCCCTTGGTCGCCTCAATCATCTGGAAGGATTCATTGGCGGGCATGATGGGCCCCCATGAAACCTGCAGGAAGTGCGTAATCAGGGTTTCGATGTGCTGTAGCGTACGCTCTTTAGGCGGCGGCGTGGTCAGCGGATGGTCCGCTTTGAACGGCCCTTCTGGCATATTGTTGAGGCACTGCTCAAGAATACGCAGCGACTGCCACATCTCTTCCATCTTCAGCTGCACACGGCTGTAGGCATCACTGACGCCCGATCCGACCGGGATTTCAAAGTCGAAGTTTTCGTAGCCTGAATATGGACGCCATTTGCGCACATCAAAGTCCAGACCGGTAGCGCGCAGACCGGCACCGGTGGTTCCCCACGCCAGCGCCTCTTCCATGTTGTAAGCCGCGACGCCTTTAGAACGGCCAATCAGCACCGAGTTACGCAGTGCAGCCTTGTCGTACTCTTTCAGGCGCTTCGGCATCCAGTCCAGGAAGTCACGCAGCAGACGTTCCCAGCCACGCGGCAGATCGTGCGCCACGCCACCGATACGGAACCAGGCCGGGTGCATACGGAAACCGGTAATAGCTTCGACCACGTCGTAAATTTTCTGACGATCGGTAAAGGCAAAGAACACCGGCGTCATGGCGCCGACGTCCTGAATGAAGGTAGAGATATAAAGCAGATGGCTGTTAATGCGGAACAGCTCAGAGAGCATCACGCGGATCACGTTAACGCGATCGGGCACTACGATCCCTGCCAGCTTTTCTACCGCCAGAACGTAAGGCATCTCGTTGACGCAGCCACCGAGGTATTCGATACGGTCGGTATAAGGAATGTAGCTGTGCCAGGACTGACGCTCGCCCATCTTCTCGGCACCACGATGGTGATAACCGATGTCAGGCACACAGTCGACAATCTCTTCGCCATCCAGTTGCAGAATGATGCGGAACGCACCGTGCGCCGACGGATGGTTAGGCCCGAGGTTCAGGAACATGAAATCTTCGTTGGTGGTGCTACGCTTCATGCCCCAGTCTTCAGGCTTGAAGGTCAGCGCCTCCATCTCTAAATCTTCTTTCTGCTTCGTCAGCGTAAAGGGATCGAATTCGGTAGCGCGCGCCGGATAATCTTTGCGCAGCGGATGCCCTTCCCACGTTGGCGGCATCATAATGCGCGTCAGGTGTGGGTGACCGTCGAAGGTAATACCGAACATCTCCCAGGTTTCACGCTCATACCAGTTGGCATTCGGGAACAGACGGGTAATGGTGGGCAGGTGCATGTCATTTTCAGACAGCGCCACCTTGAGCATGATGTCGCGGTTGCGTTCAATCGACAGCAGGTGATAGAAAACGGAAAAATCCGCCGCAGGCAGGCCTGCGCGGTGGGTACGTAAACGCTCATCAACACCATGCAGGTCATACAGCATGACGTAAGGCTTAGGTAATTTACGCAGGAATTCGATAATTTCCAGTATCTGTTCACGCTTTACCCACACTACCGGAATACCGGTTCGGGTGGGCTGAACGGTAAAGGCATCCGGCCCAAAACGGTTACGCAACTCGCCGATCACCGGGTCATCAAGGTGATCACGGGTTTGCCATGATGGCTGAGCGAGATCTTGCGTGGTCAAATCTGTCATACGTTACTCACCATTCCGGCCTGGTTTCAGGCACTCAAATGAAGGCGTCAGGATGGGGCCATGCATTAAATTGTGATGTTCTGCTGCAGGCGCGATTTTCCATCCATACGGTTTTAAACTTCGTCCGGGCTGCGCAGGTTTGTGACTGCGATGCGCTCGCCGCGTTTTCTGTCACGCTCCGATTGCATATTGGCGCGATAAACGCCCTGGTCGCCAACCACCCACGAGAGCGGACGGCGCTCTTTGCCGATCGATTCCTGCAGCAGCAGCAGCGCCTGCATGTAAGCTTCCGGACGTGGCGGGCAGCCAGGAATATACACATCAACCGGCAGGAATTTATCGACCCCCTGCACGACTGAGTAGATGTCATACATGCCGCCTGAGTTAGCACAGGCCCCCATAGAGATGACCCATTTCGGTTCCAGCATCTGATCGTACAGACGCTGAATCACCGGCGCCATTTTGGTAAATGGCGTACCGGCGATGACCATAAAGTCAGCCTGACGTGGCGAGGCACGCATAACTTCCGCACCGAAACGGGCGACGTCGTGAACCGCGGTGAACGAGGTGGTCATCTCAACGTAACAACAGGACAGACCAAAGTTATAAGGCCAGAGGGAGTTTTTACGCCCCCAGTTCACCATGTCATGCAGGGCATTTTCGAGTTTGCCCATGTAAACGCTGCGATGAACGTGCTGCTCCAGCGGATCGCTGACGATTTCCTGCTTTTGCAGAGGATAACGGTCGTTCTCACCACCGTTCGGGTCTATGCGGGTGAGCGTATAGTCCATCTTATTGCCTCTCTTTTACTGCTTATGAGAATTGGTGTGGCTGACCGTAGTTGTTTTCACCACTACGCGACGACGAGCTGGCGCCCAGTCCAGTGCGCCGATGCGTACCAGATAGACCAGACCCGCCAGGAGCACCAAAATGAAAATTGCGGCTTCCACAAAGCCGACCCAGCCGCTTTCGCGAATGGAGGTCGCCCATGCGTATAAAAAGAGGGCTTCGACGTCGAAGATGACGAAAAACATCGCAACCAGATAAAATTTTGCCGACAGGCGGATATGGGTATCACCCACAGATTCAATGCCCGATTCGAATGGTGTCTCCTTGTAGCGAGCACGTGCTCTGCCGCCAAGCAGCCATCCTCCGGTTAGCATGAAAGCACATAAGCCAAAGGCGATAACGATAAAGACGATAAACGCCCAGTGCTGAGCGATGATTTCGGTGGTAGTTGACATACTCATTGCTTACTCATCAAAAGTGGCGCTGGCATCCTGCACGCGTTTCCCGCAGCAAACTGACCACATCGATTCAAGGGAAGGGTAAAAACCTTTTAAAGGTTGCTGTTATTCTTTAATAAACAGCAATTTTATGGGGTTTTTTACTCCTTTCGATAACCTTTTGTCAACTTTGACAAAAGTATCCAAACATTATTTCACACCTGCATCATATTATTAACAAATGCTGCCCCGCTTTCCAGCTAAATCGCTTCAGTCTGTAGGGTTAATTTTAGTGTAGCGGGTATTCACATGCATGGATCGTGCAATTAACAAACATATTTTGACAGGTATCACTCGGTTTTCCTTCCCCTCATCAGGGGTATTTTCTTGATCCAAAACACACTTTTGCCCTTTTTGCATGAAAATCCTCCACCTCACAGGCTAATCCGAAACGGCAGGTTCATTTTTTCGGCAGGCAAGTTTCACTTCAGGCGTAACTGAAACTTACAGGCGGGGCTGAGTGCAGGTGAGTGAACGGAAGAAGCAGCAACAGAGGATTACAGGTATAAAAAAAGCCTCTCGTTCTTTTCAGGAAATGAGAGGCTTATTTATAAGCGTTTATTAATACAGCGTGACTGATGCTGAGGAGAATACGTTAACGACGTTACTCTTCGTCATCCAGCAGCAGAGCGCCATCCGGATTGTTGCTCAGATTGTAAGGGTCGTTGGTGGACTGCATGGCATTAAAGATAGCCAGCGCCAGCTCATTGTCGCTATCCGGATTACGGCACAGCAGATACTGGGTATCTGGCAGGACCGGCAGGCCTTCGGCTGCACCCATTACACGCAACTCCGGGCTCATCATCTCAACCGGACGTGCTGTGACACCCAGACCCGCTTTCACCGCGGCACGCACAGCGGCCAGGGTCGACGCGACATAGGAGATACGCCATGGGATCCCAGCCTCATTGAGGTGGTCGATCGCCATATCACGATAAGGGCTTGGCTCATCCAGCAGCACCAGTGGAATGGCTTCGCCGCGCTGGAAGATATAATCCGCTGCGCAGTACCACAATGTGGGCGACGTACGCAGCACCTGATAGGTAAAGTTGCCCGGGCTGGAGGTAGTCACAACCAGATCTACTTCACCCTGATTCAGCATCTCCATCATAAATGGATTACGTTTGACCCGTACGTCGATTGCCAGTTTGGGATAAACTGAGGTGACCCGGTTTAGCAGGAACGGCAGAATCGTGTCTGAGGTGTCATCAGAGGCGCCGATAGTCAGAACGCCCTGAATATTGCTGTACATCAGAGAGGTACAGGCTTCGTCGTTGAAACGAAGGATTTTTCGGGCATAGCCTAAAAGCTGGATCCCGTGCTCTGTCAGCAGCTTATTACGTCCATGTCTGGCAAACAGCTCTTTACCTACCAATTGTTCCAGACGCTGCATCTGCTGACTGACTGCTGACTGGGTTCTGCAGACCGCTGCAGCGGCGGCTGCAAAGGTATTCAAATCCGCAACGGCAACGAAAGTTCTCAGCAGATCGAGGTCGAGATTCAGTATCGGACGATTTGCATTAGTCATGTTTTTTCTTCACTTATAAGATTTTTACGAACTACTACCCTGGTGTTATTACAGGCTTATCAAAGTGATAAGCAGTAATGGTGCTCAATGACAGTCCTGTGTGAAGACTGGCACAAAGAAATTTTCATGTGGAACCAGCGCTGATGGCGTCCTGACGGAGCCATAATACGCTTCAAGACAGAGACAACTTCTGAACCGATGGCACTGGGTGCGGAAATGCAGGAAGCTGCGTAATTGTCTTAATCCCCTCCGGACGTGTCGGCGGGCCAAAAAGAGCATTTTGCTCGCCAGGAGGATGAAGCGGCAAAGTGCATTAAATAATAAATTATACTTAATCATTTTTGACTTCAAAATGGAAATGATTTTGTGAAAAGCGCTGTAAATTTTGTGCCAGATGCATTTACGGACCCTTATGCCATATTATTGATCGTTTTTTAAGCCTTCAGCATTCCGAAATTTAGTGAGAGAGTGTTAAGTGAGGCTCACAATCCTGCGAACAAAGTCTCAGATGAACCTCTTTTACAAGCGCGTTTCCCGCTCCTCCATGGCTTCAATATGACAACGCTTAAGCCGCATTAAGGCGTCGCCGTGCCGGGCAACCAGAAACTGTCTGAAAATTGATCGTTTATAAAATATCTTTTAACTATTTCACTAAGTGGGTATTTCCGATTTGAAAAAAAGCGTGCTTTATTTTTCTCCCGCCAGCCTGCCCGTTCGCAAAGCGATATGTGGGATCAGGCCGGCTTTACTTAGTTTAAAATTTCTTAAAATCATTTCATCATGGTTTTATTAACCACATTATCCCTGCTTTACTCTTTTTTAAGCTACCCACCGTGTGAAAAGGTGTTGAACCCGCCAAAACGGGGCGACACCCTTCTTTTGTGTCCGTGAGGAGAGTACATTGTGCTGGTTCGATTTCTGTGGCAGCCAAAAGGATGCTGCCCATTAAGGCGGTAACAATGACTTTTCAAATTGATAAATCCGGAAAACTCGATAACGTCTGCTATGACATCCGTGGCCCGGTACTGAAAGAGGCAAAGCGCCTCGAAGAAGAAGGCAATAAGGTTCTTAAACTGAACATCGGCAACCCTGCCCCCTTTGGTTTTGAAGCGCCCGACGAAATCCTGGTGGATGTGATTCGCAACCTGCCCAGCGCGCAGGGTTATTGCGACTCCAAGGGTCTCTATTCCGCCCGCAAAGCGATTATGCAGCATTACCAGGCGCGCGAGATGCGCGATGTTACTGTAGAAGACATCTATATTGGCAACGGTGTTTCTGAGCTGATCGTGCAGGCGATGCAGGCGCTGCTGAACAGCGGGGATGAAATGCTGGTGCCCGCCCCCGATTATCCGTTATGGACCGCAGCAGTTTCGCTCTCCAGCGGCAAAGCGGTGCACTATCTGTGTGACGAGTCAGCCGGCTGGTTCCCGGACCTGGATGATATCCGCAGTAAGATCACGCCGCGCACGCGCGGGATCGTCATTATCAACCCCAACAACCCGACCGGCGCGGTTTACAGTAAAGAGCTGCTGCTGGAGGTCGTTGAGATTGCGCGTCAGCATAACCTGATTATTTTTGCCGATGAGATCTACGACAAAATCCTCTATGACGAAGCACAGCACCACTCCATTGCGGCGCTGGCACCCGATCTGCTGACGGTCACGTTTAATGGCCTGTCAAAAACCTACCGCGTTGCCGGTTTCCGGCAAGGCTGGATGGTGCTGAACGGGCCGAAAAAGCACGCCAAAGGGTATATTGAAGGGCTTGAGATGCTCGCCTCTATGCGACTCTGCGCCAACGTACCGGCGCAGCATGCCATTCAGACGGCACTGGGCGGCTACCAGAGCATCAGCGAATTTATCATGCCCGGCGGGCGTCTTTATGAGCAGCGCCAGCGCGCGTGGGAGCTGATCAACGACATCCCGGGCGTCAGCTGCGTGAAGCCGCAGGGGGCGCTCTATATGTTCCCGAAAATTGACGCTAAAAAATTCAATATCTTCGACGATCAGAAGATGGTGCTGGATATCCTGTTACAGGAGAAGGTGCTGCTGGTTCAGGGCAGTGCATTTAACTGGCCATGGCCCGACCATCTGCGCATCGTGACGCTGCCGCGCGTGGACGATCTGGAGATGGCAATCAATAAGTTTGGCCGTTTCCTGCAAGGCTATCGTCAGTAATCGCGCCCGCGTATACTGAGGCTATCTGGGGAGGGCTTGTCTCTCCCCTATCGGCAAACAGGAACGCGCATGACTCAAAGCCATTTCTTCGCTCACCTCTCCCGTCTTAAGCTGATCAATCGCTGGCCCCTGATGCGCAACGTGCGCACCGAAAACGTCTCTGAGCATAGCCTGCAGGTCGCCATGGTGGCGCACGCCCTGGCCGTGATCAAAAATCTTAAATTCAGCGGTTCGCTCAATGCCGATCGCATCGCAATGCTGGCGCTCTACCACGACGCCAGCGAGGTCCTCACCGGGGATTTACCGACGCCAGTGAAGTATTACAACGCGCAGATCGCCCACGAATATAAGAAGATCGAGAAGATTGCGCAGCGGAAGCTGATCGCGATGCTGCCCGATGAGTTTCAGGCGGTTTATGCGCCACTGATCGATGAACATCTGCACAGCGAAGAGGAGCAGGCCGTGGTAAAACAGGCCGATGCACTCTGTGCCTATGTAAAGTGCCTCGAAGAGCTTTCTGCCGGCAACAACGAATTTTTACTGGCCAAAGCGCGGCTGGAGAAGACGCTGGCGCAGCGCCGCTCACCGGAGATGGATTACTTCGTTGAGGTCTTTATTCCGAGTTTCAGCCTGTCGCTGGATGAGATTTCGCAGGATACGCCGCTGTAACCCGACGGCCAGGCCGCCGGGCCAGGCTTAGGGCTTCTGCGCGAAGCTGAAGCTGCCGTCAGACTCACGGGTTATCGCCAGCTGCGCCAGTGAGTCGAGCTGAAGCGCCACTTCATTCAGGCGTGGCGTGTGCGCGGAGGGCTTGATCGCGACCACCGCACAGCCGGCGCTCAGGCCGGATACGATGCCTGCAGGAGCGTCTTCGGCCACGACACAGGATGCTGCCGCTAAGCCGAGCTTTTCCGCGCCCAGCAGATAGGGATCGGGATCGGGTTTTCCTTTTGCGACCTGCTCCGCAGTAATGAACACCTCAGGCATTGGTAAGCCCGCCGCCCGATGACGGGCCTGCGCAACCGGCATCGAACCGGACGTAACAATCGCCCAGGGGATCTGCAGTGCATTGAGCCGGTTGAGCAGCGACACTGCGCCCGGCAGCGCCTGCACGCCCTCAGTGTCCGCCGCTTCCGCCTGTTCCAGCGCGACAAATTCAGCCTGAATCGCGGCTTCCGGCTGGCCTGCCATAAAATGACGCAAAGAGGTAATCGCCTGTTTGCCATGAATGAAATCCAGGATCTCATCCGCCGCGATGCCATGACGGGCACCCCACTGGCTCCAGGCTCGTTCAACGGCTGGCAGGGAATCCACCAGCGTGCCGTCTAAATCAAAAAGAAAACCTCTGTAGGTCACGCGCTCCTCCTCAGGTATTAATCACGTGCGCAATTTCGTTTGCACTTAAAGGGTACTGACGCGGACAAGTCTGCCATAAAGCCAGCATGCGTTGATACTTTTCCCACATCGGGGTCTGGGTATCTCCCCCTGTGTGCCGGAATCGAACCGGGGGTAACGCCCTTGTGTGTTGACTATAAAGCGTATGTAGCCTGGCAGGTGAGCGTCCGTCGCGGCATCAAAGCCCGGAAAGGCGAATCGCGCTCGTCCAGCTGCGGGCGCTCTTTAAGGTTTAACCCGAAGACGTGAAGCGCGTAATGCATTTCCGGCATGTCGATAACCGTCAGGCAGACCGCCTCACTGAGTTCACCTGACGCTTTATCCCGCGCCCGCATTTCTGACGCGGAATCACATTTGATAAGGCTCTGGTACCGACGAGCGCGCCTGGCCTTTCCCGGCTCAGGCAGGGACATAATTTTACTGGTTGGTGAATATCGGACACTGTGCACGGGCCAACTGCACTATACACGCCGGGTCAGAGACCGCTCAGTTAAACGACAATAGCGTGACGGTTGCACTGCGCGACCATCGCCGTCTCAGTTGGCGTTAATTTGGCCGCAGGTCAGCGGTAAAGAATTTACCGCCAGCCCGGGAAAGCTCAGAGATCGTCGAGGAAGGTGCGATCGAGCTGTTTAAATGCCCGTTTTAACAGATCGGCCAGCGCCTGATAGGTTGGCTTGCCTTCTACCGGTGCTATCGCCTGCCCCGCTTCTTCCAGCCGGGCACGCACTTCATGAAACCAGTTTAACAGCGTCGGCGGCAATGGCGTGACAGAGCGTTTACCCAGCCACCATAACCCCTGCATCGGCAGGCTACAGGCAAACAGTGCCGTCGCCACGGCCGGGCCTAACTGACCGCCCATCGCAATCTGCCAGGTCAGCGTGAAAACCGCCAGAGGCGGCATAAAACGAATCGCAAAGCGGGTCGCCGTTGAAACGCGATTTTCCGGGAACACGGGGGCCAGGCGCTTATCAGCAGGCCATGTCTTCATATAGTGCTGGCCGCGCTGAAACATCCGAAACCAACTGGTACTGCCAGATTCATTCGCCATGGCTCACCTCAACTAATACTGCAAAGATTAAAAAATAGTTATAACCACACAACTTTACGTGACATCCTTCAATTATTTTTGTCTTTAATGGGGACTCCGGCTATCCTGACGCCGCTCCGATACTCTTCGGCAGCGAAATGCGCCTTTGGGAAGAGGCCTGAGCCCTATTTCGACAAGGCAATTTTCAAATTTTCACGTAAGATTAACGAAATTTTTTGCGGGAATGCAGAATTCTGTCTACCGCATGATGTTTGTCATTAATCTACCAGCTTTCATGGGCTACGCTGTTAGTCTGATTGCGTTTTATTTAGCCACTCTCAAAAAATAGGTACTTCCATGTCGAGTAAGTTAGTTCTGGTCCTGAACTGTGGCAGCTCTTCCCTTAAGTTTGCCATCCTCAACCCTGCAAGCGGTGAAGAATTCCTGTCAGGCCTGGCAGAATGTTTCCATCTTCCTGAAGCCCGCATCAAGTGGAAGCTGGAAGGCGAAAAACAGGAAGCGCCTTTGGGTGCGGGTGCGGCGCATAGCGAAGCGCTGAACTTTATCGTTAAAACCATTCTGGCACAAAAACCTGAGCTTTCGGCACAAATTGCTGCAATCGGTCATCGCATCGTTCACGGCGGCGAGAAGCTGACGCAATCCGTCATCATTACCGAAGAGGTGGTTCAGGGCATCAAAGACGCCGCCTCTTTTGCACCGCTGCATAATCCGGCTCACCTGATCGGAATTGATGAAGCGATGAAAAACTTCCCTCATCTGTCCGATAAGAATGTGGCGGTATTTGACACCGCTTTCCATCAGACAATGCCGGAAGAGTCCTATCTCTATGCCCTGCCCTACAAATTGTATAAAGAGCATGGCGTTCGTCGCTATGGTGCGCATGGCACCAGCCATTTCTATGTGACCCATGAAGCCGCCAGAATGCTGAATAAGCCGCTTGAGTCACTGAACATCATCACCTGCCACCTCGGCAACGGCGGTTCCGTTTCAGCGATTCGCAACGGCGAGTGCGTAGATACCTCCATGGGTCTGACCCCGCTGGAAGGCCTGGTGATGGGCACCCGCAGCGGTGACATCGACCCGGCCATCGTTTTCTTCCTGCACGACACGCTGGGAATGAGCGTCGACGCCATCAATAAATTGCTGACTAAAGAGTCTGGCCTGCTGGGCCTGACCGAAGTCACCAGTGACTGCCGTTATGTGGAAGATAATTACGACACCAAAGAAGATGCGAAACGTGCGATGGATGTCTTCTGCCATCGTCTGGCAAAATATATCGGCAGCTACACAGCCCTGATGGATGGTCGTCTTGACGCCGTCGTCTTTACTGGCGGCATCGGCGAGAACGCCGCGATGGTGCGTGAACTGTCACTGAAAAAACTTGCTCTGCTGGGCTTTGACATCGATCACGACCGCAATCTGGCCGCCCGTTTCGGCAAGTCGGGCTACATCAATAAAGAAGGGTCCCGCCCGGCGCTGGTGATCCCCACCAACGAAGAGCTGGTCATCGCCCGGGACGCTGCGCGTCTGACAGCCTGAAGCCTTTTCTCCGTCAGCCCTGGCTGACGGCGTTGTTTTTGACACCCTGCCATGACTGAGAGGTTCAAACGTGTCACGTACAATTATGCTCATTCCGACCGGCACCAGCGTCGGCCTGACCAGCGTCAGTCTCGGTGTGATCCGTGCGATGGAGCGCAAAGGCGTCCGCCTCAGCGTATTCAAGCCGATTGCCCAGCCACGCTCAGGGGGGACAATCCCGACCAGACTACGACCATCATTCGTAAGAACTCTTCCATTCCTGCCGCCGAACCGCTGCAGATGTCGCGCGTCGAGTCACTGCTGGGGTCGAACCAGCAGGATGCGCTGATGGAAGAGATCATCTCCCGTTATCATGCCAGCAGTCAGAATGCTGAAGTCGTGCTGGTTGAAGGTCTGGTGCCGACCCGTAAGCATCAGTTCGCCAACGCGCTGAACTATGAAATCGCCAAAACCCTGAACGCGGAAATCGTCTTCGTGATGGCGCTGGGCAATGACTCGCCGGCACAGCTCAAAGAGCGTATCGAGCTGACCCAGAGCAGCTTCGGCGGCCAGAAGAACAAAAATATCACCGGCGTCATCATCAACAAACTCAACGCGCCGGTCGACGACCAGGGCCGTACCCGCCCTGACCTGTCAGAGATTTTTGATGACTCGTCCAAAGCCAGCATCGCCAATATCGATCCTAAACAGCTCTTCTCCGACAGCCCGCTGCCGGTGCTGGGCTGCGTGCCGTGGAGCTTTGATCTGATCGCAACCCGTGCGATCGATATGTGCCGCCATCTGGATGCCCGCATCATCAACGAAGGGGAGATTCAGACCCGCCGCGTGAAATCGGTCACCTTCTGTGCGCGCAGCATCCCGCACATGCTGGAGCATTTCCGTCCTGGCTCGCTGCTGGTGACCTCAGCCGACCGTCCGGATGTGCTGGTCGCGGCCTGTCTGGCCGCCATGAACGGCATTGAGATCGGTGCCATCCTGCTGACCGGTAACTACGAGATTGACGACCGCATTGCCCGTCTCTGCGACCGCGCCTTCCAGACCGGCCTGCCGGTGTTTATGGTGAAAACCAATACCTGGCAGACCTCACTGAGCCTGCAGAGCTTCAACCTGGAAGTCCCGGCTGACGATACGCAGCGCATCGAGAAAGTGCAGGAGTATGTTGCCGGTTACATCAATGCGGACTGGATTGAGTCCCTGACTGCGACCTCCGAGCGCAGCCGTCGCCTCTCACCACCGGCCTTCCGCTATCAGCTGACCGAGCTGGCGCGTAAAGCGGGCAAACGCGTGGTGCTGCCAGAGGGCGATGAGCCGCGTACGGTGAAAGCCGCCGCCATCTGTGCCGAGCGCGGTATTGCGACCTGCGTCCTGCTGGGCAACCCGGATGAGATCCAGCGCGTCGCTGCGGCGCAGGGCGTGGAGCTGGGCAAAGGCGTAGAGATTGTTGATCCGGAAGTGGTGCGTGAAAACTATGTGCCGCGCCTGGTCGAACTGCGTAAGAACAAAGGCATGACCGAAGTGGTCGCTCAGGAGCAGCTGGAAGATAACGTGGTGCTGGGCACCATGATGCTGGAAAGCGGCGAAGTGGATGGTCTGGTTTCCGGTGCGGTACACACCACCGCCAACACAATTCGTCCGCCACTGCAGCTGATCAAAACTGCCCCGAACAGCTCACTGGTCTCTTCAGTATTCTTTATGCTGCTGCCGGAGCAGGTGCTGGTCTACGGCGACTGCGCCATTAACCCCGATCCGACGGCTGAGCAGCTGGCTGAGATCGCTATTCAGTCGGCCGATTCTGCCAAAGCCTTTGGTATCGACCCGCGCGTGGCGATGATCTCCTACTCTACCGGCACGTCAGGTGCAGGTAGCGACGTAGAGAAAGTCCGCGAAGCGACCCGTATCGCTCAGGAGAAACGTCCGGATCTGGTGATTGACGGTCCGCTGCAATATGACGCCGCGATCATGGAAGATGTGGCGAAATCGAAAGCGCCAGACTCGCAGGTTGCCGGTCGCGCAACGGTGTTTATCTTCCCGGATCTCAATACCGGTAACACCACTTATAAAGCGGTACAGCGTTCAGCTGACCTGATCTCCATCGGGCCGATGCTGCAGGGTATGCGTAAGCCAGTCAATGACCTGTCGCGCGGCGCGCTGGTGGATGACATCGTCTACACCATCGCCCTGACGGCAATCCAGTCTCAACAGGCGGAAGGTTAAGCTTTCAGACAATAACGAAAAAGGCATGCCGCAGGGCATGCCTTTTTTTTGCCGGTTACTCGCAACCTGCCCGGTCACGCGACCGGGAGCAAACACTCAGGCATGGTTATCGCCGTTGCGGCTCATCCAGAGTGACAGCGCTTTCAGCGAATCGTCAGTAAACTCGTCACAGCGGGCGGTGATCTCATCAGGCGTCATCCAGATAATTTCATCGACTTCCGACTCCTGCATGGCAAAAGGCCCGTGCGAGACGCAGCTGAACAGACCGCCCCAGACGCGGCAGTGCTGATCTTCGAAGTAGAATTTGCCATGTTCGGCAAACGGCACTGCGGCAATGCCCAGCTCCTCTTCCGCTTCACGGCGCGCAGACTCCAGCATATCTTCACCGCTCTGCACCACGCCGCCTGCGGTCGCATCCAGCTTGCCCGGCATAAAATCTTTTATTTCTGTGCGGCGCTGCACCAGAATCCTGCCCATACCGTCATGAACCACGATATAGGTGGCGCGATGACGCAGACATTGAGCACGCATCTGCGCTCGTGTCGCCTGAGCAACGACTTCATTCTCTTCGTTTACGATATCCACCCACTCGATGCCGTCACCCGCCGTTTGATCCACCATCAGTAACCCTTTCCAGTTTGGCGTACACCTGGGTACGCAGTTTGCCACGTCGTTATTTTTATGTGGCGTAAGGTAATCACTTCCGCCAGCCTGAGCAAGCCCTGGCGCTTAACGATTTTTGCCACTTTCTGCTAACCACAGCTGTACCGAGGCTCGCTGCCACTGAAACTCAGCATAATGCCGAAGACGATCGGGCAAGGGATCCCCATGCAGGACCAGCCGGTTGAGCATCACCGCCAGATCAGTATCGGCAATTGACCACTCACCGAACAGGTTCTGCTGCCCGTCCGGCAGCAGGCGCTCGACCGCCGTAACCAGTTTATCCACCGCCTGCTGTGCGGAGGCCGTCAGCGGCGCAAAGCGCTCTCCGGCAAACAGCACCTCGGTCGGGCGCTCCTGACGGATCCAGAGGAAGTCACTGCGCAGCCAGGCCTGGATTTCCCGGGCGCGCGCGCGCTTCTCACGATCGCGGGGATAGAGGCGCTCAAACCCGGGTGCCGGAAAGCGCTCTTCGAGGTATTCGGTAATCGCCGAGGATTCGCTTAACAGAAAGGTGTCAATCTGCAGCGTCGGAACCCGGCAGGTCAGCGACAGCGCGCGGTATGCCTCGGCATAGTGCTGATTCTGAGACAAATCGACGCGTTTAAGCTGGAAAGGGAGCCCTTTCTCAGAGAGGGCAACGTAGGCCGACATGGCGTAAGGACTGAAAAATGATGAATCTGACCACAGGGTGATGGGCGGATAATTCATCGGTTACCTCAATTGGCTGTCAGGGTTGCATCATGTTTACCGATTTTTTTTTGGTATGGCAACGCCCGGCTGATCCGATCTCTGCCACGGGAAGAAGAAAGCACGACGCGACGCACGATAGAGTGGCGCGACTCTTCTATGCTGAAAGGTGCAAATAACAAAAACACCAAGGGAGCCGCAACATGCACATTCTTATTACTGGTGGCACGGGACTGATTGGCCGTCATCTGATTCCGCGTCTGCAGCAGCTGGGGCATCAGATTAGCGTGGTGACGCGGGATGTGGTCAGCGCACGGGAGAAACTGGGCGACCAGGTCGCGCTCTGGTCGGGCCTGGCACAGCAGCCAGACCTGGATAACATCGATGCGGTCATCAATCTGGCGGGCGAACCGATCGCCGATAAACGCTGGACGGAGCCGCACAAGCAGCAGCTGTGCGAGAGCCGCTGGCAGATTACCGAACAGATCGTTTCCCTGATCAACGCCAGCAGCACACCACCCGCCGTCCTGATCTCAGGGTCGGCAACCGGTTATTATGGCAATACCGGTGATCTGGTGCTGACGGAAGAGGATCAGGGACACGATGAGTTTACCCATCAGCTCTGCGTCCGCTGGGAGCAGCTTGCGCTGGCAGCGGAGAGCGAACGCACCCGCGTCTGTCTGCTGCGAACCGGCGTGGTGCTGGCTCCTGAAGGCGGCGCACTCAGCAGAATGAAGCTGCCCTTTAAGCTGGGGATCGGCGGCCCGCTCGGCAGCGGCAAGCAGTATATGCCGTGGATCCATCTGGACGATATGGTCAACGCCATTCTCTGGCTGCTGGATCATGAGGATCTGCGCGGCCCGTTCAACATGGTCGCGCCTTACGCGGTGCGCAATGAGCAGTTTGCCGCCACGCTGGGCCGGGTAATGCATCGTCCCGCCTTTATGCGCACGCCGGCCAGCGCCATTAAGCTGATGATGGGAGAGTCGTCGGTTCTGGTGCTGGGCGGACAGCATGTGCTGCCAAAGCGGCTGGAGGCCTCGGGTTTTGGCTTCCGCTGGTACGATCTGCAGGAGGCGCTGCAGGATGTCGCGGGCTAAATGAGGGCGGCGCTGAGCCGCCCTGATTTCATCAGCTGCGCGGCTCCGCGACCGGCGACGGCATGGCCTTTTCGTCACGCGTGTGTCCCGGTTGCGGCACACGAATGATAAAGGTCAGCACGCCCGCAAACACGTACAGCGCCGTATAGGCCCAGACCACACCGACAATGTCGAAGAACGGCAGGATGACCGAGGCGATAGCCGGAGCCACAAAGTTACTCAGCCCGGCGGACAGGTTGTAAATTGAGACCGCTGCGCCCTTATGATGCGGCTCCAGCGTCGGAAATACGGCGGTCATCGGGACAAACGCAGCGACAAAGATCCCCAGCATGACCGCCGGGATTAGCGCCACCCAGAAGTTATGCCCTGCATACAGCGGCAGATAATAGAAGGTCAGGCTGGAGATGGCCATCCCCAGGCAACCAAACCAGCGCACCTGACGGATCCAGCCGAGCTTCTCACCCGTGAGGCCCCAGAAGATATTCGTAAAGATCGTAACAAAGAAGAACACCGCCCAGATCTGCAGCCATTCGGAAATAGAGAAGCCAAGCCGATCCACAAACAGCAGTGGCATGACAATCGCGAAACCAAACAGCGACAGCGTATTGATGATGCGAATCAGACAGGCATAAAACACATGCTGATTGGTGAACAGGATCGTTACGGCACGCCCCATCTCCGTCATCTTGTCACGCATCGGCAGATTGACGCGGGAGCGATCCACGGGCACCCTGCGCAGGCTGAGCCAGGCGAGGATCCCGCCACAGGCTACCCAGATGATCGCCAGCCACAACGTCCCGGTTTCCCCCAGCATCGGGATAGTCAGGCTGGGGAGATAGCTGCCCACCACGCCGATGCCGACAGAATACATCGCCCAGAACCAGCCGGTCGCCGCCGCCAGTTTTTCGCGCGGCAGGACCTGCACCAGCATCATCATAAACGAGTAGATAAACAGCGGATAAGCCAGCCCGCGAATACCGTAGAACAGCACCATCAGCGGATAGTTACGCAGGCCAAGCCCCAGCGACATAAACAGCGTGTGCATTACGATCCAGAGCACAAAGCCAATCATCATCGCACGCAGCGGCGTAATCAGCTCGGCGACCACGCCCGAGGCCCAGGCGGCCACCGCAGCCGCTAAGCCATAGAAGGTGAAGACGACCGCCGACTGCGCGGGCGTAAAGCCCATATCGGTGATATGACGCGACAGAAACGCCATTTCAAAGCCGTCGCCCGCCATGAAGATGGCGATAGCGAGGAAGCCCCAGAACATCTTTTTCGGTAAGCCAAACCAGTATTCGTTCGATTGCATCACAATGACCTTCTGTCTGGTTAGTCGTTATGCAGGCAGTAAACTGCGCACCTGCTGTTGCTGGATATAAAGTTCCCGGAACAGACGCCGCCGCTGTTGCAGCCAGGCTCCCCGCGTCGCGTCCGGCTGATAGCGCGCCTGCACAGCCGGTTTCAGGCAGACCTCATGCTCAGCGCCGCCATCGGCCAGCCACGCTAAGCGTGCCGCACCCAGTGCGCCCGACGCGCTGGCCGGATGGGTCACCATCGGCAGTTGCAGCACATCGGCGATCAGCTGAGCCCACAGTGTGCTGCGTGCCCCCCCCCGGTCAGACTGCATTGCTGAATGCGATGCCTGGTATCGCCGAGCACCTCCAGGCCATCGGCCAGCCCGAACGCCACGCCTTCTGTTACCGCATAGCCCAGCAGGGCGCGCGGCGTCTCGTGGCGCAGATTGAAGAAAGAACCGGAAGCGTCAGGATCGTTGTGCGGAGTACGTTCACCCGACAGATACGGCAGGAAAACTGGCGCGCTGCGCATTTGTGCCTCGCTGAGCTGCGCCATCTCCCTCATCAGCTGGCTTTCACTCACTGACAGCAGATTGCACAGCCAACGCAGGCAACTCGCGGCGCTGAGCATCACACTCATCTGATGCCAGCGGCCCGGTAACGCATGGCAGAAGGCGTGCACGCCAGACCGGGGATCGGCCTGGAGGCGGTCATTCACGACAAAAATCACGCCGGACGTGCCCAGAGAGATAAACGCATCACCTGGATTCACCGCCCCCACGCCTACTGCCGATGCGGCATTGTCCCCGCCCCCACCCGCTACCGTGACAGCGGTGGACAGGCCCCACTCGCTTGCCAGTGCCGATTGCAGATGGCCACTCACTGCGCTGCCTTCCACCAGTTCAGGCATCTGCGCGCGCGTCAGTCCGGTCATAGCCAGCAGTTCATCCGACCAGTCACGCCGCGAGACATCCAGCCATAGCGTGCCGGCAGCATCCGAAGGCTCGCTGACAAAGCGGCCGGTAAGACGCCAGCGCAGGTAATCTTTCGGCAGCAGAACCTTGTCAATGCGGCTGAAAACGTCTGGCTCATGTTCCGCGACCCAGTGCAGTTTTGGCAGCGTGAAGCCAGGCATGATCATGTTGCCACTGATGTCGGTGATCTGCGGATGGCTCGTCTGCAGTCTTTCACACTGCGGGGCACTGCGCGTGTCGTTCCAGAGGATACAGGGGCGCAGCACCTTCCCTGCATCATCCAGCAGCACGGCCCCGTGCATCTGTCCCGAGAGCCCAATCGCACGGATCTCAGCCCACGCCTGAGGAAACTGATGCCGTAATGCAGCCAGAACCTCGCTGCACGCCTGCCACCAGCGTTCAGGATCCTGTTCTGCCCAGTGAGGATGTGGGCGCTGCACAGTGAGCGTGGCGTGCTGTGACGCCACAATCTCACCCTGCGTATTTATCATCAGAGCCTTAAGCTCTGAAGTGCCGATATCAATGCCGAGATACATGATTACACCGCCGCCAGTTCTGGCTGTTTCAGCCACTGCTGTAATGCTGCGACACGGCGAGTGACTAACGCGTGAAACGCCTCATCAGAGGCCAGCTCCGCAAACAGGGCGCTATCACTCAGGAAGGCGTGAAGTGGATCGGCACTGGCGAACTGCCTGCGCAGCGCATCGGCCTGTAGCGCACCGTCCTGATAGGAATACGGCAGATCGTCATCAGCCCAACGCTGCATAAACAGGAAGAACAGCGCCGGGATCACCGCCGTGGCGGCAGGCTGCGTGCCGCGCTGATAGCACGCCTGCAGGGTTGGCGTCACCATCCCGGGAATTTTGGACAAGCCATCGGCACCCACGCGCTGGTTAGTGTCTTTGATGTAAGGGTTGCTAAAGCGGGCCAGCACCACGTCGCGATAGTCCGCCAAATCCAGCGGGCTGGGCGACAGGCAGGGAATAACATCCTGCGTGACATAGTCGTTCGCCAGTTGATAAATCGCCGGATGGCGCGTGCTCTCATCGATATAGTTCAGGCCAATCAGCGTACCGGCCCAGGCGATTGCGGCGTGTGTCGCATTGAGAATGCGAATTTTCGCCTCTTCCCACGGCAAAACCGATTCCACCAGTTCAGCACCGACCGCTTCCAGCGCCGGGCGTCCGGCAATAAAATCATCTTCAATGACCCACTGAATAAAGGATTCGGCCATGACGGCGGCCCCATCCTGTTTGCCGGTCGCCGCCTGCACGCGTTCTGTCACCTCTGGCGTCGGACGCGGGGTAATACGATCGACCATCGTATTCGGTGAACGGGTTTGGGTGCGTACCCAGTCGGCCAGTGCGGTATCGCCTTTGGCCATCAGAAATGCCAGGAAAGCCTCGCGGAAACGCTCGCCGTTGTGGCGCAGGTTGTCGCAGTTCAGCAGCGTTACCGGTGCACCGCCCTGCGCAACACGTTGTGTCAGAATACGGCTGAGTGCGCCGTAAAGCGTGCGGGTATCTCCCTCCAGATCGGCCTGCACATCCGCATGTTCGAGATCCAGGGTAAACGCGGGAGTCAGGTAGTAACCTGCTTCGGTGACGGTAAAGCTGATGACACGCGTTTCCGCGCGCGCGCCCTGCTCACTCAGCGCATTCAGCTCACTGTCCCAGGGCAAAATTTTGCGCAGCGACGTGATGGTTTCGTAATTGCGACTGCCATCCGGCGTCACGGTTTCCAGCACATACTCGCCCTGCTGCGCAGCGAGCTGATTAAGTAGTGGCACCGCGTCATTACGAATATTGCCGAGTGCGATGCCCCAGCTTTCATCACCCTGCTCACGCAGTTTGTGCAGATACCACGCCTGATGTGCCCGATGAAATGATCCCGCGCCGATGTGCATCCACACTGATTGGTTGTTCATAGCCACCTCATTTAAACATTTGCCACAAAAAAGGGCATTTGCCCGATAGCGTTAAGCATAGTGCCCATGGCGCCGATCCATCTGCGATCCACGTCACAAATAATACATTTGCTCATTTGCAGGGCTTTTGCTCAGCTGGTGCTTTTCCTCCCGCGTGGCGGTAAGATGTTCTGCCGAATTCGACGGAACAGCGTGATGAGCAGAGAAGAAAAAAAGCAGGAGCTGGCCGCACGTGCCGCATGGATGTATTACGTCGCGGGCGTGACGCAGCAGGAGATCGCGCAGGCACTGGGACTGTCGCGCCAGGTCGCGCAGCGTCTGGTCTCCAGCGCACGCGAAATGGGCATGGTGAACGTGAAGATCGATCATCCCGTCACACACTGTTTGCAGCTGGCGCGTGAGGTACAGGCGAAGTTTGGTCTGGATTTATGCCGGGTTGTGCCATCGGCCAGTCTGAATGATGAGGCTATCCAGCAGATGCTGGCCGTCGAAGGCGCGTCAGTGATGACACAATTCATCAATGAGGAAGCGCCGCAGGTATTCGGTATTGGCTCCGGCAAAACGCTTCGCGCAATAATTGATGCGCTGCCCTGGACTGAACGCCCGCAGCATCATTGCGTGTCCATGATTGGTGCCATCGCACGGGATGATTCCGGCACACGCTATGACGTGCCGCTGAAGATGGCCGAAAAGATGCAGGGCAAGTATTTCTTTATCCCTGCGCCGCTCTACGCCGATACGCCGCAGGACAAAGCGATGTGGGTGCAGCATAAGGTCTATCAGCGCGTCATCGATCGCGCGTTACAGGCGGATGTGGCCTTTGTGGGTATCGGAGAAGTGATGCCGGGCTGCCCGTTAAACGCCGAGGGATTTATTACCGATACGCAGGTCGCGGCGCTGAATGAACGCGGCGTAGTGGGTGAAATGCTCGGACATTTTTTCAATCAGCAGGGCGAACGGGTGTGGGGAGAAACGGATGCGCTGCTGACCAGCGTGCAGCTGGAAAGTCAGACGCAGCGCAGAATCATTGGCTTCGCAGGCAGCGAGCGCAAATATCCGGCCATCCGTGCTGCCTTACGGGGCGGCTGGATATCAGGCCTGGTAACGGATGAAGATACGGCGCTGAAGCTGCTGCAAACGTGACGGCCCGACGTCGGGGCAGCCCGGGACGCAATAATCCTGCCAGTGCCCGGACGCGACGTGCAGGGCACATTATGCCCGTGCCCTGCTGCCCTCACCGTCACGCTCTGCCAGCGGTTACTTCAGCGACCCTTTCAGGAACTGTTGTAAACGTGGGCTTTTCGGGTTGCCGAAGAGCTCCGCAGGCGGGCCCTGCTCTTCAATTTTGCCCTGATGCAGGAAAATCACATGGCTGGAGATGTGACGGGCAAACTCCATCTCATGCGTAACCACGACCATCGTTTTGCCCTCTTCCGCCAGCTTCTGCATGATGCGCAGCACCTCGCCCACCAGCTCCGGGTCCAGCGCGGAGGTCGGTTCGTCAAACAGCAGCACCTCCGGCTCCATCGCCAGCGCGCGCGCAATCGACACGCGCTGCTGCTGACCACCCGAAAGATGCACCGGATACTTCGCCTGAGCACGCGCATCAATACCTACTTTATCGAGATAGCGAATGGCGCGTTCACGCGCGTCGGCTTTGCTTAATCCCAGCACCTGAATCGGCGCTTCCATGACGTTCTCCAGCACCGTCATGTGGCTCCAGAGATTAAAGTGCTGGAACACCATGGTCAGGCTGGTGCGTAACGCCCGCAGTTGCTCTTTATCAGCCACTTTGAGCTGACCATCTTTGTCGCGCACCAGCGTAATCTGCTGGTTATTGACCACAATGGTGCCTTCACTCGGTTTTTCGAGAAAGTTGATGCAGCGTAAAAAGGTACTTTTCCCTGAACCGGACGAGCCAATGATACTGATCACATCGCCCGCCTGAGCCGTCAACGAGACCCCTTTCAGCACTTCATGTTCACCGTAACGCTTATGCAATTCGGTGACGCTTAATTTATTGTCAGCCATAGTTCTACTCAATGCGATGAAGAGGGTTTCACGTGGGCCAGCCAGCGGCGTTCCGCCAGGCGGAACAGGCTGATCAACACGTAAGAAATAATCAGATAGAGCACAGCCGCCAGACCAAAGGCGGTAAACGGCTGATAGGTCGCGGAGTTAATATCCCGCGCGATTTTCAGCAGATCCGGCACCGTGGCAGTGAAAGCCAGCGCCGTAGAGTGCAGCATCAGAATCACTTCATTGCTGTACACCGGCAGCGCCGTCCGCAGCGCCGAAGGCAGGATAATGCAGCGATAGAGCTTAAAGGTGGAAAAGCCATAGGCCCGCGCCGCTTCAATCTCGCCGTGGGGCACCGAGCGAATCGCCCCCGCGAAGATTTCTGTGGTATAGGCGCAGGTGTTCAGCGTAAACGCGAGCAGCGTGCAGTTCAGTCCGCTGCGGAAAAAAGCGTTCAGCAGCTCAGTGCCTTTGACAATTTCCAGCGTATACATGCCTGAATAGAACACCAGCAGCTGGACATAGAGTGGCGTACCGCGAAACACGTAGGTGAAAAGCCAGACCGGAAAGCTGATAAAGCGGTTAGGCGACACCCGCGCTATCGCCAGCAAAATCGCCAGACATCCACCAAGAGTAACCGACAGGATTAGCAGCCATAGCGTGATAGCGACGCCGGTAAAACGATAGCCGTCGGTCCAGAGCAGCGATTTCCAGTATTCCTGAATAATATCAATCATAACTCGCCCTCTTCACGCCGACAGTGTAGCGACGGTTCAGCCACCACAGCACGCCATTAGAAATCGTGGTAAATACCAGATAAATCACGCCCGCGACGATGGCGAAGTAAAACGGCTGCCAGGTGCTTTTGCCCGCCAGCTGGGTCGCCTTCACCACATCCTCCAGCCCCAGCAGCGAAACCAGTGCGGTGGCTTTCAGAATGACCTGCCAGTTGTTGCCGATCCCCGGCAGTGCATAGCGCATCATGGCGGGGAACAGAATGCGGCGGAACACCTGCGCGCTGGTAAAACCGAACGCGGTAGCCGCTTCGATCTGTCCTTTTGGCACCGCCATAAAGGCACCACGAAAGGTTTCGGTAAAATAGGCACCATAGATAAAGCCGAGTGTAATGATGCCAGCCACCATCGGGTCGATATCAAACTGCGCCATGCCCAGCGCGTCGGTCACCTGGTTGAGGACAATCTGCAGGCCGTAGAAGATCAGCAACATCAGCACGAGGTCCGGCACACCGCGAATCAGCGTGGTATAACCTTCAAAAATGATCGCCAGAGGCCGGTTGCGTGACAGTTTCGCGCCTGCGCCAATCAGGCCCAGCAGCACCGCCAGCAGCACGGAGGTAAGCGCCAGTTCCAGCGTTACCAGGGTGCCCCGAAGAATTACATCAGAATAGCCATACAGCATCGAGAGGGTCCTGTCGTGGGGTGAAAACGAAACGCTGCCCGCCAGCGTTCGACGGGCAGTTTAGCTCTATCTCGTCTTTGCAGATACCGTCTGCCCCGAGCGAAGCGGCTCAGGCGGGCAGAGCGGCGTACTGCATAGCGGATAAAGCGACAGGATGGTTAGTCGCCGTACACGTTAAAGTCGAAGTATTTCTTCGCAATCTTGTCGTAGGTGCCATCTTTACGCATTTCGGTAAACGCTTTATCGATAGCCGCTTTCAGCTCGCTGTCATCTTTACGCAGTCCCATACCGGTGCCGACGCCAAAAATCTTGTCATCTTTCACCGCAGGACCGGCGAACGCATAGTTCTTACCGACCGGCTGCTTCAGGAAACCTTCACTGGCCTGCACTTCATCCTGGAAAGCTGCATCAATACGTCCGGCATTCAGATCCTGATAGACCAGATCCTGATTCGCATAAGGCGTAATGGTTACGCCTTTTGGCCGCCAGTTTTCATTAGCATAGGTTTCCTGGGTGGTGCCCTGCAGCAGACCGATATTTTTTCCTTTCAGCGACTCGATGGTCGGCTCGATCTTAGAGCCTTTTGGTGCCACTAAACGCGCATTCGCCGCATAGAGTTTTTCCGAGAAGGCAATCTCTTCCTGACGTTTGGCGGTGATTGAGAGTGAGGAGATGATGGCGTCGATTTTCTTCGCTTTCAGCGACGGGATCAGCGCATCAAAGTCACTTTCAACATAGGTACACTGGGTATGAATGCGTTTACAGATTTCGTTAGCGAGCTCGATGTCGAAGCCCACTAACTTGCCTTGCGCGTTTTTCGACTCAAACGGTGGGTAAGTTGGATCTGTACCAATACGGATCGAACCCGGTACGGCCGCAAAAACGCTGGCAGCACTGGATAAGCCCAGCATCAGGGAAAGAGCCAGAACACGCTTTTTCATAGATTACCCTCAAGTAAAGTGCTTTTTGTTATGTGGTTCGTGATGTGTTTGCGCAAATTAATCTGCATGTTTCATGCCAGTTCTGCAAGCAATCCACGCAGTTAGCGTGACGTCAGACCGGTGAAAATGCTGTGTTTGTGAGGGGAATATAGCAGCGAAGTAAAAGAGAAAAAGCGATGTTGTTAACTTTTGGTGCATCAAATGCACGAAGAGTGATCCCTGGCGCGCTTATGCACTAAATAAGTGCGCCAGCGGAACTTTATGCACCCTGCCAGCGCGTAAAGAGATCTTCCGGCAATTCAATATCAAACTGGTCGATGACCCGGTTCACGGTCTGATCGATCAGCGCGTCGATAGTCTCAGGGCGATGATAAAACGCGGGCACGGGCGGCATAATAATCGCCCCCAGCTCTGCGGCCGTGGTCATCATCCGCAAATGGCCGACATGCAGCGGGGTTTCCCGCACGCACAGCACCAGCTTGCGCTGCTCTTTCAGTACCACATCCGCGGCGCGGGTCAGCAATGAATCGCTGTAGCTGTGGACGATGCCCGACAACGTTTTCATCGAGCAGGGCAGGATCGCCATGCCCAGAGTTTTAAACGAGCCGGACGAGATATTTGCAGCAATATCGCGCACGTCATGCACCACATCGGCCAGCGCCTGGACATCGCGCAGCGAATAGTCGCTCTCCAGCCCCAGGGTCTGCCGCGCCGCGTTGCTCATAACCAGATGCGTTTCCACCCCTTCCACCTGCTGCAGCACCTGCAGCAGGCGCACGCCGTAAATCACCCCGCTTGCGCCAGAGATGCCAATGATGAGTCGTTTCATAGTCCAACCTTATATCTGCCAGTGCGCCATCATACGCGGCCAGCGGGATTCTGAAAACAAACAGGGCGGGATTGCTCCCGCCCTGCTTTATCCTGACCGGCTCAGTGCCACATCAGCCTTCGTTGTGCAGCTCAAGGTTCTCGACTTCATTCTGCCGCTGAAGCGCTTTGGCGTCATCGTTACGCAGCGATTCGAGATACTCCAGATACTGCTGATCGACATCTTTGGTGACGTAGACGCCGTTAAACACGGAGCACTCAAACTGTGCAATCTCCGGGTTCTCTTCACGCACCGCCTCGATCAGGTCGTTCAGGTCCTGGAAAATCAGCGCATCGGCTTTAATCAGCTGACGGATCTCTTCCACTTCGCGACCGTGGGCGATTAACTCGGTGGCGCTTGGCATATCAATACCGTAGACGTTCGGGAAACGGATCTCCGGGGCCGCAGAGGCCAGATAGACCCGTTTCGCGCCCGCTTCACGCGCCATCTCAATAATCTGCTCGGAGGTGGTGCCGCGGACGATCGAGTCATCCACCAGCAGCACGTTTTTATCACGGAATTCGGCGCGGTTCGCGTTGAGCTTGCGGCGCACCGCGCTGCGGCGTAACTGCTGGCCTGGCATGATAAAGGTCCGGCCCACGTAGCGGTTCTTCACAAAGCCCTGACGATAGGGTTTGTCGAGAATACGCGCAATTTCCAGCGCGATATCGGTTGAGGTTTCCGGAATCGGAATGACCACATCGATATCAAGATCTTCCCATTCGCGGGCAATCTTCTCGCCCAGCTTGGTGCCCATACGGACGCGGGCGCTGTAAACGGAGATTTTGTCCAGGAAGGAGTCCGGGCGGGCAAAATAGACATATTCAAACAGGCACGGATTGCTCTTCGGGTTTTCCGCGCACTGGCGGGTCGAAAGCTGGCCCTGCTCGGTGACATAAACCGCTTCGCCCGGTGCCACGTCACGAATGAACTCAAAGCCCAGCGTATCCAGCGCCACGCTTTCGGAGGCGACCATATATTCAGTGCGGCCATCGGCGATGACGCGCTTACCCAGCACCAGCGGACGGATGCCGTTTGGATCGCGGAAGGCAACCATACCATGCCCGATAATCATTGCGACGACGGCGTAGGCGCCACGCACCTGCTGATGCAGGGCGGCGACCGCCGCAAAAATGTTATCGGCTTCCAGCGGGTCATTCTGGAAACGATCCAGCTCCTGCGCAAAGATATTCAGCAGGATTTCAGAATCTGACGTGGTGTTAACGTGACGGCGGCCTTTTTCAAACAGATGCTTACGCAGCACGTGGGCGTTCGTCAGGTTACCGTTGTGCGCCAGGGTAATGCCATACGGCGAGTTTACATAGAAAGGTTGCGCTTCAGAGGCACTGGAGCTTCCCGCTGTGGGATAACGCGCGTGACCAATCCCCATGTTGCCCTGCAGACGCTGCATGTGGCGTGCTTCGAAAACGTCGCTGACGAGGCCGTTTGCCTTTCGCAAGCGGAAACATTTCAGCGCATCGATAGTACAAATGCCTGCGGCATCCTGCCCGCGGTGCTGGAGCACCGTTAACGCGTCATAGATCGACTGGTTGACCGGCATGAAACCGGTGATACCGACAATACCGCACATGTTGTCATTTCCTCATTAAGCCGCACTCCCGGTCACATCACCGGGGTAAAAAACTCGACGTGCTTTTCAGGTAATCAAAAAACCACCTGATGATATAACTGAACTCGGGAATGAGTTGGGACTGCTGCCAGTCCGGACTTCTGGAAAAGCCAGTGAATGTATCAAGGAAGAACAGCAAAGCGGCTACGATCAGCACACCCCGCAACGCCCCGAAACAGACGCCCAACACCCGGTCGGTTCCCGACAGGCCGGTTTTTTCCACCAGCGAGCCGATAACGTAGTTCACGATAGCCCCCACAATCAGGGTAGCCACAAACAGCACACCGATGGCAATACCGTTACGAACCAGTTCGTCGTCAAAACCTGTAAACCAGACTGCAAGGTAGGCGTAGTAATGACTGGCGACAAAAAACGCACATCCCCAGGTAACGAGAGATAAGGCTTCCCGGACAAACCCGCGAACCAGGCTGACCAGAGCCGAAAAACCAACTACCGCAATAATGACGTAATCAATCCAGATCATGAACTTTTCCAGCGCCAGTGCAATTGCACCCCTGCATCCAGTTCGGGGCGCATTCTAACAGAAAAAGAAAACGTTTGCGTAGCGGTTTTCTTTTTCTGCATCCATAAAAAGGGCGATGAAAAAAAAGACCCTCGCCCGGTTGATTTTCAGCCAGACAGTCCGTTGAAAATCTTCATATTTTCAGACCAGATACCAGCTTAACTGGTGAATCTGGCGGCGCAAAGACGCTGCCTGTTATTGCTATCGGCAGCGTCGATGAACGCGTTAACGAGCGCTGTACGGCTTCACGACGCCGCCCAGCCCTGAGAGGCTTTTCAGCTCGCCCACCGCGCTCTGCATTTTGGCTTTCGAGGCATCCGGTCCCACGTAAATGCGGGTGATCTGACCCTGTACCGGCGTCGAAGGCACGGTAAAGGCGCGGTAGCCTGACAGCCGCAGCTGCGCGACGATCTCATTGACTTTGCTGGCGTTCTTCAGCGCACCCAGCTGTACGACGTAAGCCTGTCCAGCCGGGGCGGTGCTCTCTGCGGCTTTCGGCGACTCTTCCTGCTTCGGCTGATCCTGCTTCGGCTGTTCCACCGCTTTTGGCTGCTCAACCGGCTTCGGTTTAGGCTGTTCCACCGTTTTTGGCTTCTGCTGCTCGACCGTTTTCGGCTTCGTCTGCTCGGTCACTTTGGGCTTGCGGGTTTCTTCCGCTTTCGGCTTCGTCACCGTCTGAGCAGGCACAGACTGATGCACCGGCGGCGGCGACACGACGGCCGGCTCGCTCTCTTCCTCAGGCTGCGTCCGCCCCTGCGCCGCCGTGGTACTGGCTGCGCCGCTGCTGTTGCTGACAGCACTGCCCGCACCTTCCGGTGGCTGAGCCGGTAAAGACTGCGTTACCGGCGGCACCATCTCGCTGTCCTGCTGATCGTCGGGTTTCGGCACCAGTGGAATGGCGGCGAACTCCTCTTTGTAATGCTTTTTCTGACCATCCAGTAGCCCCGGCAGTACAATCACGCCCACGGCGACCAGAATAACGGTACCGACTAAACGGTTCTGAAACTTACTTGCCACGTCCTTTCTCCGTTTCAATCGATTCCATGACCTGTGCCACAGTGTGGAATGAACCACAGACCAGCACGATATCCTGCGGCGCAGCACGCTGCCGCGCCTGCTGCCAGGCAAGCTCAACCGAGCCGAACGCCTCGCCCTGCGGCAGCGCGTCCAGCAGTTGCTCAGCACTGGCGCCGCGTGGCCCCGTCAGCGGCGCGCAATACCAGGCATCGACGACCGGCGCCAGCGCGGCCAGCGTTCCGGCGATGTCTTTATCATGCAGCATACCCACAACGGCGTGCACCTTGCCGCGTTTCGGCAGGGCCGCCAGCCGTGACGCCAGATAGGTCGCCGCGTGCGGATTGTGAGCGACATCCAGAATCACGCGTGGTGACTCGCTGAGGGTCTGAAACCGTCCTGGCAGCATCGCCAGTGGCAGGCTGGCGCGGATCTGCGCCTCACTGAGCGCAAGGCCAGAAACCCGCAGCGCCGCCAGCGCTGTAGCCGCATTCGGCAACGGCACCTGCGGCAGCGGCAGATCGTTCAGCTCACCATGCGCATCGCGCAGCGACCAGCTCTCCGTCTGCGCATGCCAGGACCAGTCCACATCACGCTGTAACAGCTGCGCGCCTTTTTCCTGCGCGACGCGGGCAATGCTCTGCGGCATTTCGGCTTCGCCAACCACAGCAGGCTTTCCGGCGCGGAAGACACCGGCTTTCTCTCGTCCGATGCTTTCGCGATCCGGGCCAAGCCAGTCAGTGTGATCCAGCGCGATGCTGGTGATGACGGCGACATCAGCGTCCACAATATTGGTGGCATCCAGCCGTCCGCCCAGACCGACTTCCAGGATCACCACATCGAGCTGCGCCTGGCGGAACAGGTTCAGCGCCGAGAGCGTGCCAAATTCAAAGTAGGTCAGCGAAATATCTGCCCGTCCGGCCTCGATTTCCGCGAAGCTGGCGCAGTGCTGCGCCTCACTCAGTTCCTGACCCTGCACCCGGACGCGTTCGGTGTAGCGCACCAGATGGGGCGAACTGTAGACGCCCACGCGATAGCCTGCGGCGATTAGTAGCGTTTCCAGCGTGCGACAGGTCGTGCCTTTGCCGTTGGTTCCGGCTACGGTAAAGACAAAAGGAGCGGGTTTGAGCAGGTCGAGACGAAGTGCTACCTGACGAATACGGTCCAGACCCAGTTCGATGGCCTGAGTATGCAGGTGCTCAAGATAATAAAGCCACGTGGCCAAAGGCGACGTGGCTTGAGGAAGGTGAAGATTGTCCATATGTCCCGTTTTGCTTATTGATACCCGCCAGACGGATGCTGCGGTATACGGTGCATTGGTAAGAGGCACGACGGGCGTGCCTCTCTATCTCCTGTCAGGCCTCGTTGCTTTCCGATTCAGTCGTCGCAGGAACGGACTGTTCACCGTCATGCAGCGGTGCCGGCAGGTTCATCATTTTGGCCAGCAGGCTCGCCAGTTTATAGCGCATTTCCGGACGGCGAATGATCATGTCGATCGCGCCCTTCTCAATCAGGAACTCACTGCGCTGGAAGCCCGGCGGCAGTTTTTCACGCACGGTCTGTTCAATAACGCGTGGACCGGCAAAGCCGATCAGCGCTTTCGGTTCCGCGACGTTGAGGTCGCCCAGCATCGCAAAACTGGCGGAGACGCCGCCCATGGTCGGGTCAGTCAGCACAGAAATGTAAGGCAGACCGCGTTCCTGCATTTTTGCCAGCGCCGCACTGGTTTTCGCCATCTGCATCAGCGACATCAGCGCTTCCTGCATACGGGCACCCCCACTGGCGGAGAAGCAGATCAGCGGGCAGTTATCTTCCAGCGCCTGCTCAACGGCACGGACGAAACGTGCACCCACGACAGAGCCCATGGAACCGCCCATAAAGGCAAATTCAAAGGCGGCCGTCACAACCGGCATGCCGTGCAGCTGACCTTTCATTACGATCAATGCATCTTTTTCGCCGGTGTCTTTCTGGGCGGCGACCAGACGATCTTTATACTTCTTGGAATCGCGGAACTTGAGCAGATCTTTAGGCT
The DNA here is from genome assembly GCF_050157905.1 of Pantoea sp. NSTU24. Taxonomy (NCBI): domain Bacteria; kingdom Pseudomonadati; phylum Pseudomonadota; class Gammaproteobacteria; order Enterobacterales; family Erwiniaceae; genus Pantoea; species Pantoea bangladeshensis. The sequence goes on from NZ_JBKIWZ010000001.1 coordinate 2,076,710, forward strand.
CGAGTTCACTGCCAAGCTCAACCAGGGTGCCCTGATCGAGGAAACTGCCAAGGCGCTCACGGGCATGCATACGCATGTGGTGGTCACACTTCGGGCAGACCTCAAGATTGCGCTCCAGTTCAGCGCGGTAAAGCACCTGTCCACAGCTGTCACACTTCGTCCACACCCCTTCCGGGATGCTAGCTTTGCGCGCAGGCGTTGTGGTGCTCTTATTAAGAATGCGTTCAATCCAGCTCATTGATGACCTTTCTGTTAAAAACTGACCTGGTCCAGTCGTCTTGATACTGCTGAAAACCGCTTCAGCAGACGGTAAATGTCGCTCATTAAACCACAACCTGTTCAGACTGTGGATAAAAATCTGGTCTTACCCCTGAGCGAAACCTCAGGGCTGCTTCTGCTGCTTCGCCTGACGGCGATGACGCCAGACTTCGATCACACCCGGCAGAATCGAGACCAGGATAATGCCCACAATCAGCAGCTTCAGGTTTTCCTGTACCACCGGCAGATCACCAAACAGGTAGCCGGCATACGAGAACAGCAGCACCCACAGCAGTGCACCCGAGACGTTAAACAGCGCGAAGTGGCGATAGGACATGTGGCCCATTCCGGCCACAAACGGTGCAAAGGTCCGGACAATCGGTACAAAACGCGCCAGGATAATGGTTTTTCCACCGTGACGGGCATAAAACGCGTGGGTTTTATCCAGATAGCTGCGACGGAAAATCTTCGAGTCCGGGTTACTGAACAACCGCTCGCCAAAGAGACGGCCAATGGTGTAGTTCACCGCATCGCCCAGCACAGCCGCCACCACCAGCAATGTCACCATCAGATGCACATTAAGATCGTTCCCCGGCAGCGCCGCCAGCGCGCCTGCCACAAACAGCAGCGAATCACCTGGCAGAAACGGCGTGACAACCAGCCCGGTTTCGCAGAACAGAATCAGGAACAAAATAGCGTAAATCCACACACCGTACTGTGCAACCAGTTCGGCAAGATGCACATCAATGTGCAAAATAAAATCAACCAGAAAATGGAGAAACTCCATAGGGCGCCCTTTAAAGTCCTGAAAGTGAATTAATCCGCGAGGAACAACGGTCCCATCGGCGGCTGTGGTAACGCAAAGTGCGATGGATAATCCACCGCTACCAGATACAACCCTTCTGCCCGGGCGGTGGCGGCGGCTAATGTCCGATCCTTCGCCGCCAGCAGCGTTGCCATCCATGACTCCGGCTGATTGCCGCAGCCTATCTCCATCAGGCTGCCCACGATATTGCGCACCATGTGATGCACAAAGGCGTTGGCCTTGATATCCACAATGACGTAAGCGCCCTGGCGCGTCACGTTAAGGTGGATCACGTTGCGCCACGGCGTGCGTGACTGACACTGCACCGCGCGGAACGAGGTGAAATCATTCTCGCCCAGCAGGCACTGCCCGGCGCGATGCATTTTCTCCGCATCCAGGGGGTGGTAAAAGTGCGTCACTCCCTTCGCCAGCACCGCCGGACGCAGGCGCTGATTATAAATCAGGTAGCGATAGCGGCGCGCTGTGGCGCTGAAGCGGGCATGAAACGCGTCCGGCACCGCCTTTACCCAGCGAACCGCAATATCCGACGGCAGATTGGCGTTAACGCCCAGCGTCCAGGCCCCGTCCGGCCGCTGCGAGGTGGTTTCGAAATGCACCACCTGTCCGGTTCCGTGCACGCCCGCATCGGTGCGACCTGCGCAGAAAATGCTGACCGGATGGTCGGCTACTTTCGACAGGGCCCGCTCTACCTTCTCCTGCACGCTGCGGACTTCATTCTGACGCTGCCAGCCATAGTAGTGGCTGCCATCATATTCAATACCGAGCGCCAGCTTGTGCGTCTGACCTTCTGACATGGTTACAGATACTCCTGAACCAGTTTCTCAGCAGTTTTTACCGCCATCAGCGCGCCACCAAAGCGAATGTTGTCCGCCACAGACCAGAACTGCAGCAGCTCCGGGATGCCGTAGTCGTTACGGACGCAGCCGATGCTCAGCTCGCCATTCCCCGAAGCATCCGTCACCGGTGTCGGCACCTCATCCTCTTCGCTCAGACGAATATCTGCCGCCAGTGCCAGCTCAGCACGCGCTTCTTCCGCCGAAAGCGGACGCAGGTTCTCAATGTGGACAATCTGCGCATTACCGTAGAACACCGGTGCCTGCACGCTGCTGACCGCAATCGGTAAGCCGTCGTCCTGCAACACCTTACGCACCTGATCAATCAGACGGCGTTCACTTTCGACGCTGCCTTCGGCATCAGCCTGCTGTGGCATCAGGTTAAAGGCCAGCTGACGACCAAAATGGTGCTCATCGGCCGGAATACCGTTCAGCAGTCGGGCACTTTCACCGGCCAGCGCATCTACGGCCACTTTGCCGTAGCTGGAGACAGAGAGCAGGTTCGTCACCTGCAGACGTCCCAGGCCCGCCGCATCCACCAGCGGTTTGATGGCGGTCAGCAGCTGGCTCACCAGGTTATCGGCCACGCTGATAATGTTGCGGTTGCGGTAATCCGCCAGCACGTGCGGGTTCACATCCGGCACCACCAGCGGCACATCGGGCTCCAGCGCAAACAGCTCACTGCTGTCGATCACCAGACAGCCTGCGTTAGCGGCGTCATCGGCATAGCGCGCCGAGGCGTCACGTCCGGCCACGAAAAAGGCCAGCTGCGCCTGGGACCAGTCGAACGACTCTGCATTTTCGACCCGCAGCGAGCGGCCGTCGACGCGTTTTGTTTCGCCCGCGCTGTTCTCGCTGGCCAGTAAATATAATTCACCAACCGGGAACTGGCGTTCCGCCAGCAGTTCCAGTACAGCGTTCCCTACTGCGCCTGTCGCGCCAAGTAGCGCAATATTCCAGCCGTCAGACATGTTGGTTTACTCCAGACAATGACATAAAAACAGAAGGCGGTGATATTCACCGCCCGGGGATTCAGATTTATCCCCCCTTTAACCCGCCGCCCGATCGGGTGTCAGCACTGCGCACCGCCTCTGTTCCGTTTGATTCCATAAGGAAACGGTTAACCGGCCCGCAGCGGGCATTATTCCGGGGAGAAGCGTGCGTTAAAGCCCAGCTGGCTGAGCATCGCGGCTGTGGCGGCCTCATCACAGTTTACCCGCAGCGATGACCACTCGCGGCGCTCCTGATACTGCTTGCGCAGGCGATCAAACTCACCGGGTTTTGCCGCCACTTTACGCAAGGGGGCATCATCGCGGCGCACATCATACACCAGATGCGCCAGGCGTTTCAGCGTTGGCTGATCGAGCGGGCCATTCAGCGTGATCTCACTGAACTCTGGCACCGGCAGTAAGGTGCTGAGCGGCACCTGCTGCGGCTGACCGATAAAGTCGCACCAGGCTTCGAATACCTGGGTCGTGCCGCGCGCCTTGCCTTCCAGCGTGTAGCCCGCGATATGGGGTGTGGCGATATCGACCTTATCCAGCAGCGCCAGCGAGAGATCCGGCTCCGGCTCCCAGACATCGAGCACTACGCTGAGATCGTGCCGCATCTTTAGCACCTCCAGCAGGGCACCGTTGTCCACCACCGCGCCGCGACAGGCGTTGATCAAAATGGTATTGGGTTTCAGCCCCATCAGCAGTGCCGCGTCGGCCAGATGCCAGCTCCGGTAAGGGCCCTCTTTAAACAGCGGCGTGTGGAACGTCAGAATATCAGCCTGCTCAGCCACGGCGTCCAGCGACAGGAACTCGCCTTCATCACCGCGATCGGCGCGTGGAGGATCGCACAACAGCGTCCGGATGCCCCAGGCTTCTAGCCGTTTTTGCAGCCGCCCGCCAACGTTACCGACGCCGACAATCCCGACGGTACGATCGCGCAGCTGAAAACCATCACGTTCCGCCAGCAGCAGCAGTGCAGAGAAGACATATTCCACCACCGCAATGGCATTACAGCCGGGGGCGGCGGAGAACGCAACACCCGCCCGCTGCAGCCCGGCCTCGTCGACATGATCGGTGCCTGCCGTGGCAGTGCCGACAAATTTCACCGGCGTGCCCGCCAGCAGCGCCTCATTGACCTGGGTGACGGAGCGCACCATCAGCCCCTGAGCGTCGGCCAGCTCTTCTACCGGCAGCGGGCGCCCTGGCACCATAACGACTTCGCCGGTCCGGCTGAACAGCTCACGGGCATAAGGCATATTTTCATCGACCAGAATTTTCACCACGGCTTTCCTGTCAGTTACATGTAAGGGGAATTATTCTGGCACAAAGCGGCGCGTTAGCCTAACCGCGCGCGGTAGCGATCCGGCGTGGTGCCCGCCTGCTGCTGGAACATCACGATCAGCGCCGAGGCGGAGCTGTAGCCCAGTTCCCACGCGATGCTCTGCACGCTTTCGCCCTGCGCCAGCAGCCCGATAGCGCGCAGAAAGCGCAGCCGCTGCCGCCATTCGCCAAACGTCATATTGAGCTGCTGCTGACAGCGCCGGGCCAGCGTCCGCTCGGTGGTGAAGACCCGCGCCGCCCAGCCCGCCAGCGTGGTGTTATCGCCCGGACAGGCCTCCAGTGCCTGTAACACCGGCGCCAGAAACTTGTCTGTAGAAGTAGGCAGATAGCTCTCCTGAACCTGCGCCAGTTGCAGCCGGTCGCGCAGTACCTCGCACAGCCGCCACTGCGCCCTGGTTTCAGGCTGTTCAAGCTGCTGCTCCGCGAAGGTATCCATGATGGCGTGCGCGATTGGATCGACCAGCATCAGGCAGGCGCGCTGCGGCAGCGCGCGGCACAGCGACGCGGCCAGATTGAAGGTCCGCAACTGAGCCTGCCGGTGGTTATAGCTGCTGTGCTGCTGACCCGGCGGGATCCAGACCGGAATATCTGCCGGTGTCAGCAGCCGCTCCCCTTCGACCTGCATCTCCAGCACATGGCTTTTTACCATGATCAGCTGGCCCCAGGCGTGCGTGTGCGGCAGATACTCGGTGCGGGCGTTGGCCTGCTCATAACGCATAAAGTAGCGTAACTGCGGCGCATCCACTGGCGGCTGATAGATAACTTTGAGGCTCATTCTGTCCGCCCGATGGCTAATTTTGTCCGATATTAACTATCTGGATAAATCCGGACAAGCGTACACTGCGCCTCTTTAAGGTATCCGGAGCGTCGGCATGTTCTTTCTTTATCCGCTTGTGGCGGTTGTGATCTGGTCGATCAACGCGATCGTCAGCAAGCTTTCGGCCAGTGCGATTGATCCTTCGGCGATCTCCTTCTATCGCTGGCTGCTGGCGCTGCTGGTGCTGACGCCGTTTGTGCTGCCCGGCGTCTGGCGCACGCGTCAGGTGATTAAACCGCACCTGGGGCGGCTGGCACTGCTCGGCCTGCTGGGCATGGCGCTTTATCAGAGCCTGGCCTATTACGCCGCGCACAGCGTCAGCGCGCTCTTTATGGGGATCATTGGTGCCCTAATCCCGCTGCTTACCGTGCTGCTGAGCGTGGTGATCCTGCGGATTGCGCCGACGCTCGGCATCCTGCTCGGCAGCGTGATCTCTTTTACCGGTCTGGTGTGGCTGGTGAGCGAGGGCAATGTGACACAGTTACTGAGTCAGGGGCTGGGCACGGGAGAACTGATGATGCTGGCCGCCTCAGCCGCCTATGCGCTATATGGCGTGCTGACCCGCCGCTGGGCGCTGCCGCTGCCAATCTGGCACAGTCTTTACGTGCAGATTTTCTTTGGTGTGCTGCTGTTGCTGCCCGGCTTCCTGCTGGCGCCAACGGTCGCACTGAACCTGCATAACCTGCCGCTGGTGCTGTTTGCCGGCCTGTTCGCCTCGATCATCGCGCCCTTTTTGTGGATCCACGGCGTACAGCGGCTGGGTGCCAGCACCACCAGTATCTTTATGAACCTGATCCCGCTGTTTACCGCTCTGATTGCCGTGCTATTTCTGCATGAGCATCTGCACAGCTACCACTGGATTGGGGGGGTCTGACGCTCGCCGGCGTCATCCTGGCGCAGCGGCTGCGAACGCCTCTTACTCGCCGCAAAACGGCTGACCTGCATCGGCAGTAAACCGCACCGTCACCCGCAGTCCGCCCAGCTGCGGGCTGCGATCCAGCTGCAGGGTCGCGCCATGCCAGGCACAGATATCCTGCACCAGCGCCAGGCCGATACCGGCTCCTGACTCCATGCCGACATTGTCCAGCCGCTGAAAAGGCTGTAATGCTTTCAGCTGCTCTGCTCCCCCGATGCCCGGCCCGCTATCCTCAATTTCCACCCCGCCCGCGACCACCCGCGCGGTGACGATGCCGTGACAGGGGGTATATTTGATCGCGTTGTCCAGCAGGTTGGCGCACAGTTCGCCTATCAGCACCCCATCGCCCCTGACCCGGCTGCTCTCTTCCCCTTCGTAGCCCAGATCGATCTGCCGGGTGCGGGCCGCCGTATAGCGGCTGAAACAGGCATCGCGCACGATGGCCGCCAGATCTACCTGTGCCATCGGTTTATCCTCGCCATGACGCGCTTTGATACGGGCCAACTGCAACAGCCGATCGGTCAGGATAATGGTTTCATCCAGCGTATGGCGCATGCCGATCAGGCTCTCCTGCCAGGCTTCGGGACGGTCACTGCTGAGCGCGACGCTGACCTGAGTTTTAAGGATGGTAAGCGGCGTGCGCAGCTGGTGCGCCGCGTCAGCACTGAAACGATCCTGGCGCGCCAGCAGCCCCCGCAGCCGGGCAAGATAGCGGTTAAAGGCGATAATCAGCGGCTGCAGTTCCGACCAGGGCAGCGAGGGAAGTGGCGTCAGTTCGCCGCCGTCGCGCTGCAACACGATGCGCGACAGCCGCCGCAGCGGACGCAAAACCCGGCGCAACATCAGGCCCGCCAGTAGCAATGTCATCAGCACCAGTCCGCTCTGGCTGATCAGCGCGGTCCGCATCAGCCCGCGGGCAAACTCCTGCCGGGAGTGAATGGTTTCGGCCACCAGCACCAGCGCCATGCCGTCCACCCCTGACTCGCTCACCGGCTGCCAGAGCGCGGCAACCCGGATACGTTGCTGGTGATAGCGCCCGTCATAAAAGTGTACCAGCGCCGGATAGGCGGCCGACATTTTACTGGTGATGGGGATTGGCGGCAGATCGTCGTAGCCGGACAAGGTTTTTCCTTCCGGGGAGATCACCTGATAGAAGAGTTGATCGTTCATGTTGCGCTCGAAACTGTCGAGCACGACCCAGGGCACGTCCACCTCCAGATGCTGCCGCCGCACCACCAGCCGCTCCGCCACCGTCCGCGCAGACGCCAGCAGCGAACGATCGTAGGCCTGATTCGCGGCCGCCAGACCGCTCTGATAGTGGGTGTAGACCGAAAGCGCCCAGAGCAACAGCAGCGGCAGGCCAAACCAGGCCAGCAGCTCACCCCGCAGCGAATGCGTCAGCCGCATGGCAGCGTTTCCAGGCTGTAACCCAGCCCACGCAGCGTCACGATCGCCACATCACTGCCCGCCAGTTTTTTCCTTACGCGATGCACGTAAAGCTCGATACTTTCCGGGCTGGCTTCATCCGCCAGGCTGAAGGTCTGCTCATAGAGATACTGGCGTGAGACCGGCCGGCCATGACGCTGCATCAGCGTCGTCAGGATACTCGATTCGCGTGGGGTCAGCGCCAGCGGCCTGTCGGCCAGCAGGAAATAGCCCTCGCTGTCCAGTCTCAGCTGGCCCAGCGACTGATTCTGCGTGGTCGGACTCTGGCTGCGCCGCAGCAGCGCCCGCAACCGCGCTTCCAGCTCATCCAGTTCAAACGGTTTGGTCAGGTAGTCATCCGCACCCAGATTCAGGCCGCGCACCCGATCGTCCAGCGCACTGCGCGCCGTTAACAACAGCACCGGCACGCTTTGTCCCCGTCGCCGCAGCCGTGTCAGCACTTCCAGGCCATCAATTCGTGGCAAGGAGACATCCAGCACGACCAGCGCATAAGCTTCACATTGCAATGCGTGATCGGCCGCCACGCCATCCGCCACCCAGTCAACCGCAAATCCTTTTTGTGCCAGCGCCTTCTGCAGCCAGCGCGCCAGGTCAGCCGTATCTTCCACCAGTAAGAGACGCATATCACATCCTGTTATTAAATCCGGTCCCTGAAAGGTAAATGAAAGGTAGCTGTTTTAACAATTCGGTAACGCTGATGTTTCAGCCGCAATCACACTCTGGATGAACGAATGGAGCCCGCAATGAAAAAATTAATGCCTGCCGCCCTCGCCACTACCCTGCTGACGCTGATGGCGACGCATGCCGTCGCCGCTGACGAGCCGGGCCGCACCGAATGTATTGCGCCCGCGAAACCCGGCGGCGGTTTTGACCTGACCTGTAAACTGCTGCAGGTCACTCTGCAGGAAACCGGCCAGATTAAGACGCCGATGCGCGTTACCTATATGCCTGGCGGCGTGGGCGCGGTCGCCTATAACGCCATTATCGCCCAGCGTCCGGCTGAAGCAGGCACCGTTGTCGCCTTCTCCGGCGGCTCGCTGCTCAACCTCTCTCAGGGCAAATTTGGCCGCTATACCGTTGACGACGTGAAGTGGCTGGCGGCCGTCGGCACGGATTACGGCATGGTGGCGGTGCGTGACGATGCGCCGTGGAAAACGCTGGGTGAGCTGATGGCGGCCATGAAAGAGGATCCTACCAAAGTGGTGGTGGGTGCCGGCGCGTCAATCGGCAGCCAGGACTGGATGAAGACCGCCCTGCTGGCCCGCGAAGCCGGTATCGATCCCCGCAAAATGCGCTATGTCGCCTTTGAGGGTGGCGGTGAGCCGGTAACGGCGCTGCTCGGCAACCATATTCAGGTCGTTTCCGGCGACATGAGTGAAATGGTGCCGCACCTGCAGGGCGGAAAAATGCGGGTACTGGCCGTGATGGCCGATCAGCGTCTGCCGGGTCAGCTGGCGGAAGTACCCACCGCCAAAGAGCAGGGTTTCAACATCGTCTGGCCCGTGATCCGCGGCTACTACCTCGGTCCGAAGGTCAGCGATGCCGATTATCAGTGGTGGGAGGCGGCGTTCAAAAAGATGGTTGAGACGCCGGAGTTCAAAAAGCAGCGCGACCTGCGCGGACTGTTCGAATTTAACCTGACCGGTCAGGCGCTCGACAGCTACGTGAAGAAGCAGGTGGCGGATTACCGTGAACAGGCCAAATCCTTTGGCCTGGCCAAATAACCGGAGCAGATGATGAGCGATCGTATTTTTGCTGCCCTGTGGCTGGCGCTGTGCCTTGGCGGCATGATGGTGGCCTGGCAGATTCAGAGTGAATACAGCTACGAACCGGTGGGGCCGCGTCCGTTCCCGATGGCGATCCTCGGCCTGATGGCTATCTGCGCCGTGCTGATGCTGTTTCGTAAACCGGATGCGATTCAGTGGCCCGCCAGCGGTACGCTGAAACGACTGGCGGCGCTGGCGGTGATGATGGTGCTCTACGGCTGGCTGTTCGAGACGCTGGGCTTTCCCATCTGCACAACGCTGCTGACCTTCGGCATCGGCCTGCTGTTCGGCGCGCGCTGGTGGGCCGCTGCGCTGGCCGGACTGGTGATGGGCACCTCGCTGTTTTATGCATTTGACCGTCTGCTGGAAGTTACGCTTCCGGTCGGCAGCTGGCTGAGTTAAGGAGAGCATCATGGAAACCTGGTCCTTTTTAATGCAGGGCTTTGCCGTCGCCATGACGCCAGAGAATCTGCTGATCGCCCTGATCGGCTGCTTTATCGGCACCATTGTCGGCTTGCTGCCTGGCCTGGGCCCGATTAACGGGGTGGCGATTCTGATGCCGCTGGCGTTTGCACTGCACCTGCCGGCTGAATCAGCGCTGATCCTGCTGGCGACGGTTTATATCGGCTGTGAATATGGCGGACGCATCTCCTCGATTCTGCTCAACGTGCCAGGCGATGCCGGAGCCATCATGACCGCGCTGGATGGCTATCCGATGGCGCAGCAGGGCAAGGCGGGCGTCGCCCTCTCGATTTCAGCAGTCAGCTCATTTATCGGTTCTACCATCGCTATCGTGGGTATCATTCTGTTCGCTCCGCTGCTGGCCAGCTGGTCGCTGGCGTTCGGACCGGCTGAATATTTTGCCCTGATGGTGTTCGCCATCGCCTGCCTGGGCAGCATGATGAGCCACAATCCGCTGAAATCGTTCCTTGCCGCCTTAATCGGCCTGGGCATGGCGACGGTCGGGGTGGATGCGAATACCGGCGTCTACCGTTTTACCTTTGAAAGCGTTCACCTTTCTGATGGCATTCAGTTTGTGGTCGTCGTGATTGGCCTGTTCTCGGTCAGTGAAATTCTGCTGATGCTGGAATCCACCAGCAGCGGTCAGAAAGCGGTGCGGGCAAGCGGCCGCATGATGTTCAACATGAAAGAGGCCGCGATGGCAACCGGAGCCACGCTTCGCGCCTCCTTCCTGGGCTTTTTTGTCGGCGTTCTGCCCGGCGCCGGTGCGACCATCGCCAGCGCCATCGCCTATATGACGGAGAAAAAAATCAGCGGCAGCGATCAGTTCGGCAAAGGCGATATTCGCGGTGTGGCCGCCCCGGAAGCGGCAAACAACGCCTCAGCCTGCGGCTCCTTTATCCCGATGCTGACGCTGGGTATCCCTGGCTCCGGCACCACTGCAGTGATGGTCGGCGCCTTAACGCTCTATAACATTACGCCAGGCCCGGCGATGTTTGTTGAGCAGCCGGATATCGTCTGGGGTCTGATTGCGGCACTGCTGATTGGTAACGTCATGCTGCTGGTAATGAACATCCCGATGATCAACGTTTTCGCCCGTATGCTGAGCATTCCGCTCTGGTTCCTGGTGCCGGCCATCGCCGCCATTTCCGCCGTGGGCGTTTACGCCGTGCACAGCACCACCTTCGATCTGCTACTGATGGTCGGTCTGGGGATATTTGGTTATATCCTGCGCAAAATGGATTTTCCGATGTCGCCGCTGATTCTGGGCTTTGTGCTGGGCGAAATGCTGGAACAGAACCTGCGCCGCGCCCTGTCAATCAGCAATGGCAATCTGGTGATCCTGTGGGAAAGCCTGATTTGCAAAGTCCTGCTGGTGCTGGCGATTGCGGTCCTGCTTGTTCCGCCACTCTGGAAACGCTGGCGTCGTCACCGCCTTAAGCTGGCGGAAGAGTAAATCTCGTATCAAACCGCTGTCCCCCGTGTGATTTCACGGGGGCTTTTGCTATCATGGCCTATTCTTTTTCCGGCGCACCCCACGCTGTTCTGTTTTTCCAAGGAATCCGCCATGCAACCTCTCAGCGGCCCCGGTGTGCCGGTCGGCGATCGTTCATCTGTCAATCCGCAAACCGGCGCTTCGCGTCACGGTTCGGTGGCCGGTGAGCAGCCGCTATCTCCTGCCCAGCGCACGACGTTAGAACGTCTGATCGTGCGTATCTCCTCGCTCAGCAATCTTAAAGCGCCTGAACTCTGGGCGGGCGTACGGCATGAAGTCGGTGTAAAAAGTGAAGCTGAGTTGCAGTCACGCCATTTTCCTTTGGCAGAACAGTACCTTAACAGTCGCCTGACCCAGGCGCAGAACGGGCATGGTACGCGTCAGCTGATGACCCAGCTCACTGAGCTGCTGCCAAAAGGCAATAATCGGCAGGCGGTCAGTGATTTTATCCGGCAGCAGTTTGGTCAGACCGTGCTGAGTGCACTGAGTCAGGATCAGCTGCACCAGGTGCTGACCATGCTGCAGAACGGGCAGATGACGATCCCGCAGCCGCAACAGACCCGCGTCAGCGATCGCACCCTGCTGCCTGCCGAGCACCATACGCTGAATCAGCAGGTAATTCGTCTGGCCGCCGCGACGGGTGAATCAACAGGCAAGCTGTGGGCGGCGGCCCTGAAGCTGGTGAATCTGACCAGTGGCGATCCAATCCCGTCGCGTCACTTCCCGCTGCTGACCCAGTATCTGCAGGTCCGTCAGACGCTGAGTCAGCACAGTGCGCCGACACTGCAGCTGCTGGAAGCGTCTCTGAAACAGCCGCTGGATAAGCAGGAGCAGAGTCAGCTGGAGGAGTACAGCCAGCAGCGTTTCCAGGCGACGCCACAGACCGTGCTTACCGTGACTCAGACGCAGGATCTGCTTAACTTCCTGTTCAGCCGTCGCGCCGAGCGGGCAGAGAAACAGCATGAACAGCTGCTGCCGCCCAGCGAAATCAAGCCGCAGCCGATCTGGTCGCCGTTTGTCGCCTCGCTGCCCGCGGGTCTGCAACCCCTGGCGCAGCGTCCCCTGCTGGGCCTGTTTGTCGCGCTGTTAGTCCTCTTTCTGCTCTTCTGGCTGGTGCTCTGAGTCAGCAGCCACAGAATGCCCCCGGCCCGGAAACGGGCCATTCGCCCGCCGCCTCCCCCCACGTCAGCGGATGACCGTCCCGTTTCCAGAAATCCAGTCCGCCAATCAGCTCCTTGACCTGAAATCCCAGCGAAGCCAGCTTCAGAGCCGCTTTCGTCGAGCCGTTGCAACCGATGCCGTCGCAATAGGTGACATAAACTTTGCTGCGGTCAAGCCGGGCCGTGGTTTCCGCGTTCATCCCGCGATGCGGAAAGTTAATCGCACCGCAGATGTGCCCGGCGCGATAGGCATCCGGGGCACGTGCGTCAACTACCACAATATCGGTAAGCTGCTGCCCCAGGTCTTCCGCCAGATCCCAGGCGTCGGTGTACCAGGCAAGTTTTGCCTGTAAATACGCAAGGCTTTGCTGCGGCGTAGCGGCCGCAACGCGTAACACTGATGACATCGCAATTCTCCTGTTGTAGTGAACGGGCAGTTTACGGCAAATTGGACTGCTTACTGATACCCATTCTTCATCAGGCATAAGACCGATATGACCTCTCCGCTGTTACAGCTTTTTCAGCATCAGGCGAGCGGCGGCGTACGTGAACGCCTCTGCGCCACGCTACGGCTGGCCATCCACCGTCACCACCTGCACGCCGGGCAGCAGTTACCCTCCAGCCGACAGCTGGCGCAGGACCTGCGGCTCTCCCGCGTCACGGTGGAGGCCGCTTACGGGCAGCTGGAAAGTGAAGGTTATCTGCGACGCGAAACCGGCCGTGGTACCTTTGTTGCCATCACCGTTCCCGCAAGCCCTCCCTCGCCGCCGGGCCCCCCTCAGCCTGCCCGATTTTCGGCGCGGGGCTGGCAGGTACTGGCGACCGGAGGCTGTCAGGATCCCCCTTTTCCCCATGCCTTTGCCGCCGGTTCGCCGGAGTTACGTGCGTTTCCCCACGATCTCTGGCGACGCTTGACCAGCAGCGTACAGCGAACCCTGGGCAGTGCGGCCATGGGATATGGCGACCCGTGCGGCTATCTGCCGCTGCGCAGTGCGCTCGCCGATTATCTCTCGCTCGCCCGGGGCGTCGTGTGCCAGCCAGAGCAGGTGATCATTCTCACCAGTTCACAGCAGGCGCTTCAGCTGCTGGCCATGATGCTGATCGATCCCGGTGACGAGGTATGGATGGAGGAGCCCGGTTATCCCGGTGCCCGCAATGCATTTCTGGCCGCAGGCGCAAAGGTGCGCGGCATTGAGGTGGATGCTGAAGGCGCCCTGCCCGCCAGCGGCAGCGCGAAGCTGATGTATCTGACGCCCTCCCATCATTATCCCACAGGCGTCACGCTGAGCCTGCCACGGCGTCTGGCGTGGCTGGCGTGGGCGCAGCGCCACCAGAGCTGGCTCATCGAGGATGATTATGACAGCGAATTTCATTACGACGAGCGACCCATTCCGGCATTACAGGGGCTGGATCGCTCTCAGCGGGTGATTACGCTGGGCACGTTTTCCAAGTCGCTTTTTCCTTCGTTGCGTCTGGCCTGGATGGTGGTGCCACCTGCGCTGATCACGCCCCTCGGCCAGGCGCGCAGCGTGCTGGACGGACACAGTGCCCTGCTGCCACAGGCAATTACCGCCGCTTTTCTGCAGCAGGGTCATTTTGCCAGCCATCTGCGGCTGATGCGTCAGCTCTATCATAGCCGTCGTGATCTTTTTTTGACGCAGATTACGCAGCGTCTGTCGCCCTGGATCACGCCGCTGGCCAGCGGCGGTGGCCTGCAGGTCACGGTGAAACTTCAGCAGAACGCGCCAACGGCAGAAGCGCGACTCACCGCGCTGGCGGCAAAACGCGGTCTGCTGCTGCCGCGCCTGAGCCCGCTCTATGCCGGGTCCACAGCGCCGCAGGGCTGGATGCTGGGCTTTGCGGCGCTGACGCCGGAGGAGATCATAACGGGGTGCGATAAATTGCGAATGCTGCTGCAGGCGGAGTGTTAAACGAGTGCGAGGAGGGAAATGTCAGACGGATGAGCCTGTACGTCAGATGAAACGTCAATGCAAAAGAGACGCGCCCTACGCCGGGCAAATAAAAAGGGCCGGCAAGCCGGCCCTTCAGAATTCTGACGTAGTTTTACGCCTGATATTTACGCATGGTCAGCGTGGCGTTGGTGCCACCGAAGCCGAAGCTGTTGGACATCACCGTAGTCAGCTCTTTTTCCATCGGCTGCGTGACAATGTTCATGCCTTCTGCCGCCGCGTCGAGTGAACTGATGTTAATGCTTGGCGCGATAAAGCCATGTTCCAGCATCAGCAGTGAGTAAATCGCTTCCTGCACGCCCGCTGCACCCAGAGAGTGACCGGTCATGGCTTTAGTCGCAGAAATGTACGGCGTGTTATCACCGAACACTTCACGAATGGCGCCCAGCTCTTTCACATCGCCCACCGGAGTGGATGTGCCGTGGCTGTTCAGATAGTCGATTGGGGTATCCACACCGTTCATCGCCATCTTCATGCAACGCACAGCGCCTTCGCCTGACGGCGCAACCATGTCTGCACCATCGGAAGTCGCACCGTAACCGACGATTTCGGCATAGATGTGTGCTCCGCGGGCCAGCGCATGCTCCAGCTCTTCAACCACGACCATGCCACCACCACCAGCGATAACAAAGCCGTCGCGCTCGTTATCATAGGTGCGTGACGCTTTTTCTGGAGTGTCGTTGTAGCGGGTTGACAGTGCGCCCATCGCATCGAACTCACAGGCCATTTCCCAGCACAGCTCTTCGCCGCCACCGGCAAAGACGATGTCCTGCTTGCCCAGCTGAATCTGCTCAACGGCATTACCGATACAGTGCGCAGAGGTGGCACAGGCAGAGCTGATTGAGTAGTTTACGCCATGAATTTTAAATGGCGTGGCGAGGCAGGCGGACACACCGGAAGCCATCGCCTTGGTCACGACATAGGGACCGACGGCTTTCAGACCACGCGGGCTACGCATGGCATCCGCACCGAAGACCTGAAAACGTGGAGAGCCGCCGCCTGAGCCTGCAATCAGACCCACACGTGGGTTGCTCTGATACATCTCAGCGCTGAGACCAGAATCTTTAATCGCTTCTTCCATGGAGAGATAAGCATAGATGGACGCATCACTCATAAAACGCACAACTTTGCGATCGATGAGGCCGGTGGTATCTAATTTAACGTTACCCCAGACGTGACTACGCATGCCGGAATCTTTCATCTCTTCAGAAAAGGTGATGCCAGAGCGTCCTTCACGCAGAGATGACAGCACTTCCTGCTGATTATTACCAATACTGGAAACGATCCCTAAGCCAGTAATCACAGCACGTTTCATTCAATCTTCCTCATCCACTTCTTCTTAATTGGGATGCACTCTAGCGTACACTTGTACGCCGAACAAGTCCGATCAGCTATTTCCTTTTGTAAATTTGCGTCATGTCACGTGGGTCGTTAAAATCGCGCCACTGCCTGAAAAACGAGCCTTTGCCGTGAAATTAACCCCGGTTGAACATGCACAGCTGAACTGGAATGAACAGGGTACACCTGTTTCCCGAGCGTTCGGTGACGTTTATTTCTCTAATGACAACGGTCTGGAAGAGACACGCTACGTCTTCCTGGGCGGAAACGGCTTTCCTGAACGTTTTGCTGCGCATCCGCGCGATCTGCTGGTTGTGGCGGAAAGCGGTTTCGGTACTGGCCTCAACTTTCTGACGTTATGGCAGGCGTTCGATGCCTTTGAGCGTGAACAGCCGGATGCTGCCCTCAGGCGTCTGCATTTTATCAGCTTTGAAAAATTCCCTTTAACCCGCGCCGATCTGGCGGCGGCTCATCAGCACTGGCCTGAGCTGGCACAGTGGGCTGACGCGCTGCAGGCGCAGTGGCCTTCTGCCCTGCCTGGCTGTCAGCGGTTACTGTTTGATGGCGGCCGCATCACGCTGGATCTGTGGCTGGGGGATATTAACGCGCTGATGGGGCAGCTGGATGAAAGTCTGCATCGACAGGTAGATGCCTGGTTTCTGGATGGGTTTGCTCCTGCGAAGAACCCCGACATGTGGACGCCAGAGCTGTTTGGCATGATGGCAAGGCTGGCGCGACCGGAGGGGACCTTTGCCACCTTCACCGCCGCCGGTTTTGTGCGGCGCGGGCTGCAGCAGGCCGGTTTTGAGGTCATCCGCCGTAAAGGTTTTGGCCCAAAACGCGAGATGCTGTGCGGCACATTACAGGATGCGCCTTCGCTGCCCAGTCCGCAGCCATGGTATCACCGCCGCGCCGCTGAACAGCGCGAGGTGGCCCTGATCGGCGGCGGCGTGGCCAGTGCTACCCTGGCGCTGGCGCTGCTGCGTCGTGGCTGGCGGGTGACGCTTTACTGTGCCGATGACGCCCCCGCGCTGGGCGCCTCCGGCAATCGTCAGGGGGCGCTCTATCCGCTTCTCAATCAGCACGATCCAGCGCTGGCGACGTTCTTCCCGGCGGCCTTTGGCTTCGCCCGGCGGCTCTATGACCAGCTGAACGTCAGCTTTGAACATGCCTGGAGCGGCGTGCTGCAGCTGGGGTGGGATGAGAAGAGCCGTAAAAAGATCGACCAGATGCTGACCATGGGGCTGCCAGAGACAATAGCCCATCGTGTCGATGTGGCTGAGGCAGAACGGCTGGCGAATGTTAAGCATGGTCACGGCGGTATTTTCTATCCACAGGGTGGCTGGCTCTCACCGGCCGAACTGACCAGCGCGATGCTGGCTTATGGTGAAAGCCAGGGATTGCGCATTCACTGGCTGCACCGTGTCGAGGCGCTGTCGCGCGAGGATGAGCAGTGGACGCTCACCTTCAGCGAACGTCCGGCGGTCCGCCACGCCAGCGTCGTGCTGGCGAACGGTCACGCGATTGCTGACTTTTTCCAGAGCGCCCCGCTGCCAACCTATGCGGTGGCGGGTCAGGTCAGCCATGTTCCCTCCACGCCAGGCCTTGACGCGCTGCAGACGGTGCTCTGTTACGACGGCTATCTGACGCCTGTCAGCCCGCAGTTCGGCACCCACTGCATCGGTGCCAGCTATCGTCGCGGCGAAACGACCACCGACTATCGCGAAGCGGATCAGCAGGAGAACCATCGTCGTCTGGTGCATTGCCTGCCGGATGTCGAATGGGCTGCAGCCGTCGATGTCAGTGAGGGTGATGCGAGAATGGGTGTGCGCTGCGCGTCGCGTGACCATTTGCCAATGGCAGGCAGCGTGCCCGATTATGCGGCGACGCTGGCGCAGTATGCCGATCTGCAGAGTCAGCTGGCCAGGGGCAGTGAGATCGCTGAGGCACCTGACCTGCCCGGCTTGTTTATTACCGGCGCGCTGGGCTCGCGCGGCCTGTGCAGTGCGCCACTGGTGGCCGAAGTGCTGGCCGCCCAGCTGGCGGGCGAACCACAACCACTGGATACTGCGACGCTGGCAGCACTCAATCCGAATCGTTACTGGGTAAGAAAATTACTGAAGGGAAAGGCGGTCTAGCGAACGCAACGGGCGGCACACGCCGCCCGGCACCATCAGGCGGAAAGCTGGCGGGCCTGAACGAACAGGTTATCCCACATACCCACAACCAGAACCTGGTCGCGCGGCGAGAGTTCACCGGCAGCGATGGCATTTTGCAGGCTGCGTGAAACCTGAACCTGCAGCGCTTCCGGGCTATGGTCATCCAGCTGCTCGACCTCCGCGACCGCCAGTGTCAGATGCCCGCGCAGATAACCGCTGGCGAACAGCTCATCGTCGCTGGCGTGATCAACCATGTCGTCAATCAGGGCCAGAATACGCGCTTCAAATTCTGCGATCATCTTAATTCCTCTTTTAATCATGCCTTGCTGCATCACAGATCGTCCGGCCAGGGAAACTGTGACGCGGTTAATGGCGGTCTGCCATAAAATTCCGCCAGGGCGGTAATAAAACGCGCGGGACGCTCAGGGATACCCGACGTCAGATAATGCATCACCTGCACATGCACCTTACGCTGGAACGCAATGCGATCCGGCTCACAATCTCCGTCGAGATTGTCACAACTCACGTTGAAGGGAAAGCCTGCCGCGGTACAAAACATCCACTCCAGCGCCTGCGGCTTCACTTCCACCGCTTCAAACTGGCTCTGCGTCTGTGCATCGCGGCCATCCGGGCAATACCAGTAGCCAAAATCAACCAGCTTACGACGGGCTTCGCCAGCGATGCACCAGTGAGAGATTTCATGCAGGGCGCTGGCGTAAAAGCCGTGGGCGAAGATCACCCGGTTCCACGGCGATGTGTCGTCAGCAGGAAGATAGATCGGTTCATCGTCGCCTTTAATCAGGCGGGTCTGAAAGTCCTCGCTGAAACAGCGATCAAACAGCGCGATCAGCTGTTCATAATGATGAGTCGGGTTCATGACAGGTTCACGTGAAAAGTTACGATTGCAGTGTGGCAAGCCAGGCCATAACGGCGCTGCCGTGGCTGTCCCACAGGAGTTTGATGCTCATGACGGCGGAGACAATCACCACCATCGGACGGATCAGTTTCTGTCCGCGGCTCAGCACCAGGCGTGCGCCCATACGTGCACCACAGAAAGCACCCAGCATCATGACCAGGCCGGTTCCCCAGACGACCTTGCCGCCGAACATAAAGAACAGCAGGCTGCCCACATTGGAGGTGAAATTAAGCACCTTGGCATGGGCGGTCGCTTTGGCGAGGTTATAGCCGCAGAGCGTGACGAACGCCAGCGCATAAAAGGATCCGGCTCCGGGTCCGAAAAATCCGTCGTAGAAGCCCACCGCCCCGCCGCCGACCAGCGCATAGGCCAGGCCATGCAGGCGACGCGTCTGATCCACTTCTCCCAGGCGC
Source organism: Pantoea sp. NSTU24 (assembly GCF_050157905.1). NCBI lineage: Bacteria > Pseudomonadati > Pseudomonadota > Gammaproteobacteria > Enterobacterales > Erwiniaceae > Pantoea > Pantoea bangladeshensis. The sequence goes on from NZ_JBKIWZ010000001.1 coordinate 2,095,821, forward strand.
GGCATCAGCAGGAACCACAGGCCGATAGCGATTAAGAATAGCGGCAGCATCTGGCGCAGAAAATCAGCCTGCAGCCGCTGGATCAGGATCGCGCCCAGCACCGAACCCAGCAGCGTCATGGCGATGTTCAGCCATTGTTCATTCAGCCTGACCGCCCCGCGCCGGACAAAATAGAGGCTGGCGGAAAAGGAGCCGCCGACCGACTGCAGTTTATTGGTCGCCAGTGCCTGGGCGGGAGAGAGGCCTGCAGCCAGCAGCGAAGGTACGGTCAGTAAACCACCGCCGCCCGCAATGGAATCGATAAAACCAGCGAGCATGGCGATTAAAAACAGCAGCCCGACCAGCAGCGGGCTGACCACAAACCAGTCCATGAAATCCCTTACAGTAGGTGTTTATCCAGCAGGGCCTGACAGGCAGGCGGAAGCGGTGGCGGCTCGCGTTTTACCGGCGCGCCTGAACCCGGCTGCTTCGGCAGGAACCAGCTCTGCAGTTCGGCGCCACAGCCGTCACCCGCAGGTGGTTCAGGCTGCTCTTCACAGCCGGGACTGCCCGCCGGGCAGCGCAGCCGCACATGCATGTGAGCACGGTGAGCGAACCACGGGCGCACTTTCCGCAGCCACGCCCGATCGCTTCCCGCATCAGCACACAGCTGCTTTTTAATCGCCGGATTGACGAAGATGCGTGTAACATCGTCATCTTTCGCCGCCAGTTTGATCAGGCTGTCGATTTCAGGCTGCCAGTGGCGGGCAATCACATTGCGATCGCCCGGCCCCACCAGATCCAGCGGCTGCGGCTTCAGCAGTTGCTGCGCACTCCAGCGGGTTTTCGGCAGCTGCAGCCAGATGTCGACGTCGAGTCCGGTCTGATGACTGGCATGACCGCTGCTGAAGCGGCCGCCTGCGGCCATCCCCATGTCGCCGATCAGCACATTACCCAGCTGCAGGTTATGCACCTGATTACTGAGTCGCTCAATAAACTGAATCAGATCGGGATGACCGAAATAGCGACGCTGATCCTGACGCATCACCTGATAGTGAGGCGAATTCAGCGGCAGCGCCTCGGCACCGACAATACAGCCGTTGGCGAAGCCCCCGATGGACTGCGGTGTGCCGCTGATGGGCTGCTGAATTCGCTGCCACGGCGTCGCCGCCAGGCTGGAGGCGCTGACCAGCAGCGCGCTCAGGATAAGCAGAAGTCTTTTCATCCCATCACCAGCGTGGCACGGTGCTGTTGACGTCACCGTTCTGCGCCCGCTGGCGCAGCAGATGATCCATCAGGACGATCGCCATCATCGCCTCGGCGATCGGCACCGCGCGGATCCCGACGCAGGGATCGTGGCGGCCTTTCGTGATCATCTCCACCTCTTCGCCGTCGCGGGTAATGGTTTTGCCCGGTACGGTGATGCTGGAGGTCGGTTTCATCGCGAGGTTGGCGCTGATAGTCTGGCCGCTGCTGATGCCGCCCAGGATGCCACCCGCGTGGTTACTCTGAAAACCGTCGTGACGGATTTCATCGCGATGCTGGCTGCCGCGCTGGTTCACCACGGCAAACCCGTCACCGATTTCGACGCCTTTCACCGCGTTGATGCTCATCAGTGCATGCGCCAGATCGGCATCCAGACGGTCAAAGACGGGCTCGCCCAGCCCTGGCGGTACGTTATCTGCCATGACCGTCACTTTTGCGCCAATGGAGTCGCCCTCTTTTTTCAGGCCACGCATCAGTTCATCCAGCGCGTCCAGCTTGTCGGCATCCGGGCAGAAGAATGGATTCTGTTCAACGATGCTCCAGTCCTTCAGCTCACAGGCGACATCACCGATCTGCGCCAGATAACCGCGCACCACCACGCCATGCTTCATCTGCAGATACTTTTTGGCAATCGCACCCGCCGCCACGCGCATCGCGGTTTCGCGCGCCGACGAGCGGCCGCCGCCGCGATAGTCGCGCTGTCCATATTTCTGCTCGTAGGTGTAGTCAGCATGGCCCGGACGGAAGAGATCCTTAATGGCACCGTAATCCTGAGACCGCTGATCGGTATTCTCGATCAGCAGACCGATAGAGGTGCCGGTGGTGACCCCTTCAAAAACACCCGACAAAATTTTCACCTGATCCGGCTCGCGACGCTGTGTGGTATAGCGCGACGTGCCAGGACGACGGCGATCGAGATCGTGCTGAATATCGGCTTCCGTCAGCGGAATGCCTGGCGGCACGCCGTCAACGATACAGCCCAGCGCCAGACCGTGGGATTCGCCAAAGGTGGTTACTCGAAAAAATTGCCCGATGCTGTTTCCGGCCATGCTGTTTCCTTGTCAGAGTTCGGCGGGCGAGGCTTCGCCCCACTTTTAGTCTTTGTAAAAAGAGAAATGGTGTTGTGCGTCAACAATCTGCTGGCGCGTCAGCGTAAAGACTCCGTCTCCGCCGTTGTCGAATTCCAGCCAGGTAAACGGCACATCAGGATACTGCTCGATCATGTGAACCATGCTGTTGCCCACTTCGCAGACCAGCACGCCCTGCTCGCTGAGATAGTCTGGCGCACAGGCCAGAATGCGGCGCACCAGCTTCAGGCCGTCGCTGCCGGCGGCCAGACCCAGCTCCGGCTCGTGGCGATATTCGTTGGGCAAATCGTCCATGTCTTCCGCATCCACATAAGGCGGGTTGGTGACAATCAGATCGTATTTCAGCGGTGGCAGTTCGCGGAACAGGTCAGCGCGGATTGGCGTAACCTGGTGAATGAGACCGTGCTCTTCAATGTTCTGCTCGGCCACCGCCAGCGCACCGGTAGAGATATCGACCGCATCGACTTCCGCTTCCGGGAAGGCGTAGGCGCAGGCAATCGCGATACAGCCGCTGCCAGTACACATATCCAGAATATGGCGCGGCGGTGTGCTGACCAGACCGGCAAAGCGGTTCTCAATCAGTTCGCCTATCGGTGAACGCGGCACCAGCACGCGCTCGTCCACAAAGAATTCATGGCCACAGAACCAGGCTTTGTTGGTCAGATAGGCGACAGGAATGCGCTCGTTAACGCGACGGATCACGCGCTCGACGATTAAAAGACGCTCGCTGGCGGTCAGACGCGCGCTGCGCATATCTTCCGGAATATCCAGCGGCAGCCAGAGTGACGGCAGGACCAGTTGAACGGCTTCGTCCCAGGGATTATCTGTGCCATGCCCGTACCAGATTCCGGCAGCGGAAAAGCGGCTGACCGCCCAGCGCAGCATGTCCTGAATAGTGTGCAGTTCGTTCACTGCCTCATCGACGAAAATTTTGTCCACGTAGCCCTCCGCAGGCCTTTTGCTAAATCGGCCAGTAGTGTGCCATGAAGCCAGAGAGAATTCAGCGCAGGGAGGTGAAAAAGCTGACAATTAATCGTGCTTAACGGTAAGGTATCGGCTCTGCTGTGTGACAGCCTTATCTGATATGACTGACCTGCCATGAGTAAAAAAACGCCCTTAAGCCCGGATGATCAGGCGCTGTTTCGCCAGTTAATGACTGGCACACGTCAGTTAAAACAGGACACTTTTGTCCACAAAGCGCCTGCAAAAACGCGCCAGGTGCCGATGAAACGTCTGCTTTCAGAGCAGGCGGACAACAGCCACTACTTCTCGGATGAGTTTCAGCCGCTATTGTCGACCGAAGGTGCAACCCGCTATGTGCGCGCTGACGTCAGCCACTTTGAGCTGAAAAAACTACGTCGTGGCGACTACACGCCGGAGATATTCCTCGACCTGCACGGCCTGACTCAGCAGCAGGCCAAGCAGGAGCTGGGTGCACTGATCGCCGCCTGCCGCCGTGAACATCTGTTCTGCGCCAGCGTCATGACCGGTCATGGAAAACATATTCTGAAGCAGCAGACGCCGCTGTGGCTGGCTCAGCATCCGTGGGTGATGGCCTTTCATCAGGCACCAAAACTCTTCGGTGGCGATGCTGCGCTGCTGGTGTTGATTGAGATTGAGGAGTGGCAACCGCCAGAATTACCCTGAGAACGGGGCCGATGAGGTCGGCCCGGGGTAATCAGATGGCTTTTGCCAGCTTTTTCGGACTGACCTGCCAGAGCAGTTTACCCGCGTGCTTTGCGGGATCGAACTCTACGCAGGCGATCGCAGACGTAGCAAACATCGGCGGCGCTTCCTGCGGGCAGAGCTCAGAGACTAAATAGCCGACCAGCGGCAGGTGTGAGATGACCAGAGCCGATTTCACGCCTTCATTCGCCAGCATCTGCAGATAGCATCCGACCTGCTCCGGATCGCCGCCCGGCGTCAACTCTGGCAGAACATCCTGATTTTCAGGCAGGGAAAAAGCTTCACGCACGGTAGCGAGCGTTTGCTGCGCACGTAAATAGGGACTCACCAGGACACGCTCAATTTCCGGCGTCTGGCTGTTAAGCCAGTGTGCCATCTGACGGGATTCATCGCAGCCACATAAGGTTAATGGCCTGACTGAATCACTGGCTGCTTCCAGAGCCGCATCGCCGTGACGCATGATAAAAACTTGCATAAAGCACCGCTGTTGTTTGTCGATATCGCCCGGCGCGTCGCGCCTGACTCTTCACTCTGCGAGTGAACGCTGTGTTTTACCCTAATGACTTCAGTATAGTCAACCGGTTGTTTATTAAATAAGCACTTCTCAGAATCCTGCTGCGCCGCACACTCTGACGGCGCATTTCTAACCCGCTGAATTGGGTTGGTTATTCCACTGTCTTCCGGAATGTAAAATTTCGTCTATTTTCTGGCCGCCTGAATCAGCGCGTCACAGGGAGTAAAACGGTCGCCATAACGCTGCGTAAGCCGGGTTAATCTGTTGACGACGTCTGCCGCCCCCAATTGGTCAATGTAGTGGAACGGGCCGCCCAGAAAAGGCGGAAATCCGATGCCAAACACCGCGCCAATATCCCCGTCGCGAGCGCAGCGAATCACCTGTTCATCAAGACAGCGGGCCGCCTCGTTGAGCATCATCATCATGCAGCGTTCCGCAATCTCCGCTTCACTCTGCCGGATCTGTGGCGTCACCTTCAGCAGTGTATAGAGGGAAGCATCGGGTTTTTTACGCTGCCAGCGGGGCTGGTCATAGCGATAGAAGCCTTTGCGATTTTTGCGGCCTTTACGCCCATCGTTCAGCACCGCAGCAAACGCAGCAGGCGCGGCAAAGCGGTCGCCATAAGCCTGCGCCAGAATGGGGCTGATTTTACTGCCGACGTCGATACCCACCTCATCCAGCAGCTGCAGCGGGCCTACCGGAAAACCGGCTTTTACCAGCGCGCGATCGATATAGTCAATCGGTTCCCCTTCCAGCAGACAGCGCATTGCTTCATTAATGTAAGGCGTCAGGATGCGGTTAACGTAAAAACCCGGCTTGTCCGCTACCACAATCGGCGTTTTGCCCTGGCTGCGCGCCAGCGCCACTGTGGTTACCAGCGTCGCAGTGGAGGTATTCAGATGAGGGATCACCTCAACCAGCGGCATCTTCTCTACCGGACTGAAATAGTGCAGCCCGATCACATTCTCCGGACGCTGCGCGCCCGCGGCGATGTCCGCAATTGGCAGTGAGGAGGTATTGGAGGCAAACAGCGTATGGGGCTGACAATGTGTCTCCACGTCGCGGACCATCTGCTGTTTCAGGGCCAGGTCTTCAAAAACGGCTTCAATCACTACATCGCGCCGGGAAAAGCCCTGATAATCGATACTGCCGGTGATGCGGGCCATCTGCTGCTGACGCTGTGCCGGAGTGAGCTGACGACGCCGGACCTTTTTGCTCAGCAGTTCCCAGCTGGTTTTCAGCGCGTGGTTGACCCCTTCCAGGCTGATATCTTTAATGCGCACCGGCAGGCCGGCATGAATCGCCGTCACGCTTGCGATGCCGCCGCCCATCAGGCCACCGCCAAGAACCGCGACGCGACTGATGCTGGCGGGTTCAGCCTCCCCGCCCCGCTCCTTCTTCATGGCCGTTGTCGCAAAGAAAATCCCGCGCAGAGCCGCCGATTCTGGCGTCATTGCCAGCTCTCCAAAGGCGCGCGCTTCCGCGTCGTGTCCGGCCCGGCTGCCCTGCGCCAGCCCGGTACGCACCACGTCGATAATGCGTTGTGCAGCCGGATAGTTACCCTGGGTTTTCGCGGCCGTCTGGCGGGACGCCAGCGTAAACAGCGCCTGACGACCGGCCGGCCCCTGCAGCAGACGATCGCGCAGCGGCAGTGTGCGTCCGCTGACCTTGCCTTTCTTTACCCTGGCGATGGCGGTTTCCAGCAGAATCGACCGGGGAACGGCGTCGTCCACGATCCCCAGCTTACGCGCCTGTTTCGCCCGCACGCTTTTGCCGGTCAGGATCAGCGGCAGCGCCTGCCGGATGCCGATTAATCGCGGCAAACGCTGCGTACCGCCCGACCCCGGCAGCAGGCCGAGCTGCACTTCCGGCAGCCCGATACGGGTTTTATCATCCAGCGAGCAGATGCGCGCATCGCACGCCAGCGCCAGTTCCAGACCGCCACCGAGACAGGCACCGTGAATCGCCGCGACCACCGGGAACGGCAGCGCATCCAGCGCGGCCATCACCTCCTGGCCCTGCTTTGCCAGCGCTTCGGCTTCCTGCGCGCTCTGGCAGCGATCGATCATGCTGATGTCTGCGCCAGCAATAAAGTTGTCCGCTTTACCGGAGATTAGCACCAGGCCTGCCAGCTGCGGATCGCGCCGTGCTTCTGCAATGATAGCCGTTATCTCTGCGGCAAATTCCGCTTTAAGGGTGTTCATTTTTTCGCCGGGCACATCGATAGTAATGATGCCGACATGATCCCCGCGCATCGTCAGATGAAACGCTTTCTGCTCCATTATTCGGCCTCCAGAACCATTGCCGCACCCAGACCACCCGCCGCGCAGGCCGTGACCAGCCCCAGCCCGCCACCGCGTCGCCGGAGTTCATTCAGTGTCTGCGTGATCATACGCGCACCTGTCGCGGCAAACGGATGACCATAGGCGATCGATCCGCCCAGCACGTTGAAGCGCTCTTCATTTACTTCGCCCAGCGCATGCGGACGATTCAGTACATCACGGGCAAAACGCTCATCGCGGAACAGTTGCAGGTTACTCAGCGTCTGGGCCGCAAAGGCTTCGTGCATATCAATAAGCGTCAGGTCGTTCAGCGTGACCCCGGCCCGATCCAGCGCCAGCGGTGTGCTGTATGCGGGGCCCAGCAGCATATCCTGCTTTACATCGATTGCCGTAAAGGCGTAGCTGCGCAGATAGCCCAGCGGGCTGATACCCAGCTCCCGGGCGCGGCCCTCACGCATCAGAATTACCGCCGCCGCGCCATCGGTCAGCGGCGTGCTGTTGGCGGCGGTGACGCTGCCGTGCTGACGGTCAAACGCCGGGCGCAGCCGGGCGTAATCTTCTGCCTTCGCATTCATGCGTACATTGTTGTCCTGATCGATGGCGCTTTTCCACGGTGGTACGAAGGCTGCCATCACTTCCTGCTGCAGGACGCCGGACTGCCAGGCTCTGGCCGCACGCTGATGAGAACGCAGCGCCAGCGCATCCTGGGCTTCACGCGTAATGCCATGACTTTTCGCCATCTGCTCTGCCGTGTCCCCCATCCGCAGACCCGTTGAGTACTCCGCCACCGCAGGCGGAACCGGCAGCAAATCGCGCGGGCGCAGGCGGCGCAGGATATGCAGTTTTTGTCCGAGGCTGCGGGCTTTGTTGAGATCCACCAGCGCACGCGCCAGGGTTTTAGTGACGCCAATCGGCAGCACCGACGAGGAGTCCGCGCCACCGGCGATGCCCGCCGAAATGGTACCTGCCATCAGGCTCTCCGCCACGTTGGCGACCGCCTGAAAACTGGTGGCGCAGGCGCGGCTGACGCTATAGGCATCTGTCTGTACACCGAGCCCGCTGCTCAGGACAATCTCGCGCGCAATATTAGGTGCTTCCGGCATCTGAACCACCTGACCAAAGACCAGTTGTTCGATGACCGCCGGTGGCAGCTCACTGCGCGCCATTAATTCGCTGATGACCATGCGGCCCAGTTCAACGGCGGGGATGCCATGAAAGCCGGTTGCCTGGCGCAGGAAAGGGGTCCGTAACCCGTGGGTTATTGCGATGCGTTCACCATCGCGCGTCAGCAGCGGCTGCGCTTTACTCATTGTTCTCACCTGTGGCTGGGACTAGGGCATCATTGCCTGAAGAGGTCTGACCTGATCAGTGTTAACCACAAGCGGGTGAGCCGCCAATACCGGAAAGGAAAAAGTGCGAAGAGAAACACGAAAATGAAAAACGCCGCACAGGTGCGGCGTCGGGCCGATTAACGCAAGCCAAGCTGAAAAATCAGGGTTTCTGCCTGGCAGCTGAACGTAAAATCGATATCGAGCTGCACGCCCTGATTGACGTTGCTGAAGCGGGGTTGAATTACACAGGGTTCCGACTCTGCTGCCCGGGCTCGCTGGGTCAGCTGTGCTAATTTTACCTCCGCTTCAGCGCGGTCAGCGAACCACTCCGACCAGCTGGCGGTACAATCGGTGTTATCCATCACCGTGCCCACATCGACACAACAACAGGCGGCGGTTTCATTCGCACTGCATTTTTTCATAGCATCACTCATTTCATTCTCCTGGCCTGTAAATAGGGGTTAAGCGATTTTATGGCCGAAATCTTACCCGCCTGTCTGAGGATGTGCCATGCGCCGGATGCTAAGTGACGAATATCACAATAAAATTTGATCCAGAACAAACTGGAATCGGTATGCTAGGGAGATTCAGGGCAGTTTTGTTATGCAGATCGAATTTTAAACGATCAAACCTGAAATATTTTAAAAACAATATTGCAACCTGTACACAGGTCGGACCTATACTCTCCGCACTGGTCTGATATGTGCGCTTTACGTCAGTCCCTACAATCCGCCGTCCTATGTTACGCGACGTTACAGCGTTAGATAATAATTCACATGAGGTTGTGGTCATGAACCATAAAAACCTGTTTGCAAAGTCAGCCGTGGCGGCTGCAGTGGCGCTTGTCTCTTCACACGTTTACGCAGCTGGGTTCCAGTTAAATGAGTTTTCTACGATTGGTTTAGGTCGCGCATATTCAGGCGAGGGGGCAATGGGTGATACGGCGGCATCTGCCAGCCGTAACCCGGCAACCATGGCGTTAATGGATCGACCGGAATTTTCAATCGGCGCGGTCTATATTGCGCCGGATGTGGATATCAGTGGCCGCAGTCCCAGCGGACGCAGCCTGGACGCGAATAATATTGCGCCGAATCAGTGGGTGCCGAATATTCATTACGTTCAGCCTATCAACGATCAGTGGTGGATCGGCGCGTCTGCAACCTCTAACTACGGCTTAGCAACAGAGTTTAACAATGGTTACACCGCAGGCGGCTATGGTGGTAAGACTGACCTGGTCACCGGCAACTTCAATCTGAGCACCGCCTACCGGCTAAATGAGCATTTCAGCGTGGGCGTCGGTTTTGATGCTGTCTATGCAAAAGCTAAAATTGAACGTTATGCGGGTGAATCCGGCGCGAGACTCGGCGTTCCGGCGGATACCCAGGTAGCCCATCTGAAAGGTGATGAGTGGGGCTACGGCTGGAACGCCGGTATCCTGTATGAAGTGGATGAAAACAACCGCTTTGGCTTTACCTACCGTTCAGAAGTTAAAGTCGATTTCGATGGCGATTACAAGAGCAGCCTCTCATCGCGTCTGAATGCGGTTAACAATCCGACCGTGACCGGTATCCCTTATGGCACCAGCGGCACCACCATTCCGGGCGCGTTAACCCTGAATCTGCCAGAGATGTGGGAAGTGTCGGGCTGGCATAAAGTGGCGCCGCAGTGGGCGGTACACTACAGCATGGCCTACACCAGCTGGAGTCAGTTCCAGGAGCTGAAGGCGACCGGCTCGAATGGTCAGACGCTGTTCTATAAAGATGAAAGCTTCCACGACGCCTACCGCATTGCGCTGGGTACGACCTACTCTTACGACAAAAACTGGACGTTCCGCACCGGTATCGCGTTTGACGACAGTCCGGTTCCGGCCGATAAGCGTTCTATCTCCATTCCCGACCAGGATCGTCTGTGGCTGAGCGCCGGGACGTCTTATGCCTTTAACGATGATGCCTCGGTGGATTTAGGCATCTCTTATATGCATGGACAGAAAGTCACCGTCAAAGAGGGGCCGTATACTTTTACCTCTGAAGGCAAGGCGTGGCTTTACGGCGCGAACTTTAACTACAAGTTCTGACCGGCGAGTGAGATTAAAAAAGGCGACACGGATGAGTCGCCTTTATACTGCTGACCCCTCCCGACGTATGCCCCGCAGGCGCTGGCAACAGAGATTCTCACTCTACCCCGTCTTTCTTCATCATGGTTTATCATCGTTCGACCAGCAAAAATTTATCCTCATCTTTCCCGGACTCGCCCATTACAGATTTACCGCGGCATACATGGAGAGCACCCAGCCATATTTGCGCTGGCTGGGTTGCAGCTGTCACTGCAACCGTAGACGATTTTTGTTACCTAATCAGAGTTTAAAAGCTGTGTCATAATCAGTCGGATTCTTTATGCCCTTTTCATTTCTCGACTTAATTTCATAGCTCTGAAGGATCAGTCTTGCTACTTCCTGCTTTGTCATCGCATAAACACCGGTAGGAATATAGAAGGCGGGATTTCGCGTAATAATCAACAGAGGCTCCTCGGTGTGTTTCTCGGTGTAAAGAGAGAAGCCACGCTTCCTGAACATCTCAGTGCCTGTCAAAGTTTTCGCTGTCCGTTCTCTTTCATCGGCAGGTTGTGTCGCCCATTTGAGAAACTCTCTGTAGGGTTTGATATCTTCATCAAACGTTTTAACAGAGACTCGTCCAAGATATTTATATGAACCATAATCCATTATGTAGAAAACGTATTCATTTTTATCCTGTACCTGCATGGTGTATGTATACTGTGTGCCCCGCTTTCCGTCTGCAAATGTCCAGTATTTGATATCGGTCCTGTAGGTCTGAAAGTCTCTGAAGGTAAGAGCCTTATTTACTGCTGTTGCAAAATTGACGGTGCATCCAGTCAGACTCACGCAAGCTGTCGCGATTAGCAAAGTAAAAGTAATTTTAAAGGTAATACTTTTTAAATACATAAAGAACATGGTTATTCTGATCCTTCAGTTAAAGATTAAAGTGCAATCAATATTACTTTGATATATTTATGATAAATGATGACATTTAAATAATTACAGAGCTTAACAATGCATCTTCAAAAAAAATTGTCGGATGCGAGAGATTGTAATCCGTCGCACTTAACAATTACACAGCAATATGGAAAACGCAGGAAAATCTATAACGAACTGCCATTTGGCCGGAAGCTGAAGTCAACCAGGTTTATCCTCGCTCACGCGGGGAACACTCTAAAACTATCCGGCTGATTAAAAAGCGCTTTTTCACACCAGCAAATTCCACCGACTTTAACATCCGGCGCTGACCAATATGAACAGTTGTTCTCTGACATCAGATTTGTTGAAAAAAAACAGGCTCATATTGGAAGACAGGAGGTTGATAGCCGCCCCAGACTGGAAAGAGACAGGTCGTTACGGATTAAGTCAGAAGTAAAGGCAGACGAAAAAAACGGCCCGAAGCATAAATGATGCAAACCGAACGGTCTGGTAAAGACTGAAAACGCTTATTTTTGCTGGCCCGGTCTTAAAGCAGACCGAGCCAGACGCAGTCAACAACTCAAACGACTTATGTGACGCGCCCTCTTGCGGATCGTAGCGTTATGGCGCGTCGATGTCCTTCAGATCATCCTGAATGGCCGCCGCGTTTGGATTCTCTTCCGGCTTCAGCTTGCCACCGCGCGCCAGGAAGTCGTGACGCTGGAAGTAGGCGTTACGGATAAAGGCGTACGGATCGCGCTGCTGTTTCAGGATGCCATCGGAGTCCAGCAGCTGCGCGCGGGTTTCAATCCCTTCAAGCGTCCACTTGCCGATCGACATCGGCCAGGTGAGCCAGCCAAGAATCGGATAAAGCGAATCCACGTAGTCGCCGCCATCCTGACGGACCGTGAAACTGCCGTAAGCCGGCAGTTCAACGTAGGGGCCATAGCCGACGCCGTAGTGTCCGAGCGTAGTCCCGAAACGGTGCGGCTCTTCACGTGCCAGTGCCGGGTTCGCTTTTCCGGCCACGTCGATGAAACCGCCCAGGCCCAGCACGCTGTTCAGGAAGAAACGGGTAAAGTGAATGCCCGCATCCCGTCCATCTCCCACCAGAATGGCGTTAACCATACTGGCTGGCTCCTCCAGGTTGCCCAGGAAGTTACTCAGGCCGGTACGCGCCGGCACCGGCACATAATCACGCCAGGCCACCGCCACCGGACGCAGCAGATAGGGGTCCAGCACGTTGTAGTTAAAGTTAAACATCGTGCGGTTAAAGCTTTCGAAGGGATCGCTGCGTTCAGCAGGATCGCTATTCGCCGGCTTTGAACTGGCACAACCCACCAGAAGAACGCTGGCTACTGCCAGGCTGGTCAGGCGATAATTCATTCCAATCTCCCTGTGCGGATGAAAAAGAACTGCCCATCGTTCAGGTTAACGCCTGGTATCGAAGCGGCTTACCCGATGAGCATAGCTGACTTTGTGCCAGAGGCAGCAGGCAATGGCACATATCTTAGTTAATGTTGTTGCTGAGCGTCATCAGGGGTCTGCTGATTAATCTCTACCGTTATCGGCTGCTGCCCGTTCCAGGGCGTCACCGCGCTCTGGCCCAGCCAGTCGCCTGGCTGAGGATTGGCGCTGCCGTCACGGGCGATCCGCACCCGAACCGCGACCTGATGCTGCGCTGACAGTAGCCTGTCCGGCATCATGGCATTGCCGTCATCCAGCGTCAGGGTCAGCGGGAAGTGGCTGAGCGGCATGCGTTTAACCGCCACCGGCACCGGTGACACCCCGTCAGAAACCGAAATATACAATACTCCGTCCTGCGGTAACATTTTTTCTGCCTGCGGCGTCAGTGTCACCTTCAGCGCCAGCTGACGGCTCTGCTGCCCGGCAGCACTCCGGGCCTTTTCGATACTGCGGGCGATCATCGCATGGCGCGAATCATCTGCAGGCAGCAGCTCCAGCAGCGTCTGCCAGGCACCGATGGCCTGATCGTACTGCTGCTGTCCATAGGCGTTAAACGCCAGCAGGCTCAGCGTACGCAGATTCTGTGGATCTGCTTTAAGCAGCGATCGCAGCAGCAGTGCCGCCTGCCGGTTATCCTGCGGATCGGCAGATCGCGTCAGCACCTCCGCATAATCCTGCTTCAGCGCCAGGTCGTTAGGCGCAAGCTGCAGTGCGCGCTCAAATGCCTGGCTGGCGATCTCTGCATTGTTGAGCACCATGCCGAGCCGTCCCAGCATCGTCCAGTCGGCCAGATTATCCGGTTTTTTCTGCAGCGCGGTACGCAATCCGAGCTGTAAACGCGCCAGCTCCTCCATACTCAGCGGTTTAGCACCGGGATCCATCAGCCGGGCCCGCAGTTCAGGATACGCCTGCCGGACCTGCATCCAGCCGGTGAATTGCGCCAGGCCGCCGGTTTTCAGATAAGTGCCCAGCGAGACCACAACCAGCACAATTATGCCGGGCAGCAGAATCCAGCGGCTGCTGCGGTGTGACGGCGGCGCCTCTGCCAGTGGAATATCGGCCAGCAGCGTCTGCTGCAGTTCCCGCTCCATCAGTGGTCGCTCAGCGACGACGCCCTGTGCTTCATCCTGCGCCAGCTCGTCGACCCGCTGATGATAGAAACGCTGGTTAAGGCGGTCGCGATCGCCCGTGCTGGCCTGACGCTGTCGCCAGCCTGCGGCCAGAAACAGCGTACAGGCCGCCAGCAGTAACAGAAAAAGGGTGATCCAGAATGCACTCATGACGGTTTCCTGTCGGATTTCAGAAGCGCATTAAGACGCTGTTGTTCATCTTCACTCAGCTCACTGCGGGTTTTGCGCTGACGGCTGCGCAGGATAATAACCGCGCCGCCCAGCAGGACAAACAGCGCAGGCCCCACCCACAGAATCAGTGTTGAGGGCGTAACCGGCGGCGAATAGCTGACGAAATTGCCATAACGCGCCACCATATAGTCGATGATCTGCTGGCGACTCTGGCCCTGCTTCATCAACTGATAGACCTTCAGGCGCATATCGGCGGCAATCATTGCATTTGAGTCGGCGATACTGTTGTTCTGGCACTTCGGGCAGCGCAGCGAGGCGGTCAGATCGCGGTACTGCTCTTCCTGCGCGACCGAGTCAAACTGCAACGTATCGATGGCGGCCCAGAGTGAGAAGCTGAACAGCAGGCCGCAAATCAGCATCAGCGATCTCATGATCCTACCTCCGCGCTGTATTTTTCCCACAGCGGTTTCACTTCCTGCTCCCAGACGCGCGCGTTGAGATCGCCCGCATGGCGATAACGGATAATGCCTTTACCGTCGATCAGGAACGTTTCCGGCGCGCCGTACACCCCGAGATCCAGCCCCAGCATGCCATTACCATCATAGAGACTTAGCGCATAGGGGTTCCCGAGCGTATTCAGCCAGTTCACTGCTTTCTGACGGTCGTCTTTATAATTCAGCCCCACGACCCGAATCCCCTGCTCCGCAAGACTATTCAGGTAGTGATGTTCGGCGCGGCAGGTTGGACACCAGGTTGCCCAGACGTTCAGCAGGATCGGTTTGCCATCCGTCAGCACGCGCTGGTCGTAGGTCTGGCCCGGCTGATCCAGAGCTTCCAGCCGGAACAGCGGCACCGGCTTGCCAATCAGCGCAGATTCGAGACGGGTGGGATCGTCGCCCTCTGCGTTACGTGTCAGCTGCCACAGCAGCGCCGCCGCCAACAACAGAAACAGTATCAGAGGAATAAACAGGATTTTTTTGTTCATGTCCGCTCCTCACATTCGTCTTTTTTGCGCGAACGATAACGGGGGTCAAGCAGGCAGAACAGCCCACCCAACGCCATCAGTATGCCGCCCGCCCAGATCCAGCGCACAAAGGGTTTGTAGTAGATGCGCACGGCCCAGCCGCCGTCGTCCAGCTCTTCACCCAGCGCCGCATAGAGATCGCGGCTGAAGCCGCCATCAATTGCCGCTTCAGTCATCATGGTACGGGCTGCCGTGTAAAAGCGTTTTTCTGCCTGCAGTGTCGCTTCCGGCTTACCGTCGCGGGTGACATCAATGATGCCCATGCCACCGCTGTAGTTAGGGCCCTGAAGATTCTGCACGCCGCGAAAGACAAAGTGATAGTGATGAATATCGATGCTGTCACCCGCCTTCATGCGTACATCGCGCTCTACACTGTACTGCGTGCTGAACGCAATGCCGATAACCGTGACACCCACACCCAGATGCCCCAGCACCATCCCCCAGTGGCTGCGCGAAAGATGCTTTAAACCGGTAAAGAAACGATGGCGGTGCGTGGCGCGCTCATGCAGTTCCAGCAGCGTCAGGATGATAATCCAGACGGACATCAGCAGCCCCACCACACTCATCGCCGCAACGCGATCCTGCAGCCACCATGGAATGACGACGGAACAGGCCAGGGTCACGATCAGCGCCAGTGCCAGGCGTTTTGCCAGCTTCTGCGGCTCATCACGCCGCCAGCGCACCAGCGGGCCGATGCCCATCAGCAGCGCAAAGGGGGCCATCAGCCAGCTGAACAGGGTATTGAAGAACGGCTCGCCGACGGAGATGCTGCCCAGGCCCAACTGTTTATGCACCAGCGGCAGCAGCGTGCCGAGCAGCACCACCAGCATGGCGGCAATCAGCAACACGTTATTCCCCAGCAGAAACGATTCACGCGACCAGGTTTCATTCTGAACCCGACCACGCACCTGCCCGCCTTTAATAGCGTAGAGCAGCAACGAACTGCCGATCACAATCACCAGGAATGCGAGGATAAACATTCCGCGTGCCGGATCGGAGGCAAAGGAGTGTACCGACACCAGCACGCCGGATCGCACCAGGAAGGTGCCCAGCAGGCTGAGTGAAAACGCGGTAATGGCCAGCAGCACGGTCCAGGCTTTGAAGGTTCCGCGCTTTTCGGTGACCGCCAGCGAGTGAATCAGGGCTGTTCCCGCCAGCCACGGCATGAAGGAGGCGTTTTCTACCGGGTCCCAGAACCACCAGCCGCCCCAGCCTAACTCGTAATAGGCCCAGGCTGAGCCGAGCACAATGCCGATGGTCAGAAAGACCCAGGCCGCCGTTGTCCACGGACGCGACCAGCGCGCCCAGGCCGTATCCAGTCGTCCGGCCATCAGCGAGGCGATGGCAAACGCGAACGCCACGGAAAAACCGACATAGCCCATGTAAAGCAGCGGCGGATGGAAGATCAGGCCAATATCCTGCAGCATCGGATTCAGGTCATGACCATCCACAGGAAAGTCCGGCAGCGTGCGGGCAAACGGATTGGAGGTAAGCAGGATAAACAGCAGGAAGCCGAGATTAATCATCCCCATCACTGCCAGCACCCGCGCCAGCGCATCCTGCGGCATCCCGCGACTGAAAAGCGCCACCGCCAGAGTCCAGGTGCTGAGCAGCAGCACCCAGAGCAGCAGCGAGCCCTCGTGCGCGCCCCAGGTGGCAGCAATGCGATACCAGACCGGCAGCAGGCTGTTGGAATTGGTGACGACATAGGCAACGGTAAAATCGTTGCAGATAAAGGCCCAGACCAGCAGCGCAAACGCTGCCGCGATGCAGACAAACAGGCCACCAGCCAGCGGTCGCGCCATCGCCATCAGGCGGGCGTCCTGACGCACGGCGCCCCACAGTGGATAGCTGCTCAGCAGCAGAGCGAGGCTCAGCGCCAGGCAGAGCAGAAAGGTTCCAATCTCTGGCATCATGATGATTTACTTCCTGCAGAGTAAGGCGACTGCGGGCCACCCGGAGTGCTCTTCATCGCATCTTCAATCTCTGGCGGCGTATATTTTTCATCATGTTTTGCCAGCACTTCTTTGGCGACGATCCGGTTGCCCGCCGTAAGCACGCCCTGCGCCACTACGCCCTGCCCTTCCCGGAACAGATCCGGCAGGATGCCCTCGAAACTGACACTGACGACACCGCGAGCGTCATAAAGTTTAAAGGAGACGGCCAGTGTTTCCGGATCGCGCCGGACGCTGCCGGGCATGACCATGCCGCCCACGCGAAGTCGCTGGCCCGCCTCGGGCTTCTCGTGTGCTTCGCCTTTGCCGTAGAGAATTTCACCCGGCGTATAGAAGAGATCGATGTTTGAGCGCAGCGCATACATGACCAGCGCGGTGGCCAGGCTGAGGCCGAGCAGAATCGCCACTGCCGCATAGAGGCGGTTGCGTCGACGGGTATTCACAATGTCTCTCCTGCCGCTTCAGCCGCGGCTTTTTTAGATTTAGCCGCACGGATACGACGTTCACGTGCCTCACGCTGGCGGATCTCAGCCAGCAGGCGGCGGCGCAGCAACAGCGTGTGCAGCGTCAGACCGATTAGCGGAAGCAGCGTAAAGGCGACGGCCAGCCAGACGTAGAAGGCGTAGCCTCCCATCGCAAAGAAGGCGTGCCAGGAGGAAAAGGCTGGCGTCATCCCTGCTCTCCCCCTTTCGCGACCGTCAGCGCCCAGGGACGATGACGTTCTGTTAACAGAATCAGGTTGCGCAGCCGCATCAGCGTCAGCGTCACAAACAGCAGCAGATAACCGATGATGGCCCAGCGCAGCGGCGTGCGCATGACGGGCGCAATCGCCTGCTGAAGAATGCCCGACGATCCCTGATGCAGGGTATTCCACCACTGTACCGAGAAGTGAATGATGGGCAGATTTACTACGCCAACCAGAATCAGGACGCCCGCGGCCCGGCCTGCGGTGCGGCGATCGTCAAACGCGTGATAAAGCGCAATCACGCCCATATAGAGGAACAGCAGCACCAGCTCCGAAGTCAGGCGTGCATCCCAGATCCACCACGTGCCCCACATCGGCTTGCCCAGGCGGCCCCGGTGACCAGCGCAATAAAGGTAAAGATCGCGCCCACCGGCGCCATTGCAGCAGAAACCAGGTCGGCCATTTTCAGCTGCCACACCAGCCCGATAAACGCGGCAATGGCCATAGACGCGTAGATGCCCATCGACCACATCGCGGCAGGCACATGAATGTACATGATGCGAAAACTGTCACCCTGCTGATAGTCAGCGGGTGCAAACCCAAATCCCCAGACCCAACCCAGCAGCAATGCCGCCAGCCCTGAAACGGCGAACCAGGGCACCAGTCGCCCCGACAACCGGTAGAGCCGTTCCGGCCTGCCCAGCTGATGTAACGCTTTCCACATATCAAGTGCTCACATTGACGAAAAAAGGGAGTTGCCGCGTCTTTTACGCGCGTGAGTGCAACACCGGTTATTGCAAAGTAATGCGTAACGCCGCCGCCGTAGCGAACGGTGAGAGCGTGGCGCTGCCCAGCAGCATCGCGCCGAGAATCGCCAGATAGCCGCCGGTTGGTAACCCCTGACTGGCCGCCTCCATCGCCGCGCTGGCAAAGATCAGGACCGGAATCGCCAGCGGCAGCACCAGCAGGCTCAGCAGCACGCCGCCGCGCCGTAAGCCTACGGTCAGCCCCACGCCAATGGCGCCGAGAAAGCTCAGCGTCGGCGTGCCGAGCAGCAGTGTTAATGCCATCACCCACCAGCCGTTCA
Organism: Pantoea sp. NSTU24; assembly: GCF_050157905.1. Classification (NCBI taxonomy): domain Bacteria; kingdom Pseudomonadati; phylum Pseudomonadota; class Gammaproteobacteria; order Enterobacterales; family Erwiniaceae; genus Pantoea; species Pantoea bangladeshensis. The sequence continues at coordinate 2,114,457 of NZ_JBKIWZ010000001.1, forward strand.
TATCCAGCGACAGCAGCAGCGCGGCCAGCGGCGACAGGACGATCAGCGGAACGCCGGTCACCAGCCAGTGCGCCACCACTTTGCCGATGACGATGACCGGCAGCGGCGTGGGCGTCAGCGCCAGTTGCTCCAGTGACCCGTCGCTGAAGTCGTCACGAAACAGCCGCTCCAGCGCCAGCAGCGATGCCAGCAGGGCAGCCACCCAGGCGACGCCCGGTGCAATGCGCGCCAGTTGCTGCGGATCAGGGCCGATCCCCAGCGGAAACAGCGTAATCACAATCAGGAAAAACCAGAGCGGATTAATCACATCTGCCCCGCCGCGAAAGGCGATGCGTAGCTCACGCTGGATCAGGCGAAACAGCATCAGTCAGCCTCCTCATCGCCGAGACGGATTTTACGCACCCGCGCCGCCGCAGGCAGATCCTGATGGGTGGTCAGAATCACCGCGCCCCCGTTATCGGCATGACGGGCAAATTGCACCATTAATTTTTCCACACCCGCCTTGTCGATGGCGGTGAGCGGCTCGTCGAGGATCCAGATACGCGCCTGGCTGAGCCAGAGCCGGGCCAGCGCCACGCGACGCTGCTGTCCTGCCGATAAACGGCTGACCGGCACCTCTTCTTCTCCCGTGAGATCGACTGCCTCCAGTGCCGCAAAGATTTGCGCGTCACTGCAGTCGGGATGAAAGAAGCGCAGATTTTCCAGCGCCGTGAGTACGCCTTTGATACCCGGATGATGACCCAGGTAGAGCATCACCTGATGCCAGGTTTCACGCTGCCGCAGAATCGGCTGCTGCTGCCAGCGTATTTCGCCCTCCTCCGGGCGGCTCAGGCCCGCCAGCAGACGCAACAGCGAGGTCTTGCCTGCGCCGTTGGGCCCTTCGATCTGCACAATATCACCTGCGGAAACGCGGAATGAGAGCCGCCGGAATAGCGAACGTTCGTCATAAGCACAAGTGAGCGTAATGATTTCCAACATCTGGGGGGAATCGCACCAGCTAAAAAGTGGCCGGGATATTACCACAATGTTGCTGTGGGCCGAAGTGTGAGCCACCGCTCAGTTTTACGCTCAGCGGCTTATTCGTGCGGTATCCGCAGGTATCTGAATAAAAATGCAGTTCCGTAAAAGATTGTTACGCTTATTCGCATCAGCCGTAACAATATCGGCAGATGAAAAAAGGCTACGCTTATTACGCGACAGCACTATCACCAGGAGAAAATATGAAGCCTTCATCAGGTAATGAACAGGGTCCTAACGACGTAGACAGTGAAGAGAAAGAACAGGGCACTGAAATCGAAGTCGATGAGGAGGCACTTCCCTCCCGCGCCGCGGCGATCCATGAAGAGATCCGCCAGGATGGGGAAAAAGAGCTGGAACGCGATGGTATGGCGCTGCTCTGGTCCGCGATTGCGGCGGGCCTTTCCATGAGCGCGTCACTGATGGCGAAAGGCATATTTCAGGTTCATCTTGAAGGCGTTCCGGGTGCCTTCCTGCTGGAAAACCTCGGCTATACCTTTGGTTTTGTTATCGTCATCATGGCCCGCCAGCAGCTTTTTACTGAAAACACCGTGACAGCCGTATTACCGGTGATGCACAAGCCAACATGGGGTAATGCCGGACTGCTGTTACGTTTATGGGGAATTGTTCTGCTGGGCAACCTGATTGGCACGGCGCTGGGTGCGCTGGCCTTTGATGAGATGCCAATATTTGATGAAGCAACCCGTCAGGCGTTTACGGAAATCAGTATGAAGGTAATGGAGAATACGCCCGGGGAGATGTTTGCCAATGCGGTGATTTCCGGCTGGATTATCGCCACCATGGTCTGGATGTTCCCGTCTGCGGGCGGGGCCAAGCTGCTGGTGATTGTGATGATGACCTGGCTGGTTGCGCTGGGCGATCTGGCACATATCGTCGTGGGATCGGTAGAAGTGCTCTATCTGGTGTTCAGTGGCAGTATAAGCTGGCAGGAGTTCTTCTGGCCGTTTGCCCTGCCGACCCTGCTCGGCAACATCACCGGCGGCACGCTGATTTTTGCGCTGATCAGTCATGCGCAGATCCGCAATGACATGAGTGAAGCCGCCGTGGCGAAGGCCAAAGCTGAAAAGCGGAAGCAGGAGAAACGCCGCCAGAGTGAAGAAAAGGAGAAAAAAAAGGAGAAAGCGGAATAACGATCAGGCAGACAGCGCCACGTTAGCGGGCCTGTCTGCCTTTCAGATGATACGGCAACCAGGCTGTTCAGGCTGCCGCAGAGGTTAACGGCGCGGTAAGGCCCAACCCCGCGCTGGCGGCACGCCCTGTCTCAGCCGGTGACTTCCCGCCTCTGCAACCCGACACTCACCGTTATGCTTGATATGACGATTTCCGCCACGCCGTGCCTTCATGCTCAGGCAAACTGGCCGATTGCTGACGGAATGAGCAAACGCACGGCAACCTGGTGAATCTCCCGCCCTGTTTCGCTATACTGCACGCCGCTGTCCTCTTAGTTAAATGGATATAACGAGCCCCTCCTAAGGGCTAGTTGCAGGTTCGATTCCTGCAGGGGACACCATGGCGACCTGTACCCACCTCACTTCATCCCAAAACCCATATAAAAACATAACGTTAACCGTTTTCAGCCTAAACCTAAATGAGCCGCGCGTTGATATACGCTGGGTGCGAGGTGGGAACCAGCGGCGACTCAGGATACAAAAAAGCCCGCCGAAGCGAGCCTTGAGTCTGTACATCAGGGATAAGTCATGAAGTCTTGTTAATACTTTTTAAAACATTTTTAATACACAACGGCATCATTCTTTCCCTGAAAAAATCTCTGGCTTCTGGATATGGAGTGGTCATTTTTCCGATCATCTTCCTGAAACTTTCCCCACCTTCTACTGATACTTTTATGAAGTCTTGTTCGTCTATCGAGTATTCAGAAAGTGAATGGCCGTTTGCTTTAAACGCCTTAATTTCATCGAGCACTATCTGCTGGACACTAAGCTTTGTAGAGGATGACTTGTCTGTTATTCGCCACTCCATTTCGCACAAATCCCTGGCTGAAGTTTCAGGATCAGCCCGGGCTGCAAATGAAGTTAGAGATGACAGTAATAAAAGTGCGCATTTGAATCTCATATTTCCTCCCTGAAAAGAACAATCTTCCCCTTCATAGCAAGCCAGGGACATGCGGCCTAAGCTCGAAAAAATCAAGTAGTAGCAATGCCTGGTAGCTGGTGAGATATTGGGGTTCTTATAAGTGGCATGTCAGCAGTGACGATGATTTACTACAGCAATAAGTTTCATGCCATTGAAAGCACTCTTACCATAATATTTACTTTTTTACGGTCGTAAAGCCTTTAGCAGTGATATTCTGCATGGACTCTGATTTCAGCCGGTGGTGTTTTCAGCTGATGAGCATTGCACCAGGACTTTAAGAGATTTATCGTGACGCCTGCGTTCCTGAATCACTCGCTTTGCATCAGTGAAAGCATTGAACAATGCCTACGCCACAAAGCACAGGCTGAACCATGGATAAATTATCTCGCTTGTTTTAAGGTATTCGTGATACTCAATCATCGTACAGGCGCATCACTGATAAAGAACTTACGTTAATGGCAAAAAAGTGTCATCAGTATGAAGTAGCAACTATCCACCTCAGACTAAATGAACAATTACCTACCTGAACCAGAGAGGGTTCAATTGATGATTACACCTGCTTTGATGATACACATGGCGAGCACAGGAAATGTGTATATAACAGGATAGCGTTAGTTGTCAGAGGCAGCATCAATGGAAAAGAGTTTATAAACATTAGCGATAAAAATTACACCCGCAACGCTGATGGCAGAGTAGTACCAAAATAATAGCGTAGTTTTACAAACCGGCATCAGAATTAAAGCAGCCTGTTTTTCCTGAAGCAGGTTTTATTAAAACTTTTAAGCTACTGAATAGCGTCATACCCGCCCCCTGAAGAAAACCTGCCCGATATTGATACATAAACAAAAAGATTAGCCGAGTGCCCGGCGACAGGCGGATGGCGTGGTTCCATACACCTGGCGGAAACGGTGACTGAAGTGGGCTGACGAGTGAAAGCCACACTGTAAGGCGATGGCGGTCAGGGTCAGATCGGGACGTTCCAGCAGCATCCGCGCACGATCCATCCGGCGTCGCATCACAAACTGGTGCGGCGCTTCGCCAGTGGTATGACGGAACATACGCGCAAAGTGAAACTCACTCAGTGCCGCTTCGTGTGCCAGCACAGAGAGCGTTAAAGGCTGGTCGAGATGGGCATCGATAAAATCGAGCACCCGCCGCAGGACCACAGGAGCCAGCCCTCCCCGCACCTGAGGCAGCTGCCAGTTAACTTCGCTGTAGTGTTGTAACAGATGAGTCAGCAGCAGTGTAGAGGCGCTGCTCAGCGTTAACTGACTGGCGGGCTGTTGCCAGTCACTGCTCAGCAGAAAGTGTCGATAGAGCTGGGTGATACGGTCGTCCGTCGAAAAGATTTTCTCATCCAGCGTTAACTGTGCCGGACTGCGGTCCCAGACCCGTTCGGCCAGCTGTCGCAGATGCGCCTCACTGCAATAAAGATGCACAAAGGCGAGATCGGCGCGCAGATCCCAGGTGGACTCTGTTCCGGCAGGCATCAGACAGAAACGATCCGGCGCGCCGCCGTTGCGCCAGCCATGCGGTGTTTTATGCCAGGTGTCATAACCGCCCGCGACATAGAGGCTCAGCGTGTGATGATCGCTGTGGTTGGTCACACGATCGCCGCTGTTAAACCAGGCTGCCAGCTGAATGCCGCTCTGAAGCTGCACCTGATCACGCAGTTGGGCTTTGTGGCGCTGCAGCATGTCAAAGGTCTGGTATGGGCTCATCGGCGTGTCAGTTCAGTTCAAACAGAGTGCCAGTTTACGGTGTGTGCCCGTCAGAAAACAGGCCGTAGCGGAACAGAGGTTAAAAATGCGCAAGATTTTGCAAAACCGCCGCAATTCATTGCAAGCGCAGTGGCGGTGTCGGGCGCACACTCAGTGTTTTATGGAGGGGAATCCGGCGATGAATCTGTTTTTATATCTCTCTGTCGTGCTGATCTGGGGAACGACCTGGATTGCGATCTACGCGCAACAGTCTGCGGGCATGGGCGCCGTAACCGTTGCGGTGTTCTGGCGTTTTTTGCTGGCTTCGCTGGTGATGTTACTGCTGCTTAAGCTGATAAAACGCCTTCACAGGCTGACGCTGCGCGACCATCTTTTTTGTCTGTTGCAGGGCTGCTGCGTTTTTGGCTTCAATTTTGTCTGTTTTTATTCTGCGTCCGCCTATATCAGCAGCGGTCTGGAATCGGTCATTTTCTCGATGGCGGTAATGTATAACGCCATCAATGGCTGGCTGTTCTTCCGTCAGCGCCCTTCCGTACGCCTGATCCCGGCAATCGCACTGGGGATGACCGGCATCGTTGCGCTGTTCTGGCACGATTTGCGCAGCACAGAAGCGTCGGCCGGGCTGATATGGGGCATCGGTCTGAGTGCGCTGGGTACGCTGGGCTTCTCATTCGGTAATATGATCAGTCAGCGGCACCAGCGGTTACAACGTGACGTGCTGACGACCAACAGTTACGGCATGTTGTATGGCGCGCTGATGATGGCCCTGATGTCGCTATTGCAGGGCGTTTCGCTGCAACCCACATGGAATATGCAGTGGCTGGGGGCGCTGACTTATCTGGCTATTGTAGGATCGGTACTTGGCTTCGGCGCTTACTTTACGCTGGTGGGGCGGATTGGTGCCAGTCAGGCAGCCTATACGACAGTGCTGTTTCCGCTGGTGGCGCTGGCGCTTTCTACACGCTATGAAGGATATGAGTGGCATGCCAGCGCCATCCCTGGCCTTGTCATGATTCTGCTGGGCAATCTCGTGATGTTTGCCCGCTGGCCGGCAAGCCGTCGCCGTATCGCTGTCTGACAAAGAGGCGGTCAGTAGCCCGCATCCGGAGGAGCATTATGCCCGCTGCTGCTGGAGAAGTTGTTGTGGTTGATTGACCGCCTTACGGGCGATCCAGTAGAGCAGAACACGCTCGTCGTCATTATCGCGGTCGGCCATCGACAGCAGTTTCAGTGCCAGCGTCGATTTGGTCACCGGCTGTTGTTCTGTACTCAGTTCAATCACGGCCTGACCGATGATGCAGCAAACCTCATCCTCACTGGTGGTGGATTCATATGTCCGGTCTTTCATATTTCCTCCTGTTAAGTGAACTGTTAGCCTGGCAAATAATCCGTGAGCCTGCTCAGAGAACCGACGCGCTGAAACAATATTTTACGGGTAGTTACGCTTCCTGATTAAGCTGCTTTTTTGGTTACTTTCTGTGCAACCCTGCCGCGCCGTGTTGTACCACGCAATGCCATTCATACCGTATGAATGGCATTTCATTCCCCGATCCGTTCCGTTCATACCTTTGCCACCTGCGCACGCGAGTTACTGCATTATGCTGACCGCAGTTTCCGGATTCCCGGATGGGAGAGATGAATAGTGAACCAGACTCAGCAGGTTTCTTTCCAGCGTTCGCGCTGGCTTACATTGTTCGGTACCGTTATCACTCAGTTTGCACTGGGGTCAGTTTATACGTGGAGTTTGTTCAACGGCCAGCTGTCGCAAAAGCTGGATGCGCCCATCAGTGAGGTTGCTTTTTCATTTGGCCTGCTGAGTTTAGGTCTGGCCATCGCCTCCTCGCTGGCCGGTAAATTGCAGGAACGGTTTGGGGTACGCCGCGTAGCGATGGGCGCGGGCGTGCTGATGGCGCTGGGATTCTGGCTGACGTCGCAGGCAGATAACCTGATGATGCTCTATTTGAGCGCTGGCCTGCTGGTCGGTCTGGCTGATGGTGCGGGCTATCTGATGACGCTCTCTAACTGCGTAAAGTGGTTCCCGGAACGCAAAGGGATGATCTCCGCCTGTGCCATTGGCGCCTATGGCCTGGGAAGCCTGGGATTCAAATTTATCTGCGGCGCCCTGCTGGCGACGGTCGGTCTGGAGCAGACCTTCATGATCTGGGGCGTGATGGCGATGTCGATGATCATCCTCGGGGCACTGCTGATGCATGATGCGCCTGTGCAGGAAAAGAGTCCGCGTCATCAGGAACAACAGCCTGCGCGGGATTACACGCTGGCCCAGTCCGTCCGTATGCCGCAGTACTGGATGCTGGCGCTGATGTTTCTGACTGCCTGTATGAGCGGACTCTATGTGATCGGCGTTGCCAAAGATATCGGTGAAGGTCTGGTGCATCTCTCCACACAGAGTGCCGCCAGCGCCGTCACCGTGATCGCCATTGCGAATCTGAGCGGCCGTCTGATACTGGGCGTGCTGTCTGACAAAATGCTGCGTATCCGGGTAATCTCGCTGGCGCAGATGGTATCGCTGATCGGCATGAGCGTGCTGCTCTTTACCCGGATGAACGAGATGACCTTTTTTCTCTCGCTCGCCTGTGTCGCTTTCAGTTTTGGCGGAACCATCACGGTGTTCCCGTCGCTGGTCAGTGACTTCTTCGGTCTCAACAACCTGACCAAAAATTACGGGCTGCTCTATCTGGGATTTGGTATCGGCAGCGTGCTGGGTTCTCTGGTCGCCTCACTGTTTGGCGGTTTTACCGTGACCTTCAGCCTGATCATGACGCTGCTGGTTATCTCTCTGTTCCTGTCACTTACCATCCGCTTACCGCAGCGTTCAGTGGCGGTAGCGCCGGTTCTGCAGCGTCATTAAACAACAGGGGCCGCCTCGCGCGGCCCGTCTCTCTAGCCGCGGAACAGCGGCTCTGCCATACCTGCGACGGCCACTTCCACCGCAAAGATATCGCCGGAGTGCGGATAGCGCGCCAGCTCCTCTTCCGTGCGATCTTCCCGCGAACTGGTTATAAACAGCGTTTTGAGATCGGCACCGCCGAAAGCCACCATCGTCGGCCACTTCACCGGCAACAAAATCTCCTCAACGATCTCTCCGCTCTGAGGATCGATACGTACCACGCGTCCGCCGTTAAACTGTGCTGACCAGTAGAAGCCTTCGCTATCCACCGCCGCGCCATCCGGTAAGCCGCCGCTGGCGTCAAAACGGCGGAACAGCGTACGTTCGCCCGGTTCGCCCTGCTCATCTAACGGATAGCGGTAGAGCGCCTCATTCGGCGTGTCGCTATGATACATCCAGCGCCGGTCAGGTGAGAAGGCCAGTCCGTTGGAAATTTTGATGTCGCGCGCTTTCACCTCCAGTTTCAGATCCGGCGTGACGCGGCACAGCAGCCCCCCATTTTTATCCTGCGGTTCCCACAAGCTGCCGCACCAGAAGTTTCCCCATGGATCGACGCGACCATCGTTAAAGCGGCTCCGCGCGACCTCCCCGGGATTGTCGGCAATCTTTTTCTCTGGTTTACCCTGCGCATCCAGCAGCCAGACACCGCTGCGCAAAGCGGCGATAATTCCCCCTTCCTCGCGCAGACCGATGCAGCCCACGTGTTCCGCCTGCGGAAAGGTCTGTAAATCGCCGCTGACCGGATCAAACCGGTGAATGGCGGGTGCCAGAATATCAACACTCCACAGCACCTGTTCCCTGACCGACCAGAGCGGACACTCGCCCAGCTCCGCCTGCAAAGCCAGTATATGTTTCACGTCATGCGCCATGTTTCTCTCCTGTTGAACTGACATGCTAATAATGTAGTTGTAAAAGTTTTCAGGTGAAGATTATTTTCGCTTGATTTTGGGATTATTCTCTCTGATAGTATTTATTATTCAGCCCATTCTTATTTTCTTATTTCTGTTTGCCGCAAAATTCAGCACATTGAAATATTTCGTCATATCTTCTTAAATAACTCTACAAAGCCTGCATCTTCACTCCACTTTTTCAGCGTAGTGTTAATCTCACCGGAAAAGAGGAGAAGACTTCCGATGAAGAGATTAATCAAAGTCGCTTCGGTCGTTGCACTGATGACGTTATTAAGCGGGTGTATCATCAGTCCCCGACATGAAAATGGCTGGCACCGGGGAGGTGGCGGCGGGTATCACGGAGGCTACTATGGAGGCTATCACGGTGGGTATCATGGCGGTCACCATCGCCACTGACGGGCAAAGATGTCACACAGCATAAAATAAAAGAAATGTTCATTAAGGGCGGGATAATTATCCCGCCCGTTTTATTTAGCTTTTCAGCGCATAATTACACTGGAACCACGCCTTCTGCAGGCCCGGAATATGACTCTCCTGCGCAGGCAGCGCCTCGACTTTATCAAATCCTTTATTGTTGCAGTAATTCGCCAGGTCGATATCCATCGCATCACGATTGACCTTCAGTGGGTCGAAACGATACTGCACAGTATTTGAGATCGGATCTTCATCTACACGTTCAAATGCCCCGGGCTTGCTGGCAGTACAGCCTGTCAGCAACATCAGCGCGACCGCGCTGGTAATTAATTTTTTCATCAGATTGTCCTCACGTTGCCGCGCAGTTTAAGACGCAGCCTGTCACGCATCTATAGGATAAATACGCGAAAACCGAATATTTCGAAACTTTTACCGATTGATTCAATACGATTAAATGGCTGTTACTATCATCAGAAAGATGACAGTATGAATTCAGACACAACGAAGACTGCACCACACCAGGAAATGCCAATAAAAAGACTCTGCCTCTCTCTTCCCTGCCCGCGTTTAGCGGGCTTTTTTTCGCCCGCTATTGCTGCCCGTTACTGGCCACTTATTGCAATCATTCTACGTAACAGGTTGGCGGCGCGCTTGTCAGGTAATGCGAGAATCGCACTGTAGAGATCGATTGACATGGCACACAGCGAGGAGCGATCTACGGCGGTGTCAGCAGGCATGTTCAGCTGCTGCAGCCTGTCGCCCCACTTCTGATAAAGCTGGCCTGTGATCGTTTGCAGATCGTCCTGCGCCTGCGTCTTATCCAGTGGCTGTTCAGGTGGCGGGCTGTTCAGCAGCAGCTGCTCCATCGCTTCCGCCTCTTTGCGATTCAGCGCCGGTGACAGCGTCGTCTGCAGATTAATGCCCCCACTCACCTGCGGATAGAGATAACGGAAGCAGAGGACCGGATCGATCCGGTTCAGCGCCTGCATCTCTTCAACAGAGACACTGATGTAATTGACGACAGCTGCATCCGTGCCGCGCATCAGCCGCTGATTAATTACCTCAATCAGCCAGCCACGCAGTTCTCCCGTTGCCTTTTCTGCCGGTTCACCGGCGCGGATACGCCGCGTCAGTTCCTGCGTGAGCAGCAGCCAGAGCGTCGGCTCCTGCGTCTGCAGCACCCGAAAGCCGGGCATCTTTGTCAGCTGGCTGACCGCCTGCTCGCGCTGAGCAGCCTGCAGCCGTTGCGGCGCGACCCAGCTGAACCAGAGCAGATTGGCCAGGATCAGTGGCAGCAGAAAAATGATCAGCCCCTGCCAGAGGCGCAGCCGGGTCGTTTTAATCAGCACAATGACGATCAGCGCCAGCAGCGCAAATGCCGCCAGCGTCATAACAGGCAGTGAATTCATACTGCGGGATTAATCCTTACGCACGTCAATCAGCACAGGACAGTGAGCGCGTTCAATAACCGACGCACTGACTGAGCCTTTTAACAGCCGGTTGAACGAAGAGAGATGACGTCGCCCCATAATAATCATACTGGCCTTGAGCTGTTGCGACTGGGTTACGATGGTATCAGCCGCCTCGCCCGCCAGAATCATGCCTCGTGCATCGATACCCGCACGCAGCAGTGGTGCCAGCGCATGGCGAACCGCCATTTCTGCCGTATTCTGTTCATCCTGCGCCGCCACAAAATCGGCCGGGTCTTCACCTGCATCGATCTCCATCGGCTGATTGCAGGAGGAGTAGGCCGGATCGACACAGCAGAGCACCACGACGCTGGCGCGATGCGCCAGCGCCTCTTCAATCGTTAACGCGACCACTTTTTCCGCTATCGGAGAGTGGTCGATAGCCATCAGCAGGGTTTTCATCAGGGGCTTATCCTTCAATCGCGGCGACTTTGCCGATTTCACGCATCAGCGCCTCTTTGCACTTCAGCATCTCGTCACGAAAACGCGCTTCATGGCGCAGAAAACGGGCAGAGGGCACCAGCAAAGAGACAGAAAAACGACCAAATAGCGTATCCAGCGCAAACGCCATGGTCGAGACACCTTCCAGCGTTTCCCCCGATCAACGGCGATACCGGTTTCGCGCACTTCTCTGATCAGCTCCAGCAACTGCGGCAGCGTTTTCACCGTCATATCGGTTAACTCCTGCCAGGCCTCACCGACGATCGTCCGCACATCTTTTTCACACTCCAGCGCCAGCAATGCCCGGCCACCGGAGGTGCTGTAGAGCGGCAGATTAAGTCCCATGTGCGGCACGACCCGCAGCTCACGCGACGCCACCACATGGTGAATAATCGCCAGCTGGCTGCCGCTGGCTCGCGCCAGTGAGACGGTTTCGTTGGTATCAGAGGAGAGTTTTTCCAGCAGCGGGCTGACCAGATCGACCACATCGGTGTGAACGCTGGAGATCAGTTTTAACAGCGCCGGCCCCAGACGTAAGCCGCCTGCACCGGTGCTGCGCACCAGTTCTGCGCTGTCGAGCGCAGCGACAATACGCTGGACCGTTGAGCGGGGCAGCGCGACCGCCTGCGCGATCTCGCCCAGGCTCATGCCGCCCGGCTGCTCGCCAAGGGCATTAAGAATTTTTGCCGCGCGGGCAATGACCTGAATACCGCCCGATTTTTCATCCTCACGGCTGGAGGGTTGATGTGCCATAGCGTCGTCCTGTTTGAGCTGCCTTACTGTAGCGCGAATGACGCACGTTTTACACCCTGTACCACATTGCAATACAGCATACCGGTATGTAATATTACACCCTGTATCACATCGCAGTACACTGCATCACAATAATGAGATCGCCTGCAATGAATAGCCCGCCTGCGTCTGCGCCGGCCCCCCACCCATTTACACTGCGACTGGCGCTCGGCCTGGTCGGTGTGCTTATCGCCGCCCTGACCTCCGGGCTGAACGATCGCGTCAGTGATATCGCCCTGGCCGATATCCGTGCCGCTATCGGCATCGGCAACGATCAGGGTAGCTGGATTATTTCCGGTTATCAGGCGGCCGAAGTGGCTGCCATGATGATCGCGCCCTGGTTTGCCGTCACCCTGTCGCTGCGGCGTTTTACGCTTGGCGTCTCTGCGGGCTTTATGCTGACCGGATTCCTGCTGCCGCTGGTGCCGGATCCCACGCTGTTTATCAGCCTGCGTGTTCTGCAGGGGCTCTTTGGTGGCGCCTTACCGCCGATGCTGATGACCGTTGCCCTGCGCTTCCTGCCGCCGCCGTTTAAGCTATTTGGTCTGGCGGGCTATGCCCTTACCGCCACGTTCGGTCCCAACATGGCGGCTTCGCTGGCGTCGTTGTGGACCGATCAGGTCAGCTGGATAATGGTGTTCTGGCAGGTGGTGCCCGGCATGCTGATTGCGATGCTGCTGATCGGCTGGGGGCTGCCTCAGGATTCGCTGCGGACGGAACGCTTTCAGCAGATCGACCTGTTTGGCATGGCCACAGGCTGCAGCAGTGTGGCGCTGCTGGTTCTGGTGCTGACGCAGGGTGAACGCCTCGACTGGCTGAATTCGCCGCTGATTGCCGGTATGCTGCTGACCGCACTGCCGCTGCTGCTGGTGTTCCTGATCAATGAATGGTTTCACCCACTGCCGCTGTTCAGACTGCAGATGCTCCGGCGCCCCAATCTGGCGCACGGGCTGCTGGGACTGGCCTGCGTACTGATTCTCGGGCTGTCCGGCTCGGCGCTGCCGTCGGTCTATTTTGCGCAGGTCAGCGGTTTTCGCCCGATTGAGTTTGCGCCGCTGGCACTGGCGGTCGGCCTGCCGCAGTTGCTGATCGCACCATTGATTGCTGCCCTGCTCAATATCCGCTGGATTGACTGCCGCTGGGTGCTGACGGCAGGCGTCGGCCTGCTGGTCATCGCCTGCCTGCTTGGCACACAGATCACCAGTGACTGGGCGCGACAGAATTTCTGGCTGTTACAGATCCTGCAGGCATTCGGACAGCCGATGATCATTCTGCCCATACTGATGAGTGCCACCAGCGTGGTCGCGCCGCCTGAAGGCCCCTTCGCATCAGCGATGTTTAACACCGTGCGCGGGTTTTCCAGCATCGCCGCCTCCACGCTGGTTGAGGTTTTTCTCTCACACCGTGAGCAATTTCACTCCAGCGTCCTGATCAATCAGGCGGCCGGCCACAGCTGGCTGATGACCGCGCCGACGGCTGCACAGGCCAGTCGCAGCCTGCCGCTGCTGCCGGATGGCAGCATCAGCGCCAGTGACAATCTCAGCGGTTTCGCCACTCTGGTGAGACATCAGGCGACGGTGCTCGGCCTGAGCGACAGCTGGCTGATGCTGATTGGCTTCGCCGCCTGCCTGTTAGTGCTGACCGCCATCCTGCCCAAACGGGTCTGGCCACCGCAGACTTTGATTCAACCCCCCTTCCGGAATAAGTGAATATGCGTGCTTTCGAATTAAAAAGAACCCTGCTGCTGAGCCTGTTGTTGCTGGTGCTCCTGGCTCTGGCCTTTGTGGTCTGGTCACTGATGAGCGGAAACGATCATCGAACCAACGATGCTTACGTCAACGCCGATTACACGCTGGTTGCTCCCCGGGTATCGGGTTATATCAGCCGCGTTGAGGTGCAGGACAATCAGCCGGTCAAAGCAGGCCAGCTACTGGCCACCCTGGACGATCGCGATTACCGGGTCGCACTGGAAAGTGCCAAAGCCGATCTGCAGGTGAGTCAGGCGAAGCTGCTGAGCAGCCAGGCGCAACTGGAACAGCAGCAGTCAGTTATTGATCAGCAGAGGGCCAGCGTGGCAGCCAGCCAGGCGTCCGCACAGTATGCCGGGCAGAGCGCCGATCGCTACAATCGCCTCTATAAAAGCGGCACGGTGGCCGCCGACGACCAGCAAAAAGCCAGCTCAAATCAGCGTTCAGCCCTGGCGGCTGTGCATCAGAGTCAGGCAGCGCTGGCGTCGGCCATGAAACAGGTAGGTGTGCTCAAGGCTGCGGTACGTTCGGCGGAAGCCGATGTCGCCGCAGCAAACGCCAGCGTCGATCAGGCCAGACTGAATCTCTCCTATACCCGGATTACCGCGCCGGTTGATGGAATGGTCGGTCAGCGCACGGTGCGTACCGGGGCATTTGTTTCGGCCGGTACCCGTCTGCTGGCGGTGGTGCCCCTGCAACAGACCTACATCACGGCTAACTATCTTGAAACGCAGTTAAGCGATGTGCGTCCGGGTCAGCGGGTCACGGTGCAGGTGGATGCGCTGCCAGGCCTGACCTTTACCGGCCATGTAGACAGTATCGCTCCGGCAACCGGGGCAACTTTTTCTGCCATTGCACCCGATAACGCGACAGGCAACTACACTAAAGTGGTTCAGCGTCTGCCGGTGAAAATTGTGCTGGATAGTGACCAACAGCATCTGGCCCAGTTACGTGTCGGCATGTCGGCAATTCCCAAAATAGACGTGAACTGAAATTGTGAGCAATATCTCAGAACGGACCTATTTCAATTGGTCCGGATTCCGCGTAAATTAGCGCACGATCCTGTTCTGAGTTATTCAGATCAACCCGGAAGCGAGGCAGCCAGAGAAAACAGTGGCGACCTCGATTCCCTGTCTGTTCGCGTTGCACTGGTCTGGGATCGCCATCATCGTAACCGCTCAGAGGAGTTGTTTTGTGAAATATGCCTTGATGGGAATATCATTTTTCGCGTTACTTTGGTTCGGAACCTTCGTTCTGCTGCTGAAGTAATGGCGCGACAGTGCCGCTACGGGGCGACCTCTGAGTCGCCCCTGCGGGCCGTTACTCTGCTTCTTCTGCTTTCAGACTGCCTGGCAGGACACCATCAGCACGGAACATCGCTTTAATCCCCCGCACCGCCTGACGAATACGATCGCTGTTTTCGATCAGCGCAAAACGTACGTGTGTATCGCCATAGTCGCCAAAGCCGATACCCGGTGAAACACAGACTTTCGCCTCCTGCAGCAGATGCTTAGCAAACTCCAGCGATCCCAGATGCGCATAGTGGTCAGGAATTTTTGCCCAGACGTACATGGACGCTTTCGGATTATCTACCATCCAGCCCGCCTCATGCAGACCCTTCACCAGCACATCGCGCCGCCGTTTATACTGCTCTGCAATATCGCGTACGCACTGCTGATCCCCCTCCAGCGCCGCAATCGCTGCCACCTGCAGCGGTGTGAAGGTGCCGTAGTCATGGTAGCTTTTGATCCGCGCCAGCGCGGCAACCAGCTCTTTGTTGCCAACCATGAAACCGATACGCCAGCCCGCCATGTTGTAGCTTTTTGACAGCGTGAAAAACTCGACGGCGACGTCGCGTGCGCCTGGCACCTGCATGATCGACGGCGCTTTCCAGCCATCGTAAACGATGTCGGCGTAGGCCAGATCGTGGATCACCAGCACGTTATACTGTTTCGCCAGCGCGATGACCCGCTCGAAAAAGTCCAGCTCCACGCACTGCGCCGTCGGGTTAGAAGGAAAGCCCAGAATCATCATTTTTGGCTTGGGATAGCTTTCGCGAATCGCACGTTCCAGCTCGTTGAAGAAGTCGACGCCCGCGACCAGCGGCACCGAGCGCACCTGCGCCCCGGCGATCACCGCGCCATAGATATGAATCGGATAGCTGGGGTTGGGCACCAGCACGGTATCCCCGTGGTCCAGCGTCGCCAGCATCAGATGCGCCAGCCCCTCTTTGGAGCCAATGGTCACAATTGCCTCTGATTCGGGATCGATCTCCACCTGATAGCGGTCGGCGTACCAGCGCGATATCGCCCGCCGCAGACGCGGAATACCGCGTGAGGTGGAGTAGCCGTGAGTATCGTCACGCTGTGCCACCTGGCATAGTTTTTCCACGATGTGCGGCGGGGTCGCCCCATCCGGATTACCCATCGAAAAATCGATGATATCTTCGCCGCGCCGGCGCGCAGCCATCTTTAATTCAGCGGTGATGTTGAAAACGTAAGGGGGTAAACGATCAATACGCGAGAAACGACGGGGTGTGCTGTTATCAGCCATGAGAACCTCTGGATTACGTAAGCGCCCGGACCGTCCGAGCGACGCGGGTCACGGTGGTGACCCGTTACGAACATAACGTGCTGAGGATCATTTTGTCGAGTGTGGCGGAAAATATTTTTATTGTTGCGGATTCAGCCGTCCCAGCAGCCAATCGTTCACCCAGCAGCCGTTCAGCAGATAATTATCCCGTAGCGTTCCCTCAAGCTGAAAACCGTTTTTCTCCAGAATACGGCGGGATGCCCAGTTTCCCTCAATGACCATCGCCTTGAGTTTGTGAAAATCGGCATCGAACAAAAACTGGCACAGCGCGGCCAGCGCCTCACTGCCATAGCCCTGGCCGCAGTGGCGATGCAGCAGCATGTAGCCGACCTCCGCCTGGCGATGCGGCACCCACTCGGGGCTACAGCCAAACAGGCCAATCGGCTCACCATTATCCCGTCGGCGCGCCACCAGGCAGAGCATGTGAAAGCTGCTCGCCTGCCAGGGGGCAAGACGCTCGGTGAAACGCTGGCGGATATCCGCTTCGTCCGGAATTTCGCTGACCCAGGTCATGGTGTCACGATCTTCATGCACGGCGCGGAACAGTTGCCAGTCTTCCGGCTGCAGTTTGCTCAGGATCAGTCTGGGGGTAAAAAGTTGCATGTGCGGCTCCCGATGGGCGCAATTTTCCAGCGGTCGCTGAAGTGCGTTATCGCGCAACATAGCAAAACGCGATTACACCGACCAGCCCTGGCAACGGGAAAACGGTTCCCCTTATGCTGACTCAACATTTCCCCTTTTCGTCCAGATGCCCTGAATATTGATCTGAAACAGGCTATCCCGGCCTGTGTCATCAGGACGCTGGCGGTTCCCGATCACATTTTTTATCATAGCGAGACTTTCCATTGCCGATGAGTCGCCCGTGTCCTCCCACTTTACGATGTTACTGGCAGTGTTTGATCGCGCCGCCCTGATGCTGATCTGCCTGTTCTTTCTGACGCGTACCCGCCCGTTTCGTCAGCTGCTGCAGAAAGATGAACATACCCGTGCGGAGAAAATCGCGGTGACCGCCATCTTTTCCCTGTTTGCGCTGTTCAGTACCTGGTCGGGTGTGAATGTCGACGGCTCGCTGCTGAACGTGCGGGTGATCGCCGTGATGGCCGGCGGTATCCTGTTTGGTCCCTGGGTCGGCATCGCGACCGGCAGCATTGCCGGCCTGCACCGCTTTCTGATCGACATTCACGGCGTGACCTCAGTGCCCTGCCTGATCACCAGCATCATTGCCGGAATCGTGGCGGGCAGCATTAACCGCCGGGTAGTAAAGGAGCATCGCTGGCAGGCCGGTATCCTCGGCGGCATGCTGTGTGAAGCCCTGACGATGTTGCTGATTGTTCTGTGGGCGCGTCCCACTTCACTCGGGCTGGCGATCGTGTCGGAGATTGCCCTGCCGATGATCCTCGGCGCCTCCAGCATCGGCATTATCGTGCTGCTGGTGCAGAGCGTGGAGGGTGAGAAAGAGGCAATCGCCGCCCGACAGGCCAAGCTGGCGCTGGAGATCGCCAACAAAACCCTGCCGCTGTTCCGGCAGGTCAACAGCGACTCGCTGCGCAACATCTGTGACATTATCCGCCGGGAGATTAAGGCCGATGCCGTCGCGATGACGGATAAAAAGCAGATTCTGGCCTATGTCGGCTACGGCGAACACAACTACCAGCATGGAGATGATGGCATCAGCCCCACCACGGCGCAGTCGATCGCCAGCGGCAAGATTATTATCAAAAACAACGATGAAGCGCACCGCACTAAAGATATCCATTCGATGATCGTGATCCCACTCTGGGAGAAAGGCAAAGTGACCGGCACGCTGAAAATTTACTACCGCCGCGCCTACCGCATCACCGGTTCGCTGAAGGAGATGGCGATCGGCCTGTCGCAAATTATTTCCAC
Source organism: Pantoea sp. NSTU24 (assembly GCF_050157905.1). NCBI lineage: Bacteria > Pseudomonadati > Pseudomonadota > Gammaproteobacteria > Enterobacterales > Erwiniaceae > Pantoea > Pantoea bangladeshensis. The sequence continues at coordinate 2,132,469 of NZ_JBKIWZ010000001.1, forward strand.
CCAGCTTGAGGTGTCACGCGCGGAGCAGCTGCGCGAGATGGCCAATAAAGCGGAACTGCGCGCGCTGCAGAGCAAAATAAATCCCCATTTTCTGTTTAACGCGCTGAATGCAATCTCCTCCTCCGTCCGGCTTAATCCCGACACCGCCCGCCAGCTGGTGATTAACCTGTCGCGCTATCTGCGTTACAACCTGGAGCTGAATGACGACGAGCTGATCGACATCCGTAAGGAGCTCTGGCAGGTCAAAGATTACATCGCCATTGAGCAGGCACGGTTTGGTGACAAGCTGACGATGATCTATGACGTCGATGACGATCTGCATTTTCTGCTGCCAAGCCTGCTGATCCAGCCGCTGGTGGAGAATGCCATCGTGCACGGCATTCAGCCCTGCAAGGGCAAAGGCGTGGTGACGCTGAGCGTGCGGGATCTGGGCGATCGGGTGAAGATCGCGGTGCGGGATACCGGCCACGGCATCAGCGATGACGTGATGGCGCGGGTGGCGCGCAATGAGATGCCCGGCAATAAAATCGGCCTGCTCAATGTTCACCACCGGGTTAAACTGCTGTCGGGCCAGGGCTTGCAGATCGTACGGCATCAGCCAGGCACCGAGATAGCCTTTACGCTAAGCAAGAATGGCCAGCGTCTGGCGGAGAATCTGTTATGAAAGCCATTATTGTGGAAGATGAATTCCTGGCGCAGCAGGAGCTGAGCTGGATGATCCAGCATCATAGCAAAATTGAGATTGAGGCCTGTTTCGACGATGGCCTCGACGTGCTGAAATATCTGCAGCAGCATCGGGTTGATGTCATTTTCCTCGACATCAATATCCCCTCACTGGATGGTATGCTGCTGGCGCAGAATATTCATCAGTTTGCGCATAAACCGCTGATTGTGTTTATTACTGCGTGGAAAGAGCATGCGGTAGAGGCGTTTGAGCTGGAGGCGTTTGATTACATACTCAAGCCCTATCAGGAATCGCGGATCGTGACCATGCTCAATAAGCTGGAGGCCACAGCCCAGGTGCAGCAGGCGGTCAATCCGCTTCACGCCGCCTCCGCGCCGCAGACGGTAAATCTGATCAAGGATGAGCGGATTATCGTCACAGACGTGAACGATATCTACTATGTGGAAGCGCATGAAAAGCTGACGTTTGTCTACACGCGGCGCGAATCTTACGTCATGTCGATGAACATCACCGAGTTCTGCTCCCGGCTGCCGGAACAGCAGTTTTTCCGCTGCCATCGTTCCTACTGCGTCAGCCTCAGTAAAATTCGCGAAATTGAGCCATGGTTCAACAATACCTATCTGCTGAAGTTGCGCGATCTGGAGTTTCAGGTGCCCGTCAGCCGCAGCAGGGTGAAGCAGTTCCGACAGCTGATGCGTCTGTAGGCAATGCGCCCAGGCAGAGAAAAAAACCGCGGCGCAGAGTTTCCGATCCGACATTGTGAGACAGGGCGGATCGAAAACTCATGCGGGATAAGGCAGGATCAGAGAATGCGACCCAGCGTCTGACGCAGATGCGCGCCCGCGCCCAGCAGGCCAGGCTGATCGTGCGTGATCATATAGACCGGGATGCTGGCAACATAGTCACGGAAGCGTCCCTTATCTTCAAAGGCCGCCCGGAAGCCGGAAGCCTTAAAGAACTCCAGGAAGCGAGGCACAATGCCGCCCGCGATATAGACACCGCCAAAGGTGCCGAGATTCAGCGCCAGATTGCCACCGAAACGGCCCATGATGACGCAGAACATCGACAGGGCACGACGGCAGTCGATGCAGCTGTCATCCAGCGCACGCTGGCTCACATCTTTCGGCTTCAGGTTTTCCGGCACGCGATTATCGACTTTCACAATCGCCCGATAGAGATTAACCAGACCGGCGCCTGACAGCACGCGTTCGGCTGAAACATGGCCCAGCTCTTCGCGCAGCACTTCCAGAATCTGATCTTCTTCTTCACTGTTTGCCGCGAAATCGACATGGCCGCCCTCGCCCGGCAGGCTTACCCAGCGCTTGTCAACGTGCACCAGATGGCTCACGCCCAGTCCGGTTCCGGCCCCATAAATCGCGATAGGCTTGTCTTTAACCGGCGCGGTGCCGCCAAACTGAATCACGTTATCGGCGGTCAGCATCGGGATCGCCATGGATACCGCGGTGAAGTCGTTAATGATTTCCAGGTGTTCAAAACCGATGTTTTCTTTGAGCTTGCGCGTGGAAAACGCCCAGTCATGGTTGGTCATTTCAACCCAGTCATCGGTAATCGGGCAGGCAATGGCAATACAGCCATCTTTAACATCCTGCTGTTGTTCATCAAGATAGTGGCGGATGACGGCTTCGAGGCTGTCGTATTCTGATGTTGAGAATGTTTTGGCCTGGGTGATGCTGCCGCTTTCCACCTCACAAAGGGCGAGGCGCGCGTTAGTACCGCCGACATCGCCGACCAAGGCATAGGTTGTCATTCTTCTGTTGCTCCGCTTGGGGTCTTAAGAGTTGGAGGACACTATAAATTTCTGCCCATAAAACAACAACGCTCACCGGTGCGATTGGTGAGCGTCTTACTCAGGTGCGCTACAGCCTAACCGCGATAGGCCACCCTGCACAGCGGCAACTATCTGAATCTTAGCCGCCGTTGCGTTGATTCAGGCAGGCAGTGACTTTTCGAAGCAGCGGCGGCAGATCCGCTTTCTGCATGATCACTTCAATCAGCGACAGCGTCTGAGGTGCAGACAACCGCGCCATCACCTCATCTAACTGCACCGTTTCACTGATGCGCCAGCTCTGCGCCTGCTTCTGCAGGCTAAAGGCGTGCGGCAGGGCCGTCCAGTCCCACTGCGCGATATCATTGTAGCGCTGCGTAGCGCCATGAATCGCGCGTTCGACAGTATAGCCTTCATTGTTCAGTAAAAAGAGTATCACCGGCTGCCGATCGCGCAGCATTGAACCCAGTTCCTGAATGGTCAGCTGCGCCGAACCGTCGCCGATAATCAGGATCACCCGGCGATCGGGATGGGCGGTCTGTGCGCCAAACGCTGCCGGAAGAGTATAGCCGATTGAGCCCCATAATGGCTGGACCAGCAGCTGCGCCTGCGAAGGCAGTCTCAGCGCCGCGGCACCAAAGGCGGCGGTGCCCTGATCGGCTACGATCAGATCGCCTGGCTGCAAAAAGCGCTGCATCGCCTGCCAGAAAGCGTGCTGGCTGATCGCGGCCGCCGGTTCAGCGGACGGCTGGTCAGGCAGCGCGGCGGCGGCGTGCCACTGCGCGCCATAGCGCTCGAACAGCGGCAGCATTTCAGCGAGCGCGTCGGCCATCGACAGCGGCGCAAAATCCTCACCGCCCACCGTGGCGCTGAACGGCTGCAGATCGATCAGGCGTGCCGCATCAAACTGCTGCGTGAAACCGGCGGTAAGGGTATCGGTGAAACGCACCCCGACGCAGATTGCCACATCCACCTGCTCTATCTGTTCGCGTACCTGATCGGCACTCGCTTCACCGGCATAGGTGCCGACAAATCCGGGCTGCTGTTCATCCACGACCCCTTTCCCCATCAGCAGCGAAGCACAGGGAATGGCACGCTCTCTGCGCAGGGCGGCCAGGGCAGACTGCTGCTGCCAGCGCAGCGCCAGAAAGTCAGCCAGCAGAGAAACACGCGCAGCCGGTGCCAGCAGACGTTCCGCCGCCTCGCGGAACGCACGACGAACCGCCGCCGATGCGGGCTGCGCGGTCTGCAGGGGTTGCGTTGGCGGGGCAATTTCCTGGGCCGCGACGTCGACGGCGATCGAAAGATAGCCGGGGCGGCGGGCCTGCAGCGCACTTGCGATCACCCGATCGATTTCCGCCGTGGCGTTATCGGCGGTGAGCTGTGCCGTGGCTGCACTTACCTCCCCAGCCATGCGGATGAAATGCTGAAAATCGCCATCACCCAGCGAGTGATGCACACAGTCGCCCTGGCGCTGCGCCTGGGTCGCCGGGGCGCCGACGATATGAATCACCGGCAGATACTCCGCATAACTGCCTGCTATACCGTTAATTGCACTGAGCTCGCCGACACCAAAAGTGGTCAGCAACGCGCCTGCGCCGTTGCAGCGGGCATAGCCATCCGCTGCGTAAGCGGCATTCAGTTCGTTGGCACAGCCCACCCAGCTGATGACCGGATGTGCGATAACCCGATCGAGAAACTGCAGGTTGTAGTCGCCCGGTACGCCAAACAGATGCCTGATACCGATCTCCTGCAGACGGGTCAGCAGGTAATCTCCAACAGTGAACGTGGACATAGCGCATTCCTTTCAGGGAAGAGTTGGCTTAAGTATCTGACAGACGATTCAATTAGCGAGGCGAGCGGCACATTTCCTCAGCCGCAATGCCTGGAACGCGGGCGTTACGCTGGCAGAATATTCTGTAAAAACGCGAACTGCAGCGCGCTGTCACTGCGTGTAACCGTATACACTGAGAGCGTTCTGGCACATTTTCCCGTTTTTTACCTGGAGCGCTGAATGTCCTCTTTTCCTCATCCCGATCGCTATCAACAGATGGAATACCGCCGCAGCGGTCGCAGCGGAATTAAACTGCCCGCCGTTTCGCTGGGGCTATGGCATAACTTTGGTGACGCGACCCGGGTCGATAACAGCCGTGCTCTGCTGCGTCACGCTTTTGACCAGGGCATTACGCACTTCGACCTGGCCAATAACTACGGGCCGCCACCGGGTTCCGCAGAAGAGAATTTTGGCCGGATCCTGCGTGAAGATTTTCGAGCTCACCGTGATGAGCTGATTATTTCCACCAAAGCGGGCTATACCATGTGGCCAGGGCCCTATGGCGACTGGGGTTCGCGCAAGTATCTGGTTGCCAGTCTGGATCAGAGCCTGAAGCGCATGGGGCTGGAGTATGTCGATATTTTCTATCATCACCGTCCCGATCCCGACACGCCACTGGAAGAGACGATGCGCGCGCTGGACCATGTGGTGCGTCAGGGCAAGGCGCTCTATGTGGCCCTCTCTAACTATCCGGCAGATCGGGCTGCGCAGGCGATTGCCATTCTGCGCGACCTCGGCACGCCCTGCCTGATTCACCAGCCGCGCTATTCGATGTTTGAGCGCACGCCTGAGCAGGGGTTGCTTCAGACCCTGGGAGAGACGGGTGTCGGTTGTATCGCCTTCTCACCCCTGGCGGGCGGCGTGCTCACCGACCGCTATCTGCAGGGCATCCCGGAAGATTCACGCGCGGCCAGCGGCAGCAAATTCCTGAACGAGAGCCAGCTGACCGAAGAGAAGATGGAAAAGGTGCGTAAGCTGAACCTGATCGCTCAACAGCGCGGACAGAAGCTGGCGCAGATGGCGCTGGCGTGGGTGCTGCGCGATGAGCGTGTGACCTCGGTGCTGATTGGTGCCAGTAAAACGGCGCAGATTGATGACGCGGTGGCGATGCTCACCCGCCGTCAGTTCAGCGACAGTGAGCTGTCGGCGATTGATGCGGCCCTGCTTTAATGCGTTTACCGCCCGGCACAGGTCGGGCATTTTCCCGCCAGAATAGTCTCAATCCCCTTTTTCTCCCCAATTTCCTCACAATTTTCCGACACAATAGTGAGGTAATCACAGCACTACGCAGGCTCACTGCGCCGCAACAGCATTACACTGTTGATGAGGAGAATATAATGAAAAGAGCGCTTATTTTTGCTGCCCTGGTGGCACTGCTTTCGCCGCTGGCACACCACACAGCCCAGGCCTCCAGTGCCTCTATTACTCTGGCCCCCGGCGTCACCCTGAATCTTGGCGATCGCGATCGTCGGGGTTACTACTGGGATGGGGGACGCTGGCGTGAACCACGCTGGTGGAATGACCGCTACACCTACAACGAACGGCGCTGGTGGCGTCATGAAGAGTGGCGTCGTCGCCAGCAGTGGGAACGTGAGCGTCGCTGGCATGAGCGCGACCGTGAACGTCGCTGGGAACACCAGCATCGCTGGGATCGTCATGACCATCGCGGCCCCGGCCCGCACGGTTTTGGGCCTCACGGCCCCGGAGGTCCTGGCCCCCACGGCCACGATCGTCACTGACTAAAACGCCCGGCAAACCGGGCGTTTTTTTCAGGCCTCTTACAGCCCGAGCGCTTCTCCCACCAGCAGGTAGAGATTCAGCGCAATCACCAGCACGACAATCAGTCGCCCGGTATTCTGCATCAGGCGGGAGTTAACCAGTTCCTCACCCATCAGCTCGCGATTGCCGGTAAAGGCAAGCAGAGGTATCAACGCCAGCGCAATACCGAAACTCAGCAGCACCTGGCTCATAACCAGCACCCTTGTCGGGTCCCAGCCTGCCCAGATCACAATAAAGGAGGGCAGCATGGTCACGGTACGCCGTACCCAGAGCGGGATATGGAAGCGGATAAAGCCCTGCATCACTACCTGTCCCGCCAGGGTGCCCACCACCGTTGAGGATAAGCCCGCAGCCACCAGGCTCAGGCCAAATACCGTTGCCGCCGCCTGGCCCAGCAGCGGCTGCAGCGTCAGGTAGGCCTGGTCAAGTTCAGCAATTTTACTGTGACCACTGAAGTGAAAAGCCGCAGCGGCGGTTGCCATCATCGCCAGATTGACGAAGCCGGCGATAGTCATCGCAATAGCCACATCCAGTTTGGTCGAGGAGTAACGCTGTCCTTTACTGTCCTCGCTCTTGCCCTGTGTCAGCGCGGAGTGCAGATAGATGACATGCGGCATGATGGTGGCACCCAGCACGCCCGCCGCCAGCAGGACGGCATCCGATGTCGGCAATGCAGGCACAGCCATGCCGGTAACCAGTTCGCGGATGTTGGGCTGCGAGAAGACAAGTTCGACGATATAAGCTGCCGCTACAAACAGCAGCAATCCGCCAATTACCAGCTCAAGCGGCTTCTGCCCGCGGCTTTGCAGCATCAGAATCAGAAAGGTGGCGATCCCGGTCAGCACTGCACCCTGCATCAATGAGATGCCCAGTAGCAGCTTGAAGCCCAGGGCGGCCCCGATAAACTCCGCCAGATCGGTTGCCATCGCAATAATTTCCGCCTGTACCCAGTAGAACCAGACGGCGGGACGGGGAAAGCGATCGCGGATGTGTTCCGCAAGGTTTTTGCCCGTGGCGATACCCAGCTTGGCGGACATCAGCTGGATGAGCATGGCCATAATGTTGGCCCATACTACGACCCAGAGCAGCTTGTAGCCATAGGCCGCGCCCGCCTGAATATTGGTCGCAAAGTTGCCCGGATCGATATAGCCGATAGCGGCAATAAAGGCGGGGCCCAGCAAGGCGAGTTTGACTTTTCTGACTCCGCGAGCGGCACGCTCGGCGGTACGACTCTCAAACATATCCGGTACCCTGTCGACGATTGGCCTGCCCCGACAAGCTTAGGGGTTAACCTGTGCAAGTGAAATTAGTTTATTGTTATCGGTGTAATAGATGCTGCTATAAAGTATAGCCATTGCTATACCTTACAGTAAAGGACGTGATTGCTAAAAATGTGAGCAATAGTGTCACTCTACGCCTCGTGTAAAATATAGACAATGATTATGTGGATATCTGAAGTGAATAATCTGTAAACAGGACGTGATCTCTGGAACTTTTCTGGAAAATATAGCGATAGCGAATACTTATATTGTGGTTCAGATCTCGTTTTTAAGTAACGCGTTACATAGAATACGCAGCAAAATACAATCCTCCTCAAATTTGGAGCAATCATGTCCCATATTTTGCAGTTTCTTCTCGCACTGGTGGTGGTCGGGATACTCTCCCTGCTGGTGAGTCACGATCGTAAATGCATTCGCGTTCGCTACATTATACAGCTTCTTGTTATTGAGATTGTACTCGCCTGGTTCTTCCTGAACTCCGAAGCGGGACTGGGCTTTGTTAAAGGTTTTGCCGGCTTCTTCGACCATCTGCTGAAGTATGCCGCGCAGGGAACCAACTTTGTCTTCGGCAACATGAGCGACAAAGGCCTGGCCTTCTTCTTCCTGAATGTACTCTGCCCTATCGTCTTTATCTCTGCCCTGATCGGTATTTTGCAGCATTTCCGTATCCTGCCGTGGGTCATCCGCGCTATCGGTACGGTGCTGTCGAAAGTCAATGGTATGGGAAAACTGGAATCTTTTAACGCCGTAAGTTCACTGATACTGGGACAGTCAGAAAACTTCATCGCCTATAAAGATATCCTGGGCAAGATGTCACAGCGTCGCATGTACACCATGGCCGCGACCGCGATGTCGACCGTATCGATGTCTATCGTCGGGGCCTATATGACCATGCTACAGCCGAAGTATGTGGTCGCCGCGCTGGTACTTAACATGTTCAGTACCTTTATCGTGCTGTCGCTGATTAACCCCTACCGCGTCGAGAACGAAGACGATCTGCAGCTGCAGGATCTGCATAAAGGTCAGAGCTTCTTTGAGATGCTGGGTGAATACATTCTGGCCGGTTTCCGCGTCGCCATTATCGTAGCCGCGATGCTGATCGGCTTTATCGCGCTGATTTCCGGTCTGAATGCGCTGTTTGACCTGATCTTCGGCATCAGCTTCCAGGGCGTTCTCGGCTATGTTTTCTATCCGTTTGCCTGGATGATGGGCGTGCCGTCTGGCGAAGCGTTGCAGGTCGGCAGTATTATGGCGACCAAGCTGGTTTCAAATGAGTTTGTTGCCATGATGGATCTGCAGAAAATTGCCGGTCAGTTGTCGCCGACCTCAGAAGGGATTCTGTCCGTGTTCCTGGTGTCGTTCGCGAACTTCTCGTCTATCGGGATTGTGGCCGGTGCGATTAAAGGCCTGAACGAAGAACAGGGCAACGTGGTTTCCCGCTTTGGTCTGAAGCTGCTCTACGGCTCAACCCTGGTCAGCGTGCTCTCTGCCGCTATCGCCGGTCTGGTTCTGGCTTTCTGAGCACGATTCTGAGCGTCAAAGGGCGAGCCGGTCTCGCCCTTCTCTTCTGTTTCTCTTTGCCCGCCTGAATCCCTTTCTGCCCTTTCTCGCTGACGCTGCGCGCGCGTTTTAACACTATGCCACAGATAGCACTGTGCCCTGCCTGAGACGACAGTCAGCACGGCAAATAACCTGCAGCAGAAAGAGTCCACGACAACGATTAAGATTCGCGCGAAGCAGCGAAATGATGAGTGATAAGCAGAAGGTTGACAGCGACGTGTCAGAAAAATGGTGGAGATAAGCGGGATCGAACCGCTGACCTCTTGCATGCCATGCAAGCGCTCTCCCAGCTGAGCTATACCCCCACATCTGGAATCGTTTTTCAGTGCCAAACTTTTGGGAAGAAGTTTGGTGGAGCTAAGCGGGATCGAACCGCTGACCTCCTGCATGCCATGCAGGCGCTCTCCCAGCTGAGCTATAGCCCCGAACCGAAAAACTATCGCGTTAAGCGACGGACGGCATAATATGAAACCGCCTCCTGGGTGTCAACGGCAAATTCACATTCTGTGTCTGATCGCTGAAAAAGGCGGCAACCTGCTGGTTTTCAGTAGCATGCCGCAGGGGAAAATCGTGTCGCTTAAATAAATAGCGGGTCTGAACTGTTATTCAGACTGCCCTCAGGTTAATTCCCGGTTAAATATGTTATAGGAATTTTCTTGTCTTCGGCTTTTTCACATGCAAAACTTAGCCCGCTAACTTAGTGGCAGCCGGGACCTTCTCCCGCGCATCCCGCGTCCACCAGGCGTTTACATCCCCTTAATCATAAAAAATTACTGAGATACTATGTCGCTGCATACACCTAAAGAAATCGCCCAACTGGCGATCCAGTCAGGCGTGGCTAAAAGCCGTTCACCTGTCAGCACCCTCTTGATTCTTGGCTTTATGGCAGGCGCATTTATTGCGACCGGCTTCCTGCTGGATCTTCATGTCATTAACTCCCTGCCCGCCGAATGGGGCTCCTTTAGCGGCCTGTTAGGCGCGGCGGTGTTCCCGGTCGGGATCATCATGACCGTGCTGGCTGGCGGTGAACTGCTGACCGGCAACATGATGACCTTACCCGTCGCCTGGTTTGCCCGTCGTATCCGCTTTACGAGCGTGGTGCGCAACTGGTTCTGGGTCACCCTGGCTAACTTCGTCGGCAGCGTGGCCGTGGCCTGGTTCTTTGGACACATGCTGGGCATGACCGAAGGTGACTATCTTAAGAAAACCGTGGCGATTGCTTCTGCCAAAGTCCATGCCGATTTTCTGCACGCCTTTATTTCCGGTATCGGCTGTAACTGGCTGGTGTGTCTGGCGGTATGGCTGGCCTTTGCCAGTAAAGATATGGTCGGCAAGATTTTTGGGATGTGGTTCCCGGTCATGGCGTTCGTCGCTATCGGCTTCCAGCACGTCGTCGCTAACATGTTTATCATCCCTGCCGCTATTTTTGCCGGCCAGATGAGCTGGGCAGAATATCTGCCTAACTTTGTTGCGGTTTTCCTGGGGAATGCCGTGGGTGGTGCTGTCTTCGTCGGTCTGGCCTATTTCCTGGCCTTCCGTCCCGCCGCTGAACCTGTCAGTAATCCGCAGTAATCCTGTTTTGCCTTTTGTCCGGTGACAAAAGGCAATTTCAGCTTCAGTTACTTTCTCACGTTACGTTTTGCTGTAATATGTACCGCTAATGTATTGAACAGGGACAGCATCGTGAAAAAGGAATGGCTTACTCCCGAAGAGCTGGCTGCAGAAACGGGTTACAGTCGGCAAACGGTAAATAAATGGATCAAGCGGGAGAACTGGACAACCACGCCGAAGCCCGGCGTACAGGGCGGCAAGGCGCGTCTGATCCATATCGATGAACGCGTGAAAAGTTTTATTCAGTCAACCCGCAATCTCAACGAACCCGCCGCAACTTATGGCGCCGTCACGAATTCGTTACCTGCGTTATTGATAAGTTCTGTCCAGCAAATGAGTCAGGATGAGCAGGATCAACTCACCGCATTAATCTTACGTGAAGGGATTAAAGGCGTGTTACAGCGACTGGGAATTGGTGAAGCATAAAAAAACCGGAAGCGTAATGCTTCCGGCTGTGTGGATTACGCCTGCGCTTCCCGCTCACTGATAAAGGCCAGTGCCTGCTCAATACGGGCCACGCTACGGCTGCGGCCGATCGCCTCGACAGTGATATCCAGAGCAGGTGACTGACCGGCACCGGTCACGGCGACACGCAGTGGCATGCCGACTTTGCCCATCCCGACCTCCAGCTCATCTGCAGTGCTCTGAATAGCCTGATGTACGTTTTCTGCTGTCCATTCCGTGATGGCAGCCAGCTTATCACGTACCACTTCCAGCGGCTGACGCGCCACCGGACGAAGATGTTTCTTCGCCGCATCGGCGTCAAACTCAGCAAAGTCTTCATAGAAGTAGCGGCAGGACCCCGCAATCTCTTTCAGCGTTTTGCAGCGTTCGCCCAGCAGCGTTACCAGCTTCGCCAGCTCGGGGCCGGTACGGGTATCAATATTTTGCTGTTCAATATGCCATTGCAGATGGGTTGCTACATATTCCGGCGGCAGCGCATTAATGTAATGGTGGTTCAGCCACTGCAGTTTTTCGGTGTTGAACGCACTGGCAGACTTGCTGACGGCATCCAGAGTAAACAGCTCTGCCATTTCGGCGACGCTGAAGATTTCCTGATCGCCATGTGACCAGCCAAGACGCACCAGGTAGTTGAGCAGCGCTTCTGGCAGATAGCCATCATCGCGATACTGCATTACCCCGACCGCGCCATGACGTTTGGAGAGTTTTTTACCGTCATCGCCCAGAATCATTGAAACGTGGGCATAGACCGGAACCTGCGCACCAATCGCCTTCAGGATATTGATCTGACGTGGCGTATTGTTGATATGGTCTTCACCGCGAATAACGTGGGTGATCCCCATATCCCAGTCATCTACTACTACACAGAAGTTGTAGGTTGGCGAACCATCGGTACGGCGAATAATCAGGTCATCCAGTTCCTGGTTGCTGAACTCAATCGGCCCACGGATCTGGTCGTCGAAGATTACCGAACCGTCCTGAGGATTGCGGAAGCGCACGACGCACGGCTCATCATCGGCATGGTGTTCATGGCTGTCACGGCAACGGCCGTCATAACGCGGCTTTTCATTATTTGCCATCTGCGCTTCGCGCAGCGCGTCCAGACGCTCTCTGGAGCAGTAACACTTATAGGCCGTACCGGCTTCCAGCATGTCATCAATGACCGCGTTGTAGCGATCAAAACGCTTGGTCTGGTAGTAAGGGCCTTCATTCCAGTCGAGACTCAGCCAGTTCATGCCATCCATGATGGCTTCGATCGCTTCCGGCGTGGAGCGTTCCAGGTCGGTGTCTTCAATACGCAGTACAAACTCGCCCTGGTTATGACGGGCAAAGAGCCAGGAGTAAAGTGCAGTACGTGCGCCACCAACATGCAGATAGCCCGTCGGGCTGGGCGCGAAGCGTGTTTTGATTTTCATTGAATTGTGCCTTAGATGCGCGGGTTCTTTGTCTGGATGACAAAAAACAGGTTAGACGCGAAAAACAGTGGGCACATTCTAGCATCTGACGGTGAATCCTCAATGCGTGCCCGGCAGTTGGTCCCCGGGAAAAGACGCTTTTCTGCCAGTAAAACCAGCATATTGGCTAAAAGCACGACAGGATGTTTAAAAATAAACCGAACGCACATTTATGTTTTAAAAAGCGTTGACTCAAAATCAACTATCCCTATAATGCGACTCCACACAGCGGGGGTGATTAGCTCAGTTGGTAGAGCATCTCCCTTACAAGGAGGGGGTCGGCGGTTCGAGCCCGTCATCACCCACCACTCTTAACAGGGTGCCCGCAGTGAACAGGTATGAAGATATGGGTGATTAGCTCAGTTGGTAGAGCATCTCCCTTACAAGGAGGGGGTCGGCGGTTCGAGCCCGTCATCACCCACCATATCTTGCCTGTTAATGCAGTACTGAAGTACGAAGTGGGTGATTAGCTCAGTTGGTAGAGCATCTCCCTTACAAGGAGGGGGTCGGCGGTTCGAGCCCGTCATCACCCACCACTTCGGGTCGTTAGCTCAGTTGGTAGAGCAGTTGACTTTTAATCAATTGGTCGCAGGTTCGAATCCTGCACGACCCACCAATTCAGAAGAAAGCGCCTTTAAGGCGCTTTTTTCGTTTCCAGAGTATAGATTTTACCGTGCAGGATGAGAACCTGCAGCAGGTCCGACTGAATCGCCCGCGATTCAGGCTGAGGCGACAGCCTCACCCGCAGGGCGAGGCCCGGATGGGCCGAAGGCAATCCTGCACGACCCACCCATTCAGAAGAAAGCGCCTTTAAGGCGCTTTTTTCGTTTCCAGAGTACAGATTTTACCGTGCAGGATGAGAACCTGCAGCAGGTCCGACTGAATCGCCCGCGATTCAGGCTGAGGCGACAGCCTCACCCGCAGGGCGAGGCCCGGATGGGCCGAAGGCAATCCTGCACGACCCACCCATTCAGAAGAAAGCGCCTTTAAGGCGCTTTTTTCGTTTCCAGAGTACAGATTTTACCGTGCAGGATGAGAACCTGCAGCAGGTCCGACTGAATCGCCCGCGATTCAGGCTGAGGCGACAGCCTCACCCGCAGGGCGAGGCCCGGATGGGCCGAAGGCAATCCTGCACGACCCACCCATTCAGAAGAAAGCGCCTTTAGGGCGCTTTTTTCGTTTCTGAAGCCACGGCCGCGTTTACGTCATCTTAACACCCTGCCCGCTCAAGTCGTTCCGCTACATGCCGATAACCCAGATGACGACTTACAGGGAGAAAATGATGTCTTCAATTTCCGGAATTTTAAGCAGTGCTGTCAGTGGCGGTGACAACGGTGGCGGCAGTATCGCCTCACAAATCTCTGCGCTGAATAAGCAGATTCAAAACGTCTTAACGCAGGTCAAAGAGCTGGCCGACAACAAAGAACTGACTGACGAACAGAAAGCAGAAATGCAGCAGATGTATCAGTCACAAATCACCATGATTCAGGCACAGATTGCGCAGCTCGAACAGTCGCAGGCCGAGAAAGATCAGCCGAAAAGTGATCCGATGGCCGTCAGTGAGAATAAGGCAGACGGTATTAACCGTCCAACCGATACCCACCAGGTGAACGTTTATATCTGATCCTAAAACACAGGCCTGGCTACACGTTGTTGCGCCAGCAGCGCTGCCTGCTGGCGCACTTCCTGCCAGATGGCTTCAGCAGCAGGCGTCAACGAGCGGTTCTTGCGTTTTATCAGCGTCAGACTGCGGTTAATTTCCGGATAAATCCGCCGCACTTTTAATGCACGGTCGGCCGGCAGAGGCAACGCCAGCGCGGGCAGAATACTGATGCCAATCCCCACTTCAACCATGGGGAACAGCGTTGCGGGATGACCTATCTCCTGAACGACTTCAGCGTTGACATTCTGCTTCCGCATCGCCGCATCAATCAGTACCCGGCTGCCGGAAGCGTAATCCTGTAGCACCATCGTGCGCCCTTCCAGCATCGACCACCTCGCCCTTTCCACCTGTGCCAGTGGGTCGTCTTCACGGCATAACAGCAGGAAAGGCTCATCCAGAATCGCAATGCTGTCGAAATCGGTGTCGCTAAGCGGACCGATTACGATCCCGAAATCCACCTCCGCATTACGCACACTCTGCAGCACCCAGTGCTGGGCACGATCGTGCAGGATAACCTTGATGTCGGGAAAGTGATGCTGGCTGGCAGCCAGACACTGGGGCATCAGATGGGCCGAAATAGTCTGGCTTGCCGCGACTCTGACCGTGCCGCTGCGCTGCTCGCCAAAACTGCGGATATCCAGCAGCGTAGTGTGAATTTCTTCCATCAGCCGCTCCATGCGCGATGCCAGCTGCTTACCGGCTTCAGTCAGCATCACTTCACGGGTAGTGCGATCCAGCAAGCGAACGCCAATTTCCGCCTCCAGCTCTTTAATGCTATGGCTGACCGCCGACTGACTCAGGCCGATCGCCTGCCCCGCCTGACTGAATCCCCCGTAATGGGCGACGGCGATGAAAGTACGAAGCTGCCGGAGGGTATAATTCATCGATTTCACTCATAGATTAATTTAATAAATCAATTTTATTTCTAAAAACATTTCGCGCACAATCGCGGTATTGAAAAATTTACCGGATTTTAACAATGCGTTTTTTAAAGCTCGACCCGATGATGGTGAAACTCATCATCACCGTGCTGCTGGCCACTTTTTTGCCCGCAAAAGGGATCTATGTTGATATCTTCAGCTATCTGGCAACGGCTGCCATAGCTCTGCTGTTCTTTATGCACGGCGCCAAGCTGTCACGTGAAAAGATCATCGCGGGCAGCAGCCACTGGCAGCTGCACCTCTGGATCATGTTCAGTACGTTCGTGCTCTTTCCGGCCCTGGGCCTGCTGCTGGTCTGGTGGCATCCGGTCGATGTTGGCCCGGAAATTTACACCGGCTTTATCTATCTCTGCATCCTGCCTGCCACGGTTCAGTCTGCCATTGCATTCACCTCCATGGCCGGGGGTAACGTTGCGGCCGCCGTCTGCAGCGCCTCAGCATCCAGCCTGCTGGGTGTCTTTATCTCACCATTACTGGTCAATCTGGTGATGGATATTCACAGCAGCGCACCCAGCGATGGTCTGGAACAGATCGGAAAGATTATGCTGCAACTGATGGTGCCGTTCATACTGGGCCACCTCTCGCGTCGCTGGATTGGTGGCTGGGTTGAGAAACATCGCAGCCTGATTGGTAAAACCGACCAGACCTCAATTCTGCTGGTGGTTTACTCCGCCTTCAGTGAAGCGGTGGTCAATGGCATCTGGCATCGCGTTGGACTGACGACACTGATGTGGATCATCGCAGGTTCGCTCCTGCTGCTCACCGCAGTCCTGATTATCAATCTGCTGGCGTCGCGCCTGTTCCGCTTTAAACGCGCCGACGAGATCGTGGTGCTGTTTTGTGGTTCGAAGAAGAGCCTGGCGAATGGCGTGCCGATGGCAAACATCCTGTTCCCGGCCAGTACGGTAGGGATAATTGTCTTGCCACTGATGATCTTCCATCAGGTGCAACTGATGGTCTGTTCGTTTATCGCCGGACGTTACAAAAAGACCAACGAAAAGCAGCAGGCGCTGCAGGTGAAAGGTTCCGTGATGGAGTCACAGAAGTAATCGGGCCCGCCTGCGCGGGCACAATTAGCTGCGGGTCTGGAACGGTCTGACTAACCCTTCCAGGCCCTCTGTTTTGATGAGCAGGGTAAGCTGCATCAGATCACCCAGCTGACCGGATGGAAAGTCGCCACTGCGGGCGAACCAGAGCAGATAAGGCTCCGGCAGTTCGATCAGCATCCGCCCCTTGTATTTGCCAAACGGCATTGCCGTGTTGGCTATCGCCACCAGCTGGTGCTCATCCATCTCAGGCACCCAGCAGACGGATCATTTCGGCTTCATCGATCACCTCGATGCCCAGCTCCTGCGCTTTCGCCAGCTTTGATCCGGCCGCTTCACCAGCGATCAGCAGATCGGTTTTCTTTGAAACGCTGCCACTGACTTTAGCCCCCAGCGCGATCAGCTGCGCTTTGGCATCGTCGCGGTTCATCTGCGACAGTGAGCCGGTCAGCACAATGGTTTTACCAGCGAACGGACTGTCGATCTCGTCGGCCTTCACCACCACCACCTGCGGCCAGTGCACGCCGATCTCTTCCGTCAGCTGTCGGATAACCTCGCGGTTACTCTCCTCTTCCATAAAATTGCGCACGTGAGTCGCGACAACTTTGCCGACATCCTGCACCGCGATCAGTGCGTCAAGGTCGGCATCCATAACCTTCTGCAACTCGCCAAAATGGTTAGCCAGATTCGCTGCGGTCGCTTCGCCGACTTCGCGGATCCCCAGTGCATAAAGAAAGCGTGCTAAGGTGGTTGATTTCGCTTTTTCCAGTGCATCGACCACATTCTGCGCCGATTTTGGCCCCATGCGATCCAGCCCGGTCAGCTTGCCCGCCGTCAACCGGAACAGGTCAGCTGGCGTGCTGACATACTCTTTCTCAACCAGCTGGTCGATAATCTTATCGCCCATGCCATCCACGTCCAGCGCCCGCCGTGAGACAAAATGCTTCAGCGCCTCTTTACGCTGAGCACCGCAGATCAGTCCCCCGGTGCAGCGCGCAACCGATTCACCTTCGACCCGCTCCACTTCGGATCCGCAGACCGGACAATGAGTGGGAAAGATTACTTCCCGTGTCTCTTCGGGGCGCTCGGCGGTGACGACATTGACTATCTGCGGGATCACATCCCCTGCACGGCGAACCACTACCCGGTCGCCGATTCGCAAGTCCAGACGTTCTATCTCATCTGCGTTATGTAACGTCGCGTTACTGACAATCACGCCCGCCACCTGCACCGGCTCAAGACGCGCAACCGGCGTAATCGCCCCTGTGCGCCCGACCTGGAACTCAACATCCCGCACCCAGGTCAGCTGCTCCTGTGCCGGGAATTTAAACGCAATCGCCCAGCGCGGCGCTCGCGCCACAAAGCCCAGCTGCTCCTGCAGCGCCTGGGAATCGACCTTGATCACCACACCGTCGATGTCGAATCCGAGCGTTGGCCGCTGTTGCTCAATATCGCGGTAGAACGCCAGGGCTTCTTCCGCGTTATGTACCAGCTTGATACGATCGCTGACCGGCAGGCCCCAGGCTTTGAACTGTTGCAGACGTCCCATGTGGCTGTGCGGCATTTCACCACCTTCAAGCAGTCCAAAACCGTAGCAGAAAAAGGTCAGCGGACGTCTGGCCGTGATGCGCGGATCCAGCTGACGCAGCGATCCCGCTGCGGCATTACGCGGATTCGCAAAAATCTTGCCGTCGGTACGGCGCGCTTCTTCGTTCAGTTTTTCGAAGCCGCGCTGCGTCATAAAGACCTCACCGCGTACTTCCAGCCGGGCAGGAATATTGTCACCTTTCAGCCGCAGCGGAATCGCACGGATGGTGCGGACATTGGCGGTGATGTTCTCACCGGTGGTGCCGTCGCCGCGCGTTGCGGCACGAACCAGCAGGCCATTTTCATACATCAGACTGACCGCTGCGCCATCAAGCTTGAGTTCACAGCAGTAGGTCAGGTCATCGCTGCTCTTGAGCCGATCCTGTACCCGCTTGTTGAAAGCCATAAACGTGGCTTCATCAAAGGCATTGTCCAGCGACAGCATCGGCACCTCATGACGCACCTGCTCAAATACCGTCAGCGGGGCTGCCCCTACGCGCTGAGTTGGCGAGTCCGGGGTAATCAACTCCGGATGCGCCTCTTCCAGCTGGCGGAGTTCAAGCATCAGCCGATCATATTCAGCATCCGGCACTTCCGGCGCATCAATGACGTGATAGAGATATTCGTGATGGCGCAACGTGGTGCGCAGTTCGGTGATGTGATCCTGGACGGATTTCATAAAGCCCCATCAGATAAAAAACCCCCGACAGGCGGGGGTTTGTTTTAACAGTTCAGACAGTGATTAGCGCAATGATCAGGCGCCAGTCACATCGCGAATTCGCGCTTTGTAGGTTTCCAGCTTCTGCGGCGTCATCATGCGACGCTCATCATCCAGCACGACGCCACCGACATCATCAGCAATACGCTGTGCCGACTGCAGCATCAGTTTGAAGTTCTGATTCGCATCGCCATACGAGGGCACCATCATAAAGATAGAGATGCCCGGCGTGCTGAAATCGGTCATCAGATCAGGATTAAACGAGCCCGGCTTCACCATATTGGCCAGACTGAACAGCACGGGCCCGCTGCCTGCCGGACTAAGATGGCGATGGAAAATGTTCATTTCGCCAAACTGGAAGCCTGCCTGCAGAATACCCTGCAGCAATGCTTCCCCATTCAGTTCACCGCCTGAGTGGGCGGCGACATGCAGTACCAGCACCGCTTCTTTGGGTTTTTCCGCTGCAGCTTTCGGCGCGGGAGCCGGGGCTGGAGCTGCTTCAGGCTGTGCAGGCTGCGGCTCAGGTTCTGCCTGGAACTGCGGGGCAGGTTGTACCGGTTCCAGCGGGTCGAGATCCAGCAGCGGCTCCGCCTGCACGGGTGGCGCGACAAAAGCGGGGGCAGGCTGCTGACGAACCGGTTCAGGACGCGGCTGCGGCGCAGACTGCGGTGCTGAACTGAAAAGCGGGTCGCTCTCAGGTTCGGGCTGCGGTGCGGGACGTGGCGCAGGCTGACGCGCAGGCTCAGCAGGCGCCTGCTTACGCGGCGCTTCTGGCTGAGGCTCACGAATCTCATCGAAACGGGGTTCCTGATGTACGCTGCGTTCAGAACGCACACGAACCTCGCCGACGCCGTCATCTTCGTCGTCTTTCAGGTCCTGCTCATCATGGTCATCACGTTGTTTCAGACGTTTGTGCGGGCGATCGCGAAATACTGACGAACGCTCTTTACGGCTGGTCCACAGTCCGTGAAGAAGGAGCGCTATAATGGCGATCGCGCCAACAACGATTAATATCAGACGCAAATCCTGCATCATTGTATTCTCTGTTGTTCCAATACCTTGCCACCGCGGCAAACTTTATCCTCTAACTGTATTTGCCCTGCTACACAAGTGCAAGTCTGTGCACTATTTTCTGACAAATAAGATAGGCAACCCACGCTTTTTCGCTGTTTTTTTGCCCAAACGGCATCTGGTCTGGAGAAAAAGCCAGGTTATAGTGAGCGCGCCTTCACACCTTCAGGAGAAATGGCTTTATGGCCCGTGAGAATTCCGTCTCAGATTTTAATGGCATGCACTATTTTAACCAGGGCTGGAAACTGGTGCGTCTGCCTGGCCTCCGGCGCTTTGTCGTGATGCCACTGCTGATCAACATCATTATGCTGGGCGGGGCCTTCGTCTGGCTGTTTTATCGGCTGGGCGACTGGATCCCACGCCTGATGGCGCATATTCCCGACTGGCTGCAATGGCTGAGTTATCTGTTGTGGCCGCTGTCCGTCATTGCCATTGTGCTGGTGTTCAGCTACTTCTTCTCGACACTGGCCAATCTGATCGCCGCTCCCTTCTGTGGCCTGCTGGCAGAGCAACTTGAAGGACGTCTGACCGGCAAGCCACTGCCTGACAATGGCTGGGCGGCAATGGTGAAAGATGTTCCGCGCATTATGAAGCGGGAACTTCAGAAGCTGGGTTACTACCTGCCCCGTGCGCTGGGCCTGCTGCTGCTCTACTTTATTCCCGGCTTTGGTCAGACTATTGCGCCTGTGCTCTGGTTCCTGTTCAGCGCCTGGATGCTCTCTATCCAGTATTGCGACTATCCGTTCGACAACCATAAAGTTCCCTTCCGGCAGATGCGTAACGCCCTGCGTCAGCACAAAACCGCCAACATGCAGTTTGGCGCACTGACCAGTCTGTTCACGATGATCCCGGTGCTGAATCTGGTCATCATGCCGGTAGCGGTCTGTGGTGCGACAGCCATGTGGGTGGATCGTTATCGGTCGCAGCTGGCTCGCCGTGATGTGCGCTGAAATCCGCAGTACGCCTTATGCTCTTTTCAGAGAGGCTTATTGCCGGGTGACATATAGATATACGATTTCTTTCCTTCCGCCCCCAGGCAGAACAGGTATGCTCATAGGGTTCCCAATAATTCATACAGTTAAGGGCAGGCTATGAGTAAGATCTATGAAGACAACTCTTTGACAATTGGTCATACGCCATTGGTTCGACTGAACCGCATCGGTAACGGCCGCATCCTTGCGAAAGTTGAATCCCGTAACCCGAGCTTCAGCGTTAAATGCCGTATCGGTGCCAATATGATTTGGGACGCAGAAAAACGCGGTATTCTGAAACCTGGTGTTGAACTGGTAGAGCCGACCAGCGGTAACACGGGTATCGCCCTGGCCTATGTCGCGGCCGCACGCGGCTATAAACTGACGCTGACCATGCCGGAAACCATGTCAGTGGAGCGACGCAAGCTGCTGAAAGCACTGGGCGCGACGCTGGTGCTGACCGAAGGTGCTAAAGGCATGAAAGGCGCTATCGGCAAAGCGGAAGAGATTGTGGCCAGCGATCCGGACAGATATGTCCTGCTACAGCAGTTCAGTAATCCGGCTAATCCGGAAATTCATGAAAAAACCACGGGGCCTGAAATCTGGGAAGACACCGATGGCGAAGTTGATGTCTTTATCGCCGGTGTCGGCACGGGCGGTACGCTGACTGGCGTCAGTCGTTACATTAAAAACACCAAAGGCAAAAAAGATCTGATTACTGTTGCGGTTGAGCCAACCGACTCTCCGGTGATTGCCCAGGCGATGGCGGGTGAGGAGATTAAACCGGGCCCGCACAAGATTCAGGGCATCGGCGCAGGCTTTATTCCGGGTAACCTGGAGCTGAACCTGGTGGATCGCGTCGTGGCGATTACCAACGAAGAGGCAATCAGCACGGCGCGCCGGTTAATGGAAGAGGAAGGTATTCTGGCGGGTATCTCATCCGGTGCTGCCGTAGCCGCTGCGCTGAAGCTGCAGGAAGATGAAACCTTCGCCAATAAGAATATTGTCGTCATCCTCCCCTCTTCCGGTGAACGCTACCTGAGCACTGCGTTGTTTGCCGATCTTTTCACCGAAAAAGAGCTGCAGCCCTAGTCGCGGCGAAAGTCTTAAAATGAATAAAAAAGCACCCGCAAGGGTGCTTTTTTGTGGCGCAGATCTCACTTTCATCACCCGGCAGATTGATTTCAGTGATGCCGCTCTGGTATTTAGACTGCCAATTATTTCGATGCCTGAAATTAATCCGCGTTTGAAGTGGATCAAGCTGAATCGATTTACGGATTCAGTGAAACGGCGAATCACGGCATAATTAACCGGTGACGTGTAGAATCGGTTTTGAGACGCAACGGATTGTCGTATTGACGCAGATGCGTCTTTGGTCAGCAGGATGCTATACCCGCGCACCGACACAGGCTAAAGTAGAGGCTCCAGGCTAGACTTTAGATCCATAAAACTCATTCTGATAACGTTGGGGAAATAGAATGTTCCAGCAAGAAGTTACCATTACTGCACCAAACGGCCTGCACACTCGCCCAGCGGCGCAATTTGTTAAAGAAGCCAAAGCTTTCCAGTCAGAAATTACTGTGACCTCTAACGGTAAATCAGCCAGTGCGAAAAGCCTGTTCAAACTGCAGACTCTGGGTCTGACTCAGGGCACCGTCGTGACACTTTCTGCAGAAGGTGAAGATGAGCAGAAAGCCGTTGAACATCTGGTCAAACTGATGGCTGAACTGGAGTAATCTCCGCTCAGCTCTCCAGCAAATCGACTCCTCTGCGCCATTGAGTGCAAACATCTTGATCGCGGACAACCTGTCCGCGTTATTGCTTTCGTAGAGTACGTGTCCCGCGACAATGGCACCGCAAAGAGTCCCATCAGCCATCGTGATTAAAAGGTAGCGTTATGATTTCAGGCATTTTAGCATCACCAGGTATCGCTTTCGGCAAAGCACTGCTGCTGAAAGAAGACGAAATCGTCATCAATCGCAAGAAAATTTCTGATGACCAGGTTGAGCAGGAAGTTCAGCGCTTCCTTGATGGCCGTAGCAAAGCGGCTACACAACTGGAAGCGATTCGCGTCAAAGCGGGTGAAACCCTGGGTGAAGAGAAAGCAGCGATCTTCGAAGGCCACATTATGTTGCTGGAAGATGAAGAGCTGGAGCAGGAAATCATCGACCTGATCAAAAAAGATCACGCGTCAGCCGATGCCGCTGCCTACTCGGTCATTGATGGCCAGGCGAAAGCCCTGGAAGAGTTAGATGACGAATACCTCAAAGAGCGTGCGGCAGATGTTCGCGACATCGGTAAGCGTCTGCTGCAAAACATTCTCGGTCTGCATATCGTTGACCTGAGCGCGATTCAGGAAGAATCCATTCTGGTGGCCAAAGACTTAACGCCGTCAGAAACTGCACAGCTTAACCTGAAAAAGGTGCTGGGCTTTATTACGGACCTGGGTGGCCGTACTTCACACACCTCTATCATGGCGCGCTCGCTGGAGATCCCGGCCATTGTCGGCACCGGCAACGTCACCACCACAATCAAAAACGGCGACTTCCTGATTCTGGATGGCGTCAACAACACGATTCACGTCAATCCTTCAGAAGCGATTCAGGAAGAGCTGAAAGCCGTACAGAACCAGTATCTGTCGGAAAAACATGAGCTAGCCAAGCTGAAAGATCTGCCAGCCGTCACGCTGGATGGTCATCAGGTTGAAGTCTGCGCCAACATCGGTACCGTGCGTGATATCGCCGGTGCTGAACGTAATGGCGCAGAAGGCGTGGGTCTCTACCGCACCGAATTTCTCTTTATGGACCGCGACTCACTGCCAAGCGAAGAAGAGCAGTTCCAGGCGTATAAAGCCGTCGCCGAAGCAATGGGTTCACAGGCCGTCATCGTGCGTACCATGGATATCGGCGGGGACAAAGATCTGCCTTACATGAACCTGCCGAAAGAAGAGAACCCGTTCCTCGGCTGGCGCGCAATCCGTATCGCTATGGACCGCAAAGAGATTCTGCATGCGCAGTTGCGCGCCATCCTGCGCGCCTCCTCTTTTGGTAAACTGCGCATCATGTTCCCGATGATCATCTCAGTAGAAGAAGTCCGCAGCCTGAAAGCCGAGCTGGAATTGCTGAAAGCGCAGTTGCGTGAAGAAGGCAAAGCTTTTGATGAAAGTATTGAAGTCGGTATCATGGTGGAAACCCCCGCATCGGCCGTCATCGCACATCATCTGGCGAAGGAAGTCGACTTCTTCAGTATCGGCACAAACGATCTGACGCAGTATACTCTGGCGGTCGATCGTGGTAATGATTTGATCTCACACCTGTACAACCCGATGACGCCGTCTGTGCTTAACTTAATTAAGCAAGTCATTGATGCATCTCACGCTGAAGGTAAATGGACCGGCATGTGTGGTGAGCTGGCAGGTGATGAACGTGCTACACTACTGTTACTGGGAATGGGGCTGGACGAGTTCAGCATGAGTGCCATTTCTATCCCTGGCATCAAGAAAATTATTCGTAATACTAACTTTGAAGATGCGAAAGCATTGGCAGAGCAGGCACTGGCTCAACCGACAGCGGAAGATTTAATGAATCTGGTTAACAAGTTCATTAAGGAAAAAACGCTCTGCTAATCTGCCTGATGCTGGCCCCAAATTACTGCTTAGGAGAAGATCATGGGTTTGTTTTCTAAACTTTTTGGCGAAAAAACGGATAGCGCTGGGACGATTGATATCGTAGCGCCTCTGTCAGGCGAAATCGTGAATATTGAAGACGTACCAGATGTGGTGTTTGCAGAAAAAATCGTGGGCGACGGTATTGCCATCAAGCCCAGCGGCAACAAAATGGTTGCGCCTGTTGATGGAACTATCGGCAAGATTTTTGAAACCAATCATGCTTTTTCGATTGAATCTGACAACGGCATTGAGCTGTTCGTACACTTCGGTATCGATACCGTTGAACTGAAAGGCGAAGGCTTCAAGCGTATCGCTGAAGAAGGCCAGAAGGTCAGGAAAGGCGATGTGGTTATCGAGTTCGATCTGCCACTGCTGGAAGAGAAAGCAAAATCAACCCTGACGCCGGTTGTGATCTCCAACATGGATGAGATTAAGGAACTGATCAAGCTGTCTGGCCAGGTGACCGTGGGTGAAACCCCGGTGATTCGCATCAGAAAGTAAGCGTTTATCTGTAGCATAACGGCACCTTCGGGTGCCGTTATTGTTTCTGCTGTGCCCTCTCAGGGCCGCCAGTGTGGCAGACGCAGTGTGAGCTCCAGTCCCCCTTCAGGATGATTTCCGGCCTCAACTTCACCATGATGTGCCAGAATCACTTTGCGCACGATAGCCAGCCCCAGTCCATATCCCTTTCCCATCAGCGGTGAATTAACCCGGACAAATGGGTCAAAGATGCTGGAGAGTTTCTCCTCATCGACGCCCGGACCCTGATCGCGCACCTGAATCGCCAGCCACTGCTGATCCGGACGCAGATGCACCTCAATTTGTCCCCCCGGCGGAGAAAAGCGCAGCGCGTTGCGCAGCACATTCTCTGCTGCGCGTCGTATCAGCTCTGCATTTCCACGAACGGTATAATCTGCCCACTCGTCAACCTGAAGCGTTACCTGCACGCCCGGAACCTGCGCTTCATAGCGAACATCGGCGATCACCGCCTGCAGCAGACCAGTCAGATCGAAATATTGCTCATCCGGGATGCTTTCATGTTCGGCCCGTGACAGCGTCAGCAGCTCACCGATCATTTTATCCAGCCTGCGCGCCTCTTCATCAATGCGGTCGAGGGAACTGCTGACATTTTCGGGCATCTGACGCGCCAGTCCGGTGGCCAGCTGCAGTCGCGCCAGAGGAGAACGCAGCTCATGCGAGATATCGTGCAGCAGCTCTTCACGGGCGCGCACCAGAGTGTCCAGCCGCTCCACCATGGCATCAAAGGCTTCGGCAACGGTAGAGAGCTCGTCGCGTCGCCTGCGCATAACCGGAAACAGTCGAACACGCAAATCTCCGTCGGCGACACGGGAAAAGCCTTCACGCAGCTGACGCAGGGGACGCGTAAGATTCCAGGCCAGCAGCAGGCTGAAGAGCAGCCCCACTGAACCAGCAAAGATAAACATTGGCTCAGGGATATTCAGAAACCGGCGCTGCATCCTGGTCATGGTACTGTCTTTACGGATGCCGTCCAGGTCGTAGCGCAGCTGGTAGAATTTGCCATCAGCGCCTTTCACCCAGCGCACCACCTCTTCAGGGAAACGCCCGTGCATTGCCTGATTAATGCGCGTCTCAGTGGGCAAAGGTGGCGACTGCTGGGTGACGTGGAAAAACTGCCGGTCGCCTTCATTCCAGTCTGACAGCATCGCTGTCAACGCCTCAGGCCCGTTTCGTTCCAGCACCGACGCGGCAGAGGTCATCTGCAGATCGACGATGCGCCGAATCGCGACGATTTCCGGCGGCTCATGCCGTTTACCTGAAAGCGTAAAACCGAGCCAGATCAGCTGGCTCATAATGACAAACACGATCCAGAAGCCGATAAAGATCTTCCAGAACATGCGTCCCCTGTAAGTTTTTCTCATCGTAAGCGGTAGCCGATGCTGCGGACGGTTTCGATGTTAACGCTGTCTGCCGTCAGTGCACTGAGCTTCTGACGGATATTGCTGATATGCACATCAACACTGCGGTCATAGGCTTCACGCGGGCGACCCAGCCCCTTCTCTGAAAGCTCATCTTTTGAAACCACTCTGTCCGGCGCCCGCATCAGCAGATCGAGCAGGTTAAATTCTGAGGCCGTCAGGTCAAACGGTCTGCCCTGCCATTCACTCATGCGGGTAGCCGGATTAAGCGAAAGCTCGCCCCAGCGCAGCGGGTCTTTCGACTCTGGCTGCGGCGGCTGCTCTTCGAAACGGCGTAACACGGCACGCAGACGCGCGACCAGTTCGCGCGGATAACAGGGCTTGGGCATATAATCATCCGCCCCCATCTCCAGACCAATCACCCGATCGATATTGTCGCCTTTTGCGGTCAGCATAATCACCGGTATGCGGCTTTTCTGGCGCACCTGACGTAACACGTCAATGCCGCTCATATCAGGCAGCATGATATCCAGAATCAGGGCGGTGAAGGCGCCCGACAGCGCCCCTTCTATTCCGGCGTTGCCGGTTAAAACCAGCTGGGCGTCGAACCCTTCTGCAATCAGGTACTGGCTTAACATCGTGCCTAATTCAACATCGTCATCAACAAGCAAAATTTTCATGGTCATCTCTCAGCAGAACTGGCGCTATTTTGTCCTGTAGCTGACGTTGACGCAGCCGGATTTACGCGATCCTTACAGATTCATTATCTCCATCGCAGCCAATTCTGGCGAAAAAAAACCTGTGGGCCGTAAACGCGCACAGGTCTGTTGCCGTCTCAGTCGGGGTTACTGATGATAAAGCCCGGTTGAAAGATAACGATCGCCGCGATCGCAGGCGATCGCCACCACCACGCTGCCCGGATTGGCCCGGGCAATACGCAGCGCCCCTGCCACCGCGCCACCTGAACTGACGCCGCAGAAAATCCCTTCGCGCCGTGCCAGCTCACGCATCGTCTCTTCCGCTTCTTTCTGCGTCATGTCCAGCACATCATCCACCAGATCGGGTCGGTAGATTCCCGGCAGATAAGCCAACGGCCAGCGGCGAATGCCCGGAATGCTGCTGCCTTCACTGGGCTGCAGACCGATCACCTGCACGCTGCTGTTCTGCTCTTTGAGGTAGCGTCCGACGCCGGTGATCGTGCCGGTGGTGCCCATGCTGGAAACAAAATGGGTCATGCGCTGGTTCGACTGCTGCCAGAGCTCCGGGCCGGTGGTCTGATAGTGGCCCAGTGGGTTATCAGGATTGTTGAACTGGTCCAGCACCCGGCCTTCACCGCGTGCGGCCATCGCCTGCGCCAGATCGCGAGCGCCTTCCATGCCCTGCTCCCGCGGCACCAGAATCAGCTCCGCGCCATAGGCCCGCATTGCATCCTGCCGCTCCTGACTCATGTTGTCCGGCATCAGCAGACGCAGACGGTAGCCTTTCATGGCCGCGATCATCGCCAGCGCGATGCCGGTGTTGCCACTGGTGGCTTCGATCAGCCGATCGCCAGGTGAAATTTCTCCGCGCCGTTCTGCCTGATGAATCATCGACCAGGCCGCGCGATCTTTCACCGAACCGGCCGGATTGTTGCCCTCCAGCTTGAGCCAGACCTCACTGCCGTTGGCGGGCGTCAGGCGCTGCAATTTGATCAGCGGCGTATTGCCGATGGTGTTCTCAAGAGTCGTCACGGTGTGGTTCCTGGCCTGTTACAAACGCGGGGCGAAAAAAAGGCGGGAGTGAGACTCCCGCCCGCTGTTGAGGTGAAAATATCAGGCGCTCTGCGCAAAGGCAACTGCGCGCAGCGGCTTATCGCCCTTATAGAGGCGCGCCTGCTGTAATCCCACAAACAGACGCTCACCGCGAATCGGGGCCGTCTGCTCGCCTTCAAACACCAGCGAGAACGGTTCGCTCTGCCAGCCTGCAGGCTGCACCACCAGCTGCCAGAAGTGGCCGCGCGGACTGACTTCCAGCACCTGAACCGGCAGAGGCGTTTCCAGGCTGCTGCGGCGCGACACGTCGATCTCCCACGGACGCAGGAACAGCTCAACCGCACCCTGATGGGCAGAGGTGTAGCCCAGCGGCCAGTGGTGCGCGCCGACGTGGAACTGCGATCCCTGGATCTCGCCATCAAAGCGATTCACTTCGCCCAGGAACTCCAGCACAAAGCGTGTCGCCGGTTCACGCCACACATCGTCTGGCGTACCGACCTGTTCGATGTTGCCCTGACTCATCACTACCACGCGATCGGCGACTTCCATCGCCTCTTCCTGGTCGTGGGTCACGAACACGCTGGTAAATTTCAGCTCTTCATGGAGCTCACGCAGCCAGCGGCGCAGCTCTTTTCGCACCTGCGCATCCAGCGCACCGAAAGGTTCATCCAGCAGCAGGATCTGCGGCTCCACCGCTAACGCACGCGCCAGCGCCACTCGCTGTTTCTGGCCGCCCGAAAGCTGCGCCGGAAAACGGTTTGCCAGATGGCCCAGCTGCACCATCTCCAGCAGACGGGTGACACGCTGCCTGATCTCCGCCGCAGAAGGGCGTTCACGACGAGGCAGAACGGTCAGACCAAATGCGATGTTGTCGAAAACGGTCATGTGGCGGAACAGCGCATAGTGCTGGAACACAAATCCGACCTGACGATCGCGCGCATGCAGGCGGCTGACATCATTACCATGAAAGCGGATCTGGCCGCTGTTCTGATGCTCCAGCCCGGCAATAATGCGCAGCAGCGTGGTTTTACCCGAGCCTGATGGGCCAAGCAGCGCCACCATTTCACCCGAGGCAATATCCAGAGAGATATCGTTCAGCACCGAGGTGCGACCAAAGGATTTGTTGATCTTGTTAATCTCAATGCTCATGATTTCCCTCCTGTTGCAGACGTTTGTGCTGCTGCTCTAAGCGCCACTGCAGAATGCTTTTCAGAAACAACGTCACAATAGCCATCAGGGTCAGCAGCGCGGCCGCAGTAAAGGCGCCTACCGTGTTGTAGTCCTGATGCAGTAATTCAACCTGAAGCGGCAAAGTATAGGTCTCACCGCGTATCGATCCCGAAACCACCGAGACCGCACCAAATTCACCAATCGCACGGGCGTTGGTCAGCACAATGCCATACAGCAGCGCCCAGCGAATGTTCGGCAGCGTCACACGACGGAACATCTGCCAGCCGGATGCGCCCAGCAGCACCGCTGCTTCATCTTCGTGACTGCCCTGACTCAGCATCACCGGCACCAGTTCGCGCACCACAAACGGACAGGTCACAAATACCGTCGCCAGCACCATACCCGGCCAGGCAAACATAATCTGAATATTGTGGGCATCCAGCCAGCCGCCCGCCGGGCCGTTGACGCCCCAGAACAGCAGATACATCAGACCGGCCACCACCGGCGACACGGCAAAAGGAATATCGAACAGAGTCAGCAGCAGCTGGCGTCCCGGGAAGGTAAAGCGCGTCACCAGCCAGGCCAGCAGCGTGCCGAACACCAGGTTAACCGGCACGGTGATCAGCGCCACCATTACCGTCAGCCAGATCGCGTGCAGCATGTCCGGGTCGGAGAGATTGCTCAGGGCCGCAATCAGCCCGTGATTCAGCGCTTCCCAGAAGATGGAGATCATTGGCACCACCAGCAGCAGAATCGAGACCAGCGCCCCGATGCCAATCAACAGCCATTTGCTCCAGTTTACCGGCTGACGCGCCGCGTGATTGAGTTGCGAAACCTCAGCCATTAGTGACCTCCCAGACGACGGCCAAAGCGGCTCTGTAATGTGTTAATCGCAAACAACAGAATCAGCGAGGCCAGCAGAATAACCGACGCGATAGCGCTGGCCGCCGGGTAGTCGAATTCCTGCAGCCGGACAAAAATCATCAGCGAGGTCACTTCCGTTTTCCAGGCAATGTTGCCCGCAATAAAGATGACCGCACCAAACTCCCCCAGGCTGCGGGTAAACGAGAGCGCCGTGCCTGCCAGCAGCGCCGGCGCCACTTCCGGCAGCACGACGCGGCGGAAGCTCTGCCACGGCGTCGCGCCCAGGGTTTCGGCCGCCTCTTCATACTCCGGGCCTAACTCCTCCAGCACGGGCTGAACGGTACGCACCACAAACGGAATGCTGGTAAAAGCCATCGCAATGGCGATACCGATCCAGGTGTAGGAGATTTTGATGTCGAAATGGGCGAACCACTGTCCGTACCAGCCGCTGACGGAGAAGAGGCCGGCCAGCGTCAGACCCGCCACGGCGGTCGGCAGCGCAAACGGCAGATCCATCAGGCCATCCAGCAGCGCGCGGCCCGGGAAGCGATAACGGGTCAGGATCCACGCCATCAGCATGCCGAACACCGCATTAAACAGAGAGGCGACGCCAGCCGACAGCAGCGTCACTTTATAGGCTGCCACTAGCTGCGGGTTGGTCACTACATCCCAGTACTGCTGCAGCGTCATCTGTGACAGCTGCATAATGACTGCACTGATTGGCAGCAGCAGAATCAGGCAGGTAAAGAGCAGGCTGGTGCCGAGGCTGAGGCCAAAACCAGGCAGAACACGTTTATGGCTGGCTGCAAACATTATTCGCGCCCCGCCGCTAAGAGTTGGTCAAGCTCGCCACCACTGTCGAAATGGGTCTTCATCACCTTGTCCCAGCCGCCAAACGCCTCTTCTACCCGAAACAGCTCTGTCTGAGGGAAGCGATCTTTCTGCGCCGACATCAGCTGAGGGTTATTCACGCGGTAGTAGTAGCGGGTGATGATGTTCTGCGCTTCAGGCGTGTAAAGGTAGTTCAGATAGGCACTGGCGGCCGCTGTGGTTTTGTTGAGGGCCACGTTTTTGTCCACCCAGGCAACCGGAAACTCCGCCAGAATATCGGTTTTCGGTACGATGACGTCATACTCATCTTTGCCGTACTGGTTGCGGATGTTATTTACTTCCGACTCAAAGCTAATCAGCACATCGCCCAGCCCGCGCTCGGCAAAGGTTGTGGTCGCGCCGCGGCCGCCGGTGTCGAATACTTCCACGTTTTTCAGGAACTGCGCCATAAAGGCGCGGGTCTTAGCCTGATCGCCCCCGTCCGCTTTATCCGCTGCACCCCAGGCGGCCAGATAGGTATAGCGCCCATTGCCGGAGGTTTTCGGGTTGGGGAAAATCAGCTTCACATCGCCACGGGTTAAATCGGACCAGTCGTGAATCTGTTTTGGATTGCCTTTGCGCACCAGAAACGCCATGGTGGAGTAGAAAGGCGAGCTGTTGTTCGGCAGACGGCTCTTCCAGTCTGCGGCGATCAGGTTGCCTTTATCGTGCAGCACCTGCACATCCGTGACCTGGTTATAGGTCACCACATCCGCGCGCAGTCCCTGCAGAATCGCCAGCGCCTGTTTCGACGATCCGGCGTGTGACATCTTGATGGTCAGCGGATCAGCAGGATGCGTGGCGTCCCACTGTTTAACGAAGGGGGCATTCAGGGCAACAAACAGCTCCCGCGATACATCGTAAGAGCTGTTAAGGAGTTCAGTGGCGTTGACTGCGCCAGCCAGGCTCAGCGACAACGCGATACCGCTCACGACTTTATTCATCGCTTGTAATGTCATTTGGCACCCTGAAAAAGTTTGATGCGGATCTCACCCGCTGAAGCATCAGTTTATTTATAACTCAGCGAAAACGAGTAACGGTTTTATATATCGTTTGATGATTTCAAAGTCGAAAAAAGCATAAGACGGCGGCAGAGTTTATGCTGAATTCAGCAAAAGCCGATGGCGGTGACAGGCGGTGTGGGGAACAGGATCGGGGATGCGTCAGCGGCCACCACACGGGTGGCGCGCTGACCGAGCGGGCACTTAACGCTGCCAGATAATTTTGCTGATTTTCCAGTTTTTCAGCGTATCGTCAGAAGGCATCAGTCCCTCTGGTCCATGCCAGTCACCATGATAGAGATAGGTCAGGTGCAGACTGCCGGGCGCACGACAGGCCACGTCACGCGCATCAGCGCCGCTGGCCAGGGTGCAGTTACTGAAGGCTTTTGTGAACTTATCGCTGAAAGCGTCACCCACTTTACTGCCGTCGTGGCTGACAATCGCGCTGTCCATCACCTCAATCCGCTCGACCTGCGACTGTCCCTCAATCACCAGCTTCACTTTGCCGTCACTGAGCGCCTGCCAGAAAGAGACCACCTGGCCATTCTGGCTGCGCATCCCCTGACGCAGGGTATAGTCGCCGTTCAGCCCGGCATTGATCGCATCCTCTTTCATGGCGGTCGAGCCTGTCAGGCCGCCCACACCCTGTTCAGTCACGGTTAATGAACCACCGAACCAGTTCCACGGCAGCGCCGAGGACCAGTGATAACTGAGCGGATTCCACCAGCTTACCTGCTGGCTGCTGTCTGCGCCGGAACCCGAACTGGCGCAGCCGCTCAACACCACAGCGGCGAGCAGTAACGTGGAACGAACAGCTTTCATGAAAACTCCTGTTATTACGAGGCCGGAAAGGCGGAACTGATTGGAGTCGCAAAGCGCCAAAAAGTTTAATTAAGATGATGTTCGGGCAGAAAGCAGTCGCGGCAGCGCTGGCTGAAATGCAGCCAGAGCAGCGCCAGCAGGTCGAACAGCGTCAGCATCAGGGGCAGCGGCGAATTCAGCAGGTCGCCCTGAACAAACTGCATGGCCTGCCAGATCAGGTTCACCAGCAGCGACAGCAGGAGCACACTGCGCCAGTGCTGCCAGAATCGCGGCAGGCGCAGACGGTAGCCGGTCAGCAGCAGCCCGGCCAGCGCCGGCAGGCCCAGCGCCAGGCCGATCCAGAATGCCTGACGATCCGGATAGAAGAGCGTCAGCAGATCGTTGCCCTGCTGACGCGACGCGCCGGCCATCACCAGCAGCAGCCATGTCCGCGCCTGAAGCAACAGAATCAGCCAGAAAAGAAACGGCAGCCGCAGCTGCCCTCTGGCGTCATATTCGTCCGGCAGATAGCGCGGTGACGGTTTAGTACTCACGATCTTCGATCAGGCGTTTGCCAAACAGCAGCGCATCCACCGGTTCATAATCGAGCTTCTCATAGAAGGCCACCACCTGATCGTTCTCTTCCCGAATCATCAGGTGCAGCTTCGGACAGCCGCGCGCAATCAGCTTCTTCTCCAGACGGTTCATCAGGGCATTGGCAAAGCCACGCCCCTGATAGTCGGGATGCACGGCCAGATAGTACGCCGCACCGCGGTGACCATCGTAACCGCCCATCAGCGTGCCGACGACCACCCCGCCCACTTCCGCGACCAGAAAGAGATCGGGGTCGTGCTGCATTTTGCGTTCGATATCCAGCTCCGGATCGTTCCATGGCCGTAACAAATCGCAACGTTCCCACAAGGTGATCACTTCTTCAAAATCTTCCTGGCGGAAGGCGCGGATTTCCATCTTCTTTACCTGTAAATAAGCACAATTTGCTGATTATCACGCATTCTCTGCTGCACGCAACCCTGGTCTGACGGGCAGCAAATAAAAAAGCGCAAATTTTCTGTTTGCGGCCTGCAATACAAAGTAATGCCCTGAAATGGTTCTGTGATCGCAGGCAGCGGAGCCTTAGGCTATAACACCGG
Source organism: Pantoea sp. NSTU24 (assembly GCF_050157905.1). Lineage (NCBI taxonomy): Bacteria > Pseudomonadati > Pseudomonadota > Gammaproteobacteria > Enterobacterales > Erwiniaceae > Pantoea > Pantoea bangladeshensis. The sequence goes on from NZ_JBKIWZ010000001.1 coordinate 2,166,090, forward strand.
CAGGATTTTTGTTACCGGACCCGCACATGCATCTGCTTAAACGTTTGATTCACCGTCGTCAGTTACTGCTTTCCGGACTGGCTCTGGCCGTTTTATCGCCGCGCGCAGTTCAGGCCCGGGAGCCGTCAGCTCTTACAGAGCACCCGCGTCATCCGCGCCCGGCTTCCCCGCCTGAAAAGGGTAAACGCATCGTGATGATCGATCCCGGCCATGGCGGCATCGATTCGGGTGCCGTTGGCGAAGAGGGCTCGGAAGAGAAACACATCGTGCTGGAAATTGCCGGCAACGTGAAGCGCCAGCTTCAGAACCACCCGCGTATCGAAGTGCGTCTGACCCGCGACAGCGACCACTTTATTCCGCTCTATCAGCGGGTGGAGATCGCCCATCAGCACGGCGCGCATCTGTTTATGTCTATCCACGCTGACGGTTTTACCAGTCCCGAGGCCAGCGGCGCCTCCGTGTTTGCGCTCTCCAATCGCGGAGCCAGCAGCTCGATGGCACGTTATCTCTCCCAGCGCGAGAATGACGCGGACAAAGTGGGCGGCGTGAAAGCGCAGCAGCAGGATCACTATCTGCAGCAGATTCTGTTTGATCTGGTGCAGACCGACACCATCAGGAACAGCCTGACGCTGGGCAAGCATGTGCTGGATCAGATCCGTCCGGTGCATCACCTTCACAGCCAGCACACGGAGCAGGCGGCCTTCGCAGTGCTGAAATCGCCGTCGATTCCGTCGGTGCTGGTTGAAACGTCCTTTATTACCAATCCGCGCGAAGAGCAGCTGCTCGGCACCACCGCATTCCGCCAGAAAATTGCCTCTGCGATTGCCAGCGGCATCGTTAACTACTTTGATGAGTTTGACCGGCGCAACGCCTGATGCGGCGGGCCGGTTTGCGCCCTGCCTCGCGCCGCACTCATGCAAGCGGCGCGGTTTGGCGTATAATCCGCTCAGACTAAACCGACAATAAGCGAAAAGATGGCTGATATTTCCCGCGTAAAAGCGTTCCTGCTCGCCCTGCAGGATGAGATTTGTAACCAGCTGGCGGCTGAAGATGGCAGTGCGCAGTTTGCCGAGGATAGCTGGCAGCGTCCCGGTGGTGGTGGCGGTCAGAGCCGCGTCCTGCGCAACGGTGCCGTGTTTGAACAGGCGGGCGTAAACTTTTCCCATGTGCATGGCGATCAGATGCCGGCCTCGGCGACAGCACACCGTCCTGAACTGGCCGGTCGCAGCTTTGAAGCGATGGGCGTGTCGCTGGTCATCCACCCGAACAACCCCTACGTGCCCACCAGCCACGCCAACGTGCGCTTTTTCATCGCCGAGAAACCGGGCGCCGATCCGGTGTGGTGGTTTGGCGGCGGCTTCGATCTGACCCCATTTTACGGCTTCGAAGAGGATGCGCTGCACTGGCATCAGACGGCCGCCGATCTCTGCCAGCCTTTTGGCGAGGAGGTTTATCCGCGCTATAAAAAGTGGTGTGACGACTATTTCTACCTGAAGCACCGGGATGAGCAGCGTGGCATTGGCGGCCTGTTCTTTGACGATCTCAATACGCCTGACTTCGAGCAGAGCTTCAGCTTTATGCAGGCGGTGGGCCGTGGCTTTATCGATGCTTATCGACCCATTGTGGCGCGCCGCAAAGATCACCCATTTGGCGAACGCGAACGCCAGTTCCAGCTCTATCGCCGTGGCCGCTATGTCGAGTTCAATCTGGTCTGGGATCGCGGCACGCTGTTTGGTCTGCAGACCGGCGGCCGTACGGAGTCAATCCTGATGTCAATGCCGCCGCTGGTGCGCTGGGAATATGATTATCAGCCTGAGGCAGGCTCGCCTGAAGCCGCCCTCTATCGCGATTTCCTGCCGGTGAAAAACTGGCTTAACCTGCCCCTCTGAGCACCTTTGCCGCCGCAGCGCGGGCCTGACCCCGCGCTGCGCTTACCGCTCTCCCCTGCTTCGTCCCCCGAATAACAGGGCACGGATTGCTACAGTGTTGCCTGCGTCATTTGTCCTGACTGCTATGCTTAAGGATGGAATATGGCGCACCCCACGGTTTACACCGCATGACGGCTTCTTCGCACCGCCTCGCCGCGCAACAATCAGAGAAACCGCATTTTCATCAGAAACGCGCTGTTGCAATGTTATGGGTTCACGTTACCGGTAGCAGAATCCGCCACAGACCGGCTGCGAGGCCTGAAGTGCTCCCTGTTCGCTGTCACTTTTCTTTTCAAGGAGTTTAGAGATGAACCAGCTAGAAGCCCTAAAACAGTTCACCACCGTGGTGGCTGATAGTGGTGATATCGAATCAATTCGTCAGTATCACCCCGAAGATGCCACCACCAATCCGTCACTCATTCTGAAAGCGTCCGGTCTCGAAGGGTATAAGCACCTGATGGACGATGCGATTGAGTACGCGAAAAAGCAGGGCGGCAGCAAAGAGACGCAGATCATCAACGCCAGCGACAAAGTGGCGATCAATCTCGGTATGGAGATCCTGAAAAGCATACCCGGCCGTGTTTCGACCGAAGTGGATGCGCGCCTCTCCTTCGATCGTGGCATGTGTGTGACCAAAGCAGAAAAACTGATTCGGATGTATGAAGAGCACGGCATTGATCGCTCCCGCGTGCTGATTAAGCTGGCCTCCACCTGGGAAGGCATCCGCGCGGCGGAAGAGCTGGAGAAGAACGGTATCCAGTGTAACCTGACGCTGCTCTTCTCCTTTGCCCAGGCGCGTGCCTGTGCTGAAGCGGGCGTCTACCTGATCTCCCCGTTCGTCGGCCGTATCTACGACTGGTATAACTCACGTAAGCCGATGGACCCCTACGTGGCGGATGAAGATCCGGGCGTGAAATCCGTGCGTCGTATCTACGATTACTACAAAAAGCACCGTTACAGCACCATCATCATGGGCGCCAGCTTCCGTAAAGTGGAGCAGATTGTGGCGCTGGCCGGCTGCGACCGCCTGACAATCTCGCCAAACCTGCTGGAAGAGCTGCAGAACAGCGATGCACCGCTGGAGCGCAAACTGTCGCCTTCTACGGAAGGCTTCCATCAGCCGTCGCCGCTTTCCGAAGCAGAGTTCCGCTGGGAACATAACCAGGATCCGATGGCGGTGGAAAAACTCTCTGACGGCATCCGTCAGTTCGCCGTTGACCAGCAGAAGCTGGAAGATGTGCTTGCCGCACGCCTGTAGTCTTCATTTTAGTCGGGCGGGACTTTCCCGCCCTGATGCTTAATAAGGGAGAACTTTATGTCCTCACGCAGAGAACTGGCAAACGCGATCCGTGCACTCAGTATGGATGCGGTACAGAAAGCAAACTCAGGCCACCCCGGCGCTCCGATGGGCATGGCCGACATCGCCGAAGTGTTATGGCGCGACTTCCTTCAGCATAACCCGACCAATCCCGCCTGGCTCGATCGCGACCGTTTTATCCTCTCCAACGGCCACGGCTCAATGCTGCTCTACAGCCTGCTGCACCTGAGCGGTTACGACCTGCCGATTGAAGAGCTGAAAAATTTCCGTCAGCTGCACTCCAAAACGCCAGGCCACCCGGAGATCGGCTACACCCCTGGCGTGGAAACCACCACCGGCCCGCTGGGCCAGGGATTGGCTAACGCCGTCGGTTTAGCGATTGCTGAACGTACCCTGGCGGCGCAGTTTAACCGTCCGGATCATGAGATCGTTGACCACCACACCTACGTGTTTATGGGCGATGGCTGTCTGATGGAGGGGATTTCACACGAGGTCTGCTCACTGGCTGGCACCCTGGGTCTGGGCAAGCTGATCGGCTTCTACGACCACAACGGTATTTCTATCGACGGTGAAACGGAAGGCTGGTTTACCGACGACACCCGCAAACGCTTCGAGTCCTACAACTGGCATGTAATTGGCGACATCGATGGTCATGACGCCGACGCTATCCGTGCGGCAATCCAGGAAGCGCAGAGCGTGACCGATAAGCCGTCGCTGATTATCTGCCGCACCATTATCGGCTTCGGTTCACCAAACAAGGCCGGTAAAGAGGAGTCACATGGCGCGGCGCTGGGTGAGGCCGAAGTCGCCCTGACCCGTAAGCAGCTCGGCTGGAACTACCCGGCGTTTGAGATTCCGGCTGAAATCTATCAGCAGTGGGATGCCAAGGCCGCTGGCGCCGAGCGCGAAAAAGCCTGGGATGCGAAATTTGCGGCCTATAAAGCGGCCCATCCTGAGCTGGCGAAAGAGTATGAACGCCGCATGAATGGCGAAATGCCTTCCACATGGGAAACTGAAGCAACCCGCTTCATCCAGGAACTGCAGGCCAACCCGCAAAAAATTGCCAGCCGTAAAGCGTCGCAGAACTCACTGGAAGCCTACGGTAAATTACTGCCGGAATTTCTGGGCGGTTCCGCTGACCTTGCACCGAGTAACCTCACCATCTGGTCAGGCTCAAAATCGATCAAAGAGGACCCGGCCGGTAACTATATCCACTACGGTGTGCGTGAATTCGGGATGACGGCAATTGGTAACGGCATCGCGCATCACGGCGGCTTTGTTCCCTACACCGCAACCTTCCTGATGTTTGTGGAATATGCGCGTAACGCCGCTCGTATGGCGGCCTTGATGAAGGCCCGCCAGATTCTGGTTTACACTCATGACTCCATCGGCCTGGGCGAAGATGGCCCGACGCACCAGCCGGTAGAGCAAATCGCCAGCCTGCGCCTGACGCCGAACATGAGCGTCTGGCGTCCCTGCGATCAGGTGGAAACCGCGGTGGCATGGAAAGCAGCGATCGAACGCCACCATGGCCCGACCGCGCTGATCCTCTCCCGTCAGAACCTGCTGCAGCCGGAACGTACCCCGGAGCAGATCGACAACATCAAACGCGGTGGCTATGTGCTGAAGGATTGTGAGGGCATGCCAGACGTCATTCTGATCGCTACCGGTTCAGAGGTTGAAATCACCTTGGGTGCGGCGGAGAAGCTCACCTCGGGCGGTCACAAGGTCCGTGTCGTGTCACTGCCATCTACTGACCTGTTTGATGCGCAGGATGCCGCATACCGCGAATCCGTTCTGCCTTCTGGCGTGAAAGCGCGCGTGGCGGTCGAAGCGGGCATTGCCGATTACTGGTTCAAGTATGTCGGTCTGGAGGGCGCGATCGTCGGTATGACGACCTTCGGCGAATCCGCGCCAGCAGGCGATCTCTTCGCGGAGTTTGGCTTCACGGTAGAGAACATCGTCAGCCATGCAGAAGCTCTACTGAAACCTGCGTAATACACTGGCCCTTCCCGTCGCTGCGGGAAGGGCGTTTTCAGCTTATTGCCCGCCACAGAAAAAAATCTTCCTGCCCCTCTTCACGCCCTGTGCAAACTGATTACTATAGAGCACCTGTTTAATGCTGCCTCTGCATGGCTGTGCGTCTGTTCCTGCAGTTATTTCGCAGGAATAACTCCCTGCTGACCGGATCGGTTCCCGCCGGATCAAGGCAGATTTTCACTGAATTTTAGAGCGAAGCCACCTCCGTTGAACATGCGCACCCCCTATTTACTGGCCCTGATAGTTTCACTGCTTCCCTTAAAAAGCATGGCGCAGGTCGCGCCCGATCCGCTGCTGGCTTCACAGATTGTCGATCGCTATGCCGAGCATATCTTCTACGGCAGTGGCGCAACCGGCATGGCGCTGGTGGCGATTGATGGCAATCAGCGGGTCTTTGCCAGCTTTGGTGAAACCCGTCCCGGCAACAATGTCCGTCCGCAAAAAGATTCACTGATTCGCATCGCCTCTCTGAGTAAGCTGATGACCAGCGAAGTGATGGTGAAGCTGGCAGAGCGCGGGCAGATTCGCCTTGACGATCCTCTGAGCAAATATGCGCCTCCCGGCACCCGCGTTCCCGCCTGGAATGGTCAGCCCATTCGCCTGATTAACCTGTCGACCCATACCAGTGGACTGCCACGTGAGCAGCCAGGCGGCAAAGCGCAGCGGCCGGTGTTTGTCTGGCCGACACGCAGCGAACGCTGGAGCTGGCTGTCACATGCAAACCTCAAAGCGGCCCCGGGCAGCAGTGCCGCCTATTCCAATCTGGGCTATGATCTGCTCGGCGATGCCCTGTCGCGCGCCAGCGGCACCCCCTATCCTGCCCTGTTTCAGCAGCTGATCACCCGCCCGCTCGGTATGAAAGATACGACCTTTACGCCGTCACCAGAGCAGTGTGGGCGCCTGATGGTAGCGGAAAAAGGCGCCAGTCCCTGTAACAACACTCTGGCAGCGATTGGCAGCGGCGGCGTGTACTCTACGCCGGATGATATGGGCCGCTGGATGCAGCAGTTTTTAAACTCTTCAGTTAACCACCGGACCCCGCAGATCGACCGTCTGCAGACGCTGATTTATCGTCGCGACCAGCTGAATAAAGTGGAAGGTATGGATGTGCCAGGCAAAGCGGACGCGCTGGGTATGGGCTGGGTCTATATGGGCCCCCGAAACGGCCGTCCCGGCATTATTCAGAAAACCGGCGGTGGCGGCGGATTCATCACCTATATGGCGATGGTGCCGCAGCATAACGTGGGCGTCTTTGTCGTGGTGACCCGCTCGCCGCTGACCCGCTTTACGCCAATGAGCGACGGCGTGAATAATATGCTGGCCGAACTGGTCGGCAATCAGTCCGGCTCACCAATGATGGTGCAGGCGATCCGCTAACGCTGCTGAACATCGCTATCAGGCTGGCTGACCCACAGGGTTGGCCAGTCGTCACTGCTGTGCCAGGCGTCACAGGTGGACTCTTCCGCATACTCCGCTAACACAAAGCGGGTGCCATCGAACTGCCAGCGAGTGGCAGTGCCGCAATCTCCCAGTCCTCGTCCTTTACCGAACGTATAAAGCTGGCCGCTGGCCGCATCATAGTCGGCGTTAATCAGCTCCATCTGCCGGTCACTGGCGCCCGGTGGCGTGAACGGCAGGGTCAGAGTGATGCCGCGCGCCACATAAGGCGGGCTGCGCGTCACTTCAAACGCCAGATCGATGACGTTATAGGCTCCCCTCTCACAGCTGACCAGCAGCAGCGCGCGCTGGTCAGTCAGGGGTGCCACGCTGACTTCGCGGCGCAGCGGGTCCAGAGAGCAGGCGTCACTATTTACACGCCAGGTCCCGTAATCGATTAATCCGCTGGTTTCCTCGCGCGTCAGTGCTGCGGGCGACATAACGGCAGGCGGCAGAGGGGGTAGCGCAGGCGGCGGCGGAACGTCCCAGCTGGCGCGTTCGCCACGCCTGATCCAGGCACTCATGCTGTTGACCCGTCCCTGCGTATCATCCATCAGCAGCAGAGCTGCCTTCATGCCCCGTAGTGAGATGAGCGCATCAGGGTTGTAGGTGAGCTGCAGGGCTTTCGCCTCCATCACCAGATCAAAAAATTCGTCGATGGCGATGGCGTTGCTGGTCGCGAGATGGTGAGGTTCGACTGTCCAGTGTTTGAGGTCAGGTTGCAGGCGGCGTTGATCGAGCAGCAGATTATCCCTGAGCGGACCGCCGGGTAAGGCGCCACTGTAGGCGCTGCCATAGTCGATTCGCAGTAACGGACGATCGTTGACGCCCGCATGGCGCGAAATCGTCATCACCAGCCCTTTATCGCCCGGTATATTGCGCGCCACGCAAAACGCCTGGTTGTTACAGGTAATTTGCCAGTCGTTGAATGACTTTTGCAGTGGTTCTGCCTGAACAGAGGCAACCCACAAAGACGGCAACAGCCACAGCGACTTCATCCAGTACGACATTAAGAAGATTGATCTCCGAATAGCCAGAGAGAAGAGGATAGCGCATCAATGGGCCTGTCAGAGTTCGCAATCTGTGAACCGGTGCAAAAAGCGCAGTTAACTGCTTAAAAAGCGTACATAAAAGGATAACGTTCTTTTTGTGTCCTTCTCAGCATGAGGATCATGGCGTCAGCCAGCCCGCGATCAGCGCATGCTGTAACAGCATTACCGTTTTGCCATCACGAATACGACCATCAGCGACCATCGCCAGCGCATCGGGAAAGCGCAGCTCCAGCACATCTATCGCCTCATCGTCGACGCCCCCGCCTGCGTTTTCGCGTAGCGATTCATTATATTCGGCAGCAAAAAAGTGGATCAGCTCCGTCACACCGCCCGGCGACATGTAACAGGCATAGAGCTTTTCCACCTCGCCCAGCGCATAACCGGTTTCTTCAATCGCCTCTTTACGGATGCACTCTTCCGGGGAGTCATCGTCCAGCAAACCGGCACAGGCTTCGATCAGCATGCCGCTGTCGTTTCCATTGACGTAGGTGGCGATGCGGAACTGGCGCGTCAGTACCACGCTGTTCTTTTCACGGTTGTAGAGCAGAATAGTCGCCCCGTTTCCGCGGTCGTAAACCTCACGCTTATGGCGGATTGGTTCACCCCGGCGATCGGCGATCTCGTAGGTGTAGTTGCGCAGTACAAACCAGTTTTCAGACAGGAGTTTGTCTTTGATGATGTTGATCTTTAACGACACGATGACTCCGCTACCACACAAAGGGAGCCTTTCATCATAGGGGGTGGCAGGCGGGAAAACTATCCTATTTTCGTCTGGCGCGCGGGATGCTGCGCCCGTAAAAAAGGCCAGCCCGGAGGCTGGCCTGATGACAACGGAGTCGATCAGCGAGCGGTGTCGTCAGCCAGCTGTGCAGGCTTCGCATCCTCTTCGTGATGATCGTGTTCTGTCGCAGCAATCGCGTTCACCCGCTTACGCACACCGAACCATCCCAGAACCAGTACCACGGCGATCAATGGAATGGAGGCAATAGTATAGGTGCCGTTCGGGTAGTCAAATGCCATCAGTACCAGCACGCTGAACAGGAACAGCAGCGTCAGCCATGAGGTAAACGGCGCGCCCGGCAGCTTGAAGCTGACGTCGTCCGCCTTGCCCTCTTTGATCGCTTTGCGCAGACGCAGCTGGCAGACCACGATAAAGGCCCATGAAGAGATGATGCCCAGTGAAGCGATGTTCAGGACGATCTCAAATACCTGAGAGGGCACGTAGTAGTTCAGTACCACACCGATCACGTAGACGCAGATGGTGACCAGAATACCGGCGTAAGGCACCTGCTGACCGTTCATCTTTGACATGAATTTCGGCGCAGAACCGCCCATCGACATGGAGCGCAGGATACGTCCGGTTGAATAGAGGCCCGAGTTAAGGCTGGAGAGCGCCGCGCTCAGCACCACGATGTTCATGATGCTGCCGATGTAAGGCACGCCGAGCTTTGAGAAGAAGGTCACGAACGGACTCTGACCCGCCTGGTAAGCGTTCCACGGCAGCAGCAGCACCAGCAGAACAACTGAGCCCACATAGAACAGGCCGATACGCCAGATCACGCTGTTGATCGCCTTCGGCAGCATGGTCTTCGGGTCTTTACACTCCCCTGCGGCCGTGCCCACCAGCTCGATAGAGGCAAACGCGAACACCACGCCCTGGATCAGCACCAGCGCAGGCAGCAGGCCGTGCGGGAACAGACCGCCATTATCAGTAATCAGATGGAAGCCGGTGCTGTTGCCATCCAGCGGTTTGCCGGTGCCCAGGAACACGACGCCTACCACCAGGAAGACCACAATCGCCAGCACTTTAACCAGCGCGAACCAGAATTCCATCTCAGCAAACCACTTCACGCCAATCATGTTCATGGTGCCAACAATCGCCAGCGCCCCCAGCGCAAAGACCCACTGTGGCACATCGCCAAACGCGCCCCAGTAGTGCATGTAGAGCGCCACCGCGGTGATGTCGACAATACCGGTCATGGCCCAGTTGACGAAATACATCCAGCCTGCCACGTAGGAGGCCTTCTCACCCAGGAACTCACGGGCATAAGAAACGAAGCTGCCACTGCTCGGACGGTGTAACACCAGTTCGCCCAGTGCGCGCAGAATAAAGAAGGAGAAAATGCCACAGACCAGATAGATAATGGCTAATGCAGGGCCGGCAGCCTGTAAACGGCCACCTGCGCCCAGGAACAAACCGGTACCGATGGCACCGCCGATCGCAATCATCTGTACGTGACGGTTACCCATCGCTTTCTGGTAACCGGCATCATGAGAGTTGAGCCAGCGTCGTTTCGCAGCGCGCATCTCGCTTGGGGTTTTCTTGTTAGATTTCATAGCATTCCTGTTTGTCCGAACCATCAGTCGTTGCCACCCCAGCGCAGGCATAATGCCCCGTGAAATGAGGTGATTTCCTCTATGCGTTGGCCTGTGAGTGAGGGCCAGGTAACGCGGGAATTTACGGCGATGAATCCTACCCGTTCTGCAAGAACGAAGCAAAATATACCGGGCGGATGCACAGGCTGATTTGTAAGAATCCATCCTGATGCACAAAAACAAAAAAACCGGCCAAATCAGGCCGGTAAACGCTACAGGGATGGAAACAGGAAGGCAGACTTAGCGGTAGATCTCTGCGGTGCCGCTCCACAGGCTTGAATCGCCGGGATTATCGACACCGATTACACGGTAGTGGCTGGCACCCATCTCCTCCGCTTTTTGCGACAGCTGGCGGCTGGCGTCATCCAGCGAACCACGAACTCCGGATACGGACACGCTGCCGATGCTCTGCATGTTCTGCGCCTGAGAAGGATCGACCGGCGCGGCGGCAAATGTACCAAATGAGGTGGCAGCCAAAAGTGCGCCCGCCAGTGCAACAGTCAGTTTTTTCATTGGATGCTCCTTAATCTGCATTCGGGGATTCGGGTACTCAGTGATGACTGGAGAAATTATTGGTGCTGCAATGAAAAGCAACATCGGGCCGGTGTAAACCTGTTCTTTTTTTAACCTTCGAACCGCAGCCATTCCTGGGAACTGTCAGTTGCGGTCACTTTATGTGCGATATGTAAGGTGGTGTGCGATAAACCGGGAAGGGATCATTGGCGTAACGTGACTGCACTCTTATAATTCCCGCACTTTACACAGGGCTATTCATGTGATTGTTAAACGTTCCGTAACGCAAAGCATCGCTCAGGCGCTCATCGCCATCGTTCTGCTGTCGCTGCTGACAACCGGCCTGGCACTCATCACGCTGCTCAGCAGCCAGCGTGATGCTGAGGCCATCAATCTGGCGGGCTCCCTGCGTATGCAGAGCTATCGCATGGCCTGGGATGCCAGCCGTCAGCCGCAGAACCTGTCTGACCATCTGGTGCGCTATCAGCAGACGCTGGATGCGCCGGTGCTGCAGAAACTGGATCGGCCCTGGGTGCCTCGTGAAGTAAGCATTCGCTATCAGCGACTGCGTGCCGCGTGGCCCGCGCTGCAGCAGCAGCTACAGCGGGGCAACATCATGGACTACGAGCAGCAGATCCCGCTCTACGTCAGCGAAATCGACCGCTTTGTGCTGGGTCTGCAACGCTATACCGAACTGAAGATGCATCTGGTGGCCGCCAGCAGCCTGGCGGGGGTGATTGCGATTGTGGCGCTGGCACTGATGACGATCCGTTTTACCCGCCAGCAGGTGGTGCGCCCTCTGAATGCGCTGGTCACAGCCAGCCGGTATGTCGAGAGCGGCAATTTTGCGTTTCCGCCGCTGCAGGTTGAGCAGCAGAGTGAACTGCGGGTGCTCTCTCACGCCTTCAGCGGCATGGCGGCACGTCTGCACTCGCACTATCAGCTACTGGAAAGCACGGTACGCACGAAAACGGAAGAGCTGACCGAGGCCAATCGCACCCTGTCGCTGCTGTATGAAAGCTCGCAGATGCTGACCGCCAGCCCGCTGCATCCGGCGCTGTTTGAAGCGGTGTTAACCACCGTGCTGGAGCGCGAGAAGCTGACGGCTATCCGGATCGACAGCCCGCCGTTTTCATTCAGTGCCGGTGATGAACAGGTCCCTGGCCAGTGGTATGCCTTGCCGTTACAGCAGGCCGCCCCCCCTTCCGGCGAACTGCGCTGGCAGACCACTGACCGCTCTCCGTCGGACGCGCTGATGCGTAGCCTGGCGGGGATGCTGGGACGAACACTCTGGATCTGGCAGACACAACAGCAGCACCAGCAGATGTTGCTGATTGAAGAGCGCACCACTATCGCCCGCGAGTTACATGATTCGCTGGCGCAGTCGCTCTCTTTCTTACGCATCCAGCTGACGCTGCTGCGCCGCACAGTGAATAAAGAGGATCACGCTGCGCACACCATTATTGCTGATTTCGACCAGGCGCTGGCTGACGCCTGTCGCCAGCTGCGTGAGCTGCTGACCACCTTCCGCCTCACCATCGAGCAGGCAGATCTGGTCGCGGCGATGGAGGCGATGATCGCTTCGCTGCAGGAGAAAAGCGCCGCAGTAATCACCTTCCGCCATCAGCATGGCCTTCGGAGCCTGGCAGCCCAGCAGCAGGTGCATGTTCTGCAGATTGCCCGTGAGGCGTTGCTGAATGCCATCCGGCACGCCAGCGCAACGCGTATCCGGGTGGAGTATCAGCACAGCGAAAATGGTGAGCACTTACTGACGATTACAGATGACGGCATTGGCATCGGCAGTACAGATGAACCGCCCGGCCACTACGGACTGACGATCATGACGGAACGCGCCCAGCGGCTTGGGGGCGAGCTGACCCTCCTCGCCCGGGAGTGCGGTACAGAGGTCAGGCTGCGCTTTCCAGCACAGCCCGCACGCGCACCGGAGTAACGCGTCAGATCCCGATTTATTAAAGGTTTATGGCAGCAGAGATGGCGGAACCGGACAGGCGGAGGCCCGCCAGCGTCTGACATCAATAAAAGGAGAAACTATGCAACAGCCTGCTTTGACCCTGATGATTGTGGATGACCATCCGCTGATGCGCCGCGGTGTGCGTCAGCTGCTGGCGCTAGCGCCCCGCTTAACGGTCATCGCTGAAGCCAGCAATGGCACCGAGGCGCTGGCAGAGGCGCGCCGTCAGGAGCCTGACCTGATTCTGCTCGATCTGAACATGAAAGGCATGTCCGGTCTGGATACACTGAAGGCGCTGCGTCACGATGGCATTCATTCACGCATTCTGGTGCTGACGGTTTCCGACGCACGCAGCGATATTTTTGCCATGGTAGATGCCGGAGCCGATGGCTATCTGCTTAAAGATTGCGAGCCTGATATTTTACTGGAACATATCCTTCAGGCTTCGCGCGGCGAAAAGGTATTCAGCGAAAGCGTCGCCAGCTATCTGGCTCAACGCCCGCACAGCACCGATCCACTGCGTCAGCTCACCGAACGCGAGCAGGATGTTCTGCAGGAGGTGGCACGCGGCCTGTCAAACAAAGAGATTGCCGCCAATCTGCATATCTCAGAAGAGACCGTCAAAGTGCATATCCGCAACCTGCTGCGCAAGCTGGATGTCCGCTCACGCGTGGCGGCCACGGTGATGTGGCTGGAAAGCCGCAAATAGCCAACGAATTTACATTTTCTCCTCAATTTCTCCACGATTTCCCCCGCCGACGCACGTAGAGTAAATGGCGGAGGCGAATCGTGGCAAAGACCATGCGATTGTCTGCCAGTGCGCCCGTGGCTGGTGGGGCTGACCGAGTATAATAAGTACTGAGGAGTGTCGATTTAATGTCGAATTTCTTTATCGACCGCCCCATCTTTGCCTGGGTGCTGGCGATTCTGCTCTGCCTGTGCGGGCTGCTGTCGATCCTGTCGCTGCCTGTGGAACAGTATCCCGACCTGGCGCCGCCTAACGTACGCATTACCGCCAGCTATCCGGGTGCGTCAGCTCAGACGCTGGAAAATACGGTTACCCAGGTGATCGAGCAGAACATGACCGGTATTGATAACCTGATGTATATGTCGTCGAACAGCAGCAATACTGGCCAGGCGCAAATCACCCTCACCTTCCGTGCTGGCACTAACCCTGATGAAGCCCGTCAGCAGGTGCAGAATCAGCTGCAGTCGGCGCTGCGAAAACTGCCGCAGGCGGTGCAGTCGCAGGGCGTTACGGTCAACAAAACCGGCGACAGCAACATTCTGATGGTGGCCTTTGTTTCCACCGATGGCAGCATGGATAAGCAGGATATTTCTGACTATGTGGCCAGTAATATTCAGGATCCGCTGAGCCGCATCGACGGCGTGGGACAGGTTGACGCCTACGGCTCGCAGTATGCGATGCGCATCTGGCTTGATCCCAACAAACTGATTGCCTATGCGCTCACAACCAGTGATGTGGTCAGCGCCATTCAGTCACAGAACAGTCAGGTGGCTGTGGGTCAGGTCGGTGGTCTGCCGTCGGTGGAGAAGCAGGCGCTGAACGCCACGGTCAACGCCCAGTCGATGCTGCAGACGCCCGAACAGTTTCGGGCGATTACTCTCAAAAACAATCCCGATGGTTCCGTGGTGACGCTGGGAGATGTCGCCAGCGTGGCGCTGGGCGCCGAAAAGTATGACTATCTGAGCCGCTATAACGGTCAGCCCGCCTCCGGTCTGGGGGTGAAGCTCGCCTCCGGGGCCAACGAAATGAACACCGACAAGCTGGTACGGGCGCGCATCGAGGAGTTATCGCACTATTTCCCGCACGGGCTGGAAGCAAAAATTGCCTACGAAACCTCACCGTTCGTTAAGGCGTCGATTAAGGACGTGGTGAAGACGCTGCTGGAGGCTATCGTGCTGGTATTTGGCGTGATGTATCTGTTTATGCAGAACTTCCGCGCCACCCTGATCCCGACAATCGCAGTGCCGGTAGTGCTGTTCGGCACCTTCAGCGTGCTCTACGCCTGCGGGTTCAGCATCAATACCCTGACCATGTTTGCCATGGTGCTGGCGATCGGGCTGCTGGTGGATGACGCCATCGTGGTGGTGGAGAACGTGGAACGTCTCATGCAGGAAGAGGGACTCTCGCCCCGCGCCGCCACGCGAAAATCGATGGGGCAGATTCAGGGCGCGCTGGTCGGTATCGCGCTGGTGCTCTCTGCGGTATTTGTGCCGATGGCGTTTTTCGGCGGCACCGTTGGGGCCATCTACCGTCAGTTCTCCATTACCATCGTCTCAGCGATGGTGCTCTCCGTGCTGGTGGCGATGATCCTGCCCCCGGCGCTGTGTGCCACACTGCTGAAACCGATCGCCCAGGGCGAGCCGCACGCACGGCGCGGCTTCTTCGGCTGGTTTAACCGTCACTTCAATCGCAACGCAGACCGCTACGAGCGCGGCGTGGCGGCGCTGCTGCGCCGGGGCGGTCGCTGGCTGCTGCTCTATCTTGCCCTTATCGGCCTGATGGCCTTTCTGTTTCTGCGGCTGCCCACCTCATTTCTGCCGCTGGAGGATCGCGGCGTCTTCCTGACGCAGGTTCAGCTTCCGGCAGGCGCCACGCTTGAGCAGACGGCCAGCGTGGTGGCTAAGGTCGAGAACTATTACCTGACTGAGGAGAAGGCGAACGTGCTGTCGGTCTTTGCCACCATCGGCGCCGGTCCGGGTGGTAATGGACAGAACGTGGCGCGTCTGTTTGTGCGGCTGAAAGACTGGGAAGCGCGGCCTGGCGCCGATCGCACCTCTTTCGCGATTATCGACCGCGCGACCCGGGCGTTTCAGAAGATTACCGAGGCGCGGGTGATTGCCAGCAGCCCGCCCGCTATTACCGGCATGGGCAGCAGCTCCGGCTTTGATCTGCAACTGCAGGATCATGCGGGTATCGGCCATGCTCAGCTGATGGCGATGCGCGACCGGCTGCTGGAGATGGCCGGTAACGACCGGGCGCTGTCGCGGGTGCGTCACAATGGCCTTGATGACAGTCCGCAGCTGCAGATTGATGTGGATGCGCGCAAAGCGCAGGCGCTGGGCGTGTCGCTGGACACCATCAACGATACCCTGACCACCGCCTGGGGTTCCAGTTACGTCAATGACTTCCTGGATCGTGGCCGCGTGAAGAAGGTCTATGTGCAGGCCGCCGCCGAATTCCGCATGCTGCCGGATGACATCAACAAATGGTACGTGCGCAACAACAGCGGCGGCATGGTGCCCTTCTCCGCCTTCGCCACCAGCCACTGGGAAACCGGCTCACCGCGGCTTGAACGCTACAATGGCTACGCCTCACTGGAGATTGTCGGCGAGGCGGCCAGTGGCGTCAGCAGCGGTGCGGCGATGGATGAGATGGAGAAGCTGGTGAACGCTCTGCCGCTGGGCGTCGGATTCCAGTGGACCGGCGCCTCTTATCAGGAGCGGCTCTCTGGCTCCCAGGCGCCGGCGCTCTATGCGATTTCACTGCTGGTGGTGTTCCTTTGTCTGGCCGCGCTGTATGAGAGCTGGTCGATCCCCTTCTCGGTGATGCTGGTGGTGCCACTGGGCGTGGCTGGCGCGCTGCTTGCCACCTGGATGCGCGGGCTGGAGAACGATGTCTACTTCCAGGTTGGCCTGCTGACCGTCGTAGGCCTCTCCGCCAAAAATGCCATCCTGATCGTGGAATTTGCCAACGAAATTAACAGTAAAGGCCGTGAGCTGGTGGAATCAACCCTGGAGGCATCGCGTCAGCGTCTGCGGCCAATTCTGATGACCTCGCTGGCCTTTATCTTCGGGGTGCTGCCGATGGCCATCAGCAGCGGTGCAGGTTCCGGCAGCCAGCATGCCGTCGGAACGGGCGTGATGGGCGGAATGATCTCTGCCACCCTGCTGGCAATTTTCTTTGTGCCGCTGTTCTTTGTGCTGGTCCGCCGTCGTTTCCCGTTAAAAGAGAAGCCGCACGACTGACGCCCAATAAAAAGCGGCCACTGAAATCAGTGACCGCCTTGTTTCTGTGTGTGGTAAGAATTCCAGCAAGTGGGATAGTCCTGCTTTTTTCAGAACGGGTTACTTGTTACGTAACATCGCTTCGATAAATTCTTTCCAGGTTCCCATTTCGGTGTCAATCATAATGCCCTCTCTTATTGTAATGGCTATGTTACGCCTTTTTTTTAATCAGGTGAATACGGTTACACCTGTTAATGTTATCGGCAACGGGTCGAAAAACATGAATATTGCTGATTTTGTAAGCTGACGCACATTTCAGCAACCTACTGAAGCAGCTTAAGTTATTTTTTTTAAGCTCAGCGGTAGACGATTTTTTCAACATAGCGAAATTCTTAAAGCAGCAATGATGAGCATTGAAATGATTACGAATGAAATTGATAGCGTTTACCCGTGGAACTTCCCGCGTGTACACGGATTTAATTTGGTTCTTTTCCCGCGCCTGCATAGATGCCGCAACGGATCACACTATGCTAAACTCGCGCACTGGCTGCTTTTTTCAGCTTAATGCTCTACATGACAATAAGGATCAGGCGATGTGCACGCAGTGGGTGATGTTCGGAATTAAAAATTGCGACACCATTAAAAAAGCCCGGCGTTTTTTAACGGCGGCGGGTATCGACTATCACTTTCATGATTACCGTGCCGATGGCCTGAGCGAGCCCCTGCTGCAGTCATTTATCGATGCGCTGGGCTATGAGGCGCTGCTCAACACCCGTGGCACCACCTGGCGCAAGCTGCCCGAGGCTGAGCGTGAAGCCGTCACCGACGCCAGCAGCGCCCGCACATTGATGCTGGCTCATCCCGCCATGATCAAGCGTCCTCTGTTGCGCGCTCCGGATGGCACCCTGCTCGCCGGTTTTAGCGAAGCCACCTATCAGAATGCTATCCAGGAGAAGTCATAATATGTTTTGCCCGGTCATTGAGCTGACGCAGCAGCTTATTCGTCGTCCCTCTCTCAGCCCCGATGATGCCGGCTGTCAGGCTCTGCTGATCGCCCGTCTTGAAGCCATTGGTTTTAAAGTAGAAACCATGAACATCGACGACACCCTGAACTTCTGGGCCACCCGGGGTGAAGGGGAAACGCTGGCCTTTGCCGGCCATACCGATGTGGTGCCGCCAGGCGATGCCAGCCGTTGGATCAATCCCCCGTTTGAACCCACCATCCGCGATGGCATGCTGTTTGGCCGTGGCGCTGCCGATATGAAAGGGTCGCTGGCGGCGATGGTCGTTGCGGCCGAACGCTTTGTGGCGGCGCGTCCGCATCACAGAGGACGCCTTGCCTTTATGATCACCTCAGATGAAGAGGCCAGCGGCGCTAACGGCACGGTGAAAGTGGTGGAACGGCTGATGGCGCGCCGGGAACGGCTCGACTACTGCCTGGTCGGGGAACCCTCCAGCACGGAAGTCGTCGGTGATGTGGTGAAGAATGGCCGCCGCGGTTCAGTCACCGCCAACCTGACTATTCACGGTGTGCAGGGTCACGTCGCTTACCCGCACCTGGCGGATAACCCGGTGCATCGCGCGATGCCTGCGCTGAATGAGCTGGTGGCAACCGAGTGGGATCAGGGCAACGAGTTCTTCCCGGCGACCAGCATGCAGATTGCCAACGTGCAGGCGGGCACGGGCAGCAACAACGTTATCCCTGGCGAGCTGTTTGTGCAGTTTAACTTCCGCTTCAGCACTGAACTGACCGATGCG
Source organism: Pantoea sp. NSTU24 (assembly GCF_050157905.1). Classification (NCBI taxonomy): domain Bacteria; kingdom Pseudomonadati; phylum Pseudomonadota; class Gammaproteobacteria; order Enterobacterales; family Erwiniaceae; genus Pantoea; species Pantoea bangladeshensis. The sequence goes on from NZ_JBKIWZ010000001.1 coordinate 2,184,456, forward strand.
CTGATCCGTCAGCGGGTCGCAGAGCTGCTGGATCGTCACCAGCTGCGTTACACCATCGAGTGGAAACTCTCCGGTCAGCCCTTTCTGACCGCACGCGGCAAGCTGGTTGATGCCGTCGTGAAAGCCGTAGCGCACTATAATGAAATAAAGCCGCAGTTGCTGACCACGGGTGGCACTTCCGATGGCCGCTTTATCGCCCGGATGGGTGCGCAGGTGGTGGAACTGGGGCCGGTGAATGCCACCATTCATAAAATCAATGAGTGTGTGAAAGCCTCTGATCTGCAGATGCTGAGCCGGATGTACCAACGCATCATGGAACAACTGATCGCCTGATGGCGGTTTCAAGGAGCAGCAAATGGAATTTATTAAAGATTACTGGTGGATCCTGGTGATCCTGCTGATGGTTGGCGTGCTGATGAACGTCTATAAAGATCTGAAACGCATCGATCATAAAAAATTTATGGATAACAAACCGGATCTGCCGCCGCACCGTGATTTCAACGATAAGTGGGATGACGAAGACGACTGGCCGAAGAAGAAATAAATGAAAAAAGCCCCTGTCATGCAGGGGCTTTTTTTACATCATCGCGATCACATCATCGTCGCCAGGTTTTGCGCCGCTCAGCGCCTCATCGAAGTAGCGTTTCGGCACGGTATAACGCAGATGGTTGAGCGCCAGTTCCATGCTGCGATGGTCAATCGCGTGTCCCAGATCGTCGACAATATCCAGCGTCACGTCGCCGCCACGGGCGATCAAACGCTGTTCCGCCTGCTGTGCATGAAAGAGCGGGATCTGCTCATCATAATCACCATGAATCAGATGAATGGTAGTACGGGTGCTGGCCTTCTCCGGCAGCGTGATAAACCGCCCGTTAAAGATCACCGCACGGCTCGCGAGGTCGGCATGCGCCTTCACCCCTTCCAGCACCATGCTACCGCCCTGCGAAAAGCCGATTAACGCTGTCGCATCTGACCGCACGCCACTCTTTTTCTGCCAGTGACGCACTGACTCCACGAACTGCGGCATCGCCGCATCCACTCGCTGCTGAATGGTCTGATCGTGCAGGTCAGTTTCGCCAAACCACTGACGCACTGCGCCAGGTGAGCCGACGGAAACCACCAGCGCGTCGGGAAAGGTTTTTGCAAACCAGCTGCCGATTTCACCCATTGAATCAGGATTATCGCCGACACCGTGATAGAGCAGAAAAAGCTGAGCGGTGGTGGCTGGCTGTTGAACAATTACATATTTCAGTGTCATGTTGACCTCCTGAAGCCACTTTACGCCGCCTGGCGCAAAATGACAGGGGGATTATCTGAACCCGTTGGTCAAATTATTTCAACGGCAGGCAGAGCCTATCCGCCGTCACGCCCAGGGTGTCGAGTCCGGCGGCAGCACGCTGGCGCAGTACGGCAATCAGCGCTTTACGTCCGCTGACCCCTGCCTGCTGAGCCTGTTTACTCAGCGCCTCAGGGGCTGTCACCGCCGCCGCCAGCAGCGGGTCGGGTGTGGCGACGGTCTCCACCAGGCGCTGCAGCGCCGGCAGGCTCGCCTCCAGGGGCCGCTGCGCCCAGGCAAATCCGGCGGCCAGCTGAATATCCTGATCATTGAGGCCATCGTCCGCGACCGCTTCCAGCACCAGTTCCAGGTCGGTAACGTGCCGCATTCGTGGCCAGTCGCGCGCCAGCTGCGCGGCTGCACGACGCTGTAAGGCCTCGCCCGCCGCCGAACAGGGCCGTATCGCCATCGCGGCGTAACAGCCACTGCTGGCTTCACGCTGAGTTCCTATCCGGACCAGCGTAAAGCCACAGGCGCGCCAGAAACTCCAGAGTGATTGAGTGTAGCCGAAGCTGACGGAGAGATAGTCGTGCCCGGTCGCGGCACTGGCGGCGGTCGCCACAAGCTGCTGACCGATGCCCTGACGCCGGCTCTCCGCCATTACGGCAATACGACTGATCCGCAGCGATCGCAGGGTCGCCGCCTCCGGCAGTCCCGCATGCGCTGCCAGTGATTGCGCCACCAGATTGCCCCGGGGTCGCCGGGTTCCCGCCCAGACGGCCTGCGCCAGTTCCGGTTCAAGCCCGCCCTCCTCCACCAGCCAGAGCGCGCCCTGCAGAGCTGAAAGCGCGCCAGCGCGCCACAACTGCATACCGGGCGCATCCAGCAGGCGGCGCAGATCAATCGGCGAGGTGCGATAGTGGGCACTGGTGAGCAGACGATAAGCGGCTTCCAGCGCATTGAAATCTCCCTGCGCGACCCGCTGCGGCGTGACCGGCGCCGCGGATGCCGGTTCAACCGTCACGCTATCCTCAAACAGCAGCGCCTGGTTCAGCCACTGCTCCAGCGGGTCGGCACGCGACCAGCGCAGCGGCTCATCCAGCGTAAAATAGTGCACGTCCGCCAGTCCGGCGCAGAATTTCAGGATAAAGCCGCGCCCGCTCCCTTCGTAGCCCTGAACGGTGGTCGTCAGCAGAACGCGGGGGTAGCGGCTCACCAGCGCCTGTAGCAGCGGTGCCGGGATGGCCGCGGCCTCATCCACAATCAGCCATTGTCCTGCAGGCGGCGTCTCCAGCGCCAGCAATGCATCCGGTGCCATAAAGTGAAACTGCTCCGCGGCAAAGGCAGCCAGTACCGTTGTGGAGGCTCTCGCGGGCGCCGTCACCACACAGGCACCTGCCTGTCGCGCCAGCATTCCCGCCAGCGCCGATTTACCGCGGCCACGGGCAGCGGTCAGCACTGCCACACCTGAAGGCAGCGCCATCAGCTTATTGAGTATCGCCTGCTGCTGCTGGGGAGCCTGACAGTGCCAGGGCGGCCCTGCGGACCGGGGCGGCATCCGGCAGGGCTGATGCTGACACGCTAAAAGAACCTGGTCGTCCGCCATGATGCACTGCTGCAGATGGTGAATGAAATGCGGCGTGGGGATCGGCCCGGCGACGTCCGCCCAGCGCAGGCTATCGGCATCGGGCTGCTGAGACCATTGATCCCAGGGCGGCACCATGAGCAGGAGCCAGCTCCCGGCGGTAAGCGTACCGGCCAGCGCAGCAAAGGCCTCGGCGTGAAAGCCGTGGCGGGCGTCAAACAGGGCATGACGAAACTCACGGCCAAGCAGCGTGCGTACCGCCGCAGGCTGTACGTGCAGAACCGGCGCGTCAGTCAGGTCCGCAAACAAGGGTGCCGGACTGACGGTCAGCCAGTCTCCCGTGAGCGTGTTACACCACGCTGACGCCTGCCATAAACACCAGGCCGGGTCGCCGCTGATCACCGCCAGACGACGTATACCGGCCTGTTCCATCGCCTGCGTCAGCTGCTGCAGAGGCATCAGTTGCTGGCGAAGGTATCGCACTGCCCCGGATTACCCCCGTCAAATCCTCGCTTAAACCAGGTGTAGCGCTGCTCTGAGGTGCCGTGAGTAAAACTGTCCGGCACGACGCGGCCCTGACCTTTCTGCTGCAGACGGTCATCGCCAATCGCCTCGGCGGCATTCAGTGCTTCCTGCAGATCGCCCGCTTCCAGAATATTTTGCTGCTGCATGTAGTGTCCCCAGACACCGGCAAAACAGTCTGCCTGCAGCTCCATCTTCACAGAGAGCTGATTGACCTGTTTCTGACTGGCACCCTGCTGCATCTCACGTACTTTCGGTTCGATACCCAGCAGCTTCTGGACGTGATGGCCCACTTCATGCGCGATGACATAGCCCTGCGCAAAATCGCCGCCCGCGCCGAGTTTAGTTTTCATCTCGTCATAGAAGGAGAGGTCGATGTAGACGGTCTGATCGGCAGGACAGTAGAACGGCCCCATCACCGACTGTCCGGTGCCGCAGCCGGTGCGGGTTGCGCCGCGATACATCACCAGCTTCGGGGCAACATACTGTTTGTTCATCTGCTGGAACAGTTTGTCCCAGGTATCTTCGGTGGTCGCCAGGATCACTTTGGTGAATTTCGCGGCCTCTTCATCATTGGCGCTGACGCTGCGCGTCTGCTGCTGGCTGGTCGGTGCCACGTCGCCGCCCGTCAGCAGCGCGGTCAGGTCGTAACCGTAATAACCCGCCACGGCCACCACAATCAGCAGCACAATGCCGCCTTTGCCGCGCGGCAGACGAATCTGGCGGCTTCCGCCTCCAAAACCGGACGATTGACCACGACGGTCCTCTACATTGTCGCTTTCGCGACGCCCTTGCCAGCGCATGCTGTATTCCCTCAGACATTTTCAGATGGCATGATTTTAGTTGTGTGACAACACAATCACCAGCTTTACGCCAAAATGAAAAAAGGAGAGCCGGGGCTCTCCTCCTGATGTTGTGGGGCAGCAGACTCAGTCGAGTGTGACACCCAGTCGCTGCGCGACGGCTTCATAGGCTTCCACCACGCCGCCGAGGCTCTGACGGAAACGGTCTTTGTCCATTTTGTCGAGCGTCTCTTTGTCCCACAGGCGCGCACCGTCTGGCGAAAACTCATCGCCCAGCGTCACTTCGCCGTTAAACAGACCAAACTCCAGCTTGAAGTCGACCAGAATCAGCCCCGCGTCGTCAAACAGTTTGCTCAGCACCTCATTGGCTTTAAAAGTCAGCTCCTGCATACGCGCCAGGTTCTGTTTGCTGACCCAGCCGAAGGTTTCGCAGTAGGATTCGTTGACCATCGGGTCATGCTTTGCATCATCTTTCAGGAAAAGATCAAACAGCGGCGGATTGAGCACCATCCCCTCTTCCACACCCAGACGCTTCACCAGCGAGCCTGCGGCACGATTACGCACCACACACTCTACGGGTACCATCTCCAGTTTCTTCACCAGTGCTTCGGTATCCGACAGCAGCGCTTCCATCTGGGTCGGGATCCCCGCTTCCTGCAGTCTGGTCATAATGAAGTGGTTAAACTTGTTGTTAACCATCCCTTTACGATCAAATTGCTCGATTCGGGCGCCATCACCTGCTGACGTATCGTTGCGGAATTCGAGTATCAGCAGATCCGGGTTATCGGTGCTGTATACGGTTTTCGCTTTACCGCGATACAACTCAGCTCGCTTTTGCATCTTGTTCACTCCAGACTTGAAATAACGGGTGGTCAGCGGCCAGTGCCGCTGCGGCGATTGCCTTGACGCAATCGTTTACTTCGCCGCGCGCTATTATGCCAAAAACAAAAAAAAGGCCGGAGAATCTCCGGCCTGAGGCAACTTTATTTGTTCAGCGCCGCCTGGAACACGGCCACCAGCGCATCATTCTGCGACTGGGTCAGCACATGCCCTTTCGGGTCGATGAATTGCAGACTGGTGCGGTTGTCGAGATCGCCGACCTGGACCTTGTAATCGCCATTCGGCAATTCCGGATCTTTCGCGCCAATCGCATCCCAGTCGCTGCTGCTCAGTGATTTGTAGGTCACTTTCAGGCTGCCGGTTGAGCGGGTGGTATCCGTAATCTCCATTCCGACACGCTTCATGGCGTCCGGCAGACGCTGCCAGGCTACGTTGTACGGCGTGCGCAGGATCAGCATCGGCAGACCGGTATCATCTGCGCCGCTCTGCACGTCGATCGCGCCGGTCACACGACCGGACGCTGCGTTTTCGCTGGCGGTTTCAATTTTATCCATACCGGTACTGAGATCGTTCAGCATCTGCGCGGTATAACGCTGGATCTGCACCGGCGAGGTAATGGTTTTACCGGCCTGTTGCAGTTCCAGCAGACGCACGGTGACCTGCTGCTGATAACTCTGCGACTGCACGCTGATCTGGTAGCGCCCACGGTACTGCTGGTCTTCATCGGCGCGGTTCCACTGCACCCAGTCGGTCGTCAACTGCTGGCCAGCGTCATTACGTGAAGCGATAGGGAACTTATAAGACTGCACAACGTTAACGAGCTGAGGCCAGACTGAACCCCGGCTGTTTTCAATCATCAGGGCGCCGCTGTTGTTGCTGAACTGCGCGCGGGTACCGTTCATCAGCGCCAGCGGCTGGGCTGGCGGACGGATGTCGAGCTGTTTGCCGACAGGCGCCTGGCTGGCGGTGCGCGGCACGTCGTAGTCACCGCGCTGCACTGGCAGGATCATTCCGGCAGGTGCTTTGAGTTCGCTCAACTGGCTGGCTTCAAGATAAGATTCGTCGCCGCTGACCTGGCGCTTATAACGCTGATCGCTTGAACAGGCCGACAACAGCATCAGAGTAGAAAGGCCCACTACTGTGGCGACTGTTGACCGCTTTACTGAGTAATTCATTCAAACTCCCTAAATTATCGCAAACCCGCTTTCACCAGCGCCTGCTCCACTTTCGGCTGGCCGGCTGCAGTCAGTGGCGTCATTGGCAGACGCAGCGTGTCGTTAGCGATTAATCCTAGCTGTTTCGCAGCCCATTTCACCGGGATAGGATTGGGTTCACAGAAAAGCATCTGGTGCAGGTGCATCAGACGCTGATTCAAACGGCGGGCTTCGATGAAATTGCCCTGCTGTGCGAGTTGACACAGTTCAGCCATTTCACGTGCTGCCACGTTAGCCGTCACCGAAATGACGCCTTTACCGCCCAGTTGCATAAAGTCCAGAGCAGTGGCGTCATCGCCACTGACCAGAATGAAATCGTCATCAACCAGCTCTTGGATCTGACTAACCCGTGATAAGTTCCCGGTGGCCTCTTTGATTCCGATAATATTTTTGATTTCGGCCAGACGCGCGACGGTTTCCGGCAGCATGTCACAACCGGTGCGCGAAGGCACGTTGTAGAGCATCTGCGGCAGACTGGTGCTGTTCGCGATAGCCTTGAAGTGCTGGAACAACCCTTCCTGGGTCGGACGGTTATAATAAGGCGTGACGGTCAGACAGCCCACCACACCAGAATTTTCAAAACGCTTCGTCAGAGAGATGCCTTCAGCGGTAGCGTTGGCGCCGGTACCGGCAATCACCGGAATACGGCCATCGGCCAGCTCCAGGGTCAGCATCACCACATCACCATGTTCTTCATGGCTAAGGGTAGCGGATTCGCCTGTGGTGCCCACGGAAACGATCGCCGCGGTGCCGCTGGCGACATGATAATCAATCAGTTTTTTCAGACTCGACCGGCAGACATTACCGCTGTCATCCATTGGCGTAACGAGTGCAACAATACTTCCCGTAAACATTGGCGATCCCCTCGACAAACAAGTGCTTCATGGTACGTTTTACACTTAGGGAAAAGCAAGCCAGCCACGCCATTCCCGCGCTTGTCAGCAGTTTTTTTTATGTTTACCTTATGGTTATTAGCGAAAGCAGAGGAAAAGCCATTTTGTCGCCATCTCAGCCCCATCATCTGGTCATCACCGCACTCGGTGTTGACCGGCCGGGTATCGTCAATACCATTACCCGACACGTCAGCAGCTGCGGTTGCAATATCGAAGATAGCCGTCTTGCCATGCTTGGGGATGAGTTCACCTTTATTATGCTGTTGTCAGGTAGCTGGAACGCCATTACGCTGATTGAGTCGACGCTGCCGTTAAAAGGCGCAGAGCTGGAACTGCTGATCGTGATGAAGCGCACCAATGCCCGGCTGCGTCCACCCATGCCCGATACCGCGTTTATTCAGGTTGAGGTCGCTGATTCGCCTCATACTATTGAACGCTTTACCGATCTGATCGATAAACATCAGATGAATGTGGCGGAGCTGGTGTCGCGAATTACGCCCGCGCAACACGATTTGCCGCCGACGCTCTATATTCAAATGACAGCCCATAGCCCGACGCGAACCCGCGGTACAACATTTGAGCAGGCCTTTAATGCGTTGTGTCAGGAACTGAATGCGCAGGGGTCACTGCGCTTCTATAGCGCGTCAGACGCCGACAGCAGCGAATCTGTCAGCCCGGTACGCTAAGCTCTGGTCTGAAACCGGCGTTGTTTCTCCACTTTGCTGGCGGCCAGGCGCGCAGCTATGTGGTGAAATACACCGCGAAAGTTATTTAGCCTCTGGCCGTTTCTGGCCGGATAGTGTATTACCCACAGCCTGAACAAAAAAAATGGAGAGATGTGATGAATCCACTGAAAGCCGGAGATACCGCACCCGCATTTAGCCTGCCCGATCAGGATGGCGAACACGTGAATCTGACCGACTTCCAGGGACAGCGCGTTCTGGTTTACTTCTACCCGAAAGCGATGACACCGGGCTGCACCGTGCAGGCGTGCGGTCTGCGTGACAATATGGATGAGTTGAAAAAAGCGGGCGTGGAAGTGCTGGGCATCAGCACTGACAAACCAGAAAAACTGTCACGCTTTGCTGAAAAAGAGCTGCTGAACTTTACCCTGCTCTCAGATGAAAACCATGAAGTCTGCCAGGCGTTTGGCGTCTGGGGTGAAAAAACGTTCATGGGGAAAACCTATGACGGCATTCATCGCATCAGCTTCCTGGTCGATGCTGAGGGCAAGGTTGAAAAAGTCTTTGATAACTTTAAAACCTCAAATCATCACGACATGGTGCTGGAGTACGTTAAGTCAGCCTGATGTTCAGGGGCACGGCAGCGTTGCTGCTGTGCCCCGCCTGCCCTGCAGTACCTTTACACTGATTATCCTGTGACGGTCTGGCCCTCAGGCGTCTGCGACAATGACGCAGTTTCGTCCGGCATTTTTTGCCTGATAGAGCGCCGCATCTGCCCGTTTTAAGCTGCTTTCCAGCCCGCCTTCCGTTGAACCGTTCCAAGCTGCCACACCGATTGAAAGAGAGATCCTGCCGACATCGGTAAGCCACGCTTCTGCGATGCCGAGCCGCACTCGCTCGGCGATAATCTGTGCCTCTTCCAGTGACGTTCCCGGCAGCAGCATCAGAAATTCCTCTCCGCCGTTGCGGCATACGACATCAGACTGGCGGGCGCTGGCGCGCAGCGTGCTCGCCACCTGCTGAATGACCCGATCGCCTACGTCGTGGCCCCAGCTATCGTTAACGCTTTTAAAATGATCGATGTCCAGCGCCAGTACCGCAAAGGGCTGACGCAGCGTGCGGTAGTACTCCAGCACCGCGTTGAGGCCCCGGCGATTCAGCAACCGGGTCAGCGGATCGGTCTGCGCTTCCGAGTTGAGGCGACCAATCTTATCCTGCACCAGACCGATGCCGGTAAGCAGAGCCCGCTTAACCTGCGCGGCCTCGAAATACCACGCGGTAATGCCACCAATCTCTTTCGACACGCCCTGCACATCCATCTGACTGGCTTTACGGGCCAGCTGGAAAAGCGGACGGGCAATCAGCCGCGCCAGTAACACGGCGACCAGCAGCGTCACCAGTGCTAAGGGGACCGAATTCTTCAGCACTTTCATTAACAGGCCTGAGAGTGGATTCAGCGTGGCATTGATCGGCTTGAGTGCCACCACCGTCCAGCCCGTGGTCGGCACCACCGCAAACCCGGCCAGCTGCATGGATTCCCCTGACCTGCTGAGTATCAGCGAACCATTGGTTTGCTCATCATGCGGGCTGACGATAGCGGGCAGAATTTTGCCAATCAGCTGACGATTCTGGTGATACAGCACCTCATTATTGCTGTCGAGCACATAAACCGCGGTACCATCCCGATAGAACTGCTCTCCCAGCAGCGTATTCAGAATGCTTTTTTTCTTCAGATAGATTGTGCCGCCGACATAGCCGAGATAGTCACCGTCCGCATTCCAGACAGGCCAGGAGACAAACACCAGCAGGTTGTTGGCAGCCGAAAGCGTCGGTTTACTGACGATTGGCTGCCGCAGAGTCAGCGCTTCGCGCGAGGCATCACTGGTCAGATGCATCCCTTTCAGCGTCAGTGATTCCGGGGAGATTGCTTTGACCACCCCCTGCGCGTCCACCACCGCCACCGAGTTGAAACTGGTGGTCTGTTCGCGCAGGCGGTTAACCTCGCTCTTCAGCAGCGTCTCATTGTTAAAGTCACGGCTCAGCTGGCTGGCGCTGTAGTGGAGCTGGGACTGCGCCAGCTGAAAGAAAATTTCGCTGGTTGAGGCCAGCTTGGCGGCATAGGCCCGGTTAGCTTCGAGCGTGGTATCAATCAGCACCTGCCGCTGTACGCGCCAGGTGGCGTAGAGGGTGTTTGTCAGCGTGATAACGATGCTGGCAATCACCAGCAGGGCGATCAGATTGCGCAAATCGGCTTTGAACCGAAAGAGCTTTAGCATGGCGTCGCCGCCCTGAAGAAGAGTGTCATGTCCTGAATGCCTGATTGTTTTACTGTGTCAGAAGCCCTGAGGTCCGGACATAAGTTTACACGGTGTCACCTCTTTTAAGCAGTATTAAGACAAATTTTACCGCACAGAGTGCAGATTAGCCTGGCCCTGATTCCTGTTATGCCACATCGTCAGCGCATAAAGATGAAGGGGAAATATGTCTGGCTTTGCGCCCTGCCCCAGTCATTAACAACCGGCAACAGCAGGCTGCACGGGCTGAAACCACAAGGAAAAGGCAGGATTGTGCAGGAGTGCGTTGTCAGAGAGTGAACGGTCCGGAAGGCCAGCCGGTGACAGCGGCAGTGACGCCGCTGTCAGAGGTTTACAGCATCAGGAAGGCGTAGCCGCTGTTTTCCAGCGTCGCCACGGTGGTGCCGCTGGAGATGGTGTGTGTGACCATTGGATCGATCCAGTTGCGCTCAAGCTGATGAAACGCCACGGACTGGTCGCAGATAGTGACCTGAACGCCCGCTTTTTTCAGTTCGCTAATCAGCTTCAGGTTCGGGTTATCAACTCCATAGGCTTTACTGAACTGTGCATTATTCAGGGCCGAAGAGACCGCATCGCCATTAATTGAAACCACAAACTTCAGCTGGTCGAGTGGCACCCCCGCCGCATAATAAAGGTTAGTGACGCGTGCCACGCGCTCCAGCCCCAGATTTGGCTTGCGGATATCCCCGTCATTATGGTTGATCTGGAACACAATTTTATTACTCAGACCTGCGGTGGTGCCAGGTTTAAATGCGGGCGTATCCACATAGTGTATTTTACCGTAACCTTCAATCGCTGGCGTACTCCAGAAATCAGCGGGCTCAGTTTTATTCTCTGCTACTTTGCCGCTGACTTTGTCAAATAACGCGGGCAACTGTAAAACGTTGCCCCCAATAAATCCGGCTACGGCTGCCATGACGACTAATGCTGCTGGACGCATTCACTCTTCTCCTGGTTAATTAAGCTATTTACATTGCCAGCCATGCGTAACCCTGATTCTGCAGGGTTGAAACGGTGGTCGGACTGGAAAGCGCATGGATGACCGATTTATCAATCCAGTTATTGGGGTAGTGATGGAAGGCCACAGACTGATCGCAGACTGAAACTTTCACACCCGCCTGATTCAGCTCATTGATCAGCTTCAGGTTTGGATTGTCGATGCCGTAAAACTGTCTGAAATGGGCGTTATCGAGCATGGCCGGGGTCGCATCACCGGTGACAGAAACCACAAACTTCAGCTGATCCGCTGGCACACCCGAGGCGATATATAAATTCACCACGCGCGCCACGCGCTCCAGTCCCAGATTGGGGGCGGTCATGGCGCCGTCGCTGCGGGTGATCTGGAAAACGATTTTGTTGCTGAGGCCCGCGACCGGCTTAAACGCGGCATCAGGCTCATAATGAATTTTGCCGTATCCTTCGATGGCGGGTGTGCTCCAGAATCCTTCGGCTTCCTGAGGCTCGGTTGCAAAATGGCGTGAGACTTTGTCATAAATATCGCCACTCTGAGTGACAGCCGCACCAACGACGCCGCCAATAATGGCGATTAACGCGTATGAAACCACTGAACGCATATTACTTCTCTCCAGCAAATCAAATAATGTCTGGCAGATTCAGGACTGAATCGGGTCGGCTATCTATATCACAGCACCGGTGTAATTCACGCCTGTGTAAATTCAGGTCAGCACAACAGTAATAACATCCAAAAATGATTCGCAGGCAAAATTAATCGAAAAGTTTCATTTAGCGAAAAAAAGGGTCTTTTAAAATCTGGCTCTGATAAATCCCCCTTGCATCTCATGTGCGGTCCGTATGAATGAATAAATTGCAGCCATACTTAGCTGGATTAATAATCCTGCTAATCAATTAACGATTTAATTTGTCGATGTTAAACAGGAGGGTCAGGGCATCTTTGCCGTGTTTTTTTCAGAGTAGACCTGGAAAAAAACGTGCCATCTTCAGTTTTTTTGAGCAAATTTACATAACTTTAAACAATGCGGCACCTTCTTTTTTATTAACTGACAGCAGAATCTTCTTTATTCCGTCGAAGCATAATGGGATCCCTTAGATAACGCGCCCTATTCCCTCTCACCCTCGCGGTAATGCTTTTGGAACTCATATCGTTTACCTGCCGTTTAAGTTGCCATGATGTTCAATTTTTTTCGCCAAAATCCACGATATTGCCCAAATTACGCAGGGCAGCTGACAGAAACGCCGTTTCTTTCTTTTAGTGCTGTGGTTAAGATAGGGCCGGATCGCTGTTGTCTGTGAAAAAGGGAACGTTCCCGCTGCGCACCTGTCCACTCTCAGAGCCTCTCTACAGGATTAAGGCATGTTGAACCGGTTAAAGAAAACGCTGATCGCCGCGCTCCTTCCGGCACTTATTTTTACGACGCTGTCACCGGCTTACGCCGATGTCAGTGATTCGCTGCCCGATATCGGTACCACGGCCGGTTCCACGCTGTCGATCAATCAGGAGCTGCAGATGGGCGACTTCTATGTACGCCAGCTGCGCGCCAGTGCCCCGCTGATTAACGATCCGCTACTGAATCAGTACATTAATCAGCTCGGTCAGCGCCTGGTCTCACATGCTGACGCCGTAAAAACGCCCTTCCATTTCTTTCTGATCCAGAATGATGAGCTTAACGCTTTTGCTTTCTTTGGTGGCAACGTGGTGCTGCACTCGGCGCTGTTTCGTTTTACCGAAAACGAAAGCCAGCTGGCATCTGTGATGGCACATGAAATTTCACACGTTACCCAGCGCCATCTGGCACGCGCAATGGAAGACCAGAAACGCAATGCGCCACTGACCTGGGTTGGCGCGCTGGGCTCGATTCTGCTGGCAATGGCCAGCCCGCAGGCAGGGATGGCTGCCCTGACCGGCACTCTGGCGGGGACGCAGCAGGGTATCATCAGCTTTACTCAGGGCAATGAGCAGGAGGCTGACCGTATCGGGATTCAGGTTCTGCAGCGTGCCGGATACGATCCGCAGGCGATGCCAGACTTCCTGCAGAAACTGGCCGACCAGAGTCGCTTCTCCTCGAAACCGCCTGAAATCCTGCTGACGCATCCCCTGCCTGACAGCCGTCTGGCGGATGCCCGTAACCGGGCGAACCAGATGCGGCCCGTGGTGGTGCAGTCGACGGAAGATTTTTATCTGGCAAAAGTGCGTGCGCTTGGGATGTACCCGACAGGGCGTAATCAGCTCACCGACGAGCTGCTGAGCCAGTACGCGGGCGGCAATGCCCGTGAGCAGATGGCATCGCAATATGGCAAAGCCATACAGTTTCTGCAGGCGAAAAGCTTTGCCGATGCGAAGCGCATCATGACGCCGTTACTGGCGAAGCAGCCCGGCAATGTCTGGTTCCTGGACATCATGTCGGACATCGACATCGGCCTGAACCAGCCACAGCAGGCCATCGCGCTGCTGAGCGCTGCCAGCGGAGCTAAAAACAGCCCGGTCATCCAGCTCAACCTTGCCAATGCCTACGTTGAAGCGAAGCAGTATGCCAGCGCCAGCCGGATTCTGAATCGCTACACCTGGACCAACAAAGAGGATCCCAACGGCTGGGATCTGCTGGCTCAGGCCTCTGCCGGACAGGGGCTGAATGATGAAGAGCTCTCTGCACGGGCGGAGAGCCTGGCGCTGAATGGCCAGCTCGACCAGGCGATCACGACCCTCAGCAGTGCCAGCGCCCAGGTGCCGCTCGGCAGCCTGAAGCAGGCGCGCTACGACGCCCGTATCGACCAGTTGCGCCAGTTACAGCAGCGCTTTAAACAGTATCAGAAAGGGTGAAGTCCACCGCCCTATAAGGAGAATCAGGATGGTGACGATTTATCACAACCCGCGCTGCAGCAAGAGCCGCGAAACGCTGGCGCTGCTGACCGCCCGCGGGATTGAGCCGAAGGTCGTGCTCTATCTGCAGACGCCGCCCGATCGTGAAACGCTGCAAATCCTGTTGCAGAAGCTGGGGATGCAGAGTGCCCGGGAGTTAATGCGGACCAAAGAGACGATCTATCGCGAGCTGGCACTCAGCGATAAAAGCGAAAGTGCGCTGCTGGATGCGCTGGTGGACAATCCGGTGCTGATCGAAAGACCGATCGTGATCAGGGGTGACAGGGCGCGAATCGGTCGTCCGCCGGAAGCGGTGCTCGACATCCTTTAAAGGCCGAGCGTCTCTTTCACGAACGGAATGGTGAGTTTACGCTGAGCACTGATAGAGGCACGATCGAGTCGATCCAGCGTATCGAACAGCGTGCGCATTTCACGGTCCAGCCGCTTCAGCAGGAAGCGGCCCACATCTTCCGGCAGTTCAAAACCGCGGAGTCCGGCGCGCAGCTGAAGTGCCTGCAGTTTGTCTTCGTCGGAAAGCGGCTGCAGGCGATAGATCTGTCCCCAGTCCAGTCGCGACGCGAGGTCAGGCAGTTGCAGATTAAGCTGGCGCGGAGGTCGATCGCCAGTGATTAACAGCCGTGTGTTGCCGGTTTCCAGAATACGGTTATAGAGATCAAAGATCGCCATTTCCCACTCCGGCTCACCGGCAATGCATTCAATGTTATCGATGCAGACCAGTGACAGCTGCTCCATCCCTTCCAGCACTTCCGGCACAAACCAGGTGCGTTTATCAAGCGGAACATAGCCGACTGCTTCATTGCGCGCTGACATCTCTGCGCAGGCGGCGTGCAGCAGATGGCTCCGGCCTCCCCCTTCACGTGACCAGAAGTAGAGATAGCTGCCATGTTGCTGGTTAAGAGCACCTTTCAGTGCGGCAATCAGCGACGGGTTTTCCCCCGGCCAGAAGCTGGAAAAGGTTTCGTCGTCTGGTAAATAGAGTGGCAATGACAATTGTGCCGGCGTGTTCAGAAGCACCTCAGCAAGAGAACAAGCAAAAAATCGAGGGAAGTCTAACACAGTTTTCAGAAAGAGATGAATGGGGCGTCCCTGCCCCGATCCCGTGACTCAGCCCGGGATCACGGTTTACGCGGTTCGTCAGCGTCCAGTACCACTTCTTCCGGTCTGAGCAACGAGATCACACGGAAGATCAACGCCAGGCCGACACCCACGATCGTCGCCAGCGCCATGCCTTTCAGCTCCGCCGCGCCGATATGCACCTTCGCGCCGCTGACGCCAATGATCAGAATCACTGAGGTGAGGATCAGGTTCTGCGCCTTGTTGTAATCGACTTTAGATTCGATCAGCACGCGGATACCGGATGCGCCAATCACGCCATACAGCAGCAGTGAGACGCCGCCCATTACCGGCACCGGAATCGCCTGGATTACCGCCGCCAGCTTGCCGATGCAGGAGAGCAGGATTGCCAGAATCGCCGCGCCGCCGATGACCCAGGTACTGTAGACACGGGTAATCGCCATCACGCCAATATTCTCGCCGTATGTGGTGTTTGGCGTGGAACCAAAGAAACCAGAGATCACCGTCGATAAGCCGTTGGCAAACATTGAACGATGCAGGCCCGGGTCACGGATCAGATCTTTCTTCACGATGTTCGCGGTCACTACCAGATGGCCGATATGCTCGGCAATGACGACCAGCGCCGCAGGCAGAATCGTCAGCATTGCTACCCACTCAAAGCGCGGCGTGTAGAAAGTTGGCAGGGCAAACCACGGCGCGCGTGCTACTCCACTCCAGTCCACGATACCCATAAAGGCGGAGAGCAGATACCCCACGACTACCCCAACCAGAATCGGGATGATCGCCAGAAAACCGCGGAATAACACTGAACCGAATACCGTTACCGCCAGCGTGACCAGCGAGATCAGCACTGTTTTACTGTCAGGCGTACTGCCTTCAGCGGGCAGCAGGCCCGCCATGTTGGCGGCCACGCCCGCCAGCTCCAGACCGATGACGGCGACAATCGCCCCCATTGCTGCGGGCGGGAACATGACGTCGAGCCAGCCGGTTCCGGCGCGTTTAACAATCAGCGCCACAATGCAGAACAGCACGCCGCACAGAATAAACCCGCCCAGCGCTACCTCATAGCCCAACGGCAGCAACAGCAGGACCGGCGAGATAAATGCAAAACTCGATCCCAGATAGGCGGGAATTTTGCCTTTACAGATAAAGAGATAAATCAGTGTGCCCACCCCGTTGAACAGCAGCACGGTAGCCGGGTTGATATGGAACAGAATTGGCACCAGTACGGTGGCGCCAAACATCGCGAACAGGTGTTGCAGGCTGAGCGGAATGGTTTGCAGTAACGGCGGTCGTTCACTGACGCCAATGGCGCGACGAGTCATCATTTATCCCCTTAGGTTATCTCTCCCGCAGGTCCGCGCCGCTGCCACAGCAGCAGGTGCGCCGGTCAGCCTGACGGCAGACCCGACCGGTTACGGGAACGTTTTTTTGCCAAAAAAAAGCCGACTCTCTGGTCGGCTATACGATTTATTTGGTTCCGAAAATTTTGTCCCCGGCATCGCCGAGTCCAGGAATGATATAACCCTTTTCGTTCAGCCCCTGATCCACGGACGCGGTGTAGAGCTCAACATCCGGATGCGCTTTCTCCAGCGCCGCGATCCCTTCCGGCGCAGCAACCAGCACCAGCACCTTAATGCTGGAGCAGCCCGCTTTCTTCAGGAGATCAATGGTGGCGATCATGGAGCCACCGGTAGCCAGCATCGGATCGACGACCAGCGCCAGGCGCTCTTCGATGTTAGACACCAGCTTCTGGAAGTAAGGCACTGGCTCCAGCGTCTCTTCATCACGGTAGACGCCCACCACGCTGATACGGGCGCTGGGAACGTGCTCCAGCACCCCTTCCATCATGCCAAGACCGGCACGCAGAATCGGCACCACCGTGATTTTTTTGCCTTTGATCTGATCGATCTCTACCGGGCCGTTCCAGCCCTCAATGGTTACGCGCTCTGTTTCCAGATCGGCGGTCGCTTCGTAGGTCAGCAGGCTGCCCACTTCAGACGCCAGCTCGCGAAAACGCTTTGTACTGATATCATGCTCACGCATCAGGCCCAGTTTATGTTTGACCAGCGGGTGTCTGACTTCCACGATCTTCATTGGTGTTCTCCCGGAATGAGTTGAGCTAAAAAAAAATCGCGGGATTATACCGCCTTTTGGACGGCGCGCCACCTCTCCTTGCGCAATACCGCGGCTTTTACAGGGATAAACAGAGGATTGATGAAATTCGGCCGATGCGCAATCCCGGACTCGCAAACGTTTGCCTGCACTGATAGAATTGCCGCGCTTTATTTTAAACCACCAACCGCAACTCGCGTGGGGACCTCGCAGTGACCGACAAAACCTCTCTCAGTTACAAAGACGCCGGTGTTGATATTGATGCTGGTAACGCTCTGGTTGACCGTATTAAAGGCGTAGTGAAAAAGACGCGTCGCCCGGAAGTGATGGGTGGACTGGGCGGTTTTGGTGCGCTTTGCGCGCTGCCGCAGAAATACCGTGAACCCGTGCTGGTTTCCGGCACCGATGGCGTGGGCACCAAGCTGCGTCTGGCGATGGATCTCAAACGTCACGATGCCATCGGCGTTGACCTGGTTGCGATGTGCGTTAACGATCTGGTGGTTCAGGGTGCCGAGCCGCTCTTCTTCCTCGACTATTACGCCACCGGGAAACTGGATGTGGAAACGGCCTCTGCGGTGATTACCGGTATCGCTGAAGGGTGTCTGCAGTCAGGTTGTGCGCTGGTGGGCGGTGAAACCGCCGAGATGCCAGGCATGTATCACGGCGAAGATTATGACGTGGCCGGGTTCTGCGTCGGCGTGGTAGAAAAGTCAGAAATCATTGATGGCAGCAAGGTGCAGGATGGCGACGTGCTGATCGCCCTCGGCTCCAGCGGCCCGCACTCCAATGGCTACTCGCTGGTGCGCAAAATTCTGGAAGTCAGCAATACCGATCCGCTGTCTGAACAGCTGGAAGGCAAACCGCTGGCCGACCATCTGCTGGAACCAACCCGCATCTATGTGAAGAACATCCTGAGCCTGATTGAGCAGGTCGATGTACATGCGATTGCGCATCTGACCGGCGGCGGCTTCTGGGAAAACATTCCACGCGTGCTGCCAGACAACACCCAGGCAGTCATCGACGAGACGAGCTGGCAGTGGCCGGCCGTCTTCAGCTGGCTGCAGCAGGCGGGCAACGTCAGCCGTTTCGAGATGTATCGCACCTTTAACTGCGGCGTCGGCATGGTCATTGTCCTGAGCCCGGCCGATGCGGATAAGGCGATTGCGCTGATGCAGGCGGCGGGCGAAAAAGCCTGGAAGCTGGGTGTGATCAAAGCGTCTGATGCTGAAGAGCGTGTGGTTATTAACGGATGAAAAAGCTGGTTGTGCTGATTTCCGGCAACGGAAGTAACCTTCAGTCCATCCTTGACGCCTGCGCAAGCGGGCGGATTCACGGCAGCGTGGCTGCCGTGTTCAGCAACCGTGCCGCCGCGTATGGCCTGACGCGGGCGCAGGAGGCGGGCGTTCCCGCCCATGCGCTTGCCGCCAGCGACTTCGCTGACCGTGAAGCCTTCGACCGCCAGCTCATCGCGGAAATCGAGGCGTATTCGCCCGATCTGATTGTGCTGGCCGGCTATATGCGGATTCTCAGCTCCGCTTTTGTGGCCCATTTTCACGATCGCCTGCTGAATATCCACCCTTCTCTGCTGCCGAAGTATCCGGGCCTGCATACGCACCGTCAGGCGCTGGAGAATGGCGACAGCGAACATGGCACCTCCGTGCATTTTGTCACCGAAGAGCTGGATGGTGGCCCGGTGATCCTGCAGGCGAAAGTCCCGGTTTTTCCCGGCGACACGGAGGCAGAGATCACGGAGCGGGTTCAGCATCAGGAGCATGCCATCTATCCGCTGGTGATCGGCTGGTTTGTTGAGGGCCGTCTGACGATGCGCGACGGCAAAGCCTGGCTGGATGGCGAACCGCTGCCGCCGCAGGGCTATGCTAACGACTGATGTACTGGAAGCCGTCAGGAGTTTTCCACAGACGGCTGACAAACGTAAAGTGATGTGGGCCTGTGTCCGGAGTAAAGCAGCGCGGGCCATGGATGGCCCGCGCTGAGCCTGCCAGGAAGGGCGTCTTTTGCGTCTTTACCCAGGACACAGGCTCCCTGAGCCGGTGTCATCGTCCTGCAGACCGCCCCTTTCCCGAGGCTGATTCAGCCGTAGCGCCCTGTAATATAATCTTCGGTCCGGCGCTGTTTCGGCGCGGTAAAGATGCGGTCGGTCTCGTCAAACTCCACTAACGTGCCCTGATGCATAAATGCGGTGTAATCGGAGACGCGTGACGCCTGCTGCATATTATGCGTCACCAGCACCAGCGTAAAATGCTGCCTGAGCGTGGTCATCAGCTCTTCAATCACCAGCGTAGAGATAGGGTCCAGCGCGGAGGTCGGCTCATCCAGCAGCAGCACTTCCGGCTCAATCGCGATGGCGCGGGCGATGACCAGACGCTGCTGCTGGCCGGTAGAGAGCGTCAGCGCATTCTGCGACAGCTGATCTTTCACTTCACTCCAGAGCGCGGCCGCCCGCAGCGCCCGCTCGCAGGCTTCGTTCAGCACCCGCCGATCGCGCACGCCCTGCAGACGCAGCCCGTAGACCACGTTTTCATAGATCGATTTAGGAAAGGGATTGGGCCGCTGGAACACCATGCCCACCCGTCGGCGCAGTGCCGAGAGATCCTGCTCAGGGCGCAGGATCGACTGCGATCCCAGTAGCACGTCACCCTCGACCCGGCAGTGATCGATCACATCGTTCATGCGATTAAAGCAGCGCAGCAGCGTTGACTTGCCGCAGCCAGAAGGCCCAATCAGCGCGGTAATCCTGTTTTTAGGCACCTGCAGCGAAATATTCTGCAGCGCCTGGCGCTCGCCATACCACAGCGACAGATGGTTAACGATCAGCGCGATATCCGTGTCGGACGTCATAGTCATAACCTGTTATTGAATCATAAGACGGTAGCGTTCACGCAGACGGTGACGCAGCCCCATCGCCAGCAGATTCAGAGAGAGAATAATCAGCACCAGCAGCAGTGCGGTTGCGAAGACCAGCGGCCGGTCTGCCTCAATATTCGGACTCTGAAACGCCAGATCGTAAATCTGGAAGCCCAGATGCATGAACTTGCGGTCCAGATGCAGATAAGGAAACACCGCGTCCACCGGTAACTCCGGCACCATCTTGACCACGCCCACCAGCATCAGCGGTGCGGTTTCTCCGGCGGCCCGCGCGACAGCCAGAATCAGGCCGGTCAGCATGGCAGGCACCGCCATTGGCAGAACTACGTTCCACAGCGTTTCCGCCTGAGTGGCCCCCAGCGCCAGTGAACCCTGACGCAGGCTGTTGGGAATGCGGGATAACCCCTCTTCGGTCGCCACAATCACCACGGGCAGCGTCAGCAGGGCTAGCGTCAGCGACGCCCAGAGCAAGCCGGGCGTACCAAATGTGGGGTTCGGCAGCGCGCTGGCGAAAAACAGCCGATCGATTGTGCCGCCCGCCAGCCAGACAAAGAATCCCAGGCCAAAGACGCCGTAGACGATGGAGGGCACGCCTGCCAGATTGACCACCGCAATACGCACCAGCCGCGTCAGCGCGTGACGCCCGGCATATTCATGCAGCCAGATGGCGGCAACGACGCCCAGCGGCATCACCACCACCGACATCAGCAGCACCATCAGCACCGTGCCAAAGATAGCCGGAAACGCCCCGGACTCGCTCTCGCCTTCGGCGGGCGAGTCGCTGACAAAACGCCACAGCTGATGCAGAAAATGCCCCATTTTACCGCTCAGGGTCATGGCGTTTGGCTGCCAGCTGTCGACGATTTCGGTCAGTGGAATCGCATGTTCGGTGCCCTTGACGTCACGCAGGATAAGCAGATCGCGCTGACTCTGCAGTTGCAGGGCCGCGAGCGTCTCGCTCAGCTGATTAAAGCGGCGCTGCAGAGCGGCCTGATTGGCCTGATATTCCGATTCGGCCTGCAGATCGAAGTGCCCGGCAGCGCGGTTTCTGGCCGCCTGCTCATCAAGATCTTCACGCTGGTTGTTGAGGCGCGCCATATCGACCCGCCGGATCTGACTGGCCTGTCGCACCAGCGTCTGTACCTGCGCCAGTCGCTGATGCAGCAGCGCATCAGGATGCTGCGCGGTTAACTCGTCATTGTCTTCCCGCAGGCCGACAAACCAGCCGTAGGCCAGGCCGTGGCTGCGCCGCTGCAACACCATGATGTCCGCTGGCTGGCTGACCTGCGCTGCGGTACGGCTGTAGATGACCCGGAAGTCAGGGGCGTCCCAGTCGCGGTTACCGGTTTTCACCAGGTAGCGATGAACCTGTCCGCCGCTGTTGCCCTCTTCCCCCACCGGGGTCGGAAAATGGCGCTGATGTTCCAGGGTTTCGCCCAGCAGACGTGTCTCGCCCCCTTCCGGCTGACTGAATGTGTAGAGATCCACGCGTTGCGGCCAGAAAGCCCGAATACCCTGCCAGGCCAGCAGCCCGATGAGCAGCGTAAAGGCCAGCAGGCAGACCGTGACGGCCCCGGCGGTTAACCAGCGCCAGCGGTCGTTCTGTCGCATTGCCTTCATGCCTGTTCCTCCTGCTGACTGTAACGCTGACGCAGCCGCTGACGAATCAGTTCGGCCACGGTGTTAATCACCAGCGTAAAGATAAGCAGCATCAGGGCGCTGAGAAACAGCACGCGATAATGCGCACTGCCCGCCACCGCTTCGGGCATCTCAATGGCGATATTCGCCGACAGCGCACGCAGACCGCTGAACAGCCCGCCTTCGCTCTGCGGCGTATTCCCGGTCGCCATCAGCAGAATCATGGTTTCGCCTACGGCACGTCCCAGTCCGATCATCAGCGCGGCAAAAATCCCGGCGGAGGCACCCGGCAGGACGACGCGGGTCAGGGTCTGCCACGGCGTGGCCCCCAGCGCCAGCGAACCCTGCCCCAGCGCAGCCGGTACGCTGAAGAGGGCATCTTCGGCGAGCGTGAAAATCAGGGGCACCAGCGCAAAGCCCATCGCCAGCGCCGCGACCAGCAGATTGCGCTGCTCATAATGGGGCAGCCAGTCGCCCGCATCCGGGATAAACAACGTGGGCAGCCAAAGCGTCAGCAACGTGACCAGCAACAGCAGCGGCAGCAGAATCAGCACCTCACGGCCCGGCTGCCGCCAGCGCGACGGTAACCGTGCGCTGAGTACACCGCACAGCAGTAACGTGCCCGCCAGCGTCAGCGGCAGCAGCAGGACGCCCACCAGCGCCTGTCCGATATGCGGTGCCAGCCAGATCCCGGCAATCAGCCCCACCACCACGCTCGGCAGCGCGCCCATCATCTCGATGGCCGGTTTTACCCAGCGCCGTAATCCGGGCGACATAAACCATGCGGTGTACATCGCTGCGGCCAGCGCCAGCGGGGTGGCAAACAGCAGCGCCAGGCTGGCCGCTTTTAACGTTCCTGTCACCATCGGCATCAGGCTGAACTTGGCCTGATAGCTGTCGCCCGCCGCCGTGGACTGCCAGACCCAGTCCGGACCGGGATAATTTTCATACCAGATTTTTTGCCAGAAACTGCGCCAGGTGACGTCCGGCCAGGGATTATCGAGCCGGAGGAGCTGCCAGCTTCCCGCCCGCTCAATCAGCAGGCTGTCGCCCTCAGGGGAAAACTGCGCCTGTACGATGCCGGGCGCCAGCTGACGCTGCAGAATCGGACCGGGCTGCTTGCTGGCAAACAGACGTAGCAGCCCCTGTTTGCTGATCGTCGCAAACACCCGCCGTTGTGATTCTGTCACCAGTAGCGTGCCGTCATCGCTCCTGCTGTCGGCAAACGTCCGGATACGCTGCAGGCGCGGCCCCTGCCCGCTGGCAATAGCGAACCACTGTGTGACACCAGTGCGATCCTGAATCAGCAGCGTTCTGCCGCCCACCAGCAGATGCAGGCTTTGCGGGGGCTGCGCCAGCGTGTGGGTTTCGCGCAGGTGAGCCCGATCGTCATCCAGTTGCCAGACCCGCAGCAGGCTGCCTTCCGTGGTATAGAGCAGATCGCCTGTCGGAGAGAGTGCCAGCTGATCCAGCCGATCCTGCGGCAGTGAGAACACCGAGGCCTGCCGATCGGTGCCGAGCGTCAGCACCCGGAGTCCGGCTGCCGTCAGTGCCGCAATGCGCCACTGACCGGCGTGACGCGTTGCCAGCGCCATCTTCGTTACGCCGCCTTCAGGCAGATGAAAAGGTTGGTCACCCAGCGGAAAATGCCACTGCCCGTCAGCGGTGGGCTGCATCAGTGTCAGCGCCCCCTGCATGTTCAGCAGCAACGTCTGTTCATCACTGCTCCGCACCACCTCATCAGGCGGCGGCGTCAGCGCCAGCGCCGGTTCAGCAGGCTGGCCATCCAGCGGAATAAACCGGGCAGCGCCCTGGCTGCTGATACGCCAGCCGAGCCGGCCCTGATTCCCTGTCGCGACAGCGGGCGCACGATCCCAGAGCTGCTGGCTGGGCATCATCTGCACGCCTGGCGCACTGAACAGCGGAAGTACCACGCCAATCAGCCAGCAAAACAGCAGCAGCATTAACAGCAGGATCGCCACACCACAGCAGGTGATCAGCCGCCGCGTCAGCCGATCTACGGCACGACGCTTACGATCGCTGAATTGGACAGGAATGTGGTTTACGCTCATGCGGTTCCGGAAACAGGGCCAAAATAAGCCGCTATGTTGCCCGTAGCCGATTGATAAGACAACTGCTGGCGTTGGACAACGCTGCCATACTCTCGCCATAATGTTGATGGATACTGGATCTTCAGTCCTGCAACCGCTAAATGGAGTGAGAATGGGTCAGGTAAAGCTTTACATTGAAAAAGAATTAAGCTGGTTATCTTTTAATGAACGGGTTTTGCAGGAAGCCGCAGATAAAAGCAATCCACTGATTGAGCGGATGCGCTTTCTGGGCATCTACTCCAACAATCTCGACGAATTCTATAAAGTGCGGTTTGCCGATCTCAAACGCCGTATCCTGATTGGTGAAGAGCAGGGGTCTGCCAGTACGCCACGCCATCTGTTTAAGAAAATCCAGCAGCGGGTAATGAAGTCCGATCAGGAATTTGATGCGCTTTATAATGAGCTGCTGCTGGAGATGGCGCGTAATCAGATCTTCCTGATCAACGAACGTCAGCTCTCCCTTAACCAGCAGGCGTGGCTGCGCCACTATTTCAAACATGAGTTGCGTCAGCATATCTCGCCGATTCTGATCACCCATGAAACCGACCTGACCGAGTTCCTTAAAGATGATTACACCTATCTGGCGGTAGAGATTATTCGCGGTGACGACATCCGTTATGCGCTGCTGGAGATCCCATCCGATAAGGTGCCGCGCTTTATTAACCTGCCGGCAGAGCCGCCGCGCCGCCGCAAGCCGATGATCCTGCTGGACAATATTCTGCGTTACTGCCTGGATGACATCTTCAAAGGCTTCTATGACTATGACGCGCTTAACGCCTATTCGATGAAAATGACGCGTGACGCGGAGTACGATCTGGTGACGGAGATGGAGTCCAGCCTGCTGGAGCTGATGTCCTCCAGCCTTAAACAACGCCTGACCGCCGAGCCAGTGCGTTTCGTCTATCAGCGCGACATGCCGGAAGCGATGGTTGAGTTATTGTGCCACAAGCTCTCCATCTCGAATTTTGACTCTATACTGCCGGGCGGCCGCTACCACAACTTCAAAGACTTTATCGGCTTCCCGAACGTCGGCAAAAACAACCTGATTAACCGCCCGCTGCCGCAGATCCGTCACATTGGCTTTGATGGCTTCCGCAATGGCTTCGATGCGATTCGCAACCGCGACGTGCTGCTCTACTATCCCTATCACACGTTTGAGCATGTGCTGGAACTGCTGCGTCAGGCGTCGTTTGACCCCAGCGTGCTGGCGATCAAAATCAACATCTACCGCGTCGCGAAACATTCGCGCATCATGGATGCGATGATCCATGCCGCCTATAACGGTAAAAAGGTGACGGTGGTCGTTGAGTTGCAGGCGCGCTTTGATGAAGAGGCCAATATCTACTGGGCCAAGCGTCTGACCGAAGCCGGCGTCCACGTCATTTTTTCTGCGCCAGGTCTGAAGATTCACGCCAAGCTGTTCCTGATCTCGCGCCGCGAGGGCGAAGAGATTGTGCGCTACGCACATATCGGCACCGGCAACTTTAACGAGAAAACCGCACGACTCTATACAGATTACTCCCTGCTGACGGCAGACGCGCGCATTACCAATGAGGTGCGCCGGGTCTTCAACTTTATCGAAAACCCCTATCGGCCTGTGACCTTTGATCACCTGATGGTGTCACCGCAGAACTCGCGCCGCATGCTGTATGAACTGATCGATACCGAAATCGCCAACGCCCAGCAGAATAAGCCCAGCGGCATTACTCTGAAAATCAACAATCTGGTGGACAAAGGGCTGGTTGATCGGCTTTATACAGCCTCCAGCGTAGGAGTGAAAGTGAACCTCCTGGTGCGCGGAATGTGCTCACTGATCCCTGACCTGCCCGGGATCAGCGAAAATATTCGCGTCATCAGTATTGTTGACCGTTATCTGGAACACGATCGCGTCTATATTTTTGAGAATGGCGGCGATAAAAAGGTGTTCCTCTCCTCCGCTGACTGGATGACGCGTAACATTGATTACCGCATTGAAGTGGCCGTGGCGATCCTCGATCCCCGCATCCGGCAGCGCATACTCGATATCATTGCCATTCAGTTGAGTGATACGGTGAAAGCCCGCATCGTCGATAAAGAGCTGAGTAATCACTACGTCCAGCGCGGCAATCGTCGTAAAGTGCGCTCGCAGCTGGCGATTTATGATTACATCAAGAACCTGGAACAACCTGAATAAATCCTATGCCAATTTCTCATAAAAGTACGCCAAAACCCCAGGAGTTTGCGGCGATTGACCTGGGCTCGAACAGTTTCCACATGGTGATTGCGCGGGTTGTCGATGGTGCGATGCAGGTACTGGGTCGCCTTAAACAGCGCGTTCATCTGGCTGACGGGCTGGATGCGCAGCACAACCTCAGCGAGGAGGCAATGGAGCGCGGGCTGGCCTGCCTTGCCCTGTTCGCCGAGCGTTTGCAGGGGTTCAGTCCCAGCAACGTGACGATCGTCGGCACCCATACGCTGCGTGAAGCGGTCAACGCCGAAACCTTCCTGCAGCGTGCTGCCGAGGTGATCCCCTATCCTATCGAAGTGATTTCGGGCCATGAAGAGGCGCGTCTGATCTTTATGGGCGTGGAGCACACGCAGCCGGAAAAAGGCCGAAAGCTGGTGATTGATATCGGTGGCGGCTCCACCGAACTGGTCATTGGTGAGGATTTTGAACCGCAACTGGTCGAAAGCCGCCGTATGGGTTGCGTCAGCTTCGCTCAGCTCTACTTCCCGAAAGGCGAAATCAGCCGTGAAAACTTCCGCCGCGCCCGTTTAGCGGCGGCCCAGAAGCTGGAAACCCTGGCCTGGCAATATCGTCTTCACGGCTGGCAGTACGCGCTGGGCGCCTCCGGCACCATCAAAGCCGCCTGCGAGGTGTTACAGGCGATGGATGAGAAAGAGAAGCTGATCACGCCCGAGCGTCTCGACAAGCTTTATGACGAGGTGATGAAACACAAATCTTTTGCGGCCCTGAGTCTGCCGGGCCTCTCCGAAGAGCGCAAAAGCGTGTTTGTACCGGGGCTGGCGATTCTGTGTGGTGTGTTTGATGCGCTGGCGATTCGCGAGCTGCGCCTCTCCGACGGCGCGCTGCGTGAAGGCGTGCTGTATGAGATGGAAGGCCGTTTCCGTCATCAGGATATTCGCAGCAGGACCGCACAGAGCCTGGCGAACCATTACGCTATCGACAGCGATCAGGCGCGTCGGGTGCTGGAAACCACCGAGCAGCTCTATCTGCAGTGGCGCGAGCAGAACCCGAAACTGGCCAATCCGCAGCTGGCTGCCCTGCTGAAATGGGCGGCGATGCTGCATGAGGTGGGCCTGACCATCAATCACAGCGCTCTGCAACGCCATTCAGCCTATATCCTGCAAAATACCAACCTGCCGGGTTTCAATCAGGATCAGCAGATGCTGCTGGCGGCACTGGTCAGATTCCACCGTAAAGCGGTGAAGCTCGATGAGCTGCCGCGCGTCACGCTGTTTAAGAAAAAGCAGTTTGTGCCGCTGATTTTCCTGCTGCGTCTGGGTACGCTGCTGAATAATCAGCGCCAGGCCACTACCCGTCCCGACTCCTTAACCCTGAAGTGTGATGACGGCCACTGGACGCTGGTTTTCCCGGCGGGCTACTTCAGCCAGAACAACCTGGTCCAGCTCGACCTTGAACGTGAGCAGGTTTACTGGAATGACGTGACGGGATGGAAACTGATCCTCGAAGAAGAAGCCTGATGACCTGGGCGCCTGGCGCCCTTTTAACTGAACTGAAGACGATGACACAACCAACCGCACCGATTTCCGGCGATAACTATTTCGCCGAAACCTATGGCCTGACGCCGCCCCACTCTGAAGTGGTGGCGGCGCTGCCTAAGCTGACCGTCGGCAAGGCACTTGACCTGGGCTGCGGCGTGGGCCGCAATACGCTGTTTCTGAATCAGCACGGTTTTGACGTCACGGCGTGGGATCACAATCCGCAGAGCCTGGCGCGCCTGCAGACCATTGTTGAGCAGGAGTCACTGAGCGGCATTCATACCGAACAGCGTGACCTGAATAATACGCGCTTCAATGGCGGCTTCGACTTCGTACTGTCGACCGTGGTGATGATGTTTCTGCAGCCGCAGACCATTCCTCAGCTGATTGCCGATATGCAGGCCTGTACCGTCAGAAACGGCTATAACCTGATTGTTGCGGCGATGAACACGCCGGATATGCCCTGCCCGTCAGATTTCGCCTTTGCGTTTAAGTCGGGTGAGCTCAGCCACTACTACCGCAACTGGCATATCGTGAAGTACAACGAGCATCCCGGTCAGCTGCATCGCACCGACGAAAACGGTAACCGTATTACCTGTCGTTTCGCTACGCTGCTGGCGCAGAAAGCGAGCTACTGATCTTTATCTGCTGTTTTTTTCTACAGCGATTGATTTCATCAGGCGACTGTGACTAAATATTGCAGTCGCCCTGCATGGGTCATTACAGGAACCACCCCGCGTGAACAGCGCTATTTCTCCCCGAAGACGTCAGAAAACCGGCACCATGACCCGTATTGTGTTGCTGATCAGTTTTATCATTCTTTTTAGTCGCCTGATTTTTATCCTGCCTGCTGCCTTCGAGCATCATCAGCAACAGAAAACGATCCCCGAGCCGGTTGTTATCACAACAGGTGATACGCGCTAACGAATCGTGATTTTTTCGCCTGAAACCTGACCATAATCCAGACAACCGGACGCTTTTTTGCATCCCTTTTTCAGGCGAAACGCTACACTTCGTGCTGGTGCTTTCAGACTAAAGGGATCAATTGTGTCTGCCTCTCACTCTCAACGTTTAAGTGAAATACGTCATCGCATTCTGACGCTGCTGCTCAACGAGCACGATCTGGTTGATGCGCTGCTGGAGAAATCCGGCGATCTCAGCCCTGAGCAGCAACGTGAAAATGCGGTCCGGCGCGATGCGCTGGAACAGGACATTCTGCAACTGCACGCCGCTGACCTCGCGGATATTCTCGAAGCCTTGCCCGAAGAGGAGCGTCAGGCGCTCTGGCGGCTGGTGCCGAATGAACGGCGCGGCCATGTGCTGGTAGAAGCCTCTGAAACGGTCTGGGCGAGTCTCACCGAAGAGATGAGCGACCGTGATATCCTGCGCGCCATCCAGCCGCTGGATATCGACGATCAGGTCTGGCTGGCGCGTTATCTGCCTCGCGACCTGACCGGACGCCTGCTGGCGACCGTCGAGCCTGCACTGCGTGCCCGTATGCTGAGCATGGTGCAGCTTGACCGTGACCGCGTCGGCCGCGTCATGGATTTCAATATCCTGACGGTGCGCGATGATGTCACGCTGGCGACCGTGCAGCGTTTTCTGCGCAAGCGCAAAAGCATGCCCGGCGGTACCGATAAACTCTTTATCACCAATAAACAGAATCAGTTGCTGGGCGAGCTGATGCTGACCGATATCCTGCTGAATAAACCCACCACGCGGGTCAGCGACGTGATGAACCCGCGGCCAACCACCTTTCAGCTCAACGACAAAGCCGAAGATGCGGCCAGCGCCTTTGAACGTTATAACCTGATCTCTGCCGCCGTCACTGATGCAAAGGGCAAACTGATTGGCCGCGTCACCATCGAAGACATCATCGACCTGGTGAATGCCGAAAACGAAAGCAACATCCGTAAAATGGGCGGTATCAGTCAGGAAGAGGACGTGTTTGCGCCGGTACGCAAATCGGTGCGTAAACGCTGGGCCTGGCTGGCTATTAACCTCTGCACCGCCTTTGTTGCCTCACGGGTTATCGGCCTGTTTGAAGGCACCATTTCCCAGATCGTGGCCCTGGCGACGCTGATGCCCATCGTCGCCGGTATCGGCGGCAATACCGGCAACCAGACTATAACCATGATTGTGCGGGCGCTGGCCTTACATCAGGTCGAACCGGGTAACTTCTCGTTTCTGATCGTTCGTGAACTCGGCGTCGCGCTAATCAACGGCCTGTTCTGGGGCGGCATCATGGGCGCGATTACCTGGCTGATGTATGACAATATGGCGCTCGGCGGCGTGATGATGCTGGCGATGGCGCTGAATCTGCTGCTGGCTGCACTGATGGGCGTTCTGGTGCCGCTGGTCATGACCAAAATGAAGCGCGATCCGGCGGTGGGCTCCAGCGTCCTTATCACTGCACTGACCGATACCGGCGGCTTCTTTATCTTCCTGGGGCTGGCGACGCTCTTCCTGCTGCCGCACTAATCAGGACTGTATACCGTAGCGTTGCAGCGATCCGTTGAGGTTGCGCTGCCGCGTGACTCGGGCCAGCTCGCGGGTCGCGGCAGGCAGCGCATAGTCACCGCGCTGGCTCAGCCACTCCAGCACATCCGACAGATGCCAGATGGCGGTTTTGCCATCATGCACCGGCAGCGGAAACGGTGGACGATGGCTCAGCATCAGCTTGCGCATATTCTGCCGGGTCATACCAACGATCTCAGCCACGTCTGTTAAGCCGACAAAATCGGGCGCAGCCTCCACCAGGGTGGCACCCGGAATGGCGCGCTGCACATCCTCTTCCGCCTGAATCAGGGCCGCCATTGCCGAGTCCGCTTCCCGGGTAAACTCCAGAGCGATCCGGCCCGGCATCCCCAGGCCTATCAGCGCATCATCACAGCCTGCCGCAGCCAGCGTTTCCAGCATTTCATCTGCTGGCACATGCCCTTCCGGCAGGCTGAACCGCAGTGTAAAACAATATTCCATGGACCTCTCCTTATGCTGCATCAGGACTTCAGATAGTGGCAGTTATCAACCACGCGCCGCAGTGCGCAGGCATGCTGATGTGCGTTTCCGGGTGTGTTCCAGATACAGGTCAGACAAAATTCCCCGCATCGGCACGTCAGCAGATTTTTCGGGCAGTACATTTTTCCCCATGCGTGATGACCGCTGGTGACCACCAGCCAGCCAAGTGATTCGGCATAGCGCAATGCCGTTTCAATCTCTTTGTTGGGATGCCGTTTCCTTGCCATATTTTGTCCCTATCCTGACGCCGAACCGAACAGTTGTCAACTGACAACTCAGCAAAAATGTCTTCGTGCGACGCAGCATGCGCAGACTTTTTCTCGCAGTAAAACTGCCAGGGTATAAACTGGAAAACGGTACGCAAAAAATCGTCAGCGGCACGTTTCGTCTGGCGACATCTGGAGCAAACAACGGAGGCAGAATGTTTAAAGCAGAGGATTTTGTGCAGTCGAAAACTGGCGGCCCTAAAATGCAGGTGCTTCGGGTTGAAGGCGACACCCTGTGGTGTGCACGGGTCGATGATGCAACGAAGAAGGAAATAGAAGTTAACGCAGAGAGCGTCAACCTCTATCACGAAGAGGGTGACTTTGGCGTCTGCTGACATGAAATGGCCCCTGTCGGGGCCTGAGTGTCAGGGTTTGTCCTGCTGAAGATTGTCACTGCCCAGACCGCCGATGAACGGCAGCCGCAGCCGGAACGGCATAAAATCGAGGCCCATATTCAGCCCCAGCAGATTCACTTCAAACCCCTCTTCCGCGCCCAGCGTCACGCCCGCCACACCCAGAATCGACACCTGCACGCCGCGTCCGGAGGGCGGCAGTCCGACCGGACGCCACAGTGGCCGGTAATCTTTACCCAGCGCGTTCGCGGGCAGATCAAGCTTCAGGGCGGGCACTTCCCGTCCGATATGTGCCAGAAAGGTGTTGCTGTTCGGCCCCGGCCAGGCGCGGTAGGTGGTCGGCCAGGGATAGGATTTAATTGCCGCTTCAATCTGCGGGATCATCGCCTGCGCTTCTGGCCCACGGTGATCCACCAGCAGCCTGGGTTTTGCGCCATACCAGTAGCCATCCGGCAGGTTGGAATTGCGCCGGACTTTGTCGCCGCTGCCCCAGCTTATGACTTCATAGCGCGTGTAGCGCGTTTCACCGGCACGCTTGAAGATGATCCAGGGGTGCACCGCCACCCGCCCTTTCCAGCCATAGGTCGGTGCCGCGTAGACCTGCACGACAGCCAGGGTGTATAGCGCGCGCGGATCGGGCGCAATGCCAGCCGAATCGCGGCGGGCCGTCACCCAGCCGCCCCGCTCTGCGGTTTCGCCGTGGCGCGTCGCCTGCGCAATGCTGGCTCCGAGTGATAACAGCAGCACGGCAACAAAAAACAGGCTGAACACTTTCAGTGAGAGCATGACAACATTCCTGATGGCGTAAGGATTACGACGTGCCCGATCAGCAGGCATTTCAGTAAGCGGCTTGAGGATACGGATTATCGAAGCGGCGGATAAAAGCAGGACTCAACAGGAAGCAGGTACAGGCTTTTACTGCATCGAGAATAGCGTAACTTCCGGTAAAAAGAACAGAAAATCACCAGCGAAGCGTGTGGATGTGCTGAAAGGTTAAAACAGGCGTTGCGGGAGATTAAGCCAATAAAAAAGCCCGCGGGTCAGCGGGCTTCAGGAGGCTCAGGCGTTAACCAGCGGGCGTGGGATTATTCCCACTCAATCGTCGCCGGTGGCTTACCGCTGATGTCATACACCACGCGGGAGATGCCATCGACTTCGTTGATGATGCGGTTAGAGACGCGGCCCAGGAAATCATACGGCAGGTGCGCCCAGTGTGCGGTCATAAAGTCGATGGTTTCCACCGCACGCAGCGAGACAACCCAGTCATATTTGCGGCCATCGCCCATTACACCGACCGAACGAACCGGCAGGAAGACGGTGAATGCCTGGCTGACTTTGTTGTAGAGATCCGCTTTGTGCAGCTCTTCGATGAAGATAGCATCGGCACGACGCAGCAGGTCGCAATACTCTTTTTTCACTTCGCCCAGCACACGCACGCCCAGACCCGGACCCGGGAACGGATGGCGGAACAGCATGTCGTACGGCAGGCCCAGCTCCAGACCAATCTTACGCACTTCGTCTTTGAACAGCTCTTTCAGCGGCTCAACCAGGCCCATCTTCATCTCTTTCGGCAGGCCGCCGACATTGTGGTGCGATTTAATGACGTGCGCTTTACCGGTGGCTGACGCCGCCGACTCGATCACGTCCGGATAGATAGTGCCCTGCGCCAGCCACTTCACGTCCTGCAGCTTCAGCGCTTCTTCGTCAAACACTTCCACAAAGACGCGGCCGATGGTTTTACGCTTCGCTTCCGGATCGTCGATGCCCGCCAGCGCATCCAGGAAGCGCATTTCAGCCGGGACATGGATGATGTTCAGACCAAAGTGGTCGCCGAACATATCCATCACCTGCTGTGCTTCGTTCAGGCGCAGCAGGCCATTGTCCACAAACACGCAGGTCAGACGGTCGCCAATCGCACGATGCAGCAGCATCGCCGTCACGGAGGAGTCCACACCGCCAGACAGACCGAGGATCACTTTGTCGTTGCCAACCTGCTCGCGCAGACGCTCAACGGCATCTTCGATGATTTTGGCTGGCGTCCACAGAGCTTCACATTCACAGATGTCGATGATGAAGCGCTCCAGCATCCGCAGACCCTGGCGGGTATGAGTCACTTCCGGGTGGAACTGCACGCCGTAGAAACGCTTTTCTTCATTGGCCATGATGGCAAACGGACAGGTTTCTGTGCTGGCAACGGTCACGAAGTCCGCCGGGATAGCCGTAACTTTGTCGCCGTGGCTCATCCAGACATCCAGCAGCGGTTTACCGGCGGCGCTGATCGCATCTTCGATATCACGCACCAGGGCGCTTGGCGTGGTGACTTCCACCTGCGCATAACCAAACTCACGCTCGGTTGAGCCCGCCACTTTACCGCCCAGCTGCATCGCCATGGTCTGCATACCGTAGCAGACGCCCAGCACCGGCACGCCCGCACTGAAAACATATTCAGGCGCGCGCGGGCTGTTCAGCTCAGTGGTGCTTTCCGGGCCACCGGAAAGGATGATGCCGCTTGGGTTGAACGCGCGGATCTGCTCTTCGGTGACATCCCATGCCCAGAGTTCACAATAGACGCCGAGTTCGCGCACGCGGCGTGCGACCAGCTGAGTATATTGTGAGCCGAAATCGAGAATCAGAATGCGGTGCTTATGGATATTTTCCGTCGTCATTGAGGGTTTTCCAGAACGGTGACTTGAACAATAAAAGCGCCCGGCTAAAAGCCGGGCGGGAAATCGGGATTATGAACCCATGCGGTAGTTCGGTGACTCTTTAGTAATGGTCACGTCATGCACGTGGCTCTCATTGATGCCCGCGCCGCTGATGCGGACAAACTCCGCTTTGGTACGCAGGTCATTAATGGTCGGGCAACCGGTCAGGCCCATGCACGAACGCAGTCCGCCCATCTGCTGATGGACGATCTCTTTCAGGCGGCCTTTATAGGCGACGCGGCCTTCGATGCCTTCCGGCACCAGTTTGTCTGCGGCGTTATCGGTCTGGAAGTAGCGGTCAGAGGAGCCTTTGGACATCGCGCCCAGTGAACCCATACCGCGATAAGATTTGAATGCACGACCCTGATAGAGTTCGATCTCACCCGGCGACTCTTCGGTTCCCGCCAGCATCGAACCGACCATCACACAGGATGCGCCCGCAGCGATCGCTTTCGCGATGTCGCCAGAGAAACGGATACCGCCATCGGCAATGACCGGGATGCCGGTGCCTTCCAGCGCGGCGACGGCGTCAGAAACAGCCGTGATCTGCGGTACACCCACGCCGGTTACAATACGGGTCGTACAGATAGAGCCCGGGCCGATACCTACTTTAACTGCGCTCACGCCTGCTTCAACCAGCGCCAGTGCACCCGCACCGGTCGCCACGTTACCGCCGACGATCTCCAGGTCCGGATACTTCGCGCGGGTTTCGCGGATGCGTGACAGCACGCCTTCGGAATGACCGTGAGAAGAGTCAATCAGCAGCACGTCAACACCCGCTGCGACCAGCGCATCGATACGCTCCTCGTTGCCGGCACCGGCACCCACAGCCGCACCGACGCGCAGACGACCCTGCGCATCTTTACAGGCGTTAGGTTTACGTTCGGCTTTCTGGAAGTCCTTAACGGTGATCATGCCCAGCAGATGGAAGCTGTCATCCACCACCAGCGCTTTCTCAACGCGTTTTTCATGCATTTTATGCAGGACAACATCGCGCGCTTCGCCCTCTTTCACCGTAACCAGGCGATCTTTCGGGGTCATAACGGCGGAAACAGGCTGAGAGAGATCGGTGACAAAACGCACGTCACGACCGGTGATGATACCCACCAGTTCGTTGTCGCCGTTCACCACCGGATAGCCCGCAAAACCGTTACGCTCGGTCAGCGCTTTAACGTCAGACAGTGGCGTGGTCGGCAGAACGGTCTGCGGTTCGGTCACGACGCCGCTCTCGTGTTTCTTCACCTTGCGCACTTCATCCGCCTGGCGTTCAATCGACATGTTTTTATGGATGAAACCCAGACCGCCTTCCTGTGCCAGCGCAATCGCCAGGCCTGCTTCGGTCACGGTGTCCATCGCGGCGGAAAGCATAGGAATATTTAAACGGATATTTTTGGTCAGCTGCGTGCTGAGGTCGGCCGTGTTTGGCAGGACGGTGGAGTGAGCAGGAACGAGCAGAACGTCGTCAAAAGTGAGTGCTTCTTTAGCGATTCTTAACATGGCAATACTCCACCTCGGGTGATTGAGATTAGATAAAATATTGCCGCGGCATTATACAGGCCGTAATCGATTGCCTCCACTATTTTTTACGAAAAACTCTTGATCCGCTCTGACAGGACTGTAGTATCGATGAATTAACCTCCTGATTTGGAATTTGATCTTCGTCACATGTCGCTGCCTCCGAACGCCACTATTTTTACCGTCAGCCGTCTCAATACGACAGTGCGTCAGCTGCTGGAAAAAGAGATGGGCCTTGTCTGGATCAGCGCCGAGATCTCCAATTTCACTCAGCCAGCATCCGGTCACTGGTACTTCACGCTGAAGGATGATGGCGCGCAGGTGCGCTGTGCCATGTTCCGCAACAGCAACCGACGTGTGACCTTCCGGCCTCAGCATGGTCAGCAGGTGCTGGTCCGCGCCAATATCACACTCTATGAGCCTCGCGGCGACTATCAGCTGATTGCCGAGAGCATGCATCCGGCGGGCGAAGGTCTGCTTCAGCAGCAGTTCGAACTGCTGAAGGCAAAGCTGGCAACCGAAGGCCTGTTCGAGCCGCAGCACAAGCAACCACTGCCGGACCCGGCGCGTCAGGTCGGGGTGATCACCTCCTCCACCGGCGCGGCGCTGCACGATGTGTTACGCGTGCTGCATCGTCGCGATCCCTCCCTGCCCGTCGTGATCTATCCCACTGTGGTTCAGGGCGCTGATGCCCCGGCGGCGATCGTCCGGGCGATCGAAATCGCCAACCTGCGCAACGAATGCGACGTGTTAATTGTTGGTCGCGGCGGCGGATCGCTGGAAGATTTGTGGAGCTTTAACGACGAACGCGTTGCACGCGCCATTTTTGCCAGCCGTATTCCCATCGTTAGCGCGGTCGGCCATGAAACGGACGTGACCATTGCCGACTTTGTGGCGGATCTGCGTGCGCCAACGCCATCCGCCGCTGCCGAGCTGGTCAGCCGGAATCAGGTTGAGCTGCTGCGTCAATTGCAGTCGCAACAGCAGCGGCTGGAGATGGCGATGGATTACTATCTGGCCCGTCAGCAGCGGCACTACAGCCGTCTTGAGCATCGTCTGCAACAGCAGCACCCTCAGCTGCGCCTGGCACGCCAGCAGACCGCCCTGTTCCGCCTGCAGCAGCGTCTGGGTGAAGCGGTAGAAAATCGTCTGCGCCACGCCACGCGCCAGCAGGATCGCCTGCTTCATCGTCTCAGTGCACAGCAGCCGCAGCAGCGTCTGTTTGAGGCGCAGAAACAGCTGCAGAGCTGGCACTATCGTCTGCAGCAGAGCATGGAAAAACAGCTGAACAGCCGTAAACAGATCTTTGGTCAGCGGGTCGCTCAGCTGGAAGGCGTCAGTCCGCTGGCCACGCTGGCGAGGGGTTTCAGCGTGACCACCGACACCGCCGGTCAGGTGGTGAAAAACACCGGACAGCTTCAGAGCGGCGACCTGCTGCGTACCCGTCTCGATGATGGCTGGGTCGAAAGCCAGGTCACGCAGTTAGTGCCGGAGAAAAAACGCCGTCGCACAAATCTCACCTGATAACACCGCCCTGCCCGTTTCCCCTGATTAACGCTGGCCTCACTGATGAGGCCTATCCCGCCAGAGAGTCTATACTTTCCGGACCATTCCTGATGCCAGGGAGTCTCACATGGCTTACTGCGTTATTCCTCCTTATATCCTTCGTAAGATCATCGCTCACGGTTCCGGCCACCAGCAGGCGCAGGCGCGCCGCACCCTGACACACGTTCAGCACCTGATGGCTGAGCACTGGCAGAAGCCGGCGGTGGCAAAAACGGCCGCAGGCGGCCATGTGGATCGTGAAATTTATGATGCGCAACGTCAGCAGACCCTGCCGGGTAAGCTGATTCGTCAGGAGGGCCAGCCGGGCAACGACGATGTGGCGGCGGACGAAGCCTGGGACTATCTGGGCGTCACCTATGATTTCTTCTGGCAGGCCTATCAGCGTAACTCGCTGGATGGTCAGGGCCTGAAGCTGCTGGG
Source organism: Pantoea sp. NSTU24 (assembly GCF_050157905.1). Lineage (NCBI taxonomy): Bacteria > Pseudomonadati > Pseudomonadota > Gammaproteobacteria > Enterobacterales > Erwiniaceae > Pantoea > Pantoea bangladeshensis. The sequence goes on from NZ_JBKIWZ010000001.1 coordinate 2,221,833, forward strand.
CACCATCCACTACGGTGACAAGTATCAGAACGCCTTCTGGAACGGTCAGCAGATGGTCTTTGGTGATGGTGACGGCGAGATCTTCAATCGCTTCACGATCGCGATCGACGTGGTGGCACATGAACTGGCGCACGGCGTCACAGAAAATGAAGCCGGGCTGATCTATTTCGAGCAGGCGGGTGCGCTGAACGAATCACTGTCGGATGTCTTCGGCTCGCTGGTGAAGCAGTTCAGTAAAAAGCAGCGTGCTGATGAGGCGGACTGGATCATTGGCGAAGGTCTGCTGGCAAACGGCATCAACGGACGTGGCCTGCGCTCGATGTCTGATCCGGGCACCGCCTATGATGACCCGATGCTGGGCAAAGACCCACAGCCTGCGCACATGGATCACTATGTGAAGACGCGCGAGGATAATGGTGGCGTGCATATCAACTCCGGCATTCCTAACCAGGCATTCTACCTGGCGGCCACGGCGCTGGGCGGCTATGCATGGGAACAGGCGGGTTACGCCTGGTACGACACTCTGTGTGACAACGAACTCCCGCAGGATGCGGACTTCAAAACCTTTGCCCGCTTCACGGTTCAGCACGGCGAAAAACGGTTTAATCAGACGGTCAGCCGGGCTATCGAACAGGCGTGGAAGGAGGTCGGCGTGCTATGAGTAACCTGCCCGAACTTACCGATGATGCTACCGTCGTCGTCGCACGGGAAGGTGGCATGGCTTTTATTCCGGGGCTGCGCGCCGAGCGGCGCTTTATGCTGGGCGAACTGCCTCCGCCTGAAAAACAGCGGGTCTGCCATGCACTGGAGCAGGCCATGCCCCTGGGGGAACCCGAGGAAAAGGCCGCGCAGGTGGGCAGCGGCGACCAGCGCTATTTTCGCATTCAGATTCAGTATGCGACCCGTCGGGAGTCAGGCACCATTGTGCTGTTGATCCCGGAACAGGTGGCGCCACCTGAACTGCAGGCGCTCTGGCGTGACGGGAAATAAAAAAGGGCCGACAATGTCGGCCCTTTTGCTTGTCAGTAATTATTTGCTGTCTGGCAGCGCGTAAGCAATCACATAGTCACCCCGATCCGGTGACTGACGTGCGCCGCCCGCCGAGATCAGGATGTACTGCTTGCCATCTTTCGGTGAAACGTAGCTCATCGGGCCGCCCTGGCTGCCGACCGGCAGGCGCGCTTTCCACACCTCTTTACCGGTTGAGGCATCAAAGGCGCGCAGATAGTAATCCTGCGTACCGGCGATAAACACCAGGCCACCCTGCGTAGCCAGCGTACCGCCCAGCGTTGGCATACCGATTGGCATTTTCATGCGCATCTTGATACCAAACGGACCGGTGTCCTGCACGGTGCCGACCGGAACCTGCCAGACGATTTTCTGGGTTTTCATATCGATCGCTGACAGCGTACCGAATGGTGGTTTCTGGCAAGGGATGCCCAGCGGTGACATAAAGCGGTTTTTGTTCACGGCGTAAGGCGTACCTTTAAGCGGAACCGCACCCATACCGGTGTTAATCGCTTCACCACCGTTACTGCCACGTGAAATGCTGTTGGTGTCAGCCGGGATCATCTGCACCCACAGGCCCAGACGCATGTCATTGACGAACAGCAGATGGTTGTTCGGATCCATTGACATGCTGCCCCAGTTCATTCCCCCCAGCGAACCCGGGAAGCTCAGAGACTTGTCCGTATCCGGCACGGTGAACAGGCCATTGTAGCGCATTGATTTGAACGCAATACGACACGCCAGCTGATCAAACGGCGTCGCGCCCCACATATCGGACTCTTTCAGCGTCTGATTGCCAATCTGCGGCATGCCGGTCGAGTGTGGCTGTGTTTTGGTGTACTGCTCGTTCGGGATATGGCCCTGTGGCATCGGCAGCTCTTCGACTCTGGTCAGCGGCTTGCCGGTCATACGGTCAAGCACGAAGATCATGCCGGTTTTGCCACCAATGACGACCGCTGGCGTGGTGCTGCCATCTTTCTGCGGGAAATCAATCAGGCTGGGCTGCATCGGCAGGTCAAAGTCCCACAGATCGTTGTGAACCGTCTGATAGACCCACTTCTCTTTACCGGTCGTCGCATCCAGTGCCAGAATCGACGCACCATATTTGTGATCCAGTTCGGTACGATTCGCGCCCCAGAGGTCAACCGACGAGCTGCCCATCGGAATAAACACGGTGTTCATTGCCGGGTCATAAGACATCGGTGCCCAGGAGTTCGGCGTACTGCGGGTGTAATCTTTGCCCGGCATCAGGATCGCATTCGGGTCCGTATTGCCCGGGTCAAACGCCCAGCGCATCTGACCGGTGATGACGTCGAAGCCACGCAGCACCCCACCCGGCATATCGGTCTGCACGTTGTCAGCAACGCGACCGCCTACTACCACGGTGGTGCCCGCCAGAGTTGGCGCGGACGTCAGCTGATACTGCGGATCCGGTGCCTTACCCAGGCCCGCTTTGAGATCGACAGTGCCGTGATTACCAAAGTTCTCACAGAATTCACCGTTGTCCGCGTTGATGGCAATCAGACGCGCATCGATGGTGTTCATCAGGATACGGCGCTGACAGCTGTCTCCGGCGGTCAGCACAGCGGCAGGCACTGGCGTGGAGCCAGGCTTGTCTGGCTGCTGCAGCGGTTTAGTCGCATCAAAGTAAGCCAGACCACGACAGCGTGGCCAGACTTCCGCCTGTGCGTTGATTTCACGCTTCCAGATCTGCTTGCCGGTATTGGCTTCAACGGCGATGACGTTGTTATGCGGTGTGCAGAGATAAAGGGTGTTGCCGACCTGCAGAGGGGTCTGCTGATCTTCTGCGCCGTTACCGGTCGGGCTGATAGGGGTATCACCGGTATGGAAGGTCCAGGCGACCTGCAAATCTTTCACGTTGTCGCGGGTGATCTGATCCAGCGCGACGAAGCGGCTGCCTTCGGGGGTATTGCCGTAATTATCCCAGTCTTTCTGCTGTTTCGCCTTATCCACCGGGATCAGCGGCAGCTCTTCCCCTGTGCCTGCCACGGTCGGATGCGGCTGGAACATCTGCACCAGCGTCGCCACCATGCCGGCCGCCAGCAGCGCAGAGAAGAGATAAGCGGGTTTCGCCAGTGAGGGCTTACCCTCACGCTTGCGCAGTGAAGGCCAGATCAGGAAGGCCAGCAGCGTCATTCCGGCAGGCACCATCAGACGGGAAACCAGCGGCCAGAACTCCAGACCCGCGTCGAACAGTGACCAGATCAGGGTGCCGACGAAGACCAGCAGGAACAGAACCGCTGCCGACGATTTGCGGCGGAAGAACTGAATTGCGGAGAGGATCGTGACAATACCCGCGATTAAAAAGTACCCGCTGCCACCAAGGGCGACCAGCTTACCGCCGCCGATGGCAAAAAACAGACCGATGGCAAGCAGCACCAGCCCGAGCAGTACGGATGCAATTCCCAGCCCCTTTCCGGAGCGGGAGGATGTTTCAGCCATAACACTTACTCTCCTGAATAAACAGAGCGGCCGGACAGCAGGCATCCGGACTCCGCCACGCGATTAGTGCGGCACAGAGCATCGCTCGGTTTCAAATCGAATATAAACAGACCCGCGTCCATGAATTTCTGTGGGCCGGAAGAGCATGAATTGCGCTACCCCTCCCACGACGCGGCAGGATTGTACCACCTGGTACATTACAGAGTGAACATATTCAACCCGTTTGTTACGATGCAATAGCATTTTTGCTACAAAAAAGTGTGAGTTCGCCCTGCAGCGGCAGAGTGTGGACAGTGAGTTCAGTGAGTCGGTAAGCGGAAAAGCAGGCGCGCACGGGCGATCAGGCCATGCCCGTTGCCAGAAAGAGTCCGCTGGGACACAGGCTCTGAGCACCTCAGTGAGGGCCTGGCACGTCGGGCAGCAGGGCTGCGCGGAGAAATGGGCTCCACAGCCAGGACAGATAAATTCGCCGTTGCGGAGCGACAGCGGTTGCTGACAGGTTTCACAACGCTCACACATTCTGCACCGCCGCTAGCCGGGTTCGGGCAAAAAAAGAGGGCCTGCTGGCCCTCTCTGTTTAACGCTTGTTCTTTTTCATGTGCGCCATGAGACGCTTACGCTTACGCTGCTGAGTCGGTGTCAGCAGGTTGCGCTTGCCTTCATACGGGTTTTCACCCTCTTTGAACTGAATGCGGATGGGCGTTCCCATTACGTTCAGTGATTTACGGAAATAGTTCATCAGGTAGCGTTTGTAAGAATCCGGCAGATCCTTAACCTGATTACCGTGGATCACGACGATAGGCGGGTTATAACCACCGGCATGCGCATACTTCAGCTTCACGCGACGGCCGCGCACCAGTGGTGGCTGATGGTCATCTGCTGCCATGTTCATGATGCGGGTCAGCAGCGAGGTATTTACGCGACGGGTCGAGCAATCATAGGCTTCGGTGATGGACTCGAACAGGTTACCGACGCCGCTGCCGTGCAGCGCAGAGATGAAGTGAATACGCGCAAAATCGATAAAGCCCAGACGGAAGTCCAGTGTCTCTTTGACTTCATCACGCACTTCCTGCGACAGGCCATCCCATTTGTTGACCACAATCACCAGCGAACGACCACTGTTGAGGATAAAGCCCAGCAGCGAGAGGTCCTGATCGGAAATACCGGCGTGGGCATCGATGACCAGCATGACTACGTTGGCATCTTCGATCGCCTGCAGCGTCTTGATGACCGAGAATTTCTCTACGGTGTCTGAGATTTTGGCACGCTTACGCACGCCAGCGGTGTCGATCAGAACGTATTCACGTTCGTCGCGCTCCATCGGAATATAGATGCTGTCGCGGGTAGTACCCGGCATGTCATAGACCACGACGCGGTCTTCACCGAGGATACGGTTAGTAAGCGTTGACTTACCTACGTTCGGACGGCCAACAATCGCCAGTTTGATCGGCAGACCCGTCGGGTCGAAGTTCTCTTCTTCCTCTGCAGCCTGCTGTTCCGCCGACTCTTCGGCGTCCAGCGCCGCCCAGTAAGCCTGGTTCTCTTCTTCTTCGGTGAGTTCGACCTGCTCAACCGTTTCCATCCACGGCAGCAGCGCCGTTTCAATCAGGCTGGTGACGCCACGACCGTGGGACGCGGCAATCGCATGGATTTCGCCCAGGCCAAGGGAGTAGAAGTCGATGACCGCCTGATCCGGATCCAGTCCATCCGTTTTGTTCGCCACCAGGAAGGTCGCTTTCTGACGGGAACGGAGGTGTTTTGCGATTTGCTGATCGGCCGCCATCATTCCGGCACGCGCGTCGACCATAAACAGCACGACGTCCGCTTCTTCAATCGCCAGCAGTGACTGCTCAGCCATCCGCGTTTCGACACCCTCTTCGGTGCCGTCGATACCGCCGGTATCGATAACAATAAATTCGCGCCCTTCCACTTCGGCGCGACCATATTTGCGATCGCGAGTCAGTCCAGGAAAATCCGCTACCAGCGCATCACGTGTGCGGGTTAAGCGGTTAAATAGCGTAGATTTTCCCACATTGGGACGCCCAACCAGCGCGACCACAGGTACCATAACAAAATGCCTCAATTGAAAATGAATCGCCCGAATGGCGTGATTATAACGGCTCTGGCCGTCAAGTTCAGGCTTAAGGCGCAAAGAATACCATGCCTGACTAAAAACGAAACGGCCCCTGATGAAATCAGGAGCCGCCAGAACGGAGGGTTTTACCTGCCAGACGTTTACCCGTTAGCGGGTAATCGCATAAACCTCTCCATCTTTCGACTGGATCAGCAGCTTATCGCTGGCGACCACCGGTTCGGTCTGGAAGCCTGAGCTGTCCAGCTTCTGCTGCGCGACAAAACGACCATCGGTGGTGTTCAGCCAGTGCAGATAGCCTTCGCTGTCGCCGACGACCAGATAGCCGTTGTAGAGCACCGGTGAGGTCAGATTGCGATGCAGCAGGTCGCTCTGACGCCAGATCGCCACGCCGCCGTCAGCGTTCAGTGCGATCACTCGGTCATCCTGGTCCACCAGGTAGATGCGGCCTGCATCAACGATCAGATCTTTCACACCACCAATTTCGCGTTTCCACAAAATCTGGCCGGAACGCAAATCCAGTGCCGTCAGGTTACCGTTGTAAGCCAGCGCATAAACCACGCCGTTGACGATGACCGGCGTGGTGTCGACATCATTCAGACGGTCAATCTCCGTGGCACCGCTCACCTGGGAAATACGCTGCTGCCAGATCAGCTGACCCTGGTTCATCACAACCGCGCTGACGCGGCCGTTGTCGCCACCGACGATAGCGCCACCAAAGGCGACTGCCGGGGCAGATTCACCACGCAGAGACAACGCAGGTATATCCAGGTTGACGCTCCACTTCACGACGCCGCTACTCTGGTCAAGCCCCTGCAGCATACCGTTGCTGGTATGGATAAGCACCAGACCATCGCTGACGACCGGACGCGACATTGCTTCACCGGCCACTTTGGTCTGCCACGCCAGGCTGCCATCACTGCTGTTCAGCGCATAAACCTGGCCACGTTCGCTGCCGACATAGACGCGGTCACCATCTGCCGTCAGGCCGCCAGATAACAGCGCGGAACGGTTTTTCGAGAAGAAGCCGGTTTTCTCAGAGAGGTCGACTTTCCATTTTTCTTTACCGTCTGCGGCATCCAGCGCTTTGACGATGCCAAAGCGGTCAGCAGCGTAAACTGTGCTGTCCTGCCAGGCAGGATGCAGGTTGGAGTAAAAATCACCGACGCCATCGCCTACCGAGGTGCTCCACACTTTCTGTGGCGTAAACTGATTTTCCACCTGAGGCAACGGGGCCATTTTCACTACATCTTCTTCGCCGCTAAACAGCGAACAACCGCTGAGCAAAGTGACTGAAATCAGTCCCGGCAGCAGGTATTTACGTAATTCCATGCGCTCTCTCTTGACTGGCTTAGCTTAAGTTATTCATCTTCATCTGCATCATTTGCTTCAGTGCCGGCGAGGCGTCAGATTCCACGCCTTTACTCCAGGCATCGCGCGCGCCCTGCTTGTCGCCTTTGGTCAGCAGCGCTTCGCCGCGGATATCGGCCACAATGGCTGTCCAGCCATCACCCTTCACACCGTCAAGGGTCTTAATCGCCGCGTCCGCCTGATTCTGTTGCAGTTGAATGCGTGCCAGGCGCAGGTTAATCACCGCCTGCAGATTGGCATCTTTAGTATCTTTCAGTCCGTTTTGCAGCAGCGTTGCGGCCTTATCGAGCTGACCGGCGTCAACATACTGCTTCGCCAGGTCCATCGCGGCCAGCGCACCGTAGGTATTGCTGTTTTCGCTGGCAAAACGGTTAACCGCTTCCAGCGTCTCAGGCTTGCCCGCCTGCATGGCGGTGGTGAGCTGCTGATACTCTGCGGAGACTGTCTTCGCTGTATCGTCCTGATGACTGCTCCAGTAACGCCAGCCCCCCAGCGCAGCAATGCCGATTACCACGCCAATGGCTAATGCTTTACCATTGTTGGCAAAAAAGTTGCGCAGCGCTTCGGTCTGCTCGTTTTCATTGCTATACACTTCCACGCAATCCTTCTCCTTTCTATGGTTGGTGCTGCGTCACGCTTACTGCAATAGCGTACGTAATACAGCAGCAGCCTCTGCCTGATCCTGCGTTTGCTGCTCGCCACGGCGCAGATCTTTAATCACGACCTGACCCGCTTTGACTTCATCTTCGCCTAACACCAGCGCGACGCGTGCGCCCCACTTGTCAGCACGGGCAAACTGTTTCTTGAAGTTGCCGCCGCCGAAGTTTGTCATCAGCCGCAGTTCCGGTGCTTCGTCGCGCAATTTCTCAGCCAGCTGCATCGCAGCAGACTGCACGCCCTGACCGGAAGCGATTACATAGACATCCACATTGCTCGTCGGTTCAAATTCCGGGTTAACGGCCTGAACCAGCAACACCAGACGCTCCATTCCCATCGCAAAACCTACGGCTGGCGTGGCGCGACCGCCGAGCTGTTCGACCAGACCATCGTAGCGACCGCCGCCGCAGACTGTGCCCTGAGAGCCCAGGCTGTCGGTGACCCACTCAATCACAGTGCGATTGTAGTAATCCAGTCCGCGCACCAGACGCTGATTGACGGTGTAGCCGATACCGGCATCGTCCAGCAGGGCACACAGGCCGCTGAAGTGTTCGCGGGATTCGTCGTCCAGATAGTCGCCAAGCTGCGGCGCATCGTTCAGCAGCTGCTGAATCTCAGGATTTTTGCTGTCGAGCACGCGCATCGGATTACTGTACATGCGACGTTTGCAATCCTCATCCAGCGACGCTTTGTGCTGTTCGAGGAACGCGACCAGCGCATCACGGTAGTTTGCACGGGCTTCCAGTGAACCAATAGAGTTAAGTTCCAGACGAACGTGATCGGCAATCCCGAGCGCTTTCCACCAGCGGGCATTCAGCATAATCAGCTCGGCATCGATATCCGGGCCCTGCAGACCAAAGACTTCCACGCCGATCTGGTAGAACTGGCGATAACGGCCTTTCTGCGGACGCTCATAGCGGAACATCGGTCCCATGTACCAGAGGCGCTGCTCCTGGTTATAGAGTAAGCCGTGTTCGATACCGGCGCGCACGCAGCCTGCGGTGCCTTCCGGACGCAGCGTCAGGCTTTCGCCGTTGCGGTCCTCGAAGGTATACATCTCTTTTTCAACCACATCGGTGACTTCACCGATGGCGCGTTTAAACAGTGGGGTTTGCTCCACCAGCGGTAAGCGAATTTCGCTGTAACCGTAGCTCGCCAGCGTCTGCTTGAGCACGCCTTCAATCCGTTGCCAGAGGGCCGTATCCGCAGGCAGGTAGTCGTTCATCCCGCGAATCGCCTGAATATTCTTCGCCACGTTAAAATCTCTTAATGCAAAAAAACCTGTCCGGCATCATACCTTATGAGGATGAAACCGCACAGGTTCAGTCAAAAAAGTCACGTACGCAGGCCGCGCACGCCATTATTTTTCCAGATGCTGCACATCAATACGACGGCTGGCATCCAGCATCGACGCTTTAGCACGAATACGCGCTTCCAGCTGGTCGATCATATCGTCGTTGTCGAGGCGATCGCGCTGACGCACGCCATCCTCGTAGAAGCCGCTTTTCTTGCTGCCACCGGTGACACCCAGCGTCGAGATCGTCGCTTCACCGGGTCCGTTGACCACACAGCCTATGATAGAGACATCCATCGGGGTGATCAGATCTTCCAGACGCTGCTCCAGCGCGTTGACCGTGCCGATAACGTCGAACTCCTGACGTGAACAGGTCGGACAGGCGATGAAGTTAATCCCGCGAGAGCGGATGCGCAGTGACTTCAGAATATCGAAGCCAACTTTGACCTCTTCCACCGGATCCGCCGCCAGCGAGATACGCAGCGTATCGCCGATGCCTTCGGAAAGCAGCAGACCAAGTCCGATCGCGGATTTCACCGCACCTGCCCGCGCGCCGCCCGCTTCAGTGATGCCAAGATGCAGCGGCTGCTCAATCTGTCTGGCCAGCAGACGATAGGATTCGACCGCCAGGAAGACGTCAGAGGCTTTTACGCTGACTTTAAACTGGTCGAAGTTGAGGCGGTCAAGATGATCGACGTGGCGCATGGCCGATTCCAGCAGCGCCTGCGGCGTCGGTTCGCCGTACTTTTCCTGCAGATCTTTTTCCAGCGAACCGGCGTTAACGCCAATCCGGATAGGAATATTTTTGTCGCGTGCGCAGTCAACGACCGAGCGGATACGCTCATTATTCCCGATATTACCGGGATTGATGCGCAGACAGTCGACGCCATACTCAGCCACTTTCAGGGCGATGCGGTAGTCAAAATGAATATCGGCAACCAGCGGAACGTTTACCTGCTGTTTGATCAGCCTGAATGCTTCTGCGGCATCCATGGTCGGCACCGAAACACGCACGATGTCGACACCGACGCGCTCAAGGGCTTTGATCTGATTTACCGTCGCTTCCACATCCGTGGTGCGGGTGTTGGTCATCGACTGAACAGCGATTGGGGCGCCGTCACCGACCGGCACCTTGCCGACGTAAATGCGTTTAGATTTACGACGGATAATGGGTGCTTCGTTATGCATATATTTCTTCTCCACAATTGCCCGGTACAGAATACGCTGTTATTGCGCACCCAATGTCAGGCGAGCAACCTGGTTATTACGGATAAAACGACTTAAATCAACGGGCTGATTCTGATATTGCACCTGAACTGCCGATGGCGCGCCAATTTTCAGACGATACGGAGGTGTGCCCGCCAGGCTGAGTTTACCACCACTGCGCTGCGTGCCGCTGAACAGTTTTTTGCCCGTGGCATCGCTGACTTCCAGCCAGCAGTCAGCACTGAAGGTCATGACGACCGCATTCGGGTCAGCCGCAGGTTCACTGACCGCAGCTGCGCCTACAGGCATCTGAGAGGCGGAGCCAGTGCTGCTGGTCGCAGCAGGCGCCGCCGCCGTGTTCTCTGCCGGAGCCTGGCTCGGCGAGACGACGGTGTTGCTGGCCGCATCCGGCTGAGTGGTGCTGTTGCTGGCGCTGGCAGCCGGTGCCGCAGTGGCAGGCGTGCTGGCCGCGCTGTTGTCGCCGGCGGCGCTGTTGCTTTCGTCAGGCGCAGCGGGGGTCGCGCTGTCACCGCTGGTTTCACCCAGCGGAATAGACTGGCTGTTGTCTCCGCTGCCGTTCTGGTCAGTCACCGACACCAGATCATCCTGCGACGCCTTGTGATTCTGCCACCACCAGGCGCCGGTCAGCCCCACGACAACAAACAGCACCAGCCAGGTGAAAATCATCAGCCAGCCATCACGTTTCTTACGGCGCTTGCCAAGAGAGAAGCTTTGCATCGGCGCAATTTTTGCTGCCCGGACCGGCGTCTGTTTCGCCATCATCGGCAGCAGTTCCTCTTCAGGAATGTGCACCAGACGCGCATAGGAGCGGATGTAACCGCGCAAAAATGTCGAGGCGAGATCGACAGGCGATTTATCTTCCTCGATGTCACGCACGGTGGTCAGTTTCAGGCACAGGCGTTCAGCAACATTCTGCTGCGTCAGCCCCATCTGCTCACGGGCCAGACGCAGGCGTTCACCTGTAGAGTGTAGTGCAGAGTTTTCTTGAGTGGCTTCAGTATTCATTAGCTAAATAACGCTGGTACTGTATCGATTGCGGAAAACGTCGCGCTAACTGGTCGCCATAACGTAAAACGTCAGCGGCATCTCCCTGTAGCGCGGCGAAACGTAAGTGTAACGCCAGACTTTGTGCCGTTTCGGGCAGTGAGTGCTGGTAAACTTCGAGCAAAATCTGCGCGGCTGTCAGATGGTTATCAGCCATCTGCTTTTCAGCTTCTGCCAGCAGCGCGTCCGCTTTGCGACGGTCTGTCCCGATGGCCAGCTGTAGCGTCCTGCGGGCCGCGTGCATATTGCCAGCCTGCAGATAACAATATCCTGCCAGTTCAAGCGCGTCATTACGTGCATCAGACTGCTGTGCTGCATTTGCCCGACTAAACTGTTGATGCGCTTCATCATACTGCCTTAAAGCGCAGAGAAACGCACCGTAATTGTTAGCAACGAAACCATTATCCGGCGCCTGCTGCTGCGCCACTATAAAGTGTGCCTGCGCCGCGGTCTGATTACCCTGCACCTGCGCCAGTCGTGCCAGCGCAAGCGAGACCCGGTAATCCTCAGGTGCGGCGGCCTGCGCGCGCAGAAAGTTTCGCTCTGCCGCTGCGTAGTCCCCTCCTGCCAGATAGTGCATGCCGAGTTGCAGACGCACCTCGGCAGCGCCAGGCTGATGAGGCTGACTGACACACCCGCTTACAACTAACAGCGCCAGCAGTAATCCGTTACGCATAATCGTTTCCTTCCGTTTGACGTTGACAGGCAGCAGCCTGCCATGCGTCATCTCTTCAGGAAACGTCTGCGGTCGTGCTTCTAGAGCGCCTTCACAGAGATGGCTTCACCCGCCATCTTTTTCCGCATCGTCCGTTTGGTACGGTCAATGACTTCTCCGGCTAACTGACCGCAGGCCGCATCGATGTCGTCGCCACGGGTTTTACGGACGATAGTGGTAAAACCATAGTCCATCAGCACTTTGGAGAAGCGGTCAATGCGGCTGTTAGAGCTACGACCATAAGGCGCGCCCGGGAAGGGGTTCCAGGGAATCAGGTTGATCTTACACGGTGTTTCTTTCAGTAATGCGGCAAGCTCATGCGCATCATCTGTGCTGTCGTTGACGTGATCCAGCAGCACATACTCAATCGTTACGCGCCCCTGATTGGCGTTGGATTTGCCAATGTAGCGTTTTACCGCCGCCAGGAAGGTTTCGATATTGTACTTTTTGTTAATCGGCACGATATCGTCACGCAGTTTGTCGTTAGGCGCATGCAGGGAGATCGCCAGCGCGACATCGATCATATCACCCAGTTTATCCAGGGCCGGTACCACACCCGAGGTGGAGAGGGTCACACGACGCTTCGACAGACCAAAGCCGAAGTCATCCAGCATGATTTCCATCGCCGGCACCACGTTGTTGAGGTTAAGCAGCGGCTCACCCATGCCCATCATCACAACGTTGGTGATAGGACGCTGACCGGTGATTTTGGCTGCGCCGACAATCTTCGCCGCACGCCACACCTGACCAATAATTTCTGACACCCGCAGGTTACGGTTAAAGCCCTGCTGTGCGGTCGAACAGAATTTGCACTCCAGTGCACATCCTACCTGGGAAGAGACACAGAGCGTGGCGCGGTCCCCTTCCGGGATATACACCGTTTCCACCAGCTGATCGCCCACGCGAATCGCCCATTTAATGGTGCCGTCGGTGGAACGCATCTCTTCCGCCACTTCAGGCGCACGGATTTCTGTCAGTTCCATCAGCCGGTTACGCAGCTTTTTGTTGATATCGGTCATCTGCTCGAAATCATCGCAGCAGTAGTGATAGATCCACTTCATGACCTGGTCAGCGCGGAACGGCTTTTCGCCCAGCGACTGAAAGAATTCGCGCATCTGCTGACGGTTAAGATCAAGCAGGTTAATTTTCTGGCTTTTCGGGGAAACGACAATAGGGGATGTGGACGCAGGCGTCACAATCTGTTCGGACATAATATTCTCTGGCCTCGTTGTTACACGTTATGGCGCTGTTCAGGGATAGGTGAAAAAATTGCGCCTTCATTAAGCGGAGTCAATGAAGGCGCAATATTGTACAACATCTGCGGCCTGATAACAGGCGGGAGTCACCTCCCCCAGGCAGATTTTTGTAAAGCCGCTGTAACGTTTATCGCCAGGCGATTAACGGGTACGTGGGCAGATTTCGTTTTCGCCGAAGAAGTAGGCGATTTCGCGTGCCGCTGATTCAGCAGAATCTGAACCGTGGGTCGCGTTCTCGGTGAAGCTGTCAGCGTAGTCAGCACGCAGTGTACCAGCCAGTGCGTTTGCCGGGTTAGTAGCCCCCATCAGGTCGCGGTGACGCTGAACGGCATTTTCACCTTCCAGTACGGAAACAACAACCGGACCAGAGGTCATGAATTCAACCAGGCCATCGAAGAATGGCTTGCCCTGGTGCTCAGCGTAAAAGCCTTCAGCCTGCTCTTTGCTCAGCTGCAGCATTTTTGCGCCAACGATTTTGAAGCCTGCGCTTTCAAAACGGTTGTAGATAGCACCGATCACGTTTTTAGCGACGGCGTTTGGCTTGATGATAGAAAAAGTACGTTCGATTGCCATGATGACCTCTGTCTTGACGTTCTGAAGAAACCGGTGGCATCCGCCCCGGTTAAGAAACGGCGCCGATTATAGGGGCTGAGTCCGGCGTTGCCTATCAGAGATCCCTAATTTGATGAAAATTCTTGATCTGAGTCGAAGCAGACGCACCAAAGTTATGATTTAGCGCAAAAAATCGGCAATCAAGGCGAAAAATGACCGGGCCAATTCCTCTCTTTCATCCATGACGCCATGCGGATACTCACCAGACTGAGCGCCCGGCAGCGACAGGCGGGTTGCGGCCTCCTGAGTCACCAGCGGTTCGCTATTCAGACATCACCCGCGACGTGTGCCCTGCCCGTCCTGCACCGCCACCGGTCGGGTCAGCGAACCACAGCCCGGCAGCGGCCTGACGATCTGCCGTTCTGAAAGATCGCTGGTCGTCAGCGGCTTGCTGACCTGAGTGGCCGCGTGCGCCTCAGCCGCCTGGAGCGGCTGAACGGGAAACAGGGATACTGCCAGCAGCCGGACAATATGTTTAGCCGCCGTCGGTTAATGCGTTTTCAAGGGTATTACCTTTACCGGGACGCAGAGTGTGTCTGGGAATGACGCAGGGAAATTTCATCTCAGGAGACGCATTTAATCAACGTGTCTCTTGAGATGGGGCGCACATTCCCTGACACTGGCAGGACAGATTGCTGAGATGAGGTTGTTATGACGACTCCCCTGTTTGTGTCCGCCGACTGGTTGCATGAGCACTATAATGATGAAGAGCTTCAGGTGATGGATGCCCGACTGCTGCCGCCAGGTATGGAGGCAGTGCGGGATGTTCAGGCTGAATATCTGGCGGCGCATCTGCCGGATGCGCCCTACTTCGATATTGAAGCGCTTTCCGATCACACCAGCCCCTATCCGCACATGCTGCCACGCGCCGAGGCTTTTGCCGTCGCAATGCGCGAGCTGGGCATCAGCAGCGACAAACACCTGATTGTTTATGACGAGGGAAATCTCTTTTCCGCTCCGCGCGCCTGGTGGATGCTGCACACCTTTGGTGTGTCCCGGGTGTCAATTCTGGCAGGGGGACTGCAGGGCTGGAAAGCGGCCGGTTATGCGCTGGCAACCGGCCCGGTGAATCTGCCAGAAAGTGAATTTAGGGCGCATGCGGATGACAGCCGTGTGAAACGCCTGACGGATGTGCTGCTGATCAGCCATGAAGGCGGCGCACAGATTATTGATGCACGTGCTGCTAACCGCTTCAACGCAGAAGTGGATGAGCCGCGTCCCGGCCTGCATCGCGGACATATTCCCAACAGCCTGAACGTGCCGTGGAATACGCTGGTTGAGCAGGGCAAACTGAAGCCAGATGACGAACTGCGCCGACTGTTTGCCGACGCGGGGGTGGATATCAGCCGCCCGGTGGTCGCCAGCTGCGGCTCGGGCGTCACGGCGGTGGTGCTGATTCTGGCGCTGACCGCGCTGGGCGTACGGGATGCCACGCTGTATGACGGTTCCTGGGGTGAATGGGGTAGTCGCGACGACTTACCGATCGCAAAATAAAAGAGGCGGCCCCTGAGCCGCCTCTTTTTTTTACCTGTCAGATAATCCGTTCGCTGCCCTTAAAGTCACGCAGGAAACTGCCCCAGCGACGTTCATAAAAGGGTGTAATGTGGGCGGTGAAGAAGTGGCTGATGCCACGATCCTCTGCCGTCACCTCACAGATATCGATCGGCGCATCATCCGGCAGCGTGTCGGTTGCTACGCTGCCCGCCGCCTGAATAATCGCGTCAATGTTGCTGTCCGCTTCGATCCCGATCAACAGATTAGGCGCCTCGTCGGCCTGCTCACGAAGGGAGGCAATAAACGCACGACGCACCTGCTTGTGCTTGCTGAACAGCTGCGTCAGCGAATCGATCATCTGCGCGGGGGGTTCCGCCACTTCAGAAAGCAGCAGCGAAGTGCCCCCCTCCAGCACGGTTTGCTGGGTCAGCGCACTGCCCTCTTCCGCCAGAAGATGTGCAATCTCGGACGCGGTAAACTCCTTGCCGGAAGGGAGTCTGGGATTGAGAAACAGCGTTTCGCCGCGCGTCATCCCGAACAGCGTCCGCACCGGCAGACGCAGCCAGGCCTGTTCACCCTTGACCGCTTCGCTCATCGCCTCTTCCGAGGTGAAAAAAGGAATGACGCTGCTGCCATCCTCCTTTTCCCAGTGCTGCAGATCAACGGGCGTGCTGGCATCAAACTGCTGCAGGGTGCTTTCGCCCGGTACCCAGACATCCGATTCCAGCAGCAGTTGAAAAAATTCGGGCCGATGGGCGGGCTCGGTCGCCGCCAGCTTCAGCACCTCTTCAAGACGGTTCATACTTCCCCTCTGAACAGCGGTGACCCCGGCCACCGCTGAGTTCGGCTTATTTCAGTAACAGATTGGCAATCGTGCGCACGCCCAGACCGGTTGCACCCGCCGCCCATTGATCGACCGCGCCTTTACGATAGGTCGCAGAGCAGTCGATATGCAGCCAGCCCTGCTGATAGTTGCTGACGAAATAGGAGAGGAAGGCCGCCGCACTGCTGGCACCCGCCGCATGAGAGGGGCTGGCAATGTTATTAAGATCGGCGAAATTAGACGGCAGATGGCTGCGATGGAACTCGGCCAGCGGCAGACGCCAGAAGGGTTCGTTCTCACTTACCGCACTGCCCATCAGCGACTGCGCCATCACCTCATCAAAGGTAAACAGCGCGTGGTAGTCGTTGCCCAGCGCGGTTTTGGCGGCACCGGTCAGCGTGGCGGCGTCGATAATCATCGTCGGATTCTGTTCGCTGGCGTCGATCAACCCATCGGCCAGTACCAGACGCCCCTCCGCGTCGGTGTTCATCACTTCCACCGATTTACCGTTGCGATAACGAATGATATCACCCAGCTTAAAGGCATTGCTGCTGACCATGTTGTCAGCACAGCAGAGATAGAGTTTTACGCGCTTGTTAAGGCCGCGTGAAATCGCCATCGCCAGCGCGCCGGTGACCGTTGCCGCGCCGCCCATATCCGATTTCATCGAATCCATGAAGCTGCTCTGCTTCAGACTATAGCCGCCCGTGTCAAAAGTGATGCCTTTACCGACCAGACAGGCGTAGACCGGGGCGTTGTCGTCGCCGGTCGGGTTATAGTCGAGCGCCAGGAAGACCGGCGGACGATTTGAACCGCGGCCAACGGTATGCAGACCCATATAGCCCTGCTCACGCAGATCCTCGCCCTTGGTGATGCGGTAGCTGACCGCGCTGCCGCCCACGTCGCTGATCAGGTCGATGGCGTTGTGTGCCAGCTGCTCCGGCCCCAGATCTTCTGCTGGCAGGTTAATGACATTGCGCACCCAGTCGACGATTTTCAGGCGACGCTCAAACTCGGCCTGCTCGTGCTCACCCAGCTCAGGCCATTCAACCTGACGCTGGCCTTTCGGGCCACGGAAGCCCTGCCAGAATGCCCAGCACTGCTCAAGGTGCCAGCCTTCGCCGATCAGCGCCACGTGGCGGATCCCCTGGCTGTCGATTTTATGCGCCGCACGCTGGATGGTATTCAGCGCGTCGGTGCCGGTCAGGTGCAGCGTCATGCCGCTGTCGTTGCTGCTGAGAATCGCTTTTTCGCCCCAGCGCGCATCGGCGGGCTGGCTGCTAAGCGTAATGTTCATCGGTTGTGTGGTCATCAAAAAGCTCCATAGTCGTTATCTGTTTCATCCAGCCTGATTGTTATAACGGCTTTAATAAGATGTTAATGTAACTCGCAGAGACCTGATAACAGATTCCGTCAGCGGTTGCCAGCAAAGTGCATTGCAGGATGCCGTTTCCGGATTATGACCGGGTATCAGGATTTCATGGCAGCGCGCAGGCGGGTCACCGATTTCTGCACCAGGGCAATAGCGTAGTCAATCTCGTCTTCTGTGGTGAAGCGACCCAGCGAGAAGCGCAGCGAACTGTGCGCCAGCTCCTCATCCAGCCCCATCGCCCGCAGGACATAGGAAGGCTCCAGGCTGGCCGACGTACAGGCAGAGCCGGAAGAGAGCGCCAGATCTTTCAGCGCCATAATCAGGGATTCCCCCTCAACGTCAGCAAAACTGAGGTTGAGAATGTTCGGCGCGCCCTGCCGGAGACTGCCATTGAGAGAAACGCCGGGCAGCGCGCTGATTCCTTCCCATAAACGCAGGCGCAGATCCTGCAGTCGCGCCATTTCGGTTTCACGCTCTTCGGCGGCGATGCGAAAGGCTTCCCCCATTCCGACAATCTGATGCACCGGCAGCGTACCGGAACGCATACCGCGTTCGTGACCGCCGCCATGGATCTGGGCCGCAATCTGCACGCGCGGTTTACGCCGCACGTAGAGCGCACCAATCCCTTTCGGGCCGTAGAGTTTGTGGGCTGAGAAGGACATCAGGTCGACAGGCAGCACACTCAGGTCGATCGGCAGTTTGCCAACGCTCTGGGTCGCATCCACATGAAACAGAACTCCCCGTTCGCGGCAGAGTTCACCAAAGGCGGCAATATCCTGAATCACGCCGGTTTCATTATTCACCTGCATCAGGGAAACAAGAATGGTGTCATCCCGCAGCGCCGCACGCAGCTGGTCGGGCGTGATAATGCCGTCTGAAGCCGGTGTCAGCCAGGTAACCGTAAAGCCTTCGCGCTCAAGCTGCTGGCAGCTGTCGAGCACTGCTTTATGTTCTGTCCGGCTGGTGATGATATGTCTGCCGCGCGTCTGATGGGCATGGGCCGCCCCTTTGATCGCAAGGTTATCCGATTCGGTGGCGCCAGATGTAAAGACAATTTCGCGCGGATCGGCGTTGACCAGGTCGGCGATCTGATTGCGGGCGACATCCACCGCCTCTTCAGACTGCCAGCCAAAACGGTGCGATCGCGAGGCCGGATTACCAAACGTGCCATCCAGCGTCAGAAACTGCATCATTTTGCTGGCCACACGCGGATCGGCCGGCGTGGTGGCGGCATAATCCAGGTAAATCGGTAATTTCATTGCGCTACAGCTCCGTATTAAAAATCATACGTCTTTATAGCAGATTCGGCCCTGACCGCGTTAGCAGTTAGGGCCGGAATAGCGGGGATCAGGAGGCGCGCTGGTTGATGTTAATTTCCTGAGCGCGCGGGCTCTGGAAGCGGCGATTATCAATCGCATTCTGCCGGTCAGCCACATCCAGAATCTCCTGATTATTCACCAGCTCAGCCAGCGTAATGTTATTCAGGAAATCGCTGATGCGCACGCTCAGGTCACGCCACAGGACGTGGGTCAGGCAACGTTCGCCGCCCTGGCAACCCTCTTTGCCCTGACATTTCGTGGCATCGACGGACTCATCCACGGCGGTGATCACTTCTCCGACAGAGATGGTGTCAGACGCTTTACCCAGCAGATAACCGCCGCCCGGACCACGGACGCTGGAAACCAGATCGTTTTTACGCAGCCGCGAGAATAACTGCTCCAGATAGGAGAGCGAAATGCCCTGACGTTCAGAAATATCAGCCAGCGGAACGGGGCCTTCATGAGAATGAAGGGCAACGTCCAGCATGGCAGTAACGGCATAACGTCCTTTGGATGTCAGTCTCATAGCATACGACCTCAATAGCGTCCGGTTATCGGAGGATTAGCAACAGATGCGATGAAGTCTGACATTCCTGAGTAAATTGGTCAACTATTTAACCTGGTAAATCAGTCAGGTATTTAACCAGGTAATTTACTCAACTATTATCTGCTTATTTTTTATCGCTTTTCGGCTTTTCAAACGACGACAGCATCCCGCGCAGGATATTCAGTTCGTCGCGTTCCGGACGCGCACGGGTGTAGAGACGACGCAGTTTGCTCATCACCTGGCCTGGCGTCGCTTCACGGATAAAGCCGCTGCTCAGCATCATCTGCTCCATGTGCTGATAGAAGCGTTCGAGGTCATCGACCAGCGGATACGGCGATTCGTCATACGTCGGCTGCGGTGTCGCCTGCGCCTGCGACTGCAGCCAGGCCATGCGTACTTCATAGGCAATAATCTGCACCGCCATCGCCAGGTTCAGCGAACTGTATTCCGGGTTAGCCTGAATCGCGACGTGATAGTGGCATTTTTGCAACTCTTCGTTGGTCAGGCCGACACGTTCGCGACCAAAGACCAGCGCAACCGGTGCCTGCTGGCCCTCTTCCACACTTTTCACGCCACATTCGCGTCCATCCAGCATCGGCCAGGGCAGCGAACGGGAACGGGCGCTGGTGCCCACGACCAGGCTGCAACCTGCAATCGCCTCATCCAGGGAGTCGACAATTTTAGCGTCGCCGATCACATCGCTGGCACCGGCCGCCAGGGAGATCGCCTGGGAATCAGGCTTGACCAGCGGATTCACCAGATAGAGGTTGGTTAACCCCATGGTTTTCATGGCGCGCGCCACAGAGCCCATGTTACCGGTATGGGAAGTTTCGACCAGCACGATACGGATATTTTGCAACATGATTAGGGATACTCAGAAACAGGTCAGTAAAATCAGTGGAGAGAATCCTAACATAAAGCAGGACATTTACCGAACACACTGCTATACTCCGCGCCGTTTTCCCCGTTCTTTAACATCCAGCGAGAGATACCGATGCATCCAATGCTCAACATTGCCGTGCGCGCAGCGCGTAAGGCCGGAAATTTAATTGCCAAATATTATGAAACCCCGGACGCCGTCGAAGCCAGCCAGAAAGGCAGCAACGACTTCGTAACCAATGTTGACCGCGAAGCAGAACGCCTGATTATCGAAATTATTCGTAAATCCTATCCAAAACACACCATCATCACCGAAGAAAGCGGTGAACTGGCGGGTGAAGATCAGGACGTTCAATGGGTTATCGATCCGCTGGATGGCACCTCCAACTTTATTAAACGTTTACCTCACTTTGCCGTCTCTATCGCTGTGCGCATCAAAGGCCGTACTGAAGTTGCGGTGGTTTACGATCCTATGCGTAATGAACTCTTCACCTCTTCCCGTGGACAGGGTGCACAGCTGAACGGCTATCGTCTGCGCGGCAGCATTGCCCGCGATCTGGACGGCACCGTTCTGGCGACCGGTTTCCCATTCAAAATGAAGCAGCATGCGCCTGCTTACATGAACATCCTCACTAAGCTCTTTACCCAGTGTGCTGATTTCCGCCGCACCGGTTCTGCTGCGCTGGATCTGGCTTATGTGGCCGCCGGTCGTGTAGATGGCTACTTTGAAATTGGCCTGAAGCCGTGGGATTTTGCCGCGGGCGAACTGCTGGTTCGTGAAGCAGGCGGTCTGGTCACCGACTTCACCGGAAACCACGGCTACCTGCTGTCAGGTAACCTGGTTGCAGGCAACCCGCGCGTCGTGAAAGCGATGCTGTCAGGCATGCGCGATGAGCTGAGCGAAGCGTTAAAACGCTAAGTTGCAGAACAAAAAAGGCGGCCTGCTGGCCGCCTTTTTTATTGCCTGTTAAGAACGATTAACGACGTTCGTGTGACAGCACCTGGCGAGGCTGAGTACGACGACCCACCATTCCCATCACGCCAGCCAGCACCGCTTCGATAATCAACAGAATCAGGGCATACCAGCTTGCTTTAGCTGTTGCGGCAGCCGCTTTCTCACCGGCTTCGCGCGCTTTCTGTTCTGCCTGCTGTTTCAGTTCCTGATATTTCTGCATAGCCTGCTGATAGTTCTGCTCGGCTTTGGCAACGATCTGGTCAACTTCCTCATCACTTTTGCCGGTACGGGCTTTGATAATATTTTTCAGTGCATCACGGTCAGCAGCCTGCAGCGTATCTGAATGACGATCCATCACACCTTTTAACCAGTTAGTCAGATCAGTATCAGCTGTCTCAGGATGATTCGCGGTATTACTTGCCTGGTTTTCAGCGTTCTGCGCTTCATTATTCGCGTCCTGCTTCAGGTTCTCTGGCTGTAATTCCGGCTTACCGGTCTGACGTAAAGTCGTTTCCAGTTCATTCTGCAGGCTGTCCAGATTAATATTATTTTCCTGCAGCTTCTCTTTCGCCATTTGCGTCACGGATGGCGCGGCGGCGGAAATACCACTGCCCAGCGCCTGGAAACCGGAACCGAGAATATTCATGGCCCCGCCTAATACACTGGTCGCCAGCGCAATGGCCAGGTAAATAGTGAAAATTGTGCTAACACCAAACATCAGTAAGCCGTGCATTGCGCCTTCACGCTGAGCCAGTCGGCCTGCAACATAGCTCCCTGCCGCCATCGCGACCAGCATTTCAATGGCTGTCCAGACCAGTGCGCCCGTGCCGATGCCGTCAAGGGGATTCTGTTCTTTCATCGGATCAATGGTGGTGGCACCAATAGCCGTCCCCAGTAGCGTCAGGATGACATGAACGATTAACGCACAAATAACACCGGCGAACACAGCGCTCCAGGAAATACGCTTTAACGGTAATCCAGCGGGCCCGGTCGCCAGGGTTTCGGTGTAGCCATTATTAAAACGGGTATCAGCCATGAAATAGACTCCTCACAATAAACAGAAAGCAGATCTGAACTTTTATCATCCTGACGGCGGAATGCCGTTTTGGTATTAACAGCGTAGACAGGGAATAGTTTTTTCTCCACTAAAGCGAATAGAGAAAAATTAACGAAGTGAATTTAAAGATAATTAACAGAGGACCTGAGACAGCGGGAATTTAATTCCCGCTGCGTTTTTTGCTAGAAAGGACGAATGCCACCGGCAGGCGCCAGCTGGGCGGCCTGCCATAATGCCAGCCCGGCGACGATTAAAATCAGGCTGCCGCTCAGCGTCAGCAGCGGCATCACTAAACGGGACTTCCCGGTGTCTCCGCGTGACCGGGCCAGCCGCTGTGCCACCGTACGCGCCTGCTGAACCAGCAGGCCAATAGCCGAAATCGTCAGCGCCGTGCCCAGCGCCATCACCGCAGCGGAAATAACGCCCCAGAAATAGACGCCGATTACTTTGGCAAACAGCAGCATCATAATCGCGCCGGAACAGGGCCGCAGCCCCATCGACACCACCACCAGCAGCTGAGTTTTCATGCTGATACTCCCGCTCATCTGCTGCGGTGTCGGCAGGTGTGCATGCCCGCATCCGCACCGATCGCTGTGCTGATGGTGAGGGGAATGCGGCGTCAGCGGCTGGAACGCGCGAAACTGCGGTGCCACTGGCGGACGCAACGCCCGCCACAGCGCACGCAGTGCCCGATATCCCATCACCATTCCCAGCCCCATCACCAGCAGATAACTGCCCTTCTCCAGCCAGAAACTGCTGAGATGCAGCTGACGTGACGACGTTTTCAGTAATACCAGCATTACCGTCACCAGCGCGATCGCCACCGAGCCCTGCAGCAGGGAAGCGAGCAGCGTGAGCCTGATACTGGTTTTCACGCGGGTCGGATGGGTTGCCAGAAAGGTGGTGATCACCACTTTGCCGTGGCCCGGCCCCAGCGCGTGCAGCACGCCATAGAGCAGGCTGAAGACCACCAGCGAAAGGCCTGCCTGATGAGGCTGTTCCGCCACCTGCTGTAACAGCCAGGTCATCTGCTGGTGCAGATTTTTCTGCCACAGCACGCTCTGCAGCATTATCTGCGGCCAGCAGAGCCAGGTCAGCCCCGCAACGCTGATAAACAGGACCGCCAGCAGCCAGAGCGGCCAGCGCCGGGCAGTCCGGATCGACGGAGAAATTACTGACATGTCAGCACCACCGTCTGCGCAAACTGGCGACCCAGATCGCGCTCTTTAGCCGGCGCATCCGCTTTATCCAGTGACAGCGCATACTGCTTCAGCGCATCGTCAGGCTTTGGCGTGTTAAGGGTAAACCGGCAGCGCGTCTGCAGTGCTGGCGGCAGCGTCAGCGCGCCCGGATTGTCATAGAACATATCGACAAAATAGGTGGGGTCGAAGGTCAGGATCTCAAAGCGCTGACCGGTCAGCGTCGGCGGTTCCGCCAGCGGCAGGATGAACTCCAGTACCGCCTTATGGCCGCTGCGCGACAGGTTGTATTCCGTTGGCAGATTCAAAAACTTTACCCGCTGTTGGTTGTGCCAGATTTCCGAAAAGTAGTGCTGCCCCAGCACGTTGGCCATCACCTCCGCTGCCAGCTTTTTCCACACCACGCTGCCAGGTTTCGCCTCACCCGCGTCATACAGCAGGTCGGCAGAGGTAATCTCATCCATGGTCCAGATCATCTTCAGGCCGGTAAAGGTGTCATCCTTCGCCACCAGCTCGGTTTTCATGTCGATGAAGCTGTGTGGATGGGCCAGCAGAGCCGGACTCATGGTCATCAGCAAAAGAAAAAGCGCACGTTTCATAATGTTATAAAGTAACGTTTCCGATGAAAAGGATCTACAGGTAACTAAATTTTGTGACCGGCCTTAAACCTCAGGTAAATAAACCGCACAAACCGCGCAACTGCTGACGGGGGTGACTATTCTTAGCTGAAAATAGCCTGCTGGAAATCTGATTGATGAGTTCTGCTCCCCCTTTGGCACCACTCTTCACCCGTTCACAGCGTCAGTGCCATCTTTTGTTGCTGTTATTTCTGCCAACACCCGCGCTTACACTTGAAAAAGTCTGCCAGCTGAATGGTGTCGATCCTGCTGTTGCCCGACAGGATATCGCGGATGTGGGCCTTGAGATACAGCGATATCACCAGCTGGAGTTGCACCAGATGGTCGATGGCAGCTTTCGCCTCCATGGTACAGAGTTGGATCGCCGCCTTTGTCTGCTGCACAACCTGCGACGCAGTCTGCGTCTGTCGCCGGATTTCGTCTGCGAGCAGTTTGCCGCGCCCTTGCGTCAGCGTCTGAAAGTCATGAAAATTGAAAAAGCGCTGTGGGATGAGATCAATCTGCAGGCGCTGATCCAGCACTGCAGCCTGCGCATGAAGCGTGATTTCAGCGATCGCGATCGGCTGTTTTTGCAGATCTATATGAAGTATGGCCTGTGTGAGCGTCAGCCGGTGCTGTTCAGTGAAACTCAGCGCGCGTGGCTGCAGCATAAAGCGGAACGGCAGGCGGCGGAGGATGTGATCCATCACTGGCGCAAACGCTGTCATCCTGCCCCGCCCGTCAGTGAGGCGGACTTCTGGACGCTGCTGTTCAGCCAGATCCATACGCCTGGCGTGGAGACGGCCACCCATCCTGCGGAAGAGCAGCTTATGCAGGCGATCCAGCAGCTGATCGATGATTTTGAGCAGTGTGCCGGAATTACTTTCGCCGATCGCGACGAGTTACTGCGCCAGCTCTACCCTCACCTGACCCAGGCACTGGACCGCACGCATTTCAGTATCGGTATCGATAATAGTGTGGCCCTGGATGTCAGCCGCCTCTATCCCCGCCTGTTGCGCACCACACAGCAGGCGCTGCAGCGGTTTGAGCAGCACTATCAGGTGACCTTTTCTCAGGAAGAGGTGAGTTTAGTTACCATTATTTTTGGTGCCTGGCTGATGCAGGGCAGCGCTTTGCAGGAGAAGCAGGTGCTGTTGCTGACCGGTGACGATGCTGAGCTGGAACAGGATGTTGAGCAGCAGATCCGGGAAATTACCCTGCTGCCCGTCAATATTACGTATCAGGACGTAAAACTGTTTCAGCGTGAGGGTGCGCCGCGGGATGTAGACATTATCATTTCGCCTTACCCAACCTCACTGCCGCTGTTCTCGCCACCGTTGGTGCATGCTGAACTGCCGCTGACATTACACCATCAGCAGCGTATTCGTTATTTACTGGAGTCGTAGCCCGGACGCAGAAACAGCGCAGGCAGTGCCACCAGCGCCATCACCCAGAAAAGATGCCCCTGCAGATGGGCGAACAGCACCCCGCAGATCATGGTCATGATTGCAATCCCACCCCCCATCGCCAGCGCCGAATAGAGTGACTGTAGCCGGATGACTTCCGCGCCCTGGCGTGTCGCGATAAAGCGCATCGCCGCCAGATGACAGACGGTAAAGCTGCCGCAGTGAAGGATCTGCGCCACAATCAGCAGCGGCAGCGCGGTGCTGGCCCCCATGAGGCTCCAGCGGATCAGCGCACAAATGCCTGAAAGCAGCAGCAGATCGCGCGCACTCCAGCGGCGGAACAGGCGGTTGCTCAGGGCGAAAATGATAATTTCCGCTACCACGCCCAGCGACCAGAGATAGCCCACCATTGAGGCAGAATAGCCGCTCTCCTGCCACCAGATCGCACTGAAGCCATAATAGGCAGCATGCGCGCCCTGCAGCAGCGTCACGCAGAGCATGAATCGCCAGACCGCCTTTTCCCGCAGCAGGTCCCGCCAGACCGCCCAGCCGCCGCCTGCGGCGCTCTGTCGTTCGCTGCCGTGCGGCTGAGTCGCGGGATTCAGCATCATGCCACCCAGCATGGCGATGACGCCTATGGACAGCAGCAGCAGGATCGCCTGAGAGGAGTAAGCGCTGACCAGCACGCCGGTTAACGCCGAACTGACCACAAAGGCCAGGGAACCCCATAGTCTGACCGGCCCATAAGCCAGGCCAATCTGCTGCGTCCAGGTGGCGGCCAGCGCATCGCTGAGCGGCACCAGCGGCGAAAAGAAGAGATTAAAACCGATCATTACGCTGAGCAGCCACATCCACTGCTCCCCTGCCCAGAAACCGGCGGCAAACAGGCAGGTCATCAGCGCCAGCAGACGCAGTGCGGTGATCAGCCGGTCGGGATTACGGACCTGAGAGGCGATCAGCAGGCTGCCGACAAAACGCGCCACCATACCGCAGCCCAGCAGCAGGCCAATCTTTTCCGCATCCAGACCGGTGCCTTTCAGCCACACGCCCCAGAAGGGCAGATAGATGCCGTAACAGAAGAAGTAAGTGAAGTAGCCCAGTCCGAGCCATCTGGCAGACGCGATTGCCATATTCCCTCCAGCAGGTGTGCCGCATGGCAGCATAAGTGGGCGCTACTCTGGCAGAGCGCTGCGGGACAGGCAATAAAAAAGGATGGCAGAAGCCATCCTTTTGATGCTGTTTCACAACAGGTTAGCGATTATGCGTAAACCGGCAGACGGCTGCAGATATCCAGCACTTTCTGTTTGGTACGCTCAATGGTCGCTTCGTCATTGATGTTGTCCAGCACGTCGGCGATCCAGCCCGCCAGCTCGCGCACGTCGGCTTCTTTGAAGCCACGACGGGTCACTGCAGGGGTACCGATACGAATACCGGAGGTGACAAACGGGCTTTTCGGATCGTTTGGCACGCTGTTTTTGTTCACGGTAATGTTGGCACGGCCCAGTGCCGCATCCGCCTCTTTGCCGGTCAGGTTTTTGCTTACCAGATCAATCAGGAACAGATGGTTGTGCGTTCCGCCAGACACGATGTCGTAGCCGCGCGCAATCAGCACCTCAACCATCGCTTTGGCATTTTTTGCCACCTGCTGCTGGTAGGTTTTGAATTCCGGCTCCATTGCCTCTTTAAAGGCAACCGCTTTACCGGCGATAACGTGCATCAGAGGGCCACCCTGACCGCCAGGGAAAACTGCCGAGTTCAGTTTCTTGTAAAAATCTTCGTCGCCGTTTTTCGCCAGGATGATGCCGCCACGCGGACCCGCCAGGGTTTTGTGCGTGGTAGAGGTAACGATATGCGCATGTGGGATCGGGCTCGGGTAGACCTCAGCAGCCACCAGACCCGCAACGTGTGCCATATCGACAAACAGCCATGCACCGACGCTGTCCGCGATCTCGCGCATTTTCGCCCAGTCGCAGACGCCGGAATAGGCCGAGAAGCCACCGACGATCATTTTTGGCTTATGAGTTTTCGCCAGTTCCGCCAGTTCGTCGTAGTCAATCTTACCGGCTTCATCAATACCGTAAGCCACGACGTTATAGAGTTTACCTGACAGGTTAACCGGTGAGCCATGGGTCAGGTGTCCGCCGTGCGCCAGGTTCATGCCAAGGATCGTATCGCCCGGCTGCAGCAGCGCGGTGTAAACCGCGAAGTTAGCCTGTGAACCGGAGTGTGGCTGCACGTTAGCATAATCGGCGCCAAACAGGGCTTTAGCGCGATCGATAGCCAGTTGCTCAACGATATCAACGTATTCACAACCGCCGTAGTAGCGTTTGCCTGGATAACCTTCAGCGTATTTGTTGGTGAGCTGAGAACCCTGTGCCTGCATAACACGCGGGCTGGTGTAGTTTTCAGAAGCAATCAGTTCAATGTGCTCTTCCTGACGCACTGTCTCCTGCTCCATTGCCTGCCATAACTCGGCATCGTAATCGGCAATGTTCATATCACGCTTTAACATCCGGATCTCCTGACTCAGCTAACTTTCTGACGGTATTTACCCCCTCTCAGGGGCGAAGGTCCACAGTGTAAACCGTTTTAACAGGTGAAGGTAGGGTGAACCGCCTCTTTTTACGCAAACGATTGGCTGGCAGATGGCATCGCTTTTTTACACTTTTTGTCTGTCCCATCCTGCGGCGTTTGCCTGCCGACGGAAACCATCATTTCTCATTATGCACATAAAAGTTGCCACTCCGATGATGGAAAAAACGAACGGCATATTTACAGGATGAGCAGAGCAGCCATAAGATGCATTTGAAATACATCTTTACCGTGAGGTTCATTCTTATGCTTGATGCACAGACTATCGCCACCGTTAAATCGACCCTGCCTGCCATTGCCGCCTGCGGCCCGGCGCTGACTGCACACTTCTATGACCGTATGCTGTCGCACCATCCCGAACTCAAAAATGTCTTTAACATGAACAACCAGCGCAATGGCGACCAGCGCGAAGCGCTGTTCAATGCGATCTGCGCCTATGGCGCTAACCTGGAGAATCTGGCCGCCCTGCTGCCGGCCGTGGAGAAAATCGCCCAGAAGCACACCAGCCTCAATATTCAGCCTGAACAGTACGCCATCGTTGGCGAAAACCTGCTGGCGACCATTCAAGAGCTGCTGAATCCGGGCGATGAGGTTCTGGCTGCATGGGGGCGGGCCTATAACGTGCTGGCGGATCTGTTTATCCGGCGGGAAGAGGAGATCTATCAGGCGACGGAACAGCAGAGCGGCGGCTGGCGCGGCACCCGGGCCTTTCGCATCAGCGCTATTGCGCCGCAGAGCGAGGCGATCAAGAGCTTTACCTTTTCACCGGTCGATGGAGGTCCGGTTGCCGCCTTTAAACCGGGTCAGTATCTGACAGTGCATCTGCAGCCCGCCAGCTTCGTCTATCATCAGATTCGTCAGTATTCGCTGACGCACCTCAGTAACGGCAAAGATTATCGTATCGCGGTAAAACGTGAGGCGCAGGGTACGGTCTCCGGCTGGCTGCATGAACACGGCAGAGTGGGCGATGTGCTGCAGCTGGCCGCCCCCCACGGCGACTTCTTCCTGGAAGTCGATCCTGTCACCCCGGTGGCGCTGATTTCTGCGGGCGTGGGACAGACGCCGATGCTGGCGATGCTGCATGCCCTGGCGGCCGCTCACCATCCGGCGCCTGTCAGCTGGCTGCACGCGGCAGAGAATGGCAGACAGCACGCCTTTACGGAAGAGGTGCGCGACACGGGCGCATTGCTCAGCGATTTCGCCAGCCGGGTCTGGTATCGCCATCCCATAGATGACGATGCCGGTCGCTATGACGCTCAGGGTGTAATGGATATCAGCCAGCTCTCTGCGCGGCTCGCCTCAGCCGACACCCATTTTTACCTTTGTGGCCCGCTGGCCTTTATGCAGCATGTGGTGGCACAGCTGCGGGATGCCGGTATAACAGAGACGCATATCCACTACGAACGCTTTGGCCCGCACAAAGGGATGTGATGGTCCCATAAAAAAAGCCCGCAGCGCGGGCTTTTTTGTTCAGCTGAAGCGTGAATCAGATCGCCTCTTCATCCTCTTCGCCAGTACGGATGCGCACGACGCGTGCCACGTCGAAGACGAAGATCTTACCGTCACCGATTTTTCCGGTCTGTGCGGTGCGCATAATGGTCTCGACGCAGGTATCAACGATGTCGTCGCCAACCACCATCTCAATTTTCACTTTCGGTAAGAAGTCGACCATATATTCTGCGCCGCGATAAAGCTCTGTGTGCCCTTTCTGACGGCCAAAGCCCTTTACTTCGCTGACGGTCATCCCGGTGATGCCGACTTCCGCTAAGGCTTCACGAACATCATCGAGTTTGAATGGTTTAATAATCGCATCAATCTTTTTCATGTCAGACCCTTTTTCACTCCCTCTATGGTCAGAGGGTATCTCAAGTATAAATGTTGCCGGCGCTGTCGGGCGGTAATATCCGGGATTCTTCGGGCGGCCGCAAGCGCTGTCAGATTAAGCCGGGTGTTGCCCTCTGATACGGGGCGTGGCAGGCCCCGCCAGAGCAGAGATTTTGCACGGGCTACTCTTTAAAATCGCTGGCATCCAGTTCATGACGGGACAGCAGCTTATAAAACTCCGTGCGGTTGCGTCCGGCCAGGCGTGCGGCGTTGGTGACGTTGCCTTTGGTCATCTGCAGCAGTTTTCGCAGATAATTCAGCTCGAACTGGTTGCGCGCCTCGGCAAACGTCGGCAGGGCGCTGTTTTCGCCGCTTAACGCCTGCTCCACCAGCGCATCACTGATGACAGGCGATGAGCTGAGCGCGACGCACTGCTCAATTACGTTGACCAGCTGGCGAACGTTGCCCGGCCAGCTGGCAGCCATCAGACGTTTCATCGCGTCGACCGAAAAACTGCGCACCTGGGGTTTATGCCGTTCGGCGGCCTGACGCAGCAGATGGTTCGCCAGCAGCGGAATATCCTCCGTGCGCTGATGCAGTGCCGGTATTTTCAGGTTCACCACATTGAGGCGGTAGAAGAGATCTTCCCGGAACTCTTTTTTCTCCATCGCCCTGGGCAGATCGCGGTGCGTCGCGGAGATAATGCGCACATCAATGTCGATATCGTGATCGCTGCCCAGCGGCCTGACCTTGCGCTCCTGTAACACCCGCAACAGCTTAACCTGCAGCGGTTGAGGCATGTCGCCGATTTCATCCAGAAAGAGCGTGCCGCCGCCTGCGGTTTTAAACAGGCCGTCACGGGCGCTGACCGCCCCGGTGAAAGCCCCTTTCGCGTGTCCGAACAGCTCGGACTCCAGCAGCTGCTCCGGCAGAGCGCCGCAGTTGATCGCCACAAAGGGTTTGCCGTTGCGCGGGCTGGCGGCGTGGATCGCCTGCGCCAGTATCTCTTTACCGGTGCCGCTCTGGCCGTTAATCAGTACGCTGACATCGGACTGTGCCACCATGTGCGCCTGCTCAAGCAGCCGCAGCATCAGCGGACTGCGGGTAACGATCGCCTCCCGCCAGCGGTCGTCACTGACCGGTGCCTGCTGTGCCAGCGCCTCATCAATCGCCTTATAGAGCGCATCCCGATCCACCGGTTTGGTCAGGAAGCTGAACACGCCCTGCTGGGTGGCAGAAACGGCGTCCGGGATGGAGCCGTGCGCGGTCAGAATAATTACCGGCAGGCCAGTGTGGCGTTTCTGGATCTCGCCAAACAGCGCCAGACCATCCATTTCATCCATCCGCAGATCGCTGATCACCAGTTCGATTTTCTCTTTCTGCAGCAGACGTAACGCTTCGGGTCCGCTGGCCGCCGTAGTGACCTGATAACCTTCGCTGCGCAGACGCATCCCCAGCAGCTTGAGCAGGCTGGGATCGTCATCCACCAACAGCAGTTTTGCCGCCTGTCTGACCATTACTGTTCCTCATCCTGCGGCAGCGCTGTGCCGTGACCATTGTCAGAAACATCCGGCGCTTTACGTGAAGAGAGCTGACGCTCAATGTCAGTCAGCCGCTCCAGCTTATGCTGTGTGTCGCTGAGTTGCTGTTGTTGTTTCATCATCTGCTGGCGTGTCGCCTCGAGCTGAGCATCGCTGCTCTGCTGCAGATGCGCATAACGGGTGCGCGCTTCGCTGAGATCGAGCTGCGCCGTCTGGTTGCTGCGCCAGAGCTGAATTAACGGGCGCAAAGAGGACGGAAAGTCGCTGCTGTAGCGATCCAGGGTTTCCACATAGCGACGACGCTCGACGGGCGTAACGTTGCCGTTGGACATCAGTACGCCCTGCTTAAAGGCGCGCGACCAGCTTTCTGCCGGCCAGCGATGGGCTTCTGCCCGGGCCTCAGCAGGAGAAAGATGCTCCGCGCAGTCGATCGCCCGCATCCAGTACAGCGGATTATCCAGCGCCTCGCCCTTCTCCACCGGCCACAGGTCGCTGCAGCGGATCGCCAGATAATCAGCCACGCTGACCTCGGGTTCCGCCACCTGATGGCCTGACGGCAGAGAGGAGGTAACCGGGGAGGTTGTACAGCTGCAGAGCAGCAGCGTGCTCAGCAGCAAAGCGGGTAAATATTTCATTGGTCAGACATTCCCGGCTGTGGTGTTCAGTTCAATTCGAAAACAGACGTCAGCCTGCCCGCAGGGGACCAGCGTCAGGTCGCCATGCATCCGGCGCAGACAATCTTTGGCAATACTCAGTCCCAGCCCGCTGCCTTTCACCGGCCCTTTGCGCTGCTGGCTGCCCTGGAAGAAGGGCTCGAAAATCATCGCCTGCTCTTCCGGCGGGATCGGCGTGCCGCTGTTTGCGACCTCAATCCATATCCGATCGTCCTGCTGCTGACTGCGCAGCCAGATGGTACCGGATTCGCTGCCGTAGTTCACGGCGTTCGAATAGAGGTTATCAATGACCCGCATCAGTAACATCGGTTCGGCAAGACAGTGGCCGATTCGCAGATCGACCACCGTCTGCATCATCTTGGCGCGCGCCGAGAGCGCGTGGGCGTTTACCACACTCTCTACAATCTCCGTCACGCTGACCGGTTCCAGCTGAATCGGGCCATCCGCCAGCTTGCGGTTGTAATCCAGCAGCTGCTCGATCAATTGCTGCAAATGGCGGCTGCTGCTGTCGAGAATCATCACCACCTCTTTCTGGTCGGCGTTCAGCGATCCGGCGACCTCATCTGCCAGCAGCTCGGTGCCTTCGCGCAGGCTGGCCAGCGGTGTTTTCAGCTCGTGAGAAAGATGGCGCAGAAACTCGTGGCGTTGTGATTCCAGCCATTGCAGCCGTTCGCTGAGCCAGACGATGCGCTGCCCAAGCGAGCGCAGCTCACGCGGGCCACGGAATTTCACGCTGTTGCCCAGCTCCCGGCCTTCTCCCAGCCGGTTGATCATCCGTTCGATGCGCTTGACCGGGCCGATAATCATGCCGGTAAACAACAGCATCAGCGCCAGACTGATGATAAACAGGATCAGCGCCTGCCAGCCAAAGAACTGGCCGCGATCGGCAATTTCTCGCTGCAGTTGCAGGCCGCGCGAAAAGACCACTTCACGCGTATCCTGCACCATCTGCGCATTGGTGGCGGAGAAGCGATCCAGCGCCTCTGCGGCGCGCGGAACCGGGTTGCCGTTATCACATTGCAGCGGCATCAGTAGCGGCAGAGTCGCCTGCAGAATCCGGAACACCGGCAGTTCGGGCAGGCTGGCGCTGTGCGAATTCAGCATCTGACTGTAGCGGGTGTGCTGAGTCTGATAGAGGCGTGCCAGCGAAGCATCATCCAGCACGCAATACTGGCGATAGCTGCGCTCCAGCTCAACAGCCGTTCGTGCCATCGCCTCACTTCTGCGCACGTCGGTGAAAGTGTTGCGGTTGGTATCCGCGGCCTGTTCGCTTAACGCAGAGAGACTCTCCCACGCCTGCCAGGCCAGCACCAGCAGAGGCAGCAGGACCAGCACAAAGGCCATCAGCACCAGCTGGCGCAGCGAGCGGGGAAATAAACGCCATTTTTTCACGCAGCCGTTTCCTCAGAAATTTGCTGTCTGGATGCTAGCGAACTCTGTCGGCGGAAGAAAGGGGAAGAAAAGAAAACGGCAGGCTCAATGGCCTGCCGCAGACACGACGCGTGATGCATCGCGTAAAAATGGGTGGAGCCTTACTCAACGTTACGTCCGGTGTTTGATAACGCAAGCGATTATCGGTCAGGTGGACGGCAGGCTCCGTTTGGTGCGTCATTCGGGCTTTATGAGCTCTTTTCCGCCAGGCGGGGCAATCATAAACAGGTGAATGAGCAGTGACAGGATTATAGCAACTTCCGTGCCAGGAAATAAAACATTATATTTTTCAGCTGATTGAATCAGCCTGACAGACGGACGTTGCGAAAATTCCGATGGCAGCCGTCCAATTTGTCTCCGCCAGACGACATAAATCCCCGGCATTTTCACTGACATTAAAAATCAAGAAGATAGTTGTCGCCATACAGCGACAGTGATTCGTGCCTGCTGTCGCTGTTTGCCAACAGCATCACAAAAAAACAGGAGGCACACTGGCCTCCTGTTTTTTTCAGCGGGAAAAATCAGCCCAGCTGCCTGCGCGCATTACGGAAAATGCGCATCCATGGGCCATCTTCGCCCCACTCTGCCGGATGCCAGGAGTTACTGACGGTACGGAACACGCGCTCCGGATGCGGCATCATAATGGTGACGCGACCACTTTCGTTCGTCACGGCCGTGATACCGTTTGGCGAGCCGTTCGGGTTAGCCGGATAGGTTTCTGTCACCTTGCCGAAGTTATCGACAAAGCGCAGCGCCACCAGACCTTTCGCTTCCAGCGCGGCCAGATGCGCCGCATCACGCACCTCAACGAAGCCTTCACCGTGGGAAACGGCAATCGGCATGTGTGAACCGGCCATGCCGTCCAGCAGCAGCGAAGGACTGGCAGCCACTTCAACCAGGCTGAAGCGCGCTTCAAACCGCTCTGACTGGTTACGGACGAAGCGCGGCCAGAGGTCGCTGCCCGGGATCAGCTCGCGCAGATTCGACATCATCTGGCAGCCGTTACAGACGCCCAGCGCCAGGGTCTGCGGACGGTGGAAGAAGGTTTCGAAGGTATCACGCACACGCGGGTTAAACAGAATCGATTTCGCCCACCCTTCACCGGCCCCCAGCACGTCGCCATAAGAGAAGCCGCCGCAGGCGACCAGCGCCTGGAACCCGTCCAGTTCGCGGCGTCCGGCCAGCAGATCGCTCATGTGCACGTCAATCGCGGTGAAACCGGCCCGGTCGAAGGCGGCCGCCATCTCCACATGGGAGTTAACGCCCTGCTCACGCAGCACCGCCACTTTTGGCCGTGCCCCCGTCGCGATCATCGGTGCCGCCACATCTTCCTGCGGATTAAAGGTCAGATGGACGTTCAGGCCAGGATCGCTGTCGTTTTTCTTCGCCTCGTGCTCCTGATCGGCACACGTCGGGTTGTCGCGCAGGCGCTGCATCTGCCAGGTGGTTTCGGCCCACCAGGTGCGCAGCGTCGTCCGGCTTTCGCTGTAGACTGCACTCTCGCCGGCACGGATCACAAAGCGATCGCCCGGCTGTGCGCTGCCCAGCAGATGCGTGCAAGCCGCCAGACCATGATCTGCCAGGATCTGCTCAACCACCGCGCGATCGGCGGCGTTGATCTGGATCACCGCGCCCAGCTCTTCGGTGAACAGCGCGGCCAGGGCATCGCTGCCCAGCGCGGCGATATCCACGTCGACGCCGCAGTGACCCGCAAAGGCCATCTCCGCCAGCGTCACCAGCAGACCGCCGTCGGACCGGTCGTGATAGGCCAGCAGTTTCTGCTCCGCGACCAGCGTCTGAATCGCATTGAAGAAACCGGCCAGCTGCGCGGCATCGCGCACGTCGGCCGGCTTGTCGCCGAGCTGACGATAGACCTGCGACAGCGCAGTGGCGCCCAGCGTGTTGGCACCGTTACCGAGGTCGATCAGCAGCAGCAGGTTATCCTGATCGGCCTGCAGCTGAGGCGTCACCGTGCGGCGGACATCTTCGACACGCGCGAAGGCGGTGATGACCAGCGACAGCGGCGAGGTCATCTCACGCTGCTCGGTGCCTTCCTGCCAGCGGGTTTTCATCGACATCGAATCTTTGCCGACCGGGATGGTGATCCCCAGCGCCGGGCAAAGCTCTTCGCCGACCGCTTTCACCGCCGCATATAACCCGGCATCTTCACCCGGATGACCGGCTGCGGACATCCAGTTTGCAGAAAGCTTCACACGCTTCAGCGAACCAATCTGCGTAGCGGCAAGGTTCGTCAGGGCTTCACCGACGGCCAGACGTCCCGATGCCGCGAAGTCCAGCAGCGCCACTGGCGAACGTTCGCCCAGCGCGAAGGCTTCGCCGTGGTAGCTGTCGAGACTGGCGGTAGTGACCGCACAGTTGGCCACCGGGATTTGCCACGGACCGACCATCTGGTCGCGCGCCACCATGCCGGTTACGCTGCGGTCACCGATGGTGATCAGGAACGTTTTCTCTGCCACAGCGGGCAGATGCAGGACACGGTTCACCGCATCAACCAGCGTGATCCCGTCACGCTGCAGGGCCACGCCCTGAACCTGCCGGGTGACCACATCCCGCGTCATCTTCGGCGTTTTGCCCAGCAGGACATCGAGCGGCATGTCGATCGGCTTATTGCCAAAGTGACTGTCTTCCAGGCTCAGATGCAGCTCTTCGGTTGCCTCGCCAATGACCGCGAACGGCGCGCGCTCGCGCTGGCAGATTGCCTCAAACTGCGCCAGCTGGTCGGGGGCCACCGCCATCACATAGCGTTCCTGCGATTCGTTGCACCAGACTTCCAGCGGGCTCATGCCAGGCTCATCGCTCAGGATGTCGCGCAGGTTGAAGCGGCCGCCGCGGCCACCGTCGCTGACCAGCTCCGGCATGGCGTTGGAGAGACCGCCAGCGCCCACGTCGTGGATAAACAGAATCGGGTTTTTGTCGCCCAGCTGCCAGCAGCGGTCGATCACTTCCTGACAGCGACGTTCCATCTCCGGGTTGTCGCGCTGCACTGAGGCGAAATCGAGATCGGCATCCGACTGACCCGAGGCCATTGATGAGGCCGCGCCGCCGCCCAGACCGATATTCATGGCCGGACCGCCCAGCACAACCAGCTTCGCGCCTACGGAGATTTCGCCTTTCTGCACATGGTCGGCACGAATATTACCGATACCACCCGCCAGCATGATCGGCTTGTGATAGCCGCGCAGTTCAGTGCCGTTGTGGCTGGTCACCTGCTCTTCATAAGTACGGAAGTAACCGTTCAGGGCAGGACGACCAAATTCGTTGTTAAACGCCGCACCGCCCAGTGGGCCCTCGGTCATGATCTCCAGCGCGCTGACGATGCGGGCTGGTTTGCCGAAGTCCTCTTCCCACGGCTGTTCGAAGCCCGGGATACGCAGGTCTGAAACCGAGAAGCCCACCAGGCCCGCTTTAGGCTTGGAGCCGCGTCCGGTTGCGCCCTCGTCACGGATTTCACCACCGGAACCGGTCGCCGCACCCGGCCATGGCGAGATCGCCGTCGGGTGGTTGTGCGTTTCAACCTTCATCAGGATGTGTGCGGCTTCCTGATGCCAGCGGTACTCATCTTCTCCGGCATCCGCAAAGAAGCGGCCCACCTCTGAGCCCTCCATAACGGCGGCGTTATCTTTATAGGCAGAAAGCACGTAGTCCGGCGTCTGCTCCATCGTATTCTTAATCATCTTAAACAGCGACTTTGGCTGCTTCTCGCCGTCAATCACCCAATCGGCGTTGAAGATCTTGTGACGACAGTGCTCCGAGTTCGCCTGAGCAAACATATAGAGTTCGATGTCGTTCGGATTACGGCCCAGGGCAGTAAACGCCGCCACCAGGTAGTCGATTTCATCGTCGGCCAGCGCCAGCCCCAGAGTGGTGTTTGCCTGAACCAGCGCCTCACGGCCTCTACCCAGCAGATCCACACTTTTCACCGGCTGCGGCGTATGGTGCGCAAAGAGCTGCTCAGCCTGTGCCAGATCGCTGAAGACCGTTTCCATCATTCGATCGTGCAGCAGCGTACCGAGCGTCTGCCACTGCGCTTCCGTCAGCTGCGGTGCCTGTACATAAAAGGCCAGGCCGCGCTCCAGACGACGCACCTGCGGCAGTCCGCAGTTGTGGGCGATATCGGTAGCTTTGGATGACCAGGGGGAAATGGTGCCGGGACGTGGCGTGACCAGCAGCAGACGCCCCTGCGGGACATGTTCAGCCAGAGAGGGACCATATTTCAGCAGGCGCTGCAGACGGCTCTGTTCGTCGGCGGTTAAGGGCGTGCTGACATCAGCAAAATGGATGTACTCAGCGTAAATATCACTCACCGGCAGATGAGCGTCCTGAAAGCGGGTCAGCAGTTTGTTTACACGAAATGCCGACAGGGCGGGCGAACCACGCAGAATTTCCATTAATAAGTCTCTCGTCAGGGCGCCGGGCGACGCAAATTGGGCGCAACAGGGAAAACGGGCCGTATTATAGAGAAAGCGACCTCGCGACGAAACCGTTTGCGCAGAATTTTTGGCGACCCGGATTTGCCTGAATTTTGCGCAAAAGCTGCTATAAAAGTTGCTCAGCGTCATTTTGTTGCGCAGAATGCCCCTCGCTCTGGGAGTTCAAAGAAGATAAATACTGCCTTTAAAAGACAGAGGCCTTAGAGCCAGCGAGAGATAACTATTTGAAACGCCTAAAATTTAATTATCTGTTTATCGGTCTGGTTGCCGTGCTGCTCGCGTTGGCTCTGTGGCCATCCGTGCCCTGGTATGGGGGCGGTCAGGACGCGATTTCACAGATCAAATCACGGGGAGTGCTGCGTGTCAGTACCATCAATTCCCCGTTAACTTACTACACAGTGAACCACTCTCCGGCCGGGATGGATTATGAGCTGGCAAAACGCTTTGCCGATTATCTGGGCGTTAAACTGAAGGTAACGGTTCGTCCTAACCTGAGCGACCTGTTTGACGATCTGGATGATGGCAAAGCTGATGTGCTGGCTGCGGGCCTGAACTACAACCGTGAGCGCCTGACCCGCTATCAGACCGGGCCGGGTTACTACAACGTTTCACAGCAGCTGGTCTACCGTGTGGATAAGCCACGGCCTAAAAACCTCGGTGATTTAAAGGGGCGGCTGACGGTCGCCTCCGGTTCAGCTTATCTCTCCACACTGAAGAGCGCGCGTTCCAGTCAGTTCCCCGATCTGGACTGGGCAATCGCCACCGATCAGAGTCCTAAAGCCCTGCTGGAAGCGGTGGCCGACGGCAAGCTGGATTATACGATTGGCGACTCCGTGACGATCGCCCTGCTGCAGCGCATTTATCCGCAACTGGCAGTAGCGTTCGATGTGACCGATGAAGAGCCGGTCACCTGGTATGTACGGCACAGCGACGATGACAGCCTGAATGCCGCGATGCTCGACTTCTTTAATGGTATGGGCGAGGAAGGGGCGATGGCGCGGCTGGAGGAGAAATATCTCGGCCATGTCGGCACCTTCGATTATGTGGATACCCGCACCTTCCTGCGCGCCATCGACAATACGCTGCCCGACATCAAACCGCTTTTTGAGAAGTATGCCACCAGCATCGACTGGCGGCTGCTGGCAGCGATCGCCTATCAGGAGTCGCACTGGAATCCTCAGGCCACCTCACCGACCGGCGTGCGCGGCATGATGATGCTGACCCGCAACACCGCCGACAGTCTGGACGTGGGCGACCGGACCGATCCGGAACAGAGCATTCGCGGCGGCAGCCAGTACCTGCAGGATATGATGTCGAAGGTGCCGCAGACCATCCCGGAAGATGAGCGCATCTGGTTTGCGCTGGCGGCTTATAACATGGGCTATGCCCACATGCTGGATGTGCGCAAGCTGACGGCCCGCCAGGGCGGTAATCCCGACAGCTGGGCAGATGTGAAGCTGCGTCTGCCGATGCTGAGTCAGAAGCGCTACTACGCGCAGACGACGTATGGTTACGCACGCGGACACGAAGCCTATAACTATGTGGAGAATATCCGCAAATATCAGATAAGCCTGGTGGGCTACCTGCAGGAGCAGGAGAAGCGCCTGGCGCGGCAGGCCGAAGTGCAGGCGGAGCTGGCCAGGGGCTATCCGGCGGTCGAACCTGCGATCGCCATGAACTAACCCTGGCGCTGCGCCTGACGCAGCGCTTTTTTCTGCTCGCGACGCATACGGAAGAAGTCGCTCAGCATCGCGGCACACTCCTCCGCCAGCACGCCACTGTGAAGCTCAACCTGATGGTTCATGCCGGGATGGCCGAGCACATCCAGCAGCGACCCCGCCGCCCCGCTTTTAATATCGTGGGCTCCATAAACCAGCCGGGTAATACGGCTGTGTACCATCGCACCCGCGCACATCACACACGGCTCCAGCGTGACATAGAGCGTGGTATCCAGCAGACGATAATTTTCCAGTACCTTGCCGCCCTGCCGCAGTGCCATAATCTCCGCATGCGCCGTAGGGTCGTGCTGTCCAATGGGCCGGTTCCACCCTTCCCCTATCACCCGATCATTCTGCACCAGCACGGCACCGACCGGCACCTCGCCCTGCGCCCAGGCACGGCGCGCCAGGTCAAGCGCATGGCGCATCCAGTATTCATCTTGTTGTTTCATGCAGACCACTCCGGGCGACTGAAAAGCGGCGCATTATAGCGATCTCCTCCTGCCTGTCGAAACTTATTCCAGCTGCTGCAGCTCACCCGCGGGCGTCACGCGCCAGCGATGCTGACAGAAAAACAGCAGCGGGTTGTCCTGCTTGCTGTCGCTGTAACCGCTATAAAGCTGCAATGGCGTGCCGATTTTCTCTTCAAGCTGAGCGACCTTTTCATGACCCAGACAGCGCATCGACAGCACCCGGCCACCCCAGCCGCGCTGCATCTGGCTGGCGATCAGTTTTACCCGCGGCAGAAACGCCGAGTCGTAATAGACCTGCTCCACCAGCGACTGCGGCGATCCGGTGATCAGCCAGACATCCGCATCGTCACTGCCCAGGTATTCCGTCAGGCGTTGCTGCACTACCGGAAAGGCTGTAACGCGCAGACGGAACCACTGCGCAAATTCGGCTTCCAGTCGCAGCAGGGTCTCTTCTGAACGGCCAAAGGTAATCGACCAGAGCAGCAGGCTCATGGGCCAGCGGGCGGCCCGCCCCTTCAGCAGCAGACCAATTCCGACCACCGGCAGCAGTGGCACCACCAGCACCAGGTTAAGCGGGCGGCGACGCAGCAGATAGCGCATAAAGGTGCCAAACATGTCCTGCTGGTGCAATGTGCCATCCAGGTCAAAAAATACAATGCGACGATGTGTTCCCCTGGTCAAACAGCTCTCCTTCAGACAGATTCCGGGATGATAAAGAGTAGTGTAGCCATCATCAGGCGGCTCGGCGATGCGTGTCATTTTTAATTCCGATGACTACAATGCCTGATGAATAGTTTATTCTTCTCCGATTATTTCTGAATGATGAGGATTGGGCATGAGTTCACTGCTGCGCATTCGCCAGCTTTATCCGCGTCTGGCCCTGAACGAGCGTCGGCTGGCGGATTTTTTACTGTCACAACCCGATCGGGCGCGCCATCTGAGTTCACAGAAGCTGGCGGAAGAGTCCGGCGTCAGCCAGTCGAGTGTCGTCAAATTTGCCCAGAAGCTGGGATACAAAGGTTTTCCGGCGCTGAAGCTGGCCCTGAGTGAGTCACTGGCGGACAAGGATGCCATAACCGTGCATAACCATATTCTCAGCGACGACCCGCTCAAGATGGTAGGCGAGAAATTGCTGACCGAAAAGCTGTCGGCGATCCGGGCCACGCTGGATATTAACAGCGAAGAAAAGCTTAATGACGTGCTGCAGCTGCTGAAAAATGCCCGACGTATTCTGCTGGTGGGTATCGGCGCCTCAGGGCTGGTGGCAAAAGATTTTTCCTGGAAGCTGATGAAAATTGGCATCAATGCGGTCGCCGAGCAGGACATGCATGCACTGCTGGCCAGCGTTCAGGCAATGGGGCCTGGCGATGTACTGCTCGCCATCTCCTACACCGGCGAGCGACGCGAGATCAACCTGGCGGCGCAGGAAGCCGTGCAGGTGGGAGCCGATGTGGTGGCCTTTACCGGCTTCACGCCCAACTCGCTGCAGCAGAGCGCCGGTTACTGTCTCTACACGGTCGCTGAAGAGCAGAGCACCCGCAGCGCGGCAATCTCCTCTACCACGGCGCAGCTGGCCCTGACCGATCTGCTGTTTATGGCGCTGGTGCAGAACGATCCGGAACGCGCTTCCAGCCATATCCGCCACAGCGAGGCACTGGTGAAAAAGCTGGTCTGATCAGCGACAGCGCGTATAATACCCGCGCTTTTTCTGTTGTTATCAGGTAGGAAAGATGGCGCTGTTGATTACGACCCGATGCATTAACTGCGATATGTGTGAACCGGAGTGCCCGAACCAGGCCATTTCGCTGGGTAATGCGATCTATGAAATCGATGCCAGCCGCTGTACCGAATGCGTCGGTCACTATGAGGTGCCGACCTGTCAGCAGGTCTGCCCTATCGATAACACCATCATCACTGACCCACAGCACATCGAATCACGCGATGCGCTGTGGGAGAAGTTTGTGCTGCTGCACGGTTAACTTTCAATAATCACTGTGGCACAGGCGTAGTGACGTTCATCAGCCAGCGTCACGTGAACCTGGTTCACCCCCAGCTTCTGCGCCACTTCCGCCGCATGCTGAAAAAAACGTAATCCCGGTTTGCCCAGCTCGTCGTTGTAAACTTCAAACTGATTAAACGCCAGCCCCCCGCGAATGCCGGTGCCAAAGGCTTTTGCCGCTGCCTCTTTAACTGCAAATCTTTTGGCAAGGAAGCGCACCGGCTGATGGTGGGTCTGATACTGCTGCCATTCCGTTTCGCTCAGGACCCGACGCGCCAGCCTGTCACCGGTGCGTTCAATCACCCCGGCGATGCGTTCGATCTCAACGATGTCGGTGCCCAGCCCCAGAATAGCCATCAGCGACGGGCTTCACGCAGCAGTTGCTTCATCTCTCTGACGGCATCCGGCAGGCCACTCATCACTGCACGGCCAATAATGGCATGGCCGATATTCAGCTCGTGCATCTCCGGCAGCGCCGCAATCGGCAGCACATTGTGGTAGGTCAGACCGTGTCCGGCATTCACCTTCAGCCCCAGGCTGGCGGCAAAGGTCGCGGCGTGACGAATCCGCGCCAGCTCGGTGTCGCGTGCCAGCCCCTCGGGTGCTTCGGCGTAGGCACCAGTATGAATCTCAATGTAGGGCGCACCGCTGGCCACCGCTGCCTCGATCTGGCGATGATCGGCATCAATAAACAGCGAAACCAGAATGCCTGCGTCGCTCAACAGTCGTACGGCTGCATTCATCTTCTCCTGTTGCCCGGCCACATCCAGACCGCCTTCGGTCGTTACTTCCTGACGTTTTTCCGGCACCAGGCAGCAGAAATGGGGACGGATGTCACAGGCGATGCCGATCATCTCATCGGTGACCGCCATCTCCAGATTCATACGCGTCTGGATGGTGTCACGCAGGATGCGCACATCGCGATCGGTGATGTGACGACGATCTTCGCGCAGGTGAACGGTAATGCCATCCGCGCCCGCCTGCTCGGCGATAAACGCCGCCTGCACCGGATCGGGATAGTTTGTACCACGGGCGTTACGTACCGTGGCAATGTGATCGATATTGACGCCTAACAGCAACTCAGCCATGACCATCCTCACTTCTTTTCCATCGTAGTGTTGAGTGTACCGCGCAAACAGGGGCGGTACGACCCGCGCTATTCATCTGCCTGTTCAGGCTTTCTTTTTGGAACAAACTGGCGGAACAGCTCCTGACTTTTCAGCGGCTTGCCGCCCAGATAGGGCTTCAGGGCGATGCGGGTAAATCGCTTGGCGGCGCGCAGCGTGGCAGCATCCGGGAATTCCCGCTCATACAGGGCGCGCAGCTCGCGACCGGTAAAGCTGCGCTGGCCGGCTACCAGGCTGGCGATAAACCCGCGCTCTTCACGGTAGCTGTAGGTCATCTCATCACTCACCGCCTCACCGCTACCGGCGCAGTGCAGGAAGTCAACGCCGTATCCCAGATGACCGAGCAGCGCCAGTTCAAAGCGGCGCAGTGCCGGTTCCGGCTGGCCGTGAGTGGAGGCTAATGCCTGCAGGCAGTTGAGATAATCGAAGAAGAGTTCGGAGAAGGGAAACTCCTGCTGCAACACGCGGGAGACCAGTTCATTGACGTAAAGACCGCAGTAGAGTGTGATGCCACTAAGCGGTAAGGCCAGCGACACCGCTTCGGCATTGCGCAGGGTTTTGACTTCGCCACGCCCGCTCCAGCGGACCAGCAGCGGAGTAAAAGGCTGTAACGCACCTTTCAGCTGCGAGCGCCGCGACCGGGCGCCCTTGGCCAGTACCCGCACCCGCCCTTCGCTTTCGCTGAACAGGTCGAGCA
The DNA here is from genome assembly GCF_050157905.1 of Pantoea sp. NSTU24. NCBI lineage: Bacteria > Pseudomonadati > Pseudomonadota > Gammaproteobacteria > Enterobacterales > Erwiniaceae > Pantoea > Pantoea bangladeshensis. Next base: position 2,265,767 of record NZ_JBKIWZ010000001.1, read on the forward strand.
GCAGACTGGTTTCACTGTAGGGACGACTATGCAGCACAAAGGCGCGTTGCCAGCCTTCCATTGAATCAGAGATCGTCTGTATAACCCAGACTGCGCAGCGCACGTTCGTCGTCTGCCCAACCGGATTTCACTTTCACCCACAGTTCGAGATGCACTTTCGCTTCAAACATCTCTTCCATGTCCCTGCGCGCTTCGGTTCCGATGACTTTGATTTTGGTACCTTTATTACCAATCACCATCTTCTTCTGGCCTTCGCGCTCAACCAGAATCAGGCCATGGATGTCATAGCCGCCACGTTCGTTAGTGACGAAACGCTCGATTTCCACTGTCACAGAGTAAGGCAGTTCCGCGCCCAGGAAGCGCATCAGCTTCTCACGGATGATCTCCGAAGCCATGAAACGCTGAGAGCGGTCGGTGATGTAATCTTCCGGGAAGTGATGATCGGCCTGTGGCAGATGCTTACGGGTAATTGCCGCGATGGTGTCAACGTTCTTGCCGCTTTCCGCCGAGATTGGCACGATATCAAGGAAGTTCATCTGCTGACTGAGGAACTGCAGATGCGGCAGCAGGACAGTTTTATCCTGGATGTTGTCAACCTTGTTGACCGCCAGCACCACCGGCACCTTGTTGTCGCGCAGTTTGTTCAACACCATCTCATCATCGGGTGTCCAGCGCGTGCCTTCGACCACGAAGATCACCAGCTCGACGTCGCCGATCGAACTGCTGGCTGCGCGGTTCATCAGACGGTTAATCGCGCGCTTCTCTTCCATGTGCAAACCCGGGGTGTCGACGTAGATCGCCTGATAGTCACCCTCGGTGTGAATGCCCATGATACGGTGGCGCGTGGTTTGCGGCTTGCGTGAGGTGATCGACACCTTCTGCCCCAGCAACTGGTTCAGTAAGGTGGATTTACCGACGTTGGGTCGGCCAACAATCGCGACAAAGCCGCAATAAGTAACGTTTTCGCTCATTCGAGTCCTGAATTGTTCAGCGCCGGAAAAGACGCTGAAAGCGTGCTATTTGAATCGTGTGTCATTCAGCGTCTGCTGACGCCGGGACAGCTCTGTGTCCGGTGTTATCGCGCCTCATCAGGCGCTGTTACGCTGGCAGAGCTATTCGAGACCTAATTTTATCAGCGCCTGCTCCGCTGCTGCCTGCTCAGCTTTACGACGGCTGGAGCCGACACCGACAACCGGCTCGGCCATGCCACTCACCTGACAGTGAATGGTAAATTCCTGATCGTGAGCTTCGCCACGGACCTGTACTACCAGATAGCTGGGCAGTGGCAGATGACGTCCCTGCAGATATTCCTGCAGTCGCGTTTTTGGATCTTTTTGCTTGTCGCCCGGACTGATTTCGTCGAGGCGGGTCTGATACCAGTCGAGGATCAGCTGCTCGACCCGTTCGATACTGCTGTCGAGGAAAATACCGCCAATCAGCGCCTCCACCGTATCGGCCAGAATCGATTCGCGACGGAAACCGCCGCTTTTCAGCTCACCCGGCCCTAAGCGCAGGCACTCGCCGAGATCAAATTCGCGCGCCATCTCTGCCAGCGTATTGCCACGCACCAGCGTGGCACGCATGCGGCTCATGTCACCTTCGTCAACCCGCGGGAAGCGGTGATAAAGCGCATTCGCAATCACATAGCTAAGAATAGAGTCGCCAAGAAATTCCAGGCGTTCATTGTGCTTACTGCTGGCACTGCGGTGAGTCAGGGCCTGCTGTAACAGTTCCGAATGAGTAAAAGTGTAGCCCAGTTTGCGCTGAAGCTTGTTAATCAGGATGGGATTCATGCGATTCCAGTTCTTTGTTGCGTCTGTGACTCTGCATACCAAACGGGGCTGGCAGTCCAGCACGTTCCGTTTGGTGTGCAGTGGCCTCCCTGAGGAGGCCACCCGATTTGCCTGTTAATCAGACAATGATTTAGTGGATACCGCCGATGCGACTGAATCGTACGCCGGTTGGCCACTGCCCTTCTTGTTTCTCAAAGCTCATCCAGATAGCGACTGCTTTGCCGACCAGATTACGCTCCGGGACAAAGCCCCAGTAACGGCTGTCGGCGCTGTTATCGCGGTTATCGCCCATCATGAAGTATTGCCCTTTCGGCACCACCCAGGTCGCCTGTGGCTGACCCGGCTGTTGATAATACATGCCCGCCTGACTCTGCGCTTCGTTAACCAGCAGAATGTCATGCGTGACGTTACCGATCGTCTCTTTACGGGTGCCCAGGCGCAGTCCGCCGCGCAGCGTATCGCCCTGCGGCACCTGATAGAAGCCGTTGCCGGTTTCGTTGCCATCAAAGCCGCTGAAGGTCTGAATGAAGTTGCTCGGCTCAACGTCAGTGTAGGTCACCGGTAACGCCGACACGCAGGCTTTTTCATCGGCACAGGCCGGTTTCACCGTCAGCGTTTTGCTGTAAGGATCATAGATGACTTTGTCGCCCGGCAGGCCAATAACGCGCTTAATATAGTCCAGACTTGGATCTTTCGGGTATTTGAATACCGCGATATCACCGCGTTTTGGCTGACCGGTTGGGATCAGCGTGGTCTGGGTAATCGGATCCTTAATACCGTAGGCAAACTTCTCCACCAGGATAAAGTCGCCAATCAGCAGGGTCGGCATCATGGAACCCGATGGGATCTGGAAGGGTTCGTAGATAAACGACCGCACGATGAAGACCACGGCCAGCACCGGAAATACGGAAGCGGTGGTTTCCACCCAGCCTGGCTGAGAAGAGACCTTCGCCAGCGTTTTGCTGTCGAGCGTATTGCCGGCCTGCGCCTGAGCCGCCGCCTGTTTCGCACGACGCTCAGGTGCCCATTTAAAGCGATCAATAACCCAGACGATGCCAGTAATCAGCGTCGCTATCGCCAGAATCAGGGCGAACATATTAGCCATCAGAAATCCTTATTTGCTGTCCTTACCGACATGCAGAATGGCGAGGAACGCTTCCTGTGGCAGCTCAACGTTACCTACCTGCTTCATGCGCTTCTTACCATCTTTCTGTTTCTGCAACAGTTTCTTCTTACGACTGACGTCACCGCCATAACATTTGGCCAGCACGTTTTTACGCAGCTGTTTCACCGTTGAACGTGCGATGATGTGGTTGCCGATGGCCGCCTGAATGGCAATGTCGAACTGCTGACGCGGAATGAGGTCTTTCATCTTCTCAACCAGATCGCGTCCGCGATAAGGGGCATTGTCGCGGTGAGTGATCAGCGCCAGCGCATCCACACGCTCAGAGTTAATCAGAACGTCAACACGCACCATGTCAGAAGGCTGGAAGCGTTTGAAGTTGTAATCCAGCGAGGCGTAACCGCGTGAAGTCGATTTCAGACGGTCGAAGAAGTCGAGTACCACTTCAGCCATCGGAATTTCGTAGGTCAGCGCAACCTGCTTGCCGTGATAAACCATGTTGGTCTGCACGCCACGCTTCTCGATACAGAGCGTGATGACGTTGCCCAGATACTCCTGCGGCAGCAGCATGTGACATTCGGCAATCGGCTCACGCAGCTCTTCGATGTTGTTCAGCGGCGGCAGCTTAGAGGGGCTGTCGACATACACGACTTCGCCGCTGGTGGTCACAACTTCATACACGACCGTCGGTGCGGTAGTGATTAGGTCGAGATCGTATTCGCGCTCCAGACGTTCCTGAATGATCTCCATGTGCAGCAGACCCAGGAAGCCACAGCGGAAACCAAAGCCCAGCGCCGTTGAGCTCTCTGGCTCATAGAACAGGGAGGCGTCATTCAGGCTCAGTTTGCCGAGCGCGTCACGGAAGGCTTCATAGTCATCAGAGCTGATCGGGAACAGACCGGCATACACCTGCGGCTTCACTTTTTTAAAGCCAGGCAGCGCTTTGTCTGCCGGATTACGCGCAGTGGTCAGCGTATCGCCCACAGGCGCGCCGAGGATATCTTTGATAGCACAGACCAGCCAGCCTACTTCACCGCAGTTCAGTTCGGTGCGATCGACCTGTTTCGGCGTAAAGATCCCCAGGCGGTCAGCGTTGTAGGTCTGACCGGTGCTCAGGACTTTAATCTTGTCGCCTTTGCGCATGGTGCCGTTTTTCACACGCACCAGCGAGACAACACCCAGGTAGTTATCGAACCAGGAGTCGATGATCAGGGCCTGCAGCGGGCCATCCGGATCGCCTTCCGGCGGCGGAATATCGCGCACCAGGCGTTCCAGCACATCCGGTACGCCAACGCCGGTCTTGGCGGAACAGCGCACCGCATCGGCGGCATCGATACCAACGATATCTTCAATCTCCTGCGCGGCACGTTCGGGATCGGCGGCGGGCAGGTCGATTTTGTTCAGAACCGGCACCACTTCCAGATCCATCTCCATCGCGGTGTAGCAGTTCGCCAGTGTCTGCGCTTCAACACCCTGACCGGCATCCACCACCAGCAGTGCACCTTCACAGGCTGCCAGTGAGCGGGAAACTTCATAAGAGAAGTCGACGTGGCCTGGGGTATCGATGAAATTGAGCTGGTAAGTTTCGCCGTCTTTCGCGTGGTAATCGAGTGTCACGCTCTGGGCTTTGATGGTAATGCCACGCTCTCGCTCCAGATCCATTGAATCGAGAACCTGCGCAGCCATCTCACGGTCAGTGAGGCCACCACAAATCTGAATAAGGCGGTCAGAGAGCGTAGATTTGCCATGGTCGATGTGAGCGATGATGGAGAAATTTCTTATGTGCTTCATTTATTGAGATATCTTCGCTTAAAATTCAGTTGAAAATCTGAGCACAGACACATTCAGGAAGATCGCTCTTTACCCACAATCCTGTCAGCCTCATTAATGACGACGCATATTACACTGTTAACGCCGCGCATAAAAGAATGGAACGTGGTGGAAGCGAAACAGAAATCAGCGCAGGACAGAACAGACAAGGGCCGCGGGATGCGCGGCCTGGACGCAGGTTACGCTTCGCTTTCAACACGCAGCGCATCGGGCGGTAAGGCGATGTTGAGAATCACAGGCTGAAAGGCTTCACGGTCGCCAAATTTCATCGAAACGCCTTTCGCGACGATGAAACCGCCGATGCCGCCCAGCAGTGCGCCGCAGGCGGCAGCCAGGTCGCTGCCGAAGAGGGACTGAAACAGGCCCGCCACCAGGAAAAGCCCAAAAAGCGGTGTCATGTAGACTAGCAGTGCTGACCCAAGCAGACTGCTCTCTTTAATGCCCAGCTCGATGCGCTGACCCGGCTGCAGCGGTTTGCTGCTGGCGATCTGCATCACATGCGCATTCTTTGGACCAAGCTTGTTGAGCATGTGGCTGCCGCAGCCTTTGCGTGCCTGGCAGCTGTTACAGGAGGTTTTTGCTTCAGTGTGCAGCGTGGCAATGCCATCCTGCCATGCCACCACAGTGGCCCATTCTCTCATCATTTTTGTGACCCCAGGTCGATGCTATCCGCAATACGTTTGGCAGTGGACGGCGGCAGTTCGCCGATCACCGCAATTTCGCTATTATTGCGCACAACGGTCTGGACCGTGCGACGCCCAGTGCGCAATGTCTGCGTGTTACTGGTTTTATCGGCTGGCGTCACGTTAATCGCAAAGCTAAACAGGCCATCGCTGTAGAGCTTCGACTCCATATTCTTGTTCAGTCCCGGCAGCGTACGACGGTTCTGCGACACCAGCGACATCCCGGCGGGTATCCAGCCGGGCTGCCAGCTGAGCGTCACCGCGTCGCCTTTCGGCACGGAAAGCGACGGCGGCAGATTAGCCTTTTCCAGTCCCTGCATCAGGTTACGCACCCCTTCATCCACCGCAAAACTGATGACGCGGAATTGCTCCAGCGTTTCACCATCGCGATCGAGCAGATCTATGCGCAGCGGCAGCCTGGTATCCACATCCAGCCAGACCACATAGCTGTAGCGGGTGCCATCACGCGACACGATGCGCAGCACATCACACATCTGATCGGCGATGCGCGAACGCCCCACCGTGATGAAATCGTAGGCAGAGGATAGCCTGGCGAAATCAGCGAAAATCACCGAAGGTAATGCATCGATGATGTGCGTGCCGGGAAGGGAAAAGGCATCGAGCCCGGGTTCGAAGTAGCTGATATCGTTGCCACGCTGGATGACTTCCCGACGCGGCCCGTCCATCTGCAGCAGCTGCGCAAATATACGGTTATCGATCACTGCATGACGATAACGCAGCGATTCAATGCCGATGCGTGAGACGTTGATATAGGCGAATTCGTAATTGAGGTTCTGGCTCGCCTGCTCCATCTGCTGTAAGAGTGCCCCGGACGCAGAATTTTGCGCCGGGGCAGCAGAGGACCATAACAGGCTGCCTGCCAGCAGGCTAACAGCATACCAAAGCGGCTTCATTACTGCTGCTGCTGTCCTAATGACTGGTTTCCGGGAACATCAACCTGTGCCTGTTTTGGCGCACCGGTTTCAAACTGCAGCTGATCCGCATGCAGGCGACGCTGGAGTTCATAATCCTGCAGCATGGCGTTCACACGGCGGCGCTGGTCCTGAACCTGCTGATTCGCGCTGTTAGTATCGAACGCATCAGACGGCACGCCCAGGCTGACCGGAGAGGCTTTGCCCATCATGGGCAGCGTGTTAAAAACCGGCGAATCGGAGGTCTGCGTGGCGCTGTCCTGTGGCTGGTTGTAGTGCTGAACGCCTACAATCACTGCCAGAGAAACACAGGCCGCGACGCCCACCTGAGTTAGTTGCGCAGCCCACGGACGGGCCTTTTTCCAGAATGGCATCTTTTCCCAGCGGGAAGGTTCTGGCTGCGCTTCCGGAATCAGCGTGGTTACCGTACGCAGCGGTTCTTTTTCAATGGCGGCCGCGACGCGCGCAGAGATATCAAAATGCAGATGCTCGCCGACATCGCCGCGCATCGTGTCACGAATGAGATGATAGCTCGCCCAGCTTTTCTGTAATTCTGCGTCCTTAGATAAGGCGGAAAACAGCTCGTTATCTAAAGTTTCACCATCCATTAAAGCGGAAAGTTTTTCTTTCTGCATGCCTGTGTACCCTTCCAGTAGCCGTTATCACTAACGTTGGATAAGCGGTTGAACTTTGTTATCAATGGCCTCTCGCGCACGAAATATACGTGATCGAACAGTGCCTACCGGGCAATCCATAATGACGGCGATCTCTTCATAACTCAGACCGTCCAGTTCCCTGAGGGTAATTGCCATACGCAAATCCTCGGGTAGCGCCTCGATGGTACGAAAGACAATTTGTTTCAATTCGTCAGACAACATTAAGTTCTCAGGGTTCGAAATTTCTTTTAATGCACTCGCACTTTCGAAATTTTCCGCATCAATTGCATCCACATCACTGGATGGCGGACGTCGCCCCTGAGCAACCAGGTAATTTTTCGCTGTGTTAACCGCAATGCGGTACAGCCAGGTATAAAACGCGCTATCGCCCCGGAATGAGTCCAGCGCGCGATACGCTTTAATAAAGGATTCCTGTACTACGTCTGGCACGTCGCCCGAAGGAACATAGCGTGAAACCAAACTCGCCACTTTGTGCTGGTAACGAATCACCAGTAAGTTAAACGCCTTTTGATCTCCCTTCTGTACCCGCTCGACAAGGACCTGATCCGTTAACTGCTCGCTCATCCGAGGTAATGTCTCCCCAAATTCTGAATGCATAAAGTAACTGCCAGCACATCTCATTATTCTGAGCAAGCATGCGCTTAGAGTTGTGATGTGGTGCGAAGTTCACTTTTCGCCCTGATATTTACTGCTCCAGTGGCCGCTACACGGGTTGTTCGTTTTCGTTCAGTGTAAGGAGCACAAATCGCAGGCAGATTAACCTATGACGACAGCTTTTTCATCATTAAATCAATCAGGTTTTATGTGTCTGCTATAAAAAACCTGACAAACAGGCGTACCATTTTAACTCCTTGATTACAGGTCATTTCAGGAACAGTTTCACCAAAAAACCGCTCCTCCGTTTAAAATACTTCACAGAAAACCCGTTCAGGCTTATGCTCAGACCACAGTTTGTTTAGTAAATTAAACATTATGATGAAAGCAACCCCGGATTATCAGTGTGATGTTTTAATTATTGGCAGCGGCGCCGCCGGACTGTCGCTGGCGTTACGGCTGGCCAGACAGTATCAGGTAACAGTTCTCAGTAAAGCGCAGGTTAATGAGGGCTCGACGCTCTATGCGCAGGGTGGCATTGCAGCAGTATTTGATGAGACGGACAGCATCGAGTCGCACATTGACGATACGCTGATTGCCGGCGCGGGATTATGCGACCGCGAGGCCGTCTCCTTTGTGGCCAGCAATGCGCGTCATTGCGTGCAGTGGCTGATCGACAATGGCGTGGCCTTTGACCTCGATCCTCAGGCGGCGGGCGACATGCGTTATCACCTGACGCGCGAAGGCGGCCATAGTCATCGCCGTATCCTGCACAGCGCTGACGCCACTGGCCACGCGGTGGAAAACACGCTGGTAAGCCAGGCGCTGAGCCACCCTAATATCCGGATTCTGGAGCGTACCAACGCGGTCGATCTGATCCTCTCAGACAAAAGTGGCCTGCCTGGTCCTCGCCGGGTGATTGGGGCCTGGATCTGGAACCGGAACCGCGAGCAGGTCGAAACCTGTCAGGCGCGGGCCGTAGTCGTCGCCACCGGCGGCGCGGCCAAAGTCTATCAATACACGACCAACCCCGATATCGCCTCTGGTGATGGCATCGCGATGGCATGGCGGGCCGGCTGCCGGGTCGCTAATCTGGAGTTCAATCAGTTTCATCCGACCTGCCTGTTTCATCCGCAGGCGCAGAGTTTCCTGTTAACTGAAGCCCTGCGCGGTGAAGGGGCCTGGCTGTTACGTCCCGACGGCAGCCGCTTTATGCCCGACTTCGATGAACGCGCGGAACTGGCCCCGCGCGATATCGTCGCCCGCGCTATCGACCATGAGATGAAGCGGCTCGGCGTCGACTGTATGTATCTGGATATCAGCCACCAGCCCGAAGCCTTTGTGCGCGCCCATTTCCCGATGATCTACGAGAAGCTGCTGACCTTTGGCTTTGATCTCACCAGGGAGCCGATCCCGATTGTGCCCGCCGCGCATTACACCTGTGGCGGTGTGGTCGTCGATCAGCATGGACAGACGGACATCAGCGGTCTGTTTGCCATCGGTGAGGTAAGTTATACCGGCCTGCATGGCGCGAACCGCATGGCGTCCAATTCACTGCTGGAGTGTCTGGTCTACGGCTGGTCGGCGGCCGAAGAGCTGATGCGTACCCTGCCCGCCATCGCGGCCGTTACGGAACTGCCCGCCTGGGATGAAAGTCAGGTAGATGATGCGGATGAGCGTGTGGTGATCCAGCACAACTGGCACGAGCTGCGATTGTTTATGTGGGATTACGTCGGCATTGTCCGCACGACCCGGCGACTGGAGCGGGCATTGCGCCGCATTACGCTGCTTCAGCAGGAGATAGATGAATATTATCGTCATTTTCGCCTCTCCAACAATCTGCTGGAGCTACGGAATCTGGTGCAGGTGGCGGAACTGATGGTGCTCTGTGCGCTGGCGCGGAAAGAGAGTCGCGGCCTGCACTTTATCCGCGACTATCCGGCATTACTGCCGGAAGCGCTGCCGACCGTGCTGGCCCCTGCTGGCTACATAAAGAGGTAGAACGCCTGCGTCAGGCCGCACCACTCATCCGAATAGCGGGTGTCAGGCGCACGGATAGCGAGGCGCTCCAGCAGCGTTTCTCCGGCCTGCGGCGAGAGTCCCAGCACGACGCGATGTGGTGGCCGATGAGCATACTCCGCCACATCCAGCCGGAAGCGCAGATGCCAGCCATCAGCCTGCGCCAGGGTAATAAATGTCTGACCAATGTCTACAGGCAGCACCACGCAGAACATCCCCTCCTCTTCAATCAGTAACGCCGCACTGCGCAATAGCGTCTGATGGCCCAGCGAGGCCGTGGCGCGGGCGCTGTCGCGCGCCGCGCTGGCGCAGGCAACGCCAGGCGCAAAATAGGGAGGATTGCTCACAATCAGCGAATAACGTTTATCGCACGCTTCCGCCCAGCTGGCGATATCCTGCTGATGAACCGAGATACGCCCCGGCCAGGGTGACTGCTGCACATTTTCCTGCGCCTGCTGCGCGGCGTCGGCATCCAGTTCAACCGCATCAATAGCGACGTTTGTCGGCGTGCGCTGCGCCAGCATCAGCGCGATCAGCCCGCTGCCGCTGCCGATATCGAGAATGCGCCTGACCCCGGCGACCGGTGCCCAGGCACCCAGCAGGATGGCGTCGGTGCCCACTTTCATCGCACAGCGATCGTGTGCGACAAAAAATTGTTTAAAGGTAAATCCGTTATTGTTTAACTGTGGCCGTTTGCGCGGCTTATCCTGCATCATTCGTCACTACCATTGATTTTTCCTGCCGTCCGGCAGCGCATGAGTGTAACGTGACAACAGCGTGATTTCACGTAACAGACAACGCCGTGCACAGCCGAAACGGATTAACAGATGAAGATTCAGTCTGATCTGTCTATAATCAGCGCCCCAAACTGAGGTAGACCATGACAGTAACCACATTTTCCGAACTCGAACTTGACGAAAGCCTGCTACAAGCGTTGCAGGAAAAAGGCTTTACGCGCCCAACAGTGATTCAGGCTGCTGCAATTCCGCCCGCACTGGAGGGCCGCGACGTTCTGGGTTCGGCACCTACCGGGACCGGGAAAACGGCCGCGTACCTGTTACCGGCACTGCAGCACCTGCTTGATTTCCCGCGCAAGAAATCCGGTCCGCCACGTATCCTGATCGTGGTTCCGACCCGCGAACTGGCGATGCAGGTCGCCGACCATGCGCGTGAGCTGGCAAAGCATACCCATCTGGATATCGCCACCATCACGGGCGGTGTGGCCTATATGAACCATGCCGAAGTGTTCAGCGAAAACCAGGACATCGTGGTCGCGACCACTGGCCGCCTGCTGCAGTACATTAAAGAAGAGAACTTCGACTGCCGCGCCGTTGAAACGCTGGTGCTGGATGAAGCGGACCGTATGCTCGATATGGGCTTTGCTCAGGACATCGAGACCATCGCGGCGGAAACCCGCTGGCGCAAACAGACGCTGCTCTTTTCCGCCACGCTGGAAGGCGACAATATCCGCGACTTCGCCGAGCGTCTGCTGAACGAACCGGTGGAGCTGGAGGCCGATCCAAGCCGCCGCGAGCGCAAAAAGATCCAGCAGTGGTACTACCGCGCGGACGATCTGGACCACAAGACCAAATTACTGGTTCATCTGCTGAAACAGCCGGATGTCACGCGCAGCATCGTGTTCGTACGCAAGCGTGAACGTCTGCATGAGTTGGTGAGCTGGCTGCACGAAGCGGGGATTCGCACCAGCTATCTCGAAGGCGAAATGGTGCAGGCCAAGCGTAACGAAGCGATTAAGCGTCTGAGCGAAGGCCGCGTAAACGTGCTGGTGGCAACTGATGTCGCCGCCCGCGGTATCGATGTTGAAGATGTCAGCCACGTCTTTAACTACGACATGCCACGCACCGCTGATACCTATCTGCACCGCATCGGCCGTACCGGTCGCGCGGGCCGTAAAGGCATCGCCATTTCACTGGTTGAGGCGCATGACTTTGTTCTGCTGGGCAAAATCACCCGTTATGTGAACGAGCCTATCAAAGCGCGTGTGATTGATGAGCTGCGCCCGGTAACGCGCGCGCCAAGTCCTAAAACCACCGGAAAACCGTCGAAAAAGGCACTGGCGAAGCGTGCCGAGAAGAAAGCGAGCGAAACGGAGAAACCACGCGTGAAAAAACGCCATCGCGACGCTAAAAATGTTGGTAAACGCCGCAAGGCAAGCGGCAGTGCACCAGCGGATAAGATTGCGGAATAAATCGTCGCCGCCATAAAAAAATCGCCTCCCAGGAGGCGATTTTTTCTATTTAACAGAGAGTAACAGCCCTTTCATCCCGTTTTCACGGTCAGCGTAAGCGCTTTAAAAGAGTGCCCGCTGGGCGTCAAGCGTCAGACGCGCTATCCCCTTAATTTAAGGGCTAAAAATTGCTGTGTGTGCTTTGCGTTCTTTTTCAGCACCTTTTCAATCAGGGGCTTAAAGACTTTCTGTAAAGGTACGGGTAATGACGTCACGCTGCTGTTCTGGCGTCAGGGAATTAAAGCGCACCGCATAGCCTGAAACACGGATGGTCAGCTGAGGATAATTTTCAGGATGCTTAACGGCATCTTCCAGCGTTTCGCGGCGCAGAACGTTGACATTCAGATGCTGTCCGCCTTCCACACGTACCTGAGGCTTGATTTCCACCGGCACGTCACGGTAAGTGAATTCACCCAGTTCACGGATGGCGACGACCTGATCTTCTTCATAGCCCGCTTTAGCACAGAGGCAGCGTGCTTCGCCTTTCTCTTCATCCAGCAGCCAGAATGAGTTCAGTAATTGTGGATTGCTGGATTGCGTGATCTGGATTCCAGTGATCATGATTGCGACTCCCGGGTAATAGGTGAATAAATTGATTAAGAGGTCCCGGTATACCACCCTGAATTTCTGACAGCTTTGACCTGTATCAATATTAATCAGCCACAAAATCGCCTTGCACGCTAACCCCTTGATCTCACTAAGTCCTCACCTTCAACTGAATCTGCATTTTTTCAAATTATTTTACCTTCAGCTCTCTGCGTGGAACCGCTAAGCTTACTGACAACAACATTAAGGGAGTTAACGATGGCTGAGAAGCTGACCTGGCACGACGTGCTGGCCGAAGAGAAAGAGAAACCCTATTTTGTCGGGACGCTGAAACAGGTCGCCGACCAACGCGCGGCGGGCGTGACCGTCTATCCGCCGCAGAAAGATGTTTTCAATGCCTTCCGCCTGACGGAGCTGGGGGGCGTTAACGTCGTCATCCTGGGCCAGGACCCTTATCACGGTCCTCATCAGGCGCATGGCCTGGCTTTCTCGGTGTTGCCCGGCGTGCAGGTGCCTCCCTCGCTACAGAACATCTACAAAGAGCTGGTGCAGGATATTCCCGGTTTTGAGAAACCCGACCACGGCTTTCTCGAAAGCTGGGCTAAACAGGGCGTACTGCTGCTGAACACGGTGTTAACCGTTGAGGCGGGGAAAGCGCATTCGCATGCGAAATTCGGCTGGGAGACGTTTACGGACAACGTGATCGCGGCGATCAATGAGCACTGTGAAGGGGTAATTTTCCTGCTGTGGGGATCTCACGCACAGAAAAAAGGCAGCATCATCGATCGTCAGCGTCATCATGTGCTGCAGGCACCGCATCCCTCGCCACTCTCTGCGCACCGCGGCTTTTTCGGCAGCAAACACTTTTCCAGAACCAATGAACTGCTGACCGCTGCCGGCAAAAAGCCGGTGGACTGGACGCCGGTCTTACCGGCTTAACGCCAGAACGCACACGGCCGCGTCAGTGCGCGGCCGTGTGACAGGATTCAGAGATGAATCAGCCTTTGGCTTTGGCAACGGCGACCATTGCCGGACGCAGCAGGCGGCCATTCAGCGTATAGCCACGCTGCATCACCAGCATGACATGGTTCGGCTCGAACTCTTCAGACTCCATCATCGACATCGCCTGATGCACTTCCGGGTTGAACGGCACGCCCGTTTCACCAACCACTTCGACACCGAACTTACGCACGGCACCCAGCAGGCCTTTCAGAGTCAGCTCAATCCCTTCAATCATCGACGCCAGCTGTGGGTCTTCTTTGTTAGCGACTTCCAGCGCACGTTCCAGGCTGTCGATAACCGGCAGCAGTTCGTTAGCAAACTTTTCCAGCGCGAACTTGTGCGCTTTCTCGACGTCCATCTCGGTACGACGACGAATGTTCTCGATTTCAGCCTGCGCACGCAGCTGGGCATCGCGTACGCCAGTCTGCGACTGCGCTAATTCAGCTTCGAGCTGAGCAATACGCTCATCACGCGGATCCACCTCTGTTGCTGTCTCCGCTTCCTGAGGTTGCTGCTGATCCTGCTGAATTTCGTCTGAGACTTGCTCGTTTGGGGTGTTCTGTTCTTTACTACTCATGAATTTCTCCGCGTTTTGCACATTCATTTCGCTGGTTGGCTTATTATGGGGATTGGTATGACGGATTCAAGGGAACCTATCACATTGCCTTGCCGTTTTGGCTTATAAGGAACACCGACCAGATGAACAAACACTTTAACTGCATTGGTATTGTGGGTCATCCGCGCCATCCCACCGCGTTAACCACGCATGAGATGCTCTGGCGCTGGCTAACGGCCAAAGGTTATCAAGTGATCGTTGAGAAGCAGATTGCGCAGGAGCTGTCGCTTCACGACGTAGAGACGGGCACGCTGGCGGAGATAGGTCAGCAGGCTGATTTAGCCGTCGTGGTCGGCGGTGACGGCAACATGCTTGGCGCGGCGCGGGTGCTGGCGCGTTATGACATCAAAGTGATCGGCATTAACCGTGGTAACCTGGGCTTTCTGACTGACCTGGACCCGGATAATGCGCAGCAGCAGCTGGATGAGGTGCTGCAGGGCAACTATTTCGTCGAGAGCCGCTTTCTGCTGGAGGCGCAGGTGTGCAAATCGGACTGCTCGCCGCGCATCGGTTCAGCTATCAACGAGGTAGTACTGCATCCCGGTAAAGTCGCGCACATGATTGAATTCGAAGTGTATATCGACGAAGTCTTTGCATTCTCTCAACGCTCCGATGGGCTGATTATCTCAACGCCGACCGGTTCGACGGCCTACTCGCTTTCCGCTGGCGGGCCGATTCTGACACCTTCTCTGGAAGCCATCGTGCTGGTGCCAATGTTCCCGCATACGCTGTCGGCGCGACCTCTGGTGATCAACAGCAGCAGTACCATTCGCCTGCGCTTTTCTTCACGCCGCAGTGACCTGGAAATCAGCTGCGACAGTCAGATTGCGTTGCCGATTCAGGAAGGTGAGGATGTGCTTATCCGGCGCAGCGCCCATCATCTCAATCTGATTCATCCCAAAAATTACAGTTATTTCAACACGCTGAGTTCTAAACTGGGCTGGTCAAAAAAATTGTTCTGAAAACCAGTCTCCCCTCTTTACTGGATAAAAAACCAGTTTATACTGTATGAAAAACCATATCTGTTTTTCCATACAGGTGAACCTATGCTGGCCCAACTGACCATCAGTAACTTTGCTATCGTTCGTGAGCTCGACATTGATTTCCAACGCGGTATGACAGCAATCACGGGTGAAACCGGTGCCGGTAAGTCCATCGCGATTGATGCGCTGGGATTATGTCTGGGCGGTCGTGCCGATGCCGATATGGTGCGTCAGGGTGCCAGCCGGGCCGATCTCTGCGCCCGCTTTCAGCTTAAATTTTCCCCTTCCGCTCAGCGCTGGCTGACGGAAAATCATCTGGATGACGGCAACGAATGTCTGTTGCGCCGCGTCATCAGCGCAGATGGTCGTTCCCGTGGCTTTATTAACGGAACGGCCGTACCGCTTTCTCAGCTGCGCGATCTGGGCCAGTTACTGATTCAGATCCACGGACAGCACGCTCATCAGCTTCTGACTAAACCCGATCACCAGAAACATCTGCTGGATGCCTATGCCGGTCACGACGATCTGCTGCAGCGGATGCGTGCCAGCTATCACACCTGGCACCAGAGCTGCCGCACCCTGGCGCTGCATCAGCAGCAGGCGCAGGAGCGCGAAGCGCGTCGCGAGCTGCTGCAGTATCAGCTGAAAGAGCTGAATGACTTTGCGCCGCAGCAGGGTGAATATGAGCAGATTGACGAGGAGTATAAGCGTCTGGCCAACAGCGGACAGCTGCTCTCCACCAGTCAGCAGGCATTGCAGCTGTTAGCCGACAGCGATGACAACAACCTTCACAGCCTGCTCTACAGCGCGCGTGAGATGATCGCTGAACTCACCTCGCTGGATGAGAAGCTCAACGGCGTTCACAACCTGCTGGAAGAGGCAGCGATTCAGCTGAGCGAAGCCAGCGACGAGCTGCGTCATTACTGCGACAGCCTGGATCTGGATCCGAATCGCCTGTATGAACTGGAACAACGTATTTCGCGTCAGATTGCTCTGGCGCGCAAGCATCACGTCACGCCGGAAGGTCTGCCTGAACTGTACCAGCAGCTGCTGGCCGAAGCCGAGTTACTGTCGCAGCATGAGAGCGACCAGGAGAGTCTGCAGTCGCTGGTTGGCGAGCACTATCAGGCCGCACTGAAAAGCGCGGAGCAGCTGCATCAGCAGCGCGGCCACTATGCCGATGAACTGCAACAGCTGATTACCCAGAGTATGCATCTGCTCTCCATGCCGCACGGTCAGTTCCGCATCGCCCTGACCTTTAATCCGGACCAGCTCACCGCAGACGGCGCCAGCCGCGTCGATTTCCAGGTGACGACCAACCCGGGCCAGCCTCTGCAGCCGCTGGGCAAAGTCGCCTCCGGTGGTGAGCTGTCCCGTATCGCGCTGGCCATTCAGGTAATTACCGCGAAGAAAATGGAAACCCCGGCGATGATTTTCGACGAAGTCGATGTCGGGATTAGCGGCCCGACTGCTGCGGTGGTCGGTAAACTGCTGCGTCAGCTGGGCGAGTCCACGCAGGTCATGTGTGTGACCCACCTGCCGCAGGTCGCGGGTTGCGGTCATCAGCACTTCTTCGTGAGCAAAGAGACCGATGGCGCGATGACCGAAACGCACATGCAGCCGCTGGATAAGCGGGCCCGCCTGCAGGAACTGGCACGACTGCTGGGCGGCAGCGAGGTCACCCGCAATACCCTGGCGAACGCAAAAGAACTTTTAGCCGCTTAGCAGCGCACTTTTTTAACCCACCGTGGTCTTATGCTTGCTCTGTAGAGGTTCCCAACAGCGAAAAGGTTTATTATCATCGGCACTTATGTCGCCAGAGTAATAAAGCCTGCCGCAGGCAGAGTTCAGATTTTGATGGCAAGAAAATCGCCTGTAAAAGGCGTTTGGCCCCGGAAAAGGAATGTTTAGATGCGCTGTAAAACGCTGACTGCCGCGGCAGTGGTAATGTTAATGATGACCGCCGGATGTTCCACCTTAGAGCGCGTGGTCTATCGTCCTGATATTAACCAGGGCAACTACCTGGTTGCCAACGATGTGGCCAAGATCCATAACGGTATGACACAGCAGCAGGTGGCCTATACGCTGGGCACACCGATGATGAAAGATCCGTTCGGCAGCAACGTCTGGTATTACATTTTCCGTCAGGAACCGGGTCATGAAGATGTGAAACAGCAGACGCTGACGCTGACCTTCGATGGCAACGGTGTACTGACCAATATCGATAACAAGCAGAATCTCTCCCAGAGCGGCAGCTGATCGAACAGCAGGCCGTCTGCATCCCGGATAGTCTGCACGTCAGACAGCAAAAAGGCGCGATGAGCGCCTTTTTTATGGCCGTTATCCGCCAGCACTGGCGCAACACTGCCCTACTTTTTGCTTTCCGCCGCGCGCTCTGCGCGCTGACGCCGCAGCTCTTTCGGGTCGGCTATCAGCGGACGATAAATCTCGATACGATCGCCTTCGTTAATCACGTCATCCAGTTTCACCGGCCGGCTATAAACGCCGACTTTGTTGCTGGCGAGATCGATCTCACGACGCAGCTCAAGCAGTCCGGATTCTCTGATGGCCTGTTCGACCGTGCTGCCCTGCTCCACCTTTACATAGCGCTGATACTGCTTATCGGGCAGCGCATAGACCACCTCGACAGTGATATCAGGCACGGTAGACCTCTTTGGCGCGCTGAGTGAACGCCTGCACCATGCTGTTAGCCAGCTCTTTGAAGATGCGTCCAAAGGCCATCTCAACCAGCATATTGGTGAATTCGAACTCAAGACTAAGCTCAACTTTGCAGGCGTCATCGCCAAGCGAGACGAACTTCCAGCCGCCGGTCAGCTTGCGGAACGGTCCGTCAACCAGCTGCATGTGAATGCTCTGGTTATCGGTCAGTGTGTTGCGGGTGGTAAATGTTTTGCTGATGCCCGCTTTCGACACGTCCACCGATGCGGTCATCTCATTTTCAGACGCATCCAGTACGCGACTACCGGTGCAACCCGGCAGGAATTGCGGATAGGCATCCACATCATTTACAAGTTGGTACATCTGCCCGGCACTAAACGGGACCAGCGCCGAACGACTAATCTGAGCCATAATGGTTCCTGTTCATCACGAAACCGCTGAATAATAGCATTTTCAGCGATTAAACAAAAATGTCCCTGAGTAAGGGTGTGCTAGAATATCCCGTTTCCTGCCGCCCTGCTGGACTGGGGATGCGATAACCGACTAAGTGATGTAAAATACGCCGCACTATGACAAAGAAAAAAGCACACAAACCCGGTTCTGCCACTATTGCCATGAACAAACGCGCCCGTCACGAATACTTCATCGAAGAGGAGTATGAGGCGGGATTATCGTTACAAGGATGGGAAGTGAAATCGCTTCGTGCCGGTAAAGCCAACATCAGCGACAGTTATATTCTGCTGCGCGATGGCGAAGCCTTTCTGTTCGGTTCAACCTTTCAACCTTTAGCCGTTGCCTCCAGCCATGTGGTCTGTGACCCAACGCGCAGCCGTAAGCTGCTACTGAAGCAACGTGAGCTCGACTCCCTTTATGGCCGCGTTAACCGCGAAGGTTATACTATCGTGGCGCTGTCGCTGTACTGGAAGAACGCCTGGTGCAAACTGAAGATTGGTGTTGCGCGCGGTAAGAAAGAGCACGACAAGCGTGACGATATCAAAGACCGCGAATGGAAGCTGGATAAAGCACGTATTATGAAGAATTCAGCGCGCTAACCACTGGATTTTAAGCTGTTTAGTTGCTAATATTTGAAGTTCTGGGGCTGATTCTGGACTCGACGGGATTGTGAAGCCTTAGGAGCATGCCGAGGGGCGGTTTGCCTCGTAAAAAGCCGCAAAAAAATAGTCGCAAACGACGAAAACTACGCTTTAGCAGCTTAATAACCTGCTCTGAGCCCTCTCTCCCTAGCTTCCGCTCTTAAGACGGGGATCAAGAGAGGTCAAACCCAAAAGAGATCGCGTGGATGCCTTGCCTGGGGTTGAAGCGTTAAATCCAATCAGGATAGTCTGTTAGTGGCGTGTCTGTTCGCAGCTAACCGGCGAATGTAAAAACTGACTAAGCATGTAGTGCCGACGGTGTAGTAATTTCGGACGCGGGTTCAACTCCCGCCAGCTCCACCAAAATTCTTCAAAGATGGTTCCAGTGCCATCCGCAGAAGTCCTGAAAGCCCGCATGGCACAAGCCCTGCGGGCTTTTTTGTGTCTGTAACCTTCCGAGATGATCCGCCTGAATCCAGAGATAATTGGTACACGAATTGGTACACGCTATAATGTGTACCAAAAACGTGTACCAATTATGGACGGAAATCAGTCATGGCGCGGATGACACGCCCCCTCACCAATAACGAAATCCTCAAAGCTAAGCCTCAAGAGAAAGACTTCACACTGCATGATGGTGACGGTCTTTTCCTGCTCGTCAAAACATCAGGTAAGAAGCTGTGGCGTTTTCGCTACCAGCGACCAAATAGCAGCAGTCGCACAAATCTCAGCCTTGGCTCTTACCCTGCCCTAACGCTCGCTGTCGTACGCCAGATGCGTGACCAATATCTTTCGATGCTTGCGCAAGGGATTGACCCGCAGAAGCAGCAAGAGGAAGTTTCTGAGCAACGACAAATCGAGCTGGATAGTATTTTCTCGGTTGTGGCCGGGAGATGGTTTCTGCTTAAAAGCAAAAGCGTCACTGAGGATTACGCGAAGGATATTTGGCGATCGCTGGAGAAAGACATCTTCCCTTCTATTGGTGAGATTCCTGTTCAAACACTCAAAGCCAGAACGATCGTTGAAGCATTGGAGCCGATTAGAGCTCGCGGTGCGCTTGAGACGGTTCGCCGCTTAGTGCAGCGCATTAACGAGATTATGATTTACGCGGTTAATACCGGTTTGATCGATGCAAACCCAGCTTCTGGCGTCGGGATGGCTTTCGAAAAGCCAAAAAAACAAAACATGCCAACATTACGGCCGGAAGAACTGCCCAAGCTGATGCGCTCATTAGTGATGTCCAATCTCTCAGTCGCCACCCGCTGTTTAATCGAGTGGCAGCTTCTTACCTTAGTAAGACCAGCAGAAGCCTCCGGAACACAATGGGAAGAAATCGACTTCGATATGAAACTTTGGGTTATTCCTGCTGATCGCATGAAGGCCAAGCGAGAACATGTCGTTCCTTTGTCGAAACAAGCTCTGGAGATTCTTGAGGTTATGCGTCCTATAAGCGCCAGCCGACAGTATGTTTTTCCAAGTAGGAACGACCCCAAGCAACCAATGAACAGCCAAACTGCTAATGCTGCTTTAAAAAGAATCGGCTATGGTGGTAAGTTAGTTGCTCATGGTCTCCGCTCCATAGCAAGCACAGCACTTAACGAAGCCAGCTTTAATCCTGATGTTATAGAATCAGCTCTTGCACATAGCGATAAAAATGAAGTCAGAAGAGCCTATAACCGTTCGACTTATCTTGAACAACGTAAAGAAATGATGAATTGGTGGGGCATTTTCGCTTATAAAGCTCATTTTTGAAAGGAATCATCAATGGATATAGATGCTTTAAAATCTCATTTACAGCAATTTTTCGCCTCTAGCCCAACTGTCCTGATTGGTTCTGGCCTTTCACTTGGTGAGGGAATTTCTGGTATGGGTGAATTAGGAGAGCATCTTAATAATACCATACCGAAATTAATTGATGGAGATCTTGTTGAGGAATGGACTGAAATAAGTAATAAGTTGAAGGATGGTATGGGGTTAGAGTCTGCAATGGCATTTCTGCAAGATGAGAGTGAGCTGATCCCGTTAATTGTTAAAAACACTGCGCATTTAATTCTAAAAGATGAGGGAGTTGTAATTTCATCCGTCATTAATGGGAGCAAGAATTTAGCACTTACGGATTTACTTAATCATTTGACATTTAATCAGGATGAATTAGTTATAATTACCCCGAATTATGACAGACTTATAGAGTTAGCTTGCGAATTCGCAAATTTAGAAGTCGCCACTGGATTCATTAATAATTATCACTGTATAAACAATCCAGAAATTGACTTGCATAAATTTAGAATAATTGAAACGCGACGAACAAGAGCAGGCAAACCTGAGGTTATCGTTAAAACTAAAAAACACGTTAAAATATTTAAACCGCACGGAAGCTTAGATTGGTTCAAATCAGGAGACAAAATAATTAGAACTAACTTCCAGAATGAACACAATCGTTTGATAATAACACCGGGAACCAGCAAATTTAGAGCAGGCTATCAAGAACCTTTTGATTGGCATAGAGAGAAAGCCAATCATCATATTAATAGAGCGAAATCATTACTTATAATTGGTTATGGATTTAACGATGAACAACTTGAGGTTCACTTAATTAAAAAAATTAACCAAAAAATACCAGTCTTGCTCATTACGCATAGCTTAACGCCAAACGCTCAAAAAATATGTAATGCAAACTCATCTATTACATACATTATTTCTGATAAAGATAGTTCTATAATTTGTATTGATGGTCAAAAATACAAGTTTGAGAAGAATATTTGGTCATTAAACGAGTTCATCAACGAGGTGCTAATATAATGGTTGATTTAGTCATAGATACCGATGAGAGTTGCCTGATTGGAAGAATTGCTAATGTTGACACTGACCGAGCAATTATCATTTCAGAGTCATCAGAAATCATACAAGAACTGACTGTTTTTGATTTAGTAGCAATCGCAGGAAATAGCCCTAGCGAATATCTTGTTGGTATTATTGAAAAGGTAAAACGCTCAATAGGCTCACCTCACCCCGTTGAAAACCCAGATGGTGAGAATGAGGATAGCGATGAGGATGTTGAGTTTCAGGCTTATTCAATCGATCATGATATTATCCAAGTTGCTTTGATTGGAACGTTCTGGGAGGTCATTGGTGATAAAAGGAAAGTTTTCAAAAGGGGGGCTCAATATTTCCCTAAAGTCGAGAAAAAAGCTTTCCTTATAAAAAAAAGCAGCTTAGAAAAGCTGATGTCTGCAGTTGACAATGATACTCCAGAGGAAATAAAGCTCATCCTTGGTAATTACGGCAACACCAACTCAAGAGCAGTGGCGAATGGGGATAAATTATTTCAAAGGCATGCAGCTCTCTTAGGAAGCACTGGCTCAGGTAAAAGCTGGACTGTTGCTTCATTATTAGAACAAGCAGAAAAATTAAAATATAACAACATTGTTCTTTATGATCTTCATGGAGAATATAAAACTCTATCAGAACCATATAACAAGTCTGAATACCCAAGCATTGCCGATTACTTCAAAATCGCTAGCCCTAGCAATTTAGATGATGCGAATAGTATTTACGTTCCACACTGGCTACTGAATAAAGAGGAAATGTTATCATTACTGCTGGACAGAAGTGATAGTAACGCCCCAAATCAGTCAGCAAGATTCACTCATCATGTTAGAGAATTAAAAAGTGAATATATTTCGAAAAATGGGATAGATCAGTTAGCAGACTGTTTAACTGTGGACGCACCAATACCCTACTCCATTGAAAGTTTAATTGATAGGTTAATCGCCGATGATGAAGGAATGAAATCAGGCGCTGGAAGCAAGGAAATAAAAGGAGATTGGAACGGAAAACTGACAAGATTTATTAGCAGACTAAGAACAAAAATAGATGACAAGAGAAACTGTTTCCTTTTCTCAAGTAAACCAGAGCATGACCATTATGATTGGCTAGCCAGATATGCTTGTAGCATTTTAAAATCAGACAGCTCTAGTCACGGCATTAAAATAATAGATTTCTCAGAAGTTCCTTCCGACATCATGCCCATAGTAATAGGTGTTTTAACTAGATTTTTATACAACATTCAGTTTTGGAGAGAGGAAAGCGAACGTACTCCTATAGCATTTGTTTGCGATGAGGCTCACATATACCTTCCAACAGCAGACACCAGCGATGCGGAAACAAAAATATCTCTTTCAATTTTTGAAAAAATAGCAAAAGAAGGAAGAAAATACGGAGTTTCTTTATTAGTAGTAAGCCAAAGACCTTCTGATGTTAGCCGTACAATATTGAGTCAATGTAATAATATTATTTCACTCAGATTAAGCAACTATAGAGATCAACAAGTCGTAAGTCGTCTAATGCCTGATTCATTAAGCTCGTTAACATCAATACTTCCCATTCTTGACACTGGTGAGGCTATAGTTCTTGGCGACTCAGTTCTATTGCCCTCGAGAATCAAGTTGCACGTGCCTAAGCTCAAACCTGACAGTGCTACTAGAGCATTTTGGAATGAATGGGGAACGCTTGAAGCAAGGGAAGACTCGATCAGCAATGCAGTCGAGTCTTTGAGAAGACAATCGCGTAAGCGGTAATTATTTCTTTAACATCGGGCAGCGCGCAATGCTATCCCCGCCACGCCTGCCCGCTTTATGCATCGCTTTTCATGCAGGTGCATAATAAGTGCAGAGGCGCGCCCGGTATGGACTGAACGGTGGAAAGCAAGGGATGATTTTGCATGCAGATCCATGCACGCTATGCATGCACGGCTCTTTACAAAGCGGCTCGCCAGAAAAAAGGCTTCAGTAAGACAAAGGACAGCAATAAAAAAGCCGCTGGTTATACAGCGGCAGTGTGAGGGATTAATGAACTTGGCGGAATGCTGAGCCATAACGGCCCAGCGTCTGGCGTTCTCTTGCAGGTTCCGGCGGTGCTTCCGGTACGTTTTCCGGCAGTGGCGGTGCGGTGATGACCTTAGTGATGCTCTCATTCGTCTTGAAGGTACAGGAGCAGTCCAGGTTAGTGCACTGGTGATAACGCTCTTTTACCTGCTCTGACATATAGCGGCTCGATTTGGTATGTGCCGCGCTTTTGCAGTAGGGACAGTGCATCATTTCTGGCTGCCCTCCTGAAGTTTTGCACGCTGCGCCCGGATTGATTCAGCCAGCTTCTGGCGGCGCATAGGATGGCGGTAAAGCTCCATATCAATACCGGTAAGCGGCGGACGATACAGACCAACATTCTCCAGCAGCGGAGCCTCACTTAGTATGCTGTCTGGCAGAGCAGCAGCAGCCCGCGTCAGCGCTTCACCGATCAGATAAGCCACGTCCTTAATACTGTCCCGGTCGTCTCCGGCAAACGTCGGGGAAAGCTCTTCGCGACGGAGACGCAGCTTAATGGCCCACAGCAGCGACGGACTTACGTTACGCAGGGCTGACTGCCAGTGCGCATCCGCGAACCCGGTAAAAGCCTCCCGGTGCGATTCAACATACTCTTTCCCACTGCCGCAGCATTTCAGCATCGCCTCCTGCTTATCCAGCGCCAGCTCTTTCAGCAGCCCGCCGAACTCATCGGCCAGTTCCCGGCTGGCGATGCGCTGAGAATGTTCGGCACGCAGCTCGTCGGTGAGATTGCCTCGCAGGTTGCGAAAGCTCGTGCGCCAGTTGCTCTCGGCTTCTTTCCCTGCCTCGATGGCTGCCTGCTGCTCTTTTTCACAGCGGGCGATATCGGCGCAGATACCGTTATAGGCTTTCATCCTTTCGGTATGTTCAGCGCGGGCTTTCTCGAAGCGTTCCAGTGATGCAGGTTTCTGTTCAAGCATGGTCATGGTTGTCTCTCATCGTCTGTAAAGGATGAGGCCATTCTGTCGTGTACCACAGGACAGCGCATTTCATTGCTTTCCGCCTGTCGATGAACAAACAAGGGCAAAACCGGTACGGGATGGCCCCCTAACTGATGATATTTCTTATATAACTGTTCACTGGTATTCACTGAGATAAAAAAGATAATAAATACAGTAATTAATGCAGTGAACACTTTTAAGTTAAGTCTTCACAGAGTATTCACCAGTGTTCACACAGTCTTAGACAACAGCTTTTTTCTGGCGAGCCTTTTCCAGCGTTTAATCCTATCAATAACATCCTTTTGATTGCCTTAAGCTTGCAAATGGCAAATGTTTGCAGTTCATTGCAATTTAATGGCAAACGATGGTTAAAAAATAATCACTCGTACTTATCTCAGCAAGCCGGACACTTGTTTACTTACCGAAAAATATTCTCAGAATAGGGGGTTACCTGAAGACGCTACCGGAACCGGACAGTACCGGCCGGACTCATAATGAGGTAACACCATGCACGCAGTTTCATCCGTACCGGCTCCCGCCATTACCGCAATCCGCGACGCCGTTTTCCCGCGCGACCGCTTCATGCGCCTGCCGGAAGTCATCAGCACCTGCGGCCTCTCACGCTCAACCATTTACGACTTAATCAGCCGGGAGCAGTTCCCGTCGCAGATTTCCCTCGGCGGTAAAAACGTCGCCTGGCTGGCGTCAGAGATTGACGGCTGGATGCAGGCCCGCATCGCACAGCGCGCCGGAGGTACAGCATGATTAGGCTGAATGTCGGCACAAAAACCTTTCCGCTCACCCGCGAAGAAGCCGCCTTTGTCGCGGAAAGTCTGAAGGCGGCGGTCAGCGGCAAACCCGCCACGACACCGGCTTTTACCAGCGGGATGCACGGCCATATTTCCGTGCTGAGTAAAAAAGCGAAGCCTGTCACGCAGGGCGCAAAGAAAGAAGACGGGAAATTCCGATCAAATTCGCCGCAATCCGATCACGTCCTGACCGGTTGCTGAGGAAAACGCCCCGATGAGTGAAAAAAGGCTTTTCTCTGGCGAGCGGCCGTTATACAGTTTTTGTGCTGCCGCAAAATCGGCAGCCGGGCGTAGGAACCCGAGTTACTCAATGGCGACACTAGACGCGCCATGCGTCTTTTTTTGTGTCTATGCCTCGGTGCACCCATTATCCGGGCAACGGTTCTTTGGCCGTTGCGCCGCCTGCGTAATGGTGGCCCGGGCGGGGCAGCCTCCGGGCTGGCCGGTATCCATTGAGGCCGGTATTCCTACCCCCGTCCGGGCTACCACCCATGAGCGTAGGAACTCCGGTGGTAGCAGCAACCGCTACTCGATGGAGATTGTCCTCATGACAACGGCCCTCACTGCCGCTCACCCCGAATTCACATTTATTTTTGCCGCCGTGCGCCGCACCGATGCCGCCGCCCGTCCCTGCATGCTGCGCACTGTAGCAGGCGATGAGCGCAGCGCCCGCGCCAGCCTCACCCGTGATTACGTCCTGTCCTTTGCCGGTCGTCTGCCGGTTAAGGCGGTGGCGGCATGAATACCCTTTCTCAACACCTGAATAACCATGACACCTACCCCATTCCCCACGCTGACTATCTGCGTCTGCTGCACGCGCACAAGGTCGGCGTGACCGTGCTCGATATGTTCGACTCGGTGAACTGCCTGAGCGCGCGCGGCTGCGTGCCGGACGGCGCGGCGCTTGCCTCGGTCGTCGCCCTGCTCACCGACCAGCTCGGTAAAGTCGTTGAAACCTGTGAATCCCGGATGTTAGCCACGGAGGCCCGCCATCATGACCGCTAATCACTCCTGCCTGCCCGTTGAAGTACGCACCGCCGTTTACCGCCGCGCGCTGGCGCAGGGCTATCTGAATGCCTGCAAAAACCTCGGCATTGACGTGTCAGCCACGCTCGATGAGCTTCAGATGACCATCGCCCTTGAGCTGGAAAACTTTTATGTGCGCCGTCACGGCCCCGATGCGGGCATGGAGATGGCCTGCACCATGCTGGGCGATATGGTTGAGCCTGATTTGCTGACCGCGCCGCCGCGCCTGACGCAGCTCGGCGTCACCATGATGGATGAACTTTTCCGCAGCCAGCTTGCGGCCGCCAGCCGCATCACGCTGCACTAAGGGAGAACATGCAGATGAAACATATCGTCTCTGACACCGTAAAGGCGGCCACCGGATTCTGGCCGCAGCTTCTGCCTGCCCTCGGTATCAGCGTGCTCGCCGGGGGGCGACACGGTGCCTGCCCGGCGTGCGGCGGTAAAGACCGCTTCCGTTTTGACAATCAGGACGGGCGCGGAACGTGGCTCTGTAACCAGTGCGGGGCCGGTGACGGCCTTAACCTGGTGGAAAAGGCGCTCAGTATCAGCGCTAAAGAGGCCGCCATGAAGGTGGCCGGAATGCTCGGCACGCTGCCGGAGTCAGCCCCGTTTATGCATTATGAAGCCGCAGACAAAAGCCGCGCGCAGGCAGACGCCGCCGCACGGGCGCAGGCACTTATCGCCGCCGCCATCAGCCGCACGGACAACGCCTACCTTTCATCGAAAGGGCTGCATGGTACGCAGGCGCTCACGCTTGCTGATGCGCTACGCTGTGGTGGTATCCGCTTTGCCGCCGGGGATGTGCTCATCCCGCTGACCGGCGAAGACGGCACGGCCGTTAACGTGCAGCTCATCAGCGCCGCAGGCGACAAGCGCACCCTGCCCGGCGGGCAGGTGAAAGGCACGTACTGGCTTGCAGGCGAGCCGGACGGCAAAACGCTGTGGCTCACTGAGGGCTACGCCACCGGCCTGACCGTGCACCGGCTGACCGGGCAGGCGGTATACGTGGCACTGAGCGCCAACAACCTGCCCAAGCTGGCAAAGCGGCTGCGTGAATCACACCCCGGCGCGCTGATGATGATTGCCGCCGACCGTGACGACAACGGCACCGGCCAGTTAAAGGCAGAGGAAGCAGCGAAAGCCTGCGACGGCAAAACAGCCCTGCCGCTGGTTGCGGGTGACTGGAACGACGTGTGGCAGGCGCAGGGTGATATCGCCACGCAGGCGCAGCTCACCACTTTCACCCAGCCGCAGCCACTCAGCCCGTTTGAATCCGTCAGCGAAGCTGACCTGAAGGCCATGAGCGCCAGCCAGAAAGCCGAGTTGCTGGTTGCCCATTACGGGGAGGCGCTGGCCGTGCCGCCGGTCGGGGAGGAAATCTGCCGCTATGAGAACGGCGCATGGCAGGTGATGGAAGCGAAGACGCTGCGCAGGGAAATCGCCGCGCTGTTTCAGAAGGTGCGCGCACCGTTCTCCGCTGCCGGTATCGGCAGCGTGCTGGACACGCTCAAGCTGATGGTGCCACAGATGGGTGAACCGTCCCGCCGCCTGATTGGCTTTCGCAACGGCGTGTATGACACCACAACAGGCACCTTCAGCCCGCACCGCCGCGAGCACTGGCTGCGCACCGTCAACAGTGTGAACTACACCGCGCCACGTCCAGGTGAAAACCTTGCAGACCACGCCCCGGCTTTCTGGCGCTGGTTAACGCGGGCCGCCGTGCATAATCACGATAAGCAGGAGCGCATTCTCGCGGCGTTATTTATGGTGCTGGCAAACCGCTATGACTGGCAGATGTTTCTTGAGGTGACCGGCCCCGGCGGTAGCGGTAAAAGTGTGATGGCCTCAATAGCCACTCTGCTGGCCGGAAAAGACAACACCACGTCCGCCACTATCGACACGCTGGAATCCTCCCGCGAGCGCGCCAGCGTGGTGGGTTTTTCGCTCATTATCCTGCCTGATCAGGAAAAATGGAGCGGAGACGGCGCAGGCATCAAGGCGATTACCGGCGGCGACGCAGTAGCCATCGATCCAAAATATCGCGACGCCTATTCAACGCACATCCCGGCGGTCATTCTGGCGGTGAACAACAATCCGATGCGCTTCAGCGATCGCAGCGGCGGCGTGTCACGTCGCCGGGTTATCCTGACGTTCCCCGAAGTGATACCGGCAAAAGAGCGCGATCCGCAGCTACTGGACAAAATCAGTACCGAACTGGCCGTGATTGTTCGTCATCTGATGCAGCGCTTCACGTCACCCGATGAAGCGCGCGAGCTGTTGCAGGCACAGCAGTCATCCGGCGAGGCGCTGGAGATAAAGCGACAGGCCGATCCGCTGGTCGATTTCTGTGGCTACCTGATGCCGCAGAGCACGCCGAACGGGATGTTTATTGGTAACGCAAATATCCGCCCGTTAAATCCTAAGCGCTATTTGTACCATGCATATCTGTCGTTTATGGAATCGCGCGGCCATCAGCACCCGCTGAGCCTGACCGCGTTCGGCCAGGCGGTTCCGCAGACGCTGAAGGAGTATGAGCGCACCCTGCTGAAGCGCAGGACAAATAACGGCGTCCAGACCAACCTCACGCTGCATGAGGACAGCGACGCTGATTGGCTACCAGCATGTAGTCAGCAAATCACTTGAAAACCAACCGGCTCAGGCCGGTTTAATATTTTTACCCAAGATATTTCTCTAATATTTTTGTCTACTGGAACAACCAAACCATAAAAGCACACCTATTTATAATCAGTAAAAATATTAATTCAACCTTTGAAATAACCTTACTCCACCAACCACCTAAAAATTAGAAATTATTGTTATTTATTAAATCAAAAATAATTAAAATCAATAATTCTGACGAAAACTGTAAAGTTATTGATTCCTTGTTATAAGGTATAAACCTAAAAGAATAGTCGGCTTGCTCTCCATGTAAAATTTTGTTCCTCAAATAATACATGTAGTAATTACTTAGCACATCAACTATCTCTATGTCTACTTGGGCTGGGGTAGCCAATCTTGCTTGTATTGTTGTTAAGGTATTAGTTCGTGTTATCTGCGATGTCCAGAAGTTTTTCTTAAAATCAATAGTGTCATTTGCCATTTCAACTAATCGATGATCATGGTATTTCGTTAGAAACGATGAAAACCTACTCTCTCTGCTATTCAAATTCATTCTTGTTATGAATTTGTTTTCAAGCATGGCATACCAGCGAGTTTTGCTTAAGACATCACTCTTGGTCAAAGTAGCTGCATGAGCTAATGAGAGGGGGAAGTCAGAAGGATTCCCTAACATAATATTCCCCATATCCTCAAGGCATTGCCACTCTTGGGATCTAGTGCTTAACACTCTGTATATAGAATTGTATGACTTCCATAGCTTCTCAAAAACATCATTATAATCATCACTGCAAAGAGAGCGAATTAAAGTGGTTGTTGCGTATAAATACTTTAAACCTTCGTTTGTTGACTTAAATATAACCGTAAGCTTAGTTCTGCTTATTTTTTTTAAAATCGATGTGCTAGTTTTTGGTTTCAGGTTTACAATATCGTATTTAGTGTACGTTATCTCAACATCATTATTTTTGTCATAGCAAGTTATTGACTTTATTTTAGGGATAACACCATTAGAAATTGAATAGTAAACATATGATTTAATGAATTGAAGA
Source organism: Pantoea sp. NSTU24 (assembly GCF_050157905.1). Classification (NCBI taxonomy): domain Bacteria; kingdom Pseudomonadati; phylum Pseudomonadota; class Gammaproteobacteria; order Enterobacterales; family Erwiniaceae; genus Pantoea; species Pantoea bangladeshensis. Next base: position 2,295,913 of record NZ_JBKIWZ010000001.1, read on the forward strand.
TAAACCTCACTTTTATTGTTTTTAAAAACGTCATCGAAATTAGGTTTCTGAGAGCGTGTCCCAGAAATCGTAATAGTATTTGAGGATATTGTTAAAGTATCCGTATGACTTCTAGAAAATTTATATTGAAGAGTGTGCTGCTCGGTTTGTATCTTCAGATTGCCACTGAGCGTTACAACTATTTTGAATGCATTGCGCGCCGAGTACCCCATTCCATCTTCCCTTTACGATGTCTGATTGAAAGTGATCACTCCGAGTGTACACTTGTGAACATCCTATCTCCATCCCTTCACTGTCTAACTTTATGAAGTTAATACATAAAAAACAAAAGTGAACAGTGTGAACACTTTTCTCTAAAATCATTTTATTTTAGATCGAGCGCCGGGTATTTGTTAACCCTGCCGTTCCGAGGTATGAGATCCAATAATTGGTACACGCTTAGGTACACAACCCAAAGTTGAATTGTATAAAAACCATTAATTTCATAAGCTTGCGAAATCTATTCAGATTCCGCCAGCCCACCAAAATTCTTGGTTGATGGTCACCAGAACCTTCAACGAAGTCCTTAAAGCCCGCAAGGTGAAAACCTTGCGGGCTTTTTTTGTCCTCAGTTTGTCCCCCGAAGTCTGAACTCAACTAACTAATTCCGAACCTTTTAGGCACCTTGGTAGGCACTGACCTGCCCCCAGGATTAAATACAAAACTCAGTTAGTAATGCCGGATCCTTCACTCTCAGAATTACCCTTTCTCCAGCTCGCTGCAAATTCAGACGGCGTCTGATAATTCAGCGTGGAGTGCGGACGACATTCATTATAATCCTGACGCCATTCGCTGATGGTTTTCCTGGCATGACTGACGTCGCTGAACCCGTGCTCATTCAGGCATTCATCGCGAAAGCGTCCGTTAAAACTCTCAATAAATCCGTTCTGTGTCGGCTTGCCGGGCTGGATAAGTCGCAGCTCCACTCTATGCTCAAAGGCCAACTGATCGAGCGCGCGGCAGGTAAACTCCGGGCCCTGATCGGTTCTTATCGTAGCCGGATATCCAAGAAACAGCGCAATGCTGTCCAGAATACGCGTGACCTGCACGCCTGAAATCCCGATGGCAACAGTGACCGTCAGGCATTCCTTTGTGAAGTCATCGACGCAGGTAAGGCACTTGATCCTGCGACCAGTAGCCAGCGCATCCATGACGAAATCCATCGACCAGGTCATGTTGGGCGCCGCCGGGCGGAGCAGCGGCAGACGTTCTGTTGCCAGGCCTTTACGAGGACGTCTGCGTTTAACGTCCAGTCCGTTCAGATGATAAAGGCGGTACACACGCTTGTGATTAACCAGAAGCCCTTCACGGCGCAGCAACTGCCACATGCGGCGGTAGCCAAAACGCCTGCGCTCCAGTGCCAGTTCAGTAATGCGCCCTGATAAATGGGCATCAGCCGCCGGGCGCTGAGCGTCATAACGGCAGGTCGACAGGGACAAACCTGTGAGTCTGCAGGCACGACGTTGCGACAGACCGGTCGCATCACACATCAACACCACGACTTCGCGCTTCTGGTCTGTCGTCAGTACTTTCGCCCCAGAGCCACCTGCAGCGCCTCCTTATCCAGCATGGCCTCGGCGAACAGCTTCCTGAGTCTGGCGTTCTCTTCCTCAAGTGACTTCAGGCGCTTAACCTCAGGCACCTCCATGCCGCCATACTTCTTACGCCAGGTATAAAACGTGGCGTCGGAAATGGCGTGCTTACGGCAGAGTTCCCGGGCAGAAACGCCGGCTTCAGCCTCGCAGAGAATACTGATGATCTGTTCGTCAGAAAAACGCTTCTTCATGGGGATGTCCTCATGTGGCTTATGAAGACATTACTAACATCGCGATGTATTAATCAACGGGGAGCAGGTCAAGATGTCCGCACAACTTGAAGAAGACAAGTTAAGTCCCCCCCAGAGTTTTCTGGACATGCATCGATATCTACATTTTGCCGTGAGGGAGATGATGTCAGTTGATGACACCATAAATATAAAGCACTTAAAGCAACTTTTTCTGCACCTCTGTTTGAGACGGGTTATATGGGATGGTTCGTTAATGGACAAAGCACAGCAGTCACTCTTTCCTTCCGCTGAAAAGCCTGATTTTCAGGATTATCTGGAATATTACCACTCCGACATAAATGATCTGGCCGGGATGTTGTCCAGTGCAATTCGTAACAACGCAAATACAGAGGCGATTAAAATCCTGGTGAGAGATGCCAATATCAATTTGGCAGAGATTGTTGATCAGCTAAAATGGCTAAATCAAGTGGATGACCGGCGATCTTCAATGAATATGGACGTCATATCTGATCTTAAACCGCTCTTACAATAGTGGTTAAATGGGCAGCTTCTAAAGCGTCGCTACCCATTTTGCTTTAATACTTTCAAGCAAAATAACGAACCTGCACCGGGGAGCGGTAGGCGTATAATTGGTGGTGTACAGAAAACCCTTAAATTTAGTCAGGTAGGCTTTTAGCGCTTCGAAAGTCTGTAGGCTGTCGAAGCCGTCACAATCGAATCGCGCCATTCGCCACGGTTCAACGTGAGCCGACAAGCGCCATTATTTCTCTCCCTGATAACCTGAGTCTTTCGCACCTTTAGGATGTACACTTTTCCGTACCGGCGCACAAAAGAACTGCTGGTATTTGGCACTTGCCATGTCAGCCAGAATTTTATTAATAAACTCGTCTTCGCTGGTGGCGCTGCACTGCTCTACGATTTTTGCGTTGCGTTTAACTCCACGGGAATAGCGTATTGATGCCATTATCGTTCACCCCGCTCCAGCGCTTTAATTCGCCGTCTTACTGAGCGGTTAGCCCATTCCTCGTCGATATAACGCATATCGCCAATAACGACTTCACGGGATAAATCACAGGAAAAGGTTTTGCCTTTTACTGCATAGCATTTTTGCATCGTGCCAATGCGTGAAGGATCAACACGGCCGGAACGGCTTTTAGCCATAATCACACCTCCACGGTATTACGTTCGTTCATTTTCTTAACGATATAAGCGTCCACCTCTCGCTTTAATCAACCCACCCGGCGCAACTCTAACGGAAAGCTTTTAGGGAAATCTGGGGTTCGCTTACAGAAGGTGTAAAACCCCTCACAGATTTATATTTCAGTGCGGCCATGACTTCATATTCAGTTAATACCTGCTCGTCCATCGCGTGATCCTCCTGCGTTGAATAGATGTTTACGCAAGCGATAGAAACACTATTCGAACGCTAAACAAATCAGCCTGCTCTAAGCAGGCTGTACAGTTATTGGAACTGGTAATTTTTTGCGAATCACCGTGGAGGGGGATATCTACGCTTTTTGTTTCTGGCCTTGTTGTGCTTACGTGCCTTGCCAAAAGACCACAGTCGCTATTGGTGCACACTCGCATTCTGTTTCAGGCACTACGGCTAACGCCGGAACAGGCACCGCGATTAACGTGACCAATGCCTTTATCAAACTGATGGGCTGATAGCGTAGCGTATAATCAGATCACCTTACCCGGAATCTGCAAAAAATTACGGGCAGGATTAGTGTATGATTTACACTCCCACCAGTCTCCGCGTATTATTCCCTGCAAAGACCTCAACGGACGGTTACACAAGGAATGTATCACCATGGTCGCACTACAGTTTCCCTGCTCTATTTTTCAAACGCAAAACAGGATGGACGACTACGGCGCTAAGGATATGCACTACGGGGATTTATCAGAATCACAGTTAAAAACACATTTTGATTTGCTGGATATCTCCACCCGGGCCAACCCTTACACCCTGACGAAAATTACCCCGTTCACTCAGCCACAGTCGATGTTTTACGGCTCCCGTGGAGAGGGGGAGAAAATTACACGCCAGCAGTGCGCTACTATTCTGTTTGATGAATTCCGCCATCTGTCACAGGCTTTTTCTGTTTATAGCCCTTACAGCCATCTGATTAAACAGATGATCACCTATATGCAACATGGCAACGGTTCACCCTTCAGCAGCATGCATCTGGACAGTGCTTTGAAGGAGCATATTCTCAGAGATAATTCGACAGGAAACAGTACGCGCCTTCTTTTAAAAGAGGCTATCAGGGTCAATGTTGACTGGGAAAATAAGAATTACCCGACAAAAGATAGAGATGAATTACGCAAGGCAATACTTAAAGGCAGGCTTCCCAAATTTGACAGACTCAAGGATAATTTCAACGGTATGGGGATAACCGTCCATGATACCTGGGCGACGCATATCACTATAAAATCTCTGCATATTGATAATGGTTCTTTCCGGGCAGTGTTGCATTACAAAGTCCAGGATCACTTTGGCCTTGATGTTGCCGATATTTCAAAATTCAAGTTCAACCAGTTCCGCTTTTTCCGTATCTGGTTTGTTCTCCAGCGATACAACCAGTTTGGTTTTAAGCCCTTCATGACCAACATGGAAACCACCATAGAAATTACGGGAAACCGCAATGAAAACAAAAATTAAAAAAAACCTTTACACGCTTCTATTGGTTGCGGTAGGGATTTTCGGTTATTTTATTTGGTTATCGTTGCGTCCGGTAGAAATTGTTGCAGTGCATCAAGATGGTAATTCCAGTGATGTCCTGGTAAAAAACTTCCCGTTTACTGATAAAGGTAAAATGAGCTGGTGGCTGAAAAACAAGAACATGTTTAAGGATAAATATAATATTCCGCAACCTGAAAAAGATGGTAATTTTACTGTGATTTTCTGGCTATTCGGCGATGGCTACAAAGAAACGGATGGTTACGATAGGTTATGCTTTGATGATATGCATCCACCATTAAACTGCATTGATAAAAATAGGGTTTTTTCAGCAAATCACAGCCGAAATATGGGTATTTCATTCAATACCAGTCGCGGTATATATCGTATGAAAAAAAACGGGCAGATTGCAAAAGACAAGGCTGAATAAAACCGTTTCTGCCCATAAATGTAGCAAAATCGCTCACCAGAGGCTATCTTGACGGAGAGAAAAGCGGCAACGCCTTAGCGCCTGCCTCAACTCCTTTTGGTAAAATTACCCCCCTGAAATTTTGGACCTGCTGTTACCTACTCCCCGGCATACTCGCAAATGTGCGAATTTTGCTATGCCAAAAATGTTGAGTGCATATTGATAATAATCGTTTCCGGGCTGCGGTACATTACAAATGTTCAGGACCATTTCGGCCTGGATAATGATGATATCTTGAACACAAGATTCAGTCAGTTCCATTTTTTTCATATCTGGTTCGTGTTACAACGATACAATCAGTTTGGCTTTAAACCATTCATGATAAATATGGAAGCAATCCTGAAAATTACAGGAACCCGCAAATGAGACTAAATAATAAGAAAATTATCGCTCCACTTTGTCTGGACGGCTGCGTGCTGCTTAGCTGGTGGCTATGGTTGTCTCAACGTCCCGTAGAAATTATAGCCATTCATCACAGAAGCAGTGGTTTCAGTGATCTTCTGGTTGATAGTTTTCCGCCGACTGATACAGGAAAGATCAACTGGTGGTTAAAAACAAGGAAATGTTGAACGATAAATATGGCATTCCAAAAACTGACGAAAACGGCCATTTTTATCTTATCGTTTGGTTGTTTGGTGATGGTTATAAAGAGTCAGGTAAATATGACAGGCTTTGCTTTGATGATATGAAGCCGCCAGTAAACTGTATTGAAAAGGAGAGAGTATTTTCAGTCAGCTTCAGCAAAAACAGAGGGACTATGTTTACAGGAAACGATAGCGAATATCGTCTGAAAACAAATGGTGAAATATTGAAAATTGAAGGTGAATAAGTTCGTTTTCTCTCACGGGGAAATAGTAATAAACGCATCCATCTTACATGCCTGCATTATATCCCACTGAAAAATAACAAAATTTTCATGAAGTCCTTTCTAAATGAGGGAGCCACATAAAGCGCCTCTTTCTCCAGCATGGCTTCGGCAGGCAGCTTCCTTATGCGCGTATTCTCCTCTTCAGGTGACTTAAGCCACTTTACCCTGGAAACTTCCATGCCATCAGATTTTTTTCGTCGGGTCTAGAAAGCAGCATCTGAGATAGCATACTCACGGCAGCGTTTACACGCAGAAATCGCGGCTTCGGCCTCGCGGAGGAGACTGATGAGCTGTTTGCCGGAAAACGCTTCTTCATAAGCTTGTCTTCATGTGGCTTATGAAGACATGTCTGACATCGTGTATTAATAAACGTGATGCCGGTCCCCTTAGAAGATCGCTATATGTAAGCTCTGATTCACTGAACACCAGATTATTGCCGTTCTGAAGTCTGTCAACGCCGTTGAAATCGCCCATGAGCATAATAGTGCTGTCTGATAAGAGCCATGCCAGAGCTGACCGTGAAGTAAACATCCCGCCTGAACTCATCGTTTTAACTGGCATGACAGATCACATTAATTTCACCTGACACAATCTCTTACCCGTTTCAGTCAGCCACTACAATTCCGTCTTCTGATATCAGCAATAACCGATATCAGGCTGTTGTTTGTATGCTTCTTCCGCGATTAGCTGGTGACACACCGTTAGGTTCAGCTCAACAAAACCTTCCCAGCTGTAGTGCTGTGAATAATGACGTTCAAATTGCAGATCGACCCGACAAATCTCAGGACGATCATTGTATATGCGGCAACCTTTAGTGGCTGCGTCATAATGCAGGCATGTGCCGTCACCACGATCCAGAGAACGCGTCTCCTCTGCCAGACTGACGCGCTGGCAACAAAGGCCACACTGAACGCATGGAAAAGGTGAAAGGTTACTGTAGCAGGACATTTTCATCACTCGTTATCAGGCTCGCGAACAGACGCGAGCCTGGTTTAAGCTTACGCAGCAATAGTATCCAGCTTGTCTTTTTTGCCTTCAGCAACGGCTGCAATATCAATAATCCGTCGTTCAGTGGAAAGCACCAGATTCCCCTCCTGATCCAGAAGCGGCGTATCAATCATCGCTTTTAATAACTGCGCATACTTGACTGACATAAATACGGCTTCTTTGCTCTCCTGTGGGAAGTCATGGAAATTTTCACCGTAGCTTTTCAGGGCATTCTTCATGTCGTGAACGCTACCGCGAAGGCGACCACTCGTCATGGAAAAAGCATTATTTGCCAGCGTCGTGACCTTTTCGATAGCCTGGAGTTTATCCACCATTAATGCGCTTTGGTCGCGGATCGTTTTAGCCTGTTCCAGGTTACTGCGTGCGTTGTTTAATGCTTCCTCACCCTATTGCCCAGAATATGGCCAAAAATAGCCAGAGCCGGTCCAGCAACAATCCCGCCTAATACCATCATTCCACCAGCCATGCCAAATCCACCTGTTGCCAGTGAACCACCGCCAAGCCATGCGAGCGTGGCATTGGTTGCTGCTACGCCGGACAGAGAGGAGATCGCCGTTCCTGTGCTTGCTGTTGCCAGCAGCATCGTGCCGTTATAGGCACCAAATGCCAGCGCTGCACCACTTCCCATCCCCGCGCCAATACCCAGACCGGCATCTTTCAGCATCTGATAATCCTGCTTCAGACCCGACAGGGTTGAGCTGGTAAAATCACCCGCATTGAGTTTTTCCAGCTCAACGCTGTCAGCCAGTTCGACGTTTTTAAGGCGACCAAAGTTAACGATAAAATCGTTAATCACGCCGTTGAATGCACGAAGCTTGCGCTGACCGTAGTCTTCAATGACTTTATTGGTGGCTTCGCGGCTTGACTCAATCCGAGCGCCAGCGTTATCAACCATGCTCTGTGCGTTTTCATTGATGTTTTTTGCATTACTGTGGTCTTTTGCACCTCCAGCCCCTTTAGCAATACCGTAAATTCCTGCAGCAGCGGCTACCGCACCGATAATAATTGGAATTGGCATGTCATAACTCCTTTATTCAAGTATCAAAGCGAGTAATTTACTCATTTCATTGTTTAACGACTCAGCATGTTCCAGCAGGTCTTTAAAAATAAAGTCCGTAACTTTGAATGCAAACTGTATTTCTTTCAGCAACATCCATTCAATGCTGGAAATATGGCCATCCCGTAACGCGACCAAAAAAAGTTGGAAAATAATGACTTTTGGTGTCGTGATATTTTCCATCGTGTGATGCTCAAGCAGATTTTTCAATACTGAGGTTGCAGCCTGAATACGCGTTTCTGGCGCATCAATGATGGAAAGTGGATATGTTTTCAATTTTTCAATGAGCTTTTTTTCGGCAGAAATGCTGGAAAACCCACCAAAAACTCTCGGAGCAGAAAAGCCTGACGCGTGCTGTTCTATCTCTTCCAGTAATTCAGTTTCAAGAACATCCTTCTGTATAGTCAGGTTATTCAGGTCAGAGTCTGACCTCAATTCATCTTTCGTTTTTCCATCCCACAGCAATGGGTTGTCGGACAATGCAAGAAGTCTGGCAAGCTCAACGAGCAGCGTCTTCTTATCAGCAGGCAACATTTTAATTAGCATGGTGATCCTGTTCCCTTTTACAAAATTAATGGTTTGTCTGAGTCCATGAAATCTTCGAACTCAGACATAGTCTGAAACTGAAGCTGGATGCCGAGCAGAGTGGCAAAATCATTAACCGCAAATGCCAGATCATCAATATTTCCGGCTTCGCCAGAAATGGCTTTAAACAGACGCTGTGTATCTTTATGAAGCTGGGGAATTTCCCGGGCTATAAATTCATCAAGCAACGCCTGCTGTTGTGCGATACAAGCACGAGCTTCAGTTTCTACAGCGCGGATTTGTGCCAGGCGAGCACGCGAGAGCGCCGCTCCACGAGCGGCTTCAAGCGCGCTTTGATAAAAAATGGAAGAAAGTGTGTAACCAATCATGCCGCCAATTGCCGCCCCCACTACCGGAATGGGAATAGCTACTTGTCCAAGCGCCGCCATCATTCCACTGGAAAGCATCCCGGCCCCTTTTTCACCAATCTCATGCAGCAATTGGGCTTCATCAATTTCATTATTGACGTAACGCTTGATGGAAACGCCCAGTGACAGGCAGATATTGACGACCAGCGCGGGGGCTGACGTTCCAGCTATGGATCGCAATGCCTGCTTTTCAGACTGTTGTAAGCCCGCCTTGATGGCCGAACCCGCAAAGGCTGTGCCATAACCCACCACTGCCGCTTTAGCGGTATCAACAGCGATATCTTCAGCCGCTTCACCCAGCGTTTTCTTCTGTTGCGCTATGTTAAAGATATTGACGACCAGTGAAATCGCACTGCCAACAGCCGCTCCTGTTTTTGCTCCTTCGATACCGGCGCGGTGGCTGGTGCGTGCAATATCGACTGCAGTTGCAATCCTGGGATGCTCCCGGTAAAAAATGGCTTGCCTGGTCGTTAAACCACTGTCGCAAACATTGCCAGCCAGTTGATCGTAGTTCTCTGCTTCACGGCGAAGTTTATCTGCAACATTCTGTTTACCGGCAGCTTCAGCCTTGATCGCTTTTTGACGCAGGTCTGCCGCTTGTTGACGACAGTGTTCCGCCGCACCTTCATACTGTTCCGACGGCAACTCCAGCTTGACGCCCCGGTAGCGGGAGAATTTGCCGTCATCCTTGGCGATATTTTTTAATAGTTGGTCGCGGTCGCCAACAAATTTCATCTGGCTTTGCGAACCTTCAACAATCACGCCGTCCTGAATTTTCACGCGATCGACAACGTTATGGTTACGACCATATTCTTTTAAATCGTCACTACGAATCGTTCGTACAGTATCGCCATTAATAATCGCTTCTGCGTTATCACGACCAGTGGTTGCAATTTCCGCAGAATAACCCGCCTGCTGCTTGATATTCTGGGTTGCATAATCCGGATTCACTTTATGTTTCGCGATATCCGCCAGCCCTTTAGCAAACCGTTGCCCGGTTTCGTTATCAACGCCACGATAGCTTTTAATATATTCGGCGCTTGCATTGCCAAAACGCTCAACGATTTCCCCTTCAGCTACAGCAATCACTGTACGGTTCCTATCGCTCTCGATTTGGACCTTATCGCGTTGTTGCTGATTACTGTCAGAAGGCGATAACGTGAAATTCTCGTTTGATTCCATAATTATTCCCGTGCAGAGCTATTGGATTGCCTTTATATTTCAGTTCCGATTTACACTTCCACAATCGGCTGCCGTTGAACGTTACTGACGGCTTCTCCAAAGGCAGCTAAAAACCACTTCAGCATGGCGCTGTCTACCACCGTAGCGGAGAACTCCAGGCGTTCATTGCTTATTTCCCGATGTGTCTGATCCAGTGAAAGCGGTGATTCAATCAAGTGGAACCCAGCGGTACGGTCAATTTCAAACGTAAGAAATATCTGGTGGCCTTCGCCAAATCCAAAGCGGCCATCGTCATCATATTTTTTCAGATTGAATTCAACTGGACGCTCAAAAGTAAAAGTGCTGACACTGGTGGAAAGAATGCGATTAAGCGCCAGGCTGCGTTCATTGTTGTAGCCTTCGAAACGACAGACCAGATAGAGACGCGGGCCTTGCTGCGCCAGGCCTAATGGCATCACTGTGTTTTCACTCTCTTTTCCGCTCGCGTTGCGGTATGTGATACGCAATAAGCGATTGAGATATAATGCTTCACTGACGGCTTCAAACACGCCATCTGCAATCGGTGGCGGCAGTAATGGCTGGCTGGTTGCCACAATGCGCACCTTATCCGGCCATTCGGCTTCAAGCCGGCCCGAGCCGTTGTCGTGCAAATTACGTTGCGCCTGAGTGAACAGCCCGGTCATGGACTTAATTAATCGGCTTGGCAAAATAGGCTTCAGATGTGCTTCTGCCATCGCTAATAGCAGCGATTCTTGCGGCGTAAGCATCGGCAGCGAAACACCATTGGCATTCTCCAGCCAGCGATAGCCATAAGGACGGCTACGGTTATCGCATTCAATATCAAAATGGTCGCAAAGCATTTCCAGATTACGCTGAATAGTCCGCAAATCGCGCGCAATTCCCGCATGCAACAATTGCTCGTGCAGCTCTCTCGCCGTAATTTTTCTGCCACGTGGAATACGACGCAGCAGCTCAAGAGCCAGCACGGTGGTTTCAATGGTCTCGGGTCGTTTAGCCATTTTTATCCCTGTAAAATTCATTACTGTAAAAAGCTAATCGCTGGTTTGTTGCCTTTTTTCATCCAGCACTCATTTTTCAGTACGGCAACAAAGGCTTCTGCAGAACTCACTGGCCTGAACTGATGTTGACGAGCTACCAGCACAAAATCACCTGGCGTCAGATAGTCCAGTTTTGATATTTCCCTGATATCACTGGATCGTGGCTCATTAAGCTGTAGCTCACGGCAGTAAAGGGCCAGCAATGCAACGGCCTGGTCATCACACAAATAACTGAAGCGCATCTTAAGATCGAAACGACGCAGCGCAGCGGCATCCAGTACATCAAACCTGTTAGTGGTGGCGATCAATACACCGTTGAACTGTGCTATCTGGCTAAGCATCTCATTGGTACAGCTCACCTGCCAATGATGCTGATGCCGGTCGCGTGTGCCGAGAAAGCTGTCAATCTCATCAATGAGCAATAACGCATTATCACGGTGTGCCTGTTCAAATAGCGCCGCGATGTTCTGTTCACTTTCGCCTATGTATCGGCCAAAAAGTTGTGAGGCTTTACGTTCAACAACGCCCATATTCAGCTGCTGCGCCAGCCAGTATGCCCATGCAGTTTTGCCTGTGCCCGGCGGGCCAAAAAGGCAAAAACGCGCTGGCTGGCCAGGCATCAGGGCTTTTCCAATCTCGCCCGCAGGAACATCACTATTAATAAATGAAGTGTCATAGAGCAACGATGTCTGGGCTTCAACATGATGTTTTATCGGCAGATGCCCCTGTGCCTTTAGGGTGTTATTGATTAAATACATTAAAGTCTGAGGGTGATTTTCTTTGGGTATTTTTTCGCCGATGCCTGCCAGCACGCCTGCCGCCCGGCTAACAACCGCCGGTGCAAGATAAGGCGCTTCAGCTAACTGAGAGAGGGTTTCTGGGGCCAGCATCGTGCCGCAGGCTTGCTGTATAATCTCAGCCCGCTGCACACGTGGTGGCGCATTGAGCTCAATCACCATATCAAAGCGGCGCACCAGAGTCGGCTCCAGAGAACAGATATCATTCGCTACCCATAAAGTGGGGACTGCATTCTCTTCCATCAGGCGATTTATCCAGGCTTTCGCTAATGGAAGTGGGCTGCTGTTATAGAGTCCAGGACTCTCGATAAACACATCCTCTGCCTCATCAAGCAAAATAAGGGCTTTCTCATCAACAAACAGACGCTGCGCTGCACGCCAGGCGCGCAGACGACGACTGCCACTCAACGGACGCAGGGCTTCATTTTCACTGCTGACTTCATAGAGAGAAGCTTGTAATTCCTTTGCCATCAGGCGACAAAGCTGACTTTTACCGCTGCCCGGTTGACCATGAATCAGGATATTTACCCCCACACGATCGGTGTTAAGCGCGTGGTGCAACCACTGACGCAGAATATTAACTGCCGGGACATGGGCATAGTTGTCTGACGTCAGTTGGGCGGGTCCGCAGCTGTTAATCATGCCCTGCAATAGCCGCGCTGGACTCGTTTCACCCGCGTAAAGGCGTTCTGCCAGAGTGGGTGAAAATGGCTCAAGCTTATTACGAAGCAATTGCGCGCCATTCATTTCAAGGCTGATCAGACCTGTTTTCGTCAGAGTACTCGCAGGGCCAAGTGCATCGCGTATATCGATTTCGGGCATATCCAGTATTGCTGCCAGCACAGAGTAGACCCTGACAGAGGTAATCGGCCCAAGCCATTCCGTGACATCATCGAGCAGTCGTTCCTGATGTAATTGTAATGTGAATTCCAGGATAGTTTTTTCCGCAAGGTTGAGGCCAATACGCGTGGCAAACCTGTTCACTGCTGAGTGAAAAACAGAAGTATGGGTCAGCGAATTTTGCTGTTCAGTATCCTGATAATATTTGCGCAATTTACTCAGCAATAAATGGTGTTCCTGCTGGCTGACGTTATAAGAGTGCTCCTGGGTAAGGTGAAAATAATCAGCCAGCGGCTGGCTGCTGAACCCATGATGAGTAATAAACTGTTTGTGTGCGCCCAGGCGGAAAAGTATCCGCAAAATCCATTGTTGCATTTTGGCATCCTGGTAATTCATCCCGGCAACGTCAATCGCTTCAGCAGATATCTCAATGTTCATATTTCCCTCCTCGTGAAAACGCTATTTTCATATTGCGCTGTGACATTTCGTGTCGCAGGGAATGAAGAATTTTTTATGAGATCTTGTTCGTCTGCGGCACAAGCTGTCGCAGCATTATGAATGCTTTTCGTCAGGAGAAATTGATATTAACTTTCTTATACAACCGATAACTTTTATGCGCGCTAAATCTACGCCTTCCTTGCCAAATGCATTACATAAAAGAAATCGGTATAAAAACAGATAATCATGAGATGCAGGAGATCATAAACCTGAATAGTTAAGATAGTAATTCTCTACCCGAAAAAAACCCGCATCCTATTTAATCATGAAAAGAAAATTAAAATCGTTATATCCCGATAAAATGGCATTCAATCGTGACATCATTAACGTATTTAACGGCTTATCATGGGTACAATAAAACGCATAGCGCATGTTTCTTAGGCAAAACGGAAAGTATTAACGCTCAGATACGCACGCTCGCTGTGGCTATAGCCTGAAGCTAAGATGTCGTCGCGACCCGTTTGTGATTCTGACACGCATACTGTTTTTATCAGGTGGAAAAGAGATACCTGACAATTATACAGGTATTTTATCAGTCTGATAAATCGCAGAGGTTATAACCCCGACAAAATTGTCTATACCGATATTTTTTCATCCGCTACTTTCACAAGTCACAGCGCACCAAATATTTGGCGCCCTGAGTGAGTTAAGAAGATGAACCACATCACAGCTAACGCATTTCCTGACCCACCTCCCTTCCCCCGCACCAACCCAGCGCACTGATATTTTGCACTGCATCACACTTATCACTTCGAACTTTCTTTTACCCATTGATTTTAAACAACTTCGCTATTGGCACAGTTCCTGCAATCTTCTCAATTACGTAGCTCTGTAAGTCAACGATTTCAAACATCAGGCACCAGCTCTTAATCGTCTGGATGTATACGACACCCGCAATTTTAAACAGAGCAGGCTGAATCTGGCTGCATAAGTAATTCTGGAGAAAGTGCAATGACCTCAATTAGCGAACCGATGGTAATAGCGAAACACAGTAAATGGGTGCAGCTCTTGCTGGGCTTACTTTGCATGACGGCGATTTCCAGCCCGCAGTATGTCTGGACGCTGCTGACCAAACCGATGATAGCTAAACTTGGCGTGGGGCTGGCGGAACTACAGGTAACCTTCTCGCTGCTGATTATTCTGCAGACCTTTTTTTCCCCTTTTCAGGGCCGGCTGGTCGAGCGTTTTGGCCCGCGTCTGCTGATCTCAATCGGTACGCTGATGGCTGGCTTCAGCTGGGTGATCGCTGCCCACGTTAATAGCCTGGCCTCCCTCTATCTGGTCTATGGCTGTCTCGGCGGGCTGGGTACGGGGATCGTTTATATTGGCGTGGTCGGTCTGGTGATGAAGTGGTTTCCTCAGCAACGCGGTTTTGCCGCCGGAACCGTGGCGGCGGGCTACGGGATGGGCGCGATTTTTACCACCTTTCCCATTTCCATCTCCCTTAACACCTACGGCCTTGAACAGACCATGACAGTCTTTGGCCTGATCTTCGCCGCCGTGGGTTTTCTCGCCAGCCAGAATTTGAGGCTGCCCGAAACCAGCATGACACCGGTCAGCAGAAAAGACGCACCCGTAGTGGGCCTGCGCCAGTTTAAATCCGGGGAAATGCTGCGCCAGCCGCTGTTCTGGCTGATGTTCATGATGATGACGATGATGTCGACCTCGGGACTGATGGTGACATCGCAGATGGCGATTTTTGCTGAAGACTTTGGCATCAGCAAGGCCGTCGTTTTCGGTATGGCCGCGCTGCCTCTGGCACTGACCATTGATCGTTTTACCAACGGCTTAACGCGCCCGCTGTTTGGTTTTATCTCCGACCGCTACGGCCGCGAAAACACCATGTTTATTGCTTTCGCGCTGGAAGGCGTGGCGATGACGCTGTGGCTGGCATGCCGCGAAGATCCGCTGCTGTTCGTCCTGCTCTCAGGCGTCGTTTTCTTCGGCTGGGGTGAGATCTTCTCGCTTTTCCCCTCCACACTCACCGACACCTTCGGCAGCGAAAATGCCTCAGCCAATTATGGCTGGCTCTATATCTCTCAGGGTATTGGCGCAATCTTTGGCGGTCCGCTGGCGGCGCTGATGTATCAGCATACTCACAACTGGCATCTGGTCTTTGGCTGCGCGATTACTTTCGACTTTATCACTGCCGGGCTGGCGTTATGGGTTCTCAAGCCCTGGCGGGCACGGTTTATGCGTGCGCAGCAGAAGCCTGAATACCGTCCTCATAGCACGAGCGATCTGGCCTGACAGGGAAGCTCAGATGACGCTGTCAGCCCAGGCTGGGGATTGACGGGCTGATAAGGATGCCAGATGATTGTCTGGTGAAGTGGATAGCATCAGCCGCATTGAGTGATGGCCTGCGCCGGTAAGTCTGGCCTGAATGGCATGGGCAACGTAAACAGGAAGGAGCCAGCCGGGACCCGACGTCCCGGCTGAGCACTTAACGCTAGAAGCTGTAATCCACCGCCGCAAAATACCGGCGGCCATCTTCGTTGTAGCTGTAGTCGTCGCGGTTGAGATCTTTATCGGTCAGGTTCAGCACCCCAGCCCGGATCTTCACCGCTTTATTTACCTGATATGATCCGCCCGCATTCCAGATCGTGTACCCCCCTGGCGTAGCGTTGCCGTTGGTGACGGTGCGGCTTTTACCTTTGTAGTTCGCGGAAAGATAGAAGCTCCAGTCCACCAGCGGTGTCCAGTCGAGCGTGGCGTTGCTGGTGTGGAACGGCAGTTCGGACAACGGTTTGTTACCGCCATTACTCAGGTCGCGGGCGTCATTATAGGTGTAGTTCAGCTTCAGATTCAGTGTGTCGCTGAACGGCAGACCCAGTTCCGTTTCCAGCCCGCGGATGCGCGCTTTGTTCACGTTGTAATAACGGAACACCGGATTGCCGCTGGCATCGAAGCCGGCAAAGTTCTGATAGGTCGGTGCCAGACCGCGGTTGGCGGTACGGATAACCGTGATCATGTCGTCGATGTCGTTCTGGAACACCGTCGCGCTGGCGGTGACGCCCTCAAACGGTCCTTTCTGACCGGTGTAATAGAGGCCAAACTCCAGACTTTCGCTGGTTTCCGCTTTCAGATCTTTACTGCCGACGACATTGCAGCTGCCGCGACAGGAGGCACTCTGCCAGTCCGGGCTGAGCTGAAGCAGCGACGGCGCTTTAAATGCAGATGCCCAGCCCCCTTTCATGGTGATGCTGTCCGTCGCGTCATAAACCAGATACGCACGCGGGCTCCAGTTGACGCCATAGTTTTCGTGATCGTCCATGCGCACGCCGCCGGTCAGCGCCAGATTTTCCAGGATGTGCCACTCATCTTCCAGGAAAAGCGCATACTGATTCGCCTGGGTGCTGCCGCCGTTTTTCATGTTTACGGCGTCTTCCAGCTTATCGTTGCGGTATTCGCCGCCGAACGTCAGGAACTGAGTATATTCGCCCAGCGGAATAACCACTTTGCCGTCGAGTGAGTTGTTTTTTGAGGTAATGGTTTTCGCATTTTTATTTTTGATGTTCTCACCGTAGAAACGCAGTTCGGTATTCGTCCCGCCCCAGTGGCCCGTATGGCCAAGCGAGTAGTTTTCGCGTTCGAGACGGTTTTTATCCAGCGAGTCGGAGTCCCGATCCTGACGATCTTTTCCGTAGCCGAAAGTGATGTCCTGATCCTTGTCCGGCGTCAGTGAGAACTCGACGTTCGCGTTGCGCGAGGTGGATCCTTCGATACGCGGCTGATCCGTGCTATTACTGCCGCTGGCGGAACGGGCGTGGTCTTTGTTGCGTTTACCCAACGCGCCATACACTTTCACGCCCAGAATATCCTTTACCAGCGGCCCGCTGGTAAAGAAGTTTCCGTTGCCGCTGTCGCCGCGATCGCGGTGCGCCTGAACGGTGGTGTCGGCGCTCAGCGTGCCGTGCCATTGCGTGCCCACTTTACGGGTAATGATGTTGACCACGCCACCCAGTGCGTCGGAGCCATATAAGGAGGACATCGGCCCGCGCACCACTTCGATGCGTTCGATCGCTTCGGCGGGGATCCAGCTCAGGTCGAAGTCGTTGTGGCGGAAGACGGCGTTGCGGGAGTTGACGCGTTTGCCATCGACCAGGATCAGCGTATAGCTGCTGCCCAGCCCGCGGAGGCTGACGCCCTGGCGATTGTCACCTTCATTTGTCAACTGCACGCCAGGCACTTCTTTCAGCACCTCTTTCAGGTTCTGTACCGGTTTTTTCTGCAGATCGTCGCGGGTAATCACGCTGATACTGGCAGGCGCATCCTTCAGGTTCTGTTCGATGGCAGACGCTGTCACCACCATCTGCTCATCACTGTCGTTCCCTTCGCGGGCGTCTTCCGCCATCACCGGCATCGCGGCAGCAATCAGTTGTGCAAACAGCCCGGCTTTCACTGCCGGTGTCATAGAAATTTTCACGCTTGTTGTCTCCATGAGGTAAAAAGCCCCGTCGGTCCGGGGCAGCGTCCCTTTTACTCTGTCCAGTAAGTGCCGGTCGGTTCGACCGCGAGGAACTGTTTATAGAGTTGTTTTTGTGTCTGCTGTGGATCGAGATCGGCAAACTTCTGCGGATAAAACGCTTTGGCGAACAGCTGAACGGCCAGCACGTTGTAGGGGGAGTTGTAGTAGTTATGCCAGATGCCGAAACTGCGGCCCGCTTCCACCGCTTTCAGCGTGCTGATGCCTTTACGCGCCAGCAGTGGCTTCAGGCTGGCACTTGCGTGCGCAGGCGTAGTCTGCGCACCCAGCACTAAACTGGTGGGTTGCGGCTCGCCCGCTTCTGGCGGTCGGGCTCCGCCGCTGACCAGATAGACATCCGGCTGCGCAGCGATAACCTTTTCCAGATTCACCTGACCCAGCGGGCCCGGCAGCAGGGGTCTGGCGATATTCACCCCGCCCGCCAGATCGATAAAATCACCCATGTTGCCCTTGCCAGCCGAGCGGCAGCACTCATCAGCCGTAGAGGCGCGCAGCTCGATAAAGACGGTGGGTTTTTCCTGTTGCGGGATCGTCTGCGTGATATCGGTGACGCGTCTGATGTTCTCCTGATAGAAACGGATATAGTCCTGTGCCTGCTTCTCGCGGTTCAGCACCTTGCCCAGCAGTGCCATACTCGGCAGTGTGTTTTTCAGCGGTGAGGTGCGGAAATCGACAAACACCACTGGCACGCCCGCCTTCTGCAGTTGCTTTACCAGCTCGCTTTCGCGGCCCGGCCCATGACCTGATAAGCCAAAAATTGCCAGCTGCGGATTAAGCTTCAGCACATTTTCCGGGCTGATCGTGTCGGCGCTGGTGGTGCCAATCAACGGAATATTGTCGATTTGCGGAAACTTCGCCCGATACGTGGCGTAGGTCTGCGGGTCCAGCTTGCGGAAATCGCCCTGCCAGCCAACGATACGGTCGAAAGGTTTCTGCCCTTCCAGCAGCGAAAGCGCGAAGAAGAGCCGCCCTTCACCGAGCACCACGCGCTGAATGTCGTCCGGCACCGTAACAGTGCGCCCCGCCACGTCTGTCACGGTAACCGCCTGCGCCGCAAGGCTGAGCAAACCCAGCGTGACACCGACTAAGCCGGCAGCCAGTTGTCTGCTCAGAAACGTTTTGCCTGTTTTCTGATATGTCGTCATCTTCTTCCGATTCCTTTACGTTTCCCTGAAGAAGCGCAAACAATAAAATAAACGATAACTATTATCAATTCGATTTACATTTGGAGCAGCACCCAATGTTACCCTCTCCCGATTTCTGATGTGCGTCGTCTGCCGCCTGAAAACGTGAAAGCCTGAGCTGAAACGGTCAAAACCACACAAACGGTCATAAACAGTCATGTTATTCCGGCAATAGCGGTGTAATCTGTCTGTCCCTTATTCTCTTTTCACCGGCCCGCAGAGCGGAAATACGTGAGACACGTCACTATTAAATGCAATTAACTGCATGGCTTTGCATGATTTATTTCGGCTTCATCACTTAATAAGGGGTGTCATTATTTGCCCGCGTGGACTCCTGCCCAGTCCACATTTTCCCGTGTTCGCTTCCAGTAATTTATCTCCATCGGAGGAAAGGTATGTTGCCGATTGAAAGACAGCAAAGAATAATTAATGAGATTAATATTAATGGCCGGGTAATTGTCTCAGAACTGGTTACGCTGTGTCAGGTTTCACAGGAAACTATTCGCCGGGATTTAAGCCTGCTGGAAAAGCGCGGTTTATTACAGCGCAGCCACGGCGGTGCGGTTTTGATAAAAAAACAGAGCACCGGCACGGCGGGAAATAACAGAATCGCTAAAGAGAACGAATTATCATTCCGGCAGCGTATTAATGAGCACGCTGATGAAAAAATGATCATCGCCAAGCGTGCGCTCGACTTTATCAGCCCCGGCGACTGCATCCTGCTGGACAGCAGCACCACCTGCTGGTATCTGGCGCGACAGCTGCCGGACATTGAATTAACGGTATTAACCAATTCGCTGCGCATCGTGCAGACGCTGGCAGCACGCGGCAGTATCCGCACAATCTGTCTGGGTGGAGAATATTCCGATCGCGATGAAGATTTTCACGGCGTGGTGGCTGAACAGCCGCTGCGCGAATTTCAGATTAATAAAATATTTTTTTCCTGTAGCAGTCTGGGTAACGACGGATATTTACGCGAAGGCAATGAGAATAATGCGCACCTGAAACAACAGATGCTGCTGGCCGCAGAAAGAAAACATCTGTTAATGGATGGCAGTAAATTTCTGCGTCCCTCTTTTGCCCGAATCTGTCATTACCGTGATGTCGATTTTCTTATTACCGACCAATTAAAAGATAAAGAGCTTGAGCAGGAACTGGCATGGAATGGTGTCAACGTCATTGTCTGTGCTCAGCGTTATCAATCCATGCAGCTAATTAAAAATTAACCAGGAGTCTGTATGAAAAAACATCTTATCGCCTGTTCTCTGCTTGCCCTGTTTGCCGCCTCTGGTGCGCAGGCCGCCGATAAATTACGTATGGGTATTGTGGTCAAGATAGGCGGTATTCCCTGGTTTAATGCCATGGAAGCGGGCATTAAAAGCGAAGCCGCCAAACGTGGTATCGATGCGTGGATGGTGGGGCCCACCGCCGCTGACCCGGCGCTTCAGGTGCGTGCCATTGAAGATCTGATTGCGCAAAAGGTCGATATCATCGGCGTCGTGCCTAACGACCCGAAAGTGCTGGAGCCGGTGCTGAAACGGGCGCGTGACGCGGGTATCGAAGTGATTACGCATGAGTCACCCGGCCAGCAGGGCGCCAACTGGGACTTCGAACTGGTCGATGCGACCACGCACGGCATCAACCACATGAAAGCCCTGGCGAACTGTATGCACGACGAAGGCAAATATGCCATGTACGTCGGCAGCCTGACGGTGCCGCTGCATCAGCAGTGGACCGACGCCGCACTGACTTATCAGAAAGAACATTATCCCAAAATGCAGCTGGTCACCGACAAATTTGGCGTCGGCGAATCGCTGGATGACTCCATCCGTACCACCAATGAGCTGATGTCCAAATATCCCGACCTGAAAGGGATCCTGGCGTTTGGGTCACAGGGCCCTATCGGCGCCGGACGTGCGGTCATGAACCGTAAAAAAATCGACCAGGTCTGCGTCATTGGCTCTTTCAGTCCGGGCCAGGGTGCCTCGCTGGTGCAGCGTAACGCCATCAAAGGCGGCTACATCTGGAACCCGCAGACTGCCGGCGAAGTCTTTGTCCGCATCGCCGACATGATGCAGAAGAAAGAGCCAATCACCGACGGCATGACGATTGAGGGACTGGGCAAAGTCAAAGTGGATGAAGCCACCCACACCATTCTGGGCAACAGCACCGAAAGTCTGGACAAAGACAACCTGCCGAAACTGGTCAAAATGGGGCTCTGATATGCAAGAGGTCATTCCACAGACACTGATTGCGCTCGAGAATCTGTCGAAAACATTTGGTGGTAACCGCGCGCTGAGCGATATCTCCCTGACCCTGCTGGCAGGCGAAGTGCACTGTCTCGCTGGTACCAACGGCTGTGGCAAGAGCACTCTGATCAAAGTTATCTCCGGGGTGCACGCCCCGGACAACGGCAGCCGCATCACCCTGGGCGACGGCCCGACGCTGCCGCGCCTCACCACCCGGCAGGCGCGCGACTTCGGTATCCAGGTAATTTATCAGGATCTGTCGCTGTTCCCCAACCTCAGCGTGGCAGAGAACATCGCCTTTGAGCATAACCTCAACGGCCTGCTGCGCTGGCACCACCGCGCCCGCCTGCGGGAGAGCGCGCGTAATATTATTACCGAGCTGAAGTTTGACCTCGATCTGGATGAGAAGGTCGCGGCGCTCTCTATCGCGCAGCGTCAGCAGGTGGCGATCTGCCGTGCGCTGGTCGCCGATGCGCGGCTGGTGATTATGGATGAGCCGACCGCCTCGCTGACCCGCACCGAGGTCAATCAGCTGCTGCGTACCGTGCGCTACCTGAAGGACAAAAACATCTGCGTGGTGTTTGTCAGCCACCGGCTGGATGAGGTGCTGGAGATCTCCGACCGCGTCACGGTGATCCGCGACGGACGTAAGATGGGCTGCTGGCCTGCCCGGGAGATGACACCGCACCATCTGACGGAACTGATGACCGGCCTGAAACTCGACTATCAGCTGAAAGCACCAACGCGCAACGGCGATCGCGCCATTCTGGAGATCGAATCGTTAACCCGCGCCGGGCAGTATCACGACGTTAATTTCAAACTCTATGAAGGCGAAGTGCTGGGACTTTGCGGCCTGCTCGGTTCCGGCCGCACGGAGCTGGCGCTGTCGCTGTTCGGCATGACCCGTCCCGACAGCGGTAAGATCTGGCTCGACAGCAAGCCTGTGCGTTTTCGCGGCCATGAGGATGCGATCAAGGCGGGCATCGGCTACGTCTCCGAAGATCGACTGACGCTGGGCCTGGTGCAGCAGCAGTCGGTGGCGGACAACATGGTGCTGCCGATCCTCGACAAGCTGCAGAACCGCTTTCACCTGATCGATGAGTACCGCAAAAACAAGCTGATCCTGCAGTGGATCCAGCAGCTTGGCGTGCGCGTCGCCGATCCCAATCTCGCCATCTCCACCCTCTCTGGCGGCAACCAGCAGAAAATTGTACTGGCGAAATGGGTGCTGACCCAGCCGCGCATTCTGATCCTGGACTCCCCCACCGTCGGCGTCGACGTGGGTGCCAAAGCCAGCATCTATCAGCTGATCCACGAGCTGGCGAAAGAGGGGCTGTCGATCATCCTGATCTCCGATGAGGTGCCGGAGGTCTGGTACAACTGCGACCGGATCCTGCACTTCCGCGATGGCACGATCCATGCCGAATACCAACCCGATAGCGTCGAACAGCAGCAGCTGGCGGAGGTGATCAATGCCTGACTTTTCCCGTTTCCGTCCGCACTCCAGTCAGGGCTGGCTCGCCTGGGTGCTGCTGGCGTTCATTCTGTTTTTCTCGGTCGCCAGCGACCAGTTTCTTACCATGCAGAATCTGCTGGATCTGGCCGAAAGCTACGCCGTCACCGGCATCTTCGCGCTGGGCCTGTTTGTGGTGCTGGTCACCGGCGGGATTGATATCTCGTTTGCGGCCGTCGCCTCGGTGGTGCAGTACCTGCTGGCGTCGCTGTTTGTGCAGTTCCAGTTCGACAATGCGCTGCTCAGCATTCTGCTGGCCGTGATGTGCGGCACGCTGTTCGGGGTCATCAATGCACTGCTGATCACCACGCTGCGGGTAGTCTCCATCATCATCACCATCAGCATGCAGTCGCTGCTGTTCGGGCTGCTGATGTGGGTCACCGGCGGCCGCAGCCTCTACTCGCTGCCGGAGTGGTGGATCACGCTGCGAAACGTACTGCCGTTCAGCTGGCACGGTGACAGTTTTCAGATCGGACTGCCGCTGGTCACCATGCTGCTGATTGCCGCTGTCACCGCGCTGCTGCTGAATAAAACCAACCTTGGACGCCAGCTCTACGCCGTTGGCGGGGATGCGGAGTCGGCCCGCCGTATTGGTATCCGCGTCGGCCTGATTCACGTATTCGCTTACGGCTGGCTGGGCGCGATGGCGGCGATTGGCGGGCTGGTACAGGTTTATCGCATGGGCGAGGTGGTGCCCAACGCGCTGGTTGGCGGCGAACTGGACGTGCTGGCCGCCACGGTGCTGGGCGGTGCCAGCCTGATGGGTGGCAAAGGCACGGTGAGCGGCACGCTGATGGGGGTCTTCCTGATCGCCATCCTGAAGAACGGCCTCAACCTGGTCGGCGTCTCGAACTACTTCATGAACATCGTGGTAGGCGGCGTCATCATGATTGCGATCGCCGTGACCCACTACAAAAAACGCAAAGAAACTGACGTCAGTTTCGTGTGACCGAGGGCACTGATGATGAAATCACTGACTGCACTGCGACCCGATGGAACCAACATTGGCCTGATGCTGCTGATTGCACTGGCGCTTGCCACCTTTACGGTCATGCTGCCGGGTCGCTTCCTGACCGACTCCACCTTTATGAGTATGGCGTTTCAGCTGCCGGAACTCGGTTTACTGACGCTGGCAATGTTTATCGCCATCCTCAGCGGCGGCCTGAACCTTGCGATTATCGCGACCGCTAACCTTACGGCGCTGTTTATCGCCTGGACGCTGATGAGCGCCCTGCCCGCCGATGCCGGAATGGCGCTGCAGCTGCTGTGGCTGTTTATTGCCATCCTGGGCGCCATGCTGATCGCGGCTGCCATTGGTGTGGTAACCGGGCTGATGGTAACGCGGATCGGCGCACACCCGATTCTGGTGACGCTGGCAACGATGATGACCCTGAACGGCATCGGAATCTGGCTGACCCACGGCGCGGCCGTCAGCGGTATGCCGCCAGTGGTGCAGGCGCTGGGTGCCGACACGCTGCTGGGTATGCCGCTGCCGCTCTGGGTGTTTCTGGTTGCCGCGGCGCTGCTGGCGCTGTTCCTCGGTAAAACCCGCGCCGGTAAATGCATCTATATGGGCGGCAGCAACATCAACGCCACCTGGTTCAGTGGGATCAATACCCATCGCATGGTGATGCTGGTCTATGTGATCTCCAGCCTGCTCTGCGTACTGGCCGGGCTGATTATGATGGCGCGCTTCAACTCCGCCCGTATGGGCTACGGCGACGCCTATCTGCTGCTGACCGTGCTGGCCATTATTCTCGGCGGCACCGATCCCAACGGGGGCTTTGGTCGTGTAACCGGCGTGGTGCTGGCGCTGATTGCGCTGCAGGTGCTCTCTACCGGTTTCAATCTGATGAACATCAGCCAGCACGTCAGTCTGGCCATGTGGGGCGCGGTGCTGATTGTGGTGCTCGCTTTCAAACAATTCAAAACCCGATTCAACGAACACCGTGCCGTAAAGCTCAGCAGGCTGGCCGCGGTGCTTAATCCTCTGCCTGAAAAGAAGGAAGTATGATGCGTACTCAAATCTCCCCGTCACTGATGTGTATGAACCTGATGGAGATCAAGCACCAGCTGCAGGTTCTCGATTCGCGCGCTGACTTTCTTCATGTGGATATCATGGATGGTCACTACGTTAAGAACATCACGCTCTCTCCTTTCTTTATTGAGCAGATCCGTCCCTTTACCCGCGTGGCGATCGACGTGCATCTGATGGTGGAAGAGCCCACCAATTTTATCGAGGCGGTCGCCAGAGCGGGCGCGGACTATATCTGTCCGCACGCGGAGACCATCAACCGTGATGCGTTTCGCGTCATCAATCTGATCCGCAGCTTTGGTAAAAAGGTGGGCGTGGTACTGAATCCGGCCACCCCGGTTTCCTACATCCAGCACTATATCCATCTGCTCGATAAGATCACCGTGATGACGGTCGATCCCGGCTACGCTGGGCAGCCTTTTATTCCGGAGATGGTGGAAAAGGTGCGTGAGCTGAAAGCGCTGAAGGAACAGCACGGCTATCACTACCTGATCGAGATTGACGGCTCCTGCAACACCCGCACCTATCACCAGCTGATCGGTGCGGGCGCGGAAGTGCTGATTGTTGGCACCTCCGGTCTGTTCAACATTCATGACGACTTAGCCACCGCGTGGGAGATGATGCGCGACAGCATTGATGAGGCCCAGGGGCTGACGCAGGTGTCCGCATGAGATCACGCTGGCTCGGTATCGATATCGGCGGCACCGGTACCCGGCTGCAGCTGATGGAAGAGGGAGGCGTCTGGAGCAGCTTTCGCAAGGTGCCTACCGCCAGCTGGGCGCAGCATCCCGATGCGCTGCAGGCGCTGGCACAGCTGATTGACGAAACACTGGAGCAGCAGCCGGTCAGCGGCATCATGCTGGGGCTGCCCGGCATCCTCAGCCGCGATCGTAAACAGGTGATCTCGCTGCCCTTTATTCAGGCGCTGGATCATCAGCCTGTAGCGGCGCGTCTGACGGCGCAGCTCGGCGTGCCGGTGGCGATGGACAAAGATGTGAACCATCTGATGCTGTGGGACCTGTTGCAGCTGGAGCAGCTGCCGGATAACGCCGTGGGCCTCTACCCCGGCACCGGGATGGGCAACAGCCTGTGGCTGAATGGTCACTTTTATCACGGCGAGCATGGCGGTGCAGGCGAACTGGGTCATATCCCGGTCGCAGGAAACGATCTTCCCTGCCCGTGTGGTAATCGCGGCTGTGCGGAAACCCTGACCTCGGGCCACTGGCTGAGTCACTGGGCTGCCCTGAACGCCGCTGACACGCCTATCGCCGCGCTGTTTACCCGTCATGGGGAGCAGCCGGAACTTCAGGCGTTTGTGCGACGGCTGGCGCAGCTGATTGCCACCGAGATGAATATACTCGACCCGGAATATCTGATCCTCGGCGGCGGCGTGCTGGCGATGGCGGATTTTCCACTGGCCCTGCTGCGCAGCCAGATCCAGCAGCATCTGCGGCCACCGGTCACACGCGAAAACCTGAAGATTATTTTCAGCCACTCAACCGACTACACGGGCTGTCGCGGTGCCTGTCTCGCCGCCGAACGCCTGTTCAGGAGCGCAGGATGAAAGGAAAAGTGTGTGTTTTCGGCTCTTTTAACCTCGATGTTGTGGCTGTAATGCGTCGCTTTCCGCTACCGGGTGAGTCGCTGACGGCGCATCACAGCATGATGGGCGCGGGCGGTAAAGGCGCGAATCAGGCCACGGCGGCGCTGCGCGCGGGCGCGCGGGTACACTACATTGGCAAAGTGGGTAACGACGATTTCGGCCTCTTTGCACGTCGTCATCTGGAAAAAACTGGCTTTGACGCTATTACGCTGTTTACCTGCAAGGAGAAGCCCACCGGCAACGCGCTGATTTACGTCGCAGGTGATGATGCGGAAAATATGATTTCGGTCTATCCCGGTGCCAATACCACTGTGACTGCCGCAGAGGTGACGCGCTGTCAGCCGACGGTCGCCGCCGCAGATATCCTGCTGGTGCAGCTGGAAAATAACCTCAGCGCCATCCAGCGTATGATCGATAACGCCCGTGCCAGCGGCACCTTCGTAATCCTCAATCCGGCACCGTGGCAGAAAGTCAGTGATGCACTGCTGGCAAAGGTCGATCTGCTGACGCCTAACAGTACCGAAGCGACTCAGCTCAGCGGCGTAACCGTCACCGATTTCGACAGCGCACGCCGCGCCGCCGCGGTGCTGCATCGGAAAGGGGCGCGTCAGGTGATCATCACACTGGGCATCGCGGGCGCCCTGCTTTCCACGCCTGACGAGCAGCAACGCATTCCGCTCTTTCCGGCGCAGCCGCGCGACACCACAGGCGCGGGTGACGCATTTAACGGCGCGCTCGCCGCCCGGCTCGCTTCCGGTGACGACCTGCCGCAGGCAGCGCGCTTTGCTGCGGCGTTCGCCTCACTCTGTGTCGAGCGCGCTGGCGCGGCCGACTCTATGCCCTCCTATGCCGAGGCGCTGGCACGGCTGCAGGCGCATCCGGAATGCATCGTCGAGCCGATTGAGAGTCTCACCGCCTGAGGCAGAATGCCCGCGTCTGCGGCGATGTCATCTGAGCATGCCCTGCTTTACGGTAACGTTCAGCAGGGCAATCTGCTGAGTGCGATTGCCTGTCAGCACTGCATCAGGGCATCTGAGCGACCGCGCTATGCTGAGGTGGATTTCTCAGCGCGGTGCACCAGGCCCCGGCGTGCGTGAATAGGGCGTGGCACAGGGCATCACACGCCTTCTTCCTTTCAGGAATCTATCTCCTCATCTTTATAGACGCCCACACGCTTACCGTTCATGGTCAGAATGAGCCTGGCTGTTTCAGGGTCGCCTTTGTGCAGACGGTCAAACAGATTCTCGAGCAGTACTGCCGTGAGGTAATCACTGTTCGCCGGAGAACAGAGGTCAAACTGAATGCCGGCTTCACTGAACCGCTTATCCGCCTCACGTTCGGTCTGATGAATAAGCTCAACAGTGTCGTTGATCAGTTTCTCAACATAGAACGTAATCGTCTCACTGATAATTTTCTTCTCTGCATCACTAAAAGATTCACTCATCTTACGCCCCCTCGAAGCCCATTAATTTATAACGGTAATTATCAATGCTGTCAGAATTCACTGCGTTTTAATATATAAGACTCAGCCTTCTCGCTGTTAAACACACTTCTGTTACACCGAAACCATGAAAAAAATTCAAAGTTGTTTTTCACTTGCAACTTTTTCATGGTTTTTCTTTTGTAATAACTGACATTCTGCTCGGTTATCTGCATGAAAAGCGAGATATCTCTGGGTTTCATGCCGGTCATAAGAAACCAGATGATACAGACCTCCTGGCTTTTTAAACGAATTTCAATTCCGGCGGTGTTAATAACGCGCATTGTATTCTGCTCTGCTCTTTCAGGTAAAAACCTTTCTGGTTGCATGGGTTTTAGTCATTCTTATAAAAAAGTAAACCCATCTTAAGAAAATCTGACTGCAGAGCATCTTAAATTTTATTTACTTTAATAACCCATGAAAATCTCTTTGCATTCAGTGGCTTAAGTTCTTAATTTACACGCGGCCGCCTATTGCTTTCGGGAAGGCCAGAGCATAAGGCCGGGTAGATTTCTCAAAATATTTACTTTTTTCATTCGGATGGATTATAAATAATGGTTAAGAATTTTCTTAGACATACAGTGACAGCGATAACGATAACTAAAACGCCTTTTACAGAGCGTTGTTTTAATCACCTGCCAGGGCTTTAATAAAAATGAAACGCATTTACATTATTGGCGATAACGTCAAATTTATCCTTTCTGAAAAATGTCTGGTCAGGCTGGACAATGACAATAAAGTCAAATTGAGGGCATCCGCCGCCTTTTGCCTGTTATTACTGCTTGAAAATCATGGCAAACTGGTTACACATGATGAGCTTTATAAATTTGGCTGGGAACGCTTTGGCATGACCGCCTCCCTGAATGTGCTGCATAACACGATTTTCTATTTACGAAAAATGCTGAACCAGGCCGGGGATTTTGACAGTGGTATTATCGAAACCATTCACCGGCGTGGCTTTATCTTCAATCTGCAGGTTTCTGTTGCGCTGACCTATATCCAGATGGATACACCTGAAGAAGAAGAAACGATGCAGGTGGAGGAGCAGGATCAGGACAGTGATGAAGCGGAGGGCTTTCTGTTCTCAGCACCGCATGACATGGCTGAGCAGGAAAACAGCAGCGCCTCACGCGAATCGAAGGACCAGGATACGTTCAAAGAAATCCGCCCTGCTCCCCGTCAGGCCGATGAGACAGAATCAAAGGCTAAATCTGAGATGAAAAACAGCAGTGAGACATTCAGCAGTCCGGGCCTGACTCAGCCCAAAGTGATTGCGATTAATTATTCAGCCTCTGTCAGGCCATCAGACCATTCGTCCGGCACGGTGCGGCCTGATAAGCGCGCAGGAATGTTCCCGTGGCCGCGCTATGTTTTACTGCTCAGCCTCCTGCTCATCGTCACCTGTTCACTGATAAGTTTCTATTCCCTTTCGCCTGGAAATTATGTCCATACCGGGAAACTTGGAGCCTGCGAGGTTTATCAGAATAACCGTGCCTACGATTTCAAAAAACTGAAACTGGTGGATTATCTCAGCCGTTTTTGTAAAGAACCCAGGGTGCTTTATCTGACCAATTATCCCTATAGCAACAAGGTTTCAGCAATAAACTGCCGTGAAAAAATTTCTCTGTTCTCAGATGATATCTGCTACTCAAACTATTTTATTTATAACGACACTGGTTACAATTATGATTAAAAGGATCCTGTTTACTTTGACCGTCGGTCTGGCCGTCACACTGACCGCTTTCACCCTCTGGTATAAATATGGCATCGCGTCCGGTTTTTCCTGCACCGGGAACGTTAATTTTCACAGAGAAGCCGGTATTATGCGTCTTTCAACGAAACTGAACATCGATGAAAATAGCGGAACGCTCGCAATGAACGGTTTTGTGACGCGCTCAGATGGCGTTCGGGAGAATGTTAACCGGACGGTAGTGTTTACCAGTCATCACGTCGGATCCCGATATACCTGGGTTTCCGACGAGGTCCTCGCTTCTATAGATGATAAGCTTTCACCTGAAACGTCGAATGCATGGTTTCCGGCATTTTATCGTCAGCCAAAAAGCAGGATTGAACTTTTTATTTCCCGGATCAATATTAAATCGGTAATGCTTTCCGGTGAATTTATTCCTTATTATGTCTGTACGCAACGGCACTGACGCTTCCGCCATTAACGTAATTTCAGCGGGATGAAATGCGCCCTGCACTCATCCCACTGTGCGAAAGATGCCATGCCGATGCACTTTTTACTTCTCTTAACTACTCCATAATCACTTACAAGACAGTCACTTAGAGAGCTTAAGAGTTTTCCAGTTCGCCCGCCGGTTTAAAAGAAACGCTGCATTTAATTAAAATTAAAAACAACTAAATTTTAATTAATATGACACCCTCCCGATTTTTGTTTAAATTTCATCGCAACTTAGCAGCCTGGCAATGCCCCTGGCGAACGATATCATGCCAGCTTCTAAGTTTGCATAGACATCTCTGAACCGCATCAACATCATTCTGAACAAAACAGATGGGTAAAGGATGCGTTGTCATGCCATGTCATGCAAAACAACCTGCTTAAACGCCAGCTCACAAGCGTGTTTAATAAAAACCGAAAGGAATAAAAAATGAATAAAAAGTTCAGCATGAGTCTGTCAGCATTACTTCTTTCAACGGTCATCCATACCGCCTATGCCGACGACAATACTATCGTCTTTAAAGGCAAGGTCAACGATGCCGCCTGCCTGGTAAATATCGGCACAAACGGACGCCTTGAAGTCGATATGCCGGAAGTGCGTTCAGCGGATTTTGGCGCTAACGTCGGCGCTATCAACCCTAATAGCTGGAAACCATTTACCATTTCACTTACGGACTGCCGTAAAGCGACTAAAAACAATATTAAAATTTCTTTCCAGGCTGCTCAGCCAGATGGAGATTATATCGGTTTAACGGGTGCTTCACGGGCTAAAGGCGTAGCTGTCGTGCTTGCAAATCAGAATAAAGAGGTCCTTACCGGTAATTCGTTTAGCAATGAAATGCGTGCCGGGGAAAATGCCTTTAATTTCCAGGCAGGTCTGGTCAGAACGATTGCTGATACCGTTGTTCAGGATGCCGACCCTATTCCCGGTATTGTTCCGGGCGATGTCTATGCCGAAGCGGCCGTCAACGTAGAATATTACTAAACCCACAGGGGCTGCCCAGCCCCTGGATTCGGAGATTTGCAATGCGTTTTTTAATTGGCTTAATTTTTGCCACCCTCACCTGGGGTTGTCAGGCCAGCATCAGTCTGGGCGTGACGCGTGTCGTTTTTAATGAGGGCAGCAAAGATGTGACCCTCTTTGTCAGAAACAGTGCCAGCGAAACCCCGTTTCTGGTGCAGTCCTGGATAAGCGACCCGGCGAAAAACGATAAAACAACCGATCAGTTTTTATTGACGCCCCCGCTATTTCGTATGGGGCCGGGTGAAGAGAATCTGCTGCGGGTCGTTGACACCTCCTCCGCGTTACCGACTGACCGGGAGAGCCTGTTTAAAATTAACGTCAAAGCGATTCCGCCAGCACCCGATAAAGATAAATCAGCGAACACGCTGCAGATTGCAATTAAAACCAGCATCAAGCTCTTTTACCGCCCGGCATTTATGAAAAAAATGAAGCTGGAAGATGAGGCGGGAAAAGTCACATGGCGTCAGTCGGGAGACACAATCACACTGATCAACCCTACGCCGTTCAATATCGCTATCACCAGAATAGACGCTGATCATGTCCAGACAGCGGTGTCACAGAGCAATCTGCCGGCAAAAGGCGAGATGACCCTGAGCACCCAGAAGAAAAATATCAGCGACATCGGAATTGAATATATCAATGACTACGGTGGTGTCGTTAAGACAAAAATAAAGAAAGAATAGAAACGTTACCGCCATGAATAAATTCTCCTGTCTGGCCTTTTTGTTACTGTTTAATACGACGCTCTCGTTTGCTGAAGTCAGTTTTAACACCTCATTCCTGGAGCTGAATGGCAGCCCGGGGGATATGGATGCCCTTAAAAAGCAGGTTGAAAATATCTCCCGCACGCAGCCTGCCGGTGAATACTGGGTTGAAATTTATATCAACGAAAATCTGTATGCGAAGCAGTCGGTAAATTTCAGCTACGATAAAAAGCGCGATAAAATTACGCCCTGCCTTGACAGCGAGTTTTTTAAAAATGCCGGACTGAAGGAGAATGCGTGGTCTCGCCTCCAGCACTCCGGTAATTGTGCCGCTTTCACAGAAGCGTTAGACGGGGCTGACTTTGTCTATGACTTCGCCCGGCAGAAACTCCTGATCACTATTCCGCAGGCGTTTCTTAACGACGCAGACAGAACACGGGTCAAGGCGGGCTGGGATAACGGCGAAACTGTCCTTTTTTCGAGCTACAGCCTCAGTCACTCTCAAATCTGGTCAGCAGAAGGTGCGGCCGATAAGCATAAGAAAACATCGTTTATCTCGCTGAACAATGGTTTTAATTACGGTGCCTGGCGTTTCAGGAACGTCACCTATATTCAGGATGATGGCGAGAACAGGCGACAGCTCACCTCGCCACAGAGTTATGTACAGCGCCCACTGCCGCAGCTTGATGCCAATCTGAGTCTTGGCGATGTTTACTCAAACGGCGAAATCCTGGAGGGCATTAATTATCGCGGCGTGCAGCTGGCGTCTGATATCAGCATGCTGCCCGCCGAGACACAGGGATTCGCGCCTACCCTGCGCGGTACGGCGAATGGCCGCTCGAAAGTGTCGGTTTCGCAGAACGGTTTCAAGATCTTTGAGCGCTGGGTGCCATCCGGCCCGTTTAATATCGACAACATTCCCTCTGTCAGTGGAGGGGATGATCTGCTGGTCACGATTGAAAATGAAGCTGGCGAGAAGCAGTTTTATCGCCAGCCGGCATCCGCTCTGCCGGTCATGGTGCGTGGTGGTCAGTTCTTTTACGAATTTAATGCCGGTCAATATCGCACGCTTTATCCGGGAACCAGTGCGCCTGAACCTTACTTTGTGGCAGGCACCGCGCGCTACGGCCTTAGCGGCAACACGACTCTGTTTGGCGGCGTGTTACTCAACAGTAACTATCAGGCTTATGACCTGGGTTTTTCACGTAACCTGGCGGGGTATGGTGCGCTGTCCGCAGATTCGACCCTGTCGGTTTTTAAACCTGTGGGCGCAAAAGATACGACACAACGCGGCAATGCGCTTCGCCTGCGCTATGCAAAAGATTTCAGCGGCACCGGCACCAATCTGACGCTGGCGGGCTATCGATATAACACCCGCGGATTCAGGCGATTCAGTGAGGCCTTTGAGGATTATCGCGTTGCATCGCAAAGCAGTGACGCCATCCTGTCAAACTCCGGCCTGAAAAACAGCGTTTCTGCCACGGTTTCACAGCGGTTAACCGATAACAGCAGTGTTTATCTGAACTACAACAAAGATGATTTCTGGCAGTCACAGCCGGCACGCCAGACACTACAGACCGGGTATAGCTTTAACGTCGGTCGGGCAAGCATTACGCTTTCAGGGACATTCAGTCATCTGCAGGAGAAGCAAACCTCGGCGTTTGCCCTCTCCTTCAGTATGCCGTTGAGTGCAACAAACCACTCTCCGCGCCTCTACACCACCTCAGGTTACAGCGCGCATAACCTGAACAATAACGTCACGATATCGGATACCTCGGACAGCCTGCCGGGTTTAAGTTACAGCGCCAATGCGGCTTCAATACAGGGTGAAGGGGAGAAAACGCAGGCTTATGGGGTTTCCGCGCAATATAGTGGTGCGAAAGGCGATCTGAGAACCAGCCTGTCACATAGCGATCTGCGTAATCAGCTGGATATTGGCGGTGAAGGCGGACTAACACTTTATAAGGGATCGCTGATCGCGTCGCCCCCGCTGGGTGATACCAACATTATTGCCCGGACAAATAAAATCGAAAATGTGGGGTTTGATTTTCAGTCAAAAAGTCGAACCAATAAAAGCGGCTATGCGATGTTAACCAATGCGTCGCCTTATACCCTGAATCGGGTGTCGGTCAGAACCAATACGCTGGACGACAACGTTGAAATTGAAAAACTTGTCGGCGAAGTCACACCGACACGCGGCGCATTCAGCGTCATTGATTTCTCCGGTAAGAAAGGCAACAGAATTATATTGCATGCCGTGAATAACAAAGGAGAGATAGCACCTTTCGCTGCAGAAGTATTTATCAATTCTGAAAAAGAGCAAATGACTCCAGACGCGCTGGTATCCGAAAATGGCAGCGCCTATATAACCGGCGTGCCCGACAATGCGCGCTTTGAAATTAAAGTTAACAGTGAGCGTTGGTGCGCCGGAGAAATATCCTCCCGTAATGACCATGCCGCTAAATCAGGTGTTATAAAGGTGAATACGGTATGTCGCTAAATCTATTCCGCATAGTGTTTATTTATGTTCTCACCGCTTTTCATGCGCTTAATGCCGCTGATACGGTAGCGATCAACGTGACGGGGACGCTGACTAAGCCCCCCTGCACTTACAGTAACAATAAAACGATCAATGTCAGTATGGGGAGCGTAACTTATGACAAATATGAAACTGCCTCGGGAAATATTCCACTGATATTACAATGTCCGTCAGGTTCATCCGTCACAATTAAGGTTTCGCCGGGCAACGGTACCTCACTGGCTAATGGCTCAACGACAACAGCGGTCACCAGTTACGCAAATCTGGGTGTTGAACTGTGGTGGAGTGGAAATCAGGCCCGGGTCAACGGACAACAACAACGGGTCAGCCTGACCGGCAACAGAACACTTAGCGGACTTTCAGGTCAGGTTGATCTCTCCATGACAGCAAAACTGGTCAAACTCGCTGAACTGGGGGTGAGTGATTTCAGCGCCAGTTTTACCGTTGAATTGAATTACGACTGACCAGCTGGTGGTATCAATGAAACAGTGGATGATGGCGGCAGCGGTTTATATTGTGCTCTGCCGCGGCGCACTGGGGGTGGATGTGAATGTTAGCGGGAATTTACTTGCCCCAGCCTGTACAGCCGAACTGCCTGCAGACAATCTCATTACGCTTCCCGAGGTGAGCCTGGCTCAGCTCTATAAAGGAGAGAGTAAATTCACCTCTGCAACGATAAAAATACGCTGCTACAAGCTGACCACGGTCACTTTTGCGCTGCGAACCGAGCAGACGGATGAAACCGGTGTAGTGAAAACAGAACTGAGTGGTATCGGCCTGGAGATGCGCTATGGCCTGAGTCAGGCAGGCGTCCTGAGCGGACTCTCTAAACCTGGTGAACTCATTAATCACGCACTGCTGAATGAGGCCCTGTTTGTCATAAAGACCAGACCGGTCATTATCGATGAGAGCAGCGCAGCCGCCGGGAGCTATTCTGCATCAGCCCTGCTGAGCATCGAGTATCGCTGATATTCACTATATGACAGCAAAGCCATCAGATCGTGTCTTATTAAAATGTTCCAGGAGTGCAGAGTGCCTTTTATAAAAACCGTGATCGTTCTTTTTTTCTCACTTTCTGTCTATCACTGTAAGGCGGCCGATCTGCAATGCACACCGGCTAATCAGGTTGTTAATTTAGGTGTGCTTCAGGAAGGAATTTCCAATGATTTCAATGCCTATAAAGATGGCTATCTTAATTACTTCACATGTACGGTGAACAGAGACTTTCTGATTGGCGCTTCTCTTTCTTACACTGTCGAAGGAGCAGGCGGCCCGGGCTCCGGGCTTCTTTCTCTCCTGGCTTATGGTAAGCCGGTACCCACCTATCAGGCGAATAAAGCGACCGCTCTCTGCATTGGCCCTTATACCTTTACCTGTGATCACGCATTGAGTAAAAATACAGCAATTTCATTCGCGCTGAGTTATCGGGTTCTGACCAACCTTTCCGGAACAGGAACATTCGTAGCCAAAGTTAATTTATATCAGACGCCAAGGATCCTTGTGGGGCAGTCAGAACAAATCGCCAGTTTTTACTACATCTATACCATTGCTGCCAGACCCTGTTCCGTCGCTGATAAAAATTTAGCGGTTAACTTTAGCGATCTGGATAACCGCCTGACTGACAATCCCAACCGCGAGCTGGCGGTCACGGTGAACTGTCCGGCACGGACTAATGTCGAGGTACAACTCAATTCCGGTAAGGAGATTGTGAATGCGGCGCAGGGTCTGTCGAAAACGTCTTTAGCGGGTTTAAACATGCAGGTCTACCAGAAAGGCTCTCCGGTGATGTTGAATCAGGCCAGTACGCAGGTGTTTCAACAGGGGGTTAATACTTACCGGCTGAATTTCTTTCCGCGGCTGTCAAGCTCTGCTGCCCCCACGGGTAGTTTCAGCGCTGACTATACGCTGACCTTCAACTATAAATAGCGTAACGATCATGATTTTGCAGATGGTTTGCGCTAACTATTATTTAATATCTTCACTCTTCAGAAAACGATTAATGTCCGTAAGCCCGCATTTATTAACCTGACCGATCAATTTATAAAAACGCTTCACTCGTAAAAAGGTAACCTTGTGTTCTATAAACCAGTTTTATTCCTGTTACTTACTTTTCTGTCAGTTGGTTCTTTTGCGGGGAAACTCACCTGTCAGCCCTTTACCGATATGGTAAATCTTGGAAATTTCAAAAGCGGTCAGATAGCAAATGGTACACTGATTGAGTTTCAGTGTTTAGTGAATACTTCAATTCCCTATGGCTCGGCAATAACCTATCAGCGGACATCATTTGGAACCGCAGAAACAAACGTTACACCGCTCATGTATCCTGCTACACTCCCGCCCATATCTGAGGCAGATAGTGGCACCTATACATACTGTTACAGAGATCAAACCTGCACTTACCGGGCGTTATCGAAAGGCCAGTATTTTAGTCTTAAACTCTACTATGCGAATAATACCCTCGGGGCAAAACCCGGGCAATATGTGGGGCAAATGACGCTGTATCAGACGCCTCTGAGGAGTCAGGGGCCGAGAGAACAAGTCGTTACCTTCAATTACTACTATAGTATTGATGCGCTTCCTTGCAATCTGGGCTCGAAAGCTTATGAGGTGCCATTAAATAATCTCGATAACCGTCTGCAGGACAATCCCTACGGCACGGCCAGCATTATACTTAACTGCCCTTCGGCATCCGAAATATCGGTACGACTTGCGCCTTCTGACGGACAGATAGTTAACAGCGCACAGGGTATTTCCTCTACTTCGCTGTCAGGGCTTAATATGCAGGTAAAATGGAATAACCAGGAAGCTATCAGCTTTAACTCAAACTACGTCAAAAAATTAAATACAGGTCAAAATAATCTGGAGATCCGTTTTTATCCTAAATTAGCTTCTGCCACTGCCCAGCCTGCAGGTAGTTTCAGGAGTAATTACACACTTACTTTAGACTATAAATAACTGCCTCTTTTACTGCGTGGCAGGGGAGTAAGGAAATGCTCTCACCTCAAAATGAAGATGAAATATTTGGTTGTGAGCCTGAATGTATCAATTAAAAGAAATTAAAAAAATTACTGACAGAAAGAAAGCAGACTTATCTTTAGCGGGAAAAAGCATGCTTTTCGGATTGTTGGTCAACAAATATTTACCACCGTCATGTTAACGTCCGTCTAGTCTGCTTACAGAAGCGTATCCTTTGAAGCTCTCTGTTTGCTCCTGGCGCTTTAAGTGCCAGCTTACTTTGCTGACGCAAAGGCCTGGGACTTCCTTTATCAAATCCGCAACCCAGGCATTTACTCTGTCGCCGCTTTCCCTTTACAGCCCCGCCTCAAACGCGAAATAATCCCCCGGTAAGCCGGGCCACTTATGCTGGCGTGGCCTGAATCTAACCTCAACGCTGCGAACCCCTTTATGAATAATGAAATTTCTCTCAAATACTACGATGTTGCCGATGAGTATGCGACAGAGTCCGCTAAGCCGGTAAGCGAAGCAGAACGCACGCCGCTGGCTTATTACTTTCAGCTGCTGATCACCCGTTTAATGAATAACGAAGAGATCAGCGAAGCGGCGCAGCAGGAGATGGCGCGTGAAGCCGGCATCGACGAACAGCGTATTGATGATATCGCTGAGTTCCTGAACCGCTGGGGCAATGAGTAACGTCATCGCGGCCTGACGCCGTCGCAGCGGCGCCTCCAGGCAGCCTGAAGCGTGCGTCAGCGTCTGTGCAACCTCCTTTCCGGGTCGGGCAGCTACGGGTTTTGCATGGCGTCCGACCTGCTTTCCCGCCGCCCTTCTCTTTGCCGCCTGCCCACTGGCGCCACCGAAAATTATCATTCAGACTGATATAGTCTGCGCAGGCTTTGTGCTTTACACTGCGCGCTGTAAAAAACTGAGTAGAGCAAGCAGGCATAAAAATGGCGATGAACGGAACAATCACAACCTGGTTTAAAGATAAAGGATTCGGCTTTATCAAAGATGAAAACGGCGACAACCGCTATTTTCATGTGATCAAGGTCGCCAATCCTGATCTGATTAAGAAAGATGCGGCGGTGACGTTTGAGCCGACCACCAACAACAAAGGCTTGTCGGCCTATGCGGTGAAAGTGGCCCCGGAAAGCAAATATATTTATATCGCCGGTGAACGTCTTAAGATCACCTCGATTAAATCCTGGCTGGTCTACAGCGAAGAGGTCCCGGCGGATACCGGCATTGATAAAGAGAATGCGGTGCTGTCGGTAGGGCTGCTGCTGAATAATATCCGGCCAAAATCTGACGCTAAAGCAGGTGAGATGCGCTCCCTGAAGAAGCTGGCGGTCACCACCTTCCAGGGTACCACCCTGATCTTTTCTGAAGATGAGATCGACGTTGAGAGCACCGTTAAGCTGCTCAAAACCCTGAAGTAATCTTCAGGCTGGCCGGACACCTGCTCAGACACGCCCGGCCAGCCGGCCAGCCCGTATACTTTTTTTCAGTCTGCGCCCCAGAATGGCGCGGGTGCTGTCTGCGGGCAGCATCCCGCCCGTCCCGCACGGCGAATCAGATTAAAACCACGCTTAAAAGCCTGTCCCAGCAAGGTTCATCTCCATAAAGCGCTTTTCCAGGGTAGAATCGGAGACTTTGTTACGTAATTACCTCTGCTTCCCTCATCGCAGAGTGATACATGAAGCGGGTGAAATAAGGGTTAAAGCCGCATGAAAATCCCAAACAGAATTCAGCCTCTGGTCGATGACGGCCTGATTGACGATGTCCTGCAGCGGCTGAAAAGCGGCAAGGAAGCAGACGTTTACACTGTACTGTGCGGCGACAAAGTGCAGTGCGCCAAAGTCTATAAAGAGGCGACTCAGCGCAGCTTTAAGCAGGCGGTGCAGTACCAGGAAGGCCGAAAAACCCGAAACAGCCGCAACGCCCGCGCCATGCAGAAAGGTTCGAAGTTTGGTCGTAAGCAGCAGGAGGAGTCCTGGCAGACCGCCGAAGTTGACGCGCTGTTCCGCCTGGCAAACGCAGGGGTTCGCGTGCCTCAGCCCTATCTCTGTATCGACGGCGTGCTGTTGATGGAGCTGGTCACCGACGGCGATGGCGCGGTTGCGCCGCGCCTCAGCGATGTCACTCTCTCCGAAGCGCAGGCGATCGCCGATTTCCACACTATGATCGGTAACATCGTGCGCATGCTCTGTGCCGGTATCGTGCATGGCGATCTGTCTGAATTCAACGTGCTGCTGGATGATCAGGGTCCGGTGATTATCGATCTGCCACAGGCGGTCAATGCCGCAGCCAACAACCATGCAGAGTCGATGTTCAGGCGTGACGTAAATAATATCACCGCGTACTACGGCCAGTTCGCGCCGCAGCTGCTGAAGACGCGCTACGCCCGGGAGATCTGGCAACGCTATGAAGATGGCAAGCTGACGCCTGAAACGCCGCTGACCGGACAGTTCGTGGAAGTGGAGCGCGCGGTGGATATGGATTCGCTGCTGGACGAGATCATTACCGCAGAGGATGAGTATTACGCGCGCCAGCGTGCCAGTCAGGAGCGCGACAGCGACTGAATAAAAAAGGCAGCGAAGTCATTCGCTGCCTTTTTGTTTACGTGGCGATTAGCGCACGATCACCGTCAGCGCGATCAGGATGAAGCCGATGAGCATCACGCCGACAAAAACGTGGTCGAGCCGGTTTGTTTTCATCTTTGCCTCCCTGCGATCCTAAAACCACTGGCCAAAACGGCGGATATAGAACTGTTTCATGCCCTGCGCCACCAGGCAGTAGCTGAACAGCGTCAGCAGCAGCCAGGGGAAATATTGCCATGGCAGCGGCACCAGTCCGACCATCGTACCCAGCGGTGAAAATGGGATCAGGATGCCCAGCGCCATCACCGCCAGCGTGGTCAGCATGACCGGTAAGGTGGCGCGACTCTGAATAAACGGAATCTTCCGGGTACGCAGCATGTGTACCACCAGCGTCTGCGACAGCAACCCCTCAATAAACCAGCCGGACTGAAACAGCGACTGCACGCCCGCATGATTCGCACCGAAGATGAACCACATCAGCGCAAAGGTCGTGACGTCAAAGATTGACGACGTTGGGCCCATCCACAACATAAAGCGTTTAATGTTACCGGCATCCCATTTGCGCGGTTTATTCAGAAACTCGCGGTCCACTTTGTCCCACGGCAGCGCCAGCTGGGAGACGTCATACATCAGGTTCTGAATCAGCAGATGAATCGACAGCATTGGCAGAAACGGAATAAAGGCGCTGGCCACCAGCAGCGAGAAAACGTTGCCGAAGTTCGAGCTGGCGGTCATGTTGAGATATTTGATGATGTTGCCAAAGGTCTCGCGTCCTTTGAGTACACCCTCATTCAGCACCTGTAAATCTTTCTCCAGCAGGATGATATCCGAAGAGGCTTTCGCCACATCCGCCGCGCTGTCCACGGAAATGCCGGTGTCGGCGGCCCGCAGTGCAGGCGCGTCGTTGATGCCATCGCCCAGGAAACCTACGGTGTGGCCATTCTGCTGCAGCAGGCGCACCAGCCGGGATTTCTGCTGCGGCGTCAGTTTCGCAAACAGCGTGCAGCGTTCAGCCTCCTGCGCCAGTACCTCATCGCTCATCGCCTCGATCTGCTCGCCGGTCAGCATCGCCGGGTCGGTCAGCCCGACGTCGGCACAGACCCGCTGGGTGACCAGCGGATTGTCACCGGTCAGCACTTTCACCGCCACGCCGCTGTCGCGCAGCGTTTTAATCGCCCTGCCTGCGCTGGCTTTTGGCGGATCGCGGAAGGTCAGCATCCCCTGAATAATCAGGTCGCGCTCATCACTGTCGCTGAGCGACGCATGCAGCGCGCCGTCACGGGTGGCGACCAGCAGTACGCGATAGCCCTGCTGGTGATAGCGCTCGGTCTGCGCCATCAGCGCGGCGCGCTGGTCCGCATCCAGTGCCACCACCCTATCGTCCAGCCGCACGGCGACGCTGACTGCCAGCATCTCTTCCACGGCTCCTTTGCAGATCAGCTGTGAACGATGCTGCGTCAGATCTTCCACCAGCACTGACACCCGGCGGCGGGTAAAATCGAACGGCAGCTCATCAACCAGCTGAAACTGGCTGCGCTGAGCCGGTGAAATCACGTTATCACCCGCGCAGAGCACCGCGCGGTCCATGAGATTTTTCGCGCCGCTCTGACTGCCGCTGTTGAGCCAGGCCAGCAGCAGCACCTGCTGATCGTTCCGGCCCTGCGCATCCAGATGATGCGCCAGCAGGATGGTATCCTGGGTCAGCGTACCGGTTTTATCGGTGCAGAGAACATCCATTGCGCCCAGGTTCTGGATGGCATTGAGCTTTTTCACGATCACTTTGCGGCGTGACATCGCAATCGCCCCTTTGGCGAGGTTAGCACTGACGATCATCGGCAGCATCTCCGGCGTCAGCCCGACCGCAACGGCCAGCGCAAACAGGGTTGCATCCATCCAGTCACCTTTGGTGAAGCCGTTGATCAGCAGCACGACCGGAACCATAACCAGCATAAAGCGGATCAGCAGTTTACTGACGCTGTTGACCCCACGATCGAAGGCGGTCTGCGGACGGCTTCCCACCAGCGATGAGGCGAGCGAGCCAAACCAGGTGTCGCCGCCGGTAGCGACCACCACTGCGCTGGCGGTGCCGCTGGCGACGCTGGTGCCCATCAGGCAGATATTCGCCGATGAGAGGCGCTCCTGAGCGGTCTGTCCGTCCTCTTTGATTCCCGCCTCGCTGCCTTGTTTTTCCACCGGCAGCGACTCGCCGGTCAGCACGGCTTCACTGACAAACAGATTGCGTGAACTGAGCAGGCGGACATCGGCAGGCACCTGATCGCCGGTGCTCAGCAAAATGACATCGCCTGGTACCAGTTCACTCATGTCGACATCCTGCCGCTGAGCGGTTTCGCTGCCCGGCTCACGTCGCAACACGGTCACCTGGCTGCGAACCAGGGACTGCAGAGCCTGCGCCGCCCGGTTGGTGCGGAACTCCTGCCAGAAGCGCAGCAGCCCGCTCAGGATCACCATGGTACAGATGATGATCACGCCGGAGAGATCGGTCTCCTCGCCCGCGCGCAGCGGCAGGATATAGTCGGTAAACAGACTCACCAGCGCCAGGACCAGCAGTACATAAATAAAGGGGTTATTAAACGCCATCAGCAGCTGAACCAGCGCGGGTGGCGCTTTCTCATGCGCCACTTCATTGCGGCCATAGACGGCCAGACGTTTTGCGGCCTCGTCACGGGTCAGCCCCTGGCGATGGCTGCGAAGATCGGCCAGCGTCATCTCAACGTGCTGACCGGCATGCTGCGCCACAGCGTACATTTTTTTACTTTTTTTATCGTTACGGTTGCCGGATGCAATGGCCGCAACCTGTTCCAGTTTCATGTCGCTCATTTCGACATCTCCCTGATTTAAAGCACGTGTTGTCCTGCACGAAAAATAAAGTGCATGGCATAAACCTGGCGGAGCCGGGTTATTTATTGTGGCGACCTTTACCAATAACCATGTGTTTTCACCCGCAGAGGAAATAATGACGCACGCAGGGGAAAATGACGCTGGTTTCACACAGCGCAATAAAGGTCTGATATCGACGTTTGGGCGCAGCCAGAGCTACGCCAATCGAGGCGGAGGAAAAAGTGCCAGTATAAACAGCAGCATAACGCGCACTCCTGCTGATAACAGGATGAAAAACAAAGAGCGCGATCGTGAATTAACGTGGGGATCGCTGCTCGCCGGTTGGCAAGCAGCAAAAGAGAATCAGCTTGCCAGAATAAGGATTAAACCAGGGTGACTGTCCAACTGAATACTCCTGAAATGATTTGCCGCTATTATAAAGAGAGGCCAGTCAGGGTAAAGCCATTCAGAAATAAATAAACGCTTCGTTGAAGGTTTGTTTCTGCTCCGGTTACCGCTTCGGTAACGGAATGGCGATCTTCTTATAACTACAACCCATCCTTTATAACTTTCAGGAATATGGTTAGCCTATATTCGACTATTCTTCATAACTGCCCTTTCGTAAACTCGCGTAACTTCTTTGAGGCAAGGAAATTTCATGAAAACTATAATTCCATCTCTGCTGGCGCTGACGCTGGCTGCCGCTTTCACAGCCCAGGCCGCAACACCTAAAGATACGCTGGTCATTGCCCAGTCAACTGACGATGCCGACAGCTTCGACCCGGCCAAAGGGTTTGAACTCACCAGCGTACAGGCCTTCACTAACATTTATCAGCGTCTGGTCCAGTCTGACCCGCAGAATCCGGTGGATCTGAAGCCGACGCTGGCGACCTCCTGGCAACCGGGCAGTGACAATCGCAGCCTGACCTTTGAGCTGCGCAAAGACGCCAAGTTCTCGACCGGTAACCCGCTGCGCCCGGAGGATGTCATCTTCTCGCTGGGCCGTGTCGTGAAGCTGAACCTCGACCCCTCTTTCATCCTGACACAGCTCGGCTGGACCAAAGATAACGTCGATGGCTTCCTGAAAAAGGTCGATGACAATCATGTACAGATCAGCTGGACCGCAAACGTCAGCCCGACCTACGTACTGAGCCTGCTCTCTGCGCCGGTTTCCTCGATCGTCGATGAAAAAACCGTGGCGGCTAACCAGAAGAACGGTGACCTGGGTAACGCCTGGCTGGCGACGCACTCTGCAGGCAGCGGGCCGTATCAGATCCGTAAAGTGGTCCTGCATCAGGCCGTGCTGCTGAGCGCCAACCCTTCTTCTCCGGCGGGCGCACCTAAGATGAAGAACATCCTGATCAAAAATGTCCCGGAACCTGCGGCGCGTCGTCTGCTGCTGG
Source organism: Pantoea sp. NSTU24 (assembly GCF_050157905.1). NCBI lineage: Bacteria > Pseudomonadati > Pseudomonadota > Gammaproteobacteria > Enterobacterales > Erwiniaceae > Pantoea > Pantoea bangladeshensis. The sequence continues at coordinate 2,339,949 of NZ_JBKIWZ010000001.1, forward strand.
AGCAGGGGGATGCTGATATCGCCCGTAACCTGGGTGCCGATCAGATTGCGGCGCTGAACGGCAAGCCGGGCGTAAAAACTGAAGCGATCCCGATGGCGTCGCTCTACTACATTCAGTTCAACATCGGCGGAAACGACACGCTAAAGAACCCGGCCTTCTGGGAAGCGGCGCGCTACCTGTGGGATTATAAAGGCATCGCTAACGAGCTGCTGAAAGGCCAGTTCGACGTGCATCAGAGCTTCCTGCCAAAAGGTTTCCTGGGCGCGATCAACGACACGCCTTACAGCTACGACCCGGAAAAAGCCAAAGCGATTCTGAAGAAAGCGGGCCTGAACAACGTCACCTTCAAACTCTCTACCAGCAACCAGCCGCCTTATCTGGATATCGCGCAGGCGCTGCAGGGCAGCTTCGCCAAAGGCGGCGTGAAGGTGGAAGTGGTGCCGGGCCTGAGTTCTGAAGTGTCGACCAACGTGAAAGCGCATAAATATGAAGCGACGCTGAACGCCTGGGGTTCCGACTATTTCGATCCGAACACCAACGCCGCCTCCTTTGCTTACAACCCGGAAGATGGCAGCAAAACCATCGCTTACCGTTCAGACTGGCATATCCCGGAGCTGAACAAGCAGGTGGTTGCCGCCACGGCCGAAAGCGATCCGAAGAAGCGTGTCGCCCTGTATGAAGCGATGCAGCGTGAGGTGATGAAGAACTCCCCTTACGTGATTGGAATGCAGGCGAAGAACCTGATCGCGCTGCGGGACAACCTGAAAGGCTATGTTCAGGGCATTAACCCGGACATGGTGTATTACTCGCAGGTCACTAAGTAATGGCACAGTCTGTTCCTCTAGCCGGGTTCGCCCGGCTTTTTTGGCAGCGAGGCGGGCGTCTGGTCGGTAGCACAGTGTCGCTACTGGTCACGCTGCTCGGCCTGCTTGCCTTTACCTTTATGCTGTCGCATCTCTCACCGATCGACCCGGTGCAGCAGATTGCCGGCGATCACGCCAGTGAAGCGACCTATGCGCAGGTGCGCCACGATCTCGGTCTCGATCAGCCGGTGCTGATGCAGTTCTGGCGCTACATCGAACATTTAGCGCAGGGCGACCTGGGCGTCTCCCGTCTTACCAATCAGTCGGTGAGCGGCGATCTGATGACGACCTTCCCCGCCACCATTGAGCTGGCGACCTGCGCGATGATCTTCGCCGTAATTTTTGGCGTCACGCTGGCGCTGCTGGCCGCCTGGAAACCGGGCAGCTGGATCGATAACCTCGCCCGCTTTATCTCACTACTGGGCTATTCGGTGCCGGTGTTCTGGCTCGGTCTGCTGGGCCTGCTGCTCTTCTATGCCGTGCTGCACTGGTCCGCCGGGCCGGGGCGGCTGGATGATATCTGGGTCTATACCCTGGAACCGAAGACCGGCTTTGTGCTGATTGACAGCTGGCTGTCGGGCGAACCGGAGATGTTCCGCAATGCCATCGCTCATCTCTGGCTGCCTGTCGTGATCCTGGGTCTGCTGGCGATGGCGGGCATTACCCGTCTGCTGCGTGCGGCGCTGCTGGAAGAGAGCAGCAAAGAGTACGTGGTGCTGGCGCGCGCTAAAGGCGCGGGTCGGGTGCGCATTCTGCTGCGCCACATCTTCCCCAACGTGCTGGGCACGCTGGTGACGGTGATCGCCCTCTCCTACGCTACGCTGCTGGAAGGCTCCGTGCTGACCGAAACCGTCTTCGCCTGGCCAGGTGTTGGCCGCTACATGACCAATGCGCTGTTTTCCGGCGATGTGCCGGCGATTCTGGGCTCGACCCTGTTAATCGGCACCTGCTTTATCCTGATTAACACCCTGGCGGATGTTTTAACCTGGTTAACCGATCCGAGAACCCGATGACGCAACAACTCTCTGAACTCGAAACGGTGCGACCACGTCGCCGCCGTCAACGCGTGACCTCATTAACTGTCGGGCTGACGCTGGTCGCTATTCTTATCCTGATGGCGCTGCTGGCCCCGCTGATTGCGCCTTTCGATCCGAATGTGCAGACCATGTCGAGCCGCCTGCTGGCACCGTCGGCGCAGCACTGGTTTGGCACCGACGGCTTTGGCCGCGATCTGCTGTCGCGCGTGATCTATGGCACGCGGCCAACGCTGCTGCTGGTGTCACTGATTCTGCTGCTGACCATTCCCGCTGGCCTGCTGATCGGCATTACCGCCGGTTATGTCGGCGGCTGGACGGAACGCCTGCTGATGCGCATTACGGATATCTTTCTGTCGCTGCCGAACCTGGTCATCGCGCTGGCGCTGGTGGCGATCCTGGGGCCCGGCCTGATGAACGGCGCGCTGGCGCTGGCACTGACCAGCTGGCCGCCCTTTGCCCGTCAGGCGCGCGCTGAGACACTGGCGCTGCGCCGCAGCGACTACCTGGCTGCTGCACGCATGCAGGGCATCACCGGCTTTCGCCTGATGTTCGGTCATATTCTGCCGCTCTGCCTGCCGACGGCCGTGGTGCGGGCGGCGCTCAGCCTCGGCGGGATTATCCTGGCGGCGGCCGGACTCGGCTTTCTGGGGATGGGCGTTCAGCCGCCAACCGCCGAATGGGGCTCGATGGTGGCCGAAGGCAGTAAAGTGATCTTCGACCAGTGGTGGGTCGCCGCCGCACCGGGCGCGGCGATTCTGTTTGCCAGCCTGGCCTTTAACCTGACAGGCGATGGCCTGCGCGACCGACTGGATACCCGTCATGCAAAATAATCTTCTTCATGCTGAGGGGCTGACCATCCGCAGCGATGATGCACTGCTGGTCGATCACATCAGTTTTTCCGTAGGTCGCGAGCGCGTTGCGCTGGTCGGCGAATCCGGCTCCGGCAAATCCCTCACCGCCCGCAGCCTGATGGGGCTGCTGTCGCCCGCGCTGCATCTGCAGGCCAGTCAGCTTCAGGTCGCCGGTGAAAATGCGCTGACGCTGAGTGAGCGTCGCTGGAGTCAGCTGCGCGGTAATCGCGTGGCAATGGTGATGCAGGATCCGAAGTATGCGCTTAATCCGACGCGCACTATTGGCTGGCAGGTGGAAGAGCCACTGATGCTGCATCGCCGTCTGAGCCGTGCCGAGCGCAAAGAGAAAGTGTGCGACATGCTGGATGCGGTCGGCCTGCCCGATCCACGCCGCCTGATGCAGCACTATCCGCATCAGCTTTCAGGCGGAATGGGTCAGCGCGTCATGCTGGCCATTGCCCTGATCACCGATCCGGACTTTCTAATTGCGGACGAACCGACCTCTGCGCTGGACCATGCGATGCGCGATCAGGTGCTGGCGCTGATCCGCGGCCTGGTGGAAGCGCGTAATATGGGACTGCTGCTGATCAGCCACGATCTGCAGCAGGTTTCGGAGCATTGCGAACGCGTGATGGTGATGTACAAGGGACGCCTGCTGGATACGCTGCCCGCCGCCGAGCTGCCGCGTGCGACCCATCCTTATACCCGGACACTCTGGGCCTGCCGGCCGGGCAAAGCCACGCACGGTCAGCCACTGCCGGTGCTGGACCGCGCGGCGCTGGAGGCAAAATATGATTAAGCTGACCGATCTCAGTGTCGCCCATAAACAGGGCTACGATCTGCGCACCGTTGTGCATGAGGTTAACCTGGAGGTTAACGCGGGCGAGTGCTTTGGCCTGGTCGGGCCATCGGGCTGCGGCAAGTCTTCGCTGCTGTGGGTGCTGGCCGGTCTGAATCCGCACTGGCAGGGGCAGATGGCGCTGGCCGGGCATCAGGCTGTACCCGGCAAAGCCTTTACCGGTGCGCTGCGTCAGGAAGTACAGATGGTGTTTCAGGACCCTTATGCTTCGCTGCATCCGCGTCACCGTCTGCGCCGCACGCTGGCAGAGCCGCTGAAGCTGCTGAAACGCGACAATATCAACGATCGTATTGACCAGGGCTTCCGCCATGTCGGCCTCGATCCCGCGCTGGCCGACCGCTATCCGCATCAGCTCTCCGGCGGTCAGCGTCAGCGTGTCGCCATCGTGCGTGCCCTGCTGCTGCAACCGAAAATCCTGCTGCTCGACGAGCCGACGTCGGCGCTGGATATGTCGGTGCAGGCGGAGATTTTAAATTTGCTCAACGATCTGAAACGCCAGGATGGCCTGACGATGGTGCTGGTCAGCCACGATCCCGACGTGATCGATCACATGTGCGATCGCGCCGTGCGGATGGCGCAGGGTCGCATTATCGAACAAATTTCTGCCTGAACCCAGACCGGGCGGCCCACGCAGGTCGTCCGGTCTGACCTCGCACTGCCCCGTTTTTGCCCTTCCCTTCCCTATAGGTTCCTGACGAACATTCCCGCTTTCCCGATACCGGAAAGGCCCTCCATGTATGCGGTCAAAACGCAGCAGTGGCCAGATGGGGTATACTCGCGGCAATTTTTTCAGAAAAGGAGACGATCATGACGGTAAAACTGCGTCCGCTGGAGCGGGAAGATCTGCATTTTGTCCACCAGCTCGATAACAACGCCAGCGTGATGCGTTACTGGTTCGAGGAGCCCTATGAGGCTTTCGTGGAGCTTTCCGATCTCTACAACAAGCATATCCACGATCAGACCGAACGTCGCTTTGTGGTGGAGCATAGCGGGCAGAAGGCGGGACTTGTGGAGCTGGTCGAGATTAACCATGTGCATCGCCGCGCCGAGTTTCAGATCATTATCGACCCGGCACATCAGGGCAAAGGCCTGGCTACGCAGGCGGCGAAGCTGGCGATGGATTACGGCTTCTCGGTGCTTAATCTCTATAAGCTCTACCTGATTGTCGATCAGGAGAACGAGAAAGCGATCCACATCTACACCAAGCTCGGCTTCGAGATTGAAGGCGTGCTGAAGCATGAGTTCTTTATCAACGGGACGTACCGCAACACCATCCGCATGTGCATTTTCCAGCATCAGTATCTGGAGCGCCACAAAACGCCAGGCGGAATGGTGAAGCCCACCGCGCAGTAATCAGCCGCGCGCGCCGACCGGATTCATATAGGGACGCGGGTGGTCCGGCTTGAGGTCATACATGCCGCCGTAGAAGGGGTCGACCAGCAGCCAGCCGGGGAAGCCGCCCAGCGGAATATTCCCCAGCAAATACCAGAGGTTGGCGCGGGCTTCGATCGGCACCGTTACCGGCACATAGCCAGGACTTTCCAGCATCAGCAGGTAGTGCTTTTTGCCGAAGTAGCGGCCGGTCGATTTTGCCAGCTCAACGGTCTGCGGCGTGAACCCCTGCGCGACCGCATAGCCACGCTCATCCTGCACCGTAAAGCGCGCGCCCTGCGGCAGAGAGTCGATGCGCACCAGCTGGGTTTCATTGCCGACGATGGTGGCACAGCCGCTGAGCAGCAGCGCGGCGGCCAGAGCCAGAATTCGCTGTTTCATGAAGGGGTCCACAGAGTGATCAATGATCAGAGTGTAGACCGCCCTCTTCAACTCAATCGGGTTATCATCGCCCGATTCAGCCAGCTTATTGCGGTTGACAAGCGCGGGCGATAGACGCGATGTCGTTGGGAGAAGTGCGGCAGCAGCCGCCAATCAGCCTGGCGCCCGCCTGCTGCCACTCATCCAGTTTGTCATGCAGCGTGCAGCCCGACGGCGCAGAGTGCCAGGTTTTGCTGCCCGCATCATACTGTTCGCCGGAGTTGGGATAGACCACCAGCGGCTTGTCGGTGAGTGAGCGCAGCTGCTGCAGCGCGGGCGTCACGCTCTCCAGCGCCACGCAGTTTATACCCAGCGCCACCACCTGCGGCTGCTGATTCAGCCAGCTCACCACCTCGGTCAGCGGCGTGCCGTCGCTGATGTGTCCGGCATCGCGCAGCGTGAACGAGAACCAGGCCTGGCCCTCAGGGTACTCTGTCAGCAGCTTCACCAGCGCCTTCGCTTCGGCAAACGATGGCAGGGTTTCGCAGGCCAGCAGATCGGCACCGGCTGCCAGCAGCGCCTGCACGCGCGGACGGTGAAACGCCATCATCTCCGCTTCCGGCAGCGCATAGTCGCCGCGATATTCCGATCCATCCGCCAGGAACGCACCGTAGGGGCCGACCGAGCCCGCCACCAGCAGCGTTTTCGCGTCGGGCCGCACCGCCAGATAGTCCTGACGGGCGCGTCGGGCCAGCTCGACACTCTGTGCAATCAGCGCCAGTGACTGCGCCTCATCCAGACCGCGTGCGGCGAATCCCTGCGGCGTCGCCTGATAGCTGGCGGTGATGGCACAGCGCGCACCGGCAACAAAATAGTCATAGTGAACCTGATAAATTAGTTCAGGATTTTCCATCAGCACTTTGGCTGACCAGAGTGCATCAGCCAGATGACAGCCGCGGGCCTCCAGTTCGGTGGCCAGGGCGCCATCCAGAATCAGCAGCGGTGACTCCGTTAAAGCCTGCGCGACAGGGTTATGCGACATCGTTAGCCTCCTCAGGCCGGGTGGATGCTTTGTGGGTCAGATGGTAAGCGGCATAGCAGAACAGAACAAACGGAATACCGCACCACAGCGCGATGCGCTGAGTCGGGTCGAACGCCAGTCCCACACAGGCCAGCAGGCAGAGCAGAAAGCCCAGTACCGGCACCAGCGGATAGAACGGCGCACGATAGGTCAGCTCGGCCAGCGATTTGCCCTGCTTAAGATGACGGCGACGGAAGACATAATGGGAGGCGCAGATGCTGAGCCAGACGGCGACTACGGCAAAGCCTGAGATGGCCGACAGCGCGACAAATACGGTATCCGGTGCCACCACGCTGGAAATCAGCGCCAGCAGGCCGCCTGCCATGCTGACCGTGATCGCCAGTAGTGGCACGCCGCGTTTGTTTACTCGCGCAAAGGCGCGCGGCAGCGTATTTTCATTCGCCAGTGACCAGAGCATCCGCCCGGAGGCGTACAGGCCGGAGTTGGCCGCCGAAAGAATCGCGGTCAGAATCACAAAGTTAATGATATCCGCGGCATAGGGGATGCCAATCTTTTCAAATACCAGCACAAACGGGCTTTTTACGATGCCGGCCTGATCCATCGGGATCAGCGCCGCCAGCACAAAGACGGTGCCGATGAAAAAGATAATCAGCCGGACGACGGTTGTACGGATCGCCAGCGGCAGCACTTTCTCCGGCTGCTGCGTTTCACCCGCCGCGATGCCGATCAGCTCGGTGCCAGAGAAGGCGAAGTTCACGGCCACCATCGTCATCAGAATCGGCAGGACGCCGTGCGGCAGCCAGCCGTGCGCGGTAAGGTTGCTGAGGCCCGGTGCGGGGGTGCCATCTTTCATCGGGATGAAGCCGAACATCGCCGCGCCACCGAGCAGGATGAACGCGACAATGGTCACCACCTTAATCAGCGAGAACCAGAACTCCCCTTCGGCGAAAAAGCGGGTTGAGATAACGTTCAGCAGGTAGATGGCACAGCAGAAGACCAGACACCAGGTCCAGACCGGGATCTGCGGGAACCAGTACTGCATACAGAAACCGGCCGCCGTCAGGCTGGATCCGAGCGCCACGGTCCATGTCAGCCAGTAGAGCCAGGCCACGGTGTAGCCGGTGGCCGGGCTGAGATAGCGTGCGGCGTAAACATGGAAGGCACCCGTTTCCGGCATTGCTACCGAGAGTTCGCCCAGGCAGACCATCACCAGCCAGACCACCAGCGCACCAATCAGATAGGCGAGCAGGGTCCCCGCCGCGCCCGTGGTTGAGATGATATAGCCGGTATTAAAAAACAGGCCGGTGCCGATGACACCACCCAGCGATAACATCACCAGATGGCGCACTTTCATGGTGCGTTTAAATTTTTCCTGCGAGGGAGTTGGCTGTTCGCTCATCACTTTTATCCGTATGGACGTCTAAACATCTATAGTGGACAATTTTATACGCGTCACAGCCAGGAATTGCAACGGCAGGCAAACAGAGAGGCAATACAGAAGGTGCAGTGCCCCGTCGCGGCGGGGCCTGATGCACTAGCCGAAAACGCTCTGAATGTAGCGTTCCAGCGCCATGCGGGAACTGAATCCATGCGGGATGCCATAATGTTCCTGTGAATCACCCGCCAGGTAGAGAGGGAATTGGGTATAGTGATCGCAGGTCTTCATTTCTGAAGCAGGTTCAGCGAATGGCTGACTTTTCTCTTTCAGCGTCGGGTGAATCACTAAGGCCATGCGACCCATACGCGCTTCACGATTGACATAGACATAGTTCTCTCCACGGCGATAGCCATAGGCCCGTGGGGTAATTTCGTCGACTTCGAAACCCGCTTTTTCCAGTACGCGCGCTACCTCATCTGGTCGTAAATACATGCTCGATCCTCTCCTCTTTCAAAAGCTTCGCAACCTTACATCAGCATGACAGAGTGGGCATTCGGAATTTTCCCTAAAGAACCCCTCCCGCGTCTCGTTTATCTCAGGGTCGTCTACACTAGTATTACGTTTTTAATGCAAAGGGAGCTAAAAAATGTTCAATCGCACTGTAAAAAACGATGACATTGATATCAATCAGGACGTAAATGAGCTGGCTGATTCACTGGAAGCCCTGCTGAAATCTTATGGCAGTGATGCAAAAGATGAAGTGGATTCCGCTCGCAGTCAGGCAGAGGCATTGCTGAAGCAGACCCGCTCCAGACTTAATGGTGGCAGCAACCGTGTGTCACAGGCCGCGCGCGACGCCGGTGCTCAGGTCGACACCTATGTACACGATAAGCCATGGCATGGTGTAGGTATCGGCGCGACCGTCGGTATTGTTATCGGTATCCTGCTGGCCTCACGCCGCTAAGCGCAAAAAATCACCCCCAGGCCCTGCACAATGTGCGGGGCTTTTTTTTTGCTTTTTTCAGCGACCGGGCAGCAGAAAAAAATTTTCTGGCCCCTGATCCGCCTATCCGCTGGCTTTGCGCCGTTTACGCAAACGCAAATCGCAAAACCCTATATATGGTAGGCTTGACCAATATAAACGCTACATCTAGTATTTACCTCATCAGCACACACTTTCGTTTCTGCCGGTATGAAGCTCACGACCTGTACCTGAGCCTCCCGATCCGGAACCGAAACCGCCCAGAAAGGTAAATACGAATCATGCGTATTATTATTTACACCAAAGATCACTGTGTCCAGTGCACGGCAACAAAAAATGCCCTGGATCGTCAGGGCCTGACCTATCAACTCATCAACCTCGACAGCCAGCCTGAAGCGGCCGACACCCTGAAATCCCTCGGTTACCGCCAGGTGCCGGTGGTGATGGCTGGCAGCGATCACTGGAGCGGTTTCCGTCCGGACAAAATCGCCACTCTGCGTCCACTTTCTGCCGTTGGGGGATAAGCGTATGTTCCCGCTGGTCTATTTTTCCAGCCAGTCGGAAAACACCCACCGGTTTATCACGCGCCTGGGCCTGCCCGCCCGCCGCATCCCGATCGATGCCGGGCAACAGCTGCATGTCGACCAGCCCTATATCCTGGTGGTACCCAGCTACGGCGGCGGCGCCCGGCGCGGTGCGGTGCCCGGCCAGGTGATTCAGTTTCTGAATGATGAAGCGAACCGACGTGGCATCCGTGGGGTGATTGCGGCGGGTAACCGGAACTTCGGTGCCGGCTACGGCCTGGCCGGCAGCATCATTGCCACTAAATGTCAGGTGCCCTGCCTCTATCGCTTTGAGCTGATGGGCACCCCTGACGACATTGCGAAAGTTAAAGCGGGAGTAACCCAATTTTGGCAACAACAGAGATTTTCAACGACGTGACGCCTGACTATCACGCTCTTAACGCCATGCTCAATCTTTACGACGCCGAGGGACGCATCCAGTTCGACAGGGATCGCGACGCGGTGCGTCAGTTTTATCTGCAGCATGTGCAGCCCAATACCGTATCGTTCGCCAGCTGCGCCGAACGGTTACGCTATCTGGTGCAGGAGAACTACTACGAGGCAGCGGTGCTGAATCAGTACGATCCTGACTTCCTGATCGCCCTGCATGCGTTCGCAGAGAACTGGGGGTTTGAATTTAAAACGTTCCTCGGTGCCTGGAAGTACTACACCAGCTATACCCTGAAAACCTTTGATGGCAAACGCTATCTGGAAAACTTTGAGCAGCGCGCCTGCATGGTGGCGCTGACGCTGGCCCGGGGTGATGAATCGCTGGCCCGGACGCTGCTGGAGGAGATCCTCAGCGGCCGTTTCCAGCCCGCTACGCCTACCTTTCTCAACTGCGGTAAACAGCAGCGCGGTGAGCTGGTTTCCTGCTTCCTGCTGCGCATTGAAGATAATATGGAGTCGATTGGCCGCGCCGTAAATTCGGCGCTTCAGCTCTCAAAACGGGGCGGCGGCGTCGCCTTTCTGCTGTCGAACCTGCGCGAGTCCGGTGCACCGATCAAGCGTATCGAAAATCAGTCGTCGGGTGTGATTCCGGTGATGAAAATGCTGGAGGATGCGTTCTCCTATGCCAATCAGCTGGGCGCCCGTCAGGGAGCTGGCGCAGTCTGGCTCAATGTGCATCATCCCGATATCCTCCGCTTCCTGGACACCAAACGCGAAAACGCCGACGAGAAGATCCGTATTAAGACGCTGTCGCTGGGTGTGGTGATCCCCGACATCACCTTCCAGCTGGCGAAAGAGAACAAACCCATGGCGCTCTTCTCGCCCTATGACGTGGAGCGGGTCACCGGCAAGGCCTTTGGCGATATCAGCATCAGCGAACAGTATGAGGCGATGCTGGCCGACGATCGCATCCGCAAAACGTGGATCCAGCCACGCGACCTCTTCCAGACGCTGGCTGAAATTCAGTTTGAGTCGGGCTATCCCTATATCCTGTTCGAGGACAGCGTGAACCGCAGTAACCCGATTGCCGGTCGTATCAATATGAGCAACCTCTGCTCAGAGATCCTGCAGGTGAACAGCGCCAGCGAGTACCATGAGGATCTTAGCTATCGCCGGGTTGGCAAAGATATCTCCTGTAATCTCGGCTCTCTGAATATTGCGCACGCCATGGACTCCGGCGATCTGGCCCACACCGTGGATGTGGCGGTACGGGCGCTGACGGCGGTGTCGATGATGAGCGAGATCAGATCGGTGCCTTCGGTCGCCGAAGGTAATCGCCGCTCGCACGCCATTGGCCTGGGGCAGATGAACCTGCACGGCTATCTGGCGCGTGAAGGAATCGCCTACGGTTCACCAGAGGCGCTGGATTTCACTAATCTCTACTTCTGCTGCATTACCTTCCATGCGCTCTTTACGTCGAACCAGCTGGCGCAGGAGCATCAGCAGACCTTCGACGGTTTTGCGGCCTCGGACTACGCCAGCGGCGTCTTCTTCGATAAATATCTGCAGCGCGAATGGCTGCCACGCACCACACGCGTAGCGAAGCTGTTTGCCGACGCGGGCGTAACGCTGCCCACCCAGGCGGACTGGCAGAGGCTGCGTGAGGCGGTGATGCAGCACGGGCTGTTTAATCAGAACCTGCAGGCGATCCCGCCTACCGGCTCGATCTCCTACATTAATCACGCCACCTCCAGCATCCATCCGATTGTCTCCCCGATCGAGATCCGTAAAGAGGGCAAGACCGGTCGCGTCTACTATCCTGCGCCGTTTATGACCAATGACAATCTCCATCTCTATCAGGATGCCTATCAGATTGGGCCGGAGGCGATTATTGATACTTATGCAGAAGCGACGCAGCACGTCGATCAGGGGCTGTCGCTGACGCTGTTTTTCCGCGATGACGTCACGACGCGCGACATCAACAAAGCGCAGATCTACGCATGGAAAAAAGGCATCAAAACGCTCTATTACATTCGCCTGCGTCAGATGGCGCTTCAGGGTACGGAGGTTCAGGGCTGCGTCTCCTGCTCCCTGTGATAAATATGACGAAACTTAAACAGATACAGGCCATTAACTGGAACCGCCTGCAGGACGAAAAAGATCTTGAGGTGTGGAACCGTCTGACCAGCAACTTCTGGCTGCCGGAGAAAGTGCCGCTCTCCAACGACCTGCCCGGCTGGCAGGCGCTGGATAAACAGCAGCAGCAGCTGACCATCCGGGTTTTTACCGGGCTGACGCTGCTCGACACCATCCAGAATGTGATCGGTGCGCCCGGTTTAATGGAAGACGCAATTACCCCGCATGAGGAGGCCGTGCTCTCTAATATCAGCTTCATGGAAGCCGTACACGCCCGCTCCTACAGTTCGATCTTCTCCACCCTGTGCAACACTCAGGATGTGGATGCTGCTTATCAGTGGAGCGAAGAGAATGTGCCGCTGCAGAATAAGGCGCACATCATTCTGACGCAGTACCGGGCCGACGACCCGCTGAAGAAGAAGATCGCCAGCGTTTTCCTGGAGTCTTTCCTGTTCTATTCCGGCTTCTGGCTGCCGATGTACTGGTCGAGCCGGGGCAGGCTGACCAACACTGCCGATTTGATTCGCCTGATCATCCGCGACGAGGCGGTGCATGGCTATTACATCGGCTACAAATATCAGCGGGCGCTGGCGGAGACTGACGATGGCCGCCGTGAGGAGCTGCAGCAGTTTGCTTATGACCTGCTGCTGGCGCTCTATGAGAATGAGGTGGCTTACACCGAGGCGCTCTATGGCGAGGTCGGCTGGGTGGAGGAGGTGAAAACCTTCCTGCATTACAACGCCAACAAGGCGCTGATGAATCTGGGTTATGAGGCGCTGTTCCCGGCGGAGCTGACAGCGGTCAATCCGGCGATTCTGTCGGCGCTGTCGCCTAACGCCGATGAGAACCACGACTTCTTCTCTGGTTCAGGCTCTTCCTATGTGATGGGCAAAGCCGTCGAAACGGAAGATGAGGACTGGAATTTCTGATAGCGGACAGATCAGCCGGATTGTCAGGCTGATCGGCAACAGCATGTAAGAGGCAGGCACAGGGAGCGGATGTCTCAGGCGAAGAGGTGAAAGAGGCGATCCCCGACGGGTTCAGCGCGGGTGAGGGGCCCCCATGCCTGAGATACGCCTGCACCCGGTCCGGCGCTTTGTGTTTTTTCAAAAATGTGCCTGCCCTGTTTGTCCATCGCCCGCAATGCATTGCTTCAGGCGTGTGCGCTTATCGCTTTAACGATCTGCGTTGTCGGTGAGACGCTGAGCCCTGTGTGGTCACAACCTTCTCAGAGCACATCTCCTCCGCCGCAGGTTGCGCCTCTTGTTATGACTGGTATGGCCTGTCAATAAACACACGTCTGAAATAGTTTTTTAGGTTATTATTAACCTCAAATGATTATTAGCGACCGATGCGGTTTATGAACAGGACTCACCAGGGGCTGACGCCTGCCTTAGTGATGCTGATGTCGGTAGCGACCGGCCTCTGCGTCGCCAGTAACTACTACGTTCAGCCACTGCTGAATACCATTGCCCAACAGTTTGATCTCTCAGTGAGCCTCGCCGGTTTTATTGTTACCACGGCGCAGCTCGGTTACGCCTGCGGCCTGCTGCTGCTGGTGCCGCTGGGTGATCGATTTGAACGCCGCAGTCTGATTGTGACGATGATCCTGCTGGCCGCAGCCGGAATGGTCATCATTGCCCTTTCGCACACTTTCGCCTTGCTGTTACTGGGAACGGTGATGACCGGCCTGTTTTCGGTTGCCGCCCAGGTGCTGGTGCCGCTGGCCGCGACGCTGGCTGAGCCCGCGCAGCGCGGCAGGATCGTTGGAACGGTCATGAGCGGTCTGCTGCTCGGGATCCTGCTGGCACGCACGGCCGCTGGCGCTCTGGCCCAGCTTGGCGGCTGGCGAACCGTCTACTGGACCGCCAGCCTGCTGATGCTCATGATGGCTCTGGCCCTGTGGCGTTCGCTGCCTCTCGTCAGGCAGTCTGTTCCTCTGCGCTACCCGCAACTGCTGTCCTCCATTCTTCGCCTGTATGCAGGCAACAGGGTGATCCGCACCCGAGCCTGGACAGGCTGCCTCTCCTTTGCCAATTTCAGCCTGCTGTGGACGTCGATGGCGTTTCTGCTCTCTGGTGCGCCCTACCACTTCAGCGAAGGTCAGATTGGTCTTCTGGGGCTGGTCGGTGCGGCTGGCGCACTGGCGGCTCGTCAGGCCGGTTCGCTGGCGGATAAAGGCAAAGCGAAGCTGACAACCCGGCTGGGCCTGCTGATTATGCTTGTTTCCTGGGCCGCGATTGCATGGGGAGCAGAGCAGCTTATACCACTGATCATCGGTGTCCTGCTGTTGGATCTGGCGGTGCAGGCCGTGCATATCACCAATCAGAGTGTGATTTATGCGCAGATGCCGGAAGCGCGCAATCGCCTGAATGCGGGGTACATGACCAGCTACTTTATGGGTGGAGCGGCAGGTTCATTACTTTCCGCCACCGCTTACCACCTGGCGGGCTGGTATGGGGTCTGTGGCGCGGGCGTAGTGCTGACGCTGATCAATATGCTGATCTGGGCAAGCGGATCGTGCTATGAGCCGGAAAAAATCACCTGAACCCTGTCCGGAGAGCGTATTGCATCTGGTCACAAATGGTTAGGTTTGTTATGGTTAGTAGCAAACCTATTCACTTCAGTTATTTTTCCTCGCGATATTATTAAATTTGCCCCCTTTTTGATAGCGTCCCGGCCCTGTGGTTGTCGCCGGGCGGACGGGTTTTTGACCCAGGGCCAGGGAGTGGTCTGAAATGCCTTAAGGGGTGTAGCGTGCGTCCGACAACGCTCACCTGCCAAAAAGTGACTACGCTTAACCTGTCACCACAGTTATTATACAAGTTGCAATTAGTGAGGTTTTTTTTAATGGAAAGTTCGTTTACTCCCATTGAGCAGATGCTAAACATCCGTGCCAATCGTCATAAGGATTTTCCGTTACAGGAAATTATTCTGACGCGTCTCTGTATGCATATGCAGGGTAAACTGCTGGACAACCGTAACAAGATGCTGAAAGCACAGGGGATCAACGAAACCCTGTTCATGGCGTTAATTACACTGGATGCGCAGGAGAACCACAGCATTCAGCCTTCTGAACTCAGTTCTGCGCTGGGCTCTTCACGCACCAATGCCACGCGCATTGCTGATGAGCTGGAGAAGCGCGGCTGGATTGAACGTCGCGAGAGCGACCACGACCGTCGCTGCCTGCATCTGCATCTGACCGACAAAGGCATGGAGTTCCTGCGTCAGCTGCTGCCCCCTCAGCATCAGAGCCTGCAGTATCTCTGGTCTTCGCTGTCCGGTGATGAGAAGTCTCAGCTGGAAGGGATCACCCGTAAGCTGCTTAACCGTCTCGATAAAATGGATGAAGATCAACTGATCGCCTCGCTGTCCCGCTAATAGCAATAAGTGCGACACAATCACCTGTCGGAATCGTTATTTTAATTTCCTTTTTTATCTGGCCAGCGCTCCGGCGCTGGCTTTTTCGACTCGGGCGCTGGCGGACAGGGATGACTGCCCCCCGACTAAATGGAAAATGTGGAGAAATTCATGAGTGCATCGGCAGAAGCACAACGCCCGCAACCGTCAGCTAACAAAAAGAAAAAGCGCAAAAGTGTGCTGATTGTGCTGGCGCTGGTCATCGTTCTGGCGGGTATTGCCTGGGGCGCATACTGGTTCCTGGTCCTGCGTCATTTTCAGGAAACGGATGACGCCTACGTGGCAGGTAATCAGGTGCAGGTGATGGCACAGGTCTCCGGCAGCGTGAATAAAGTCTGGTTTGAAGACACCGATTTTGTCAAAAAAGGCGATGTGCTGGTTTCCCTGGATAAGACCGATGCGGAGCAGGCGTTTGAAAAAGCGCAGACGGCCCTCGCCACCAGCGTCCGTCAGACACATCAGCTGATGATCAACGGAAGACAGTATCAGGCCAGCATCACGCTGCAGCAGACCGCGCTGGCGCAGGCGCAGGCCGACCTGAAACGCCGTGAGCCACTGGGTGCGGCTAATCTGATTGGTCGTGAAGAGTTGCAGCACGCCCGCGATGCCGTCGCGACCGCCAAAGCGCAGCTCGACGTGGCGATTCAGCAATATAATGCGAATCAGGCGATGATCCTTAACACCTCGCTGGAAAATCAGCCCGCCGTACAGCAGAGCGCAGCCGAGTTGCGCGACGCCTGGCTGGCGCTGCAGCGTACCGAGATTCGCAGCCCGATGGATGGCTTTGTCTCCCGTCGCAGCGTTCAGGTCGGCTCGCAGATTTCCACCAGTACTCCGCTAATGGCCGTTGTACCCGCTACCAACCTGTGGGTGGATGCTAATTTTAAAGAAACCCAGCTGGCTGGCGTACGCATCGGTCAGTCCGCCACCGTGGTGGCCGATATTTACGGTGACGATGTGGTCTACCATGGCAAAGTCGTGGGTCTGGATATGGGTACCGGCAGCGCCTTTTCTCTGCTGCCTGCACAGAATGCCACCGGTAACTGGATCAAAGTGGTTCAGCGCCTGCCGGTGCGTATCGAACTGAATCAGGAGGATATCGCCAGACATCCCCTGCGCATCGGTCTCTCCACGCTGGTTAAAATCGACACCACCAGCCAGGAGGGCAGTACGCTGGCCACCAGCGTCCGTCAGCAGGCCGCTTACAGCAGCAACGCCCTGGCGATTGACCTCGCGCCGGTCAATCAGCTGATCACCGATATCGTCCGTGCCAACGCCGGATGATGACGCGGAGGCTGTAATGGCAAAAAAACCGCTTGAAGGAATGCCGCTGGTCCTGATGACCATAGCGCTGTCGCTGGCGACGTTCATGCAGGTTCTGGACTCGACCATCGCCAACGTGGCCATTCCAACCATCGCCGGTAATCTGGGTGCCTCTAACTCACAGGGCACCTGGGTGATCACCTCGTTTGGCGTCGCTAACGCGATTTCCATCCCGATCACCGGCTGGCTGGCAAAGCGCGTGGGTGAAGTGAAGCTGTTCACCTGGGCCACCATTCTGTTTGCTGTCGCCTCCTGGGCGTGCGGCATGTCAGAGAGCCTGGAGATGCTGATTTTCTTCCGCGTGCTGCAGGGGATCGTGGCAGGCCCGCTGATTCCGCTGTCACAGAGTCTGCTGCTCAGCAATTATCCGCCTGCGAAGCGCAGCATCGCGCTGTCGCTCTGGGCAATGACGGTGATCGTCGCGCCGATCTGCGGCCCGATTCTGGGCGGCTGGATCAGCGATAACTATCACTGGGGTTGGATCTTCTTTATCAACGTGCCGATTGGTGCGGTGGTCGTGCTGCTGACGCTGCAGACCCTGCGCGGTCGCGAAACTAAAACCGAGATCCGCCCGATTGATATGGTCGGTCTGGTCCTGCTGGTGGTGGGGATTGGTTGCCTGCAGGTGATGCTGGATCGCGGTAAAGAGCTCGACTGGTTCAGCTCCACGGAGATCATCGTGCTGGCGGTGGTGGCCGTCATTGCGCTGGCGGTGCTGCTGGTCTGGGAACTGACGGACGATAATCCGATCGTCGATCTCTCACTGTTTAAATCGCGCAACTTCACTATCGGCTGCCTGTCGATCAGCCTGGCCTATATGCTCTACTTCGGCTCGATCGTTCTGCTGCCGCAACTGCTTCAGGAGGTCTATGGCTATACGGCCACATGGGCCGGGCTGGCCTCGGCACCGGTCGGGATTATTCCGGTGATCCTGTCGCCGATTATTGGTCGTTTCGCCCATAAACTCGATATGCGGCGGCTGGTGACCTTTAGCTTCATTATGTATGCGGTCTGCTTCTACTGGCGCGCCTATACCTTTGAACCGGGCATGGATTTTGGCGCCTCGGCGTGGCCGCAGTTTATCCAGGGCTTTGCCGTGGCCTGCTTCTTTATGCCGCTGACCACCATTACGCTCTCCGGGCTGCCACCGGAGCGACTGGCCGCCGCATCCAGCCTGTCTAACTTTGTGCGTACGCTGGCCGGTTCGATAGGCACCTCGATCACCACCACCATGTGGACCAATCGTGAATCGATGCATCACAGCTATCTGGCGGAGTCGATAACCCCTTACAACGTCAATTCGCAGCAGATGTACAGCCAGCTGGAAGGCATGGGGATGACGCAGCAGCAGGCCTCTGCCTGGATCGCGCAGCAGATTACCAATCAGGGACTGATTATTTCAGCGAATGAAATTTTCTGGGCATCGGCTGGCGTCTTCCTGATCCTGCTGGTGCTGATCTGGTTTGCCCGCCCGCCGTTTAGTGCAGGCGGTGGCGGCGGTGGCGCGCACTGACGCTGAATGAAATGAAAAACGGGCCTTTCGGCCCGTTTTTTTATGCGTTCTGACGCCACCATTCGGCGAGCAGCACACCGGTTGCCACCGACACGTTGAGGCTTTCCACGTTGCCGGTTCCGCCAATCGACAGGCTCATGTCACCCTGCTGGAAAGCGGTATCGGAGAGACCTTCGCGCTCCTGCCCTAAAACCAGCACCATTTTCTCCGGCAGCGATGCCTGCGCCAGCGGCGTGCCCTGATGGCTGGAGGTGGTCACGATGGTATAACCCGCTTTACGGAACGCTTCCAGACCGTCGCTGAAGGTTGTGCCACTGATGGCCTGCACATGCTCAGCACCGCCTTCTGCGGTACGCACGGCCGCACCGGACTCCAGCAGTGAGGCGTCGTTGACCAGCAGGCCTTTAACGCCGAAGTGCGCGCAGCTGCGCATAATCGCGCCGAGGTTATGCGGGTTACTGACATCTTCCAGCGCCAGCACGCAATCTTTGGTATTCGCCTGCTGCAGCCATTCCGCTACGGCCATGCCCATGCGCTTTTTGATCAGGAAGCAGACGCCACCGTGATGCTCGGTGCCTGAGGCTTTGGTGATCTCGGCATCTTCAACCACGTGATAGGCTTTGCGGTTGGCCGCCAGCCAGCGCAGCGTTTCGCGGAAACGGGGCGTTACTTCCTGTATAAACCAGGCACGAACAATCGCTTCCGGACGGCTCTGGAACAGCGCGTGACAGGCGTTCTCACCGTAGACGCGGGTCTCTTCGTTACGCTGACGACGGATCTGCTCCGGATCGACAAAGCTCTTGCCGCTGATGCCGCCATGATCCGGCTTATCCGTGTCAGCCGCAGCCGACCTGTCCGCAGAGGGCGCGCGGGAGACAGTGCGCCACGGTGAATCGCTGTTGCCGTAGGCACCGCGGCTCTCATCGCCCCGATCGTTGCGACGCGGAGCGCCACGTCCGCCTTCAGGGCGACGCGAAGAGCTGCTGCGGCCGGCATCATCGCTGCGACGACCCGCAGAGGCAGAGCGGCTCCCTTCCTGGCTGCGTTCAGTGCGGGAGCCAGACGAACGACGGTTATCATCCGGACGGGCAGCAGAGTGACCACCTTTGCCTGTACGAGGATTCGACGCACGCGCGCTTTTATCGTCCTCGCCACGCACGTACATCACCTTAACTTTACCGCTCTTACCTTTAAATTCGTCGTTCATATCTTCCTCCTGCATTGAGAGCGCGCAGATTACCTGATGTGCTGGCGCTTAGCTATCAACTATTGAACCTATAGAGCAATACAGATTGAGCGAAAATACGCCCCCTTTCATAATGGCCGACTATTACCAGACTGACATTTTTCAACATCAGAGGTTCCTATGAATACGGTATGCGCTTCCTGTCAGGCAACCAATCGCGTTCCTGACGATCGCCTTGCCGACGTGGCGAAATGTGGTCGCTGTGGAAATGCCCTGTTTGATGGCGAAGTGGTAAATGCCACCAGCGCCAACTTTGACAAATATCTGCAGGACGATCTGCCCGTGGTAATCGACTTCTGGGCGCCCTGGTGCGGGCCGTGCGTTAACTTCGCGCCCGTGTTTAAGGATGTCGCCAGCGAGCGCAGCGGCAAAGTCCGCTTTATCAAAGTGAACACAGAGGCGGAACCGGCCCTGAGCGCCCGTTTCAATATCCGCAGTATCCCGACTATCATGCTGTTTAAAAATGGCCAGCGGGTCGACATGCTGAATGGGGCAATGCCCAAAGCGCCTTTCAACGAATGGCTGGATGAATCGCTCTGATCCTCGGAGGCCAGCCTGTCTGGCCTTTTCCTTTTCCGCTGTGCTTCGATTACACTGACGTTTTTCCTGCCCTGAATGCTCATGTCTGATAATGCTGTTCTGCGCTTGCGCACCCAACGTCTGGCCCGTTCGACCCGCCCTTTCCTTGCGCGCGGGAATCGGGTCGTTCGCTGTCAGGGCTGTCTGCTGCCTGAAGCTCACTGTCTCTGCAGCCAGATTGTCCCACAGTCCGCCCGCAGCCGTTTCTGTCTGGTTATGTTCGATACCGAGCCGATGAAACCGAGTAACACCGGTCGTCTGATTGCCGATATTCTGCCAGACACTCAAGCGTTTGGCTGGTCACGCACTGAACCGGACCCGCTGCTGCTGGCAGCGGTGCGTCATCCCGACTATCAGCCGGTGGTGGTCTTCCCGGCCGCCTATGCCGATCCCGGCCGCGAGGTACTGACAGTGCCTCCTGCTGGCGACAAGCCGCCTCTGTTTATTATGCTCGATGGCACCTGGACCGAAGCACGCAAAATGTTTCGCAAGAGCCCGTGGCTGGATGCCTTTCCGGTGATGTCGCTGGCGGTCAGCGCACCTTCACGCTACACGCTGCGCGAAGCACACGGTGAAGGCCAGCACTGTACTGCTGAGGTGGCCGCGGCGCTGCTGGCGCAGGCGGGCGATGCGCGGGCGGCAGAAGCGCTCTCTCACCATTTCGATCGGTTCCGCGCGGCCTACCTGGCGGGTAAACCGCATCACGCCGGTCAGGCTTAACTGCCCTCGTTATCTCTGGCGGACGGCTGCCCGTCCGCCGCGATAACCAGATCGCAATACGCAGCCTGCGATCTGCCCGGAAGCACCGCCCGCAAAAAGCGATTACAATCATGCAAATCCCGATCTCTGGAGGGTGAGATGAGCCAACGCGGGCTGGAAGCGCTGTTACGACCTAAATCAATTGCGGTAATTGGTGCCTCGGTGACGCCGGGGCGCGCAGGCTATTTTATGATGCGTAACCTGCTGGCGGGCGGCTTCAGCGGCCCCGTCCTGCCCGTCACGCCAAAATATAAAGCAGTCAGCGGGGTGCTGGCCTGGCCCACGATCGACAGCCTGCCTTTTGCGCCCGACCTGACGGTGATCTGCACCCATTCAAAGCGAAACCTCACCCTGCTGCAACAGCTCGGCGAGAAAGGCTGTAAGGCCTGCATTATCCTCTCTGCGCCCGCCAGTCAGCTGGCCGAACTCAAAGCCTGCGCCAGCCAATGGCAGATACGGCTGCTGGGGCCAAACAGTCTGGGCCTGCTGGCGCCCTGGCAGGGATTAAATGCCAGTTTCTCGCCAGTGCCGATCGCCAGAGGGCGTATTGCGTTTATCTCCCAGTCAGCCGCCGTCTCCAACACCATTCTCGACTGGGCGCAGCAGCGCAACCTCGGCTTTTCCTGGTTTATCGCATTGGGCGACAGTCTGGATACCGATGTTGATGATTTGCTCGACTTCCTGGCCCGCGACGGTAAGACCAGCGCGATCCTGCTCTATCTGGAGCACCTCAGCGATGCGCGGCGCTTTGTTTCCGCTTCCCGCAGCGCCTCACGTAATAAACCGATTCTGGTAATCAAGAGTGGGCGCAGCCGTGAAGCGCAGGCGCTACTGGGCACACACAGCGGACTGGACGCCGCCTGGGACGCTGCCATTCAGCGTGCGGGCCTGTTGCGGGTGCAGGACACCCATGAGCTGTTCTCCGCCGTGGAGTCGCTGAGTCACATGCGGCCGCTGCGTGGCGATCGGCTGATGATCATCAGTAATGGCGCCGCACCCGCCGCGCTGGCGCTGGATGAACTCTATGCCCGCAACGGCAAGCTGGCGCAGCTCAGCGAGCAGACCCGTCAGCGGCTTGAGGCGCTGCTGCCGGCCGGTACAGGTCGCGGCAATCCGCTGGACTTAAAAGATGACGCCACAGCAGAACGCTATGCTGCCTGCGTTGAGATCCTGCTCGACAGCCATGAGTTTGATGCGCTGATGATTATTCATGCGCCCAGCGCGGTGGCACCCGCCACCGAAACGGCTACGCACCTGATCGACACCTTTGCCCGTCATCCGCGCGGTAAGCTGGTCACCCTGCTGACCAACTGGTGCGGCGAGTTCTCCTCCCAGGCCGCCCGCCGGGCGTTTACCCAGGCGGGCATTCCGACCTGGCGCACGCCTGAAGGCACGGTGACCGCCTTTATGCATCAGGTCGAATATCGCCGCAACCAGAAGCAACTGCGCGAAACTCCTGCTCTGCCTGCAACGCTGAACCAGGACAGCGCGCATGCTCACAGGCTGCTGTCACAGGCACTGGCGCGCGGGGTGACTGCGCTGGACACACACGAAGTGCAGCCGGTGTTACAGGCCTATGGCCTGGCCACGCTGCCGACCTGGATTGCCAGTGACAGTGCAGCCGCCGTGGCGATTGCTGACCAGATAGGCTATCCGGTGGCGCTGAAGCTGCGCTCACCCGATATTATGCATAAGTCAGAGGTTCAGGGCGTGATGCTCTATCTGCGCAATGCTCGCGAAGTGGAGCATGCCGCTGAGGCCATCTTTGACCGGGTACGCGAGACGCTGCCGCAGGCGCGTATAGAAGGCTTACTGGTACAAAGCATGGCCAGCCGCGCGGGCGCACAGGAGCTGCGGGTGGTGGTAGAACAGGATGCGCTGTTTGGCCCGATCATTATGCTGGGCGAAGGCGGCGTAGAGTGGCAGGCCGATAAGCAGGCAGCCGTTGCTCTGCCTCCGCTGAATATGACGCTGGCACGCTATCTGGTGATTCAGGCGATCAAGAGTGGGAAAATCCGCAGCCGCAGCGGGCTTAATCCGCTGGATATTTCCGGACTGAGCCAGCTGCTGGTTCAGGTGTCGGATCTGGTTGTGGATTGTCCGGAGATCCAGCGACTGGACATCCATCCGCTGCTGGCGGCAGGCAACGATTTCACCCTGCTGGATGTCACCCTGACGCTGGCCCCCTTTGATGGCGATAACGAAGCCCGGCTGGCCATACGCCCCTATCCTCAGCATCTGGAAGAGCAGGTAGAGTTAAAGGATGGGCAATTCTGCCTGTTCCGGCCAATCCTGCCTGAAGATGAACCGCTGCTGCGTGATTTCATCAGTCAGGTCACCAAAGAGGACCTCTACTATCGCTACTTTAGCGAAATCAATGAGTTTACGCATGAGGATCTCGCCAATATGACGCAGATCGACTACGACCGCGAGATGGCCATAGTGGCTGTGCGTCCCCATCAGGGCGGCCAGGAGATCATCGGCGTCACACGCGCTATCTCTGATGCCGATAATATTGATGCGGAGTTTTCGGTACTGGTTCGTTCGGACCTGAAAGGGTTAGGCATGGGGCGTCGCCTGCTGGAAAAAATGATCCGCTATACCCGGCATCATGGCTTGCAACAATTGAACGGTATCACCATGCCCCATAATCGCGGCATGATTACGCTGGCCCGAAAACTGAACTTTCATGTTGATATTCAACTGGATGAGGGTATTGTCAGCCTTAAACTGCCTTTACAGAATGAGATAGCTCTGCCTTGTAGAGAAAGGTAAAAAACGTTCGAATCGACGGAGTTGATGTTATTATTTACGGTTATAACCCTGATTTGATGGCAAAAGGCCATACAATGAAAAGAGAAGAAGCGCACTGCGATGTTGTCTAAATTTAAACGAAACAAACATCAACAACACCTCGCACAGTTGCCAAAACTGTCACAATCCGTTGCGGATGTGTCGACGCTTTATTCGCCTGCCGAATTCCGCACGACGCTGCTGGAAAAGATTGCGGCCGCGCAGACACGCATCTGTATCGTCGCGCTCTACCTTGAAAACGATGATGCCGGACGTGCTGTTATGGATGCACTTTACCAGGCTAAGCAGGCGCGACCGGAACTGGATATCTCGATTCTGGTGGACTGGCACCGGGCACAGCGTGGCCGGATTGGTGCCGCGCGGGGCGTGACCAACGCCGACTGGTACTGCGAGATGGCGACCCGCTATCCCGATATCGCCATCCCGGTTTTTGGCATCCCGGTGAATACCCGTGAGGCGCTGGGCGTACTCCATCTTAAAGGGTTTATCATCGATGACACACTGCTCTACAGCGGTGCCAGCATCAATGATGTCTATCTGCAGCAGCACGACAAATATCGTTACGACCGCTACCAGCTTATCCGTAATGCCCGGCTGACTGATACGATGTATGAGTGGATCACCCTCAATCTTAAGTCCGCAGAAGCGGTGAACCGGCTGGATTTTGCGGAGCGTCCTTCAAGTCCTGAAATCAAAAATGAAACGCGGCAGTTTCGTCAGGACCTGCGCGGCTTTAACTATCAGTTTAGAGGGGATGCCGGTAATGAAGAGCTGGCCGTCACGCCGCTGGTCGGCCTGGGCAAGCATAGCCTCCTCAATAAAACCATCTTCCATCTGATGCCCTGCGCGGAAGAGAAGCTGGTCATCTGTACTCCTTACTTCAACCTGCCCGCGCTGCTGGTCCGGAATATTATTCATCTGCTGCGGCAGGGCAAAAAGGTCGAAATCATCGTCGGTGACAAAACCGCCAATGATTTCTATATTGCGCCCGATCAGCCATTCAAAATTATCGGCGCCCTGCCCTATCTTTATGAAATCAATCTGCGTCGCTTCCTGAGCCGCCTGCAATATTACGTCACCACCGATCAACTGACCGTGCGACTCTGGAAAGATGGCGAGAACAGCTATCACCTTAAAGGGATGTGGGTTGATGACGAATGGCAGCTTATTACCGGTAATAACCTCAACCCGCGCGCGTGGCGACTCGATCTGGAAAATGCGGTGCTGATCCACGATCCTCATCAGCAGTTAGCGGCTCAGCGCGAGAAAGAGCTGACGCTGATCCGGCAGCACACCCAGGTCGTCACTCACTTCCGTGAACTGGAGAGCATTGCCGATTACCCGGCCAAGGTACGGAAACTGATCCGTCGTCTGCGCCGGATCCGTATCGATCGCCTGATTAGCCGTATTCTCTGATACGTGCAGGGTATGGGCATCTACTATGCGAATTGTGCTGCTTGCTGTGCTGTTGTGTAGTGGATGTGCCCATGTAGCCCAGGATGAGCGGACCGGACGCGATAAAGCGGAACACTTTTTTGCTTCCGCCGCACTGGCGGCAGCGGGCAGTGAATATGGGCAGCGCCAGCACCTTTCTGAGCGGCAGAGCCAGACGATCGGCTTTATGTTTTCGTTAAGCCTCGTAGCGGCTAAAGAGGGATATGACAGCCGCCCGGCGGGCAGCGGCTGGAGCTGGAAAGATTTCGCCTGGGATGCCGCCGGTGCTGCCAGCGGCATCGCCCTGTGGAATCTCAGCCAGTAGGCGTATCAGAGTTTGATGCCCTTGCCGCGCTTATGCAGTAACAGCGACACCAGAAACGCTACCGCGCCCATCGCGGAAACATACCAGAAGAAGGTCGTCTCAATCCCCTGCTGCTTCATCAGCAGTGCCACATACTCTGCCGATCCACCGAATATCGCATTCGCTACCGCATAAGAGAGTCCGACGCCCAGCGCACGGACCTGGGGCGGAAACATTTCGGCTTTCAGAATACCGCTGATGGCGGTGTAGAAACTGGTAATCAGCAGGGCAAGCATGATCAGGAGAAAAGCGACGCCGGGACTCTGCACGTTTTGCAGCAGGGTCAGAATCGGCACCGTACAGATGGCCGCGCCCGCCCCAAAAATCATCATTGAGGTACGCCGTCCGATTTTATCGGAGAGCGCACCAACCACCGGCTGAATAAGCATAAAGACCAGCAGCGCACCGGTCATCAGACCGCTGGCCGTTTTCGGATCCATACCTGAAGTATTCACCAGATACTTCTGCATATAGGTAGTAAAGGTGTAAAAGCTCAGCGAGCCGCCCGCGGTAAAACCCAGCACCATCAGGAAAGGTCGGGTATGGTTGCGCAGTAACCCGATGACGCTGCCCGCATCGCGATGCTCGCGACTGCGCTTGTCTGAGGTTTCTTCCAGTGAACGGCGTAACCACAGCGCGACAACGGCGAGCAGCGCGCCAAGGAAGAACGGAATACGCCAGCCCCAGCTTCGCAGCTCAGCATCCGTAAGCAGGAACTGCAGCACCACCACCGTCAGGACCGCTGCCAGCTGACCGCCAATCAGCGTGACATACTGGAAAGAGGCATAAAATCCTTTGCGCCCTTCCAGTGCCACTTCGCTCATGTAAGTGGCGCTGGTGCCATACTCCCCTCCTACCGACAAGCCCTGAAACATACGCGCCAGCAGCAGAATGACGGGAGCCGCGACGCCGATCGTTGCATAGCCGGGTAAGCAGGCAATCACCAGCGAACCAAAACACATCATGCAGACCGAAACCAGCATTGAATTTTTACGGCCATGCTTGTCGCCGATATAGCCGAACAGCCAGCCGCCAATCGGGCGCATTAAAAACCCGGCTGCAAATACCCCTGCCGTCTGCAACAGCTGCGTCGTGGTATCGCCCTGAGGAAAAAAGATGTGCGCGAAGTAGAGTGAAAAGAATGAGTAGACGTAGAAGTCAAACCACTCGACCAGGTTGCCCGATGAGGCACCGACGATCGCCCAGATACGTTTTTTTGCATCATCCGGCTGAATATTATTGTTTATGGGTGTCATGCTTTACCTCTGCTCCTTGCTGATCAACAGCGTCTAAAAGGTGAGTAAAGCATTTAACTCTACCTAAGGTAAAGGCCGGGTATTCTGAGATTGTTATTGTGAGCTGCATCGCTAATTATCGAAAAATCAGCGGGTTGCTGGCATTTTATGACAGAATCTGGTGGGATAACGGTAATGGATAGCAGGGTAATAAGTGAGAATTTCAGCACAATGTAGCAGAGTACAGACGTAAAAAAGCCCCGCACTCGCGTGCGGGGCTTCTTCACTTATACAATGCCTGGCAGTTCCCTACTCTCGCATGGGGAGGCCCCACACTACCATCGGCGCTACGGCGTTTCACTTCTGAGTTCGGCATGGGGTCAGGTGGGACCACCGCGCTAAAGCCGCCAGGCAAATCTTGGTGCACGAAACGAATCTTTTACGTTATGACCGCGTTGCCATCGCTCAGCCACACCGGTCACATACGTCAGTATGCTCCCGCTGATGTCTTCGCTCTGCGCCTTGTCACGCCGCAAAATCTTTCGTTTCCGCAAATTCTTATCCGGAAAACAGGGCTGAAAATCGTCTCTCAAAAACGCCTCTGGCGTTGTAAGGTTAAGCCTCACGGGTCATTAGTACCGGTTAGCTCAACGCATCGCTGCGCTTACACACCCGGCCTATCAACGTCGTCGTCTTCAACGTCCCTTCAGGACCCTCAAAGGGTCAGGGAGAACTCATCTCGGGGCAAGTTTCGTGCTTAGATGCTTTCAGCACTTATCTTTTCCGCACTTAGCTACCGGGCAGTGCCATTGGCATGACAACCCGAACACCAGCGGTGCGTTCACTCCGGTCCTCTCGTACTAGGAGCAACCCCCCTCAATTCTCCAGCGCCCACGGCAGATAGGGACCGAACTGTCTCACGACGTTCTAAACCCAGCTCGCGTACCACTTTAAACGGCGAACAGCCGTACCCTTGGGACCTACTTCAGCCCCAGGATGTGATGAGCCGACATCGAGGTGCCAAACACCGCCGTCGATATGAACTCTTGGGCGGTATCAGCCTGTTATCCCCGGAGTACCTTTTATCCGTTGAGCGATGGCCCTTCCATTCAGAACCACCGGATCACTATGACCTGCTTTCGCACCTGCTCGAGCCGTCACTCTCGCAGTCAAGCCAGCTTATGCCATTGCACTAACCTCACGATGTCCGACCGTGATTAGCTGACCTTCGTGCTCCTCCGTTACTCTTTGGGAGGAGACCGCCCCAGTCAAACTACCCACCAGACACTGTCCGCACCCCGGATCACGGGGCCACGTTAGAACATCAAACATTAAAGGGTGGTATTTCAAGGATGGCTCCACGCAGACTGGCGTCCGCGCTTCAAAGCCTCCCACCTATCCTACACATCAAGGCTCAATGTTCAGTGTCAAGCTGTAGTAAAGGTTCACGGGGTCTTTCCGTCTTGCCGCGGGTACACTGCATCTTCACAGCGAGTTCAATTTCACTGAGTCTCGGGTGGAGACAGCCTGGCCATCATTACGCCATTCGTGCAGGTCGGAACTTACCCGACAAGGAATTTCGCTACCTTAGGACCGTTATAGTTACGGCCGCCGTTTACCGGGGCTTCGATCAGGAGCTTCTCCTTACGGATAACCCCATCAATTAACCTTCCGGCACCGGGCAGGCGTCACACCGTATACGTCCACTTTCGTGTTTGCACAGTGCTGTGTTTTTAATAAACAGTTGCAGCCAGCTGGTATCTTCGACTGGCTTCAGCTCCGGGAGCAAGTCCCTTCACCTACGCGCCAGCGTGCCTTCTCCCGAAGTTACGGCACCATTTTGCCTAGTTCCTTCACCCGAGTTCTCTCAAGCGCCTTGGTATTCTCTACCTGACCACCTGTGTCGGTTTGGGGTACGATTCTGTGTTACCTGATGCTTAGAGGCTTTTCCTGGAAGCAGGGCATTTATCACTTCAGCACCGTAGTGCCTCGTCGTCACGCCTCAGTGTAAAGTGAACCGGATTTGCCTGGAACACACACCTACACGCTTAAACCGGGACAACCGTCGCCCGGCCGATATAGCCTTCTCCGTCCCCCCTTCGCAGTAACACCGAGTACAGGAATATTAACCTGTTTCCCATCGACTACGCCTTTCGGCCTCGCCTTAGGGGTCGACTCACCCTGCTCCGATTAACGTTGAACAGGAACCCTTGGTCTTCCGGCGAGCGGGCTTTTCACCCGCTTTATCGTTACTTATGTCAGCATTCGCACTTCTGATACCTCCAGCATGCCTCACAGCACACCTTCGACGGCTTACAGAACGCTCCCCTACCCAACAGTATCGCTACTGCTGCCGCAGCTTCGGTGCATGGTTTAGCCCCGTTACATCTTCCGCGCAGGCCGACTCGACCAGTGAGCTATTACGCTTTCTTTAAATGATGGCTGCTTCTAAGCCAACATCCTGGCTGTCTGTGCCTTCCCACATCGTTTCCCACTTAACCATGACTTTGGGACCTTAGCTGGCGGTCTGGGTTGTTTCCCTCTTCACGACGGACGTTAGCACCCGCCGTGTGTCTCCCGTGATAACATTCTCCGGTATTCGCAGTTTGCATCGGGTTGGTAAGCCGGGATGGCCCCCTAGCCGAAACAGTGCTCTACCCCCGGAGATGAGTTCACGAGGCGCTACCTAAATAGCTTTCGGGGAGAACCAGCTATCTCCCGGTTTGATTGGCCTTTCACCCCCAGCCACAGGTCATCCGCTAATTTTTCAACATTAGTCGGTTCGGTCCTCCAGTTAGTGTTACCCAACCTTCAACCTGCCCATGGCTAGATCACCGGGTTTCGGGTCTATACCCTGCAACTTAACGCCCAGTTAAGACTCGGTTTCCCTGCGGCTCCCCTATACGGTTAACCTTGCTACAGAATATAAGTCGCTGACCCATTATACAAAAGGTACGCAGTCACCCCATAAAAGAGGCTCCCACTGCTTGTACGTACACGGTTTCAGGTTCTTTTTCACTCCCCTCGCCGGGGTTCTTTTCGCCTTTCCCTCACGGTACTGGTTCACTATCGGTCAGTCAGGAGTATTTAGCCTTGGAGGATGGTCCCCCCATATTCAGACAGGATACCACGTGTCCCGCCTTACTCATCGAGCTCACAGCGTGTGTGCTTTTGTGTACGGGAGTATCACCCTGTACCCTGCGACTTTCCAGACGCTTCCACTAACACACAGGCTGATTCAGGCTCTGGGCTGCTCCCCGTTCGCTCGCCGCTACTGGGGGAATCTCGGTTGATTTCTTTTCCTCGGGGTACTTAGATGTTTCAGTTCCCCCGGTTCGCCTTGCAGCACTATGTATTCATGCTGCAATGATGCACAGAGTGCACCGGGTTTCCCCATTCGGACATCGACGGCTGTAGCGGTTCATATCACCTTACCGTCGCTTTACGCAGATTAGCACGTCCTTCATCGCCTCTGACTGCCTGGGCATCCACCGTGTACGCTTAGTCGCTTAACCTCACAACCCACAGGCGTTTTTCACGCTGCGGACTGCAAGCATTTGAGAGACTCGTACGCATCGCCTTTTCCATTCTTATTTACGGAGAATGAAAGCGACACGTCGTTTCAATTTTCAGCTTGTTCCGGATTGTTAAAGAGCATAATACGTCACAGCACACCGTTGCCGGTACGCTCTGAGGTATTTCAGAAAAAACAGTTAAAACGGTATGGTGGAGCTAAGCGGGATCGAACCGCTGACCTCCTGCGTGCAAGGCAGGCGCTCTCCCAGCTGAGCTATAGCCCCATACAGTTACTGCAGAGACCACTACGTTCAACCGAGTACACTTCGTGAGAAGTGCAATTCGTGCTCAGGCAAGGCATGTCTTCGCGAAGCATAGTGAACTATGCGAGCCGGAGACATAACGCAGCGTGAGTGCGAATTTGGTAGGCCTGAGTGGACTTGAACCACCGACCTCACCCTTATCAGGGGTGCGCTCTAACCACCTGAGCTACAAGCCTGTAGAGGTTTTTTCTGCTCGTTACTTTTTATCAGACAATCTGTGTGAGCACTGCGCGGGAAGGTATCTTAAGGTAAGGAGGTGATCCAACCGCAGGTTCCCCTACGGTTACCTTGTTACGACTTCACCCCAGTCATGAATCACAAAGTGGTAAGCGCCCTCCCGAAGGTTAAGCTACCTACTTCTTTTGCAACCCACTCCCATGGTGTGACGGGCGGTGTGTACAAGGCCCGGGAACGTATTCACCGTGGCATTCTGATCCACGATTACTAGCGATTCCGACTTCACGGAGTCGAGTTGCAGACTCCGATCCGGACTACGACGCACTTTGTGAGGTCCGCTTGCTCTCGCGAGGTCGCTTCTCTTTGTATGCGCCATTGTAGCACGTGTGTAGCCCTACTCGTAAGGGCCATGATGACTTGACGTCATCCCCACCTTCCTCCGGTTTATCACCGGCAGTCTCCTTTGAGTTCCCGACCGAATCGCTGGCAACAAAGGATAAGGGTTGCGCTCGTTGCGGGACTTAACCCAACATTTCACAACACGAGCTGACGACAGCCATGCAGCACCTGTCTCAGCGTTCCCGAAGGCACCAATCCATCTCTGGAAAGTTCGCTGGATGTCAAGAGTAGGTAAGGTTCTTCGCGTTGCATCGAATTAAACCACATGCTCCACCGCTTGTGCGGGCCCCCGTCAATTCATTTGAGTTTTAACCTTGCGGCCGTACTCCCCAGGCGGTCGACTTAACGCGTTAGCTCCGGAAGCCACGCCTCAAGGGCACAGCCTCCAAGTCGACATCGTTTACGGCGTGGACTACCAGGGTATCTAATCCTGTTTGCTCCCCACGCTTTCGCACCTGAGCGTCAGTCTTCGTCCAGGGGGCCGCCTTCGCCACCGGTATTCCTCCAGATCTCTACGCATTTCACCGCTACACCTGGAATTCTACCCCCCTCTACGAGACTCAAGCCTGCCAGTTTCAAATGCAGTTCCCAGGTTAAGCCCGGGGATTTCACATCTGACTTAACAGACCGCCTGCGTGCGCTTTACGCCCAGTAATTCCGATTAACGCTTGCACCCTCCGTATTACCGCGGCTGCTGGCACGGAGTTAGCCGGTGCTTCTTCTGCGGGTAACGTCAATCGGCACGGTTATTAACCGCACCGCCTTCCTCCCCGCTGAAAGTACTTTACAACCCGAAGGCCTTCTTCATACACGCGGCATGGCTGCATCAGGCTTGCGCCCATTGTGCAATATTCCCCACTGCTGCCTCCCGTAGGAGTCTGGACCGTGTCTCAGTTCCAGTGTGGCTGGTCATCCTCTCAGACCAGCTAGGGATCGTCGCCTAGGTGGGCCATTACCCCGCCTACTAGCTAATCCCATCTGGGTTCATCCGATAGTGAGAGGCCCGAAGGTCCCCCTCTTTGGTCTTGCGACGTTATGCGGTATTAGCCACCGTTTCCAGTGGTTATCCCCCTCTATCGGGCAGATCCCCAGACATTACTCACCCGTCCGCCACTCGTCACCCAAGGAGCAAGCTCCTCTGTGCTACCGTCCGACTTGCATGTGTTAGGCCTGCCGCCAGCGTTCAATCTGAGCCATGATCAAACTCTTCAATTTAAAGTTTGATTTGCTGCAACCAGTGCAGCGATGCTCATCTGTAAAACGTCATAATGAATGTCATTATGTGTTCACTCGTGAGACTTGATATTTTTTTGCGTCCGGAGACGCTGATATCAATCCTGCGAGTGCCCACACAGATTGCCTGATAAATTGTTAAAGAGCAGCGCGAACAGTGCGTTAGCGTCCTGTCGCGAGGTGGCGTATATTACGCTTTCCTCCTTCAGAGTCAACCTCTTTTTCAGAAGTTTTTCTCCGGCGGGTCAGTCTCCTGAACCTCTCAGCACGCTTCCCGTTGCCGGTGTGCCGTGTTGATGGAGGCGCATTATAGGGAACGGTTCAGATAGCGCAAGCGTAAACTACAACTTTTTAATCAACCGTTCACTTTGCATCCAAAACGAGGTCAAAGTAAGCAAAACACCCACAAAACGCTAAAAAAACGGGCCTGCGGCCCGTTTTTTGTCGCACACACTTACTGGTGAGCAATAATGGTGTCGTTTTCCACATCCATTTCGATGGTTTTGCCGGGAACCAGCGTGCCAGCCAGAATCTGCTGAGCCAGCGGGTTCTCTATCTGCTGCTGTATCGCCCGTTTCAGCGGACGCGCACCATAGACCGGATCATAGCCGTTTTCTGCCAGCAGTCGCAGCGCCGCATCCGAGATGTGCAGCTGATAACCCCGTTCGTCCAGACGTTTGTAAAGCCGCTGCAGCTGAATCTGCGCGATAGACGCAATATGTTTCTCCGCCAGCGGATGGAACACTACCACTTCATCGATACGGTTAATGAACTCAGGACGGAAATGCTGTCCGACCACGCCCATGACGATCTCTTTCATTTCCGGGTAGCCGAGGTCGCCGAACCGCTCCTGGATAAGATCCGATCCCAGGTTAGAGGTCATAATCACCACGCTGTTACGGAAATCGACCGTCCGTCCCTGCCCATCCGTCAGACGCCCATCGTCCAGCACCTGCAGCAGAATGTTAAAGACATCCGGATGTGCTTTCTCGACCTCATCCAGCAGAATTACGGAATAAGGACGACGACGCACCGCTTCGGTCAGATAGCCACCCTCTTCATATCCCACATATCCGGGAGGAGCACCCACCAGCCGTGACACGGAGTGTTTTTCCATAAACTCGGACATGTCGATACGTACCATCGCATCGTCACTGTCGAACAGGAAATTAGCCAGCGATTTACACAGCTCGGTTTTACCTACCCCGGTTGGGCCCAGGAACAGGAATGAACCGATAGGCCGGTTAGGATCAGACAGACCTGCGCGACTGCGTCGGATAGCGTTTGAAACCGCCTCAACCGCCTCATCCTGTCCAATAACCCGGCCATGCAGATCCTGCTCCATACGCAGCAGCTTATCGCGCTCCCCTTCCATCATCCGGGCTACAGGAATACCGGTCCAGCGCGCCAGCACATCGGCAATTTCCACATCCGTTACGCGGTTACGCAATAACTTCATAGTTTTGCCTTCCGCCTGGGTGGCGGCTGCCAGCTG
Organism: Pantoea sp. NSTU24; assembly: GCF_050157905.1. Lineage (NCBI taxonomy): Bacteria > Pseudomonadati > Pseudomonadota > Gammaproteobacteria > Enterobacterales > Erwiniaceae > Pantoea > Pantoea bangladeshensis. Next base: position 2,373,632 of record NZ_JBKIWZ010000001.1, read on the forward strand.
CTTTTCCAGCTCCGGGATCTTGCCGTACTGTAGCTCTGACATCTGAGCGAGATCGCCCTGGCGACGGGCCTGCTCTAAATTCAGACGCGCCTGCTCCAGTTCAGCTTTGATATTCTGGGTGCCAGAGAGCGAAGCTTTTTCTGTCTTCCACTCATCTTCAAGCTCGGCATATTCACGCTCTTTCTGGCCAAGCTCCGTCTCCAGCATTTCAAGACGCTTGATGCTGGCATCGTCCGCCTCTTTCTTCAGCGCCTGCTGCTCCAGCTTCAGCTGAATGATGCGGCGCTCCAGTCGATCCAGCGATTCGGGCTTCGAGTCCATCTGCATACGAATGCTGGAGGCAGCCTCGTCGATCAGGTCAATCGCTTTATCGGGTAGCTGACGGTCGGCGATGTAGCGATGAGAAAGCGTGGCCGCCGCGACAATCGCCGGGTCGGTGATCTGCACATGATGATGCAATTCGTAACGCTCTTTCAGGCCGCGCAAAATGGCGATGGTATCTTCCACGCTCGGCTCGGCGACGAAGACTTTCTGGAAGCGGCGCTCCAGCGCGGCATCTTTTTCGATGTACTGGCGGTATTCATCGAGCGTCGTCGCTCCGACACAGTGGAGTTCACCCCTTGCCAGCGCAGGCTTAAGCATGTTGCCTGCATCCATCGCACCGTCAGCTTTACCGGCACCTACCATCGTGTGCAGCTCGTCGATAAACAGAATGACGTTGCCTTCCTGTTTTGACAGGTCGCTCAGCACGCCTTTCAGACGCTCTTCGAATTCGCCACGATATTTTGCCCCGGCCACCAGCGCACCCATATCCAGCGCCAGCACTCGCCGGCCTTTCAGCCCTTCAGGCACTTCGCCATTAATAATGCGCTGCGCCAGTCCTTCAACAATCGCGGTTTTACCCACACCCGGTTCACCAATCAGCACCGGGTTGTTTTTCGTCCGGCGCTGCAGCACCTGGATGGTACGGCGAATCTCTTCATCACGGCCAATAACCGGATCGAGTTTGCCTTTCTCTGCCCGCTCGGTGAGATCGATAGTATATTTCTTTAAAGCCTGGCGCTGATCTTCAGCCCCCTGATCGTTCACGTTGTCCCCTCCCCGCATCTGCTCAATCGCACTGGTGATTTTTTCGCGCGTGGCACCCGCTGCTTTGAGCAGATCGGCCAGTGAGCCGCGTGATTCCAGGGCAGCCAGAACAAATAATTCGGATGAAATAAAGTTATCGTTGCGCTTCTGCGCCAGTTTGTCGCACAGGTTCAGCACCCGCACAAGGTCAGATGAGGGCTGCACATCCCCTTCGCTACCCTCTACCTGTGGCAGACGATCGATAGCCTGCTCGACCTGAGTACCAAATGGCGCGACGTTGATACCCGCCGAGGTCAGTAAAGGTGAAACGGATCCGCCCTCCTGTCTGAGCAGTGCGCTCATCAGGTGCAGAGGTTCTATGAATTGATTATCGTGTCCCAGAGCCAGGGACTGCGCGTCGGCGAGAGCCAGCTGGAATTTGTTGGTAAGACGATCCAGACGCATAATTCCTCCCATTACAGGTCAAAATGCTACTGGAGATTAGATGAGGTCATCCCTCAAATTTTCAAGGTTAATGACCTGAGATTTGAGTAAAAAATGCGCTGACTGGACCGTCTTATGGCGTAAGGTTATAACAGCCAGATCAAAGTTGCCATACGTCCGGTTATCCCATCGCGACGGAAGGAGAAGAAATCGTCGCGCTGCGTATAGGTACAACGCGTGTCGGCACTGATGGAGTGTACGCCCGCGGACTGTAATCGCATCCGGGCCAGCATCCAGATATCGGCATAAAAGCGATCGGCCGCCGGACGGAATGCCGCTGCGGTGCGCGCGTCCTGCGCAACAAACGCCTGTCGCACCTCGGCGCCGACCTCAAACGCATCGGGCCCGATGGCCGGTCCAAGCCAGGCATGAATCTGATCGGGCGGCGAACGAAACTGTGCCAGCGTATTTTCCAGCACGCCCGCGCAGAGTCCGCGCCACCCTGCATGCGCCGCCGCCACTTCACGTCCATCCTGCGAACAGAACAGAACCGGCAGGCAGTCGGCGGTCATGATGGCACAGACGGTGCCGGGCTGGTCAGTGATACAGGCATCCGCACGTAATGGCGCACTGTCCCCTGCCGTCAGACGCACAACATCCGTGCCATGAACCTGATCCAGCCACTGCGGCATGGCGGGTAAACCTGCTTCTGTCACCAGTCGCTGCCGGTTCTGCGCCACCGCGTCGGGAGCATCCCCCACGTGCCCGCCGAGATTCAGTGCATACCAGGGCGAGGCGCTAACCCCTCCCTGCCGTTGTGTCGAGCAGGCCCGGACACGGGATGGCACAGGCCACTCGGGCGTGATCAGATCCATCACCAATCCATCTGGTCTTTGAACTCTTCGGTATCCGCTTTCAGGGCCGCAACCAGATCGACCATATCCTGCGGAAGCGCGGCGTGAAACTCCATTTCAATCCCGCTGATAGGATGATAGAGACGCAGCATGGTGGCATGCAGCGCCTGGCGATCAAACCCACGCAGCGCGCTGATAAAGGCTTCTGACGCACCTTTTGGCGGACGCGGGCGGCCACCGTACAGCGGATCGCCCACCAGCGGATGGCTGATGTGGGACATGTGCACACGGATCTGGTGTGTACGGCCGGTTTCCAGACGCAGACGCAGACGGGTATGCGCGCGAAAGTGCTCCATGATGCGGTAATGGGTTACCGCCGGTTTGCCCATAGGGTGAACCGCCATGTGAGTACGTTTGGTGGAGTGACGGCTAATCGGCTGCTCAACCGTGCCGCCTGCGGTCATCGTACCAATCGCGACCGCCTCATATTCACGGGTGATTTCGCGGCGCTGCAGCGAGTCCACCAGATGCGTCTGAGCGGGAACGGTTTTCGCGACCACCATCAGGCCGGTGGTGTCTTTATCCAGGCGGTGTACGATGCCCGCGCGCGGCACATCCCTGATTGCCGGATAGTGATGCAGTAAGGCGTTTAACACCGTGCCATCCGGATTACCGGCGCCTGGATGCACCACGAAGTCACGCGGTTTGTTGATGACAATGATGTCTTCATCTTCATAAACGATGTCGAGTGGCAGGTTCTGCGGTTCCCAGCGCTGTTCCTCCTCGATCTCAGCGTCAATCGCGACCAGCTCGCCGCCCAACACTTTTTCTTTCGGTGTTTCTACCACTACACCGTTTACCGTCACGCGACGGTCGAGGATCCACTCTTTTATGCGAGAACGTGAATAATCAGGGAACAATTCCGCCAAAGTCTGATCTAAGCGTTGTCCGAGTTGTGATTCGGATACCGTTGCGGTGAGTTGAACTTGTTGTGCCATATACAGCTTCTTCGTTAACGTTGGGTTTTCACGGCGATGCCGTTTAATATAATGTGCTATCGTACCTGGTCATTACCGGGAGCTATACGGACAGCTTCCGCCATAACATTTGAGGATAATCACTTCGTCATGACGCGTATGAAACATCTGGTGGCTGCTGCCACACTGAGCCTGGCACTTGTTGGTTGTTCCGGCTCAAATGACGCGGTACCGGACAGCCCGCCTTCTGAAATCTATGCCACAGCGCAGCAAAAGCTGCAGGACGGTAACTTTAAAGCTGCGATTAAGCAACTGGAAGCGCTGGATAATCGTTATCCGTTCGGTCCTTATGCGCAGCAGGTTCAGCTGGATTTAATCTACGCGTACTATAAAAATGCCGATCTGCCCCTGGCGCAGGCTGCTATTGCCCGCTTTATGCGTCTGAATCCTACCCATCCGAACATCGACTATGTCATTTATATGAAAGGTCTGACGGATATGGCGCTGGATGACTCGGCACTGCAGGGCTTCTTTGGTATTGATCGTTCTGACCGCGACCCGACACACGCCCGTGACGCATTCCGTGATTTTGCCCAGCTGCTGCGCAACTACCCCAACAGCCAGTATGCGGCCGATGCGCAAAAACGACTGGTCTACCTGAAAGATCGCCTGGCCAAATATGAGCTTTCAGTGGCGCAATTCTATACTAAGCGTGAGGCGTATGTCGCGGTTGTTAACCGTGTTGAAGGGATGATGCGCGATTATCCGGATACGCAGGCCACACACGATGCCCTGCCGCTGATGGAAAATGCCTATCGCCAACTGCAACTGAACGCTGAAGCCGATAAAGTGGCGAAAATCATCGCTGCGAATAACAGCTGATAGCCCGTCTGGTTTTCAGACATAAAAAAGCAGCCTGCGATGGCTGCTTTTTTTGCTCACAGAACAGTCAGGATTGGATCTGAACGCTGCGTGTCAACCCATCAAGCATGCCCTGTTAATCGTTTCGCTTCAAGCCATTTCAGCCCGTTTTTCTGCCTTTCTCGCAGAATAATCCTGCTGACAAAAAGTGACATTTTTTCGTGACCGGAATCTCACATTTACCTTTTTTTCGCGCTATGCTGAAAGGACCAAGACGGAAATGACAGAGAGGTAAGAATAATGATTCTGAACATTACCAGTAAGCAAATGGAGATTACCCCGGCAATCCGAAGCCATGTTGAAGACCGTCTCGCCAAGCTGGAAAAATGGCAAACCGACCTGATTAATCCGCATATTGTCCTGTCCAAAGAGCCCAAAGAATTTGTGGCCGACGCCACTATAAACACACCAAACGGGACCCTGGTAGCCAGTGCCAAGCACGACGATATGTATACCGCCATCAACGATTTGATCGCGAAGCTCGAACGCCAGCTGAATAAGGTTCAGCACAAGTCTGAAGCGCGCCGTGCCAGTGCCAGCGTAAAAGACATCATACCCGCCGGCGAAGAGTCCTGATTTTGCTAACGCGCCTCCGGGCGCGTTTTTTATTGACAGCTTTTGAGCAGTACGGTTACTCTCAGTCCACTCTCTTTTCGGATGTCACCATGAAACCTGACCTGTTTTTCTTCGCTTTCTTTTTTACCTTCCCCTGAACGGGAGGCCATTCGTCGTGTGAGAATGAAAGCGAAGACGAACAACGAAGCCTCCCAACCGGGAGGCTTTTTTATTGGATAGCATACAGGTGAGCCCTATGAATCCCGACAATCCATTGCTGGCGCTACGCGATAAAATCAGCGCAGTGGATAAAAAACTTCTGACGCTGCTGGCCGAGCGTCGTCTGCTGGCCGTGGAAGTGGCACAAGCGAAGCTGGCAACGCATCGTCCGATTCGGGATGTGGAGCGCGAACGCGCACTGCTGGAAAATCTGATCGTGCTGGGAAAAGCGCACAAGCTGGACGCCCATTACATTACCCGCCTCTTTCAGCTGATAATTGAAGATTCCGTCCTGACTCAGCAGGCGCTGCTGCAGAAAAACCTCAACCATCCGCATGCGCATGCCGCCCGTATCGCCTTCCTGGGCCCGAAAGGTTCCTATTCTCACCTTGCCGCCCGCAACTACGCCTCGCGCCATTTTGACAGCATGGTGGAGTCAGGCTGCCTGAAGTTTCATGACATCATCAAACAGGTCGAAAACGGCGTCGCTGACTATGCGGTGATGCCGATTGAGAACACCAGTTCCGGTTCGATCAACGACGTCTACGATTTGCTGCAACAGACCAGCCTCTCTATTGTGGGCGAGCTGACCCTCCCTATCGACCACTGCGTGCTGGTCAACGGCCCTACTGATTTACAGCAGATCGAGACTGTCTACAGCCATCCTCAGCCTTTCCAGCAGTGCAGCCAGTTCATTAACCGCTTCCCGCACTGGAAAATCGAATACACCGAGAGTACGGCGGCGGCGATGGAGAAAGTGGCGGCGCTCAACTCCCCCACCGTCGCAGCACTGGGCAGTGAAGCCGGTGGCGAGCTGTATCAGCTGCAGGTGCTGGAGCGTAATCTGGCTAATCAGCAGCAGAACCATACCCGTTTCATCGTGCTGGCGCGTAAAGCGATCGAGGTCTCCGATCAGGTTCCGGCCAAAACCACCCTGATTATGGCGACCGGCCAGCAGGCGGGGGCACTGGTTGATGCGCTTCTGGTGCTGCGTCAGCATAACCTGATTATGAGTAAGCTTGAGTCGCGCCCGATTAATGGCAACCCGTGGGAAGAGATGTTTTACATTGATGTGCAGGGCAATCTGCAATCGGAACGGATGCAGCAGGCGCTTCAGGAACTGAAAACCATGACCCGCTCTCTGAAGGTGCTGGGCTGCTACCCCAGCGAGAATGTAGTGCCGGTAGAGCCGGGTGAATAAAGAGAAAAGGCATCCGCAGGGATGCCTTTTTCAGTTATGGACGGCTGTCATTCGCCGAGCGTAACAGGCTCCGGCTTTCTACCAGGAAGCGTTTTGCGTGATCGCCAAACCACTCCTCTATCCGGTTGAAGCTGGCAATAAAGGCCTGCTTGTCACCCTGCTCAAGCAAGGCAATCGCTTCGCCAAACCGCTGATAGTAACGCTTTATCAGCGCCAGATTACTCTCCGATGACATGATGATGTCCGCATAGAGCTGCGGATCCTGAGCGAACAGCCGCCCGACCATCGCCAGCTCCAGCCGGTAGATTGGCGAGGAGAGCGCCAGCAGCTGATCCAGATTGACGTTCTCTTCCGCCAGATGCAGGCCGTAAGCGAAAGTGGCAAAGTGACGCAGCGCCTGAATAAACGCCATATTCTGATCATGCTCCACCGCGCTGATGCGATGCAGACGTGCGCCCCAGACCTGAATCTGCTCCAGGAACCACTGATACGCTTCCGGCTGCCGGCCATCACACCAGACCACCACCTGTTTTGCCAGGCTGCCGCTGTCCGGACCAAACATCGGGTGAAGCCCCAGCACCGGGCCGCTATGTGCCGCCAGCATTGCCTGCAGTGGCCGGTTCTTAACCGACGCCAGATCGACCAGAATACAGTCTTCCGGCAGAGGTGGCAGCTGAGCGATGACCTGCTCGGTCAGGTGAATCGGCACGCTGATAATCACCATGCCAGCATCGCTGAGCAGCGCATCGGCCTGCGCCCAGTCCTCTTTATCCAGCGTTTTGACCGTATAGCCTGACAGCCCGAGCATTTTTTCAAACAGTCGGCCCATCTGCCCCTTGCCGCCGACAATCACCACCGGACGCAGTTCAGGACAGAGGGTTTTGAAGCCTTTGTCATTCTCACTGGTATAGGATTCGCGCATCACACGGCGCAGCACATCCTCAATCAGATCCGGTGGCACACCCAGCGCTTCTGCCTCTTTGCGGCGGGAAGCCAGCATGGAGGCTTCGCGCTCCGGCACATAGATAGGCAGACCGTAACGGCTTTTGACCTCTCCGACGTCGGCCACCAGCTCCAGCCGTTTAGCCAGCAGTTCCAGCAGCGCTTTATCCACACTGTCAATTTGATCGCGTAACGCGGTCAGTTCAGCCACCATTGCTCTTACACCTCTTATGACAGACGCGCCGACAGCACTCCCTGCAGATCCTGATGCATGTCACGCAGCAGCGTTTCGGTCACTTCCCAGTTGATGCAGGCATCAGTAACGGAAACACCATACTTCATTTCGCTGCGTGGCTGCTCAGAAGACTGGTTACCTTCATTGATGTGGCTTTCCAGCATCAGACCAATGATTGAACGGTTCCCATCTTTTATCTGCGCAATAGCGGATTCCGCTACGCCAGGCTGACGGCTGTAGTCTTTATTCGAATTACCGTGGCTGCAATCTATCATTAAGGCCGGACGCAGTCCCGCCCTGAGCATCTCTTTTTCACACTGCGCGACATCTTCCGGACCGTAGTTGGGCGCTTTGCCGCCACGCAGGATGACGTGACCATCCGGATTGCCCTGGGTCTGCAGCAGACAGACCTGACCGGCCTGATTGATGCCGACAAAGCGGTGCGGCATTGCGGCGGCGCGCATCGCGTTGATCGCGGTGCCCAGACTGCCATCGGTGCCATTCTTAAAGCCTACCGGCATCGACAGGCCCGACGCCATCTCACGGTGTGTTTGTGATTCTGTGGTACGGGCACCAATCGCGGACCAGCTGAACAGATCGCCAAGATATTGCGGGCTGTTGGGATCCAGCGCTTCGGTTGCCAGCGGCAGGCCCATTTCGACCAGGCTGACCAGCAGCTGGCGCGCAATGTGCAGGCCCGCTTCCATGTCGAACGAGTTATCCATGTAAGGGTCGTTGATCAGCCCTTTCCAGCCGACGGTGGTACGCGGTTTTTCAAAGTAGACGCGCATCACGATATAAAGCTGATCGTTGAGCTGTTCGGAAAGGCTCTGCAGACGACGCGCATAATCCAGGGCCACTTCCGTGTCGTGAATGGAGCAGGGACCGCATACCACCAGCAGACGCGGATCGCGGCCAGCGATAATGTCAGCGATTGTCTGGCGAGAGGCAGCAATCTGTTCCTGCTGTTCAGCGGTCAGTGGAAATTTCGCTTTCAGCTCTTCAGGCGTAATTAAGACCTGTTCACCGGCGATATGCACATTATTCAGCGCGTCTTTTTGCATGATGGCGATCCTTTGGCTCGAATTGGCAGTCGTGGGCTCCTCGTTGAGGAATGCAGACACTGTATCACATTAGATACAGTGCGCAAGACAGGGTGTACATATTTATTACCATCGCTACAATCCGGCTCGACAATTTTTAATTTAATACATATAAAACATCAATTTAAATATAAACCCCACCCAATCCGCCCTTCACACAAAAGTAAATATAGGTTTACACATAAAGCTTTTGGTGTTTCGGTTCGTTGCAGGCAGAATGAGGATATTCTTTACTGACCGGGTCGATCACATGCTCCCTTCCCCGCTGAATCTTCATCTGCGTCCTTTCCTGTTAGCCGATGTCCCCGCATTTACGGCTGCGGTTAACGCTTCGCTGGACAGCCTGATTCCCTGGATGGCCTGGGCGCATCATGACTATCAGCCTCATGAGGCAGAAAGCTGGATACGCTTTACACACTGGCAGCGCATGCGGGAAGAAGCGGAAGAGTTTGCGATTGTCGATCAGCATGATCAATTGCTGGGCGGCGCGGGGATACGCTTTGCCCGGCATCCGGGCGACACCAGCGCCATCGGCTACTGGGTACGCAGTGACGCCCAGCGTCAGGGGATCGCCAGCCGGGCGGTTGCAGCGTTGCTGCCGCTGGGATTTTCGCGTCCGGAAACGCGGGTGATTGAAATTCTGGCGGCAGAAGAGAATCTGCCCAGTCGGGGTGTGGCGGAGAAATGCGGTGGCCAGTTTATAGGCTGTCGCTATGGTCTTATCGTGTTAAAAGAGGGACCGGTCAATACCGCGATCTATCATTTCCAGCGGCCGGAGGCCGGTTAATCATGCCATCCGGCTGGCATCAGGACAAAAAAAGGGGCTGGCATCACGCCAACCCCTTGTTTGCTATTAACTTTTAGATGTCGCGTTAGCGATACCTTAGTTAAGACGCTCTTTAATACGAGCAGACTTACCAGTACGCTCACGCAGGTAGTACAGTTTGGCTTTACGCACAGCGCCACGACGTTTAACAGTGATGCTGTCAATTACTGGCGAGTGAGTCTGGAATACACGCTCAACGCCTTCGCCGTTAGAAATTTTGCGAACAGTGAATGCAGAGTGCAGACCGCGGTTACGAATAGCGATAACCACGCCCTCGAATGCCTGCAGACGTTTTTTAGAACCTTCAACGACCCATACTTTCACTTCCACGGAATCACCCGGGCGGAAGGAAGGTACGTCCTGTTTCATCTGCTCTTGTTCAATTTGCTTGATAATGTTGCTCATAATTAAATCTCATATCCTGGGTAAACTGATAGTCGGGGAAGATTACTCTTCCGCATCATCGTTTTGTTGCTGCTGATGTTCACGCTTGAACTCATTCAGCAACCTTGCTTGCTCTTCAGTCAGAGCCAGGTTTTCCAGAAGTTCAGGTCTTCTCAGCCAGGTACGGCCTAGCGACTGTTTCAGACGCCAGCGGCGAATATCAGCATGGTTGCCTGACAGTAATACTGCCGGAACCTCCACGCCGTCTAACACTTCAGGTCGGGTATAGTGCGGGCAATCCAGCAATCCATCCGAGAACGAATCCTCATCAGCTGACGCCTGCTTGCCGAGTACGCCGGGAATAAACCGGGCGACGGCGTCAATCATCGTCATTGCTGGCAGTTCCCCGCCGCTGAGAACGTAATCTCCGATTGACCATTCTTCGTCAACTTCGGACTGGATTACGCGCTCATCAATCCCTTCATAACGGCCGCAGACAAGAATTAACTTGTTGCGTGTCGCCAGTTCGCAAACGCCCTGTTGGTCCAGTTTGCGACCCTGAGGTGAAAGATAAATCACCCTGGCACCTTCACCTGCCGCTGCTTTCGCTGCGGAGATGGCATCCCGTAAGGGTTGTACCATCATCAGCATCCCCGGTCCGCCGCCGTAAGGACGATCGTCCACAGTACGGTGCCGGTCGTGCGTGAAGTCACGTGGACTCCAGCTCTGAATGCTGAGCAGACCGTTTTTTACAGCCCGGCCAGTTACCCCGTAATCGGTAATAGCGCGAAACATTTCTGGAAACAGGCTAATAACACCAATCCACATTGTATTCGCCGTTACGTTACCGTTCGATTCGGAGATCAAAAACCAGGATCCCAATCTACCTCAATGACGCCAGTAGAGAGATCGACTTTCCTGATAACCTGTTCATCAAGAAACGGAATTAACCGCTCCTGAACACCGAATGCATCTTTCAGGTTTGCCTTAACAACGAGAACGTCGTTCGAGCCGGTTTCCATCATATCGATGACTTTACCCATCTCGTAGCCTTCGAGGTTAACCACCTGGCAGCCCATAAGGTCTTTCCAGTAGTAATCGCCCTCTTCCAGCGATGGCAACTGCGTCGAGTCAACCTGAATTTCGCAATTGGTTAACTGCGCTGCCGCATCCCGATCGTCAATGCCTTTGACTTTGATGATCAGGTCCTGATTGTGGTGCTTCCAACTTTCCAGTTCGACCTGCTGCCATTTGCCGGCGCGCTGGATGAACCAGGGTTGGTAGTCGAAGATGCTTTCAGCGTCTTCAGTGGAGGAAAACACTTTGAGCCAGCCGCGAATACCGTAGGCGGCTCCCATCTTGCCCAATACGATTGGGTTAACAGGAGGCTGTGCGGCAAGTTGTCTGCTCATGCTCACCACCGTGACAGATTAAGCTGCTTTCTTTGCTTCTTTGACCAGCGCGTTAACGCGATCAGAAAGCGTTGCGCCCTGGCCAACCCAGTGCTCGATACGATCCATATCAAGACGCAGTGCTTCAGCCTGACCAGATGCGATCGGGTTGAAGAAACCAACGCGCTCGATGAAACGACCGTTGCGTGCATTGCGGCTGTCAGTGACGACGACCTGATAGAACGGACGCTTTTTAGCGCCGTGACGTGCCAAACGAATTGTTACCATAACATCCTCTTCAGTTAATAAAACACCCGGTCCCCCATCGAGGAACGGGTCCGGGTGCTATATAAAAAGCCCGAAAATTTTACTCATTTTGGCGCAAAAAGCAACCTAAACCGCGTCCTTCCAGGCTTTTTTGTGGAACACTTAGCGACCAGGGAAACCTGGCGGCATCATACCTTTCATGCCGCGCATCATTTTCGCCATACCGCCCTTCTTCATTTTCTTCATCATGCGCTGCATGTCGTCGAACTGCTTCAATAAGCGGTTAACGTCCTGTACCTGCATGCCCGAGCCGTTCGCGATGCGACGCTTGCGTGAGCCTTTGATGATTTCTGGCTTCTCACGCTCTTTGCGGGTCATTGAGTTAATGATCGCCTCCATGCGCACCAGCACTTTGTCATCCATCTGCGACTTCACATTGTCAGGCAACTGTCCCATGCCAGGCAGTTTACCCATCAGGCTGGCCATGCCGCCCATATTACGCATCTGCTTCAGCTGCTCAAGGAAGTCATTGAGATCAAACCCGTCACCGGTCTTGAGCTTTTTCGCCAGCTTCTCGGCCTGATCACGGTCGACTTTGCTTTCGATATCTTCGATCAGGGAGAGGACATCGCCCATGCCGAGGATACGTGACGCAATACGGTCCGGATAGAATGGCTCAAGCGCATCGGTCTTCTCACCGACACCCATGAATTTAATCGGTTTGCCAGTAATGTGGCGAATCGACAGCGCCGCACCACCGCGCGCATCACCATCGACTTTGGTCAGGATAACCCCGGTCAGCGGCAGCGCTTCATTAAAGGCTTTCGCGGTGTTCGCCGCATCCTGACCGGTCATGGCATCGACCACAAACAGGGTTTCTACCGGTTTAACCGCGGCATGCACCTGTTTGATCTCTTCCATCATCGCTTCGTCGACGTGCAGGCGACCCGCGGTATCCACAAGCAGAACATCGTAGAACTTCAGACGCGCTTCGCGCAGCGCATTGTTAACGATGTCGACCGGTTTCTGATTCAGATCAGAGGGGCAGAAATCCACGCCGACCTGCTGAGCCAGGGTTTCCAGCTGTTTGATCGCCGCCGGGCGATAGACGTCGGCAGAAACCACCAGCACTTTCTTTTTATGCTTTTCACGCAGGAATTTACCCAGCTTACCGACGCTGGTGGTTTTACCGGCACCCTGAAGGCCCGCCATCAGCACGACCGCAGGCGGCTGAGCGGCCAGATCCAGCGCGTTGTTTTCCGCACCCATTGCCGCAACCAGCTCGTTACGAACGATCTTGATAAACTCCTGACCCGGCGTCAGGCTTTTGTTCACATCATGGCCGACCGCGCTCTCTTTCACACGGTTGATGAAGTCACGTACCACCGGCAGCGCAACGTCGGCCTCAAGCAATGCCATGCGCACTTCGCGCAGGGTCTCTTTAATGTTCTCTTCAGTCAGCCTTCCGCGGCCACTGATGTTTCGCAGGGTTTGCGACAAACGATCGGTTAAATTATCAAACATGGTCTCTCACTTAAAAAAGATCGCGAGGCGCCTGATCGGCAGAATGCGGCGGATTATAACACGAAGCCCCGGCGATCTCTGCAATTGCCCCTCAGATCGTTTGGAGCCTGCTCCGGCTGGCGCTATACTGCCTTTTTCCTTATCTGACTGAACCTGAAAGGATCTATGTTCGTTTTCGCGATAGTGGCGCTGTTCGCCTACTCCTTAAGCCTTGCCCTGATCATTCCCAGCCTGCTAAAGCGTCATGGTGGCTGGCGGCGAATGGCGATGATCTCTGCCTGTGTGGCGCTGGTGACACACGCGGTAGCCCTGCAGCAACGCATTTTCGCCATTGATAGCGGACAGAACTTAAGCCTGCTCAATATTGGCTCGCTGGTCAGCCTGCTGATCTGCGCCATCATGACCATTGTGGCATCACGTAATCGTGGCTGGCTGCTGCTGCCAATCGTCTACAGCTTCGCGCTGATCAACCTCGCCTTCGCCACCTTTGTTCCTAACGCGTTCATCACGCATCTTGAAACCACGCCGGGTATGATGATCCATATTGGCCTGTCGCTGTTCGCCTATGCGACGCTGATTATCGCCGCGCTCTATGCGCTGCAGCTGGCGTGGATCGATTACCAGCTGAAAAACAAGCGCCTGGCCTTTACGCAGGATATGCCGCCGCTGTTGACCATCGAGCGTAAGATGTTTCACATCACTCAGGTGGGCGTCGTGCTGCTGACGCTGGTGCTCTGTACCGGCCTGTTCTATATGCAGGATCTCTTCAGTGCTGAAAACGTCGATAAAGCCGTCCTCTCGATTATCGCGTGGTTTGTTTATATCGTTTTGCTGTGGGGGCACTATCATGAAGGGTGGCGTGGTCGCCGCGTCGTCTGGTTTAACTGCAGCGGAGCGGTGCTGTTAACCATGGCCTACTTCGGCAGTCGCATTCTGCAGCATCTGCTTGTCCCTGTCTCTCGTTAAAAAGGAAGTTCTGCGTTGGAACATGTTTCAACCACCACGCTGATTATCATTCTCTGCGTCATGGTACTGGTTTCTGCCTGGTTTGCCGGGTCGGAAACCGGGATGATGACCCTTAATCGCTATAAGCTGCGTCATCAGGTCAAGAACGGCAGTCGCGCCGCACGCCGGGTAGAGAAACTCCTGCGTCGTCCTGATCGGCTGCTGAGCCTGGTTCTGATTGGCAATAACCTCGTTAATATCCTGGCCTCTGCGCTGGCCACCATCGTTGGCATGCGCCTGCACGGCGATGAAGGGGTGGCGATCGCCACCGGCATACTGACCTTTGTGGTGCTGGTCTTTGCTGAGGTACTGCCAAAAACGGTGGCCGCCCTCTATCCTGAGCGGGTTGCCTTTCCCAGCAGTCTGCTGCTGGTGCCGATGCAATACATCATGCTGCCGCTGGTCTGGCTGCTCAACTCGATTACCCGTCTGCTGATGAGAATGGTGGGTATCCGCACCGAGGGTGCCATCAGCTCGGCGCTGAGCAAGGAGGAGCTGCGCACCATCGTCTATGAGTCGCGGAGTCTGATGTCACGCCGTAACCAGGATATGCTGCTATCGGTGCTCGACCTGGAGAAGGTCAGCGTGGATGACGTCATGGTGCCGCGTAACGAGATTGTCGGCATCAACATCAACGATGACTGGAAATCCGTGGTGCGTCAGCTGAGCCATTCACCGCATGGCCGCATTGTGCTGTTTCGTGACTCGCTGGATGACTGCGTCGGTATGCTGCGGGTACGCGAAGCCTGGCGCATGATGACTGAGAAAAAAGAGTTCACCAAAGAGACCCTGCTGCGCGCCGCCGATGAAACTTACTACATCCCGGAAGGCACGCCACTGAACACCCAGCTGGTAAAATTCCAGCGCAACAAAAAGAAAGCAGGTCTGGTGGTAGATGAGTATGGCGACATCAAGGGGCTGGTGACCATCGAAGATATTCTGGAAGAGATTGTGGGTGACTTCACCACTTCAATGTCACCGTCACTGGCCGAAGAAGTGATGCCGCAGAATGATGGGTCCGTCCTGATTGAAGGCAGTGCAAACGTACGTGAAATTAACAAAGCCTTTAACTGGCATCTGCCGGAGCAGGAAGCGCGCACCATTAATGGCATGCTGCTGGAAGCGCTGGAGGAGATCCCGGCTATCGCCACCCGGGTGCAGATCGGCCATTACAACGTCGACATTCTCGACGTGCAGGACAACATGATTAAGCAGGTGCGTATCACACCGAAGACACCGCTGAAAAAATCTGTCGGTTCCTGAAGCCAAAAAAAACGCCGCAATCGTCATGATGCGGCGTTTTTTTCAGGAAGCGCGGACTAGATCTGCAGGGCTTTCAGTTTCTCGGCAGGCAGTTTCAGATCGTCATTACGGTTAACGCCAATCTCATGCGCCAGCACATTGCGGGCGATTTGCTGCGCTTCATCCAGTGAATGCAGCTTGTAGCTGCCACACTGATATTCATTCAGTTCCGGGATCTGGTTCTGATCTTTCACTTTCAGGACGTCTTCCATCGCCCCTTTCCACGCTTTTGCTACGCGCTGCTCGTCAGGTGTGCCAATCAGGCTCATGTAAAAGCCGGTGCGGCAACCCATTGGCGAGATATCGACGATCTCCACGCCATCACCGTTCAGGTGATCGCGCATGAAGCCGGCAAAGAGATGCTCCAGCGTATGAATGCCACGCTCGGTGAGGATATCAATGTTCGGGCGGCAAAAACGCAGGTCAAAAACGGTAATCGTATCGCCATGCGGAGTCTTCATGGTTTTGGCAACGCGTACGGCCGGTGCGCCCATGATGGTGTGATCAACGGTAAAACTGTCCAGTAGTGGCATACGTCACCTCCTGTTCTGAGAATTTTTTTTAAAACGATGAAACTTTTCTGTTCGCCCAACGTCTGAATATATGAAAGACGCGCATTTGTTATCATCATCCCTGACAACAGAGATGTTAATTTGGCCACATTGATGTGGCCTTTTTCTTTTCTACCCTTCCCGGCTCGCCAGATACGCTTCAAAATCCAGCTTATCACTCGCTTCCAGCTGCTGCTGTGCCGCGACCGATTCCTGCGCCTGGCGCGAGAAATCGTCTTCTGTCAGGACTTCCAGCGGCTCTTCGCAGAGCAGATGCGCATACTGTTCTGCCAGCGCTACGCCAGTGCCGGTCACGCCGTTGTCCTTCATTGCCTGAAGGATGCGCGCCGAGTAGGTTAGCTCAGGATCGTCAAACGATGCTACCAGTTGATCGCAGACCTGCTGATATTCCGTGCTATCTTCATTGTTACTGTCTAAGACTTCAGCAACCCGACGCAGATCGGCAAACAGGGTTTTACCCACTTCGACCAGCGAATGTTCCGCTTCGCCACAGCCCACGGCAATCTTCTGCCCCGGTTTACGCCCTTCCAGTACCACCCGGTTCCAGTTTTTACGGGTGCATTGCAGCTCATCCGCACTCATTTCCGGCGCGTCGGCCAGCGTACACCAGATCAGGAACAGGTCGAGGAAGCGAACCTGATTCTCGTCAACCCCGATAGCAGAGAACGGGTTGATATCCAGCGAACGCACTTCGATATATTCAATACCGCCACGCAGCAGCGCATCAGACGGTGCTTCACCCGAGCGCGTCACACGCTTTGGCCGGATCGGTGCATAGAGTTCGTTTTCAATCTGTAGCACGTTGGTATTCAGCTGCAGCCAGTTTCCATCTGCATCTTTTGTCCCCATCGCCGCATACTCTTCGGAAGGCGTCCTGATCGCTTTCTTCAGCGCAGTGACGTAGCCTTCCAGCGAATTAAAGGTGATACCGAGTGCGCTTTGCGATTTATTGGTGTAGCCCAGATCGCTCAGACGCAGTGAGGTGGCGTACGGCAGCCACATCGTATCTTTGTCATTAGTTTCAAACGGCAGTGCGCTCTCACGGCCCTGAAGGAAGCTGGAGCTGATAGCCGGTGAAGCGCCAAACAGATACGGGATCACCCAGCCGAAGCGATAATAGTTGCGGATCAGGCGCAGATAGCCTGCCGAGATTGTCTCTTTTCCACTTTCCTGATCTTTCACATCAGCCCACTCCTGCCAGAACGAGAGCGGCAGCGAGAAGTTATAGTGAATGCCGGAGATGGTCTGCATCAGCGCGCCGTAGCGGTTTTTCAGCCCTTCGCGATAGAGCGTTTTCATCTGCCCGATATTGGAGGAGCCATACTGTGCCAGTTCGATGTTATCGGCATCATCGATCACACACGGCATACTGAATGGCCACATGCGCTCCTCGCCCAGTTCGCGGGCGACGTGACGATGGATATCTCGCAGGAATGCCAGCATGTGATCAATGCTGTGATCGACTGGCGTGATAAATTCCAGCAACGTTTCGGCGAAATCGGTGGTGATCCAGTCATGTTTCAGCGCCGATCCCAGAGAGTCCGGATGGCCACTTTTTGCCAGTTCGCCATTTGCCTGCACACGCAGCGTTTCACGCTCGATGCCACGGCCAATACCTTTAAGTGCATTGGGATGCGCCTCCAGCCAGGAGAGCGCTTTAGATACGTCCGGGATCACATTACCCCCCCGCTGTGATAATAATTTATTTTTGTTCAGCATAATGTTAACCGTAGCCTCGAATCTGTGCGAATCAATGCCACCATTCCAGCCCCTGTAATGTGGCAGTCGCGATAACGATATAACGCAGTGTCTTGCCGACAGCGAGAAACAGCATCGCGGGCAGCCAGGCGAAACGTAACCACCCGGCGAGCACACAGAGCAGATCCCCTATCACCGGCAGCCAGCTGAATAACAGGGCTGCGGGTCCCAGTCGGTACAACCACGTCATTGCTGTGTCATGCCATCGCCCCTGACGTTTTAACGGCAGTAAGCGACCAATAATAATGTTGGTTAAGCCGCCCAGGGTGTTTCCCAGTGATGCGGCCAAAAGCAACCCGAAAACTGATGTCTTTTTTGCTATCAGAAATGCAATCAGTAGTGCTTCTGAACTTCCTGGCAGGAGCGTCGCACTTAAAAAGCTACTGCCGAACATCGAGGCAAGGGTGAAGACGTCACTCACAGTAAACGGACATCCACCACGGCCATGCCTGCTGCTTTTGCTGCCTGAATACCAAAATCGGCATCCTCAAACACCACGCAGCGTGCCGGTGCCACGCCCAGTAATTCGGCGCAGCGTAAAAACGTTTGTGGCTCGGGTTTGTGATGTTCCACGTCGTCAGCACCGACCACGGCCGAAAACAGCGCACGTACGCCCAGTTGCGTCAGTAACGCCTCTGCCATGCTATGTTCGCTTCCGGTGCCTACCGCCATCGGACGACGCCCCTGATACGCTTTTGCTACCTCCAGCAGAGGCAGCGGTGTCACGTTTTCCAGCAGCATCGCTTTCACGGCCGCTGTTTTTTCTGCGGCGAGAAGATGGGGATCGAGTGACGACTGATTGGATTCAATGACGAACTGCGCAAGTCGCCACGCGGGCGCGCCATTGAATTCGATGATACGTGCTTCATCCAGCGTCAATCCATAACGCGCCAGTACCTGACGCCACGCTTTTCGATGTGTCGGCTCGGTATCCAGAAGGGTGCCGTCCATATCGAAAATCAGGGCGTCATATTGATCGTACATTGTCACTCCGGACGTTCACCAAATGAGACATTACTTTAGCCTAATGTGGACAGGTTGTCGCCAGGGTGGATGAACAGCAAATGCTTTGAAAGCATTAACAATTTTTCTTTTCAGATAAAGGTGATCGCCCACGCCCAGCTATAACAGTACGAATTTTCAGCATTTTTTAGCAATCTTTCAGCGCCGGGCAGCAGAAGACGGGCAGGAAGGCAAAACCGGGTATGTAATTGCAGCAGGCAGGTGTCATAGCCCGCTTAAGTCAGCGTGATGAATTAATGGTGACAATCGGGGATAAATGCCCTGCTGGCAAAGCCAGTGGGAAGCTGAGGGAGATCTCATTCAGGTTATCTCTGTGGCGCTGGCGGCGCGTAAGATTGCGGCTGGAAAAACGAAGAGAATGGGTCCAGTCGGATCGTGTCATGGCACTGAGGTGCTGAATGAACAGGGTGCATCCTGGAAGATAACTCAGCCTGCGCTTCGCCATGCGGGCCGTTGCTAAAGCAACGTTATCCGCCTTAGTGCAGTCTGAACGCAGATTACGCCATGACTTACTGAGGGGGCTTTAGCTTGGGAGAATATGGTGCATCCAGGAGGATGACTCAGCCTGCGCTTCGCCCTGCGGGCCGTTGCTAAAGCAACGTTATCCTCCTTAGTGCAGTCTGAACGCAGATTACGCCATGACTTGCTGAGGGGGCTTTAGCTCGGGAGAATATGGTGCATCCAGGAGGATGACTCAGCCTGCGCTTCGCCCTGCGGGCCGTTGCTAAAGCAACGTTATCCTCCTTAGTGCAGTCTGAACGCAGATTACGCCATGACTTACTGAGGGGGGCTTTAGCTCGGGAGAATATGGTGCATCCAGGAGGATTCGAACCTCCGACCGCTCGGTTCGTAGCCGAGTACTCTATCCAGCTGAGCTATGGATGCATTGAGGGGTACAACTTTTTATGGACTGAAGATCAGTCTCAGGATAATGCGAAGAAGGGTGTAGCCAGAAGAATGGCTTGGTTCGCGCTTTGGGCCGTTGCTAAAGCAACGTTATCCTGCTTAGTGTGACCTGTGACCTGAACGTTATTGACGTCATGAAACACTGAGGCACAAACCACATTGGAGAATATGGTGCATCCAGGAGGATTCGAACCTCCGACCGCTCGGTTCGTAGCCGAGTACTCTATCCAGCTGAGCTATGGATGCATTGAGGGGTATAACTTTTTATGGACTGACAGAAACCAACCTGAGGATGTTACGAAGAATGGTGCATCCAGGAGGATTCGAACCTCCGACCGCTCGGTTCGTAGCCGAGTACTCTATCCAGCTGAGCTATGGATGCATAAATCAAATTCTTGTACAACGCAGGGTGCTGACTACTCACCATGAAGGAATTGCTAATTCGCTTTATTTCTTTTCGATGGTGCATCCAGGAGGATTCGAACCTCCGACCGCTCGGTTCGTAGCCGAGTACTCTATCCAGCTGAGCTATGGATGCATCGAAAATGGCGGTGAGGGAGGGATTCGAACCCTCGATACAGCTTTTGACCGTATACTCCCTTAGCAGGGGAGCGCCTTCAGCCTCTCGGCCACCTCACCTTACGCTTTCTTTCGAACCGTGCTTCTGAACTTGTTTCTGCTCATCGGCACTGCGTGGCGCACATATTACTTTCCCGGACTTTTAAGTCAAACAATTTTTCCAAAACTTTTTTCGATTGCACAAATCGCACGCAATTGGGACAAAATGACGGCAAAAAGGGTGAATTATCAACAATGAAAGAAGCGTGTATCAGTAAAAGTGCGAAGCAGGAAGGCAAAGAAAAGAGAGGTTTTTTGCAGAAAGCGGTAGCGCCTCGCAGGAATGCGAGACGCTGAATCCGTTAAACGCTGGTTTGTTGCGTTTTTTCAGCCTGGATGCGCTGATAGATCTCTTCACGATGTACAGAGACCTCTTTCGGGGCGTTAACCCCTATACGAACCTGATTACCCTTCACACCCAGTACCGTTACAGTTACCTCATCACCGATCATGAGGGTTTCACCAACTCGACGAGTTAGAATAAGCATTCTTTGCTCCTTGAAAGATTAAAAGAGTCGGGCTTGTACAGGCTCCCGGCATTATCCATCATTTAACGCTGCACATTGGCTCTGAGAATGACACCAATGCGCATCGATACGCCAATACATTCTGCTGATAGTTAGTTTAGCCGAAATACACTACATCAACCTGACTTTGTCATTTGCTGCTCTGGCACTGTATTAAAAAGCGCCGGAACCAGAGTTCTGACGCTTCAGACAATGCATTATTCTATTTCATTACAGGCGACTGTTAACCCAGCTCTCTACCCCTGCCAGAGCACCTTTAAGCGCCTCAGCATCGTTACCGCCCGCTTGTGCCATATCGGGACGACCACCGCCCTTCCCGCCAACCTGCTGTGCCAGACCGGCAATCAGCTCGCCTGCCTTAATGCGGTCAGTCAGGTCTTTGGTCACACCCGCAATCAGCGACACTTTACCGTCTGCGACGGTTGCCAGCACGATAATTGCAGACCCCAGCTGATTTTTAAGATCATCAACCATGGTACGCAACATTTTGGGCTCGACATTGCTAAGCTCGCTCACCAGCAGTTTCGCGCCTTTAATATTGACAGCATTACTGCTCAGTGAAGCACTCTCCTGCGCAGCCTGCTGATCGCGTAATTGCTGCAACTCTTTCTCCAGTACGCGAACATGGTCAACCAGGCCACGTACCTTCTCGTTAAGGTTGCTGCTGTTCGCTTTGACCAGTTGCGCGAGATCGTGCAGCTGGCTGCTTTGCGCATTAAACTGCGCCAGCGCAGCTTCACCGGTAATGGCTTCAATACGCCGGATACCGGCTGCTGTACCTGACTCAGCCTGAATGCGAAACAGACCAATATCACCGGTCCGTGCAGTGTGAGTTCCGCCGCACAGCTCAACAGAGAAATCGCCCATGGTCAGAACGCGTACGCGCTGATCATATTTCTCGCCAAACAGTGCCATCGCACCTTTAGACTTCGCCGCGTCGAGATCCATTACTTCCGTTTCCACCGGCAGGTTGCGGCGGATCTGTGCATTGACGATATCTTCGACCTGACGAATTTCCTGAGGTTTCATCGCTTCGAAATGCGAGAAGTCGAAACGCAGATATTTGTCGTTAACCAGCGAGCCTTTCTGAGCCACATGCTCGCCCAGAACCTGACGCAATGCGGCATGTAATAAGTGGGTCGCAGAGTGGTTAAGGCGGATACGCGCACGACGTGCTGCATCGACCTGCGCCTCAAGGCGGTCACCAATACGTAACTGCCCTGCGGTCAGCTTACCGACATGACCGATTGCCTGGCCATATTTTTGTGTGTCCTGGACGCTAAATTCAGCATTCTTCCCTTTCAGCAGACCGGTATCGCCAACCTGACCACCCGACTCGCCATAGAATGGCGTTTCATCCAGCACGATGACGGCATCCTGACCGGCGGTCACTTCATCCACCGCCTCGCCAGCAACATAAAGTGCTTTGACTGTGGCCGCCAGATTGAGCTGGTCATAGCCTTTGAACGAGGAAGCGGCATCAATGCGAATCACATTGCTGTAGTCCGCACCGAAGCCGCTCGCGTCACGCGCACGCTGACGCTGCTGTTCCATCGCCTGCTCAAAGCCGGCTTCATCAATTTTCAGATTACGTTCGCGGCAGACATCTGCCGTTAAATCAGCCGGGAAACCAAAGGTATCGTAAAGACGGAAGACGATTTCGCCGTCCAGGGTATCGCCCTGCAGTTTTTCCAGCTCGTCATCCAGCAGCGCCAGGCCACGTTCCAGCGTACGGGCAAACTGATCTTCTTCGCTTTTCAGCACCTGCTCGACCTGAGCCTGCTGACGCTGTAACTCTTTCCCTGCCGCGCCCATGACTTCAATCAGTGGCGCAACCAGCTTGTAGAAGAACGCCTCTTTAGCACCCAGCATGTTGCCATGACGTACGGCACGGCGAATGATGCGACGCAGCACATAGCCGCGGTTTTCGTTCGACGGGATCACGCCATCTGCAATCAGGAATGCGCAGGAGCGAATATGATCAGCAATCACGCGCAGTGATTTATTGCTGAGATCGGTTGCACCAGTTACGTTCGCAACGGCCTGAATCAGTTTCTGGAACAGGTCGATTTCATAATTTGAGTTGACGTGTTGCAGAACGGCCGAGATACGCTCAAGACCCATTCCGGTATCAACCGACGGTTTTGGCAGCGGCAGCATGGTGCCATCGGCCTGACGGTTGAACTGCATGAAGACGATGTTCCAGATTTCGATATAGCGATCGCCATCTTCTTCCGGGCTGCCTGGCGGGCCACCCCAGATGTGATCGCCATGATCATAGAAAATCTCGCTGCAGGGCCCACAAGGACCGGTGTCGCCCATCTGCCAGAAGTTATCGGACGCGTAGGCGCTGCCTTTGTTATCGCCAATGCGAATGATGCGTTCACGCGGCACACCGATTTCATTTGCCCAGATATCGAAGGCTTCATCATCGGTTTCATAAACGGTCACCCACAGGCGCTCTTTTGGCAGGCTGAACCACTGTTCGCTCGTCAGCAGTTCCCAGGCAAAACCAATCGCCTCTCTCTTGAAGTAATCACCAAAGCTGAAGTTACCCAGCATTTCGAAGAAGGTGTGGTGACGAGCGGTGTAACCGACGTTTTCAAGATCGTTGTGTTTACCCCCTGCGCGAACGCAGCGTTGCGAGGTGGTCGCACGGGTGTAGTCACGTTTGTCCTGACCGAGGAACACATCTTTAAACTGGTTCATCCCGGCGTTAGTAAACAACAACGTTGGATCGTTATTCGGTACGAGGGAGCTGCTGGTTACAACCTCATGTCCCTTGCTATGAAAAAAGTCGAGAAACGCCTGACGGATCTCAGCAGTGCTCTTGCTCATATATGTCCTGGAATCACGCTAACGAACGTCCCCTCTGATCGGCGCAGCCACTTTTTTGTGGTGCCTGACCAGAGGAACAAAAAGTGGGAATAAGATAAAATTTCTTCAGTGGGAAGTAAAATTACATCGGCTTTTAGTCATCAAAATTTCTGAAAACAGACTGGATATCTTCGCTCTTAAAGCCTTTGGATTGCAGATAACGCAGCACTTTCGCTTTCTCTTTCCACTCGGCAGGCAGCGGATGGCCAAATTTTCTCTCCGCCATCTGTGCCGCTCTCGCCGCCCAGTCTACTTCCGTTTCCTCCATCGCAATGTCGATAGCCTCACGGTCGATGCCTTTTTGAGCCAGCTCAAGACGCACGCGCTGCGATCCCAGACCTTTGCGGCTTCGGCTCTGAATAAAGCGTTCGGTAAAACGCTCGTCGTTCAGCCAGCCACTTTCCTGACACCAGTCCAGCACCTGCTCCAGCAGCTCTTCCGGGATGATTTCGGGCTCTTTTTTCTGCGCCCACGCGGCACGCTGAGCAGACTGCTGCAGCTTACGCGCCAGTTCGGCACGGCTATGATCGCGCTGACCCAGAATACGCATCGCACGGTCAAGCAGGCGTGAGTAAGAGACAACGTTAGGTTGAGCCTTAGGCTGTGAGGATTCAGTCATACTGCGCACCTTGTACAAACAGAGAGGGGATTATGGCGACAGAACGGGACAGAGGAAAGGCGGGAAAGGAAACTGAGGGGGCAAAAACAGCGGGAGAGGCTTTCGCCCCTCCCGCATCGTGATTAGAAGTCTTCGTTCGCTTCGCTTTCGGCGTTTTCGTTGTCAGCGGATTTGTCCGCTGCCACACTTTCTTCCGCGCCGTTGAGCAGCATCTCACGCAGCTTCATATCAATCTCGTTTGCCACGGCAGGATTCTCTTTCAGGAAGTTGCCCGCATTCGATTTACCCTGACCAATTTTATCGCCGTTATAGCTGTACCACGCACCGGCTTTTTCGATCAGCTTGTGCTTGACGCCCAGGTCAACCAGCTCGCCGTAGGTGTTGATCCCTTCGCCATACATGATCTGGAACTCAGCCTGTTTGAATGGCGCAGCAATTTTGTTTTTCACGACTTTCACGCGGGTTTCACTGCCGACCACGTTGTCGCCCTCTTTAATCGCGCCGATACGGCGGATATCAAGACGGACAGAGGCGTAGAACTTCAGTGCGTTACCGCCGGTCGTGGTTTCCGGGTTACCGAACATCACACCAATTTTCATACGGATCTGGTTGATGAAAATCAGCAGGGTGTTTGACTGTTTCAGGTTACCTGCCAGTTTACGCATCGCCTGGCTCATCATACGTGCCGCGAGGCCCATGTGTGAGTCACCGATTTCACCTTCGATTTCCGCTTTCGGCGTCAGCGCAGCAACGGAGTCGACGATGATGACGTCAACAGCACCGGAACGTGCCAGCGCATCACAGATTTCCAGCGCCTGCTCACCGGTATCGGGCTGTGAGCAGAGCAGGTTTTCAATATCCACGCCCAGCTTCTTAGCGTAGACCGGATCCAGCGCATGTTCCGCATCGATAAAGGCACAGGTTTTGCCCTTACGCTGTGCAGCTGCAATAACCTGCAGGGTCAGCGTGGTTTTACCGGAAGACTCAGGTCCGTAGATCTCAACGATACGTCCCATCGGCAAACCGCCTGCACCTAACGCGATGTCCAGCGACAGCGAACCGGTCGAGATCGTTTCCACATCCATTGAGCGGTCTTCACCCAAGCGCATGATGGAACCTTTACCAAATTGTTTCTCAATCTGGCCCAGCGCGGCAGCTAAAGCCTTCTGTTTGTTTTCATCAATCGCCATTTCAACTCCTAATCAAGCCGGGTAAACACGCACTCAGGGTGCCTGCACTCTTTCTGTTGCCGGTAATTATACTGTATAGTCATACAGTATCAAGTTTAATTTGTCAGAAATTCGCCATAGAGTGTCTGCAGGGCCCATGCCACCGACTGGCGGCGGACGGCATCGCGATCGCCGCTAAAATGCCGCTGAAAAGTCAATACGTTATCCTGTGGTCCGGCAAAGCCAAACCACACCGTACCAACCGGCTTTTCTGCGGTGCCGCCATCCGGACCGGCAATGCCGCTGACCGAGATAGCATAGTCGGCCCGGGCGGCCTCGCGTGCTCCCAGCGCCATCTCGCGCACCACCACTTCACTGACCGCGCCAGCCTGTTCCAGCGACGCCGCCTGAACGTTTACCAGCTGCTGTTTCGCCTCATTACTGTAGGTCACAAACCCGCGTTCGAACCAGGCGGAACTGCCACTGATATCGGTAAACACCTTGGCAATCCACCCGCCCGTGCAGGACTCTGCACAGGTGACAGTGGCATTGCGCTGCTTCAGCTGCTCCCCTATCCGGGCGCTGAGCGCCTGCAATTGCTGATCGTCCATTGCCTCTCTCCATTTTGCTGTGGGTTGAAGGTGGTGCAGAAAGCGCACTTTTTCAAGGTTATTCGCCACGATTGCGCTAATTTTGCGGCAGACTTTCCACCATATTTACCGTTTTTTCACGGCAATCATAAAAAGACGCGGAAAGGCGAGCAGAACCTGCCCATCCGCCTGAGCAGGATAGGCGGTGACGAGGCGCTGATGATAGTCGGCCAGAAAGTCACTCTTTCCGGTTTCATCCAGGGCTGCCAGAAACGGCCTGAGACCGGTTGCCCGCAGCCAGCTGATGATTGCCTGCGCATCGGCCATGACGTGATAATAAGTCGTACGCCAGATATCGACCTCACAACCCGCCTGCGTCAGCAAATCGTAATAGTCTCCGGTGGAAAGCAGCTGCGTGCGTTCAGCCGTCTCTGCGTTGATCTGTAATCGCCAGCGCGCTGAGGCCGCCACCTCGCGCATCAGCCGATGCGACGGCTCCTGCAGATTATCCGGCATCTGTACGGCCAGCACGCCACTGGGCGCCAGCTGAGCGACCAGATGAGGAAACAGCGTGGTGTGATTATCCAGCCATTGCAGCGAAGCGTTGGCGTAAACCACCTGCTGCGGGGCGTCCGCTTGCCAGCTGCGGATATCAGCCTGAACAAAGCGACATTGCGGCAGGCGCTCTCTGGCCTGCGTCAGCATCGTTGCTGAATTGTCGAGCCCGGTGACCTGTGCCAGTGGCCAGGCGTCAGTGAGCAGCTCCGTGCTGTTACCCGGCCCGCATCCCAGATCGGTCACCTGCTCAACCTGCTCCATCGCGATACGCGCCAGTAGCTCACGGGCCGGACGGGTTCGTTCCGCTTCAAATTTACGATACAGCACGGGATCCCACTCTTTCATCATGACCTCTCGCCAGGTTATCAGAGACCTCTGTTTAGTCAGACGAATGAAAAACGAAAAAGTGCAGACTTTATCGAATAGCGTGGTGTAACGGCACGGGACAGAGAGATGGGTGTCGCGCGGTGCGCGGGCTTTTAGCGGAGCGGGATAGCAGATGTTAAAACGGTACGAAAAACAGCGGGCGCTTCCCTGCGCCCCCGATCTCAGTTCTTTTTCACAAACTCAGACTTCAGCTTCATCGGGCCAAAACCGTCGATTTTACAATCGATGTTGTGATCGCCTTCGACCAGACGAATACTTTTCACTTTAGTGCCAATCTTCAGCGAAGAGGAGCTGCCCTTTACCTTGAGATCTTTAATCACCGTCACGCTGTCGCCGTCTGCCAGCAGGTTGCCGTTGGCATCACGCACGTCCAGAGCGGCGTTGCTGCTCTCGCCCTCTCCCTCGGTCCAGATATGGCCGCAGGAGGGGCAGTTAAGGTTATCGCCATCTTGCCAGGTGTAATCGGCGTGACAGGCTGGGCAGGCAGGTAAAGACATAACGACTCCGGAAATATCAGCGGCGCGGTGGCCTGAAAAAGGGCGTCATCATATAACCTTACAGTTAATAAGGACAGCCTTTATAACAGACTGCCCTGCCGTGCCTTGCTTACCGCCTCGCCCAGCTGCCATACCGCCATCGCATAATGGGTGCTGTGGTTGTAGCGGGTGATCACGTAAAAGTTGGGTAAGCCGTACCAGTACTGATAGCTGGTGCCCAGATCGAGGCGCAGCAGGCTGACCTGATCGTTTCCATCCAGGGAACCCTGCGGCGCCAGACCGGAGGCCGACAACATGCTCACGCTGTAACGGGTTTTGAAGCCGTCTTCCAGCATTGGCGCCTGGCCGCTGGCCGGAACCGCCACATTTTCGCCGCTGCGCCAGCCATGCTTCTGGAAGTAATGTGCCACGCTGCCGATGGCGTCCACCGGATCCCACAGGTTGGCATGACCGTCGCCGTTGAAATCAACCGCATAGTCATTGTAAGAGGAAGGCATAAACTGACCGTAGCCCATCGCCCCGGCGAACGAGCCTTTCAGCGCCAGCGGATCATCCTGCTCTTTACGCGACATCAGCAGGAAGGTCTCCAGCTCGCTGCTGAAGTAGGCGGCGCGGCGCGGGTAGTTAAACGACAGGGTCGCCAGCGCATCCAGAATGCGGGTTTTGCCCATCACGCGACCCCAGCGGGTTTCCACGCCGATAATACCGACAATGATTTCCGGCGGCACGCCGTAGACCTGCTGCGCACGCTGCAGCGCATCCTGATACTGATTCCAGAACGCTACACCGTTCTGCACGTTGTCCGGCGTAATAAACTTGTTGCGATAGCGGATCCAGGCGCCGTTAGGGCCTGGCGCAGGCGTGTAGCTTGGTGCCTGACGATCCATCAGCCGCAGCACGTAATCCAGGCGTTTTGCCTGCCCGATGATGTTGTGCAGCTGCTGACGATCAAAGTCATGCTTCTCCACCATCTTATCGATGAACTGTTCGGCTGCCGGATTACCGGCAAAGTCACCAAACATCGCCTGTCCGCTGTGCGCTGGCTGCAGTAAAAAACCGCCCTGTGGTGCAGGCAGCATCTTCTGCTGTGAAGGAACGTCAGGTTTGCTGCTGCAGGACGCCAGAAGCGGAATAAATGCAAGAAGGGCTAACTTGAAACGCATCGGTTATCCATAAACGAGGGGTGAATTCAGATGCGCTAATAGTAGACGTTCAGGACCATGACATACAGGTCAGAATCTTAAAAAAACGTCAATGAGGCGGCCGGTTGCGATGGCCGTGGGGTACGATTTTTCCCGCGGCCATGCTGCGTTCAGCGGCGATTTCGCACCAGCTGATAGCGGCGGGTCAGATACTCAACCGGCGCGCTCCAGATGTGCACCAGGCGGCAGAACGGAAAGAGCAGGAACAGCGTCATTCCCAGTACCATGTGGAGGCGATAGATCAGCGCCACCCCGTCCAGATGCTGCGAGGCGCCAGCGTGGAACGTCACCACCGCCTGTGCCCAGCCCACCAGCTTCATCATTTCACTGCCGTCCGGATGCTGAGCGGAAAAAGGAATGGTCAGCAGACCCAGCGTGGCCTGTACCACCAGCAGCGTGATGATCAGAATGTCACCGACACTGCTGGTGGCGCGCACCCGGGGATGAGTCAGCCGGCGCTTCAGCAGCAGCGCCCCGCCCGCCAGCGTCATGGCACCGAACAGTCCCCCGGCGATCATGGCCAGCTTCTGCTTCACGTCCATTGGCAGAAAGGATTCATACATCCAGTGCGGCGTCAGCATCCCGACAACGTGACCAAAGAAAATACCGATGATGCCGATGTGGAACAGATTAGAGGCCAGGCGCATCCCTTTCTTATCCAGCATCTGGCTGGAACCGGCGCGCCAGCTGTACTGCCCGTAGTCATAGCGCAGCCAGCTTCCGATCAGGAAAACTGTTCCGGCGAGATAGGGGTAAATATCAAAGAAAAAGGTGTTGATAAAATTCATGCTGATTCTCCAGTGATACGCGCTGTAGCCGTGGCGATATCCAGATACTGCGGCGTAACTGCATCGGCAAAGCGACGCTGATGCATCGCCTGCTGCGCCGGGACACAGCCCTGCTCGCCGAGAAATTTAATCTGCTCCTCTTCCCAGACGGCATCCAGCGCCGCCGGGGTATCGTCGCGCGCCTCCTGTGCCACCTGCGGTTTCAGTACCGCAGCGTCAACCGCGCTGCCGGCGAGCGCCAGCAACACCGTAAAGAGGCCGGCGTAGGGACTCTGCCGCGCCTCCAGGCGGGCGGCCAGCAGCGCCAGGATCGGCACGATGTCATCCAGCCCCTGACGGGCGGCCTCGTCGCTTTTACAGGCGAGATACTCAAGGTAGAGCGGCAGGTAGTCGGGCAGCTCTTTGCTGTCCAGTTCCAGACCGTCGGCGCGATACTGTTCCAGCAGATCAACCATCGCCTGACCGCGATCGCGTGACTCCCCGTGCACATGTTCAAACAGCAGCAGCGAAGTGGCGCGGCCGCGATCGAACAGTTCGCCATAGTCCGCCTGCACGTCGAGCAGAGGCCGGGCGCAGAGCTGCTGAATAAACCCCCTCAGCCGTGCGCGCTGAGGCCCACTGAGCTCACCGGCGCTATTCAGCGCCTCCGTCAGGTCGCGGGCATGGGTGAAGAGCGCCTCGTCCGGGTAGTCGAGCAGGCGCGAAACAATACGCAGTGTGATCATGAGGCATCCTCCGGGCGCGTCGTTTTCTTACTGATATCGATGGCATCAATACGGCGGCTGTTAAACAGATTGAATTTCGTGTCGCTGCCGCGACAGCCATCACCAAAGCTAAAGCCGCAGCCCTTGCTTTCCGGAAAGGCTTCACCCGCCAGTTCGCGATGGCTGGAAGGCACCACGAAGCGGTCCTCATAGTTTGCGATCGCCAGATAGCGGTACATCTCCTGCGCCTGCGCTTCGGTCAGGCCGACCTGCTCCAGCGCCCGGATATCCCGCTCGCCGTCCACGCTCTCTGCGCGCTTGTAGTGACGCATCGCCAGCATCCGCTTCAGCGCCATCAGCACCGGCGCAGTGTCACCGGCCGTCAGCAGGTTCGCCAGATACTCAACCGGAATGCGCAGGCTCTCCACATCCGGCAGTACGCCACTATGCGCCAGTGCGCCGCCATCTGCCGCTGACTGAATCGGGGACAACGGCGGCACATACCAGACCATCGGCAGCGTACGGTATTCAGGATGAAGCGGCAGCGCGAGCTTCCACTCCATCGCCATTTTGTAGACCGGCGAGCGCTGCGCCGCAGCGATCACGCTTTGCGCGATGCCCTCTTTCAGCGCCTGGGCAACCACCGCCGGATCGTTCGGATCAAGAAAGATATCCAGCTGGCTCTGATAGAGATCCTTTTCGTTCTCCGCTGCTGCTGCGCGTTCGATGCGGTCGGCGTCATAGAGCAGCACACCCAGATAGCGGATCCGGCCAACACAGGTTTCCGAGCAGACGGTGGGCTGACCCGCTTCAATACGTGGATAACAGAAAATACATTTTTCCGATTTGCCGCTTTTCCAGTTGAAGTAGATCTTTTTGTAGGGACAGCCGGTGAGACACATCCGCCAGCCACGACATTTATCCTGGTCGATCAGCACGATGCCATCTTCGCTGCGCTTGTAAATCGCGCCGCTTGGGCAGGTCGCCACGCACGCCGGGTTGAGGCAGTGCTCACACAGGCGCGGCAGGTACATCATGAAGGTGTGCTCAAACTGGCCGTAGATTTCCTTCTGGATGTTGTTGAAGTTCCTGTCCTGAGAACGCCTGGCAAACTCGCCGCCAAGGATCTCTTCCCAGTTCGGACCGTTTTCGATCTTTTTCATCCGCTGACCGGTGATCAGCGAACGCGGACGGGCGATCGGCTGCTGTTTACCGGCGGGTGCCGTATGCAGATGCTGGTAGTCAAAATCGAACGGTTCGTAGTAGTCATCCAGCGCAGGCACATCGGGGTTAGCGAAGATCTTCGACAGCAGGCGGACGCGGCTGCCCATGCGCGGTTCCAGCCTGCCGTTGATCTTACGGATCCAGCCGCCCTTCCACTTCTGCTGATCTTCCCAGGCGTGCGGATAGCCGACGCCGGGCTTGCTTTCGACGTTGTTAAACCAGGCATACTCCATGCCTTCGCGGCTGGTCCAGACGTTTTTACAGGTCACCGAGCAGGTATGGCAGCCGATACATTTGTCGAGGTTCAGCACCATGCCAACCTGTGAACGAATTTTCATGGTTTTACCTCCTGCTGGCTGCCCTGGCAGGCATCGTTGCCCTCGCCATCTAACCAGTTAACGTTGTTCATTTTGCGGACCACCACGAACTCATCGCGGTTAGAGCCGACGGTGCCGTAGTAGTTAAAGCCCCAGGAGAGCTGCGCATAGCCGCCAATCATGTGTGTTGGTTTGGGGCAGGTGCGCGTGACCGAGTTATGGATACCGCCACGCTGGCGGGTGATCTCAGAACCCGGGATATTCACGATGCGCTCCTGCGCGTGGTACATCATGGTCATTCCGGCCGGAATACGCTGGCTCACTACCGCCCGTGCAGTCAGCGCGCCGTTAGCGTTGAATGCCTCGATCCAGTCGTTGTCCATAATGCCCAGCTCACGGGCGTCATCTTCACTCATCCAGACGATCGGTCCGCCACGCGACAGCGTCAGCATCAGCAGATTGTCGCTGTAGGTTGAGTGAATGCCCCACTTCTGGTGTGGCGTCAGGAAGTTCAGCGCTTTCTCCGGGTTACCGTTGGGCTTGCTGTTCAGCAGCGGCTTTGCCGCGCGGGTATCGACAGGCGGACGATAGACCATCAGACTCTCGCCAAAGGCGCGCATCCACTCATGATCCTGATAAAGCTGCTGACGACCGCTCAGCGTACGCCACGGGATCAGCTCATGGACGTTGGTGTAACAGGCGTTGTAGGAGACATGCTCATCCTCCAGCCCTGACCAGGTCGGGCTGGAGATGATTTTGCGCGGCTGCGCCTGAATGTCGCGGAAGCGGATCTTCTCATCTTCTTTGTTCAGCGCCAGATGGGTGTGATCGCGGCCGGTTATCTCGCCCAGCGCCTGCCAGGCTTTCACCGCCACCTGTCCATTGGTTTCCGGAGCCAGCGTCAGGATCACCTCTGCGGCATCGATTGCCGTGTCGATATTAGGCTGTCCCGCCGCCGGGCCCGCCGCCTTGACATAGTTAAGCTGCCTGAGGAAATCGACCTCTTTACTGGTGTTCCAGCTGATGCCTTTACCGCCATTGCCCTGGGTTTCCAGCAACGGTCCCAGCGAGGTAAAGCGTTCCCAGGTCGCCGGATAGTCGCGCTCCACCACCATGATGTGCGGTGCGGTTTTGCCCGGAATCAGGTCGCATTCGCCCTTTTTCCACTCTTTCGCGTCAAACGGCTGCGCCAGCTCCGCAGGCGAGTCATGCAGCACCGGCAGCGTAACCACATCGGTTTCCACGCCCAGATGGCCGGGGCAGAGATCGGAGAAGGCTCTGGCAATGCCCTTGTAAATCTCCCAGTCACTTTTCGACTCCCACGCCGGATCGACGGCGGCCGACAGCGGATGAATAAACGGATGCATGTCCGACGTATTCATATCGTCCTTTTCATACCAGGTCGCGGTCGGCAGCACGACATCGGAGTAGAGGCAGGTACTCGACATACGGAAGTCGAGCGTGACCACCAGATCGAGTTTGCCTTCGGCCCCCTGATCCCGCCACTCCACCTCTTCCGGCTTCTCGCGGCCCTGCTGGCCTAAGTCTTTACCCTGAATGCCATGTTCGGTGCCCAGCAGATACTTCAGCATGTATTCATGCCCTTTGCCTGACGAGCCAAGCAGGTTGGATCGCCAGACAAACAGGTTGCGCGGAAAGTTCTGCGGATCGTCCGGCTGTTCGGCCGCAAAACGCACGGTGCCCTGCTTCAGGCTCTCCACGGTGTACGCCAGCGGCGACTGTCCGGCCGCTTTCGCCCGCGCCGCAAGGTGCAGCGGGTTGACGTTAAGCTGTGGCGCGGAGGGCAGCCAGCCCATGCGTTCGGAACGAACGTTGAAGTCGATCAGGCTGCCGGTGTAGCGGCGCTTATCCGCCAGCGGTGACAGCAGCTCCTCTGTCGCCAGGGTTTCATAGCGCCACTGGCTGGAGTGGTTATAGAAGAAGGAGGTGCTGTTCATCTGGCGCGGCGGACGCTGCCAGTCGAGGCCAAAGGCCAGCGGCGTCCAGCCGGTCTGCGGACGCAGTTTCTCCTGGCCGACATAGTGCGCCCAGCCACCGCCGCTCTGACCGACACAGCCGCAGAAGATCAGCATGTTCATCAGGCCACGGTAGTTCATGTCCATGTGATACCAGTGGTTCATACCGGCACCGACAATGATCATCGAACGACCGCGGGTCTTTTCGGCGTTTTCGGCGAATTCGCGGGCAATGCGGATAATGTTCTGACGGGAGACGCCGGTGATCTGCTCGGCCCAGGCCGGGGTATAGGCCTTGATCTCATCGTAGCTCTGCGCGCAGCTGGCATCCTCCAGGCCGCGATCCAGGCCGTAGTTCGCCAGCGTCAGGTCGTAGACGCTGGTGACCAGCGCCTCACTGCCATCCGCCAGCTGCAGCCGTTTCACCGGCAGCTTATGCCGCAGAATCTCATCGAGCGCGACGCTGTTGAAATGCTCGCGGGTGATGCCGCCAAAGTAGGGGAAACCGACCTCAACCACCTCGTCGTGGCTGCCGAGCAGGCTGAGCTGCAGCTCCACTTCCTGCTGTGTCAGGCCATCGCGCTGCTCCAGATTCCATTTGCCCTTCTCGCCCCAGCGGAAGCCGATAGCGCCCTGCGGCGCAACCAGTTCACCGGTCGCCTGGTTCAGCGCCACGGTTTTCCATTCCGGGTTATTTTCCTGACCGAGTCCATCCACCAGATCGCTGGCGCGCAGCTGACGGCCTGCGGCATAGTAGCCTCCCTCACGCGGCTCCAGCAGCACCAGCATCGGCATGTCGGTATAGCGGCGCACGTAGTCGCGGAAATAGGTGACTTCACGGTCAAGATGAAACTCTTTCAGCATGACGTGGCCCATTGCCAGCGCCATCGCGCTGTCGGTGCCCTGCTTCGGATTCAGCCACTGGTCGCACAGCTTGGCGACTTCGGCATAGTCCGGCGTGATCGCCACGGTTTTGGTGCCTTTGTAGCGCACCTCCGTAAAGAAGTGCGCATCCGGGGTACGGGTCTGCGGCACGTTTGAACCCCAGGCCATGATATAGGAGGAGTTATACCAGTCGGCCGACTCCGGCACGTCGGTCTGCTCGCCCCAGGTCATGGGTGACGCGGGCGGCAGATCGCAATACCAGTCGTAGAAGCTCAGGCAGGTGCCGCCAATCAGAGAGAGATAGCGCGCGCCCGCGGCGTAAGAGACCATCGACATCGCCGGGATTGGCGAAAAGCCCATGATGCGGTCCGGGCCAAAGGTCTTCGCGGTGCAGATGTTGGCGGCGGCGATCATCTCGTTGACCTCCTGCCAGCTGGAGCGGACAAAGCCTCCGCGTCCCCGCGCCTGTTTGTAGCTGCGGGCTTTCTCCGGGTTGCTGATGATGGACGCCCAGGCGTCAACCGGATCGCGGTGCTGCGCTTTCGCTTCCCGCCATAGCTGGATTAGCGTCTTACGCATCAGCGGATATTTCAGGCGGTTCGCGCTGTAGAGATACCAGGAGTAGCTGGCTCCGCGTGGACAGCCACGGGGTTCATGATTGGGCAGATCGGGCCGGGTGCGCGGATAGTCGGTCTGCTGGGTCTCCCAGGTGACCAGTCCGTTTTTCACATAGATTTTCCAGCTGCATGAGCCGGTGCAGTTCACGCCGTGGGTTGAGCGCACGATTTTATCGTGTTGCCAGCGGCTGCGGTAACCCTCTTCCCAGTCGCGGTTACTGTTGAGCGTCTGCCCGTGCTGGCCGGAAAAGGGCTCGTCCAGCTGTTTAAAATAACGAAATCGATCAAGAAATTTGCTCATCCGGAGTACTCCTGAAGGCCTGGTATGACATTGCTGACTCTGCATCTGTCGCGACACAGAAAGGAAAAATGTTGCCGGTGCGCCACACCGGCGTTGTGGTTATCAGGCGCGTGCTTTTCGCCCGTAAACCAGCCAGGTCACCGCGATACAGCAGAGATAGAAGACCAGGAAGATTTTCATTGCGCCGGCAGGGGAGCCGGTCAGGGCGAGCGACAGGCCAAAAGTCTGCGGGATAAAGAAGCCGCCCAGCGCACCGATCGCGGAGATAAAGCCCAGCGCCGCCGAGGTCTCAGTTGCCGCTTCACGGTGGGCCAGCGCATCATCACCGCCCCGGGCTTTGATGCGTTGCAGCGTCAGTTTGCGGAAGATCACTGCAATCATCTGATAGGTTGATCCGCTGCCCAGGCCGGATGTCAGGAACAGGCCCATGAAAATGGCGAAAAAGGCGATGAACGAGCCTTCGTGTCCGGCGCCCGGCAGCGTCAGGAACAGCAGCGCGGCAAACAGCGCCATCAGCACGTAGTTGATCAGGGTGACGCGTGTGCCGCCGAAACGGTCAGAGATGATGCCGCCTGCGGAACGGGCCAGCGCGCCGATAAACGGCCCGAAAAAGGCGTAATGCATGATCACGACACCCGGGAACTGGGTTTTCGTCAGCATGGCAAAACCGGCCGAGAAACCAATAAACGACCCGAACGTCGCCAGATAGAGCAGCGCCATCACCCACAGGTGCGGCCGTTTCAGGACCGGCAGCTGTTCACGCAACGAAGATTTCGCCGTCGCCAGATCATTCATGCCACACCAGGCTGCGAGTGTGCCGACCGCCAGAAACGGCACCCAGATCCAGGCGGCGTTTTCCAGCCAGATCGTCTCACCGGCGACGGTGGCATGGCCTTTATCCGCAAAGGCAAAAATCGCGCAGGAGATCGCCAGCGGCGCGACGAACTGCATCACGCTGACGCCGAGGTTGCCCAGCCCGCCGTTGATGCCCAGCGCGCCGCCCTGACGGGCTTTGGGGAAGAAGAAACTGATGTTGCCCATGCTGGAGGCGAAGTTCGCGCCACCGAAACCGCACAGCAGCGAGATCATCATAAAGGTCGCGAAGGAGGTCTGACTGTCCTGTACGGCGAAGCCGAGCCACAGACAGGGAACGATCAGGATGCCGGTGCTGAAGGCGGTCCAGCGGCGTCCGCCGAAGATGGGAATGACGAAAGAGTAAGGCACCCGCAGCAGCGCCCCGGAGACGGAAGGCAACGCGGTCAGCAAAAGAGCTGTTCTGTGCTGAAGTTAAAGCCAACTTTATTCAGGTTAACCGCGACGGTGCTGAACAGCATCCATACGCAGAAGCCCAGCAGCAGGCAGAACACAGAAATCCACAGGTTACGGCGGGCGATACGTTTACCACGCGCCTGCCAGAACGCCTCGTTTTCCGGCTGCCAGTCCTGAATTAAGGCGCCGCGCGTCGGGGTTTGCAAAGGGGCAGATTGGGTCATAGATCTCTCATCAGCAGAATAATAATTGTGCCTATCCTGCGTATCCGGCCTGCCCGTTTGCTTGACACAAATCAACGGCAAGGCAGGTTGCCCGCGCGCCGTCATCCCGGCTCGTCCCGGTTAAGTAGCGAGCCAGAAATCAATAGCCCTTATAAATCATAAGGTTTAAACGCACCTGCCCACTGCATCCGCAAGAGGAAGGTCAGATGGAAATAAAGGAGTAGTCCTTTGGGGGTATGTGGCCTCCCTGCTTCCCCGTTAAGATAGGCCTCTTCATCTGCACGACGCTGGCGGTCTGACAGAAACAGGAGAGAGGGTGGCGGCAGAAAAACACACACTTTTATTGATTGACGATCATCCCATGCTGCGTAGCGGGATGAAGCAACTGATGGTACTGGATCCGCGACTGCAGGTGGTGGCCGAAGCCGGTAACGGCATCGAGGGGCTGGCGCTGGCTCAGCAGCACGATCCTGACCTGATCCTGCTCGATCTCAACATGCCTGGTCTGAACGGACTGGATACCCTGACTCAGCTGCGCGAAATGGCCCTTTCCGGCCGGGTAGTCGTGTTCAGCATGTCAGATGACGAAGAGGATGTCGTCAGCGCACTGAAGCGCGGCGCTGATGGGTATCTGCTGAAAGATATGGAGCCGGAAGCCCTGCTGAAAGCACTGTATCAGGCAGCGGCTGGTCAGATTGTCCTGAGCGAGGCGCTGACGCCGGTTCTGGTTTCCCGACTGCGTGCAGCGCAACCTGCACGGTCGGGCGACATCAGTCAGCTCACCCGGCGTGAACGGGAAATCCTGTTATTGATCAGTGAGGGGATGACGAATAAAACAATTGCCCGAAAACTGGCGATCAGCGAAAGCACCGTCAAGGTTCACGTCAAATACCTGCTGAAGAAGATGAACCTCAAATCCCGGCTCGAAGCCGCCGTCTGGGCGCTGCAGAACGGGCTGCGCTGACGGGCTGCGCTCCTGAACCGGACAGCCTCTCTGAATAGCCGTGTAAACCGCGAGCCGCCTCGCAGCAATCGATCAGTAATCTGAAAACCGTGACTTTTCTGTCGCCAGCCGCCGCCACGTTTGCCAGGATGCCTGTCAGCTTTACAGGGTCAGGCGCGCGGCGATGCATCAGGCTGGCATAAGCCCTGCCCTATTCGTTATCATCTGTTTATCCTGCGCGCCGACGCTAATTCCTTTCGGTTTCATGGGCGTTGACCGCCAGAACTTTACCGCAGCAAAGATGAGTTAAAACCTTATGCAAGAGCCAACCGAAAAGGACTTTCCTTCTCATACCCCAATGATGCAGCAGTACCTGCGCCTCAAGGCAGAACATCCTGACATTCTGCTGTTTTACCGGATGGGTGATTTCTACGAGCTGTTTTATGACGACGCTAAGCGCGCCTCGCAGCTGCTGGAAATCTCACTCACCAAACGCGGCGCATCCGCGGGTGAACCGATTCCGATGGCCGGTGTGCCTCATCATGCGGTGGAAGGTTATCTGGCTAAGCTGGTGCAGCTGGGCGAATCGGTTGCCATCTGCGAACAGATTGGCGACCCGGCGCTGAGCAAAGGGCCGGTTGAGCGCAAAGTGGTGCGCATCGTGACCCCCGGCACCATTAGTGATGAGGCGCTGCTGCAGGAACGGCATGACAATCTGCTGGCAGCGATTGTGCAGAGCCCGCGCGGTTTTGGCTACGCCACGCTC
The DNA here is from genome assembly GCF_050157905.1 of Pantoea sp. NSTU24. Classification (NCBI taxonomy): domain Bacteria; kingdom Pseudomonadati; phylum Pseudomonadota; class Gammaproteobacteria; order Enterobacterales; family Erwiniaceae; genus Pantoea; species Pantoea bangladeshensis. The sequence goes on from NZ_JBKIWZ010000001.1 coordinate 2,412,167, forward strand.
GATATCAGCTCAGGCCGTTTTCGTCTGAGCGAACCTGCCGATGCCGAAACGATGGCGGCCGAGTTGCAGCGCACCAATCCCGCCGAGCTGCTCTATCCTGAAGATTTTCAGGCGATGTCGCTGATCGACCAGCGGCGCGGCCTGCGTCGCCGTCCGCTCTGGGAGTTTGAGATCGACACCGCCCGTCAGCAGCTCAATCTGCAGTTCGGCACCCGCGATCTTAACGGCTTTGGCGTGGAAAATGCGCATCTGGGACTGAGCGCGGCCGGTTGTCTGCTGCAATATGCCAAAGATACCCAGCGCACCACGTTGCCCCACATCCGCTCACTGAGCATGGAGCGGCAGCAGGACAGCATTATCATGGATGCCGCCACCCGCCGTAATCTGGAAATCACCCAGAACATGGCCGGCGGTACCGACAATACGCTGGCGGCCGTGCTGGATAAAACGGTCACGCCGATGGGAAGCCGGATGCTGAAGCGCTGGCTGCACATGCCACTGCGTGATGCGGAGACAATTACCCAGCGTCAGGCGTCGATTGCTGAGCTGCAGAACCTTAGCGAAGCACTGCAACCGGTGCTGCGTCAGGTTGGCGATCTGGAGCGTATTCTGGCGCGGCTGGCCCTGCGCACCGCCCGTCCGCGCGATCTGGCTCGCATGCGTCACGCGTTCCAGCAATTGCCGGAACTCAACCGCCTGCTGGCTGATGTACAGGCGCCTCAGCTGCAGAAACTGCGTACCCGGATGGGTGAGTTTACCGCACTGCGCGAGCTGCTGGAGCAGGCCGTCATCGAGTCACCGCCGGTGCTGATCCGCGACGGCGGCGTGATTGCGCCCGGCTACAACGCGGAGCTGGACGAGTGGCGCGCGCTGGCCGATGGTGCTACCGACTACCTCGACAGGCTGGAAATCCGCGAGCGCGAGAAGCTGGGACTCGACACCCTGAAGGTCGGATTCAATGGCGTGCACGGCTATTACATCCAGGTCAGCCGGGGACAAAGCCATCAGGTTCCGATGCACTATGTGCGCCGTCAGACGCTGAAAAATGCTGAGCGCTACATCATTCCGGAACTCAAGGAGTATGAAGACAAAGTCCTGACCTCCAAAAGCAAAGCCCTGTCGCTGGAAAAAAGTCTCTATGAGGCGCTGTTCGATCAGCTGCTGCCCCATCTTGAAGATCTGCAGCTGAGCGCAACGGCGCTGGCTGAGCTGGATGTGTTAAGCAACCTGGCGGAACGAGCCTGGACCCTTAACTATTGCCGTCCGGTATTACAGGATAAAGCCGGAATCAAAATCAGCGGTGGTCGCCATCCCGTGGTTGAACAGGTGCTGAAAGAGCCGTTTATTGCCAATCCGCTGTCACTGGCGCCTCAGCGCAGAATGTTGATCATCACCGGTCCTAATATGGGCGGTAAAAGTACCTATATGCGGCAGGCGGCGCTGATTGCACTGATGGCCTGGATGGGAAGTTTTGTGCCCGCCGACGAGGCGCTGATTGGCCCGCTGGATCGCATCTTTACCCGCGTCGGGGCCGCTGATGACCTGGCCTCCGGTCGCTCGACCTTTATGGTGGAGATGACGGAAACCGCCAACATCCTGCACAACGCCACCGAAAACAGCCTGGTGCTGATGGATGAGATTGGCCGCGGCACCTCAACCTATGACGGTCTGTCGCTGGCCTGGGCCTGCGCCGAGAACCTGGCCAACCGCATCAAGGCCATGACGCTGTTTGCCACGCACTACTTTGAACTGACCACCCTGCCGGAAAAAATGGAAGGTGTGGTCAATGTCCATCTGGATGCCGTCGAGCATGGGGAAACCATTGCTTTTATGCACAGCGTTCAGGAAGGCGCGGCGAGTAAGAGTTACGGTCTGGCCGTGGCCGCGCTGGCTGGCGTGCCGAAAGAGGTGATTAAGCGGGCGCGGAACAAGCTGAAGGAGCTGGAAACGGTGTCCGGTCACGCTGCCTCCTCGACCGTCGATGGGTCTCAGCTGCCGCTGCTGGTGGAGGAGACATCGCCGGCCATAGAGGCACTGGAAGCGCTGGATCCGGATACACTGACGCCGCGTCAGGCACTTGACTGGATTTACCGTCTTAAATCACTGGTCTGACCTCGTACCGCGCCGCGTTCCCACGCGGTGCGGTTCCGCCGTGCATTCTGCCTCTGCGCCGCGTTTTACTTTTTCCGCAGGCATAAAAAAAGCGGTGGTTTTCACCACCGCTTTTTGCGTAAGTCAGCCAACAGGCTTAATGACGATTATTCACGAAAGAGTGCTTCAATGTTGAGACCCTGCGCCTGCAGGATTTCGCGCAGACGGCGCAAACCTTCAACCTGAATCTGACGTACACGCTCGCGGGTTAAGCCGATTTCGCGGCCCACATCCTCAAGCGTTGCGGCTTCATAGCCCAACAGACCGAAGCGACGCGCCAGTACCTCACGCTGCTTGGCATTCAGTTCGAACAGCCATTTGACGATGCTTTGTTTCATATCATCGTCCTGCGTGGTGTCTTCCGGACCGTTGTCTTTTTCATCGGCCAGAATATCCAGCAGCGCTTTCTCAGAGTCTCCGCCTAATGGCGTATCGACTGAGGTGATGCGTTCGTTGAGACGCAACATGCGGCTGACATCATCAACCGGTTTATCAAGCTGCTCAGCGATCTCTTCCGCACTCGGCTCATGGTCGAGCTTGTGGGAAAGTTCACGCGCAGTACGCAGATAAACATTCAGCTCTTTCACGATGTGAATCGGCAGACGGATAGTACGGGTTTGATTCATGATCGCCCGTTCAATAGTCTGACGAATCCACCAGGTGGCATAAGTTGAGAAACGGAACCCGCGCTCCGGATCAAATTTCTCAACGGCACGAATCAGGCCGAGGTTACCTTCTTCAATCAGGTCCAGCAGTGCTAAACCACGATTGCTGTAACGACGGGCGATTTTAACCACCAGGCGTAAGTTACTTTCAATCATACGGCGACGGGAAGGAATATCACCCCGCAATGCACGGCGAGCGAAGAACACTTCTTCCTCTGCCGTTAACAACGGAGAATAGCCAATCTCCCCGAGATAGAGCTGCGTCGCATCTAAGACACGCTGCGTCGCACCCTGTGATAGCAACTCTTCTTCCGCTACGTCGCTATCACTGACTTCGTTTTCAACGAGTGCTTTCTCGTCAAAAATTTCAGCTCCGTTCTCATCGAATTCCGCGTTCTCATGTAACTCGTTTACTTTCAGCGTATTCTGGCTCATAAGCGGCTCCTACCCGTGATTCCAGGGCAGAACGTAAAGCTGTTGTGTTCTGCCGGATTATCGCTGCGGTAAATAACGCAACGGGTTTACGGATTTCCCCTTGTAACGAATTTCAAAGTGTAATCTGACTGAACTGGTTCCGGTGCTACCCATGGTAGCGATCTTTTGCCCCGCCTTAACTTCCTGTTGTTCCCGGACCAGCATTGTATCGTTGTGGGCGTAGGCGCTCAGGTAATCATCATTGTGTTTGATGATGATTAAATTACCGTAACCCCGGAGTGCGTTACCTGCGTAAACCACTCGTCCTGAAGCAGTGGCCACCACAGATTGTCCGCGTGTCCCGGCGATATCGATACCTTTATTGCCACCTTCGGCGGCAGAGAAGTTATCAATAATCTTCCCATCAGTCGGCCAGCGCCAGCTTCCGACCGGCGTTGAACTGTTGGTTGTGCTGCTAACCGTAGGGGGTGCGGTAATCACTGGAGCTGTTGTCGTTGCAACATTTGCTCCTTTCGAAGGCAACAATTTGCTGCCACCCGAATTTCCCGAATCATCAGAATACGTAATAACAGGTTGCTGTGCAACAGCAGGAGATTTAATTTGTGGTGCTGCCACAATCCCGCCCTGCGTTGCATCAGCCGCAGTAATGGAATTTCCACCGGTAATTGGCTGACCCGACCCATTTCCAATCTGTAAAGTCTGCCCGACATTCAGGCTGTATGGCGCCGGAACGTTGTTGCGCTGGGCTAAATCGCGGAAATCGTTGCCGGTGATCCAGGCAATATAGAACAATGTGTCTCCACGCTTAACGGTGTACGTTTCACCAGAGTAGCTACCCTTAGGAATATTCTGGTAACTGCGGTTGTACACTATACGGCCATTCTGCGTTTCAACATTATTGCTGGTACTAATCATTCCACCGCTGACTGGAGCAGATACTGAATTTCTGCTTAACATTTGTCCCTGAGAGGGTGCAGCAGGAATACCGCCTGAAACCTGACCTCCGCCCGCCGGGCTGTTCAGCATGCCGCCATTATCGCCGACACGACTGATAGGGGCCTGAGAATTGTCGCCAGAGCTGCATCCTGCCAGCCAGAAACCGACCAGTGAAAGAGCCGCCAGACGGCGTAACTGAAAAAGTGTGCTTCCCGTGCTCATTAATCCCCCGTGATGGCAGCGCTGTTCTGTGTATTTCACTGAACCTGCCAGCAGAATGCTCTGCATGGCGCGATAAAATCTGTTTTTTTAATGCATAAATTGGATAGTAACAACATCAGCTACGTGGTGCCATGAAACAGTTGTGAAGAAATACGTAGAAAGTCAGGCCAAATCGCCCTGCACCAGTGGCACAAAACGCACCGGCTCAATGATCTCTTCCACGATCTCTTCGCCCTGACGACGCAGGCGCTTCAGCACCTGCTGCTCTTCGCCAACCGGCAGCACCATAATGCCGCCTTCTGCCAGCTGTGCTATCAGCGCAATCGGAATTTCCGGCGGTGCCGCCGTAACAATAATCGCATCGAAAGGGCCACGCGAAGGCCAGCCCTGCCAGCCATCGCCATGGCGGGTAGAAACGTTATGCAGATCCAGCTGCTTGAGGCGACGCTTGGCCTGCCACTGCAACCCTTTAATCCGCTCCACGGAATAAACATGATCGACCAGATGAGCCAGAATGGCCGTCTGGTAACCCGAGCCAGTGCCAATTTCCAGCACCCGCGAGTGCGGATTGAGCGCCAGTAGCGCCGTCATTCGCGCCACCATATAAGGCTGAGAGATCGTCTGTCCGGAGCCGATAGGCAGGGCAACATTGTCCCAGGCTTTATGCTCGAAAGCCTCGTCGATAAAACGCTCGCGTGGCACGTCACTCAGGGCTTTCAGCAGATTTTCATCATCGATGCCCTGCTGACGCAGCTGCGACAACAATGTCTCAATACGCCGGTTTACCATGCCAGGTTTACCTCAGCGTGGGTCAGCCAGTCGCTAAGCACATCCTGCGCGCTGTGCGCCGTCAAATCGACGTGCAGTGCGGTGACAGACACATAGCCCTGATCTACGGCGGCGAAGTCTGTATCCGGCCCCGCATCCAGCTGTTCACCGGGCGGGCCAATCCAGTAGAGGGTATTGCCACGTGGATCCTGCTGGGCAATCACCTGGTCGGCAGGATGGCGGCTGCCGCAGCGCGTTACGCGAATACCTTTAAGCTCTGCCAGAGGTAAATCGGGAACGTTGATGTTGAGTATGCGCCCCGTACGCAGCGGTTTATGCGTCAGCGCTTTCAGGATGGCGCATACGACCGCCGCCGCCGTCGCGTAGTGCTGATGACCATTCAGCGATACCGCGATAGCCGGCAGGCCAAGATGCCGCCCTTCCATCGCGGCCGCTACCGTGCCGGAGTAGATCACATCATCACCCAGGTTGGGGCCGGCATTGATTCCTGATACCACAATATCGGGACGCGGCTGCATCAGTGCATTCACCCCCAGATAAACGCAATCGGTCGGCGTGCCCATCTGAACCGCAATATCGCCGTTTTCATGGGTGAAGGTGCGCAGAGGCGTTTCCAGGGTTAATGAGTTCGAGGCACCGCTTCGGTTACGATCGGGGGCAACAACCTGAACGTCAGCAATCTGCCGAAGGGCTTTTGCCAGAGTCTGAATCCCTGGCGCATGAATGCCGTCATCGTTACTGAGCAATATCCGCATTTCGTTCTGACCTTTTTTTATTCGACTGGTCGCTGTGGCTGAACCTGTCTGAACGGCATGGCAACAGGTGGGACATGGACAGCGATTTTTGCATTCTAGCGAGGCACGCGAGGAAGTGGTAGGCGTAAATCACAGGACAACAGAGGTTTGCCGCAACATTACCCACGCCGTGGACAATGTTGCGACAGCGATTACTCATCAGGCTGGTCGGGGGAGTCCGTGTGGGTCAGCAGTTCCCGGACAACGCTGGTGGCAAAGCTGCCTGCGGGCAGCCAGAACGCCAGCACCAGCGTCGCCGCATCCTGCCAGTGCCACTGCATATCGCGCGGCACCACCAGCATGGCGCGGCGTGCGGCGTCGACTTTCTCGCGTTCAGTCAGACCGGTTAACAGTGTAGCATCGGCCAGCACCTGCTGTTCAAAAGCCAGCGCCTCCGCCTGTGGGCCTGGCTCGCCGCGCCCCGGCAGCGGCGCGGTAATGCGCAGCTCATGCTGATCGACCCGGCGCTGCGACTCTGCCAGCTCATCGGGCTGCACGACAAACCAGCTGCCACGGCCGGTCAGCTGCAGCGCATCGCCGTTGAGCACCTGAGTCAGCCCACCCTGCTGCTGCAGACGCGCGCTGGTCACTTGGTTAAACAGCGCGCTGCGGGTGGCAGAGAGCATCAGGCTGCGCTTGTTGCGGTCGCGCAGGCTAATCTCATTGCGCGCCCACTTCTCCGCCATCACAAGGTTATTACCGCCGCGACCAAAGCGCTGTTCACCGAAATAGTTCGGCACACCCGCCGCGCAAATCTGCGCCAGCCGGGTTTCGACAGCGTCACGGTCACTGATCTGACGAATGACCAGCCGGAACGCGTTGCCTGCCAGCGCACCGATGCGCAGCTTACGTTTGTGGCGCACCGCCTGCAGGATGTCGACCCCTTCCAGCGCGAAACCGCGCAGATCGGGCATCGCATTGCCCGGCAGACGGAAACAGAGCGTCTGCTCCGTCACCGCATGGCGGTCTTTCATCCCGGCATAGCTCAGGTCGCGCGCAGGCACGCCAAGATACTTCGCCAGCGCTTCCGCCACGAAGCGGGTATTAGCGCCCACCTTCCGGATGCGCACCAGCAGATGCTCACCTTCTCCATCCGGGCCGTAGCCCAGATCTTCCACGACCACAAAATCGTCCGGATTCGCCTTGATGACGCCGGAGGCGACGGGCGTGCCGTGCAGGTAATTCAGATTCATTGGCTGTCTGCTTTCAGCAGTAAGGCCACTGCCTCGCAGGCGATCCCTTCGCCGCGCCCGGTAAAGCCCAGCTTTTCTGTCGTAGTGGCTTTCACATTGACGGCATCCATGTGGCAACCCAGATCTTCCGCGATGTTAATTCGCATCTGCGGCACGTGCGGCAGCATTTTAGGTGCCTGCGCGATAATCGTGACGTCCACATTGCCGATGCGATAGCCTTTGGCTTCGATACGGCGCCAGGCCTCGCGCAGCAGGCCCCGGCTGTCCGCGCCTTTAAAGGCGGGATCGGTATCCGGGAACAGTTTACCGATATCGCCCATCGCGACGGCACCCAGCAGAGCATCAGTGAGCGCATGCAGCGCCACGTCGCCATCCGAATGGGCGATAAACCCCTGCTCAAACGGGATCCGCACACCGCCAATCACTAACGGACCCTCTCCGCCAAAGGCGTGAACGTCAAAACCGTGACCGATACGCATCATGCGCTCTCCTTTAATTGAATCTGACTCAGATAGAAAGCCGCCAGGGCCAGATCTTCCGGCCGGGTGACTTTAATGTTATCGCTGCGTCCGCTGACCAGCAGCGGATGGTAGCCACAATACTCCAGCGCCGACGCTTCATCGGTGATAGTGGCGCCTTCGTTCAGCGCGCGCGTCAGGCAGGCGGTAAGCAGCGCATGCGGGAAGAACTGTGGCGTTAAGGCGTGCCAGAGATCGTCGCGTTCCACCGTGTGAGCGACCGCCGCTTTACCCGGCTCGCCCCGTTTCATGGTGTCGCGCACGGGCGCGGCCAGAATCCCGCCGACGTGACTCTGCTGGCGCACATTCAGCAGTTGCTGAAGATCGTCGGGATGCAGGCAGGGACGCGCCGCGTCATGGACCAGCACCCACGCGGAACCCTGGGCGGCCTGTAAGCCAGCCAGCACGGATTCGGCGCGCGTCTCGCCACCGGTAACCCGGAGCACACGGGGATCCTGGGCCAGCGGCAGCGAACTGAAATACTGGTCGTCGGGGCTGAGGGCGACAATAACCTGCCGGATAGCGGGATGGGAAAACAGACGGGCAATGCTGTGTTCCAGAAGGGTGTGCTGACCAATCGTCAGATACTGCTTCGGACAGGTTGCCTGCATGCGGCTGCCAATCCCGGCAGCGGGCACCACGGCAATCACATCCGCAAGGGAGGCCAGAGTGTTCATGTTTTATCGTTGTTGGTTTTGCGCAGAGAGTTGCGCGTTGCGTTTGTTCTGGTCAGGCACCAGACGATAGAAGGTCTCACCGGGCTTAATCATGCCCAGTTCGTTGCGTGCACGCTCCTCGATCGCTTCCGAGCCGCCATTGAGGTCGTCAATTTCGGCAAACAGCTGATCGTTGCGCGACTTCAGTTTGGCATTGTTTGCCTGTTGCACCGCGACATCATCATTGACGCGCGTATAGTCATGGATGCCATTTTTCCCCAGCCACAACGAATATTGCAGCCAGCCAAGCAGCACCAGTAACAGTAACGTCAGTTTTCCCATCCCGCCCCCTAAAATCGGCCCAATCATCCCATAACTTTGCACAGGACTCCACACCAGCCGCGAAAATGGCGCGCTTTGCTGCGCGTCTGTGCAAAATATGAATCTGTGCCGATTCTGACGGGAAAAGATTTGTAACCTGCCGATGCGTTTGCACATCAGTACAGGCGGCGTGAGGCGTTACCAGCCGGAGAGGAAAGAGAACATCAGCCAGAAGAGTGTGACCACAATAATCACCGTGGCGAGTGCAGCCCAGAGCCACTGACCACTGAGAAGCGTATTCAGTGCGATACCCGTGACCACGGCAACCGGCAGCAGGGCCAGAAAGAATGGCCAGGTATAAAGAAAGAAAAACAGCGTGTTAGAGCCGAACAGCAGAAAGGGAATCGCCAGCGCGCACCAGTAAGCGAGAAAGCCGATCACGCCACCCGGCAGCAATGAGCGCGGCTCATCACGGGAAGCGTCATCTTTACGGGCGAGCATTGGGGTAATGTTCTGCATAGGCATCCTGTTGGCGCGAGGGCGGCAAATCAGAAGCGATCTGCCGCTGTCTCTTCAGGATCTGATGATATCGCGGTCACGCAGCAGGTCTAACAATTGGGCTGCCAGTTTTGTAACCAATTGTTCGCCATCCAGCTGGATTTCCGGGCGGTCAGGCGCCTCATAAACGCTGTCGATACCGGTGAAATTACGCAGCTCACCCGCACGCGCTTTACGGTACAAGCCTTTGGGATCGCGCGCTTCACACACGGCCAGCGGCGTATCAACAAAGACCTCGATAAACTGTCCGGGTTCGAGCAGATCGCGCACCATCTGCCGCTCGGCGCGATGCGGCGAGATAAAGGCCGTCAGCACCACCAGCCCGGCATCGACCATCAGTTTCGCCACTTCGCCGACCCGACGGATATTCTCTTTGCGGTCGTCATCGCTGAAACCGAGGTCACGGCAGAGGCCGTGGCGCACGTTGTCACCGTCCAGCAGATAGGTGCTGACGCCGATACGGTGCAGCGCCTGTTCCAGCGCGCCCGCAACGGTTGATTTGCCCGAGCCCGAAAGCCCGGTAAACCACAGCACCGCCCCCTGGTGACCATGCTGCTGCTCGCGAGCGGCGCGTGTCACCGGATGGTCATGCCACACCACATTCTCATCATGCCCGGCCATTACTGACCGCCCAGCAGGTCACGCGCATTCCAGTGCGGGAAGTGACGGCGCACCAGCGCATTCAGTTCCAGCTCAAAGGCGCTGAACTCACCGCGGTTAACCGGCGCGTCCAGATTCGGCTGATAAATCATGCCGGCCCCGACGGTGACGTTACTCAGGCGATCGATAAAGATCATGCCGCCGGTCACCGGGTTCTGCTGATAGCTGTCGAGCACCATCGGTTCATCGAAGGTGATCTCAACGCGACCGATGCCGTTCAGCGGCAGCGCATCGACCTGATGCGTCTCCAGTGAGTTAATTTCGACCTGATGCAGCACCTTCTCAACCCGGCCACGGTCTTTTTCCCGGCGATTTTCAGGTCATAGCTCTGACCGGCCTGCAGCGGCTGCTCCGCCATCCAGACCACATCAACGCTGGCGGACTGAACCGCCGTCAGCGTTTCACCGGCGTCGACCAGCAGATCGCCGCGGCTGATATCAATCTCATCCGCCAGCACCAGGGTGATCGCCTCGCCTGCGCCCGCTTCCTGCAGATCGCCATCAAAGGTGACAATGCGCGCAACGGTAGACTCGACGCCGGAAGGCAGCACTTTGACACGCTGTCCCACCTGCACGCTGCCCGATGCCAGCGTGCCGGCATAGCCGCGGAAATCCAGGTTCGGACGATTGACATACTGCACCGGGAAACGCATCGGCTGATGATCGACGACACGCTTCAGCTCCACGGTTTCCAGCACATCCAGCAGCGTCGGGCCGCTGTACCACGGCATGGTCTGGCTGGCAGAGGCGACGTTGTCTCCTTCAAGCGCCGACATCGGCACAAAGCGGATATCAAGATCGTCGGGCAGCTGAGCCGCAAAATCGAGGTAATCCTGTTTGATCTGCTCAAAACGTTCCTGGCTGTACTCCACCAGATCCATCTTGTTGATCGCCACAACCAGATGTTTGATCCCCAGCAGCGTCGAGATAAAACTGTGACGGCGGGTCTGATCCAGCACGCCTTTACGCGCATCGATCAGCAGGATCGCCAGATCGCAGGTTGAGGCGCCGGTCGCCATGTTGCGGGTGTACTGCTCATGGCCCGGCGTGTCGGCAATGATAAATTTACGTTTTTCGGTCGAGAAGTAGCGGTAAGCCACATCGATGGTAATGCCCTGCTCACGCTCTGCCTGCAGGCCATCCACCAGTAGCGCCAGATCGAGTTTCTCGCCCTGTGTGCCGTGACGCTTGCTGTCGTTGTGCAGGGATGAGAGCTGATCTTCATAGATCTGACGGGTGTCATGCAGCAGACGACCGATCAGCGTACTTTTGCCATCGTCCACGCTGCCGCAGGTCAGAAAACGCAGCAGGCTTTTGTGCTGTTGCGCGGTCAGCCAGGCTTCAACGCCACCCTGCTCGGCAATCTGTTGTGCAATTACGGTATTCATCTGGCGTCTCCTTAGAAATAACCCTGACGTTTTTTCAGTTCCATCGAACCGGACTGATCGCGATCGATCACGCGGCCCTGACGCTCGCTGGTAGTGGAAACCAGCATCTCTTCGATGATATCCGGCAGCGTCTGCGCCTCAGACTCTACGGCGCCGGTCAGCGGCCAGCAGCCCAGCGTGCGGAAACGCACCATCCGCTCGGTGATCTCTTCGCCCGGCTGCAGGTTGATGCGATCGTCATCGATCATCATCAGCATGCCATCGCGCTCCAGCACCGGACGCGGCGCGGCGAGATAGAGCGGCACGATCTCGATATTTTCCAGGAAGATGTACTGCCAGATATCCAGTTCGGTCCAGTTCGACAGCGGGAAGACGCGGATGCTTTCGCCTTTGTTGATCTGACCGTTGTAGTTGTGCCACAGCTCAGGACGCTGGTTTTTCGGGTCCCAGCGATGGAAGCGGTCGCGGAACGAGTAAATGCGCTCTTTCGCGCGTGATTTCTCTTCGTCACGACGTGCGCCGCCAAAGGCCGCGTCAAAACCATATTTGTTCAGCGCCTGCTTCAGCCCTTCGGTCTTCATGATGTCCGTGTGTTTGGCACTGCCGTGAACAAAGGGGTTGATCCCCATCGCCACACCTTCCGGGTTGCGGTGAACCAGCAGCTCTGCGCCCATCGCTTTCACGGTGCGGTCACGGAATTCGTACATTTCACGAAATTTCCAGCCGGTATCCACATGCAGCAGCGGGAACGGCAGCGTGCCCGGATAGAAGGCTTTGCGCGCCAGATGCAGCATGACGGATGAGTCTTTACCGATGGAGTACATCATCACCGGATTGCTGAACTCCGCCGCCACTTCGCGAATAATATGGATACTCTCCGCCTCCAGCTGACGCAGATGAGTGAGTCGTTTTTGGTCCATGATTTTCCCTCAAGCCAGATTGACAACGGCGGACTCGCGAGCCCCCTGCTGTGCCGAATGTTTAAACCAGGCGAGTTGCCCGTGCAGATTTACCACCTCTCCAATCACCAGCAGCGCCGGAGTGGGTGCTGAGGCGGCCAGCGCCTCAAGTTGTTCTAAGGTGCCGGTCAGCACCTGCTGATCCTGGCGGGTGCCGCGACTGATCACCGCCACCGGCGTGGAGGGCGCGCGGCCATGGGCAATTAACGCTTCGCTGATCGCGGCCGCTTTCACGGTGCCCATATAGATGGCCAGCGTCTGACGCGCACGCGCCAGCGATGGCCAGTCAATGTCATGCCCATCAGGACGGCAGTGACCGGTAATAAACATTACGCTCTGCGCGTAATCGCGATGGGTCAGCGGAATCCCGGCATAAGCTGTTGCGCCCGCGGCGGCCGTGACGCCTGGCACCACCTGGAAGGGAACGCCTGCCAGCTGGGCCGCCTGCAGCTCTTCGCCGCCGCGGCCAAAGATAAAGGGATCTCCCCCCTTCAGCCGTACGACCCGCTTCCCCTTAAGCGCCAGTGAAACCAGCAGCTGATTGATCTCATCCTGCGGCAACGTATGGGCGCTGGCGCGTTTGCCGACGCAGATGCGGTCGGCATCGCGGCGCACCAGATCCAGCACTTCCTCGCTGACCAGATGATCGTAAAGCACCACATCGGCCAGCTGCATCACCTGCAGGCCGCGCAGCGTCAGCAGGCCGCTGTCGCCAGGGCCCGCGCCCACCAGGAAGATCTCGCCCTGACGGGTCGGCTCGGCATGGAGTTCGCGGTCCAGGATCTGTTTCGCCTCTTCAACGTTGCCGGCGGCTATCTGGCTGGCAAACTGCCCTTCAAAGGCGCGTTCCCAGAAGCGGCGGCGGTCGGACATGCGGCTGAAACGCTGTTTGACCTTATCGCGCCAGAGTCCGGCCACCTCCGCCATCTGTCCCAGTGTGGCAGGCAGCAGCGTTTCAATTTTTTCACGCAGCATACGGGCCAGCACCGGGGCGGTGCCACTGGAGGAGATCGCCACCACCAGCGGTGAGCGGTCAACAATCGAGGGGAAGATAAAGGTGCATTTCGGCTGGTCATCGACCACATTAACCAGCTTATGCCGCGCATTGGCAGCATCGAAAACCTGGGTATTAAGTGCGTTGTCGTCGGTGGCGGCAATCACCAGAAAAACGTTATCCAGCTGGGCCGGATCAAACGTGGTCGCTATCCACTCCAGCGCCTGCTCATCATGCAGTGCCTGTAGTTCAGGGCAGAGTTCGCGGGAAGCGATCTGGATACGCGCGCGCGCGCGACGCAGCAGTTCAATTTTACGTGCCGCAATATCTCCACCACCGACAACCAGAACCGGGCGGCCAGAGAGATCGGCAAAAAGAGGCAGATAGTTCACGTTAACCCTGATGTTTTAACTTTGTATTAACGCGACTATACGTCGCAGGGTTCAGGCAGATGAAATTACGAATTGGAATGAGTAGTTACCGAATGGAATAACGCCCCGGCAGAGCACAGAACAAATTGATCTTAACAGATGAAATTAAATGACTTTTTCGTGAAGTGATTCACAGATTTATGCATCCCTGCCCGGGACCAGAAGCAGATAAGTGCCAGTAATACTGACACGACGTGCTGATTAGCGGTTCAGCGCCCGAATCCCCTCACCGGACGGCGGTGCAAAAGGGGTATAATGCGCCCGGCGTGGCGGGCTATGGCCCGCATGCAGAAAGGCTCCCGGATAACGAAAAAAAGGATGCACTATGTTTGGTTCCCTCCGCCTGAGGGTAGCGACAGTTTTGTTTGGCGCACTCATCTCTCCGCTGGCGCTGGCCCTGCCGACCGGTCAGTTTGCCGAGCAGCAGGTCCGGCACATTGCCACCCTGTTCCCTGGCCGGATGAGCGGTAGCCCTGCGGAGCTGATGGCAGCGGACTATCTGCAGCAGCAATTTACAACGCTGGGTTATCAGACCAATACCCGGCAGTTCAACACCGGCTACAGGTGGCAGGAAGATGACGGTGCGCAGCGCTGGCATAAGCTTACCGCCACTTCCGTCATTGCCGCGCGCGCAGGCAGCGTGCCGCAGGAAATCCTGATCGTGGCCCATCTTGATACCTGGACGCCGCAGAACAGCAGCCAGGCGCGTCGCAACCTCGGCGGCCTGCGTCTGCAGGGTGTCGACGATAATGCCTCGGGTCTGGGCGTGATGCTGGAGCTGGCCCAGCAACTGAGCCATAAACCGCTGCACTACGGCATACGCTTTGTGGCGCTGAGCGCCGGAGAAGCGGATCTGCACGGCATGGACGATTATGTCGAGCGAATGAGCACGCGTGAAAAGAAAAATACGCTGCTGGTAATCGATCTGAACAGCCTGATCACTGGCGATCATCTCTATTTTAACAGCGGTATCAATACGCCCCGCGTTGTACGCAAGCAGACCAGCGAACGCGCGCTGGTCCTGGCACGTCAGCAGGGTATCCCGGCAGCCAGTCACCCGATCAGCCATAAAGATTTTAAAGGCCCGAATGCCTTTGACCGGGCGGGCTTCCCGCTGCTGGATGTGACAGCCAGTAACTGGGCGCTGGGTAACAAAGATGGCGAAATTCAGCGTCATCGCAGCCGTCACTTTCCGGATGGCGTCACCCGGCATCAGACCGATCTGGACAACCTGACCTATCTTGACCGCTGGCTGCCGGGCCAGATAACCCAGCGAACCCGCGACAGCGTACGCGTGCTGCTGCCGCTGATCAGCGAACTGACCAACCCTAAAGTGTAAGGATCTGATATGTACGTAGTGTTTCTGAACTATGTTCGTCCGGTAGAGGAGGTAGAGGCCCTGCTGGCTCCTCATATCGACTGGCTGGATCGCTATTTTGCGGCGGATATATTTATCGCGGCAGGCCGCAAGGATCCGCGTACCGGCGGGATGCTGCTGGTCAGGGATATCGAACGGGAACGGCTGGATGCGATTCTGGCGGAAGATCCGTTTGTCGCCGTGGCGCAGTATGAGGTGACAAAAGTCAATGTGACCCGATCGGCAGAAGCCTTTGCGGCGTTAAAAGGGATATAGTTGTGGACGGCCGTGCATGCTGCGTCAGACGCACGGCCTCAGAGCTTCTCCCCCACGGCGGGAGAGAAGCTCAGTATCAGCCTTCGTGCAGGCCGCACTCGCGTTTCAGGCCGAAGAAGCGCGTCTCTTCTTCAGCCATACCCGGTTCCCACTTGCGGGTGGTATGGGTATCGCCCACGGAGAGATAGCCTTCATCCCACAGCGGATGGTATTTCAGCTTATGCTGCTCCAGATACTGATGAATCTGACGGTTGTCCCAGTCGATGATAGGCAGCAGCTTGAAAACGCCACGCTGCACGCCCAGCACCGGCAGGTTGGCCCGGCTGCCCGACTGATCGCGGCGTAATCCCGCAAACCAGGTCTGCGCACCCAGCGTCTCCAGCGCGCGGTTCATCGGTTCAACCTTGTTGATCTCGTTATACTTCTCAATCCCCTCGACGCCCTGCTCCCACAGTTTGCCGTAGCGCGCTTCCTGCCAGGCCGGTGAGGTGTCGGCGCGGAAAACTTTGAGGTTGAGATTGAGCTGGTCGGCCAGCTCATCAATAAAACGATAGGTTTCCGGGAAGAGATAACCGGTGTCCGTCAGGATCACCGGGATATCGGGCTGCTGACGCGTCACCAGATGCAGCGACACGGCAGCCTGGATGCCGAAGCTGGACGAGAGCACATAGGCGCCCGGCAGATTCTCCAGCGCCCAGCTGACCCGCTCTTCCGCTGAGGCTTTCTCCAGCTGTGCATTGGTCGCGGCCAGCGCCATCGCGCGCTGGACCTTAGACATCGCATTCAGTGCGGCGAGGTCGGGCTGACTCATTTTGCTTCCTCCCAGAAATCGCGTGCCGGGTCCAGCACCGGCGCAACAATGCCTGTGCGGATGGTAAAATCACCAAAGCCTTCGGCGGCCTGGCGTTCGGTGGCCCAGCGTCCCACCAGCTCATCAATCGTGGCGAGAATTTCGCTTTCGTTAATGTTTTCCCGGTACATACGGGGGATGCGCGTCCCGGTACGGTTGCCGCCCAGATGCAGGTTGTAGCGACCCGGCGCTTTACCTACCAGGCCCAGCTCTGCCAGCATGGCACGGCCACAGCCGTTAGGACAACCGGTGACGCGTAACACAATGTGCTCATCGCCTACGCCATGCGCGTGCATAATCCCTTCGACTTTGGTCACGAACGCAGGCAGGAAGCGCTCGGCTTCGGCCATTGCCAGCGGACAGGTCGGGAATGCGACACAGGCCATAGAGTTTTCACGCTGCGGCGTGACCTGCTCCATCAGACCATGATCGCGGGCGATCGCTTCAATCTTCGCTTTTTCACTTTCCGGCACGCCCGCCACAATCAGGTTCTGGTTGGCGGTCAGGCGGAAATCGCCCTGATGGATCTTCGCAATCTCCGCAATTCCGCTTTTCAGCGGACGGCCCGGATAGTCGAGCAGACGGCCGTTTTCGATAAACAGCGTCAGATGCCATTTATTGTCGATGCCTTTGATCCAGCCGATCCGATCGCCACGGGTGGTGAACTCATACGGACGGATCGGATCGAAGGTGACGCCTGCGCGCTTCTCGACTTCCGCTTTGAAGGTTTCGACGCCCACGCGCTCCAGGGTGTATTTGGTCTTGGCGTTTTTGCGATCGGTACGGTTACCCCAGTCGCGCTGGGTCGTAACCACCGCAGCGGCCACATCCAGGATCTTCTCTGCCGGAAAATAGCCAAATTCGCTGGCGGTGCGGGCGTAAGTCGCTTTGTTGCCGTGCTCGATCGACAGACCGCCACCGACCAGCAGGTTAAAGCCAACCAGCCTGCCCTGCTCGGCAACGGCGACAAAATTCAGATCGTTGGCGTGCAGATCCACATCGTTATGCGGCGGGATCACCACGGTGGTTTTAAATTTACGCGGCAGATAGGTTTCGCCGAGTATCGGCTCCTCATCGGTGGTCGCGACTTTTTCCTGATCCCACCAGATCTCCGCATAGGCACGGGTGCGTGGCAGCAGATGCTCAGAGAGCTTCTTCGCCCACTCGTACGCTTCCTGATGCAGTTCTGACTCCACCGGGTTCGAGGTACAGAGCACGTTACGGTTCACGTCATTGGCGGTCGCCAGCGCATCCAGCCCCACTTCGTGCAGCATCTGGTGCGTCGGCTTCACGTTTTTCTTCAGAATGCCGTGGAACTGGAAGGTCTGGCGGTTCGTCAGACGGATACTGCCATAAATCGTTTTATCGGTGGCAAATTTGTCGATAGCCAGCCACTGCGTCGGCGTAATGATGCCGCCCGGCAGACGGCAGCGCAGCATCATGGCGTGACGCGGCTCCAGCTTTTGCTCAGCACGCTCGGCACGAATATCGCGGTCATCCTGCTGGTACATGCCGTGAAAACGAATCAGCAGGAAGTTATCGCCGGTAAAGCCGCCGGTCAGACCCTCTTCCAGATCTTCTTTGATGGTGCCACGCAGATAATTGCTTTGCTTCTTCAGACGCTCGGCATCTGAAAGTTTGCCTTCTACAACCAGCGGTCCAGGGTGTTTATCGCTCATTAGTAAACGTCTCGCTGATAACGGCGCTCAATGCGCAGCTCACTTAAAAATTCATCGGCCGCTTCACGATCCATTCCGCCGTGTTCGACCACCACATCCAGCAGTGCCTGCTCGACGTCTTTTGCCATCCGATTCGCATCACCACAGACATAAAGGTGCGCACCTTCTTCGATCCAGCGCCACACTTCCGCCCCTTTCGCGCGGATCTTATCCTGAACGTAAATCTTTTCGGCCTGATCGCGTGACCAGGCGAGGTCGATGTGGGTCAGCAAGCCATCCTTCACATATTTCTGCCACTCCACCTGATAGAGGAAGTCATCGGTGAAGTGCGGATTACCAAAGAATAGCCAGTTTTTACCGCTGGCACCGTCGTTGTCGCGCTGCTGCATAAAGGCGCGGAACGGCGCGATGCCGGTGCCCGGACCAATCATGATCACCGGTGCATCCGGATTGGCCGGCAGGCGGAAATTATCATTGTGTTCGATGAAGACGCGGACTTCGCCCTCTTCTTCGATGCGATCGGCGAGCCAGGTCGAGGCACCGCCGCCGCGCTGGCGACCTTCGATATCGAAGCGAACGGCGCCGACGGTAATGTGCACTTCGCTGTCGGTTTCCGCCTGGGATGAAGCGATAGAGTAGAGTCGCGGCGTCAGCGGACGCAGCAGCGCGGTCAGCTGCTCAGCCGTAAGTTCAGCCGGGGCCAGACGCACCATGTCCACAATCGGATAGCGCTGCGCATACTGCTGCAGGCGCGCTTTATCATCCACCAGCGACAGCAGCTCTGCATCTTTTGACAGCTGAGCGTACTGCGCCACGATCTGCGCGGTGTTCACCGTCAGTTCGAAATGTTTCTGCAGCGCCTCTGCCAGCGGCAGCGTGATGCCATTAACCGTGACCGGCTCATCACCTTTCAGCCAGACCAGCGCCAGCAGTTCGCTGACCAGCGCCGCATCGTTTTCATACCAGACGCCCAGCGCATCGCCAGGCTGGTAGCGCAGACCTGAGTCGCCCAGGTCGATTTCGATATGGCGCACATCTTTGTCAGAGTCACGGCCGGTAATTTTCTGGTTCACCGCCAGACTTGCGCTAAGCGGTGTCTCTTTGCTGTAAGGGCTGGTGGTGACTTCGTTGACACTGCCTGCTGCCGTCGCCGCCGCCTGGGCTGGTGATTCGCTGGGCACGCGCTGTTTCAGAATCTCAGTCAGTGCGCTGCGCCAGGCCGTGGCCTGATCCGCATATTCGACATCAGCATCAATCCGATCCAGCAGACGTTCGGCGCCCAGCTCGGCCAGGCGACTGTCGAAATCTTTACCCGCCTGACTGAAAAATTCATAAGAGGTGTCGCCCAGGCCAAAGACGGCAAAGGCTGCCCCCTCCATTTTCGGTGCCTTTTTCGACATCAGGAATTTGTGCAGCGCGACTGCCTCTTCCGGCGGCTCACCTTCACCCTGAGTGGAGGTCACGACGACCAGCAGCTTTTCCTGGCCAATCTGTTTGAACTTGTAATCCCCGGCATTCACCAGGCTGACGTTCAGCTTCGCGTCCAGCAGGTCATCGCGCAGCTGCTCAGCCAGACGGCGGGCGTTACCCGTCTGCGAGGCGGAGAGCAGCGTAATCGCAGGTGCTTCGACCGGTGCAGGCGGCGGGCTGGCGACGGCGCTGCCCGGGGTCTGTTCCACCCGACCCCAGAAATAGCCTGACAGCCACGCCAGTTGAGTCGGGGAATAATCTGTCGTCGCCGCCTGTAAGCGGGCGAGTTGTTCCGGGGAGAGCGGAAGCATTGAACCAGGTGCCTGAGTCGTCATCGCGTAAAAAATTCCAGTATCAGAAGTCCGGACCGTAAATGGCGGAAGAGTACGTAGGTTACCGGGCTGTATATTAACGATTAAATACACCTTCGACATATCAAATAACCAAAATGACTAAGTGGTTTTCCTGGTTGGACCAATCGTTAAAAGTGGTAAGCAAAGCGGTGATATATCAGTTAATTAGCTGGTCGTCGGCGAAGGGCGTGGCAGAAAAGAGACGCTTTGTGCTATGCGGGTGCGAAGAAAGCGCTAATCAGGTAGAATCCAGCGGTTTTTAAATGTCTGAGAACCACTATGTCTACCACCCTGTTTAAAGAGTTCCAGTTCGAAGCCGCGCACCATTTACCGAATGTGCCGGCCGGACACAAATGTGGCCGTCTGCACGGTCACTCGTTCCTGGTTCGTCTGGAGATCACCGGCGAAGTGGATGCGCATACCGGCTGGGTTATGGATTTTGCTGAATTAAAAGCGGCGTTTATGCCGGTCTATAATCGGCTGGATCACTACTATCTGAATGATATTCCCGGCCTGGAAAATCCCACCAGCGAAGTGCTGGCCAGATGGATCTGGGATCAGATGAAGCCTCAGCTGCCGCTGTTAACTGCGGTAATGATCAAAGAAACCTGCACTGCGGGCTGCGTTTACCGCGGCTGACTCTGTCGGATCGAAGTTTTCGATCCGACACGCCTTACTCTCTTCCCGTTTAGACGATGTTCGGACTGACGACGCTCCCCGCCGTGCGGTCAGGCAATATTGAGATATTTGTGAGTCTGCATCGACAGACGCCAGTTACGGGCAATGCAGGTTTCAATGCAGAGTCGGGTAGCATCCTCTTTGCGGCTGATCGGCTGTAACGCGATGATGCGCGCTTTGGCATCATTCACGCCTGCCAGCAGCTGATCCAGCGCCTCCACATCCCGCTCACGAGCGACCGGATGCTTGATTTCATCGGCCCGGCTCAGCGCCTGGGGCAGCACGTCATAGCCACCGCGCATGTTGACCTTTGGCGAGACGGTCACCCAGGTCTGTCCGGAACAGTGGATCTCATGGGTACCACTGGTTTCGATCTGGCACTGGAAACCCTGCTCTTCCAGGGCTGCGGTTAACGGACGCAGGTCGTAGATCGCCGGTTCGCCGCCGGTGATGACCACGTGCCGGGCCGTCCAGCCCTGCTCTGCGATGGCGTGCAGCAGCGTCGCCGCGTCGGCGTCGCCCCAGGCATCACTTTCCACCGTTTTTATCAGAATATCGCCCAGCGACGTTTCCCGATCTGCCCGCTTTTCCCAGGTATGTTTGGTATCGCACCAGCTGCAGCCTACCGGACATCCCTGCAGGCGAATGAAGATAGCAGGAACGCCGGTGTAATAGCCTTCGCCCTGCAGCGTCTGGAACATTTCGTTAATCGGGTAGAACATTATTTACTCACCTGGAGAAATCGGGGCGCTGATTATGGCAGATTTGCCGCGCAGCTCAACCACGCGTCGTGCTTTTTCTCTGCGCCGGACAGAATAGAGAAAGGCGCGTTAAGACGGCTGACAGGCGCAAAACGCAGCAGACAGACACCAGAGCGCATCGCAGATTGTGCGGGTAAGTCTGGCAGAGCGGCCGCGGCTGGCCGTTTATAATCGGGCGCTGTGATCCGCCCCGGTACATCGCCACCAACAAAAAGCCCCGCACAGGGCGGGGCTTTCAGCGTCTGCAATGCCGCGTTAAGCGACATCGACAGGGGTCATTACTGACCTTTCACTTCTTTCAGACCGTTGAATGGCGCTTTTGAACCCAGCGCTTCTTCGATACGGATCAGCTGGTTGTACTTAGCCACACGATCAGAACGGCTCATTGAACCGGTTTTGATCTGGCCTGCAGCCGTACCGACCGCCAGGTCAGCGATGGTCGCATCTTCGGTTTCGCCTGAACGGTGAGAAATTACTGCGGTGTAGCCTGCATCTTTCGCCATTTTGATCGCAGCCAGGGTTTCGGTCAGAGAACCGATCTGGTTGAACTTGATCAGGATGGAGTTAGCGATACCTTTTTCGATACCTTCTTTCAGGATCTTGGTGTTGGTTACGAACAGGTCGTCGCCCACCAGCTGGATTTTGTCGCCCAGCACTTTGGTCTGGTAAGCGAAGCCGTTCCAGTCAGATTCATCCAGGCCATCTTCGATAGAGACGATCGGATACTGTTTAGTCAGATCTTCCAGGAAGTGGGTGAACTCTTCAGAGGTGTACGCTTTACCGCCTTCACCGGCCAGAACGTATTTGCCATCTTTGTAGAACTCAGATGCCGCACAGTCCATCGCCAGAGTGATATCTTTGCCCAGCTCGTAACCTGCTGCTTTTACCGCTTCTGCGATAACAGCCAGCGCTTCAGCGTTGGAACCCAGGTTTGGTGCGTAGCCGCCTTCGTCACCGACAGCGGTGCTCATGCCTTTGCTTTTCAGCACTTTTGCCAGGTTGTGGAAAACTTCAGAACCCATGCGGATGGCTTCTTTAATGTTTGCCGCGCCAACCGGCTGGATCATGAATTCCTGGATGTCGACGTTGTTGTCAGCATGTTCGCCACCGTTGATGATGTTCATCATTGGCAGAGGCATAGAGTATTTGCCTGGGGTGCCGTTCAGTTCAGCAATGTGCTCATACAGCGCCTGACCTTTAGAGGCTGCAGCGGCTTTCGCGGCGGCCAGTGACACAGCCAGAATGGCGTTTGCACCGAAGTTAGATTTGTTCTCAGTACCGTCCAGGTCGATCATGATCTTATCGATGTTCGCCTGATCTTTCGCGTCTTTGCCTTTCACCGCGTCAGCAATCGGACCGTTTACTGCAGCAACGGCTTTGGTGACGCCTTTGCCCAGGAAACGTGATTTGTCACCGTCACGCAGTTCCAGCGCTTCGCGTGAGCCGGTAGAGGCACCTGATGGTGCAGCGGCCAGGCCGACAAAACCGCCTTCCAGATGCACTTCAGCTTCAACAGTCGGGTTACCACGTGAGTCGATAATTTCGCGACCGATGACTTTTACGATTTTGGACATTACGATTTTCCTCAGTACAAGTTAGTCAATCCTAAGACAGACAACGCGCGAAAAGTTCGCGCGCTGTCTGTGAAACTTACTTCGCTAAACGCTTCTGATGCTCATGCGCGGCTTTAACAAAACCGGCAAACAACGGATGGCCATCGCGCGGGGTCGAGGTAAACTCCGGGTGGAACTGGCAGGCGACAAACCAGGGGTGGTTCGGGATCTCGATGATCTCGACCAGCTGATCGTCACCAGAACGACCCGCCACACGCAGACCGGCTGCTTCAATCTGCTTTAACAGCATATTGTTAACTTCGTAGCGGTGGCGATGACGCTCAACGATGGTGTCAGAGCCGTAGAGCTGGCGAACCTGGCTGCCCGGCGTTAACTGACACTGCTGGCTGCCCAGGCGCATGGTACCGCCCAGATCGCTCTGCTCGCTGCGGACTTCGACGTTGCCATCTTCGTCACGCCATTCGGTGATTAACGCCACCACCGGGTATTTACAGTCTGGCACAAATTCAGTGGAGTTGGCACCCGGCATCCCGGCGACGTTGCGGGCAAACTCCATCAGCGCGACCTGCATGCCCAGGCAGATGCCAAGGTAAGGCACGTTATTTTCACGTGCGTACTGCGCAGTCATCAGCTTGCCTTCCACGCCACGGTAACCGAAGCCACCCGGGATCAGAATCGCATCCAGATCTTTCAGTAATTCGACACCGCGTGATTCAACATCCTGCGAGTCAATCAGCTTAATGTTAACGGTGACACGGTTTTTCAGACCGCCGTGCTTCAGCGCTTCAATGACAGATTTATAGGCGTCGGGCAGCTCAACATATTTGCCCACCATGCCGATGGTGACTTCACCACCCGGATTGGCCTCTTCGTAAATCACCTGCTCCCACTCGGCCAGGTTGGCTTCCGGTGCGTTCAGGTTGAAACGCTTGCAGATATAGTCATCCAGGCCCTGCGATTTCAGCATGCCAGGAATCTTGTAGATGGAATCCACGTCTTTCAGCGAGATAACCGCTTTTTCAGGGACGTTACAGAACAGCGCGATTTTGGCGCGTTCGTTGGCCGGTACGGCCCGGTCGGAACGGCAAATCAGCACGTCAGGCTGGATACCAATCGACAGCAGCTCTTTTACTGAGTGCTGGGTGGGTTTAGTTTTCACTTCGCCTGCCGCGGCCATATAAGGCACCAGCGTCAGGTGCATATACATGGTGTGCTCGCGACCCACGTCAACGGCCATCTGGCGAATCGCTTCCAGGAACGGCAGTGACTCGATATCCCCTACCGTGCCGCCGATCTCGACCAGCACCACATCATGACCTTCACCGCCTTCAATAATGCGCTCTTTAATGGCGTTGGTGATGTGCGGGATAACCTGAATGGTCGCACCCAGATAGTCGCCACGGCGCTCTTTGCGCAGGACTTCTGAGTAGATACGACCCGTGGTGAAGTTGTTACGGCGCGACATTTTGGTACGGATGAAGCGCTCATAGTGACCCAAATCCAGATCGGTTTCGGCGCCGTCGTCGGTGACGAACACTTCACCGTGCTGCGTCGGGCTCATGGTGCCTGGATCCACGTTGATATACGGGTCCAGCTTCATGATGGTCACGTTCAGACCACGGGCTTCGAGAATGGCTGCGAGGGAGGCTGCGGCAATGCCTTTACCCAGAGAGGAAACGACCCCGCCGGTCACAAAAATATAATTCGTTGTCATGCTGAACCTGAGAGTTTAGGTTTAAAGACGGTGGAATAACCAGGACGGGAAAACAGTATACTGGAAACCGCTATCAGCCACAATTGATGAATCACAGCCATCCTCCAACGCATTGCTACGGCTAACATAGCGGATAGCTGCCCCCGAAATGTTGACGTGCGTCACAAAGTTGCAGCCGCGCTGAATCGAGTAAGCGCAAACGGCGACTTTATGCACAGCGCTGGAATAATCAGCGCTTCTCCGCTTTTTTCACCTGCTGCCAGGCGGCTTCCATCTGCTCCAGCGTCGCACCTGGCATCGCTAACCCCTGCGCCGTGATAATCGCCTCCACCTGGCGGAACCGGCGCTCGAATTTGTCATTGGCTTTCTGCAGCGCGGTTTCCGCTTTGCTGCCCAGGTGCCGTGAGAGATTAACGGTCGCAAACAGCAGGTCGCCAATCTCCTCTTCCAGCTTCTCATTATCTACCTCGCTCTGCTGCGCCTCGTGCATCACCTCATCGATCTCTTCGTGTACCTTCGCCACTACCGGCCCCAGCGTGCTCCAGTCGAAGCCAACGTTGTGACAGCGCTTCTGAATCTTGTGGGCGCGCATCAGTGCGGGCAGCGCTTTCGGGATGTCGTCCAGCGCCGAGTGCTGGGCTTTGTCCGCCCGCTCGGCAGTTTTAATCGCCTCCCAGTTTTTCAGCACCTCGTGACTGGTTTCAGCCGTGGCATCGCCAAAGATGTGCGGATGACGGCGCTCCAGCTTGTCGCTGATGGCGTGACAGATATCTTCAAAGTTAAAGCGATCCTGTTCACTCGCCATCTGCGCGTAAAACACCACCTGGAAAAGCAGATCGCCCAGTTCACCGCGCAGATCGTCAAAATCTTCGCGCTGAATGGCGTCCAGCACTTCGTAAGTCTCTTCCAGCGTATAAGGGGCAATAGAGGCGAAAGTCTGTTCGCGATCCCACGGACAGCCCTGCTGCGGATCGCGCAGGGTTTTCATGATGCCAAGCAGGCGCTCAACAGCGTTCATTTCAGGCGGGTCCTTACTATGTCAGATCAGAGATAAAGAGCGAGGCGCGACAGCCGGATGCTGAATCGCATCCGGCTCTCTCAGGTGGTGCATAGGAGACCCGCGCAACCTCGTCCGGTTGCTCCGCTGGCTGCCACTCAGTGCAGGCGACGGGCGTCAATGATATCAGAGACCTGATTGAGGCGCGCAAGCACCCGCCCCAGGACCTGGTGATTGTAGATCTCGATGTCCATGTCGATGGTCGCCAGCTGCTTGCGGGTGTCGCTGCGGCTGGAGACGCCCAGAACATTGACCTTCTCGTTGG
Organism: Pantoea sp. NSTU24; assembly: GCF_050157905.1. Taxonomy (NCBI): domain Bacteria; kingdom Pseudomonadati; phylum Pseudomonadota; class Gammaproteobacteria; order Enterobacterales; family Erwiniaceae; genus Pantoea; species Pantoea bangladeshensis. The sequence goes on from NZ_JBKIWZ010000001.1 coordinate 2,437,870, forward strand.
CGAGAATCGTCGTGATATCGCGCAGTAAACCGCTGCGATCGTTGGCGGTGACGCGCACCACCAGCGAGTAGCCGCTGGAGTAGCTTTCGCCCCACACCGCATCGACAATACGTTCAGGCGCATGTGAGATAAGCTCCGCCAGCTGGTCACAGTCGGCGCGGTGAATAGAGATACCGCGCCCCTGGGTGATAAAGCCGACGATGTCATCGCCAGGAATCGGCTGACAGCAGCGGGCGATGTGGTGCATCAGATTGCCCACGCCCTCCACCACCACACGTCCGCTCTCTTTACGGGCTGACGCGGTGTGCGCTTTCTGGGTCAGCTGACGCAGCGCTTCACGGTCTTCCTCTTCGGCGCTTGGCTTGTTCAGCTTCGCCTGCAGGAAGTTCACCATCTGATTGAGGCGAATATCACCGCCGCCAATCGCCGCCAGCAGCTCCTCCAGCGAGGTCACGTTGTAGCGCGGCAGCAGCAGTTTTTCCGCTTCACGCAGGCTGATATCCAGCTGATTCAGTTCGTTGTCCAGAATCTGGCGTCCGGCGACAATGTTTTTATCGCGATCCTGCTTGCGGAACCAGTTATGGATCTTTGACCGTCCGCGGCTGGTGGTGATATAGCCCAGATTCGGATTGAGCCAGTCGCGGCTCGGGTTCGGCTGCTTCTGCGTGATAACTTCAACCTGATCGCCCATCTGCAACTGATAGGTGAACGGCACGATACGGCCACCGATTTTTGCGCCGATGCAGCGGTGACCGATGTCGCTATGAATATGGTAGGCAAAGTCGAGCGGGGTCGATCCCGCGGGCAGATCCACCACGTCGCCTTTGGGCGTAAAGACGTAGACCCGGTCATCAAACACCTGACTGCGGACCTCTTCCAGCAGCTCGCCGGAGTCGGCCATCTCCTCCTGCCAGCTGATGAGCTTACGCAGCCAGGCAATACGCTCTTCGTGGCCAGCCGCGCCGCGCGCACTGCTGGAGGTCGGCCCCTCTTTATATTTCCAGTGCGCCGCCACGCCCAGTTCGGCATCTTCATGCATCTGGCGGGTGCGGATCTGAATCTCCACCGTTTTGCCCTGCGGCCCTAATACCACGGTGTGAATCGACTGGTAGCCGTTGGGTTTGGGGTTCGCGACGTAGTCGTCAAACTCGCTGGGCAGATGACGATAGAGCGTATGCACCGTCCCCAGTGCGCCATAGCAATCCTGCAGGCGGTCGGCCACGATGCGCACCGCCCGCACGTCGAACAGCTCATCAAAGGCCAGCGACTTTTTCTGCATCTTGCGCCAGATGCTGTAGATATGTTTAGGACGGCCATAGACTTCAGCACGGACGCCCTCTTTAGCCATCTCTTTACGCAGATTATTGACGAAATTATCGATGTACTGCTCACGGTCAATCCGCCGCTCATGCAGTAACTTCGCAATGCGCTTGTACTCATCGGGATGCAGATAGCGGAAGCAGTAATCTTCCAGCTCCCATTTGAGCTGGCCGATCCCCAGCCGGTTGGCCAGGGGCGCATAGATATTGGTGCTCTCTTTAGCGGCCAGTACCCGCTCATCTTCCGGCGCATCTTTCATTTCGCGCAGGTTCATGATGCGTTCAGCCAGCTTCAGCACCACGCAGCGGAAATCTTCCACCATGGCCAGCAGCATACGGCGGACATTATCCACCTGTTCAGACGCCATGGAGTCGTTGTGGATGGCTTTCAGCTGCCGGATGGCGTCCATGTCGCGCACGCCGTGGACCAGCGAGACGATGCCTTTACCGACGGCGGTTTCCAGCTCCTCTTCGCTGACCACTTCATCGTTAGCCAGCGGGAAGATCAGCGCCGCACAGAGACTTTCGATATCCATGCTGAGCATCGAGAGGATTTCCACCATCTCGATACCGCGCCACAGCAGCAGCGACTGATCGGGATGGTCCTGCGTCTGCGCTTCGCAGTAGCGCCAGGTTTCGGCAACGCGTTGACATGATTGCGGGTTAGCGATACCGAGACTGGCGATCCACTGGTCGAGGGCGAAATCCCCCTCAGTATTTAAATGCGCACTTCTGACCGCAACCATAACCTCTCCTGCACAACGACATACATCGCTTATGTTTTTCTGAACAGCACCATGGATTCGAGATGACGGGTATGAGGGAACATATCCAGCATCGCGACCCTTTCCAATTGGTAGCCAGCCGACAGCAATGTCTGACTGTCGCGGGCAAGTGTTGTGGGATTACACGAAACATAGACCACGCGTTCAGGGGCAAGTTTAACCACATGCGCCATGACGCCCGCAGCCCCGGCGCGTGCCGGATCGAGTAATACCTTGTTAAATCCCTGTGCCGCCCACGGCTGGCGCGACACCTCTTCTTCCAGATTATGCTGAAAGAAACTGACATTTTTAAGATTATTCAATTCGGCATTATACGCTGCCTGCCGCACTAATGCTGCAATCCCCTCCACACCTACAACATTTTGTACGAAGATTCCTATAGGAAGTGTGAAGTTTCCCATGCCGCAAAACAGATCCAGCACCCGGTCTTCGGGCTGCAGGTCGAGCCAGCTTATCGCCGTTGCCACCATCTGCTGATTAACGCCATCGTTAACCTGAATAAAATCCTGTGGGCTAAAGGTTAGCTTAAGCTGATGAGTCTGATAAAACGGCGTCGGGGCCTGTAATGCGGTCAGCGCATCATCGCCCGCGTCCAGAAACAGCATCAGCTGGTGCTCATGCGAAAACTGTTCCAGTTTTTCACGGTCGTCTGCATGCAGCGCATCAAGATGGCGCAGAATCATCAGCGGACCATTATCCGCCAGCACCAGCTCCACGTGACCAAGCCGCCTTACTGCCCGCAGTCCGCTGAGACAGCGGTGCAGCGGAACCAGTAATGCCTCAAGTTCGGGCACCAGAACAGGGCAGTGCTGCACATCAACCAGATCGTTGCTGGCTACCTGGCGAAACCCCATCTGCAATCGTTGCGCTTTGTTATGCCACTGCAGGCCCAGCCGGGCGCGGCGACGGTAGCCCCAGGGCGCCCCGGCGATAACCTCGTCGATCGGTACATCCCGGGCAGCGGCCTGGCTCAGCATCCGGCTCAGTGCCTGCGCTTTACTCTGCTGCTGAAGCGCCACGTCCGCATGCTGCTGCTGGCAGCCTCCGCAGCGTTCATAGTGCGGGCAGCGTGGCGTCACGCGTGCCGGACTGCGGCTAAGCAGTCGTGTCACTTTCGCCCGGGCAAATTGACGTTTATCCTCTGTCAGCGCGACCTCCGCCTGTTCACCCGGCAGAGCGCCTGTGACAAACAGGGCTTTACCCTTGTGGCGTGCCACGCCCTGTCCGAACGGGTCGAGCTCATCGATGGTGACGGTAATGCGCTGTTGCGTCGTCACGCGCTGTTTTGCAACGTAAAATTGCGCCATAGTGTTTTTCTTTCTCTTTATCGATACGGCCTGCAGAGTGTCACCGACAGTCTGCACAGGGACGTTAATGCCGGAGTAGCCAGGCGACTATTATGACCAAATACAGCCTGCGGGCGCGAATGATGATTTTAATTCTGGCACCAGTGCTGATGGTTGGCCTGCTGCTCAGCTCATTTTTTGTGGTGCACCGCTACAATGAGCTGCAGCGACAGGTCATTGATGCAGGGGCTAACATCATTGAACCGCTGGCGATCTCCAGCGAATACAGCATGACCTGGCACGACCGCGATGCCATGCGCAAACTGGTGAGCCTGCTGCACCGGCGTCATTCGGGTATCGTCAGAGCTATCTCGGTATTTGATAACGATAACCAGCTCTACGTCACCTCTAATCACAAGCAAAACCTCAGCCTGCAGCAGCGGGCGGATATTCGTGCACTGCCCGACGATGTCTCGATGGAGCGTCACGGCAGCCTGCTGATTCTGCGCACTCCGATAACCAGCGAGCGCTACGACGCGGATGAACTACCGGATGAAGCGGCAAAACCCGCAGGCAATCCGCTGGGCTATGTGGCGATAGAACTGGATCTTCAGTCGGTACGCCTGCAGCAGTATAAAGAGGTATTTGTCGCCACCCTGATGCTGCTTTTCTGCCTCTGCCTCGCGATGCTGTTTGCCTATCGTCTGATGCGCGACGTCACCGGGCCGATCCGCAATATGGTGACCACCGTTGACCGCATCCGGCGCGGCCAGCTCGACAGCCGCGTAGAGGGCTACATGCTGGGCGAGCTCAGCATTCTGAAGAATGGCATCAATGCGATGGCGATGTCGCTGACCGCCTATCACGAAGAGATGCAGCACAATATCGACCAGGCCACTTACGATCTGCGGGAAACGCTGGAACAGCTGGAGATTCAGAATGTAGAGCTGGATCTGGCGAAGAAGCGCGCCCAGGAAGCGGCGCGCATCAAGTCGGAGTTTCTGGCCAATATGTCACATGAGCTGCGAACGCCGCTTAACGGCGTACTGGGCTTTACCCGGCAGATGCTGAAAACCCAGCTGCGCACAACCCAGCGTGACTACATGCAGACCATTGAGCGCTCGGCCAATAACCTGCTCAGCATTATTAACGACGTGCTCGATTTTTCGAAGCTGGAAGCGGGCAAGCTGATGCTGGAGGCGATCCCTTTCCCGCTGCGTGCCACGCTGGATGAAACCCTGGTGCTGCTCGCCCCGTCGGCCCATGAGAAGGGACTGGAGCTGACAGTGGTGTGTGACAGTAGCGTGCCGGACAACGTGATTGGCGATGCGCTGCGTCTGCAGCAGATCCTGACTAACCTGATCGGCAATGCGATTAAATTTACTGAACAGGGGTATGTAGGCCTGCGCGTCGGGCAGCGCGTAATCACCCAGTCGCGGGTTGAGCTGGAAATTCAGGTCGAGGACAGCGGTATCGGCATCTCTGAGCAGCAGCAGACCCAGCTCTTCCAGGCCTTTCGTCAGGCTGATGCCAGTATTTCGCGCCGGCACGGCGGAACCGGGCTGGGACTGGTCATCACGCAGAAACTGGTGCGGGAGATGGGCGGCGATATCACGTTCAGCAGCCAGCCGGATCAGGGATCGACCTTTGTCATACGTGTGCAGCTCGATCTTAACCCCAATGCGCCAGGTATGCCCCGCGTGCTGGACGCGCTATCCCATACGCGTATCGCCTATGTGGAGGCCGATGCCATCGTGGCCAGCGCGGCACTGGAGATGCTGAGCGCCACGCCGCTGCAGATCGACTACAGCGAAACGCTGGAAGGACTGAATGAGGCGCACTACCCGCTGCTGCTGATGGCGATGCCGGTCGATGTCAGCCAGCCTGAACTGCTCAGTGAGAGAAGGATCAATGCGCTGCTGGAGCGGGCAGATAATGTGCTGATGGCGCTGCCGAGTCCGATGATGCTGCTGGCCGATGAGCTGAAAGGGCGCGGCATTGATGGCTGCATTGCGAAGCCGATTTCCCTGACACGCCTGTTGCCCATGTTGCTGGATCTGCACACCCGGCAGATGAGCAAACTGCCACCCTCTCCCCGTCTGCCACTGACGGTGATGGCGGTGGACGATAATCCCGCTAACCTCAAACTGATTGGCGCGTTGCTGGAGGAGCAGGTGCAGAATATCCTGCTGTGCAGCAACGCCGGACACGCCATCCGGGAGGCCCGTCAGCATGCGCTGGATGTGATCCTGATGGATATTCAGATGCCGGACATCGATGGCATTCGCGCCAGCGAAATCATCCGCACCCTGCCGCATCACGCCAGTACACCCATCGTGGCGGTTACCGCCCACGCGATAGATGGCGAACGTGAGCAGTTAATCAAGGCGGGCATGAACGACTATCTGGCCAAACCCATTGATGAGAGCAAGTTAAGACAGCTGCTGGCGCGCTATACGCCGCCACCGGCGGTGTCTGTGCCGGAACTGCCTGCGATATTGCCGACGCTGGACTGGCAGCTGGCGCTGCGACAGGCAGCCAGCAAGCCCGAACTGGCGCGCGATTTGCTGCGCATGTTGCTGGAATTTTTGCCGGAAGTGCACGCGAAGATCGCGCAGTTCATGGCAGACAACGACCTCAGCGCCCTGCGCGAAATCATTCACAAGCTGCATGGCAGTGCCAGTTACAGCGGCGTGCCGCGCATGAAGCAGCTCTGTCACCAGCTGGAAAAAGAGCTGCCTGAGGTCAGCGATATCGCCGCGCTGGAGCCGGAACTGCTGGAGTTACAGGATGAAATGGAGAACGTCGCCAGAGAAGCCCGGCAGCTGCTGGGCATGTCGTAAAGGCAGAGTGCGGCCCGGTTTCAGGGCCGCAGGCGCGGCTCCATCAACGCGACGGGCCAGACTTACCGCCGGTTACATTGCGCTTAAACCCGCGCTGGCCGGGTGGCCGGGTGCCGCCTGGAGGGCATGAAAGCCGCCCAGCTTCAGCGTGGCCGCCACGTTACGCGCCGTCATCTCAACATTTTTTCCGGCGCTGGCAAGGGCTTCATCCAGGGTACAGATGCTGTAAAGCACGCTGAAGACTGCATCGATGCCGTGCTGGTGCACGACCCCCACATCCGCCGTCAGACTGCCCGCAATGCCAATAACCGGCTTGTTGAATCGCTTTGCAACACTGGCGACACCAACCGGCACCTTGCCATTGATACTCTGGCTGTCAATACGTCCCTCTCCGGTGATCACCAGGTCAGCATCTTTCACCTGTTCCGCCAGCCCCAGCGCTTCCGTAACAATCTCAATGCCGCGCCGCAGCTCCGCATGGCAGAAGGCGTGCAGCGCAGCCCCCATTCCGCCCGCTGCGCCGCCGCCCGGAATAGTCAGTACATCAATATCGAGGTCGCGCTGAATGATCGCGGCGTAGTGCGCCAGCGCCTGATCGAGCTGCTGCACCAGTGCCGGTGTCGCCCCTTTCTGCGGGCCGAAAATCGCCGAGGCGCCCTCTTTGCCGGTCAGCGGATTAGTGACGTCGCAGGCCACTTCGATGCGGCAACGCTGAAGGCGAGCGTCCAGCGCGTCAATATTGATGCGGGCAAGCCGGGCAAGCGCCCCGCCGCCGTGGCCGATCTGCTGACCACTGACGTCCAGTAACTGTGCGCCCAGCGCCTGCATCATCCCGGCGCCACCATCATTAGTGGCGCTGCCACCGATGCCAATGATGATGTGGCCGACGCCTTTATCCAGCGCATGCCTGATGAGTTCACCCGTGCCAAACGAGGTGGTGATCAGCGGATCGCGCTGAGAGGCAGGCACCCGCTCCAGCCCGCTGGCCGCGGCCATTTCGATATAGGCTGTAGACTCATCGCCGGACAGGCCATAAAAGGCATCAACCTGGGTGCCCAGCGGCCCGGTCACCTTCAGCCTGACGATCTTTCCCTTCGTCGCCGCCACCATCGCTTCCACCGTGCCTTCACCACCATCGGCGACCGGTATTTTCACGTAATGCGCATCGGGAAAGATGTCACGGAAACCCGCTTCAATCGCCGATGCCACATCCAGGGCGGATAAACTCTCTTTATATGAATCCGGTGCGATTACGATTTTCATAGGCAATCCGAGCACTGTTGAGTAACTGAAACGACTCTGAACCCGTCCGGTTTCGGAAGACCGGCACCAGGTTTTAGCGGGCGATTTCAACCTTCGCTAACTTCTCATAATAGCAGGCCAGCGCGCTGTGGTCGGCGTTACCCTGCCCGTCGTTGCGCAGCGCCTGCATCATCTCCATTACCGCCGCCGTCAGCGGCAGATGCGCACCGATGCCGTGCGAGGTATCCAGGGCGTTCGCCAGATCCTTGATATGCAGATCGATGCGGAAGCCAGGTTTGAAATTGCGATCCATCACCATCGGCGCTTTAGCATCCAGCACCGTGCTGCCCGCCAGGCCGCCACGGATCGCCTGATAAACCAGATCCGGATTGACGCCCGCTTTGGTCGCCAGTGATAAGGCCTCGGACATCGCCGCAATATTCAGCGCCACGATCACCTGGTTAGCCAGTTTTGTGACGTTGCCTGCACCGATATCACCGGTATGGACGACCGAACCGGCCATCGCCTTCATGATGTCATAGCACTGATCAAACACCGCCTTATCGCCACCGACCATGACCGAGAGCGTGCCCTCAATCGCTTTAGGTTCACCGCCACTGACCGGCGCATCCAGCATTTTGATCTGCTTTTCTGCCAGCGCATCGTGCACTTCCCGGCTCGCCAGCGGCGCAATCGAACTCATGTCGATCACCACCAGACCTGGCTTCGCGCCGTCGATAATGCCCTCTTTTCCCAGGCAGACCTCTCTGACCTGCGGCGAGTTAGGCACCATGGTAATTACCACATCGCACTGCTCAGCCACCTCTCTGGGTGATTTCGCTACAGTCGCGCCCAGCGCAGTCAGCTCCGCTTCGTTGCTGGCATTATGGTCGCGTACCACCAGCGAATAGCCGGCTTTCAGCAGATTTTTACTCATGGGTTTGCCCATAATACCTAAGCCAATAAAGCCAATTTTCATTGCGTTTCTCCTTAATGAATTAGCGCTTAAATTTGTCGCACAGCGCCTGCGAGGCGTTGCGGAACAGCCCGACGTCGCTGCCGACCGCCACAAAGGTGGCGCCCCACTCCAGATAGCGACGCGCGTCCGCCTCTACCGGTGCCAGAATGCCGCTCGGCTTCCCGGCCGCGCGGGCACGCTCGAAAATGTGTTTAATCACTTTCAGCACCTCCGGATGCGCGGGCTGACCGAGGTAGCCCAGTGCAGCCGAGAGATCGCCCGGCCCGACAAAAATTCCGTCGACCCCGTCGACCGCCGCGATGGCGTCAATGTTGTCAACAGCCTGCTGGGTTTCGATCTGCACCAGCACCGTAATGTTGTCATTGATCAGCTGGTTATAGTCGGGCAGCGTGCCGTACATATTGCTGCGATGAGAGACCGAGACACCGCGGATACCGGCGGGCGGATAGCGGGTTGACGCAACAGCCTGCAGCGCCTCTTCTCTGGTTTCGACAAAGGGCACCAGAAGATTGCTGAAACCGATATCCAGCAGACGCTTGATGATTACCGGCTCATTGCAGGGCGGCCGCACCACGGCGGCGCTCTGGCTGCCTTTCAGCGCCATGAGCTGCGGCACAAACGTCGTAATATCGTTGGGCGCATGCTCGCCATCGAGTACCAGCCAGTCAAAACCGGCCAGCCCCAGGATTTCCGTGGAGATGGGGCTAGCCAGCGCGCACCAGCTGCCGATCAGAGTGTCGCCCGCTAACAGGCGGCGGCGAAATCCATTAGCCCAGGCTGCATTACTCATGTTTCAACTCCTGTGAAGAGGGCTCTGCGAAGGAAGCCCGAAAGATTAACGAACCAGGCACGGGCGCTTGTTATCGAACGTCCAGCCCGGTACTAAAAACTGCATCGCCTCGGCATCGTTGCGTGCGCCCAGCCCCTGCTTCTGGTAGAGCGCGTTGGCCTGCATCACCTGGTCCATATCCAGCTCGACGCCGAGACCTGGCTTCTGTGGCACCTGCACCATGCCGCCTTTAATCCGGAATGGTTCTCTGGTCAGGCGCTGATTGCCCTCCTGCCAGATCCAGTGGGTATCGATGGCGGTAATCGCGCCCGGTGCCGCCGCAGCCACATGGGTGAACATCGCCAGCGAAATATCGAAATGGTTGTTTGAGTGGGAGCCCCAGGTCAGGCCAAAGTCGTGGCACATCTGCGCCACCCGCACCGAACCCTGCATGGTCCAGAAGTGCGGATCGGCCAGCGGAATGTCTACCGACTGCAGCGACAGAGTGTGGCCCATCTGCCGCCAGTCTGTTGCGATCATATTGGTTGCCGTCGGCAGACCGGTCGCGCGGCGAAATTCCGCCATCACTTCACGGCCTGAATAGCCCTGTTCAGCGCCACAGGGATCTTCCGCATAGGCCAGCACATTTTTGAGCTGCTTGCCGAGGATAATTGCCTCGTTGAGCGACCAGGCGCCATTGGGGTCGAGCGTAATCCGAGCTTCAGGAAAACGCGTCGCCAGCGCCGTCACCGCCTCGGCTTCTTCACCGCCGCGCAGAACGCCACCTTTCAGCTTAAAGTCGTTGAAGCCATACTTCTCGTAAGCCGCTTCCGCCAGGCGCACAACGGCATCCGGGGTGAGCGCCTCTTCGTGGCGCAGCCGGTACCAGTCGCACGGATCGTCCGGCTGGCTCTGATAAGCGAGCGACGTTTTCGTGCGGTCGCCGATATAGAACAGATAGCCGAGCATCTCCACGCGGTCGCGCTGCTGCCCGTCGCCCAGCAGTGAGGCGACGTTAACGCCCAGGTGCTGACCCAGCAGGTCAAGCAGCGCCGCTTCAATGCCGGTCACCACATGGATCGTGGTGCGCAGATCAAACGTCTGGTTGCCGCGCCCGCCGGCATCGCGGTCGGCAAAGGTGCTGCGCACCAGACTGAGCGTATTTTTGTACTCGCCCAGCGTTTTGCCGATCACCAGCGCCGCAGCATCTTCCAGCGTCTGCCGGATTTTTTCGCCGCCCGGGATTTCACCGACGCCGGTGTGTCCTTCGTTATCCTTGATAATTACAATGTTGCGGGTAAAGAATGGTGAGTGCGCACCGCTGAGGTTCAGTAGCATGCTGTCGTAGCCTGCCACCGGGATTACCTGCATAGCGGTCACTTTCGGTGTTGAACTCATCTCCAGCTCCTTATGCTGTTGTGCGGCCAAATGCCGGGCGCTTGCGATCAAACGTCCAGCCTGGGATCAGATATTGCATTGCCGTCGCGTCATTCCGCGCCCCGGCGGGCAGAGCGTGGTAAAGCTGACTGGCTTTATTCACCTGATCCCAGTCAAGTTCGACACCGAGACCCGGTGCCTCGGGCACGGCGATCTTACCGTTGCGAATCTGCAGCGGATTTTTGGTCAGGCGCTGGTCGCCCTCCTGCCAGATCCAGTGCGTATCAATCGCTGTCGGATGACCCGGTGCGGCGGCACCAACGTGGGTGAACATCGCCAGCGAAATATCGAAGTGATTGTTAGAGTGGCAGCCCCAGGTCAGTCCCCACTCATCGCACAACTGGGCTACCCGAACCGCCCCGCTGAGCGTCCAGAAGTGGGGATCGGCCAGCGGAATATCGACCGCATTGAGCATCACCGCGTGGTTCATCTCACGCCAGTTGGTGGCAATCATATTGGTGGCGACCGCCAGGCCGGTGGCGCGCCGGAACTCAGCCATGACCTCGCGTCCCGAGTAACCCTGCTCCGCGCCGCACGGATCTTCGGCGTAGCTCAGCACATCCTGCATTCCCTTACAGAGGGCTATCGCCTCATCCAGCCGCCAGGCCCCGTTGGGATCGACTGTGATACGCGCGTCAGGGAAGCGCTGCTTCAGCGCCGCCGCTGTCGCGATCTCCTGCTCGCCCGGCAGCACGCCGCCTTTGAGCTTGAAGTCCCTGAAGCCATACTTATCCTGTGCCGCCTCAGCCAGCCTGACGACGGCCTCGCTGGTCAGCGCCTCCTGATGACGCAGGTGATACCAGTCGTGTGTGGCCTGCTCACCCGACTGATAGGGCAGATCGGTTTTGCGGCGATCGCCGAGATAGAACAGATAGCCCAGCACCGTGACCTCGTCCCGCTGTTTACCCGGCCCAAGCAGTTCAGCCACGGGCACGCCCAGGCACTGTCCCAGCAGGTCAAGCAGCGCCGCTTCCAGCGCAGCCACCGCATTGACCCGCAGCTCAAAGGTCCAGGCGCCGTTGCCAAAGGTGGTGAAATCTGCTGACTGATTCCCCTGATGCACCTGCTGCACCAGACGATTCATCCGGGCGATCTGCTGACCTTTTACCAGTGGAATGGCCGCCACCAGCGTCTGATAGATGGTGTCGCCGCCGGGCGCTTCACCGACGCCGGTATGCCCGGCGCTGTCCGTGAGTACCACCAGATTGCGGGTGAAGCAGGCGTTGTGCGCGCCGCCTATGTTAAGCAGCATGCTGTCGTACCCCGCGACCGGGATAACCTGCATGTCGGTGATGACCGGTGAGCTTTGTGTATTCATCAGGCGTCCTTACCGGTCCAGGTTTTCAGTTCAATACGTCTGATATTTCCGGCAATCACCAGGAAGCTGAAGGCGGCGACAAAGGCATGGATACCGACATAGACCAGTGCCCCTTCAAACGATCCGCTGGTGGCGATGATGTAGCCGATGGCGATAGGGGTCACGATGCCGGATAAGTTACCAAACATATTGAACAGGCCACCGCTCAGGCCGCTAATCTCTTTCGGTGCCGTATCCGCCATTACCGCCCAGCCCAGCGCGCCAATGCCTTTGCCAAAGAACGCCAGCGCCATAAAGAACACCACCATCCATTCAGTGTCGGTGTAGTTACACATCACCATCGAAATGGAAAGCAGCATGCCCAGCACAATAGGGGTTTTACGGGCAATATTCAGCGAGCCGGTTTTACGCATCAGCCAGTCGGAGATTACGCCGCCCAGCACGCCGCCGAGGAAGCCGCACACCGCCGGAACAGAGGCCACAAAGCCCGCTTTCAGAATGGACATGCCGCGCGCCTGTACCAGATAGACCGGGAACCAGGTGATAAAAAAGTAGGTTAAGGCGTTAACACAGTACTGACCGAGGTAGATCCCCAGCATCATGCGCGACGTCAGCAGCTGTTTGATCTGGAACCACTTTTCACTCCAGCTTACTTTACGGCTCTCTTTTCTGGCGTCCATATTGATCAGCGCACCACCCTGCTCCATGTACTCCAGTTCCGCTTTATTGACGCCGGGATGATCGTTGGGATCGTGGATGACCTTCAGCCAGATAAAGCTGAGGATGATGCCCAGCCCCCCCATAAACCAGAACACATGCGACCAGCCCACGGCGGAAACCAGCCAGCCCATGATGGGCGCGAAGATCACAGTGGCGAAGTACTGTGCCGAGTTGAAGATCGCCACGGCCGTGCCACGCTCCTGCGCCGGGAACCAGGCCGCCACGATGCGGCTGTTACCCGGGAAGGAAGGTGCTTCGGCCAGACCGACCAGGAAACGCAGAATAAACAGTGACATAACGATGCCAAAGCCGCTGAAAATATCGACGAACCCCTGAAGCAGGGTGAACAGCGACCAGGTGAAGATGCTCCAGAAATAAACCCGTTTTGAGCCAAAGCGATCAAGCAACCAGCCCCCGGGGATCTGGCCGATCACATAGGCCCATGAGAACGCAGAGAAGATATAGCCGAGTCCGACTGAATCCAGGCCGATATCTTTAGACATCGCCGAACCGGCAATGGAAATGGTGGCGCGGTCACCGTAGTTGAATGAGGTGACGATAAACAACATCACCACAATCCAGTAACGGGCATTGGTGCGTTTTTGCACCGTTTCCGCAGTCTGGCTGAAACTATTCATGATGCACTCCTGAAATATAGCGCGAGCTACATTCGCTCTGACTGCATACACATCGCGTTGGGTATCAGAGAGAAGTTGGGTTAAACACGGCGATTTTTTGTTCTGGCAAACCTTTATTTATCCATCCGGAGTCTGACGGTCACGGCGATTCAGGTGCCCTGCTGCCTTTACCGGATAAGTAATACGTCGTGACAGATAACCTGACTTTGGCTAACGGAACTCAGTATAGGAACAGCCTGCGGCCAGCACATTGGCGCATTGCCCTGGAATAGCGGAGGTGTTGAAGGGATTATCTTGCGGATGCACAAAAGGCTGCGGGATGGCTCACGAAAGTGTGCTTTTCAGCGTTGTTCAGCGCCTCCGGCGACGCTTTCCCACGCTGTTTGTGAGGGTCTTCACTTGCTTTTGGATAACCGACCCAAAACGGCGGAATGAATGCCCCTAATGGTAGACATTTGCACAATGCGCGCCCCGGCCCCGCTCCTTATACTGAAACTGGCAAACCCCCGTGTGACAGGTCAAATCATTACAGCGTGCCGCATCACGCCGGCGCGACAGAGGTAAAGGTAAGCGATGAATCCTAAAACAGATGAACGACCGCTCTATATCAAAGTGCATGAGCACGACAACGTGGCTATTGTGGTTAACAGCCTGGGGCTGCCCGCCGGAACCCGGTTCGCTGACGGGCTGACGCTGACGGAGCATGTGCCACAGGGCCATAAGGTGGCGCTGAGTGCGATTCGCCAGGGCGAGGCAATCCTGCGTTATGGCGAAGTGATTGGCTATGCGCTGCGGGATATCGCACAGGGCAGCTGGATTGATGAGTCGCTGGTCGCACTGCCGGACGCCCCGCCACTGGCCAGCCTGCCGTTAGCCACTCAGGTGCCGCCCGCGCTGCCGCCGCTGGAAGGCTATACCTTCGAGGGCTATCGCAATGCGGATGGCAGCGTCGGCACGCGCAATCTGCTCGGTATTACCACCAGCGTGCACTGCGTGGCGGGCGTGGTCGATCATGTCGTACAGATCATTGAACGGGAGCTGCTGCCGCGTTATCCCAATGTGGATGGCGTGGTCGCCCTGAATCACCTTTATGGCTGCGGCGTCGCGATCAATGCGCCTGCGGCGGTGGTGCCGATTCGCACCATTCACAACCTGGCGCTGAATGCCAATTTCGGCGGCGAAGTGATGGTCGTCGGCCTGGGCTGCGAAAAGTTACAGCCGGAGCGTCTGCTCACCGGCACGGCTGATGTGCAGGCGATCTCACTGGATGACGGCGACATCGTGCGGTTGCAGGATGAAAAGCTGGTGGGTTTCGGCGCGATGGTGCAGGAGATTCTGCAGGTCGCGGAGCGGCATCTTCAGCGGCTGAATCAGCGCCAGCGCGAAACCTGCTCCGCAGCTGAGCTGATTGTCGGTATGCAGTGTGGCGGCAGCGATGCGTTCTCCGGTGTGACGGCCAACCCGGCGGTGGGCTTCGCCTCCGATCTGCTGGTGCGCTGTGGCGCGACGGTGATGTTCTCAGAAGTGACCGAGGTTCGTGATGCGATTCATCTGCTGACGCCACGGGTAATCAATCAGGAGGTCGGTAAGCGCTTACTGGAGGAGATGGCCTGGTATGATAATTATCTCGACCAGGGCCAGACCGATCGCAGTGCCAACCCGTCGCCGGGCAATAAAAAGGGCGGACTCGCCAACGTGGTGGAAAAGGCGCTTGGCTCTATTGCCAAGTCAGGCCGCAGCGCCATTGTCGAAGTGCTCTCCCCCGGCCAGCGCCCCACGCGGCGCGGGTTGATCTATGCGGCGACGCCTGCCAGCGATTTTGTCTGCGGCACGCAGCAGCTGGCCTCCGGCATCACTCTGCAGGTCTTTACGACGGGCCGCGGCACGCCCTATGGCCTGGCGGCGATCCCGGTGATCAAGATGGCAACGCGAAATGCGCTGGCCGAGCGCTGGCACGATCTGATGGATATCAATGCCGGAACGATTGCCACCGGGGAAGAGAGTATTGAACAGGTGGGCTGGCGACTGTTTGAACTGATTCTGGATATCGCCAGCGGCCGTAAGCAGACCTGGTCCGATCGCTGGGGGATCCGTAATCAGCTGGCGGTATTTAATCCGGCGCCGGTCACCTGATCGTATGGCGCCCGGGCCAGGCTTATCTTCAGGCGGTTACGCGGCGATAAGCCTGGCGGCGGCGTCAGAGCTGTGCGCCCCAGGCTTCAACCCAGGGAGAAGTCACGGCTTCCGGCTCCGGATTTTCCGTGGCATCCACCAGCAGTGTCTCACCAACCCGCTGCGCACCCTGCTCCTGCAGCAGCGCATCAAAGGCTTTGCCCGCGCCACAGAAATGGTCATAGCTGCTGTCACCTAATGCAATCACGCCATAGCGCAGCGCGGGCTGATGGCCCAGCTTCTCTTTTATCGCATGGAACAGACCTGAAAGGGTGTCGGGGAAATCGCCCTGACCGGTCGTTGAGGTGATGATCAACGCCACATCGCTGGTAAACGCCTGCCAGTCGGCCAGCGTCGGATCGTCAAACAGCGTCACGCTGTGTCCCTGCTGCTGCAGAATCGGCTCCGCCTCTTCCGCTGCCAGCAGCGCATTGCCGTATACCGTGCCTACAAAAATGCCAATCTTTGCCATCTGCTTTCTCCCTTATTCTGAAACCTTATCCTCGCCTGGCGCGGCGGCAAACTCAACCCGCGGCACCTCCGGCAGCGTATCCTGCCAGCCAAACTGGCTCATCAGATTCTGCCAGACACTATCCAGCCCGGCGCGTATCAGCAAAGGCTCACCGGTTACCGGATGGGTCAGCGCCAGGCTGCTGGCGTGAAGCATCAGCCGGTTAGCGCCAAAGTGCTGCGCGGCCCCCCGGTTCTGCCGCAGATCGCCGTGCGCTGAATCGCCAATAATGGGATGGCGCAGATGTGACATGTGGCGACGCAGCTGATGTTTGCGGCCGGTGCGGGGTGAGAGTTCGACAAGGCTGTAACGCGAAGTGGGATAGCGGCCAATACCGACCGGCATCTCGGCGGTCGCCAGGGCCTGATAATCGGTGATCGCCGACTGGGCGGTAAGCGGTTCGCTGGCGTGCTTGTCCGCAATTTTATCCCGCTCTTCCACCAGAGGATAGTCAAGTGTCCCACTGCTCTCCAGCCAGCCGCGCAGGACGGCATGGTAGGTTTTCTGCATCTGATGCTGTTCAAACTGCTGGGACAGCAGACGGCCGACTTCGCTGGAGAGTCCCATCAGCAGTACGCCTGAGGTCGGTTTATCCAGCCGGTGTGCGGTAAAGACATGCTGGCCGATCTGATCGCGCACGGTCTGCATCACAAACACCGTTTCATGCCGGTCCAGCCAGCTGCGATGAACCAGCCAGCCGCTGGGTTTGTTGACCGCCACCAGCCACGCATCCTGATAAAGTATTTCCAGCATCAGTGAGCCGCATCCTGGAGCAGTGCATCAAGCTGACGCAGAGTCAGCAGCAGGGGCGCAATACCCGGCTGATCAGGCACCAGCGCTATTTCGTAATAGGGAGCAACGGCAAAGTTCTGCGGTAACGGCTGCCGGGCCGCAATCAGGGCGTGCATCCGCGGGACCAGCACCCACTGGAGCCACTGCAGCGGCGCCAGCGTATCCATGCAGAAAGGTTCACGACTGTCGAGCGCGCCTTCCGGCGGCGGCGTACTCTGCCAGAGTTCATATTCACGCATCACCGCTTCCAGCTGTTCCAGCCTTTGCGTAATCAGTTGTTCGGGCGTCATACGCCACCTCCAGCAAGCCGTCAAAAATGGGCGGCAAGGATATCACTTCCTGGCACAGGCACAAAAAAGGGAGCACTGTATAAACAGTGCTCCCGGTTCGTTTGCAGCCATCCCGCTACGTTAGTGCTCCCTGCTCTTCCATGACAACTTGTCCAGTGCGAACTCCTGTCGCGCATCATCCTGATGTATCCTTAGCATCCAGGCCCACCACCTCTTCTGAGGGGCTCTCATTCTCCATCCTGGAGGTGTCCCTTGCTCACCCTGAGCGATCCTGTTTCATCCTGAAACCTTCCGTGTGCCGTAAACTCCGTTACGTTCCTGCCTCATGGCTTATCATCGTCCTGACGATTCCGTTTCCTGAGCATCCTGCAGCGAGAAACATTCTGACATAACGCGTAAAGCGCACAAGGGACTTACGGCAAAACTTTACGAAATGTGCGGTGCAAATTCAGATAATCGCCATTAAGTTTATGATTCACAATATTTTTACATTATGGCCTTCCGGATGTCTCAGAACCGATAGAGCGATCTCGCACAGCAGATGTAAGAGATCTCTCACAAGCTCAGCGGCAAATCACTGCGATTCAGTTGATAACCGGTTGTAATGACTTAAGAAATATCTCAAGACTTTCAGCTAAAAGTGTGCGCTGTTTCCGGCCCGGCTGCTCCAGGATCACTTCGCCTGTCAGATTCGAGATCGAAACGATCTCCTCCTCTGAATCAGTGGTGGCAATGAACAGCGTTGGCGACTGCCTGAGCCGGCGCTGCATCACCAGATGCCCAATCAGATTCTCCTGCAACCGCAGAAAGTCCTCTTCACTCCAGACCTGCAGCAGGGTCAGCGACTGCTCGCCCAGCGTGGCCCGCATGTCACCCGCGAACTGCGCGGTGTAGAACGCCGTCACTGACGGCTGAAGCTGAAGATCGATGGCACGCTCAATAGCCTCCAGCGTCGGCGGCAGCGTAAAAGGCTGCGGCTGCCAGAGCACCTGCTGGTCGCGATCTTCCCGCGCACAGGGCGACGGCACACCGTAAAGATCGCTGCTGGCCGGTGCGTGACCGGTTTGCTGAAGCCAGAGCTGGCAGTAGCGCTGGGTAAAGTCGCGCAACGCGGCGGCAGTTTGCTGCATCATTCATATTCTCACTTCTGATGGGTTACACTTAGCCACTTTGATTAATTTTGGTGGTAACCGCAATGACTACTCACGAACAGGATCAGGCACTCAGCAACCTGACACTGGGCAAACCCACAGCCTATCACGATCGGTATGACAAAGACCTGCTGCAGGCCGTGCCGCGCAGCCTGAACCGTGAACCTCTTGGACTGTTTCCCGACAGCCTGCCCTTTACCGGCGGCGATATCTGGACCCTGTATGAGCTGTCATGGCTTAACAGCAAGGGCCTGCCGCAGGTCGCCGTAGGTGAAGTGGTGCTGGACGCGCAGAGCCGCAACCTTATCGAATCGAAGAGTTTCAAGCTCTACCTGAACAGCTTCAATCAGACCCGCTTTGCCGACTGGGGCGACGTCCGGCAGACGCTGGAGCGTGACCTGAGCGCCTGCGCAGAAGGTGAAGTACGGGTTGCGCTGTTCCGGCTCAGTGAGGTGGAAGGTCAGCCAATCGGGCACTTTGAGGGCAGCTGCATCGATGAGCAGGATATCACTATCGAGGATTATCGCTTCAATGCTGACTATCTGGCTGATGCTGCAGGCAGTGAAATCGTTGAAGAGACGCTGGTCAGCCATCTGCTTAAGTCTAACTGCCTGATCACCAATCAGCCGGACTGGGGCTCAGTGATGATCCGTTATAAAGGCCCGCGCATCGATCGTGAAGCCCTGCTGCGCTATCTGATCTCATTCCGCCAGCACAACGAGTTTCATGAGCAGTGTGTCGAGCGCATCTTTAATGATGTGATGCGTTTCTGTCATCCGGACGCCCTGACGGTGTATGCGCGTTACACCCGGCGTGGCGGGCTGGACATCAACCCATGGCGCACCAATGTGCCCTTCACGCCCGGCTTTTCACGGCTGGTTCGTCAGTAGTTTGCGAGATTTCTCGCAGGCTGCATGCTGCGCGCGTAGTTCCGCTTGAGCTGTGCGGGCTGACAAGGCTACTCTGGTAATGGCGGCAACGTATGGATGCCGCCCCGGGATTTTCGTCACTGCCGTTGCAGTGCCAACACGCACCCAGGCGGGTGTAAAGGAGCTCATTTGATTACCCACATCAGCCCTCTTGGCTCAATGGATCTGCTCTCGCAGCTGGAAGTCGATATGCTCAAGCGCACAGCCAGCAGCGACCTCTACCAGCTGTTTCGCAATTGCTCTCTGGCCGTGCTTAATTCCGGCAGCCAGACCGACAGCAGCCACGAACTGCTCTCCCGCTTTGAAAATTTCGACATCAATGTGCTGCGCCAGGAGCGCGGCGTTAAACTGGAGCTGATCAATCCGCCGGAAGAGGCGTTTGTGGATGGCCGTATTATCCGCTCGCTGCAGGCAAACCTGTTTGCTGTACTGCGTGACATCCTGTTTGTCAGCGGACAGCTCAACTCACCGGGGCGGCTTACCGCAGCCGAAGAGAACGATTCTGTCACGATTACCAATACCGTGTTTTCCATTCTGCGCAATGCGCGGGCCCTGCACATCGGCGAAGATCCCAACACGGTGGTCTGCTGGGGCGGTCACTCCATTAACGCTGTCGAATATCAGTACTGCCGCAACGTCGGGACGCAGCTCGGACTGCGCGAGCTGAATATCTGTACCGGCTGCGGGCCGGGGGTGATGGAAGCGCCGATGAAAGGGGCGGCGGTCGGCCATGCCCAGCAGCGCTACCGTGACAGCCGCTTTATTGGCCTGACCGAACCCTCGATCATTGCGGCGGAGCCGCCGAACCCGCTGGTGAATGAGCTGATCATCATGCCGGATATCGAAAAACGTCTGGAAGCGTTCGTGCGCATCGCGCATGGCATCATCATTTTCCCGGGTGGCGTCGGTACCGCAGAGGAGTTGCTCTATCTGCTGGGCATTCTGATGAATCCGCAGAACAATGACCAGCTGCTGCCGCTGATTCTGACCGGCCCCGAAGAGAGTGCCGACTACTTCCGTGTGCTGGATGATTTCATCGTCAACACGCTGGGCGAACAGGCGCGTAAACATTATCAGATCATTATCAATGATGCGGCGGAAGTGGCTCGTCTGATGAAGAAAGCGATGCCGCAGGTCAAAGAGAATCGTCGCGAAACCGGTGACGCCTATAGCTTTAACTGGTCGATTCGCATCGAACCTGATCTGCAGGTGCCGTTCCTTCCGACTCACGAGAATATGGCCAACCTCAATCTCTATACGAATCAGGCACCTGAAAAACTGGCTGCCGACCTGCGTCGCGCCTTCTCAGGCATCGTCGCCGGTAACGTTAAAGAGATGGGGATTCGCGAGATTCGTGAGAAGGGCCGCTACAAGCTGCATGGCGATCCCGACATCATGCACCGTATGGATGAGCTGCTGCAGGGATTTGTGGCGCAGCAACGAATGAAACTGCCCGGTACCGCCTACATCCCCTGCTACGAAATTATCAAATAAACCAGGAGGCAGCCCACGGGCTGCCCATACGCTCATGGCTTTTCATCTTGTTATTATCGATGCCCTGAATCTGATTCGGCGCCTGCACGCGGTTCAGGGTTCGCCCTGCGTAGAGGGGTGTGTAGTCGCGCTGCGTCAGGTACTGGGTCACACCCGACCAACGCACGCGGTGGCCGTGTTTGATGGTGAAGCGCGTCATCAGGGCTGGCGTCATCAGCTACTGCCCGACTATAAAAGTGGCCGTCCTCCTATGCCTGATGACCTGCAGGCGGAAATGCCAGCGTTGCAGGACGCCTTTCGTGCGGCGGGCGTCAGCTGCTGGATAGCCGGCGAAGATGAGGCGGATGATCTCGCGGCCACGCTGGCGGTGAAAATGGCTCAGGCGGGGCACCAGGCCACCATTGTCTCCACGGACAAAGGGTACTGTCAGCTGCTGGCACCCGACATCCGCATCCGTGACTATTTTCAGAAACGGTGGCTCGACCTGCCCTTTATTGAAGCGGAATTTGGCGTGGCTCCGGAGCGACTTCCCGACTACTGGGGGCTCTGCGGGATCAGCAGCAGTAAAATCCCTGGTATCGCCGGCATTGGCCCGAAAAGTGCGAAACAGCTGCTGGCAGAGTTTCACTCGCTTGAAGGGATCTATCAGCAACTGGAGCAGGTGCCTGCAAAGTGGCGGGAAAAGATTAAGGAAGGCCAGCGGATGGCTGAGATCAGCCGTGAGGTGGCGACGCTGAAGCGGGATCTGATATTACAGGGCAACCTGAATACGCTACGTTATACCGGCTGAGTGCAGTTGCACTCAGCCCGGCGATTAGCGTTCGTCGCGGCGACCACCGATAGCGGCCCAGATCCGGCGCACATGAACCGTAACTTCTTCGCGATCGTGATAGAGCTGACGGGCACGGATCTGCACGTTGATCCCCTCATTATCAAAGCGTTCCTGCATCATCGCCAGATTCTGCGTGACCTCTTCGTAACGCTTCTTCATCGGCAGCTTCAGGTTGAAGATTGCCTCGCGGCACCAGCCATTAACCAGCCAGTCGGTCATCAGGTTAGCCACGCGCACCGGCTTCTCCACCATGTCACACACCAGCCAGCTGATGTTGTTACGGGGCGGCCGGTATTTAAAGCCATCGGCCTTTTCGTGCATCACCTGGCCGGTATCCATCAGACTCGGCGCCATCGGCCCGTTGTCCACCGCATAGACCATCATGCTGCGCTGAACCAGCTGCCAGGTCCAGCCGCCCGGACAGGCACCGAGATCCACCGCATACATGCCGCTGGCTAAACGCTCATCCCACTCATCTTCCGGGATAAAGACGTGAAACGCCTCTTCCAGTTTCAGCGTGGAGCGGCTTGGCGCATCGGCGGGGAACTTAAGCCGTGGGATCCCCATGTACAGCGGTGAGCTGTTTTCGCGGAAGGAGTAGCCGACGTAACAGGTGCCCGGCGCAATGAAAAATACATGCACCACCGGGCGTTTCGGGCTCTCATAATTGAGCAGGATTTTACTTTCACGCAGTGCCGCGCGCAGCGGGACGGTGAACTTGCGACAGAATTTCGTCAGCTCTTTGGCTTCGTTAGTGTCCGGCACTTCAACACGCAGCTCACCCCCCTTCTCTACCACGCCGGTCAGCATGCCGACAATCGGGGTAATGCGGTCTTCCTGCGGCAGATCACGCAGCAGTTCACCGACGACCAGCATCTGTCGGGCAAAAATCAGCTCATCAAACGGCAGTTCACGCGCCAGACGCTCGGCATCTTCGAACTGGTAACATTCAAACAATACGTAACCGGCGTTATCTTTGACCCGCGGATAACCGTAAATCTCACGTTCTGCGGCTCTGGCACTAATCTCTGCCGCACACTCTTTTTCAAAACCGGGACGACAATAGAGTAAAACTTTATTCATGGCGTTCTGCCTTTCGTTTGAGACGCAGCGCGCCAATCAACATCAATACCCAACCGGCGAGAAAACAGACCCCGCCCACTGGCGTGATAAAAACCCAAAACTTCAGATGTGACAGCGCCAGACAATAGAGGCTGCCACTGAACAACACGGTGCCGAGCGCCATCAGCGCACTGCTCCAGTAAAACCAGATATTGGCGCGACGTAACATCGCGGCCCCCAGCCCCATCACCGCTAAGGTGTGATAAGCCTGATACTCCAGCCCGGTATGAATCCAGGCCATTTCAGCGGCGCCAAGTGACCGACTCAGCACGTGGGCACCAAATGCGCCAAACGCCACCAGCAGAAACCCGCTGATTGCGGCAAAAATAAACATGGCACGACTGGACATTCACCGATCCTCAGGATGCTTTTGCATCGTAATCCTATTAAATCAGGATGTTATTGTTGATAACGAAAGCGGAATTTTTCTTGTTCTGTTGCGGCTTTTGCCAGGATCCACTGCCGAAAGGCGGCTATTTTACCCAGTTCTGCCTGACTGTCATGACAAACCAGATAAAAAGCATTTTTACTGACCAGCACATCATTAAACGGGCAGATTAATCGTCCGGCCTCGATTTCGCTCTGCGCCATGACATTGTTCGCCAGCGCCACCCCCTGCCCATGAATAGCCGCCTGCAGCACCATCGCGCTGTGGCTGAAGATTGGGCCCTGCTGCACGTTGATATGCTGCAGCCCCAGCTGACGGATATAGGATTGCCAGTCCCGGCGCGAGGCATCATGCAGCAGGGTAAAGCGCGACAGATCCATTGGCGTTTTCAGCGGATTATCGCCGGTCATTAGCGACGGTGAGCAGACGGGCAGCAGATATTCGGCATAGAGTTTTTCAACCCGGAGCCCTGGCCAGTTACCGCGCCCATAAAAAATTGCCACGTCAACATCATCGGCCAGCTTCTCTTCATCACGGTCCACGGCCTGGATGCGCACATCGATTCCCGGATAAGCCATATTAAAGCTGGAGAGACGTGGAACCAGCCACTGAATGGCGAAACTTGGCAGCAGACTGACGGTCAGCGCCCCTTTGGCACTGCGCGCCTGCAGTTTACGGGTCGCTTCATTGATGGCAGAGAAGATCTCTTTGATATCGAGATAGTAGCTTTGTCCTTCCTCAGTCAGTAACAGCGAACGATTCCTCCGCCGAAACAGCTTTAAACCCAGAAAATCTTCCAGAGATTTAATCTGATGGCTTACAGCAGCCTGGGTGACAAAGAGTTCTTCAGCGGCTTTGGTAAAGCTTAAATGGCGTGCGGCTGCGTCGAAAACACGCAGTGCGTTGAGAGGAGGAAGGCGTTTCGACATGGTTTTCCGTATCCGGCGCGGCAAAAAATACGCGGGCTTATACAAAGCGTTTACGTATTAGAATTTTTAATCCGAGGCATTATAATTTGTCCGTTGAGGAACCACCAGCAAATACCTATAGTTGCCGCACTTCCAGAGCCGGAACGAAAAGTTTTTAGATTTGTGAGTGAGTTCGCAGATTTTGTGAAAGCTTTTGGCTTGTGGTCGTGATGTTGTGTTTGCAATTTTTGATCTGATGATTGCGGATCAAACTCTTAATTCCTGTAGATTTACCCTGTCTGTCCATAGTGATTTTAAATAGCACCGCAAATTGCGGTGCTTTTTTTTGCTCTTACTGGCCTGCTTCAACCATTTCTTTCACATCAGAGCGATTGATCTGCTGCTCGTTGCCATTCGCATCTTTATAGCTGATCATACCGGTATCACTATCGACCTTTGGCTTACCAGCCGCCACAATAGTACGGCCGTCGTTCGTATGCATGACATAGTTGCTTGAACAGGCGCTCAGGGTAAAAGCCAGCGTACACACGGCCAGTACTGCGGTAAGTTTATTCATCTGCTATCTCCTTGTAGATTGATTGCATTAAACCGCCCGCGTTACGCTAATCAGAGGCAGCCGAAAAGTGAGATCGACTACGAAATGTTCCGTCGTTATGCGGGTCTGGTTCAAACCTTGCAATATTCAGCATAACGCGCTTTTTCAGCTTTGCCAGACGCAGACCATTCTTTCAGTTTGGTCCTAATTTTCTTATCACGGACCCGGCATGACCGCTTTTAATCCCACCGCTTTTCGCCAGCAGTTTCCTGCGCTCTCTGACGCCGGGGTTTATCTCGACAGCGCAGCAACCACGCTCAAACCTCACGCTGTCATTGAGAGCACCCGGCAGTTTTACAGCCTTAGCGCCGGTACGGTGCATCGCAGCCAGTTTGCTGCCGCCCAGGCCCTGACGCAGCGCTATGAGCAAGCGCGCGAGCAGGTGGCCCGCTGGCTTAATGCCGCAGATGATCGTGAAATTGTCTGGACACGTGGCACGACCGAAGCGATAAACCTGGTGGCCAACAGCTGGCTGCGTCCGCGCCTGCAGCCCGGTGACGAGATTGTCGTCAGCGAAGCCGAGCATCACGCTAATCTGGTTCCGTGGCTGATGGCCGCCAGGGCCTGCGGTGCTCGTGTTGTAAAATGGCCATTAGGCCCGGATCGCCTGCCCGATATCAGCCAGTTACCTGCCCTGCTCAATAGCCGGACGCGTCTGCTGGCGGTGAGTCAGATGTCAAACGTCACCGGCGGCTGTCCCGATCTCGGCCAGGCGATAACGCTGGCCCATGACGTGGGCGCGAAGGTCATGGTCGATGGTGCGCAGGGCGTGGTGCATTGTCCGCCGGATCTTCAGGCACTCGACATCGATTTTTACGCCTTTTCCGCGCACAAGATTTATGGCCCGATGGGGATTGGCGCGTTGTATGGCAAAGCGGCGCTGCTGGAAGCGATGGTGCCGTGGCAGGGCGGCGGCAAAATGCTGACCCAGGTCGATTTCAGTGACTTCACGCCGCAGCCGGTGCCCTGGCGTTTTGAGGCAGGAACACCAAATGTGGCGGGCGTCGTCGGATTAAGTGCCGCGCTGAGCTGGCTGTCGCAGTACGACCTGCCGCAGGCGGAGCGCTGGAGTCAGCAGCTTGCCACCCAGGCTGAGGAGCAGCTGGCGGAACTGCCTGGCTTTCGCAGTTTCCGCTGCAGCAACGCCAGCCTGCTGGCGTTTGAGTTTGCCGGTCTGCACCACAGTGACCTGGTAACCCTGCTGGCGGAACAGGGTATCGCCCTGCGCGCCGGTCAGCACTGTGCGCAGCCGCTGATGGCGGCGCTTGGCGTCAGCGGTACGCTGCGCGCCTCTTTTGCCCCCTATAATAATCTGCAGGATGTTGATGCGCTGGTGTGCGCCATGAAGAGCGCCATCTCGCTGTTATCGGAGTTTTAACTATGCGTTCATCACCGTTAGCGCCACACCCGTTTGGCGCAGAGATCACTGTCGCTACGCTGAAAGAGAGCTTCGGTCGCTTTCATCAGTGGGAAGATCGTTATCGCCAGCTGATTCAGCTGAGCCGTCAGCTGCCAGCGATGCCAGAAGAGCTGAAGCGCGCGGAGATCGAACTGAGCGGGTGTGAGAATCGGGTCTGGCTGGGCAGCCAGTTGCAGGATGAGGGAACGCTGCATTTCTATGGTGACAGCGAAGGACGAATTGTGCGCGGCCTGCTGGCGGTATTGCTGACCGCCGTCGAGGGGCAGACGCCGCAGCATTTGCTCGCCAGCGATCCTCTGCAACTCTTTGATGAACTGGGTCTGCGCGCCCAGCTCAGCGCATCGCGCAGCAGTGGCCTGCAAGCCCTGGCCACTGCGGTCGCGCACGCCGCGCGTCAGGCGCTGGCGGCGTCCTGACGCGCGGCGCGCGCCAGAAACTTCTTCAGCGCGTGTGAAACGGCCACAAAACCAAAGGTGGCCGTTACCATGGTGGCGGCGCCAAAGCCGGATGCGCAGTCCATGCGCTTCGGCCCCTCCGCCGTACTGCGTGAGGCACAGACGCTGCCATCAGCCTGCGGATAGACCAGCGCCTCAGTGGAAAAGACGCAGTCGATGCCCAGTTTACCCTTACTGTTTTTTACCACGCCCAGGCTTTTAAGCCGTTCGCGCAGTTTCGCCGCCAGGGGATCCTGGATGGTTTTCGCCAGATCTGCGACCTGGATCTGAGTCGGATCGATCTGCCCGCCGGCACCGCCGGTGGTAATCAGCGGGATCTTATTCCGGCGACACCAGGCGATCAGCGCCGCTTTAGGCCGCACGCTGTCGATGGCATCGATCACATAATCAAAACCGGCGGCCATCAGGTCTGCGGTGTTCTCTGGCGTGATAAAGTCATCGATGCAGATAACTTCACAATCCGGGTTGATGGCACGCAACCGCTCTGCCATGACCTCTGTTTTGGCTTTGCCGACGTTGCCCTGCAGCGCGTGCAGCTGACGATTGGTATTAGTGATACAGACATCATCCATATCAATCAGGGTGATTTTACCAATCCCGGTGCGTGCCAGCGCCTCCGCCGCCCAGGAGCCAACGCCGCCGATTCCGATAACGCAGAAATGGGCGTCAGCAAACCGTTGCAGCGCATCCTGACCATAGAGACGCGCCGTGCCGCCAAAGCGCTGATGCCAGGCGTCGTTTAACACTTTCATAGTTGAACCTGTAACGTCGTGCGGGCCCGCAGGCCCGCAGAGAAGAAATTAGTTAGCGCCGAGAAGCAGTGAACCATTATTACCGTTTTGCGGACTGGAGAACAGCGGCTGTCCGGCACCCGGCGCGGCTTTCAGAACCCAGACGCGGCCATAGTGATTATAGAAGCCCGCCAGATGCGCCGCATCCGGGCCGATCCCCTGATAGATATCAAAGTGCTGTCCTTTAATCGCGCCGCCCACATCAAGGGCGACCATCAGGCGCATCTCATATTTACCGTTGAACTTGCCCTTCTCATTGAGCTGTGGCACTTCCGCCAGCAGCACCGTGCCCGGCGGAATGATAGAGCGGTCAGAGGCCACGGAGGCTTTCGCGACCAGCGGTACCGCGCTGGCACCACGCACCGGCGTAAAGGGCTCGGCCTTAAAGAATACGAATGACGGGTTGGTTTCCAGCAGCGCACGCACTTCCTGTGGCGAGTGCTCCTGTGCCCACTGCCGGATTGCCTGCATCGACATATCTTCGCGTTTCACTTCGCCGCGGTCGATCAGCTCTTTACCGATGCTGTGGTAGCCCCAGCCATTCTTGCCGGCGTAGCCAAAGAAGGTCATCGGACGGCCATCGCCAAAATCGACATACCCGCTGCCCTGCACATCCATCATGAAGTTATCGATCAGTGAGTTGCTGTAGGCGATGACGTAGCGGTCATCAAGCCCGCCGCTATAGATAGAGGCACGGCTCGGTAATTTTTCACCGCGTTTGCGTGGTGGCATACGATAGATCGGATACTGGAATTCGCCCTGACGGGTGTAACGCGCCTCCACTACCGGCGTATAGTATCCGGTGAACTGCACGTTACCGTAGTTATCCGTGCCCTCCATCTGCCAGGCATTCAGGCCATACTGGCGAAGCTGTCGGGTATCGGCCCCCGCCAGCAGCCAGCTCTCGATGGCGCTGTAGGTGCCACTCTGACGGCCATAGAGTGCCGATGAGGCGGACTGGATCTGGCGCACCTGCTCACCAAAGTCCCGGCCATTTACCGGTGCGCCTTTGGCGTTAGGCTGATTTACCAGCGCCAGCGGCTGTTCCAGTTTGCCATCCTTATATTGCTGACCGCGATCGGTCGGTTTAGAGCTACAGGCCGCCAGCAGCGTAATCAACGCGCCAGTGAGTGCATACTTCACCCAATGTAATTTCATTTTCTTCTCTTTTTATAACTGTTCGCCCCGCGACGATAGCAAAGCCCCCGACAGAATGAAATGCATCCGCTTTCACACTGTGCGGATCAGTTCAATAATTAATCAGATGGGGGAATCCTTCAGCAACTGGCTGTTAATTTGGCCTTTATCTGTAAAAAGGGGTTGCATCAATCAGCGCGGAGAGTATAGTGCGCTTCCACGGACGCGGGGTGGAGCAGCCTGGTAGCTCGTCGGGCTCATAACCCGAAGGTCGTCGGTTCAAATCCGGCCCCCGCAACCAATACTTCTGTTGCAGTTTTCAGAAGTCACAATGTGAAAAGTCGCAATGCGCAATACGGACGCGGGGTGGAGCAGCCTGGTAGCTCGTCGGGCTCATAACCCGAAGGTCGTCGGTTCAAATCCGGCCCCCGCAACCAACACTTCTGCCGCAGTTTTCAGAAGTCACAATGTGAAGTCAGTATGATACGGACGCGGGGTGGAGCAGCCTGGTAGCTCGTCGGGCTCATAACCCGAAGGTCGTCGGTTCAAATCCGGCCCCCGCAACCAATCATTTAAACACCTGAAAGGGTGTTTTTTTGTTTCTGACGTTCCTGATCTTCTTTTACGCCCTCTCCTTTCTGAAAAGCGTGCGGATAGCCCGTGCTACCCGCTCTGCGTTACCGATGGGCCAGCGCCGCCCCACTCTCGACATAGGCTTTGATGCCGTTCAGAATCGCCTCAGCGACCTGATGCTGATAGCGGGTGGTGCGCAGTTTACGCTCCTCCTCCACATTACTGATAAAGGCTGTCTCTACCAGGATAGAGGGGATGTCCGGCGCTTTAAGAACCGCAAATCCGGCCTGATCCACCGTGCGTTTATGCAGATGGTTGATGCGCCCCATGCGATGCAACACCTCTTTACCAAATTTCAGGCTGTCGTGGATCGTCTGCCGCTGCACCATATCGAACATGGTGTGATCGAGGTAACGGTCACCGCTTTTGCTGACGCCGCCTATCAGGTCAGATTCGTTTTGTGTCTGTGCCAGGAAGCGGGCAGCGGCGGAGGTCGCGCCGCTGGTGGATAAGGCAAATACCGAGGATCCCCGTGCTGCGCGGCTGGTAAACGCATCGGCATGAATGGAGACAAAGAGATCGGCGCGCTGCTTCCGGGCTTTAGCGACTCTGACCCGCAGCGGAATAAAGACATCTTCGTTGCGTGTCATGTAGGCTTTCATATTGGGCTGTTTGTCGATCAATGCTTTCAGTCGCCGGCCAATCTTCAGCACGATATCCTTCTCGCGGGTCTTATATTTGCCATGCGCGCCGGGATCTTCGCCACCATGACCGGGATCGATCATGATAATAATCGGCCGGTCACGTCCTGCTTTGCCCGGCAGAGGCGCCTGCACCCCTTCATCCTTTTCGAGTTCGCCCTGGTTATAATCTTTCAGCAACGCCAGCAGCGGATCATCTTCCACATGATCCTGACTCGGATAAAGGTCGACGACCAGCCGGTGGTTGATCCCGGCGACCGGTGCCAGGTTAAAGATTTTCGGCGCGACGTTGCGCTTTAATTCGAGTACCACGCGCACCGTATTGCTGTCGAACTGGCCAACGCGGGCATTTTTGATAAAGGGATCGTCGACCCGGACCTGCTTATTGACCCCTTTCAGGACCGGATTAAGGTGCAGGCCCTCAATATCGATCACCAGACGATCGGGATGGGTCAGGGCAAACTGTTTATACTTCAGCGCGACGCTGGACTCCAGCGTCATCCGTGAATAGGTGGATGAGGGCCAGATCCGTACTGCCACAATGTGATTTTTGGCCGCCAGCCCTGTGCGGCTGACGCTTAACAGCAGTAAGGCGCCTGTCCCCTGTAAAAATCGTCTGCGTGAAAAATGGGAATTACCGTCTGACATGCCGCTCCAGCTGCTGTGTTATGTCTGAAAAAGCGCCAGTTAAAAAAATGGCGGCGAAAACTTTATCCAATCCACAGGATGATGTCACCCCGGAAACCCTAAATAATGCAGGCTCTTAGCGGCTTTGACACCCGGAAAAACGTAAATTTTCGTCAGGATTAAGGCTTGCAAATCCGTTCGTAAAAGCATAAAAATACAAAAAATACGAATAAACATTCATTGAGGGTTGGCCGTGAAGGAACGTAGTACCGAGCTGGTTCAGGGTTTTCGCCATACCGTTCCCTATATCAATGCCCACCGTGGCAAAACCTTTGTCATCATGCTGGGTGGCGAAGCGATTGAGCATGAGAACTTCTCTGGCATCGTTAACGATATCGGCCTGCTGCACAGTCTGGGCATCCGCCTGGTGGTCGTATATGGCGCACGGCCGCAGATTGATGCCAGCCTCGCTCAGCAGCAGCTGGAGCCGGTTTATCACAAGTTCACCCGGGTCACCGATGCGCAGTCACTGGAACTGGTTAAGCAGGCGGCTGGCCGGTTGCAGCTGGATATTACCGCCCGCCTCTCAATGAGTCTCAACAACACGCCGCTGCAGGGCGCGCATATTAATGTCGTCAGCGGCAACTTTATTATTTCGCAGCCGCTGGGCGTGGATGATGGTGTGGATTACTGTCATAGCGGGCGCATCCGTCGTATTGATGAAGAGGCGATTCATCGTCAGCTGGATAACGACGCTATAGTGCTGCTGGGCCCGGTGGCCGTTTCTGTTACCGGTGAGAGCTTCAATCTGACGTCAGAAGAGGTGGCCACTCAACTGGCGATTAAGCTCAAAGCGGAAAAGATGATCGGCTTCTGCTCTGAGCAGGGCGTGCTGAACAGCGAAGGTGAAATTATCTCCGAGCTGTTCCCGAATGATGCCCAGGCCCGTATCGATGAAATTGAAAAAGAGGGCGATTACCTTTCCGGCACCGTCCGTTTCCTGCGTGGCGCCGTAAAGGCGTGCCGCAGTGGCGTGCGCCGCAGCCACCTGATCAGCTATCAGGAAGATGGCGCGCTGCTGCAGGAGCTCTTCTCTCGCGACGGTATCGGCACGCAGATCGTGATGGAGTCGGCAGAGCAGATCCGCCGCGCCAACATCAACGATATCGGCGGTATCCTCGAACTGATCCGTCCGCTGGAGCAGCAGGGTATTCTGGTGCGTCGCTCCCGCGAGCAGCTGGAAATGGAGATCGACAAATTCACCATCATTCAGCGCGATAACCTGACCATCGCCTGTGCCGCACTCTATCCGTTTATGGATGAGAAGATTGGTGAGATGGCCTGTGTGGCAGTGCATCCGGACTATCGTAGCTCTTCACGCGGTGAGATGCTGCTGCAGCGTGTGGCGCTTCAGGCGAAGCAGATGGGGCTGGAAAAACTGTTTGTGTTAACCACCCGCAGCATCCACTGGTTCCAGGAGCGCGGCTTTACCCCGGTCGATATTGAGTCGCTGCCGGAGAGTAAAAAAGAGATGTACAACTATCAGCGCCGCTCAAAAGTGCTGATGGCCGACCTTACCTGACGGACACGGTAGGAAACAGGCGGCCTCCGGGCCACCTGTTTTCTGCCCTCTTCAGCCGTCTGCGCCCAGGCGTTCGACCAGACCGCTGCGTCGCTGCGTCTGCAGCTGAACCGCACGCTGGAACACCCCCGGTTCGCTGTAAATCGTCAGCTGTCGCCGCGCACGGGTGATCGCGGTGTAGACCAGCTCCCTCGTCAGCACCGGCAGAAACTGCGTCGGCATGACCAGCGCAGTATGGTCAAACTCCGATCCCTGCGATTTGTGCACCGTCATAACCCAGGCCGTTTCGTGTGATGGCAACCGGCTCGGCTGAATCGCCTTAATCGACCCATCCGGCAGCGGGAAGAAGACCCTGAGATTGCCCTCCTCATCGCGCAGCGTAATGCCGATATCGCCATTGAACAGGCCAAGCGCGCTGTCATTGCGGCTGATCATTACCGGCCGTCCGGCATACCAGCGGCTGCCGACGCCGGGACGCCGGATGCGCTGTAACTGCATCAGTCGCTGTTCGATGCGCTGATTCAGACCCTGCACGCCAAAGGGCCCTTCACGTAATGCACACAGCAGCTGATACCGGCCAAACGCGGCAATCACCTCCGCCGGAGGCGCCTGCTCTCTGATGAGCTGCAGAAACGGCTGATACCCCTGCGCGACCTCATCCAGCATCGCCTGATAGGCTTCGGCGCTGTTCAGCGTCTGATAGCTGACATCCGCGCAGGCCGAGGTGAACAGAGCATTGACCTGCACAGCATCCCCCCGGTTGATCGCTTTAGCGAGCTGACCGATGCCGGAGGTGGCATCAAAACGGTAACTCTTCTGCAGCAGGCAGATGCTGTCGCGCACGGAGGGTGCCTGTGCATCATCACTGCCCTCAAGGGCGCAGCCGGTCAGCCGTGTGAGCTGCTCTGCCCGGGCCAGACTGTAACCGCCCTCGGTGCAGCGGCAGATATCACCCAGCACGGCCCCCGCCTCAACCGAGGCGAGCTGGTCGCGATCGCCCAGAAAGATCACGCGCGCATGGCCAGGCAGTGCGGCAATCAGTTTTGCCATCATCGGCAGGTCAACCATCGATGCCTCATCCACGACCAGTACATCCAGATGCAGCGGATTTCCGGCATGGTAGCGCATCCGCTGGGTTTCGGGCTGAGCGCCCAGCAGACGATGCAGCGTGGTGGCTTCAGCCGGAAAACGCCGGCGCTCTTCGTCGCTGACGGCCAGATCCTGCAGGGCTTTGCCCAGTGATTCGGTCAGCCGCGCCGCGGCTTTGCCGGTTGGTGCGGCCAGCTGGATCCGCAGCGCGCCCGGATGCAGCCGGATCAGTGCAGCGAGGAGCTTTGCCACGGTGGTGGTTTTACCGGTGCCCGGCCCGCCAGAGATCACCGCCGTCTTGCGGGTCAGCGCCACGGCCGCCGCAATCTTCTGCCAGTCCTCTGGCTGGTCACCAAACAGCGTGTTCAGCACCTCACTCGCGGCCTGGATATCAAACGTGGTTTTTACCTCCTGCGCGGCAAAGAAGTCGGCTACCCGGCCTTCACTCTGCCACAGCCGGTGCAGATACAAACGCTGGTGGCTCAGCACCAGCGGCGTCACCCGGCTGCCGTCGCTGACGGCTGGCCAGTCAGCCAGACGTGCAGGCCAGTCATCCGGCGCGCCCGCCGCCTGCCAGATTGCCTGGGCCAGCGCAGGCTGACGACCGGCAAACAGGGTTGCTTCGCAGAGGTTGCTGAGTGGCAGACAGACATGACCCTCACCGGCTTCCGCACTGACGCAGGCCGCTGCCAGCAGCAGCGCAGGCTGTGATTCCGGCGCGATCAGTCGCGCAAACTGAATATCCAGTGGCCGCAGGAGACGTTTCTCTGCCGCCTGCAGTAGCAGGCTTAGCATCTCATTCATACCCCCTCCCCGGGTTCACCAAACAGTGCATCGATTTCTTCCACAAAGTCTTCATCAGGACGGGTAGCAAAGATGCCGTTATCCGGCGAACTGCCATCCATCCCGCGTAAAAACAGATAAAATACGCCACCAAAATGGTTCTCATAGCGGTAGCCGGGCAGACGATGCTGCAGATAGCGATGCAGCGCCAGCGTATAGAGCTGATACTGCAGATCGTAGCGGTGGCCGATCATTGCCTGCGCCATCGCCTCAGGGGTGTAAGCGGCGTGACTGTCCCCGAGCCAGTTCGATTTATAGTCGAGCAGATAATATTTGCCCTGCCAGCGGAAGACCAGATCGATAAAGCCCTTCAGCATTCCGCGCACCTGACGGAAATCCAGGGGGGCAGCCTGGCGGGAAAGCGGATCATGACGCCGCAGCAGCGCGTCGAGATCGGCCGCCGTCAGCAGGTTGTTGATTGGCAGATAGAACTCCATCTCAATCAGCCGTTCGCTGCTCTTTATCGCCGACAGCGTCACCCCTTCCGCGTTAAGCGGCGTGCGCAGAACGCGCTCGATCCACTGCTCCAGAACCGGTAACCAGCTCAGCGAATAGCCATTATGCTGCAGCTGATCTTCAAGCCACATGCGATCCGGCGACTCGGTAAAGTCGATCGACTCAAACAGACCATGTAAAAACGTGCCAGGTGCCGCACCGCGCGGAAAGTGATGGGGCGTCAGAGCCGCCTCTTCGTTCGCTTCCTCCTCACCTGCCGCGTCAATATCGAAGCTGGGCAGCGCATCCAGCAGCGGTGAACTATGATGCTGTTGCAGGCCAGAGTAGCTGGTTACGCGCCAGAGATCGGTCAGCGTGCGCGTCATGTCGCGGCTGCTTAATGCCTCATCATCCTGTCGTGCATCCTGCCACCTCTCGCCTGGCAGCAGATCCTCTTCTGTCAGCGCAATGCCCTCACCGCATAAGGCATTCAGCCGCTGGCTGAGCTGCCGGGCATCAGCCGCCTCGCCCTGCTGCACCAGATAGCCCAGCGCGCTCTTGTGCAGATCGCTTTCACCCTCTTTTTTGCGGGTGCCTTTAATCAGCGGCGCAATGCCGACACTGCAGTGATAGACCGAACGGGTCAGCGCCACATAGAGCAGTCGCAAATCTTCCGCCAGACGCTCCTCTTCGGCCAGCGCCAGGCTTTGTGCATCACCCTGCACATCCAGCAGCGCCGTAAAGGTGTCGCGGTCGTGGTAGAGCGCGCTGGCCGCCTCGCGGAATCCGGCAGCAAACGGCAGCCAGACCAGCGGATACTGCAGCCCTTTCGATTTATGGATGGTGATGATCTGCACCAGATGCCGATCGCTTTCCAGACGCAGCTGCTGGCTGGCGGCCTGGCTGTTTGGCCGGGCAATCTGCTGCGCCAGGAAGCGCACCAGCGCATGCGGACTCTCCAGCTGCACCGACGCCTCCTGCAGCAGTTCACCCAGATGCATCAGGTCCGTCAGCCGCCGCTCACCACTCTCCGAGGCCAGCATATTCTCTGCCAGCTGCCGTTTAATCATCACGTCCCGCAGCATCGGCAGGACGCCGCGCTGGTGCCACAGCTGCTGCCAGGTGGCGAACTGGTCCACCAGCGCATCCCATTCGCGTTCGTTCTGCGTCAGCGCGTCAAGCGTTGCCGCATCGATGGCAAAAATGGAGGTGGCCAGCGCGCTGCGCAGCAGGCGTTCCTGTTCCGGTGCCTGTATCGCCTGCAGCAGCCAGAGTAACTCACGCGCTTCCGGCGTGATGTAGACGCTGTCCCGGCTGGAAAGATAGACCGATGGAATCGCCAGCGCATTCAGCGCATCGCGGATTAAACCGGCCTCATTGCGGCTGCGCACCAGTACGGTGATGTCGGACGCCCGCACCGGCTGGAGCGCCTCACCTTTGCCCAGCAGGGCGCGTCCCTGCTGACCTGCAATCAGCCAGCGGCTGATGTCGGCCGCACACTGCTGCGCCATAAATTGCTGGTAGTCACTACTGCCGACGCCCTCGCCGGGCTGCAGCCAGAAGCGCAGCGCCGGTTGCTGCTGCTGATCACGCGTCAGCGTCAGCGACTGATTCGATGCGGCGGGCTTCACTGGCTGGAAAGGGATTGCCGAAAAGAGAAAAGGCGAATTGACCTGAGAAAACAGTCGGTTGACGCTCGCGACCATTTCGGGAGAGGAGCGCCAGTTGGTATCCAGTGTGTAGTGAGCACTAACTTCGCTTCGGGCCCGCAGATAGGTAAAAATATCCGCGCCACGAAACGCATAAATCGCCTGCTTGGGATCGCCAATCAGAAACAGTGCCTGTTCAGGCTGATTAATGTAGAGCGCGCGGAAGATACGATACTGCTGTGGATCGGTATCCTGAAACTCATCAATCAGGGCAACCGGAAAGCGTGTCCTGATGGTTTCGGCCAGCAGGACGCCGCCCGGCTGTTGCAACGCCTCATCCAGCTTACTGAGCAGATCGTCAAAGCCTAACAGCGCACGTAGCCGTTTCTCACGCTGCACTGTGGCACGCACATCGGACAGCGCCTGAGCGATGATCACATCGCGCAGCGACAGGGGTTCGGCCAGGAACTGATCGATCGCCTCAAACAGCGCATGACGGGGCGCTTCACCCTTTTTGGTTTTCTCCGCCAGCACCTGCTGCCCGAAGCGCTCCAGCTCTTTAGGTAACTGATAATCCAGCGTCTCGCTGCTGGCCCACAGCGTGACGCGGGCCACCCAGTTGGGCAGGTGTTTACTGCTGTAGCTGCGCTTATCCACGCCTGATGCGCTGACGATCCCCTCTACATCTGCGCTCAGCGCCTGCCATTGCTGCTTGATGGTTTTGATACGCGCCAGGTTACGGGCGTGGCGGTTCTCCAGTGTCTCACCGGCTGCAGGCGGACGTTTCAGCCCCGGCGACTCCCCCTGCAGCCAGGGGCGCAGCGTTGCCAGCAGACTGTCAGGTCCGTTCCACTCTGCGGCGATGATCCGCGCCACATCGAGACTCAGTGGGTAGCACTGGCGACGCCAGAAATCGGCGGTTGACTGTTTCAGCAGCGCCTGCTCATCTTCAATTAACTCCTGCTCGAACAGCATCCCCGATTCAAAAGCATTGAGATTAAGCATCCGCTGACAGAAACCGTGAATGGTGAATATGGCGGCTTCGTCCATCTGTCGTTCAGCCGCCAGCAGTTGTGCGGCGGCCTGACTCAGATCCGGCATCTGCGCCAGCAGTAACTGGTGCATCGGATTACTGCTTTTGCCGCGAATGCAGGCCAGACGAAGCTGATGAATATTCTCACGGATGCGCCCGCGCAGTTCAGCGGTCGCGGCCTCGGTAAAGGTCACGACCAGAATTTCTTCCACCGAGAGCGGCCGGCTGTAAGCATTTTCGTCGCCCAGCCCCAGCAGCAGCCGCAGATAAAGCAGACCGATGGTAAAGGTTTTGCCGGTACCGGCGGACGCCTCAATCAGTCGCTCGCCCCTGAGCGGCAGTGTCAGAGGATTCAGCGAAATAGCAGGTAACGGCGTCATGGGGTTTCACTCTTTACCGGCAGCGACTGCTGCAGTTTTGCGACTTCAGCCCAGGTCTTCCAGCCAGGCTGCCGGGCAAATTCAGTTTTGCCATTGCCGGTGCCTGCAATCTGTGAGGTCATCACCATACCTTTGTGTTCAATCACGGCGCGCCGGAAAAAGTCCGCCAGGCTGATTGGGGTCAGCTGCTGAACCTGCTCAATCATTTTCTGTCGGGTATCAAAGCGGTCGTTCTGGCGGTCGAAGTCGCGGCCGAAACGATCGGCCTCTTCATACAGCGTCTGAGGACGCTGCTGCAGATCGTTAATCATCGCCTGCTGGTACTGTACAAAATCGGCCTGACTCATGCTGCGCAATCTTTTTTCTGCCTGAGGATAGAACGCCTGATATCGCTGTAACAGCCAGCCGGGCTGCTTACTGTTACTTTGCAACAGGAAACCAACGCCCCACTGCCGTCCCACGGGCATCTGGAAGGCAAACACCGCATAGCCAAGCTGCTCTTTGGTACGCAGCTGATTGTAGAACCACGGCTGTACGATCTGGCTCAGCATCGCGCTGTTCGCCATGCTCTGATATTCACTGTACCCCAGTGGTACGTAGAGTGCGGCCAGAGCAGAGTCGGTGCTGCTGCCCTGCTGCTGCAGATTGACTTTCAGCGGTTTGTTGATGGTGACGAACTGGCTGGGCCAGTTACGCGGTGCATGACTCTGCATCTGCTCCCTGAGCTCATGCCCGAGCCGGACCACGCTGTCTGCGCTAAGATTTCCCACCACCATCATCTCTGGCGTGGCATCACGAAACAGCGTATCGCGGTAGTCACTGACATCCTGAAGCGAGATACCACTCACCAGCCGGCGGCGGGTTTCGCGCTGGGTGTAGGGCAGCTGTGACAGCATCTGCATCGGCTGAATAGCCTGCTCAAACG
Organism: Pantoea sp. NSTU24; assembly: GCF_050157905.1. Classification (NCBI taxonomy): domain Bacteria; kingdom Pseudomonadati; phylum Pseudomonadota; class Gammaproteobacteria; order Enterobacterales; family Erwiniaceae; genus Pantoea; species Pantoea bangladeshensis. The sequence goes on from NZ_JBKIWZ010000001.1 coordinate 2,476,051, forward strand.
CTTTGCCTTTTTCCGCCGCGTCGAGCCGCTCCAGATACCAGGATTTGGCCTGCTCAAGCTGCTGTTCTGTCGGCCGGAAACTGGCATACCCTTCTACCAGCTTCTTCAGCAGCATTGGCAGCCGCTGAGTAAAACCATTGGCGCTGAACACCAGCCCCTGATCTTCACCGGTTGAGAAGCTGATGCCACCCACCGAAGCCTGTGAGTTAAGTTCATCCAGCGCCAGGCTGGAAAGGTAGTCGTTCAGCCCGAACAGCACCTGCTGACGGGCGTCGCTGATGGCATTTTTATTGCGCAGCGCCAGGGTTATCGCCGCTTTCGGCTCACTGGCATAGTAGCGACTGGGCATCCAGTAAATACGCATTCCCTCTTTATTCTCCAGCCTGACCGGATGGGTATAAATTTTGCCATCAGACGGCAACAGGGTGAAATCATCCGGAATATAGGGATTCAGCACCGGCATCGCAAGGGGGATCTGACTGGCACGCTGCTGCCAGTCAGCGAAGGTAGCGGGTGTGATTTTCTCTACCTGATAGGGCGCCTCAACAAAATAGGCGTTTTTATTGTGTGGCTCCTGCGGGCTGATATACCAGATGCGCGCATGCTGCGGCGTCATCTCATCCAGCCGGGCATGTATCGCGGCCGCGTCATACTGGTCCGCCAGATAGGGGGCATCCAGCGTATGCTCAATCGGAACGCGCAGCATGGTATCTGCCAGCCACTCAATGTAATCCATATCGCGGGTAATAGAGGGATAGCGGAAGTCGAGCGCCAGTACATGCGATACCTCATCGAAGTAACGCTTATCATCGCTCTGCTGACGCAGCAGATGGATGTAGCTGAAGATCGCCGCCACGACCTCGTCACGCTGCGCCAGACCTTTGTCAGTCAGGGAGACGGTAATAGCAAAGACGCCGCTGTTACGCTCGGTCATTGGGTCAGCGCCCGCGTTAACGCCGTCGGCCAGCCCCTGTTTCTGCAGCCAGTCGGTCAGCGTGTTTTTACTGCGATTACCGATCAGATAGCTGATGAGCGTGTCGGTTTTACTGCGAAAGCGATCGCTGTTATTGGCAATGCGGAACTCAAGTTTAAGCTGTTTGCGCGGCTGAGCCGGAACGTAGTGAATGATGATGCCCTGCTGCGCATCGGTCACTACCGGCACCGTTATCGCCGGCACGCTGGCATCATGATTCTGCACCCGGCCAAACGTTTTCGCCGCAATTGCCGCCATTTCTGGCAACGGCTTGTTGCTGTAGATAACCGCCTTCATCAGGTTGGCCGAGTAATGGGTGTGGTAGAAATCCAGCAGCGCCTGGTGCAGCTTGCTGCCAGGTTTATCTTTCAGGGTATCGAGATTCCCGCCTGAGAAGCGTGACGCCGGATGCGCCGGATTCAGGGTTTCTGCGCCGACCTGCGCCATACGCAGTCCGTCGCGTGAACGTGCCATTGTCAGCTCGGCGTTGACGGCATGGCGTTCGCGATCGGCATTAACCGGATCCAGCAGCGGCTCAGCCACGGCATCGGCCAGCCGATCAACCGCCGGTGCCAGCGAATCATTTTCCACTTCCAGATAGAAAGCGGTGCGATAAGCAGCGGTACTGGCGTTATGGCTGCCGCCATGTTTTTTAAGAAATTCGGCCAGATTGTCTGGCTGCGGGTAGTGCTTTGAGCCCATCAGCACCATGTGTTCCAGATAGTGCGCCAGTCCTGCCTGCTGATCGGGATCGTCCAGCGATCCTATCGGCAGTGTCAGCGCGGCCAGGGATTTCGGCGCGACCGGATCGGAAACCAGTAATACGGTCATGCCGTTATCCAGCCGGATTGCCTGATAATGGCGCGGATCCTGTTCACTTTTGCGAATGGTTTCATTCACTGGCTGCCAGCCTGATGAGGCCTCCGCCAGAGCCGTGCAGGCCGTCAGGCCAAACACCAGCGCCGCTATCCAGCGTGCGTATACCCGCATGTAAACTCCTCTCATTTCCCGATAAGCCGCCCGTTTCTGACCCGGCAACTCAAAGCAGAGCAAAATTGCTGTGTAAAATTAATAGGCAAAAACGCGCGCTGAGCGGTTATTCATCGTCCTGATGCGCCGTCAGCACGGGCAGATACCAGTGCTGTGCCGCCTCAGTGATCTGCTGCAGCTGTGCTTCATCCAGCACCCGGCAAAGACGCTGCAGATAGGGGTCGCCTCCCTCACCTTCCACCTGATAGTTGCCCTGCCAGGCGGCCAGCAGGCGATTACGCGCTTTAAGCTGCGTCGCCTCATCAGTAAGCATCTGCTGACTTTTTTTGTCGTAGCTGGCGGTAAGCCAGGCGCCTCCGCTTTTGTTGAGTAACATCAGCGGCTGACGCATACCGGCCAGATAGCCCGCAACATACTCATTCAGCGCCGCGACCGCCTCTGCCTGCGGCACCGCAAGGAACGTCCAGCGGCTCTTCTGGCGGCCAAACATCCGGCTGCTGCCGGTGCCGCCCAGTGCGCAGTAGACCAGATGCTCCAGCCAGAGCAACAGTCCATCGTTCATGTTGAGCACGCCAGGCCGCCAGCGCAGCAGTCCATCATCCTGCACCTGCGTCAGCCAGCCGGTTAAGCTGACCTGATCCAGTTGCAGATTGACTTCCCAGCTCACGCCGTCGCTGCGCTGCGTGACGACTTCCACGGCCACCTCCTGCATCTCATCGCGCTGTGCCTGCCAGAACAGTTCACCGAACGCGCCATAGGGCAGATTACCGGCCGCACGATGATGCGCATAGAGCCGCTGCGTATCCTCACCTTCAACCAGCGCATTCAGCAGCTGCGCGTTAATCTGATAACGTTCGAGGTTGTCGAGCGCAAAAGGTTCGCTGTCGGGCAGTTCGTTCTCCTCCAGCCAGAAACTGACGCCGAGCCGCTGGTGGAACCAGGCACGCACCGGATGCCGCCAGAAGCGCAGAAACGCTTCCAGCGTCAGGGTCTCAATTACCGGGGCCGTCAGCGGCTGCACAAAGTCGGGCTGAGGCTGACCTGCTTTCTGCGCGGCAGGCAGCCACTCACGGGCAAAACTCTGCACCCGGGCAGCAGGCTGAAAGTTCTCCGCGTCAAACGGCATCCGGCTATGCAGATGCTGCAGGTGCATCCGCACCCGTTCTGCACTCTCATCCAGCTCAAGGTGGCCGTCACCCTCCAGATAGAAGCTCTGTCCGATGTAATCCAGCAACTCTGTGACCAGTACAGAGGGGTAGCGTTCGGTATTATCCTGAATCGCCCGGCCGATGTAGCTGATATAAAGCTGCCGCTGCGCAGAGATCATCGCCTCCAGAAAGAGATAACGGTCATCATCGCGGCGGCTGCGGTCGCCTTTGCGGGACTGTTGCTGCATTAAATCGAAACCCAGCGGCGCAAGCGTGCGTGGATAGACGCCGTCGTTCATTCCCAGCAGACAGACCAGCTGGAAAGGAATGGATCGCATCGGCATCAGGGTACAAAAGTTAATCTGTCCGGCCAGAAAACGCTGACTGATACGTTGCTGGTCGAGCCGGCTGCGCAAGTCGTCGCGCAACAGTGATACCGGAATCGCCTCTTCAAACCGCGCAGCCATGCCGTAGTCGATCAGCGCCTGCCACTGCTCCTCGACCAGCAGCAGTGCGGCCTCGGTTTCTGCATCGGGGCTGAAAAAGGCGTTCAGCAGTTCACGGCACAGTGGCAGCCACTCTGCCAGTGGCCGGGCTTCAGCCAGCCGCTGTCGCCAGTCGTTAAGCCGGGAGAGCAGCTCTGCCAGATGGCCCGCCAGTTCTCCCACCAGACCACTCGATTCGTCATAGGGCAGGATCCCTTCCCAGTCACCGTTGTGGCTCTCCATCGCATAACCGAGCAGCATACGCTGCAGGCCAAATCGCCAGGTGTGCTGGCCGGTGATGGGGAGTGACAGCGCCTCCACACTGGCATCATCCAGGCCCCAGCGTATGCCCGATTCACTGACCCAGCGCCGCAGCAAACGCAGGCCACTTTCATCAATCGAGAAGTGAGCAGCCAGCGCCGGGACATCCAGCAATGCCAGCACATCTTCCGAGACAAACCGGCTGTCCGGCAGCGCCAGCAGCTGCAGAAACGCCACAATGGCTGGATGCGCCTGACTGGCGCGACGGTCTGAAATGGCAAAGGGCAGATAGCGATCGGCTGGCGCATTGGCAAATACCGCCTGGATGAAAGGTGCATAGGCGTCGATATCGGCCACCATGACGATGATGTCACGCGCTTTTAAATCCGGATCGGCCTCCATCATCGCCAGCAGATGATCCTGCAGGACTTCGACCTCGCGCTGGGCGCTGTGGCAGACCTGAACGGCAATAGATCGATCGTCCGGATCCAGACAGCGCTTACGATCGCTGTGCGCCAGTTCTGCGGCGTTCAGACCGATAATGGCGTTGTCCTGCAGATTAAGAAGATCGTGCTGCATACAGTGCAGCAGGTTGTCCGGTTCAACATCTACAAAGGCATCGATATCGTCGTTTGAGTCCATCTGACTGAGCAGGAACAGATTGTCACGTCCCAGTTTCCCCCAGGAGGCAAGCAGCGGATTCGTCAGCTGCTGTTCCCCGGCGTCGTTAAACAGCGCCGGGGCCTGCTCTGCATTGCGGAAAAGCGCGCGCGTTTCATCCGCGCCATGTCGCCGGCGCTGACGACTCTGCAGCTTCGCCAGAAACGCGTAGTCCTGAATATCGCCCCAGTAGTCACGACAGGGATTGGTGAACAGCAGATGGATATCGATGTGACGACCCAGCGCCTGCAGCGCCTGCAGATAGACCGGCGGCAGCGCCGAGATGCCACAGATGAACACCCGCTTTGGCAGATTGTCCGGTGTGCTTTTCGCCTGCTCCAGCGTCTGGATAAAGCGCGCATAGAGGTTAGCACGGTGCCATTCCGGCTGGCGCAGGACCTGAGTATAACTGACCAGGTCGCGCCAGAGCGCAGCCTGCCAGCGTTGCGCATCCCCCAGACCTTCGATCGTTTCACCGCGCTCCCAGCTGTTGAGCCAGTCGGCCCGGTAAACCAGATACTGGTCAAAGAGATCGGCTATGCGGGTACTGAGCTGAAACAGCTTACGTTTGTCGCCGTCGTCATGGAGGTAGTGCCGCAACGAGGTAAACTCGTCCTGCTCCAGCATGACCGGCAGCCGGTGCATCAGTTTCCAGCCCATGCTGGCCTTGCTGAAGGCGCTCTCTACCGGGATGTCCGGCAGGACGCGGACAAACATTTCCCAGATAAAACTGGCGGGCAGCGGAAACTCAATGTTGGCGGCAATGCCAAAGGTTTGCGCCAGCTCCATCTGCAGCCATTGCGCCATTCCGGGGCTCTGCACCAGGATCATCTCAGAGGCGAACGGGTCATCAAGAGGATCATGTTTAATCACCGCAGCCGCCAGAATCTTCAGCACATCAAGCTGATTTGAGTGATAGACATGAAACATGAAAACTCCTGTGATAACTCAGAACATGACTGCGGTATTGCGGCCCTGTCACTTTACCGCGTATCGCTGCTGAAACCCATCAAAAGGGCGATATGGCGCGCTTAACATCGCAGTCGCGTGAGCGTGGCGCGGCGCTGCCAGGGGCCCATGACGTCAGCCTGCTCAAAGGAACAACCTGACGGACCCGTTTTTTGCTGCAGGCTGGATCGCCAGCCTGCCACGTCATGCCCGTTCAGTCGCTGTTCAGCGACCCGCCAGGCCTCGCGCTGCGCCCACTGCTGACTGAAGCTCAGCGCCAGCGCGCGGTGATAGTGCAGCAGTGTGCTGGTGCTGAGCGCCATAAGCAGCAATGCAAACAGGAGCTCCGGCAGGCTGAATCCGCGGCAGTTACAGGCAGGCTGCCGGGGGCGTGAGCGGACAATAGTCGATCCAGCCGTGGGGCAGCGCAATGACCTGATGGCCCTGTAACCGGCCCCAATGCCAGACGGCCATGCCACTGTTGCTGGCTTCACCTTTAAGCAGCACATCATCCTTTTCTCCTCTCTGTAAACAACTGCGCCAGCCCTGGCGCGCGTCCTGCTGACAGTGCGCGGCCTCGCTGGCTGACCAGCGCAGGGAAAACCCCCACTGCAACGCAGACTGCGCCTGCCAGAAATCGTTAATGTCATGCTGCTCATTCGCCAGCAGGCGCATTCCCTGCTCAGACATGTTGCGGCTGGCGTGCAGCGTAATGCTGCCGATCAGCAGCATCATCATGACCATGCCCAGGGCGCTGCTGCCTCGCTGCCTCACAGATTCTCTCCTTCAACCCAGCTCTCGATCGTTTCAAGCCAGCGTCCGGCCCGCCCCTGCAGTACGATTCTGATCTGCCTGCCCTGCCGGCGGAGACTGAACTGCTCCAGCGTCATGAAGGCGGGATCGGATAGCCGCTCCCACCCCGCAGACTGACACTCATCCACCCCGCGCTGCGTCTCAAGCTGCTGCTGTCGCAGGCGATAGCCGTAATAATCGCTGCCGGTATGACCTGCCGCGTCCCATCTCCCGTTGCTGTTCTCATCCCAGCGCAGCAGCAGGCAGTTCTCGCGGAGGGTCAGTGCGCCCGGCCCGCATTCGCCATGACAATAGCCGGCACGCCGCACTGCTTTTTCCAGTGTGGTCATTATCTGCTGTAACTCCTGACGCAGCTGCGCACGCTGTAGCACGCTGGCACTCTCTGCCACCAGCCGCGGCAGAAAACGTCCGACGCTGATCATCACGACGGCACTGATTGCCATTGCAATCAGCATCTCCAGCAGGCTGAATCCGGATACTTTCAACGACAACTCTCCTCATCCGTCATGCAAAGACGAATACGGGCCCTGGCCGAGATGATCAGCCTTATGCGTCCGGCGCGGTTTTCCAGCACGATGCTGCCCGCAGTGGCGACATTGCGACGGCCATAGAAGCCCGGTTCGCCGCGGATGCCAGTCAGTGCAACATCCCGATGGGGGACGATGAAATGCAGCGTGTTACCGGGATGGCATTCACCGACAGGGCTGCCGACACCGATGCACCAGGGCGTACCAGACCGCGACCATAAAAGCAGGTCGCTGTTGTGCCGGTTTGCCCTGGCGCGTATCCGCAGCAGAAATCCCTGCAGCTGCTGCGCGCTGTCGCGCAGTTGCTGTCGCTGCTGCCAGCGCTGCCAGCCGTGCAATCCCGCGAGACTTAATGTGCCGGCAATCACCATCACCAGCAGCAGTTCTGGCAGGGTAAAGCCCCGCATGTATGCTGTTTTCATCGGGTGAGCGTGCGGTTTGCGGAGAGGTGAGACAAGCGTTTTTCAGGCACGCTGGAACGAAGCTGGCAGAGAATCGGCTTCACTGACAGAGTCGGGCAAAAGCGTGCGAGCACTGCCGCAGAATGGGCGATCTGCAGGCAAAAAAAAACCCTGGCGGCGAGCCAGGGCTTTCTCATTTTTATCGATCAAATGGCGACCGGAGCTTTGATCGCAGGATGCGGATCGTAGCCTTCAATCTCAAAGTCATCGAACTGATAGTCAAACAGTGACGCCGGTTTGCGCTTGATAACCAGCTTTGGCAATGGACGCGGTTCGCGGGTCAGCTGCAGGCGCGCCTGCTCCAGATGGTTACTGTAGAGGTGCGTATCGCCGCCGGTCCAGACAAAGTCACCGACCTGCAGATCGCACTGCTGCGCAACCATGTGCACCAGCAGTGCATAGCTGGCGATGTTGAACGGCAGGCCCAGGAAGATGTCGCAAGAACGCTGATAGAGCTGGCAGGAGAGTTTGCCATCCGCCACATAGAACTGGAAAAACGCGTGGCAGGGTGCCAGTGCCATCTCACTGAGTTCACCCACATTCCAGGCAGACACGATAATCCGCCGGGAGTCGGGATCGCGCTTCAGCTGCTCCATCACCTGGCTCAACTGGTCAATCTCCTGGCCGCTGGCGGTTCCCCAGCTGCGCCACTGTTTGCCATAGACCGGGCCGAGATCGCCATTCTCATCTGCCCACTCATCCCAGATCGAAACCTTGTTCTCTTTAAGGTAGCCGATGTTGGTGTCACCCTTCAGGAACCACAGCAGCTCATGAATAATCGAGCGGACATGACATTTTTTGGTGGTGACCAGCGGAAAACCATCCTGCAGATTGAAACGCATCTGGTGACCAAAAATTGAAAGCGTACCGGTGCCGGTACGGTCAGCTTTTGGTGTGCCTTCGTTCAGCACATGCCGCATTAAATCCAGATACTGTTTCATTTTTCCTCACGAAATTGGGGCTGCGGGCGACGACGATACGCCCAGATCATCATAATAACGCCGGCAACAATCATGGGCACAGAGAGGATCTGGCCCATGCTGATGCCGCCTTCAAACAGGCCAAGCTGGGCATCCGGCTGGCGGAAGAACTCCACGATAATGCGGAACGCGCCATAGCCAATCAGGAACAGGCCAGAGACGCTGCCCATCGGGCGTGGCTTGCGGATAAACAGGTTGAGGATGATAAAGAGTACGATACCTTCCAGCGCCAGCTCATAGAGCTGCGACGCGTGACGCGGCAGCACGCCGTAGGTGTTCAGCAGGGCCTGGTACTGCGGATTGTTGGCGGCCAGCGCGACATCCTCGCTGCGTGAGCCCGGGAAAAGCATGGCATAGCGGAAGTTCGGATCGACACGGCCCCAGAGTTCGCCGTTGATGAAGTTGCCAAGACGACCGGCGCCCAGACCAAACGGAATCAGCGGTGCAATAAAATCAGAGACCTGGAAGAAAGTGCGTTTGGTGCGGCGGGCGAAGATCAGCATCACCACAATCACCCCGATCAGGCCACCGTGGAACGACATGCCGCCATCCCAGACTTTGAACAGATAGAGTGGATTTTCCAGGAACAGTGGCAGGTTGTAGAACAGCACATAGCCGATACGTCCGCCCAGGAAGACTCCCAGGAAACCGGCGTACAGCAGGTTCTCAACTTCCTCTTTTTCCAGCCGCTGCCAGGTTTGTTTGCCCGGCGTACCGCCAGCCACATGGCGAAAACAAAGCCCACCAGATACATCAGACCGTACCAGTGAAGCGAAACCGGTCCGATCGAAAAGATCACCGGATCGAACTGCGGAAATGCAATATAGCCGTTATTCATCATTCACCGTCTATTTTTCAGCCCTGAAAAGGGGTGTTGTCAGGCACATAAATTAAGGCTGCGCATCATAGCACAGCCGGTTTTGTGAAATGTCCCGCAAATGTAAACGCGGATAACCCGTATAGCCTGACCCGTCAGGCATACGTTGTTACAGCCAGTCCGGATACGGGCAGCGCGGAACAACCGGCGCGTACACAGCGTACGTGAGGATTGTGAGCACTGCCCGGAGGCGGAATGACAAATAAAATAGCCTGACGGGCCCGGCGGTTAGCGACCGCCGCGGATTAACCCCCCCAGACCACGCCGCTCCATAAACGCTGAAACCAGATGGCGGACTTCCTTCGCCGTGTGCGCATGCATCCCCTGCTCGCTGAGCGTCTGCGCCTCTTCATAATCCAGATGACGCAGCAGATATTTTACGCGCGGAACATTCCTGCCGTTCATGCTGAGGTGGTGATAACCCAGACCGACCAGCAGAGCGACACACATCGGATCGCCCGCCATTTCACCACACAGGCACAATTCCAGATTAGCCAGACGGGCTTCCTGCGCGATTGCATGCAGCGCGCGCAGCATCGCCGGATGCAGCGAATCATAAAGATTGGCGACGCGCGTGTTATTGCGGTCCACTGCCAGCAGATACTGAGTCAGGTCGTTGGTGCCAACCGAAATAAAATCGACCCGCGATGCCAGATGCGGGATCATAAACAGCATTGACGGCACTTCGATCATGATACCGATACGCGGCGCGGGAATGGGGTATCCCAGCATCTCTTCCACTTCACGACCGGCACGATCGATCAGCTGTTTTGCATCGTCGATCTCATCGATATGACTGATCATGGGCAGCAGGATACTGAGGTTGCCGGAGGCGGCGTTAGCACGCAGCATTGCGCGCACCTGCACCAGAAAAATCTCCGGCTGGTCGAGCGTCAAACGGATACCGCGCCAGCCCAGACAGGGGTTTTCTTCACTGATTGGCATGTAAGGCAGCTGTTTGTCTGCCCCGACATCGAGTGTACGCAGCGTGACGGGCTTATCGTGAAACAGCTGCAACATGCCCTGATACTGCGCGACCTGCTCCTCTTCAGACGGAAAGCCGTTTTGCAGCATAAAGGGGATTTCGGTGCGATAGAGGCCAATGCCATCTACCCAGCTGCCGAGCGCCTGCTCATGCTCCGGGCTTAATCCGGCGTTCAGCATTACCTGCACGCGCTCGCCACTTTTCAGCTCACCCGGCTGGTCGACAACCCCTTCCGCCATTTTGCTCAGCGCATTCTCTTCGCTGATCAGTCGCTGATACTCCTGCACCAGCACCGGCTCGGGATCGATCAGCAGCTCACCGCGATAGCCATCGACGATCAGCAGACGTTTGTTCAGCTGATGAGGCTGAATATCCGCTCCCATCACCGTCGGGATGCCCATGGCGCGCGTCAGAATCGCGGCGTGCGAGTTGGCGGCGCCATCGCGCACGACGACGCCCGCCAGCCGCTCCTGCGGCAGCTCCGCTAAGGTGGTGGCGGTCAGCTCATCGGCCACCAGTACAAAACGCTCCGGCCAGGCGTTGGTGCCGACCAGCGTATCATCAAGGTGAAACAGCAGGCGCTGACCCAGCACCCGCAGGTCGCCTGCGCGTTCGCGCAGATAGCTGTCGCTCAGGCTGGCGAACTGCTTAGCAAATTTCCCGATCACCTGTTTTACCGCCCATTCGGCGACGGATCCGCGTTCGATCTCCGCGAACAGATCCTTTTTCAGCCGGGCATCCGTTAACAGGTGAGAGTAGAGATCGAAGATGGCCGCGCTCTCTTTCTGGGCGCTGGCACTGAAACGCTTACTGAAGCGACGAAACTCATTGGCTGCTTCGCTCATGGCGAGCGACAGCCGTTCGCGCTCACGCTGTACATCCAGCGTTGAGGCGGCCGAAACCTGGTCGAGCAGGGGCTGAGTCTCATCGACCCAGCCTGGCGCCACGGCGACGCCCGGCGCTGCCGCAATGGCGCGCACCCGGGTCTGCCGGAACTGACCAAATAACTGTCCCATCTGAGACTGTGACAGCAGCGTCGCCATCTGCGTGGCCAGCGTGACCAGAAACGACTCTTCGCTTTCATCAAACTGACGGTGTTCGCGCTGCTGCACCACCAGCACGCCAAGCAGCTGGCGACGACTGATAATGGGAACGCCGAGGAAGGAGCGATAGCGCTCTTCTTTCACTGAGGGAATATATTTGAAGCTGGGGTGGCTCTGCGCATCCGCCAGGTTGATTGGCTCAGCCAGACGGCCCACTAAACCGACAATCCCTTCATCAAACGCCAGCGTCACCGTGCGGCCACGCGGCTTTTTAAGTCCGCGCGTCGCCATCAGGTAATAGCAGCGACGATCGTGGTCGGCGAGGTAAACGGAACAGACTTCCGTTTCCATCGCCAGACAGATCTCATTGACCAGAATGTCGAGTGCTTCATTGAGACGCGGCGCACTCGCCACTTTTTCTACAATTTCGCGCAACTGAGTGAGCATAAAGGGCGTGGCCTATCCTCTCTTACGTCGATGGGCAGAATTGTTTCGCTGCCCCGCACTCTCCTGCATAGTCATTACCACGCCAGCGAATTCCTTCATCACCCGACGGTAAACGTCGCGTTTAAAAGAGACAACCTGACGCACCGGATACCAGAAACTGACCCAGCGCCAGCCATCAAACTCCGGCGTGCTGCTGTGTTGCACATTGATATCCGCGTCATTACACATTAACTGCAAGAGAAACCACTTTTGTTTCTGGCCGATACATACCGGCTTTGTGTCCCAACGCACCAAACGTTTTGGCAACTTGTAACGCAACCAGTTACGGGTAGAAGCAAGTATACGTACATCCTTCCGGTGCAACCCGACCTCTTCGAACAGTTCGCGATACATCGCCTGTTCTGCGGTTTCACCGGGATTGATGCCTCCCTGAGGAAATTGCCAGGAGTGCTGTCCAAAGCGCCTGGCCCATAACACTTGTCCCTGCCGGTTACAGATTACGATACCAACATTCGGGCGGTAGCCATCATCATCGATCACCGGACTACCTCAAAGCAAAATTTGAATGGGCTGATTGTTTCATACTCCTTACAGGCGGTAAACCACTGGATTCATGAGGGGTTAAGCCCTGTTTTTCGGGATAACTCACAGGAAAGCGTAAAGTTATAAACAAAAACCACCAAAAAAATCGATCTTATTCACTATTTCTGTGGATAGCTTTGTGCAGAACGCGGGAGTTAACTGAATAACCTCTTTTTATGACGTCAGATAGCCAGCGCACACCACCTTATTATCTCTATGATATTATTGAAATTATATCCATAATGCCCTTCAGCACGCTTTTTATAAACAACGAATAGTTTTGCGGCTGCTGACAAATGTTTAAAATTTAACCACTGACTTTTTTATCCACAGATAATTGCTCAGAGTCAGGTCATGGCGGTGAAAATATGCTCACATCAGGAAAAGTCAAGGCTGTAAATGGAACCAGTACCGTACATAACGGGGTGTTATCCCATTTTTCTGTGGATAACCGGGCTGGAGATCCTGTTCATTGTTGCGGGTAAACCGGGATAACCCGGAACGCCTGTGGATGACGTCGGGCTGCCGCAGTCAAAAAAGCATGATCTATCATGTTATTATCGATCCCGATGGCGGTTTATTATTCTCAGGTGCCTGACCTGTTCGCCGCTGTATAATTTTTGACCAGATTAAGTGAGTGACATGCGTAACCAGCCCGGACCACCCAAAGATGAAGCCAGCCTGCTGGCGCGCGCCCAGGATTTAGCCGGATTTACGCTGGAGACGCTGGCTGGACGCGCGGGTCTGCCGATGCCTGCCGATCTGAAACGCGACAAAGGCTGGGTCGGTATGCTGCTGGAGTGGCACCTTGGTGCCAGCGCCGGCAGCAAAGCGGAACAGGATTTTGCGCATCTTGGCATCGAACTGAAAACCATCCCGATTGATGCGCAGGGTAAACCGCTGGAAACCACTTTTGTCTGTGTCGCGCCTCTGACCGGCAACAGTGGTGTCACCTGGCAGACCAGCCATGTACGCCATAAGCTGGCCCGGGTACTCTGGGTCCCGGTGGAAGGCGAACGGACGATCCCGCTGCGGGAACGCCGTGTCGGCGCGCCGCTGCTCTGGAGCCCGGACGAAAAAGAAGATGAGCTGCTGCGCCAGGACTGGGAAGAGCTGATGGATATGATCGTGCTGGGACGCGTTGAGCAGATCACGGCACGACACGGCGCCTGGTTGCAGATCCGTCCTAAAGCCGCCAATAGCAGAGCCCTGACCGAAGGGATCGGCGATCAGGGCCAGCCGATCCTGACCCTGCCGCGTGGCTTTTACCTTAAAAAGAGTTTCACCGGCCCGCTGCTGGCACGCCATTTTCTGCTCTGAATCGTCTTCCACGCCGACAGGGCCGCAATTTTGCGGGAGATCGGCGAATCGAATGCGTATAATCGTCGTTTACTTTTCGTTTAGGATTGAATGTCGGTATGTTTGAGTGGATTTCTGACCCCAACGCCTGGCTGGCGCTGGGTACCCTGACCATCCTTGAGGTGGTGCTGGGTATTGATAACATCATTTTCCTGTCACTGGTGGTCGCGAAACTGCCGAAACATCAGCAAGCCAGCGCACGCCGCATTGGGCTGATGGGCGCAATGTTAATGCGTCTGGGTCTGCTGGCTTCCATTGCGTGGGTCGCGCGTCTGACTAACCCGCTCTTCACGCTGATGGACCACCCTTTCTCTGCACGCGATCTGATTCTGCTGTTCGGTGGCCTGTTCCTGCTCTGGAAATCAAGCATGGAGATCCACGAAACGATCGAGGGCAGCGAAGGCGAACACAACACCCGCGTACATTCGTTTCTGGGCGCGATTGTGCAGATCATGATGCTCGACATCATCTTCAGCCTTGACTCCGTAATCACCGCCATCGGCCTGTCCGATCATCTGTTCATTATGATGGCGGCGGTCGTGATTGCCGTGATGATGATGATGTTCGCCGCGCGTGCCATTGGCGAGTTCGTGGACCGCCATCCGTCCGTCAAAATGCTGGCGCTCTCTTTCCTGATCCTGGTTGGTTTTACCCTGATTCTGGAGAGTTTTGCGGTGCATGTACCAAAAGGTTACATTTATTTCGCCATGTTCTTCTCAATGGCGGTTGAGTGCCTTAATCTGATGCGCAGTAAGAAAAAGCACGCCTGAGAAAGTCAAGGGCGAGCCTGCTCGCCCGGTTATTTTCAGATTCCTTCGATTAACCCCGCTGGCAAAACCATTTATTACTACACTTTTTGCAATCGACAATTTGTGAGGATAAGGCGTGATGAGAGGGTTGGCAGGCGCAGCACTGATAGTATTAGCCGCAGCATGTTTAAGTGGATGCAGTTCTGATTACGTGATGGCGACCAAAGATGGCCGCATGATCATGACCGAAGGAAAGCCCAGCATTGATAAAGAGACGGGCCTGGTTGAATACACCGACCAGACGGGCCACGCCGTACAGATTAACAGTGACGAGGTCTCAACGATCATTGAACGTTAAGTGCCCGATTTAACCACCTGTCACCGCTTCGCCGCTGACAGGTGATTTCCCCGACTTTTCCCCCTTCCTTCCCCGCCATTGCTCGCGCTATAGTCCCTGAGGACACAACATTCCGTTCCATAAAGAAAAGGACGCTGGCAATGCACTATCATCGTATTCCCCACAGCACGCTGGAAGTGAGTCAGCTGGGACTGGGCACTATGACGTTTGGCGAACAGAACAGCGAAGCCGACGCGCATGCTCAGCTGGATTTAGCTATCCGTTCTGGCATCAATCTTATTGATACTGCCGAAATGTATCCGGTGCCACCGCGCCCGGAAACCCAGGGTCTGACTGAACGCTATATTGGCAGCTGGCTTAAAGCGCGCGGCTGTCGCGACAAAATCATTCTGGCCAGCAAAGTCGCCGGGCCAACGCGCGGCAGCGATGCCACCATTCGTCCGGATATGGCGCTGGATCGAAAAAATATCCGCGCCGCGCTCGACGCCAGTCTGAAACGCCTGAATACCGACTACCTTGACCTTTACCAGCTGCACTGGCCTCAGCGTCAGACTAACTTCTTTGGCAAACTTGGCTATCAGTATAGCGAAACCACTGCGCAGGTCACGCTGCTGGAGACGCTGGAAGCGCTGACCGAACAGGTTCGCGCCGGTAAAATCCGCTATATCGGAGTGTCGAACGAAACCGCGTGGGGCGTCATGCGCTACCTGCAGCTGGCAGAGAAACATGAGCTGCCGCGTATCGTCAGCATCCAGAATCCCTACAGCCTGCTGAACCGCAGTTTTGAAGTTGGCCTGGCCGAGATCAGCCAGCATGAAGGGGTCGAGCTGCTCGCC
This sequence comes from Pantoea sp. NSTU24, assembly GCF_050157905.1. Classification (NCBI taxonomy): domain Bacteria; kingdom Pseudomonadati; phylum Pseudomonadota; class Gammaproteobacteria; order Enterobacterales; family Erwiniaceae; genus Pantoea; species Pantoea bangladeshensis. The sequence goes on from NZ_JBKIWZ010000001.1 coordinate 2,491,533, forward strand.
TATTCCAGCCTGGCCTTCGGCACGCTGAGCGGTAAATATCTTAATGGCGCACAGCCTGCGGGTGCGCGCAATACGCTGTTCAGCCGCTTCACCCGTTACAGCGGCGAGCAGTCACAGCAGGCGATTGCCGAATATGTGGCTCTGGCTCAGCAGCATCAGATCGACCCGTCACAGATGGCGCTTGCCTATGTGCGACAGCAGCCGTTTGTGGCCAGTACACTGTTGGGCGCCACCACGCTTGAGCAGCTGCAGCTGAACATCGACAGCTTTAATCTGACTTTAAATACAGAGATCCTGGAAGGTATTGAGGCGATTCACCGCCGTTATACCTATCCGGCGCCCTGAATGTGCCTGCCAGCTGCCGTCGGTGGCTGGCCTCTTTTACAGGTCGCGGCAGTAGAGCCTGACAGGCTTGTCAGGATACTCCAGCGCCTCACCCTGTGGCAGCCAGCCAAACCGTTCGTAATAGCCCGTGAAGGTGGACCATAGCCACAACCGCGGATAGCCCTGTTCCTGAGCCCATGCAATGACATGCTGCTGCAACGCCTCACTCACGCCTTTGCCTCGTGCCGGTTCATCCACATAGAGAGCCGCCAGCCAGGGAAAGAGATCCTGACGGCTGATGAGGTCGCAGCGCCAGAAGCCGACGGTGCCGATCGCCCTGCCCGCCTCGATCGCAACAAACGTAATCGGGAATTCAGCACCGTTCAGGCTGCTGTTGACGACGCTTTTAAAAAACGCCCGACTGCTGGCGTCACCAAAGGCGCGCCACTGCCAGTCAGTAATCTGTTCGGCAAACTGCGGGACTTCGCTGAGCGAAACGATCTTAATCACATTCACATCCTTTAAAGGGAGCACTGTGCGGATGACGATATTGCTGAAGCCTGCGCCAGAAAAGGCAATCTCTTCGGTCACAGGGCGCAGACGTGAAACTGCCCGCTAAGCAGAGCGGGCAGTTTATGAGGTGGCACAGAGGCGGCGTGCTGGCCGCCGGGAAGATTAGCCGATTTCCAGTGCCAGCAACGACTGGATTGTCTGCGCGCGGCGGATTTCACGCGGCTGGCCCTGCTCAAACAGCACTTCGGGGATCAGCGGGCGGCTGTTGTAGTTAGAGGACATCGAAGCACCATAAGCACCGGTGTCATGAAAGACCAGGTAATCGCCTACTTTTGCCGCCGGAAGCGCGCGCGGCTCGACCATGCCGCCTTCCAGCTGGGTAAAGACATCGCCCGATTCGCACAGCGGACCCGCAACCACCGTATCGACAGTCTGCTGCGCATCAATCGTCCGCCCGTCGCCCGTCATCAGCGAAATATGGTGATAGCTGCCGTACATCGAAGGGCGCATCAGGTCACTGAAACCGGCATCGACCAGCACGAAGTGACGGCTTCCCATCGACTTCACCGCCCGGACCTGCGACACCAGCACACCCGCCTCGGCCACCAGGAAGCGCCCCGGTTCGATCTCCAGTTTGATCGCATGGCCCAGGTGCTGCGCGATGCGCTGCCGTGCCGCATCCCAGAGTCCGAAGTAGTGTGCGGTATCGATCGCCTCTTCGCCATAGCGGTATGGCACAGAGAGGCCGCCGCCTGCAGAGATCGCCGTGAGATCCTGACCGGAGGCCACCACCAGTTCCACCATCGCATCGCACACCTGCTGCAGATGCCCATAGTCCACGCCTGAGCCGATGTGCATGTGAATGCCCACCAGTTTCAGGCCATGCTGCGCAATCGCGGCCAGCGCCTCTTCCAGGTCACCATGCCAGATGCCATGCTTGCTGTTTTCACCGCCGGTATTGGTTTTCTGGCTGTGACCATGACCAAAGCCAGGGTTGACCCGCAGCCACACCGCATGTTCTGGCGACATCGCGCCCAGCTGATGCAGCATATCGATTGATCCGGCATTCACCGGCACCTTCAGCGCCGTGACCCGCTCCAGCGTCGGCTGGTCAAACAGATCGGCGGTAAAGACGATCTCATCACCACCGGGCTGATAACCGGCGGCCAGCGCACGTTCAATTTCGCCCAGTGAGACCGAATCCACCTTCACGCCTGCCGCGCGCATCAGGCGCAGAATATGGATATTCGAGCAGGCTTTCTGTGCAAAGCGCACTACATCAAACGCCTGCAGCTGGGCAATCCGCGCCTCAATAATCTGCGCATCATAAGCCCAGAATGGCCCGGCATAACGGCGTGCCAGCGGCAGCAGATGCGCGGCGTTGAGCGCGGTTTCGGTATTCTGTAAAGGACGTGGCATAGCAGTTCTCCTGTGGCGATAACGGCATTAAGCCAGAAACATGCCATAGCGAAAAATATCTGTTTTAATAGCATCTATGCAGAATGGATATAGGTAGCAGCTGTGGCAAACATAAACTGGCGGCATATTGAGGTCTTTCACGCAGTAATGACCAGCGGCAACCTGACCCAGGCGGCCACGCTACTTCACACATCACAACCGACCGTGAGCCGGGAGCTGGCGCGCCTGGAGCAGCAACTGGGGCTGGCGCTGTTCGCCCGGGTGCGCGGTCGTCTGCAGCCTACGGTGCAGGGTCTGCGACTGTTTGAAGAGGTGCAGCGATCCTGGTATGGACTGGACCGCATCATGGAGGCCGCCGAGGGGCTGCGCCAGTTCCGCCAGGGTGAGCTGTCGATTGCCTGCCTGCCCGTCTTTTCGCAGTCGCTGCTGCCGCCGCTGTGCCAGCCTTTTTTGCAGCGCTACCCGGATGTCAGTCTGAATGTCATTCCGCAGGAGTCGCCGCTGCTGGAAGAGTGGCTTTCCGCGCAGCGTTATGACCTTGGCTTAACCGAAACCCAGCACGCCCCGGCCGGTACGGATCGCTTTGCCCTGCTGACCTGCGACGAGGTGTGTGTATTGCCGCAGCAGCATCCCTTATGCGAGCGTGACGAGCTGACGCCACACGATTTTGCAGGCGAAAAGTATGTCAGCCTGTCGCGCAGCGACAGCTATCGCCAGTTGCTGGATACGCTGTTTCAGGAACAGGGCGTCGAACGACGGCTGGTGATGGAGACGCACAGCGCGGCCTCCGTATGCGCAATGGTCAGAGCGGGCGTGGGGATTTCGATCGTAAATCCGCTGACGGCGCTGGATTACGCTGACAGCGGCGTGGTGATGCGTAAGTTCAGTGTGGCGGTGCCGTTTACCGTCAGTCTTGTGAGGCCCTGTCACCGTCCCGCCTCGGCGCTGGTTGACGCTTTTGTCACTCACCTGCAGCAGCAGGTAAGTGACTTTCCAGCCCGGATCGCTGCGCGTCTGACTTAAGCGCGGACGCTGGCGGTCGCACGACCTGATTTACGGAAGGTGAACAGGCAGATCAGCAGGCCGATAACGGCCAGCGCAGCCGCGGCAACCGGCACCGCCGTCAGGCCAAATCCTTCGCCAATCACGGCTCCGCCCACCCAGGCACCCAGCGCGTTGCCGACGTTAAATGCCGAAATGTTCAGGGTGGAAACCAGATTAGGCGCCTCTTTACCGTGACGCACCACGTTGATCTGCAGACCGGGCACGGTAGCAAAAGTGGCCATCGCCCACAGGAACAGGGTAATCTCGGCCAGCCACAGCGCATGGCTGGTCCAGCTGAACAGCAGCGAGAAGATAGCGATCAGGGAGAAGCTGAGGATCAGGCTAAAGGAGACTTTCCAGTCGGCCAGCCGGCCGCCGAGAATATTACCGACCGTCAGGCCTGCGCCAATCAGGAACAGCGTCCAGCTTACGCCACGACCGCTGATACCGGTTACCTCTGTCAGCAGCGGCGCAATATAACTGAACAGTGCGAACATCGCCGCAGCAAAAAACACCGTCATCAGTAAGGAGAGCCACAGTTTACCGTTAGCCAGCGCACCAATTTCACTCGCCAGATGAACCGGTTTTTCCTGTCTGTTCTGCGGCAGACTCACGATCAGGGCGATAAACGCCAGCACACCAATTATTGCCACGCCCCAGAAGGTCGCGCGCCAGCCAAACATCTGTCCAAAACTGGTGCCCAGCGGCACGCCGAGCACGTTGGCTAAGGTGAGTCCGGTAAACATCAGCGCCACGGCAGACGCCTGACGATCGGCAGGCACCAGACTGGCCGCGACCACCGCGCCGATACCGAAAAACGCACCGTGACAGAGCGCAGTAACGATCCGGGCCAGCATCAGCAGGTGATAGTTATAGGCCAGCGCGCACAGCAGGTTGCCGATGATGAAGATGACCATCAGCAGAATCAGCGTTTTTTTGCGCGGCAGCCGTGCGGTCAGCAGCGCCATAATTGGCGCACCGATCGCCACACCCAGCGCATAGCCGCTGATCAGCCAGCCCGCCGACGGAATGGACACCTGAAGGTCGCGAGCCACCTCCGGCAGCAGTCCCATAATGACAAACTCCGTGGTTCCGATGGCAAACGCACTCAGCGCCAGCGCCAGTAATGCTACAGGCATAACTCTCTCCCGGTCTTATTTGCAGGTGAACCGCGCAACTGCGCAGCGACGCGACGCGCTATAAAATTTGATCTGCGTCACGCGAAGTATTACAGCATAACCCCGATGCACGACATAGCCTGTACGCCGCAAAGGATTATTGCCTGGAACGCAATAATCCCAGGGATTCGCTGCTGTGATAACCACCCCGGCTGACCATATCGGGTTGTAATTTTTCACTCAGCGTTTACGCTTTTTAACCGGGCATGGATTAATAAATCCGTAGCCTTGCCGATATATCCCTGATGAATAGCCATTTAATCATCCATTTCTGACGCAGGGAGAGAGAATGCAACGACTTATAGCCTTGCTGGTTTTTGGCTTAACAGGTTGCTCAGTCGGTCATTATGAGTACAGTCGGGAAGCAGAAAAACGGGTTGATATGACGGTGACCGGTATTCCCACCATACTGGGTTTAGGTACGCTAGGTACCACCATCCCGCTCACGCCGGAGTACAGTCTGACCGCCGCGCACGTGGCGAAATTTTCGCTTTACCGGGTCAAAGCCTGGCATCCGGAATGCGATCTGGCCGTGGTTTACCATAGGAACAGCGAACAGAATCTGCCCCCCAGCTTTCGCAACAGCCATATCGGTGACCAGGTGAATCTCTACGGCTACAGTTTTATTTCCGCTATGCCGGTCAGCTCCAGTGGGCAGAACCTGATTAATACCACGCTGGCCAATAGCTGGAATAAACCCGCGTGCGTCGTGGTCGCGGCCAATGCGGGGGTGGTAAAAGGCATGTCGGGCGGCGCGGTGTATAACGCCTCTGACGACACGCTGGCAGGTGTGATTATTGGTTACAGCAATAACATTGATGACAACGCCACCGGCAAAACGCTCTATAAGAACGTAGCGCTCTATGTGCCATACGCGCGTTTTGAAACCTGGCTGCATCAGGTGATTAAATCCTGATATTGATGCATCCTGAGCAGCCGGTTGAATCAGAACGACCCTTGTGTGTCAGATTTCGGTCACAATAAGCGTGGCTGAAGCCGTGAAGTCGCCGGTTGCAATATTGCCGGCAGGTGTCGACGGGTTTTTTAACAGGCTGAAGACCAGATTAGCGACATCTGAGCCTCCTGCTGGCACGTTCATGATGAAAGCGGAACTGGAGTGTATGGGAACTCCATCTTTACTCATGCTGACGCCCAGCGCCGGGTTACTGGTGACCATCTGGGAGGGAGACCAGGAAACAGGTGTCATATTCAGCGTAACCAGGAAATTATGTGCACTGCCGCCTGTGCAGTTCAGCGTAAAGCTTTTGGTTTTGTCATAGATACCGCCAGCCTGAGTGGAGATTTCAGCGCGTTCAACCTCACCAAAAGCGACATCAATACTCGGGGTTGTTGCGCTACAGGTGTCCGCCGCCACGCGATTAATGGGCACAGTACATCTGACGTTATTCATGGGAATTCCATAATCCAGTCCCCAGACATACCACGTCCTGGAATAGTTAACTATCGTAACGCTCAGGCAAAGATTGGCGTAATCCCAGTAGGTTGTCTGATCGAAAGCACTTGCTGGTGAGAAAGTGCCTCGCAGCCTGTTTACGCCATCCAGAAACAGTTTTGCGGCGTTGCCCCATGTCCCGAGGCTGACATTTTGCACGCCTATAAATTTTTGATAAAGGATACCGCTTGCTAATTCGCAACTGGTATCAGAGGAACAGCTTGCCAGATACAAATAGAGATAACTCCCACCGGGATTAACAGACAATGGCAGGGGAATTGTTACGCCATCATGCGCATCGGAAATTTTCGTCAGTACAAAATCCTGATGCTTACCGCACCTGCCCTCATGCCCCCCATTCGGTCCAAAGCAGGTCAGTGTAAAATCATAGGCGCTGGCATTGGTACTCCACAGCCAGATTAAAAAAACTGCCATCGCTATCTTCTGCAAAAACAAGCACGCTAACTTTATTAACTTCATCATCACTTTCTCTCACTGAACTTATTACCTTCCTGTCAGGAATGGCTACCCGGATACAGATTCAGCCAGGCTGATCCAAAAAGCCGACAGCCGCTGATATAGCTGATGCGATAACCCGCCTGCTATTCATAATTAAGCGTGAAATTCGCCACCGCATTAAATGGCCCTCTGACAATCGTGCGATTTTTTAAAGCCGTTGGTTTAGCCTGTACATAGCCTTTTAATATCAGTTCGGTGGTGCCTGACATCAGCCTGAAAGCCGGCGTTACTTTTTTAAAGGGAATTGCCGTGCCCTCAGTGGTTTCCAGACCGATTGCAATGCCGCTCGCTGTGCCTGATACGGCTAACATATCGGTCAGCTCGCTGTCCGTGGAGCCGCTAAAGGTCAGGGAGACTGTCGAACCCAGTGATAGATCGCAGTCAAGTAATCGCACGGTAAATGGCTGACTGTGAATTCGCTGATTGATATAGAGGTATTTATCGATAATGGTTCCAAAATCGAGCTCAATGCTTTCCGTCGCGGGGTCAAGCACGCAGGGTTCAGCAACAAGATTCCCCGAAAATTTCAGGTTGTCTGTAACGGCCCCCGATTTGCCCTGGAAAAAGAGCATTAAAAACAGGAGCAGAACTGGCATCGTTTTTTTTAATCTGTTTTGAAAAAGAACCCATTCATTTCTTCCCATTATTCATACTCCGCCAGCAGTGTCGCTGTTGCGCTGAAAACACCTTCAGTCAATGCCTGCCCCGAGGTCACGGGAACAGCCTGAAGTACAGGAGGATGACGATAATCAATGATGAAAGGCTGATTAATCACGATAGCGGAGCCGTTTTGCAAAACTTTAATACCCAGGCCACTGACATTAGTGGTAATAGCCCCTGTGTTATACAGCGTCTGAGTACCTTTTATAGTCATCTTTAATGTCGCCGCATCATCAGGACTCTCACATTCAAGCTGATAATCGATGGGTTGAATGTAACGCTGGCCATCCACTTTTTTCACCCCAACATTACCAAAAGCGACCTCAATGATCTTATCGTTGCTAATATGACAGGGCTTACGCTTCAATGTACCGTGAAGCGTTACCTTAAGCGTGTCGCCTTTCTCAACGGCGCAGGCGAAGGAGGGAAATAAAAGCTGCAGGGCTGCGAAAGTCAGCAGCTTCAGGCTTAATAGCGTTTGCAGAGGGACTTTCATCGTTATTAATCCTTAATTATAGGCCACTTCCAGCGTTGCGGAGGCAGAGAACTCTTGTCCGTTAACTAAAGAGGCACCTGCTTTTTTTACTATCACCAGATCGAGTTGCGGGGGTGAGGCGGCATTAATTGTAAACCAGGTATTCGGCCTGACCTGTTTGTTGTTGTGACGCAGTTCAATCCCCAGACCTTTATTATCTGTTTTTAGCAGTGTCCAGTTAAAAATCGCTGAGGTTCCTACCCACCGCATCTGAATACTTTTTCCGTTCGCATCACCTTCACATTTCAATGTGTAAGGCAGCGTTCTCTTATAGTTATCGCCGGTAATTTCGTCGATCCAGACCTCACCAAACTCGATATTGATCTCTTTGTCACCGTTGAATGTACAGGCAGCATTAGCCACTACCGTCCCCGTTATATTAATGGCAAGAGGGTTCACATTAATGGCGCTGTTTGCATATAAAGGCTGAAACGCAAGATAACTTAAAATAGTGAAAAATATTCTCATGAATCCCGACAGGCCAAAGCATTTCAGACAATGTGCGCTGGTTTTTACCGGCATAATCGTAGCCTCAATCGTCGTTCAGGCGAAAATAAGTGGCTCACTGCGGTTGCCCAAACGGATATTACGCAAGCGGCTCTCCTGCATAGCGCATGCGAGGTTGGATCCTCTGACGTGCAGAGGGGTATTCGTAACGGTGGGTGCCACAAAGTTGCATCAGCAACAGCCTGCCTACTGTCCGGTACCCTTCTCCGGTTGATGTAAGCATTCAGGCATCCGCCACCCGTCTGTATCTGTCTTACTGCTTTTCAGGCGTTGCGACATGTGAGCATCAGCCATCTTTATATTCACCCACTCTGCACTCCACGCTGCTGCAACGAAAAATCAGTTTTGGTCGTCCGCCATAATCATTGATGAATGAAAGCTCAGGTGCATTGCCCATCCTCTCAGCGCTGACAGGCATTACCATGCTGCTTTGTGGCGCGATCATTACTGGCTTCATTTCAGCAATATCTTTGTTAGCAACACTGACAGTCGCTATAGTAAAAAAATAGGGCGTGGAGTTGTTTACCCGGTATTTTCCCCCTTCCCGCGTCAGCGTGATTTTATCCTTCCATATATTTATCATTTCCACCGAATTTTTCATCAGTGCGTGAGGGCGGTAAAACATTTTGATCCGCGTCTGCAAGGCAATCTGCAGGGTGTTTGGCTTGTTACTTTTCGGCGGAATCTCACGCAGATTAAAGTAAAAGAGCGTTTCTCTATCCTGCTTCAGCAGGTTTACCCCCCCTACTGACTGAATTTTAAGCTGACTTTTTGCTGAAGGCTCAATACGCTGCAAGGGTGGCAGCAAAATAAATGGGGAGTCAATTTTTTTCCCTTCCGCATCTTCAATCCATCCCTGTGCCAGATAAGGCAGCTCTTTATTTTTATTTGTAATGCTTACGCTCATTGATTTATTACCGCCATCATAAACGATGCGTGTACGATCCAGCGCGATAGCAGCATTGGCCTGATGTATAAATGCAGCCCCTATAAACAGACTGATAAAAAAAGATGATAATTTTTTAAAATTCATTACAAACCTCATTCAATAATGCCAGATCAAATCTTATTCCCGATGACTGTTTCACAGGGTAAAAGCAAAGCGCTAGCTAAAGAAGGCAATGGCTTGGGTAAAGTAATACTGCATTGTTCTTTCCCGTCCCACTTTACATTCATTTTTTCTCCCGCATTGATACCGGTTAACCAGACACTGCCATCATCATTAACAATACCGGTCTGGTAACCATGACCATTTTCAATAATCGCACCAAAAGGAGGAGATTTTCCATCTGAAAGTCTGACAACAGCCATTGCTTTTTCACCCGCAATAACCCCCATTTTCCTGTAGCCAATTGCACCTTCTGTCAGCGAACTTTGTACTACTGAACGTGTTGCATCGACATTATCAGCCAGCCTGTCAAGATCGATGTGAACAGTGCTACGGTAATAATTATTTAAATCGCCAATTACGCCTTTACCGGCAAAATTACTGTGGCTCACCCCACCGTTACCAACGAGCGGAACGCCAGAGACGCCGTCTGTGTCGATCATCATCCGCGTGCCTCCCAGTGTTGTAACACGATGCAGTGCCACACCTTTTGCCGTCGCCGTTGCCCCGCCCTGCAATGACAATCCGACAGCACTGTAATAACTGTCGTTGTAGCTTGCGGTTGCCGTTACACTGGTCAGGTCACCATCACGTGTATAAAAACCGCCCGCACCAGCCCTTCCATCAGAACCGATGCCTGCACTTATCTGATAATTACTATTGTTATCGATTCGCTGGCTGTAATTGACATTATGCGAAGCTCGACCTTTAAAGTACTGGTTACTGTAACTGACTGACGCGTTATTTCCCCAGGGGACGCTGAGCATCATAAAAGCCCCGTCGTCATGCAGACCATTGTAGACTGAACGATATGCAGTGAGGTTTACGCTAAGATTCTTCAAGCGCATAAAATCAAAATATTTCGCCAGCGAGAACGTGTAGTTATCGTTTTCTGGCCGATCCCAATAGGTCTGATGACTGTAGTTTAAATAACTGCTCAGGCCTGACGATTCAAATTGCTTATTTAAGGTCACGGTATAGAGTTCTTTACCCCGGCCAATATTGGTGCCCAGATAACGTAATTCCAGATACTGGGACATGCTGAGATAATCCCGTTCTGAAAAGCGATAGCCAGCAAAAGTGACCTGACTGTTCAGTTCCTCAAAACGCTTGGAATAACTCATTCTGTAAGATTCGCCTGCTTTACTGCTTCGATCAGAAAAACGCGCGCGCGACTGCGTCACGTCTACTGATAGTGCGCCAAGCGTCAGCAAGTCTCGCCCTAGTCCAAGAGAGAGTGCATTGTAATTACCGCCCAGAATTGAGCCGCCATAGAGTGACCAGCCGTTATTAATACCCCATGAAAATTCACTACTCGCAAATCCCGGGCCACGGGTCTGCCGTAAATAATCAGATGGCTGACCAATGGCCATTTTATACCGTACAAGACCAGGTCGGGTCAGATAAGGAATATTGGATGTGTTGATTTGAAACGTACGCACAGTACCGTCCTGCTCTTTAATCTGGACGTCTAACGTACCGGAGACGGCTGAACTTAAATCCTGTATACGAAACGGGCCAGCAGCAACCTGAGTTTCATAAATGACTCGCCCCTCCTGCCTCACCGTCACTTTTGCATCTGTTTTAGCCACACCGCTGACTTCAGGAGCATAGCCACGCAGATTAGGAGGCAGCATACCGTCATCTGAAATCAGGCTGGCACCCATAAACCGAAAACTGTCGAAGATATCGGAAAAGAAGTAGTTCTCCCCCAGTGTCAGTCTGGCACCCAAAGCACCAATAGCACGATACATATAGTAACGGCTCATCCTCAGACTATGCTGCGACGATTTTCCAGCCCCCGAGCGATGATTATAATTTCCCTGCCAGTCACCACGCAATCGCCATGGTCCGGCATTAATACCGACCACACCATTGCCGCTAACATCCTGTTCACTATTATTATTTTCACCATGGGTTTTGTTAAGTGCATTCAGGCTATAGTCAAAAATCCCGCCCGCAATACCCTGATCCCAGCGTGAAGGTGGATCCCAGCTGTCAGAAATGTATTCGATATAAACCTGCGGAATAGAAATATCCAGCGCATTTTCAGCCAGATTTCCTTTCGCCTGCGCGCCTGGTAATGAAGAGAGGTCAACACATTGCCCGCCATTTTGCCAGGCTAACTGCTTTTCCGCACTCTTCTTCAGGCCGATCTGCTCTGCAATCGCCGCAGTAATACAGGGCTCACTTCCACTGGGATTACTCTCAGGAGCCTTAAATTCCACATCAATTTCATTCAACTGATGATGGTTCACACGTAGTACCATGTGATATTTTCCTGGCATCAGATAACCTGCCCGTGAAAAATGGCTCAGATCAATATGCTGACGATCTCTGACATCCAGTACGTCAGTGTTAAACTGAATATCCTGTTCGCTTAGAGAATCTGTGGCTTCGGCATTAAAATTACCACCTAAAACGAACAGTGCACTGATAAATAAAGGATTAACTTTACTGTTTGCTTTTTTCAGCTCTACTTTTTTATGCTTTGCATTCATCAGCAATAATCCATTTTAAACGAATAGTAATCTGAACAATCCCTGGTCAGAATTATCACCGGCTACCAATCTAAAATTAAATTTAAGAATCATACTGCCGGATTATGACACCTGGTATAAATCATCCCGGATTCTGACAGCCCCCCTGCACTACTAAACATCTGACTAGCATTCTGTTCTTCTGGTAATCAAAAAAGATCTGCTCGTTATAGTTTTATTAAAATTTACCGAATGGCTCATCCGTTAGCTGTATGACAAAGCGGGTTGTATCAAATAACCTACCAGCGCCATTCTGAGTGACCTTCATGTGTCCAGCTCATCATTGGTTACTGTGGTTAACAGGAACGTTTAATGCTTTTTAGGTTTGTAACGCCTGTTAATACCAACAATTCTGCGAGAATCCATAATTGTGTCAGCTGACTGAATTTGCCTTCTGTTCAGTGTCACTGGCAGACCAGACAAAATAAAGTGATTTAAAAAGTCCCACTGCCGGGAAAAATGATCTTTTCACCGGTCATCGAATAACACACTCTGATAGTGCAAATTTAAAAAAGCAGGCGTCTTAACGCCTGCTTGTAAGGCGCCAGCTTTTACTCGTAAGCTAAAGTAAAGTTAGCGATGCTGGTGAACTGACCTGCAATAACGGGGTTCTGCGTATTATCCGTAGCCCCTTGCAGGAAGGCAGCATACTGCAGAGTCGCGGTAGTGGACGTATCGTTTAACGTGAAAGGCGTGCTGGCCGTGCCCAGCTTGACAGGCTTTTTGCCATCATCAGTGATAGCAATCCCTGCGCCTGAAGCCGTACCGCTGAGTGCAAGCAGTGAAGAGGTAGAATCAAAACTGGCGGCTTTACCTGTAAAAGTCGCCGTGACCGTCTTTTTGGCCAGAGAAGTAACATCACAGTCCTGCAGTTTAATTGAGAAAGCTACCGGAGAAGATGATTTACCGCCTTTCAGCGTTGAACTTGTCACCTGACCCAAATCAATGGTCTGCTCAACAGAGTCAGCAGAAATTGAGCAGGGTGCCTCAATGATTTCGCCTTTGAAGTTAACCACGCCATGCCCCTGGTCAGCTGCAAATACGGTGCTGCTTGCCAGGGCCATGCCCATAATCATCGCCAGTTTAATCTTTTTCATTTGTCTCATCCTTAAAGTAAATTCTGCCACTTGATAAAGCAGAGATTGCCACATAAAAAACTGGCCCATTAATAATGGGGCCGCTTTTTTATATTAAGTAGTGAGGTAAAGGCCCCCTGCCCTTACCGCCATATCGACTTGCTTATGACGGACGTATTTATACCTTCAGCCAATGAAAAAACGAAACAACTTGTGTATAGGAATTATCCAGACAGGATTCCATTCCTGCGCCACTTTCATTGCCAAATTGGAATATATAGACGCCTCCTCAATATTGCCGCCCGCTTTATTGTTAAGGAAATATTAAATTCAACCTGAATACTTTAGGATATTTCCAGCAACGCACCTTGCGCTAATCAGACCGATATGATTGACCTGATAGCAGATATCTGGAAATAAAAGCTATTCTGTTATCAAAATGGACTCATATTGCAATCAGGATGACAAATAATAATACACTGAAGCAGGGACATCGTGCGCTGTTCTCTGGCATTAAGACTGTTAACGGTAAGACGTTCCGCGCATCTGTTACAGGTTTTAACCGGAAAACTCTGTCAGGGAGAGTAATGTTACTCTGGTCTAAACGGCGTGATCGTTACTCCAGGCAGTCGTTTAATCGTGTTGCCCCTTCCTGATTTAAACGATGTGAAACCTGACAGGCTGAAACAGCCTGTTATGTCTGTTTCAGGGTTTTTCCCGCTATGAGTGTCACTATCATTTTTCGTAACAGTAATAACCCATCCAGTCCTTACGAAAAGACGCAGAAAATTTGCTGGCTGTGAGCTGTGAGCTGTGAGCTGTGAGCTGTGAGCTGTGAGCTGTTAACAAGAGGGATGTAAGCAGACAATAAGTAAACCGTTTTGGCGTTATGCGAAAGAAAACATTGTTATAAAAGCGAAAATTATCCGAGGGCCTTTATTCTGCCATTCTGATTGGTGTGACAGGCAGATTGATGATTTTAAGCATTTTCGTTACGTCTGGCGACAGATTGCTGTCATCTTGAGTGATGGCCAGCATTGGTATGCAGGTAAAGAGGAGGTGACCGGCTCAATGCAGGCTAACCATCGCCTGCCGTTCAGCCGGATTTTTCAAAAAATATTCGCAGATTTACGCCATGCGGGACTCACCATGCAGGCTTTCATTGTCGCTATAAAACCAGGTAACGGTTTTATAAAATTCCAGACTGTTTTTGCATCGCCATTTTGACATGATTTTCCTTTTCAGATAGCTGATGTTCTTTTCAGTGCACTGGAAATAACGGGCAATTTTTTTATTGGATATGCCTCTGAACACCATATAGCAATATCGCCTCTCTTTAGCTGTAAGGCAAAGCTGGTGACGGATAGTTCCCCAATCCGAATGGTTACCCGAAATGGTAACATCATGAAGTAATGCAGCCATTGTCGCTATACTGACGTTGGCGGGCACCATCTTTATCTGTTCCATGCCCGCAAAGATGCTCAGTGTTTCGTATCGGTTTGCGGGGACAATAGCGATACTGTGTTTTTTTAAGGTCTTATATCTGTGATCAATATTCATTAACTCAATAAGACTAACCTGCCTGATTATCATGTGCTTGTTGATGACTGAGAAATCAGCCTTCACAATCTCTCTCACCCCATTAATCAAATAGATATCATTATCCAGAATAAAGATTTCGCTATTCATTATCATCAACCCAGTAGATTAATTCTCATTTGAAGAGATCCAGAACACACGTTGCCTCTCAGCTGAGTCGGCGAGCTATTTTATAATCAATGCTGCAAAAACAAGAGTTAAAAATGACAGGGAATAATTTACATCCGTTTCTTTTTAATCATCGGTGTTACTTAAAATTAAATTTAAAATAGCGAGCAATCAAATCTGAGACGTAAAAACCCTAAATTTTATAGAGTTATTCACCTCTGAAAAACATTTAAATAAGTAAGCAAACATATTTTACACAACATTAAACATCATATTGCACTAAAATCGTAATACCTGCGATGCCAGGTTCATTGCTTTAATGCTTTAAACTCAGATAACTATTACACCCTCTTTTTACCTGCTTAATTTAATTGAACACCTGGATGGTCAGTATCTGCAAGCTGGCTCTGTCATTCAGATTCTGACAGCTCACTCTGACTTTAACTTTTGACATGCCGAATATTCACTGTACCGGCTTAAAGTCTGGCATCCGGAATGCGATCTGGCCGTGATTTACCACACAAAGCGACGGAATCTGCCCCCAGCTTTCGCAATAGCCATATCGGTGATTGGGTGAATCTCTACGGCTACAGTTTTATTTCCGCTATGCCGGTCAGCTCCAGTGGGCAGAACCTGATTAATACCACGCTGGCGAACAGCTGGATTAAACCCGCGTGCGTCGTGGTTGCGGCCAATGCGGGGGTGGTAAAAGGCATGTCGGGCGACACAGTGTATAACGCCTCTGACGACACGCAGGAGGGTGTGATTATTGGTTACAGCAATAACATCGATGACAACGCCACCGGCAAAACGCTCTTCAAGAACGTAGCGCTCTACGTGCCATACGCGCATTTCGAAACCTGCCTGAAAAAGCCCCTGAAACCCTAAGGTTTTTTGTCGGGCAAACCAGGATGATCACCCATTAGCTGTTCAGGCGGATTCAGCCATTTGTCTTTACGGGTGGCTTCGTAGTCCGGGTTAAGCGGATAGGCTATACGATTCTCAGGCTTGCTGGTTTCACCTGCGACTAAAAAGCGGGCCTCATGCTCGCTGTTATTGATAAAGGTGTGGCAGATACCGGTACCCGCCGGAAAGGCCACTGCATCACCCGGCGACAGCGGATGCAGCTCGCCGTTGATCCAGGCGTCAGGATACCCTTCAAGCACAAAGATAAACTCCTCTTCCGCGCTCTCCGCGTGGGGATAGGACATGCGCCGTCCTGGCAAAAGCCTTTCATGGTGAATACCGAGGCGGGTTAATCCCAGCAATCTTCCCAGTGGCGCGCCTATCGACATGCGCTCATCACTGTCGGCATAATGTTCGTTATCCTCGCCTTCCAGCGTTTGCCAGTGACGAATACAGTCGGGCCGTTGTGTCATTATCGTTGCTCCGGATTGAGAAATTCAGTCAGGCAGAAAGAATCGCATCAGGCTTGCCAGGGCGAACCGCAGACATAAAAAAGGCCGGAAACCCGGCCTTCAATGCATGCTTAACGATTACTTGCTGCCTGGACGCAGCGCCGGGAACAGGATCACGTCGCGGATAGTGTGGCTGTTGGTAAACAGCATCACCATGCGGTCAATCCCGATGCCCAGACCGGCCGTTGGCGGCAGACCATGCTCCAGCGCGGTCACATAGTCTTCATCATAGAACATGGCCTCATCATCACCCGCATCTTTGGCATTCACCTGCTGCAGGAAACGTTCCGCCTGATCTTCGGCATCATTCAGCTCGGAGAAGCCGTTACCGATTTCACGGCCGCCAATAAAGAATTCAAAGCGATCGGTAATTTCAGGGTTCACATCGTTACGACGCGCCAGCGGAGAGACTTCAGCCGGATATTCGGTGATGAAAGTTGGCTGAATCAGATGCGCTTCTGCCGTCTCTTCGAATATCTCTGTGACGACGCGGCCCAGGCCCCAGCTTTTCTCGACCTTGATATGCAGCGACTCAGCAATCGCAACCGCTTTGTCGAAATCCTCCAGATCGGCCAGGTCCGTTTCCGGACGATATTTCTTGATCGCTTCGCGCATAGTCAGTTTTTCAAACGGCTTACCGAAATCAAACTCCTGCTCGCCGTATGGCACAACCGTGCTGCCCAGCACATCCTGCGCCAGCGTACGGAACAGGCTTTCGGTCAGTTCGATCAGATCTTTATAATCTGCGTAGGCCATATAGAGTTCCATCATGGTGAACTCAGGGTTATGGCGCGGCGAAATGCCTTCGTTACGGAAGTTACGGTTGATCTCGAACACGCGATCGAATCCGCCCACGACCAGACGCTTCAGGTAGAGTTCCGGCGCAATACGCAGATACATATCGATATCCAGCGCGTTGTGATGGGTGATGAACGGACGCGCAGACGCCCCGCCCGGGATCACCTGCATCATTGGCGTTTCCACTTCCATAAAGTCGCGGCCCACCATGAACTGACGGATGCCAGCCATGATCTGCGAACGAATTTTGAAGGTGTTACGCGACTCATCATTGGCGATGAGATCGAGGTAACGCTGACGATAACGGGTTTCCTGATCGGCCAGGCCGTGGAACTTGTCTGGCAGCGGACGCAGGGCTTTGGTCAGCAGGCGCAGTTCAGAACAGTGAATGGACAGTTCGCCAGTTTTCGTTTTGAACAGTTTACCGCGCGCGCCGAGAATATCGCCGAGATCCCACTTTTTGAACTGCTCGTTGTAGATGCCTTCGGCCAGGTCGTCACGCGCCACATAGAGCTGAATGCGACCGCCAACGTCCTGCAGGGTCACGAACGAGGCTTTACCCATAATACGACGGGTCATCATACGTCCGGCAACGCTGACTTCAATACCGAGATCTTCAAGCTCTTCGTTGCTTTTCTCATCATACTGCTCATGCAGCTGATTTGAGAGGCTGTCGCGACGGAAATCATTAGGGAACGCCACGCCATTAGCACGCAGTGCGCCTAGCTTTTCGCGACGCGTTTTCAGTTCGTTGTTTAACTCTACGGCGGCATCAGCGCTCTGCGGTTCTTGTTCAGACATGTCGGTTCCTTATAACCCTGCTTTTAAACTTGCTTCAATGAATCGGTCCAGATCGCCGTCCAGCACCGCCTGGGTGTTACGTGTTTCTACGCCAGTGCGCAGATCCTTGATGCGTGCGTCATCAAGAACGTAAGAACGGATCTGACTTCCCCAACCGATGTCGGACTTATTGTCTTCCAGCGCCTGTTTCTCAGCATTTTTCTTCTGCATCTCAAGCTCATAAAGCTTCGCTTTCATCTGCTTCATTGCCTGATCTTTATTCTTGTGCTGAGAGCGGTCGTTCTGACACTGGGTCACGGTGCCGGTTGGAATATGGGTAATACGTACGGCGGACTCTGTACGGTTAACGTGCTGGCCACCCGCACCGGATGCGCGGTAGACGTCAATACGCAGGTCAGCAGGGTTGATATCGATATCGATATCATCATCCACTTCCGGATAGATAAAGGCGGAGCTGAATGAGGTGTGACGACGGCCGCCGGAGTCGAACGGGCTCTTACGCACCAGGCGATGCACGCCCGTTTCGGTGCGTAACCAGCCAAAGGCGTAGTCGCCTGACACGCGAATGGTCACAGATTTAATGCCTGCGACTTCACCTTCAGACTCTTCAATAATTTCGGTTTTGAAACCTTTGGCTTCCGCCCAGCGCAGATACATACGCATCAGCATACTGGCCCAGTCCTGCGCTTCGGTGCCGCCAGAGCCAGCCTGCAGATCGATGTAACAATCGGCGCTGTCATACTGACCGGAGAACATGCGGCGGAATTCCAGCTCGCCCAGTTTGCTCTCAAGCCCATCCAGCTCGGCAACGGCTTCGTTGAAGGTTTCTTCATCTTCCGCTTCAACGGCCAGCTCAAGCAGGCCCTGTACATCTTCCAGACCCTGAGACATCTGCTCCAGCGTCTGTACGATTGCTTCCAGCGAGGAGCGCTCTTTGCCCAGCGCCTGGGCGCGTTCTGGCTCGTTCCAGACATCGGGCTGTTCCAGCTCCGCGTTTACTTCTTCGAGGCGTTCTTTCTTGGCATCGTAGTCAAAGATACCCCCGAAGAACGTCGCTGCGCTCACTGAGGTCCTGAATACGGTTTTTGACCGGGTTAATTTCAAACATGGCTTTGGCGTCTTTATTATGTTCGATGGGACAGGAAAATTAACCTGTAAGTTTACCCGAAAGTGTCGGCAGATTGTAGCGTTGAGACAGCGGGCAGATGCTGTGACTGCATGACCTGCCACCGCTGCCAGCAGGTCAGGGTGCCATTCGGGTTTCTGCTGCGGCTGAAAGGAGAGGCCATCGGCCTGACGCGCGTCCGCCATTTCTGCTGACGCGCGTCCCGCTGACTCAGTTCAGTGGCCTGAGGTGATCAATGATCAGCTGCACCGAGCGGTTACCGCGATACTCATTGATATCCAGTTTGTAGGCCAGTTCGACCTGCCGGACGCTGCTGTCAGGCCACAGCGTCGTATCGACATTGAAAGCGATACCGTCGATCAGCGGCCCGCCCTCAAGCGGCTCGACCATCACTTTCAGATGCCGCTCGCCCACCAGCCGCTGTTGCAGCAGCCTGAATTTGCCGTCGAATGCGGGTTCCGGGAAAGCCTGGCCCCAGGGGCCGGCTTCGCGCAGCATCTCCGCCGTCTGCAGTGAGAACTCCTGCGGCTGCAGCGCGCCATCTGACCAGATGATGCCCTGCAGGGATTCGCCATCCAGCCACTCACCCACCAGTTCGGCAAAGCGCTGACGAAACTCCTCATAGCGTTCCGTCTCCAGCGACAGGCCTGCCGCCATCGCGTGACCGCCAAACTTCAGCATCAGGCCTGGATTCAGCGTATCCAGCCGCTCCAGTGCATCGCGCAAATGCAGACCGGCAATCGAGCGGCCTGACCCTTTCAGTGTGCCGTCGCCCGCTGGCGCAAAGGCAATCACCGGGCGGTGAAAGCGTTCTTTCAGTCGTGACGCGAGGATCCCCACTACGCCCTGATGCCATTCGGGATGATAGAAAGCCAGTCCCAGCGGCAGGTCACGCTGTTCACGCTCCAGCGCCTGACAGAGCGCCAGTGCTTCGCTCTGCATGCCCTGCTCAATCTCTTTTCGGGTCTGATTGAGCGCATCCAGCTCGCTGGCCAGCATCCGCGCCTGGCTGAGATCGTCCGTCATTAACAGCGCCACGCCTACCGACATATCATCAAGGCGTCCTGCGGCATTGAGTCGGGGACCCAGCGCAAAACCGAGATCGCTGGCCGCCAGCTGGCGGGCATCGCGATTGGCAATCTCCAGCAGCGCACGGATGCCGGGACGGCATTTTCCGGCCCGAATCCGGCTGAGTCCCTGCCACACCAGAATGCGGTTATTCACATCGAGCGGCACCACGTCGGCGACCGTGCCGAGCGCCACCAGATCCAGCATTTCTGCCAGATTGGGTTCTGCACGGGTGGCGCCAAACCAGCCCTGAGTACGTAAGTGGGCACGCAGGGCCAGCATCAGATAGAACGCAACGCCGACACCGGCCAGAGCACGCGACGGAAAATCGCAATCGGGCAGATTGGGATTAACGATCGCCTCAGCGGCGGGCAGCGTCTCACCTGGCAGATGGTGGTCGGTGATCAGAACCGGAATACCATACTGATGCGCACACTCAACGCCTGCGTGAGAGGAGATGCCATTGTCGACCGTCAGGATCATCGCGGCACCGCGCGCGCGCGCCTGCTCAACGACTTCCGGGCTAAGGCCATAGCCATCTTCAAAGCGATTGGGCACCAGATACTGCACATTGTTGCCGCCCATACTGCGCAGCGCCATTACCGTCAGCGCGGTACTGGTTGCGCCATCCGCATCGAAGTCGCCCACAACCATAATGCGACGGCCATCCAGCAGCGCCGCATGCAGCAGCGCCACCGCGTCGTCAATCCCGCTCAGGGACTGAAACGGCAGCAGATTTCTGGCGCCGCGCTCCAGCTCCGCAGCGTCACGCACGCCGCGTTGCAGGTAGAGACGTTTCAGCAACGGCGGCAGGCTGGCCGGAAGCGCATCGTCAACCGTCACCTCTCGGCGACGGAGTTCCACATCCTGTTTTACCACCGATTACCCACCACGTTTCTGATTGTCCAGCACCTGCTTCAGCTCCTGCGGCGACTGGTAGCCCGGGATCATCATGCCAGTGTCAGTCAGCATTGCAGGCGTGCCCTGAATACCGAACAGCACCCCCAGTTTATAATGCTGTGCAATGTCAATTTTGCAGCTGTCCGGGGCGGCCATCTTCGGTGCATTGCCTTTCATCGCCTCATCGAACGCTTTGTTGCGGTCAGCGCTACACCAGATCGCCTTCATCGCTGGTTCAATCTGGCCGTTCAGACCTTCGCGCGGGAACGCCAGGTAGCGCACGGTAATGCCCAGCGCATTGTAGTCGGCCATCTGCTCGTGCAGCTTGTGGCAGTAGCCGCAGGTGATATCGGTGAAGACCGTGATCACATGCTGCTCTTTCGGCGCTTTATAGACGATCATTTCCGGCACCAGCGCCTCAACCTTTTTGTCCAGTAGCTGGTTTGTGACGTTGACCGGCTGTTTGCCGCTGACGTCATAGAGCGGCCCCTGGATCATGTGCTTGCCGTCATCGGTGACGTAGAGCACGCCGCTTTCCGAGAGCACGGTTTTAAAACCGGGCAGCGGCGACGGGCTGATTTCGGTCTGGTTCAGACCAAGCTTTTTAAGGGATTGCTGAATGGCACTGTCATCGGCATGGGCCAGGCCGGAAAAGGCGCTGGCTAACAGGGCCAGCATCACGAAATGCTTGTTCATTTTTGTCCTTATGGCCGCGGTTCAGGCCCGCGGATGGTGTTGTTGATGCAACTGTCGCAAACGCTCAGTCGCAACGTGCGTATAAATCTGGGTGGTGGAGAGATCGCTGTGTCCCAGTAGCATCTGTACGACACGCAGATCGGCACCATGGTTCAGCAGATGGGTCGCAAAGGCATGGCGCATCACATGCGGCGATAGCTTCTCGCTGTCGATGCCTGCCAGCGTGGCGTAATGCTTGATGCGGTGCCAGAAAGTCTGCCGGGTCATCTGCTGCGCCCGGTTACTGGGAAACATCACGTCCAGCGTCTGACCGTTAAGCAGCCAGGGCCGGCCATGTTCCATATATTGCTCCAGCCAGTAAACCGCTTCTTCACCTAAAGGCACCAGGCGCTCTTTATCCCCTTTACCGATGACGCGAACAACGCCCTGGCGCAGGCTGATATCGCTGAGCGTCAGGCCCGTCAGTTCGGAAACGCGCAGGCCGGTGGCGTAAAGCAGCTCCAGCATCGCTTTGTCGCGCAGCTCCAGCGGAATATTTGTATCGGGAGCCTGCAACAGCCGCTCAACCTGCGCCTCGGTGAGATCTTTCGGCAGACGCTGCGGCAGTTTAGGTGCGGAAAGCAGCGCGCTCGGATCGTCCGGCCGCTGCTTTTCGCGGTAAAGATACTGGAACAGACGACGCATCGCGCTCAGCAGCCGTGCTGAGCTGGTCGCCTTGTAGCCGCCCTCCAGCCTTTCTGCCAGAAACTGCTGCAGATCCAGCGGTGTCACGCTCATCAATGTCAGCCCGTGATGCGCCAGCCAGCCTGTCAGCGTCTGCAGATCCTGACGATAGGAGGCGAGCGTGTTCTGCGCCAGATTGCGTTCAATCCAGAGCGCATCAAGAAACTGTTCTGTCAGTTCGCTGTCCTGCACGTTATCTCCGCCGTCTGGTGTAAAATCATGCTCATTATGCCTGATTCAGCAGCGCTTCTGGTACAATTGCGCCAGAGTCAGTATTTACAGAGTGTTATCTGCATGAAAATCGGTCTTTTTTACGGTTCCAGTACCTGTTACACCGAAATCGTAGCGGAGAAAATTCGCGATTTCATTGGCGAAGAGTTAGTGACGCTGCACAACGTGAAGGATGATGATCCGCGCCTGATGGAGCAGTACGATTTGCTGATCATGGGTATCCCGACCTGGGATTTCGGTGAGCTGCAGGAGGACTGGGAAGCGATCTGGACGCAGCTGCCCGCGCTGAACCTGCAGAATAAGATCGTCGCGCTGTATGGCATGGGCGATCAGATTGGCTACGGCGAGTGGTTTTTAGATGCACTCGGTATGCTGCACGATCTGCTGAAACCGATGGGCGTGCGTTTTGTCGGTTACTGGCCGCTTGAAGGCTATGAGTTCACCAGCCCGAAACCGCTGAGTGCCGATGGCTCACAGTTTGTGGGTCTGGCGCTGGATGACGTCAATCAGTTTGAGATCACCGATGAGCGCGTAGAGCAGTGGTGCGAACAGGTGTTAACCGAAACCGCCGGACTGCTTTAGCGCCCTCTGCCGGACGCAGGCCGGTGAAAGATCTGCGCCCTTTCCAGCCTGACTGCGTTCAGGGCTGCGCCCTGCTGAAGCAGCAGGCGCGTAACGCCCGCCATTCGCCAGGCTGCATACTGTCCTGCATCAGCCACCAGCGCAATACGTCACCCTGTTCGCTCTTCGCCACCAGCAGTACACCGGTCGGCAGCCAGCGCAGTGGCTGCACCGGCCGGAAGCGCTTTCCCTGCCAGATCCAGCAATGCATGCTTTCCCGCTGCAGCACGCCGCGCCGCTGCGCCAGCCGCCGGTAATGTTGCCAGCCCTCCGTCAGCAACAGCAGTATCACTGCGCTTTTGATAAGCCAAACGTCTGCAGGTAACGTCAGCAGTCCAATACCCGTGACCGCAGCCATCAGCCAGCCGCACAGTAATCCGTGCGCCAGCCGGGAAGGTCTCAGTTCACATTGCCACGGGGCCGCGATCATGGTTGCGCTGCTGGATCAGATTGACCATCCGCTTAAGTTCAGGATCTTTTGGCTCACCGTGATTCATCAGCCAGTTAAACAGATCGGGATCGTCACTCTTCAGCAGGGCTACAAACACCCGCTTATCGGTGTCGCTCAGCGTGTCATACTCAAATTTGAAGAACGGCATAATCGCCACATCCAGCTCCAGCATGCCGCGACGGCAGGCCCACTGAATACGTGATTTATCATTAATATCCATGCATCAGTTTCCACAGTTCACAACGTGGCGCCTAGTGTAACCTGGTTTAATCCCGCTCGCAGGCATGGCGTCTTATGCTGTGCAACCTGCCACATTTCAGGCCGGATCTTTTCAGGGTTATCACGCCTTTTGTGCGCCGTTTTCCGTAAACAGGTTGCATTGCCAGTCGGCTCTTTTAACATTGAAGACACTGTTCCGGATGAACCTTCTTACACAGGATATCTCCATGCCCACTTTTACTTTACCGCCGCGCCAGCCTGCCGCGTCGTCCCGTCTGCCGTTAACCCTGATGTCACTGGATAACTGGGCACTGGTTTCCATCACCGGTGCCGACAGCACCGCTTACCTGCAGGGTCAGCTGACGCTGGATGTTGCGTCACTGGATGCCGATCACCACTCACCCGCCGCGCACTGCGATGCAAAGGGCAAGATGTGGAGTAGCCTGCGCCTGTTTCATCGCGGAGAAGGCTATGCCTATCTGATCCGCCGTGCATTGCGCGACACCCAGCTGACCGAGTTAAAGAAATATGCGGTCTTTTCGAAAGTAACGATGGTTGCCGATGATGAGTCAGTGGTGCTGGGCGTGGCCGGATTTCAGGCGCGCGCTGCGCTGACCAGTCTGTTTGACAGCCTGCCCGACAGCGAAAAGCCGGTGGTGCAGCAGGGTGAGACCACGCTGCTCTGGTTCGCGTATCCGGCCGAACGCTTCCTGATTGTCACCTCACTGGCAGTAGCGGAGACGCTGAAGCAGAAGCTCAACGACGATGCGCAATTCAATGACAGTCAGCAGTGGCTGGCACTGGATATCGAAGCAGGGATTCCGGTAATCGATCCGGCCACCAGCGTGCAGTTTATTCCGCAGGCCACAAACCTGCAGGCGCTGGATGCCATCAGCTTTAAAAAGGGGTGCTATGCCGGTCAGGAGATGGTGGCCAGGGCCAAATATCGCGGTGCCAATAAGCGCGCGCTTTACTGGCTGGCAGGCCAGGCAAGCCATCTGCCCGAAGCGAATGGCTCACTGGAGCTGCAGATAGGCGATCGCTGGCGTCGTACCGGCAGCGTGCTGGCCGCGGTGCAGTTAGATGACGGCACCAGCTGGATTCAGGTGGTGCTCAACAACGATCTGGAGCCAGATAGCGTGCTGCGGGTTGAAGGGGATGAGGGCGGCCGTCTGACCATTCAGCCGCTGCCCTATTCGCTGGACGAAGGCTGATTCCGCCTGCTGGCCCTTCCGTTCAGTGGACGGGCCAGCACGGCTTAGCGGAACAGGCTGGCATCAGCGAACATAGAAGTAGATGGAGCAGAAATGGCAGAGGCTGCCGCCCAGTACAAATCCATGCCAGATGGCGTGGTTATAGGGAATGCGCCGCGCCACATAGAAAATGACCCCCAGCGAATAGACAATCCCGCCCGCCGCCAGCAGCCAGACGCAGCCCGGCGGCAGGATCATCGCCAGCTGATAAACCACGATCAGCGAAAGCCACCCCATGCAGAGATAGGTCACCAGCGAGAGCGCTTTAAAACGCTCGGCTATCGTGAGCTTAAACAGCACGCCAGAAAGCGCCAGCAGCCAGATAACCGCCATCAATCCGTAGGCCAACGGCGTTCGCAAACCGACCAGCAGAAACGGCGTATAGGTGCCGGCAATCAGCAGATAGATGGCGCAGTGATCCAGCTTTTTCAGCCAGGGCCTGACCGGGCCAGCAGGGATTGCGTGGTAAAGCGTCGAGGCGAGAAACAGCAGGATCATGCTGCCGCCATAGAGGCTATAACTGATAAACGTTAACGCGTCCGCCTGTCTTTCAACGGCCTGATGTAGCATCAGCACCAGCCCGACAATGCCGAAAAGGCAGCCGAGACCGTGACTGATACTGTTAGCGATTTCTTCTGCGAACCAGTCGCCCGCAGCGGACCGGGCTTTATGAGAGAGCGTCGTGGTCATTTCCATTTCCTGAGTAACACTGGCACTGAAATCACGCTCTTCAGCGTAACCAACATTTTTTTCAGTGTACAGTTGTACGCTAAAAATTTCTGCTGTGATTCTCTGTCCCTGATTTGCACGCTAAATCTGATAAGCTAACCACCGGTCAACTGTTCAACGAGTCACTCATGTTATCGCATCGCGATCTCGCCCGCCTTAACGATCTGGAAATGCAGGTCTATCAGTTCATCATTAAGCACCGTGAAAGCGTCAGCTATATGACGATTCGCGAACTGGCTGAGCAGACGGGCGTCTCTACCACCACCGTGCTGCGTTTCTGCCGCAAAATGGGCTGTGAAGGCTGGTCAGAATTCCGCATCCGTCTGCGATTGAACGAGCAGAGCCCGCCCTTGCTTAACACGGCAGGCGTCAGCGATATGCTGAGCTTTTTTAAAAGTATCAATAACCCTGAATTTGAAGATCTCATTGCGCAGGTTGCACAAAAGATTAATCAGGCGGAGCAGGTTTTCTTTATTGGCGTCGGCACCTCCGGCAGCCTGGCAAAATATGGCGCGCGTTTCTTTTCTAATCTCGGCAAATTCAGCCACGCGATTGACGATCCTTATTATCCCGTCACGCCTGACCTTTATGACAATGCTGTGGCGATTGTTCTTTCCGTTTCCGGTGAAACCGAAGAAATCCTGCGCATTGCCAGTCAGTTCAGCCTGAACAAGTGTAAGATCGTCGCCATTACCAACACGGAAAGCTGCTCGCTGGCAAAGCTGGCCGATTTCTCACTTTGCTATCATGTGCCGATTATCCGCACGGCAGATCATTGTGACATTACGACCCAGGTGCCGGTCACCTATATTATTGAAGCGATCGGTCGTCAGCTGGGAAAATAAAACAGCCTGTTTTTCAGATGTAACAAACGCAATATCCGGCGCACTGTTATATCGTGACTTTCTTTAGGTCCTTGCTACACTCAGCTCAATTTCACTATCCGCAACGGAGTCGTGCATGAGTGCAGAATTGCAGTTACCAAAGGGCTTTCTCTGGGGCGGCGCCGTCGCCGCGCATCAGGTTGAAGGCGGCTGGGATCAGGGTGGCAAAGGCGTAAGCATTGCTGATGTCCTCACCGGCGGTTCCCATGGCGTGGACCGGGAGATCACCGATGGCGTGCAGCCCGGCTGCTTTTATCCAAACCATCAGGGCGTGGAGTTTTATTCCCATTACAAACAGGATATCGCGCTGTTCGCCGAGATGGGCTTCAGATGTTTCCGCACTTCCATCGCCTGGACCCGCATCTTCCCCAACGGCGATGAGCAGCAGCCCAACGAAGCCGGCCTGCAGTTTTATGACGATCTGTTTGATGAACTGCTGAAGTATGGCATTGAACCGGTCATCACCCTGTCGCATTTTGAAATGCCTTATCACCTGGTGAAAGAGTATGGCGGCTGGCATAACCGCAAAGTGGTCGACTTCTTTGTGCGCTTCAGCGAAGTCGTGCTGAACCGCTATAAGAACAAGGTCAGGTACTGGATGACCTTTAACGAGATCAACAACCAGCGCAACTGGCAGTATCCGCTGTTTGGCTACTGCTGCTCAGGCGTGATCTTCACAGAGCATGAGAAGCCGGAACAGGCAATGTATCAGGTGATGCATCACCAGTTTGTTGCCAGCGCCCGGGTGGTGAAGCTCGGCCACGCCATCAACCCTGAGTTTAAGATTGGCTGCATGATCGCCATGGTGCCGGTCTATCCCTTCTCCTGCCATCCGGATGATGTTGTGCTGGCTCAGGAAGCGATGCATCAGCGTTATGTCTTCAGTGACGTGCAGATGCGCGGTGCCTACCCGGCCTACACCCTTAAAGAGTGGGCGCGCAAAGGCTATGACATTCAGATGGAAGCTGACGATGCCCGCACGCTGCGCGAGGGATGCGCAGACTATGTGGGCTTCAGCTACTACATGAGTAATGCCGTGAAGACGGATGCCAGCGGTGTTGACGATCCTATTACCGGCTTTGAAGGTGTGGTGAAGAACCCGCATGTAAAAGCCTCAGACTGGGGCTGGCAGATTGACCCGGTGGGTCTGCGCTATGTTCTGAACGATCTGTATGAACGCTACCAGAAACCGCTGTTTATTGTGGAGAATGGCTTTGGCGCTATCGATAAGCCCAATGCCGATGGTGTGATTGAAGATGACTACCGCATCGACTACCTGCGCGCGCATATTGAAGAGATGAAGAAAGCCGTCACCTGGGATGGCGTAGACCTGATGGGTTATACGCCATGGGGCTGTCTGGACTGTGTCTCTTTTACCACCGGTCAGTACGACAAGCGTTACGGCTTCATTCACGTGAACAAAAACGATGACGGCAGCGGTGATTTTTCCCGAGCGAAGAAGAAGAGCTTCAGCTGGTATCAGCAGGTTATCGCCAGCAACGGCGAAAACCTGTAACGCCTTGCGCCCGCCCCCGGGCAATGCGGATTAACGGCCACCGGCAGCGTCAATGATGCTGCCGGTGACATAAGAAGCTGCCTCGCTGGCCAGCCAGACGATAGCTTCTGCTACCTCTTCGGCTCTGCCGCCCCGTCCCATCGGGATTGCGCTGGCCAGCCGATCCACTCTGCCTGGCTCGCCGCCATCGGCATGCATCTCTGTGTAGATGAATCCCGGCCGGACACCATTCACCCGAATCCCCTGCTGCGCCACTTCCAGTGATAAACCTTTAGTCAGCGTATCCATCGCCCCTTTTGAGGCGGCGTAATCAACATATTCGCCTGGCGCACCGATACGGGATGCCGCTGATGAGACATTGACGATCGCCCCGCCCTGACCGCCATGATGGGTGCCCATTCGCTTCACCGCCTCGCGACAGCAGAGAAAGGTGCCGATAACGTTAGTGGCAAATACCTTCTGCAGGCGCGCCATATCCAGATCTTCGGTACGGCACTGCTGAAACAGAATCCCGGCATTGTTCACCAGCAGCGTCAGCGGTTCCGGCTGCTGGTCGAGCTGCGCAAAGAGCGCCATCACTTCCGCTTCATCGCTGATGTCTGCCCGGATAGCAAAGGCGTCACCGCCCTGCTGCCGGATCTGCGCCACCACCTGCCGGGCTTCCTCTTCACGCTGATGATAGTTCACCGCGACCCGGTATCCCCGGGCGGCCAGCAACTGCGCGGTGGCCCGTCCGATGCCCCGGCTGCCGCCCGTTACCAGTGCCAGTTTCATGCTGCTTCTCCTAAAAAAAAGGGCCGACGAATCGGCCCGGTGGGGTGATGACTCTGCGCGTTACTGATAGTCGCTCATCGGCACACAGGAGCAGAACAGGTTACGGTCACCAAAAACATCATCCAGACGCTTTACCGTTGGCCAGTATTTGTTATGGCTGCCTGCCGGGAAGACCGCCAGTTCACGGCTGTAAGGGTGCGACCACTCACTGACGATTTCCAGCTGAGTATGGGGCGCATTCACCAGCGGGTTGTCGTCCAGCGGCCACTCTCCTGCAGCCACCCGGTCGATCTCCATGCGGATAGCCAGCATCGCGTCGATAAAACGATCCAGTTCAATTTTGCTCTCTGACTCTGTCGGCTCGACCATCAGGGTACCCGCGACCGGGAACGACATGGTCGGTGCATGGAAGCCGAAATCAATCAGGCGTTTCGCAATATCCAGCTCACTGATACCGGTCTGCTCTTTCAGCGGACGGATGTCGAGAATACATTCGTGCGCCACACGCCCGTCACGACCGGTATAGAGTACCGGATAGGCGGACTTCAGGCGGCTGGCAATGTAGTTGGCGTTCAGAATCGCTACCGAACTGGCCTGTTTCAATCCCTCTGCGCCCATCATACGAATGTACATCCAGCTGATTGGCAGGATAGAGGCGCTGCCAAACGGCGCTGCGGAGACGGCCCCCTGCTGCGTCAGGATATCGTCGATCTGTACGACGCTGTGTCCCGGAACAAAGGGCGCGAGGTGCGCTTTTACGCCAATCGGGCCCATGCCCGGGCCGCCGCCGCCGTGCGGGATGCAGAAGGTTTTATGCAGGTTCAGGTGCGAGACATCCGCGCCGATATAACCCGGCGTGGTGATGCCGACCTGCGCGTTCATGTTTGCACCATCCAGATAAACCTGACCGCCATACTGATGCACAATCTGGCACACTTCGCGGATCGTCTCTTCATAGACGCCGTGCGTGGACGGATACGTCACCATGATACAGGAGAGTTTATCGCCCGCCTGCGCCGCTTTTTCACGCAGATCGTTGAGGTCGATGTTGCCCTGCTTGTCACAGGCCACCACCACCACGTCCATGCCCGCCATCTGCGCGGAAGCCGGGTTGGTGCCGTGCGCCGAATTTGGAATCAGGCAGAGATGGCGATCGCTCTCGCCACGGCTTTCATGGTAACGACGAATGGCCAGCAGCCCGGCATATTCGCCCTGCGCGCCCGAGTTAGGCTGCATACAGAGCGCATCATAGCCGGTGAGCTGTACCAGCCACTGCGAAAGCTGGCCGATCATCTGCAGGTAGCCGGTGGCCTGCTCTGCCGGGCAGAACGGATGCAGCTCCGCAAATTCCGGCCAGGTGATCGGAATCATTTCGGCGGCGGCGTTGAGCTTCATGGTGCAGGAGCCGAGGGGGATCATCGCCTGGTTCAGCGCCAGATCCTTTTTCTCCAGGCTGTGCATGTAACGCATCATCTCGGTTTCGCTATGATGACGGTTGAAGACCGGGTGGGTCAGAATCTCACTCTGACGCTGCAGCCCCGCCGGAATCGCGTGGCCTGCGAGGGCGACGTCGCTGTCGAGCGCGTCCAGATTCTGACCGTGGTCATCGCCCAGCAGAATCTCGAACAGCGCCAGGATATCGTCACGGCAGGTGGTTTCATCCAGCGTGATACCCACCGCGTTGTGGATGTCGCTGCGCAGGTTTACGCCAAAGCTCAGTGCGCGATTCAGCACGGCGGCTTTATCCGCCACGTCGACCGTCAGCGTGTCGAACCAGTGCTGATGGCGCAGCGTCAGGCCGCCCTGCTGCAGTCCCGCCGCCAAAATGCTGGTGAAGCGATGAATGCGCGAGGCGATGCGTTTCAGACCCGCCGGGCCATGGAACACCGCATAGAGACCGGCGATGTTGGCCAGCAGTACCTGCGAGGTACAGATGTTGGAGTTGGCCTTTTCACGGCGGATATGCTGTTCGCGGGTCTGCATTGCCATACGCAGCGCGGTGTTGCCTGCGGCATCGCGCGACACTCCGATGATACGGCCGGGCATAGAACGCTTATGCTCGTCGCGGCTGGCGAAGAAGGCGGCGTGCGGGCCGCCATAACCCATAGGCACCCCAAAACGCTGGGCTGAACCAAAGACAATGTCTGCGCCCTGCCTGCCCGGCGCCTCCAGTAAGACCAGCGACATAAAGTCCGCCGCCATGCTTACCACCACTTTGCGCGCTTTCAGTTCGCCAATCAGCGCGCTGTAATCATGCGTGTCGCCAGTGGTGCCGACCTGTTGCAGCAGCACGCCAAACAGGTCCTCATGCTCAGCCGCTTTTTCTGCACGATCCACGATCAGTTCAAAGCCAAAGGTTTCCGCACGGGTGCGGACCACATCCAGCGTCTGCGGATGAATATCATCGGCAATAAAAAATTTGTTGGCGTTTTTGAGCTTGCTGACGCGTTTTGCCATCGCCATCGCTTCCGCCGCGGCGGTCGCCTCATCCAGCAGAGAGGCCGAGGCGATATCCATGCCGGTAAGGTCCAGCGTCAGCTGCTGGAAGTTCAGCAGTGCTTCCAGACGGCCCTGGGAAACTTCCGGCTGATAAGGAGTATAAGCCGTGTACCAGCCCGGATTCTCCAGCATATTACGCAGAATCACTGGTGGCGTGATCACCGCGCTGTATCCCATCCCAATCCAGGATTTGTAACGCAGGTTCTGGCTGGCCATCGCTTTCAGCTCCGCCAGCGCCTGCTGTTCCGTGACGGCATCGCCCACCGCGGGCGGGCCCGGTAGCTGAATGTCTGCCGGCACAATCGTACCGATCAGCGCCTCCAGCGAGCGGGCACCAATGGCTTCGAGCATTAGCGCCTGCTGCTCAGGTGAAGGACCAATATGGCGCTCGATGAAAGCACCGTTGTGTTCAAGCTGGCTGAGAGTCTGAGTCATTAGCAGTAAATCCTGAATCGGGCTGGGGGAACCGAAGATCAAAAAGAAATCTGCGGCCTCGCTGCGAGGCCGCCTGACGACTACTCGTCGATGGAGGCTTTATACGCATCGGCATCCAGCAGCGAGTCGATTTCAGACTCGTCGCTGGCTTTGAGTTTAAATAACCAGCCACCGTCATAGGGTTCGCTGTTGACCTGCTCAGGTGAGTCGGTCAGCGCGTCATTGACCGCGACCACTTCGCCGCTGATCGGCGCATAAATATCTGAAGCGGCTTTAACAGACTCGGCGACCGCGCACTCTTCACCTGCGGCAAAGGTCGCGCCCACTTCCGGCAGGTCGACGAACACCATGTCGCCCAGTAATTCCTGCGCATGTTCCGTGATACCCACGGTGTAGCTGCCGTCGGCTTCTTTACGCACCCACTCGTGGCTGTCACGGTACTTCAACGTATTTGGCACATTGCTCATTGGCCATTTCTCCTGAATAAAATTTACTGAGCGACCGGTTTACCAGCGCGGACAAAAACGGGACGGGTTACCTGGACCGGCATCTGACGGTTACGGATCTCAACAATGGCGCTGCTGCCGACGCTGGCCGGCACGCGCGCCAGGGCAATGCTGCAACCCAGTGTCGGTGAGAACGAGCCACTGGTAATGATCCCCTCCTGCAACTGCCCCTGACTATCGGTGAAGCGCACCGGCAGGCCGTTGCGCAGCACCCCTTTTTCCCTGAGGATTAGCCCCACCAGCTTGTCGGTACCCCGTTCACGCTGCACTTCCAGCGCTTCCCGTCCGATAAAATCGCGATCGGCAGGTTCCCAGCTGAGGGTCCAGCCCATATTCGCGGCCAGCGGTGACACGCTTTCATCCATCTCCTGACCATAGAGATTCATACCCGCTTCCAGGCGCAGCGTATCGCGCGCCCCCAGGCCGGCGGGCTTCACGCCTGCCGCCAGCAGACGCTGCCAGAACCCGGCCGCTTCCGTAGCGGGCAAGGCAATCTCATAGCCTGCTTCACCGGTATAGCCGGTAGTGGCGATAAACAGGTCGCCTGACGCCACACCGAAGAAGGGCTTCATGCCCGCCACAGCCTCGCGTTGCGCCTCAGTAAACAGCGTCTGCGCTTTCTGCTGCGCCTCTGGCCCCTGCACGGCGATCAAGGCCAGGTCATCGCGTTCAGTCAGCGTGATGCCATAGCCTTCAGCGTGCTGCGCGATCCAGGCGAGATCTTTTTCACGGGTCGCGGAGTTAACCACCAGCCGGAAAAAATCCTCGCTCATAAAGTAAACAATTAAATCGTCAATGACGCCACCAGAGGCATTCAGCATGCCGGAATAGAGCGCTTTGCCCGGCTGCGTCAGCTTTGCCACATCGTTTGCCAGCAGATAACGCAGGAATTCGCGGGTGCGCGGACCTGTCAGATCGATAATGGTCATGTGGGAGACGTCAAACATGCCGGCGTCGGTGCGCACTACATGATGCTCATCCATCTGTGAGCCATAGTGCAGCGGCATCATCCAGCCGTGGAAATCCACCATGCGGGCACCGCAGGCCTGATGCTGTTCAAACAGAGGTGTTTGCTGAGTCATAACGATCCTGTGCAGAAGCGAGTGAGTGCAAAAGTGCGCCGGATTCCAGCACCGACGCAAACGTTCTCTTATGACTGACGTTACCACCGAATCTGAGGATTAACCATAAGCAAACCGGGGGCGAAATCAGAAGCACAGCCTAACCAGAAAGGCGCGTCAGCAGGATAAAAAACTGCGATTTTGTGATTAATCGCGCAATAAATGCAGGGCTTTTAAATATACGCAGCAAATTTATGCGAGAGGGCGTCCGGGATGTTAAAAAAATACCAGACGCATAAACGTCATGAATGAAAAAAACTAATGCGAATTGTGCGGCAAAATTAGAATAAATCAAATGAGGAACCCTGCTGGTGCAGCGTTGCCTTTTTATGGTGCAGCGGAGTTTCAGCGATAAAAAAAGCCAGCGCAGGCTGGCTTTCAGAGGGGGGAATTAGCGGAGCCAGGCGGGCAAATCGTTCAGCCCCATCGCCTGCTTCAGCATCATCGGTTTGACGCCCGGCAGACGATCGGCCAGTTTCAGGCCCACATCACGCAGCAGTTTTTTTGCCGGATGATTGCCCGCAAACATTTCACGGAAGCCCTGCATGCCCGCCAGCATCATGGCCGCGCTGTGCTTGCGACTGCGCTCATAACGGCGCAGATAGAGGTGCTGACCGATATCTTTACCCTGCTGATGCAGGCGACGAATTTCACCAATCAGCTCAGCGGCATCCATGAAGCCCAGGTTCACGCCCTGGCCAGCCAGCGGATGAATGGTGTGCGCCGCATCGCCCACCAGCGCCAGACGGTGAGCAGCGAACTGACGGGCATAGCGCGCCACCAGCGGGAATGATTTGCGTTCACTCTCCAGCTGGCACAAGCCAAGCCGCATATCAAACGCCACAGAGAGCTGCTGATTGAACAGCGCGTCAGGCATGGTTTCCAGGCGACTCGCCTCCTGTGGCGCGAGCGACCAGACGATCGAACTCAGGTGCAGGTCCTGCATCGGCAGGAAAGCCAGAATGCCGTCGCCGTGAAACACCTGACGGGCTACCGCATCGTGCGGCTTTTCCGTGCGGACGTTGGCCACTAATGCGTGATGATCATAATCCCAGAAGGTCAGCGGAATGTCGGCCTTGTTACGTAGCCAGGAGTGAGCACCGTCCGCAGCAATCATCAGCCGCGCACTCAGCATGGTGCCATCCTGCAGGGTAATAAAGGCTTCATTGTCACCAAAAGCAACCTGCTGAAGCTGTGCAGGTGCCATGATCGTAACGTCGCTGCAGCCGCTGGCACGCTGCCAGAGCGCATGGTGAATGACCGGATTTTCGATGATATGCCCCAGATGCGACAGGCCCTGCTGCTGATCATCAAAGGCAATGCTGCCGAAACTGTCTTTGTCCCACACTTCCATGCCGTGATACGCGCTGGCACGCTGTGAGAGAATGGCCGACCAGACATCGAGCTTCTGTAGCAGCCGTTCGCTGGCGGCATTGATTGCTGACACGCGAATTGAGGGTGACGCACTCAGTGCCATCGGTGGCTCCGGTGCTTTCTCCAGCACGGCGACGCGCAGTCCACTGCCCTGTAAGCCACAGGCCACTGCCAGTCCTACCATACCGCCACCGGCAATCACCACATCAAAAGTTTGCATCTGAGCCTCTTTATTAACGCTTAACCCAGCCAAGCGTACGCTCGGCCAGTTGATTTCGTAGCCACGGCAGATGATCCATTGCCAGCAGACCCAGGTTACGTCCCGCAATCAGCGGACCATAACGATTCGCGAAGACGCGCACCAGCCCATCGGTGATGCCGATGGTGGTGGCGCGGTCGGCCTGGCGACGCTGCTGGTAGCGATGCAGCACCGGATAACTGCCGGAATCCTGCTGTTGCCGATGGGCGGCGGCCAGGGTTTCAGCCAGTGACATCACATCGCGCAGCCCCAGGTTAAAGCCCTGCCCGGCAATCGGATGCAGCGTCTGGGCCGCGTTGCCGACGACCGCCACGCGATGCGCGACCGGTGACACCGCCTGGTGCAGCGCCAGTGGATAATAGTCACGCCGGCCGGTGTGGGTAAATTTACCCAGTCGCCAGCCAAAGGCGCGCTGCAGCTGACTGAGAAATTCGGCATCGCTCCACTGTGAAATCAGGTCGCGCTGCGTGTCCGGAAGACACCAGACCAGCGACAGACGGTTGTCAGACATCGGCAGCAGCGCCAGCGGGCCATGCTCAGTGAAGCGCTCAAACGCGCGCCCCTGATGCGGCAGCGCCGCAGAGACGTTGGCGATCACCGCGATTTGCTGATACGCCTCACTCTGCCACTGGATGCCGCACGCGGCGGCCAGCGCAGAGCGCGTCCCATCTGCCGCGATCAGCAGCTGGCCACTGAGACGCTCATCATTATCCAGTGTCACTTCAACCTGCTGCGCAGTGCGTTCCGCCCGGACTACGCGGGCCGGACAGCGCAGGGTAATCCCCGGCGCTTTTTCGAGTTCCGCAAACAGCCGCTGACCTACGTCGAACAGCCCGACCACCTGCCCCAGCGCCGGAATAGCGTAGTCCGCCGCCGCCAGCGAGACAAAACCAGCGTGACCACGGTCGGAAACATGGATATGGGTAATCGGCGTGGCACAACCGGCAATAGTCTGCCAGAGGTTAATATCCGCCAGTTGCTGGCAGGTACCGGCAGAGAGCGCAATCGCACGGCCATCAAAACCCGGATGCGCACGGCTGCCTGGCTCACTGCTTTCAATCAGCGTAACCGGCAGTGTGCCCTGAGTCAGATGGGAGATCGCCAGCGCCAGCGTCGCCCCGGTCATACCGCCACCGGCAATCAGAATCGTCATGCCTGTCGTGCCGCCGCCATCAGTGCTTCAATCTCATCGGCCTCTTTCACAACGCTGTCGGTGAGATTTTCAATGCCGGTTTCGGTGATCACGATGTCATCTTCAATGCGGATACCAATACCGCGATAGCGGGCAGGCACATCCGCATCCGGCGCGATATAGAGGCCCGGCTCAACGGTTAACACCATACCAGGCTCCAGAATCCGGTCGCGGCTCGGGGTGCCGTAGTGACCGACATCATGCACATCCAGACCCAGCCAGTGGCTCAGGCCATGCATGAAGAATGCGCGGTGCGCCTCTTCAGCGATCAGGGTATCAACATCACCGTCCAGAATCTCCAGCTCCACCAGCCCTGTAACCATGATGCGTACCACTTCATCATTGACTTCACGGATGCTGACGCCAGGTCGGAACAGCTCAAGAGAGCGCTTCAGTGAGGCGAGAACAATGTCATAAATGGCACGCTGGGCCGGGCTGAATTTGCCGTTCACCGGGAAGGTTCGGGTGATATCGCCTGCATAGCCCTGGAACTCGCAGCCCGCGTCGATCAGCACCAGATCGCCGTCGCGCATCTCACTTTCGTTTTCGGTGTAGTGCAGGATGCAGCCATTTTCGCCCGCGCCCACAATGGTGTTATAGGAGGGATAACGTGCGCCGTGACGGGTAAATTCGTGATGGATTTCCCCTTCGAGCTGATACTCATACATGCCAGGCTGACAGGCCTGCATCGCGCGGGTATGCGCCAGCGCGGTGATCTCTCCGGCACGGCGTAACAGCGCGATCTCATCCTCATCTTTAAACAGGCGCATCTCATGCACCCAGGGACGCCAGTCTGTGACGGTTGCTGGCGCGCTGAGATTCTGACGGAAACCGCGACGCAGCTTTTCCAGTGCGCCGGACACCAGCGCATCCGCATAGGCATACTCGCCCTGCGCATGGTAAATCACATCCAGGCCGTTGAGCAGCAGGTGAAGCTGTTCGCCGATATCATTCCAGGGTAACGCGCGATCGACGCCCAGCTTTTCCGGTGCCGCCTGCTGGCCCAGCCGGCGGCCAAACCAGATTTCTGCATTGAGATCGCGTACCCGGTTAAACAGCACGCTGTGGTTATGATTTTCATCGCTTTTAATCAGCACCAGCAGCGCCTGCGGTTCATTAAACCCGGTGAAATACCAGAAATCGCTGCTCTGGCGGAACGGATACTCACTGTCGTTACTGCGCGTAACTTCAGGCGCAGCAAAAATTAACGCTGCGCTTCCTGGTGCCATCTTCGCCAGCAGCGCCTGACGACGCTTCTGAAAACGTTCCAGTGAAATCATCTCTGCACTCCCTGTAAACTGACCGGTTAAACTCGTTGCCCTGAAATTAGTGTAGCGTCGGCTTCTGGACTTCGGGGGCAGTGGGCTGCCGGCGAGTAAAGGTGTCGTGACACAGCAGTGCCGCCACGCGCACATATTCGATCACCTCTTCAAGCGACTGCTCCAGTTCTTCCTGGTCTTCATCTTCTTCATAACCAAGCTGTGCAATCGTACGCAGGTCATCAATCGCTTCACCGGTTTCGCCCGTGACCTTATCCAGTTTAGGCTGGGTTACACCCAGGCCGAGCAGAAAATGGTTAACCCAGCCAGCCAGCGCATCGGCGCGGTCAAAGACGGTAATGTCATCGTCAGCGGGCAGAAGCAGCTGAAACAGAAAACCGTCGTCTTCCAGCGTGGTCGCCGTATGTTCGTGCAGCGCCGCCAGCGGCACGGCAAGAGTGTGTGAAAACGCCATGCCTTCGTTAGCCAGATCGTGTACCAGCGTTTTCCAGCTGGTGTCCTGGTTACCGCCGCAAAGGATGCCGCTCAGGAGGCCATGCATTTCTGCTGGCGTCATTCCTACACCCTGCTGTGAGAGTATGGCGGCAAGCGCGTTGTAATCGGGGGTTGCGTTCTGTAAGGACATAAGTTTTCATCGTCGTTGGCAGAATAAGTTCGTGTTATGCTACCACTAGCTGCCTCAAGGTTTCCAGAAAAGGGGTTGTATCTTATTTCGTGGGTCTATATAGTTGCCCGCCTCCCAAGCCATTGACCGCTAAGGGAGTGGCGAGCGAAGGAATCAGTCAGGAAGGTGGCATGTCTGCACAACCGGTAGATTTACAAATTTTTGGTCGTTCGTTGAGAGTGAATTGTCCGCCAGAGCAGCAAGATGCGCTCAATAGCGCGGCTGAAGATCTCAATCAGCGGTTGCAAGATCTGAAAGTTCGCACTAGAGTCACAAATACAGAACAACTGGTGTTTATCGCCGCGTTAAACGTCTGCCACGAGCTCGCTCAGGAGAAAGTGAAAACGCGCGACTATGCTGCTAATATGGAACAACGCATCCGTATGTTGCAGCAGACGATTGAACAGGCACTGGTTGAGCAGGGCCGCATCTCCGAACGTGAGGGTGCGAAGTTCGAATAAAACTTCATGGTTGCTACACGTCAGGCAACGGTGAGGTAAACTTTCTCTGAGATGTTTGCAAGCGGGCCAGTCCCCTGAGCCGATATTTCGAAAAAACAGAATGTGACGCTCTGTAACCTGTGTGCATGCTCGGTTCGTCCGAGAAGCCTGATGGTTACGACGGCATGTTCACCTTGAACCAAGGGTTCAAGGGTTACAGCCTGCGGCGGCATCTCGGAGATCTCCCTTCTTTTCGTCCTGCTTTTTTCCCCGACTGACATGTTATAGTGGCTGCTCAGTGGCTTATCCGGCGGAAAAATCATGTCAGAACCTTCCATGACACAACGTCAGGCGATTCGTCAGCAGGTGCGCCATCTGCGACGTGCTCTGACTGATGAGCAACAGGCCCAGGCGGCGGAACAGCTCGCTGAGCTTGCCCTGAACGTTGCGCCACTCTCCGCGGCAGACACCGTAGCACTGTTTCTCTCCGTGGATGGCGAACTTAATACCCGTCCCCTGATCGCCCGGCTCTGGCACCTGAAAAAGACGGTCTGCCTGCCAGTTTTACACCCCTTCTCCCCCGGTCATCTACTGTTTTTACGCTACACGCCTGACACCCCCCTGATCACCAATAAACTGGGCATCCCGGAGCCGCCGCTGGATATCCGGCAGTTGATCACTCTGGATCAATTGGATCTGATGCTGGTACCGCTGGTCGCATTCGATCAGCACGGGCAGCGACTGGGAATGGGAGGCGGTTTCTACGATCGCACGCTGCAGAACTGGCAGCAGCACGGCTTTCTGCCCGTAGGTGTGGCGCACGACTGTCAGCGGGTGGAGGAGTTGCCGGTGGCAGAATGGGATGTGGCTCTGCCTGCAGTTATCACGCCATCAAGGCTCTGGCAGTGGGAGTAGAAGCGCCCCGCTTTTACACGGCTGAATCCCGGATCAGGCAACAAAGAAGAGTGCAGCATGAAAGGAACAGGCTCAGCCGCAAAGCAGCCCGAGCCTGACGTTGCTGACACTATGAAGTGGCACACCCTGGCACCACCTCCTGTCTGAAGTGCTTAGTAAAGCAGACGGGCGCGAATAGTGCCCGGAATGGCCTTCATCAGCTGCAGGGCTTTATCCGCCACCTCTGGCTCCGCATCAATGTCGATAACCACATACCCCATAAATGGCGACGTCTGCAGGTACTGAGCGGCAATGTTGATGCCCTGCTCCGCAAAAATCTGGTTAATGGCCGTCAGCACACCTGGACGGTTTTCATGGATATGCAGCAGGCGGCTGGCGCTGATGCCGTGGATTGGCAATGAGACTTCCGGGAAATTGACTGCTGACAGCGTCGACCCGTTGTCGGAGTATTTCGCCAGTTTGCCCGCCACCTCAATACCAATATTCTCCTGCGCTTCTTCCGTCGAGCCGCCAATGTGCGGCGTCAGGATCACGTTATCGAACTCACTCAGT
Organism: Pantoea sp. NSTU24; assembly: GCF_050157905.1. Classification (NCBI taxonomy): domain Bacteria; kingdom Pseudomonadati; phylum Pseudomonadota; class Gammaproteobacteria; order Enterobacterales; family Erwiniaceae; genus Pantoea; species Pantoea bangladeshensis. The sequence continues at coordinate 2,531,561 of NZ_JBKIWZ010000001.1, forward strand.
GGTGAAATAAAGGGATCGCTGTTGGTAGCCGGTTCTACGGGGAAGACGTCAATGGCTGCGCCACCCAAATGCTTACTGGCCAGCGCGTCGCACAGCGCCGGGATATCGACCACTGTACCGCGAGAGGCGTTAATCAGCAGCGCGCCAGGCTTCATCTGCGCCAGCTGTTCTGCGCCAATCATATCCTGCGTGGAGAGGGTTTCCGGCACGTGCAGGCTGACAACGTCGCTCATGCTGAGCAGGTCATTAAGATAGCGAACCTGGGTGGCATTTCCCAGCGGCAGTTTGTTTTCAATGTCGTAGAAGAAAACGTGCATCCCCAGACTTTCCGCCAGCACACCCAGTTGCATACCGATGTGACCGTAACCGATGATTCCCAGCTTCTTGCCACGCGCTTCAAACGAGCCTTTGGCATTCTTGTTCCAGATGCCACGGTGAGCTTTCGCGTTCGCTTCCGGGATGCCGCGCAACATCAGCAGCATCTCACCAATCACCAGTTCAGCCACCGAGCGGGTATTAGAGAACGGCGCGTTGAATACCGGGATCCCCCGGCTGGCCGCAGCGTCCAGATCAACCTGGTTAGTACCGATACAGAAACAACCCACGGCGACCAGCTTTTCAGCTGCGGCAAAAATCTCTTCAGTAAGCTGGGAGCGGGAACGGATACCAATGAAATGCGCATCGCGGATCGATGCTTTTAATGCGTCGGAGTCCAGTGCGCCCTTGTGGAATTCGATGTTGGTGTAGCCTGCAGCCCGCAGGTTATCCAGCGCACTCTGGTGGACACCTTCCACCAGCAGGAACTTAATCTTATCTTTTTCCAGTGATACCTTTGCCATTTCCCGATCCTATTCAGCGTTCAATGAGGACTACCATAAGCCAGCCTTCTGTCAAAATATCAAAAAAATCGCGTCCGGCAATACAAACGATTGCCCAGAGGCCAGCACGGCAACGGCTGACGGCAGCACATTGCCGGACAAAATCATGAGGTGGGCGTTTAAGAGAGAATGAACTCACTGCCGATGACGGTTATGTGACATAAGTCACCAAATTTCATCCGGGCGAGAAAAGATGATTTGCAGGCAGAAATAACCGGCGCCAGAGTGACGCCGGCCAGATCATCTTTTGATGGTTTTCACCCCGTCCGGCCCGCCAATCAGCGCGATGTCGGCACCACGCGCGGCAAAAAGACCGACGGTAACGACGCCAGGCAGGGCATTAATAGTTTTTTCCAGTTCGATCGGATCGAGAATGCGCAGATTATGCACATCAAGAATAATGTTGCCGTTGTCAGTGACCACGTTCTGACGATACTCAGGCAGCCCTCCCATTTTCACCAGTTCACGCGCCACATAACTGCGCGCCATCGGGATCACCTCAACCGGTAATGGAAAACGGCCCAGTACATCCACCTCTTTCGAGGCGTCGGCGATACAGATAAACGTCTGTGCCACCGCAGCCACGATTTTTTCCCGTGTCAGCGCCGCTCCACCGCCTTTGATCATCTGCATCTGAGGGTTGATCTCATCTGCGCCATCAACATAGACCGACAGCTGGTCAACCTCGTTCAGATCGAACACCTGAATGCCCAGGCTTTTCAGCTTCTGGGTAGAGGCGTCGGAGCTGGAGACGGCGCCGTCAATCTGATGTCTGACCGTGGCAAGCGCATCGATAAAGTGGGAAGCGGTCGATCCGGTGCCTACGCCAACAATGGTGCCTGGCTGCACGTACTCAAGTGCAGCCCAGCCAACGGCTTTTTTCAGTTCATCCTGGGTCATGGTATGTTTAAAACCTGTGCGACAACGAAGTGCGCGTAGTATAAAACAAGGCTTGCTGAAAATGCGCGGCTGACCGACGTGGATTTATCGGTTTGGAAGCCAGCCCACAAAAACAAGTGAGCCATTACCGGTGACACGCTTGTGGCAGAGTAACGTCCACCCTGAAGGAGAAAAAACAACAATGAAACGCCCGGATTATCGAACGCTTCAGGCGCTGGATTCAGTGATCCGCGAACGCGGATTTGAGCGTGCCGCACAAAAATTGTGTATCACGCAGTCGGCGGTATCACAGCGCATCAAGCAGCTGGAAAACCTGTTTGGCCAGCCGCTGCTGGTGCGCACGGTGCCGCCGCGCCCCACCGAACAGGGCCAGAAACTGCTGGCGTTGCTGCACCAGGTGGAACTGCTGGAAGAGGAGTGGCTGGGCGATGAGAATAGTGGCACCACGCCCCTGCTGCTGTCGCTGGCGGTCAACGCCGACAGTCTGGCGACCTGGCTGTTGCCTGCGCTGAAAGATGTGCTGGCAGACTCGCCCGTCCGCCTGAACCTGCAGGTTGAAGATGAAACCCGCACCCAGGAGCGCCTGCGTCGGGGCGAAGTGGTGGGCGCGGTCAGTATTCAGCCACAGCCTCTGCCCAGTTGCCTGGTGGATCAGCTCGGCGCGCTTGACTACCTGTTTGTGGCGTCGCGTGACTTTGCCGATCGCTTCTTCCCGAACGGCGTCACCCGCTCTGCTTTGCTGAAAGCGCCTGCGGTCGCGTTTGACCACCTTGACGATATGCACCAGGCTTTTCTGCAGCAGAACTTTGACCTGTCACCAGGCAGCGTTCCGTGCCACATCGTGAACTCCTCAGAGGCCTTTGTGCAGATGGCGCGACAGGGATCGACCTGCTGCATGATCCCGCATCTGCAGATTGAGCGTGAGCTGGCAAGCGGAGAGTTAATTGACCTGACGCCAGGCCTCTATCAGCGCCGCATGCTCTACTGGCACCGGTTTGCGCCTGAAAGCCGGTTAATGCGTCGGGTCACCGATGCGCTGATTGCGCACGGACATCGGGTGCTGCGTCAGGATGAAGTCGTCGCCTGAAAACAAAAACGGGGCAACAGCCCCGTTTTTTTATTGTGCCGCGTTGGGCTTGATCTCAAACACCACATCAACCTGATCGTCAAAGTTGATGCTCTGCTGATCATAGGTTTCCTGCGCAGAGGTATCTGCCGCCGCCGCCGCTTTATACATGCGGTTCATCGGCATCGGCTGATAGTTGGCAACCTGGTAACGAATGCTGTAGATCGGCCCCAGCTTCGCGTTAAATCCTTCTGCCAGCTGGGATGCCTGCCGGGTCGCATTCTTAATCGCCGCGTTACGCGCCTGCTCTTTATAACTCTCCGGGTTTGCCACGCCTAACTCAACGCTACGCACCTCGTTCAGGCCTGACTTCAATGCGCCATCCAGCAGATCGTTCAGCTTGTCCAGCTGGCGCAGCGTGACCTGTACCTGACGGACAGCACGGTAGCCTTTCAGGACTGATTTACCCTCTTTGGTGTAGTCATACTCAGGCTGCGTGCTCAGGTTAGCCGCCTCGATATCTTTCTTCTCAATGCCATTTTTCTGCAGAAAATCGAAATATTGAGCAACCCGGCTGTCCGCCTGCTTTTTCGCATCGGCGGCATCTTTGGATGAGACGTTCACCACGATAGAGAGCGTGGCGATATCGGGACGGGCATCGACTGTTGCCTTGCCTGAGGTCACCACGTGGGGCCCGTTCGGTAACTCATCAGCGTATACGCCAGGCAGTGCCCCGGCGCTCATGATTGCGGCCAGAGCCAATGCTTTCAGTTTCATGAAAGTCCTCCTTGAAAAGGTCACTATGATGGCTTCTAACCGGCGAAGCCCAGCAGCGCATCGGTATGCGCCATGCTTTGAGTGGTCATTATGGCAAAAGTTCGCCCGTCATGCGGCAATTACCGGCACGGCTCGCGACCGGATTCAAAAACCGGCTATGCCCTGGCGAGCCAGCTGCAGAGCGATGAACCACATGACCGCACCGACCAGCAGATTAATGATGCGCTGTGCTTTCATCGTGCGCAGCCGCGGGGAGAGCCACGCCGCCAGCAGCGCCAGACCGAAGAACCACAGTACCGATGCACTGATGGTCCCCAGTGCGAACCACTGGCGTGCCGTAGTGGTCGGCAGCTGACCGCCCAGGCTGCCCAGGACCACAAACGTATCAAGATAGACGTGTGGATTGAGCCAGGTGACCGCCAGCAGCGTTGCGATAATTCGTCCCCTGCCCTGTTTTAACGTCTCACCCTGTGCCAGGTCAGCGTCGCCACGAAAAGCACTGCGCAGCGCCCCCCAGCCATACCACAGCAGAAAGGCAACGCCTGCCCAGGTAATGGCCATCAACAGCAGCGGCGACTGGTTCAGCAGTGCGCTGCCGCCAAAGATGCCGCCACAGATCAGCAGAATATCGCTCAGCGAGCAGAGTGCCGCTGTCATCAGATGATACTGGCGCTTCACGCCCTGATTCATCACAAAAGCGTTCTGAGGGCCCAGCGGCAGGATGAGCGCAGCGCCAAGCGCAAGCCCCTGAAAATAAAGAGATAACACAGGATTACTTCCTCACAGGATTCGATGCGGTGAAGTATAAGGAGAGAAGGTAATAAGCGGAAATTGAAAGAATTAATCTGCGATTAGCAGAATTAATGGGCGACCCGGGTCGCCCGACGAAAGTTTACTGTGGCTGTGCCTCGGGTGCTGTAGCCTCTGGCTTACTGACCGCATGAAGATGCACATCCATTTGTGGATAAGGAATGCCAATCCCTTTCTCATCCAGGGCACGTTTAAAGTTCTTCATCAGGTCCCAGTAGACATTCTGGAGGTCTCCGCTGTTACTCCAGCAGCGCACTACGAAGTTCAGGGAGGATGCGGCCAGCTCGTTCAGACCGATCTGAATGCCCTTGTCTTTCAGTACGCGCTCATCGGCTTCCACCACCTGCTGCAGTAACGCGATTACTTCATCTACATCCGCGTCGTAGGCAACGCCAATAATAAACTCATTGCGGCGAACCGGCTCGCGCGAGAAGTTGACGATGTTTCCGCTGATGATCTTGCCATTCGGTACGACGACGATTTTGCCATCTGCAGAGCGCAGCGTGGTGGAAAAGATCTGCACGTTCAGGACAGTGCCCATTACGCCACCCAGATCGACAAACTCGCCAGTCCGGAACGGACGGAAGGTCACCAGCAATACGCCAGCCGCCAGGTTTGAGAGTGAGCCCTGTAAGGCCAGACCCACGGCCAGTCCGGCAGCACCCAGCACGGCAATCACCGAGGCCGTCTGGACACCAATGCGCCCCAGCGCGGCGATAAGCGTAAAAGCAATGACGCCATAGCGCACCAGCGCAGAGAGGAAATCGGCAACGGTGGCGTCGATGTGACGGGCCCGCAGCAGACGATTGACCGTATTGGAGATAATGCGGGCGATGATCATCCCGACGATAAGAATGGCGATGGCCGCAACGATATTGACGGCGTAGCTGAGGATCAGCGCCTGATTGCGTATCAGCCAGTTGCCCGCGTTATTGATGCCGTCGACGACGTGTAACTCTTCCATTAATAAGCCCTGTTGTTAGCTTCCCATCGGGGAATGACAAAACTGCCAGATGTAATCCGACACCCTGGTAACAAGGGTAATCAATTATCAGATGAAGTGCCAAATCCCCCTCTCTTCCGGCTGGCTTAACGCATAAAAAAAGGCCCTTTCGGGCCTTTTTTGTACGGTAACGGATAAACGTTACAGAACGTCGACAGCGTTCAGCTCTTTGAAAGCCTGCTCCAGACGCACGACCATTGAGGACTGGGCAGCACGCAGCCAGACACGCGGGTCATAATATTTCTTGTTTGGCTTGTCGTCGCCTTCCGGGTTACCCAGCTGGGACTGCAGATAGCCTTCGTTCTTTTTGTAGTACTGCAGGATACCGTCCCATGTCGCCCACTGGGTGTCGGTATCGATGTTCATCTTGATCACGCCGTAGCTGATAGACTCTTCGATTTCTGCTGCTGAAGAACCGGAACCGCCGTGGAAAACGAAGTCCAGCGCGTTGTGCGGCAGGCCATGTTTTTCACAGACAAATTTCTGCGAGTCACGCAGGATGGTTGGGGTCAGTTTTACGTTGCCTGGCTTGTAAACGCCGTGAACGTTACCGAATGAGGCCGCAATGGTGAAGCGCGGGCTGATCGCATGCAGTTTTTCGTACGCGTAGTTTACATCTTCTGGCTGCGTGTAGAGCGCTGATGCGTCCATGTGGCTGTTATCCACGCCATCTTCTTCACCACCGGTGCAGCCCAGTTCGATCTCCAGGGTCATGTCCAGTTTGGCCATGCGCGCCAGGTACTTGCTGCTGATTTCGATATTCTCTTCCAGAGACTCTTCTGACAGGTCAATCATGTGAGAAGAGAAGAGTGGCTTACCATTTTTCTGGAAGTACGCTTCGCCCGCGTCCAGCAGACCGTCGATCCACGGCAGCAGTTTCTTGGCACAGTGGTCGGTGTGCAGGATAACCGGCACGCCATACTGCTCTGCCATCAGGTGAACATGGTGTGCGCCAGCGATAGCACCGAAGATGGCCGCGCCCTGTGGCTTGTCAGTCTTGAAGCCTTTACCTGCGATAAAGGCCGCACCACCGTTAGAGAACTGGATGATGATAGGCGCTTTAACTTTCGCTGCCGCTTCGAGTGCCGCATTGATGGAGTCGGTGCCGACGCAGTTTACGGCTGGCAGTGCGAATTTGTTCTCTTTTGCAACTTTGAAGATCTTCTGTACGTCATCACCAGTAACAACGCCGGGTTTTACGAAATCAAAAATTTTAGACATGATTGTGTCCTGTTTCGTGACCGTTGTTCCCCTTAAGGAACGTCGATTTAAACGCCCAGTCGGGCAAGACTTCAGGCGATGCTGTCAGGCACCGCCCCCAAAGGATTACTGCTTCGCACGCTCTTCCAGCATGGCAACGGCTGGCAGTTTTTTGCCTTCCACGAACTCCAGGAATGCGCCGCCGCCGGTCGAGATGTAGGAAATTTTGTCTTCAATGCCGAACATATCGATAGCCGCTAAGGTATCGCCGCCGCCTGCCACAGAGAACGCGTCGCTGTCTGCAATGGCGTTAGCCACGATCTCAGTTCCTTTACGGAAGTTAGGGAACTCAAACACGCCTACCGGACCGTTCCACAGGATGGTTCTGGCGTTCTTCAGAATGGCCGCCATTGCCTGTGCGGTTTCATCACCGAAGTCCATAATCTCTTCGTTATCCGCGACTTCCGAAACCTTTTTCACGGTTGAAGGGGCAGTTTCAGAGAATTCCGTGCCAACGCGTGAGTCAACCGGAACCGGGATGCCGTACTGGTCGCGCAGGCCTTTAGCCGCTTCAACGAAGTCGGGTTCATAGAGTGATTTACCGACGTTGTTGTCGATAGCCACAAAGGTGTTAGCGATGCCGCCGCCGACAATCACGGTGTCCGCGATTTTCACCAGAGACTGCAGCACATCGAATTTGGTCGAAACTTTAGAGCCACCAACGACCGCAACCAGTGGACGTTCAGGGTTGCTCATCACTTTACCCAGCGCTTCCAGCTCAGCGGAGAGCAGCGGGCCTGCACAGGCGACAGGCGCAAATTTGCCGACGCCATGGGTAGACGCCTGCGCGCGGTGCGCGGTACCAAAAGCATCCATCACGAAGACGTCACACAGGGCAGCATATTTTTTAGACAGTGCTTCATCGTCTTTCTTTTCGCCTTTGTTGAAGCGAACGTTTTCCAGAACCACCAGCTCGCCAGCGCCAACTTCAACGCCATCGAGGTAATCTTTTGCCAGCGTTACGGTGGTGCCGTTCAGCTTCTCTTTCAGGTAGTTAACTACCGGCAGCAGTGAGAACTCTTCGTTATATTCACCTTCGGTCGGACGACCCAGGTGAGAGGTAACCATTACTTTCGCGCCCTGCTTCAACGCCGCTTCAATGGTTGGCAGAGAAGCACGGATACGTGCATCAGACGTCACTTTACCTTCTTTAACAGGTACGTTCAGATCGGCACGGATCAGCACGCGTTTGCCAGCCAGATCCAGATCGGTCATCTTAATTACAGACATGGTGAATCCTCTCGTTGATTCTCATAAGTTTTGCCAGACGCAAACCGCGTCTTACCTGAAACCACTTGCGGCCATCGCTAACGTCGTGTCGAGCATCCGGTTAGCGAAGCCCCATTCGTTGTCACACCAGACCAGGGTCTTGATAAGGTGTTGACCACTGACCCGCGTTTGTGTTCCATCCACAATGGCACTATGCGGATCATGGTTAAAATCGACTGAGACTAACGGTAATTCCGTATAGTCAACTATACCACGAAATGCCCCCTCTGCCGCGCTTTGCAGCAGGGTGTTCACCTCACAAGCCTTTACGGGCTGACGTACAGAAACACTGAGATCGATGGCCGTCACGTTAATCGTTGGCACGCGAACGGCTATCGCCTCGAAGCGATCGTTGAATTTCGGAAAAATGCGGGTAATCCCGGCGGCCAGCCGCGTGTCGACTGGAATGATCGACTGACTGGCGGCGCGGGTACGACGCAGATCGCTGTGATAGGCGTCGATGACCTGCTGGTCGTGCATCGCGGAGTGGATCGTGGTGACAGTGCCGGACTCGATGCCAAAGGCGTCATCCAGCAGTTTGATCACCGGAATAATGCAGTTGGTGGTACAGGAGGCGTTGGAGACGATGCGATCGCCGGGCGTCAGATCCTGCTGATTCACGCCATACACGACGGTGGCGTCGAGGTCATGGCCGCCAGGATGCGAGAACAGGACTTTCTTCGCGCCCGCCTGCAGATGCGCTTCACCGTCGGCGCGCGACCCGTAGACGCCCGTGCAGTCCAGCACGACATCCACGTCCAGTTCGCGCCAGGGAAGATCGGCAATATCAGCACGGTGAAGAATGCGCAGGGTATCGCCTCCCACACACAACACATCGCGCTCCTGTCGGACATCGAAAGCAAAACGGCCGTGGCTGGTATCATACTTCAGCAGGTGCGCCATGCCGGTGGCTTCAGCCAGCTCGTTAATGGCGACGACGGTGATTTCCGCCCGCCGGCCCGTTTCATAGAGCGCACGCAGGACGTTGCGTCCAATCCGGCCAAAACCATTTATTGCTACCCGTACCGTCATTTCTCTCCTGCCACGTCAGACTGAAAAAAACGTGCCGTTAGCCTGAGCGTTTCACTGCATTTTGTACAGGAGATTCTTACCCGGCTTTGTCCGAAACCAGGACGATTTGCCCGGAGACTGAAACGGTTCAGCTACAATAATAGAATGCAGGAATAACGGGAATGACTGTGATCAATCTGCCTGCTTAAATTTGGATCTACATCACAAAAACGGGCAAAAATCAGTTATTACTGCAGGAATAAAAGAGGAGAAAGGGACGAAAATATCGTCCCCCGGTTTTACTGCCAGACGAGAACAGACCCGCCTGGCTGCTTTTTACGCCAGCAACGCCTTCGCTTTCGCGACCACGTTGTCGACGGTAAAGCCAAACAGTTCAAACAGCTGATCTGCAGGCGCAGATTCGCCGAAGCTGGTCATGCCCACAATCGCGCCGTTCAGGCCAGTGTATTTGAACCAGTAATCTGCGATACCCGCTTCAATAGCGACGCGTGCGCTGACCGCTTTTGGCAGTACAGATTCACGATACTCATCGCTCTGCTTGTCGAAAGCATCGGTCGATGGCATAGAGACCACGCGCACTTTGCGGCCTTCGCTGGTCAGTTTGTCCCAGGCACCTACCGCCAGTTCCACTTCTGAACCGGTGGCGATCAGAATCAGCTCCGGTGTGCCCTCGCACGCTTTCAGCACGTAACCGCCGCGCGCGACGTCAGCCAGCTGTGCAGCATCACGTTCCTGCTGCGCCAGATTCTGACGGGAGAAGATCAGCGCCGTCGGGCCGTCTTTACGCTCAATGGCATATTTCCACGCCACGGCAGATTCCACCTGGTCACATGGACGCCACAGGCTCATGTTTGGTGTGGTACGCAGGCTCGCCATCTGCTCAACCGGCTGGTGCGTCGGGCCATCTTCGCCCAGGCCAATGGAGTCATGGGTGTAGACCATGATCTGACGAATCTTCATCAGTGCAGCCATACGCGCAGCATTACGCGCATATTCTACGAACATCAGGAAGGTTGCGGTGTAAGGCAGGAAGCCACCGTGCAGCGCCAGGCCGTTAGCAATGGCGGTCATACCGAACTCGCGCACACCGTAATGAATGTAGTTACCGGCCGCATCTTCATTGATCGGCTTAGAGCCGGACCAGATGGTCAGGTTGCTTGGCGCCAGATCGGCTGAGCCACCCAGATATTCTGGCAGAATTTTACCAAAAGCTTCGATGGCATTCTGTGAGGCTTTACGGCTGGCGATTTTCGCCGGATTAGCCTGCAGCTGCTCAACAAACTTCTGCGACTCTTCCTGCCAGTTCGCCGGCAGTTCATTGCTGACGCGACGTTTGAACTCAGCCGCCAGCTCCGGATGCGCCTGCGCATAGGCGGCGAATTTCTCATTCCAGGCAGACTCTTTTGCCTGGCCCGCTTCTTTCGCGTCCCACTCAGCGTAAATGTCAGAAGGGATCACGAACGGTGCGTGGTTCCAGCCCAGCTGTTTGCGGGTCAGTGCCACTTCGTCATCGCCCAGCGGCGCGCCGTGTGAATCATGCGTGCCCGCTTTGTTCGGCGAACCGAAGCCAATCACGGTTTTGCACATCAGCAGTGAAGGTTTGTCGCTGACGCTTTTCGCTTCGTCGATCGCTTTGGCAATGGCCTCTGCATCGTGACCATCAATGCCACGGATTACGTGCCAGCCGTAAGCCTCAAAACGCTTCGCGGTGTCGTCGGTGAACCAGCCATCAATGTGACCGTCGATAGAGATGCCGTTATCATCATAGAAGGCCACCAGCTTGCCCAGTTTCAGCGTTCCCGCCAGCGAGCAGACTTCGTGAGAGATGCCTTCCATCATGCAGCCGTCACCCATGAAGACATAGGTGTTGTGGTCTACGATATCATGACCCGGACGGTTGAACTGAGCGGCCAGCGTGCGCTCTGCAATCGCGAAGCCGACGGCGTTAGCGATACCCTGGCCCAGCGGACCGGTGGTGGTTTCCACACCTGCGGTGTAGCCATATTCCGGGTGACCTGGAGTCTTAGAGTGCAGCTGACGGAAATTTTCCAGCTCGCTCATAGGCAGATCGTAGCCGGTCAGGTGCAGCAGGCTATAGATCAGCATTGAGCCGTGACCGTTAGAGAGCACAAAACGGTCGCGGTCAGCCCACAGCGGGTTCGTTGGGTTGTGGTTCAGATAGCCGCGCCAGAGGACTTCAGCGATGTCCGCCATACCCATTGGGGCACCCGGATGTCCCGACTTCGCTTTCTGTACTGCATCCATACTTAACGCGCGAACGGCGTTGGCAAGCTCTTTACGAGAGGGCATTTTCTACTCCAGGTCGGATTAATGCTTCGCACCTTAACTCATTGTTATTAATGAGTTACCGGGCAAAACAAGGAAAAAGTTGCCCATCAATGTACATGAAAGTCGGGGCAAAAGTACATGCTGCAAAACGCTAAATGCAGCCGCTTCGTCTGGCATTTCCGGCCAACTCTGCTAGCAAAGTGCAGACGGGCACGCTATAACCAAAACGTTTATCCACCTGGCTGAGTTTCAGGTGTTTGTTTTTCTTACCTTGTTATGAATGGGATCGAGCATGAAAATCCAGAAAACGGTATGTGCGCTTGGGCTGGCAACGCTGCTCAGCGGCTGTCAGGGTTTAGACAATAATGCGCTGATGCAGTCGGGTGCACAGGCGTTTCAGGCTTATACCCTGAGCGACGATCAGGTAAAGCAGCTGAGCGATAAATCCTGTGAGCAGATGGACAAAGAGAATCAGATTGCGCCTGCGAACAGCGACTATCAGCAGCGTCTGAACAAAATCGCGGCGGCACTGGGCGATAATATCAATGGCACTCCGGCTAACTACAAGGTCTATCAGACTAAAGACGTTAACGCCTGGGCGATGGCGAACGGCTGTATCCGCGTTTACAGCGGCCTGATGGATATGATGACCGACAATGAAGTCGAAGGCGTGCTGGGCCATGAGATGGGCCACGTCGCGCTGGGCCATACGCGCAAGGCGATGCAGCTGGCGTATGCCACTACTGCGGCACGTACGGCAGCCGCGTCAGTGGGGGGAGTGATCGGCTCCCTGTCGCAGTCGCAGCTGGGCGAAATGGGTGAAAAACTGGTCAACGCGCAATTCTCCCAGACCCAGGAGTCGCAGGCAGATGACTACTCCTACGACCTGATGAAGAAACGCAACATCAATCCGATGGGACTGGTAACCAGCTTCGAGAAGCTGGCGAAGCTGGAACAGGGACGTCAGAGTTCTATGTTTGATTCGCACCCGGCCTCTGAAGCCCGTGCAGAGCATATACGCGAACGTATTGCGGCCGACGCGAAGTAAGGCGAGTGACAGGCGCACTGTAATGGATGCGCCTGTCATACGGTTCAGCGGGCGATTATCAGGTTAACGATGGAATATCTGATTTACCATGGAGCCCAGATCGAGTTTGTTCTCGTGCAATGAAGCCTCGTCCATCTGCCCCTGCGGCGACATCCGGTCGATCAGTTGCGGCAGGATCACCGCCAGCGTTCCCGCCGAACCCTGCACATCGGTGCCCAGCTTCTCCGCCAGCGACTGCAGCTCAGCCTGACCAAACGCCGAATGGATATCGCTATGCGCCAGCGGCTGATTCGCCCCGGTGCCAATCCATGAGCTGAACACCTCACCCAGTCCGCCCTGCTGAAATTTTTGCAATAACACTTCAATACCGCCCTGCTCCTGCACCCAGTGCCAGACCGCCTGAAGCTGTCCCGGCAGGTGCCCGTCACTCTGGTGGTTCTGCAGTGAACCTGCCAGTTCATCAAGAAAGCCCATGATTGCCTCCACATTGAGAATGGGTATCAATCAGTTTAGTTGCTGATGCAGGATTGCGCCCGATGCGTCGCACTCCGGATTAACAGGAATGTTGTAACGAAAGCCAAATTGCGGCAGGGGTATGGCGGGCAGGGATGAGCAGTCAAAACGGTGTGAGTAAGGCACCGCCGCGGTAAGAAAGGTGAAAACCGACGCCTGCCAGACATAACCGGCAGGCGTTTCAGGTCACGCAGGCATCAGCCTTTGTTCACAGCCTGAACATGCAGCATATCCAGCGCCAGCGTAGCCGCCGCCAGTGCAGTCAGATCGGCGTGGTCATAGCCCGGTGCGACTTCGACCAGGTCCATCCCGACAATGTTCATCCCCTGCAGGCCACGGATCAGCTTGGTCGCCTTGTCGGTGGTGAGACCGCCAATGACTGGCGTGCCGGTGCCTGGCGCATGGGCCGGATCCAGACAGTCGATGTCAAACGTCAGGTAGACTGGCAGGTCGCCAACGGTGCGTTTTACTTCGGCCAGGATATCGTCAACGCTGCGGTCGTTGACCTGCGCCGCATCCAGCACGTTGAAGCCCAGGCTCTTGTCGAATTCGGTGCGGATACCAATCTGCACGGAGTGCTGTGGATCGATCAGCCCCTCTTTCGGCGCGGTAAAGAACATGGTGCCGTGGTCGAACGTCGGGCCATTGGAGTAGGTGTCGGTGTGCGCATCGAAGTGCACCAGTGCCATCTTGCCGAAATATTTCGCATGAGCGCGCAGCAGCGGCAGCGTAACGTAGTGGTCGCCGCCGAAGGTCATCATGCGCTTGCCGTTAGCCAGCAGTTTTTCTGCATGGGCCTGTAACTTATCGGAGAGATCCTGCGAATCACCAAAGGCGTAAACCAGATCGCCGCAGTCAACGACGTTCAGACGCTGACGCAGATCGAAATCCCACGGCCAGCGGCAGCCTTCCCACGCCAGATTGGTGGAGATCTGACGGATGGCTCCCGGCCCCAGACGGCTGCCTGGACGACCCGAGGTGGCGGCATCGAAAGGAACGCCAGTGATCACCCACTCTGCGTCGCTGTCATAAGGCTGGAAATTCAGCGGGAAACGCATAAAGCCAAAGGCGTTAGAAACCAGGGAGTTGTCGTACTGATTGCCAAGCGTGTTATACATAATTGCTCTCTCTATGTGCGTAAGTCGGGCCAGGCCCGCAAGCCATTAAGGTTGAGATGAAAAAAATCCCCTCCGCGTCGTTAGGCCCGACGAGGAAGGGATTGAGTGTGTCAGATTATCGACATAGTGAACGGCAACTGCAATATGCGATCGCCGCCTGCCCGCGTCGGTTACTCATCTTCTAAATAAGTGTATCCGTAGAGGCCGCTCTCGAACTCTTCGAGGAACTGCGCACGCAGTTCGTCGTCGATATCGGACGTCTGAACCTGATTACGGAATAGCGTCATCAGCTCGTTGGGATCAAGCTGCACGTAGCGCAGCATGTCTGCCACCGTGTCCCCTTCGTCGGAGAGCTGCACTTCGACTTCACCGTTCTCGCGCGCGTAGACATCCACCGCCTCGGTGTCGCCGAACAGGTTGTGCATGTTGCCCAGGATCTCCTGATAGGCACCGACCATAAAGAAGCCCAGCATCGGCGGGTTATCCAGGTCATATTCCGGCATCGGCAGCGTGGTCGCGATGCCGTCGCCATCGACGTAGTGATCGATAGTGCCATCAGAGTCACAGGTGATGTCGAGCAGCACGGCACGACGCTCCGGCTTCCTGTTCAGCCCTTCCAGCGGCAGTACCGGGAAGAGCTGGTCGATACCCCATGCATCCGGCATCGACTGGAACAGCGAGAAATTCACGTAAATCTTATCCGCCATCCGCTCCTGCAGTTCGTCGATGATCGGACGGTGCGCACGGTTGCTCGGATCGAGGTGCTGCTGAATGTAATGGCAGATGCTCAGATAGAGCTGCTCAGCCCATGAACGCTGTTTAAGGTCATAGGTGCCGGACGAATAGCCGGTATGGATATCAGACAGGTCCATCTGGCTGTCATGCAGCCATTCGCGCAGCGAGCGGCGGGTGTCCGGCTCGTGCATCTCCTGCCAGGTTTCCCACATGCTGAGAATCGGACGTGGCGCATCCGGATCCGGCGTTTCAGGTTCGCTGAACTCGTTACGCTCCACGCCGATAATGTTCGAAACCAGCACCGTGTGGTGTGCGGTCACGGCACGGCCCGACTCGGTGATGACCGTCGGATGTTCCAGACCATGCTCATCACAGGCGGCACCGATTGCCCAGATCACGTTATTCGCGTACTCATTCAGGCCATAGTTGACCGAGCAGTCAGACTGCGAGCGCGTACCTTCATAATCGACGCCCAGCCCGCCACCGACGTCGAAGCATTTAATGTTGACGCCCAGCTTCGCCAGTTCCACATAGAAGCGCGCAGACTCTCGTACGCCAGTAGCGATATCGCGGATATTGGCCATCTGCGATCCCAGATGGAAGTGCAGCAGCTGCAGGCTGTCGATGCGGCCTGCTTCACGCATAATCTCAACCAGTTTCAGCACCTGAGTCGCCGACAGGCCAAACTTGGACTTTTCGCCACCGCTTGACTGCCATTTGCCGGAACCCTGCGACGCCAGACGCGCACGGATACCCAGACGCGGCACCACATTCAGACGCCCGGCCTCTTCCAGCACCAGCCGCACTTCAGTCATCTTTTCCAGCACCAGATAGACCTTGTGGCCCATCTTTTCGCCAATCAGCGCCAGACGAATATATTCGCGGTCTTTGTAGCCGTTACAGACGATTACTGAACGGGTCTGTCCCGCATGGGCGAGCACCGCCATCAGTTCTGCTTTCGAACCGGCTTCGAGTCCCAGCGGCTCACCGCTGTGGATCAGCGACTCGATAACGCGTTTATGCTGGTTGACCTTAATCGGATAAACCAGGAAGTAGTCGCCGGTATAGCCGTAAGATTCGCGCGCGCGTTTAAACGCGGCATTGATGGAGCGCAGACGGTGCTGCAGGATCTGCGGGAAGCAGAACAGTGCGGGCAGACGCTGGCCCTGTGCTTCGCGCTCTTTAACCAGCCGGGCTAAATCGACACGCACCTCGGGACGATCCGGGTCCGGGCAGACGCTGATATGGCCCAGTTCGTTAACGTCGTAATAGTTGTTACCCCACCAGGCAATGTTGTACGTACGCAACATTTTGCTCGCATCCTGATCGTTCATTGCCACCTCCTGCATGGAGCGGAGTGTACCCTGTTCGCCAGCTGACGAACCTTTGATATTCTTCATGTCGTCAGACATCGCGAACCTCAATTTTCCGTTGAAAGATAAAACTGTTAGCCGGCTGTATGGCCGCTAATCTGAAAACCTGTCGCCACATTAAATGCACTGTCCTGTTCACCTGACATTCTTGCCAGCGCGATTCACGCCTCAGCGTTAAGTGTAAAACACCCTGACCATCCCGGTTTAAACAGAGAACATTTAACCATCGGTATAGACCAGAGATAACCGGTGTCGTTCCGCGGCGCAGCCGCAGAGAAGAAAAACCTAAGAACAGAGGTAAAGATTAGCCGGTGCCTGTGTCGGTAAAATTACCGTAGCGGACAGCGTATCGGCAGGCATGAGAAACAGATGGGAAGCAGGAGAGAGCCAGCGCAGCGGCGCAGCGCAGAGAACCGAAAGATGAAAACGCGTGGTTCATTACTTGTATCACCTCCGCATGTGTCAGAAGCACATGGAGAACAACCAGGGTGAAAGCCAGACCCGGGTCTGACAGGCGCGACGCAGTCAGGGGCGTCATCCTTGCTGCTGCCAGCAAAAGCAGCGGCGTTTTATACAGTTTACCGCGAAAAAATGCAAAAAGATTATCGGGGAATTGTGTGCAGCCTCAGTAAATTATGCCGATAACAGCGACAGGGCGAAAGCAGAAACAGAAAAAGGGCTGGCAATTGGTTTATCCTCTATCCTAAAATAGCCGTCCAGATGGTTTTCCATCTAAACAGGTTACGATTCAGGCGGTATCAGCCTGCTGCGCTGATATCTCCTCACTGCTCGCGGCTTTGCCTGAAGGGGCGTCAGGTCAGAAACCTTTCCTGATGCTATGCAGTCGTACTCAAACCAAATTTAAGGTAAAGAACAGAATGGCTAAACACCTTTTCACGTCCGAGTCCGTATCAGAAGGACATCCCGATAAAATCGCCGACCAGATTTCCGATGCTGTGCTGGATGCAATCCTGGAACAGGATCCTAAAGCGCGCGTGGCCTGCGAAACCTACGTCAAAACCGGCATGGTGCTGGTTGGCGGTGAAATCACGACCAGCGCATGGGTCGACATCGAAGAGATCACCCGTAAAACTGTACGTGAAATCGGCTATGTTCATTCCGATATGGGCTTTGATGCCAACTCCTGCGCTGTATTAAGCGCCATTGGTAAACAGTCTCAGGATATCAACCAGGGCGTTGACCGTACCGATCCGCTGGAACAGGGTGCGGGCGACCAGGGCCTGATGTTCGGTTATGCCACAAACGAAACCGACGTGCTGATGCCTGCGCCGGTAACCTATGCGCACCGTCTCGTTCAGCGTCAGGCTGAAGTCCGTAAAAACGGAACGCTGCCGTGGCTGCGTCCGGATGCCAAGAGCCAGGTGACCTTCCAGTATGACGATGGCAAAATCGTCGGCATCGATGCCGTGGTTCTGTCGACCCAGCACGCCGAATCCATCAGCCAGAGCGATCTGCAGGAAGCAGTGATGGAAGAGATCATCAAACCGGTTCTGCCTGCAGAATGGCTGAGCGCCACCACCAAATATCACATCAACCCAACCGGTCGCTTTGTGATCGGCGGCCCGATGGGCGACTGCGGCCTGACCGGTCGTAAAATCATTGTGGACACCTACGGCGGCATGGCGCGTCACGGTGGCGGTGCATTCTCCGGTAAAGATCCATCTAAAGTCGACCGCTCTGCAGCCTATGCCGCGCGTTACGTGGCGAAAAACATCGTCGCGGCCGGTCTGGCTGACCGTTGTGAAATTCAGGTCTCCTACGCGATCGGCGTGGCTGAACCAACCTCTATCATGGTAGAAACTTTTGGCACCGAGAAGGTCTCAACCGAGCAGCTCACGCTGCTGGTGCGCGAGTTCTTCGACCTGCGTCCATACGGTCTGATTCAGATGCTGGATCTGCTGCATCCAATCTACAAAGAGACCGCCGCTTATGGTCACTTTGGTCGCGAGCATTTCCCATGGGAAAAAACTGACAAGGCCGCCCTGCTGCGTGAAGCGGCTGGCCTGTAAGATCACCGGCTGCTGACGAAACCCTGCCTGCGGGCAGGGTTTTTTTATTCTTTCAGCCGCAGCGCCAAAGGCAGACGCAAATTTTCTCCCTTCGCGCACTCTGTGCAGCCGCACTGTCTGGCCTGATTCCTCTGCAAAAAACACCACCTCCGGCGTGCGTTTTTCGCGTCAGCGCAATTTCTTATTTCTCAGCTACACTTCCTTTCGCTTTTTCTGACAACAAAATGTTAACGATTACAAATCGAAATGCTTTGTTTATCTGGTATTTAAGATTTAACGCACGTAGTTATTCTTCTGAAAATGCGTTATTTTCAGCGTCGTCTGATAGCCGGTAAACAGAGCATTGTCAGAAACTCGATGAGTGCTATACCTCACTGATTAATTAATCTTTACGAGAGAAACAGGCTGAATTTCAGGGTTTCAGCGTGTGTAAACGGTTACACAAAAGTGATCGACTTCACATTTTTCTCGCGAACGGTTTTTTAACGTTGATAAAAACAATGATGGATAAACCTGGAGGCTAAAATGCCTGGCAATACACGTAAAAGCAGAACTTCAAATAAGGCGATGACCTTATTTGTCTGCTTTCTGGCGGCCCTTGCGGGTCTGCTGTTCGGTCTGGATATCGGCGTCATCGCCGGTGCCCTGCCGTTTATCGCAAAGGACTTTAATGTTACCGCGCATCAGCAGGAGTGGATCGTCAGCTCCATGATGTTTGGTGCCGCAGTCGGCGCTATCGGCAGCGGCTGGATGTCATCCCGCCTGGGCCGTAAAAAAAGCCTGATGACCGGGGCGATTCTGTTTGTTATCGGCTCACTCTGGTCAGCGATGTCACCGAATCCGGAAATGCTGATCAGTGCCCGCGTTCTGCTGGGCCTGGCAGTGGGTATCGCCTCTTATACCGCCCCGCTCTACCTTTCTGAAATTGCGCCGGAAAAAATTCGTGGCAGTATGATTTCGCTGTATCAGCTGATGATTACCATCGGTATTCTGGGTGCTTACCTGACCGATACGGCCTTCAGCTTTACCGGCAACTGGCGCTGGATGCTGGGCATCATCACCATTCCGGCACTGCTGCTGCTGATCGGGGTTTTCTTCCTGCCAAACAGCCCACGCTGGCTGGCAGCGCGAGGTAACTTCCGCGATGCTCAACGCGTGCTGGATCGTCTGCGTGACACCAGTGAGCAGGCAAAACGTGAGCTGGAAGAGATTCGTGAAAGCCTGAAGGTCAAACAGTCTGGCTGGGGTCTGTTCACCACCAGCAGCCACTTCCGCCGCGCGGTCTATCTCGGCATCCTGTTGCAGGTGATGCAGCAGTTTACCGGCATGAACGTCATCATGTACTACGCGCCGAAAATCTTTGAAATCGCCGGTTTCGCCAACACGACCCAACAGATGTGGGGCACGGTGATTGTGGGTCTGATTAACGTACTGGCGACCTTTATTGCCATCGGTCTGGTGGATCGCTGGGGCCGTAAACCGACCCTGATTCTGGGCTTTATGGTGATGGCGGCCGGAATGGGCGTTCTGGGTACCATGCTGCATTTCGGTATTCATACCCCGGGCGCGCAGTACTTCGCCATCGGTATGCTGCTGATGTTCATCGTAGGCTTTGCGATGTCAGCCGGTCCGCTGATCTGGGTACTCTGCTCCGAGATTCAGCCGCTGAAAGGCCGCGATTTCGGTATCACCGTTTCTACCACCACCAACTGGATTGCGAACATGATTGTGGGCGCGACCTTCCTGACGATGCTGAATACGCTGGGCAATGCGAATACCTTCTGGGTTTACGCAGCGCTTAACCTGTTCTTCATTCTGCTGACGGTGATGCTGATCCCGGAGACTAAAAACGTCTCGCTGGAGCATATCGAACGCAATCTGATGGCCGGTAAAAAACTGCGCGACATCGGTTCACGCGACTAAGATAACGCGCGACTAAGATAACGCATGAAAAAAGGGCGGGGTTTCTCTGGAAACCCCGCCCTTTTTATTGGGTCAGCGTATCAGGATGAAGATGTCATCCGTGCTGGCGGCAAGCTGCGCGGCAGGCAGCAGAGCGCCAGCGCCATAATGAAAATGGTGGCGGTCTGATTATAAGGCAGCACCGAGTCGGTCAGCCCGCAAATAAACAGCCCTGCGATCGGCAGCGCCACACCACGCAGATCGCATTTCTTCAGCCTGCCCGCCAGTACGGTCAGATAGAGTAACGCCAGCGACAGTGTTCCCAGCCAGCCCTGCAGCGTAGTGACCTCCAGAAACTCATTGTGCATGTTGTATTTGACGTTGGTATAGCCTTCAACATTGTGCGGATAGTGGGCCATGATAAACTTCCGTGCCCCGGTCGTTCGCGCATCCGGCGTCGCGAAGCCCTCATGATGCTCAATAAAGTTCATTGCCCCACCCCAGATGGCCACACGTGCGCCCAGCGAGGTCGAACTGTTTGAACCGTAGTTTTCTATGTCCCGGACGCCTTCCACCCAGCGATTGCTGGTCATCAGAAACAGCACCGCCAGCAGCCCTGCCAGTAGTGAGCCCGTTCGCCAGTTAGTGAACAGCGCCAGCCTGTAGGTCTGCAGCAGGAACAGCAGCCCTGCCACGACCAGCGCAATCAGGGTGACACGGGTGCCGCACAGATAGAGCAGGGCCAGCGTCACCCCCAACGCCACACTATCAGCAACCTTCCAGTAAGCATTCGTCTCAAAGCGGCTCAGCCAGAGCCAGGCGCAATAGATAAACAGAATCATGTAGGAAGACATAGAAGCCGCTTCAGTGGTGAGCTTGATGCGAACATTCTCCGTGTAGAGATGCTCATGAATCCCGAAGCCCAGCGTGATCAGCAGCCCCGCCAGCATCAGCAGCCTGCCGATACGCAGTGTGGTCAGCGAGACCCGCTGCCCGTAAATCGCCAGACTGAGCAGCACAAAAGCGCCTAAAAGCAGACGCTTCGCGCCCAGCAGATAGTTCCCGATATTGGTGATGGCATCGGTCGACGGCGCGGTTTCGACGCCCCTGACGTGAATCGCCCAGGATAAACGAATCAGCGCGAAGAGGATCAGCACCGCAAACAGGAGCAGGTAAAAACGGTTCTCTTTAAAGTCCATCCGCCTGCGCGCCACGCCATACAGCACGGCGGCGACGGAGAGATAAGAAACGACATAGAAAATCTTTTGTGGCAGGCCCGTAACAAACATATTCAGCGACAGCGCCAGGCAGAGCGCAATAACCGAGAAGTTCACCAGCAACGTTAATCCGTCGCGGCCGGTTTTAATCGTCATGTTTAACCTCAGTCAGGCGGCTAAACACACTCATCAGGTGCTTCATATAATTTTCCTCATAAAAACCGGTGATGCTCGCTTTGATAACCTGATGCGCAGGGAAGTGAAAATCCCCGGTCATGGCGTTGAGAATCGCAGCCAGCGCCATGCTGTCATTAGTAGGGTAAAGCTGACCATTCAGACCGTTCTGAATAATCTCCGCTGGCCCGCTGACGCAGTCAGATGAAACACAGTAGACCCCGCGCGACATTGCCTCCAGCAGGATCAGCGGAAATCCTTCAAAGTTAGAGGTCATGATCAGACATGAAACCTGTTTTATGTGGCTGCTGACATAAGCCCAGGCATTCTCCTGCCAGCCATGCCAGGTGATACGATCCTGGATGCCGAGCTGCGCCACATAGTCCTGGCACCGTGTCAGATCTTCACCGTCACCCACAATCTCCAGCGTCCAGGGGACGGTGAGCTGATGCAGGGCATCAAAGAGATCTTTCAGCTGCTTCTGGCGCTGAAAGTGAACCCGGCCAATGTAGAGAAATTTCAGCGCCTGCGGCCTGCCAATCACGACGTCGCTGTGCCTGACGGGGTTGTGGATCACATCAACACTGGCTGCCGGAATGCCCAGCGCCACCAGCTGCTGTTTGATCTGATGACTAATCGCAAAATGGTGGTCGGCCTGCCGCAGGTAGTGTGGGCGATAGCGATCCCGTGGAGGGAGATGCATCCAGCTCGACAGAACGATTTTACGTCCGGACAGCCTGATGGCCCGCCGGGCCATTAAAGTAGGAATCGTGTTCAGAGTCAGAACGTGGTCAGGCTGATAGCGCCGGAAAAAGCGGCCATTCTGAGCGTGTGGATCAGATTTTTTATCTTCTTGTTCCGCAGCGTGCAGATGCTTTCAGCTAAAACGGCATTGGCGGTCCAGGCGCGGGAGAGACTCTCTTCACCGCTGTTGATAATAAACAGCCCCGCTTCCGTTCCGGCTTCAGCATTCAGAGCAGTGATCAGCTGACAGGTCACATTTTCCATGCCGCCACGGCCAGCCATCAAATCAGTAACCAGTACTATCCGCTGTTTCCTGATGTTCTTATTTTTCATTGCGTTGTCCGTACACCTTGCCATCCGCTTCTTATTCACTCTGCAGTGAACCTTATAAACAGGATATTCTATAAGAGGCCATAACCCTATTTAATCCCGAAATTTCAGTCAGTCGTCTGGCCTGTTCAGATCGTATTACTGTCAAAGATTATCTGGCGGGAAACTGGCGGCAAAGTATAGCGACTGTGCTGCCGATTTTCGCGGACAACGTTGAGTTCCGGCGCGGCGGCGACTATTCTGAGCGCCATGAAAACGCCCCGACTTCCCATCGCTCTGCAGCAGGCCGTGATGCGCTCGCTGCGCCAGTCACTTGACCGCGCTAATCAGGCATTGAAGACTGACTGGCCTGAACCGAAACTGCTTTACCAGCAGCGCGGCACGGCGGCGGGCACCGCCTGGCTCAATGCCTGGGAGATTCGCCTCAATCCGGTGCTGCTGCTGGAAAACCAGCAAGCCTTCATTGATGAGGTGGTGCCGCATGAGCTGGCACATCTGCTGGTCTGGAAGCAGTTCGGTCGTGTTGCCCCGCACGGCAAAGAGTGGAAGTGGATGATGGAGCAGGTGCTGGGCGTACCGGCACGGCGTACCCATCAGTTTGAGATCGCCTCCGTGCGCAGCAACACCTTTGCCTACCGCTGTCAGTGTCAGCAGCATCAGCTGACCGTCCGCCGTCATAATCGCGTGCTGCGCAAAGAGAGCGAATATCGCTGCGTACACTGCGGCAGCCTGCTGATCGCGGGCGAGTTTATCGCGACCTGAGAAGAATCCCCATTCCGCCCTATTCTACATTCTGTTAACCTGCCGCCCTTTTTCGTACTAAGTAGAAATCCGGAATATGTCTCGCACACTCACTCTGGCGCTTGCGCTGCTCTTTGCGCCCGCCGCTGGCGCCCTCGACCTGAACAACTATCACCAGAATAACTTCCAGCAGGCCAAAACCTATGCGGCGGCGATCAACGCCGATGCGCCTGGCTCTTTCTATTGTGGCTGTAAAATTACGTGGCAGGGAAAAAAAGGCGTTCCCGACCTCAACAGCTGTGGCTATCAGGTGCGTAAAAACGCCAACCGCGCCGCGCGCATTGAGTGGGAACATGTGATGCCGGCCTGGGAGTTTGGTCATCAGCGCCAGTGCTGGCAGGCGGGTGGCCGTAAAAACTGCAGTAAAGATCCTGACTATCGTCGCATCGAAACCGACCTGCATAACCTGCAGCCTGCGGTAGGCGAAGTGAATGGCGACCGTGGCAACTTCGCCTACAGTCAGTGGAACGGCAGCGAAAAGCAGTATGGCCAGTGTGAAATGAAGGTCGACTTTAAACTCAAACAGGCTGAGCCGCCTGCACGGGCGCGCGGTGCCATTGCCCGCACCTACTTCTACATGCGCGATCAGTATCATCTGCGTATTTCGCGCCAGCAGACGCAGCTGTTTACGGCCTGGGATAAGCTCTATCCCGTCACAAAATGGGAGTGTGAACGCGACCAGCGCATTGCCAGAGTCCAGGGCAATCACAATCCTTATGTTCAGCAGGCTTGCCAGCGTTAAAATCCCTGCCCTACACTAGCTTTTTTCTCCATGACGCCGCCACTGTGCGGCGTCCGGTTCAGGAACCTTATGCGCATACCTCGTATCTATCACGCCGGTCCCCTCAGCACCGGCAGTGAATTTACCCTGGATGAAGATGCATCCAATCATGTCGGCCGGGTGCTCAGGATGACCGCCGGTCAGCGTCTGGAACTCTTTGATGGCACTAATCTGACTTTTGCAGCAGAGATCACGCATGTCGACAAAAAGCGTGTAAAAGTATCGGTCACAGAAAGCCAGCCGGACGATCGTGAGTCACCTCTGCATCTGCATTTAGGTCAGGTGATGTCGCGCGGTGAAAAAATGGAATTCACGATCCAGAAATCGATCGAACTGGGCGTGAATGTCATTACACCCTTGTTTTCCGAGCGCTGTGGCGTAAAGCTTGATGCTGAGCGTCTGGCAAAGAAAATCCAGCAGTGGCAGAAAATTGCGATTGCCGCCTGTGAACAGTGTGGCCGCAATCGCGTGCCGCTGATTCGTGATGCGATGACGCTGGAAGCCTGGTGTGCGGAAGCAGACAGCGGTCTGAAGCTCAACCTGCATCCCCGCGCCAGTCACAGTATCAATACGCTGCCGCAGCCCGTTGAACGGGTGCGGCTGCTGATTGGTCCTGAAGGCGGGCTGTCTGCGGATGAGATTGCGATGACAGCAGAGCACGGTTTTACTGACATTCTGCTTGGTCCACGGGTGCTGCGAACTGAAACTACTGCGCTGACGGCCATTACGGCACTTCAGGTGAGGTTTGGCGACCTGGGTTAAGCGATACTTTTAGCAGTGAGCGCAGGCATCACATTCTGACCCATCGGCCCACTGCAGACCGAACCAGACGAGGCGGCAGAGTCCGCCTTACCGAGGAGATAATAATGATTAAACTTGGCATTGTGATGGACCCGATTTCGTCCATCAATATTAAAAAAGACACCAGCTTCGCCATGCTGCTGGAAGCACAGCGCCGTGGTTATGAAATTCACTACATGGAGATGCACGACCTCTCCATGCGCGGTGGCGTAGCGTCTGCGCGTACCCGTCTGCTGAGCGTCGAGCAGAATCCTGATAACTGGTATCAGTTCGGCAGTGAACAGGTGATCCCGCTGGCCGATCTGAACGTCGTGCTGATGCGTAAAGATCCTCCTTTTGACACCGAGTTCATCTACGCGACCTATATTCTGGAGCGCGCGGAAGAGCTGGGGACGCTGATCGTCAACAAACCGCAGAGCCTGCGTGACTGCAACGAAAAACTCTACACCGCCTGGTTTGCTGAGTTTACGCCTGACACGCTGGTCACCCGCAGCAAGGCGCAGCTGCGCGACTTCTGGCAGGAACATGGCGACATCATCATGAAGCCACTGGATGGCATGGGCGGCGCGTCTATTTTCCGCGTGAAACAGGATGACCCGAACTTTGGTGTCATCACTGAAACCCTGACCGAACATGGCAGTCGCTTCTGCATGGCGCAGAACTACATTCCGGCGATCAAAGAGGGTGATAAGCGTGTGCTGGTGGTGGACGGCGAACCCGTGCCCTACTGCCTGGCGCGTATCCCGCAGGGCGGCGAAACCCGTGGCAACCTGGCTGCCGGTGGACGCGGTGAAGCGCGTCCGCTCAGCGAAAGCGACTGGGAAATTGCACGCCGCGTCGGTCCGACGCTCAAAGCAAAAGGACTGATTTTTGTCGGTCTCGACATCATCGGTGATAAACTAACTGAAGTTAACGTGACCAGCCCGACCTGCGTACGTGAAATTGAGGCTGCGTTCCCGATCTCCATCACCGGCATGTTGATGGATGCCATTGAGAAACGCCTGGGCTGAGCAAGACGCCGGGGCGAGGCTCCGTGATCAACCCAATACCGGTGCGGCCGTCGCGCGCCGGTTATTTTTTGGTATATCGTGTGAGAATGAATTTACAACATCACTTTTTGATTGCCATGCCTTCATTGCAGGATCCTTTTTTCAAACGTTCCGTGGTTTATCTCTGCGAACATAACGAAGAGGGTGCAATGGGACTCATCATCAATAAGCCCATGGAAAACCTGACGGTTGAAGGCATTCTGAAGAAACTGAAAATCTCCGCTGACGATCGCGACCCGGCGATCCGGCTGGATAAACCGGTCTTTACCGGCGGGCCGCTGGCGGAAGACCGCGGCTTTATTCTGCACTCAGCGCAACGCACGTTTACCTCCAGCATTCGTGTCTCCGATAACACGATCATCACCACGTCCCGTGACGTGCTTGAGTCAATCGGCACCCCCTCTCAGCCGGCCAATGTGCTGGTGGCGCTGGGTTACTGTGCCTGGGAGAAAGACCAGCTGGAGAATGAGTTGATGGAAAACGCCTGGCTGACTACCCCTGCCAACAGCAATATCCTGTTCCAGACGCCGGTGGCAGAGCGCTGGCGTGAGGCGGCGCGCAGTATCGGCGTCGATATTCACAACATGGCCAGCGACGCCGGACACGCCTGATGTCAACACAGACTCTGTTAGGTTTCGACTTTGGCACCAAAAGTATTGGTGTCGCGGTGGGTCAGCAGCTCACCGGCAGCGCCCGCCCCCTGACGGCGCTGAAAGCGCAGGATGGCACCCCGGACTGGCTGCTGATCGAAAAGCTGTTGAAAGAGTGGCAGCCCGATTTTGTAGTGGTGGGACTGCCGCTGAATATGGATGGCACCGAGCAGCCGCTGACCGCACGCGCCCGTAAGTTCGCCAATCGCCTGCATGGCCGCTTTGGCATCCGGGTTGAGCTGCAGGATGAACGCCTCAGCACGGTAGAAGCGCGGGCTGGGCTGTTCGAGCGCGGCGGCTATCGTGCGCTCAATAAAGGATCGGTCGATTCGCAGTCTGCCGCCATTATTTTGCAGGACTGGTTCGAAAACCATTACTGATGTCAGCTAAATAAGACCGGCGACCTGTCGCGCCAGACGGCTCTGCTCAAATGTCTGCATACCGGCCTGGGCGCCGGTCTGCAACAGCGCAGGAATCTGGTGCATCTTTCCCTCGCGGATCAGATTGGTGATGCCAGGCGTGCCGATAAGGATCTCAAACAGGCCGATGCGCCCGCCCGCTACTGAGGATACCAGACGCTGCGCGATCACGGCTTTCAGGCTGCCCGCCAGCTGGGTTCGCACCAGCGACTTCTCCTCTGCCGGAAAGACATCCACCAGCCGATCTATGGCCTGCGCCGCACCCCGGGTATGCAGTGTTGCCAGCACCAGATGGCCGGTTTCCGCCGCCGTCAGCGCCTGACGAATCGTTTCGCTATCGCGAAGCTCACCCAGCAGAATAACGTCCGGATCTTCCCGCAGTGCCGCCCTGATGCCCAGCGCGAACGACGCGCAGTGCAGGCCGATTTCCCGCTGCTGAATCAGTGACTGCTGGCTCTGGTGAATAAACTCAATCGGATCTTCCAGCGTGATGATATGACGCGCCTGCTGGCCGTTCAGCGCATCCACCAGGGCCGCCAGCGTGGTGGATTTTCCGCTGCCCGTCGCCCCGGTTACCAGAATCAGCCCCTCCTCCAGCGTCAGCAGCGCCGGTACGCTCTCGGGCAACTGCAATGCCGCCAGTGTGGGGCATGTCGTGGCGATAATACGCAGCGCCAGCGACAGGCCATCGCGCTGCCTGAACAGATTCGCACGCAGGCGCGTGCCGTTGGCCAGGCTCAGGGCAAAATCGATCTGGCCCGTACGCTTCAGCTGCTGGCGCTGTGGGTCACTGAGCCACTGCGCCATAAACTGCGCTATCCCATCGTCGGTGATCCGGGGCTGCTGTGGCAGGGTTTCCAGCCTGCCCTGCCGCCGCCAGCGGGGCAAATGTCCGCTGCAAAGGTGCAGATCGGCGGCATTATGCTTTACACTAAGCGCCACTATTTCATCCAGATTCATAATGTCTCCTGACTATGACCTCAATCCAGCAGAACCTACAGCAAGTGCGGCAGAGAATGGCCGCCGCTGCCGCGCGTTGCGGCCGTGATCCAGAAGAAATTACCCTGCTTGCAGTCAGTAAAACCAAACCTGCGAGCGCGGTCGAAGCGGCGTTTGCCGCTGGCCAGATAGCCTTCGGCGAAAATTACGTTCAGGAAGGGGTTGAAAAGGTTCAGGCGCTGGCCGCACATCCTGAGCTGGTCTGGCACTTCATTGGCCCGTTGCAGTCCAACAAAAGTCGTCTGGTGGCAGAAAATTTTGCCTGGTGTCATACCATTGACCGTCCGCGCATTGCGCAACGGCTCAACGATCAGCGGCCTGCAACGTTGCCTCCCCTGAATGTATTAATTCAGGTAAATATCAGTGACGAGAACAGCAAATCTGGCATCATGCTGGAGGCCGTTTCCGGGCTGGCGGAGCAGATTGCGGGCCTGCCGCAGCTGCGGCTGCGGGGACTGATGGCTATCCCGGCCGCAGAGAGTGATTATGCGCGGCAGCTGGCGGTATGTCAGCAAATGGCAGAGGCCTTCCGGCAGTTGCAGCAGCAATATCCGGGCATTGATACGCTCTCGCTGGGAATGAGCGATGACATGGAGGCGGCAATCGCCGCAGGCAGTACAATGGTGCGTATTGGCACCGCCATTTTTGGCGCACGAGACTATGCGCACAACTCACAAAAATAACAGAGGAACTTCATGTTAACACTGACGTTTTTAGTAAAAACGCTAATTGATCTCTACGTAATGGTACTGCTGCTGCGCATCTGGATGCAGTGGTCGCGCTGCGATTTCTATAATCCCCTTGCGCAGTTTGTCGTCAAAGTGACCCAGCCAGTTGTGAAGCCGCTGCGCCGCATTATTCCGGCACTGGGGCCCATCGATACCGCCTCGCTGTTGCTGGCCTTTGTGCTGACCACCCTGAAATACCCGATTCTGCTGCTGATTCAGGTCGGCGTGTTCTCTGTCGATCCGACTAACCTGCTGGTCGGTCTGCTGTCGCTGCTGAAATCCGCCGGTTATCTGGTCTTCTGGGTCATCATTATCCGCTCGCTGATGAGCTGGATCAGCCAGGGTCGCGGCCCCGTTGACTATCTGCTGGTGCAGTTAACCGAACCGATGATGGCCCCTGTTCGCCGTATTCTGCCTGCGATGGGCGGCATCGATTTCTCGGCGATGATCGTCATCCTGGTGCTGTATGCCCTGAACTTTCTCGGCATGGACCTGTTCCCGGGTCTCTGGTATCTGCTGTAAATGAATCAAACTGGAACCGTTATGCAAAAAGTTGTCCTCGCCACCGGCAATCCCGGCAAGGTGCGTGAACTGGCGGAGTTACTCTCCGCGTTTGGTCTGGATATCGTCGCACAGAGTGACCTTGGGGTTGAGTCGGCGGAAGAGACCGGCCTGACCTTTATTGAGAACGCGATTATCAAGGCGCGTCACGCGGCGCAGATCACCGGCTTACCGGCGATTGCCGACGATTCGGGTCTGGCCGTGGATGCGCTGGGCGGCGCGCCTGGCATCTACTCGGCACGCTATGCCGGCGAGGATGCCAGCGATCAGCAGAATCTGGAGAAGCTGCTGCAGGCGCTGGAGCACGTGCCGGACGGTCAGCGTCAGGCGCAGTTTCACTGCGTACTGGTCTATCTGCGCCATGCGGAAGACCCGACGCCGCTGGTGTTCCACGGCAGCTGGGAAGGTGAGATCACCCACTCAGCCTCTGGCAACGGTGGCTTTGGCTACGACCCGATTTTCTCTGTTCCGGCGCTGGGTAAAACCGCTGCCGAACTGAGCAAAGCGGAAAAGGGTGCAGTGTCGCACCGGGGTAAAGCATTGACGCTGTTGCTGGAAGCGATGCGTAATGCCTAATCTGCCGCCACTGAGTCTCTATATCCACATTCCATGGTGCGTGCAGAAGTGCCCCTACTGTGATTTTAACTCCCACGCGCTGAAAGATGAGGTGCCGCACGTTGAATACGTGCAGCATCTGCTGCGCGATCTGGAGATCGACCTGCCGCTGATTCATGGCCGGGAAGTGCGTACGATCTTTATTGGCGGCGGCACGCCCAGTCTGCTGAGCAGCAGTGCCATGCAGATGCTGATGGATGGCGTACGGGCGCGTCTGAACCTTGCGCCGGATGCGGAAGTAACCATGGAAGCCAATCCTGGCACCGTGGAAGCGGACCGCTTCAGCGCCTATCAGCGCGCCGGGATCAACCGCATTTCTATTGGCGTTCAGAGCTTCAGCCCGCAGAAACTGCAGCGTCTGGGCCGTATTCATGGCCCGGAAGAGGCGGTTCGCGCTGCTGAGCTGGCGGCTTCCCTGTCGCTGCGCAGCTTTAACCTCGACCTGATGCATGGCCTGCCCGATCAGTCGCTGGAAGAGGCGCTCGACGATTTACGCCGGGCGATAGCCCTTAATCCACCGCATCTCTCCTGGTATCAGCTCACCATCGAGCCCAACACCCTGTTTGGCTCACGCCCGCCGGTGCTGCCGGATGATGATGCGCTGTGGGATATCTTTGAACAGGGCGACAGGCTGCTGCGGGACGCCGGTTATCAGCAATATGAAACTTCCGCCTATGCGAAGCCGGGCTACCGCTGTGAACATAACCTCAACTACTGGCGCTTTGGCGACTATCTGGGGATTGGTTGTGGCGCGCATGGCAAGCTGACGCAGCCGGATGGCCGCATTGTCCGCACGGTGAAAACCCGCCATCCACGTGGCTTCATGCAGGGCAACTACCGTGAAAAGCAGTATGACGTGGCAGACAGCGACAAGCCGTTTGAGTATTTCATGAACCGTTTTCGTTTGCTGGAAGCGGCCCCGCGCGACGCGTTCAGCCGCTACACCGGTTTACCGGAGCAGACCATCCGTCCGCAGATGGATGCCGCCATCGCCGCCGGTTACGTGATCGAAACCCCGGCGCAGTGGCAGATTACGGAGAAAGGAAAGCTGTTCCTGAATTCGCTGCTGGAGCTGTTTTTAGCGGAAGAGTAAGTAAGGCGCCCCGGCCAACAGGCTGAGGCGTTAACTTAGTTTTTCAGTGCGCCAGCGAGCTGTTTACGCTGATCTTCCAGGGAGATGACGCGATTGCAGACTTCGTGACCGAAGTTCTGGAAATCCTGCTCCTGCTTGCTCCACTCAGCCTGAATCGACTGCTGCAGACCGCCCAGATTTCCCATAATTGCCTGCAGCGGGTTGCTGCCGCCACTGCCCTGCTGACTGCCCATCTCATTCAGACTGTCCTGCATGACGCCGCCCAGCGTCGACTGTACCAGCCGTTCGCCTTCAGCGCGCACCTTGTCGATCGCCTGATGATGGAACGTCAGACCATCTTCGCGATGCTCAATGATGCGATTCATCTGCTGCTTCAGCTGACCATTCAGGGTCGTTAGGCGGTTGCGGACGTTGCTGCCGCTCCCCAGCTTTTCGACGATGACCCGATCCAGTGCCGCACGCCCTTTCTCCAGACGTGACGTCGCTCCGCTGTCGATCCAGGGCAGATCGCGGCGCAGCGCATTCTGATAATCGATCGCTTTCTGGCGGTCGGCCGTGTCCAGCGCGACCCGCTTTCCATTGAACTGCACATCGCCCTGCGGCGAGATTTCCATATTGCCGTTTGCCCCGACCACCTGCACGCTCTGCGGCTTAATCACCACGTCGTCCTGCGGCTTAACGCTGCATTCATAGGCGGCCTGCGCCTGGGTTGCTGCCACCAGCAGTACAGCAAGAAGCGCTTTACGCATCATATTCACTCCCTAACATCTGGTCTGAAACCGTTCAGAGATCGGGACTCAGCCCGACGCTGTGTGACTGAAAGCCTGGCCCGCGATACGCACCGGGGGCGTAGCGTTTAGTCCCACCAGACGTCAAAGAGTTCCGTCGTCTGCACATCCTGCAGCTTGTGCTCTTCCAGCCATTTGCGCACCAGCGCACGATGTTCTTCGGTGCACTTGCCGGTTTTCTGCAGGCAGACCAGACCTTCCCACACCAGATAGCCGCTGCCATCGAAGGCCAGACCATTTGGATCGATCGCTTCATTGATGAACTGGTTCAGCGTTTCATCGATTTCGCTTTCACTGGTGCCTTCCGGGAAGCGCCAGGCAACCGAGAATCCCAGCTCCTGAAACTCGTCGATGTGCAGTTTTTTACGTAAACGGCGGCTGCGTTGTGTGGCCATTATTTCACCCTCTCAAACATTAAATCCCATACGCCGTGGCCTAAACGCTGCCCGCGCTGCTCAAACTTGGTCAGTGGACGCGTTTCAGGACGCGGCACGTAATTCTGTTGTTCTGACTGGTTGCGATAGCCATCGATGCTGTTCATGACTTCCAGCATGTGTTCGGCGTAGGCTTCCCAGTCGGTCGCCATGTGGAAGACGCCGCCCTTCTTCAGCTTGCGCATCACCAGTTCGGCGAAGGGCACCTGAACGATACGGCGTTTGTTATGACGAGCTTTATGCCAGGGATCGGGGAAGAAGAGCTGAACCATGCGCAGCGAGTTATCCGGAATCATCTTCTCCAATACCTCTACCGCGTCATGACACATCACCCGCAGGTTCTGTACATCGGCTTCTTTCGCCGAGGCCAGGCAGGCACCGACACCCGGCGCGTGCACTTCGATTCCCAGGAAGTTCTGGTGCGGCGTGTTCTGCGCCATGGTCACCAGCGAAGCGCCCATACCAAAGCCAATCTCCAGCGTTACCGGAGCATCGCGGCCAAACAGGTCGGTCAGATCGACAGGTTCCGGCTGGTATTCCACGCCCATAACCGGCCACAGGGTATCCAGCGCCTGCTGCTGGCCTTTCGTTAAGCGACCCTGGCGGCGCACAAAGCTGCGGATCCGGCGCAATGGCCGCCCGTTCTCATCAAATTCTGGGGTGATGACGTCATTAATCATGTAAAAGCCTGCTGGTTAGCCTGTTCCGGGAAACGGGCATTATGCAAAGTTCATAAGCAGAAGCAAGCCTTTGCAATCTTCCGGTTTACACCCAGGTGCGCATGTGCTGGAATT
The DNA here is from genome assembly GCF_050157905.1 of Pantoea sp. NSTU24. Classification (NCBI taxonomy): domain Bacteria; kingdom Pseudomonadati; phylum Pseudomonadota; class Gammaproteobacteria; order Enterobacterales; family Erwiniaceae; genus Pantoea; species Pantoea bangladeshensis. Next base: position 2,564,542 of record NZ_JBKIWZ010000001.1, read on the forward strand.
CCTGCCTGAGTGTAGAGTAAACACGGAAAATTTCCTTCTTATGATGCAAGCGCAGCAGTTCGCGCAACAGGTGCTGGACTGGTATCAGCGCTTCGGTCGCAAAACCCTGCCGTGGCAGCTGGAGAAAACGCCTTACAAGGTGTGGCTCTCCGAAGTGATGCTCCAGCAGACCCAGGTTGCCACGGTTATCCCCTATTTTGAACGCTTTATGGCGCGTTTCCCCACGGTCACCGATCTGGCTGCGGCACCGCTGGACGAGGTGCTGCATCTCTGGACCGGCCTCGGCTACTACGCCCGTGCGCGTAATCTGCATAAAGCCGCGAAGCAGATTGTTGATGTTCATCACGGCGAGTTTCCGCAGAACTTTGAGGATGTATCCGCCCTGCCCGGCGTTGGCCGCTCGACGGCAGGCGCGATTCTGTCGCTCTCCCTGGGGCAGCATTTCCCGATTCTGGATGGCAACGTCAAGCGCGTGCTGGCCCGCTGCTACGCCGTCAGCGGCTGGCCGGGTAAAAAAGAGGTCGAGAAGCGGCTCTGGCAAATCAGCGAAGAGGTCACGCCTGCCGGGGGCGTCAGCCAGTTCAACCAGGCGATGATGGATCTGGGGGCTATCGTCTGTACCCGGTCAAAACCAAAGTGCGAAATCTGCCCGCTGAACAGCGGCTGTGAGGCCTACGCCAGCAGCAGCTGGGCGAGCTATCCCGGCAAAAAGCCTAAGCAGGTACTGCCCGAGCGCAGCGGCTGGTTTCTGATGATGCAGGCTGGCGATGAGGTCTGGCTGGAGCAGCGGCCGCCGGTGGGCTTGTGGGGAGGGCTGTTCTGCTTCCCGCAGTTCACCTCCGAAGCGGCCATGACCGACTGGCTGGCGGCGCGGGGCATTCATGATAAACCGCAACAGCTGACCGCCTTTCGTCACACCTTCAGCCATTTCCATCTGGATATCGTCCCGATGTGGCTGGCATGGCCTTCTGCCGGGGCGGCGATGGATGAAGCAGGCGGTCTCTGGTATAACTTAGCGCTGCCACCATCTGTGGGATTAGCCGCACCCGTTGAGCGCCTGTTACACGAGCTGCGCCATCCCCGACAACTGGCTCTGAACAGTTGCGAGATTAATGAGGAAGAGTAATGAGCCGCACGATTTTTTGTACTTTTTTACAGCGCGACGCAGAAGGACAGGATTTTCAGCTTTACCCGGGCGAGCTGGGTAAGCGTATTTACAACGAGATTTCCAAAGAAGCCTGGCAGAAGTGGATGGCCAAACAGACCATGTTGATCAACGAGAAGAAGCTCAACATGATGAATCCCGAGGATCGTAAAGTGCTGGAGAAGGAGATGGTCAATTTCCTGTTCGAAGGAAAGGACGTTCATATCGAAGGCTATACTCCGCCAGAAGCATAAACATTCCAGGCCTCTTCACGGAGGCCGGTTATCCAGGTCAGGCTTGCACTCCCAATGAATAAAAAATTAATCGCCTTGTTGGTGATAGCACCACTTTTGGTCTCCTGTTCCGGGTCGAAACATCAGCAGTTCCATGAAGAGTGGGTAAAAGATACCAATGGCTTTGATATTCTGATGGGGCAGTTTGCTCACAATATTGAGAATATCTGGGGTATCAATGAGGTCCTGATTGCCGGACCGAAAGATTACGTCAAATACAGCGACAACTATTACACCCGCAGCCACATCAACTTTGAGAGCGGTAAGCTGACGATCGAAACGATCTCGGGCACCGATCCGATGGCCAGCCTGCGCCAGGCGATTGTCACCACCCTGTTGATTGGCGAAGATCCGGGCAATGTCGACCTCTATTCCGATGCCAACGACATCGAGATCAGTAAAGAGCCGCTGCTCTATGGTCAGGTACTGGATAATACCGGTCAGCCGATTCGCTGGCAGGGCCGTGCTGAAGCCTTTGCGGACTATCTGCTCCAGCACAAACTGATGCGCCGTACGTCCGGTCTGCATGTGATTTACTCTGTTTCGATTCCGATGGTGCCGAACCACCTCGACAAGCGTGCCCACAAATATCTGCCGATGGTGCGGAAAGCCGCCGAAGAGTACGGCGTTGATGCGTCACTGATCCTGGCGATTATGCAGACTGAGTCGAGCTTCAACCCCTATGCGGTCAGCCATTCAGATGCGCTGGGCCTGATGCAGGTCGTACAGCATACCGCCGGTGTGGATGTCTTCCGCATGAAAGGTAAATGGGGCAAGCCAAGCCGCAGCTATCTGCTTGATCCGGAAAATAATATCGACGCCGGTACAGCCTATCTGGCGCTGTTGCAGCGCAGTTATCTGGGCGGCATTCAGGATCCCCTGTCGCGTCGCTATGCCGTAATCACGGCCTATAACGGCGGGGCGGGCAGTGTATTACGCGTCTTCTCAAGCGATAAAGATCGGGCGTTTGCGATGATTAACAATATGTCACCGAATAAAGTCTATCAGACGCTGACCAGTCAGCACCCGTCAGCGGAGTCGCGCCGTTATCTCTATAAAGTGAGTACCGCGCAGCGGAGTTACAGAGGGTTCTGATTAGGGTGCTCGCTGCGCGGTGGGAGTTTACTGCGCAAACGAGGCTGGGTTTCGCCTGGCAGTGGTTTTACGTTGTGCGGGTTTCGTTCGCCTGGCAAGCCGGGCAGTTTCAGGCCCGCCTCTGCAGGCGACCGACAGGGGGGCGCCAGTCGCCGCGCCCCCCTGACCCCGGGCTCCGGCCTGCATCACCGCCGCTTCGCGGTCCCTTCACTCTTTCCGGATTTCTCACGGACCGGCGGGATGCGCCATCCCTGGCGCGAGCCCGCCTCTTCGCGGCATCCCTGTCGCTCGTCCTGAAATCCCCTATCCGCTCAGCGGTTCTGACGGCCTCCCTCCCCGCTGCTATTTCGTCTTTCTGTGTTGAGTATTTAATCGCTTCGGGTTCACGGGACTGGCTGTTGCTTCCAAACCAGCAGACAACGCTGCATGGAAGTGAACAAAAAAACGTACAGGCGACGGTGTATTCAAGAGGCGTCCGCAGCGCCGAGGAACAACCGCAGGCCGCAGGGCGTGACGAGGGCACCCCGCAAAGCGGGGCGCGGAGGCAGCCGGACGCCGGGATTGTTAAGGGGCGGGTGTCCGCCCCTTAACGCGTCCGCCTGCACGGGCAACCTGAAACTCCCGCTCGCCTGGCGGGCGAAACCTGCTCAGCGTAAAAACACAGCCCCGTTCGCGCAGCGAATTCCCCTTAACCCAGCGGGCGAATCCCACTCAGCGTAAAAACACAGCCCCGTTCGCGCAGCGAACAAAAAGCCCCGCTCAGATCAGCCCGCCACCATCATATTGGCCACCAGGTATTTACGTCCCTGCTCATCCTCTTCGGTGTAAACGCCCTGCAGCTCGGGTGAGAAGCCAGGCAGCAGATTCAGCCCCTCTTCCAGCGCCAGGAAATAGCGCTGAACCGCGCCGCCCCAGACCTCTCCTGGCACCACGCAGAGCACGCCAGGAGGATAAGGCAGCGCCCCTTCCGCCGCGATTCGCCCTTCCGCCCCGGCTATCGGTACCAGCTCTACGTCACCGCGAATATAGGCCTGATGCGCATCCTGCGGATTCACCCTGACCGCCGGGAACTCTGCGGCGCGGAACATCAGGCGCTGCAGATCCTTCACGTTGTGGCTGACGTAGAGATCGTGCATCTCCTGACAGAGACGACGCAGGGTATAACCCGCATAGCGTGCGGCATTTTTGCGGTAGAGGGTCGGCAGCACTTCAGCCAGTGGTGCATCCTCTTTAACGTGCTGCTCAAACTGCGCCAGCATCGCCACCAGATTGACCATCTTCTCCGGACTCTCTGCGGGTGTCAGCAGGAACAGGATCGAGTTAAGATCGCACTTCTCCGGCACGATGCCATTCTCACGCAGGTAGTTCGCCAGGATCGTTGCCGGAATACCAAAATCGCGATACTCACCGCTGGCCGCGTCGATGCCCGCCGTGGTCAGCAGCAGTTTACAGGGATCGACCTGATACTGGTCGCGTGCATAACCGGCGAAACCGTGCCACGTCGCCTGTGGTTCGAAGCTGAAGTAACGCAGGTCGCGGGCGATTGTCTCCGTCGGGGCATCCTGCCAGCGCTGCCCCGCTACCGTCTCCGGTACAAACGGCAGGATCATTTCACAGCGTTCCAGGATCGCTTTGCGTGCCTCAATCCCCAGCCTGACGCACTCATCCCACATACGACGTCCCGCTTCGCCCTGATGCATTCTGGCGTTGATATCCAGCGCGGCAAACAGCGGATAAAACGGGCTGGTGGATGCGTGCAGCATAAAGGCGTTGTTCAGACGCTTGTGCGGGCAGAAGCGCCGCTGACCGCGAATGTGATTATCCTTCTTATGGATTTGCGACGTCTGCGAAAAACCGGCCAGCTGTTTGTGCACGGACTGTGTCACAAAGATGCCCGGATCGTTCTCATTCAGCTCCAGCGTCAGCGGCGAACAGCCTTGCATCAGTGGAATGAACTGCTCATAGCCGAGCCATGCGGAGTCAAAAAGGATGTAGTCGCACAGGTGGCCGATGCGATCCACCACCTGACGCGCGTTGTAGACCGTGCCGTCATAGGTGCCCAGCTGAATAATCGCCAGACGGAACGGCCGCGCCTCCCGGGCACGCTGGGGAGCCACCACCGCAATCTGCTCACGCAGATAGGTCTCATCAAAGCAGTGCGCGTCGATACCGCCAATGAAGCCAAAAGGATTACGCGCCGCCTCAAGATAAACCGGTGTCGCGCCCGCCTGAATCAGCGCACCATGATGGTTCGACTTATGATTGTTACGGTCGAACAGCACCAGATCGCCCCGGGTCAGCAGCGCATTGGTAACAACCTTATTGGCGCTGGAGGTGCCGTTCAGCACAAAGTAGGTTTTGTCGGCGTTAAACACCTTCGCGGCATACTTCTGCGCATCTTTGGCGGAGCCTTCATGGATCAGCAGGTCACCCAGCTTGACATCAGCATTGCACATGTCCGAACGGAAAACGTTCTCGCCATAAAAGTCGAAGAACTGTTTGCCTGCCGGATGCTTTTTAAAGAACGCCCCGCCCTGGTGGCCGGGACAGGCAAAGGTGCTGTTCTGCATATCGACATAGCGGCTCAGCGTCTCAAAGAACGGCGGTAGCAGCGCGGCTTCATAAGCCTGTGCAGCCGCCTCCAGCGCCTGCCACGCCTCTGGCTCGCCATTCAGCTCACCGCTGACGCCGGGCAGATGCATCACCTCCTCTTCAAAGGCGTTTGCAACAAAGACCGGCAGATTGAAGCCGGTGTGGCGCAGCAGCGTCAGCACACCGCTGCGGGTATCTGCCAGCGAGACGACAACCGCCGCCACGTCGGTAAAGTCGGTGTTATCCAGCGTCACCACATCACGCGCGGTGTTCAGGGTCAGGCTGGGCGCCACGGCGGCGCTGGCAGCAATTTTCAGTGGAGTCATAGCGAATCCCCAACGTCAGGGAGAAGTGCCTGCGGCACAATTATGGGGACGGTGCCCCGGCGAATAATGACCGATCGGCAGGCATTACGCGGCAGGTGAAGGTACTTCACCACCACTGCCTGACGGACTCACCGCATGATCAGTAACGGAGATATCGGGAAAGAGACAAGCCCGCTGTGCGCCGGAAAACGCGAACGGTAAGACGGGCGGATGCGCGGTAAACCGGACATGGCGACGTCCTCGATGGTGAAGAAGCAGGGACAAAAAGTGGCGCTCATCATGTCATCTTTTTTAAGCACCGACAAGCCGGAACCTCTAATTACCCATTCACCTGGCCAATGCACAACACGATGATTTATATAACTTAATTTCTTTTGCTGCGCTTTGTTTTCCGATTAATTATCTGAAATACATGCGAATTTATGCACTTATTGCCCTGCAAATCTGAATGTGCATTATCCAGGCAGCCGTTCTGCTGGCCCGGAGGCGACTCCCTGCCCTACCGCATCGCGACGGCCTGGCGTAGACTTAGCTTTTCTTTCCCCACTGCCGGAGGTGGCATGTTCAAGGCACTGATCATTGAAAATGACGAACAGGGTTACCGTTCCCTGCTAAAAGATCTCCCCGAATCCCAACTGCCCGACCATGATGTCACCCTCGACGTCAGCTACTCATCCCTCAACTACAAAGATGCCCTGGCGATCTGCAACAAAGGCCCGATCGTGCGCCAGTTTCCTATGGTGCCGGGGATCGATTTTGTTGGCCGGGTGACGGCCAGCCGCCACCCGGACTGGAAAGAAGATGATGTGGCCCTGCTGACGGGCTGGGGCGTCGGTGAAAAACAGTGGGGCGGCCTGGCGCAGAAAGCCAGCGTCAGCGGTGACTGGCTGGTGAAGGTGCCCGCCACGCTGAGTCCGTTGCAGACAATGGCTATCGGCACGGCGGGCCTTACCGCGATGCTCTGCGTGATGGCGCTGGAAAAACAGGGCATCACGCCGGAACACGGGCCGGTACTGGTGACCGGTGCCAGCGGCGGCGTCGGCAGCTATAGCGTGAGCCTGCTGGCGCGTCTGGGCTATGAGGTGACGGCATCGAGTGGACGCGCCAGCGACCACGCCTGGTTAATCGACACCCTGGGCGCAGCCTCCGTGATTGACCGTGAAACGCTTTCACAGCCTGGTAAGCCGCTGGCTAAAGAGCAGTGGGCTGCCGCCATCGACAGCGTTGGCAGCCACACGCTGGCGAATGTCCTGGCCGCCACCCGGCGGGACGGTGTGGTCGCCACCTGTGGCATGGCCCAGGGACTCGATCTGCCAGCCAGCGTCGCTCCCTTTATCCTGCGTGGCGTGACGCTGACCGGCGTCGACAGCGTGATGTGTCCGAAGCCGCTGCGCCAGCAGGCGTGGCAGCGGCTTGGTGAACTGCTGGATGGTGAACAGCTTAGCAGGCTGAGCCAGGTGATTCCGCTGACCGAAGCCGGCACGCGCGCGCAGGATCTGCTGGAAGGCCGCGTGCAGGGGCGGCTGATCGTCGACTGTCGCTGAGCCCGACTACAGCGCGGTTCCTGCCTTCAGCCGGCGATCTGCCGTAACCGTTTGATCAGTCCCTGCAGCGCGAACTGCGTGCCCTGCTCCATCACGGATTTCGGATCGCCGCTGAACTGATGGCATTCCGCCTCATCCCTGCCGTCCGGCAACATCCAGCCGAACCAGATGGTGCCCGCCGGGGTACCATCTTCACCGCCATGCGGACCGGCATAGCCGGTAATCGACAATCCTACCGGCTCCCCCGAACGGGCACAGGCACCCTGCACCATCTCACGGGCTGTCTGTTCGCTTACCGCCGTATGCTGTTTAAGCGTGCCAGGATGCACCCCCAGCAGACGGATTTTGGCGTTTTCGCTGTAGGTCACAAAGCCACTGGTATAAAAGTCACCGCTGTTCTCTACTGCCGCCAGCGTCATGCTGATCAGCCCGGCGGTGCAGGATTCAGCGGTGGTCAGATGCCATCCGCAAGAAAGTAAAATTTTACCCAATTGTTCAGCGGTCTGATCAAGTGATATTGCCATAATGGTCTCCTGAGTCTGTCCGGCACTCCAGGTATAGCGCAAAATCAGCAATAAAAAACTTGCAACACAATGTTTTTAAAAGCGAAACGGCCAGATCTCTGCGTTGAAATTCTGGACAGTGTCGCTTAGCATGCTTCCCGGAATCAGCCTGAGCGCGCCATTGCCGATGCTGTCCGGCAGGGCATCTGCGCGGTCGCAGCAGGCTGCAGTGCCGCTCAGCAGGCAGGGAGAATCGTGCGTCAATCACTGAAATGCGAGTCGCAAAGGCGCGAAGCTACAGATTAGTTGTTACTATTCGCCTCCCTGTCTGCAGGCAGCATAAAAAAACGCGCGAGCAGCGCGGTAACAGGCATGAGCAATATGCCGATGCTCCAGGCTTTACCCGCCTCATGCCATCAGGCAGGTTTAACGGGACAACTCACCACAGCGCACAGATTTTTAACCCGAATGCATCAGCATTTATCAAAACGTAAAGGACGAGAGTTATGGCGCAAAAACCGGTGGTTGTTATTCATTACTGTATGCAGTGTAACTGGCTGATGCGTTCAGCGTGGATGGCACAGGAACTTCTGCACACCTTCGCGGAAGATCTGGCAGAGGTGACGCTGAAGCCGGGTACGGGGGGTGTTTTTGAGATTATGCTGGATGACCATCTGCTGTGGGAACGTAAGCGTGATGGCGGATTCCCGGATGCGACTACGCTGAAGCAGCGCGTACGCGACATCTGCTTCCCGGACCGCACGCTGGGCCATATCGACAAGCATAAAACGGAAATCAGCTAAGGCTATTCACTGCGGGTGATTTTCTCTGCCGCGTCATGCAGCGCCTGAATCAGCGTCTGCAGCGCGGCGTCTGAAATATCTTCCTGCGCCAGCCGCCGGTTCAGCGCGACCTTCAGCCCATGAATCGCCTGCTCCACGGCTGGAATGCTGCGGTTGTTGACCAGCACCGCCAGCGAAGAGAGCCGCGCGATCAGACCGGGGACCATTTCACGCTGCCCGGCCAACTGCGCCCTGCCCGCAGGCATCAGGCGATAGGCTTTGCGCGTAGCCTGCGCGTCCACCACCTGAATCGCCTCCATCTCCTCCAGCAGCGTCAGATTCGGGTAGATAATGCCCGGACTCGGCGAATACTCCCCTTTCGACAGCTCTTCAACCGACTTAATCAGTTCATAGCCGTGCGCCGCACGCTGTTCCAGAAAGTAGAGCATCAGCAGGCGGATCTCACTCGCTTCCAGCATTTTTTCACGTCGTTTGCGACGCTCGCCGCAGCCAGCCTGTGCGTCAGAGGGGGTGGAAGTCGGATACAGTTTCATGGCCTGCCCTGCGGGGAAAAAAGGAGGTTGATGGTAGTTCGCCGCCTGACAAAACTCAATTGCTGCCACCGCTTACTTCGCGTGCCAGTAGGCCACCGCCCGCACAAACTGGCTGTCAAGGCCGCGCTGCACCGTGAAGTAGTCAGAGAGGGCTTTCACCGCCTCCCCCTCGCCGGTCAGCCAGATAAAGTAATCTTCTGCCGGCAGCGCGATCTGATCCAGCCGGGCCATCAGGTCACTGATCTGCGCCTTCTGCATCTGACCGCTGCCGAGCCAGTGTGTTGTCAGGTTATCCGTCGCTGGCAAATAATCGCGGCCCGTCGCTTCATCGGTAAAGGCGAAAAGATGCAACGCCTGCGCCTGTACGTCACGCTGACGGCGCGCAAAGGCGGGCAGACCGGTTTCATCGCAGACGCAGAGCTGAAAAGCATAATCGGTCGGCACCACCAGCGAACCACGCGGCCCGCCGATAACCAGCCGATCGCCAGGCTGCGCCCGCGTTGCCCAGTCACTGGCGACACCCTGCTGGTGAATATAGAAGTCGAGGGTCAGTGAAGACTCCCCATCAAACGCCAGCGGCGTGTAGTCCCGCGCCTGCGGCCGCAGTCCGTCGGGCCAGACGATGCCCTCTTCCGTGATCTGCGGCAGAGCAAGCGGCGTATTGTCAGCAGGAAAAAAGACTTTGATGTGGTCGTCGAAGCCTGGCGAGGTAAAGCCCGCCAGATCGCTGCCGCTGAAGCGGATACGCCAGAAGTGACCGGCGATCTGCGTTTTACTGATAACCTCAATATGGCGGAAACGTAATTCATTGCGGACGCGCTGCGGCATACGTGGATTCGCTGATACAGGCAACTTATCTCTCCCGAAAGCCGGAATGCCCGCAGATGGGCACGCCGGAATCATTAAATAAAAATCATTCTCATCTGAAGCCTGAAGATTAGCTATGATATATCTTAAGCACAAGAACGAAAAATGCGATCGGCTGCGCTAAGATATGTTTTACACCGACGACACGACGCCTCATCCGGCACAGGAACAGTGCAGAAAAAGGACAGAAGTCGGGATGGCGGGCAGCGGCCAGAGAGCCACGTAACAGCCAGCTTAAAACAGGAACGAACAGGAGAGAGGCAGCAGGTGAACGCAGAGCCGGGAGGTGAAGGCATAAGCGTACCCGGCTCGTGATGAGTCGGTTACGCTTGCGCGCTGCGGTTACCGGCAGCGCAACCGGACTTACAGCGTATCGTTAAATCCGGAAAGAGGCATGTCTGAACTGGTGTGCTCCGGCAGTTCCCCGTCGCCCAGAATTTCATGCTGAGAGCGTTGAGAGTGCGGATGCAGTCCGGCAGGGGGTGAGAAAGGCTCAGCCTGCTGCGCCATTGCCATAACAGGCAATGCCAGAATAAGGGAAATCAATAAGCGTCGCATAGTGGTCTTCGGTTGTCGTTCTGGCCGGAAACGGCCTGAAATGCAGATGAATATTCCAGCCCCGTCACAGAAGCTCGCTGATTAAAGTAAGACGGGGTTTCGGAGGAGGATTTTACGCCAGCCGGGCACGTTATTTTATAAAATCGTGCGGTTTGTCACGGTTTACCGCACGAAAGATGAATGCGCTGAAGCCTATGCCTGGGTAACAGGAATGGAAAACACGCCGCTGAGCCAGTCGGATCTGCAGTGCGCAAAATCGAGTCGCAGCAGATCTTTGCCCGGACGACGCGATACGCCCAACGCGGGCAGATGCTGATAGTAGATGTCCTCGATAAAGCGCGTGAGCTGTTCTGGTCTGCCGCTCCAGCGGATTGACGCATAGAGGCCGCACGCCTCATGCCAGCTTGTGATGTTATCCCCCAGCAGTCCGGCATGCTGCGGCTCCAGCGCCTGAAACAGGCTGATATTCTGCTGGTCGGCAGAGCTGTCGCCGGGGCCATACTGAAAGCCCAGCCAGCCCTGCGTTACCTGACTCCCTGCCAGCGCCACCAGATGTCGCGCCTGATCGGCCACCCGGTGATCGCGGTCGGCAATGTAATCTCCGAACTTACACTCCCACTCCAGCGTCTCTCCACACAGAGGCAATGCTTCTTCGCGCTCCACCAGCGTCGCGCGTTCAGCCAGCGTGCGCGCCAGAATGCGGCCATGAAAGTTTTTCACTGGCAGATGAGGAACGCGGCGAAACGCGCCAGGCGTCAGCGAAAAGTGGCCTTTAAAAACGCGGGTAAAGTTTTGCTGATTATCAAAGCCAAAGCGAACAGCGATATCGATAAGCGTCATGCGCGTCAGGCGCAACGCCATCGCTGCCATTGTCAGACGCCGTTTGCGGGTATAAGCCGCCAGCGTCTGCCCCGTCATCTCTTTGAACATGCGCTGCATGTGCCACTTGGAATACCCTGACTTGAGCGTGATTTGGTCGATGTTCAGGTCGTCGGTGAGATTGGCTTCTATCCACTCAACCAGATCGTTGATGTGCTGTTTTTTAATGGCCTGACTGAGCATGATGGCAAGTTACGACGCAGATTAGGACTGGAATTTTCGGCACATGAGAATAGCAAAAATCACCTCTGGCCATAAGCTAAGGGAGGCGATAAACCGCCATTTCAGCCGCAGACCGCATTAATTGCTTAGGTTACTAACTAAAAAAGGCTGACATGCGTCAGCCTTCCATACAACACAACCTGAAGTGATGAGCGCATAGGGCTGGCGTCACGCCCGGCACTTCACGAACAAATCAGGCTGAACGACGCCAGGCGCTGACCGGGTGACGATGCTCTGCAACGAGACGGTGCGTAATCACCCGGCGCCGGGCAGACGTTCAGCCCTTTCTGCCCGCAGCTAGTGGCTGCGCATGCCCGCTGCTGTCATCATCATGCGGAACAGCGAGGCAACCACCCCCAGCGCCAGAACGCTGGCGGCATAGATAACGACCAGCCACATCACACGTTTCCACCAGGGCGCTTTCGTTTCTTCCTTGTGGTCTTTCATGCTGCTGAGGCTTTTCATATCAATGGTATCCTGCGTCTGCTTTGATTTTTCCACGGAACACGTAATAGCTCCAGAAGGTGTAGCCCAGAATCATCGGGATAATCAGCAGGCTACCGACCAGCATAAAGGCCTGGCTCTGCGGTGGTGAGGCAGCATCCCAGATCGTGATCGCGGGCGGAATGATGTTTGGCCAGACGCTGATACCCAGCCCTGAGAAGCCCAGGAAGATCAGTGCCAGCGTCAGAAGGAACGGTGAGTAGTGCGCTTCACGCCTGATGGCGCGCACAATCCCCCATGAACAGAGCAGAACCAGCACCGGAACCGGCAGGAACAGGAACAGGTTTGGCCTGCTGAACCAGCGATGCGCGATGTCCGCATGTGAGAACGGCGTCCACAGGCTGACGATACCGATAATCACTAACAGCGCGATGACCAGCGGCGTCGCCAGCGCAGACATTTTACGGTGCAGCTCATTTTCGGTCTTCATGATAAGCCAGGTGCAGCCCAGCAGCGCATAGGCCACGACCAGACCCAGCCCACAGAACAGCGGGAACGGTGCCAGCCAGTCCATTGCCGAACCGGCAAAGTGGCGGCCCTCGACCGGGATACCATCCAGGAAAGCGCCGACTGCTACCCCCTGACTGAAGGTCGCAATAACTGAACCGGCAATAAAGGATTTGTCCCAGAAGGCCCGGTGTCCCTCAACCGCCTTGAAGCGAAACTCAAAGGCGACCCCGCGGAAAATCAGGCCAATCAGCATGGCGGTCAGCGGAATCGACAGGGCGTCGGTGATTACCGCGTAGGCCAGCGGAAACGCACCAAAAAGGCCCGCGCCGCCCAGCACCAGCCAGGTTTCATTACCATCCCAGACCGGCGCGACGGTGTTCACCATCATGTCGCGCTCACCGACATCTTTATTGAACGGGAACAGCAGGCCAATACCCAGGTCGAAGCCGTCCATCACGATATACATCAGGGTGGCAAAGACAATAATGACAAACCAGATTACGGAAAAATCGATCATCTTAGTGCTCTCCATCCTTAAAGGTGGCAGCGGAAAGCGGACGCGCCGGGGTTTTCTTCTGACCGGGTCCACCCTCTTCGGTAACGTGGCCTTCGCCGACAACCGGTCCCTGCTTAATCAGGCGCATCATGTAGTGATATCCCACGCCAAACACCGAGCTGTAAACCAGAATAAAGGCCAGCAGGCTGATGCTCATGTGCATATCGCCATGCGCGGAAACCGCATCAATCGTTCGCTGTACGCCATAGACGACCCACGGCTGGCGACCAATCTCTGTCGTGAACCAGCCCGCCAGAATCGCAATCAGACCGGATGGTCCCATCAGCAGCGCAAACCACAGGAAAGGACGCGACTCATAAAGGCGGCCTTTAAAGCGCAGCCACAGGCTGACTACACCCAGCGTAATCATCAGCAGGCCCAGCGCCACCATTACACGGAAGGACCAGAAGATGACGGTTGAGTTCGGTCGATCCTCTTTCGGGAACGACTTCAGCGCCGGCACCTGCTTATCCAGACTGTGCGTCAGGATCAGGCTGCCCAGATAAGGCACTTCCAGCGCATATTTGGTTCGCTCCTGCTCCATATCAGGGATGCCGAACAGGATCAGCGGCGTCGCTTCTCCCGGCGGGTTTTCCCAATGGCCTTCGATAGCCGCGATTTTGGCAGGCTGATGCTCAAGGGTGTTCAGACCGTGCGCATCGCCAATCATCGCCTGAATTGGCGCGACAATCAGGGCCATCCACAGCGCCATGGAGAACATCCTGCGGATAGCCGGATTGTTATTGCCCTTCAGCAGATGCCAGGCCGCAGACGATCCTACAAAGAAAGCGCTCGCCAGGAACGCCGCCACTGACATGTGGAACAGGCGGTAAGGAAATGAAGGGTTAAAGACGATTTTCAGCCAGTCCTGTGGCACCACGACCCCGTTCTCGATCAGGTAACCCTGCGGCGTGTGCATCCAGCTGTTAGACGCCAGGATCCAGAAGGTAGAGATCAGGGTTCCCAGAGCGACCATGCAGGTGGCAAAGAAGTGCAGACCCGGGCCAACGCGATTCCAGCCGAACAGCATAACGCCGAGGAAGCCCGCTTCCAGGAAGAACGCTGTCAGCACTTCATAGGTCAGCAGCGGACCGGTGATGCTGCCCGCAAATTCCGAGAAGCCGCTCCAGTTGGTGCCGAACTGATAGGCCATGACCAGCCCGGAAACCACACCCATGCCGAAGTTGACGGCAAAGATTTTCGACCAGAAGTGGTAGAGATCGCGATAGGTCTGATCGCGGGTTTTGAGCCACATACCTTCGAGGACGGCCAGGAAGCTGGCGAGACCGATGGTGATGGCGGGAAAGATAATATGGAAGGAAACAGTAAATGCGAACTGTATCCTGGCCAGATGAAAGGCATCTAATCCGAACATTGCTTACCTCTTTGCCACATAGATTTGCCACATAGAACACCATGTATTTACTTATAATTAACAACTTAAGCCTGATACGCGACTTCTCTGCGCTTATTGAAATTCCCGCCGCAAATTTAGAACTATTCGCGACGAGGAAACAGAAACAGTGGGGTTAATGAAAACTATAACAGTCTTTTTTGATTTTGATCATTGTTTTTAGCAGGAATTATTTATTTAAAAATAAGGCGTAAAGGTTAACTACAGGGTGTTTTTGTGTCATTAATGTTACGGTATTTACAGCATCAAAAAGGCGGGCGGGCGAACACAAACTCCGCCTGAAAAATCCTCTCAACGGCCTGTTTTCAGGCACTATTTTACTCAGCATGCGGACCAGACGGTGCGAAAAGTGAAGCAGGAAAAATTAAATCATCTTATTTCTTAACAGGTTAAACCGGGAAACAGCAGGCTCTGCCGCTTTGTTTTATTTTTTGTTTTACGCCAGCCGATCCTGACAGCGATCCTGCCAGAATAAACAGCGGAACGGGAGTTCAACAGGCAGCAGAAATGTTAATAAAATGAGTCGGAAATTACGCACGAATTAACAATGAAAGCCAGACCGCAGATTATTGCCGTCCCGCGCTGAACAGGTCGATTTAATTAGCCGCAATAAAGTGGAGAACCACCCGGGTTATTTGTACCCTCCTGCCGGTGTCGCGGTTGCGGCGGAAAAAACGTGATGTTGAGAAGCATAAATGCGTATAAAAGAATGCCGGTGTCATCACACTCTGACGACTTTCATGGAAACTTACGCTGTCGGGGCGTTGCTGCGCTGAGCCAGAATCCGGCCCAGATTCGCTTCCAGCCAGTCCGCCAGCCCTACGACCTGCTCCCCAACCTCGCGGCCAAGCGGCGTCAGACGGTACTCCACATGGGGCGGCACCACATCGAAAGCGATACGCTGGACAAAACCATCTTCCTCCAGGTAACGCAGATTCTGCGCCAGCATCCGTTCGCTGACACCGCCGACGGCCCGGCGTAGCGCACTGAAGCG
Source organism: Pantoea sp. NSTU24 (assembly GCF_050157905.1). Lineage (NCBI taxonomy): Bacteria > Pseudomonadati > Pseudomonadota > Gammaproteobacteria > Enterobacterales > Erwiniaceae > Pantoea > Pantoea bangladeshensis. The sequence continues at coordinate 2,579,819 of NZ_JBKIWZ010000001.1, forward strand.
CAGCGTCTGGTCCTGCAGTGCCAGCAGAATCAGCACGCTCCAGCGGCTGGTAACCCGCTTCAGGACGTCACGCGAAGGGCAATTCACGTTAAGAAGTTCGCCACGGATAAATTTTTCTCTTAATTTTTCAGCCATTTAATCTGCCTTTCCCACACTAACAATTTTGTAAGTACTTACTAAAAGTTAGTTTATCCCCTAATCTGAATTTCACCAACCGCCACAGGAGAAAGATGATGATTGCAGTGACAGGTGCAACTGGCCAGCTCGGCCGTAAGGTGATCGCGGCACTACTGAAAAAAGTCCCGGCGCAGGAGATCGTTGCTGTTGTGCGAACGCTCGCTAAAGCTGCCGATCTGGCGGCACAGGGTGTTGTTGTCCGCCAGGCCGATTACGGCCAGCCAGACACGCTGGAAACCGCTTTTTCTGGTGTGGAAAAGCTGCTGCTGATCTCCGGCAGTGAAGTCGGACAGCGTGAAGCGCAGCACAGGGCCGTCATCAGGGCCGCCCGCGCCGCAGGGGTGAGCTTTATCGCCTATACCAGTCTGCTGCATGCGGATACCTCACCGCTGGGTCTGGCGCTGGAGCATCGCGCGACAGAAGCACTGCTGAAGGATTCAGGCATCCCGTTCGCCCTGCTGCGCAACGGCTGGTACACCGAAAACTATGCTGCCAGCATTCCTCCGGCGCTGGCACACCATGCGTTTATCGGCGCGGCAGGCACCGGCCGCATTGCTTCAGCTGCGCGTCAGGATTATGCGGACGCCGCAGCGGAAGTCATGACCCGGGCAGATCAGGCCGGAAAAATCTATGAGCTGGCCGGTGACGACAGCTATACGCTGGCGGAGTTTGCGGCCGAAATCGCCGCGCAGAGCGGTGAAAGAGTCGAATATGTGAATCTTTCTCAGGCTGAATTTACGGCCGCGCTGAAAAGCGCCGGATTGCCGGAAGGTCTGGCAGAAATGCTGGCTGACTCCGATGCGGGTGCAGAGAAAGGCGCTCTTTTTAGTGATTCCCGCCAGCTGAGCAGTCTGACTGGCCGTCCAACGATCACCTGGCAGGCGGTGATCCGCACTGCGCTGGCGAAGGCATAACGCAGTTCAGGCTGAGCGGGAGCCCCTTCCGCTCCGCCTCTTCGCCCGCCTCACTTTCCCGTTGCGTATGCCCTTTTTTGCCCCCTTGCAGGGCAATGACGCTGTGTCAAAATGTTAACAGGCGTCATTTTTCTTCAGGTTAAATTTTTTAATTCAGACCGCTAAGAGATTCATCCGAAATATGTTTTTGGCAGACAGGGCCATATTTAGTTGAAATGCCTGAGATTTATTAAAAAACCTCGATTAATAGACAATTTTTATTACGTTCATAGATAATCTGCATTGTTGTTCCGCAGGTCGGGGGGGCTATAATTTGTCCTTTGTGCAACCACGACCGCTCAGGAGGCCGCTATTAATACTTATCGCCAGCAACAGAATGCACTGGAAGAAGTTCGTGCCGGGGCGGAAGTTGAGTATCAATACGATCCCCATGAACTGAAACTGGAGCGCATGCAGGATTCTGAACCGGAGCCGGAGCTGATTGAAGGCCTGCCTGCCCCGGATGCGCTTACGCCTGCCGATCGTTATCTGGAACTGTTTGAACATGTCCAGATGTCGCGGATTTTTGAGGACAGTAAAACCTTCCCCGACTGTTCGCCAAAGTACGATCCGCTGGATGTGCTGATGCGCTATCGCCGTCAGAAACGCAGCAGTGACTTCGACCTGTCGCGTTTTGTCGCCGATCACTTTTATCTGCCTGGCGTTAACGAAAGCTTTTATGTCTCTAACCCGGATAAAACGCTCAACGAGCATATCGATGATTTGTGGCCGGTCCTGACCAAAATGCCACAGCAGCACATGCCGCACTCATCGCTACTGCCGCTGCCAAAACCCTATGTCGTGCCGGGCGGGCGCTTTGGCGAAACCTACTACTGGGACTCCTACTTCACCATGCTTGGCCTGGCGGAGTCGGGCCGTGACGACCTGCTGCGTCACATGGCGGATAACTTCGCCTGGCTGATCGACAACTATGGTCATGTGCCAAACGGCAACCGGACTTACTACCTCAGCCGCTCGCAGCCACCGGTCTTTGCACTGATGGTAGAGCTGTTCGAGGAAGATGGCGTGCGCGGAGCGAAACGCTATCAGGAACAGTTGATGAAGGAGTATCAGTTCTGGATGGATGGCGCCGGTTCGCTGATGCCGAATCAGGCCTATCGCCATGTTGTACGGATGCCCAACGGCTCGCTGCTGAACCGCTACTGGGACGACCGCGATACGCCGCGCGATGAGTCGTGGATGGAAGATGTGGAAACCGCACGTGAATCGAAGCGCCCGGCCAGCGAGGTCTATCGCGACCTGCGTGCCGGGGCCGAGTCGGGCTGGGATTACTCTTCGCGCTGGCTGCGCAATCCGAAGCGGCTGTCGAGCATTCGTACCACACAATTTATCCCTATCGATCTGAACGCGTTCCTGTACAAGCTGGAGCTGATGATCGCGACACTGTCGCACGCCAAGGGCGAAGAGCTGACGGCGCTGGCGTGGCAGAAAAAAGCTGAGGCGCGTAAACGTGCGATCACCCGCTATCTGTGGGACAGCACCGCTGGCGTCTTCCGTGACTACGACTGGCGTCGTGAACGTTTCGGTGCCTTTACCGTGGCGTCTGTGGTTCCGCTGTTTGTCGGGCTGGCCACACCGCATCAGGCACATCTGCAGGCGATTTCCCTGCGTCACCTGTTACTGAGCAATGGTGGCCTGCTGACCTCAATGGTCGAGAGCGGTGAACAGTGGGATCGGCCTAACGGCTGGGCCCCTATGCAGTGGATGGCGATTGTTGGCCTGAACAATTATGGCGAAGAGACGCTGGCGACGGAAGTCGCGGTGAACTGGCTCAACACTGTAAAAAACTTCTATCAGCTGCATCACAAGCTGGTCGAAAAGTATGACATCAGCGGTGAGCGTGCGCGTCCGGGCGGCGGCGGTGAATATCCGTTGCAGGATGGTTTTGGCTGGACTAACGGCGTGACGCGTAAGCTGATGACGATGTATGGCCATCTGATGGTGGACTAAGTGTCCGCTACGCTAACGTAAAAAGCCGGGCTCGCCCGGCTTTTTCATGCAGGTCATTCTGCAATACTACTTTACTACTTTTTGGCTTCAGTACCTGGCTGCGAGGCACGTTGCAGAAACTGCTGGGTGACTTCAGGGATATGTTGCAGCAGCCACTCCGCCATGGCCACTTCCTGATCGCGGATTTCACTCAGTATGCGAACGCCCTGTGCGTCACCGACCTGCTCAGCCGTGGCGATCAGGCTGGTGTAGCTGGCGATTTCAGCATTCTCAAAGACATAGCCGCTGATGGCACCCTTGACCACTTCATCTGAGTTGAACATTCCGCCTACGGCCTGACCGGTGGCCGCCATTTTACCCATCGCATCTTTCATCACAGAGTGATCGATACCATGGCTGTCGAGCAGCTGTTCCAGCAGCCTCAGCTGATGTTTCGTTTCGTCGAGGTGCTGAGCCAGACGCTGTTCCAGTGCCGGATAGTGTTCAAGGCGGCCCGACATCTTGCTGAGCATGCTTTCCGCCTGTTTTTCCATAGCATGCGCGTCGCGCAGCCAGTCGTGATAATGTTCAATCGCCGTCATGTCGATCTCCTCAGGATACGGTTATCGCTTCAGCTACCGAGGTGAGCTTCTCATCCGTTTGCTTTTCTTCATTCAGGGTCGTTTCCAGCAGCTCTGCCGCTTTGGTGTACCCCAGCTTCAGCGCCAGTGCATGCAGCGTACCGTAAGTGGCAATTTCATAGTGCTCCACCTTCTGCGCCGCACCGATCAGGCCCTGATCGCGGATTTCGCCTTTTTCGACGGATTCGATAATCTCCTGCGCCTCTTCGACCAGACCTTCGAGCGCATGACACTTCATTCGTTTAATTCTGACCTCAGGCGTCATCTCCACCAGTTCATCCAGTCGCTCAATCTGCGCCCGGGTCTCTTCCAGATGCTGATTAAAGGCAGCGATAAGATTTTCGTCACTGGCAGCACGCGCCATTTTAGGCAATGCACGAGTTATCTGTTTTTCAGCGCTGTAGACATCGGACAGGTCATGGATGAACAGGTCATTCAATGTTTTCACCGTCATAAGATAGCCTCATTGTTAAAAGAGCTGCGTCATTAATAACGCAACGCCAGTCATTTCGCTGACATCCGGAAAGTCTAGTGGAGATTTTTAATATCGCATACTGCATCGGTATGAATTTAACACAAAAGTAGTATATGAAATACATTTTCCCTTTTATAGCAACATGTTAGCTTATAAATGATTTTCCAGTCGCGGCTTCGCTAGCCACAACGGAATTTGTACAATTTTCTAAATCGCTGTATAAATTTCACGAACAGGCGCGTAAAAAATGCACCAGCCATACATTACCTGTACAAGACTTTATTAACCGGTATAACTTTAATTGCCAGGAAATAAAAAACCGGAAAGGAAACCCTTCCGGTTTAATTAACGGCGTTTTTGCCCGCTGATGCTTCAGCAGAGACACAATTCAGAATGTAATTATTTAGCAGGAAAATAAAAGAGAATCTTTACAGTCCGGCATACGGTATCGACTGCCCTCTGAGCAGCGTCAAATCCGTTCAGCTCCGCCGACTTACTTTCCCTCCCTTACGTCCCGCCTCAATCGCACGTTCGGGATCATTTTTGAAGTTCCCGCCGCTTTTCTGACCACCTTTGCGTCCCGCTTCCGCAGCACGCTCTTTATCAGCCGCAAAGTTTCCGGCCCCACCACGATATTGAGTCATTCTGTGTTCCTCTTTGAAATTAAAAATCAGAATTTGCACAGTTAATGCTTCATCAGGCCATTTCAGCAATCTAAATGTAGACAGAAAACCGGACCGATCAAGCGATAAAATAAAAACCCATTACATTCCGGATTAATGGAGACAGGTGACTCCCCGGAATTGATAACCTATTTAAACTATCGCTCCTTTTTATTCAGAAAAAAGCGCAGCGACGCGGCAAAATGTTAGCCAGAAATCGCCGCGCCCTATTAATCGATCATTTTCGAAAAATGTCCAATTGAAAAAATAGTAACCGAAGCGGCAAGAAGATGACCTCAGCAATATCAGTTAGTGAAGATGATCAACAAACGATCAATTTCCCTAAGCGAAGCGGCAAATACAGTCAGACCATTTCCTTGTCACCCGGGAATTAAGCGAGACGCAGGGAATTGATCGCACCAGTTGAAAATAACCTTTTTTGATCAATAAACGATCAATTATGCTGATTTAATAAAAATTAAATTTGGATGCGCCCCTGTTATTGGCGCGAATAATAAGAAATAAGCGAAGCGATAAACTATTCAGGCGAAGCGCAGAGACGCGGCTTTAGGATTAATACTAAAATTTCTGTTGTGTGGAGTTACGCACCGTTCGCCAGAGATGACAGTGAAAATGGGGCAGATATCGGGTGTTACCAGGAAGAGGTGCTGCGTCAGTGATTAGGTCAGCGGTCGGATGCTACGGGGGAAACGTCATCAATCGCGACACCGCGTTTGCCGTTTTTCTTAATGCGGTACATCGCTTCATCCGCCCGTGCCAGGGCGGTATCGAAGTCATCGTTTTCCAGCACCCGGGACACGCCAACAGAAGCGCCAATCTGAGCGTGCCCGTTTGACATCTCAAACGGCGTGAGTACAGCGTCAAGACAGGCGTCTGCCAGCGCTTTCACGCGCGGATGATGTAACGGATAGGGTAATAGCAGAACAAACTCATCGCCGCCAAGTCGGCCAATAATTCCTTCTGCCGACACACATTCCGTTAAACGCTGGCTGAGCTGGATCAGGACTTCGTCACCGCTGCGATGTCCCAGGGTGTCGTTAACATGCTTGAAATTGTCCAGGTCAATAAAGGCTATGCAAAGCGCTCCCTGCGACCGCATTTCGCTGAAATAGTTTTGCAGTGCGTGGCGATTGTTGAGCAGCGTCAGGGGATCATGCAGAGCCAGCAGCGCGAGCTGCGCTTCGTACTGCTTCTCTTTCGTCATATCGATATGAGTACCGATCACTTTTACCGGCTCGCCCTCGGCATTCCACTCGCTGATCCGGCCGCGATCCAGCACCCAGGTAATGCTGCCGTTTTTCGCGATCATGCGGTGCAGTGCTTCGTAGTAAGGCGCTTTGCCAGCAATATGGTCATAAAACGCCTGCAGGACCTCATCGGCGTCATCAGGATGCAGGCTCTCTTTCCAGGATTCAAAATTGGCGTCGGTTTCTTTCGGCTGAAAACCCAGCATAGCCCCCCAGCGCCGGTTAAAAATCACCAGTTTGCCAGTAGGGATATCGAGCTGCCACAGAAACAGCCCGGTGCCATCCAGCGCCGCGTTGAGTTTGGTACGGGCGTCATGCGCTATACGCTTCAGACGCGCATTGTGCTTTTTCAGGTTCTGTATCTGCTGCCGCAGTGCTTCTTCTGACATGACCGTAAGAGCGCTGGAAAAAGGGGTATTTTGCCTGTCCGGTGGGTTCTGTAAAGAGTCGCCTATAAAACACGATTAGTCGCGGCCAATTGCAGGCTGGACAGCATATCAGGCGGTGACATTCTGGCAATGCAGCACAGAGCCGGGACGGCAAATTGATTTCGCCGTGAAATCTGTTTGCAGGGCGACTTAATTCAGGGCCGTAATGAACAGCGGAAATTGAAATTCGGATTGTTCGGCGGGAGACAGCGACTGCATCGGATCTGATGACGGGTCCGCTTCAGAACGCAAAAACCCGCCAGAGGCGGGTTCTTTAAAGATGGTGCCCGAACCCGGAATCGAACCAGGGACACGGGGATTTTCAATCCCCTGCTCTACCGACTGAGCTATTCGGGCAACGGGGCGCATTAAACCAAAGCGGCCCGGCAGCGTCAAACGCTTTTCACCAAAATCACACCAACTGGCCGCTTTTCCATCAACCTGGCGATCACCCCTCTTACGCCGCCAGAAAGTGATCACCGATTGAATAAATTTTAGTCAGCAACGGGGTCACCTCTCTTTTCCGCCGCCATTTTGCCGATATAGCTTGCGAGACACACACTAATAATAAGGATCATCATGTTTTCTACTATTACATCAGGTATTGCTTCCCGTCATAGCTGGCAGAAGCGTTCACACTCAGCGGCCACGCTGAGCTCTCTCAACGGCTCCATCGCCATGATCGAATTCTCACCCGATGGCACCATTCTCAGCGCCAACGCGCTGTTTCTGGCAAGCATGGGCTACACGCTGGCGGAGATTGAAGGTCAGCACCACAGCCTGTTCTGCACGCCGGAACAGCTGCAGTCACAGGCCTATCGCGATTTCTGGCAGCGCCTCAACCGGGGCGAAAGCTTCAGCAATAAGTTTCTGCGCATGGCAAAGAACAGCCGCCCAATCTGGCTGGAAGCCAACTATGTCCCGGTGCAGAACCGTCACGGTCGGGTGATCAAAATCGTCAAACTGGCCACTGACATTACCAGCCATATCAGCGATGCGCAGGAGCAGCGCGCCATCACGACCGCCATAGAACGCTCGATGGCGGTGATCGCCTTTAACCTGAAAGGGGAAGTGTTGAAAGCCAATGATAACTTCCTGAAAACCATGGGCTACCGTCGCGAAGAGGTGGAAGGCGTTCATCACAGCCGCTTCTGTTCACAAGCCGTGCGTGACAGCCGGGAATACAGTGAGTTCTGGCAGCAGCTGAACCGGGGCGAATTTGTCTCCGGTCAGTTTCCCCGCGTCAATAAGCAGGGTGAGACAGTCTGGCTGCGCGCCACCTACAATCCGGTGTTTGATGAACAGGGCAGGCTCTATAAGATCGTCAAGTTCGCGACCGATGTAACCGATCAGGTCAAAAAGAATCAGCAGGAGCATGATGCGGCGCAGCGGGCCTATCATACCGCGCTGCAGACGGACAAAAGCACAAAACTGGGTGCGGATGTGATCGCCAGCAGCGTCGAAACCATGAATGCACTGGCGGGCGAACTCCAGGGAATCTCCGGGGATATTAACGGACTGAGTGAATCGTCAGATCGTATCGGAGCAATTGTGGAAGGGATTCGCCGGATCGCCGATCAGACTAACCTGCTGGCGCTGAATGCTGCCATCGAAGCGGCGCGCGCCGGAAGCCATGGCCGCAGCTTTGCGGTGGTAGCGAACGAAGTTCGCACACTGGCGGCGAACATCAACCGGGCGACCACCGACATCGAAAACCGCATACAGCAGAACCATCTGCTGGCGAGCCGGGCCCTGAAAGGAATAGCGTCGAACCTGAAACGTGCCGATCAGGGCGTACAGCTGGCGCAGGAAGCGGGTGGCGTTATTGCGGAGATTCGCGAGGGCGCAACGGATGTGGTGCACGCAATCGGTCAGGTGACGAAAACGCTCAGCGTCTGACGCAAAGCGGGGGGCACGCCCCCCCTTTTTTATGGCGTGGCCGGAGCTGGTGCATCCGGCGTCGGCGGAATAAAGATGTGATCCAGAATGTCCCGCATTACCGGCGCTGCCGTAACCCCTTCTCCACCTCCATTCTCCAGGATCAGCGCCACCGCCACTTTTGGATCGTTAAAAGGCGCAAAGGCGGTGTAGAAGATATGGTCGCGCAGCCGGACCGGGATCATCTTCGCGTTGTAGGTCTGATTCTGACGCAGGCTGAACACCTGCGAGGTCCCGCTTTTTGCGGCGATGCCATAAGGTGCGGTGTGGAAATATTTATACCCGGTGCCGTTGGGTGCATTTGCCATACCAAACATCGCGTGACGCACCAGCGACCAGTAAGGTGAATGGGGATCGCCAATCTGTGTCTCGCCCAGCCCCGGATGGTAGTTCTCCACCAGCGTGCCGCGCTGGGTTTTCTCCAGCAGATGAGGCGCGATAACCCGACCGTTGTTGATCAGCGCCACCATCGCTTTTACCATCTGAATCGGCGTCGCAATCCAGTAGCCCTGACCGATCCCCACGGAAACGGTGTCTCCCTGATACCAGGGTTTTTTATGCACCTTCTGCTTCCATTCGCGGCTCGGCAGTAAGCCGTTGTACTCCTCATTCAGATCGATTCCGGTAGGCTTGCCATAACCGAACTGGCTGAGCATGGTGTGAATCCGGTCGATGCCCATCATAAACGCCACCTGATAGAAAAAGGTGTCGGCGGACTCTTCGATGGCGCGGGTTACATCCAGCATGCCGTGACCGGTTTTTTTCCAGTCGCGATAGCGCCGATCGGTGCCGGGCAGCGTCCAGGTCGGCGCACCAAAGAACTGCGTCTGCGGCGTGATCACATGGGTCAGCAGCGCCGACATCGCCATGTAAGGCTTCACCGTCGAGGCGGGCGGATAGAGTCCCTGCGTCACGCGGTTGATCAGCGGCAGATCCTTATCCTGCAGCAATTTTTTATAGGCCTGATAGCTGATGCCTTTGACGAATGGATTGGGGTCGTAGCTCGGGCTGGAAACCATTGCGAGCACCGAACCGTCATGCGGATCCTCAATCAGCAGCGCCGCACGCTGCCCCGCCAGACGGCTCTCCACATACTGCTGAAGATGCAGATCCAGCGTCAGCGTCAGGTTTTTACCGGCGACCGGCGGCACCTCTTTCAGCACCCGCACAATCCGGCCGTGGTTATCAACCTCCACTTCCTGATAACCTGGCTTGCCGTGCAGCAGCGTTTCGTAATAGCCCTCAATCCCCTGCTTACCGATGTTATGGTCAGCCGCGTAGTTTTCCGCAATGCCTTCGGCATTCAGCCGCTTATAGTCGCTGTCATTGATTTTCGACACATAACCCACTACATGCGCCAGATCTGCGCCATAGGGATATTCACGATCCTGATAGGTTTCAATCGTCGCCCCGGTAAAGCGAAACTGATTCACCGCGAAGCGGGCGACCTGCTCCTCGGTCAGCTCCTCTTTCAGCATCACTGGCTTGTAACGGCTGGTCTGCTTCAGCGCATGGCGGAACGTCTCAATTTCCTCAGGCGTCAGATCTATGATGGGCGTCAGTGCGCGCAGTGTGGCATCCATGTCGCTGACTTTATACGGCGTCAGCGTAATAGCGTACCAGCTGACATTGCGCACCAGCGGGATACCGTTGCGGTCATAGATCAGTCCGCGCACAGGCGCGATGGGGATCATTTTGATGTCGTTCTGGTTAGAGCGCGTCTGGTAATAGCCATGATCGCGCACCTGCAGGCGGTAGAGGTTTACGCCAAGAATTGTGAAACAGGTACAGACCAGCGCAAAGGCTATCGCGGCACGGCGGGCAAACAGCTTCTCTTCAGCGTCGAAGTTACGAAAATTCATCAGGAGGTATTATCGGACAATTCTTTATTATCTGTTGTTGCGCACTATGATAAGACACGACCACCGGGGTGCCAGCGCGAAGATGCACAAGCCTCAGCAAAAGTGTGTCATTTGATGTGAATGTTACGGAAAGGCAGCGGGGAAATGCAGATCCTCCGTCAGAGGAGGATCTGTTCAGGACGACGGGCAGCAGACGGGCGCGCCCGTCCGCCACGCGGTTCAGTCACCCAGCAGGACAGACTCCAGCGCAATTTTAATCATGTCGTTGAAGGTCGTCTGGCGCTCAGCAGCAGTAGTCTGCTCGTGCGTACGGATATGGTCAGAAACGGTACAGATGGTCAGCGCTTTCGCACCAAACTCCGCGGCCACACCGTAGATGCCCGCGGCTTCCATCTCTACGCCCAGGATGCCATATTTTTCCATCACATCGAACATCTGCGGATCCGGGGTGTAGAAGAGATCAGCAGAGAAGATGTTGCCGACGCGTGCGTCAACGCCCAGGTTTTTTGCCGCATCCACCGCGTTTCGCACCATATCGAAGTCCGCAATCGCCGCGAAGTCGTGATCCTTAAAACGCATACGGTTTACTTTGGAATCGGTGCAGGCACCCAGACCAATCACGATGTCACGCAGTTTGACATCTGCACGCACCGCACCACAGGAGCCGACGCGGATGATCTTCTTCACGCCGAAATCGGTGATCAGCTCTTTGGTGTAGATAGAGCAGGAAGGGATCCCCATGCCGTGGCCCATCACAGAGACTTTACGGCCTTTGTAGGTGCCGGTGTAGCCCAGCATCCCACGCACGTTGTTCACTTCTACCGCGTTTTCCAGGAAGGTTTCTGCGATATGTTTCGCACGCAGCGGGTCGCCAGGCATCAGTACGACGTCTGCGAAATCACCCATTTCAGCATTAATATGAGGGGTTGCCATTGTTTAATCCTTATTAAATTGCTGATTTACAGCATGTTCTTGCCATAGTCCATCTCGGACAGGCCAAAATAGTGTGCAATTGTCTGACCAATATCGGCGAAGGTTTCGCGATAACCGAGCGAGCCTGGCTCGACGTTCGGTCCGTAGATCAGAATCGGAATGTGCTCACGGGTGTGCTCAGTACCCTGCCAGGTCGGATCGCAGCCATGGTCTGCGGTCAGAATCAGAATGTCATCGTCACCGACTAATTCCATCAGTTCCGGCAGGCGGCGGTCAAACAGTTCCAGTCCGCCAGCATAACCAGCGACGTCGCGACGATGGCCCCAGGTGGAGTCAAAGTCTACGAAGTTAGTGAAAACAATCGCCTGATCCGGCGCCGTTTTCATCTCCTGAATCGTGGCGTCAAACAGCGCATCCAGACCGGTCGCTTTGACCTTTTTGGTAATGCCCTGTTCCGCGTAGATATCCGCGATTTTACCCACAGAGATCACATGACCGCCCTTCTCATCCACCAGCTTTTTCAGCATGGTGGCGGAAGGCGGCTCGACCGCCAGATCGTGGCGATTGCCGGTACGCTCGAACTGACCTGCTTTGTCTCCCACAAACGGACGTGCGATGACACGGCCAATGTTGTAGCCCCCTTCGGTCAGCTCTTCGCGGGCAATTTCGCACAGCGCATAGAGACGTTCAAGACCAAAAGTCTCTTCATGACAGGCGATCTGGAACACCGAGTCTGCCGAGGTATAGAAGATCGGCTTGCCGGTTTTCATGTGCTCTTCGCCCAGCTGGTCGAGAATGACGGTGCCGGAAGAGTGGCAGTTACCGAGATAGCCTGGCAGATCCGCGCGCGCAACCAGCTTATCCAGCAGTTCCTGCGGGAAGCTGTTCTCTTTGTCGCTGAAGTAGCCCCAGTCAAACAGCACCGGCACGCCGGCGATCTCCCAGTGGCCGGACGGCGTATCTTTACCTGATGAGAGTTCGCTGGCGTAAGCATAAGCGCCCGTGATTTTCGCTTCAGGATCCAGACCCGCCGGGAAGCGACCGGTGGACAGCTCAGCGGCTTTCCCCAGGCCCAGTGCGGTGAGATTTGGCAGATGCAGTGGGCCTTTACGCCCCTTATCTGCTTCGCCCTTAAAGCAGGCTTCGGCGATATGACCTAAGGTGTCCGAACCTGCGTCGCCGAATTTATCGGCATCTTTACTGGCCCCAATTCCAAAGGAATCGAGAACCATGATAAAAGCACGTTTCATGCAAGTCTCCTGCGCATCCGCGCGTGACAAGTCAAAAAAAAGCGATCAGATCAGTATACCCGAATGGATCGCCGCTGGCATCGGTTACGAAGCAGTTAGCTGACATTGGTCACACGGCGGTAAACAACGGGCGTCTCCGCCGGGGCGCTGTCGCCGATCACCAGCGCGGCTTTCACCGCGGCGGCGGCCTGCTGCCAGTGATCCTCGCTACTGGCGTGGATGACGGCCAGCGGACGCTGTGCATCGGCACGTTCGCCCAGGGTAATCATCTCGCTTAACCCCACGCTGTAATCAATGGTATCGCTGGCGCGCTGACGTCCACCGCCCATCGCCACCACGGCCAGGCCCAGCGCACGGGTATCCATGCTGCTGACGATGCCTGGCTGGTCGGCATAGACCGGTTTGCTCAGTGTGGCCCGCGGCAGATAGGCTTCATAACGTTCGACAAAATCAGCAGGCCCCTTCTGAGCAGCCACCATGCGGCCAAAACATTCCGCGGCCTGGCCATTGTCCAGCACCGTCATCAGCTTCTGGCGGGCTTCGCTGTCGCTGGCCGCCAGCCTGCCGGAGATCAGCATTTCGCTGCAGAGCGCCAGCGTGACTTCAAGCAGACGCGGATTACGTGCCTCTCCGGTCAGGAAGCGCACCGCTTCGCGCACCTCCAGCGCATTACCGGCTGAGGAGGCCAGCACCTGATTCATATCGGTCAGCAGCGCGGTGGTCTGACAGCCTGCGCCATTGGCGACGCCAACAATTGACTGCGCCAGGCTCTCCGATGCCTCCCAGGTTGGCATAAATGCGCCGGATCCGACTTTGACATCCATCACCAGCGCATCCAGCCCTTCCGCCAGCTTTTTCGCCAGAATTGAGGCGGTAATCAGCGGGATTGAGTCGACGGTGGCGGTGATATCTCGTGTCGCGTAGAACCGCTTGTCCGCTGGCGCCAGCGAACTGGTCTGGCCGATAATGGCGACACCGACCTGCCTGATAATCTCGCGGAAGCGGTTATCGTTCGGGAAGATATCAAAGCCCGGAATCGCCTCAAGTTTGTCCAGCGTGCCGCCGGTATGGCCCAGGCCACGTCCGGAGATCATCGGCACATAGCCGCCGCAGGCAGCAACCATCGGCCCTAACATCAGCGACGTAACATCGCCGACGCCGCCGGTCGAGTGCTTATCCACCAGCGGGCCGTTGAGGTTCAGCGACGTCCAGTTCAGCACCGTGCCGGAATCACGCATCGCCATCGTCAGCGCCACCCGCTCCGGCAGCGTCATATCATGAAAATAGATGGTCATCGCCAGCGCGGCGATCTGCCCTTCTGACACGGTGTTGTCACGCACGCCGTTGATGAAGAAGCGGATCTCCTCTTCCGTCAGCGCAAGACCATCACGTTTTTTACGAATAATTTCTTGTGGCAGGAACAAGGTAGCCCCCTGGTTCAGGGAAAGAGTGAAGAAGAGGCGGTCGGCGACCGCCAGAGGGATCAGTAACCGGCTTTGCTGGTATCGCTCTTGTGACCCAGGGTGTTAAGCAGGCTCGCCAGCAGGCTGGATGCGCCAAAGCGGAAATGACGCGCATCGGCCCACTCTGCGCCCAGCGTCGCGTCGGCCATCTGCAGGTAGATCGCGGCATCTTCGGCGGTACGTACGCCACCCGCCGGTTTGAAACCGACCTGCTGGCTGACGCCTTTATCCCGGATCACGTTCATCATGATCTGCGCTACGTCCGGCGTGGCGTTAACCGGCACTTTACCGGTAGAGGTTTTGATGAAGTCCGCACCCGCATCAATAGCAATTTCAGATGCCTGACGAATCAGCGCCTCCTCTTTCAGCTCACCAGTTTCGATGATCACCTTCAGCAGCACATCCGCTTCCGCGCAGGCGGTTTTACAGGCTTTCACGAGGTCGAAACCGACCTGGCTGTTACCGGCGATCAGTGCACGGTACGGGAAGACCACATCCACCTCGTCAGCACCGTAGGCAATAGCGGCGCGGGTTTCTGCCAGCGCAATGTCAATATCGTCATTGCCGTGCGGGAAGTTAGTCACGGTGGCGATGCGGATCTCCGGGGTGCCCTGCTCGCGCAGCGTTTTACGCGCAATCGGAATAAAACGCGGATAAATACAGATCGCGGCGGTGTTGCCCGCCGGGGATTTGGCCTGATGACAAAGGGCGATCACTTTTGCATCAGTGTCGTCTTCATTCAGGGTAGTCAAATCCATCAGTTTCAGGGCGCGCAGGGCAAGGTGTTTGATATCGGTCATGTGGTTCTCCAGAGAATCGGGATGCAACCCACCGGCTCATCGGCGGAATGTTATAATAGTAACACTCCGGAGCGGCCTGATATGTGCCATGAGTCACATAGGGATAAGAAGATGATGCAAAGATGCCACGTATACTGTGACTGAAATCTCAGATAACAGGCTTAATCGGTATTATACGCCAACCGGCGCAATGTTACTATTATCACATTTAAACCGGCTGGCTGAGGGAATGCTGAGAAGATCAGGTGTGCAGCGTGGGAAACGCCGGATCGAGCTGAAACAGCTGCTGGCTGTTCTGCCACAGCGCGTCAGCAATCTCTTCTGGTGACTCTTCACGCAGGCTGCAAAGCACCTGCCATACCTGACGCGCCTGCTCAGGGCGATTAGGCTGCCCCTGAAAGCCGTGCAACGGCATATCGGGTGCGTCAGTTTCCAGCAGCAGTGACGAGAGCGGCAGCTGCGCCACGGTCTGTCGGGTTTTGCTGGCGCGCTCATAGGTGATGGTTCCGCCAATGCCAATCGCATAGCCCAGTCTGATGAAAGCCTGTGCCTGCTGCAGGCTGCCCGCGAAGCCGTGAACCACGCCCCGGCGCGGCAGATCGTGCCGACGCAGGATCTGCGCCAGCTTGTCGTGCGTCCGGCGCGAATGGAGGATCACCGGCAGCGCGTAGCGTTTCGCCAGCCTGAGCTGCGCGTCCAGAACGCGTTGCTGCTTATCAAACTGTGGATCGTCGCGAAAGAGATCCAGCCCGATCTCGCCGATCGCTACCAGCTTACGCGGCCGCTGTTGCAGTAAGATTTCCAGCTGATCGAGATGCTCGTCCCGATGATGTTCAATCACGATGGGATGCAGCCCCAGTGCGGCGTAGAGCGCCGGATGCGTCGCGGCCAGTTCACAGACCCGCCCGAAACGGCTGGCATCAATGGCCGGAATGATTATTTTCTCTACGCCCGCCTCCGCCGCACGGGCCAGGCTGGCGACAGCATCCCCTTCAAAAGGGGGAAAATCAAAGTGACAGTGCGTGTCGATAAATTTCATGCCAGCGATCCTTTGTCATAATCCGCATCATTATCCGCCAGTGACGGCGTGATGATCCGACGGGTGTCTGGCGCGTTAGCAACCGGCGCGGGCGGCGTCAGGATGCGCGGCGGGCTCAGCGGTTCCGCATCGCTCAGCCACTGCCCCAGCGTGGCAATAAAGTAGCGTCCGCAGCGCCGTCCCAGATGATAATCCTGATTCAGCGAGGCGATCCGACTACCCAGCGCACTGCTGGCCAGCACACGCGGGGAAAGATCTCAATAATACGCAAATTGTCCGGCGGATTTTCAATAAACTGCTGAATCTCACGATAGCTTTGCTCATGTTTATTGAGCACGTTGATCATCGGCTGCAGCGCGCCAGTGCTGAGCCAGCGCTCCATACGCTTAAACCATTTTGGCGTATAGAACATCTGCGATGGCACGGTGCGGATGACGACGATGGTATCGGCTCCACGACGCGCAGCTTCCCGCACCGGGATCGCATCGCTGATGCCGCCGTCGAGGTAGCTGACTCCCTCCAGCTCGACGCCCAGCCGGTAGAAGCCGGGAATGGCGCTGGAGGCTTTGATCAGGTCCAGCCAGTTTTCGGCGGTAGGCGTGAAATAGCCTGGCGTATAGTCGTCGCTGCGGCAGGCGCACATATAAAATTCACGTCCACTGGCAAAGGCCTGCTCGGCATGCTGCATCGCCAGCGGAAATTCACTGCGGGTGATTTCAATCAGCCAGTCGAGGTCGATCAGATTGCCGCCCCGCACAAAGCGCAGCGGATCAAAAAAGAGTTTGCTGGTGGTATAGCGGGTAATCACGCGCCGGGCATAGCCAGGCTGACCGCAAAGATAGGCAGAGAGGTTTTGTGCACCCGCAGAGGTGCCAAGCAGCAGCTGAAAAGGGTTAAATCGGGCGCGCTGAAATTCATCAAGAACGCCAGCAGTAAAAATACCGCGCTGGCCACCACCTTCACAGACGAGAGCGAGTTTTCGGGATTTAAAAGGCGTCAGCGCCAGAGGTTCAAGGGCGCCAGGCGTAACAGGAATGCGAATACCCACTGTGCAAACCTCTTAAGGTTTCCGGGTATGCTGAGGGATCATGCCGTCTGTAGCGGCAACATTCCGGAGAACCAGTCATCTAATCCTTTAACCGGCAGGCCAGCAGGCTGGCTTGCCATTGCAGCGAGATGAAGGAATCCCTCTCTTCAGGTCACTTGCTGCAGATGACGGGTCTCCGCACTATGCAACAGACTGCATTATACTGCAGGACTCATCGGCTAAAGCTTTTTACGGCCGGTAAACAGGCTGATGAGGAACAGGATAATACCGACAACGAAGACAACTTTAGCTGCCCATGCTGCTGTACCTGCTAAACCGCCGAAACCTAACGCTGCAGCAATCAGCGCGATGACCAGAAAAATAATGCCCCAACGAAACATAAGCCTCTCCTTACCCTATTTAAATTCGAACTGCTTGTTTCATCCCCGGATGGGTGTCTTTTATTCGTGCGGCTACCGGAGCAGCCGCACGTCAGCCATTAAGACTTAACCGTCAGGTCATTCTTAACGCTTTTCACGCCTTCAATGGCCTTAGCGATGCTTTCTGCACGGTCTGACTGTGCCTGAGTCGCAACATGGCCTGAAAGCTGAACAACACCGTCGGTAGTCTCAACTTTGACGTTGCGCGACGGGACAATGTCATCTGCTAATAGCTTAGCTTTAATTTCGCTGGTCGTTGCGGCATCGCCTGCATAACCTTTCACTGAAGATGATTTGCTGTCTCTGACGTGTAGTTTGTCGCTGACGGATTTAACCCCTTCGATTTTCTGCACCACAGCCACAGCCTTTTCAGCCTGCGCCTGTGAGGTGACGAAACCACTTAAGGTCACGACGCCCTGATGCGTTTTTACCGAGATATCCGTGCTTTTAATTGCGTCGTCATCCACCAGAGCCGCTTTGGCTTTGGCAGTGATGCCGCTGTCATCCATAAAACCATCGACTTTTTTCATAGAGCTATCGATTTTTGAACCCGCGCTGTCGGCTGCCTGTGACGCTTTCTGCGACATGGATTCATCAGCCAGTGCGCTGCCGCTAATCAGAGCTGAACCAATCATGGCGGCCATCAGGGTTTTAGCAATCTTAGTCTTGTTCATCGATATCTTCCTTCTATCAGTTAACTCACCCAAAAAACTGTGGGCGAAACAGAAGCAATAAATGCCGCTGCGTTACTGGACGTAAGGACAAGAGAAGTCTCTTCCGCCGTCCGATAAAATAATCATAGACGGCATTTTGCAACTTGCCTGGCTAACTGGTTGATCACACGTCAAAACAGAGGAAAGATGGTGTTTTTAGGAGGAGTCTGGAGGGGGGAAAACAGGGCCACTCCCGGCTGGAATGGCCCGGAAACAGTGCGATCAGTGCTCGCGCGTTTTACGGAAACGGACGTCGGGATAACGTTCCTGCGTAATATTCAGATTCACCATCGTTGGCGCGATATAAGTCAAATTATCACCGCCATCGAGCGCCAGGTTAACTTCGTTTTTACGCTGGAAGTCATCAAACTTTTTCACGTCGTCACACTCTACCCAGCGCGCCGTTGAGACGTTAATCGCTTCGTAGATCGCTTCGACGTTATATTCGCTTTTCAGACGTGCCACGACCACGTCGAACTGCAGCACCCCGACGGCGCCTACGATCAGATCATTATTATGCACCGGACGGAACACCTGCACGGCGCCCTCTTCCGACAGCTGAACCAGCCCTTTGAGCAGCTGTTTCTGCTTCAGCGGATCGCGCAGACGGATACGGCGGAACAGCTCTGGCGCGAAGTTCGGAATGCCGGTGAACTTCATGTTCTCACCCTGGGTAAAGGTGTCGCCAATCTGAATAGTGCCGTGGTTGTGCAGCCCGATGATGTCGCCGGGATAGGCTTCTTCAACGTGCGCACGATCGCCGGCCATAAAGGTCAGTGCGTCGGAAATCATCACGTCTTTGCCGGTGCGCACCTGACGCAGCTTCATCCCTTTTTCATATTTACCGGACACCACACGCATAAAGGCGACGCGGTCGCGATGTTTCGGGTCCATATTGGCCTGGATCTTAAACACGAAGCCGGTGAACTTCTCTTCTTTCGCTTCCACCCGACGGGTGTCGGTGTCACGCGGCATCGGACGCGGCGCCCAGGAAACCAGGCCATCCAGCATGTGATCGACACCGAAGTTACCCAGCGCGGTGCCGAAGAAGACCGGAGAGAGTTCGCCATTCAGAAAAGCGTCCTGCTCGAACTCATGGGAGGCCCCCTGAACCAGCTCCAGCTCTTCACGCAGCTGCGATGCCAGATCGTCGCCTACGGCCGCGTCGAGATCCGGGTTGTTCAGCCCCTTCACGATGCGCACATCCTGAATGGTGTGGCCTTTACCGGTCTGATAAAGATAAGTTTCATCTTTATAAAGGTGATAAACGCCCTTGAACAGTTTGCCACAGCCAATCGGCCAGGTAATTGGCGCACAGGCGATTTTCAGCTCGCTCTCAACCTCATCCAGCAGCTCCATCGGATCGCGGATGTCTCGGTCAAGTTTATTCATGAAGGTCAGGATCGGCGTATCGCGCAGACGAGTGACTTCCATCAGCTTGCGCGTACGATCCTCGACGCCTTTCGCGGCATCGATCACCATCAGGCAGCAGTCGACCGCCGTCAGGGTGCGGTAGGTATCTTCCGAGAAATCTTCGTGGCCTGGGGTATCCAGCAGGTTGACCAGGCTGTCGCGATAGGGAAACTGCATGACCGAGGTGGTGATGGAGATACCACGCTGTTTCTCCATCTCCATCCAGTCTGACTTGGCGTGCTGGTTAGAGCCACGGCCTTTCACCGTACCGGCGGTCTGGATAGCCTGTCCGAACAGCAGCACTTTTTCGGTAATGGTGGTTTTACCGGCATCCGGGTGAGAAATGATCGCGAAGGTGCGGCGGCGAGCCACCTCTTCTAAAAAGGGATTAGACATGGAATTCTTCTCAATAGGCAGCGCACCTGCTGGCGCTGCTGATAAATCACGGTGGCCGGCAGAACCTTACCGGCGGGTAAACGGTGCCAAAATCGATAATTAATCGTTGGCGGGTCAGCGCGTCGTTACATTGGCGTGAAGTCCGGTTACCTGGTCAGCTTTAAGGCGGCATAGCATACAATATTTTGCGCGCGCGGCCTACAGGGAGAGAAATGCGATTTATCGGCGGCGGATCGGAACACGGCGAGGCGGCCGCAGCACCAGAGGGCGCTGCGGCCATCCGGCCCCGGTTAACCCAGCACCTTTCTGACGCAGGCTTTAAAGATCTGCACCCCGATCTCCAGCGAGCTGAGATCGAAACGCATCTCAGGATGATGCAGGCCCGGCGTCAGACTGGTGCCCAGCCCCCAGAATCCCGCTTTGACGCCCGGCCGCGTCACCGGATAGTAAAAGAAGTCTTCGCTGCCTGGCGTGGTGCGGATCGGCAGCGCCCCCTCTTCGCCCAGCACCTCAACGATGGCGGCGCGGATCACGGCGGTGGCCTCATCATCGATCTCGGCAGCGGGCATCTCTTTAAGCACGCGCACGTCCGCGCTGGCCCCCAGTGCCGCTACGCTGTGGGTGATGGCGCGCGTGACCTGCTCTTTCAGCAGGGTCATCGGCCCGTTCTCCTGCGAGCGCAGGTCCCACACCACGCGGGCCTCATCCGGCACCGAGTTGGTCACACCCGCATCGCAGAGGAAGCGGGTCGCTTTGACGCTCCAGGTCAGGCCAGGTGGCAGATGGATAGCGTTAACGGCCTGCACCGCCTGCACGGCAGCATCCAGCGCATTCACGCCCAGATGCGGACGGGCCGCGTGCGCGGGCTGGCCTTTAATCGTGGCTTCCAGCGTGCTGCAGGCGGAATAGAGCACCGCGGGTATCGCCTGGCCGACCACGCACTCCTCCAGCGGACGCAGATGGAACCCCAGGATCATCTCAACATCATCCAGCGCGCCACCCGCGATCATTGACAGCGCCCCGGCCCCCAGCTCTTCGGCGGGCTGGAACAGAACCTTCAGCCGGCCACGCTTTACCGTGCCCTCGCGCAGCAGCGCTGCCGCCGCCGTCAGCACCACCGACGCGTGCCCGTCGTGGCCGCAGGTATGACGCGCACACGGCACACCATCAATGATATGCCCCAGCGCATCCATATCCGCGCGCAGTGCCAGCACAGGGCCCGGTACGCCGCTGTCAATCTCTGCCACGATGCCGGTGGTGTTGTTAATATTGCGCGTCACCTTCAGGCCCGCTTTCTCCAGCTGGTCTGCGATATAGGCCGAGGTTTTCACCTCCTGAAAACCGAGTTCCGGAATTTCGTGCAAATAGTGGTAATGCTCTAAAACCTCAGACACAGCGTTACTCCTGTATAAACAGACGCATAACAGACATTGCGATCAGCGCGTTGATGATGCTGACCAGCATCAGCAGCGGCCAGTATTTTTTGGGCACGTCGGCCACGCCCAGCAGCCGCCCCATATATTGCAGCTGCGACCCCATGAGAAAAATTGCCGGAGCCAGAATGGTGATGTCGGCTCCTGTCAGCAATCCTTTGGTCAGCAGGCTGACCGCGACGCCGGTGCCTGCCGATGACGACAGCCATGCCGTGAGCAGCACCGTGATCGCCTCGCCCGGCAGGCCAAACAGCCCCATCACCGGCGCAAAGACGTGGCCGAGAAACTGCATAATCCCAAGCAGGTTCAGGACTTCGGCCAGCACATAAGCCATCACCACATTCGGCATCAGATTATGGATGGCAATGTGAAACCCTTTGCGCGCGCCGGTGACAAACACATCAAACGGATTAGCGGCGGTCGTGGCGGGACTATTTTTCATCGGCGAAATCCTTTTTATAGATACTGTTTAACACGGCGCGCGTTATCGCCGCACCGACAAATTTCAGTACGAACATGAGTAACAGCGGAATGATGATCGGCAGCGTCATTGAGGCAAACAGCGCGGAGCCGATGGCGAAATAGTTGTTAATTAAGCCGGCACCGGAATATTGCCAGGCGCTCATCACCACCAGCTCTTTTTTACCGATCTGTTTCTGGTCGGCCATCTCTTTGGTCAAGGCCGCCCCGGCATCAGTACTTTGCAGGTCGGTGATGAGTGCCAGTCCACACCGGCCCGGCAGCCCCATCAGCGGCTTCAGCAGCGGCGTCAGCAACCGATGTGCCGCGCGGATCGCGCCGTAGTGAGTAAAGATCTCCAGCACGCCCAGCGCCAGCATTACCGTGGGCGTCAGCGACAGAGCGAACAGGAAGCCCGCTTTGGCGCTGAGTCCGCCTGCGCCCAGAAAGGTGTTGCTGGCGGGATCTTTCATGGTGCCGAAGCTGCCTCCCAGGGTGGTGAAGTCAAAGGCACCGAGCCAGGACAGTCCCTCCACCTTATAAAACAGCCCTGAGAAAAACAGAATGGCAAAAATTAATGCGACGTAACTGCCTTTGGTGGCCGCTATTTTCACCGGCGTCGCCACCAGGTGTTCATCTGACATGTTCTTCTCCTGTAAACCGGATTAACTGCCTGTTTCCGTTGCAGGCAGATTTAATGAAGTGAAGGTGGTTTCAAGCAGGATCTATGCCAGAGCCGCACGATTAACCGTCCTGCCAGCGGTCGGACCCTGTGATTGCGCGTATTGCGTGGCGACGGGGTGCGCTGGGATCCTGGCCTCATTTCGCCGGGCCATCGGCCGACCAGGAATTTCACCGCCTGCTGCGCGCCCCTCACTCGCAGATGCCCGCCAGTCCGCACTATCATGGTGCTGATTTTTCTGGCTTTATGGCCCGGCAGGCCGCGAGGAAAAATGAGAATCGGTCGCATTCAATTTCCTGAATAATTCTATTTAAATCAAACAGATAAATTCCGCCATTTCACGAAAAAGGCTTCACATTATTCACCTCTCTGATGCATAATTCACCGCTTCACCTCTGTATTTAACTTCTTCTTAAAAGGATTCGGCCATGCTGACTGCTGAAATGACTGGACGTTTAAACGACCAGCTAAACCTGGAATTTTTCTCTGCCAATCTTTATCTGCAAATGAGCGCCTGGTGCAGCGACAAAGGCTTCGAGGGTGCCGCTTCCTTCCTGAAAATGCATTCACGCGAAGAGATGCAGCACATGCAGCGTTTGTTCGACTACCTGAGCGACACCGGCGCGATGCCGGTGCTGGGCACCATTGCCGCGCCGCCGGTTGCGTTCACCTCGCTGAACGAAGTGCTGGAGCAGGCGCTGGAGCATGAACAGCTGATCACGCGTAAAATCAACGAGCTGGCGCATGCCGCCATGACCTCTCAGGATTACTCCACCTTCAACTTCCTGCAGTGGTATGTCGCCGAGCAGCATGAAGAAGAGAAGCTGTTTAAAACCGTGCTGGATAAACTGGCGCTGGTCAGCAACAGCGGCAACGGCCTGTTCCTGGTTGATAAAGATCTGGGCCGCATGAGCACCGAAAACCACGCAGAGTAATCATCACTGGGGCTGATTCAGACCGCAGACCTTTCCTTACCGGCCGCGGTCAGCGCGCGAAGTCAGCCAGAAACAGACTCCGGCAGCGAAGCGAATCTGATTTTGCCCGCTGCCCCATCCGGCCCCTTTTGGGGCCGGACGCATTTTCATCCTGCAGCCATTTCATCACCGTGATTCCAGCCGGTAACTCGCCGCTTTCTCGCCATTTACCCACAGCTCACGGCTTTCGCCCGCCGGGAGTAATAACGCGATCTCACGCCAGGCAGGCTGATAATCTCCGCGTCTCTCCACCGTCAGATCGATGCGGGTGACGCTGCTGCTGAGCGTCCAGCGCAGCCACAGGGCATTCCCCTGTTGCCAGCCATGGCTCTCACCATCGTCGTCAAAGGTTTCCCCGGTGGTGGTCACGCCGTCCGGTGCAGGCCAGATCTGCCACTGCCGCACCGTATCGCGACGCGCATCGATGGTGGTTTCGCACTCGCCCAGCGGGATGACTGCGCCCGCCCGCACTAACAGCGGCAGCCGATCCAGCGGCGCGTCCAGGGTGACCGTTTCGCCGCCCATAAACGCTCTGCCGCTGTGCCAGTCATACCAGCCGCCGCGATGACGGGGCAGATAGACCTCACGGCTGCGCGCGCCCTGCTCCACCACGCTGGCCACCAGCAGGTCACGCCCCAGCATAAAGTCATCGCACTCCTGATAAGTCTGCGGATCCTGCTCATGATCAAGAAAGGTCGGCCGCAGCATCGGCTCGTCTTCCACGCTGGCCTGCCATGCCAGGGTGTAGAGATAGGGCATCAGGCGATAGCGCAGCCGGATTGCCTCGCGGATCATTGGCGTTACCGCCGGATACATCCAGGGTTCATTGACCGTGTGGTCGTCATTCCATGAGTGGATAGTAAAGCGCGGATGCATGACGCCGTTCTGAACCCAGCGCACAAACAGCTCGGCATCCGGTTTGT
Organism: Pantoea sp. NSTU24; assembly: GCF_050157905.1. Taxonomy (NCBI): domain Bacteria; kingdom Pseudomonadati; phylum Pseudomonadota; class Gammaproteobacteria; order Enterobacterales; family Erwiniaceae; genus Pantoea; species Pantoea bangladeshensis. The sequence continues at coordinate 2,604,118 of NZ_JBKIWZ010000001.1, forward strand.
CGCCGGAGAATCCGCCGACATCGTGACCGACGTTAAACAGCCCGGACAGGCTCATCCCCAGCCCCATGCGGATGTTATAGCGCAGCGTCTGCCAGCTGGTGCGGTTGTCGCCGCTCCAGGTCTGCACATAACGCTGCATCCCGGCACAGCCGGAGCGTGAGATCAGATAGGGCCGCTTGTGTGGCGCGAACTGCTGCTGCGCTTCCATCGACGCACGCATCATCAGCAGCGGCATCACCGGCCGGATATGCTTGATGGCAATGGGCTGACCGAACCCGTGACAGCGGGCTTCACCATCCCACACTTCATATTCATTGTTGTCGTTCCAGGTCGAATCGATGCCCTTTTCCAGCAACTGCTGAGTGATATTTTCCTGCCACCAGCGCACCGCCTGCGGATGCGTAAAGTCGAGGTGCGATCCCTCATCGTCCCAGAACACCGAACGCTCCGGGCGATCCTGCTCCGAGTCACGAATAAACAGCCCCTGCGCCGCTACCTCCTGATAGCGCGGATGATCCTGCAGCAGGCAGGGCTTGATATTGGCCGCCAGCTTCATACCCGCATCATGAAATGCGTCGCTCAGCGCATTGGGGTTCGGGACTTTGTCGTAGTTCCAGTTGAAAACGTAACGCTTGTTGTTAATCGAGGTATAACCCGACGAGAGCTGGAACGAGTCGCAGGGGATTTCATGCTCGCGGCACAGGCGGATAAAAGACTGCAGCTGCTGCTGTGCGTCAGGCGCATCGGTGTAGTGCATCGTGGAGCCGCTGTAGCCCAGACTCCATTTGGGCTGAAACAGGGTGCGTCCGGTCAGGCGCACAAAGGCTTTAGTAACATCGAGCAGGGTCGGGCCGAGCATCATGTAGTAGTCGAGATCGCCCGCCTCAGCACGGTAGCGGCGGTAAGGCAGATGATAGTTATCCAGCTCATTGCCCAGATCGAGCCAGCTGCTGCTGAGGTTGTCATAGAACAGGCCAAAGCTGACCCCATCGCGCTGTGTCAGGGTAAACGGAATATGTTTATAGAGCGGATCGGTCGTCGCAGCGTTGTAGCCCATGGCGTCGAGATTACGCATTTCAAAGCGCCGGTTGGCCCGGTTCAGGTCGCCGCTCTTTTCGCCCAGACCATAAACCCGATCCTGCGGCTGACGCCGCTGATAATGCTCGACCCCGTCGCCATGCGCATTGAGCAGATAGGCCCCGGTATGGCGATCCGCCGTCAGCGGCTGCCAGTTCTCGCCGTCGAACTGCTCCCAGCTCAGGCAGAGTGGCTGATGTACCGTCACCCGCAGCTGTTGCGTGCTGACACGCAGCTGCTGCGCATCGTGCTCCAGCTGAAAAGCTGGCAGCGTGAAGCCATCCAGCGCTTCGCGGTCGCGCCCCTGCCAGGGCACATCCCCAACTGGCGCGATACTCCAGGTGCGGTTCAGCGCCAGCTCGCCGTCGCGCTTCAGCAACACGCGCATCAGCTTATCTTCCAGCACATACAGCCGCAGGACGTGACGATCTTCCACCTTAAGCTCAACAAAGTGGTCGGCGTGCTGGTGCAGCGTCCAGTTCTTCAGCGTTTTCATTGCGGTATCCTTACAGGTTAGCAGGGCGCTGGCGGCGTTCGGCGATCAGCATCACCAGGAAAACGGCACCAATCAGGTCAAAGAAGCCCATCGCCACAAACAGGGGGTTGAAGCCGATGGTATCGGCGGTAACACCGATAATCAGCGAGAAGATAAAGCTGGCGATCCAGGCGCAGGAGCCACGCATCCCATTGACCGTAGCCATCTGGCGGCGATCAAACCGCTCCACGACCAGCGCACTCAACATGCAGGAGATCACCTGGTGCCCGAAACCACCGACAGAGATCAGGGCGATCGCCAGCCAGGGATCTTTCACCAGGGTCATCAGCGCCAGTGACACCATCAGCAGCGCACCGGTCACCGAGCTGGCGACAATGGAGTTTACGCGGGTCATGCCGAACCAGCGCACACAGAGTCGGGTCAGATAGCCGCTGGCGATGCTGCCGAGATCGGCGGCCAGAAACGGCAGCCAGGCGAACATCACGATCTGTTTAAGATCCATGCCGCGCTCATTAGCAAGATAGAGTGGCACCCAGAAGCTCAGTACCGCCCAGGCCGGTTCGGCGAGAAAGGCCGGGATCGCAATACCGTAAAACTTCTTCTCCTTACCAATCACTTTCAGCGCGGCGAAGAACGGCAGCTTTTCGCCGACCGCCTCATTATCCTGATGAATAAAATCGCGCTCTTCGGCGGAAAGACGGGGGTGGTTCTGTGGCGCGTGGTAACCCCACCACCAGAGTCCTGCCCATAGCAGCCCCAGCCCACCAGTCAGCAGGAAGGCGCCCTGCCAGCCAAAAGTAACGTGTGCGATATAGATAATCGGCGGCGCCAGCATCGCCCCAATCGAAAAGCCAACGCCCGCCCAGCCTGCCGCGACCGGGCGCTCCTTTTTAGGGAACCAGTCGCCGATAGCTTTGGCGTTAGCCGGGGTCGCCGCCGCTTCCGACGCACCCATGACAAAACGCAGCAGGGCCAGATGCAGCCAGCTTCCGGCGCCCGCGTGCAGCAGGCAGGTCACCGACCAGACCAGCGCACAGATCAGAAAGCCCATCTTCAGGCCGATCACGTCGATCAGCCAGCCGCATAATGGCTGAAACAGGGTGTAGGCCAGCTGAAAGGCCGCCACCACCCAGGAGTACTGCTCGGTGGTCATATTCAGACTGGTTTTCAGCTCCGGTGCCAGGATGCCGAGCGAGTTGCGGGTGATGTAGTTAACGGTTACCCCCAGCAGAAACATCCCCAGCATCCACCAGCGTAAATTTTTGATCACGCGCACCGTGCGCGATGCACTCATGGGTTTGGTTGTCGATTCGAGGCTCATCGTGCCACTCCTTATTACCATTGATTACGCACATCGCCTGATGGCGTACCGCGTGTCCTTTTTTCGAACTTAAAAAAGTGTGAAACGCGGGTACAGCCTCTTTTTTGCAACGCTTTTCATGGCAGGCTGAATGGGGGCAAAAAATGGCCTCCTGACCCTTATCTGAAGCGATTTAGCAGGTCATGAAAAATTTTTCATCAGCAGATTTGAAGGCGATCACAGAATGAAACAAAGGCTGAAAGTCAGCGAAATTGCGGCCCTGTGCGGCGTCTCTGTCAGTACGGTGTCGCGGGTGCTGGCAGGTAAAGCCAATACCCGACCCGCCACGCGAGATAAGGTGCTGGCCGTGGCGCAGCAGCAGGGCGTGCTGGATAACCTGCACAGCGGCCGCCTGCTGCTCAATGATCTGATGGTGTTTGCCCCGCCCCGCGCCTTTGATGTGCGCAGCGACATCTTCTACTACAAGGTGATTCAGGGGATCAGTCAGGCGGTGGAGCCGCATGAGGTGCGGTTGCGCTTCTGCCCGCTGGAGGAAGTCGAAAGTGATGCCACGCTGTTTATTGATAAAATGCAGCAGACTGAAGCGGCCATTCTGATCGGCATCGATGATGAACATATTCATCAGCTGGCGGCGGAGATGCACAAGCCCTGCGTGCTGATTAACGCCCGCGACCGCCGTATGCGTCTGCCGTCGGTCTCCCCCCATCATCAGCTGATTGGCGAGTTTTCCGCGCGCTATCTGTTTGAGCAGGGCCACCGGCAGATCCTGTCACTGCACTGTCTGCGCCGCTATACCATGGAACAGCGACTGCAGGGGGTCCGTGACGCCTGGCACGCGATGAATCTGCGCTTTGACAGTCGCCAGCATCTGCTGACCCTGAACAGCTTCAGCAGCCATGAGGCGGCAGAACGCCTCGGTGACTATCTGCGCCACTGCCCGGACGCGCTGCGTCCTACCGCAATCCTCGCCAGCGGCGACTATATTGCTGCCGGTGCGGTGAGTGCGCTGCAGCAGGCCGGGCTGCGGGTACCGCAGGCTATTTCAGTGATGAGCATGGATGGTTTTAACCTTGCGACCATCCACGATATTCCGCTGACCTCGGTGCAGGTGCCACGGGATGAGCTGGGTGCCGCCGCAGTGAAGCTGCTGCAGGAGATGCGGCTGAATCCCGGCACGCCCACGGGCAGCCTGCTGCTGAATGGCAGGCTGGTGGTGCGCGACTCGGTGCGCCGCATCCGGGATAATCTCAGCCATGCGCCGGTACAGCAACATGGCCTTTACGATTAATCCAGCGTTTTAAGCCGCAGTTCCGACGGCTGAGGGCGGCCGAACAGGAAGCCCTGAAACAGGGTGCATCCCTCGTCACGCAGCCGTGCGAACTGCTCATCGCTCTCCACCCCTTCAGCGGTGATCTGGATATCCAGACTGCGGCTCATGCCGGTAATGGCGCGGATAATCGCCAGCGCCTCGCGGCTGTCGCCCATATCATTAATGAATGACTTGTCGATTTTGATCTTGTCAAACGGAAAGGATCGCAGGTAGCTCAGCGATGAATAGCCGGTACCAAAGTCATCCAGCGCGATCTGAACGCCCAGCGCCTTGAGATTCTGCAGAGTCCGGATATTGCCCAGCGAATCATCCAGCAACACCGATTCGGTAATCTCCACCTCCAGTCGCGCCGGCTCCAGCCCCGACTCCTTTAGTGCGCCTTCGACCACCTGCACCAGTGAGCTGTTTTTAAACTGCAATGGTGAGAGATTGACCGAGACCGACTGCTCCCCTTCCCAGCTCGCCGCTTCACGGCAGGCTTCATAGAGTGCGAAAGCGCCCAGCATGTGAATCAGGCCGGTCTCTTCGGCGATCGGAATAAAGTCTTTGGGCATGATCAGCCCCCGGATCGGATGGTGCCAGCGCATCAGCGCCTCGTAGCCGATGATGGTGTGATGATCGCCGTTGGTGATGGGCTGATAGTAGAGCCGCAGGTGGCCGCCGCTGATGGCATCACGCAGATCGTTTTCAATCAGCCGACGGCTGCGCGCCAGGTCATCCATCTCCAGCGTAAAGTGCTCATAGCGGTTGCGACCGCTGCGTTTGGCTTCATACAGCGCCATATCCGCACAGCGAAGCAGCTGCTCCGGCGTATTGGTGATGGCCGTGCTGAGCGCAATCCCCACGCTCAGCCCGACCGACAGATTATGGCCGTCGATATTCATCGGTGGCCGAATCGCCTCAATCAGGCGCTGCGCTACGATGCTCGCCTCGTCACTGCTGGAGATTGATGGCAGAACAATAGCGAACTCATCGCCGCCGATGCGTGCCAGCGTATCCTGGTCACGCAGCGCGCTGCGCAGACGTTTTGCCACGCTGCGCAACAGCTCATCGCCAATCTGGTGACCCAGCGCATCATTAACATTTTTAAAGTGGTCAAGGTCAAGGCAGAGCGCGGCACTCTGTTGCTTCGTCTGACCGGCAATGCGCAGGGCTTCGCTCAACCGCTGACGGAACAGGATGCGGTTAGGCAGGCTGGTCAGATTGTCGTGATGCGCCATGTGGTGAATACGGGCATCCGCGGCCCGCTGATCGGTGACATCCTCTACCAGCAGCATCAGGTAGTTACGACGTGCATCCTGCCCGGCAATGGCTTTCGCGCGGGTATGCAGGATACGTTCGCCGCTGGCGGTCATCAGCAGCTGTTCGCGTTCATGAACGCCCTCACTGCGCAACGCAACGTCGGCCAGATTGTTGAAGTAGTCGCTGAGTTCAGGCGACATGCATTCGTGTGGGCGCTTGTTGACGATCAGCGCTTTCGACAGCCCGAACAGCTGCTGCGTGCGATCGTTAACTAACAGGAGCTCGCGGGTGATCGCATCCTCGACAATGACGCAGGAGGGAATGTTGGCGATGATATTATCCAGAAAACGGGAGAGTGCCGTTTTCTGTGCGCTCTGCGCTTCCGCCAGATCGCGGGCACGCAGGATCTGCTGCTCCTGCTCACGGCGTTCCGTACGGTCGCGGGTAATCTTGGCAAAACCGATCAGTTTGCCTTCATCGTCGTGGATGGCATCGATTACCACATGTGCCCAGAAGGCGCTGCCATCTTTGCGGTAACGCCAGCCCTCATCTTCAAAGCGCCCGGTCTTGAGCGCGATGCCGAGGTTCGCTTCCGGTGTCCTGTTGAGCCGCTCCTGCGCACTGTAAAACAACGAAAAGTGTTGCCCCACCACCTCGTCCGCGTTGTATCCTTTGGCGCGCTGCGCACCGGCATTCCAGTTCACCACCACCCCGTTGATATCCAGCATGTAGATGGCATAGTCGGTGACGCCCTCTACCAGCAGACGGAAACGCTGCTCCTGCTGCCGCTGCTCACTGCGGACGCGCTGCTGCTCCGTGCAGTCACGGGTGATTTTGGCGTAGCCCAGCAGCTTGCCCTGATCATCGCGGATCGCATCGATCACGACATGTGCCCAGAAGGCGCTGCCATCTTTACGGTAGCGCCAGCCTTCATCTTCGAAACGGCCGGTGCGGAATGCGGTCTGCAGGTTCTGCCCGGGAATATGATTCAGGCGATCCTGGGCACTGTAGAAGCGGGAAAAGTGCTGGCCGACAATCTCTTCTGCCACATAGCCTTTGGCGCGCTGCGCGCCGGCATTCCAGTTCACCACGTTGCCGTCATGATCGAGCATGTAAATGGCGTAATCGGTCACGCCCTCGACCAGCAGCCGGAAGCGCATCTCCTGCTCACGCTCTTTACGCTGCTGCTCCTGCTGCCGGGTGCAGTCCCGACAGACCAGAGAAAAGCCCAGCAGATGCCCCGCCTCGTCACGGATCGGATAGATTATCACCTCGGCCCAGAAGGCGCTGCCGTCTTTGCGGCAGCGCCAGCCTGCGCTTTCAGCACGTCCGGTGCTGACCGCCATCTCAAGATCCCGCTGCGGGTGACTGCGACGACGATCCTCTTCGCTGTAGAACAGGGCGACGGGCTGACCGATAATTTCATCCGGCAGGTAACCCAGCACCTGCTGACCGCCACTGTTCCAGCTGGCGATCGTTCCGTCCGGTTTAAGCATCGTGATCGCGTAGTCGATCACACTGTGTACCAGCGTGCGATACATGACATCTGAGTTATTATCCATTGTTATTTGCCTGCTGCTCGGAAGCCGGGTAACGGCCTGAAATTTCTTAATACGCTCGCAGGGACTAAAACGGAAAAGGCCTGTAATCACAAGCGTATTACAAAAAAATAGTGAGTCTTAACAGGAGAGTTATCGGCAGCGGTGAGCAAATATTCAATGGTGCTGTGGCGAAAAAATGTGCAGATAACGCATGGCATTGTCAGGTGCCGGCAGCCAGAAAAAACGCGAGGCAGGCTCGCGATTTTTTACTTTTTGCGGGATAGCGGACGTCTAGAAATCGGTCTGCTGCTGCAAATGCATCGCCGCAATCGGCTGCCAGATCTCTGTCAATGCGCCCTCTTTGCCGGTAAAGGGATCCCGGGTGGGCAGAGGCACGTTTTTCACCTGTTCCTGCGATCGCTGCAGCCGCGCGGGCTCATCACGAAGTGTCTCGGGTGACATACCACGGGGATAGGCCCCCACCACCATAAAATCGTCACTGGCGCTGACCTGCCGGTGGCCGACACCCGCCGGGATCAGTACCGCATCCCCGGCGCGCAGCGTCACCATCCGGCCGGAATCACCGCCGAACAGCACTTCCGCCCAGCCTTCCGCTACGCCCAGCAGCTCATGGGTGTTGGGATGGTAGTGGGTATAAGGGTAGATCGGATAGCGCCAGGCTGGCGGCCAGCCGTTCTCCTCAAAGGTTTTCTCAAACCAGACAGCAATCTCTTCATCTTCCGGCACCACGCGCGGCCAGATGATCAGTGGTAACGGATTGTTAGGCACGCCGCCCGATGGGCTGGCAAGCATCAGGTGCTGCGGATTGTCAGAGGCTCCGGCCGAGAAGGTTCCTGCGGCAAAAGACATCATTAATAGCAGACTGGAAGATGGGGCTCGCATACAGGTTCTCCGGCTTTTTTCTCAGTGTGGCAAACCCCGGCCACAAAGCAATGTGCGCCAGCCAGCAGAACTGCGATAATTGACTGATATGGCTGACTAAAGTCAAATGTATCGCAATCTGTAGGGCCAGCCCGTGCCCGGGTAGCGGCCAGAGAGCGGTTGTTGCTGCGCTAAAGTGTTGCAAATTGTCAGATTGCCGTGGAAGCCGGTTCTGTCCGCACCTGGCCGGGCAGCTGCCCCTTTAACTGTTATATAAAAAATGCACTGATCTGTTTCTGATGTGCTTGACTGTTATCTGTTGTAATAGCTAACAGATGACAGTGAGGTAACTAATGGACGCTATTAAACAAATCCTGATCGACGAGATCGCCACACTCAACCGTGAAGAACGTCGCGACAACCTGCCGCGCTTCAGCCTCTCGTTTCTGAAAAATCATCCGGGCCTCTGGGCCGTCATGTACCTCTGCTACGGCCTGTGTGTGGCGCTGATTTTCACCACGGAGATGCTGGGCTGGCCTGCCTTCTGGTTTGCTACCGTGTTTGTGCTGGTGATGAGCCTGCTGATGCTACTTGATATCAACCCGAAATATCGCTTTGAAGATATCGATGCGCTCGACCTGCGCGTCTGCTACAACGGCGAATGGTATTACGTGCAGCCGGTGCGTGAGCAGGCTATCACGCGCATCCTTTCCCTGCCCGAGACGCCGGAGCGGGTGAAAAGCGGCATCCAGCGTCTGCTGACGCAAAAAGGAGAAGTGGATTTCTACGATGTCTACTACCTGACCTGGGGCCACCAGCAGGCAGCGAACGTTTAATCCGCCAGCCCTTCCGCCATCAGATGGCCCAGCGTTTCGATTGCCGCCTCGGCCCGACTGTCCCACGGCCAGGCGGTGTTCAGCCTGAAGCAGTGACTGAACTGCTCGCCTGCCGAAAATAACTGCCCCGGTGCGATACTGATCCCCTGCGCCAGCGCCTGCTGGTAAAGCCGGGTGGTATCAATACGTTCCGGCAGGGTCACCCAGAGAAAATAGCCGCCGCGGGCTTCACTCACCGTGGCCTGCAGCGGCAGCACCTTCAGTAACGCCTGACGCACCATCTGCTGTCGCTTCGACAGAATCTGCCGCAACCGCTTCAGGTGGGTGTCATAACGCCGGGTGGCGAGAAAATCAGCCAGTGCCAGCTGCATCGGCGCACTGGTTGAGAGCGTACTCATCAGTTGCAGCCGCTGGATTCGCTGCGCATGCTGGCCTGCAGCGACCCAGCCCACGCGAAACCCCGCTACCAGCGATTTCGAGAATGACCCGCAATGCAGCACGTTTCCCTGACGATCCCAGGCTTTAGCGGGCAGCGGCGGAACGTCTCCGGCCCAGAGTTCGGCATACACATCGTCTTCGATCATTGGCACCTGATACCGTGCCAGCAGCGCCACCAGCTGCTGCTTACGCTCCGGGGTCAGGCTGACGCTGAGCGGGTTCTGCAGCGTGGTCATCAGCCAGCAGGCTTTTACGGGCCAGCGCTGTAGCGCCTCCTCCAGCTGTATCAGATCGATACCCTGTTTAGCGTCCACCGGGATCGCCAGCGCCTTGAGCCTGAGCCGCTCGATCGCCTGCAGCGCCCCATAAAAGCCCGGCTGTTCGATTACCACATAGTCGCCCGGCTCCGTCAGGGATTGCAGGCTGAGATTCAGCGCCTCCAGCGCCCCGCTGGTGATCACAATTTCATCCGGCGACAGAGTGATGCCCTGCCGCGCGTAGCGCTGTGCCAGCAGCTGACGAAGCGTGGCGTTACCGGGCGGCAGGTTGTGCAGCGCATCGGTGGGGGTCAGATGATGCGAGACGTTTGCCAGCGAGCGCATCAGCTGGCGCTGCGGAAAGAGCGCAGGATCGGGAAAGGCGGAGCCAAACGGGACGATAGCGGGATCGCGCGTTGCCTGAAGCACATCAAATACGAAGTCGTTGATATCGACCTGTTCGCTGATCGCGACACTCAGCGGAGCGGGTGCCAGCGCACGCGGCGCCACGTAATAGCCCGACTGAGGACGGGAAACAATCCAGCCCTGACTTTCAAGCAACTCATAGGCATGGAGCACCGTCATCAGGCTGACTCCCTGCTGCGCCACCTGCTGGCGCAACGACGGCAGACGGGTGCCCGGCAGCCAGATACCGGCCTCTATCTGTTGCTGAATCTCATCCATCAATCGCTGGTATTTTGCCACGGGTGACCTCTCCTTGTTTAACCGCGAGACTTTACCACGCACAGCGATCAATGGCAGGCGCTACGCGTCGCTTATCGGCCTGGCACAAAGGATATCTGTCCGGTCAGAGGCGCATCAGACGGCAGCAATCTCCGGGGTCAGCGGCTGACGGCTGTCTGCACAGTCGCTTTCAGTGGCAGCCGGCTCTTCCTTTTCTGCTACAAAGTTTGCCATTTCCGGCACCTGCTCAGGCGGCACCGGCCTGCCCAGCAGATAGCCCTGCAGCATACTGCAGCCCAGGCTGGTCAGGAAGGCCTGCTGTTCGGCGGTTTCCACACCCTCTGCCACCACTTTCAGCTGCAGCGACTGCGCCAGGGCCACAATCGCCGAGACGATGGTCGCATCCTCTTTCTGATGCTGCAGTTCGCTGACAAATGCCCGATCGATTTTGAGTTCGCTGGCGGGCAGCCGCTTCAGATAGAGCAGGCTGGAGTAGCCGGTGCCGAAGTCATCGATCGAGGCTTTAACGCCCAGCTGAGTCAGCTCGGTGAGAATCCGCACGCTCTCGTCCGGATCGCGCATAGCGGTGGTTTCCGTGACCTCCAGCGTCAGTTGTTCGGCCGGGATTTGATGCGTTTTCAGCGCCTCCATCACGGTCTTCACCAGATTCGCCTGTTCAAACTGCAGCGCCGACAGGTTTACCGCGACCGACCAGTCCGGATGGCCCTGCAGATGCCACTGCCGCAGCTGGCGACAGGCTTCGTGGATCACCCAGTTGCCGATGCTGATAATCATGCCGGTCTTTTCCGCCATCGGCAGGAACTTATCGGGCGATAGCAGGCCGCGATGCGGATGCTGCCAGCGCAGCAGCGCCTCGAAGCCGAGGATCGGGCCGCGCGGAGCGCAGTATTTGGGCTGATAGAAGAGCCGCAGCTCCTCATTGTCCAGCGCCTGCCAGAGATCGTTGTTCAGCTGAAGCTGGCTCTGCGCCTGAATGTTCATAGAGGGCTGGAAGAAGGTATAGCCGTTGCGGCCGTTGTTTTTGGTGTGGTACATCGCCGCGTCGGCGTTGAACATCAGTTCACGCTCATCTACCCCATCGCCGGGATAGACCGCGATGCCAACACTCAGCGACACCACCAGCTCATAGCGTGAGATATCGAACGGGGAGTCTACCGCTTTAACCAGTTTGTCGGCGATGGCCGCCGCATCGTTAGGATCCTCGATCTCCGCCAGCAGCACAAACTCATCCCCGCCCAGCCGCGCCAGCGTAAAGTAGCCGGTCATCTGCTGATTCATTCGCTCGGTCACGCCCACCAGCAGGCTGTCGCCAATATGGTGGCCGAAAGCATCGTTTACCGCCTTGAACCCGTCGAGATCCATAAACATCAGCGCAAACTGCGTCTTTTCGCGGTTCGCTTTGTTTATCGCCTGCTCCAGCCGATCTTCCAGCAGGATGCGGTTAGGCAGCCGCGTCAGGTTATCGTGCAGCGCCAGCTGCGCCAGCTCGCGATTGGCATCGGCCAGCGAACTGGCGAGCAGCGAGGTGCGCGCCTGGAGCCGCGCATCCAGCATCGACACCAGTAGCGTGATGCCCAGGATGGAAAGCGTGACTACCGTAACCAGAATCGCCAGCCAGTCGCTGTTGACCCCCTGCCCGACCGAATGACTGTGAACAGGAAACTCTGCCGCCACCATGCCGGTATAGTGCATCCCCGCAATCGCGCATCCCATGACCATTGATGCGCCGATACGCAGCAGGGTAATCCGGCCAGAGCCCCCCTCCCGCAGGTTAAACGCCAGCCACAGCGCCGCGCCGGAGGCGACAAGGGCGATGACCACTGACAGCGCCACCCAGCCCCACTTCCAGACGATGCCGGGCGTGAACATCAGGGCTGCCATGCCGGTATAGTGCATCGCTACCACGCCGCTGCCGAGGATCAGTGCTCCGCCCACCAGCCGCCGCAGCGGCAGATCGCCATTGCAGACCAGCCATAGCGCGAAGATCGATGCGCACACCGCGATAGCCGCTGATAACGCCGTGAGTGCAGCGTCATAACTCATGACCATTTCCATGTTCATCGATAGCATGCCGATAAAGTGCATTGCCCAGATGCCAATTCCCATGGAAAAACCGCCGCCAAACAGCCAGACCAGCGCAACGTTGCCGGTCGAATGCACCACGCGGCCTGCCATGTCCAGGGCAGTAAACGAAGCCAGCATCGCGACAAGAACTGAAACGATGACAATAAATGAGTCGTATGAGGTTGCTAACATTGTGCATTCCCGGGTAAAGCCGTGTCAGGCGTTGAACAGAGATTTCATGACTATTTTCTTTATTATCGGCGCGGTTTAACGGCTGATGAGCCGTTAATGCCGCAGGTTTCCGCTTATTGTGAATGCTGAAACCTATTAAAAGCGTCAGCCTGAAGCCGACGCCATCGGGTGTTGCCGGGCGGTGAAGCTGAACACCTCAACCCGATCGGCGGGCGTCGGCTTGCCCAGCAGATACCCCTGTAGCGCATCAAAGCCCAGGCTGGTGAGTAAATGCTGCTGTTCTTCCGTCTCAACGCCTTCTGCCACCATCCGCAGATTGAGGCTCTGCGCCAGGGTCAGCATGGCACTGACCACCGTTGCATCTTCACTGCCGGGTCGCAGGCAGTTAATAAAGCTGCGGTCGATCTTGAGTTCGCTGGCATCCAGATCTTTCAGATGCAGCAGGTTGGCGTAGCCGATACCGAAATTATCGATCGCGATGCTGACGCCCGCCTGCTGCAGTTCCCGGATACGCTGCTGGCTGAAAACAGGATCGCGCATCGCAATGGCTTCCGTGATCTCCAGCATCAGCGCGCAGCCCGGCAACTGATAACGGGTCAGCGTCCGGGTCAGGGTGGCCAGCAAATCGCGCTGATGAAACTGCAAAGCGGAGAGATTAACCGATACGGTCCATTCAGTATGGCCCTGGTTGTGCCAGATTCTGAGCTGACGGCAGGCTTCCTCGATCACCCAATTGCCAAGTGCCACAATCTGCCCGGTTTTTTCGGCACGCGGCAGAAACAGCTCCGGCGTCAGCAAGCCCCGCTGGGGGTGCTGCCAGCGCAGCAGGGCTTCAAATCCCATTAAGCGTGTGCCGCCGGAACGGAATTTCGGTTGATAAAACAGTCTCATCTGCTGGCGCTCCAGCGCCTCCCAGAGATCGTTGGTCAGTTCCAGCTGATGCTGCGTCGCGGCACTCATGGCCAGTTCAAACAGGCACCAGCCGTTTCGCCCGCTGTTTTTGGTGTGGTACATGGCGGCATCGGCGTTAAACAACAGCTCCTGCCGGTTGCGGCCATGCAGAGGAAAGATCGCAATGCCCGCGCTGAGCGAAACGTGCAGGACATAGCGGTCAAATTCAAACGGTGCGCCGATCACTTTCACCAGTCGCTGTGCCAGCTGGCGTGCCGGGCTGATGTCGCATCTCTTCACCATCAGCACAAATTCATCGCCGCCCAGACGCGCCAGCAGCATGGTCTCGCTGAGCTGGCTGCGCAACCGTTCCGCAACCGCCAGCAGCAGCCGATCGCCGACGTGGTGGCCCCATGTATCATTCACGGCTTTGAAGCCGTCAAGATCCATATAGATCACGGCAAAGCGAAAATCATTGAGCATCGCTTTTTTGATCACCCGATCGAGCTGCTGCTCCAGCATGACCCGATTTGGCAACGCGGTCAGGTTGTCATGGAGTGCCAGCTGCAGCAGCTCCTTGTTTGCACGCCTGAGCCGAGCCGCCAGCCGCGTGGCGCGCATCTGTGCATCCAGCATTGAGCAGAGCAGCGTGATCCCCAGGATCGTCAGTGTTATCAGCGTTACCCATACCGCCAGTCCCGGATTACTGAGACCGTGTGACTGCATCATACTGTGATGACTGAATGTCGCCGCCGCCATGCCCACATAGTGCATACCGGCTATTGCAATCCCCATGACCAGCGACGCCAGTCCCCGCATCAGCAGGAGATGCTGTTCAGCTTTGCGCAGATGAAATGCCAGCCAGAGCGCCACACCTGAGGCGACAAAGGCAATCAGCACTGAGAGCGCCACCAGCACGCTATCCCATTCAGGTCGCGGTTCAATCAGCAGTGCGCACATGCCGAGATAGTGCATCGCCACTACGCCCGCACCCAGAATCAGACTACCGCGCAGCAGCCGCTGCCGGGTAAGATGCAGCCCGCCGACCGTCTGGCCAAAGGCCAGCATTGAGGCCAGGATCGCCACCAGCAACGAGAGGGCCGTCAGCCGGATGTCATAGCGCATCGTCATCGGCATCATCATCGCCAGCATACCGATAAAGTGCATCGCCCAGATGCCGATGCCCATGGCGGAACCGCCTGCCAGCAGCCAGAACCGGGCGCTCCAGCCACGGGAAACCGCCACGCGTCCGGCAGTATCCAGCGCAGTAAAAGAGGCAATAAAGGCCACGATCAGCGAAACGCTGATCAGAACGCTATCCCAGGTGACAGGCAACATAGGTAACTCCTCACCACCTGCAGAAAACAGGTGCTGTGTGCAGTCTGAAAAATCATTTAAATAAACACCCAGTGGGTGAAAGTGGTTAATTCCGGTATTTATGCATTCTTAAGATCCGGCCAAACGCGCCCGCAGACGCAGGCGTTTAATATTCTGCATCTGATTACCCGCCAGCTATGCCAGCCGGTAAATCGTTATTTTGTCTGATTGGTTCAGGAACATATCACCGGAGCAGAAAGCATTCCAGAGGTCGAAAAAATCGGGTCATTCCGCTTTGCCGCTCCGCTTTGCGCCTTGCTGTTACTGGGTTATCGGCCAGGATGCGCATTAGATTAGAGAAAAATAAACGGCGGTGCTTCGCGTAACGCTTTAACTGATCTATAGTAAGTAAAACTGATATAAATCATCATCCTTAAGTCCAGGGATTTTCTTATAACGACAGCAGTAAGCACGCTGCTCTTTTTATTTCCTGTTTTTGCGCTGGAATTATTAATTTGCACCGGGTGAAAAAGCACTGAATCTCGATAATCCGTAAGGAAATATTATGAAACTCAAGCTTTTTCTTTTTGCTGCTGCTGGATTAACGGTCGCCTTTCCCACCTTAACGCAGGCCGCGACGACCTCGGGAACCATCAATGCCACCCTTACGCTGACGACCGGTTGCCTGGTTAACGGCCAGTCCGCCACGGCGGGTGTTAACTTCGGTACACTGAACTTTGGCAGCAGTGCAGCTACCTTTGATACGCTGAACGCCACCCTTGTCGGGGCCGCCGGTAACGGTATTTTTGTGCGCTGCACCACGGGTCAGGACTACAACGTGGTCGTGACCAGCAGCAATACGGCACCCGCCACGATCTATGGTACCGCCTCGGCCTCGCCACGCTATCTGCTGCTGGGATCGGACAATGCTCAGGGCATCGCCTATACCCTCTACAGTGACGCCTCCTTCACAACCGCGATTGCGAACAATACGCCCATCGCGGCCAGCGGCACCTCCGATCCGACACTGGGCACAAATTACGCCATCTACGGACGGGTCGTGGGCGGCGGTTTTAACCCGCTAATCCCTGCCGGCACCTACACCGATACGATCAACGTCGCCGTGAACTATTAACTGCTGTCCCAGGACACTCAGGGTGGTTCTCTGGCGAGCCTGCCTGCTAATCGTATGCAGTGTGACGCTGCTGACCGGTAGTCTCCGCGCCTGGAGTCTGCCGACCAGCACCTTCCAGGTCACCGCATCGATTGTGGCAGGCTGCGTAATCTCCGGAACCAACACCGGCATTTTCGGTGCGCTGAATTTTGGTTCGCAGTCTGGCGTGTCAGCCACGACCGTCAACGCCAGCTTTGTGCAGAGCACCTCCATTAATCTGGCCTGTACGCCGGGCACTACGCTGAGCATGAGCATCAATCAGGGTAGTAACTTCACCACAAGCCGTAATCTGAAGCTGCCCGGTTTCAGCAATACCGTGCCTTATACGCTCTTTAGTGACGCCAGCCGCACTACCGTGATCCCGGTTAATCAGTCGGTGCCACTGAGCTACAGCAATGCCAGCAACATTACATTGCCCATTTACGGGCAGCTGAAACTGCCTGGCACTGCACGCGCGGGCGTCTATACCGACACGCTGACCGTCACCCTGAGCTGGTGAGGCAATATAAAACAAGGATATGCACATGAAGCCACTGCGCGCTCTGCTGTTACTGTTGAATTCCGGCCTGCTCTCTCCGGCCTTCGCCGCTAACTCGGTGATGATCTGGCCCATTGACCCCGCCATTAATCCCGAAGAGAAAGCCAGCGAACTCTGGCTGGAGAACCGGGGAAACAGCAGTACCATGATGCAGGTCCGGGTCTTCAGCTGGCAGCAGATTAACGGCCAGGAGCAGTATCAGACCCAGCAGGAAGTCGTCGCCAGTCCACCGATGGTGCGGATGGATCCGGGGCAGAAACAGCTGGTGAGGCTGATCAAACAGATGTCGCCTGCCGCCGGTAAAGAGCAGGCTTATCGGGTGGTGCTGGATGAAATTCCGACACCGCGCAATCCCGGTGAAAACCAGGCCGGGCTGACCTTCCAGATGCGCTATTCGGTGCCGCTGTTTGTGTATGGACAGGGTGTGACCGCCGACAGCGTGCGCCCGGTGCTGCGCTGGCACCAGGTCAGCGAGGGCGGCAAACGCTGGCTTCAGCTGACCAACAGCGGCAACGGCCATGCCCGGCTGAGCAATGTCACGATTGGCGGTCGCCGGCTGGGGGAAGGCCTCTATGGCTACGTCCTGGCAGAGAGTGATCACCGCTGGCCACTGACCTCACCGGTCAGTGGTGAACTCAGCGCAGAAGTGAACAAAAAGCAGTGGCGCAGCGCGGCTCAGAAGTAAGCGCTGCATGCGAACTTTTTCCCCACATCCCTGCGCGCTGGCAGTCGCCAGCCTTCTCTGCGCGGCAGCACCTGATGCGGTGCGGGCGGAGACTTACTCCGTCCTGCCACCGCCGCCCAGCCTGCAGAGCCACAGCGACGTACAGCAATATATGCTGGAGCTGGTCGTTAACCAGCAGGCCAGCGGCAACATCGTACCGGTCGGGCAGCGCAACGGACATTTTCTGTTGCGCCGTGGCGACCTGCAGCGTGCCGGTCTGCCAGCGGAAAAGCTGGGCGCTGAGTCGCTGGTCGATGTCAGCAGCCTGCAGGCGGCAGACGTGGAATATGACGCGGCGCGGCAGCGGCTGCTGCTGACCGTGCCGCCCGCGTGGCTGCCGGGTCAGGTGATCGGCGAGGCGAAAAACGGGCCACGCTATCCGGGCCGCACCAGCCGGGGCGCGCTGATTAATTATGATCTTTACGCCAGCCGCACTGATAACAGCGGCACCCGTCTCTCGGTGTGGAATGAGCTGCGTCTGTTCGGCGAGGCCGGGCACCTCTCCAGCAACGGCGTCTGGCTGCAGCAGCTCGAAGGCCAGACCACCTATCAGGACGATGGCTACATCCGTTATGACAGCTGGTGGAGTTACGACGATGAAAACATGGCGATGAGCTGGCGGGTCGGCGATCTGATCACCGACTCGCTGGCGTGGAGCAGCAGCGTGCGGCTCGGCGGCCTGCAGGTGGGCCGCGACTTCAGCGTGCGCCCCGATCTGGTGACCTATCCGCTGCCCGCCTTCTCCGGCCAGGCCGCCGTGCCCTCAACTGTCGATCTCTTTATCAACGGCTATCGCTCCAGCCAGGCAAATGTGCAACCCGGCCCGTGGTCGATGACCAACGTGCCCTTTGTCAACGGTGCGGGTGACGCCGTGATCACCACCACCGACGCGGTGGGTCGCCGCATTACCACCACCATGCCGTTTTATGTCTCCAGTAATCTGCTGAAACCGGGCCTGTCGGACTACGCGCTCTCTGCGGGCGCGATCCGCGAAAACTACGGTATCCGCAACTTCGATTATGGGGCTGCCGCCGCCAGCGGCTCCTGGCGATACGGCATGACGGACTGGCTGACGCTGGAGAGCCACGCCGAAGGCAGTAAACGCCTGGCAATGGGCGGCGTTGGCGGGCAGCTACGCGTCGGCAGCTGGGGCGTGGTCAACGGCGCGGTTGCGCAGAGCCAGCTTGAGGGTGAAAACGGCAGGCAATATAGCTGGGGATATCAGTACAACAATCGCTGGTTCAACCTTGGCACGCAGCAGATCCAGCGCAGCAGCACGTTCGGCAATCTGGCGCTGGTCGGCAGTCGCGCCGGGGGGATGCCGGACAGCCGCCGCTATGCCCTGTCGCGCCGCAGCGCGCAGTATAGCGCCAGCGTCTCCCTGAACCGCTTTGGCAGCGTGGGGGCCGCCTTTATCGATATCACGGACGGCCAGGGCGATCGCACCCGGCTATGGAACCTCTCCTGGAGCAAAAACCTGTGGGGTAACAGCAGCCTTTACGTCTCGGCCAGCCGCGATCAGCAGGAGAAGAGCTGGACCGGCGCCATTTCGCTGGTAATTCCGTTTGGCGAACAGGGCAGCGCGGCAATCAGCACCGAACGCGACCAGCGAGGCCGGGACAGTCAGCGCCTTTATGCTTCGCGTGCCATGCCCAGCGACGGCGGTATCGCCTGGGATGCGGGCTGGGCGAATCAGAGCGGTAACAGCGGCGACTATCGTCAGGGCAGTCTGCGCTATCGTAATAACCAGATCGACACCGCAGCGGGTTTTTATGGCGACGATGACAACCTCACGCAGTGGGCCGATCTCTCCGGCTCGCTGGTGGTGATGGACAATCATCTCTTTGCCGCTAACGCGATCAATGATGCCTTTGTGCTGGTGAAAACCCGCTATCCCGGTGTGACCGTCCGCTACGAAAATCAGCCGATGGGCCGCACCAGCCAGCAGGGTTATCTGCTGGTGCCCGCCATCAGCAGTTACTACCCGGCCCGCTATGATATCGACACACTCGATCTGCCCGCCGACATGACGACGCCCCGGGTCGAGCAGCGCTTCGCAGTGAAACGTCAGAGCGGCTACCTGCTCGATTTCCCGGTGGAGAAACTGCGTTCGGCCAGCGTTATCCTGCTTGACGCTCAGGGGCAGCCGCTGCCGGTTTCCAGTCAGGTGCTGCGCCCCGATCATCCCACCGAATATGTTGGCTGGGATGGCCTCGTCTGGATGGAGAATCTCGCCACCCTTAACCCGATTACGGTGCTCACGCCCGACGGTCGCCGTTGCGAAACCAGACTGCACATCGCCAGCGGCCAGCCTCAGGCGCTGAAAACTTACGGTCCCCTGACCTGTGCGCTGCTGCCCCTGACGCCCGACAACGCCGTCACGGCCGCTGATTCTTTTCCCTCCGGAGCAAAACCATGATGAGATTTCTGCTACTGGCTGGCCTGCTGCTGCTGTCCCCGCTGGGTTACGCCGCCTGTAACCTGCCCGCCTCCAGCGCCAGCTTCGGCTCGATCACCACCTTTGTGGCAAACACCACGATCAGTTCTGCGAGCACCAACGCCAACGTCAACTGCGGGGCGGGTTCAACCCTGTCACTGCTGGGCAATAACCAGATTACCTTCCAGCTGACCGGCGCAACCAGCAATAACGGCACGCGCGGTATATTAAAGCGCAGCGGTGACACCGGCAGCGACAACGTGCCGGTCCGGCTCTGTACCGACTCGGCCTGTGCCAGCGAACTGACGATTGGCGGCGCGCCTTACGTCTATGTATCGCAGACCCTGATCAACCTGGCGGGCCTGCTGGGCAGTCTTAATTTCGCCATTCCGGTCTATCTGCGAACCGTGCCCGGCCAGGTCGTGGCCGCCGGGACGTATCAGGTAACGCTGAATATGGCGGTGACATATCGCGTCTGCACCAGCATCAGTTTAGGCGGTCTCTGCCTGAGCGAACAGAACGGCAGCGGCCTCATCCCCATCACCGTCACCGCCATCCTCACCAATGACTGCACGACGATTACCTCACCCAACATCAGCTTTGGCAGTGCGCCGCTGGTCGGCAGTTTCTCCGCCGTCACACAGACCATTAACGTGCTGTGCAGCAAAGGCAGTACCTATACGGTGGGGCTGAGTAATGGCAGCTATCCGGTCGGCAGCGTACGGAATATGGCCAGCGGGGCTAATCGTCTGAGTTATGAGATTTACAAAGAGTCCGGCAGCAATCGCTGGGGGTCGGCAGGAACGGAACGCTGGAGCAGTACGATCTCCTCGGCGGTGTCAGCGGATGGACTGACGCGCGGCTATAACTACACCGCGCGCATCCTGACTTCGCAGAGCACGCCGCCAGCCGGAAACTACAGCGACAGCGTGGTGGTCGATTTGTCGTTTTAGAGTGAGGCGCTGACCGGCGCGGTGCGGTGACGCAGCTGGTACTGCTTCACCATCCGGCCAATCAGCAGTGTGCCGATCAGCCCGCAGACGGCCGCAAAGGTCAGCCAGACACCCGGCATCGCCTTGTCACCGGTGGCGTGGATCAGGTAGCTGGAGATGGCCGGGGTGAAGCCGCCAAACAGCGCCGTTGCCAGGCTGTAAGCCATTGAGAAACCGGCAGCGCGCACCTCAGCAGGCATGATCTCCGCCAGATAAACCACCATTGCCCCGTTATAGCTGGCATAGAGGAACGACAGCCAGAGCTCCGCTTCCAGCAGGTGGGCAAAGCTGGCCGATCCCACCAGCCAGTGCAGCACCGGCCAGGTGGTGACAATCATCAGCAGCGTAAAGACAATCAGCAGCGGACGACGCCCGACACGATCTGACAGCGCCCCCATCAGCGGCAGCCAGAAAAGGTTTGACACACCCACGCAGAGCGTCACAAGAAACGCCTGCTTGTCGCTCATCATCAGCACGGTTTTGCCAAAGGTGGGGGTGAACGCGGTGATCATATAGAACATCACCGTCGTGGTAACGACCATCAGCATCCCCGCCAGCACCAGCGCCCAGTTACTGGCTACCGACCGCATGATTTCTGCCATGCCCGGACGATGTTTACGCTTGCTGAAGGCCTCGGTCTCCTCCAGCATCCGGCGGATATAGAACAGGAACGGCACAATCAGACAGCCGACTACAAACGGGATACGCCAGCCCCACTCTGTTACGGCCTCTTTTGCCAGCAGGTGGTTCAGCATCAGCCCCAGCAGTGCGGCGAAGATCACCGCAATCTGCTGACTGCCCGACTGCCAGCTGACGAAAAAGCCTTTGCGGCCTTCAGGAGCAACCTCCGCCAGATAGACCGATACGCCACCCAGCTCAACACCTGCGGAAAAGCCCTGCAGCAGCCGGCCCAGCAGAATCAGAATCGGAGCCGCCGCGCCCAGGGTCGCATAGCCCGGCACCAGCGCGATGGTCAGCGTACCTATCGCCATCAGGCTCAGCGTCAGCAGCAGCCCTTTACGACGACCGTGATGGTCAATATAGGCCCCCAGAATGATCGCCCCCAGCGGGCGCATCAGAAAGCCTGCACCAAAGGTCATCAGGGTCAGCATCAGAGAAGCGAAGGGGTCGTCACCCGGGAAAAAGGTTTTGGCTATCGCAGTTGCGTAATAACCAAACACCATAAAATCGTACATCTCCAGAAAGTTACCACTGGTGACGTTAAAGATTGTCCGCGCGGCACTTTTGGGTGGCTTTTGTAAAGACGGGGTGTGACTCATAACGGCTTCCTATTGTTTTTTAGCCGTTTTAGCCTGCCTGAAGCAGGAATAATGTGACCGGGCTCACCATTGCACTTTACAAAACTATGTACATGAGTAACAACCAGTTAACAAATAAGCGCAGCCAGCATAACCGATCGGTGCGATCGCCCGTTGGCCTGATTTTGTATGGCTGTCGCGCAGGCATAAAAAAAGGCGACGGAAGCCGTCGCCTTGTTCAGAAACCGGATAAGCCGCTATTTCTTTACGGATTCCATGCCCATCAGGCCGATCTTCAGATAACCCGCCGTGCGCAGCTTATCCATCACGCTCATCAGCGTTTCATAATCTACTGACTTGTCTGCCTGGAAGAAGATAGTGGTTTCTTTATTGCCCTGGGTCTGGCTGGTCAGCACGTTTACCAGCGAATCAGGCGTGACCCGATCGTTGCCGACATAGAGCTGCTTATCCGCCTTAATCGACAGATAGACCGGCTTTTCCGGTCGTGGCTGCGGCGCACTGGTGGAGGCCGGCAGATTAACCCGCACATCGACTGTCGCCAGGGGCGCAGCCACCATAAAGATGATCAGCAGCACCAGCATGACGTCGATAAACGGCGTCACGTTGATTTCGTGCATTTCACCCTGTGTATCCAGGTCGTCGTTTAATCGCATTGCCATCAGTGCTTACCCTAACCGCAGCTTCTGCGCAGTGGCAGGACGCGGAACATCCCGCGCAACGGTGCCGAGGTCGATATCACGACTCTGCAGCAGCATAACCTGAGCGGCAACATCGCCCAGCGAGGCTTTATAGTTAGCGATCATGCGGGCAAACACGTTGTAGATGACAACTGCCGGGATAGCCGCCACCAGACCTACTGCGGTCGCCAGCAGTGCTTCGGCAATCCCCGGCGCGACCACGGCGAGATTGGTGGTCTGCGTTTTCGCGATGCCAATAAAGCTGTTCATGATGCCCCAGACCGTGCCGAACAGCCCTACGAATGGCGCGACAGAGCCGATGGTCGCCAGGAAACCATTGCCTCGTCCGGCATGACGGCTGAAGGCCGCCACGCGGCGCTCAAGGCGAAAACTGGTGCGGTCTTTGATTCCGTTGGTGTCTTCCACACCCGCCGACAGCGCAAGTTCATTCTGTGCGTCGTTCAGCAGCACCACGCTGTGACTGTGGCCGGTAAACGATTGGGCGATACGGGCGGCATCATTGAGATTGCGGGCTTCGCCCAGCGCCTGCTGCTCACGCTTCAGGCGACGCTTAGCCGCGCTGAGTTCGGCATATTTGCCGAAGAAAATCGCCCAGGTTATGACAGAGGCCAGCAACAGGCCAACCATAACCACCTTTACCACGATATCGGCATGTTGATACATGCCCCAAACGGAGAGGTCCGTTTGCATCAACTCACTGGCTACCACGCTGCTTCTCCAACTTCTGATTCAGGGATGCAAAACAAGGACAAATAATAGCAAAATGGTGCCGAATTGATAGTAGTTCTCATTAGTATTTACAAAGTTAAGGGTCCCAGATGACCTGCTTTCGGCGGTTTTAATGGCGATATGCCTGTACGTTTCTAAAATGTGAAGCCGCATGAAAATTTATTAAAACAACGTTTCAAAATGTGATGGGTTTCATTCAATCAGCATTGCTGCATTTTACTCAGGACGGTTTTCACTATGCTGGCTCCTCACGGCCCTCTGCGTTCAGCCCCGATCCCGGGCCGTCCTACCTCTGCGGGAGACAATATAATGAGAATGATAAAAACAGGTCTGGCGACGGCCCTGGCGGTGACGGTGATGAGCAGTACCGCCCTGGCACAGGTCATTAAAGTTGCCGAAGTCCAGCCTGCGGGCTATCCGACGGTGGTCGCCCTGCAGCACATGGGTGACAAGCTGAAACAGGCCACGAACGGACGGCTGGAGATGAAAATTTATGCCGGTGGCGTACTGGGTGATGAAGACCAGACGCTACAGCAGGTGCAGCTCGGCGCCATTGATATGATTCGCGTTTCGCTGGCGCCAGTGACCTCCATTGCTCCGGAAACCAGCGTGCTGACGCTGCCCTATATTTTTCGCAACGTTGACCACATGCACAAGGTTCTGGATGGTGAGATAGGTCGCGAGATCGCCAGCCGGTTCGACAGCGATCCTAATGCCCGCATGGTCTTTCTCGGCTGGACCGATGCGGGTGAGCGCAACATGATCACCAAAAACCCCCTGGCGAAACCCGAGGATCTCAAAGGTATGAAAATTCGGGTGCAGAACAGTGCCATCTCACTGGCGACACTGAAAGCCATGGGTGCCAACCCGGTGGCGATGGGCGTCAGCGAGGTCTTCAGCGCCATGCAGACCGGCGTAGTCGATGGCACCGAGAACAATCCCCCCACCTTTGTGGCCCACAACTATCTGCCGGTGGCGAAGTTTTACACCCTCACCGGCCACTTTATCCAGCCAGAGATGATCCTCTATTCAAAACGCGCCTGGGATCGCCTTAAACCCGAGGATCAGGCGCTGCTGAAAAAGCTGGGTAAAGAGGCGCAGGATGAAGAGCGCCAGCTCTGGGCTACCTACACTGACGACGCGATCGCCAAAATGAAGGCGGGCGGCGTCACGTTCCAGCAGACCGACCGCGACTATTTCGTCAAAGCGACGCAGCCGGTGCGCGATCAGTTTGCCGGCAAATATCAGGATCTGATGACCCGGATCGCTGAGGTGAAATAATCCCGGCGCCACACTGCCGTGTGGCGTGCTTACACAGGTATCAGTTATGACTGCTTATACGCGTCTGATGGATGGGCTTTATCTGCTCTGCATGCTGGTGGCCGCTGTGGCGCTGCTGATCATGGTGACGGTGATCCCGGTGGGGATCTTCGCCCGTTACGTGATGAATGGCGCGCTCTCCTGGCCGGAACCGGTCGCCATTATCTGCATGATTATTTTTACGTTTATTGGCGCGCCGGTGGGCCTGCGCGCCGGAACCCATATCTGCGTGTCGATGGTTACCGATCGCCTGTCGCCCGCCCGGCAGCGCCTGATGCTGCGCATCAGCGACCTGCTGATGATCGTCACCTGTCTGGTCATCTTTCAGGCCAGCTACAGCCTGTGCGAAGCGATGTGGTTTCAGCATCTCGCTGCGCTGCCTGCGGTGACTTACGGCGAGATCTATCTGCCGATTCCGATCGGCGCGATCTTTACCCTGCTGTTTGTCATTGAGCGATTGCTGAACGGCGATCAGAGTCAGCGGCCGGTTGTCTCGCTGGGCGGCACCCACTAACGCGGAGCAGAAAAATGGATGCATTGATTCTGATAGGCAGTTTGCTGGTATTGCTGATGGTGGGCTTTCCGGTCGCCTTCGCCGTCGGCCTCAGCGCCTTTATCGGGGCGTGGTGGATCGATCTGCCGCTGGAGGCGGTGGTGATTCAGGTGACCAACGGTATCAATAAATTTTCGCTGCTGACCATCCCATTCTTTATTCTGGCTGGCGCAATCATGGCAGAGGGCGGCATTGCCCGGCGGCTGGTCAACTTCGCCTATATCTTTGTCGGCTTTATTCGCGGCGGGCTCTCCCTGGTTAACATTGTCGCCTCAACTTTCTTTGGCGCGATCTCCGGCTCATCGGTCGCGGATACCGCCTCGATTGGCTCGGTGATGATCCCGCAGATGGAGGAGAAAGGTTATCCGCGTGATTTCGCCGCCGCTGTCACCGCCAGTGGCTCGGTGCAGGCGGTGCTGACGCCCCCCAGTCATAACTCGGTGATTTATTCGCTGGCGACCGGCGGCATGGTGACCATCTCGTCCCTGTTTGTCGCCGGGATCTTCCCTGGCCTGCTGCTGGCGGCCTGCCTGATGGTGATGTGTCTGGGCTTTGCCCGCAAACGCGGCTACCCCAAAGGCGAACGGATCCCGTTTCGTCTGGCGCTAAAGATCTTCTTCGATGCGTTCTGGGGGCTCTTTACCGTGGTGATCATTATGGGCGGTATCCTCTCGGGCATCTTTACCGCCTCGGAATCTGCGGCCATTGCCTGTCTCTGGGCCTTCTTTGTGACGATGTTTATCTATCGCGATTTCAGGTGGCGTCAGCTGCACATTCTGCTGTTCCGCACCATTAAAACCGTCACCATCGTCATGGTGCTGATCGCTTTCGCGACGGGCTTCGGCGCAGTAATGACCTTCATGCAGCTTCCGACCCTGATTACGGAAGCCTTCACCAGCTTCTCCGATAACAAATATGTGATTCTGATGTGCATCAATATCCTGCTGCTGGTGGTGGGCACGCTGATGGATATGGCACCGCTAATCCTGATTCTGACGCCGGTGTTGCTGCCGGTGGCGACCGCGCTGGGCATCGATCCGGTTCACTTCGGCATGATCATGCTGACCAACCTGGGGATCGGGCTGATTACGCCGCCGGTCGGCACGGTGCTGTTTGTTGCCAGTGCCGTGAGTAAACAGAAGATTGAACAGGTGGTCAGCGAGATGCTGCCCTTCTACGGCATGCTGTTCCTGGTGCTGATGCTGATTACCTATGTCCCTGCCATTTCGCTCTGGTTACCGCACCTGATGGGCGTGATGTAGCACAATAAAAGCGGCCCGTTCGCGGGCCCGTTTTTTATGCTGCGACGCACTCTGATAATCACCATTGAGTCTCAACCCTGCTGGTCGTTTCGTGATAACGTGAGGGCTTAGTCAGAAGCGGCAAAGGCGACTCATGACCACCAGAAAAATTGATACCACGCTCGTCAGCGCAGGACGCAGCAAGCGTTATACCCAGGGTTCGGTGAATGCGGTTATTCAGCGCGCCTCTTCGCTGGTTTTCGATAGCGTTGCGGAAAAAAAGCGCGCCACCGCAGGCCGGGCAAAAGGCGAACTCTTTTATGGCCGCCGGGGCACCCTGACTCACTTTGCACTGCAGGATGCGATGACCGAGCTGGAAGGCGGTGCAGGCTGCGTGCTCTACCCCTGCGGCGCAGCGGCGGTGGCGAATGCGATTCTGGCGTTTGTAGAAGCGGGCGATCATGTGCTGATGAGCGGTGCCGTTTATGAACCAACGCAGGATTTCTGCACGAAAATCCTGGCGAAGATGCAGGTGTCGACGGGCTGGTTCGATCACACCCTTGGCAGCGAAATTGCTGAGCTTGTGCAGCCCAACACCCGGGTCGTTTTCCTTGAATCACCCGCTTCCATCACCATGGAAGTGCAGGATATTCCGGCAATAGTCGCGGCCGTTCGCGCCCGCGCACCTGACGCAATCATCATGCTCGACAACACCTGGGCGGCCGGGATCTTCTTTAATGCCCTCGCGCACGGCGTCGATATCTCGATTCAGGCCGGCACCAAATATCTGATTGGCCACAGCGATGCGATGATCGGCACCGCCGTAGCCAATGCGCGCTGTATCGATCAGCTGCGTGAGAACTCCTACCTGATGGGTCAGATGGTCGATGCCGACACCGCTTACATGGCGAGCCGCGGTCTGCGGACCCTGGGCAACCGTCTGCGTCAGCATGAAGAGAGCGCCCTGCGGGTGGCGGAGTGGCTGGCGGCACGTCCGGAAGTCGCCCGGGTCAACCATCCGGCGCTGGCGCAAAGCAAGGGACATGCGTTCTGGCAGCGCGATTTTAACGGCAGCAGCGGCCTGTTCTCCTTTATCCTGCAGGAAAAATTAAGTGACGCCCAGCTGGCAGAATATCTCGATCACTTCCATCATTTCAGCATGGCTTACTCCTGGGGTGGCTATGAGTCGCTGATTCTGGCAAATCAGCCCGAAGAGCTGGTCGCCATCCGTCCGGCGGGCGGCGTGGATTTCACCGGCACGCTGGTGCGCCTGCACATTGGCCTGGAGCACGTTGATGACCTGCTGGCTGACCTGGAGGCAGGATTTTCGCGTCTGACGCGCTGAGTCAGTTAAACAAAGCGTAAACGGATGCTAAACCGATTGCGGCTGTCGGCAGACTCTGCCGGGCAATCGCGCTTTTGTTGTTAAAATTTATCCCGCATCGTTCAGGTCACGCGTGCATTAACTGTGTAATCTGGATGCAGACGGATAGTTCCTTGTGACGTGATGGAATAGCTAATGGGTGTTTTACACGAGATTGTCCAGGCGCTCTGGCATCAGGATTTTGCCGCGCTGGCGAATCCGGATGTGGTGTGGGTGGTGTACGGGGTCATGTTCCTGACGCTGTTTCTGGAAAATGGTCTGTTACCCGCCTCTTTTCTGCCGGGCGACAGCCTGCTGCTGCTGGCTGGCGCGATGGTGGCAAAAGGGGTAATGGATTTTGTGCCAACGATGGTGATTCTGACGACGGCTGCCAGTCTGGGCTGCTGGCTGAGTTATCTGCAGGGCCGCTGGCTGGGTAATACCCGGCTGGTGAAGAGCTGGCTGATGCATCTGCCTGCGCAGTATCACCAGCGTGCCTGGAATATGTTTAACCGCCATGGTCTGATGGCGCTGCTGGTCGGTCGCTTTCTGGCCTTTGTCCGCACCCTGCTGCCAACCATGGCCGGGATTTCCGGTCTGCAGAATGGCCGCTTCCAGCTGTTTAACTGGCTGAGCGGCGTGCTGTGGGTCGGGATTGTGGTGGCCTTTGGCTATGGCATCAGCCAGGTGCCGTTTATTAAACGCCATGAAGATCAGGTGATGGCCATCCTGATGGTCCTGCCGATGGTGCTGCTGGTACTCGGCCTCTCCGGCAGCATTCTGGTTATCTGGAAGAAGCGTCGGCAGAAACGGACCTGACGCGCCTGCTACGTCCGGGTCCGTCGCTGCTCAGGCGGACGGATCCGCGACGGTCTGCCTGACCCGACTGACCTCCTCCCCCGGCGTTACGCCAAAATAGCGTTTAAATTCCCGCGAAAACTGTGACGGGCTTTCATAGCCGACCCGCACCGCCGCCGCACTCGCTTTAAGCCCGTCATGCAGCATCAGCAGGCGAGCCTGATGCAGACGATACCGCTTGAGATATTGCAACGGTGAAGTCTGTGTGACGGCCTTGAAGTTGTGGTGAAAGGCAGAAACGCTCATGTTCACCTCGGCCGCCAGCGCATCCACGCTGAGGTTCTCCGCATAGTGTTTCTCAATCCGTCGCAGCGCACGCGCGATCAGGCTGAACTGCGTCTGCCGGCTCACCAGCGAGAGCAGCGCCCCGCCGATCGGACCGGTCAGCACATAGTAGATGATCTCCCGCACGATGTGCGGGCCCAGCACGCGCGCGTCACGCGGTTGGGTCATCACATCAAGCAGGCGTTCGGCGGCGCACAGCATCGGTTCCGTCAGCCATGCCGAATGAATACCTGACGTCAGCGGCTGCGGCTGGAACTGGTCGTCATCACCGATTTCAATCAACAAATCCTGCAGGCTGGCGGTATCAACGTTCAGACAGAGTCCGGCGATTGGAATGTCCGGCGAGGCCCAGGTTTCGCACTCCACCGGCAGCGGTACGGTGAGCATCAGGTACTTACTGGCGTCATACTGGAAAGTGGTGCTGCCGAGATAGCCCGTTTTGCTGCCCTGAAACAGAATCACAATACCGGGCTGATACATCATCGGCGTACGGGGGCGATATTGATTCGCATAAATCAGCGACACATTTTCAACAGGACAGAGACGATCATGACCGTGCGTCATTAAGGCAACGACCTGCTGTGCCAGCCGGTGACACAGTGCATCATGCGCCATGGCGACTCCTCTTCAGGCAAAAATTCAGTGTGCCGTGCCTGTGCCTGAATCGCCAGCGGTCTGGAGAATCAGGCAAGAAGTTTACTGAATCAGGCATAACTCCGGCGCGACAGAGGTTGCCTGAGCTGAGCAGGCTGACAATTGTTGGCTAGACTTAAGCACAGTGAAATCTCACGGGTTAACCGCAACGGAAAGGAGCAAGTATGGCAGACCAACCCATTATCAAACTGCGCGATGGCAACATGATGCCGCAACTGGGACTCGGCGTATGGCAGGCCAGCATCGAGGATGCACGCCATGCCGTGCTGAAGGCGCTTGAGGTCGGCTATCGCTCAATCGATACCGCCGCCGCCTATAAAAATGAAGAGGCGATTGGTCAGGCACTGCAGGAAACTGATGTGCCGCGCGAAGAGATTTTCGTCACCACTAAACTCTGGAACGACGATCAGCAGAACGTTCAGCAGGCGATGGAAACCAGCCTGGAGAAGCTCAAGCTGGATCAGGTTGATCTCTATCTGATGCACTGGCCATGTCCGGAAAAAGATCATTACGTTGATGCCTGGAAGAAGATGATCGAACTGCAGCAGCAAGGACTGACCAAAAGTATCGGCGTCTGCAACTTCCACGAGGCGCACCTGAAGCGACTGATGGATGAAACCGGCGTGACGCCGGTCGTGAACCAGATCGAGCTGCACCCGATGCTGCAGCAGCGCACCCTGCACGCCTGGAACGCGCTGCATCAGATTCAGACCGAATCCTGGAGTCCGCTGGCACAGGGCGGTAAAGGGGTGTTCGATCAGGAGATCATCAGGTCACTGGCGAAGAAGTATGGCAAAACCCCGGCGCAGATCGTGATCCGCTGGCATCTGGACAGCGGCCTGGTGGTGATTCCGAAGTCTGTGACGCCAGCGCGTATCGAAGAGAACTTTAAAGTCTTCGATTTCCGTCTGGATAAACATGAAGTGAGTGATATCGCGAAACTGGACAGCGGCAACCGTCTGGGACCCGATCCGGAAACCTTTAACTGAGACAGGGTTCCGGGCTGAACTGACACGCTGTCCGGTCACCGGCCGCGTGTGACAAACGCGGCCAGGCAGGTCAGCCCGCCTGGCCGTGTGCTTATGCGGTGGGCTGCACCACCAGCTGACCTGCGGTTCCGCGATCCGCCAGTTCCAGCGTCTGACTGTAATAGACGAACGGGAAGTGGTCGGACGAACTCTGCGGGAAACTCACCAGCAGCTCCACGCTGCCATCGACCCACACCGTATCTTTCCAGCCGCGATCTTCGCCCATCGGCTGAGCGCCATTCACGCTTTTGATCAGGAACATTACGCCCTGAATATGCAGCGACTGTGGCCGGTCAGCGTGCAGGATCCAGCGCTCGAAAGTGCCCTGCTGCGTTGTGGTGTCGATGCGATTCATATCCCACACCGCCCCGTTGATGCCCGGCAGGCTGTCACCGATACGGAACTCCCGCGTGCGAACCGCCGCGCCATCCAGAATCTGATCGGCCAGCAGCCGCATCGGCAGGTTATCCGTCACCAGCGGCAGCAGACCGGTCGGCCGCAGCGTCAGGATCAAGGTTGAGGTCAGAATGGACGATGGCTCAAAGAAGCCGCGCAGCCGATCCATAATGCCCGCCGCCGTGCCTGCGGTAATCGAGACTTCGTCGCCCTGCGACATATCCACCAGCACTTCGCGGCGTTCACCCGGTGCCGAGAGAGACGCTGCACCGCCACCGGCGCAGGCAGATAGCCCTGATCGCTGGCAATAACCATAAACGGCCGGTTGTCACTGAGCACCATCTCGTAGCGGCGCGCATTCGACGCATTCAGCAGCCGCAGACGTACCCAGCCGCGTGACACCTCCACGAACGGATTGCGCACACCATTAACCAGCAGCGTGTCACCCAGGAAGCCACCATCCTGTGGCGGGTCATACACTGGAGTCGCAAAGTTATCGAGGCGCTTGTCCTGAATGATAATCGGGAAGTCATCCACGCCATAGTGCTTCGGCAGCGGCAGCTGTTTGCTCACGTCATCTTCCACCAGCCACATCCCTGCCAGGCCGTTGTAGATGTGCGGCGCCATGCGGTTTGGGGTGTTCGCATGATACCAGCAGGTTGCGGCCGCCTGACGAATCGGCAGCACCGGGGACCAGTCCACGCCTGCCGACATCATACGCGGCGCGCCGCCCATCAGTGCGCCCGGCAGTTGCAGGCCGCTGACGGTCATGGAAACCGGCTCATTCAGCCTGTTGCTGTAGATGAGCTTAACATCGTCGCCGTTATAAACCCGAACGGTGGGACCAAGATAGAGGCCATTGATGCCCCACACCGGCACCTTGTTGTTATCGCCGTTGAACGACCAGTGACTGCGCTGCATCGTGAGAAACAGCGGCTGGCCGCGACGGGATTCCAGCAACGGCGGAACGGGAAGCGGCGTATCGCCACTGGCGGATGAGGCGGCCTGGGCCGCTCGGGGCATAACTGTGGCGCTGAGCGCCACGCCAGCAGAAAGCTGGATGAACTGACGTCTGCTGAAAGACATAAAACTTCTGACCCTTTACGCGTGGCGCTAAGCGCCGACCCTGTTTTTATTGATCTGTTTTTGCTGTGCTGCGTTCACGGCGAGCCAGCGCGGGCTCACCGTGGGCATCCATGCAGGATAGTTCGGCGAAGGAGTCGCCGGTCAGATTTTTCCGTTTTTTTCGCGTTCTGCAACTTCGGCATTCAGCTCTTCCAGTTTCGCTGCCATCAGTTCGCGACAGTGAGTGGCCAGCTTACGTACCGATGTGGATTCAAATGCCTTTACGTCAATCGGTGGCAGCATCTCCACGATCACCAGCCCGTTCTTCAGGCGGTTCAGGTTAACTTTGTCGTGCGTGTTGGAAACCACAATCGGAATGATCGGCACGCCCGCCGCGACCGCGGCGTGGAAGGCGCCGGTTTTAAACGGCAGCAGACCCCGGCCGCGGCTGCGCGTCCCTTCCGGGAACATCCAGATCGAGATGCGCTTGCGATTGAACTGATCGACCAGTTCGCCAATGGTGCCACGCGCTTTGGCGCGGTCATCACGGTCAATCAACAGGTTTCCGGTCAGCCAGTAGAGCTGGCCAAAAAAGGGTATCCACAGCAGGCTCTTTTTACCCACCGTCACCGTCGACGGCTGCACAATTTTAGCCGCGGTCACCATGTCATAGTTGTTCTGGTGGTTCGCAATGTAGATTGCGTTGCCATACTTCTCCGCGCCTTCCGGCTTGCGCAGCTCCACTTTAAGACCGAACACCGTCGACAGTTTGCCGAACAGATGCCCAAAACGGGCAACGTGACGCGGGTCGCGCGGCGAGAAAAGACACCAGATACAGCCAAAGACACAGACGACGATTGAATAAATAATAACGATAATGGTACGCAGAATCAGTAACATAGTTCCCTCATTGAGCCACGGCTGACGCGGCGTCAGCCGGGTAGTTTACGCTTCGCTATCTGGGCTTGCCGGACGCGCAGGCGCATCCAGTTCTGCACGATCAATTTTTTGCAGGCCGCGCGGCAACAGCGTACCGCGACGTCCGCGATCGGCGCGGAATTTCTGAAGTTCTTCACTGCGCAGCAACATTTTACGTTTGCCGACATAGAGCGTGATGGCGCTGCCCGGTGGCAGAATCATCAGCCAGGCCAGTTTATCCTGACCGGCAGCCGCTTCCGCCGACGGGATTGAGATAATTTTGTTGCCCTTACCTTTCGACATCTGCGGCAGCTCGCCGACCGGGAACATCAGCATCCGTCCCGCCTGGGTAATCGCCAGCAGCATGTCATCTTCGTGATGCACCGCCATTGGCGTCATCACCCGGGCGTTTTCCGGCAGCGTCAGCAGCGCTTTACCGGCGCGATTGCGCGATACCAGATCGCTGAAGGTACAGATAAAACCGTATCCCGCATCAGAGGCCATCAGCAGACGCTGGTCATCCGCCTCCATCAGCACCTGTTCTACCACCGCACCGGGTGGTGGCGTCAGCTTGCCAGTCAGCGGCTCGCCCTGACCGCGCGCCGACGGCAGCGAGGTCGGATCCAGCGTATAACTGCGGCCGGTGGAGTCGATAAAGGCCACCGGCTGATTGCTCTTACCGCGTGCGGCCGCCAGATAGCTGTCGCCCGCTTTATAACTGAGTCCGGCCGGATCGATATCGTGACCCTTGGCGCTGCGCACCCACCCCATCTGCGACAGCACAATGGTGACCGGCTCAGACGGCACCAGCTCTGTTTCGCTCAGGGCTTTGGCTTCTTCACGCTCGCAGAGTGGTGAACGGCGGTCGTCGCCGTAGCTGGCGCTGTCAGCCTGCAGCTCTTTTTTCAGCAGGGTGTTCATCTTGCGGTCAGAGGCCAGCGTCGCCTGCAGCTGATCGCGCTCTTTTTCCAGATCCGCCTGCTCGCCACGGATCTTCATCTCTTCCAGTTTTGCCAGGTGGCGCAACTTCAGTTCGAGGATCGATTCGGCCTGAGTTTCGCTGATTCCAAAGCGCGCTATCAGCTCCGGTTTCGGCTCATCCTCGGTCCGGATAATCTCAATGACCTCATCGATATTCAGGAACGCGACCAGCAAGCCTTCCAGGATATGCAGGCGACGCAGCACGCGTTCGAGCCGGTAATTAAGACGGCGTTTGACCGTTTCGCGGCGGAACACCAGCCATTCGGTCAGGATCTCATGCAGGTTCTTCACCGCCGGACGGTTATCCAGTCCGATCATGTTGAGGTTAACGCGGTAGCTCTTCTCAAGATCGGTGGTGGCGAACAGATGGTTCATCACCTGATCGAGATCGACGCGGTTGGAGCGCGGGACGATGACCAGGCGGGTCGGGTTCTCATGATCCGACTCATCACGCAGATCTTCGACCATCGGCAGCTTTTTGTTGCGCATCTGACTGGCAATCTGCTCCAGCACGCGTGCGCCCGACACCTGATAAGGCAGCGCCGTGATGACCACCTCGCCCTCTTCCTTTTTCCAGACCGCTCGCTGACGGATAGAGCCGCGACCGCTCTGATAAAGCTTACGGATTTCGTCACGCGGCGTAATTATCTCCGCCTCGGTCGGGTAATCCGGCCCCTGAACGATATCAAGCAGCTGATCCAGCGTGGTTTTCGGCGAGTCAATCAGCGCAATCGCCGCCTGAGCGACTTCGCGCAGGTTGTGCGGCGGAATGTCAGTCGCCATCCCTACGGCAATCCCCGTGGTGCCGTTCAGCAGAATGTTGGGCAGGCGCGCCGGCAGCATCTTCGGCTCCTGCAGGGTGCCGTCGAAGTTCAGCTGATAGTCGACGGTGCCTTGCCCCAGCTCACCCAGCAGCAGCTCGGCATATTTTGACAGGCGGGATTCGGTGTAACGCATCGCCGCGAAGGACTTGGGATCGTCCGGTGCCCCCCAGTTTCCCTGGCCGTCGACCAGCGGATAACGGTAGGAAAACGGCTGCGCCATCAGCACCATGGCTTCGTAGCAGGCACTGTCGCCGTGCGGATGGTATTTACCCAGCACGTCGCCCACGGTACGTGCCGATTTTTTGAATTTTGCGCTGGCGTTAAGCCCCAGTTCGGACATGGCGTAGACGATACGTCGCTGAACCGGCTTTAATCCGTCACCAATATAAGGCAGCGCGCGGTCCATGATGACGTACATCGAATATTTCAGGTACGCATTCTCGGTGAATGTATGCAGGGCAAGACGCTCTGCACCATCCTGAGTCAGTTCGCTCATTAATTTCTCATCCTCACATCGTGGCCCACAACGGCGGGACACCCGGCGGTGGTTTGGCGAGGATAGTACCTTATTCGCTGGTGTTAGTCACAGGGAAGCGCGGGAGATCAGGCCTCCCGCCAGCCGGATAGCACCTGCTGACGGAACGCCTGCTTCAGCACGGCAGAAGCCCCATCCCGCCGGGGCGGTCAGTCAGGACTTAGCCCCCATCCACTGCCGGGCAATCCCGCCATATTCGCCAGTGGCCGTGCTGAGATGCAGCCACTGATCGACATAGAGTTTCCAGCTGATATCGTCACGCGGAATCATGTAAGCCTTTTCGCCATACTGCAGCGGTTTGTCAGGATTGACGGCACACAGCGACGGATAGTGCTGCTGCTGAAAACGCGCCTCAGAAGCATCAGTGATCATCACGTCCGCCTTGTTATCCACCAGCTGCTGGAAGATGGTGACGTTATCGTGAAACAGCGTCAGCGTGGCGTCAGGCAGATGGCTGTGCACAAAGGCTTCGTTGGTGCCGCCAGCCGGTTCAATCAGCCGCACGCCGGGCTTGTTCAGCTGTGCAAGAGTCTGATAACGGGCCTTATCGGCACAGCGCACCAATGGTATCTTGCCGTCCACGTCCAGCGGCCGGGCGAACCAGGCCGTCTGCTGACGTTTCAGCGTTACGGAGATGCCGCCCACGGCGATGTCGCACTGCTTTGCCAGAAAGTCCGGCATCAGGCTTTTCCAGCTGGTGGGTACCCACTCCACTTTTGCGTCAAGCGAGGCTGCGAGCGCGTTCGCCATGCTGATATCCAGCCCTTCATACTGTCCATCAGGCCGCAGATAGCTGTAAGGCTTGTAATCTCCGGTAGTGCAGACCTTCAGCGTTTTCGTGGCGAGAACAGTATCGAGATGCGACTGTGCCTGAACGGCACCGCTGACCAGCAGCAGCGAGAAGATAATTTTTTTCATTTTTGATTTTTTCATGATGAGTTTGCCCGGCGATGGTGCCATAAAGCGGCGCATTATTGCTGCCAGAGCAAAAGTGTTGTGATCAGCCTCCCATTTTTCTCTGACTCCTGCGCGCGTAAGCTGAGCGCATATTCAGGAAACGAGGCAGACTATTTATGAGCAATATTTTAATTATCGATGGCGGTAAAACCTTTGCCCACTCCAAAGGCGAACTGAACCATACACTGACCGACGTAGCCGCCAGCCAGCTGCGGGACATGGGACATACCGTTTCGGTCACTGTTGCCGACAGCGACTACGTGATCGCCGATGAAGTGCAGAAGTATCTCGACAGCGACGTCGTGATTTATCAGATGCCTGGCTGGTGGATGGGCGAACCCTGGACGGTGAAGCGTTATATTGATGAAGTCTTTACAGAAGGTCACGGTTCGCTCTATGCCAGCGATGGCCGCACCCGCGCCGATGCTGCCAAGAAGTATGGTTCTGGCGGTCTGTTGCAGGGCAAAAAATATATGCTGTCACTGACCTGGAATGCACCGCTGCAGGCCTTTACCGATCCGGAGCAGTTTTTTGAAGGCGTTGGCGTTGACGGGCTTTACCTGCACTTTCATAAAGCCAATCAGTTCCTGGGTATGGAGGCACTGCCGACCTTTATCTGTAACGATGTGATCAAAGCGCCGGACGTGCCGCGCGATATTGCAGCTTATCGGACCCATCTTACCCGCGTTTTTGCGTAAAATAAGGGAGAGTACTCCCTGTTTTCTCATGAAAGAGGCATTCACGAATGTTGACAGTTGTTGCTGAACTTTGTGTCAAACCCGGTCGCCGTCAGGCTGTGCTGGATGCGGTAAAAAAACTGATCCCACAGGTCTTAGCGGAAGAGGGCTGCCATCAGTACGACGCGCTGCTGGACCACCAGGCGCAGGTGCCCTGGAAGCAGAACTCGCCAGACTCCATTTTTATGCTGGAACAGTGGGAAACCCTGCGCCATCTGGAGCAGCATCAGCAGATGCCGCACATGGATGCACATCGCGCCATCATTAAAGATGACGTGGTAGATGTGAAGATCCTGGTGCTGGAACCGAGTACCTGATAGCCACAGAAGTCTGCCCTCGGGTTCAGTCGCCAGGGTTAAGACGGGTGATAGTTTTTTCTCTTCTGATCCCGGCTTCTGTACGCTGACGAAGGTATAGCGGCGATCCGGGCGGCCCGAAAGCGGAATGACGCCGCTTTTAACCCCTGTTCTGCGACAGGGGTTTTTTCTGTATGACAGTCTGGTTCAGAGCAGCTGACGCCGATCGATTTCGCTGCGAAGAAAGTCCAGGAAGCAGACGATGCGGGAAGAGAGTGTGGTATTCCGGTAATAAACCGCATGCACCGGCAACCGCAGATCGCGGGTTTCAGCAGGCAGCACGGGGACCAGCCGTCCAGCCGCGCAATCTTCCCGGCTGACAAAATCAGAGAGGCGTGCGATGCCCTGACCCGCCAGCGCCAGCTGCCGGATAGTTTCGCCGCTGGAAGCCGCGATCGTCGGTCTGAACCGCATAAAATCCCCTTCCGACTGCCAGATGGGCCAGACGTTAAGGGTTTCGGGGTAGCTGAAACCGATGGTCTGATGCCGGGCCAGATCCGCCACGCTTTGCGGAGTGCCCGCTTTCGTCAGATAGGCCGGACTGGCCATCAGCCGGACCGCACTACTGCCCAGCAGCCGGGCGTGCAGCGTCGAGTCGCGCAGTTCGCCGATGCGGATGGCGACGTCGGTCTGCTGCTCCAGCAGATCGATCAGGATGTCGTCGGTATTAAGTTCAAGCTGGATGAGCGGATAGCGGGCCCGAAACGCATCGACCAGGGGCACAATCACATGCAGCATAAAGGGGGTGGCGGCGTTGACCCGCAGCCGCCCTGACGGCGTTTCCCGTCGCAGCGCGATCTGCTCCTCAGCCTGTTCAACCGAGGCCAGGATCTGACGCGCATGATCCAGAAATACCTGCCCCTCCTCCGTCAGCGCCAGCCGCCGCGTGGTGCGATGCAGCAGCGTGGTCTGCAGCTTGCTTTCCAGTCGCGAAAGAGCGCGGCTGATGCCCGAGCTGGTCTGCGCCAGCTGGGAAGCGGCTGCCGTAATTGATCCGCTATCCACTACCGCAACCCAGGCACGTAACTCTTCCAGCGTAATTTTCACAATGGTTACTGTCTCTGCTTACTCAAACTGCCCGATGCAGCTGAGGCGGCACCGGGTCCATCATGCTGGCGTCATAAAGCGAACAGGACGCTTTCGCGTCCTGTTTTTTACACTTCGATATCAGCAGTGTCGCCTTTTTCCTGCAACCAGTTACGCCGGTCTTCGGAGCGTTTTTTCGCCAGCAGCATATCCATGATGCGCAGTGTCTGGTCGACATCTTCATCACTGATCGTCAGCTGCACCAGGCGCCGGGTATTCGGATCCAGCGTGGTTTCGCGCAGCTGCATCGGGTTCATCTCGCCCAGTCCTTTAAAACGCTGAACGTTGGGTTTGCCCTTTTTGCGCTTCAGCTGCTCCAGCACGCCCTCTTTCTCATCTTCATCCAGCGCATAATAGACCTCTTTGCCGAGATCGATACGATAGAGCGGCGGCATCGCGACATAGACGTGTCCCCCCACCACCAGCGAGCGGAAATGCTTCACGAACAGCGCGCAGAGCAGCGTGGCGATATGCAGACCGTCCGAGTCCGCATCCGCCAGAATGCAGATTTTACCGTAGCGCAGCTGCGACAGATCTTCGCTGTCCGGATCGATACCGATAGCCACCGAAATGTCATGCACTTCCTGCGACGCCAGCACCTCATCGGACGAGACTTCCCAGGTATTCAGGATCTTGCCTTTGAGCGGCATGATCGCCTGATACTCGCGATCGCGCGCCTGCTTGGCCGAGCCACCTGCGGAGTCTCCTTCCACCAGAAACAGTTCTGTCTTATTCAGATCCTGCGCCGTACAGTCGGCCAGCTTGCCCGGCAGGGCCGGACCGCTGGTAAGCTTTTTACGCACCACCTTTTTGGCGGCCCGCATACGCCGCTGGGCACTGGAAATCGCCAGTTCCGCCAGCTGTTCTGCGGTCTGGATATTCTGGTTAAGCCACAGGCTGAAGGCATCCTTCACCACGCCAGAGACAAAAGCGGCGCACTGACGTGAAGAGAGGCGCTCTTTTGTCTGTCCGGCAAACTGCGGATCCTGCATCTTCACTGACAGCACATAGGCGCAGCGATCCCAGATGTCTTCCGCAGAAAGTTTCACGCCACGCGGCAGAATATTGCGGTATTCGCAGAACTCACGCATCGCATCCAGCAGCCCCTGACGCAGACCGTTAACATGCGTACCGCCCTGCATGGTGGGAATGAGGTTAACGTAGCTTTCGGTTAACAGCTCCCCGCCTTCCGGCAGCCACAGCAGTGCCCAGTCTACCGCTTCCACGTCGCCGGCAAAGCTGCCGACAAAAGGTTTTTCTGGCAGCGTCGGCAGGCCATTGACGGCTTCCGACAGGTAGTCGGTCAGACCATCCTGGTAGCACCAGGTCTGTTCGGTATTGTTCAGCTTGTCTTTAAAGACAATTTCCACGCCGGGACAGAGCACCGCTTTGGCTTTCAGCAGGTGTGACAGGCGCGACACGGAGAAGCGCGGGCTGTCGAAGAAACTCTCATCCGGCCAGAAATGGACCCGGGTGCCGGTATTGCGTTTCGCCACAGTGCCGGTGACGGTGAGATCCTGCACCTTGTCGCCATTTTCAAACGCCATGTCATAGATTTCGCCGTTACGGCGCACCGTGACTTCGACACGTTTTGACAGGGCGTTAACGACCGAGATCCCGACACCATGCAGGCCGCCTGAGAACTGATAGTTTTTATTGGAGAACTTGCCGCCTGCGTGCAGACGGCACAGGATCAGTTCGACCGCAGGCACGCCCTCTTCCGGGTGAATATCCACCGGCATGCCGCGACCATCATCAATAACTTCCAGCGACTGGTCAGCGTGCAGAATTACTTCAACCCGCTTAGCGTGGCCGCCCAGCGCCTCATCGACGCTGTTATCAATCACTTCCTGACCCAAATGGTTGGGTCGCGTCGTATCGGTGTACATTCCCGGGCGACGGCGAACAGGCTCAAGGCCAGTCAGGACCTCAATGGCATCCGCGTTATAGTTCGATTGACTCATCGTAAATGTCTGATTAGAAAGATGAAATGGGTGCGATTTCCGCTTTACTCAGGGATGATTCAGACCAAGAAAGTCCAGAATCTGCGGGAAATGGCGCTCGAATCCAGTAAATGCATGATTTCCGCCCTCTTCTACCGTGTGCCGGCACGCGCTGTAATAGTCGAGCGCCTGACGGTAATCGAGAACTTCATCGCCGGTCTGTTGCAGCAGCCAGAGTAAATCGGGTGCTTCCAGCGGTTCAATCTGCATTACTTTGAGATCGTAAATGTGGCGAGACTCTAACACATATTGCTGGCCGGTGTAGGGATTCTGATTTTCGCCCAGGAAATCCGCCAGCAGCTCAAACGGCCGTACCGCAGGATTGACGACGACCGCCGGCAGCATAAAACATTGTGACAGCCAGGTAGCGTAATAGCCGCCCAGTGACGAGCCGACCAGCCCCAGCGTTTCACCACTCCGACTCAGCACCAGATCTTCCAGCATTGCAGCGGCATCCGCCGGGAAAGTGGGCAGCTGGGGCACGATTATCTCGATCGCCGGGTGCTGCGTCTCCAGCCATTGCCGGAACTGCGTCGCTTTCGCCGATCGGGGCGAACTGTTGAAACCGTGCAGATAGAGCAAAGCCGCCACGCGTCAGTATCCTTCTGAGTCTAGATCAGGGCGAAAAGCGTCAGTGTCGAGCCGGTTGACCTCGGTGTCGAGACTGCCATCCGGATGCAGGGTAAACCAGCGCCAGCCCGGTGCGACGGTATCGATAGTAAAGCTGGTGCAGTGCGGCTTGAACTGCACGCAGGTTGACGGCGTCGCCAGCACCCGGCGGCCATGCCATGCCAGATCCAGCTCCTGATGAATATGCCCGCAGACCAGCGTCCGGGCTAACGGGTAACGCTGCAGTACAGCGTCCAGCTGATGGGAATTGCGCAGGCTGTGCTGGTCGAGCCAGGTACAGCCAGACGCCAGCGGATGATGATGGAGCAGAACCAGCGTATGCCGATGCGGATAGCGCCCCAGCGCATTGTCGAGCCACTCCAGCTGGTAGTCGCTCAGCATGCCATGCGGTACCCCTGAGACCTGACTGTCGAGCAGCACAATCTGCCATTGCTCGCCCAGCAACACCTGTTTATGGGCATTGATATGGGCAGCAGCCAGAGTATCGACCATCGCGGGCTGAAAATCGTGATTACCAGGCAGCCAGACACAGGGCCGGGGCAAACGTGAAATACCCTCAGCAAAATGCTGATAGGCTTCAGCAGAATGATCCTGGGCAAGATCGCCGGTGGCGATGATGAGGTCGTAGTCGTGCTGTTGTGCAATAATCGCATCCAGCACCGCTTTGTAGCTCGACCAGGTGTTCACCCCAAGTAACGATTCATGTTTTCCCGCGAACAGATGCGTATCCGTGATTTGCAAAATCCTGAATCCGGAACCATTCGCTGCAGAAAGAGTTAGCAGGCTATCCAAAGCGTTTCCTTCGTCTCCACGCCATTTACCGCATTATACGCATCAGCAGACCGGAACGGCCATTGCGCCATGCGCAAGGCAGTAGCGCAGCCAGTCTGCGAGAAACTGGTTTATCTGATGTTTTTCATCGCGCTGATGAAGTTTTTTATTAGGATAATCATAGCGCGCTTTGAAACGATAGATCTGTTGAGTTGAACACACTTCAGCGACCATCGCATCGTGATAGAGCCGGACCGACATCGAAGGCAGGCTCCAGTAACTCACTGCAGGCGCGACCTGGCGAATTTCCACCAGCGTGGTGTAGCGTGTCGACTCCTGAATCGTCAGCTGGTAACGGGCGCCACTCACCTGATAGATCACCGATGCGCCCGCCTCATCATTGCGCGGCAGCAGGCGGCGTAGCTGGGCGAAATTAGTTTCGCAGAGCCGCATCATTTCGGGAAAGTCAGGGGTATAGCGCTGTTTCATTTTTGTATCCACTCTTCGCGTAGTTTTTCATGGTGCAACGCCAGCCATTGCAGAGCGATGACAGACGCCGCATTGTCGATTATCCCCTCTTCCACCCAGCGATAAGCCTGTTCGCGGCTCACCACATGGACAAGAATATCCTCATTCTCTTCCTCCAGACCATGGCATCCCTCTGCCAGGCTGGCATCCACTTCCCCAATCAGCACCGACAAACGTTCGCTGGTGCCACCAGGGCTGGCCAGATAGCTCAGCACAGGCTTTATCCGGCCGACCGATAACCCCGCCTCCTCGACGGCTTCGCGACGTGCCACCTGCTCGGCCGTTTCGCCAGGCTCAATGATACCGGCGACCATCTCCAGCAGCCAGGGTGAAACCGTGCTGTCATAAGCCGGGATGCGGATCTGTTCAATCAGCACCACTTCGTCGCGTAAGGGATCATAAGGTAGCAGCACGGCGGCATGACCGCGCTCAAAAACTTCGCGCTGCACTTCTGCACTCATTTCGCCATTAAACCGGCGATGGCGGAAGCGATAGCGCTCAATGGAAAAAAAACCATCGTAGAGGGTTTCGCGTGCAATAATTTCTACATCGTTTTTTGTGAAAGTCACAGGGGATTTTTTTTCTTCCGGCATCATCAGGTTCCTTGTGCAGATTGGGATGGAGCGAAAAAAGCCTGTCGCCGTGCTCCATGTAAGTGGTTCTTTATGAATTATTTACGTAAATTAGAGGGCGAAGGCACGTTCAGCCAACTTATCTCACAGTTGCCCTCTGCTAGAATCGGCGATAATTTTTTGGCTTACCCGGCAGCGCACCCACTGCAATTTGCTGCAACAAAAGGAATGCAAATGAAAAAACTGCTCCCATTTTTTATTGGGCTGAGCCTGGGCGGTTTCAGCTTCGCCAGCCAGGCCGAAGACCTGCTTCAGGTTTACCAGCAAGCGCGTCTGAGCAACCCGGATCTGCGCAGCGCCGCTGCCGATCGCGATTCTGCCTTTGAGAAAATCAACGAAGCGCGTAGCCCATTATTACCCCAGCTTGGCCTGGGTGCAGACTACACCTATAACAATGGCTACCGCGACAACAGTGGTCTTCATTCCAACACCACCAGCGGTTCGTTGCAATTAACCCAGACCCTTTTCGACATGTCGAAATGGCGTGCGCTGACGTTGCAGGAAAAAGCTGCCGGTATTCAGGATGTCACCTATCAGGTGGCACAGCAGGATTTGATCCTGAACACCGCGACCGCTTACTTCAATGTGCTGAAAGCGATTGATACGCTCTCCTATACCGAAGCACAAAAGCAGTCGATTTATCGTGAGCTGGATCAGACCACCCAGCGCTTCAATGTCGGTCTGGTTGCTATCACCGACGTTCAGAATGCCCGTGCGCAATATGACAGTGTACTGGCTAACGAAGTCACCGCGCGTAACAACCTCGATAACAATGTTGAAACGCTGCGTCAGATCACCGGCATGGACTACCTGTCGCTGGCCTCACTGAGCATTGATCGTTTCAGAACGGATAAGCCGGAAGCGGTCAGTACGCTGCTTAAGCAGGCGGAAGCCCGTAACCTGTCGCTGCTCTCGGCACGTCTGAACCAGGATCTGGCCCGTGAGCAGATTCGCTCCGCTGAAGCTGGCCATTTGCCAACGCTGGGTCTGACAGCGTCTACCGGCCTGTCGAACAGCAAATATGGTGGCAGTCGTGCCAATCAGAGCCAGGGTTCTACGGATTCAATCACGGGTTCTAACCAGGTTGGTCTGAGTTTCTCACTGCCACTCTACAGCGGTGGCAGCGTGACCTCTCAGGTGAAACAGGCCCAGTACAGCTTTGTGAGCGCCAGCGAACAGCTGGAAAGCGCGCACCGCACCGCTGTCCAGACGGTACGTTCATCGTTTAACAACGTGAATGCGTCGATCAGCAGCATCAACGCTTACAAACAGGCTGTAGTCTCTGCGCAAAGTTCTCTGGATGCCTCAGAAGCAGGCTATCAGGTTGGTACACGTACTATCGTTGATGTACTGGATGCAACGACCGTGCTCTACAATGCCAAACAGCAGCTTTCTGATGCGCGTTACAGCTATCTGATTAACCAGCTGAATATCAGCTATGCACTGGGCACGCTCAATGAGCAGAGCCTGCAGAAACTGAACAGCCAGCTGGGTAAAGAGATCCCGACATCACCAGAAACGGTCGCACCGGAAAACGCGCAGCAGACCGCGCGTGTGGACAATGGCCCTGTGGCAACCGGTTCGCCTGAGGCGGCACGTCGTAACAGCGGTAATCCTTTCGGTAATTA
Organism: Pantoea sp. NSTU24; assembly: GCF_050157905.1. Classification (NCBI taxonomy): domain Bacteria; kingdom Pseudomonadati; phylum Pseudomonadota; class Gammaproteobacteria; order Enterobacterales; family Erwiniaceae; genus Pantoea; species Pantoea bangladeshensis. The sequence goes on from NZ_JBKIWZ010000001.1 coordinate 2,648,628, forward strand.
ATCAGCGGGCGGGCTGCTTTGCGGCCCGTCTCTCTGTTGAACGTATAACTAAGTAAAGATCCCTGCTGCATCAGGCCTTCAGCTTCAATTTTACCCCCCCATCCCCTATTCTATGCCCTACCTTTGGGCACAGGATAATCATAATGAAACGCACAAAATCTATTCGCTATGCCGCTTTTCGCAAGAGCTGGCAGGCACGCCATTTAACGCCCGTTGCTTTCGCCCTATCGGCTGCCTTTATGCTGGCCGGCTGCGAACAGAACGATGAAACGGTGTCGATGTACCAGAATGCGGATGACTGTTCGAAGGCCAATCCGGGTCAGAGCGCACAGTGCACCACCGCCTTTAACGAAGCGAAAAAAGAGGCAGAACGTACCGCCCCTAAATATGCCACGCGCGAAGACTGCGTCGCGGAGTTTGGAGAGAATCAGTGCCAGCAGACGCCTGCCCAGGCGGGCGTGGGCACCACCAATGCAGAATCTCAGCAGAGTGGCGGTAGCTTCTGGATGCCACTGATGGCGGGTTACATGATGGGCCGCATGATGGGCGGCGGTTCGGGCTTTGCGCAGCAGCCGCTGTTCTCGCCAAAAACGGCCCGCAGCCCGGCCAATGGTCAGTTTGTGGATGCGTCCGGTCGCAACTATGGTGCAGCGACTTCCGGCAAAAGCATGACCGTACCGAAAACGGCGCTGGCACCGAAACCGGCCACCACCTCCACCATCACACGCGGCGGCTTCGGTGAAACCGTTGCGAAGCAGAACAGCATGCAGCGCAGCAGCGCCACCGGCACCTCCAGCCGCTCAATGGGAGGCTGATATCCCGATGGAACGCATAGCCATTTCAGAACGCCCCGGCTGGCGCGAAAAAGCTACCGAATTCGGTTTTCGCTTTCACACCATGCATGGTGAACCCTACTGGTGTGAAGATGCCTATTACCGGTTTACGCTGGCACAGATTGAACATCTGGAAGATGTGACTGCTGAACTGCATCAGATGTGCCTGCAGGTAGTGGAGAAAGTGGTCAACAGCGACGCATTGCTGACGAAATTCCGCATTCCCGGACACACCTGGGACTTCGTGCGGGATTCATGGCGTCAGCGTCAGCCTTCGCTCTACTCACGTCTCGATCTCGCCTGGGATGGAAAAGGCGAGGTCAAACTGCTGGAGAACAATGCGGATACGCCGACTTCGCTGTATGAAGCGGCCTTCTTCCAGTGGCTCTGGCTGGAAGATCAGCTCAACGCCGGTCAGTTACCTGCAGGCAGCGATCAGTTCAACAGCCTGCAGGAGAAGCTGATCGAGCGTTTTGCCGACCTTCATCAGCAGCACGGGTTTAACTGGCTGCACTTCGCCTGCTGCCGTGACACCGATGAAGATCGTGGAACCGTGCAGTATCTTCAGGATTGCGCCACCGAAGCGGGCCTGCCGAGCGAGTTTCTCTACATCGATGAGATTGGCCTGGGCGAAAAAGGGCAATTTACCGACGCTCAGGATCAGGTGATCAGCAACCTGTTTAAGCTCTATCCGTGGGAATTCATGCTGCGCGAGATGTTTTCCACCAAGCTGGAGGATGCTGGCGTACGCTGGCTGGAACCGGCCTGGAAGAGCATTATCTCGAACAAAGCGTTGCTGCCGATGCTGTGGGAGATGTTCCCTAATCACCCTAATCTGCTGCCTGCCTGGTTTGCAGAGGATGACGTTCCGCCGATGGAGAAATATGTGGTCAAGCCGCTGTTTTCCCGTGAAGGCGCTAACATCCGCATTGTGGACAAGGGTCAGGAGATCGCCCGGGTAGACGGACCTTATGGCGAAGAGGGCATGATCGTTCAGCAGTTCCATCCGCTGCCAAAGTTTGGCGACAGCTATACGCTGATCGGCAGCTGGCTGATTGACGATCAACCCGCAGGTATTGGTTTGCGCGAGGATCGTGAGCTGATCACACAGGATCTCTCCCGCTTCTATCCGCACGCCTTTATCGGCTGATCCCGCGCGAGAATCGTGGTCTGGTTTAAACGTAAAACCGGGTAAGTCCAGCTCATCCTCTCAGACCGTCAGAATAAGCGCATGGCCCACGTCCGGCCCGGTGCGCGCCTCAGTCTGAGGTGCGCACCGGGATAGCGCTGTACGCCGTTCAGAAACGGCTGCGTATTACGTGCTGCGTGCTGCTCTCTTCATCCGCACCTGTTCTCTGCACAGGATTTTTCCTTTAACCGACCTGAACCGACAGCATGCTGATGGCACCCATCTCTATCCCGTCAACCGGCAGTGTAATGGCGTCATCCGGCTGCCGTGCGCCAAGCACATAAAGCAGCGGCAGAAAGTGCTCAGGCGTCGGATTGGAGAGCGCAGCATCAGGATGGTCCATAAAGTTAACCAGCGGATGTGCCGCGGCGTCGCTCTGGACCGTCAGATTATCGCGGACAAACTGTTCAAATCCGCTGGCCCAGGGATAGATGTCGCCCTGACCGTTCCAGTGCACTTTACGCAGGTTATGCACCACGTTGCCGCTTGCCACAATCATCACGCCCTGATCGCGCAGCGCAGCCAGTTTCCGGCCCATCTCGAAATGCCATGCCGCCGGTCGGGTGCCATCAATACTGAGCTGTACCACCGGAATATCAGCATCCGGATACATCCTGATCAGGACGCCCCAGGAACCATGATCAAGTCCCCATTCATAATCCAGCTTTACCGCCACCGGCGCCAGCTGCTCCACCAGCTGCTGTGCCAGCTCAGGCGATCCCGGCGCCGGATAGCGCGTATCAAACAGCGCCTGTGGAAATCCTCCGAAATCGTGAATGGTTTTCGGCTGTGCCATCGCGGTCACGGCAGTGCCGCGCGTATACCAGTGCGCCGAAACTGCAATAATTGCGCGCGGCCGCGGCAGCGTCTCGCCAGCCCGACGCCACGCGTCGGTATAACGGTTCTCTTCAAGGGCATTCATCGGGTTGCCATGACCTAAAAACAGCGCAGGCATACGTATCTGACTCATTCATGAACTCCGGAATCCGGTTATTTAATGGTCACTACGATACGCGCATTTACCACGGGATCACGCGGATAAGCATGATGGTGATCATCAGGAAATTTGAATGAATGCAACGCGGCGCTGTTAGCCGGACGGCTGACAGCGGGAAGGTGAGGAAAGCGTAATGATAGTCGTGGCAGAAACAAAAACAGGCCCACAGGAGGCCTGTTTGTTTCCAGCCGATCGATCAGCTGGCGTGGCGCGTTTCATGCGTGCGACGCCAGGCGATCAGGTCTTCGATAGTGACAACCGGCATATCATGCTGACGGGCAAACGCAATCGCTTCAGGCGCATGCGCCATAGTGCCGTCATCGTTGGTCAGTTCACACAGGACACCGGCGGGCTTAAAGCCTGCGAGCGTGACCAGATCGATGGTCGCTTCTGTATGGCCGCCGCGGGTCAGCACCCCACCTTCGCTGGCGCGCAGCGGAAAGACGTGACCAGGGCGATGCAGATCGGCTGGCTTTGCGTCATCGGCAATCGCCGTACGGATGGTGGTGATTCGATCCTGCGCGGAAACGCCGGTGGTGACCCCCTCTGCCGCTTCGATGGTCACGGTAAAGCCGGTGCCAAATGAGCTGGTGTTGTTTTCCACCATCATTGGCAGATCGAGCTGCTGGCGGCGCTCTTCCGTCAGACAAAGGCAGACAATGCCGCTGCCGTGACGAATCGTCAGTGCCATCTGTTCAACGGTCATGGTTTCTGCGGCGAAGATCATGTCGCCTTCGTTTTCACGATTTTCATCGTCGAGTACCATCACACCGCGCCCCTCACGCAGGGCGGCAATAGCGCGTTCTACACGCTGTTCAGGCGTGCCAAATTCAGAAAGTAGCGTCTGATTCATGGTAATAAAAACCTTAATATGTATGGGTTACCAGAATCAGGGCGTGCTTAGGAGTGACGTCAAAAAGACGTGGCAATAACGTGAAGCAGACACACTTGTCCGACAGATGTCGTTACCCTCTCCCATCCGGACTGTAACCGTCGGCCCCGGAATTACACCGGATCTGCTGTCCTTTACCTCACTTTTCAGTGAGATAAAGCGCTCGCGGGCTTTCAGCCGAAGCTGATTTACCGCCGGTGGGGAATTGCGCCCCGCCCTGAGAATAAGCAATTCAACTATAACGCTGAATGTCTGAAGCGGCAATCATCAATAGCGCAATTGCTTTTGCATTTCCTGCGTTGCGGATTTGAGGTTTATCCTTTTCATTTCTGGCATTACACTTAACACTTATTACGTTGGTAAACACGCTGACACAGCTCTCCGTAACCAGGAAAACATCATGATCGACACGAAAAAAATTGAACAACTAGCCCGTCAGGTTCACGATGCGATGCCGAAAGGTGTTCGTGAGTTTGGGGATGATGTCGAAAAGAAAATTCGTCAGGTTCTTCAGGCGCAGCTGACCCGGATGGATCTGGTCAACCGTGAAGAGTTTGATGTGCAGACGCAGGTCTTACTGCGTACGCGGGAGAAACTGGCGTCGCTGGAGCAGCGTCTGGCACAGCTGGAAAGCCAGGGGGCTTCAGCCGGTACGCCACCGGCAGCGAACGCTCCTGCGGCACCGGCTTCCGCCGCCACCGTAAGTCCGGCTGCAGCCGTAGCTACGTCACCTGCAGTTTCGCCACCACCGGTTGCCGACGTGGTGAAACCTGTGCCGGATAACAAGTCCGAATAAGCGTTCAGGCGGGAGCCTGCCTGGCTCCCGCAGAAACATTCAGAGGTTGTTTCAGCTGCCGCGAATGGTTTTAATGATATTGGTGGTAGAGATACCGTCTTCGAAGTTCAGTACCTGCACGTCACCGCCATTTGCCCACACTTCTTTGCTGCCAGCGATATCTTCTGGTTTGTAATCTCCGCCTTTTACCAGCAGGTCAGGCAGAATGGAGGCAATCAGTCGCTGCGGGGTGTCCTCTTCAAACAGCACGACCCAGTCGACCGCTTCCAGCGCGCCGAGTACGATCATCCGGTTTTCCTGCGGATTGACCGGACGGCTCTCCCCCTTCAGGCGTTTTGTCGAGGCATCGCTGTTAACCGCGACGATCAGCCGATCGCCCAGCTTGCGGGCGTTGGCCAAGTAGGAGACATGCCCGGCGTGCAGGATGTCGAACACGCCATTGGTCATCACCACTTTCTCGCCACGGCGACGGGCCATCTCAACGGCGGCTTTCAGCTGCGCTTCTGTCATGATGCCAAAGCCCTGCTCCGGACGGGCGTGGATCGCATTCTCCAGCTCGACAGTGCTGACGGTCGACGTACCCAGTTTCCCTACCACCACACCGGCAGCGGCATTGGCCAGGAAACAGGCCTCTTCCAGCGAATCGCCCGCCGCCAGCGCTGCCGCCAGCACGCCAATCACCGTATCGCCAGCACCGGTCACGTCATACACTTCCTGCGCCTGCGTTGGCAGATGCAGGGGCGCTTTGCCTGGTTGCAGCAGCGTCATGCCATTCTCGGAGCGGGTGACCAGCAGCGCGGAGAGGTCGAAATCAGCGATCAGCTGCATCCCGCGTGCCACAATCTCCTCTTCGCTTTTGCATTTGCCGACGACGGCTTCGAACTCAGAGAGGTTCGGCGTCAGCAGCGTCGCGCCGCGGTAGCGGGCAAAATCCGTACCTTTCGGGTCAATCAGCACCGGCACCTTCGCTTCGCGCGCCAGAGTAATCATGGCCTGCACGCTGCTCAGGGCGCCTTTTGCATAATCGGAGAGCACCAGCGCCCCCGCTGCCGCCAGGGATTCACGCATTTTCTGGTGAATCGGCGCCGGGTCAACCTGTTCAAAACCCTCTTCAAAATCGAGGCGGATCAGCTGCTGGTTGCGGGAAAGCACGCGCAGTTTGGTAATCGTCGGATGGCTTTTTACTGCGACGAAGTCACAATGAACGTTAACGTCTTTCAGCGTGTTACTCAGTACGCGCGCCGCATCATCTTCACCGGTCAGGCCAATCAGACGTGACGCGGCACCGAGTGCTGCAATGTTCATCGCCACGTTTGCCGCCCCGCCAGGACGCTCTTCAACCGTGTCCACTTTCACCACCGGAACCGGGGCTTCAGGGGAGATACGGCTGGTTGGGCCATACCAGTAACGATCCAACATTACATCGCCAACAACCAGCACTGAGGCTTGGCCGAACGCGGGCAGAGTCACTTTCATTCCAGACACTCCAGACTGCATTAAAAATAGTGCGCGGATGATAGCACAGTTGCGAATGGTGCTATCAGCATCACGCCAGGATAGACGACGACGCGACCAGCCAGCGTTGCCAGCTATTCAGTACCGTCTGCCGCTCCGCTGCAAAGGCCTCTGGTTCAACGTGGCCAGGCAGCTCCTGCAGAGCGCGATGGTGCAGTGCGTCGCGCAACGTCACATACGCCTGCGTCAGGGCCTGCGCCTCATCGGCAGGCATTTTTTGAAACGTCGCCATCAGCTCGAAAATGCGCACGTTATCAGACCAGCGCGTCAGCGCCGGCTGCTGAGCGGCGTAGCGTAAGACAAGATATTGGGCAATGAATTCAATATCCGTGATGCCGCCCTCGTCGGCTTTGATGTCCCAGCGGCCTTTATGTTTGTTGCTGAGGTGAGCGCGCATCTTTTCACGCATCTCGCGCACTTCGGTCTGCAGAACCCCGGCGGCACGCGGCAGCGAGAGGATCGCCAGACGAATCGCGTTGAAACGCTCGCTCAGTGCCGCTTCGCCAAAGACCACCCGCGCGCGGACCAGCGCCTGATGCTCCCAGGTCCAGGCTTCACTGCGCTGATACTCCTCAAATGCCTCAAAGGTACTGACCAGCATGCCCGCTGCGCCGGAAGGACGCAGCCGCGCATCGACCTCATAGAGAATGCCGGATGAGGTGCGGGTGCTGAACAGATGCATGATGCGCTGGGCGAGGCGCAGGTAGAACTGACGTCCGTCAATACTGCGCTCTCCGTCAGTAATAGCATCAGCCGGACAGTCGTGCAGGAAGACGAGGTCGAGGTCAGAACTGTAACCCAGCTCCCACCCCCCCAGCTTTCCATAGCCCAGCACTGCAAACCCGCGCTCATGTTCATTAACCAGATGTGAAGGACGACCATAGCGCTGCACCATCATCATCCACGCCTGGCGTACTACGGATTCGATAATCGCCTCCGCCAGCCAGGTGAGATGATCGCTGACCTTCATTACCGGCAGCGTGCCGGCAATGTCTGCAGCCGCAATACGCAGATGCTGCGCCTGTTTGAACTGCCGTACCGCTTCCAGCTGCTGCTCTTCATCCTCGGTGGGGATGCGCAGCAGATACTGCCGCAGCTCATCGCGATAGGCATCGGTGGCGGTCGGCTGATAGAGCGTGGCCGGATCGAGCAGCTCATCCAGCAGCAGCGGATAGCGTGCCAGCTGGCTGGCGACCATCGGTGAGGCGGCGCACAGGCGAATCAGGTGGCGCAGCGCACCGTGATATTCGGTCAGCAGTTCCAGATAGGTACTGCGGGTCAGCACGCCGAGCAGCAGCGGAGTCAGACGGCTGAGCGTCACCGCCGCATCGTCACGCGGACAGACCTCGCTCAGCAGACGTGGCATCAGCTGATCCAGCGCCTGGCGGCCGCGCGGCCCGATAGTCCGCCGGTTGATATCCTGACGAAACGCCTCCAGCGTCTGATGCAGTGTCAGCCGCTGATCGCCGCTGAGCTGTGGGACCAGCGGCGCCAGCTCGTTATCCTCCAGCTGGTCCTGCCATAGCACCTGAAACTCTGCCAGCTCGCGCTGATCGTCGATATCAGGCGTGTCTTCGCCAATCAGCTCATCAAAGATGGCCCGCACAGCCGCCATGTGGCTGTCGAGCTGTGTCATCAGCGCCGCCCAGTCGGCGCACGCCATCGCCCACGCCAGCCGTGCGCGATGGAGTTCATCCTCTGGCAGGGTCTGGGTCTGTTCGTCACCCAGACTCTGCAGCAGATTTTCCAGCCGCCGCAGGAAGAGATAGGCTTCGCGCAGCGCATCAACCTGTTCCGCAGGCAGCAGCGCCAGGGTTTTGATCGCCGCCAGCGTCGGCAGCAGCGCACGTAGCTGAAGCGATCGCTCACGTCCCCCGCGAATCAGCTGGAAAACCTGCACGATAAATTCGGTTTCGCGGATGCCACCCGCGCCCAGTTTGATATTGTTTTTCAGTCCGCGTCGCCGCACTTCACGGCTGATCATCCCTTTCATATTTCGCAGCGACTGAATCACGCTGAAATCGATATAGCGGCGATAGACAAAGGGCCGCAGCATCTGTTGCAGCTCCAGGCTCCAGCGGTCGTGATCGTTGCCCATCAGGCGCGCCTTCACCATCGCATAGCGCTCCCAGTCACGCCCCTGCTCCTGATAGTAATCTTCCAGCGCGGCAAAGCTCATCACCAGCGGGCCACTGTCGCCGAATGGACGCAGCCGCATATCTACCCGATAGACAAAACCATCCATCGTGGGCTGATCCAGCACCCGGATCAGCCGCTGCCCCATGCGGGTAAAGAACTGCGCGTTGTCCAGCTCGCGCCGTCCGCCACGCGTAGTGCCATTCTCCGGCCAGGCAAAAATCAGGTCGATATCAGAGGAGAAATTGAGTTCTCCCCCGCCCAGCTTGCCCATGCCGAGGATCAGCATCGGCTGTGCTTCGCCCTCCGCATTACAGGGCGTGCCGAAGTCCTGACAGCACGCCTGCCAGACCCAGTCACGCGCCCGGCTAATCAGCACTTCGGCCAGCAGGCTGAGCTGTTGCAGGCTCTGTTCGGTGGTGGCGTGCCGCAGAGCCTGCATCCACGCGATGCGCACCAGCATCCGGCGGCGAAACAGCCGCAGCGCCCGCATCAGGTCCGCTTCGCTGTCGATGCCGCTCAGGGCCTGATTCAGCCACGCCGGATAGTGCTGCCATTCGTCGGGCTGAGGCGGCTGGTCCTGCATCGTCTGCCACCAGTCGGGATGCTGTTGCAGGTTTTCCAGAACAAAATCGCTGAACGCCAGCCCGGCGGCCTGCTCCGGGCTGAGCGAACTCAGCGGAACCCCAAGCAGTCGGGCGGCCTTTTCAGCCTGGTCGCGAAGCAACGCGGGAAGTGCTGACAACATAATGCCCTCCTCAGATGGCATGACGTAATACCCGTTAGCGGCCAGCGCCGCTGGTGAGCCAGAAGGGTGACTGTTTCAGCGCCTGCGTCGCCAGCCAGGCTAAACCGGATGACTGCTTCTCATGGATAGCGGAGAGCAGCTGCTGCCAGGGGTCGAGCCAGGCCATCACGGTTTCGGCGGGATAGGATCCGGCCAGCAGATGCACTGTCAGCAGCTGACGCGCCAGTCGGGTGGCTTTATCCTGATATTCGTTTGGCTGCCTGATCGTGGCAAAGGTCTCCCGCAGATCCGCATTGACGCGGCTCAGCATAATGTCGCTGAATCGCTTAAACGATCCCTGCAGCTTGGCCTCGCCTTTGGCATCGACCCACTGACGCCACTGTGATTCAGCCAGCCAGTGTGTCAGCGCCAGTTGCGTTTCAACCGACAGAGAAGACAGGCAGAACGCGGCCGCCTCCTGCTCCTCGTTCACCAGTGTCTCTTCCAGGGTGGTCAGCTGCTGACGCAATGCGCTGCTGGCTTTGCGTGGCACCAGCGCACCAAACAGACTAAACGCCTGGCGCAGCAGATCCAGCGCTTCACGCACCGCGTCCTGCGCCGCTGCGTTACCGCGCAGCCAGACCTCTTCGTGATACTGCCAGTGCTGAAGACCGGCCGACATTGCAGCAACCATGCCCTGCTCAACAGTAGCTTTGGCTCCCGCTTTCAGCAGCGGAAACGCCACTCTCTGACGCGGCGGATTTCCCTGCGCCAGCTGATAGCCGCGGGCGGCTTTGCTCAGGCTGCCCATACGCAGCCCACCCAGTGCCACCAGCTCCCGGGCAAAAGCCAGCAGATCCTGGCGTTCACCGCGTTTCAGCTCCAGTTCGATCTCGCACAGCGGTTCGCTCAGCTCACCCGCCGTTACCTCACCCTGATCAAAGGCCACTTCAATTTCGCTGTTGCCGGTCGTGATCAGCCAGACTTCACGCTGAAAGTGGGTGGTGAACAGCGGCTGCAAACGCTGCTGCAGGGCCGCGACATCGGTGCCCTGCGGCCAGATCGCTTCGGGCAGACGCGCGATGTCCAGCACGGGTTCGCTGAGATCAACATTATATTCCGGACGCTGATGCAGTCCGCCGAGCGTCTGGCCTGCCGCTTTCAGCGTCATCTCATAACGCTTATCAACGCCACGGATACGTAATCCCATATCCCAGCGCCGCAGCTGGTTATCATCGGTTTCAAAATAGATGTTGGTCAGCTCGCGCGCAGCCTGATGCTGATGCGGCAGCGTGGCGAGTCGTTCAGCCAGCTTCCCGGCTGCCTGTGATGTTGCAATGAACTTTAGTTCGATTTCGATGGTCATAATTTTTTATTCACTACGCCGCTGGCACTTAAGAGGGTGTTTCCTGCATATTTCAGGCGATGATCAGCGGGTTACTTACGCTGTCACCTGGGGGCAGGGGTTTATCAGGCGAAGATTAATGCACAGAAGCCGCGCTGTCTCTGCTTTCTTTGCGCTTTCTCAGACCTTTTCGCACTCTCATGAGACCAGGATAGTTCTCATTCAGATTTATGTGAGGCCTCTCCAGACTGTGCCGGTAAATTTTAGTCAGACTAAGCCAAACGAAATCGAATGAAAAAAATCACACTTGCCGGACTCACTTTGCTGGCCCTCAGCACCCTTGCACCTGCCCATGCCGACGAAAAACGTTACGTTTCTGATGAACTCTCGACCTGGGTCCGCAGCGGGCCTGGCGACCAGTTTCGCCTGCTCGGTAAGCTGAACGCCGGGGAAGAGGTGCAGCTGTTACAGACCAACAATGACACGCATTATGGTCAGATCCGTGATTCAGAAGGCCGCACCACCTGGATCCCGCTGTCACAACTCAGCGCCAGTCCGAGCCTGCGTACCCGTGTGCCGCAGCTTGAGCAGCAGGTGAAAGATCTGACGGCCAAACTGGATAACATCGACAACAGCTGGAACCAGCGCACTGCAGAAATGCAGAATAAAGTCGCCAGCAGCGACGGCGTCATCAACGGGCTGAAAGGCGAAAACCAGAAGCTGAAAAATGAGCTGATCGTGGCGCAGAAGAAAGTCAGCGCGGCGAACGTTCAGCTGGATGACAAGCAGCGCACCATCATCATGCAGTGGTTCATGTATGGCGGCGGCGTGCTGGGCGTGGGCCTGCTGCTGGGCCTGTTACTGCCGCACATGCTGCCGCGTCGCAAGAAAAGCGATCGCTGGATGAACTGACACCCTTGCGCCGGATTGAAAAAGGGGATCTTCTGATCCCCTTTTTGGCATGTCTGCAATCCGGGGAATCTGTGCAACAATGAAATGAGATGCATTGCCGATTTCAGGTGCAGGATACGCCCGGTGTGCAGGTCATTTCTTATTCTCTGGAGTTTTGCGTGAAGACGTTTTTAGTGGGTGGTGCAGTGCGAGATGCGCTGCTGAATCTGCCCGTAACAGATAAAGACTGGGTGGTGACGGGCGCCACGCCGGAGGCCATGCTGGAACAGGGCTATCAGCAGGTCGGTCGTGATTTTCCCGTTTTTCTGCATCCCAAAAGCCGTGAAGAGTATGCGCTGGCGCGGACCGAGCGGAAAAACGGGAAAGGCTACACCGGGTTTGTGACCTGGTCTGCGCCCGACGTGACGCTGGAGCAGGACTTACAGCGTCGCGATCTGACCATCAATGCCATCGCGCAGGATGAACACGGCGAACTGGTCGATCCTTATCATGGCCAGCGCGATATCACTCTGCGCCTGCTGCGCCACGTCTCTGACGCCTTCAGCGAAGATCCGCTGCGGGTACTGCGGGTTGCCCGTTTTGCCGCGCGTTTTGCCCATCTCAGCTTTCGTATCGCGCCGGAAACTCAGCAGCTGATGCAGCAGATGGCAGAGAGCGGCGAGCTGTCAAACCTCACTGCAGAACGGGTCTGGAAAGAGACGGAAAAGGCGCTGGGCAGCCGCAATCCGCAGGTCTATTTTCAGGTCCTGCGGGAGTGCGGTGCGCTGAAGGTGCTCTTTCCGGAGCTGGACAACCTGTTTGGCGTTCCTGCGCCGATCCGGTGGCATCCGGAAATCGATACCGGGGTACACACGCTGATGACGCTGGCGATGGCCGCTGCCCTCTCCGATGACATTGATGTGCGCTTCGCCACGCTGTTCCATGATGTCGGCAAGGCGCTGACGCCGCCCGCGCTGTGGCCCAGTCATCACGGCCATGGTCTGGCCGGCGTGCCGCTGGTCGCGGCGCTCTGTCAGCGACTGCGTGTGCCGAATGCGATGCGTGATCTGGCGCTGATCGTTACCGAGTTTCACGACATCGTGCATACTATTGAGCGGCAGTCTCCGGCGTCACTGGTGGGGCTGTTTGACCGGATTGATGCCTGGCGTAAACCGCAGCGTGTGGAACAGATGGCGCTGACCAGCGAAGCGGATGCGCGCGGACGCGCCGGACTGGAGAGCATGGCCTATCCGCAGGGAGACTATCTGCGTCGTGCGTTTGCACTGGCTCAGGCGGTGCCGACGAAAGCCGTGATCGAGGCGGGATTCAAAGGTGCGGAAGTAAGGGAAGAGTTAACGCGACGGCGCATAGCGGCTGTCGCGCAGGGTCTGGCGAGCGGGCAACCTGACTAGCAGGCTGCCCTGCGGTTTACATGAAGAGCGCGTAAACCGCCGCCGCCACGATAAAGCGGTAGATGGCGAACGAGACAAAAGAGATGCGTTTGATCAGCTCAAGGAAGACTTTAATCGCAATCATCGCCACGATAAATGCCGTGATAAAGCCCACCGCGAACATCGGGAAGTCCGCCATTGTCAGGAAGCCGATGCTCTTATACAGATCCAGTACGGTTGCACCCATCATCATCGGCACCGCCAGGATGAAGGAGAACTCGGAAGCAGCATAGCGGCTGACGCCCATCAGCATTCCGCCGGAGATGGTAGCACCGGAACGGGAGAAACCTGGCCACAGCGCCAGGCACTGGAAACAGCCAATCATAAACGCCTGACGATAAGTAATATCATCGACGCCTACCGCTTTCGGCTGTTTAGGCTTGAGAAACTCGGCGGCCAGCAGCAGCACGCCGCCGACCACCAGGGCGTACATCACGTTAATCGGATTAAACAGCGTTTTGATCTGATCGTGCAGTACCAGCCCGATAACCACCGCCGGAATCATGCCCAGCAGGATATGGATCAAAGAGAGACGTCCGGTACCCACACCCTCATGTCTGACTTCACCAAAATGAATACCAATCAGGCCAAACAGACGGCGCCAGAACATCACCACGACGGCCAGAATCGACCCTAACTGAATGACGACTTCAAAGGTTTCGGCTTTTTCCCCCTCAAAGCCCAGCAGGTGACCCACGATAATCATGTGGCCGGTGGAAGAAACCGGTAAAAACTCGGTCAGCCCTTCCACAATGCCCAGGATTGCAGCAACCCAAAGCTGATGAATATCTGCCATCAAATGTTCCCTCTATCTGTTTCAAAACCATTAAAAAGGCGGTAGCCCGTTGCTATCGCCTTAAATATGCCGCACCTAGCCTGAATTAAACCTTAAGGTCTGGCCCATTTCGCCTGCTGTAACGAAACGGCTCACGCTATGACAGACAGTAATTTGGTTTGGTTTCATTGTGATGGCAATCACATCCAGATTATTTAGGAATAGTCCCGCGCTCAATTCGCACGCCAACCTGCGCCGCCTGGGCGACAGCGCCCGGTTTGCTGACCTTAATGCGCACCCCCGGTGAACTGAAACGGTTCATCAACAGATCCGCGATTTCTTCAGCCACGCGCTCCACCAGCGCAAAGCGGCTGCCGTTCAGATGCGTCAGGACTGCCGATGCGACATCGGCATAGCTGAGGCAATCATTGACATCGTCGCTGCGGGCCGCCAGACGGTTATCCCAGGCCATTTCGATATCGAGTACCAGCTTCTGCTGGATGCCCTGTTCCCAGTCGTAAACGCCAATGGTGGTGAACACCGTGAGTTGTTCTATAAATACGATATCCATGATGAGAGTCTCTGTTTTTGGCTGAGCCGGATACCACTTCCGGCGGATTATGCGTATTATCCACGGTTGATGAGATCAAAACGACCCTAAAGGGAACGGTACGGTGTTATGAGTGCTTTCGCGCTTGGTATGATTATTTTCGCGTATCTTTGCGGCTCAATTTCCAGTGCGATTCTGGTCTGCAAACTTGCGGGCCTGCCCGATCCCCGCACACACGGTTCCGGCAATCCTGGCGCGACCAACGTTCTGCGTCTGGGCGGTAAAGGTGCTGCCGCCAGCGTACTGGTGTTTGATGTGCTGAAAGGGATGGTGCCGGTCTGGCTGGCATATCTGATGCATGTGACGCCGTTCTATCTTGGTCTGACAGCCATTGCCGCCTGTCTGGGTCACATCTATCCGGTGTTCTTTCATTTCCGTGGTGGCAAAGGCGTCGCGACGGCATTCGGTGCTATTGCCCCGATTGGCTGGGACCTGACGGGTCTGATGACCGGAACCTGGCTGCTGACGGTGTTACTGAGTGGCTACTCCTCGCTGGGCGCAATTGTCAGTGCACTCATCGCCCCCTTCTATGTCTGGTGGTTCAAACCGCAGTTCACCTTTCCGGTGTCCATGCTCTCCTGCCTGATTTTACTGCGTCATCACGACAATATTCAGCGTCTGTGGCGGGGTCAGGAAGGCAAAATCTGGAAGCGTAAGAAGAAGTCGCAGCCATAAAAAAAGCCGGCAAGCCGGCTTTTTTCCTCAGATGGCAGGCAATTCTGCCAGCGGCCAGCGCGGTCGCACACTGACACTCAGTTCACCCCGTGTACCACCTTTTAACCGCACCATGCCCGCATACGCGATCATCGCACCGTTATCGGTACAGAATTCCGGACGAGCATAGAAGACTTCACCGCCACGCTTCTGCATCATGACCGCCATCTGCTCACGCAGCGTGCGGTTGGCGCTGACGCCCCCCGCAATGACCAGACGCTTAAAGCCGGTCTGATCCAGCGCACGCTTACATTTGATCGACAGCGTATCCACCACCGCATCTTCAAAGGCGCGGGCGATATCAGCGCGGGTCTGCTCATCGTCAGGATTGGCGCGGATCGTGTTAGCCGCAAAGGTTTTCAGACCAGAGAAACTGAAATCCAGCCCTGGACGATCGGTCATCGGACGTGGAAAGGTGAAACGTCCCGCTGTGCCCTGCTGCGCCATCTTCGACAGCATCGGCCCGCCCGGATAATCAAGACCCAGCAGCTTCGCCGTTTTGTCGAAGGCTTCACCCGCGGCATCGTCGATCGATTCGCCCAGCAGTTCATATTCACCTATGCCGGTGACGCTGATTAGCTGTGTATGTCCGCCCGATACCAGCAGCGCCACAAACGGAAATGCCGGCGGATTCTCTTCCAGCATCGGCGCCAGCAGATGACCTTCCATGTGATGAACCGGCACGGCAGGCACTTTCCAGGCAAACGCCAGTGCGCGGCCGATGGTTGCGCCAACCAGCAGCGCACCCACCAGGCCCGGCCCGGCGGTATATGCCACCGCGTCGATCTGCTGCGGTGCCAGATTTGCCTCTTTCAGCGCCGCCTGAATCAGCGGTACAGTTTTACGCACGTGATCACGTGAGGCCAGTTCCGGCACCACACCGCCATAATCAGCATGCAGTTTTACCTGGCTGTAGAGTTGGTTTGCCAGTAATCCGGCCTCATCGTCATAGATTGCGATGCCGGTTTCATCGCACGACGTTTCAATACCCAGAATTCGCATTGCATCACCTCATTCTTGCGGCGCGCAGTTTATCACATCAATACGATGTGCAGCGCGGGCATCCGGCGTAAAAAGTCATTTTCTGTCGGCTAAAGAGTGCGCTATACTCCCGCCCCTGGAAAAACCGGCAGCCGCACAGGCAAACGCTCCTGTTGGTTTCAAATTATCCATGGTGCTTTACAAACCGACGCGAGTTGGAGTAAAATGCTGCACCATTTTGAAATGTGCTGGCGCCGCAGTCAGCAGCAAAACCGAATTTTATCGAGGTGAGAGTTACATGCCGGTAATTAAAGTACGTGAAAACGAGCCATTTGACGTAGCACTGCGTCGCTTCAAACGTTCTTGCGAGAAAGCAGGCGTTCTGGCTGAAGTTCGTCGTCGTGAGTTCTATGAAAAACCGACTACCGAACGTAAGCGCGCTAAAGCGTCAGCAGTTAAGCGTCACGCCAAGAAACTGGCTCGCGAAAACGCACGCCGCACTCGTCTGTACTAAGTTGTTCCGGAGGTTCGCCTCCCTTGCGTGATCTACGCAGACAGAGTCAAGTAAAAGGCCGTGCTTTCCGAAAGGAAGCGCGGCTTGTTGCCGTTTATGAGCTGAAAATCTGGGGCGTATGGCTGGACGAATTCCACGCGTATTTATCAACGATTTACTTGCCCGCACGGATATCGTGGATCTTATCGATGCCCGCGTTAAGCTGAAAAAGCAGGGTAAGAATTTCCATGCGTGCTGTCCTTTCCATAATGAAAAAACGCCCTCCTTCACCGTAAACGGCGAAAAGCAGTTCTATCACTGTTTCGGCTGTGGTGCCCACGGTAATGCTATCGACTTTTTAATGAACTTCGACCGACTGGAGTTTGTTGAGACGATCGAAGAGCTGGCCACGTCCCACGGTTTAGACGTGCCTTATGAAGCAGGCAGCGGGCCCAGCCAGATGGAACGCCATCAGCGCCAGAGCCTGTACCAGCTGATGGAGAGCCTGAACGGCTTTTATCAGCAGGGTCTGCAGCAGTCCAGCGCACAGCCTGCCCGCGACTATCTTGATCGTCGTGGTCTGAGCGCCGAAGTCATCAATCATTTCGCTATCGGTTACGCGCCTGCCGGCTGGGATAACGTTCTCAAACGTTTTGGCAAGCAGTCGGACGATCGCGAGTCACTGATGGAAGCGGGTATGCTGGTCAGCAATGACAAAGGCCGGACCTATGATCGGTTTCGTGACCGCATCATGTTTCCGATTCGTGATAAGCGTGGCCGCGTGATCGGCTTTGGCGGACGGGTACTGAGTAACGAAACGCCAAAGTATCTGAACTCGCCGGAAACACCGATTTTCCACAAAGGCCGCCAGCTCTATGGCCTGTATGAAGCGGTTAAGAACCATCCTGAACCTGCCCGCCTGCTTGTGGTCGAGGGCTACATGGACGTGGTGGCGCTGGCGCAGTACGGAATCGATTATGCCGTCGCGTCGTTAGGCACCTCTACGACCGCTGAACACATTCAGTTGCTGTTTCGCAGCACCGATACGGTCATCTGCTGTTATGACGGCGACCGGGCTGGCCGCGAAGCCGCATGGCGTGCGCTTGAGACTGCCTTGCCTTACATGAATGATGGCCGTCAGCTACGCTTTATGTTTTTACCCGACGGTGAAGATCCGGATACGCTGGTACGCAAAGAGGGTAAAGCCGCCTTCGAAGCGAGGATGGAGCAGGCAATGCCGCTCTCTTCGTTTTTATTTGACAGCCTGCTGCCGCAGGTGGATCTGAGTTCGCGCGACGGAAAAGCGCGCCTGAGCACGCTGGCTTTACCGCTGATTACGCAGATTCCCGGCGAGACCCTGCGTATTTATATGCGTCAGGAGCTGGGGAATAAGCTGGGTATCCTTGATGACAATCAGCTTGAAAAGCTGATGCCAAAGCAGGCTGCAAGCGGCGCTGCGCCGGTCGCGCCACCGCTTAAACGTACGACCATGCGCGTGCTTATCGCTCTGCTGGTTCAGAATCCGCAGCTGGCCTCGATGGTGCCTTCACTGGATGGCCTGTCTGAGTCGAAAATGCCCGGCCTGCCGCTCTTTATTGAGTTAGTCGGTCGCTGTAACGAGAATCCTGGATTGACGACCGGGCAGCTACTAGAGTTATATCGCGGGACAAATTTTAGTCAGACGCTTGAAACACTGGCGATCTGGAACCACATGATAGTAGATGAGGAAGCCGAAGCGGTGTTTCAGGACTCGCTGGCCAGCATCTATGATTCTGCGCTTGAAGAGCGACTGGAGTTTCTGATTGCACGCGAACGCATTCAGGGACTCACTGCCGACGAGCGTCGTGAGCTCTGGATGCTCAGCCAGGCGTTTGCCAGAAAATAAGTTTTAGCACGCTGCCCGCGCTGAAGATGGGCGGCGTGGCTGTTTTAAGGCCGGGAGCGTTAAGCCAGGCCGTCAGCACAAATTTTAAAAGGCCGTCTGCGCCGAAGTCAGTCTGGTTACCGCCAGCGCACAGTTCCCGGCGCGTACTGAAGTACGTGAGGAGAGCGGGCACTGGCGGGAAGCAGAATGGCGGGTAAGCCGGGCCTGTACCACCAGAAATTTATACAAGCGGCTTAAGTGCCGATTACTGTTGGGCATCGCCCACGCCGCGACGAGGGCAGCGGCAAGAATTAAACGCCTTCACTGCTATTGTTGGCGCGCTGCCGACCGACACCAATCTAATTTAACAGAAGTGTGGATACCGTCTTATGGAGCAAAACCCGCAGTCACAGCTCAAGCTTCTTGTCACCCGTGGTAAGGAGCAAGGCTATCTGACCTATGCTGAGGTCAATGACCATCTGCCGGAAGATATCGTCGACTCAGATCAGATCGAAGACATCATCCAGATGATTAACGACATGGGTATTCAGGTGGTTGAAGAAGCCCCGGATGCTGACGATCTGATGCTGAATGAAAACAGCTCCGATACTGACGAAGATGCCGCGGAAGCTGCCGCTCAGGTATTATCCAGCGTTGAATCTGAAATCGGGCGCACCACTGACCCGGTGCGCATGTACATGCGTGAAATGGGTACCGTTGAACTGCTGACGCGCGAAGGCGAAATCGACATCGCGAAGCGTATCGAAGATGGTATCAACCAGGTTCAGTGCTCCGTTGCCGAATACCCTGAAGCGATTACCTATCTGCTGGATCAGTATGACAAAGTTGAAGCAGGCGAATCCCGCCTCTCCGACCTGATCACCGGTTTCGTCGATCCTAACGCAGAAGAAGATCTGGCCCCAACGGCGACGCACGTGGGCTCTGAACTCTCTGAAGCCGATCGTAACGACGACGAAGACGATGATGAAGAGGATGACGATAATTCCGAGGATGATAACTCTATCGATCCGGAACTGGCGCGCGAGAAGTTCTCTGACCTGCGTAAGCAGTATGAAACCACCCGTAGCGTCATCAAGAGCAAAGGCCGCAGCCATGCCGCAGCCATTGCCGAGATCCAGAACCTCTCTGACGTCTTTAAACAGTTCCGCCTGGTACCAAAGCAGTTCGATTACCTGGTTGGCAGCATGCGCAACATGATGGAACGTGTCCGTACTCAGGAACGTCTGATCATGAAGCTCTGTATTGAGCTGTGCAAAATGCCGAAGAAGAACTTCATCACCCTGTTTACCGGCAACGAAACCAACGAGAGCTGGTTTAAAGCCGCACTGGCGATGAACAAGCCATGGTCTGAAAAACTGCTGGAAGTGCAGGATGACGTGATGCGTTCCCTGCAGAAACTGGCGCAGGTCGAAGAAGAGACCGGCCTGACCATCGAGCAGGTGAAAGACATCAACCGCCGCATGTCGATTGGTGAAGCCAAAGCGCGTCGCGCTAAGAAAGAGATGGTGGAAGCCAACCTGCGTCTGGTTATTTCGATTGCGAAGAAATACACCAACCGTGGTCTGCAGTTCCTTGACCTGATTCAGGAAGGTAACATCGGTCTGATGAAGGCGGTTGATAAGTTTGAATATCGCCGTGGTTACAAGTTCTCGACCTATGCGACCTGGTGGATCCGTCAGGCGATCACCCGCTCTATCGCCGATCAGGCGCGTACTATCCGTATTCCGGTGCACATGATTGAGACCATCAACAAGCTCAACCGTATTTCGCGCCAGATGCTGCAGGAGATGGGCCGCGAGCCGACGCCGGAAGAGCTGGCTGAGCGTATGCTGATGCCGGAAGATAAAATCCGTAAGGTGCTGAAAATCGCGAAAGAGCCAATCTCTATGGAAACGCCGATTGGTGATGATGAAGATTCGCATCTGGGCGATTTTATCGAAGACACCACGCTGGAGCTGCCGCTGGATTCTGCTACCTCAGAGAGCCTGCGTTCTGCGACTCACGACGTGCTGGCTGGCCTGACTGCACGTGAAGCGAAAGTGCTGCGCATGCGTTTTGGTATTGATATGAATACCGACCATACGCTGGAAGAAGTCGGCAAACAGTTCGACGTAACGCGTGAGCGTATCCGTCAGATTGAAGCGAAAGCCCTGCGTAAACTGCGCCATCCGAGCCGTTCGGAAGTGCTGCGCAGCTTCCTCGACGACTAAGTCCTGAAAACCCCGGTTCGCCGGGGTTTTTTATGCCTGCCTGTTACCGTCTCTCCCCTCTCTGCCCGGGTTCAGTGATTCACCGGATGCAGTGCCGCATAAAGCTGACGATATGTGGCCACCATCTCCTCCAGTGAGGCGCGATTAAGCCCGCTTGGGTTTGGCAATACCCACACCTGCGTTTCTCCTATGCCTGTCGGCTGTTTACCCCATTCAACTTTGCTCTGTTTAAAGGCCCGACGAAACGCCTCTTTGCCCAGGATAGCCAGCGCGGCGGGCTGATAGTGCATGACCTTCTCCGTCAGACGTTTGCCGCCCTCACGCAGCTCCTCAGAAGCTAACTCGCTCGCCTGCACCGTAGGGCGCTCAACCAGCATGGTGATTCCGCAGCCGGTTTCCGTCAGGCGCTGCTCTTCTTCCGGTTTCAGCTGCTGCCGGGTAAATCCCGCCAGATAGATCACCTTCCAGAAGCGATTACCGGGATGCGCGAAGTGAAAGCCCTGATGGGCGGTTGACTGGCCCGGATTGATGCCGCAGAAGAGCACATCAAGGCCTGGCGCGATAATGTCGCGGATGTCATGCGCAATCATGCTGTCACCAGCGCGCGCGGTTTCAGCGTAACAAGACGCCATTGTGATATGAGCCTGCCCTGCTCCTGCGGACAGGCTCGTGAATGCTGATGCTCATCCGATGAGGCTGCAATCGTATGAACAGAGCCGTATGCAAGCCCGGCGGCTTGCATCAGCACAGAAGCGCCCACGGTTAAGCCTGCTTCAGATCTCCTGCACATAAGATGTGTTTGCGCTTTGCTACTCTGCTGCTCCATATATCGTCCTGTCCTCTCTGCCGCATAATCATCGATTAAAAGAATAATTATTGTACCTGCGCATCCAGCCTGACGATTTTTGTGGTGCAGTTGCGATCGGGGGGCCAGGCGTGTCAGGCCACCGCAGTCTTGTTTCAGAACAGAAACGCCAATGCAGGCATTATAACGACGTCTGCGACCGGTATGAGAAGCCAGACCTGAGGTTTACTTAACTGCTCAGGCGGCATTCAGGACATCGTTTTAAAAGTTCGCTAATACAAAGAGTCAGATTTGTTATAGAAATCAGCAGGTAAATCACTGCTGCATATTTCAGCAACTGGCGGCTGAGTGCTGGATCGCCCTGAAGAGATACTTTATAATCCCCGCTCCGCTGGCCCCTTAGCTCAGTGGTTAGAGCAGGCGACTCATAATCGCTTGGTCGCTGGTTCAAACCCAGCAGGGGCCACCAAATTTAGCGATGTAAATCATGTATTTAAGCCACCTCTCAGGGTGGCTTTTTTGTTTTATGAAACCACCGTTGGCAGCAAAATGGCAGCACTATTTTTTCTTTCATTCATGTGAGACGCCGCCATTGAACTAAGCAACGTCGTTTGCCCATCTTTTTTGACCATAGCAGTAAGTCCACGGGATGAAGGAAATTTACTCCACTGTGCGGTTTGTCAATTTGGTACTGTTAAAAGATTCACTAACAGCAAGTTTGGGAAGATGTCGAATGTTAGTGGTGATAGGCTGATGAAATTCGAAAGGCGTTCACTATAAGTAAGATATGGCTATTTGTACTTAAACCAAATTGGAAAGTTATTTATAGCATTTCATTTTTAATAATCCGCCAGCGTTTCGAAGGCTAGTAATGAAGTACTTTGCATACAATTTAATATGTAATTTTATTTGATAAAGATCACAAAATTTCCATTTTAGGATACTTGAACGCGTAGTAGAATTGTTTCACAATATTAAAATAAACACAAAACAATTCAGGCTATATTTTATGACTATACAGCAAGTTTTGCAGCAACGAAATATCACTAGACTCTTCCATTTCACACACAGCGAAAATTTATCCTCCATTCTTCACCATGGATTAATAAGTAGAGAAACATTAGATGATGGCGAATTTGCTTATGACTATAATGATGAAATGAGAATTGATGGACATCTAAATGCTACTTGTTTATCAGTAAGTTATCCAAATGCAAAAATGTTATACAAATACAGGCAATCGAAAGGAGGGGATTGGATATTGTTAGCTATTGATCCTTCTGTTTTATGGCAAAAGGACTGTGCATTTTATCCAACGAACGCTGCTTCCAATAATGTTAGATTTAATGAACTCAATCTTATGAAAAGTGTTGAGTCTTTCGAGGCTATTTTCTCAAATAATGTATTTGCGCAGGAGAGACCGCATGATCTTTCAAGTGAATATTCAACAGACGTGCAAGCAGAGGTTCTTGTATTTGACACTATAGAGCCAGCCTACATATTAAATGTCTATCATCCTAACAAAGAATCAGCTAATAATTTTTACAGGTTGCATCCAACAATGAATCATAGATATTATGCTAACCTCAATGGTAGAACGTTGTATTCTCAAAGGCACTTTTATTTAGGATAAGCTATGGCTGTTAGACCTGTTTTCATACCCGTGATATCTAATAATGTATTGTCTATTACTAAAGACTTAGATTTTCCATGGTCTCCGGGAATGGCAAAGGTACAAAAGCAAAAGTCAATTAAAGCATTGCATGCAGCTGCTAACGCACAGGGCTTGGATTCTTTACTTGAGATTTCAAGTAAATCTGAGGATGAGTTAGGTGTAGCACTTAGCGCATTTAACCTAAAAATAAAAACAAGAAAACTTTCCAAAGAGTTTTCTGTTGAATCAGCATTTCAAGCGAGCAAAGTCTTCGAGCATGGTGGCCCTTATGTTGATTTACTTGATAAAGAATCAAGAGATGCAAAAAAAGACATAAGATTAAAAGAATCAGGGAATCTTATGTCTTTTAATTTTTACAATACAATTTGGCCACTTATTCCACGCACAGCATTTTATGATTGGTTATACCTAAGCGCCCTAAATCAAAACAAAAAGTTAGCAGAGCAATTATTACAATTCGATGGATTTACGGATATAGAGTTTAACCCAGCTAAATCAATAAACTGCCAAGCTAGAGCCGCAGCTCTTTATGTCAGCTTAAATAAACTCAACATGCTTGAGGATGCTTTATCCTCTCAGGAAAATTTTCTATCAACATTGAAAAACCATTACACTGCGGATAATTTTTCCATACAGCATAATTTGATATAAGACTTACTAATTTAAATTCTAATGCAGTGTAAAAATAACAAATTATTCATTAAGTGCACCTTCACCTAATGAATAATTTGAAAAGCAATAACATAAGGTCATATGCAATTTTAACTCAAAAAACTCACAATACTACACCGATCATAACCATAACGTTTGCTGCTGGTCTCTTCCGGGATGCGGCGGAACAGGCTTTACCGTCCCAGGCTTCATGATGATTTCTGACACAGTCTCATGAGATTTAAACGTGCAGCTGCAATTGATGTTCTGGCACTGGTTATATCGTTCTTTGGTTGTTGCTGATACCTGAAAGCTGCTGCGGGTATGTGCGGCATTCCCGCATAAAGGGCAATTCATCATCACTTCGTCTCCAAAACCCAATTGAGATAAATATTACTCAATTTAACCATATTGAGATAGAACTATTCCATTTCAAGCGAATCTATTTTCACTTCAAGTTCAATGCTGGTCGTATATCCGCTGTCAGCGCTCAGGCTGTGCGTCAGCGTTGTGATGATCCATTCCCCCGCATCAATCTGCTGCTTGAAGCCACTTACCTTCACCGGCATTTCCGTGTATAGCTCTGCGCGTCCTTTCGCCAGCTGGATTGAGAACGTTGCTACACCACGCTGCAGGCGTTCCCACTGCATTTTGGCCGCCCGTTCGGCGTTGCCCCTGTTCGCGTAAGTGCGGCTTAGTACCAGCACGTTTTCGTCCGTGCCTATAAGGTAATCTCCCTGCTTCGCCTCCGGTTCTTTCTTCTTCTTCGCCGTGGTTTTAAGTCGCCTGCGCTTCACCTTCGCTACAGGCTTTTTTGCCGGTTCGCGGGTGTGGAGCCAACTGGCGATCACGCCGGTGTAGGCGTCGCGGTCCGCAAGGGTGAAGCGGTGGCTGTCTCCGTCCCTGCGCTGAAGGGCGAACACGGGCAGTGCCTTACCGCTTGCCGTTTTCCCCTGTCCCTGGCGGATAAAAAGCAAATTACCGTCCTTGACGCAAGCCACTGCGCCGCACTGTTTAGCCAGGCGCATCAGAAAGCTGGCGTCTGATTCATTGGTCTGATCAAGGTGGTCAATTTCTGCGGCGGCCATGTCTTCACCCATTGCCGCCTTCAGCTTATGGCGTCCGGCGATGTCCCGGACAATTTCGCCTGCGGTGGTTTTGTGCCAGGTCTTCTCCCGCTTCGTGTTCAGCGTCTGCCGGAAGTCCGCGCTGCGCGCCCTCAGCGTCAGCCGGTCAGGCGTGCCGCTGTGCTCGATTTCGTCAACCGTATAGCTGCCTTTCGGAAAAAGTGCCTCTCCCTGCCAGCCCAGCGACAGCGAGAGTACGACGCCCCGGCGCGGCAGCTGCAGCTGGCCGTCTGCGTCGTCCAGTTCGATGTCCAGCTGGTCCGCCTCAAAGCCCCGGTTATCAGTGAGCGTCAGGCTCAGCAGGCGCTTTTCCAGCTTCTGCGTGATGTCTGCGCCGTCCATCATCAGACGGAATGCGGGGGAATTCTGCTGGCCGTTAATCCACGGGGTTGTCATCATGAGAATAACCCTCCTGCTGCGGCGCTCACCTTCCCGGCAGCGGTAACTGCTGCGCCCTGCATGGCAGACAGCTGATCGCTGAGGCTGCCGAACATTTCCCCCAGTGATTCATCGGTGCGCTTCAGCGTCAGCGTGAATTCAATGCGGCGGCACACACCGCTGCTGAAGAACTCCGCTTTGGTCTGACTCAGACTTTCAATCACGAACATGCCGTAAATTGTTCCGCTGCCCTCAATAAGCGGCCACGCGCGGCCCAGCTCTGCAATCTGCTCCAGCGCAAACAGCGACAGCCTGCCGCCGGTAATCTCCGGCAGCAGCACGCCGGAAAGCGTCAGCGTGTCGTTGTCCGGGCCCAAGAACTGCAGCGAAGGCCGCACGCCTACCCGACTGTTTGACGGAAAGCGCCAGCTGCGCTGATACTGCAGCTCCTGATAGGGCACCGTTTTCAGCATGAAAACAAATAGGCCCAGCGTCATCATCATTCCTCAACCCCCCCTCTGTCCCGGTAACTGCTGCGGGCGCGGGCCTGCGCCTGCCGCTCTTTTGCCTCAAGCCTGCGCATCACCTCATCAACCAGATCCTGCTGGCTCTGGCCCGGCTGCTGCACGATGGTGAAGGAGGCGTGAATCTGCGGTGCAGCCCCCTGTGTAGCGCTGCCACTCATGCGCGGTGCTTCCTGCCGGTACGCCTGAACCGGCAGGCTTAGCGGGTGCAACGGCTTCGCCTCCGCCGTCGCTCCGGCACCACCCAGCGTCAGCGCCGCCAGTGCTGCCAGCCGTGCTGTGCTCCGGCGGCTGGTCACGTTCGCCGGACCGCTGACCAGCTCCGGCCCGTTCTCACCGGCCACGCCGAACTTCCCGGACGGAATAAAGCCGCCGCTGTCGTACATGCCCGCAAATCTGGGGAATCCGCCCGGCGGCAGGGATGCAGCACTACCCGCTTTTACTGTTGCCGGTCGCGGCAACTGCGGTGCGTCGGGCTTATCGCCGCCCGGCTTCAGAAAGTCCGGCAGATAGTCGGTCAGTGAAGACAGCTTGTTTTTGATCGCGTCCCACTTCTGGCTGATACCCGCCATCAGTCCGTCAATCATCTGCGAACCTGCCTCCTGAAACCTTGCGGGCAGGGCCTGCACGTCGGCGACAATCTCCCCCCACTTTGTGCTGATGTAGGTGCGGATCGCGGTCCAGACGCTACTGACCTTTGTGCTGATACCATCCCACAGCGCGGCAAGTTTTGGCCCCAGCGTGTCCCAGTTCTGCCAGATAAGCAGCGCCCCGGCGGCAATCAGCCCGATCACGGCCAGAATCGGGTTTGCGAACATCAGCCGCCCCAGCCACAGCACGCCGTTCCCCACGATGCCGATGGCGCTTTTTATTAATCCGAACGCGCTGAACGCTTTTATTCCCAGCACGTTAAAGCTGAGCCGCAGCAGCGCCATCGGCCCCAGCACTGCCGCAAGGCCGATCATGAACGTACCCAGCGCCAGCACAATCACGGATATCACCGCAGCCGCTTTTACCAGTGCGCCCGCCAGCTCCTTGTTATTTT
The DNA here is from genome assembly GCF_050157905.1 of Pantoea sp. NSTU24. Taxonomy (NCBI): domain Bacteria; kingdom Pseudomonadati; phylum Pseudomonadota; class Gammaproteobacteria; order Enterobacterales; family Erwiniaceae; genus Pantoea; species Pantoea bangladeshensis. The sequence goes on from NZ_JBKIWZ010000001.1 coordinate 2,675,273, forward strand.
CCACCCAGCGGCGGGTCACGCCGGTGACTTTTTTCACCATATTCATGATGTCCATCAGCGGCGTGCGCAGCGAATCGCCCAGGCCGCTCATGGTGTTGGAAACGCCGGTTTTAGTCAGCATCCACTGTGCAGAAAACGAGTCCTTATTGATGTCCGACTCTTTCTGCATGGAGCCTTTCGCCCCGTCGCCCTGAGTCAGCTGCAGCTGTCGCCTCAGCTCCGGCATGTTGTTAGCGAGTTTGGCCGCATCCTTGCCGAACTCCTTACCGAAAACCATCGTCATGGCCGTCAGGCGCTTATCAGCAGGCAGGTTATTCACCTTTTCCAGCACGCGCTGGATGGTTCCCATCGCGTCCGTGGTCATCTGCTTTTCAATCTTTGCCGGGTCCAGTTTCAGCAGCGCCATGCCGCCCATAAACGACTTGCTCTGCATGGTCGCAACGGACAGCTCGCGCACCATTGCGTTCGCCGCACTGGCGGCGGTTTCCGACGTTGCGCCCAGGCTCAGGAAGGTTGAGCCAAGCGCGGCGGCCTTGCGGTAGTCCAGCCTGTCGGCCACGCCGCCCATACGCTGCAGCACGTCGATGATGTCCGAACCTTTGGACATGGCGTTATCGTCCAGGTAGTTCAGCGCGTCGCCCAGCTGCTCGATGTTGCGCGTGGGGATTTTGTACAACTGCGCAATCTTGCCCAGCCCTTCGGCCAGCTCACCGGCGGGCAGCTCAAACGCGGTGGACGCTTTCGCCGCCGTGGTGGCGAAAGCCATCAGGTCGCGCTTCTGGTCCTCATAAGAATCGTTCTGGTTAGTCACGCCCATGCGTGCGCCGCCCTCAACCAGCGCGGCGTAATCTATCGCGCCGTTTTCCATCGGCAGCTGCTCACTGGCGGCCTTGATGGCGGCCTGCATGTCATAGAACTGCTTCGTGCGGTTTCCGTCGTTGTCGCGCAGCCCGTTAACCTGCTTTGCCACACCCTTCATGGCGTCTTCCATTGCCGCTGAAGATTTCACAGCGGCCAGCACCGGCGCGCCCATTGCCAGCCCGGCGGCAGACGTTGCCGCACCGGCACCGGCCACGCGATAGCGCACCTCAAGCGATCGGGAATATCGCTCACGTACCGCGCTCAGCTTTGCCTGCCGTTCTCCCAGCTTTTTAAGCGACTGCTGCTGCCGATCAATCGCGGCGCGCGCCTCGTCTGACTGACTTTTCAGCTCGCGCTGTGCCTGGCTCAGTTTCTTTGTATCGATACCGGCAGCGCCCAGCGCCTCACGCTGACGCTGCACCGACAGGCGCAGCCCGTTGTAAGTCTGCTGCAGCTGGCTGGCGCGGTTTTTTGCCTGCTCCAGCACGCGGGCCTGTGCAGCGGTGGGCTTGTTTGTTTCCGTAAACTGCACGGCCAGCCGCGCCGCTTCTTCGCGGGCGGCTTTAAGGTTGTTAGCAGTGATGGCAAGCTGTGAGCGGGTTTTACGGAAGCCGTCAATGCGCCCGGCCTGTGCGTCCAGCGCCTTGAGGGTGTTGCGCGTGTCGCGCAGTGTGCCAGCCAGCTCGCGCGTGCTGTCGCGGGCGCTGCGGAAGGGGCGCGTCAGCTTATCGACCGCGCCCAGCACGACCTGCAAACGCAGATTTTTATCACTCATCGCTGGCCCTGTGTCGCAGGATTGCTTTGTGCCGCCACTCCAGAACCTCCGTCAGCGTCATGGACTCGGTAACGGAGGGCGGCCAGTGAAAGACGGTAGCAATGTCCGCCACCAGATCGTCTACCGTCAGGCCGTCGCTAAATCCGACAGGACCGACTTCTTCAGCAAAAAAGTGACCACCTCTACCGACAGGCTGACCAGATCGGCGGGGTCCATTTCGTTAATTTCCGCCGTGGTCAGCGCCGGGGTGGTAATGCGCGGCAGCACGGTGATCAGCGCGTTCACGTCCATGTCCAGCAGCGCCTGCAGGCGGGTGCCGCGCAGCGCACCGGACTGCGGCTTGCGCACGGTGACGGAGGTGATTTCGGTTTTGCCGCGCAGGATCGGGGTGTCCAGCTCAACGACTTTTTCATTTGGCGTGGTTTTGTCAGTCATGATTTGATTCCGTTAAAAAGAGAGATAAGCGGCAGGCGCAACGCCTGCCGTTTTGATTACAGGCCCAGCGCGTTGCGGTGCGCTTCCATCAGGTCCTTACCGTCCACGATGTGGATCATGTTCACGATGTCGATCTCGTAAACCACTTCGCCGTTAATGGTCAGCTTTGCGTAGCTGTTGGTTGCGGACACTTTGGTGGTGCTGGATTCGCCGGTTTTCCATTCGCCGGAATCCAGCTCCTTATAGCGTCCGCGCGTGACCAGCTCGACCGCCTGTACTTCGCCGGTGTCGTCGCGCTGAATGGAGCCGGTAAAGCGCAGCTGAATGCCGTCCACAGTGGTGGTGCCCATCTGCTTAATCAGCAGCGCTTCAGTGCCGCCAATGGTGAATTCCGTATCCAGCGCGCCATCGTCCAGGCCCATGTCAATGTCCACAGCACCGGCCATGCCGCCGCCGCGATACTTCTCAAACTTGCGGGTGAATTTCGGCAGCGTCACGGACTCAACCAGCCCCTGCCAGTTGTTGCCTGAGTTGAACACGTTCAGGTGCTTGAGTTTGCGGGGTAATGCCATCTTTCCGTCTCCTTATGCGCTGACGCGGCTGCTGAAATCGACCAGGTAACGGTCTGTGATGCGCTGGCGCAGCAGCAGGTTTTCCAGCGGCGGCACCGGCGTGTAGTCGTAATCGATCAGCAGCTTGCCCGCCTTAAGCGTGTCCTTGTCGTTCACGCTCTCGTCCAGCCAGCAGTCCGCGCCAATCAGATAGCCCTGATTCACCAGGCTGCGCAGCTTCGCGCGGATGCTCTCGATGATGTCGCGGGCCAGCGACGGGTTCAGCGCACCGTCAACACTCCACATCTGTGCTTCTGCCATCGTGTCCATCAGCACCTGCGCGGTACGGGTGTAACACTCAAACTGAAACAGCGCGTCATCGCTCAGGCAGCGGGAACCCCAGAAGCGGAAGCCATCTTTGCGGATCAGCGTGGTGATGTCGTTCTGGTTCAGCAGGCCCGCATCGGTGGCCGGGTCCTGCAGGTCCCAGAAAACGTCTTTTGAAATGCCGGTGACGCCGTTGACGCCAACGTTTGACAGGGACTTGTGCCAGCCGGTCTGCTGGTCAATTTTGGCGCGCAGGCCCAGCGCGCGTGCGGTGGCGTAGGCCGTCGCGTCCGCCTTCAGCACGGTGTCAAAGCTGATGAAGTCAGGCCAGATCAGCATCCCTTCGCGCTGGCTGAAGTTGGCGCGGTAGGCAATCGCCTCTTCAACGCTTTTACAGCCATACGCGGACAGGTAGGCAAAGCCGCGCAGGCTCTGCGCCACGCTCAGCAGTTCGGTGGCGACGGCTTTGTTATCGTGGCCGGGCACGCCCAGAATACGGGGGTTAACGCCGCACTGAGACTGCGCAGCCAGCAGCGCCTTCATGCCGGTGCGCTGGCCGTCGGTCACGCCGCCGATGATGTTGGCGGTGGTTTCCGCTTCGGTCTGGCCCTGTGGCACGCGCACAACGACGGTGACGGGTTTTGACTGATCCGCGATGGCGTCCAGTGAGCGGGCCAGCGTACCGGATTCCCCGGCTTTGCCGCTGGCGGTGAGTACGTCGGTTAACAGCACCGGGCGGTTTAGCGGGAAGGTGGCCGCGTCGGCGTCGTCGCCGGTGCACACAAGCCCCACAATCGCGGTGCTGACGGTGGTGATGGTTCGGGTGCCCTCGTTGATTTCCTCAACGCGCACGCCGTGGTGATAATCCTGTGCCATATGGCGGTTCTCCTGTTTAGGGGTTCCGCTATGGTCTATGGTCCGCTATGCCGGGGCACGCGCTGGCCGTTGTGCCGTCTCTGGCACAATAAACACACGGCTTTCACGTAGGTTTTTTTTCGAGGCGGATGTGCCGGTAAAGTGTCTTCACTGGCACGTCCAGTGTGTGAGTTAATAGAGTATTTAAAGGTTTCATCATTCGAAAAGCGGCTATGGAAATGAGCCGCATAGATTTTCTACTTTTAATTTGAGCAGTAATGAATTCCCAAAAAAGTAATCCCGACAAGAATTAATGAAAGAATAAACTGCACGACTTTCTTCTTCGACAAAAACCTTGTTAAAACCATCCAATAGCAGGGTATTAAGAGAGTAAGCATAAACCCTATGACAACTGCATCACGATGGGGCTCGGCAATCTTTCGATATGAATCAAGAAATACATGAGGCGCGGTCAATATCCAAAAGGTAAGCATCGCAATGTAGAATAAATTTTTACCTCTCTTCCAGGCATCTAAAACGCCTAACCTGTCTAAAGCATAGGAAATAAAAGCAAAGGTTGCTGCAGCTAACTCTATATAAGCAAAAGCTTGTGGGAAATTATCAACAAAACCATAAGGATTGAAAAAATAAACCCCGCTCCATATTGAACATGCGAGGACATATATTATGCTAAATGCATGAGGGCACTTGCAGTGAATCATTACTATTTCTTCCTTAAAATTAATTGGCGAAAGAGTTTTATACATTGTAGAAAGTTTTTTAACAAACAAAAATTAGTGTGGTTAACTATACAAAAAAATTAGTGCCGCCAGCAGCAGCTTTGCGCCTTGCTTCAGCATCAGCCTGACACACTCCCCGTTTCCGGTTGTCACCTGCCGCCGATACGTCCTTTAACCTGCGCAACGCTGGACATTAATGATTCTAAAACTGGTAGCTGGAAACGTTAGAAACTCTGCCGGTGATGCAGGTAGTGGTGGCGGTCTGACCGTTAATGGCGATCTGAACATTTAAGGAGGAGACGGCAGCGATGCGCACGGCGTGGTCAGCGCTTTATCTAATCCTTACCTCGGTGGTTCGGGTGATGGCGGTGTCAGCTATTGGGAAGGCGGCCCGCGCAGTGCAGAGAAAACCACGTCGGGTGCTCAGGCGCCATTTGGTGCGGGCGGTAGCGGTGATATTCGCTCAACGCCTTATATTAACCACTATGGTTCAAACGGGGTTATTTACATTGAAGAGACAGTTGATGAAAACTTATGCTCGGATTGAAAATTAGTGCGTTGCTGAAATCGTCTCGCTGAATGTGGAACCTGAAAAACTCTATCATTCGTAACTGGTATGAGTGGATATCACCACGCTGCCCGGACGGCCTGATGTTAATTATAGCGATGGCATGTTTAGCGCCCCGGCTACAGAAACTGAAAACGCTGTGCTGATTGCCAGCAGCAGGATGGCCGCTGAAATGGATGAGGTAAACCGGACAATTGCGCTGCTGCAGAATGCAGTTGATATCAACATAGCGACATACTAAGAGACTAACCGCCCCACACAGTGGAAGCGTTACCGAGTAGCACTCAGCCGAATTGATGTCAGTAAAGCGCCAGACATTAAATGGCCGGCAAGACCAAAATGATTAAAGAGTGTCAGCTTACAGTGAAGCTGACACTCTTTGTGTTAGGGGATAAAGCAATTAAAAGATATTTATTTTTTAAAAGCCTCATATCCTTCATCACAAATAAGATCGACGATATTTTCTGACATCACGAAAGAACCCTATGTTTTTAATTGAAAAAAATCAGAAGTCATTGATATCCTGTTTGGCTAAATACTGAAACTCACCAACCTTATTATCCACTAACTCGCGCATTGCTCTGAAAAGATCATTATCCTGCATCTCACCCTTCCGTAACACAATGAATTGATTGACGGCATCGAGGAGATGAAATGCACAAATTCTTAGTGGGTCGTCCGCTACAATTTCTAATTCATGATAAAGTTTGAGATATGCAAAATAATCCTCACCATCAGCTCTGCATTGATTATCCCTATATTTTTGCACTAATACATGTGAAGTTGTCAGAAAATCCACGTATAATGCCTTCTTGCTCGCAGCTATCTGACGCCGATGTAATGCTTCGTCCTTGATGATCTCATGCTTCTGATTCCGAAAAAGCATAAGAAAACCAGCAACGGCGCTAATTATAGCTCCAAGACCTATCTTTACTGCTGAGTCAACAATCTCAATCCAACTCATTACAAATATCACCGGATATTACAAGGGTAAATATATTATAACGATAAAAGCCCAAGTTTTGACTAACTTAATTTCTAATATGTTTCGGTTGCTCTTATTATGGCTGCTTAGGCCAGATGATTTCCTCAGAGTCGTTTGTGTCAATCCGCATCAGCATGACGCGGTATTTTTTCCACGCTACAAGCTGGCTTGTCTCCTCATCAGTCGCTATTCCTAAATCGCTCGCATCCTGCAGAGGTTGAATAGCCGCGTCAGCTTCAGCCCGCAACCTGCTGCGCTTGCCTTCTGCCTGACTGTTAAGTTCCTCAGCTGTCGGTGGCGGCGGCTCAGTCAGGCACGGAAGCATGTCATCACCGCAGGCAATCACCATTCCTTTTGCCTGTCCGGCTAGTAAATCAGCCCATTTATTGTCAGTAATTTTTATCGCGTCATCAGGGATAACAAGGTTGATGCTTGTATCGTAAAAAGCATTTGCAGATGGTGAATATTTTTTCATTCAGTACCCCAGCGCCAGCCAGTAAATTCCCTGGCTGGTTGAGCCAGAGCCTGTATTAGTGAGATCAAAAGATGCTTTATTGCGGAATTGCGCCCCCACGCCGTATTCCCCCGACAGTGGTAAAGACGACCCCTTGCAAGCCATGACAGTGACTCCCGCTGTCGGGAACTCAATCGGCAGCACAACCGCCGTCGTTGCTTTTTGTGCAAACGTTCCATACCCCCATTGCAAAATCAGGCCATTTGGTAGCCGGGTATAACCATTTCCCGATTTAACCGCTGAGAAAAAACTCATATCAGGCAGCTGATTAGTGCCATTGCCTACGGTCTTTTTTGCCGCGTCGCCTAAACCGAGGTTTTTGAGAACATCAGCAACCAGCCCGGCGTCTTTGAGTTCTGCCAGGGCGCTTGCGATCTGCAGGTACTGGTTGTGTGGATTTTTAGCATCGGTGTGCGTTTTCATTACGCTTTCAGCGTAGGCTTTCACCTCAATCACAGCACCATCCACATACTTCCGCGTTGCCAGTACCACGGACGGGTCAATTTTCAGGGTGATTGCGTCAGTGCTGTTAACGATCAGGAGCATGCGCACGGTCTGCGTGCGCCCGCTGCCTTCCTGCAGCGCGGGCTTGTACGTTTCCGGCGTGTTACACACGGCAATCAGCGTGCCGTCTGCGTCGAACAGGCCCATTTCCCTGATCCAGAATCCGCCCTCATTCTCCGGGATTACCTGTTCGGCAATCACCTGGCTGGCGTTGGCCGGGTCAATGCTCAGCGTGTTGATGGCAGCACGTCTCCACTCATTAACCAGCTTTGTCTGGCTGGCGTTCGGCGTCAGCAGTGTGCCGCCACCGTCGCCCACAGCCATCTGTGTGATGTTCAGTTTTGTGCCGAGCGCGGCGGCGTTGGCAATCTTCGCCGCGCCCAGGTTGGTTACGATCGCATAGTATTTTTGTGTCATGGTCCCACTTCCATAAGGTCAATAACGTGTACCGCCGCGCCGCCATAAACCTCGCCGCTGACGGAGATAATTTCCGGGGTGTACGGGTAAACGGTCAGATCATCACCGTCATAGCTGGCTGCTGCCATGCGTGTTTCGCCGTTAACCTGCAGGTTGATGGACATTCCCAGCAGGTGACGGCTGCAGGGTTTTGCATCGCTGATCAGCCGCTCAAGCTCCTGATAGGTTTCTTCAGTAATGCCCTGGTCCTGCACGCCAATGTCCAGGCGGAACGTGCCGGGCGGCTCATTGGTTTTCCACCACTCAATAACCCGGATCAGGAAGCCGAACGGTTCCACCACGCGGCGGATGGCGCTGATGGTGCCTTTGTGCTGATGAATATAAAACGCATCGCTCACCACCTGCCGTTTGACGCTCTCAGCCCAGCTTTCGTCCCAGCGGTCCACCGAAAAGGCCCAGGCCAGATAAGGCAGAAAGCTCACCGGGCAGGTGGCCGGGTTCCACAGGTCGCGCAGCGGCACATTCAGCCCGGAAATCCCGCTGCACGCCTGCGCCAGGCGGCGCTCCAGCGCAGACGAACCGGGCGGCATCAGGCTGCTGTTGCTCATGCCACCCCCTGATCGCCCGCCACGGAAATGTCCGTACCGGTGCAGTAACCCGCCTGCGTGCGGTCCATGATGATGTCCTCCGCCGGTTCGGTGATTTCCACCCAGTCCACACCGGCCACACGCATCACCGCCCCGTAGGACTCACGCCGCACGCTGCGCCCCAGCTTTTTCTGTTCGGTAAGGTAAGCCGCCAGATTAGCGTTTGCCGCCTCAAGGCAGGGACCGGCGGCCACGCCGTCGAACAGGTGCAGCCTTGCCTTCACGCTGTAGTTGCGAATAGTCGCCCTCTGAACCGTCACACGGTCGGCCATCGGGCGCACGCTGTCGGCGCTCAGTGCTGTGTCCACTGTAGTCAGCAAATCCGCTGCCGCCGTGCCGTCGCCGTCGCGGCTCAGGACAGTGATCAGGACTGTCGCCGGTGACGGGCTGATGGCGGACACGTCCTGCACCCGGCCATCGGCGCTTTTAGCGTGAAACTCATACGCGCCCGTCGGTCCGGCCACGCTCAGCCCCTCAAACGCCTCCGGCACTCGCACGCGCAGTGCGTCGTCTGACTCCATCACTGCATCCACCGGCGGCACCGCGTCGGGATTAGCTGGCGTAATGGTCAGGCGCTTCACGTTATTGCGGGCGGCCTGCTGGTCCAGATCGCTGCCGATGGCGTAGGCCACCATCACCGCCTGCGCCGCCTCGTTAATGCGCTGGCGCAACAGGATTTCGCGGTAGGTGCTTTCCTGCAGGCTTTTCACAATCGGCTCAGACTCCAGCGCCAGCACGCGGCGCATGGCGGCCTGTTCATCCGCCGGATAAAGCGCAATCAGCGCCTCTTTACGCTCTGCCAGCAGTGTTTCAAAGTCCGGCACCTCAATAATCTGCGGCGCAGGCAACTGGGAAAGGTCAATTACTGCCACTGTTCACCCCCGTTGGTACAGACATGGCAACCGGCGAACCGTCATCCCGCTGGCCGGTCAGCTCAACCACCATAGAGCCGTCAAAGTCGCTGGTAATGTTTACGGTGCTCAGCCTCACGCGAGGTTCCCAGCGGCTGATAGCGACATACACTGCCGCCATTACCTGCAGGCGGATCACGTCGTTCTGTGGCTGGTCAATCAGCACCGACAGCAGCGAGCCGTAATCACGCCGGGCGATGCGGCTGCCTTCCGGGGTGATCAGGATGTCGCGCATGCTCTGCCGGATGTGATCGATGTCGGTAATGGCTTCGCCGGTGTCGCGGTTCATGCCGAGATACATCATTGCGGGCCTCCTGACATATCGCCGCCACTCTTAACTTTGTCGTGTAAGTGCTTATCAGCAATCACGCCGTTAGAACTCATTGAACCGCCGCCGTGTGTCACATCTCCGTTCATCGTGGTATCACCGTTGATCCGTGTCTGGCTGGCCTCTATCCCCAGCGCATCGGTGATCAGCTGAATGCCGTCCGCCGCTTCAATGCGCACGCTTTTGATGTTTTTTATCAGCAGCTGGCCGGTTTCCGGCTCGTACTGAAACCAGCCACCGTCCTTAAACACGGTGGTGGTGCCGTCTTCCGAGTAGTCAGGCGGCGGGAAGGCTTCGGAATAAATGGCAGGCAGCGCAAAGGCAGTTTCAAGATTGCCGCCCAGGCTCAGCAGCACAACCTGCTCCCCGACGGTGGGTTTCCACCACGTGCGGGTGCTACCGGCGCGCAGGGTGAGCCAGTTAATCCAGTTGGTTTCTAGGTCACCCGTTTTCACCCGGCACAGCCAGTTCACCGGATCAACTTCGGACACTGTGCCGGTGCGGATCAGGTTAGTGATAAGGCGCATAATTTCGGTAAGTTGTGTATTCATGCCATTACATTGCAACGGCTCAAAAATTCTGGCATCAATAATGTGTTGTGTGGTGATTCGTACAAAAGCTATTGCAAAAAATGAGGTATAAGTGGACGCTAGATTAGGCTTACCCAAAAGGTTTCTTATAACATTACTGTCACTTGTTGCGCTGACGATGGTGCTCTGGTTCATAAGCAAAAATAAAGCAGATCAGTTGATGATAATCTGCCTTTCGCTTCTATTGTTTTTTTCGGCTATACATGGCGCACTTCTGATAAGAATGGGTAATTTTGACGTTTATAAAAATGCCTTAAATGCCATATGGAACATTTACACAGCTTGCGCCTTTATTTATGGTATTTACATAATAATTAATTATTCAGCCACCGGACTTAATAACCCGGAAGACATCATTAAAATGGTAACAACTAAAACTTTCCTAATGATGCCTGTAATAATTTCCCTAGGCGCTGTCTGTATAGTTCGCGCTGGTTATTCGGTTGCAGAAATATTCAAAGTCCAGATTATTCAAAGTAAAAAAAATCGGGCCGAATACCAACAGTGTAAAATAGCCGACTAATCAAATGTCTATTGCGACAGCCATCGCAGCAGAGTTTCGCGCACCGTACTTTCCACGTCGCCGTTCACGCCCAGCAGCGGACGTTCCGCATATTTCACCATCGGGCCGCGACGGCTTACCCGGTCCCGCAGGCCGTAATGATGGACGCGGGCCAGCTTCTGCACCGACGGAACAAAGGCAACTTCTGCGGCGTCTGCGCCTGCCTGCGCCTTGAAATATTTTGCCGTTTTCAGCTTCGCGAACATGCCGCGACGGATGCGCCCCTTTTTGCTGCGGGCGCTGACGCGGCGCGGCTCCCATGCGGTGCCGTCCGGGGAACGTTGTGCTGTGATGTTTGCCTGCTGAATGTGGCGCACGTCGCGTGCCACCTCTCGGAGCATCTTTTTCCGGGCCGCCGGTTCCAGCTGTGAGAGAAGCGCATCCAGCCAGGCATCCACTTCATGCAGTTCAGCCATGATTCACCGTCCAGAGCTCCTCCGGCGCGTCCGGTTCCGGCACCGCCTCAATGCGTGCTTTGCCGTCCTCAATGGTGGCTATCACGCGCTCGGTCAGCTTCAGGTCCATGCTGATGTCACAGCGGTCATTCGCCAGAATATCGACCTCAAACGAAAACAGCCTTTCACGCGCCTCACTGTTCTGCAGCGCGTCAGGCTGGTTTTCCCGCAGCCACAAAAGCACCGGGGCCATCAGCAAATTCTGATCGCCGGTGAAGTCGGTGATCACTACGTTCAGCGTGTAGCGGTACTCCCACGACAGGGACGCGGCTGACGTGGCAATCAGCTGGCCGCTGTCCACGAACAGGTGCAGGCGATCCGGGTTGTCGGCCACGTAGGGGACCGACTTATTCAGGGCGCTGCGTAAGAACTGTGGCTTGTTCATCGTCTTTTTCCTGACAGCTGATGATGGTATCGACCTTACCGGCACATGCCGCCCAGGCAGCCTCTGTTTCCTCAATCTGTGCCAGAAGATCGCCGTTAGTGCGCGGTCCTGCCGGGTCCAGCTGGCAACGGGTGATTTTCGGGCAGCCACTGACGGTAAGATTCACCTCCTGCGAGGGCCGGTCGCTGGCGCAGCCGGACAACAGGATCAGGCAGAGCGGTATCGCTCCAGCGGCGAAGGTTTTCATTTTCACGTTTCAGTTCCTCAATCTTTCTCTGCCGGTCGCGCAGCAGCTGGCCGTTGCGTTCGGCGGCGGCGTAAAGCTGCGTCTGCGCCTGGCTGCTGGTCTGCGTCAGGATATTCAGGGCAATCAGCTGGCTGTTTTTCTGGCTCAGCTTTTTGCCCTGGCCCTCAATGGTGGTCTGCTGCGCATCAATCCTGCCGTGGGCGCTGCTCAGCCGGTAAGACTGCACGCCGGTGACAAGCAGCAGGATCAGCACGATAACTGCCAGTGCGCGCGTCAAGCTGCGGCCCGTTCAGGCTCTGCCAGCTGACGCCGCATAATGGAGAAAATCACCATCATCAGCAGGTAAAAGACCAGGGTGATAACCCAGCCGGAAAACGCCAGCGTCAGCACAATCAGCAGCTTGAGCACCCAGCCATAAATCCGCCCAATCAGAGAAGGCCTGTCCGGGACAAAGAACTTACGCAGTGCTGCCTTAAACTCCTGCCGTGCTTTGCCTTCTGCGTAAAGCGCCAGAACACTGCTGGCAGACAGTAACCCGGTGATGATATTTAAGAGCCACGTCACTGCTACAACTACATTCACGGCAGCGCCCTGCGGATGATGTAATCCGGCCAGCACTACCATCAGATAAATAACCATTACCACCCAACCCGCTAATTTCTCTTTCATCTGCTCAGACTCCTTTAAGGCACCATGCCAGCTCACGCCCGCGCCGGTTATCCAGCCCCTGATTAAATACGCCGTTCACGTACACCCAGCGCGGCAGCTGATAACACGCCTCGCGCCACTGGCCCTCTTTCAGCAACGACACCATCGTGGAGCCGCACACATTGCCGGTGCCAACGTTGAACGCCAGCGACACCAGCGCGTCATAAACCTGCTGCGGCATGGAAACCGCCACGCAGCGCGCCAGTGCCGCCTCAGTGCGCAACACGTTGGTGATGAAATTCCCCGCCGCCTGCCGTTCCGTGATGGACTTACCCGGCACCACGCCGGACGTGTTGCCTATCCCGTCGGTCCAATTTCCCGCGCTGCACTGGTACGGCTGCAGGCGGCAGCCCTCATAGTCGGCAATCAGCCGCAGCCCCTCGACGGAGGTGTGCAGCTGCTGAAAGCCGGGCATTGATGCGGCCAGCGCCAGCACCACGCCCACGGCGCAGCGTTTAACGGTCTGCAGATTCATATTCCCCCCGCGTAATGCGCCCGCTTGCCAGAAGCTGATAGGTTTTGTGTTTGTAGTACCAGCTGATAAGCGCCATCAGCAGGCCGATAAGCACACCGGCCACGGTGGACATGTCTTTCAGGTCCATGCCGCCAAGCCACGCCATCACCACCGCAATGCACCAGGTTAAAAAGGTGCTGATTTTTTCCCACATGATTCAGTCCCAAAGCTGGACGGCCTGCACGGTGGCCGTCGCTGTCACGTCCGGCAGCTCCACCTCCAGCCCGTGCGGTAAGAGGGGGCCGTGCTCCGCCAGCCCCGGATTTGCCTGCAGCACCTGTTCCGTCATGCCCTGCGTGCGCCCGTAGTGACGCCAGCAGAGTGCGTCCACCGTGTCATACTGCTGCGCACGCACTTTCATCAGATAAGCTCCACGGTGCAGTGCGGCATGTCCTGCACGCGACTGACGGCCCAGCGCGCATCGCGCCACAGGTCGCCGCTGGCATCAGCCAGTTCTTCCCCGCGCTTCACGGCGGCTGCGGTGGCGTCAAAATCCTGATAGCGCTCGTTCAGCACCGCGCGCGTCCAGCACCACACCGCATTTTCATAGTGATGCAGCCGTACGCTTACACCGGCCAGCTTCTCAGCCGGAACATCGGCCAGGCCGTTATGCCCGGCCAGCTCCTGCCGCTCACGCCACGGATAAAGCTCTGCGTTGACCTCCGCCATTGCAGTAAGCACCACCTGACGCAGACGCTCCGGTGTCACGGTGCCGTCAACGCGCATGACGCTGCGGAACTTCGCCAGATCAACGTCCGGCCAGAATGAATTGTTGGGGATGATGTCCGGCGCTGCCGTCGCCTTCTGTGGCGCGATAAATTCCATTGCTCTGTTACTCCTGAATAGGTGGGCGGTGGACGGGGTTTTGATGCGGCGCTGCCTGTCGCCACCCCGTGCCGCCCCGCGCGTGGGCACGTCCGGTTATCAGCTGGCGTTACGGATCTTCCGCTCCAGCTGCTCAATGTCTTTTTTAACGCCGCACTTCTCGTCCAGCTGCAGGGCACGCTTCAGATGGTTCAGCGCGGATGCAGGGTTGCTTTCCGTCAGCACCCAGCCGATGGACTTATGCAGACGGGCACGCGACTGATCGGGCATGTCGTGTGCGTCGACCACCTCCAGCGCCTCCAGCAGCAGGGCCGGATCAAAAGGCGTCTTTGCCAGGATGGCAGCCTTTGCCGCGTCGGCAATTTCTTCTGCCAGCACCGTCGCCGTGGTGCGGCTTCCCAGCGGCATCGCCCAGCTGTGCTTCAGCGCGTGGCGGCCAATCGCGAGCGCACCGGCATAGTCACCGGCGTCAACGCGCCAGAGCATCACGTACATCAGCACGTCGTCCTGCTGCGCGCCGTCGGCGCTCAGCACGCCCTCAGCCCAGGCAGCGTACTTCGGCAGCACCTCCACCTTGATTTCGGCCTTTCGGACGTTGGACTGAATGCCCTTGAGGCGGCGGCGGTCTTCGTTCAGCTGCAGCAGCATCAGGTCATAGCCCTTTGTGCTGCGGCCACTGCCGACCGACCGGGCGGCCTCCTGTGCCTGAATAAAGCGCGTATGCGCGCGGAAAGGATTGGTCACGGGTTACGCTCCGGCGTTCTGGTCAGCGCCAGCGCTGCCGGTTGAGTCATCCGCGCCGCTCATGGACTTCACCACGCTGGCCGCCACGGCGGCGATGCGTGCGATTTCCGCTTCGCTCATTTCGCCCGGCTCTTTCTCCGGCTCCTGCTCCAGCAGCTCGATGTTTTCCACCAGGCAGGTACAGTCGTAGTCCTCAACCACGTAAGCCTCGTTAACCGACTCAAGGTTTTCGATGCGGTCACGTTTCGGGTTGTCGATGATCGAGCGGCGGCGCGTTTCTTCCTGCCAGTAGATGGACAGATTATCCAGGCGGGTGATCAGCAGCGCATTCGCCGGGAAGTACGGGGCGCGGACCGCCTGCAGGCCGCCGATGCGCTTCTGGCTGATGATCAGATCAGCGGCCAGCGCTTCAGTGTTGGGCTGGCTCTGGTTGACCAGCGGGAAATACTTATCAGCCAGCAGCTGGCGTCCGCAGATCACCACCAGTTCGGTGTCGTCCTGATACTGCACGCCGATTTTTTCCGACACCGCGCCCATCACCACCGTGTCCAGGTTACGGAACAGGCCGTTTTTACCCACGGTGATTTTGTCCGACACCACCTTGCCATCGTCACCGATGTGCTGACCCAGCACCTGCGCCGGTTTTTCCTGGCGGATTTTTTCAAGCCAGCCAATATTCACGTCCTGCAGCAGCGGGTTCTGCACGCGGTTGGAGGTTTTCTCACGCTTCAGGCCGTTGAAGCCGATCATGATGCGGTCCAGCGCCTGACGCTTCACGATGGCGTCACGGATGCGCACCTGGAAATCGCTGAACTTCGCCCACATGTCCAGCTTTGAATAAGGCAGCGCCGTGTCAAAGTTGGTCTGCGTGCATTTGTAGCCATCGCCGTCGATATAGGTCGGATCGGTCGGCTCGCGCTCTTTCTGGGTGGTATCGGTGGTGCCTGCAATGGTGGTGCCGATCCCCAGCCCCAGCCGTTCGCCGCTCTGCTCACTGACCGGCATGATGTTGATGGCCTGCAGGAACGCGGACGACTCCTGAATTTTGCTTTCCAGCGTCTGCGACACGGACGGCTCAATGGTGAATTTGCTGTTCAGCGCGGACAGGTCAATCTTGTTGATTTCTGCCAGCACCGACATGTAAGCATTCAGCTTAAAACGGGTAGTATTTTTCATCGCTTCGCTTTCTCTGTTCGTTAAAAAGTTTTGCCGCCGCTGTATCAGCAGTCGGTGCGCACTTCGCCGCCGCTGCCGTTACCCTGCGTACGCGGGCGGACCTGCTGGCGGCCATCTTCCCGGCTCAGCTGCTGCTGCAGTTCGGTGAAGTCCGCCTGCAGCTGTTCGCGCTTCAGCACTTCCTCGCCCAGCGCACTGCTGAAATGTAATTTCAGGCTGGCGGCCTGTTCGCTCAGCGCCGTTTCAATGCGCGCGCTCAGGTCCTGCTGCTCGGTGGCGATAAGCTCAACGGCCTGATGCACGTCGCTGAAGCGCGCCGCGTCGGTCTGCTGCTGTCTGCTGAACATCGCCTTGATGCGGGTAAACAGGGCGGGCTTTTCATCTGCCACGTCCTCAAACTCGATCAGGGTTTCTTCAGCGGCAGAGAAAACGTTGTCAGGATGTTGCTTGCGGTTTGCCAGCGGGTTCGCCCCGGCGCTGGCGCTGAACTGCAGCATTTCGGTGCCGAGGCTGGCCGGATCGTCGGTCACAGCAAGGCCAATCAGATAGGCCGCGCCGGTGTCTGCGAATTCCGGGCGGATTTCCATAGAGGTAAAGATTTTCTGCATGGTGCCGGTCAGCGTGACCAGCTCGTCAGTCGGGTTGATCAGGGCATACAGCCCCAGCCTGCCCTTCAGCGGGCCGTCGCTGATTTCTTCAGCGTCCAGCGCTTCCACTACGCCAAAGCGGCGAAACGGACTGTCTGGCGTGTAGCCCTTGATGTGCTCCATGTTGATCACGGCGGTGTACAGCTCAGGGCTGTAATTTGCCGCCATCTGTTCAAGCCAGCTGCGCTCGATGGTGCGCCCGTCCGTGGTGGCACCTTCCACCCCGATACGAAAACGCTTTGCTTTCTTTGCCATTGTCCAGGCTCCGGTCAGTAAAACTCTGTGAAGCTCTATGGTTGCGGCGTAGGGGGTATTGAAACAACGCGCGGACGTTGTGCGGGAAACCACACAATGAGGGATGGCGGAAAAGGAAGCGGCGGGGCCGTATTTTGGCTGCATGAACATGACACCCGCCCCCGACGACCTCGATCCCCGCAGGCAGGCTTTACTGCTGTACTTTCAGGGATACCGCATCGCCCGCATTGCTGAAATGCTGGGAGAGAAACCCGCAACCGTTCACAGCTGGAAGAAGCGCGATAAGTGGGGCGACTATGGCCCGCTGGATCAGATGCAGCTGACCACAGCCGCACGCTACTGCCAGCTCATCATGAAGGAGCAGAAGGAAGGGAAAGACTTTAAGGAAATCGACCTGCTGGCGCGGCAGTCCGAGCGCCACGCCCGGATCGGTAAATTCAGCAACGGCGGCAATGAAGCGGACCTGAACCCGAACGTGGAGAACCGGAACAAAGGCCCGCGCAAGCCCCCTGAAAAGAACCTGTTCAGCGACGAGCAGATTGAGAAGCTGCAGGAGGTTTTCCACGGCTCGATGTTCGGCTATCAGCGCCAGTGGTGGGAAGCCGGAAATAAATACTCAGTCCGCAACCTGCTGAAGTCGCGCCAGATTGGTGCCACCTTCTTTTTTGCCCGCGAGGCGCTGATCGATGCGCTGACCACCGGGCGCAATCAGATATTCCTGTCAGCCAGCAAGGCGCAGGCGCACGTCTTCAAGCAGTACATCATTGAATTTGCCCGCGAGGTGGACGTAGACCTGAAAGGTGACCCGATGACGCTGAGCAACGGCGCGTGCCTGTATTTCTTAGGCACCAACGCCCGCACCGCGCAGAGCTATCACGGCAACCTGTACCTGGATGAATATTTCTGGATTCCGAAGTTTCAGGAACTGCAGAAAGTGGCGTCCGGCATGGCGCTGCACAAGAAATGGCGCGAAACCTATTTTTCCACGCCGTCCAGCCTCACCCACAGCGCTTATCCGTTCTGGTCCGGCGCGCAGTTCAACAAGGGCCGGGCCAAAGCTGACCGGGTTGATATCGATCTCAGTCATCAGTCACTGGCCGCCGGTCGCCTCTGCGAAGACGGCCAGTTTCGCCAGATCGTCACGGTTGAAGATGCTGTGCGCGGCGGCTGTGATTTGTTTGACCTGGAGCAGCTGCGCACGCGCTACAGCCCGGAGGACTATCAGAACCTGCTGATGTGCGTCTTCATGGACGATCTGGCGTCGGTGTTCCAGCTGGCCATGCTGCAGAAGTGCATGGTGGACAGCTGGGAAGTCTGGACCGACTTTGAAGCGCTGGCGCTGCGCCCGTTCGGCTGGAAAGAAGTCTGGATCGGTTACGACCCGGCGAAGGGAACGCAGAACGGCGACAGCGCCGGGTGCGTTGTCATGGCACCGCCTGCCGTGCCGGGCGGTAAGTTCCGCATCCTTGAACGCCACCAGTGGCGCGGAATGGACTTCCGGGCACAGGCTGACGCCATCAGGACGCTGACGCAGCAGTATAACGTGACCTATATCGGCATCGACTCAACCGGCGTCGGGCTGGGTGTATACGAGAACGTCAAAGCCTTCTTCCCGCAGGTGAAAGAGTTTGTTTATAACCCTAACGTGAAGAACGCCCTGGTGCTGAAGGCTTACGACACCATCGCCAGCGGGCGCCTGGAGTTTGACGCCAGCCACCTCGACATTGCGCAGTCGTTTATGTCTATCCGCAAGGCCACCACGGCCAGCGGCAACCGTCCGACCTATGAAACCAGCCGCAGCGAGGAAGTCAGCCACGGCGATTTAGCCTGGGCGACCATGCACGCGCTGGCAAACGAGCCGCTGCAGGGACAGGCGGCACACACGCAGAACATTGTGGAGATTTACTGATGAGCAAACGCAGGAACCGCACCCGCACGCAGCCCGTGCAGCAGCCGGATAAAATGACCAGCGGGGCAGCATCGGAGGCGTTTACCTTTGGCGACCCGATTCCGGTGCTGGACCGCCGCGAACTGCTGGACTATGTGGAGTGTGTAATCAATGATCGCTGGTATGAACCACCCGTAAGCGTTGACGGGCTGGCGCGCACGTTCCGTGCCGCCGTGCATCACAGCTCACCCATCAGCGTGAAGTGCAACATTCTGGCGAGTACCTTTATACCGCACCCGTTGTTGAGTCAGCAGGCGTTCAGCCGCTTTGCGCTGGATTACCTCATTTTCGGCAATGCCTATCTGGAGAAGCGGACCAGCCGCCTCGGTAACACGCTGAAGCTGGAGCCGTCGCTGGCGAAGTTCACCCGGCGCGGTCTGGACCTCGATACCTACTGGTATGCGCACTATGGCATTAACACGGAACCCTATGAGTTTGCGAAGGGCAGCGTGTTTCACCTGATGGAGCCGGACATCAATCAGGAGATTTACGGCCTGCCGGGCTACCTGTCTGCCATCCCGTCGGCGCTGCTGAACGAGTCCGCTACCCTGTTCCGCCGTAAGTATTACCTGAACGGCAGTCATGCGGGTTTCATCATGTACATGACCGACCCGGCGCAGAGTCAGCAGGACGTGGATAATATCCGCGGAGCCATGAAAAGCGCGAAGGGCCCTGGCAACTTTCGTAACCTGTTTATGTACAGCCCGAACGGGAAAAAAGACGGCATCCAGATCATCCCGCTGTCTGAGGTGGCGGCAAAAGATGAGTTTCTCAACATCAAAAACGTGAGCCGCGACGACATGCTGACCGTGCATCGTGTGCCGCCGCAACTTATGGGGATCATTCCAAACAACACCGGCGGATTTGGTGATATTGAGAAGGCCAGCAAGGTGTTTGTGCGTAATGAACTCATGCCACTGCAGAGACGCTTTGAGGAATTAAATTTATGGATTGGAGAAAAAGTTATACGATTTGAAGATTACTGTTTATAGTCAATGATTAGCGTCCTAGGACGCTAATCATTTAATCAATTTATAATCCGAATTTTCCCATCCTCAACTTATTCAAATTGCTTTCCTTACTTATATCCTCTAAGGCCCCCTTAACTTTTTGAGTAATAGAGTTCATTTTATTATCTGCATTCACTATACGAGCAAATTTAAGGCAGGTGGCAATTATTGATGATAAATCAGGGTCATCCAAACTTTTAAAAAAGGCGTAATATTCTTCTTGAGTAACTCCATTTAAAAGATCAATATCTTCATTTCTCCAGCCATTTGAACCATTTAGTCGAGATATGGCATCTCTAAAATCGTCTTGAGGCTTGAATTTAGCATAAGCTCGAGCGAACATTTCTTTTACTTCTTCGTCTTTAACTTCCTTGTAGATTTCAAAGCTGTTTAAATTGAATATTTCAGGTGTATGACTTCGATTAGCTATAAAAAACTCGATAGCAATTTTTGCTTCTTTACTTCCATTTAACTCTCTCATTATAGAAATAATGCTATCGAGCTGGCTAGGATCAATATGTTCTATGCTTTCTTTTACACCATCAATGAAGGCCTGCAAAACTTCTTTTTCGTTATCTTTAAAGCTATTGTGGAAAAGTTGCCATGCTTTTACAATTCCATTCCCTTTTTTTTTGTGAAGGATATTTTCATTAGCCCGACGGATAACGGACTCAAAATTTTCTTTGTTAAAATATCCAAGCTTAATAATTTCAGCAATAGCTTTATCAAGTTCGTCAACATTCATGAATTTATAGCTAAGTAATAACTCTTTCCAGGCCTTTTCAGTTTCAGAGGATTCATCTTTACCTAGCATATATACATTTTGTACTGCTTCAATGAACTCTAAAGTTGGAACTTCTGTCCCGGCCTTAGGGTGAAAGTGCGACCATCCCATTAGTGCAGTACTATGAAGAAATTGCGTTTTTATTTCTTCTTCAGAACCATCTAAGAATCGCCATAATAGTTCCACAATACTTTCTATTTTTTTTAAAATTCTTACATTAATTATACCGAGGTTTATCGTATTTTCAGACAACTTAGAATAATATTCTTTATTTTTATCGTATGCAATCTGTGCACTTTCTTCAGGCAGCGGTGAAAAGTAAACCTCTAAATCCAACACTTTTTCTTTATATTTACTATAATCTTCAACTTCTTTTGTACCATCATTAAGAAGTAAGACCACTTTACAATCTTTTTGTTCTCTCAGCATCGATATGAGTCCTAACACCTCCTTAACTTCCAATGAACTACCTTTTCTTTCCAAGTCATCTATACAGATAAGATAATTGGATATAGACATAAAAGACCAAGCTTGTATGGCCGGAGTAGCATGATTGACATAAGGTAGATCTTTTACAAATTTCCACGAATGCCTACTGAAACTATCTAGCAAGCTTTTTGTATTATTTTGAAAGCTTTGTAAGCTGGGTGGCTCTCCTGCATGATCATTAGGCACCGCATTAGAAAAAATAGCTTCTTTTAATTGTTCTAAAGTTTTAATCCCGAACAAAGATACATAAGAGTATTTGCCATTAGAAACGCGACCTTCTTTTCTTGCTTCAATTAAGTATCTATTCCAAGCATAGGTTTTACCAATTCCCCACTCGCCTTTTATTGCCATCACGGATGGTTCAGACCTACTTAAAAAATAGTCGATTCTTAATTTTATTGACTCGATAGACATACCTACTCCTTAAACATGAATTTTCTGAATAATAACTGAAGAGGGCTATGCCGCAACATGCTTTAAGCATTAATGCGCGCGCTCGTAGCCCCGCCACGCCTGCCCGCTTTATGTAGTGGTTTTCATGCACCTGCATGACATAAACAAAAGCCCGCCAATACTGGCGGGCCTGAGCATCAGAGATCCTTTTGGGATCATGCGATTTCATGCAGCATAGTCATGCACTCACGGCTCGTAGTTCTATTAGGCCTTTCATCACTCAGCCTGATTCATTGAAAGGCTGTATTCATGCTTTCGCAGACGCGCCATTAACTCATCTGTGAGTTCGGACACCCACTCAATTGCCATACGTTTTTCTTGATCACTACAATCGCTGACAGCAACAAGTTTTAAAAAAAAATCAATACGCTGAAGCTTCACCGACTCCAAAAGATAGTCCTGCATGTTCCCTCCTCTGCTTACAACTACTGTTTATGCATACAGTATAGAAAATCCAGTCGGAATTGAAACTATTTTTATGTATCAATGGGATTGATCTGAACCTTGCCAGATCAGAATGGTTCTTCCTGTAATCTACCGTTCCGGTAGAAAAGCCGCATTTTCGCACCTGCATTGAGGCTACAGCCCTTAAGCAACAGCCCAATTTCATATTCATCTCCGTTAAATCCTCTGGCTTTTAGTTCCAGCTCTAACCATCGGCGCTCTGGCCCCGTACAGTTATTGACAGAACTCCAAGGGGCGGCAATGCCGCCAGAAAAACCAGCCTCCGCTGTCGCTTCGGCCAATTTAGAGACCTTTTCCCATTTGACCTGGCGCGTCATGACTTCTGAATCCGGCACCATTGGCGAATAGATACCCTGCACCCGCTGAACATCTTCGCCGTACTCATTGCCCATTTCGGTAAGTTCGTAGCAAAGGCGGATCACTAAATCCTCACGCGCTACTAACGGCCCGCCCTGCGCCATCGTATAAGAGGCCCAACAGCTGGCAACAGAAGCTGACGCCAGCACCGCATCCATCTGCTTATCTGGCAGCCGTACATCCCCCATACGACGTAGCTCACGCCAGACAGTCACAGGCGCACCGCCAATCTGCTGAAACTGACGAATACGCCAGCATGAAGCCCATGCCGAAACAGCTTTAGCCATGTCGCGCATATTTGCGCCGGTTTCATCATCTTTCTCGCCGTCCATCGCGTAACCGTCGATATTCTTTGAAATATATTTGGCGATATAGCCTGTCGCACTGCCCTTCTCAGGGTCGATCGGCTCGGCATGAAATCGTGCTTTCATTGCCTGCGGTGTGGTCAACTCCCCGGAATCCTCTTTATAAGCCTGATCACGCATGATTTGCTGAACCCGCTGGACGTTTTCAGGGCGCATAAACAGCAGCATGTGCCAGTGCGGCGTGCCGTCGTGGTGAGGTTCAACAACGCGAAAGCCAAAGACATGAATAGCTTCGCGTGACAGTGCCGCGCGGATCCTCGCCCATACACGGCAGAGATAACGCTGGGTGTCACGTGGGCTTGAACCGTTCCACTGAGAAACAAAGCCGCCCTGACTGTAAACTGCGTGATAACGTGATGGTGCTGTGATTGTATAAAACTCACCTACGCACCCTGTTTCATTGGCGACATCCTCAAACCCACGCATTCTGGTCATCAATTCGCGGCGGCGTATTGCCGGATTGGACACGCTGCGGTTGACCATTTCATCCAGCGCAATACGGTCTCCGTCCTGATTGATGAGATCAAAGCGTTTGAAGAATTCACGGTTACGTTTTTTCTGCTCTATCCATTCGGCCAGCGTGCTGCGGGAAACGTAAGGTGATGCGGCTTTCTGTACCTGCCCAACCGCGATAGCCATGTGTTCACGCTGTAAATCTCGCATCTGCTTCAGGCGGCCACGCCACCATTCTGGCGCCATCATGCGAAGCAGACCAGACTGGGCTTTGCGCAGAGGCAATTCACCTTTAGCTGAACAGAACTCTGCCCAGTAAGGTGGCTGCGTTCCTGTCAGCGCAGCCAGTTCAGCGATGTAACGGTATCCGGTGAGCGTCACGGTCAGTTCGTCCGCCTCCTGTGGTATGGAGACCTTATCAACGAACTCAGCCAGACTTTGTGACAGGAAGGAGGCCATCTTATAAGCCAGATCGCGAATGTCCTGGCGGTCCAGCGTCGGAAGGCGATCAAGCTGTTTGATAAAGGGCAGCTCAAACTGCGCAGCATCGTTCAGCCGGTAGCGGCTGCGTACAAGCTGCAGGCGTGGCAATACGCTCTGGCCAATGGTCTGGCGCAGAAACGCATTGGCCCGCCGACGGCCATGTTTTCCTGAAAGAATTTTTTGATAACGGTCAGCGAAGTACCCGGCCAAGTAGTCTGGCATGTCATGCAGGTATTGGCTGCGCCAGCTGTGGTCGTCGGGGTTAGCGTTCCACAGCTTCAGCTCAGCCAGGGTCATGTTACGCGGCGTTCTGACGCCATAATTGTCACGCTGCATTTTCAGGGCAGCGTGATAGTCACCATTAAACTCAACGGCGTTTACGGCAATATCGGTCACAGTGAAGCCACATGCTCAATATGCGGGACAAGAATGATCTTCATTGCGTACTTGCCTTCTTCGGCAGCAAGGCCGGACTTACTACCGGCCCATTTCCGGATGGTGCTCATAACGCCGCCCCTTTGTAGTGCACGCTTTTCAGCTCACTAATCTGTTTGCAGGTCACGCAGAGGGAAACGCCCGGCAGTGCGCGGCGGCGCTGCTCCGGGATTTCTTCGCCGCACGACAGGCAGAAAAATTCACTCGCCCCCGCAGGACGATGAGTAGCGTTAGCCAGATTGCGCGCCAGCTCTTCCTGCACGCGCTGCTGTACCAGATCCATTGAGTCGGCCATCAGTGCATCTCCTGTGCCTGGTTCTCAAAGCGCTCAGCCTCTTTGTCCAGCAGCTCGATGATTTCTACTGCGGACATTTCATTTTTGCGGGCATGAATTGCCACTGCGGCCAGGCGGATAGAAACGGACAGCGCATCATCACTACGCTGTTCAGTTTTTGCTTTGCTCAGCAGGGCATTAAGCGCGTCTACGTCAGCTTTAAAATTTCGGGTCTGGATATTTCGCATTTCTCTTTCTCTTGAATTTGGGCAAAAGAATGCCCGGCGGGTTTACGCCATTTAATTTCGTTGGGTTAATTAATTAGGTAACGTCAGATTCTTTGGAAATAAACTCACGACTGCTTTTAAGTGATTCATCGCGCTAATCAGCGCCGTTTTTTCGTCACTCGTCAGTTCACTGAAATCAACGCCATGACGTTCTTTGCTGATATTTGCCAGGAAGAAAATCGCGCTCAGTGCGCGGCCATTCTGTTCAGCCAGGTGATCGCGCTTGTTGCGCATGTCTTCGATAAAGCGTTTGAGTTCATGACTGCAATCGCCGTACATCATTGTGCGAAGTGCTGAGATATGATTAAGCGCACTGGCACGTTGCCCTGCGTTCATCTGAACAGTGATACTCTCAGCCTTGTAACCCATGATTTTTTCCTCTTACCGGTTAATCCTGCCAGCAGTTCGGCCTGTGATATTGCCGGATGCCAGCGCTGGCCTGTTTTAGTTTCAATCCAGCCATGCCCTAAATCTTGTAACTGCTGTAGTGGTGACTGTTGTTTCAAAAACCTTACAAAAACCTGCATAATCCTCACTCCATTATCTGTTACGACATGAGGTTCAAATGCTGAATGAGAAAGAAATAGAACGCTTCGAACTACTGGAGAAAGACCTTCAGCAACTACGCTCCGAAGTTAAAATTCAAAACATGGTTATTTCAGGACTTCTTAACGCTTACTTCACTAATAAAAAACATGATCACTCTCTTTTCTATTCTGCCGTTCGCAGTGAGTTAAACAAACTTCCGCCCGGCTCTGATAACCAGCACATTTTCATGAACGCTATTGAAAAATGGGTGAACAGGTACAACAATTAAATATATGTAAGAGGTGATACTTTATTACGTATCACTTCTTTGACTTCTTCACCGCGAAACCTCGTACCATCTTTTAGAGTAAAGAAATAACTGCCATCACCTGAAATTGATGGAAAGCACAACGCAACATCCGAATCTTTAACCTCTGCGCGCTTACCCTTTAAATTAAATTGGTAGGTCAATACTTTGATCATAACTACCTCACACCATCCCCATAGATGCACCGATACCACTTAACACATCAGCAGTGCCCGAAAGCGCAGGGTTAGTATGCACTCGTGCCTGAACCGCCAGTGCTGCCAGAGTCAGGCAGCGGATCCCTGCGTGTACGTTCTGAACCAGACCACGGCGGCAGGATGCTGTTAATTGCTCCTGGCTCACTACGCCCGCAGCTAACTGCCCTACTTCGGCAGTGGCTTTCAGTACATAAGCAGGTAGATTCTCCTGCGCCATTTCGTTAACAGGTACGCATGGCAGGCAATGCAACTGCGCCAGCGCGCCGTCAATCAGCGTTGCGTCTTCGGTCAGATCGGTCAGTAGCAGCATTTCACGAACGGTTAACTGGTGAACCTGCTCCGGGTTGAGTTTGTTACGGATGGTCTGAGGATTCAGTCCGGCTTTATTAGCCAGCTGAATGATATTGTGCTTCAGTGCAAACGCCCGGCAAGCATCATCAAAATGGCTATGTGTGGAGACTCGAAAATCAAACATGATAAATCCCTTCTGCTATCCCAATATGGATGCATCAAGCCTGCATTGTGATTTCACAGCCAGCGGCCGCTTCAATCGTCAATGCAACCATGTTGATCTCGATGAGACCGTTAACGCCCTCTTTCTTCCTGATGGGCAGCCGGTTCTCACGATACATCTGACGTACGGTGCCTTCCTTATAACCAGTGCGGCGGCAGAACTCTTCAACCGTGATATAGGGTTCAGAGATTACAAGATTGATGTTTGGACGCATTGATATACGGTTTCCCATGAGGCAGTATCCTTAAGTTTGTGTAGTTTTAACTGTATTTAGCGATATTCAGCACACCACAAAATCGATATTAGGATCACTAAAAGGTTATGTCAACAACAAAACCGAACGAAAATAGAAACACAAAATTCAACTTCCCTTCCCAAAGTGGTGGGAAAGCTGCAATAGAGCGCATCCTGGAAGCTTACGGATTCAAGAACAGACAGGCGCTGTGCAATCATTTAGGCGTATCCCAAAGCACAATGGCTAATCGCTATATGCGTGATAACTTCCCTGCTGACTGGATACTGACTTGCTCGTTAGACACTGGAGCCTCACTCTTATGGCTGGCGACCGGCCAAGGTGAAATGAATGAGACCGTTAAGGTTGTAGACAATACCGTTTTGAAAAGAATAAATATCTCAAATGGGGTTAAAACTATAATTGAGCCTGTAACTTATGACTCAAAGCTACTACCTGAGACGCTGACTTCACCTTTCGTAGTTAATTACGATAAAAAAGTTTTTATTGTGGATGCCTACGAAGGTGAGGTAACAGATGGTCTCTGGCTGATTGAAATGGATGAACTGGCGAGCATCAGGGAACTGAACCGTTTACCCGGTAATCGCATCCGTGTTGAGAACGGCAAAGCTTCATTTGAGTGCAAGGCAGAAGACATCAAAGTGCTGGGTAAGGTTGTTGCTCGCACCGAATATCTGTAAGGCAGGATATGGCTGTAAGTAAATTACCCAACGGGAAATGGCAGGCACAGGTTTTCCCAAACGGCCGTGACGGCAAAAGAATTCGCCGCCAGTTTGCAACGAAGGGCGAAGCACAATCCTATGAGAAGTTCGTAAAAGAGCAGGCTCAAAATAAGCCCTGGCTGGGAGAGAAAGCAGATAAGCGGCGAGTAATTGAGT
The DNA here is from genome assembly GCF_050157905.1 of Pantoea sp. NSTU24. Lineage (NCBI taxonomy): Bacteria > Pseudomonadati > Pseudomonadota > Gammaproteobacteria > Enterobacterales > Erwiniaceae > Pantoea > Pantoea bangladeshensis. The sequence continues at coordinate 2,702,300 of NZ_JBKIWZ010000001.1, forward strand.
TGGTTGAATTGTGGTTCAACACGCATGGCATCACGTTAGCGGATGGTGAGAAGCGGCGAACCACAATGGCGTTCGCCTGCGAGGCGATGGGAAACCCACTCGCAACCGAGTTTAACGCGAAAATTTTTGCGTCTTACCGCGAGCAGCGGTTAAGCGGGAAGATCACCCGCTCCAGCCGAGTGAAAACAGTTACGCCGCGCACGGTAAATTTAGAGTTGGCGTATTTCAGGGCGATGTTTAACGAGCTTCGCCGGTTAGATGAATGGACCGCACCGAACCCGTTAGAAAACGTGCGCGAGTTTAAAATCAGTGAATCGGAGATGGCGTATCTCACCATTGAGGACATCAGAACCCTTCTCACCGAGTGCGAGAACAGCCGATCCAAAGACCTGACTACCATTGTGAAAATCTGCCTGGCAACTGGCGCACGATGGAGTGAGGCCGAAGGCTTAAAGGGAAACCAAATCCGCGCCGGTCAGATCATTTATGTGAAAACTAAAGGCAAGAAAAACCGCGCGGTGCCGATAACTGAAAAATTACAGGCTGAACTGCCATCCAGCAGAAAGGCGCAAGTGCTCTTTAAACCATGCTACTCAGCTTTTAGAAAAGCCATGCAGCGTGCCGGTATAGAGACACCCGCTGGGCAGCTTACGCATGTGTTACGCCATACCTTCGCATCTCATTTCATGATGAATGGTGGCAATATCCTTGTGCTTCAGCGGATATTGGGGCACACAGATATTAAGGTGACAATGCGTTATGCACACTTTGCGCCTGAGCACTTGTCGGATGCAACGACAAAAAATCCATTACTAAAAGTTTATATTGGAGAAAATGATGGTAGATAAGCGATCTTTGGTAGCGAAATTAAATTTGTCAGATACCACAGCATCGGAAGAGAAAAAAAAAGAATATAGAATTGAAGCTGGTAAAGCAGGAGAAGACCTTACACAATCTTACTTGGATAAGTGGGGAACAATCTATTTCAGAATTGAACAAGAGACAAAAAAATTGCCTGTTTGGGTAGAATCTATCGGTAGCAAAAGACCTGATTTTATTGCTTTCACGTCTACCCCATCAGAAATAATAGTTATCGATTCAAAATTACACAACACCAATAAAGAATCATTCTTATTAGAAAGCGATGAAATAATAAAGTATGAAAAACTAATAATTAAGCTTAATGAAATTGGATTCATTCCGTATCACATGTTTATTTTCCCAATTGGTGGCATGGCTCCTAATAAATTCTTTTGTTTAACACTTGATGATTTTTCTAATGGAGAAGAAACATTAATTGATGAAAAAAAATTTAGACAAGTAAAAAAAGGCTGCGTTTTTCACGTATAGTGTTCAAGGAGGATTATTATATGAGTCATATAAACAACAAGACTAAAATAACACATCTAAACCCAATGTTGTTTGACCAAGTTGAAGGCTGGTTAAAAGATAACAGAATTAATTATGATTTAACTAGGTTTGGTCAGGCTGCAAAGTATTATAAATCATGGTTAGAGACAAAAGAAACCCCTTCATTCAGAGAGTTATGGAGCATTTCAGAACTAATAGATCTATTTGATTTTTACAATTCTTTTAATAGCAGCGGAGAAGTGAATAGTAGTTTCTTACGAAGAATTTCAAAAGGAACTGTCTTGATAGAAGAGGATATTAAAAAGTCAGCTAGAGACTTAGCCTTTGAATTAAAAATTGCATCAAGATTTAAACGAGCAGGCTTTACAATTATAGAAGATAATAGCCATGACGTAGTTGCAGAAAAAAAAAGCATTCGTTTCTTTATCGAATGCAAGCGACCTAAAAACATCGGCACACTGATTAAAAACATGCGTTTTGCTTTCGATAAACAACTACCAAGAGAAACAATAAATAACTCTATAATTTGCATTGATATTAGTAATATAATATATAATTCGCAAAAGATAGATTTCGACAACGGCAAGTTTGTTCAACCTTTGATCACAGCTGAAAAATTAATAGAATACAGAAACCATATTGACAGAAAATTTAAAAATTTCATTAACAAAGAAGCTCCTGATATTGCCAAAGAGATAAGGATGATAATATTATATTATTCCTTTCCAATTTTTTTAGACGAAGATATTGTTTCAGAAACGATAAGGTTCATGAAATTAAATCATTTTGTCACCATGACAAGTATCAATGATGAAATCAATAAAGAAATTTCTAAAGCCCTAAACGATAGTGTAGGAAAGCAATTTAATGCTGGGACGCTCTCATAGATTTGGCAGCAAAGTGGCAGCAGAGCTCAACGCTATGTGCCACTTTTCATCACTATTCGGCTTAAAGAAAACATAAAAATCAGTAAGTTACTGATTTAACTCGCTTCAAATTGGGACTCATAATCGCTTGGTCGCTGGTTCAAACCCAGCAGGGGCCACCAAATTTCAAAATATAAAACATATACTTAAGCCGCTCATTGAAGCGGTTTTTTGTAGCTGGCATTTCGAGTGGCGGTAAAGTGGCGGCACATTTTTACCGCCAGCACCCCACGCTTGATTGATTCACCTGGCAAACCGGCCCCGAGCACAGCTTTTTTTACCATGATTGCTACCGTCCTCTTTCTGTTCCCACAACAATAACGATCATACCTTGTCAGCACTACGGTAATGATTCCTCGCATGGTGAAGGCATGCAAAAAAAGAAGCTGCAGATTGTTCCCGCATGATAGAGAAATTACTCATGCGTTATCTGCCGCGTCTGGCATCTTCCCGCATCAATTCGCTTTCACAACAATGACTAAAATTAACTTTCGTAAGGTGCTTTAATCAGCAATGTTCTGCATCTGCTCCGACTGTAATTTTACAGACTGCAGAGGAATACATCATTAACTCATGAAAAATAAACTATTCTCTGAACATACACTTCCCGATTGAAACGCTTTTATTGCATCCACAATGCATATTAAGGATGAATTTTCGAAAAGTAACGCGACACAACAGCCTTATTAACATATTTTATATCTGCATTATAAAATTCGTATAGCTAAAGCCAGATCGCACTTAGCAACGACTTCAGACCGGGCGAAAACACTAGTAAGATGAATTCTCATCATTGACCTTGCGAAATTCCCGACAAAAAACCGCTTACAGAGCCTGACTTATTCCTGCCAGCACCGCCTGTCTGTTATTTTATTTCACATTCTAAACATTGAAATAACAAAAAACATCAAATGACGATAACTTTAATTAACTACGCTTTGATCTTTTAGTAACTAGCTATGTTAACCTACGCATACTGAATTGACACTAAAATTCAGAAAAATCAATCGCAACCTGAAGATATAATTAAATCTTTCGCCACAGCGCAAGGGATTTAATTATTCCACCCTGCGATCTGATAAATAAATGCCATGGAAGCGTCTGATATAACTGTTCATATTTAGCCTTGACTAGAGAAAATTATGCGTAAATTAATGTTAAATACCGCCATTGCTTCAGCGCTGGCATTAGCGAGCTTTGCTGGCCAGGCTGCAGAATCTGCTACCTTTACCGTAACCGGCACGATCACACCCGCTACCTGCGATGTCTCGTTAAGTACACCCTCAATTGATTTAGGAAATATTCCTGCTTCAACACTGACTGAAGACACTAACTACAAAACAGGTGAGGATGTGATTCTGAGTGTTGACTGCGATGCTGCAGCCGCTACGGCTATCAGAACCACCGATAATCGTACATCAAGTGCCATGACAGCAGAGGAAGTCGCTGATCAGATGAAAGTGCCCTTAGAAAACTCAAACCTGGCTGCACAGGATATTTTTGGCTTAGGCACTGACAGTGCACAAAACAAAGTTGGCGCGCTCACTATCGGAATCAGGTCCGCAACCTCAGATGGGGTAGCTAATAACAATCTTTTCGCCAGCAGCGATAAAGCAGCCTGGCAGTCAAGACCTATTGGTTCAAATGGTCAGGCTGTCGCCAAGAATAACTATTTCGGTCTGGCGTCTTCAGTTGATGCAACCGGCCCTTCAGCTTATACCCGGCCAACGTATACCATTGGCTCAATGGTATTGCTGAAAAAAGGCAATCTCTACCCTGCCGGTGAAGCTGTACCCATTGACGGAAATATTACCTTCTCTGTTTTTTATCTGTAATTTTCATTTATACAGAGCGAAGAATGCTATGTCTTCGCTCTGCTTATTTCGGAGATCAATACGTTGTTAAAATCTCTCTCCCTCAGCTTCATTCTGTTAATTTCGTCCTTTTCAGCGATGGCGGCAGGCATGAAACCCGAAGTACCGGTGTTATTTCTCGACGATCAACATCGTGAAGCAACAATTATCGTTCTGAATACCGATAATAGCCCTGCACTGCTTCACAGCAGTCTGCAGACAATTCCTGAAGATCCAGAAAATAAACTGCTCGTGACGCCGCAGCTGGTTAAAGTGGACGGAGGAAAAAAGCAGCAGGTTCGGGTCGTGCTAAAAGACGGCATTAAAATTAACAAACAAAAGATGCAGCGCATTAATTTTATTTCTGTGCCTCAGGATGATGGCAAAAAAGATCGTGCACGTATTCTGGTGGGACAGAATATTCCGGTGATTATCTCACCCGCCAGCTTACCCCTGAATACGACGCCCTGGACTGGCCTGACGTTTAACCGCACTGGCTCAACCCTGACGATTACGAATCCAACCGATTATATCGTCAGGCTGACTGAACAGGTTGATTTACTGCCTGCCGCGCGATCGGCCAGCCTTAAAAAAACGTATATTCTGCCGGGTGAGAAAGTCTCTGTGGCGCTGCCTGCAGCCATCGCACATAACGTAAAATCTGTCCGACTGCATCCGGTAACACGATACGGCATATTGACTGCGCCTTACGATGCGCAGCTGTAAGCCTGCTTTTATTCTGTGATGAAACGGTTGCTGTTACTTAGCCTGATTGCCTGTTCAGCGAACGCGCCGGCGGCAGGTGGCTATGACCCTGAGATGCTCAAAGCGTTGGGTTACGATGCCAGCGCCGCACAGCTTCTGGACTCGGGAACCCACTTTCTGCCAGGCCAGCAACATATAAATATTATTGTAAATGGACAAAGCAAGGGCGTTCATGCCGTCACTTTTGACCAGGCTGGCACGCCCTGCTGGTCAGCAGAACAGTTAAAAACGCTGGGTATTACGCCTGATAGCCTGGATGACGCGGAAAAGCATGTCTGTCCTCAACTGCCAGCCCAGGGCCCTGTTCATATTGAACAGCAGGTTGATCGCAATAGCCTGCTCCTCACGGTGCCTGCAAGCAATCTGTTCGTTGGACGGCACTATGCCAGCGGGGGTAATGCGCTGGTCGTAAACTATGATGGCCGTCATTATCAGTATTCGACACGCGGTGGACGAAACCACACCTCGCAGGCACTGACTTCCGAAGTGGGTGCCAATATTAATAACTGGATTTTTCGCAGTGGGCAAAGTTTCACCAGCCTTGATGACCGACATCAGCTTTCCCGTCTTTACAGCTATGGGCAGCGGTCTGTCCCTGGCTGGGACTCTGTGCTGCAGATTGGTGAAATCACTGCGGGCAACTCACTCTTTTCCGGTATTAACCTGCTGGGCGCACAAATCGTGCCGGAACGGGGATTGCAGAATGGCGGAGGCTATGATGTCTCGCTGAATCTGCTGGTATCACAGGCGGGTACAGCTGAGGTCTGGCAGGCAGGGATATTACTAAAAACCTTCCAGGTGACAGCAGGCATGAACAGGCTGACTGGCATCCCGGCCATTAATCAGTCAGACGATTTTGAGATCGTCAGTCATGATCAATCCGGTAATCGTCAGCAGCAGATCATCCCCTATATTGAAGCCCAATCCTCGCTGGCGCTGGCAGATGCCGGACCTTCGCTGGCCGCAGGGCGTTTACGTCTGACCGACAATCAGTTCCCATTGATAGTCGGTTCTGCCGGACTCTATCAGAACCATTTCATGGCGGTGATGGCCGGGGGGCTGGTGAGCCAGAACTATCAGGCCGCGTCGTGGCGCACTACGCTGCGTCTTACCGAACGCCTGATGGCCTCTGTCACGCAAACGGCCTCACTGTTACAGAGTACGGCAGATAATGACCGTAAAAAGCAGGGTCTCAATCATCAGGTCAGTCTCAATGCAGGAATAAGTGAGCAGTTGTCACTCACCTCTTCTGCCAGCTTCCGCAGTCGCGGCTACAGCGACCCCGGCAATGCATGGCAGGAAAAAAAGTCCCGTGACCAGAACGGGCAGATGCATTCTCAATACGCTGTCGGGCTGAGCTACAACCAGCCCCTGCTGGGCGTATTCTCTTTTTCCGGTAGCCTGTCACAGAACTGGCAGGGTTCAGAAAGCACAGGCTATATGTTCAGCTGGGGCCGCACCTTTGGAAAAGTAAATATCAATCTGGGCGTCCAGAAAAACCGGCTGACACAGGATCAGCGCCATACTGATGACCGCTATGTTTACCTCAACCTGTCAGTGCCGCTGGGTAGCAGCAGTAACGTGCGCAGCTGGGCCAGTAACAATAAAGGTCAAACGCGGGCCGGAATCGGCTTAGACAGTATGCTGAATGACAAATTTTCCTGGGGCCTCTCGGGTGAAAAAAGTCAGAGAGATACCTCAATGGCTGGCACAGCCATCTGGACGACAAAATACAGTCAGCTGAGTGGCGGTGCGTCGCACAGTCAAAACAGTACCAGCTACAATCTCGGCGCACGCGGCGGTGCCGTGTGGCATAGCAACGGCCTGACGTTTACGCCACGAAAAGTGGGCGATACCTTTGGCGTGATCTCACTGAATAACCCGCAGCCAGACGTGAAAATACGCACGCCGGGCGGGACGGTGTGGAGCGATCATAGCGGCTATGCCATCGCCTCCTGGACTCCCTGGCAGAAGAATACTGTGAAGATTGAAAACCTGAGCCTGCCCAGAAATGTTCAGATTATCAGCGGTATCGCTGACATCACGCCTTACCGCGGGGCGGTCGTACCGGTTACGCTGCCGGCCTTTACTGTACGCCGTGCACTGGTGAGCTTTCCATCCGGTGATGGTCCGGCACCAGGCGCGCCGGTAAAAAATGGCAAAGGCATGCTCATCGCTTTTGTTAATGAAGATGGCACACTTTTCTTCGACGATCTGCCAGACGAGCCGCTGCTTAGCGCGCGCCCTGACGGCACACCGTGCTCACTGCACATGATCACGCCCTGGTATGACAAGCCCGGCACGCTTTATGCCTCACTTTCTGCGAGATGCGATATATGAAACAGCGATTTTTTCTGTCACTGCTACTGGTGACGGGCGGTCTGATGACGGCCTTAACTGCCCATGCCGCATGTACGATCCAGCTCAGTGAGCCTCAGATCGATTATGGCGAAATGACGCGCGGCGAACTGCTCTCGCGCCCCGGAAACATTCTGTCAGCCGCCGAATTGCGTATAGGTGATGAACGTGAAATTGGTCTCTCCGTGATCTGCGATCGCCCAACGCCGATGGCCCTGACCTTCAGTGGACCGGCAAAAGATAATGAAAGCTATCTGTTTGGAGAACAGGGGCGAGCAACGCTCACCCTGCATGATGTGACTCTCGACGATCAGCCGGTCATGATTGACAGCGCAGGCGGGCAGGCTGCGAAAATGGCCTTTACCGACAATCATCCGATGCGTTTTCTGAAAGCGGGTCAGCGCGCCGCAGGCACAACGCTACGCGCAAACGTGACGGTTGTAACCTGGCTATCCTCTCCCGCCACCCGCGTCAGCGAACAACAGCAGTGGCAGCTGAACGGCCGTTTTCTGGTCAGCAGCGAAGGCTAATCCGCCGGGCATAATTATCTGCCACCCTGCCCTGTTTTCCCGCGCAAAGCCCATGCTATCTTGTGGTTTTGATTTTTTCAGTGGGCAAAATTGATGACTAAGTTGCGGGTAGGAATTGTGTTTGGCGGGAAATCGGCTGAGCACGAGGTGTCGTTGCAGTCGGCCAAAAATATCCTTGAGGCGATCGATAAAACCAGATTCGATGTGGTGCTGCTGGGCATCGACAAGCAGGGACAGTGGCTCCTTAACGATGCGTCAGACTTCTTACTTAACGCGGAAAATCCGGCGCTGATTGCGCTGAATTCTGCCGCCGAAGCGGTAGCGCTGGTGCCGGGTCAGACACAGCAGCAGATCATCACCCGCCACGACGCCCATCCGCTGTCGCAGATCGATGTCATCTTTCCGATTGTTCACGGCACGCTGGGCGAAGATGGCTCTCTGCAGGGCCTGCTTCGCATGGCCTCGTTACCCTTTGTCGGGTCCGATGTGCTGGGGTCCGCCGTCAGTATGGATAAAGATTTTACCAAGCGTCTGTTACGTGATGCCGGGCTGAAAGTCGCGCCATGGATAAGCGTTACCCAGGCGCAACGTTCACAGCTGGATGCAGAGGCCGTGATTGCCCGCCTGGGCCTGCCGCTGTTTATCAAACCGGCCAACCAGGGTTCATCAGTGGGCGTCAGCAAAGTTGACTCACCTGATGACTTTGAGGCGGCGCTGGCGCTGGCCTTCTCCTTTGATCGTAAAGTGCTGATTGAACAGGGCATTAAAGGCCGGGAGATCGAATGTGCGGTGCTGGGCAACGACGCCCCTGAAGCCAGTCCCTGTGGAGAGGTGGTCGTACATGACGCCTTCTACTCCTATGACACCAAATATATCTCTGAAAGCGGCGCGCAGACGGTGGTGCCGGCGGCGATTTCCGCGCACACCAGCGAGGCGATTCGTGAGGTTGCCATCAGGGCTTTCACCGCGCTGGAGTGCTTTGGCATGGCCCGCGTCGATGTCTTCCTGACTGACGACGGTGAGATTATCGTCAACGAGGTGAACACCCTGCCCGGCTTCACCAACATCAGTATGTACCCGAAACTCTGGCAGGCGGCCGGACTCAGCTATCAGGATCTGATCAGCCGCCTGATCGATCTGGCGACAGAACGTCACCAGCAGGCCAGCACCCTGAAAAGCAGCGTCAGCTGATCCAACCCGCGGCGTGACATTATGCCACGTCGCTGTTAATGGCACGGTCGTCAACCGGGGAAGTCTGATTGCGACCATTGCGTTTCGACTGATAAAGGTTTTTGTCTGCAGCGGATATCAGCGGGTTAATCACGCGGTGCCACTCTGTCGCCTTACCCGCTCTGCCATGCGCCAGTCCCAGACTGACGGTCACTGTCACCGTACTGCCCTGTAGCCAGAACTTCTCTTTGGCCATAGTCTGCCGGATCGACTCCGCCAGAGAGTAAAGCTTGTCCGGATTCTGATCGAACAGCACTACCACAAACTCCTCTCCGCCAAAACGACAGAGGCGCCCTGCATCATTCACGACCTGCTGCATACGAAGGGCAATGGCTTCCAGCACACTGTCGCCCGCATCGTGGCCGAAATTGTCATTGATTGTTTTGAAGTAGTCGACATCAATCAGGATCACCCCCACTTTACGCGCCGGATGAATCGGCTCCGCATGCAGACTTTCATACAGGCCTGAACGTGACAGTAGCCGGGTCAGAAAATCGTAATTTGCCCGCAACGCCAGTCGTTCATTCAGCTGCCGTATCGCATCCATGCTTGCAGCCACGATCAGCGGACTGATTGCGATTGTGGCGACGCCCAGCCGCGCTGACGTGAGATGGCTGACCGGCAGCAGATTATCATCGCCCTGAATGTTCATTACTCCATGTGAAACCAGGATAATTTCGGTAATGCCCGTGAGCAGGATCACCTGGCTGGTCAGTGGCATCGGTAAGACGATGGCGCACCAGACCAGTGCCGGAACCGGAAATGTCAGGCTACCTGCGCCCCCCATCAGCGCACCAACGATCAGCGACAGGATGACAGTAATAACCGGCAGCAGCTTATGTAGCTGCATACACTGGCGGAGCGTCAGCGATGGCCCGCCGCGCGTCAGCAAAAAAGGCAGCAGCATCAGGCCAGTTGAGAACTGCTCGCTGAACCACTCACCCCAGGCGGTTGCCAGTCCGGCATTGAAGTCAGCCTGCTGAGCCAGCGCCCCCCAGCTCGCACAGGCCAGCCCGCCCAGCAGACAGGCCGGAAAAATACGCAGCACGCTGGTAATGCGTTCGCTGCCAGAATCGTGCTGAAAATGTTTCACCAGCAGCATGACAGCGACCAGGACAAACAAAAGATTCGCCAGATTGAGTGTAAACGCGGTCAGCGCCCAGCCCGAAAAAACGGTGTCGTTAAACACCATTGCGGCAAAGCTGGCGAGATAAGAGCGGGTCTCATGCAGAAAGGGATGGCGGACGATGATGCCGGTGATGATGGCGTTTACCGGCCAGAACAATGACAGCTCCTGCGGAAAGCGCAGATGTCCGCCGATAAAGCAAAACAGCAGCGTGATGAAAAACAGTGAAAAGGCGTTCTTCTTAGCATTGTGCTCTTCAAACAGCTGTATACGCATACTTCCGGACCTTGTTGCAAAGAGGCGTGTCCACGTCAGCCTGAACAGGTGCGTGACGTCAGAATAATGACATACTGGGAACCCGCTGTATCATCCTGCGATATAACACCATTTCAGGGGTCTATAAGGGAGGTTGCTGATCCCCGATGACGCCTGCACATGGGGGCTTATTATGCCCTGCATACAAAAAAATCGGATATCCGTGATATCCGATTTTTGCTGTTATGACACCCTGTCTTTGCACTTAACGCTATTTTACAGCCACCGGCCACTGACTCAGGCGGATACCCCGTTTATCGGCGTTGTCGCCAAAATCTTTAAGCACCGCCCTGACGTCAGGATCGATATATTCCGCATTATCGTTATCCACGATCACCACGCTGTTCTCCGGGATCTCATCCAGCAACCCCTGCAGCTTTGGATTGTGCATAAAGGTCAGGTTCTGCTGAAAGCGCAGCACATAGTGGTCGTCGTAACGGGTAAGTTGCAGCGCGTTGCGATGGCTCTTGTAGATGCTGCAGAGGATCTGCATGGCGATCCCGATCCCGATGCCGACCAGCATACCCAGCGTGATGATCCCGACAATCGTCGCCAGAAACGGCACGTACTGCTGCGGGCCCATCCTGAACTGCTCAGCAAAGAGTCGCGGCGTCGCCAGCTTATAGCCGGTGTAGAGCAGCACGGCGGCCAGGCTGGCCAGCGGAATGGCATTCAGCATCTCGCTGAACCACATGCCGCAGATCAGTAGCAGCACACCGTGGATGAAGATTGACAGTTTAGTCTGTGCGCCTGCGCTGACGTTAACCGAGCTGCGCACAATCACCGCCGTGATCGGCATGGCACCCAGAAAGCCGGCAGTCAGATTACCGATCCCCTGAGCAAACATCTCTTTGTTGGGAGACGGCGCAGGCGTCTGCGGGCGTAACTTTTTCAGCGCCTCCTGGCTCAGCAGCGTTTCCAGGCTGGCGACCAGCGCCAGGGTTACGGCAACCACCCAGACCTGCGGATTCTGCCAGGCCATCCAGTCGGGCGTTTCCAGCCCGGCCACCAGCGCAGAAACGCTGTCGAAAGCAGGCAGCGAAATGCGTGCCAGACCGCTGGCGACATCAGGAAACAGCTGTCCGCCCACGACCGTCGCGAAACAGCCGGTCAGCACAGCAATCAGTGGACCGGGGATCCAGGCCAGCGCTTTGATCCGTTTGACCGGCCCGGTGGTCCAGAGGCACAGGATGGCGAGACCCGTCATCGCCACGGCTATCGCGGGCAGCGAAAAGGTCATCTCGCCTGTCACCAGCGACACCAGCTCCGCATCGCCTGCGGCACCAAAGGCCACCGGGATCTGTTGCATGATCAGCAACAGACCTATCGCCGCCAGCATGCCTTTGATGACGCTGCCCGGCACCAGCGAGATAAAGCGCCCGGCGCGCAGCAGTCCGAACAGGCACTGCAACGCCCCGGCGATGATCAGCGCGGTGAGAAAGGCAGAAAAGCTACCCAGCGATGCCATCGAGGCGACGACGATAGTGACCAGGCCCGCCGCCGGACCGCTGACGGCAAACCGGGAGGGACTCAGCGACGTCACCACCAGTCCGCCAATCACGCCCGTCAGCAGACCGGCAAACGGCGGTAATCCACTGGCCTGGGCGATCCCCAGACAGAGTGGTAACGCGACCAGGAAAACCACCAGACCCGCCGGGATGTCGCGGCGCAGGGTATCGAGGTTCATAATGAAGGCTCCTCTGCAGATTGATGAATCAGCTCTTTAAGATGGCCGGAGCGCAGGTCATAGACACAACCAAACACCTCCAGTTCCTGGCCCGATTGCCAGATTTGCCGGACCGGTCCGGCGTTGACCAGTCGGGCAAATTGCGCTTTAACGTTGGCTTCAACCAGCCGGTCGAGCCGTTCACCTGGTTCGGCCTGCGGCGACGGGTTCTCTGCCACGCTCGCCCCGATATCCTGACGCAGCCTGCTGATGCGCCTTGCCAGCGCGCTCTCCTGGCCGTCCAGCACGCTGCCCGGCAGATTCAGTGCGGCCTCAACCCCGCCGCAGCCGTAGTGGCCGCTCAGGACGATGCGTTTCACGCCGAGAAAAAAAAGGGCGTACTGCAGGACGCTCAGCAGATTGTCATCCTCTTCAATCACCATGTTGGCAATATTGCGATGGACAAAGAGTTCGCCAGGCTGGGAGCCGGTCAGGACTTCGGCAGGAACGCGGCTGTCAGAGCAGCCTATCCAGAGCGAGTGTGGTTTTTGCTGATGGAGGCATTTTTTAAAATAGTCCGGATTACGCTGGCGGCGCTGTAAGGCCCAACTGCGATTTTTCGCTAATAAGGGTTTAAGTGTCGTCACAATCACCTTCTCTCTACTACCGGGATGTCGCATCCTGGCTGACCACAAAGTGTTTCGGCTGACCCGTAAAGGGTTAACCGTCAGGTAAATAAGAACTGAGTCACAGAAAAAGGTTATAGACGTTAACCATTGCCAATGCACGTGCAATATTTCACAGCGCATTAACATCAACGGTTTTGTCAGTCCGGCGTCAGAAAAAGTCAGCGAAAGGTAAATTTACTTCAGCAGAAGAAGTGGAATGAAATATAGGAAAGAGATTATTAATTCATTTAAATCATATATTTATTTAAATTAGGATTAATAAGTAAAGTTATTACTGACAAATAAATACAAGCAGTAACACAGGGGATATTCTTTATTTCCCGCCGCGGCTGGCATTTTACCAGGATTACTCTTAATTAAAAAATTAACCATTAGCATGATTCACCAGCTTAATTGTGGAGAGCCAGTTTAATCCACCTGATTTGAGTTAAGAATAAAGCGGGAGATAATAAATTTCATTTGCAGGGATATAGTGACGGCGGTAAGTAAATCAGGACCGCAAATAATCAGAGCCTGAATGCTCAGGCTCTTTTTCTTGACGAATTATTTACCGTTCCAGCTCTGCAGGCGCGACTCCCGCACCGAGAGCTGCTGTTCCGGGGTCAGCTTATTGTAGTTTTCCGCCATACCGCTCTCCCAGTCACCATAGAGCGGGTTTGGCAGCACGATGAACTGCGTACCAAAGCGCTGATGGTTGAGATTGACGAAATCGCGTCGCTGCTGATTGCCCTGATGCCAGGTGGCCCCACCGAAATCGTTGAGGTTATCGCCTACGTAGAGCACCACGTTATAACCGGCATTTTTGATGGCATCGAAACGCGCCTGTTTGTTGGAGCTGTCGGTATTGAGACGCACCGTCTTTTCACTGACGTCCGGGAAACCGAGCTGCTGCATGTTGGCGACGGTGGCAGCGTAATCTTTCTGGTCACGGTTCGAGACATAGAACAGCGTGCCGCCGTTTTCGGTGACATGACGGGCGAACTCAACGGCGCCGGGCACCGCTTTCGCCTGCCGCGCCTGCGTCCAGGCTGACCAGGTTTTGCTGCTGAACGGCTGACCGTTCTTCGCCTGCCACGCGCTGTAGGCACTGTTATCCAGCAGGGTTTCATCCAGATCGACAATGACCGCTTTAGGTTTGCCGGTCAGCGAGGGCGCCTGATCAAACGCCATGCGCGCGGTATTAAAGGCCTGCCAGGTCAGCGCCTGATATTCGCCAGACTGCTGGAACCAGTTGGCCGCCAGCACCGATTGCTGGCCGAGCTGCTGCTGCGCGGTCTGCTGTGCCGAGGGCGCACAGCCGGTCAGTAACAGCGCGACCAGACCGGATGCAGCGAGTTTTGCGGAGGTTTTCATCATTTCATCCTTAATGTGAGAAAGGGCTTGGGAGAAGCTTCAAAAATGTAGCAGTTAACGTAAGCTGTGGGCAGCCCAACGCATGCTGTTATAACAGGAGATTCTTATGGCCGTGAACCCGCACTCGCCGTTGCTCGACACGCTGACGTGGCTCGATTATGCGTTTCAGCCTGCCGGTGAGCCGCCGCCCGCCGATGCCGCCTATGGTCATCAGCGCCATAGCGCGACCGTGGTCAATGACAGTGAGAATGTCCCCCCTAAAAGCTGCGAGTCGGATGGGGTGATCGCCAGCGGAACGCGCCCGGTTGCCGTTTATACGGCGGATTGTCTGCCCGTTCTGTTTGCCGATCGTGAAACAAAAATCGTGGCTGCGGTACATGCCGGACTCAAAGGCACACTGGCGGGCGTGCTGACCCGCGCCGTGGAAAAACTGCGTGAACAGGGTTGCGACCCGCAGAATCTGGTGGTGGCGATCGGCCCGGCGATGGGGCCCTGCTGCTACGAGCTGGCCGAACCGCAGCGGGCGGCGATCGCGCAGAACCCGGCCTTCACCCGTGGGCTGCGCTGGCATCAGCACCAGCCGCTCAATCCGCTGGCGCAACGTCCGCAGGCCGTTGCCCATCAGCAGGGCGTCTGGTTCGATCTGCCCGCGCTGGCGACACAGATGCTGACAGAAGCAGGCGTGCCCGCTTCGCAGATCGACAATGTGAATGTCTGTACTTACTGCATGGCAGAGAGCGGCTCCAGCTACCGCTTTAACACCCATTTCGGCAGCGGCTATCGCTCGCGCTTTTCATGGATCCGCCGACGCCCGTCTCCGGGCGATATCGCGTAACAGGGCTACTGCCGCCACTGGGCTGACCGCACACAGGCGGAAAGCCCGTGTCAGCTCACCTGACCGGCCTGCCCTCTGCTGATGTTTTTGATTTCACTCACACCCTGACACTCTTTCACTTTTTTTTAGGCGGGAAGTGGCTAGAGTTAACTCATCCGACCACTTTGCACTGAGTCACGCTTATGCCTGCAAATACCGCCTACCCTGCGCTGTTTACGCCTCTGGACCTGGGTTTTACCCGCCTGAAAAACCGTTTTCTGATGGGATCGATGCACACCGGTCTGGAAGAGCATCCGGAGGGAGCCGCCCGGCTGGCGGCGTTCTATGGCGAGCGGGCACGTGAGGGTGTCGCGCTGATTGTCACCGGCGGCATTGCCCCGAATGCTCAGGGGGTTACCACAGCGCATGGCGCCATGCTTACCGACGAATCACAGTGTGACTGGCACCGGCAGATCACCCACGCGGTGCATCAGCATCAGGGAAAAATTGCGCTGCAAATCCTGCATACCGGCCGCTACAGCTATCAGCCCGATCTGGTCGCCCCCTCCGCTCGTCAGGCTCCGATTAACCCTTTTACGCCACAGGCAATGAGCGAGGCGGCGATTGAACAGACCATTGATGATTTTGCACGCTGCGCCCGGCTGGCGCAGCAGGCGGGCTACGATGGCGTGGAGATTATGGGGTCCGAAGGCTACCTGATTAATCAGTTTCTGGTGAAGCACACCAATCAGCGCAGCGATCGCTGGGGCGGTGACTTTCCGCAGCGGATGCAGTTCGCGCTGGCGATTACCCGCGCCGTGCGCGCCGCGACCGGCGACGCCTTTATCATTATTTTCCGCCTGTCGATGCTCGACCTGATCGAAGAGGGCAGCACGCTGGCGGAGACGCTGCAGCTGGCGGGCGAGCTGGAGCGGTGTGGCGTCACGCTGTTCAACACCGGCATTGGCTGGCACGAAGCGCGCATCCCGACCATCGCCACCTGCGTACCACGCGCGGCTTTTGCCTGGGTGACGCAGCAGCTGCGCGCCCATGTGGCTGTGCCGGTCATCGCCACCAACCGCATCAACCACCCCGCCGTCGCCGAGTCGCTGCTGCAGTCGGGCTGCGCCGATATGGTGTCGATGGCACGCCCTTTTCTCGCCGATCCCGCCTTTGTCAGCAAAGCGGAGCGCGGCGAACCGGACAGCATCAATACCTGTATTGCCTGCAACCAGGCCTGCCTGGATCAGGTCTTTGCCGGTAAGGTAGCGTCCTGCCTGGTCAATCCCCGCGCCTGCCATGAATCACTGATGCCCGTCGTCGCCAGCGCCGCACCGCGCAGGCTGGCGGTGGTCGGTGCAGGCCCGGCCGGAATGGCATTTGCCCTGCAGGCGGCGCAGCGCGGCCATCAGGTGACGCTCTATGAGGCCGCACCGGAGATTGGCGGCCAGTTTACTCTCGCCCGGCAGATCCCCGGCAAAGCGGAATTCAGTGAAACGCTGCGCTATTTCCGCAATCAGCTGGCGGCTGCGGGTGTGACGGTTAAAACCGGATGCCGCGTCGATGCCGATCGGCTGAGTGACGCCGATGAGGTGGTGCTGGCGACCGGCATCCAGCCGCGCATCCCGGCCATTCCGGGCATCGATCACCCCAGCGTGCTGAACTACCTTGAGGTGCTGCGCGACAGGCGTCCGGTGGGCAGGCGGGTGGCGATTATCGGCGCTGGCGGCATTGGTTTCGATGTGGCGGAGTATCTGTCGCAGCCTGCAGAGGATGCGGATCTGGCGGCGTTTTATGCGGAATGGGGTATCGACCACAGTCTGACGCAGCGTGGTGGCATCGTGAAGCCCGAGCCGCCTGCCGCGCTACGGCAGATCTGGCTGCTGCAGCGGCGCACAGGCAAACCGGGCGCCGGGCTGGCAAAAACCACCGGCTGGATCCATCGGGCCAGCCTGCAGGCGCGCGGCGTTGCGATGTGGGGCGGCGTGGAGTATCTGAAGATTGATGATGATGGTCTGCATCTGCGGCGCAATGGCGAAACGCTGCTTCTGGCGGTGGATAATGTGATTATCTGCGCCGGGCAGGAGCCGCAGCGCGAACTGGAAGCCGCACTGCGCGACCGGGGCCAGAAGGTAACCCTTATCGGCGGGGCCGACGTGGCGCAGGAGCTGGATGCGCGCCGCGCCATTGCACAGGCGACCCGGCTGGCTTTGACGATCTGATTAACGCATCTTTACCGCACGCAGCACCACAAACTTCTGGCTGGAGGCGATCAGCGTGCAGTTACCAAACATCTTCTTCAGCTTGTGGTGATAATCCAGGTGGCGGTTGCCGACAATGCGCAGTTCGCCGCCATACTGCAGCGTGCGTTTCGCATCGCGGAACATCTGCCAGGCCAGATGGTCGGTAACCGCGTGCTGCTGATGGAAAGGCGGATTGCAGAGCACCGCATGCAGCCGATCAGACGGATAGCCGCTCAGTACGTTGTTCACCTTAAACTGGCAGCGATCCCGATCCTCCGGACGGTTCAGCGCCACGTTCAGCTGGCTGGAGGCGACCGCCATGTAGGACTCATCCAGAAAATGCACGTCCGCCTGCGGGTTCTGTGCCAGCGCCATCAGCCCTACCACGCCGTTGCCACAACCCAGATCGACAATCTCGCCCTCAATGTTCTCCGGCAGATGCTGTATAAACAGCCGTGCGCCGATATCCAGCGAAGCGCGTGAGAACACGTTGGCATAGTTGTGGATCTGATACGGGGTGCCATCCAGCGGCCAGGCCAGCGTCGGCTTCGCCTCGCGCAGTGCGGGCCGGGTAAACTGGCTGAAGATCAGACGCGCTTTTTTCCACGCCAGCGAGGTGCGGGTTTCACCAATAATCTGTTCGAACAACTGCAGGGTCGAGTTATGGATCTCTTTGGCACGCGCCGCCGCCAGGATCACCGTATCAGGGGTGACGACCTCGCGAATCGCGCGCAGCTGATGCTCCAGCAACGCCAGGGTTTTCGGCACTTTAATCAGCACCGCCGCCGGGGCCGCTGGCAGTTCGGCCAGGCTATCCACAAAGTGAACGTCGCTGTCGTCCATGTCGTTGAATTTCAGATTCTGACGGGCGGCCTGCTGGCTCAGCCAGGAGTCGCTGACATGCCAGATGGTGCGCGGATTCAGCGCGCAGGTTAATGCCCCAAAACTGTCGTTGAAGACCAGCACCGGTCCCTCTGGCAGCGCCTGCTGCAACAGGTATTCATCAGCCGCGTCCCAGGCTTGTAATGGACTTTCGTCACGCATCTGCGGGAAACGATGCAGGATCAGTGTGCGATCGTTCAGTTCAAGTTGGCTCATGAATTCTCCGGCGTGGTACACTTTGGTTAATTTTCGCCCCGATAAAAAGGGCGCGCAGTATACTCTTTTTCGCCTGGAATCCCTAATGTCCCAACTGATCTACCTTCAGGGTTATCCTGCCCCGCTGCTTGAGCAGGTTCAGACGCTGATAGCCCACCAGCGCTTAGGTGCGTTTTTGCAGGAGCGCTACCCCGACACCCACGATGTCATGAGCGACAAGGCGCTGTATGACTATACTCAGGCGCTGAAAAATCGCTATATGCGTAACGCCCCGCCGATCAGCAAAGTGGTGTGGGATAACAAAATTAAAGTGATGAAGCACGCGCTGGGACTGCATACCGCCATTTCACGGGTGCAGGGCGGTAAGCTCAGGGCGAAAGCAGAGATCCGCATCTCCACCTTTTTCCGCCTCGCCCCGGAGCCGTTTCTGCGGATGATCGTGGTGCATGAGCTGGCGCACCTGAAAGAGAAAGATCACGACAAAGCGTTTTATCAGCTCTGCTGCCACATGGAACCCGACTATCACCAGCTCGAATTTGATGCGCGCCTCTGGATGACCGACCAGGCGATGCGCGGCAACGCTGCTTAGAGAAACTCCTGCGCTTTCTGGATCAGGCTGGTTTTGGTCAGTGCCCCCAGAAAGCGCCGCTCTTCAGGATTGTTAAGCACCGGCAGCCGCTCCAGCGTGACAGCGGCAAAGGCTTCCCACCCCTCGCGCATACTCTGATTCTGCCAGACCACCGGGAAATCCTGATCCATCACGCATTGCACCGGTGAGTCGAGCGTGATCTCCTGCGCCAGCACCCGGCGCGCGATCTCGTGAATCGACACCACGCCAAGAAAAGCGCCTGCCGCGTTGATCACATAGACATAGCGTTCACGCTTCAGCGAACTGACCGCCAGCGCCTGCCCCACCGACTCCTCCGGCTGCAGCGCCGCCCCCGGAATAATCAGTTCGGCGATGCGCATATTATCGAAATCATATTTCGCCTCTGAACGGCTGAAGTGATGGCTCACCACCGGATAGGTACTGGCCGACTGCAGGCGATAGACCACCATCGACGCCAGCACGGTGGCGATCATCAGCGGGAACAGCAGGCTGCTGTTGAGCGTCATCTCCAGCACCATCAGCATCGCCATCAGCGGGGCCTGGCTGACCGCCGCCAGCACTGCCGCCATACCGATGGCGGCATAGAGCAGAACATTGCCGAGCGGCAGATGCAGCGCCGCGCCGACGCTGGCGAGCGCCACGCCCAGCAGCGCGCCAATCAGCAGCGACGGGGTAAAGAGTCCGCCCACCGCATTCGACCCCACCGACAGGCTGGTGGCGAGCGTTTTCAGCACCAGCAGTAACAGCAGACCCGGCAGCAGATAGTCGCCCGCCATCACTTTAACGATCACCTCATAGCCGTTGCCGAGAATATCGGTAGAGATCAGCGCCAGCAGGCCGACGGCAAATCCACCTGCCCCCAGCCGCAGCGGCAGCGAGGCGATCCGGCTAAAGAGCAGTCTGCTGCGGGCGATACTTTTGATGACGATCCAGCCCGCCAGACCGGCGCTCAGACCAATCACCACCGTCATCAGCAGCGTGCTGAGATCCATGGTGAAATTAGCCTCCGCCAGCGGATAGAGCGCGTTGCGGAAGCCCAGCGCCCACATCGTCATCACCGCCGTGGCGGAGGCGATAATCAGCGGAATCAGCCGCTGCAGCGCAGAGATGCCGAAAGCGATCTCCGCCACAAAAATCGCCGAGGCCAGCGGTGCGTGATAGACCGACGAGAGGCCCGCCGCCGCCGCCATCGCCACTACGTCGCTGTTTTTCAGGTTCAGCGATGCAGGTAACAGACGGCCTATCGCGCTGCCACAAAGTGCCGACAGCTGTACCATCGGCCCCTCTTTACCTATCGACGCGCCGCTGCCGATACTGGCTATCGACGACAGCGCGCGAAACAGCGAGGTCCGGGTAGGTACCGCATCGAGCCGGGCATTAATCACTTCCAGGTAATCGGTCTTTATCGTCTGCTGCTGTTCGAGGGCAACCGCATAACGCAGAAAAAAGCCGGCCAGTACGCCACCCGCGCCCACCAGCAGCGGCCAGAAGATCCACGGCCAGATGGTGAGGGATTCGGTAATGTCGCCACTGCGGGCAAACAGCAGATGGTTGATCAGCTCAATCACGCCACGAAATGCCAGCGTGACCAGCGACGCTGCGCACCCGACCGGAATAGCGATTAAGAGTGTGGTCCAGTTTAATGCGTGCTTACTTGCTTTCACCTGCGCTCCCTGTTTGCTGCCTGAAAAGGGTTGCGTCCGCATAGGAGTGGAATGCAGATCGCAGGATCACGCTCTGCCCGCCCGGCACCATTGCGCAGCGTGGCGGAGATGATACTCTGCCGTTTTACTGCTGCCGGAGAGATGACGTGATTCGTTTTGCCATTGTGGGAACAAATTGGATTACACGCCAGTTTATTGATGCCGCTCATGAAACCGGCGCGATGACGCTGCACGCGGTTTACTCACGCAGCCAGTCACAGGCCGACGCGTTTGTTGCCGACTATCCCTGCCAGCAGACCTTTACCTCGCTGGATGCGCTGGCCGCCTGCCCGGAAATTGATGCGGTCTATCTGGCCAGCCCCAATGCCCTGCACTGTCAGCAGGCGCTGCTGTTTATGTCACACGGCAAGCATGTCATCTGCGAAAAGCCGCTGGCGTCGAATCTGGCAGAGGTGGAGCAGATGATCGCCTGCGCTCGTAAGAATCAGGTCGTGCTGTTTGAGGCATTCAAGACCGCCAGCCTGCCCAACTTCCATCGACTCCGGGAGGCGCTGCCGGATGTGGGCAAGCTGCGGAAAGCGCTGCTGAGCTACTGCCAGTACTCGTCACGCTATCCGCGCTATCTCAACGGTGAGCATCCGAATACCTTCGACCCGCGCTGGTCGAATGGCTCCGTAATGGATATTGGCTATTACTGCCTGGCCGCGGCGGTCACGCTGTGGGGTGAGCCAGAGCATGTGCAGGCCAGCGCAACGCTGCTGGAAAGCGGCGTGGATGCCCACGGTGTCGTAGTGCTGAGCTATGGCGATTTTGACGTGACGATCCTGCACTCCAAGGTCAGCGACTCCAGCCTGCCCAGTGAGATTCAGGGGGAAGCGGGCACTCTGGTGATTGAGAAGCTGGCGGAGTGCCAGCAGCTGATCTTTGCGCCACGCGGTGGGGAGAAAGAGGTGCTGAGTGAGCCGCAGCACAGCAACACGATGCGCTACGAAGCCGCCGACTTTGCCCGACTGGTTGAGCAGCGTCAGGTGGAGCACCCCGCGCTGGCGGTATCGCGCACGACAGCAGCGCTGCTGACGGCGATCCGCCGCCAGACCGGCGTGGTCTTCCCGGCAGACCAGGCCGCTGTGTAAATATTTCTAAATATGACTGAAAGCGATTGCTTCCTGAGCAGCGAAATCGTAATTTACTCTCCTGCAAAGGGGAGTAACTTGTAAGCTGATTGATCGTCACTACGTTGCGAAAGCATCCGGTCATCAGGCAACCCGGAATCGATTTCTGCGTTGTAAGTGAGACCTTGCCGGAAGGCGAGGTTTGCTTACAGAAAAATAAGCGGCTGATGTCTTCTGACTTCAGCCGTTTTTTTATTTTAAGACAGGATACGACGATGCAGACTGTAGGTACGCCTCTTCTCTGGGGCAGCTTTGCGGTTGTGGTGCTGATCATGCTGGCTATCGACCTGCTGCTGCAGGGACGCCGTGGCGCGCAGACCATGTCTTTCAAACAGGCGGCTGTCTGGTCGCTGATCTGGGTTTCCGTTTCACTGCTGTTCAGCGCCGCCTTCTGGTGGTATCTGGAGGGCAGCGCAGGCCGTGAGGTTGCTAACACGCAGACCCTGGCGTTCCTGACCGGCTACGTGCTGGAGAAGGCGCTGGCGGTAGATAACGTCTTCGTCTGGCTGATGCTCTTCAGCTACTTCTCGATTCCGGCCAACCTGCAGCGCCGCGTGCTGATCTACGGGGTACTGGGCGCTATCGTGCTGCGTACCATCATGATATTTGCCGGTAGCTGGCTGGTCACGCAGTTCAGCTGGATCCTCTATGTGTTCGGTGCCTTCCTGCTGTTTACCGGCGTGAAAATGGCGCTGGCGAAAGAGGACGACGGTGCGGTGGGCGACAAACCGGTGGTGCGCTGGCTGCGCAGCCATTTGCGCATGACCGACGATCTCGACGGCGAGAAGTTCTTTACCCGCAAAAATGGCGTGCTGTTTGCCACGCCGCTGCTGCTGGTGCTGATCATGGTGGAACTCAGCGACGTGATCTTTGCGGTCGACAGTATCCCGGCGATCTTTGCCGTCACTACCGACCCGTTTATCGTACTGACGTCAAACCTGTTCGCGATTCTGGGCCTGCGCGCCATGTACTTCCTGCTGGCTAACGTGGCGGAGCGCTTCTCAATGCTGAAATATGGCCTGGCGATTGTACTGGTGTTTATCGGCTTCAAGATGCTGATTGTCGACCTCTATCATATCCCGGTCGGCATCTCACTGAGTGTGGTTGGCGTGATTCTGGCTTCAACCCTGCTGATTAATGCCTGGGTCAACCGCAAAAGAGACCAGAAAAAGATCTCGCCATAATTACCTGCAGGGGCAGCGGATGCCCCTGTTTTATTTTGCGGCGTCTCTCCCCGACATTTCATCCCTCTGTCACACTTCCACTATCCAGCATAATAAAAACCCGACCTTCGCCACAGCGACAGAATTTTCTCTTTTCTCGTCCGATCTTTTCCTTATACTCCGCCGGGCAAACCGTTTTAGCCGATGCAAAACATCGCGCCTGAAACTACATCCGCGACAAAATACAGAAACTATTATGCAGAAAACTCTCTCCTCACGTCTGGGCTCGCTGCTCGCCGGAAGCCTGGTGAAGCAAATCATGATTGGGCTGATCGCCGGTGTCGCGCTCGCCTGGATTTCACACGATGCCGCGCTGGCGGTGGGTCTGCTGGGTGAACTGTTTGTCAGTGCGCTGAAAGCAGTCGCACCGGTGCTGGTTCTGATGCTGGTTATCGCCTCGATCGCCAACCACCAGCAGGGCCAGAAAACGAATATCCGGCCGATTATCATGCTCTATCTGCTGAGCACCTTTTTCGCGGCAGTCGTCGCGGTAGCCTTCAGCCATCTGGTGCCGCAGACGCTGACACTGGCCGTGGGCAGCACAGAAATCGTGCCGCCTTCCGGAATCACGGAAGTGTTGCGCGGGCTGCTGATGAGTATGGTGTCGAACCCGATTACCGCCCTGATGCAGGCTAACTATATCGGTATTCTGGTCTGGGCCGTTGGCCTGGGGCTGGCGTTCCGTCACAGCAGTGACTCGACCCGCGCCGTGCTGAATGATGCTTCAGAGGCGGTTACCTGGCTGGTCCGCTGCGTTATCCGCTGCGCGCCGATCGGCATTTTCGGCCTGGTGGCGTCAATCCTGGCCTCAACCGGCTTTGGCGCGCTGTGGCAATATGCCCATCTGCTGGCGCTGTTACTGGGCTGTATGCTGCTGATGGCACTGGTGGTCAATCCGATGCTGGTGTTCTGGAAAATCCGCCGTAACCCCTATCCGCTGGTCTTTACCTGCCTGCGTGAAAGCGGCGTCACCGCTTTCTTTACCCGCAGCTCTGCCGCCAACATTCCGGTGAATATGGCGCTGGCAAAGCGTCTTGGCCTGGATGAGGATACCTATTCGGTGTCGATTCCGCTGGGTGCGACCATCAGTATGGCGGGTGCCTCGATCACCATCACCGTGCTGACGCTGGCGGCCGTGCATACGCTGGGCATCAGTATTGACGTGCCGACGGCGATTCTGCTGAGTCTGGTGGCGTCACTCTGTGCCTGCGGCGCATCGGGTGTGGCAGGCGGTTCGCTACTGCTGATCCCGGTAGCCTGCAACATGTTCGGCATCCCGAACGATCTGGCGATGCAGGTGGTAGCGGTCGGCTTTATCATCGGCGTTCTGCAGGATTCGGCGGAAACCGCGCTGAACTCCTCAACCGATATTCTGTTTACTGCCGCCGTGTGTCAGGCAGAAGCAGAGCGCGAAACCAGCCGGGCCTGATGCCCTGAACATACAAAGGCGACCCGCGAATCTGATGCCGGTCGCCTGATGATATCGGTAACGTCTGGCCCGGTGGCGGTGAAACCGTGCCTGCGAAAGGAACAGGGTCAGAGCGGAAAGTCGCAAAAGCCGTCATCCATGACATGCACGGCCCACGCCATCCATGGCGCGGGACGCTTTTCTCCTCTGACCCTGTTCCCTGCGCGTTTAGCTCTAGTATGGCGACAGCCTTCATTCTGACAGGTGCCTGTCTGTAATCTGAAGCGATCCGCAGTAATAACGGACCAGTTGCTGGTTTCAGAGCGTCACACCGCTTTTAAAAATCGCCAGTTCGCGGAAATCGTTCTTCTCATTGTTGGTCAGCTCACCGCTGGCTATCGCGACAATGTGGTCAACAAAATCTTCCAGCATCGCCTCCATACTCATCCCCTCGATCAACCGGCCAGCATTAAAGTCAATCCAGTGTGGTTTCTTCTCCGCCAGCGGCGTGTTGGTCGCCAGCTTCACCGTCGGCACAAAACCGCCATACGGCGTGCCGCGTCCGGTGCTGAACAGCACCATGTGGCATCCGGCGCCCGCCAGCGCGCTGGTGGCGACGGCATCGTTGCCCGGCGCGCTCAGCAGATTCAGCCCCGGCGTTTTTAACCGCTCGCCATACTTCAGCACATCGACCACCTGGCTCTGCCCCGCTTTCTGGGTACAGCCCAGCGACTTCTCCTCCAGCGTGGTAATGCCGCCCGCCTTGTTGCCCGGTGACGGGTTCTCGTAGATGGGCTGCTGGTGATCGATAAAGTACTGTTTAAAATCGTTAATCATCGCCACCGTTTTGCTGAAGGTTGCTTCGTCGCGACAGCGGCTCATCAGAATCTGTTCCGCGCCAAACATCTCCGGCACTTCGGTCAGGACAGTCGTGCCGCCGTTGGCGATCATCTGATCGGAGAAACGGCCCAGCAGCGGGTTGGCGGTGATGCCGGATAGCCCATCCGATCCGCCGCACTCCAGACCAAATTTCAGTTCACTGAGCCTGCCGGGTTCGCGACGATCGTGGCGCATTTTTTCATAGAGCGCGTGCAGATGCGCAACCCCGGCCTCAACCTCGTCGTCATGCTGCTGACAGACCATAAACGCGACCCGGTCGCTTTCAAACGCGCCCAGGGTGTCGCGAAACGCATCGACCTGATTGTTTTCACAGCCCAGGCCAATCACCAGCACCGCGCCCGCATTGGGATGGCGCACCATGTTCTGCAGCATGGTGCGGGTGTTTTCGTGATCCTGTCCCAGCTGCGAGCAGCCAAAGGTGTGGCTGAACAGGAACACCCCGTCGGTCCCTTCTGCCTGCTGCGTCTCTTTCAGAAAGCGTTGCTGAATCTGACGCGCAATGCCGTTAACACAGCCGACGGTAGGCAGGATCCACAACTCATTGCGGATGCCGACCTCGCCGCTGGCGCGACGATAAATCTGCACTTCGCGATCACCCGGCTGCGGCGGCAGGGTCACGAAATCGGGCTGATAAGCGTAGTCGTCCAGGTCGCAGAGATTGGTACGGGCGTTCTGTGAATGAATCAGCTCACCCGCGGCTACAGGCTGCGTGGCGTGGGCAATTGGCAGCCCATATTTGATCACCAGCGCATCCTGCGCGACCGGTTGCAGAGCAAATTTATGCCCGCGCCCTACCGCCTGCTGCAGCACCACAGGCTGTGGCGCCAGGTCGATGGTGGCCCCCGCGTCTAAGTCCCGTAATGCCACCGCGACGTTATCGCGGGGATCAATTTTAATGGCATCTTGCATCGCGTTATCTCAGTTGGCTCAGCGCCTCACGCATCCCGTGGGCGATGATGTTTTGCAGGTGTAGGGTGACCTGTTCAGCCAGTCCGGGCTGACGGGTTAAATCCTGGCCCCAGTGCGGCGCGTTGCCGAGTACGCCATGCACCAGTTGTGACAGCGCATGCGGGTCAGCATCACAGGCTTTCCAGGCTTTAGCGTAAAAAGCCAGCCAGTACGGCTCATCCTGCAGCGGCCACGCCTTTCCGGCTGACTCGCCGCGATAAAAAGCGATCAGCGCCGCCAGGGCAAAGGTGATATGCGTCGGCCATCTGCCGGTTTGCTGATGAGCAGCAAGCAGCGGCGTCAGCAGGCGGGTACGGAACTTAGTCATGCCATTCAGGGCAATCGACAGCAGCGCGTGGCGGATAAAGGGGTTGCGGAAGCGGCGCATGACCGCATCGGCGAACCTGTGCAACTCCTCTGGTGGCAGATCCAGTGTCGGGATCACCTCATGGCGCAGCAGCCGATCCACAAAGCCGGCGATTGCCGGATCGGCCATCGCCTCCCCGACGCTCTCAATACCGGCCAGAAACGCCACCGGCACCATCGCGGTATGGGCACCGTTAAGGATGGCGACCTTCTGCGCTTTGTAGGGCGCGATATCATCCACATGCCGGATTTGCGGCGTTAGCGCCGCCAGCTTCAGTTCGCTGAACAGCGCCGATGGCCCCTGAATGACAAACTGGTAGTAAACTTCGCCCGCCACCAGATAGCGATCTTCATAGCCCAGCGCGCTCTGCAGCTGCTCACTCTCCGCCGGAAAACCGGTCACGATGCGGTCTACCAGAGTGTTGTAGAAAGCACAGTCCTGATTAACCCAGGTTTTAAATTCTGAGGGCAGATGCCAGAGGTCGGCGTAGCGCAGCACAAGTTCGCGCAGCGTGTCGCCGTTGTGATCTATCAGCTCACACGGCACCACCAGCCAGCCCCGGTCGCGGGCGCCGCTGAAATGGGTATAGCGCGCCCACAGCAGCTGCGTCAGTTTGCCGGGATAACTGCTGGCGGGCGCGTCAGAGAGCCGATCCGTTTCGCTGAAGGTGATGCCCGCTTCGGTGGTATTGGAGAAAACCATGCGCAGGTCGGGATTACGGGCCAGCGCCATAAAGGCATCATGCTGCTGCCAGGGCTGGATCTCGCGGTTGAGGCTGCGGATCAGCCGGGTTTCGCTGATCGCCTCGCCCCGATCGTTCAGCCCGCGGATCAGCGTGGTGTAAAGACCCTCCTGCTGATTCAGGCTGTCACTGACCTCACGGTTGCGCGGCCGCACCACCACGATCCCGGCATCAATGTCCTGATGTTCATTCAGCCAGTCAATCTGCCAGTCGATAAAAGCACGCAGAAAGTTGCCTTCACCAAACTGGATGATGCGGTCGCGGTAGACCGGCCCCGGAAAGTCGTGGCGGTTCAGCCTTTTCATCATCAGGCCCCCAGCTCGATGCCGAAGTAATCACGGGCATTGCCGAAGCAGATATTCCGGACCATCTGACCCAACAGCGCCTCATCGGCCGGTGCCTCGCCCCGCTCGACCCACTGGCCAATCATCTGGCACAGCAACCGGCGGAAATATTCGTGGCGGGTGTAGGAAAGGAAGCTGCGGCTGTCGGTCAGCATCCCGACAAAGCGACTCAGCAGGCCAACCTGCGCCAGCTGCGTCATCTGACGCTGCATCCCATCCAGCTGATCGTTAAACCACCAGGCTGAGCCGAACTGCATCTTGCCCGCCTGACCTTCACCCTGGAAATTACCTGCCATGGTGGCCAGCACTTCGTTATCGCGCGGGTTCAGGCAGTAAAGGATGGTTTTGGGCAGCGCGTTGTCACGGTTCTGGGCACCCAGCAGGCGCGCCAGCGGCTCTGCCAGCGGCTGATCGTTGATGGAATCGAAGCCCACATCCGGCCCCAGCAGCTGAAACTGGCGCGGGTTGGTGTTGCGCAATGCGCCGATGTGATACTGCTGCACCCAGCCGCGTCGGGCATATTCGCTGCCCAGCCAGACCAGCACCGCCGTTTTGAACTGTGCTGTCTCCTGTGGGTTGGGCGCGGCACCGCTGCGACGGCGCGCCAGAATCGAATCCAGCGTGGCATCATCCGCCCCGGCATAACAGACCACATCCAGCGCATGATCGGCGATTTTGCAGCCGTGT
This sequence comes from Pantoea sp. NSTU24, assembly GCF_050157905.1. Taxonomy (NCBI): domain Bacteria; kingdom Pseudomonadati; phylum Pseudomonadota; class Gammaproteobacteria; order Enterobacterales; family Erwiniaceae; genus Pantoea; species Pantoea bangladeshensis. Next base: position 2,730,702 of record NZ_JBKIWZ010000001.1, read on the forward strand.
GCGGCGAAATGATCCAGCCGCTGATTCAGCGCGCGGCGCAGATCGTCGAAACGCTGCACGCTGATGTCCGTCAGCTGCTCCAGCGACTCAATCCACGGCAGGAAGCTGGCCGCTTCGATGTTAAACGCTTTATCGGGCCGCCAGCTCGGCAGCACTTTAACGCTGAAGCTGGCGTCGTCTGCTATCGCGCGGTGATGCCGCAGATCGTCCAGAGGATCGTCAGTGGTCCCCACCATCTTCACCTTCATCTGCTGCATGATGCCGCGTGTGGTAAAGCTCTCCTGCGCCAGCAGCGCATTGCAGCGCTCCCAGATGTCATCGGCCGTGTTTTCTGACAGCAGCGTGCCGGTGATGCCGAAAGGCCGGCGCAGTTCGAGGTGGGTCCAGTGATAGAGCGGATTGCCAATAGTGTGCGGCACGGTGCGCGCCCAGGCATTAAATTTTTCGCGATCGCTGGCGTCTCCGGTAATCAACGCCTCAGGCACACCGTTGGCGCGCATCGCCCGCCATTTGTAGTGATCGCCTTTCAGCCAGATATCGTAAAGGTTGGCGAAGCGATAATTTTCGGCAATCTGCTGCGGAGGTAAGTGGCAGTGATAGTCGAAAATCGGCTGATCTTTCGCATAGTCATGATAGAGACGACGGGCGAATTCACCCTCCAGCAAAAAATCCTCGGTCATGAAACGTGACATACATGCATCCTCATCTGCTGAACCCCGAATGACCCAAAGTTATCATACCAATTCTGGTGCGTTACCGATTTGTTTGCGATCCTGCTCACATAAACCGCGTTAACGGGCGGTCGTTATGGACGTTTTTGTCACCGGTAGCGCGCTAAATAGCTGTCATTACGCTGGTTTCCAGTATCCCACAGTAGAGAAAGGGGTTTTGTGATAGCTCTCAACTTTTAAAGTTGTATAACAAGTTAGGCTCTCGTCCTGTCGTGAGATCGCTGACGACAGACAAATGGCAAGGTCATAACAGGGTTGCTCTGACAGAACCTGCGGGCGTGAGCAATGTTGCATCACGTGTTGTCCCGCTCCAGATAACAACAGCGGCAAGACCGCATACAGAACTGGAAGAGGTAGAGGATGCGTAAGATTAAAGGGTTACGCTGGTACATGATTGGGCTGGTCACGCTCGGCACCGTGCTGGGGTATCTGACCCGCAACACGATTGCCGTGGCTGCCCCGACATTACAGACAGAGCTGCATATCACCACGCAGCAGTACTCCTACATAGTGGCAGCCTACTCCGCCTGCTACACGCTGATGCAGCCGGTCGCCGGTTATGTGCTGGATCTGCTCGGCACTAAAATCGGCTATGCGATGTTCGCGGTGCTGTGGGCGATATTCTGTGCCGCTACCGCGATGGCGGGCAGCTGGGGCGGCTTCGCGCTGGCACGTGGTGCGGTCGGCGCGGCAGAAGCCGCAATGATCCCCGCGGGCCTGAAGGCAAGCAGCGAATGGTTTCCGGCCAGGGAGCGGTCGGTGGCGGTTGGCTACTTCAACGTCGGTTCTTCCATTGGCGCAATGCTGGCTCCGCCGCTGGTGGTCTGGGCGATCATGGCGCACAGCTGGCAGATGGCCTTTATTATTACCGGCGTGCTGAGTATGGCCTGGGCGTTCTGCTGGCTGATTTTTTACAAGCACCCCAAACAGCAGACAAAACTCAGCGACGAAGAGCGCAATTACATTATCTCCGGTCAGGAAGCGCAGCATCAGACCGGTAACACCCGTAAGATGTCGGCGCTGGAGATTATCCGTAACCGCCAGTTCTGGGGCATTGCGCTGCCGCGTTTTCTGGCAGAACCGGCGTGGGGAACGTTCAACGCCTGGATTCCGCTCTTCATGTTCAAGGTGTATGGTTTTAATCTCAAAGAGATCGCAATGTTTGCCTGGATGCCGATGCTGTTCGCAGACTTTGGCTGCATTCTGGGTGGCTATCTGCCGCCGCTGTTTCAGCGCTGGTTCGGCGTTAACCTGATCGTTTCCCGTAAGCTGGTCGTGACCCTGGGCGCGGTATTAATGATTGCACCCGGCACCATCGGCCTGTTCACCAGCCCCTATATCGCTATCGGGCTGTTGTGCGTTGGCGGCTTTGCGCATCAGGCGCTGTCCGGTGCGCTGATCACTCTGTCATCTGACGTGTTTGGCCGTAATGAGGTGGCGACGGCTAACGGCTTAACCGGCATGGCTGCCTGGACCGCCAGCACCCTGTTTGCGCTGGTGGTCGGTGCGCTGGCCGATACGCTGGGCTTCAGCCCGCTGTTTGCCGCGCTGGCGGTGTTCGATCTGCTGGGTGCAGTGGTGATCTGGACGGTGCTGAAGAATAAACCGATCTCAGAGCTGAATGCTGAGCCGGTGATCCCGCAGGCCAGCGCAGTCCGCAGCTAATCTGTCGGGCTGGCGCAGGCCAGCCCATTTCCTCACCCTGCCTGAAGTGGTATAACAACTTATCTGTCTGCTATCAGGATTGTACTATGGACCTCACCGAATCCCGTCGACTCTATCAACAGCTGGCCAGCGCGCTGAAAAGCCGCATTGAAACCGGGATTTATCCGGTGGGCGATAAACTGCCTGCTGAACGTCTGATTGCCGAAGAGATGGAAGTGAGCCGGACGGTGGTTCGCGAAGCGATTATCATGCTGGAAGTGGAAGGCTATGTGGAAGTCCGCAAAGGGTCCGGCATTCACGTGATTGCCAGCCAGCAACAGAATCGTATTGCTGTCAGCAGCAGTCAGCTGGAGTTTGCCACCTTTGGTCCGTTTGAATTACTGCAGGCCCGCCAGCTGATTGAAAGTAACGTCGCCGAGTTCGCCGCCACTCAGGTGACGCGTCAGGATATTGTCGACCTGATGGCGATTCAGGAAAAAGCCCGTCAGGAAGATCACTTTCGTGACTCCGAGTGGGATATGCAGTTTCACGTCCGCATCGCCCAATCCACTCAGAACAGCGCCTTAGCCGCCATCGTTGAAAAAATGTGGCTGCATCGCCTGCACAATCCCTACTGGCTCAAACTCCACGAGCACATCGACCAGCGCAGCATTCTCAGCTGGTGCGACGACCACGATCAGATCCTGAAAGCACTGATGCGCAAAGATCCAGCCGCCAGCAAACTGGCGATGTGGCAACATCTGGAAAATACTAAGCAGATGCTGTTTAACGCGACGGCAGACGATTTCGAATTTAACGTGGATCGTTACATGTTCAGTGAGAATCCGGTCATCCTGCCTGAAGGGTCTGATTACGCCCGCTGAGCATCCCTGACGCGCCCTGAAAGGGTCAGTTAATCTGCAATAGTGTCAGGACGTGTAAAGCTCCTTTTTACAGGTCGTTTCACAAGGTAAAACTCCTGTCTGCCAGAGAGTTTTCCTGTCTCAGACAGGCGAATTTTGTTACAGTTATCGCCCTTTTATTACCCTTTGCGACAGGGGGTTATAAAATCGCTGATTTAACAATCAATTCTGGAAGGATCCGGAAAATCCCGCCCAGGCTGTGCGCCTAAAATTTATAACGATATGCCGGTCTGCGTTCAGGTCCCTGTGGGACATGTTTAACAATGATGTTCAGGAATGATTGATGGATATTTTGCAAGCGTTACTGCACGCCTTGTGGCAACAGGATTATGAAACCCTTTCCGACCCCGCGCTGGTATGGGCCATTTATGGCGTGCTGTTTATGATTCTGTTCCTGGAAAATGGCCTGCTTCCTGCCGCGTTTCTGCCGGGCGACAGCCTGCTGATTCTGGTGGGCGTGCTGATTGCTAAAGGTACTATGAGTTTCCCATTGACCATCCTGGTATTGACCACGGGCGCGAGCCTCGGCTGCTGGGTAAGCTACATCCAGGGGCGATGGCTGGGCAATACGCCGACGGTGCAGAAGTGGCTCTCTCACCTTCCCGCCCAGTATCACCAGCGCGCGCACAGCATGTTCCACCGTCACGGTTTGTCGGCTCTGCTGATAGGCCGCTTTATCGCCTTTGTGCGTACGCTGCTGCCCACCATTGCCGGTTTGTCCGGCCTCAGCAATGCCCGTTTCCAGTTTTTCAACTGGGTAAGCGCTTTCCTGTGGGTTGTCATTTTAACCGTTATCGGCTTTGCGCTGGGTAAAACCCCGATTTTCCGACGTTACGAAGATGAGATGATGTTCTTTCTGATGATGCTGCCACTGGCGCTGCTGGTATTTGGCCTCGTCGGATCCCTTGTCGTTTTATGGCGCAAGCGTCAGGCGAATCAGAACGGGAAAGCCGAGTAATGAAACTGCTACAGGCTGTTCCCAAACGGTGGCGACCGTGGCTGATTGCTGCTGCCTTTGCGCTGGTCGCGCTCTGTCTCGTTCCCGGACTGATCAAGCACGAAACGGTGGTGCAGATTCGGGTTTCCCATGCCGGGGCGACGCTGCCCGATGGGTTTTATCTTTATCAGCAGTTAAGTGCTCAGGGCATTCGTATCAAAAGCATCACGCCTGCGGGTGATGCGCTGGTCATCCATTTTGACAGCGAAGAGCAGAGCCTGGCGGCGCAAAAAGTCCTGCGCCGTCTGCTGCCACAGGGCTTTATTGTGGCGCAGCACGATCACTCTCAACACTTCTCTCTGGCGTAATCGCCCGATACCGCCGCTGTCACGCCGCCAGATTGTCTCCAGGTGGCGTGACAGAGGCCCTATCTCCCGGTCTTTTTTGAACTTTTTACTATCGCTGTCTATGCTTAAGCGAGAGTCGACCCTCAGCACCCGAAATCAGATGATTACGCCAGTGATGAGGGTTCAGGTCGCAAAGGAAGGGTTCAGGACCGATGAAATATCAAATTTTTCTGGGCGTCGCGCTCTTGTCGCTGTCAGGTTCGCTGCTGGCAGCCGAAACGCTGTGTGAGCAGAAAGAGCAGGATATTCAGCGTGAAATCGGAATGGCGCAGAAGCACAACAACCAGCGCCGGGTGAACGGTCTGGAGCGTGCGCTGACAGAAGTCCGGGCTGATTGCAGTGACAAAAAACTCGAAGCAGCTCATCTGGAAAGAATTAACGCGCAGAAGCAAAAAGTGGCGGAGCGCGAGCACGCACTCAGGGAAGAGCGCGAAGAGGGCCATGACAGGGAGAAAATTGCCAAAAGACAACAAAAGCTGGATGACGCGCGCCGGGAGCTGAAAAAGTTACAGGCGGAGCCCTACTAACCGGAATTAACCAACTGATGTTAAAGGAGTATTTTATGTCTAAAGACACATCATCAGAACATTTGCGTGCTGAGCTGAAAAACCTGGCGGATACCCTGGAAGAAGTGCTGAGCAGCGGCACTGAAAAATCCAAAGGCGAGCTGGACAAACTGCGTAACAAAGCGCGTGTGGCGCTGGACAGTTCGCGCGAGCGTCTGGGCGAATCCGGTGAGCGCATTGCGGCGACCACCCGTGAAGCGGCGCAGAAAGCCGAAGGCTACGTGCGCGAAAATCCCTGGCATGGTGTGGGCATCGGTGCAGCGATTGGCGTCGCACTGGGCATGCTCATTTCGCGTCGTTAATTATGACTGACTCACAGCAGAACCACGGCCCGGCGAAAGGGGTCATTAACATCGGTCAGCGCATTGTGACCACGCTGGTGGGTATGGTTGAGACGCGTGTCCGTCTGGCAGTGGTGGAACTGGAACAGGAAAAAGCAAACCTGATACAGCTGCTGTTGATGGTGGGCCTGACCATGCTGTTCACGGCATTTGGTCTGATGAGTCTGATGGTGCTGATTATCTGGGCCGTAGATGCACAGTACCGCCTGATGGCCATTGGCATCACGACCGGCACGCTGTTCCTGCTGGCGGTTATCTTCGGACTCTGGACGCTTCACAAAACACGTCAGTCCACGCTGTTGCGCCATACGCGTAAAGAGCTGGAAACCGACCGTAAATTGCTGGAGGAGCAGCGCTGATGAGCCGCCGCGAGCGTGAAGAACGCATCCATGAACTGCTTAAGCATGTGCAGCAGCAGCGGCTGGACTTGAGCGCTGCGCGGCGTGACTGGCTGGAAGGCACCGCCCACTACGATCGCGGCTGGTTTACTTTCCTCAGCTTACGTCGCTATCTGGCTATCGGCAGCAGTGCGCTGGCCGTTTACTCGATTCGCAGCCCTAACAGGCTGCTACGCTGGGCAAAACGGGGCTTCGGCGCCTGGAGCACCTGGCGCATGATCAAGTCTGCGATGCCACCGCGCTAATCCTGCTAAAAGCCGGCCCTGAAAAGGCCGGCTTTTCTTCATCAGAATTTCTGAAAAACACTGACAGTATATCTCGCTTACAACCTTTTCACTGCGCGACTATCATCTCCAGCCATCACCCCAATGAACGCAGCACTGCTTTCAGCGGGCATAAACCCTGCGGGCAACCTGCCCTGCATCATTGATAGCGCTGGAGTAAATGATGAAAAAATTCGAAGATACTGGTCTGTTGCTGGCTCGCATCCTGATGCCAATCCTGTTCATTACCGCAGGCTGGGGCAAGATTACCGGTTATGCTGGTACGCAGCAGTATATGGAAGCGATGGGCGTGCCTGGCTTTATGCTGCCGCTGGTAATTCTGCTGGAGTTCGGCGGCGGCCTGGCCATCCTGTTTGGTTTCCTGACCCGTTTTACAGCTCTGTTTACCGCAGGCTTCACTATCCTGACGGCGTTCCTGTTCCACAGTAATTTTGCTGAAGGCGTCAACCAGCTGATGTTCATGAAGAACCTCTCTATCGCTGGTGGCTTTCTGGTATTGGGTCTGGTCGGTCCTGGCGCATACAGCCTGGATCACCTGATCGGCAAAAGAAAACTGCAGGCCGTTGCACGCTAATCTTACGTAATGCGTAATGCCACATATACTTAGCAGGGCGGGGACATTTCCCCGCCCTGTTTGCATTGGAGCGATTATGGGACAGTTAGTTGACGGTGTCTGGCATGACACCTGGTATGACACCAAATCTACCGGCGGACGATTTAAACGTTCAGAGTCGGCGTTTCGTCACTGGGTTACGGCGGACGGCAGTGCCGGTCCGACAGGCAACGCGGGATTCACCGCCGAACGCGACCGCTATCATCTTTATGTCTCGCTGGCCTGCCCATGGGCGCACCGCACCCTGCTGATGCGCCAGCTGAAAGGGCTGGAAAGCATGATTGATGTGTCAGTCGTTCATCCCCTGATGCTGGAGAACGGCTGGACCTTCGATGACACTTTCGAAGAGGCGACCGGCGACAAGCTCTATCAGAACGAATTCCTCTATCAGCTCTATCTGCACGCCGACCCGCAGTATAGTGGCCGCGTCACCGTACCGGTTCTGTGGGACAAGCAGCAGAATACCATCGTCAGCAATGAGTCAGCGGATATTATCCGTATGTTCAACAGCGCCTTTGACGCGGTGGGTGCGCGCGCCGGTGATTACTATCCCGTAACGTTGCGTCAGAAAATCGATGAGCTGAACGGCTGGATTTACGACACCGTGAACAACGGCGTCTATAAGTCAGGCTTTGCTACGTCGCAATCCGCCTACGATGAGGCCGTGACGGCCCTGTTCCATTCGCTGTCGCGGCTGGAGCAGATTTTAGGCCAGCACCGCTATCTGGCTGGCGACCAGCTGACTGAAGCGGATCTTCGACTCTGGACCACGCTGGTCCGCTTCGACCCGGTCTATGTGACCCACTTTAAATGCGATCGTCATCGAATTTCTGATTACAGAAATCTCAGTGGCTTCCTGCGCGACATCTATCAGATGCCCGGCATTGCAGAGACGGTCAGCCTGCCGCATATCCGTCACCACTACTATTGCAGCCATAAGACCATCAATCCGCACGGCGTCATTTCGCTGGGTCCGGCATTTGACTGGGATGAACCGCACGGCCGCGATTAAAGATTGTGAGTGTTATATAGCAAAAACCCCGCTATTGCGGGGTTTCAGTCAACGTCGACGCTGACCGTTAAGCCGCATTCTTTCCATAGGGTGCGTCGTGGACAGACATTCATCGCTGTCTGACCGCTGCCTGAAAAGCAAAAACCCCGCTATTGCGGGGTTCTCAGTCAACGTCGACGCTGACCGTTAAGCCGCATTCTTTCCATAAGGTGCGTCGTGGACAGACATTCATCGCCGCCTGCCCGCTGCCTGAAAAGCAAAAACCCCGCATTGCGGGGTTTTCAGTAAAAGTCGACGCTGGCCGTTAAGCCGCATTCTTTCCATAGGGTGCGTCGTGGACAGGCATTCATCGCCGCCTGCCCGCTGCCTGAAAAGCAAAAACCCCGCATTGCGGGGTTTTCAGTAAAAGTCGACGCTGGCCGTTAAGCCGCATTCTTTCCATAGGGTGCGTCGTGGACAGGCATTCATCGCCGCCTGCCCGCTGCCTGAAAAGCAAAAACCCCGCATTGCGGGGGTTTCAGTAAAAGTCGACGCTGGCCGTTAAGCCGCATTCTTTCCATAGGGTGCGTCGTGGACAGGCATTCATCGCCGCCTGCCCGCTGCCTGAAAAGCAAAAACCCCGCATTGCGGGGTTTTCAGTAAAAGTCGAAGCTGACCGTTAAGCCGGGTTCTGTCGTGGACAGTCATTCATCTAGGCCAGCAATCGCTCACTGGCTCAAGCAGCCTACCCGGGTTCAGTACGGGCCGTACCTTGTGAACCCCTATTTGGCCTTGCTCCGGGTGGAGTTTACCGTGCCACGAACTGTTGCCAGTCGCGCGGTGCGCTCTTACCGCACCCTTTCACCCTTACCTGATCCCATTTCTGGGCCATCGGCGGTTTGCTCTCTGTTGCACTGGTCGTAGGCTTGCGCCTCCCAGGCGTTACCTGGCACCCTGCCCTATGGAGCCCGGACTTTCCTCCCCTTTGCCCGTCTCCCCACACGTGAGGACGACGACAAAGCGGCGACTGTCTGGTCAGCTTCGGCGCGGGATAATAGGACATTCCCCGCCGTTTGTCACGCCTCTTGCTGCGCCAGCGCATACTTATAAAGCGCATTTTTCTTCACGCTGTGGATCTCCGCCGCCAGCGCGGCTGCGCGTTTCAGTGGCAGCTCCTTCTGCAGCAGCGCCAGAGTGCGCAGTGCATCGGCCGGTAACGTATCCTCATCCCCGACCTTGTGGCCTTCAACAATCAGCACCATCTCGCCTTTGCGACGATTCTCATCCTCTTTTACCCAGGCCAGCAGCTCGCCCACGGGCGCGCCGTGGATGGACTCCCAGGTTTTGGTCAGTTCACGCGCCAGCACGACATAGCGGTCAGCGCCCAGCTCACTGACCATATCCTGCAGACTGTCGATCAGGCGGTGGGTCGATTCATAGAAAATCAGCGTGCGCGGCTCCTGCACCAGCGCCCGCAGCGCATCGCAGCGACCTTTGGTTTTGGCAGGCAGAAACCCTTCGTAACAGAAACGATCGGACGGCAGACCCGCAGCACTTAATGCGGCAATCGCGGCACAGGCACCCGGCAGCGGCACTATACGGATGCCCGCTTCACGGCAACGACGCACCAGATGATAGCCCGGATCGTTGATCAACGGCGTGCCAGCATCAGAAACTAAAGCTATGCTTTGACCGTCCTGCAGCTTCGTCAAAAGCAGCTCAGCCTTGTGCTGTTCGTTGTGGTCATGAAGTGAGAAGAGTCGCGCATTGATGGCGAAATGTTGTAGCAACAGTCCGGTATGACGTGTATCTTCCGCAGCGACCAGATCGACGCTCGAAAGCACCGTCAGCGCCCGCTGGGTGATATCACCCAAATTACCAATCGGGGTTGGAACGATGTAGAGCGTGCTGGCAGAAATCTCTGCCCGATCGAGTTGTTTCATTGTTTCATCCGAATTGCCGATTTAATATTGAGCATCTTGAAAAAAACATCACTGGATACAGTATGCTTCCTTCAAAAGTCGTTCGTCATAAAGCAGGACGCTTTCTGCCTGTCATTCTTGCTGGGCTGATTTTAGCCGCGTGTAGCGGTCAGGGGCCGCAAACCTCAACCGTCAATATTCAGGGACCCATCACAGCCGGTTCCGCTTACTATCTGCAGCAGGCACAGCAAAGCAGCGATGATAGCAAGACCGACTGGCAATTACTCGCAATCCGCGCCCTGTTGAAGGAAGGAAAATATCCTGAAGCGACGCAGCAACTGAGCCAGTTGCCGCAGCAGCTTTCTGAGACGCAACAGCAGGAATCCCTGCTGCTCAACGCGCAGTTGCTGATTGCACAGCAGAAAACCAAAGAAGCGGAACCGCTGTTAGCGCAGGTGAAAACCGGCGCCCTGTCGCAGGATCAGCTGGCGCGTTACTACAGCCTGCAGATTGCCAGCGCCCAGGGTCGTCCGTCGCTCTCGCTGGTGCGGTCCTATATCGCGCAGGAGCCGCTGCTGAAAGGCACCGATCATCAGGGAAATATCGACGCTACCTGGCAGACACTGACGCAGATGTCGCCGCAGGAGGTCAGCAACCTGGTCATCAACGCCGACGAAAATGTGCTGCAGGGCTGGCTGGATCTGCTCGCGGTCTGGCGCGCGAACGCCCAGGATGCGGAGATGCTCAAGTCAGGCATTAAAGACTGGCAGACCCGCTACCCGCAGAATCCGGCAGCCAAAACCCTGCCGACGCAGCTTAGTCAGATGCAGAACTATACCAAAGCCTCGACCAGCCTTATCGCGCTGCTGCTGCCACTGAACGGCCAGGCTCAGGTGTTCGCCAACGCCATTCAGAAAGGCTTTAATGACGCGAAGAACGGCCTCTCTGCTCCGTCCGCTCAGCCTGCTTCAACAGCCCAGCCAGCCACGGCCGATGCCACCAGCAGCACCCAGCCTGCTGCCGTCCCCGGCTCTGCCAGCGATCCGATCAGCGCACCGCAGCAGCCGTCTGCCGACACCACCTCACAGCAGCAGACTCCGGACACCGCTTCGCAGCCTCAGTCCCAGCCGGTCGCTGCACAACCGGCCAGCAATGCGCAGATCAAAGTGTATGACACCAGCAGCCAGCCGATTGAACAGGTCATGCAGCAGGCTCAGCAGGATGGCGCGACTATCGTGGTCGGCCCACTGCTGAAGAGCAACGTCGAGAAAGTCGCTAATAGCCAGACGCCACTGAATGTGCTGGCGCTTAACGAACCGGAACAGATCCAGAACCATCCGAATATCTGCTACTTTGCGCTCTCTCCGGAAGATGAAGCCCGCGATGCGGCACACCACATCTGGGATCAGGGCAAACGCCAGCCCCTGCTGCTGGTTCCGCGTAGCGGATTGGGCGATCGCGTCACCAACGCCTTTGCTCAGGAGTGGCAGTCGCTGGGTGGCACGACAGTGATGCAACAGCGTTTCGGTTCCACAGCTGAGCTGAAACAGGGCATCAACAGTGGCGCAGGCATCAGCCTCTCCGGTACGCCAGTGAATGTGACGCCTGCCGCGTCGCAGGGCGTTTCCATCGCAGGGCTGACGATTCCGGCTCCGCAGCAGAGCACGCCGGATGCGGTCAGCACCAGCAGCGGTGGCAGCGTTGATGCGGTCTATATCGTGTCGACGCAGGATGAATTGCAGCTGATTAAACCGATGATCGCGATGCGCACTGGCAGTCGCAGCAACATCTCGCTCTACGCCAGCTCACGCAGCGCACAGGCCGGTGCCGGTCCTGATTTCCGTCTGGAGATGGATGGCCTGCAGTTCAGCGACATCCCGCTGCTTTCCGGCAGCAACCCTGGCCTGATGCAACAGACTGCGAAGTCATTCAACAATGACTATTCGCTGGTGCGTCTCTATGCCATGGGAATGGATGCCTGGACGCTGGCGAACCACTTCAACCAGATGCGCCAGACACCGGGCTTTACGCTGGATGGCAATACCGGCAGGCTCAGTGCCAACACGGATTGTGTGATCAACAGGACGTTGACATGGAACCAGTATCGCCGGGGCGAAATCGCACCGGCCAACTGACCCGCCAGCAGATTGGGGCCGGGCACGAAGAAGTGGCCCGGCGCTATCTGGAACAGGCTGGCCTGACATGGGTTGCCAGCAACGTTCACTTTCGGCAGGGTGAACTTGACCTGATTATGCGTGACGGGCACTGTTGGGTGTTTGTGGAAGTCCGCTACCGTCGCGACGCGCGTTATGGTGGCGCACTCGCCAGCATAACCCGGAATAAACAACAAAAGCTGCTGCGCGCCGCCGCTCTCTGGCTGGCGCAACGCGGCGGCAGTTTTGAAACAGTGAATTGCCGTTTCGATATCATCGCCATTACCGGCACGGCGCTTGAATGGCTGCCGAATGCCTTTAATGCAGACGTTTAGAACCAGGTGGTCGTGTGCAGGAAAGAATTAAAGCGTGTTTTACTGAAAGTATTCAGACCCAGATTGCTGCTGCTGAGGCATTGCCCGATGCCATCTCCCGTGCGGCCATGACGCTGGTGCAGTCGTTACTCAATGGCAATAAAATCCTGAGCTGTGGCAACGGGGCCTCATCGGCTAATGCCCAGCATTTTGCCGCCAGCATGATCAATCGTTTTGAGACCGAACGCCCCAGCCTGCCCGCGCTGGCGCTGAGCGCAGATAACGTGATGCTGACCGCGATCGGCAATGACCGTCTGCATGATGAAGTGTATGCCAAACAGGTACGCGCCCTGGGACAGGCTGGCGATGTGCTGCTGGCGATCTCTACCCGCGGTAACACGCGTGACATTATCAAGGCGGTAGAAGCCGCGGTAACACGCGATATGACTATCGTTGCGCTTACCGGGTATGATGGCGGAGAGCTTGCCGGACTGCTGGGCCCGCAGGATGTGGAAATCCGTATTCCCTCTCATCGCAGTGCCCGGATTCAGGAGATGCACATGCTCACCGTGAACTGCCTGTGCGATCTGATCGATAACACTCTCTTTCCCCATCAGGAATGAACGAAGGAGCACGAATGAAAGCATTGAACGCTATAGCTATTCTGTTAACCGCCATGCTGCTGCAGGGCTGTGTCGCGGTCGTCGCGGGCGGTGCGGCCGTTGCGACCAAAACGGCTACCGATCCCCGCTCCGTCGGGACGCAGGTGGATGACGGCACGCTGGAGCTGCGCGTCACAAACGCATTAGCCAAAGATCAGCAGATCAAAACCGATGCCCGCGTGATTGCGACAGCTTATCAGGGCAAAGTGCTGCTGACCGGTCAGGCACCGTCGCAGGAGATTGCTAATCGCGCCAAACAGATCACCATGGGGGTGGATGGCGCAACCGAGGTGTATAACGAAATTCGTATCGGGCAGAAAGTGACGCTCGGCACCACCTCGTCCGACACCTGGATCACCACCAAAATCCGCTCGCAGCTGCTGGGCAGCGACCAGGTGAAATCGTCAAACGTAAAAGTGACGACGGAGAATGGCGAAGTGTTCCTGCTGGGTCTGGTAACGTCACAGGAAGCACAGGCAGCGGCCGATATCGCCAGCCGCGTCAGCGGCGTGAAGCACGTTACCACCGCCTTCACCATGCTGAAATAACCTGCAGAACGCAAAAAAGGCGGCCCTGGCCGCCTTTTTTTATGCCTGCGATTCAGACCGGAATGTCGATAACCAGCGCGCGGGTCGGAGTTTTGGCGGTCAGCTGCAGCTGCTTCTCCTCCTGCAGGAACGCGCCGTCACCACAACCCAGCGTCTCCTGATGATCGGTGCCGGACATTGCGGTCAGCGATCCGTGAATCGACTGCAGATAGGCACGCGGCCCCTGTAAGCGCAGCGCGTGCTGCTCACCCGGTGCCAGCTCGACCTGATAAATCCATACCTGCTGACGCAGCTGCAGACTTTCGTCTGCGCCATCCGGCGAGGCGATCAGCTGCGACAGCTGCCCTTCTGCCAGTGCCATTTTCTGCATGCGCGGGTTTTCCCGCTCCGGGCAGGCGGCCAGCCAGAGCTGCATACGCGTCAGCGGTCGCTCTTTGCTCTGGTTTATTTCGGTGTAACTGACGCCCGGCTGCGCAGAGAGCAGCAGCGCCTCCCCTTCCTGTACGCTGATGGTGTTGCCTTCGCTGTCGCGGTATTCCGCTTCACCCTGCAGCACGATGTTCAGCACATCGACCTGAGGATAAGAGCGCGGCTGAAACGCGGCGCCCGGCGCCAGCACTTCCTGGTTCAGGACGCGCAGTGACGCGTAGCCCATCAGCTTCGGATCAAAGTAGTGGCCAAAAGAGAAACTGTAGCGGGCCTGCAGCCAGCCAAAATCGGCCTGGCCACATGCAGACGCACTGCGTGTGGTGATCATGATTTACCTCCGGCATCCGCTGACGAGAATCGGTCGCGGACTCTATACCCTCATGGTAAAAGTCTGGACGCCGGATTGTTAGCCAGTTAATCTGCCCGGCATGTTCAAATTTCCTGACAGAGAACCGGGATGGCTAAAGAGCGTGCGTTAACCCTTGAATCTTTACGCGTAATGGATGCGATTGATCGACGTGGCAGTTTTGCCGCTGCCGCGGATGAACTGGGCCGCGTTCCTTCCGCCCTCAGCTACACCATGCAGAAGCTGGAAGAGGAGCTGGATGTGGTGCTGTTTGACCGTTCCGGTCATCGCACCAAATTCACGAACGTGGGACGCATGCTGCTGGAGCGCGGCCGGGTACTGCTGGAAGCCGCCGATAAGCTCACCACAGATGCAGAAGCACTGGCACGCGGCTGGGAAACACATCTGACCATCGTGACTGAAGCGCTGGTGCCGGTCGAGGCCCTGTTTCCGCTGGTCACGCGGCTGGCAGATAAAGCCAATACGCAGTTTTCACTGGTCACCGAAGTACTGGCAGGCGCCTGGGAGCGGCTGGAACAGGGCCGCGCCGACATCGTAATCGCGCCAGATATGCACTTCCGCGCTTCAACCGAAATTAACACCCGCAAGCTCTACACCATGATGAGCGTCTATGTCGCCAGCGCCGATCACCCGATTCACAACGAACCTGAACCGCAGTCGGAAGTGACGCGGGTCAAATACCGTGGCATTGCGGTGGCAGACACGGCCCGTGAGCGGCCGGTGCTGACCGTGCAGCTGCTGGATAAGCAGCAGCGCCTGACCGTGAGCAGCATGGACGACAAGCGCCGCGCGCTGCTGGCGGGCCTGGGCGTCGCGACCATGCCCTATTCGCTAGTGGAGCAGGACATTGCCGAAGGTCGCCTGCGGGTGGTCAGCCCGGAGTATACCCGCGAGGTCGATATTATTATGGCGTGGCGACGTGACAGCATGGGCGAAGCGAAATCCTGGTGTCTGCGTGAGATCCCACGCCTGCTGGCAAAGAAAAACTGATACTCAGGGGCGGCTCAGACAATCCATCGCGACCGCCCTGAAGCTACTGAAATCCGTGCTATCCCGCAGGCGGGTCATCGCCCTTTCACGCAGAAACGTCACAAACAGATCGTAGATCGCCATCGCCTCTTCATACTCACTTTTGCTGATCGCCAGCAGAAAAATCACATAGGCGGTGTCGTCGCCCCAGGCGATTCCCTGCGGGGCCAGCACGGTGCAGACCACGGTTTTCTTTGCCAGCAGCCCCAGCGAGTGCGGCAGCGCAATGCCTTCGCCGAGCATGGTGCTGACGATCGCTTCGCGCTCTTCTACCGACGGACAGAACGCCGCATCCACAAATCCCTCCGCCTCCAGCTGATCGCACAGCTGGCGGAACAGCTCAGAACGGGTCATCGGCCGATCGATAATATGAAAATGCTGCGCATCAAAAAATTTCGCCAGCATATAGGGCCGGGTTCGATCGACCAGCACCAGTTTGCCAATCTGTTCCAGCTGAAAACCGGTGGGAAACGGCGACATGACCACCACCGGCTTCTCTTTTTCGCTGAGGCGGATGGTTGAGATAACAAAATCCTCATCAATGCGGCTGCGCGCCTCATATTCACGCTGTGACAGTCGCGCCGTGACCTGCAGCTGCGGATAGCGGCGCAGCAGCATCGCCTCAATCATCCGCAGCGTCGAGTTGCCGCTGTCGCACACCAGCAGCACCTGCGGATGACGCTGATAACCGACGTCATAGTGGCGCTCCAGCCCGACACCGATATGCAGTACCAGAAAGCCTATTTCATTCTCGCTGATCACATAAGGGGTATACTTCCCCCAGCTGGTCACCGCCGCGAGGGTGACATCATAGGCCATCGGATAGTGCTGCTTGATGTTACTGAGCAGCGGGTTAGGGATATGAATCTGATAGCGAACCCGGGTAATCATGGTCTTGATGTGGGTAAGCAGATCGGCACGCAGCTGCTGATCGTGCTGCAGATTAAAGTTGTAGTGAGTGTTGATAAAGCTGAGCAGATAATCCACCAGCGCCTCGCCATCGTCTGCGTTAATGGCGCTGGGGGCCACCGCCTGAATCCGCCGCGCCGCAATGTTAATCCGCAGCCAGTGCTCTTCAGCCGGGGAGATGGGCTTGCTGACCAGCGGACGCATCAGCGTAATCAGCTGATGCGCGGCTTCCCGCTCCTCGTCGCCAATCTCTTCCGCCCCCGGATCGTTGAGCGGATAGCCTTCGCTGATGCGCCGTACCGCCACGGCACAGTAGATCCGCAGATAGCGCTCGCCCTCATCGCTCAGCCGGATGTTGTGCCGGGCGAAACAGCGCTGCAGCAGCGGACGCAGCGTCTCCAGTATGCCGCTGTTCAGCGCCTCGATGGTCAGCAGCGGACTCTCCGGCTGCGCCTGATCGATTTGCCACAACAGGTCAGTCAGACAGGTCCGGATTGCCACCTCACTGCCAAACAGCTTCATGCCGTAATGCGGCTTGCTCTCGATAGTAAGGTGATAGCGCCCCAGCCATTCGCGCACCTCGGCCATATCATTCTGCAGAGTGGCGCGACTGACAAACCACTCTTCTGCCAGCGCCTCCAGCTTCAGTGAGTAGGCCGCGGTGAGAAAGCGGGTCAGCAGATAGCGTACCCGATCTGGTGCGGTTCGGGGCACCCGCAGTGGCGATGCACTGTGCTGTTGCAGATGCTGAAAGCGCTGCGCATCCTCAATTTTCAGCTGATAGCCTGCACCGCGATTCAGGATAAACTGCGCGCCATGTTCGGCCAGCAGCGCATTCAGCGCCGTCATGTCGGTGCGCACGGTGCGCGTCGAGACGGCAAAGCGCCGCGCCAGCTCCTCCTGAGGCAGCGTTTCGTTTTGCAGGGCATCGAACAGTTGCGCAAGGCGCTGATGGGGAAATCTCACAAGCGTTACCTGTTAGCAGACAGAAAATGGGAATCAGCCTACGGCGATCGTCGTGCAACGTCCATGCTGCGCGATCGCGCCGGGGCTTACCGATCGTATCGATCCTCAGGCAAGCAGCGTTTTACAGATCGTCAGCAGCTGCCGCACATCCTCCACGCGCGTCTCACCACTGGCTTTATCGATGATCGAACTGTAAACATGCGGGATCACTTTACTGACGCCCGACGCCAGCGCAATACGGACGATCTCACCAAAATTCGCCAGATCGATGCCGCCGGTAGGCTCCAGCCAGAAATCCTGTTTTGCGCACGCTTCCGCCACGGCGCGATACTCCTCCACCGCCTGCAGCCCGCCCATCGGGAAATATTTCACCGAGCTGCCGCCCATATCCTGCAGCATCGCAATAGCGGTTTCGACGGGAACGATCCCGTCAGGCTGTTTTGCGCTGCGCGGTCCGGTGGAAATTTTTACCCGACCCGGCGTGCCGGTGGGTGAGATCAGGCCGTTGACGACGGTCTGCGACTGCCCCAGCAGGGCGCGACTGGTGGCGACACCGGTAAAAACCTGGTTTACATGCTGCGGCTGCAGCTCCGCCGCGATCTCACTCACCATCTGTGACTGATTCGGATCGCCCGCGCCCAGCCCGATCGAGAGCGCGTTGTCGATCAGCGCGGCATACTCGCGCATATCGGCGATCGCGGCCGCATTGCTGGCGTAGTTTTTTGACAGTACACCCACCAGCACATGCCCTTCTGCCGCCTGCCAGATGGCGCGCGCATTCTCTTTTGATCCCGCCAGCACATTGAGGCAGAGACGATCCTGATAAAAATGGGGGGTCAGCGTCATGCGTTGTTTTCTCCGTTTAGCAGCGTCTGGATGCGGGTAAAGATGGTATTCAGCTGATCGGCGCTGACGCTGCGGACGTCCGCTTCGATAATGCCTTCGTTGGCTTTGTAGCCGCGGAAATAGATCGCCACGTCGCCCTTTTTGAGTGCCTGCACCAGATCGCCGGTGCGGTGCGGGATCGCGGCTTCATCGAAAGCGATCTCGGTGCGGGCGATATCGCGCCCGGCGCTGTCCCACACCACGCGGGCCGTCACGCCGTGCAGGCTGTTGAGCTGCGCAATGAAGGGCGTCATTTTTTCCACCATCTGCGCGCCGCTGATCTTCGGCTGCGTCAGGTAGCTTTCGATGGCCTGGGTCAGCCCAAGAATGCCCTCTTTGCCGACTTTCATTGCACGGCCAATGCCGTTGGTCTGGCGTTTAACCCATTCGACATACTGATGCCTGCCGATCACCAGTCCGCTGGTCGGCCCTTCGATGGCTTTGGCGCCGCTGTAGATCACCAGATCCGCCCCTACCGCGTAGTAACAGTGCAGATCCTCTTCTGCGGCGGCATCGACAATTAATGGCACGCCGTGCTCGCGCGCCACGGCGGCAGCCTGTGCCACATCGAGATGGCTCTTCTGCACGCAGTGATGTGATTTCACATAGAGGATGGCCGCCGTCTGCGGCGTGATCGCCGCGGCGAGCTGGGCGGCTGAGCATTCGTTGCTGTAACCTGCCTCCACCAGCTCTCCGCCGCCCAGCGCCACCATACTTCCTACCGGCGCGCCATAGTTCACGTTGTGCCCTTTCGGCACCACAATCTGATGCGGAATGGTCAGCGGCGCAGCATGCAGATTATCCAGCAGCCAGTCGCTGTCTTTGACAATGACCGCCGCCACGCTCTGGGCGATACCGGCCGAGGCGCAGGAAACCACCAGCGCGTTCTCCACCTTCAGCAGCCCGGCGATATAGGCACCCGTCTTATCCACCAGATCTTTCATCTCGAAGTAATGTTCGAGGCCATATTTCACCGTGTCGATCACCTCACTCGACGGCGTGGAAACACCGAGGATCGTCATACGGCCAGAGGCGTTAATGACCGGCTTCAGGCCATACTTTTCATAAACCGGGTTCATGCGCGGCTCCTTCTTCAGTCGCAAACCACTCTCCGGCGACCACGGCCGCCAGCGGGATCAGATGTTTATCACCGGCCACCTGTTCACCCTCTGAATCGATGAAGGGCCGGCTCTCCTGTTTAACGCTAAACACCGTCAGATCGGCGTCATAACCTACTTTCAGCTGGCCCTTGCGCGTCAGGCGAAGTCCTGCGGCCGCCCTGGCCGTGACGCAGTCGATCACCTGCGGCAGCGTCATGCCGACGCTGAAAAACTTCGACATGACATGCGCCAGACTGTGTACCGGCCCGGCCAGGCGATTGCGGCAGTAGATATCCGAACTGATGGTGTCGGGCAGAATGCCCTGCGCGATCGCTGCCCGGGCCACCTCAAAGCTGAAACTGGCGCTGCCGTGGCCCACATCCAGCCGTACACCGCGCGCAATCGCCTGTTTTACCGCCACTTTCAGTTCTCCCTGCGGCGTCAGGATACGATTAGGCTTGCCATTGAAGCAGTGCGTGATGATGTCGCCGCTGGTGAGCAGATCCACGATCTGGTCGAGATCGGGTGGATCGTTACCGATATGCACCATCAGCGGCAGTCCGCCGCTCTGCTGCTGGATCGCTTTCGCTTTTATCAGCGGCTGCACGCCGTTTTTACCGACCACGCTGCTGCTGATACGCGCCTTGAGGCCAACAATAAAATCAGGCAGCCGCGTCACCGCCTGCTGCACCGCTTCACCATCGATCTGCGTCATATCGGCCAGCTCATTCTGAGTGACGATGCCGGTGCGGGCGATATTGATCAGCGCATAGACCTGCGTCGTGGCCGTGCGCGTCAGCTGGTAAAAGTCATCAATATGATCTGCGCCGGTGCTGCCCGCATCGACCACCGTGGTGACGCCATGCGCCACGCCAATCGCATCCGCCTCATCATGATAAATCGGAGATTTGGGATAGCAGTGAACGTGGGAGTCGATCCAGCCCGCGCTGAGATAGACGCGGCCCGCCAGATTGCGCTCGCGGCGGGCGCTGCCCTGCACGCGGCCTATCGCCGCGATACGGCCATTCTGCAGCGCAATATCGACCACCTGCTCATCGCAGAGGCGTGCGGCGCGGATAATCAGGTCGTACATGGTTTCTCCTTAACGACAGCCCACCGTCGGGCTGTCGATGAGATCAGAGAGCAATCGGGTAAATCGCACCCAGGATCATTGCGCCCAGTATCGCGCCGCCAGTAATTGGCTTGTTCCAGAGATAGAACAGCAGCGCCCCCAGCAGCGAACCCAGCCCAATCGGGATGGAAGCCGCCATAGCGGAGAGAATGATGAGTGGTCCCAGAAAGCGTCCCGAGGCATTGCCTGCGCCCATCATCACGTCAGCGCCGTAGGTCGAGTCGCTCTGATTGATGGTGAATTTACGCGCCAGAATAATCAGGTAGCCAATGGCCAGGCCGATCACCAGCCCGGTCACCAGCGAGGCGGCGAAGTTCGCTACCGGGAAGATGATACCCGCGCCCAGCAGCAGCGCCGGAACGCCCAGTCCGACGCCGGTCTGAATCGCACCGCCGATGTCCAGAATACCCACCAGCGAGCCTTCGATAATGCGGGCAAACAGGAAGCTGGCGCCAAAGGCAGCGACCGCGCCATAGACGCCGGTTTCCATGCCTGCACGCAGCATTGAGACAAACGCCACTTCGTTAAACGCGCCGATACCATAGAGGTAATACATGTGGGTTCCGGCAAAGACACCCGAAGAGAGCAGGCCAACAAAGATCGGGAAAGACCAGTCGGCGTACCAGAAGCCTTTATTTTCGTTCATCGCATCGCCCCTATTTACCGCTGACGGTGTTGTGGATCATGTCAAGCCAGCCAGGAATGCCGAGCTGGAATGACTGCAGCAGTTTCATATCGAAACCCCGGAAGAAGCCGCTCAGCACAAACAGCAGCACAATCGCCGTCATCATGACTTTGGTGACCCGGTTCCAGCCGCTCTCTTCTACGCCTTTACCAATCAGAATGCCCAGCACCAGGCCCGGCACGGCGTTGCCCATAATCAGCTGCGCCAGGCCGCCAAAAATGGTGGCCCAGAAGCCCGACTTTCTGCCTGCGTCGATCGCAGCCAGCCAGAAGATAACCGGCATGACGGTGTTCACCAGCAGGTTCGCGGCGGGCACCAGTACTTTGACTGCCGTGACCTGCAGCGCAGCAGGCACTGCGGAGGCGGTCGAGTTCAGGAAGGCGACCACGATCATGCCGATGATGCCGCAGGCGATAGCCATTTTTTTCGGGTTGTGCAGCGTCTCCGCCACGTTGCGATTCTTTACCATCAGCGCCGCCGCCCCCCAGTTTGGGATGATGCGGTGGTCCACATCCTGCGTGAAGGAACCGGCGGCCACAGAAGATGCCCAGGCATTGAAAAAGAAGCCAAGACCAAAGGAGAAGTGGGAGGCCGGATCGCCTTCGCACGAGTTCAGCTCACCCAGCGTTCGGAAAGCCCCCATGCCCTGCGTTGTCGGCGCATGGAACATGCGCGCGGCACCTGCCCCCACGCCGACGCCAACCAGCCCGCCAATGATCAACGACTTAAACAAAATGATTAAAAACATGTTGTTGTACCTTATTGTCGTTTTTTTACCCGTCCGGCATCAGCCGCCGCCTCGCCCTGCCGGCCATAGAGTTGCCACAGCAGACGCAGGGCAGAATGGCCCGACGCACACAGGCTTATGATGTTGTCGTAAACGTCACCTGCTCAGTATCGAAAACGGTGACGCTGACGGTGATCTCCAGCGTGACGCTGAAGTGCCGGCGCTGGCGCGCCAGAAAGAAGAAGAGAAACTTCTCGGTTCTGACATTCTCCTGCGCCCGCAGCACCCGGACATCCTGAGGTTCGATGCGCAGCAGAATTTTTTGCGTTGCGCGCAGAACCTGGTTCTGCACACGGCTCAGAGCATCGGCAAAGGCTTTCGCTTTGGTGTCGCCTTTGCCGTCGACCGTCACCTGCGTCACGTAGTGTTCTTTCATAATCCGCTGCCGTGCTTCCTGTTCCAGGCCTGCACCAGCCGCTCACCTAATTCCTCCTTGTCCATAAAACCAAAGCCCAGCACCGTGGCGCCTTCATTGATGGCGGTGACGCCCTCATCAATCGAGCGCATGCCATGTTTTGCTTTATAGCCATGCTTGTTCTGCGCAGTGATCGCACCTGCACCGCCGCTGCCGCAGAAGGAGATGCCGAAATCAGCGTTTTCAGCTTTCATCACGTCACCCAGCTTCATGTCGGCCGCCACACCTGGCACCACGATGGCCCGGCCACCGGCTTTTTCGATGCCTGCCGCCACTTTCTGCCCTTTACCTAACCGATCGCCAATGACGACTGTGACCATGCTCTGTTCCTCTTCAGTTGTTGGATCGCGCGACTTCTATATGGACTGACAGCAGCCACGCCTCTTCACGAGGCAGATTGCCAAACAGATCTACCACCTGCTGCGCCAGCGCTAACGTCTCCGACGGAATATCCTCAAACAGCTCCGCTTCCACGTCCGGCAGCGGCTCCCCGCTCAGTGAGCGTGATGCCATTGCGGTGACATGGGATTGCAGCATCTGCTGCTGCACCGCATTGGGCTGAATGCCGTGCTGCTGGTAGATTGCCTCTATCTGCCTCATCACGCGGTCAGCCAGCTCCTGCACTTTCTCCGGTGGCGCTTCATACACCGGAACGCTGTCATTGCTCACCTTACTACTCCTGTTAAGCCGGATAATTCGCGTTGAAAATAAATTAACCTCCATCCCATCGGCTGTGGAGAGGCAACATTTCCTGCAGCAAGTGGAAATCAGAATGAAGGTTGTGCGTCAGATCGCAGCCTGCACGGTTAGTGCGTAATGAGTTACGGATTGCACGGAGCGTGAGAACACACCGTCACGAAGCGGCTGATTGCGCGACACCGGCTGGCGCAGTCGGCAGACGTCAGTGGTGTGATAAGAAGAGGTGATGGTAAAAAACGCCGGTCGGGCTGACCGGCGATCGGATTAACGGAATTTCTTATGGTTGGTATCGCGGATGTCATCAAATTTCGCAGCTTCACGCTTTGCGCCCGCCACGTTATTCGCTTTCGCCAGCGTATTAACCACATCGATCTGGGCTATCAGCGAGTCCAGACCGGCGTGATACGCTTTCACCTGTGCGCTGTCAGCAGGCTGACCTTCCAGCTTATCCGGTGTGGACTGCTTCGCATCCTGTGCGGCAGCTCGCATTTTCGTTAACGCCTGCTGCATCTCCTGAGCATTGTCTGTTTTTTTGACGATTTTCAGGTTTGCATTTAGCGTGTCCATATCCTCTTCCAGGTCCGCCGCATAGAGGCTGACGCTGGAGAACAGCAAAGAAGCCGACAACATTGCAATCACATGCTTACGCATCATCATTTCCTTTTTTATTGTGATGAAAAAAAGCAGCCAACGGGCTGCTTCAGAAATGCATCTTATTGTCCCGCTATCTTCATTTCAGGCAGTAATACGGAACCGCACTGAATGTTGCTACGGGTTTCGATGTCGTCACCGATGGTCACCATGTTACGCCACATCTCTTTGAGATTGCCCGCAATGGTGATTTCGCTGACCGGATACTGAATTACGCCATTCTCCACCCAGAAGCCGGCTGCCCCGCGAGAGTAATCGCCGGTAATGGCGCTGACGCCCTGACCCATCAGCTCGGTGACCACCAGTCCCGTGCCCATCTGCTTCAGCAGCGCATCGGAGCTGTGACCCTGACCCGCGATACGCCAGTTATGGATACCACCAGCGTGACCGGTGCTGGTCAGGCCCAGCTTGCGCGCCGAGTAGCTGGTCAGCAGCCAGGTCTGCAGGACACCCGCTTTAATAATGTCGCGCGACTGTGTCCGCACGCCTTCGCTGTCGAAAGGCGTCGAGGCCAGCCCTTTCAGCAGATGCGGCTGTTCGCTGATGGTCAGCCACTCCGGCAGAATCTGCTGCCCCATGGCATCCAGCAGGAAGGTCGATTTACGGTAGACACTGCCGCCGCTGATCGCCCCCACCAGATGACCAAACAGGCCGGTCGCCACTTCAGCGGCAAAAATCACCGGGGCCTTCATCGTCGGCAGCTTGCGCGGCGCCAGACGGGAAAGCGTGCGGCGTGCACACTCTGCGCCCACCCACTCCGGGCTTTTCAGATCGTCGAACGCACGGCCAATGGTGTAGGCATAGTCGCGTTCCATGTCGCCATCCTGCTCGGCAATTACGCTGCTGGAGAGCGAGTGACGGCTGGAACAGTAGCTCTGCAGCATGCCATGACTGTTACCAAAAACTTTGATGCCGACATGGCTGTTGAAGCTGCCGCCTTCGGTGTTGGTGATCCGCTTGTCGGCGCGCAGCGCGGCCTCCTCGGCCTGCGCCGCCAGCTCGATAGCACGATCGGCGTCGATCTCCCACGGATGGTAAAGATCGAGATCCGGCGCGTCATAGGCCAGCAGCTCGGGATCAGCCGGACCAGCATAAGGATCGGGAGAGGTGTAGCGCGCGATATCAATCGCCGCCTGCACGGTACGTTTAATCGCGTCCGGGCTGAGGTCGGTTGATGAGGCGCTGCCTTTACGGTTCTGATGATAAACGGTAATGCCCAGCGCCCCGTCGCTGTTGAATTCGACGTTTTCCACTTCGCCATAGCGGGTGCTGACCCCGATGCCGGTGGTTTTACTGACCGCGACTTCCGCGCTGTCAGTGCTTGCCTTAGCCAGTTCAAGTGCCTGCGCAATTGCCTGCTCCAGTACTTTTCGCTGTTCTGCAACCTGAGTAGATACGTTCATCGACCTGCCGTCTAATCTTATGTGTGAATGATTTGAGTCTATCAGAGTCAGAGAACAATTTCGCAGTCACCCGATAAACTGGTAGGATTAGCCTCTTTTTTTTGGGAGCCCGGAAATGACCAGAAAGCCCGATGAGTGGCTCGACGATGTGCCAGATAATAATGAAGAAGAAGATGAAGAGATTATCTGGGTCAGTAAGAGTGAAATTAAACGCGATGCCGAAGAGTTAAAGCGCCTGGGTGCCGAACTGGTCGATCTGGGGAAAAACTCGCTGGATAAGATCCCACTGGATGAGCGCCTGCGCACCGAGATTGAACTGGCACAGCGCATCAAAAAAGAGGGTCGTCGCCGTCAGCTGCAACTGATCGGTAAACTGCTGCGCAGTATCGATGTCGAGCCTATCCGCGTTGCGCTGGACAAGCTCAAGAATCGCCACAATCAGCAGGTCGCGCTGTTCCACAAGCTGGAAATGTTACGCGATCGTCTGATTGAGCAGGGTGATGAGGCAATGAGCGACGTGATCGCGCTTTATCCTGACGCCGATCGTCAGCAGTTACGCAGCATGATCCGTAACGCGCAGAAAGAGAAAGCGGGCAACAAGCCGCCAAAATCTGCCCGTCAGATTTTCCAGTATCTGCGCGAGCTGGCCGAAGCAAACTGAGATCCTGCCTGATGCCGGATTGGCTGCAATGGCGGACAGGTGAACGCGCGCCCGGACCGGTGCATGCCGGACACGCCTGTGCACCGACGGCATAAAAAAGCGCCCGATGCGGGCGCCTGTCGTATTACTGCAGCCTGTCCAGCAGCTTCTGATGAATACCTCCAAAGCCGCCATTGCTCATGACCAGAATAGAGTCGCCTGGCTGAGCGGCTTTTGCCACCATCTCCACCAGCGTATCGATATCGGCACTCCAGTGGGCAGGCGGAATACAGGCTTCGGCAACATCGGAAACCTGCCACGGAATATGGTGTGGCTGGAACAGAAAGACCTCATCCGCGCGCGCCAGCGACGGCGCCAGATCGTTTTTGCTGACGCCCATCTTCATGGTGTTAGAGCGCGGCTCCAGCACGGCCAGGATACGTGCCCGTCCGCCGACCTTGCTGCGCAGTGCGGCCAGCGTTGCCAGAATCGCGGTCGGATGATGCGCAAAATCATCATAGACCTTGATGCTGTTCACTTCGCCACGCAGCTCCAGCCGGCGACGGGCATTGATAAAGCTGTTCAGCGCCTGTCCGGCATCTTCCGGCCTGACCCCCACATGACGCGCGGCAGCAATCGCCATCAGGCCATTGTGCATGTTATGTTCACCCACCAGTGCCCAGTTCACCTCTCCGACTTTTTCACCGTCGAGCCACACTTCCCAGTGTGACGCGTCGGTCGTCAGTTTCTTCGCCTGCCAGCGTCCGTGGTCGCCCACGTTCTCCTGCTCGCTCCAGCAGCCCATCGCCATCACCTGTTTCAGGTGAGGATCGTGCTCCGGCAGCAGGATCCTGCCCTGACCCGGCACGATCCGCACCAGATGGTGGAACTGCTTCTGGATGGCGCGAAGATCGTCAAAGATATCCGCGTGATCAAACTCAAGGTTGTTGAGGATCAGGGTGCGTGGCGCGTAGTGAACAAACTTGGAACGCTTATCGAAAAACGCGCAGTCATACTCATCCGCTTCAATGACGAAGAATGGACTTTTTCCTAATTTTGCCGAGACATCGAAGTTTCCGGGCACACCACCAATAATGAAGCCGGGTTCCAGGCCGCAGGCCTCCAGAATCCACGCTGCCATGCCGGCTGTCGTGGTTTTGCCGTGGGTGCCGGCCACTGCCAGCACCCAGCGGTCGCGCAGCACGAAATCATGCAGCCATTGCGGGCCAGAGAGATAAGGAATGTTACGTTCCAGTACCGCTTCCACACAGGGATTACCCCGCGTCATCGCATTGCCGATAATCACCAGGTCGGGCGCAGGGTCAAGCTGGCTCGCGTCGTAACCTTCAGTTAATTCAATACCTTGCTGTTCGAGCAACGTGCTCATTGGCGGGTAAACGTTGGCGTCTGAACCGGTCACCTGATGACCCAGTGAGCGAGCCAGCACGGCCAGACCGCCCATAAACGTGCCACAAATCCCGAGGATGTGAATGCGCATAACATGATCCATTACTCAAAAGTTCGGCGCACAGTGTAACCCTGCTGGCAGACGGAAGAAACGGATTAGGACTATGGTTTTTGAAGTTCAATCGGCTAAACTGCGTACGCATCCGTTGGCAGACTGTTACGCGTGCTGCCACTCCATCGCAGATTCAGGGAATGTGTTATGAAAACGTTGGGCGAATTTATCGTCGAGAAGCAGCACGACTTTCCGCACGCCACAGGTGAACTGACGGCACTGATCTCAGCTATCAAGCTGGGTGCCAAAATCATTCACCGCGATATCAACAAAGCCGGGTTAGTGGATATCCTCGGTGCCAGTGGTGTGGAAAATGTTCAGGGTGAACAGCAGATGAAACTCGATCTGTTCGCCAATGAAAAACTCAAGGCAGCCCTGAAAGCGCGTGGCATCGTCGCCGGTATCGCTTCGGAGGAAGAAGATGAGTTTGTGATCTTCGAAGGTGAGGAGAACGGCAAATATGTGGTGTTAATGGACCCGCTGGATGGTTCGTCTAACATCGATGTGAACGTTTCCGTCGGCACCATTTTCTCTATCTATCACCGCGTCAGCGAACCGGGAACACCGGTCGTTGAAGCGGACTTCATGCAGCCAGGCAACAAGCAGGTTGCTGCAGGCTACGTGGTTTACGGCTCATCCACCATGATGGTCTACACCACCGGCGCAGGCGTGCATGCGTTTACCTACGATCCGTCGCTGGGTGTGTTCTGCCTGAGCCACGAACGTATGACCTATCCGGAGAGCGGTTACACTTACTCCATCAACGAAGGCAACTACATCCGTTTCCCACAGGGCGTGAAGAAATATCTGAAGTTCTGCCAGGAAGAGGATCTGCCGACACACCGCCCTTACACCTCGCGTTACATTGGTTCGCTGGTCGCGGATTTCCATCGTAACCTGCTGAAAGGCGGCATCTACCTCTACCCAAGCACCGCCAGCCATCCTCAGGGCAAGCTGCGTCTGCTGTATGAGTGCAACCCGATGGCCTTCCTGGCCGAACAGGCGGGCGGTAAAGCCAGCGATGGTCAGCGACGTATTCTGGATATTCCCCCCGTTACGCTGCACCAGCGCTGCCCGTTCTACTGCGGTAATGAGGCGATGGTCAACGACGTTGAGCGTTTCCTGGCTGAGTTCCCGGACTGCCGTCAGGGCTAAGCCGGTCGCGGTTTAAGCCAGAAAAGTAAAAAGCCAGAGCGCGATTAACGTGCTCTGGCTTTTTTGATCCGGCGTGGCGATGACTTAATCGACAGACAGACAGGCCATCGTTTGCTGTCTGAGGGAACGAGTCCCCCGATCGTTACGCCATCTGCAGTCTGAACTGCGCCATCGTAGCCTGAAGCTGATCGGACTGCGCTTCCAGCGACTGCGTCGCCGCTGTCGCCTGCTCCACCAGCGCCGCGTTCTGCTGCGCCGTCGCATCCATCTGTGTTACAGCCAGATTGACCTGCTCAATGCCGCGACTCTGCTCGTCAGAGGCCATCGAGATCTCTTTCATCAATGCGGTAACGCGCATGACCTCACCCGAAATCTCATCCATCGTTTCCCCGGCACGCGTCGCCATCTCACTGCCCTCTTTTACACGCGATTGTGAATCGCTGATCAGCGTGCGGATCTCTTTGGCAGCGCTGGCGCTACGCTGCGCCAGCGTGCGCACTTCATTTGCCACCACCGCAAAACCGCGCCCCTGCTCACCTGCCCGCGCCGCTTCCACGGCGGCGTTGAGTGCCAGGATATTGGTCTGGAAAGCGATACCGTCGATCACGCTGAGGATATCGCCAATGCGATTGGCGCTGTCGGTGATCTCATGCATTTTTTCCATCACGTAGCTGACCACCTCAGCACCGCGGTCTGCGGTGTCAGAAACAGCGTTTGCCAGCTTATGTGCCTGCTGGGCATTGCTGGCGTTCAGCCGGACCGTCGCCGTGAGCTGCTCCATGCTGGCGGCGGTCTGCTCCAGCGATGCGGCGGACTCTTCGGTGCGCTGCGACAGATTGACGTTGCCCGCAGCCAGTTCACGGCTGCCGATGTCGATCTGCATACTCGCTTCGCGGACCTGGCTGACCGAGGTGCGCAACGACGCCTGCATGTCGGTCAGCGCACGGTTAAGCCGTCCCAGTTCATTGTTGCTGGAAGGCGGCAGCACCTGCGACAGATCGCCCATCGAAATCTGCTCAAGATGAACGATTGCGCTGTTCAGCGGCAGCAGCAGCAGTCGGCGCAACAGCTGCCAGGCGAGTACCAGCAGTATCAGGGTTAAAATCATCGCCACGGCGATCAGGATTTTCATTTTGGTTTCGTTATGGGCCGCCTGCGCCAGCTGGGCCTGCGTCACCTGCTCTGCGAACTGGCTGAAGTCGGTAACGGCTTTGTTGTAACCCGCCGCCAGCGTCGCCAGGTTGCCTTCCAGCAGCTGATAATATTCGTCGGTATACTGCTTATCCAGCGCGTTCATCATTGGCCTGATGCCCTGGTCGAGATAGGCTTTGTAGCTGGCCGCAATCGCATCCGCCAGCATTTTTCCGTGCGCCGTCACCGTTCCCGCATCCACAAAACGTTTCAGGTTCTGCTGGGATGACACCACATCGGCCTGCGACAGTTTTGTCACCGCTGCCCCCTCTTCCAGCATACCAATCTCAATTTTACGCACCGCCAGCGCAGCGTTGGCGCGGGCTCGCATCAGATCAGCATTGCTCTGATAAAGGCTGTTCAGCTCAATCCCCTGAATGCGGTTGATCACATCCAGCGAGCGATTGCCTTTATTAATTGCCACGATCCCCATAAAACTCACCGCCAACAGCAGCAGTGTCATAAATGCCAGCAGTGCCAGCAACCCCGTGCGAAGTGATATCTGTTTCATCCTGATGATTTCCATGTGTGAGAGAAGGCGAAAATTTAAGCGGCCCTAATGCGGAAGAGGTATCGGCAATAACGGAGTGAAACTTTAACGCTGTTGAATTTCGTGTTAACAACTTGATCATCCCGGCAACATCCCGCAAGCTGATCGCCGCCCCTTTTTTATCCGGAGAAACCGATGAAACCAGGATTGTTTCTGATGCTGCTGCTTGTCAGCACCGCAACGATGGCAGAGGATCTGAAATCCGGGGCGTCCCTTGATCGCTGCCTGGATAAGGCCTCGACCACCCTTGCCATGAACCAGTGCTACGCTGCGGCGACCCAGGCCTGGGATCAGGCGATGAATGCGCAGTACAGCGCGCTGATGGCGCGTCTCAGCGGCGACGAAAAAACAGCGCTGCGCAGCGCACAGCGTGCATGGCTGAACTACCGCGATCGCTGGCTTGAGGCCAGCCGGCATCAGCTCAAAAATCAGGGCACGCTGGGCAGCGTCGCCCTGAGCGCCCAGCAAATGAGTCTGGTACGCAATCAGGCGCTGATGTTGCAGTCCCTGAGTAAAGGCAGTTGCGCGAATCCGGATGATTGCTGACCTCAGCGGCTATGACGCTGGCGAATCAGTGCGCCCTCTCACCTTCAGGAAAACACCATGGCAGCTTACGCCTCAACCCTTATTCTTATCGGCCTTGCCGTACTGAGTTACTTCGTTCACAACACGGCGGTCACGATCTCTATTCTGGTCCTGCTGGTCATAAAACTAACCCCGCTTTCCCACTTTTTTCCCTATGTGGAAAAACAGGGCATTACTCTGGGCATTATTATCCTGACCGTGGCGGTGATGGCGCCACTGGCCAGCGGTTCGTTGCCCGCCTCGTCGCTGATTAAGTCATTTGCTAACTGGCAGTCGATTGTGGCAATCCTGGTGGGTATTTTCGTGGCCTGGCTGGGTGGACGGGGCGTGAATTTTATGAGCGCACAGCCTTCAGTGATTGGCGGGCTGCTGATTGGCACGGTCATTGGCGTCGCATTCTTCCGGGGCGTGCCGGTAGGACCACTGATTGCTGCAGGAATTGTTTCGCTGTTAGTGACCGCGAAGTAGCCTTTGGGCGCATTCCGAAACGCTAAAAAGAGGGCATACTTTCAGAGTCAGTTGGCTATAATAGCCGACACTCAACATACGACCATTGAAGGAATACCCGATGAGTTTGAACCAGGTGCCAGCAGGTAAAGACCTGCCAGAAGATATCTACGTTGTCATTGAGATCCCAGCGAATGCTGATCCGATCAAATACGAAGTTGATAAAGAGTCTGGCGCCCTGTTTGTAGACCGTTTCATGTCTACCGCGATGTTCTATCCGTGCAACTACGGTTACATCAACAACACCCTTTCTCTGGATGGTGACCCGGTTGACGTGCTGGTTCCGACCCCCTATCCACTGGTTCCAGGCTCAGTGATCCGCTGCCGTCCGGTTGGCGTGCTGAAAATGACCGACGAGTCTGGCGAAGATGCCAAACTGGTTGCCGTTCCGCACACCAAGCTTTCTAAAGAGTACGATCACATCAAAGATGTGAACGACCTGCCAGAACTGCTGCGCGCTCAGATCACCCACTTCTTTGAGCACTACAAAGATCTGGAAAAAGGCAAATGGGTGAAAGTGGATGGCTGGGACAACGCAGAAGCCGCTAAAGCCGAAATCATCTCCTCTTACGAGCGCGCTCAGAAGAAATAATTCTGCTGCCGGTTTGTGAGTAAAAAAACACCGTCCATCCGGACGGTGTTTTTGTTCAGGCCTCTGGCGTCTCATCGCGCTTCAGCCAGTCTCCACTTGTGATGCGATGGCGTCCTGCCACTGAGCGTTGATAGACATAAAGCCATGCACTGCCAAACGGCGTCTGAGTCAGATAGCGTTTGTACTCTCCCCCTTTGGTACGGAGCGCATCCAGCTCCGCCAGGGTTGAGGCATCAATGCGGTACACTTCGCAATGTACCGTTCCGTTGCCCTCAATTACGCCGGGATAATGGCCCAGATTGTAAAGCTCAAAGCCTTCAATCTGGTGATCACCCAGCCACTGCGCATTTGTCATCCAGTGACTGTTTCCCTGTTTGCGCCGTAAACTGCCGTAGACAATTATTCGCATTGCTAAAACTCAAACTGATAGAGCAAATCGAGAGCCTGATCCACACCGGACACGGCTTCCAGATAGAGTTTGGGCATCAGGCGGTAACGCAAGGTTAACGTCGCCAGTGAATCAAATATGCCAACACCGTATTTTACCTGCAGACCCGGCAGCACATAGCCGCTGACCTGCACCTGCTGGCTGTCGCCAACACCCGCAGTATCAACAGCAAGATTGCTGACACCGAATGTCTCCCCGATTTTACCCACAACCTGCCCACTTTGTGCAACCCCTAAGCCAACAAGGGCCGAAGTCAGTGCGTTACTGTCGCCATCGCTGCCTAATCCCTGACCACGCAGCAGGTAAGAGAGCGCTTCCTGTTGCGACATCGCCGGATCGGAGAAGACTTCCGCTTTCGGCTCATCCGCCAGGCCGGTGACGCGCAGACCCGCCGTCACACCATCTTCGGTGGCATCCGGATTACGAATCGCTTCAAGGTTAACGTAAGGCTGATCCGGCGGACCGGCAAACTGCAGCTCACCTTTACGTACGATCAGATCCTGACCATAGGCATGGAAACGACCGGAGGGAATGTTGATCTGACCGTTCAGGCCCAGCCCGGATTTATCCTGCACCATCTTCAGGTCGCCATTCAGCTTCGCCTTCAGGCCAAACGCCGAGAGCCGCACATCGTTGCCGACATGGATCACCAGATTACTGTTAATCGGGATCGAGGCGGTTTTCGGTGCAATTGGCTTCAGCTGTTCATCCAGCATCACCTCATCGGACGAAACCCCGGTGGCGCTCTCCGGCACTTCCTGCACCGTAATACGCGCCCACGGAATATCAACCCGCCCATCCAGGTTAAAGGCGGCTGGCGTCGCTTCAAACACCAGATCGGGTGAGACATCCATCCGCACCATCGGCGGTACCGTGACGCGCACCCGGCTACCCTGCGCCGCAATGCGCGCACGCCAGTTATCGAGCTGGCTCCAGTCCGCATTACCACTAAGGTTGATGTTACCCTGCGTGGTCTGCACCAGGCCGTTCAGGGTCGAACTCATGCCGTTGAAGACCAGATTCAGATTAGCATTGGTCAGATCCACCGGCATAAAGTTACCATCCACGTCCACGCCGGTCAGACCCAGCTGGCCAAAGACCTGTGGCTGCTGAATGCTGCCGCCCAGACGCAAGGCGCTGTTCAGGTTGCCCTTGATCTTTTCGCCCTGCATCAGCGCAGGATTCAGCATCGCCAGCGAGAGATTGCGAATATTGACATTCCCCCCCAGTGTGCGACGGTTTTGCGGATCGGTGATCTGCACGTTGCCATCGAGCTGGCCGTTGCCGGCGATACGGAGCAGCCAGTCGAGCTGGGCGCGTCCATTGCGCAGCGCGGCATTGAGGTTGAGCGTGTCAAAGGCGATCGGCAGGTTGTTGCCCTGCACGTCCTGCACCACTTTCACGCCGTTGCCTTTTAGCGCCACGGTGCCGGTCGGTAGTCCGCCGTCTGCGGTCCAGTTCACGCGCACATCTCCGCTGAACAGGCCGCTCAGCTGTGTGGCATCCGGCATAAAGGGTTTAACTATCGCCAGGTCAAAGCGGTTCAGCACCACATGCGCATGGCCTGCTGGCCCGGCTTCAACCGGCTCCGGTACACAGAGCTGCGCATTGGGGTTCTGCCAGCAGTGCGGGCCAATCGTCGCCGTCTGGCGGCTGTTAAGGTAGTCAATTGCCATTGCGCGGGTCAGACGCCATTCTCCGACCGGCGTATCAAAGCGCGTGTCGTTGAGCGACCCTTTCCAGCGTTCGGTCTGGCGATCAAAGCTGCCGTTCAGCGCCAGCTGGCCGGAAACCGGCTTGCCCTGCACAGTGAGCTTCAGCTGATGCTGCTTTTCGTTACCGTCGGCGTTCAGCGTCAGCAGACTGATGTTCAGCGCATCCTGCTTCAGCTGCTCGACGCGCAGTTGCAGCTTGCCCGCGACCTGCTCGCCGGAACGAACGTCACCGTTCAGCGTGACGCGGTTAATCTGCATCTGCTGCCAGCGTAGCCCGCGACCATTGAGGTCGGCCAGCAGCTGTGGCGCTTTCAGGGTGCCGCGCGCTTTAAGAGTGCCGTTAATGACGCCGCCCAGACCCGGCAGCGCATTGTCGAGCTGCGGCGCGTTGATGCTGGCGTCGAGATCCAGGCTGTCGCCCAGCGCCCCTTTGACATCCAGATGGTTGCGGCCCAGCGCCAGTTTGATGCCCGGCACCGTCCACTGGTTGTAGCTGTTACCGGTCAGCGAGCCGTCTGCGGTTACCGCGTTCTGTTTCACATTGCCTTTGAGCTGCAGCTGCGGCACGCTCAGCTGCCAGCTGCCACCATAGAGACTGCCGCGGGTGGTGATCCTGCCATCCAGCCGCGCAGGCCAGTCGGGATACTGTTTTGCCGTGTTGATGCCCGCCAGCGTCAGTTCACTGCGCCAGCTAATCGCTTTGCGCCAGTCCACCAGCGCGGTGAGGTCAATATTGCCCTGCAGCGCGGCAATGCGCAGACGGTCAAGGCTGAACTGTTCGACATTGCCCTTACCGGTCAGCGACACGCTGGCCGGTGGCACCGATTCCCCCTTCACAGCGGTCTGCAGTGACATCACATAGTCGGTGGCCTTGCCTTTGAACTGATAATCCAGCTTATCCGCCTGATACTGCACCGGGCCGGTTAACGGCCAGCGCAGCTGCGGACTGGTCAGCTGCAATGACAGCGGCAGTCCCGCCACCGCCAGCTGCGTCGTGGCATCCAGCTGCGCGCTGACCGGACCGGAGAGGTTCAGCCCCAGCTTCAGCTCGTCACGCATCGCGCCATTCAGTTTCAGCGCCAGCTTTTCGCCTTTAATCGGGTCGGTATTGACCGTGCCGTTCAGGGCGAAATCGACCGGCCAGTTATCCGCCAGCGTCGCCTGTCCGCTGCCGTTAAGCTTGCCCAGGTTCGAGTCCACTTCCAGCGTTGTCAGCTGCATCTGACGATCGGCGGTTCTGGCTTTCAGCAGCAACCGGCTGACCGAAATATCGGTGTCGCCGGTGATACGCAGCTGTTCACCCAGAATCTGCTGCACATCAATATCCAGCGGCAGACGGAAATCAGGCAATGCGGGCAGAAGAGGCTCTGCAAACATCGCCTGCAGCGTTTCACCCAGGGGTTTCTCTGCGGGATGAGGCTGCTGCACTTTCGGCTGTACCACCTCTTCATTCACGACTTTTGCCGCCTTTGGTAGCGCAATCAGCAGGCTTTGAATATGGGTCGGATTCAGCGTCAGCGCGCGATCCTGCCACTGCAGGCCGGTGGTGAAATCGAGCAGCGAGATCGCCGTGTCATCAACCTTCACATTGATATTGTGCAGGCCAAGATGAGTCAGCGTAATCGGGTATGGCGTGCTGAGGTTCGTATTGCCACTCTCCTCTTCCGGCGCTGGCGCGGCAGGCGTCATCTTTTTGCTGTCGACCACTACGCTGATGTCGCGCAGGGAGATGTCGTTTACGCAGACCGACGAGTGCAGCAGGCAGTTAAGATTAACTGCCAGATGGATCTGACCGGCATCCACGCTGACGCCCGGCATTTCGTAACGCAGACCGTTAAGCGTCAGGTTGCGCCAGCCGCCGTCCACCTGCTTGATTGAGAGGCCCGGCACCCAGCGCGATGCGCCCTTCAGCACCAGATGCAGCCCCGGCGTGGTGCCAATTAAAAACGCCACGCCGCCCAGCAGCAGCACCAGAAAAATCAGAATACCGATCAAGACCTTTTTCCACAGCTTCATAGTTCAGGCCCCAGTCCTACGTAAAATTGCAATCCATGCTCCTCGTCATCGCCAATCGGCCTGGCGATATCAAATTTGATGGGTCCGACCGGTGAAGACCAGCGCACGCCGACGCCCGCGCCGGTCTTGACGTTGCTTTGTTTGATGTCGTTCACCGCTTCACCGGAGTCCACAAACACGGCTCCCCACCATTTGCCAGTGACGTTGTACTGATACTCCAGCGACCCGGTAGCCAGTTTTGAGGCCCCCGTGAGTTTGCCATCCTCGTCGCGCGGGGAGATATTTTTGTATTTGTAGCCACGAATACTGCGGTCTCCCCCGGCAAAGAAGCGCAGATCCGGCGGGACTTTGTCGAAATCGTTGGTTTCGATCCAGCCCAGATTACCGCGGGCCACAAAGCGATGACTGTCGCCCAGGGTGCGGATCCAGACGTTCTGCGCCTGCAGGATCAGGAAGTCGACGTCAGACCCCCAGGTCGTGTCTGAGACATCGACGGAATAACGCTGCGTATCACCCCAGGTCGGCATCAGGCCGCCACGCGAACGGGTACGGTTTACGCTGACGCCCGGATAGAGCAGCATGGTGGTATTGGTCACGTTGCCCTGGGTAAAGTGGTCCAGACTCCAGCGCAGGTTGACGGCCTTCTGCCAGCCGCTGCTGCTGTCCCAGTTGCGCGACACGGCAAGCGTGCTGGTATCGGCTTTGGTGTCGTTGAGGTCGGTTCGCTTCAGCCCGCCGGAGAAGGTGTAGTACTGCTCCAGCGGACTTTTCAGCAGCGGCACTTTGTAACTCAAATCGACCTGCTGTTCGGGCGCAGAGACATAGGCACTGGCCGTCAGGCTATGGCCACGGTCATTCACCCAGGGTTTCTTCCAGGTTCCCTTCAGGCGGGGGCCGACATCGGTGGAGTAGCCGACGCCGGTTTCAATGGTGTTTTCGACGCGGGGCGACATGACAGCGTTCAGCGGCAGTACTTTTGTCTTGCGGCCCTTACTGAATTCCGGCGCGACCACCACCGAATTAAACCAGCCGGTGGCGGAGAGACGGCGATTCAGCTCGGCTAAATCGCGGGAGCTGTAGTAGTCCCCCTCTTTAAAGGGCACCAGATTTTGCAGGTACGCTTCGCGGATCTGCGAGCCCTGAAACGTCACGTCGCCAAAGCGATAGCGCTCGCCGCTGTCGTAATCAATGTCCCAGAAAGCTTCATGTCGCTCGACCGACACGCCAAGCTGGCTCTTTTTAAACGTGCCATCGAAGTAACCGTTGCGCAGGGCGAGATTAGAGAAGCCACTTTTGAATTTGTCATATTGCCCGTGATTGAGCTGGGTGCCCACTTTGGGCCGCCCCTGCTTTACCCAGGCTTTGTAATCGGCGTCGTTGCGCGCATCGCCTTCGACCACGATAGTACTGCCACCAATTTTAACCGGCTGACCCGGGGTCACTTTTGCCACCAGCACCGGCCGTCCGCCCTGCGCTGGCGCGGGACGGGATTCAAAGTCGATGGTAGGTTCGTAATAGCCGAGTGCGCGCAGCCCCTCTTTTATCGCGACCGAGACGCGTGCACGAAAGCGGCCATCGTTTGAGACCTCATCGCTGCCAATGGTCGACAGGCGCGCCCTGACATTCTTTTGCAAATCCCCGGTTAAGCCCTCTACCTGCAATCGCACGGTCGCCGCCTCAAGGGCGGGCGCGGCAAGCAGCAGGCTGGCCATGCAATAAGTGTAAAATCGTGGCACCTGTACTCCTGTTAATCATGCCGGCCCCTTTTCCACGGGGCGTTTATTAATCATCTTTGCCCGCACTACCGCGACGGCAACACCCTCATCATAGCCGCACTTTATGGCAAACGGCGACGCTACGCTGACATCTAAGTCAAATAACGTCATATTGTCGGCAAATGACGGGGGCGATACAACTCCTGCGCAAGGGAATGATCGGTCCGGAATGGCGCAGTCAGATAAATCCGGAGCACGCCAGCCGCTCAGGCGTCGTAACTGGGTGATTTTGCCCTCTGGCGGCACGATGAGCGCTCCTGCTATAATCGGCCACCACAGGCATCCCGCCTGTTTTCATTTCTGCCCCGACATCTCATTCTCTGTCGATATGGCGCAGACATTTTTGGCACGGATAGCTCTGTTTCATGGATAAACCCGCTCTGTTTGCGCTTACCCACGCTGCCCAGGCCAAAAATGACATGTGGATAACCCTTTGGATCTCCTATGTTAGATAGCTTACTTGTCATTCTGTTGCTGATCGTAATCAGTGCTTTTTTTTCTCTGTCAGAGATCTCGCTGGCCGCTGCCCGTAAGATCAAACTGAAACTGTTGGCCGATGAAGGCAACGTCAATGCGCAGCGCGTACTGAAAATGCAGGAAACGCCGGGCATGTTCTTCACCGTGGTGCAGATTGGCCTCAACGCCGTCGCCATCCTGGGCGGTATCGTCGGTGACGCGGCGTTTTCACCGGTTTTTCGCGGTCTGTTTGATCAGTTTGTCTCACCGGAGCTGGCCGAACAGCTCAGCTTTATCTGCTCCTTCACCATCGTCACCAGCATGTTTATCCTGTTCGCCGACCTGACCCCGAAACGGGTCGGCATGGTGGCACCGGAAACCATCGCGCTGCGTATCATCAACCCGATGCGCTTCTGTCTGCTGATCATGCGTCCGCTGGTGTGGCTGTTTAATGGCCTGGCTAACGTCTTCTTCCGTCTCTTCAAGCTGCCGATGGTGCGTAAAGATGACATCACCTCCGACGATATCTACGCGGTCGTTGAGGCGGGTGCGCTGGCCGGGGTGCTGCGTAAACAGGAGCATGAGCTGATTGAAAACGTGTTCGAACTGGAGTCGCGTACCGTTCCCTCCTCCATGACCTCGCGTGAGAATATCGTCTGGTTTGATCTGCACGAAGATGAAGCCAGCCTGAAAACGAAAATCGCCGAGCATCCGCACTCCAAGTTTTTAGTCTGTAGCGGCGACATCGACCATATTGTCGGTTACGTCGACTCGAAAGAGCTGCTGCTGCGCGTACTGGGCAATCAGAGCATGGCGCTGAACAGCGGCCTGCAGATTCGTTCCGCGCTGATCGTGCCGGATACGCTGACCCTCTCCGAAGCGCTGGAAAGCTTTAAAACCGCCGGTGAAGATTTCGCGGTGATCATGAACGAATATGCGCTGGTCGTCGGTATCATTACCCTGAATGACGTGATGACCACGCTGATGGGCGATCTGGTTGGTCAGGGGATGGAAGAGCAGATCGTCGCCCGTGACGAGAACTCATGGCTGGTGGAAGGCGGCACGCCGATCGATGACGTTATGCGTGTGCTGGACATCGATGAGTTCCCGCAGTCCGGCAACTACGAAACCATCGGCGGCTTTATGATGTACATGCTGCGTAAGATCCCGAAACGCACCGATTTTGTGAAGTTTGCGGGCTACAAATTTGAGGTAGTGGATATCGACAGCTACCGTATTGATCAGCTGCTGGTGACCCGCATCGATGAGCGACCGCCGGTGCTGAGCATGACTAAAAACGAAGACGAGTAGAAAAAGTCAGGACCTGATTTCAGAGGGTGGGCATCAGTGAAGAAGGTAACAGGCCTGGTTCGGACTGCCAACACAGACCCGCTGACCGCAGAAGCATCAAGGGCGCCATTGGCGCCCTTGTCTTTAGTTGAACTCAAGCTTGAGACGCACGACCTGGCGGTTAATTTCTGACATCACGCTCAGATGCTGTTTGTCTTTGACGCGCGGAATAAGGACTTTGCCCTTATCAAACTCAAACGCGCCAACATCCTTGATATACAACCTTCCTTTGAACAGCGTTTTTACATATTTCGCTATCTGCAGCGGATTATAGCGCTGGAAGATCTTCATACTGACTAACTCCTGTACATTTTTAAAGCACGCTTCGCCGTTTCCAAATTTGGTGCCAGCCCATGAAGCGCGAATTCGCGATAACTATAGAACACTCAGTTTAAGTGGTGTTCCGAAAAGTGAATTTTTTTACTGAATTGACACATCATTACAGAACACTCTGTTATGAGGCCCATACAACACAGTATAAACCTTCATTGTTTAAGGAATTGTGGCGGGCATAACAAACCTGACACCTTTCCAGGACAGGCGCATCATCCCTGCTTACTATTGCAGTAAAATGACTGACTGGTCTGATCACCTAAGGAAATAGCAATGCGAACAATTCTGGCCGCGCTGGCCCTCTCGTTTCTGATTCCGGCAGGCGCTATGGCACACAATTTGAGAGAGGAGACGCGTGTCCCGGCGGTAGGCGTCAACGACAAAGGTGAGCTGATCCTGCAGCAGGAGAAGTTTAGCTACAAAAACTGGAATAGCGCGCAGCTGGGCGGAAAAGTTCGCGTCATTCAGCATATTGCTGGTCGCTCATCCGCTAAGCAGATGAATGCAGCGTTGATCGAAGCAATTAAGGCCGCGAAACTGCCCCACGATCGTTATCAGACCACAACGATTATAAACACCGATGATGCAATACCGGGTACAGGCATGTTCGTGCGAAGCAGCATCGAAACCAATAAGCAGCAGTATCCGTGGTCGCAGTTTATCGTTGATAGCAAAGGCGAAGTGCAGCGTGCCTGGCATCTCCAGCCGGGCAGCTCTGCTATCGTGGTGCTGGATAAACTGGGCAAGGTAAGATTCGTGAAGGATGGTCCGCTAACGCAGGATGAGGTGACACGGGTCATCGCGCTGGTCAACTCGCTGCTGAAGGCGTAACCGCCGAACCCCGGCATAGCCGGGGTTTTCAGGGCTCAGCGCCGGCTTAAAACAGCGAAACGCGAAAGCCAGGGTTAAGAAAGGATTCACGCGGCGTGTAGTCCAGCGTTCTGCCCTGCCAGTCGTGCACATGCGCGCCAGCCGCCATTGCCACCGCATGACCTGCGCCCGTATCCCAGATGTTAGTCGGCCCAAAGCGGGGATAGAGCTGGGCTTTTCCTTCCGCCACCAGACAGAATTTCAGCGAAGAGCCGGTCGCGACGGTCTGATGCTCACCAAGCTGCTTCAGATACTCTTTCATCTCGTCGTCATCGCCATGAGAGCGGCTTACCACCACCAGCGGCGGCCGGGCGTCACGCACATGAATCTGCTCACGCTGACCGCCCTCCTCTTTCCACGCTTTGCCTTCGGCTGCGGAGTACATCACGTCCAGCACCGGCGCGTAGACCACGCCCATCACCGGTTTGCCTGCCTCGATCAGCGCGATATTGACGGTAAACTCACCGTTGCGCTTGATAAACTCTTTAGTGCCATCCAGCGGATCGACCAGCCAGTAGCGCTGCCAGTGCTGCCGCACTTCCCAGGCCGGTGGATCCTCCTCTGACAGAACGGGGAGATCAGGCGTCAGCGCCCTGAGGCCCGCCAGGATCACCTTGTGCGCGGCGATATCTGCGGCGGTGACCGGCGAATCATCCGATTTGTGAGAAACGTCAAGCGGCGCGGCACCGTCATAGACCTGCATAATCGCGTCGCCTGCTTCGCGTGCCAGTTGGCAGATTTGCTCTAACATTTTTCACCTCATTATGTCGATCTGCTGCAGGAAGAGCTCAGCGTCAGATAATGACATTTTAGCAGTTTCGCCTGATGCCACTTTTCAACCGGTTACAGAGCGAACCAATTTATAGATATATCAATACCATAGTTACCGGCTTATCGCCATGCCTGCCCCTGTGTGCCACTGTTGTATCAGAATCTGACGCAGACCGGACGGCTAAAACGTTATATCCATCACGATTTAAAATGACTATCTGTCACGCTTTTACATTATTTTGAGAGCCTTAATTTAATCTGCAGCAGGAGCAAGCATGTTTAAGCCCGGAATGATGATACTGGCCCTGAGCGTTTCCGCCGCCACACAGGCCGCAACGGTGGATTTACGGATACTGGAAACCACCGATCTGCACAGCAATATGATGGATTTCGACTATTACAAAGACACGCCGACTGAGAAGTTTGGTCTGGTGCGCACCGCCACACTGATTCATGCGGCGCGCCATGAGGTGAAAAACAGCCTGCTGGTCGATAACGGCGACATCATTCAGGGCAGCCCACTGGGCGACTATATGGCCGCGAAGGGCTTGCGTGAGGGCGAGATCCACCCGGTCTACAAGGCGCTCAACACGCTGGACTACAGCGTCGGCAATCTCGGCAACCACGAATTCAATTATGGCCTGCCCTACCTGAAAAAAGCGCTGGCGGGCGCCCGCTTTCCCTATGTGAACGCCAACGTGATTGATGTGAAGAGCGGTAAACCCCTGTTCACGCCCTACCTCATCAAGTCTGCTCAGGTTATCGATCGCGACGGCAATACGCAGACCCTGAAGATAGGCTATATCGGCTTTGTGCCACCACAGATTATGGTATGGGATAAAGCCAATCTGCAGGGTAAGGTGCGGGTCGATGACATTACGGAGACGGCACGCCGCCTGGTGCCAGAGATGCGGGCGCAGGGCGCGGATCTGATTATCGCCATTCCCCACTCAGGTCTCAGCAGCGAGCCCTGGCACGCTATGGCCGAGAACTCGGTTTACTACCTCAGCCAGGTAGATGGCATCAACGCCATCCTGTTCGGTCATGCGCATGCGGTCTTCCCTGGCCAGGATTTTGCGGGCATCCGGGGCGCCGATATCTCACAGGGCACACTGAATGGGATTCCGGCGGTAATGCCGGGTATGTGGGGGGACCATCTCGGCGTGGTTGACCTGGTGTTAAGCAATGAGGGTGGGCACTGGCAGGTGAGCAGCGGTAAAGCTCAGGCGCGGCCCATCTACGATACCGCCGCGAAGAAGTCACTGGCGGCAGAAGATCCTGCGCTGGTGAAAGTCCTGGCTGACGATCACCGCGCCACCCGGGAGTTTGTGGCGAAGCCTATCGGTCGCTCTGCCGACGTGATGTACAGCTATCTGTCGCTGGTGCAGGACGATCCTACGGTGCAGATCGTTAACAATGCCCAGCGCGCCTACGTTGAGCATTTTATTCAGGGTGATCCGGATCTGGGCCGCCTGCCGGTACTCTCTGCGGCCGCGCCGTTCAAAGCGGGCGGACGTAAAAACGATCCGGCCAGC
The DNA here is from genome assembly GCF_050157905.1 of Pantoea sp. NSTU24. Classification (NCBI taxonomy): domain Bacteria; kingdom Pseudomonadati; phylum Pseudomonadota; class Gammaproteobacteria; order Enterobacterales; family Erwiniaceae; genus Pantoea; species Pantoea bangladeshensis. Next base: position 2,773,601 of record NZ_JBKIWZ010000001.1, read on the forward strand.
TATGTCGAAGTGGAGAAAGGCGCGCTGACCTTCCGTAACGCCGCCGATCTCTATCTCTATCCGAACACCCTGGTCGTGATGAAGATCAGCGGCGCGCAGGTTAAAGAGTGGCTGGAGTGTTCCGCCGGGCAGTTTAATCAGATCGACCCACACAGCCCGAAAACGCAGTCACTGATCAACTGGGATTTCCGCACTTATAACTTTGATGTGATCGATGGCGTCACCTACCAGATCGATGTGACCCAGCCCGCCCGCTACGATGCGGAGTGTCAGCTGATCCACCCGGAGGCATCACGTATCCGTCAGCTGAGCTGGCAGGGCAAGCCCATCGATCCGCAGGCAACCTTCCTGGTGGCGACCAATAACTATCGCGCCTACGGCGGCAAGTTTGCCGGCACCGGCGATCGGTACATCGCGTTTGCCTCGCCGGATGAGAACCGTGCTGTGGTGGCCGCCTACATCAGCGCAGAAACCAAAGCGCACGGCGAAGTGCAGCCAAAAGCGGACAATAACTGGCGGCTGGCACCGATAACCTCCTCCACACCGCTCGATATTCAGTTCGAAACGGCGCCAGGTGAAAAAGCGACCAGGTTTATTCAGCAGCATGCGCAATATCCGCTGCAGCCTGAAGGCACAGATGCGACGGGCTTTGCGTTGTGGCAGGTGAATTTACAGCAGTAACAGGCAGGGGAAACGCTGCAACCCGCGGGTTGCAGCGCTGAAGATTACAGGATTTCCAGCAGTTCGACTTCGAAGACCAGGGTACTGAATGGCGGGATAGAGGCACCCGCGCCACGCTCGCCGTAGGCGAGGTTCTGAGGAATCACCAGTTCCCACTTCGAGCCAACCGGCATCAGGGTCAGGGCTTCGATCCAGCCTGGGATCACGCCGCTTACCGGGAATTCTGCCGGTTCACCACGCGCAACGGAGCTGTCGAACACGCTGCCGTCGATCAGTTTGCCCGTGTAGTGAACGCGAACGCGATCCTGACGTGATGGGATAGGACCTTCGCCCTGCGTGATCACGCTGAATTGCAGGCCCGATTCGGTGCTGTTCACGCCTTCACGCTGTGCATTCTCCTGCAGGAAGGCCTGGCCTTCTGCGGCCATCGCTTCGGTGCGCTCACGACGCACGCCTTCAGCGCGTTCATGCACTTCACGCAGTGCGCGATGAACCACATCAACCGGAACGGCCGGCGAGTTCCCTTCCAGCGCGTCGCGCAGGCCCGCGAGCAGTGCTTCTGGCTGCAGCCCCTGCAGACCAGATTCCAGCAACTGCTGGCCAACCTGTAAACCAATACCGTAACTTGCTTGTGCTTCGACGCTGTCGAAAGAAGGGGTAGTCATCTTCGTTCCTTTCACTCTCGGATAAATTCGAACCGGCAGCATAGCAGCGCAGGCCGCTGGCGTAAAATGCCCTGCATCGCAGATGACTTTTACTGATGAAAAGGAAACAATAGAGCCGTCAATTTTATGAATGCTGGCAGGCACTTCGCGCCAGTATTGCCCATACTATAACTATTGATGGGATTTACCCGTCTCAAGCATACGAATAAGAGAGTCAACATGGGCCAGATTGCCCCACGTCGTCGCAGGATGCGTGCAACACACACCGTTTCCCGGCTGCAGGCCTAGCTGGCCGCACGCAGGCCACAGCGGCCTGCCGGAGAGGAGGAACCCCGAATGGCTTCAGACGCGTCGTCCCGCCTGCCAGCATGGCTTCAGCGTATCTGGCATTTTACCGATCACATCAGCTGGATGGATCCGCTGCCTGCGCCGCACCGGCGCGGCATCGTGCTGGCCCTGCTGGTGATACTGGTCGCGTTTCTCTGGCCCGCCAGCACGCTGCGTTATCCGGTCGAACAGCCCGCGACGCCCTCCGCAGAAAAAAAGGTGCCGATGCAGGCGGATATTTATGATAACAATAGCGGCAGTCGTCAGCCCGCCTCTTCTGCCGCACAGCAGACACCCAGGGCCGATTCTCAGGGGGCATGGCGCAGCCTGACCATCGCCTCGGGTCAGACGCTGGCGCAGCTGTTTCGCGACAATAGCCTGCCGGTGAATGATGTGTTTGCGATGGCGCGGGTGGAAGGTAACGATCAGCCGCTGAGCTCACTGAAAAGTGGTCAGCAGGTGAAAATCCGACAGGATGCACAGGGCACCGTGACGGGTCTGACGGTCGACAGCGCCAGCGGCCCGGTGCTCTTTACCCGCCAGCCAGACGGCAGCTTCATTCGGGCGCAGTAAGCGGCGAACCGTCGCAGAGAGAGTGACAAAAACAAAAACGCCGGCACAGGGCCGGCGTCTTTTTTGTCGTGCTCAGTTAATCAGATTAACCTGCAACAACTTTTACGGTCAGCTTAGCGAATACATCGCTGTGAACCTGGAAGTCCACTTCATGCTCACCGGTGGTACGCAGAACGCCGTTCGGCAGACGAACTTCGCTCTTCGCTACGTCAACGCCAGCTGCAGTAACTGCATCAGCGATGTCGCGGGTACCGATTGAACCGAACAGTTTACCTTCATCGCCTGCTTTAGACGTGATGGTCACGGTGCCCAGTGCATTGATCTTCTCAGCGCGTGCAGTAGCTGCAGACTGAACGTCAGCCAGTTTGGCTTCCAGTTCAGCGCGACGTGCTTCGAAATACTCAACGTTTTTCCTGGTGGCAGGAACAGCTTTGCCCTGTGGTACCAGGAAGTTACGAGCGTAGCCCGCTTTAACGTTAACCTGATCACCCAGGCTGCCCAGGTTTGCTACTTTATCAAGCAGAATAACTTGCATTACCTTATCCTCTTAAAGTCGTTAATGGACAGTTGCCGATTACTGATGACGATCAGTGTACGGCAGCAGAGACAGGTAACGCGCGCGCTTGATGCAGCGAGCCAACTGACGCTGGTATTTTGCACGAGTACCGGTGATACGGCTCGGGACAATTTTACCGCTTTCGGTAATGTAATTTTTTAACGTTGCGATGTCTTTGTAATCGATCTCAACAACGCCTTCCGCGGTGAAACGGCAGAACTTGCGACGACGGAAATAACGTGCCATTAGGCTAGTCTCCAGAATCTATCAATTCAATCTGCTCGGCATGGAACACCACTTTGCTCTGGCCATTTCGTGCCTGATGGCAACTAATGAAACCGTCGAGTGTGAGTTGCGTGCCGACCGTTATATGTTGAGTAATCACCTGATGGACGCTGCCACTGATAATCACAGGCATACGACACCAGGCTTGCCGATGAAACCCGGCCTCCTCCTGCACTGAGCGGTGCTCAAGCACAAACTGACAGTGCGGAATTCCTGACGGACTCACTCTTCGAACCGGTGTCCTGCACACAGTGCCTGACAGGCGAAGCCGATTGACCGTCACGATGGATTACTCTTCAGAATCCCCAGCATCTGACTCATCAGCGGATTCGTTAGCAAAATCTTCGCGACGATCACGACGCTCATCTTTCGCTTTAACCATCGGTGATGCTTCAGTTACCGCGTGTTTAACGCGCATAACCATGCTACGGATAACGGCGTCGTTGAAGCGGAAGTTTGTTTCCAGCTCATCGATCACTTCCTGCGGCGCTTCAACGTTCATCAGAACGTAATGCGCTTTGTGCAGTTTGTTGATCGGGTAAGCCAGCTGACGACGGCCCCAGTCTTCCAGGCGGTGAATCGTGCCCTGTGCACCAGTGATAGCACCAGTGTAACGCTCGATCATGCCAGGAACCTGTTCGCTCTGGTCAGGATGAACCATAAATACGATTTCGTAATGACGCATCGAAATTGCTCCTTACGGATTATTCAGCCTCCTGTCGGGGTCAGCCGCGGCCCATGGAAGCAAGGAACGTTATAGGCTGTGTCCCACAAAAGTTCGCAATCGCGAGCGCTTGTGGGACACAGCCTGAGAATGCGGCTGAAAAATTGACGCGTAATCATACTGGCGACCGCGCCCGAACTCAAGCGCACATTTAAACAAATCGCGGGCGTCGTGCCAGAACCTGTGCCTTTTTGTGCTAATGGCGGGAATACAGCAGCTTAATCGCAGGTTGTTCAAAAAGGCTGATGATGAGGTTCAGAGGGACGCACTGGCGATAATGTCGCCAGTCGCTAAAATTTACTGAGACGCTGCCGGTGCCTGAGTGACAGCGTTCAGAGTGTGTTCCCTGAAGTGAGGAGTCGGACATGAAAAGGTTCGTCATCGCCACCCTCCTGGGTCTCTTCCTGTCTCTACCCGCTCTTGCCAGCCCCGCTGACTGTGCGCAGCAGATAAGAAGTCACAGTAGCGAAGTGGCATCGGGTTACGTCTACGTTAACCGGCTCGATACGCCGGAAAGAAACCCGGTCGGTATGCCTGCCAGCGCCGCAAAAAAAGCGTCTGCCCACTGGTAAGGCCGTTACAGACGGGCGGCAGCGCCACGCGCCCCCCGTCTGCATTACAGATGGTGGGTGAAAAAGCTCACCAGCGCCGTCAGGGCCGACGGGGTGATCTTATGCCCAATCGCTTTTTCGGAGAGCACAGTCAGATGCTGCGCCAGTCCCTTGTCACGTAGCGCCCTCTCCAGCCGCACGCTTTCCGCCCAGGGCACCACCTCATCCGCCTCACCATGCCATAGCAGCAGTGGACGATCTGCCAGGGCTTCCAGCCGGTTACAGGGGTCATACTCCGCCAGCGGGGCCATGCGGGCGGCAAACTGTGCCTGTCGCGCTGGCGTGTCGGCCACCCGCGGCGGAAACAGCGACTGGCTGAGCTGCATAAAATAGCCTGAGCCCATCATACAGGCGACACTCTGGATCTGCGGATAGCGCGCCATCGCGCCCAGCGCGGTCATGCCGCCCATCGAGGCTCCCGCCACCGCAAAACGCCCCTCTGCAATCAGGTTGCTGCCATGCAGCGCGGCTTCCAGCTGCGGCAGTTCATCGATGTTCTGTTTCAGGATCTCCCAGAAGCGGTCAAGACGAGCCTCTGCGTCACCGTAATAACGCGCGCCGTGCAGCTCGGCGTCCGGCATCACCGCCCGGAATCCGGCCTGCGCCAGGGCCACTGCGAAGTAGGCATAGACCTCTTTAGATGAGGTAAACCCGTGATAAAACAGCACGGTGGGCAGCGGCTGATGCCGTTGTCCGGCGGGGGTGGCGTGCAGACAGTCGATACCGGCCAGCGTGTCGGTGGTGAGTTCGATCATGGTCTCTCCTGAAGGGGGAAAACAGGGAGTTCAAGTGTACGCGCTGCACAGGCGTTTGCGAAATCGCCTGCGCGGCAGACGCCGTTATTATCGCGCTAAACTTTTTCTGCGCATTGCCGTTGATGGTGTACCCCTCTAACTTATTCAAAGGTAATTTATGAAGCGTCTCTCTCTCAGCGGACTGAGTCTTGGCGTTAAGCTGTCAGTTATGACGTCCCTGAGCGTAGCGCTGCTGTTGCTGGTTCTGACACTGACTCAAAGCCACAATGCTTCGCGCCAGCTGGAAAATCTTGCCATCGATGACATGCACAATCAGGTGCAGGGCATCAGTGAAATGGCCTCTATGTTTAATGCCACCCTGACCGAAGAGGTGACACACTACACCAGTCTGTTTACCAGTTTTCTTCCTAAGGGTTTCAGCCTGGATGATACCGCCAGAGTGCAGGTGGGTGACTTTTCAACGCCGGTGCTGCGCGCCGGATTAAAGACGCTGAACCTCGATCAGACTGCCGTCGACGATTTCACCGAACGCACCGCCGCCGTCGCCACCATTTTCGTACGCGACGGCGATGATTTTATCCGTATTTCAACCTCGCTGAAAAAGCAGGATGGCAGCCGCGCGATTGGCACCCAGCTCGACCGTAGCGGTGCAGCATGGAAAAGCGTTCATCAGGGCAACGTCTATCAGGGTCTGGCTACTCTGTTTGGCCATCGCTACATCACACAGTATCAGCCGGTCAGAGATGAGCGTGGCAACGTCGTCGCCATCCTGTTTGTTGGCGTAGGCATTGATAAACAGTATGCGATGATGCGTGAAAAGATCCTGGCGCGCCGACTGAGCGACAGCGGTCGCTTCTTTGTACTCAACGGTACGCCCGGCAAGACGCAGGGCCAGTATCTGTTCGCACAGGAAGATGAAGGAAAACAGCCCGCGTGGGACAGCGCCATCTTAACGCCTTTGCTGACGCAGTCGCAGGGTATGCAGCAGGTAGAGATCGACGGTGAGCAAAAGATCCTGGCCTGGCAGCATCTGCCGGGCTGGAACTGGGTCATCACCGGCGAAGTCAACCAGGCCAGCCTGCTTGCCCCCATCATGCAGAGCCGGAACCTGTTCCTGATCACCGGACTGGTGCTGGTGGTGATCTTTGCGCTGGGGTATGTCTGGTACAGCCGTCGGGCGATTACCCGTCCGCTGCAGCAGGTTATTCATCTGGCGGAGCAGTACGCTGCCGGTAATCTGCAGGTCCATCTGGAAACCCCGCGACGTGACGAAGTGGGCCAGCTGATCATCGCCATTAACGGCATTGGCAATGGCCTGGAGAAAATCGTCAGCCAGGTGCGTGGTGCCGCCCAGGAGATCAGCCAGGGCACTGACACTATTGCGGCCAGCAGCCATAACATCAGCGAGCAGATCGGGCGTCAGGCCAGCAGCGTGGAGGAGACGTCCGCCAGCATGGAGCAGTTTGGTGCCACGGTTGAGCACACTGCAGACAGCCTGCGTCAGGCGATGTCACTGGTGGCCGAAGCCAGCGAGATTGTCAGTCATGGCAGCCAGACGGTGATTCGTTCGGTCAGCACCATGTCGGCCATTAAGGTTTCCTCGCAGAGCATTGCGGATATTACACACGTCATTGAGTCGATCGCCTTCCAGACCAATATCCTGGCGCTGAACGCCGCGGTGGAAGCCGCGCGCGCTGGTGAACAGGGTCGCGGTTTTGCGGTAGTCGCCGCCGAAGTGCGCGCACTGGCGCAGCGTTCTGCGCAGGCCGCCAAAGAGATTGACGGGCTGATTGCGACCTCCATCGGCAACGTGGCCGAAGGTCATCAGCTGTCTGAGCAGACGCGCGATGCGATGACCGACATTGTGACGCACATCGAGCAGGTGCAGGCGCTGATGGGCGAGATCAATGTGGCGGCGCAGCAGCAGGCGGCGGGCATTGGTCAGGTCAATCAGGCGATGAACCAGATCAGCCAGGCCACGCATCAGAACAGTGAACTGGTGGCTCAGGCGGAGAACAGCGCACAGAGTCTGAGCGATAAAGGACATCACCTGACGCAGCTGGTCAGCGTTTTCAGCCTGAAATCCTGACGACGTTCAGGGCGATGACATACACTTACTGTTTCGTCCTGAACCGGGGGTTGCTATGCGTTCCGTTTATTTACTGGTGATAAGTCTGTTGCTGGCAGGCTGTTCCGCGCTTGAGACAACACCTAAAGCGCCGCCCGCACCGACGTCGCAGGCGCAGGAGATATCACGGGCGCAGAGTGGCGGTTTACCGAGGCTGGGCAACATTACCGTCAATGTGCACGGGTCGCCGGATGATGCGCAGCGGGCCGTTGCCGCGCAGGCGAATCAGGCTGGCGCCGCTTACTATCAGATTGTGATGCTGAGCGAAACGGTCATGCCGGGCTTATGGTACGCCAGCGCCATACTCTATGGCGCCTCACCGGCCGCAGGCGCGCGCCAGTAGCCGCTCGATCACGACCGGATCCAGCGGACGTAAACCGCGGGGATCGAGCCACTGCTGGCACCAGGCATCGGCCAGCGGCGGTTCGGCATATTTCAGCAGCTGCGCGCCTGTTGCCAGCTGCAGCAGCGCGCGGGTTACCTCGCGTGCCTGCTCTTCAGGCACCTGACGGAGTTTCAGCCGCAGCTGACGCCAGCCGGCATCAAAGTGACGATTACTCCCTTTCACCGTCTCAAATTCCTGGTTCAGCATTGTCATCACGTCGGCATGACGGCCAAGCACGCGCAGAACATCCAGGCACATGACGTTGCCCGATCCCTCCCAGATACTGTTCACCGGCATATCACGATAGAGACGAGGCAGCTCACTCGCTTCGCAGTAACCGATGCCGCCCAGCACTTCCATCGACTCCGCTACAAATGGCATTCCTGCTTTGCAGATCTGATATTTCGCTGCCGGGGTCATTAGCCGGGCAAAAGTGGCCTCATGTGCGTTTGCCGGTTGTGACCAGGCGCGCGCCAGCCGCATCAGCAGCGCGGTTTGTCCCTCCAGTTGCAACGCCTGCCGGGCCAGCACCTGCCGCATCAGGGGCTGCGCCAGCAGACTCTTGCCCATGACCTGACGCTGATGCGCATGCCAGAGCGCTACTGAGAAGGCGCGGCGCATCTGGCCATGGCTGCCGAGCGCGCAGTCGAAACGTGTCATCCCGGCCATTTTCAGGATCAGCCGCACGCCTTCGCCCTCTTCTCCCAGCAGCCAGCCGGTCGCGTCGCGGAACTCCACCTCACCGCTGGCGTTCGAGCGATTGCCCAGCTTATCTTTGAGCTGTTCAAGCTGAATGGCGTTACGTGTCCCGTCGGGCAGCAGGCGCGGCAGGAAAAAGCAGCTTAAGCCGACAGGCGTCTGAGCCAGCACCAGATGTGCATCGCTCTGCGGCACGGAAAAGAACCACTTGTGGCCGGTCAGCCGGTAAGCTTCGCCGGGGCCTCGCGTGTCCAGCGGTTCCGCGCGGGTGGTACTGATAAGCAGATCGCTGCCGCCCTGCTTTTCTGTCATTCCCATCCCGATCAGCAGCCCCCGTTTCTGGTCGCCAGGCTGGGCATGAGTGTCGTAACGATCGCTGAGCAGCGGATCGATCCAGTCTTCAAACTGGGCGGGCAGCCAGCGCTGAAGCAACGGAATCGCTGCATGCGTCATCGTCATGGGGCAAAGCGTGCCCGCCTCTACCTGGGCGTGCAGAATAAAGCGCGCCGCGCGCGCCACACCCGCCTGCTCACGTACCGTCGGTTGCCAGCTGAGGTTATGCAGCCGGCTGGCACAGACGCCCTGCATCAGTAAGTGCCAGGCGGGATGAAAACGGACCTCGTCCAGGCGCTCGCCCCGGGCGTCGTAGCGCAGCAGTTCAGGGGGTTCTGCATTGGCAAGCCGGCCCAGCTCCAGCGACTCGGCGCTGCCCAGCTGCTGGCCCACCGACGCCAGCCATTCCCGATCCCAGCCGGCCCCTTCGCGAGACAGCGCCTCGCCGAGCGGCGTATCAGACAGGAAGAGGTTGCTGTTGCTCAGAGGATGAGGCTGATTAAAAACGGTGTGTGTTGTCCAGGTCATAACCACTCCTTACGGAAGTCACTCAGTCAGTATGCGAGTGACGCAAGGTTATGCCTGGTACAGAAACGAATGTGTGGCGGGGATCACAGGGAAAATCAGGCGTTGCGCTGGCGCACCGCTTCGAACAGGCAGACACCGGTTGCGACTGACACATTCAGTGAAGAGACGCTACCCGCCATCGGAATGCTGATCAGCTCATCACAGTGTTCGCGGGTCAGACGACGCATCCCTTCGCCTTCCGCGCCCATGACCAGCGCCATCGGGCCGGTCATTTTGCTCTGGAAGACCGTATGGTCAGCTTCACCTGCGGTACCGACCACCCAGATGTTGTACTCCTGCAGCAGACGCAGCGTACGGGCCAGGTTAGTGACACGGATCAATGGCACACTCTCGGCCGCCCCACTGGCCACTTTTTTAGCGGTGGCATTCAGCGGCGCAGAGCGATCTTTTGGTACGATAACCGCGTGAACGCCCGCCGCATCGGCACTGCGCAGACAGGCTCCCAGATTGTGCGGATCCGTTACGCCATCCAGTACCAGCAGGAAGGGTTTTTCCAGACCCTGCAGCAGGTCCGGCAGGTCGCCTTCCTGATACTGACGGCCGGGTTTCACCCGGGCGATGATCCCCTGATGAACACCACCTTCAACCTGGCTGTCGAGCCATTTGCGCTCCGCCAGCTGAATCACGATCCCCTGAGCTTCCAGCGCGGCAATAACAGGTTGCAGGCGACGGTCGTCGCGGCCTTTGAGGATAAAGACTTCCTGGAAACGTTGTGGGTTACGTTCCAGCAGCGCCTGCACGGCGTGGATACCAAAAATAATTTCGCTCATCGATCTGCTCAGTGTTTAGAAATAAATGAATAACCGCCCTCTCTTTGGGAAGAGAAGGCGGATGCGCGTATCAGATCAGACTCAGCTCTCAGGCTCAGCCTTTTTTCTGGCACGCTTCGCCTTTGTGGCGGCGGCGATTTTACGGGTTTTTTCCGAGACGTTTTTACTTTTTTTCCCGCCACTCTCTGCGGTGCCTTTTCCCTTGTTGCCGCGGAACGCAGCATCCGGCTCGAAATTCGACTTTTTGCTCACGTTACGCCGACGCTTCGCCGGCGCCTGGTCGTCACGCTTCGCGCGGTCACGCGCGGTTTTGCCTTCACCGCGCACCTGGCGCTGGCTGGCGATCAGGGCGAAGTCGATCTTACGCTCGTCCATGTGAACGGCTTCTACCCGTACTTCAACCGCGTCCCCCAGGCGATAGGTGCGACCGCCAGATTCGCCGATCAGACGCTGACCTACCGGGTCAAAACGGTAGTAGTCGTTGTCGAGCGTCGAGACGTGGACCAGACCATCAATAAAGAGATCGCTCAGGCGGACAAAGAAACCAAAGCCGGTAACGCTGGAGATCACGCCGTTGAAGACGTTGCCGACCTGATCCTGCATGAAGTCACATTTGAGCCAGTCCGCGACATCGCGCGTCGCTTCATCGGCACGGCGTTCAGTCAGGGAGCAGTGAAGACCCAGCTGCAGCATCTGCGGCATGTCGTAGTGATAGCCGCCGGTCGCCGTCGTCATATCGCTGGCTACGCTGCGCTCTTTCGGCATCAGGTATTTGATCGCGCGCTGCACCAGACCTTTTCCCTGATCCTGCTCTTTGGCCAGCAGATATTTGATGGCGCGGTGCAGCGTCAGGTCCGGATAACGACGAATCGGTGACGTAAAGTGGGCATACGACGAGAGCGCCAGACCAAAGTGGCCACGGTTTTCCGGATCGTACACAGCCTGCTTCATAGAACGCAGCAGCATGGTTTGCAGCATTTCTGCATCAGGACGGTCAGCGACCTGCTTCAGCAGAGCCGCATAATCGACCGGCTGCGGTTTGTTGCCACCGGGCAGGCTCAGACCCAGCTCGTTGAGCACGGTCCGGAAGCTCTTGATGCTCTCATCTGTCGGGCGATCGTGATCGCGGAACAGCGCGGGTTCCTGATTTTTCTCTACAAAGCGTGCCGAGGCGATGTTAGCCAGGATCATGCACTCTTCGATCAGCTTGTGCGCGTCATTGCGCGACGCGCGTTCGACGCGCTCAATACGGCGCTCGGCGTTGAAGATAAACTTCGCCTCTTCCGTTTCAAAGGAAATGCCGCCGCGCTCTTCGCGCGCCGCATCCAGCACCTGATAGAGGTTATGCAGCTCTTCCAGGTCTTTCACCAGCGGCGCGTAGTGCTGACGTAATTCTGTGTCGCCCTGCAGAATGTTCCAGACTTTGTTATAAGTCAGACGCGCATGGGAGTTCATCACCGCTTCGTAGTGTTTAAAGCCGGTGAGTTTACCTTTGCTGGAAATGGTCATTTCGCAGACCATACAGAGGCGGTCAACCTGCGGATTGAGCGAACATAAGCCGTTGGACAGCACTTCCGGCAGCATCGGTACGACCTGCGATGGGAAGTAGACCGAGGTACCACGCTGGTGCGCTTCGTTATCCAGAGGCGTGCCCGGACGAACGTAGTAGCTGACATCGGCGATAGCGACCCACAGACGCCATCCGCCACCGCGTTTCTTCTCACAGTAGACGGCATCGTCGAAATCACGTGCATCTTCACCATCAATGGTGACCAGCGGCAGCTTGCGCAGATCGACGCGGCCTTTTTTCGCCTCTTCCGGCACCTCTTCTTTCAGCTGGCTGACCTGCGCTTCCACTTCCGGCGGCCAGGTGTGAGGGATTTCATGGGTGCGCAGCGCCATATCCACGGCCAGGCTGGTGCCCATATCATCGCCCAGGATCTCCGTCACTTTACCAATCGCCTTGCTGCGACGGTTAGGACGCTGAACCAGCTCCACCACTACCACGGACCCCATGCGGGCGTTCATCGTCTCTTCCGGCGGAATGAGAATATCGAAACTCAGGCGGCTGTCGTCCGGTACCACGAAGCCCGCTCCGGCATCGGTAAAGTAGCGGCCAACGATCTGATTGTTGCGGGGCTCCTGCACGCGAACCACGCGCGCCTCACGACGGCCTTTGCGGTCCGCACCCAGCGGCTGCGCCAGAATCACATCCCCATGCATGCAGAATTTCATCTGTTCAGCAGACAGGTAGAGGTCATCTTTCTGACCTTCAGCCCGCAGGAAGCCATAGCCATCACGATGGCCGATAACTTTACCGCGCAGGAGGTCAAGACGTTCTGGCAGCGCATAGCATTGACGGCGGGTGAAGACCAGCTGACCATCACGCTCCATTGCGCGAAGGCGGCGACGCAGCGCCTCAAGTTGCTCTTCGTTGTGCAGATTCATCTCTTCAGCCAGCTCTTCACGGCTGGCCGGTTTTTCACGTTTCTCTAACAGAGCCAGAATAAATTCCCGGCTTGGAATAGGATTTTCGTATTTTTCAGCTTCTCTATCCTGAAAAGGATCTTTTGACATAACGGTTCCTCCGATGTCATTTAATATTTGATTCCGCTGGCGACAGGGACAGAATGATTTCATAGAGTGGTGTATTCCCTTCGACCAAATCTGCCAGCGTATAGCTATCCAGCTCCTGCAAAAATCGCTGCACTGCATCATGCAGAGCCTGCTTAAGACGGCAGGCTGGCGTAATGGCGCAGGAGGCGCAATCCACTAATTGTAGTGGTTCCATTTTTCGTACGACATCGCCGATCACAATCTCGCGGGGTGACATCCCCAGACGAATCCCGCCGTTCTTACCGCGTGTCGCAGCGACGTAGCCTTCCCGGCTCAGCTGATTAATGATTTTGACCATGTGGTTACGTGACAAACCGTACGTGTTCGTCACTTCCGTAATATTGGTCTGCTGGCCTTCGGGCAGGGAGGCCAGATAAATCAGGGCCCGCAGGCCATAATCAGTAAAACTTGTGAGCTGCACAGTAACCTCAGTAAAACTTCAGGCACGACATCGTGCAAATCGCTTTACGGTTGATGTCAGAATTAATTTGGATCGCCATTCGATTAACTACGATGATAAACCAGAGTCTGTTTTGACGTGCGTTTTTTTCAGCCAGCACAGGATTTGACAAGCGAAGGGAGCTTAAGTGGCATCAGAGAGTGGAAAAAACAAGGGCCGGACAGTGTCCGGCCTGAATGATTACGCGTCAAACGGGTCGCGCAGAATCATTGTTTCACTGCGATCGGGACCGGTTGAGATGATATCAATCGGTACGCCGGTAACCTCTTCTACACGCTTGATGTAATCACGCGCAGCCTGAGGCAGGCCTTCCAGCGTCTTCACGCCAAATGTTTTCTCGCTCCAGCCTGGCAGGGTTTCATAGATCGGCTCAATGCCTTCCCAGTTCTCTGCGGCCAGCGGCGTGCTGGTCACTTCACGGCCATCAGGCATACGGTAAGCCACACAGATTTTCACTTCTTTCAGGCCATCCAGCACGTCCAGCTTGGTCATGCAGAAACCTGACAGGGAGTTAATCTGCACCGCGCGACGAACCGCGACCGCATCCAGCCAGCCAGTGCGACGACGACGACCCGTTGTCGCGCCAAACTCATGGCCCTGTGCACAGAGGAATTCGCCGGTTTCATCAAACAGCTCAGTCGGGAACGGGCCAGCACCCACGCGGGTGGAGTACGCTTTCACGATCCCCAGCACGTAGTCGACATAGCGCGGACCGATGCCCGAGCCCGTTGCCACGCCACCTGCAGTGGTGTTGGATGACGTCACATACGGATAGGTGCCGTGGTCGATATCCAGCAGTGTACCCTGCGCGCCTTCAAACATAATCAGGTCGCCACGCTGACGCGCGGTGTCCAGCAGTTCTGAGACGTCAACAACCATACCGGTCAGAATGTCTGCAACTTCCATGACATCGCTCAGCACTTTGTCGAAGTCGACTGCCGGCTCTTTGTAGTACTCGACCAGCTGGAAGTTGTAGAAATCGACGACTTCTTTCAGCTTGGCAGCAAAGGTTTCTTTGTTAAACAGGTCGCTGATGCGCAGCGCGCGGCGTGCCACCTTATCTTCATAAGCTGGTCCGATGCCGCGCCCCGTGGTGCCAATCGCTTTTGCACCACGCGCACGTTCACGCGCCATGTCCATCGCAACGTGATATTGCAGAATCAGCGGACAGGCCTCAGAAATCAGCAGACGTTCGCGTACCGGAATTCCGCGTGCTTCCAGACCTTTCATCTCTTTCATTAAGGCTTCAGGAGAAAGCACTACGCCGTTACCAATGATGCTGGTCACGTTATCGCGCAGAATGCCAGAAGGGATCAGGTGGAGGACGGTTTTTTCACCGTTGATGACAAGCGTGTGGCCCGCATTGTGGCCGCCTTGATAACGCACAACGTAATTCGCGCGCTCAGTCAGAAGGTCTACAATCTTACCTTTACCTTCGTCACCCCATTGGGTGCCCAGTACGACGACGTTCTTACCCATTTCTCAAAATCACCGATTGCTTAAAAAAGGATTCTACCATCTGATCCTGCGGTTTTCAGCACTTTTAGCATACGATTGCGCGCTTTTTTGCCTGAGTTTTGCTCACTACAACATGTTGGGGAAAAGAGAGGCAGAAAGCACAATTTAGGCGGTCTTAACCGCAAACTCACAGATTGCCATGCAGGCTGAGCATACAGTAAATCACCATACCTGCGACCACCAGTCCGCCGCCAAAGCGGTGCAGCAAACGGTCAGGCAGACGGGAAACCGTCAGGATCCAGCGTCGCCAGGCGCGTGGCATAAACATAGGCCCTAACCCTTCCAGTACTAATACCAGTGCCAGTGCCATCCAGATGCTTGTTTTCATTCTGATACCCAAAAAAAAGGCCGACAACATTGTCGGCCCACAGGTTATATCAGTTCTTAACGTGTCGCGTTAGAGGGCGCCTTCATATATCGGAAGAAGTCGCTATCCGGGCTTAACACCATGACATCCTGATTTTCGCTGAAGCTGTTTTCGTAAGCACGCAGGCTGCGGATAAAGGCGTAGAAGTCAGGATCCTTGCTGAACGCATCCGCAAACAGCCGGGCCGTTTCTGCATCACCATCACCCCGGGTAATCAGGGCTTCACGCTGAGCTTCAGCCAGTGTACGTGTCACCTGATAATCCGCCTGGGCGCGCAGCTTCTCCGCTTCTTCCTGACCCTGCGAACGCTGACTACGCGCTACCGCTTCACGCTCTGCGCGCATACGGTTAAAGATGGCATCAGAAACTTCGGTCGGCAGGTTGATTTGCTTGATACGCACATCCACCACCTGAATACCCAGTGCCGCCATACTGTTCGGGTTCGGCGCCGGCTCATTGCTATTGGTTTCACGTTCAACACGCGCCGCTGCGCTGGCAATCGCGTCATCCGCTGCTGGCGTAGCGATTTCATCATCGCTGCCCGCCGAACCAGTATTAAGCGCATCGCGAACATCTGTCGTCAGACGACCACGGGAATCAGTGACGATATCCTTCACATCCAGACGACCCATTTCAGAACGCAGGCGGTCACTGAACTTACGTTTCAGCAGCACTTCCGCCTGAGAGACATCGCCGCCACCCGTCGCAAGGTAATAGCGACTGAAGTCACTGATACGCCATTTGATGTAGGAGTCCACGATCAGATCTTTCTTCTCTTTGGTCACGAAGCGATCGGCCTGGTTGTCCATAGTCTGAATACGCGCATCCAGGGTTTTCACCGTTTCCAGGAAGGGGATCTTGAAGTGCAGACCCGGCGCAAACACCTGCGGCTTGTTTTCGCCATCGCGCAGCACTTTACCAAAGCGCAGGACGATGCCCCGCTGTCCTTCCTGTACCACAAACAGCGACGCATAGAGCGCCACCAGCACGACAATGATCAAAAATACTATTGGCTTACGCATCGATTACTCTCTCCCTTCGCGCTGGCTGTCGCTGCGCTGAGCATTGGCCCGACGCTGATCCATGATGTTGTCCGGACTGTATGACGACGTGTCACTGCGGCTCGCGCTGCGATCGGAGATAGCAGGCAGAGAAGCACTGTTCGCACCTTTCTGACCCGTGTGTCCCGATGAAGCCTGACCGCCACGCATCAGCTGATCCAGCGGCAGCATCATCAGGTTGTTACCCCGATCGTTAACCAGAACTTTGCGGGTATGACTCAGCACACGTTCCATGGTTTCGATATACAGACGCTCTTTGGTGATTTCCGGTGCGGCTTTATACTCCGGCAGAATCTTGGCGAAACGCGCCACTTCACCCTGCGCTTCCAGAACGGTACGCTCTTTGTAAGCACGCGCTTCTTCCAGAATACGTTGCGCCTGACCATTTGCCCGTGGCTGCACTTCATTCGCATAAGCTTCAGCTTCACGAACGTACTGCTCGCGGTTTTCGCGTGCGGCAATCGCGTCATCAAACGCAGACTTCACTTCTTCCGGCGGCCGTGCAGCCTGGAAGTTGACGTCCAGCACCGCGATGCCCATGTTATAAGGGCGGATTGTCTCGTCGATTTCACGCTGGGTATCACTACGCACCACAGTACGGCCTTCAGTCAGGATGCGGTCCATAGTAGAACGGCCAATCACACCACGCAGCGCACTGTCCGTGGCCTGACGCAGGCTGTCATCCGCGCTGGTGACCGCATACAGATAGCGTTCCGGATCGGTCACGCGGTACTGCACGTTCATTTCGACGCGTACAACATTCTCATCCGAGGTCAGCATCACGCCAGAGGCCGCCAGTTCACGCACTGATTCGACGTTAACCGCACGCACCTGATCGATAAAGGTTGGCTTCCAGTTCAGGCCCGGTTCGACCAGATGACTGAATTTACCAAAGCGAGTCACCACGCCGCGTTCCGCTTCTTTAATGGTGTAGAAACCGCTGGCAGCCCAGATGACTACCGCAGCAACCGCCACGATGCCAACGATTTTACCGCCGCTGCCAGAGCTGCGCTGACCGTTGTCGTTCTGTTTGCCACCGCCCAGTCCACCAAGCTTCTTGCTCAGCTTACGGAAGATATCATCCAGATCAGGAGGCCCGGATTCCCGTCCTCCCTTATACCCCCCAGAGTTGCCGCCTTGATTATTGCTGCTTCCCCACGGGTCGCGGTCCTGTCCGTTATTTCCGGGCTGATTCCACGCCATGTTTCTACTCCATTTATTGTAATTACGGTTTTTACCCTTCATTTTTCGGATTGCAGCGGTACTGGCTGCCTTCGCTGACGCCGGTCACTTACCTGCGTAAGAGCCCGGCGATAAACGCCGTTGCCGCCGTGCTGAAATCCGAGCTAACCGGGTAAATCCTGCGTATTCGGTCATGCAACGAAAATGCGACAATCTTCCATTTTTAGGGTAAATGCGTTTGGGCAATATCAAATAATGTAACTGGTCAGCGACGGTTCCTGTTTACATAAACGCATCCATTCAATGATGGGCATACGTATCTGTAATCCTACCCTGCCGTCTTCTTCATTCCACTCTTTCTCAATCGCCTGCAGCTGATAGAAACGGCTGCGAAGGCGGCCTGCTTCTGGCGGCAGACGCAATGTATGCTGGGCAATTTCACCCGACAGACGCTCAGACAGCGCCTGCCACAGCAACGGAATGCCTTCGCCTGTCTGGGCAGAAAGCCAGACGCGGACAGGCAGATTCTCTTCGTTACGATCAATACGCGGTTCGAACCCGTCGAGCATATCGATTTTGTTCATGACCAGTAACGTCGGAATTTCGTCCGCTTCAATCTCTTCCAGAACGGTATCGACGGCGGCGATATTCTCCGTGACGCGCAGGTCAGCGCCATCAATGACATGCAGTAAGAGCGTCGCCTGGCGTGTCTCCTGCAGCGTAGCTTTAAAAGCAGCAACCAGGTCGTGAGGAAGATGGCGAATAAAGCCGACGGTGTCCGCCAGAACCACATCCCCGACATCGGCCACATTCAGACGGCGCAGCGTCGGATCCAGCGTCGCAAACAGCTGATCTGCGGCGAAGACGTTGGCCGACGTCACGGCATTAAACAGGGTCGACTTACCGGCGTTGGTATACCCCACCAGCGACACGGTCGGGATATCTGCTTTGGCGCGCGACTGACGCCCCTGCTCACGCTGTTTTTCCACCCGCTCAAGACGGGACAGAATCTGACTGATGCGACCGCGCAACAGACGGCGGTCGGTTTCTAATTGTGTTTCACCCGGACCGCGTAAGCCGATCCCGCCTTTCTGACGTTCAAGGTGAGTCCAGCCGCGCACCAGACGTGTGGCAAGATGGCGAAGCTGCGCCAGCTCAACCTGCAATTTACCTTCATGGGTGCGTGCGCGTTGGGCAAAGATATCCAGAATCAAACCGGTGCGATCGATAACCCGGCATTCGCACAGACGCTCGAGGTTTCTCTCCTGAGCGGGCGTAAGGGCATGATCGAATAATACGACCGATGCTCCAGTTGTTTTTACCGCATCGGCAATTTCAACGGCCTTTCCTTCACCGACAAAATACTTGGGGTGTGGCGCTTTACGACTGCCAGTGACCACTTGCAGCGCCTCAACGCCAGCAGAAGAGACCAGGGTTTCAAACTCCTGCAAATCTTCTACTTCTTTGTCCTGGGAGAACCAGATGTGTACCAGTACGGCCTGCTCGCCGGCATCATAACGGTCAAACAAGCTATAACCTCCCTAAATAAAAGACCAGGACGGAAAACCGCTGTTCTCCGCACCTGGCTATACGGCGACGCGTTACTCTGCGTGATCACCGTCTTGTTGTGGCTGTGGCTGCGCAGGTGTGTTGCTGCCACCGTGATGGTAATTGTTGCTGCCGCCACCGGTATTATTGCTATGGTGAGAAACCGGGCGCGAAGGAACAACGGTAGAAATGGCGTGCTTATAGACCATCTGACTTACCGTGTTTTTCAACAAAATGACGAACTGATCAAATGACTCAATCTGACCCTGCAGCTTAATACCGTTAACCAGATAAATCGAAACCGGAACACGTTCACGACGCAGTGCGTTCAAAAACGGGTCTTGTAATGATTGCCCCTTAGCCATTCTATCTTTTCCTTATATGCTTGTTGTATGTTGCTCGTAGAACCTATGGTTCTGAAAAAACTGCGTAAAAATTTGCGCACGATAACCCATCAATTGTACACAATCACCCATGCTTCGCACTAAGAACCTGTAACACTGTATCACGCGCCAGCCGGGGCTCGTCACTGTCAAGCCAGTGAATATTTTCCCAGCCACGTAACCATGTTATCTGTCGCTTAGCAAGCTGCCGGGTTGCGCAAATTCCCCGATAAACCATCTCGCCATAATCGATTTCGCCCGATAAATAAGACCACATCTGACGATAACCAACACAACGGATAGAAGGCATGTCCGTATGCAAATCACCTCGTGCAAACAGGGCCCGAGACTCCGCTTCAAATCCTGACGCCAACATCTGCTCAAAACGCAACGCGATGCGCTGGTGCAGCAGTTCACGGCTCGCGGGGGCGATAGCAAACTGATGCACGTCGTAGGGTAACGCTTCACCGGATGTTTTAGTCAGTTCCGTTAAAGTTTTACCCGAAATAAAAAAAACTTCCAGTGCTCGCGAAAGTCTCTGCGGATCATTCGGATGAATACGACTGCCGGCAACCGGGTCGACTTCACACAGCTGGCGGTGCAAAGCTTCCCAGCCTTTTTCACGCGCCGTTTGCTCTATCTGCTGACGAATCTCCGGATCGGCCGGGGGCAGCGGCGACAATCCTTCAAGTAACGCCTTGAAGTAGAGCATGGTTCCACCAACAAGCAGCGGTATTCGTCCTGCTGCGACGATCTCCGCCATTTCTGCTAACGCATCCCGCCGGAACTCCGCGGCCGAATAGGCCTCTGCGGGATCGCGGATGTCGAGCAGACGATGGGGCGCCACAGCTAACTCCTCAGCCGACGGTTTTGCCGTACCAATATCCATCTGACGATAGATTAAGGCAGAATCGACGCTGATCAGTTCCACTGGTAGCTGCTTACGCAGCTCGATGGCGAGTGCCGTCTTGCCAGATGCTGTGGGTCCCATCAAAAAAATAGCCTTTGGCCGGCCAGCCTGGTTTAGTTCACTCATGCTTCAACGCGTTCACCGCGCTCTCAATCTCTATGGGCTGTAATAAGCCTGAAGGCGGCGATTTCAGTAACTGTGGACAGAGCCGTTCAAGCTCTGCCAGCAGGTTAATCGCCTGTGAGTGATTCCAGCTGGAGGACTCCGTATCCTGCTGTCGCGCCAGCCACTGAGCCAGTTGCGTCGCAGAGTTCTCCTGCTGCCGGGCGAGATAGCCTAACAGCTCAGGAATCAAGATTTGTAAATTTTGTGTTCGTAACGGTAAAGGCACCGCACGCAGGGTAACGTGGTCGCCGTCTGCCTGAAGTTCAATCCCCATCTGGTTGAGCAGACTGCTGTTTTTACGCGCCGCTTCGCGTTCCTCCCGGGCCATTTTCAGCCGTACCGGAATCAGCAGAGGCTGCGGTTTCAGCCCCTCCTCGCCCGGTTCAAGCTGTGCCTGTTTCAGCCAGCGCGCCGCCACTGGCAGCGCCATCAGAAAAAGCATCTGATCCTGTTCCAGCAGTGCATAGTGGTTCTGCATTACAGTCAGTACCCGGCCAAAACTCTGTGTATGGGCCGCCAGCGGCGAAACCTTTTCGGTCCGGCGCAGTTCCGGTTCAGGCGCTTTTGATGACGGCGCGCTATCGGCGGGCGTTTTCAGCAGCTGCTGGTACACCGCGCCTTCACGCTGCCGGTAAAGGTTCTCTTTATTCTGCCAGGCCGGTGCCGCTGCAGGCGGCGTTTCCCGGACGGATGCCGCCGGTTTACGCTCACCGGGCGACGACGCAGGCTGGGCGAAATGATTGCCTCCGGCCGCCTGACGATTCTCCGGCTGCCAGCGCGGGGTGCTTTCTTCCGCCTTCAGCGCAGGTAGCGCAGGCGTCGCAATCGCCTGCAGCGCGCTGACTACGCCCTGGTAGATAAAGTCATGCACCAGACGCGACTGGTGGAACCGGACTTCATGCTTGGCCGGATGGACGTTGACATCCACCTGATGAGGGTCGATCTCCAGGTAGAGCACGTAAGCGGGCTGCTGCTCATCCTGAAGCTGTGTCTGGAAAGCCTGGCGGATTGCATGGTTAATCAGCTTATCGCGCATCATCCGGCCGTTAACATAGCAATACTGCAGCTCCGTTACCTGACGCGAACCGGCGGGATCGGCCACCCAGCCACGCAGCGCGAGATCATCGTGTTGCCAGTCGATGCGCAGCGCGTGCTGCATAAAAGTGGTGCCGCAAATGGCGGCCAGCCGCCGTTCACGCTGACTCTCCTCATTCACAGCCCGATACTGACGCATCATTTTGCCGTTATGACTCAGCGAAAGGGCGACATCAAAGCGTGCCAGCGCAATACGCCGAATCACTTCGTCGATATGCCCGAACTCGGTTTTCTCGGTGCGCATGAATCTGCGGCGTGCCGGCGTGTTGTAAAAGAGATCCAGTACCTCCAGCGTGGTGCCACAGGGATGCGCCGCCGGTTTGACCGTCACTGCCATATCGCGCCCTTCAGCATAAGCCTGCCAGGCTTCACTCTGATCGGCGGTGCGGGAGGTGAGCGTCAGACGAGAGACAGAACTGATACTGGCCAGCGCTTCACCGCGGAAGCCCAGACTCATAATCGCTTCCAGATCGTCCAGTGAGGCGATTTTACTGGTGGCGTGTCGGGCCAGCGCCATCGACAGCTCGCTTTTCACGATGCCGCAGCCGTTGTCGCGAATGCGGATCAGCTTAGCGCCGCCCTTCTCGATATCGATATCGATGCGTGTCGCACCCGCATCCAGACTGTTCTCCACCAGCTCTTTGACAACCGAGGCAGGACGTTCAACCACTTCACCCGCCGCAATCTGGTTTGCCAGCTGAGGCGGTAAAATTTGTATCGGCATAGTGGATATCCTATTAGCTGACAGCCCGGCGCAGCGGCCGGGCACACAATCAGGATGCAGGGATTTTCAGGTTCTGCCCCAACATGACGTTGGTCGACTTCAGGTTATTGGTCTGCATTATTGCTTTCGGGCTGACGCCGTAGTGCGCCGCAATCCCGGTCAGGGAATCGCCGACGACGACCTTATGGCGAACCATACCGCGCGGAGCAGCGCGGGTGGTCCGGCTGGCGGCCGCACTGGCTGGCACTTTCAGCCGCTGGCCGATCCACACGACATCACGCTTCAGGGTATTCATGTCACGCAGCGTGGCCATGCTGACACCATACTTCGCGGCAATGCCGGAGAGCGTCTCCCCGCGCGTAACGGTATGCCGCTGCGTGGGGCCGGTATAGTGCGTCACCCCGGTCGCCGGATTACTGGCGACGCTCACCGCTGGCGACGAGCCCAGCGGCAGGTTTTCCTCCTTTGGGATGGATTGCAGCGGGTGCGCCAGGAAATAAGTGCGCAGACCTTTGTAGATCGACTGCGCAATCTTATCCTGGTGTGCGCTACTGCCTAGCAGTCGCTCCTCCGAGGAATTACTGATAAAGCCGGTTTCCACCAGCAAAGAGGGAATGTCCGGCGAACGCAGGACGCCAAGGCTGGCGTGCTCAGGCAGACGTTTGTGCAGCGAGGTGACGCTGCGCAGCTGCTGCAGGACTTTCTGAGCAATGTCATAGCCGACGCGCTGCGAGTGACCGAACTGCAGATCAAGTACCGCCTGGCTGAGATAAGGATCGGCCTGACTGTTGGCCAGCAGATCACCGGCACCGCCCAGTAGCTCAGACTGCTTCTCTTTCTGCTCCAGCCAGTTGGCCATTTCATTGTTGGCGCGACGGTTTGACAGCACCCAGACCGATGCGCCGGTCGCTGCATGGCTTGGGGCCGCATCCGCATGGATCGACACCAGCACGTTGGCATTAGCTTTACGCGCGACATCAGAACGTCCCATGACCGAAATAAAATAGTCGCCATCGCGTGTCAGCACGCCTTTAAACATCGGATCGTTGTTCAGCAGCACCCGCAATTTACGGGCGATCGCAATCGTCACGTTCTTCTCTTTCAGGCCGCGCTGGCCAATCGCGCCTGGATCCTGGCCACCATGTCCGGCATCGATGGCCACAATCACGGTGTCATTCTGGCTGACGCGACTGCCAGGACGCACGGTGCTGGCCGTGCTGGTCACCGCCGTCACCGGATTCGCATTGAACGGATTAGCCGCAGCAGCACTCTGAGCCGGCACAGGCGTTGGCGCGATCGCTGGTGCAGGCTCACTCTGCTTCACCACAGGCCGCTTGCCGGTAACGGTGAAAATCACGCTATAGTTGTTGCCGTCGCGCTGGGTGACCGCCCGGGTTTTCCCCGCCTGGGTCAGTTCAAACACCAGCCGCACACTCTGCTTGTCCTTTGGGGTACTGCTGCGAATGCGCCTGACGATGTTCTCACCGCTGAAGTTCAGCGGTAACCCCTGCACCACACCGCTCTGGCGGACGTCGAGCACCACGCGATCGGGGTTGTGCAGCGGGAAATAGCCATAGACCGGCTGTCCGGAAAAATTCAGGGTGATGGTTGCCTGGCTGTCACCGTTCGCCACTTTAATATCTGACAGCGTGGCGGCAAACAGCGGAGCAGAGACCAGCAGCAGTGACACCAGCGCGATTTTCATCCGTGACATCATGCCTGTTCCCTGCCCTGGCTGAAAAGTTCAACCCACTGCTGACCTGACGCGGATTGCGCCGTCAGCTCCGCTTCCCGCGCCTCGCCCACGTAGCGCAGCGTTAAGGTGAGGTCAGGCGACGGCAGAAATCCGGCGCCCTGCTGCGGCCATTCGACCAGACAGATCGCCTCACCGCTGAAATAGTCGCGGATCCCCATAAACTCCAGCTCTTCCGGATCGGCGAGGCGATAGAGGTCGAAATGGTAAAGGGTCCGGCCGGCCAGCACGTAAGGCTCAACCAGGGTATAGGTTGGGCTTTTAACGTTGCCCTGATGGCCCAGCGCCTGCAAAAAGCCGCGGCTGAAGGTCGTTTTACCCGCCCCCAGATCGCCATAGAGATAAATGACTGCCGCGCTGCCACAGGCGCGCGCCAGCTGAGCGCCCAAACTGAGCGTAGCCGCCTCATCGGGCAAAGGGATAACACAGGTCTTCATGCTTCTTTATTCATCTCAGGATTAACAAACTGCCACAGGAGATCCAGTAAATCGGTGGCCAGCATACCGCGCGTTCCACGCTGCGCCGCGACCGCATCGGCTGTGGCACCGTGCGCCACACAGCCCGCGCAGGCTGCATCAAACAGCGTCAGTTTCTGACCCACCAGCGAGGCGATGATGCCACTCAGAAGATCGCCCATTCCGCCAGATGCCATACCTGCATTGCCAACATCAGCAAAGGCCATTTCTCCCTGCTCGCTGGCAATCAGCGTACCGGCCCCTTTCAGGACCACGACACCACCATAACGCTGCGCCAGTGTCTTCGCTGCATGTAAGCGGTCACTCTCAATTTCACTGGTCTCAATATTAAGCAAACGCGCCGCTTCGCCAGGATGCGGCGTAATAATGCGATTCTGACGTTTCTCTGCACTGATTGCCAGCAGGTTAAGTGCATCCGCGTCCCAAAGCATTGGCTTTTGACTGCCCTCTACCTGCTTTAACGCCCGCTTTCCCCACTCCCGCTGACCCAGACCGGGACCGATGGCAATGACATCAGCCCACGCCAGCGCCTCCGTCAGCCGTTCATCGGTCAGTTCATCGACCATAATTTCGGGACGGGCGGTGAGAATCGGGATAATGTTATGTTTATGAGTAAGCACTCGCACTAACCCACTGCCGCAGCGCAGCGCAGCCTCAGCCGTCATGCGCACCGCTCCGGCCGTACCGGCATCCCCCCTACGACCAGCAGACGACCGTGACTGCCCTTATGCGAGGTAGGCTTACGTGGCTTAAGCCAGCGGGATAATGCGCGAGCATCGTAGCGGGCAATGGGTGCCGTCTCGCCTGCCAGAAAAGTAGCCAGCCCCAGATCGGCAAAATAGAGTTTGCCAATGTGATCACGTGCCTTGCCGGTAATCTGACCCGGCTTAAGCGCCACCAGACTCAGCGTATGGCAGGCATCTATGGTTGCCCCCGGTGCCGTGCCGTTGCGGGCCGATAAGCCGGACGGGATATCTATCGCGAGAACGGGTGCCGCATGAGCATTGGCTCGCGCAATCAGCGAGGCGTAAGGTTCGTCCGGCGCACGCTGGCAACCTGTCCCCAGCAAGGCATCGACAATCACATCGATCTGCTCTGGCCAGACCGCATCGGCGGCATGAATTTCACCACCTGCGTCCAGCCAGGCATCGCGTGCACGCTGCGCCGCTTGCGGTAACGCTTTGTCGCTTTCGCACGCCAGCAGCGTTACCGTTTTGCCTGCGGCCTGGCCCAGCCGCGCCACCACATAGCCATCCCCACCGTTATTGCCATGCCCGCACAGAATCAGCCAGTGGCTGGCCTGCGGCCAGTGCGCAGTCAGATGCATAAAAGCCGCCTGCCCGGCGCGTAACATCAGCTCATACAGGGTGATCCCGAGCGCATCGGCTCCCCTTTGCTCAAGCTGCGCCACCGCCTGCGCAGGCCAGACAGAATATGGTAAACTGCAACTGTTTTTCTTCGAATCCTGGTTACTCATGTCATACCCTCTCGATCTTGAACAACTCGCACAACAGATTAAACAGTGGGGCGCCGAACTCGGCTTCCAGCAGGTCGGCATCACCGATACCGATCTCAGTGCCGAAGAGCCGCGTCTGCAGGCGTGGCTGGACAAGCAGTATCATGGCGAGATGGAGTGGATGGCGCGACACGGCATGATGCGGGCGCGTCCGCATGAACTGCTGCCTGGTACGCTGCGTGTGATCAGCGTTCGCATGAACTACCTTCCGGCCAAAGCCGCCTTTGCCAGCACGCTGAAAAATCCCCGCCTGGGCTATGTCAGCCGTTATGCATTAGGCCGCGATTACCACAAAGTATTGCGCAATCGACTGAAAAAGCTTGGAGAAATGATCCAGGCGCATTGCAGCACACTTAATTTTCGTCCCTTTGTCGACTCCGCCCCGCTACTGGAACGTCCGCTGGCGGCGAAAGCCGGGCTCGGCTGGACCGGCAAACATTCGCTGATTCTGAATCGGGAAGCGGGCTCGTGGTTTTTCCTTGGTGAACTGTTGATCGACATTCCGCTGCCGGTGGATACCCCGCAACCGGAGCAGTGTGGCCGCTGTGTCGCCTGCATGACCATCTGCCCCACCGGCGCTATCGTCGAGCCCTACGTCGTGGATGCCCGTCGCTGTATTTCCTATCTGACTATTGAGCTGGAAGGCGCAATACCGGAAGCATTCCGTCCACTGATGGGTAACCGGATTTATGGCTGTGATGACTGTCAGCTCATCTGTCCGTGGAATCGCTATGGTCAGCTCAGTGACGAAAGCGACTTTTCGCCACGCGCCGCGCTGCATGCGCCGGAGCTGATCGCGCTGTTTCAATGGGATGAAGCGAAGTTTCTGCGTATCACCGAAGGTTCGGCCATTCGTCGGATTGGTCATTTACGCTGGCTACGCAATGTCGCCGTCGCGCTGGGTAATGCGCCCTGGTCGGCCGATATCCTGCCGGTGCTGGAAGGGCGTCTCGGCGAGAGTGAGCTGCTGGATGAACATATTCAGTGGGCAATTGCGCAGCAGCAGCAGAAACGCGAACAGCTCGTTATCGATGTGCAGCCAGCCCAGCAGAAACGGCTGGTACGTGTCGTTGAAAAAGGGTTACCGCGTGATGCGTGATTAACCAGCCCGGCAAAGATAAGCGTTTTCCACACGCTGTGAATAAAAATAAAAATCTGTTGTCATTCAACTGCAACAACGCTGAATTTGCTGTTAAATAACAAATTGAAATATTATCAAAAGCATATATATCAATGCTTTATAAAAAATTTGTGTTTATTTGATAATGAGACTAGCGCTTCGTTTAAAACATAAAGCTGTGGATAAGTCTGTTCAGAAACATTTTACAGATCGCGCTAATGGGCGCTAAGAATGGGGTGTCGCGCTGTGGATAACCTTCAGCAAACTATCAATACTCTCCGACGCAAACCAGCCGGACAAATTGACTGAAACAGAGAGGATGTTAAATCTGGAGCGGGAAACGAGACTCGAACTCGCGACCCCGACCTTGGCAAGGTCGTGCTCTACCAACTGAGCTATTCCCGCATAAAGAAGGGCACTGCTATATAAAACTGGAGCGGGAAACGAGACTCGAACTCGCGACCCCGACCTTGGCAAGGTCGTGCTCTACCAACTGAGCTATTCCCGCAAAGAGGGTACTGCTTAAATCTGGAGCGGGAAACGAGACTCGAACTCGCGACCCCGACCTTGGCAAGGTCGTGCTCTACCAACTGAGCTATTCCCGCGCCCTGTACCGTTACAAAATTCTTCACCGGTACGGGGTGCGCATTATACGAGAAATCGTTTCTGCTGCAAGCGTCTGAAAGCAAAATTTTTCGCTTTCTGCGCGTTTGCCGATTAAATCGTCAATGTGGCGATTTCATGCGCACCCCTTGCCGGTTAAAGCTGCAAAAAGTGTTCGCGATAGTAAGCCAGCTCCGCTACGGACTCACGGATATCATCCAGTGCCTGGTGTGTGCCGCCTTTTTTGAAGCCTGGCAGAATCGCCGGTTTCCAGCGACGGGCCAGCTCTTTCAGCGTACTGACATCCAGGTAGCGATAGTGGAAGTACGCTTCCAGCTCGGGCATATATTTAAACAGGAAGCGGCGATCCTGCCCGATGCTGTTGCCACAGATTGGCGAGGTATTGGCCGGCACCCACTGTTTAAGAAATTCAATGGTCGCCAGCTCCGCTGCGCGATCGTCGATTTTACTTTCTTTGACCCGCGCCACCAGACCGCTATTGGTGTGGGTCCGGACATTCCACTCATCCATCAGCGCAAGCTGTTCATCCGACTGATGAACGGCTATGACCGGCCCTTCCGCCAGAATGTTCAGGTTGGCGTCAGTCACCAGGGTCGCAATCTCAATAATGCGATCGTGGGTCGGATCAAGCCCGGTCATCTCAAGATCAATCCAGATCAGATTCTGTTCATTTCCAGTAGCCATGCTGTTTCCTGCGGTTGCTATAGTCGTCATTCACAATGAATAAGGTGTATCATAGACGTTTTGCCCAGCCGGGCGAAATCTGGCTAACGCTGTGAGGGTGAGTGAGTAAAAATAAACTGTCAAAGGGCCAACAACGCCGCGTAAGCGCAAACCACGATCGCCGTCTCAACCAGCGCAGAGAGCGTCCGGAAGCGGATGACAACCTGTTTGGTGAAGCTGCAGATGGGGTCGTTGTCAGCCGTTTTGGCATGCACGCTGACGTTGAGGATAGCGCAGGCGTCACCCACCGCTGCAACATCCGCCGGACTATCCGTTCGCTGGTCACGGGCGATCGGGTACTGTGGCGTCCGGCAACCAGCGGCGGCAAGGGTATCGTCGAAGCGGTGCATGAGCGCACCAGCGTCCTGACCCGTCCCGATTTTTACGACGGCGTGAAGCCGATGGCAGCGAATATCGATCAGATTATTATCGTCTCCGCCATCCTGCCGGAGCTGTCACTGAATATTATCGATCGTTACCTGGTGGCCAGCGAAACGCTGGAGATTGAGCCGCTGCTGGTCCTGAACAAAACCGATCTGCTGGATGATGAGGCGCGTCTTCGCGTTAATCAGCAGATGGATATCTATCGCCAGATTGGCTATCGCGTGGTGATGGTTTCCAGCCGGGCGAAAAAGGGTCTGGCCGATCTGGAAGCGGCGTTAACTGACCGTATCAGTATCTTTGCCGGTCAGTCAGGTGTGGGAAAATCGAGCCTGCTGAATGCCCTGCTCGGCTTCGACAAGGATGAGCAGTCCGCTATCCTGACAAACGACGTTTCCGATGGCTCAGGACTAGGCCAGCACACTACCACGGCCTCACGGCTCTATCACTTCCCGCACGGCGGTGATGTGATTGACTCTCCGGGCGTACGTGAGTTCGGCTTATGGCATCTGGAGCCGGAACAGGTTACCCGTGGGTTTGTCGAATTCCGTGCATTTCTGGGTGCGTGTAAATTCCGCGACTGTAAGCACGGCAGCGATCCGGGCTGTGCTATTCGTGAAGCGGTCGATGAGGGAAAAATTAACCGTTCCCGTTTCGATAACTACCACCGTATCCTGGAGAGCATGGCGCAGGTAAAAACGCGTAAAAATTTCCCTGACGGTGAGAGTTAACCGGTATAACCGCCTCTCAGCCATTCGCCGCTGAATTTTGCGAAATGTATTCCAGTCGTGCACAAGGAACGTGCAGCGTGCCGGAAATCGTATATAGTCGCGATCTGAACGGGGCACTGCTACAATCCGCCCCCTTTTTTTGTAACGTCATAAATAGCCAGGAGGCTAAGGTGTTTGATCGTTTAAAACTCGGCTTGAATCATATTCTCCCGAAGAAATGGCTGACTGAACTTGCCGGTTGGGGCGCCAGTCGCCGCGGTGGTTGGTTGACCAAACTGGTCATTGACATCTTTGTCTGGTTTTACAAGGTTGACATGGCGGAAGCACGCAAGCCTGACACGGCCAGCTACCGCACCTTCAATGACTTTTTCGTGCGTCCGCTCAAAGATGACGCACGTCCGGTCGATGCCGACGCCAGCCTGATCGCCCTGCCCGCTGATGGCGCGATCAGCCAGCTCGGTCATATTAATGGCGATCAGATTTTCCAGGCGAAAGGTCATCACTACTCTCTGGAAGCGCTGCTGGCGGGCGATGAGCGCATGGCCGCCCGCTTTGTGGAGGGTGAGTTTGTCACTACCTATCTGGCCCCGCGTGATTATCACCGTGTCCACATGCCGTGCAACGGCATTCTGCGTGAGATGATCTATGTGCCTGGCGATCTCTACTCGGTTAATCCGCTGACCGCACGTAATATTCCGAACCTGTTTGCCCGCAATGAGCGCGTGATCTGTTACTTTGAAACCGATATTGGCCCGATGGTGCAGATCCTGGTGGGTGCCACCATCGTTGGCAGCATCGAAACCGTTTGGGCGGGTACCATCACACCACCGCGTGAAGGGGTGATTAAACGCTGGCACTATCCGGCAGCCGAAGATGAAGGCGCGGTCGTCCTGCTGAAAGGTCAGGAGATGGGCCGTTTTAAACTCGGCTCAACCGTGATCAACCTGTTTGCGCCGGGCCGCGTCAAACTGGCGGAAAGTCTGGAAGCGGAAAGCAAAACCCGTCTCGGCCAGCCGCTGGCGATTGCGCTGCCGGTTGCCACAGACATATCTGACGTCACCACAGACTAAAGTGAGAGTCCTGTGCGCCCCATTCTCCTCCTGCTGCTGAGCCTCTGGCTCAGCAGCCCGGCCTCTGCGGCCAGCCTTCCTGACGCCAGCCAGCTGAAACAGCAGCTGGAAGAGATCAAATCAGCGAAAAGCTCCCCGACGCAGGCGGAGCAGATCCAGACGATCGAAGCTGCCCTGAATTTTCTCTCTGAACGCGATGAATCTCTGGAGCGCGCCGCGCAATACCAGCAGGTTATTGATGACTTTCCGCGTCTGGCGCGTGAGCTGCGCCAGCAGATTGCGGCACTGAGCGACAGCGGGAAAACGGTACGCAGCAACATGAGCAGCGCCGAGCTGGATCAGGAGATCCTGCAGGTCAGCAGTCAGTTGCTGGAAGAGGGCCGGCAGGCGCGGCAGGAGCAGGATCGGGCGCGGGAAATCAGTGACTCCTTATCTCAGCTGCCCCAGCAGCAGACTGACGCCCGCCGGGCGATGACGGAAAGTGAACGCCGGTTACAGGGTGTCAGCAGTACGTCGCCTCAGGGTCAGCTGCAACTGGCGGCCCGCCAGGCAGAAAACGCCGCCGATAAAGCACGCGTCGATGAACTTGAACTCGCGCAGCTCTCGGCCAATAACCGCCAGGAGCTGGCGCGGATGCGGGCGGAAGCCCATCAGCGAAAAGCAACTCAGCTGGATAACTATCTGCAGGCGCTGCGCAATCAGCTTAACGATCAACGGCAGCGTGAGGCGGAAGTGGCGCTGGCGCGCACCGAACAGCTGGCCGAAAACAGTGGCGATCTGCCGCCAGCGATCAGCGATCAGTTCCGGGTCAACCGCGAACTCTCTGGTGCTCTGAATCAGCAGGCGCAGCGCATGGATCTGGTGGCGTCGCAGCAGCGTCTTGCCACTAACCAGATTATTCAGGTCCGTCAGGCGCTCTCTACCCTGCGCGAACAATCACAGTGGCTGGGTGCCTCGAATCTGCTGGGGGAGGCGCTGCGGGCCCAGGTCGCGCGTCTGCCGGAAATGCCAAAATCTCAGCAGATTGACAATGAGATGGCGCAGCTTCGCGTGCAGCGTCTCTATTACGAAGATCTGCTGGAACGCCAGGAGGCTCTGCGCAAAGGACACCAGGCTGATGGCCAGGCCTACACGGCCGATCAGAAACGTATTCTTGATGCTCAGCTCCGCACCCAGCGTGAGCTGCTTAACTCCCTGATTTCCGGCTGCGATACGCTGATCCTGGAGATCACCAAACTGAAAGTCGGTAATACCCAGCTGCAGGATGCGCTAACTGAGGTCAAAGATGCGACCCACCGCTACCTGTTCTGGACCGCCGATGTCAGCCCGATTAGCCTGAGTTATCCGCTGGATCTGGCGAAAGATCTTTCCCGCCTGCTGTCGCTGGATACCCTGGGTCAGCTTGGCAAAGCGATGGCAATGATGTTTACCAGCCGCCATTCAGTGCTGCCCATTATTGGCGCCCTGCTGCTGGTCGGCTTCAGCATCAGTTCACGCCGTCACTTTAATGCGTTTCTTGCGCGCTCCGCCAGCAAAGTGGGGAAGGTCACACAGGATCGCTTCCGCCTGACCATCAGGACGGTGTTCTGGTCGATTCTGGTGGCGCTGCCGCTGCCGGTGTTGTGGGGGGCGCTGGGTTATGGCCTGCAGAACGCCTGGCCCTACCCTATCGCCGTGGCGATTGGTGATGGCATTACCGCCACACTGCCCCTGCTGTGGGTCTTTATGATCAGCGCCGCCTTTGCCCGCCCTAACGGCCTGTTTATTGTCCATTTCCGCTGGCCGCAGAACCGGGTGGCGCGCGCCATGCGCTACTACTCGCTGAGCATCGGCCTGATTGTGCCGCTGATCATGTTACTCATTGCTTTAGGTAATCTGGAAGATCGCCAGTTCTCCGCGTCTCTGGGCCGTCTCTGCTTCATTCTGATCTGTGGCGCAATCAGTATTGTCACGGTAAGCCTGAAGCGTTCCGGCATTCCGCTCTATCTCGATAAAGAGGGGAATGGCGAGAACATCGTGAATCGGATGTTGTGGAATCTGATGATCGCTATGCCGCTGATGGCAGCGCTTGCCTCTGCCGTGGGGTATCTGGCGACCGCGCAGGCACTGCTGGCGCGTCTTGAAACCTCTGTCGCCATCTGGTTCCTGCTGCTGGTCATCTATTACATCATCCGTCGCTGGATGCTGATTCAGCGGCGCCGGCTGGGCTTTGACCGGGCCCGACAGCGTCGTGCCGACATGCTAGCCAACCGGGCCCGCAGCGAAGAAGAGAAAGAGCAAGGCACTCAGAACACAGACGCGATCGAAATCGAAGAGCCGGTCATCGATCTGGATGCGATCAGCGCCCAGTCATTGCGGTTGGTGCGTTCTATCCTGACGCTAATCGCCCTGGTTTCTGTCATTGTGCTCTGGTCGGAAATCCACTCCGCCTTCGGCTTCCTGGAGAATATTCAGCTATGGGATGTCAGTACTTCTGTACAGGGGGTGGAGTCGATTCAGCCGATCACCCTTGGCGCGGTGCTCATCGCCATTCTGGTGTTTATTATCACCACCCAGCTGGTGCGCAATATGCCTGCGCTCCTCGAACTGGCGCTGCTGCAGCATCTTAATCTGACACCCGGCACAGGCTATGCCATCACTACCCTGACCAAATACCTGTTGCTGCTGGTTGGCGGTCTGATCGGGTTCTCGATGATCGGGATTGAGTGGTCAAAGCTGCAGTGGCTGGTTGCGGCGCTTGGTGTAGGACTGGGGTTTGGTCTGCAGGAGATTTTTGCCAACTTTATCTCTGGTCTGATCATCCTGTTTGAAAAGCCGATCCGCATCGGCGATACCGTGACGATTCGGGACCTGACCGGCAGTATCACCCGGATTAATACCCGCGCGACTACCATTACCGACTGGGACCGCAAAGAGATTATCGTGCCGAATAAAGCTTTTATCACCGAGCAGTTTATTAACTGGTCGCTGTCCGATTCTGTCACGCGTGTGGTACTGACTATTCCGGCCCCAGCCAAAGTCAGCAGCGAGCAGGTTACCACCATTCTGATACAGGCGGCTGAACGCTGTAGCTATGTGCTGGATACGCCACAACCGGAAGCCTTTCTCGTGGATCTGCAGCAGGGTATTCAGCTGTTTGAGCTGCGCGTGCATGCCGCAGAAATGGGGCATCGGATGCCGCTGCGCCATGAGCTGCATCAGCTGATTCTGAGTGGATTCGATCAGCACGGTATTGAAATGCCGTTCCCGCCTTTCCAGATGCGGATGGAAACCCTGGGTAAGAAGCTGCCTGCCAGCAACGGTACGCCAGCTGCCCGCGCCTATAAATCTGGCGGTCTGTAAGGCAAAACGCCCGGCTGAGTCGGGCGTTTTCATTCTGTACGATGCGTTACTGCTTAACGAACGCTTCACCCTGAGCAATATCTTTCTTCAGCGTCTCCAGCATGCCGGAGAGCGCCTGCTGTTCATACGCGCTAAGCGTGCCAATCGGCCTGCGCTCTGCAATACCCTTTTTCCCCAGTAGCAGCGGCTGTGAGAAGAAGCGTGCATGTTCGCCATCCCCTTCCACATAAGCACACTCCACTACATCTGGCTCACCTTTCAGCGCACGTACCAGAGACAGACCAAAACGTGCCGCAGCCTGGCCCATCGACAACGTCGCCGATCCGCCACCCGCTTTGGCTTCCACTACTTCAGTTCCTGCGTTCTGAATTCGCCTGGTTAAATCGGCAACCTCCTGATCGCTAAAGCTGACGCCATTAACCTGGGATAACAGCGGCAGAATCGTTACGCCAGAATGACCGCCAATGACCGGGACTTCAACCTGATCAGGTTGCTTGCCCTTCAGCGCCGCAACAAAGGTGTTAGCGCGGATGATGTCCAGCGTTGTGACACCGAACAGACGATTTTTGTCATACACGCCGTGCTTTTTCAGTACTTCTGCTGCAATGGCTACTGTGGTATTGACCGGATTGGTAATGATGCCAATTAACGCCTCAGGCGCAGTCGTTGCCACCTGGTCAATCAGGTTACGAACGATACCGGCATTCACATTGAACAGATCTGCGCGATCCATACCGGGCTTACGGGCAACGCCAGCGGAGATAAGAACCACATCCGCGCCCCGTAAGGCCGGTGTGGCATCTTCACCGCTGAATCCCTGAACAGACACGGCAGTCGGAATATGACTGAGGTCAACGGCAACGCCAGGTGTAACCGGCGCGATGTCATACAGTGAGAGTTCTGAACCTGCAGGAAGCTGGGTTTTGAGCAGAAGTGCGAGCGCCTGGCCTATGCCGCCAGCGGCACCGAGAACGGCAACTTTCATTCTTAACTCCTTATTAAGGTGGGGCAGAGATGGGCCGAAATTCTATCTGTGTCAGACCTTAATCAACTGCTCAGGCAATGATAATTATCCGCTGTTAATTCTACGTGCTTTTGCACTTAATCTCCGGATTCAAAAGTTACTTATCATGACGCCTGAATGACCGACAACTTTGCCGTCGTCAGACAGAGAACGGCTGCGTGCATTTTCCGTTACTACACCACCAATAATATAACAACTTTGCAACCTTCGCTTTTTGCGGCTGTGACGGGGGTTTTGGTCTGAGCGAATTTATTTGCTATTATCGCCGCCCGCCAGCCGCCTGACCTTTGCTTACCCATTGAACGATTGCATAAAAATTCATTTAAATGCATAATCACCACTCTGCCGCGGGCGGGTGCGCGGTTATTTTCTCTCTACACTGGTAACCTATGCGAAACCCATCGAAACAAGACGATCTGATTAAGGCTTTCAAAGCCTTATTAAAAGAAGAAAAATTCAGTTCCCAGGGCGAAATTGTTCAGGCGCTGCAGGATGAAGGCTTTGAAAATATCAATCAGTCCAAAGTCTCTCGCATGCTGACTAAGTTTGGTGCCGTGCGTACGCGCAATGCTAAAATGGAGATGGTTTATTGCCTGCCGGCAGAACTGGGCGTACCAACCACCACCAGCCCACTGAAAAACCTGGTACTGGATATCGATTACAACGATGCGCTGGTGGTGATCCATACCAGCCCGGGCGCCGCACAGCTGATAGCCCGCCTGCTGGATTCACTGGGTAAATCAGAAGGGATTCTGGGAACCATTGCCGGTGATGATACAATTTTCATTACCCGTGCGCGCGACTTCACCGTTAAGCAACTGCACAGCGCCATTCTCAACCTGTTTGAGCAGGAGCTTTGAGGGCAGACTGACGGCTTCCGGTACAGACCGGGCCGTCAGCGTCTTTCGCCTGACAATGGCTCTTCAGATAACCGCCCGTCCGCGCGCAGGCGTCCACATCAGCCATTGTGCCGCTAAGCGATAATCGTCCTCTTCTTCACTTTCTGCGCTATTTTACGCTGCTCTACATCATTAATACGGCGCCATCGCCCGGATCCAGATCAAACCCCAGCCTGAAACTCCACTGCATTTCGCACTAAAAGTTAAAGTGATTTATATCACTGTTTTTGCAATTAAAAGCAGCATAAAGGCTATTTTTTAAACGTTTTTTATAACGTTGAGTTATTAAAAGTAGCCATAACGATAAAGTATCACAAGAAAACATTATTAGCGGGGTATTAATTTCTCTCGTTATTAGTTCTATACTTCTTTTCGTGATCCAAATCACACAAACCAGAAAGATAAAAACAGAAGACGAGGAAATATCTATGAACGTTAAAACTACTATCGCCACCCTGAGCATCCTTTCTGCGCTTTCATTTGGTGCTGTAGCAGCAGAATCTATTGATGCTGCTCAGGCGCAGAATCTTCAGCCCGCAGGCACCATCAGCGTCAGCGGCGTCGCGGGTTCACCGATGGATATCCGTCAGCAGCTGAGTGACAAAGCCGATCAGCAGGGCGCAAAAGCCTATCGTGTGATCGAGGCTTATAACAACGGCAACTATCACGCCACCGCCGCGCTTTATAACTAAAACGCAGCCTGGTTTAGCCTGCCGCTCTCTGTCAGATGCGCACAGCCGCACCGGAGAGCAGAGACAGAAACAGATATTGCAGGAGAGTGAATCATGAAAATGAAATTAGCTATCGCCACCCTTGGCCTTTCCCTGATTTCAATGGGTGCTGGCGCTGCCAGCCTGGTGACCAATCAGGAAGCTCAGGGGTTGCAGTCGATGAACCAGACCATCAGCATCAGCGGCCGCAATGGCGACCAGACGCACGTACGTCAGGTGCTGTCAGAGAAAGCGGATGCCCAGGGTGCTGGCCACTATCGCATCATCGAAAACAACCAGGATAACACCTGGCATATCACCGCTGAACTCTATAAATAACCGACTATGATGACGCCAGAACGGCGTTAAAAATATCGACGACCCGCCTTTACGATTAACCGCAGGTTGTTGACCCTATTGAGGAGATGAACATGAATATCAAAACAACCATCGCGACAGTCAGCCTGCTTTCCGTTATGGCGTTCGGCGCTTCTGCCGCTCAGCTGGTAACCGGCGACCAGACACAAAGTCTGCAGCCTGCGGGAACTGTAACCATCAGTGGTACGGCGGGTGCGCCAATGGATTACCGTGCTGAGCTTTCTCAGAAAGCCGATGCGCAGGGTGCCAGCGCCTATAAAGTTATCGAGGCACGCACTGGTGATAACTACCACATCACCGCTCAGCTTTATAAGTAATTCCTCGTCAGACAGATGACGAACCCTTTGGCCCCGCTCTCCGGGGCCTTTTTTTATCTGACGTTAAAGTAAAGCTGCCCTTCCAGCTCTTCTTCCGCTTCATCGAACAACAAAATCAGCGC
Organism: Pantoea sp. NSTU24; assembly: GCF_050157905.1. Classification (NCBI taxonomy): domain Bacteria; kingdom Pseudomonadati; phylum Pseudomonadota; class Gammaproteobacteria; order Enterobacterales; family Erwiniaceae; genus Pantoea; species Pantoea bangladeshensis. The sequence goes on from NZ_JBKIWZ010000001.1 coordinate 2,810,896, forward strand.
GCCATAACGCCGTCGTTGCCCTCTGCCCAGATTGACAAATTCAATCTCCAGCGGCATGGGTAACAGATCGCCTGTCACCACATCCCATAATCCATCCAGATCGCAGATGCGGCGCTCTTCCAGCGCAAATCGCTCGCTGAACTGCCGGAAAAAATGGGCCTGATCGACAATTTCATTAAAATCAAAACGCTCGATTTTCATGCTGACCGCTCCCATGCTCCGTCTGCGGGCGGCCTCAGCCGCCCGTTCCTCTCCGTTAGCTCAAACCGCCCAGGTGCAGCGCTTTGACCTCCAGATACTCTTCCATCCCCAGCACCGACCCTTCACGGCCCAGTCCCGACTCTTTCACGCCGCCAAAGGGCGCCAGTTCGGTCGAAACGGCACATTCGTTAATGCCGATCATGCCACTCTCCAGCGCCGCTGAAACGCGGAACACCCGCTGCAGATTCTGGGTGTAGAAGTAGGCGGCCAGACCAAACGGCGTGGCGTTAGCGCGGCGGATGACATCCTTTTCATCATCAAAGCGGAAACAGGCCGCCACCGGGCCAAACGTCTCCTCCTGCGCAAGCTGCATCTCTTCGTGGGCTTCGGCAATCACCGTGGGTTGCCAGAAATTGCCGCCCAGCGCGTGCCGTCCGCCCCCCGCCAGTAATTTGCCACCTTTTGCAACGGCGTCTTTGACGTGCTGCTCCACCTTTTCCACCGCCGAGGCTTCGATCAGGGGACCAACAATCACGCCCTCATCCATGCCGTTGCCGACCTTCAGCTTGTTCACTTCAGCCGCAAGTTGCTGCGTGAAACGATCATAGACCGCATTGTGAATGTAAAAGCGGTTCACGCTGACGCACACCTGGCCTGCGTTACGAAATTTGTTGGCGATCGCGCCCTTTACGGCGGCATCAATGTCAGCATCCTCAAACACGATATAGGGTGCATTGCCGCCCAGCTCCATCGACACTTTTTTCATGGTTTCAGCGGCATTGCGCATCAGCAGTTTGCCAACCTGCGTCGAACCGGTGAACGAGATTTTGCGCACCTCGCTGCTGGCCATGATCGCGTCGCTGATGGCATGGGTGTCACCGGCTACTGCATTCAGTACTCCATCAGGTACACCCGCCTGTTTCGCCAGCGCCAGCAGCGCAAAAGCGGAGAGCGGCGTGTTATTGGCGGGCTTAATGATGCCGGTGCAGCCTGCAGCCAGGGCTGGCCCCAGTTTGCGGGTCAGCATCGCCATCGGGAAGTTCCACGGCGTAATGGCTGCCACCACGCCAATCGGTTCGCGGGTAGCCAGAATACGGGAGCCTGGTTTGGCGGGCGGAATGATCTCACCGTTAGCCCGTTTCGCCTGCTCGGCAAACCACTGAATAAAGCTGGCGGCATATTCAACTTCCCCTTCCGCCTCTTTCACCGGTTTGCCCTGCTCCGTGGTCATCAGCTCACCCAGCCAGCGCTTGTTTTCAATAATCAGCTGGTACCAGCGCATGAGAATCTCTGAGCGCGCTTTTGCAGTGAGCGCCCGCCAGGCGGGAAAAGCGCGCTTAGCGGCGGCAATAGCCTGTTCCGTTTCTGCTTTGCCTGCTTTTGCCACCTGCGCAATCACTTCGCCAGTCGCCGGATTAGTGACATCGAAGGTGGAGGCCGCCTGATGCCACTGGCCATCAGCTAAATAGCCGGTCCGGAACAGCTCGCTCTCTTGCAGTGATTTCATTGATATGCTCCTGTCAGTTTTACGCTTCCGTATGAAGAGTATAGTTGGCAAACGCGACAGGTTTTATGACGGACGGGGATTGGGCAGGCCGCTGCCGGTGGCAGCGGCCGGATTCAGATCTGGATGAGGGTGTTCTGGTATTTATCGAGCATGAGCGCCAGCCGTTTGACCGGCTCCGTAACGCTTTCAGGCGCCTCGTAATGGGCCAGTTTTTCCTGATAGACCTCCAGCTCTTTTAGCAGCCGTGTAAAGTAGTAACGACGCTTGTCATCGCTGCTGGCGGAGATGACCCGATCTGCGGTGTAGCGCAGTTGCCGGTGATATGCCGAAAGATCAGCATTGACCGGCACTTCCGCGTCCCGCAACCGCTGATGACCGATGATCAGCGTCAGGGCGATACGGTATTTGTTGATATCACCGGGAAACAGGTTCAGCAGCAGAAACAGTTGCTGATAGAGCGCCGGTAAATGGTTTTCACGCCGGCGCGCCTGATTAGTGGTCATCGCCGACACCGCCGCGTACATAAAGCGGTTCAGCAGTTTGCGGCCCGTGCGCGCTTTCGATTTATCGCGGATCAGCAGGATCACCATCATCGCCACGAAGCAGCCGATGACCTGGCCAAGCACGTTATCGAGAAAGACGTTGATGTGGAACTGCATGGGATTATCGAGTACCAGTACGTTGAGCGTACCAATCAGTGCCCCCAGCGTGCCGAGCTGACGCCGCTGAATAAAGATTCCGCCAATAAAACCCAGCAGCCCGATGGCAATGCAGAGCAACAGCGCGCTCTGCTGCGTGGCGGGCAGAACATACATAAAGTAGAGCGCCCCCAGCGGAACCGCCACTGTCATGCCGTAGAGGAAGTCTTTCGCCATCATCAGCGGATTTGGCATACGCATCGCCAGCGCGGTGATCACCGCCAGCATGACCATGCAGCCGCTGCCGGAGGTCCAGCCGGTGTAGAGCCAGAACAGCGAACCCAGCGCGGTCGCCACGAAAGTGCGGACTCCGTTGATCATCGCGTGGTGCGTTTCAGCAGAACGCGCCTGAATCACCACCTCGCGCTGCAAAATCTCCTCCTCCAGCGACGTGATCCGGCTGTTACTTCGGATGCCTTTCAGCAGCAGCAGATATTCCGTTGCGGCACCCACCCAGCTGCTCAGCGTCACCGGGGCCGTTTTATCTCTGGCCCGCATCACCCGCCGCATCACCTTCATCCGCTTGTGCACCTCCTCCACCGTTGTAGCGGGCTTCTCAACCATCAAACGATACTGAGGCGGGATGTAGTCAGGGCGAGAGTTCTGGATCAGAAAGGTTTCGGCTGCCTGAGTAATCAGGGTCAGCGACAGGGTATTCAGCATCTGCAGCCGACGGTGACTGTTCTTCCAGCGTGACGACTCCATCATCAGCTGGCTGCGCATGCTGTTAAGGGCGGTGGTGCGCCGGACCAGCGCGCTCCAGGCTTTATCGACCTCCTCTTTGTCACCGTGCGCTACGCAGAGCTGCAGCAGCTGATAGTGCGCCACCAGCAGCGAATCGACCTCCGCATCGATCACTTTTTTGATCGAACGGGGCGAGAAGATCATATCGGCCAGGATGGCGCACAGGATGCCGAGCACAATCTCACTGCAGCGCTCGACCGCATACTGTGGCACCAGCGTCAGCCCGCCGCTGGCGTTCGCCGTCACGACGATAATGAGCGCGGTGTAGCCCGCGAGACCCAGCGCGTATGAGTTTTCAACTTTGATCAGCGAGGAGAGCCAGACGCAGAGTCCTGCCCAGATGCAGCACAGCAGCAGCATCACGACCGGCGCACGGACAGTGGCGATCATAATAGTCAGCGCGGCGATACAGCCGATAAAGGTCCCGATAATACGCAAAACACCGCGGTAGCGTAGCGCCCCTGAATAGGGGTCGCCACCGGCAGCGAAGGCGGTGCCGCCCGCCACAATCCCGGCGGTCATCACCGCCCAGCGTGGCGTTTCGAGGTTAAGGTGGAAACCCACCATCAGCGCTAAAACCAGCGCGAAGGTGAGCTTTACCGGGAACCGCAGGAACTCGATCATATCGCCCTCTTAACCAAACTCACGCAGGCGATTCAGCAGACGGACCAGCGGGGAAACCTGTTCGGGCTGGCGGTCACCCGGCCCGGTGATCACCACCGTCGCCGTGGTGCCTGCCGGGAAGCGGTTGCCGGGCTGCTGATCCAGCCGGATGCGTACCGGCACACGCTGTGCCAGACGGACCCACTCCAGGTTGGAGTCCACCGTCGCCATCCCTTTGCTGTCAACCGAGCTGCTGCTGTTGGTGACGCCGGCAGCCACGCTGTCGACGGTGCCGCGCAGTACGACGTTGCTGCCGAGCGGGGTCACCTCGGCGCGGAAGCCCTTCTCCACGCCGTGGAGTTTAGTTTCTTCCAGATAAGCGAGCACATAGAAGGAGTGCTGCTGAACCAGCGCCACCGCCACGGAACCCCGGGTGATGAACTCGCCCTGATAGACATTCAGGTTGGTGACCCAGCCATCGGACGGGGCTTTGATGGTGGTGCGCTCCAGATCGATCTCCGCCAGATCGCGAGTCGCCATCGACTTCGCCAGCTGATGTTCGCTGGTTTGCAGATCGTTATTGGATTGTTCAATCGCTTCGCGCGACATTGCGGAGGTACCAAGCTGATTACGACGTCCGGCTTCGCGACGTTTCTCGCTGACCAGAGCCTGGTAATATTCAACATCCGCCTGAGCCTGTGCCAGCGCCTTCTGATAGCGCGGCCGATCCACCACAAACAGCGTATCGCCCTTCTTCACCAGCTGGTTATCGTGCACCGGAACATCGGTGATCAGGCCGGTGACATCAGGCGAGATCGCCACTACGTCAGCTGCAAAACGTGCATCACGCGTCCAGGGGGATTCGGTATAGAAGACCCAGGCACGAAAGATGATAACCACTGCGATGATGACCAGCAGGAGCGTAATCGCGTAACGCGCGATTTTTCTTATGAGTGCTTTCACTTAAACCTCAGACTAATAAACGGGAGACAAGGTAAAACACACAGCAGTAAAGCGCTGTATTAAAAAGTGCCGGATGCCAGACAAGATCGTAGATGCCGCTCGGCGTCAGCACGCGTTTCACTAACCAGAACAGCATAAGTGAAATAATAAGTTCGATGAAAACGGGCGGGAAAGAGAGCCCAAACATGACAAATACCGGAAGCACACTCATCAGAAATCCTTAGTTCGACCTTGCCGGGAGACGCCTTTGCCTTCTGCAGATGCCACAGGAAACCCCTCTGCCAGCGCTATCTGAACCGCAGCTGGCTTAATAATAGCGTATCATCGAGGGGTATCAGGCAATGAAGAATCACCGGAAAATACCCCGGCCCGCTTATAATAACGTGCATTACTAACCATTTTCTACAGAATGTGATCTAAATCACTTTTAAGCCAGAGTAAATAATGGAACGACTGAAAGGTATGTCCGTTTTTGCCCGGGTGGTCGAACTGGGTTCGTTCACCGCCGCGGCGCGTCAGCTTCATCTGAGTGTCTCCTCAATCAGCCAGATCGTCGCCAGACTGGAGGATGCCCTGCAGGTCAAGCTGCTGAATCGCAGTACCCGCAGTATCGGGCTGACTGAGGCGGGCAAAATCTACTATCAGGGCTGCCGCCGGATGCTGGCGGAAGCGACACAGGTGCATGAACAGCTCTATGCGTTTAACAATACACCGATTGGTGTACTGCGAATTGGCAGCTCCTCGACCATGGCGCAAAACGTGTTAGCCGGCATGACCAGCGAGATGCTGCGGGAGTATCCGGGGCTGAGCGTGAACCTGGTGACCGGCGTGCCGGCACCGGATCTGATTGCCGACGGTCTGGATCTGGTGATTCGCGTCGGCGCGCTGAAGGATTCCAGCCTCTTTTCACGCCGTCTTGGCGCGATGCCAATGGTGGTCTGCGCCGCCAAAAGCTATCTGGCGCAACACGGTACGCCGGAGAAACCGGGTGACATCGACAATTTTTCCTGGCTGGAATATAGCGTGCGGCCCGACAACAACTTCGAGCTGATTGCACCGGAAGGATTAGTGACCCGTCTGGCACCACAGGGGCGCTTTGTCACCAACGATTCGCTGACGCTGCTGCGCTGGCTGAAGTCGGGTAATGGCATCGCCTATGTCCCGATGATGTGGGTTATCGATGAGATCACCGCAGGTAAGATTGATATTCTGTTTCCGCAGTATCAGTCCGATCCGCGTCCGGTTTATGCGCTTTACACCGAGAAAGATAAGTTACCGCTGAAGGTGCAGGTCTGTATCGATTATCTGACTGGCTATTTTGAGCAGGTGGCTGAACAGTATCAGCAGCACCGTAAAAGCTGACAACCCGCCGGGCGGCGGGTTGTCAAGGTCACATCAGGCGGTGCCGCCGATGGTCAGTTTATCCAGTTTCAGGGTCGGCTGACCAACGCCGACCGGCAGGCTCTGCCCCTCTTTGCCGCAGACGCCGACGCCTTTGTCCAGCGCCAGATCATTACCCACCATCGAGATCTGCTGCATCGCTTCGATACCGGAGCCAATCAGCGTGGCGCCCTTAACCGGTTTGGTGATTTTGCCGTTCTCGATCAGATAGGCCTCAGAAGTTGAGAAGACAAATTTACCGGAAGTGATATCGACCTGGCCGCCGCCAAAATTCGGCGCATAGATGCCATAATCCACGCTTTCGATAATATCCTGCGGTGAGGATTTACCCGCCAGCATATAAGTGTTGGTCATACGCGGCATCGGCAGGTGCGCATAAGATTCCCGACGGCCGTTACCGGTCGGGCTCACGCCCATCAGTCGCGCATTCAGCTTATCCTGCATGTAGCCTTTCAGCACACCATTCTCGATCAGCATATTGTACTGACCCGGCACACCTTCATCATCGACTGCCAGCGATCCGCGCAGGCCTTCCAGGGTGCCATCATCAACCACTGTACAAAGCTCGGACGCGACCTGCTGACCGATTTTACCGCTGAAAACGGAGGTACCACGACGGTTGAAGTCGCCTTCCAGGCCGTGACCGACCGCTTCATGCAGCAGGACGCCAGGCCAGCCGGCCCCCAGCACCACTGGCAGGGCACCGGCTGGCGCGGCGACCGCAGAGAGATTGACCAGCGCCATGCGTACCGCTTCCCGCGCCCAGGCGTCAGCGCGGACTTCACCGTTTTCATCCGCCAGGAAAAACGCATAGCCGGTTCGGGCGCCACCGCCGCTTGCGCCGCGCTCACGCTTACCCTGATCTTCTACCTGAACGCTGACAGAAAGGCGTACCAGTGGTCGCACATCGGCGGCCAGCGTGCCGTCGGTCGCCGCCACCAGCACCTGCTCGTAGACGCCGGTCAGGCTGGCATTCACCTCCTGCACGCGCGGGTCTTCGGCACGGGCCACTTTATCAACGCGATGCAGCAGGGCAATTTTCTCTTCCCGCGTCAGGCTGCTCAGCGGGTCGACCGCCGGGTAAAGCGAGCGGTTCATCACGGCTGAGAGCGTGTGAGCTTTGCCATTGCCCTGTTCCCGCACGATGCTGCGTGCCGCATCAGACGAGAGACGCAGCGCATTCAGCGTAATCTGGTCCGCATAGGCGAAGCCGGTTTTCTCACCGCTGACCGCGCGCACGCCCACACCCTGATCGATATGGTATGAGCCATCTTTAATGATTTTATCTTCCAGCACCCAGGATTCGTGAAAGCTGGACTGAAAATAGAGATCGGCATAATCCAGACGACGTTCTGAAAGCTGCCCTAACAGGGAAAATAGGTCCTGCTGATTAATGCCGTTTGCAGTCAGTAACTGCTCACTTACCAGGTTCAGAGTCATCGTTTCTCACTCATTATGTGCTCAGATAATCATAGCCTGCGGTAATTCCGGTACGGCGTCAAATTCACTTGTTATCCGTTTCACGCGGTTTCCGCAGCACTTCGTTAATTTCTGGTTTATCCAGCGGGCCGCTGATGTGATAACGCAGCAGAGAGATCTTATTCCACAGTGGCCCCAGTACTTTACTGGCCGCAAAGACGGCCGCACCAATCACCGGGTTAATAGCAAACGCCGTTGCCACGCCGACCGAGGCGGATATCTCAGGTGCGACAACCGCTTGCATATCTATCTGGCGCTTCACCAGGTCGAGTTTACCCTGCATTGCGATATCGGCTTCCAGTCCATCCACCAGCAGATTGTCGGTGCGCATGACGCCGTTTTCGATCCATGCCGTACCGTTGATGGAATCAAAGTAGAAGGCGTTGGTGAAGGTGTCGCTGAAGTCAAAACGCAGCTTGCGTAACAGCGCATCAAAGCTCACCAGACGCAGGATTTTCCCCGCCGTGCCGGTGTTCACATCCGCAATCTGACCTTTGCCGAAGTGGGTCTTCAGGGTGCCGCTCAGGGTCTCTGCGGCAGGCTGCCACGGCGCTGATTTCCAGTGTAAATCATAGGCGATGTTAAAAGGCGCATCGCGCAGTGGTGTATTCATGCCAAACCAGTTGGTCGCGTTATTGATATTCGGCCCTTTCAGCGTGCCTTTCAGTGAGGTGCGCTGATCGCCCGGACGATTGACCCACTCGCCGTCGATTTTCAGCTGTGAACTGCCGGTATCCACCTTGCCGTTAGTAAGCACTAACGTATCTCCGCGTGGCTGAAGCATCGCGGAGACCTGGCCATATTTCTGGCCGAGTACCCAGCACTCTTTGCAGAAGAGCTGCAGAGCAGGCCACTGACTGAAGTTGATCTGCGTGGCCTGCTGAGAAGACCCTGTGCCGCCTTCGTGCTTCCCGTTCTCCCACTGCGGATTGTAATAAAGATAATCCAGGCTGACCTGCCAGGGTGACGCAGGGGCCATGGTCAGTCTGCCGCGCAGCTCTTTCGCATTAACGCTAACCTGACTCCTGCCGCCCGCACGCTGTGCCAGCGTCGCATCGACATCATGCCATTGCTGTCCGCCCAGGGTGACCGCCGGGCTGCGCAGGGTGACGTTGCCAGGCAGCGTGACGCCGCCGGTCTGGAAATCACCGTTGCCCGACTGCCGTCCGCCAGCGGAATCTCCGGCGGCCAGCATCGCCACCCAGGCTTCGCCATTCAGCGCGGGCAGATTCAGCACCATCCCCGTGTGTTCAGGCAGTGCCGGGGTTTTGTGTGCATCATTCAGCCAGATGCCGCGATCCACCCGCAGCGTCGGCTCCAGCAGCCAGCGGCTGTTAAAACGCTGGCTGCCATTGATGCTGCCGCTGAGATCGAAATGGTGCAGGTCGCCACTGGCCTGAATGGCCACAGGCATCGACTCACCCGCCTGTTTTTCCAGTGGCGCAGGTAAGCGACTGCTTACTTCTTTTGCATTTCCGTTCAGCGCGACGTCATACCGCGCGCCGCCCTGATGCGGTAACGTGATACCGACTTTACCCTGCCACGGCAGATGTCCGCCCAGCTGTCTGCTGACGGCGGCCGGGATCTCGCGGATTTTAGCGGGTTGCCAGTCGCCCTGAAGGCTGACGTCGACGCCGAAGTCATCCGGGTTCTCCTGGGTGCTGAAACGTACGCCCATCGGCTGCCCAAACCACGTCGCGCGCAAATCGTCGCTGACCAGATTGCCGTTGTCATAGCGGAAGCGGCCGGAGAGATGGTCAATTGTGGTTTTTAAGGGTTTGATAAACAGCGCGTTATCTTTCAGGTCGACGTTGCCCCGGGCATGCACCTGCCTGCCATCCAGCGGGATATCCAGGTTCAGATGACCGCCGACCCGCCCGCTGATTTGCAGCTGCTCCAGCGCGGCACCCAGAGAGGGTTTCAGCGGGGTCTGCTGGAAGTAACCGGCGACCTGCGGACCCTGCCCGCTGATATCGCCATCGATAATCAGCTTCTCTTTAAGATAGTCCGGGATCACCGCACTGACGTTGCGCGCCTCCACCTCGCCCAGCCTGGCCACCGGCGCGTTCATCCACAGGCCATCATTCAGGAAGTTGAGATCGATATCGAGATGACTGATCGCGGGCCATTTCGGCTGAAACGCGTAGGTCGCCTGGCGCAGCGGCACCCAGACCTGGAACATGCCGTCATTGTGCTTAAACGGGAACAGCGCCGGATTCCCGGCAAACAGCAGCGTGGCGTTATCAACTTTACCGCCTTTTACGGCCCCGCTCAGATAGTGCGTCAGGCCGTTGCCCATTAGCGGAACCGGGAAGTAGCGCCAGGCATCACCCGCATCCGTCACCCGTATACCGGCCAGAATATCCAGACGGGGCTCGCCCCCGCTATTCTGCTGGTAACGGAAATCACCGCGCGCGTGGAGTGAACGCGCCTGCAGATCCAGATTTTCGCCCGCCAGCGTCAGCCCATGCTCATCACGCAGCCAGCGCAGCGCACCGGTTACCCCTTTAATCTCCAGCGGGGCCTGAAACATGTCGCCATAGGGAACGGTCGCCGCGCCCATATCGACGCTGACCTGCCCATTAGTCAGACTGCCGCGCGCCTCGCCGTTGAGGTGGCTGATGCCCGGCAGCAGCTTCCAGTGCTGCCAGCTGAAATCATGCCACTTCACCTGCATGCGGGTTTGTTCAGGCTGCTGCAGCGGGATATCCAGCGCCAGACCCTCGACGGTGCCCTGCGGCTGCAGCGCCTGCCAGTTCTCAAACAGTGCCGGAGAGAGCGGCGCGAACAGCGGAACGATCGGCGCAATGTGTTTCAGCACCAGCTGCGTGGCGCGCACGCGGACTTCCGCCTGACTCGCGGTGCCCAGCAGCTGCTTGTCTTCAGGACGCCATAACAGCGAAAAGTGGCCTGCGGGCCAGGGCTGGTTGTCGGTACTGAGGCGGGTCTGCGGCACATTAACCACCCAGCCATTCTGGAAGCGGGACAGATGCGCGGTGAGTCCGTCAACCGTTATCTGATGCTGGCCGGTTTCGCCCTGCCAGCTGGCGCCGCCCTGACGTAACAGCAGATCGCCCGCGTAGATGTCGCCATCGCGCAGGTTCACCCAGGCCGCCAGGCTGAACCGGGCACTGTCCAGACGGGTATTATCACGCATCCAGCGGCCCAGCCACGGCCGCATATCCACGTCGTCGGCCTGCATCCAGATCCGGCCATCGTTCAGCAGACCATTACTGTCATTGAGGTCGAGCCGCACCTGAACCACGCCATGCTGGCCGGTAAAGCTCGACAGGCTGACTTCGCCCTCGGCCCGGTGGCGATTATCTTCGTTGAGCCAGGTCAGCCGGGGGATTGCCAGCTCAGCGTGCTGACCGGAGGGGGTCCGGAAACGGATGGTGCTGTCACGCAGATCAAAGTGGTCAAACTGACGCAGGAAGAGTTCGTTGATCTGCGCCGGACGGAAACTGTTTTTCTCTTTGTCGTTATCCAACAGTGGACGATTGCTGTCGAGATGGAGCTGCCAGAAGGTGAGATCGCGGAACTGCCAGCGCCAGTGCAGCAGAGATTGCCAGACGTCGAGTGCGAGATTGATGCGCCTGATGGAAAGTCTGCCCGTGTCGTGCAGATCGACACGGAGATCGCGCACCTGCAGGGTCGGGCCGAAACTTTCCCATTTGCCCTGAAGCTGGCTGGCATCGACCGGCACCCCGCTGCGGTCTGAGATGAATTGCAGAAGGTTGCTGCGATAGCTGTCGAGATGCGGCATGACCAGACGCATTCCGCTGACCAGCAGCGCAACAATCACAATGATTGTCGCGACCAGCAGTAACAAAATCCTCGGCAACTGCCTCACTCACGCCTCTCCTTGTGTTCCGTAAACGATGGATAGATGGTTCGTGTACCCGATCGTTTTAAGATAAAAGCGCCCGCACGCATTTTATCTCCAACAAGGGCGTTGAGTCAGCCCGACGCCCGGGCTGACATTACATCATAACGACGTCGAACTGCTCCTGCGTGTAGAGCGCTTCGACATGCACTTTAACCTGCTTGCCGACAAAGATTTCCACTTCGGCCAGCGCATGTGACTCATCGGTTTTCAACGCCTCACCGACCGTCGGTGAGACATAGACCAGAAAACGGTCAGAATCGTAGGCGTGATGGACTCTGACAATTTCACGCATGATTTCGTAGCAGACGGTTTCAACCGTTTTCAGCGTACCGCGTCCTTTGCAGACCGGGCAATCCTGACACAGCACATGCTCGATGCTTTCACGGGTTCGCTTACGCGTCATCTCTACCAGTCCCAGCGCAGAGAAACCGTGGATGCCGGTTTTGACCCGGTCTTTACTGAGTGCGCTCTCCAGCGAATGCAGGACCCGCCGACGATGGTCTTCGTTGCTCATATCAATGAAGTCGATAATGATAATGCCGCCCAGATTGCGCAGTCGCAGCTGGCGCGCAATCGCCTGAGTGGCTTCAACGTTGGTGTTAAATATTGTCTCATCCAGATTGCGATGTCCGACAAAGGCACCGGTATTGATATCTATCGTCGTCATCGCTTCGGTCTGATCGATGATCAGATATCCGCCTGACTTTAGTTCAACTTTGCGATCCAGCGAGCGCTGAATCTCATTTTCGACGTCAAACAGGTCAAAAATAGGCTGTTTGCCGTTGTAGAGCTCCAGTTTACCGGCCATCTCCGGAATATATTCACCGGTAAATTCCACCAGCATGTCACAGGTCAGACGCGAGTCTACCCGGATCCGGTCCAGCGCGGCACCGGCAAAATCGCGCAGAATACGCTGGGCCAGCGCCAGCTCGCCGTAAAGCAGACAGCGGGTCTGATTGCGCTTTTTACGCTCACTGACTTTGGTCCACAGACGTTTAAGAAAAGCGGCATCCTGTGCCAGCTCCTCTTCGCCAATCCCTTCTGCTGCCGTACGGATAATAAAGCCACCCAGATGATCGCAATAGTCCGCCACCACCGCTTTAAGCCGGTCGCGCTCTTTTTCGCTTTCGATACGCTGAGAAACTCCTACGTGCGACGCGCCGGGCATAAAGACCAGGTAACGCGAGGGCAGCGTAATATCTGTCGTCAGACGGGCACCTTTAGTGCCGAGCGGATCCTTAACGACCTGTACTACCAGGTCCTGGCCCTGGCGTACCAGTTCGGCGATGTCGCGCACGATAAAGTTTTTCTTTTCATCGCCTGCCACACATTCCGTGTGTGGCATGATGTCCGAAGCATGCAGAAACGCCGCTTTTTCCAGACCGATATCAACAAAGGCAGCCTGCATACCCGGCAGAACACGGCTTACACGGCCTTTATAGATATTGCCAACAATGCCGCGCCGCGCTTCACGCTCAATGTGTATCTCCTGAAGGATGCCGCCGTCGATATAGGCGACACGCGTTTCAGAAGGCGTGACGTTAATCAGTAATTCAGCCGTCATGTTGACCCCTTACGGCACGCAGTGACTGGAAATGGCTGATCAGCTCTGCCGTTTCCACCAGAGGCAGTCCCACCACTGCGTGATAACTTCCATTAATTTTACGGACAAAGTTTCCTCCCCTGCCCTGAATACCGTACGCGCCCGCTTTATCCATCGGTTCGCCGGTCGCGATGTAGTCGTCGATGTCGCTTCCGGTTAAGGTGCGGAAAGTCACATCCGTTGTCACAACACAATCCAGCGTCTGCTGACGGTCGGCCAGCGCCACAGCGGTCATCACCTGATGCGTCTGTCCGGAAAGTTTGCGCAGCATCGCGTGTGCATCGGCGGCATCGCGCGGTTTTTCCAGCACCTCGCCATTCAGTATCACGATTGTATCCGCACCCAGTACAGGCAGATCCTGTGCGGCCAGTCTGACGCCCGCCTGCGCTTTGTCATTAGCAAGACGGCGGACATAGATCGCCGCCGCTTCACCGGGCTGACGCTGCTCCTCAACATCAGTCACGATGCGTTCGAATGTCAGGCCAAGCTGAGTCAGCAGCTCACGACGACGCGGTGAACCGGAAGCAAGATAGAGGGATACCATAAATTTCCTTATTGGACAGCGAACTGACGACGAATTTTTCTCATTAACAAGAATAGCCAGGGCCAGAGAATACCGTCGACAACACTGCTCCAGAAAATTTCAGGTCGGAATGAAACGTTGATTACCAGGAATTCCGCCCAGAAGACAATCACATCCATCGCCAGCGACAGGACCATTACCATCAGCGCCTGCTGCCATAATGCCAGGTTGCGGAATAGCTGAAACTTAAAAGCAATCAGGTAGGCGATGATACTGAGCGCCAGCGCCCGCACACCGAGCGTGGAGCCCGCGATGAGGTCCATGATGGTACCCAGCACGAAACCGGTGCCGACATTGACCCGATGCGGCAGAGCAAGCACCCAGTAGATCAGAATCAATAGCAGCCATGAAGGCCGGAACATGTAAATATCATCCGGCCACGGCATGATCTGCAGAACGAGCGCCACCAGGAATGAGAGCCAGATGACCCAACGTCCCTGGCTGCGATATCGACTCAAGGCTGGCCCCCGCGTGAACGCGAGGTACCGCTCTGCCCACTGCTGCTGGTTGACGGTGCAGGCGGCCCCATCTGCGTGGCAGGCGCAGGCGGTCCCATTTCCCCCGCAGGCGGTAAGACCTGCGGCATCATCTGCATCAGACGCTCATTCGCTACGCGATGAACTTCATCCTGCGGCAACGGCATATCGCCATTGCGATCGGCACCCCATAACAGCAGCAGGTAGCGCAGACGCTGCAAGCCGGCGGTCGGATGAGCCTGAATCACCGTGTAAGCACGCTGCGTATCCACTTTCACCGAGGAAACCACCCCGACCGGATACCCTTCAGGGAAACGCCCGCCGATGCCAGACGTGACCAGCACATCGCCGACCCGGATATCCGTATTGCCTGGCAGATGCTCAAGCTGGAGATCTTCGGTACAGCCGTTACCCGCCGCAATCACACGAATGTCATTACGCAGAACCTGAATCGGCAGAGCATGTGAGGCATCGCAGATCAGCAGCACGCGACTGGTGAGCTGTCCGACTGCAATGACCTGACCGACCACGCCTTTATCACTGATCACCGGCTGCCCTTCATAGACGCCGTTAACGCTGCCTTTGTCGATCACGACCTGATCCGTGTAAGGATCGGTGCCGGTCGAAATGACCTGCGTCACCATCTTTTGCTCATCCTGGCGCAGCGGTGAACCCAGCAGTTCACGCAGACGTGCGTTTTCCTGCTTATATTGCCCCAGCATTAGCAGGTTACTGTTTTTCAGGAAGAGCTCGCGACGTAAGGCTTTATTTTCCTGCTCCAGCTGCTGACGGGACGCCAGCGACTCTGACACGCCATCCAGCAGCTGACGTGGCCCATTGGCCAGGAAGTAAAACGGGCTGACCGACGTATCCAGATAGTTGCGTATTTGGGTGAAAGACCCGACACGGCTGTCGGCGATGATGATGGCAATTGCCACAATGACCGCCAGAAAAAGACGCAACTGCAGGGAAGGCCCCCTGCTAAAAATCGGCTTCATATAATCTGCGTGATCCTCGACAACAGGAGAGGAAGCAGCGGCAGAATACCGTGCTTCCCTGGGCTGAACGCAATGTACCGGTAAAGACATCGCCGGTTCACATGCCGCTCCCTTGCATGATCATCGCGTTCTCAGCCGGTTGAGGCAATTATTCTTCGCTGAACAAATCGCCGCCATGCATGTCGATCATTTCCAGTGCCTTGCCGCCACCGCGTGCCACACAGGTCAGCGGATCTTCAGCGACGACGACCGGAATACCTGTCTCTTCCATCAGCAGACGGTCCAGGTTACGCAGCAACGCGCCACCACCAGTCAGCACCATGCCGCGTTCTGAGATATCAGACGCCAGCTCAGGCGGACACTGTTCAAGGGCAACCATTACCGCGCTCACAATGCCGGTTAACGGCTCCTGCAGTGCTTCCAGAATTTCGTTGGAGTTCAGCGTGAAACCACGCGGCACACCTTCTGCCAGGTTACGACCACGCACTTCGATTTCACGCACTTCGTCGCCCGGATAGGCTGAACCGATCTCATGCTTAATGCGCTCTGCGGTCGCTTCACCAATCAGTGAACCGTAGTTACGACGCACATAATTGATAATAGCTTCATCAAAGCGGTCGCCGCCAATACGGACGGAGGAGGAGTAAACCACGCCGTTCAGAGAAATCACGGCGACTTCAGTGGTACCGCCACCAATATCAACTACCATTGAACCGGTCGCTTCAGAGACGGGCAGTCCTGCACCGATCGCGGCAGCCATCGGCTCTTCAATCAGAAAGACTTCGCGTGCGCCTGCGCCCTGTGCGGATTCACGAATAGCGCGGCGTTCAACCTGCGTTGCACCCACGGGTACACAGACCAGCACGCGAGGGCTGGGACGCATAAAGCTGTTGCTGTGAACCTGTTTGATGAAGTGCTGCAGCATCTTTTCGGTCACGAAGAAGTCAGCGATAACGCCATCTTTCATCGGACGGATAGCGGCAATATTACCGGGCGTACGGCCAAGCATCTGTTTGGCGTCATGACCTACGGCCGCGACACTTTTCGGTGAACCGGCACGGTCCTGTCGGATAGCGACAACGGAAGGCTCGTTCAGCACGATGCCCTGTCCTTTTACATAAATCAGGGTATTCGCAGTACCCAGGTCAATGGACAGGTCGTTGGAAAACATGCCACGAAATTTTTTAAACATACTAAGGGATAATCCTGCAAGCTGGGGGCGGAAAATAAAATCCGCTTACTTTACCAACCACACGAAGCAGCCACAAGGCGCAAAAACGTTCTGCTTCGGTGAAAAAAGACGCCTGATTGCGTTTAAGTCATCTGAACTCATGATTCATCATGGCAGAATGGCGACCAGAGGCCATCAGCACTGCCTTTCCCGATTACTGCCCGCTTTCTTCCCGACATAAAATCTAACATTTACGGCAGAACGGGCCGCAGTTCAGACGCGGCTAAACATAAAAAAACCGCATATTGCCCTCGGTATGAAGGCAATAGATTAAATACGGTAACGTTGTGAATACTTTTTCACGTTACTGTTAACCGGAAGCGAAGGGGCAAAAAAGTCGCCCTGTCCGCCTGCCACACCCAGCGACAGCAGCGTCTGCCACTCTGCTTTGGTCCGGACGCCAGCCGCAAATACCTGAACATCCGTGCTCTTACAGACCTCCAGCAGACTCTGTACAAACAGCTGATTTTCAGTCCGCCGCTCAATGTTGCGCACCAGTCCGGCATCAAGCTTGATCACTTCCAGTGGCAGCTGCCGTATATAGGCACTGCTGACCACGGTTAAACCGGCCTGATTAACAGCAATCCGGCAGCCAAAGGCCTTTAGCGCACGGAATACCGGCGCTAACCGGTTGATGTGTTGACAAACATCTGCCTCGGCAAGTTCAAATAAAAATCGCTTTCTTTGCGATTTCGGGCACTGCAACAGCATGTTCTGTAGCCAGAGCACAAAGGTACGCTGCAGAAGCGAGTTGATTGTCACCGGAATCACCAGCGTCTCTTCAGGCCAGAGTTCAGAGAGCGCCGCGATGCGGGTCATCAGCTGACGATCCCAGCTTTCTGCCATGCCGAGCTGCTGAACCAGTGGCATATACTCTGCGGCCAGGACTTCTTTATCTCCGTCGAAAATGCGGGTCAGCATGACCCGATGCTGCACCTTTCCTTCGGTGTTTACAGCAGGTTTATGATACAGCCGCGGACCGCCACGGCTTAGCGTGTTCTCCAGCAGCGTTCGCCAGCGCACACTCCCCCGCCCCGCATCCTGAGGATTACCGGCGCCGTTAGTCCAGTTGTTACCGCCCAGCAGGGCTGCGCGCCGGGTGGCCATTTCAACGTTTTCCATCACCTGCGGCACGGTCTGACCGCTACACCAGGCGCTGATGCCGATATGAATCAGATCATCCCGATTCAGCAGTCGCATCGGAGGCAGAGAATCCACCGCATTGATCAGCTGATCGGCAATCGCGTTAGCCTCTTTGAGGCTGCGATGCGGCAGCAACACGACAAAATCGCTGCGGAAGTAACGCGCAAGCAGCGCACCGGAATAGCGCAGCACAAAGGTAGAGAGCATATTGACGAAGTTAAAGAGGTATTCCTCTGGCAGACCGGGCTCCAGGACGTCTCTCAGCGTGTCCAGATCGGGCAGACGGATCATCATCACCACGCCGTGGGTACCGACATTTTCCTGATCCTCCAGCAGCGTCGCCAGTTGGTTATCAAAGAAGAGCCGGTTATTCAGGCCGGTGCGGCCATCCTGAGCGGCAAAGGTGCGGATCAGCGTGTCGATACGCAGGCGCTGTTCGCCCGCCTCCTGCAAATCGGCCAGCAGCACATCCAGTGCGCGGCTGGCCTGGGGTGGCCACTCATCTATTGCGCGCTTCGGCACCACGCCCCTCTCACCGCTGATAATCGCCTCAGCCCGCACCTCAAGATGCTCCATGCCGCGCCACTGGCGTGCAAGCCAGCGATGCATCATCAGCAGCATCAGACTCATTATCAGCATGATGACAAACAGCAGGGTCAGCGTGGAGGTGCCGGTGATCGAGCCCAGCCAGGTTCTGGCAGGGTCGAGCGTGACGACCCGCAGGGTTAACCCGGTCTGATGTATCAGCGGCACATCGACCTGGATAAACCGGTTTGGCTCATCCTCCAGCATCGGGTTTTCATGTCGGGAAAGGGTAAGAAACGTCTGCCTGCCGTTGTGAAGCAGGATCTGCTCGGCATTCATGACTGGCATCATGCGCACCAGCCAGCGCTGCATTTCTGACGGCGTCTGGGTGAACATCGCCTGATCCACCTCCGTAGCCAGCGCCTGCGCCCGATGTTCAACCCGTTCATGACTGAACCAGAAAACACTGAATGCGCAGCCCGCCAGCATCAGTGACATGGCCAGCAGACTTAAAAACGTGATAATCGCCGATAATTTTGTGGTTAGTCGCATCCCTGTGCCTGTCTTACTGGGGTGATAACCGGATCACCCAACCTTGTACCGTCAGCCTGACGAAAACGCGAGCAAAAATAGCATAATTTGCCGCTGTCGACAGCGCCGGGTCGCATGAAGCCGAAGTATATCGTCGGGATAGCGCAGCTGACGCTGGCCGGGATACTTTTCAGTGCATTCTCATCGTTAACCACAGCCAGGAAATTTCACATTTTTGCGGCGAAAATGGCTGATATCAGTAATAGTCATCATGCTGGTTGATGACATCCTGTCTGGAGAAGACCCATGAAACGCATACCCTATCTGACCGAAGGCGACGTAACGCCAGAAAGCATTTTTAATATGAAGCGCCGTCAGGTGCTGAAAACGCTGGGACTCAGCGCGGCGGCGATGGGGATGCCAGGCGTGGCAAATGCCGATATTCTCAGCTGGTTTAAAGGCAACGACCGTCCGGCTGCTCCCGCAGGCCGGCCACTAGACTTCACTAAACCCGCGCAATATCAGGCCGATCTCACGTTAACACCCGCGGATAAAGTGTCCGGCTATAACAACTTCTATGAGTTCGGGCTCGACAAGGCCGACCCGGCGGCCAATGCCGGGACGCTGAAAACGGAACCCTGGAAACTGACCATCGACGGGGAAGTTGCAAAACCTGTGACGCTGGATATAGATGACATTTTTAAAAAGTTCGCCATGGAGCAGCGAATCTATCGCATGCGCTGCGTCGAAGCCTGGTCGATGGTCGTGCCCTGGATAGGCTTTGAACTGAATAAGCTGCTTTCTCTGGCAGAACCCACCAGCAAGGCGCGCTTTGTCGCCTTCCAGACCCTGTATGATCCCGAGCAGATGCCGGGCCAGAAAGATCGCTTTATCGGCGGCGGCCTCAATTATCCCTACGTCGAGGGCCTGCGTCTGGATGAAGCAATGCATCCGCTAACGATACTGACGACCGGCGTCTATGGTAAAGCGCTGCCGCCACAGAACGGCGCGCCGATTCGACTGACCGTGCCGTGGAAGTATGGTTTTAAGGGCATCAAGTCGATCGTCAAAATCACGCTGACCGCGACACAGCCGCCGACCACCTGGAACCAGATCGCCGCTGATGAATATGGTTTTTATGCCAATGTGAATCCGCACGTTAATCATCCACGCTGGTCACAGGCGACTGAGCGGTTCATCGGTCCGGGCGGTACGCTGAAGGTTGAGCGTCAGCCCACCCTGCTGTTCAACGGCTATGCCGATCAGGTTGCCTCACTCTATCGTGGCATGGACTTACGGGAGAACTACTAAGTGGTGCGCCTGTCGATAAAACAGATCGTGTGGCTGAAGGTGATTCTGCATCTGGCGGCGTTTCTGCCGCTGGTTTATCTGGTTTTTGCTGCGATGCAGGGGGGCTCAGCGCGGATCCGGCAAAAGATATTCAGCACTTTACCGGCCGCATGGCGCTGAAGCTGCTACTGGGGACACTGCTGGTTTCGCCGCTGGCCCGTTACGGCAAGCAGCCGCTGTTAATCCGCACCCGTCGTCTGCTGGGCGTCTGGACATTTGTCTGGGCCTCTCTCCACCTGCTGAGTTACTACCTGCTGGAACTGGGCGTGGATAACCTGCGTCTGCTGGGCAGCGAGCTGATCTCACGTCCTTATCTGACGCTGGGCATTATCAGCTGGCTGATATTACTGGCCCTGGCGATAACCTCGTTTCAGCGTGCGCAGCGCAAACTCGGCAAACGCTGGCAGACCCTGCACAATCTGGTCTATCTGGTCGCTATTCTGGTGCCAATCCACTACATCTGGTCGGTGAAAATCCTCTCTCCCCAGCCACTTATCTATGCGCTGCTGGCCGCGATCCTGTTAGCTTGGCGTTACAAAAAAGTGCTCAGATGGTGGTCCCGCTAGCGCATCGCCCGTTGTTTTCCGCTGCTGTTTTCTGATAAAAGATGTGGCCTCCCGGTCACATCCGATCATCTTCGCAGATAAGACCAGTATTTTGCTGCGAAATGACACGAAACGGATATAATGCCCGGCTTTATTGCTCGTCGGGTCTTCTTTTTCATTCTGAAAGGTGACAAATGAAGATTCGCAAGGTATTTTACGCGATGCCTCAATGATTGCGGGAGATGGCAGCACGATGGCGCATAAATTACATATTCTGCTTTTGAACGGACCCAACCTTAATCTGCTGGGAAGCCGTGAACCTGAGAAGTATGGTCACACTACGCTGCGTCAGATCGTTGACGATTTGACCCGGCAGGCAGACCAGCTGAATGTGGAGTTGAGCCACCTGCAAAGTAATGCTGAATTTCAGCTGATTGATCGCATTCATGAGGCCAAAGGCAAGGTGGATTACATCATCATTAATCCTGCCGCGTTTACCCATACCAGTGTCGCACTGCGTGATGCCTTGTTAGCGGTAGAAATACCCTTCATTGAGGTTCATCTCTCTAATGTGCATGCCCGCGAGCCCTTCCGTCATCACTCCTATCTTTCTGATGTGTCTGCTGGCGTGATATGCGGGCTGGGCGCTGACGGCTACACCTGGGCTTTACAAACGGCAGTCAAACGCCTGTCTCAAACTAATTAATCAAACTGAGTACGGAACCCCACTCATGGATATTCGTAAAATTAAAAAACTGATCGAACTGGTTGAAGAGTCTGGCATTTCTGAGCTGGAAATCTCTGAAGGTGAAGAGTCCGTTCGCATCAGCCGTGCACCTGCAAATAGCGGTTACCCGATGATGCAGCAGGCTTACGCTGCGCCTGTTCAGCAGCCTGCGCTGGCGTCGGCGGTTGCGCCTGTTGCCGCGGTTGCCGAAGCGGCACCGGCTGAGATCAGCGGTCACATCGTGCGTTCACCGATGGTAGGTACCTTCTACCGCACGCCGAGCCCGGATGCGAAAGCCTTTGTGGAAGTCGGTCAGAAAGTGAATGCAGGCGATACCCTGTGCATCGTCGAAGCCATGAAAATGATGAACCAGATCGAAGCAGACAAATCAGGCGTGGTGAAAGCGATCCTGGTTGAGAGCGGTCAGCCGGTCGAATTTGACGAGCCACTGGTTATCATCGAGTAACGGGGCAGATCATGCTGGATAAAATTGTTATTGCTAACCGCGGTGAGATTGCGCTGCGCATTCTGCGTGCCTGTAAAGAACTGGGCATCAAGACTGTTGCGGTACACTCAAGCGCGGATCGTGACCTGAAGCACGTGCTGCTGGCAGATGAAACCGTCTGCATCGGCCCGGCGCAGTCAGTTAAAAGTTATCTCAACATCCCGGCGCTGATCTCTGCTGCAGAGATCACGGGTGCGGTAGCGATTCACCCGGGCTACGGCTTCCTGTCTGAGAATGCCGATTTTGCCGAGCAGGTTGAGCGTTCTGGCTTTATCTTCATCGGTCCGAAAGCCGACACGATTCGCCTGATGGGCGACAAAGTTTCTGCGATCAACGCGATGAAGAAAGCCGGTGTTCCGACCGTACCAGGCTCTGACGGTTCGCTGACGGATGATATGGAAAAGAACCGTGCCTTTGCTAAGCGCATCGGTTATCCGGTCATCATCAAGGCATCCGGCGGCGGCGGCGGTCGCGGTATGCGTGTCGTGCGCAGCGACAAAGATCTGGAACAATCCATCAACATGACGAAAGCGGAAGCCAAAGCGGCTTTCAACAACGACATGGTGTATATGGAGAAGTATCTGGAGAATCCGCGTCATATCGAGATTCAGGTTCTGGCTGATGGCCAGGGCAATGCGATCTATCTGGGCGAGCGCGACTGCTCCATGCAGCGTCGTCACCAGAAAGTCGTTGAAGAAGCACCAGGCCCAGGCATCACGCCAGAGCTGCGCAGCTTCATCGGCAATCGCTGTGCAAAAGCCTGTATTGAGATCGGCTATCGTGGCGCAGGCACCTTCGAGTTCCTGTATGAAAACGGTGAGTTCTACTTCATTGAAATGAACACCCGTATTCAGGTGGAACACCCGGTGACAGAAATGATCACTGGTGTGGATTTGATCAAAGAGCAGCTGCGTATTGCTGCCGGTCAGCCCCTGTCGATCAAACAGGATGAAGTGGTAATTCGCGGACATGCGGTTGAGTGCCGTATCAACGCCGAAGACCCGGTGACCTTCCTGCCAAGCCCGGGTAAAATCACCCGCTTCCACGCGCCAGGCGGTTTTGGCGTGCGCTGGGAGTCGCATATTTACTCCGGTTATACCGTTCCTCCGTATTACGATTCTATGATCGGCAAGCTGATCACCTATGGCGAAACGCGTGACGTGGCCATCGCCCGCATGAAGAATGCGCTGGCGGAACTGATCATCGACGGTATCAAGACCAACGTTGATCTGCAGATGAAAATCATGTCCGATGAGAATTTCCAGCACGGTGGAACCAATATCCACTATCTGGAGAAAAAACTCGGCTTGCACGAGAAGTAATCGCAACGCTGAGTCAGTCAGAGGCCGGTTAATCCGGCCTTTTTCTTTTGCCGCTGGCGTTAAGGTTGAATCATGGATGCTCGTTTTATCCAGGCACATAAAGAGGCGCGCTGGTCTCTCTATCTCACCCTGCTCTGGCTCGCTGCCTGGGGGCTTTCCGCCTGGCTGGGTGGCAGCGCAAGCGGTGTGACCGGACTGCCGCGCTGGTTTGAACTCTCCTGCCTGTTTGCTCCCCTGTTGTTCATTTTTCTATGCTGGCTGATGGTGCGGGTGATTTTCCGCGATATGCCGCTGGAGGATAAAAATGAACGGTGAAATTATCCTGCCGTTACTGATCTATCTGGTGCTGATCGCCGCGCTGTCGATCTTTGCCGTCCGCAAAAGGCGTCAGGGCAGCTTTCTGACAGAATATTTTCTTGGCAGCCGCTCGATGGGCGGATTTGTGCTGGCGATGACCCTCACCACCACCTACATCAGCGCCAGCTCGTTTATCGGCGGACCGGGTGCAGCCTACAAATATGGGCTGGGATGGGTTCTGCTGGCGATGGTTCAGGTGCCCGCCGTCTGGCTTTCACTGGGGGTACTGGGCAAAAAATTTGCCATCCTGGCGCGCAAATACAATGCGGTCACGCTGAATGACATGCTCTATGCCCGTTATCAGAGCCCGCTGCTGATCTGGCTGGCGAGTCTGAGCCTGCTGGTTGCCTTTATCGGTGCCATGACGGTGCAGTTTATCGGCGGTGCCCGGCTGCTCGAAACCGCCGCAGGCATCCCGTATGACAAGGGACTGCTGATTTTTGGCGGCACCATCGCGCTCTATACGGCGTTTGGCGGCTTCCGTGCCAGCGTTCTCAACGACGCGATGCAGGGCATCGTAATGCTGATTGGCACTTTCCTGCTGCTGTTTGCGGTGATCCATCAGGCTGGCGGCCTCAGCATGGCCGTTGAAAAACTGCATGCGATTGACCCTGCGCTGCTGTCGCCGCAGGGACCCGGCGAGATTATCACCCCGACTTTTCTGAGTTCGTTTATCGTTCTGGTCTGCTTTGGCGTCATTGGCCTGCCCCACACGGCGGTGCGCTGCATCTCCTATAAAGACAGCAAGGCCGTCCATCGGGCCATTATTCTGGGTACCATTGTGGTGGTAATCCTGATGCTGGGTATGCATCTGGCCGGAGCCCTGGGCCGCGCGGTGCTGCCGAATCTGACCGTGCCGGACAGTGTCATACCGACCCTGATGATTACCGTCCTGCCCCCGCTGGCAGCCGGTCTGTTTCTGGCTGCACCAATGGCCGCCATTATGTCGACCATCAATGCCCAGCTGTTGCAGGCGTCGGCTACGCTGATCAAAGATCTCTATCTGCGTGTCGCCCCGCAACATCTGGAGAATGAGCCGCGGCTGCGACGCCTGTCTGGCACCATTACCTTTGCACTGGGCCTTCTGCTGTTGATTGCAGCATGGAACCCGCCCGATATGATTATCTGGCTCAACCTGCTGGCATTTGGCGGCCTTGAGGCGGTGTTCCTCTGGCCACTGGTTCTGGGCCTCTACTGGGAACGCGCTAATGCCGCGGGTGCCATTACCGGCATGGTGGCAGGCGGAGGGTGCTACGCCTTTCTGGCGAGCCTCAACCTGCAGATTCTGGGGTTTCACCCCATCGTGCCCTCACTGATTCTGAGCCTGCTGGCCTTTTTAGTGGGCAACCTGTTTGGACGCGCGCCGCATAGGGTCGACGCGCCGCAACATTGACGGAAAGAGAGACGTTATGCCGTGGATTCAAATCAAGATAAATAGCTCAGGTGAACATGCGGAAACGCTGAGCGACGCACTGATGGAGATCGGTGCCGTTTCCGTGACTTTTCAGGATACCAACGACACGCCGGTTTATGAGCCGCTGCCGGGTGAAACGCGCCTGTGGGGCGATACCGATGTTATCGGCCTGTTCGATGCAGAAACAGATATGGCTGTGGTAACCGCCGAACTGGCTCAGCATCCGCTGCTGGGCGCAGGTTTTCGCCACCGGATCGAGCAGATCGAAGACAAAGACTGGGAGCGCGAGTGGATGGAAAACTTCCACCCGATGCGTTTTGGTGAGCGCCTCTGGATTTGTCCAAGCTGGCGCGACGTGCCGGAACCTGACGCCGTCAACGTGATGCTGGATCCCGGCCTGGCGTTTGGCACTGGCACCCATCCCACGACCTCGCTCTGCCTCACCTGGCTTGACGGGCTGGATCTGGCGGGCAAGACCGTGATCGATTTCGGCTGTGGTTCGGGGATCCTGGCGATCGCCGCCCTGAAGCTGGGTGCCGCTCAGGCGATCGGCATTGATATCGATCCTCAGGCGATTCAGGCCAGCCGGGATAATGCCGAGCGCAACGGCGTTGCCGACCGTCTGTCGCTCTACCTGCCCCACCAGCAGCCCGACAATCTGCAGGCAGATGTGGTTGTCGCCAACATTCTGGCTGGTCCGCTGCGTGAGCTGGCGCCATTGATTAGCGTGCTGCCGAAGTCTGGTGGTCATCTGGGACTGTCCGGGGTGTTAGAGAGTCAGGCAGAGGGCGTCTGCGAAGCTTACGCCAGCGAATTTGCGCTTGACCCGGTGGCGGTTAAAGAGGAGTGGTGTCGGATTACCGGAATTAAATCCTGATTTTTTGCTCAGGTCTTCCCCGCAGATAGCGTGGTTTCAGGCGCAAAGCGTCGTAACAGCATATTCGACCAGCCCGCAGCGTAAGTTGCGGGCTTTTTTTACCTGAATTGGATGCTTGTATCGTTAATCACGGCATGTGACGTTTATTATCTGGTGAATTGCCGTACTTTTCTGGAAAAATTTTTGCTCACAATTTCAGCATAAATTAGTAAGCTTATGATATTAAAGAATAATTATTAATAGTTCCCATCATCGCCCGGTTTTCATTGATCTTTCTTGCTGATTGTTCAAAGTTTGGCCTTTCATCTTCCTGCAAAAATGCGTAATATACGCCGCCTTGCAGACACAGTATGGCCATTCTGACTTCATGCGTATTGGAAACCTCCAGCTGAGAAATCGACTGATTGCAGCGCCTATGGCCGGTATTACCGACAGGCCGTTCAGGACGTTGTGTCATGAAATGGGCGCAGGCATGGCAGTTTCTGAGATGTTGTCATCTAACCCCGAAGTCTGGGCAAGCGACAAATCTCGATTACGTATGGTGCACAGTGATGAGCCAGGCATTCGCGCCGTGCAGATTGCCGGTTGCGATCCCAGCGAAATGGCGCAAGCTGCACGCATTAATGTCGAGGCTGGTGCACAGGTCATCGACATTAATATGGGGTGCCCTGCCAAGAAGGTTAACCGCAAAATGGCGGGTTCAGCCTTGCTGCAATATCCTGCCGTGGTGGAGTCCATTCTCTCCGCAGTGGTTAATGCAGTGAACGTGCCGGTCACGCTGAAAATTCGTACTGGCTGGGATCCTGAAAACAGGAACTGTGTCGCGATTGCCCAATTGGCTGAACGCTGCGGTATTCAGGCTCTGACGATACATGGCCGCACTCGTGCCTGCCTGTTCAACGGAGAAGCTGAATATGACAGCATTCGGACAGTTAAGCAGAGTGTTTCCATTCCGATTATCGCGAATGGAGACATAACTGACCCGCATAAAGCCAGAGCGGTGCTCGACTATACAGGGGCCGATGCTCTGATGATAGGACGCGCTGCTCAGGGAAGACCGTGGATCTTCCGGGAAATCCAGCATTATCTGGACACTGGGGAGCTGCTTGCCCCGCTGCCACTGGCAGAGGTCAAGCGCTTGCTTGTTTCGCATATACGTGAGCTGCACGACTTTTACGGTTCAGGCAAGGGATACCGTATAGCGCGTAAGCACGTCTCCTGGTACCTGCAGGAGCATGCCCCTAATGACCAGTTTCGGCGCACATTCAACGCCATTGAGGATGCCAGCGAACAGCTGGAGGCGTTGGAGGCATACTTCGAAAATCTTGCGTAACGAAATAAAGAGCTGAAAGAACTATGTTCGAACAACGCGTAAATTCTGACGTACTGACCGTTTCTACCGTTAACTCACAGGATCAGGTAACTCAAAAACCTTTACGTGATTCGGTTAAACAGGCACTGAAGAACTATTTTGCTCAACTGAATGGTCAGGATGTGAGCGACCTGTATGAGCTGGTTTTGGCTGAAGTCGAGCAGCCTCTGTTGGACATGGTGATGCAGTATACCCGTGGCAACCAGACCCGTGCTGCCCTGATGATGGGTATCAACCGCGGCACGCTGCGTAAGAAACTGAAAAAATACGGCATGAACTGAGTTTTAGTTCAGTCTGTTAATCACGCCAGCCTTCGGGCTGGCGTTTTTATTTGTGCGTCATCCCACAAAGTCACGGCAATGAGCATGAAACAGTTTCCCGTATTATGGTAACTATAGTTGCAGTTGCTGACGTGATATTTTGCCCTCTCTTCTTTTCCTCCTTTCGCGACTGTTTATTTCTGATCTGGCTCTCTTTCCCTGTCATCACTGATTGTGTGATTTTCTGCGCATTAAAAAGCAACAGATTCTTTTCATACATTCCTGCCTGAGTGAACGCTCACACTGCTCTCATAGAGTGAAACTATTTGCACTAATTGTGATCGGGTCGACTCGCATTGCTTCCTTTTGGTGCGCGATATTAGCGGAACTTTTCCAGGTGCTTCCGATTATTAACCGTTCTTTCAGCCTTGTTCAGGCCTCTGCAAACCTGGCACCAGCTTTGCAGAGTCGTGGATGGCTGACAGCCACAGACAGGAAAAACGCACAGTAAAGTGCGCAAACATAACAACATAATCCCGCCACACAGGATGCTTTATGAAAAAGATGATGCTCTCTACGCTGATCGCCGCGGCCTCGCTGGCTGGCCTTGCTCAGCAGGCACACGCAGGCACCACACTGGATGCGATAAAGAAAAAAGGATTTGTTCAATGTGGGATCAGTGACGGCTTGCCGGGCTTTTCCTATGCCGATGCCAGTGGCAAGTTCACGGGTATCGATGTGGATGTCTGTCGTGCTGCGGCTGCCGCAGTATTTGGCGATGCCACCAAAGTGAAATATACCCCGCTGACCGCCAAAGAGCGTTTTACCGCCCTGCAATCCGGCGAAGTCGATGTGCTGTCACGTAACACCACCTGGACCTCATCACGCGATGGCGGCATGGGCTTTCTGTTTGCGGGCGTGAACTATTACGACGGTATCGGCTTCCTGACTCACCAGAAAGCCGGTCTGAAAAGTGCAAAAGAGCTGGATGGCGCCACTGTCTGTATCCAGGCGGGCACCGACACTGAGCTGAACGTGGCAGACTTCTTCAAAGCCAACAAAATGCAATATACCCCGGTGACCTTTGACCGTTCCGATGAGTCGGCCAAAGCGCTGGATAGCGGCCGCTGCGACACGCTGGCCTCTGACCAGTCGCAGCTTTATGCACTGCGTATCAAGCTGGGCAAGCCTGACGACTTCATTGTGCTGCCAGAAGTGATTTCCAAAGAGCCGTTAGGACCGCTGGTACGCCGCGGTGATGATGACTGGTTCACTATTGTGAAATGGTCTCTTTACGCCATGCTGAATGCGGAAGAGATGGGTATCTCCTCGAAGAATGTCGACCAGATGGCTGCGAAGCCAACGACGCCTGATATGGCGCACCTGCTGGGCGCAGAAGGTGATTTTGGTAAAGATCTGAAGCTGGATAATAAGTGGGCCTACAACATCATCAAGCAGGTGGGCAACTATCAGGAAAGCTTTGACCGTAACGTCGGTAAAGATAGCGCACTGAAGATCGCTCGCGGTCAGAATGCGTTGTGGAACCAGGGCGGCATTCAGTACGCTCCGCCGGTACGTTAACAGACCTCGCCAATCGGGCACCGTATTCTGCGGTGCCCTACCCCAGCTTTCGTTACTGAGGTTTCAACATGTCACAACGCCCAACCGTGAAAAGGGATTTTTCATTTGGTAATCCCACGGTTCGCGCCTGGATTTATCAGCTCATCGCCGTTGTCGCGGTGCTTGGTGTGGTGGGTTATCTGGTACACAACACCATTATCAACCTTGCCAGTCGCGGCATTACATCGGGATTTGGATTTCTTGAGCGCACGGCCGGTTTCGGCATCGTGCAACACCTGATTGAGTACACGGAGGGAGATACCTACGCGCGCGTGTTTATGGTCGGATTAACCAACACGCTGCTGGTGTCTGCGCTCTGTATTGTTTTCGCGTCGATTATTGGATTTGCGGTTGGTCTGGCCCGCCTGTCTGATAACTGGCTGCTGCGGAAGCTTTCAAATATCTATATCGAGACCTTCCGTAACATCCCGCCCCTGCTGCAGATCTTCTTCTGGTACTTTGCGGTACTGCGCAACCTGCCCGGCCCGCGCCAGGCACTGAACGCCTTCGATCTGGCCTATGTCAGCAATCGCGGGCTCTACGTGCCGTGGCCGACCTACGCACCGGGCAGCTGGCCGTTTATTATCGCATTGCTTCTGGCATTAGCCGTGAGCTATGGTCTGTTCCGCTTCAACCGGACGCACCAGCTGAAAACCGGTCAGTTACGTCGCACATGGCCCGCTGGGGTGGGGATGCTGATCCTCTTTCCGCTGCTGGCCTATATCGGGTTTGGCCCGGCAACGCACTGGGATGTGCCGCAACTGCGCGGGTTCAACTTCCGCGGGGGCTCGGTGATGATTCCGGAGCTGGCGGCACTGACGCTGGCACTGTCGATCTATACCTCGTCGTTTATCGCGGAAGTCATCCGATCCGGCATCCAGTCGGTGCCGCATGGTCAGCATGAAGCCGCACGATCGCTGGGCCTGCCAAACCCGGTGACACTGCGTCAGGTGATTATTCCGCAGGCCATGCGGGTAATTATTCCGCCGCTGACCAGCCAGTACCTGAACATCGTGAAGAACTCCTCTCTGGCCGCCGCCATCGGTTATCCCGATATGGTGTCGCTGTTTGCCGGTTCGGTCCTGAATCAGACCGGCCAGGCTATCGAGACGATCGCAATCACGATGGGCGTTTACCTGATTATCAGCCTGCTGATATCGCTGCTTATGAACGTCTACAACCGCAAGATTGCGCTGGTTGAGCGTTAAGAGAACGGGATCCTTATGTCTGTCACTACACATGAAACGCCCCCCGTCCCAACGACGCTGTTCAGTCGCGCCTGGCTCTGGGCTCGTAAAAATCTGTTTTCAAGCTGGTTTAATACCTTACTGACGCTGCTGTGCCTCTGGATAATCTGGCATGTCATTCCGCCGGCGCTTAACTGGCTGGTCTTTCAGGCCAACTGGATTGGCTCCACGCGTGCCGATTGCACCAAAGAGGGCGCCTGCTGGGTCTTTATCCATGCACGATTCGGTCAGTTCATGTATGGGCTCTACCCGCATGAACTGCGCTGGCGCATTAACCTGGCACTGGTGATTGGCCTGCTGTCGATTGTGCCGATGTTCGTGAAAAGTCTGCCTTATCGCGGACGCTATATCGCCGCCTGGGCGGTCATCTATCCACTGACAGTGTGGTTCCTGCTCTATGGCGGTTATCTGGGGCTGGATCGGGTTGAAACCCGTCAATGGGGCGGATTAACGCTGACGCTGATCATCGCCTCGGTCGGGATTGCCGGTGCGCTGCCGCTGGGTATTCTGCTGGCGCTGGGTCGCCGTTCACGGATGCCGGTGGTGCGTACACTGTCGATTATCTTTATCGAGTTCTGGCGTGGCGTTCCGCTGATTACGGTGCTGTTTATGTCATCCGTGATGCTGCCGCTGTTTATGTCAGAAGGAACAACGATCGACAAGCTGGTGCGCGCGCTGGTTGGGGTGATCCTTTTCCAGTCCGCCTATGTGGCCGAGGTGGTTCGCGGCGGCCTGCAGGCACTGCCTAAAGGGCAGTATGAAGCCGCCGAGTCGCTGGCGCTGGGCTACTGGAAGACGCAGATGCTGGTGATTCTGCCACAGGCACTGAAGCTCACGATCCCCGGCCTGGTGAACACCATCATCGCCCTGTTTAAAGACACCAGTCTGGTCATCATCATCGGCCTTTTCGATCTCTTCAGCAGCGTCCAGCAGGCCACGGTCGATCCGGCCTGGCTGGGCATGTCGACCGAAGGCTATGTCTTTGCTGCGCTGGTCTATTGGATTTTCTGTTTTAGCATGTCGCGCTATAGCCAGTATCTGGAAAAGCGCTTTCACACCGGGCGTACACCGCACTGAGGTTTTACATGACTGACTCTATGACACACTCTTCCGACCCGTTGATGATCTCGCTTGAGAACGTGAATAAATGGTACGGGCAGTTCCACGTACTGAAAGACATCAATCTGCAGGTAAAACCCCGCGAACGTATCGTGCTGTGCGGCCCTTCCGGCTCCGGTAAATCGACCACGATTCGCTGCATCAACCATCTGGAGGAGCATCAGCAGGGGCGCATCGTGGTGGATGGTATTCATCTTAACGATGATGTGCGTAATATTGAGCGCGTGCGCACCGAAGTCGGTATGGTCTTCCAGCACTTTAACCTCTTCCCCCATCTGACCGTGTTGCAAAACTGCACGCTGGCACCATCGTGGGTGAGAAAGATTCCAAAGAAGGAAGCGGATGAACTGGCCATGCACTATCTGCAGCGCGTGCGTATCGCTGAACATGCGCATAAGTTTCCGGGACAGCTCTCGGGAGGGCAGCAGCAGCGTGTGGCAATTGCCCGCTCGCTCTGTATGAAGCCGAAAATTATGCTGTTCGATGAGCCAACGTCGGCGCTGGATCCTGAAATGGTGAAAGAGGTGCTGGATACAATGATTGGCCTGGCTGAGGATGGAATGACGATGCTCTGCGTGACACATGAGATGGGCTTTGCCCGGACGGTCGCAGACCGGGTGATCTTTATGGATCGGGGTGAGATCGTCGAAGTCGCGCCACCTCAGGAGTTCTTTGCCAATCCGAAATCGGAGCGCACCCGAGCGTTTCTGTCGCAGGTTATCCACTGACAAGCCGTTCAGACAGTCTGTTAACCCGGCCTGGTGCCGGGTTTTTTATGGCCTGAATCCCACAGACAGCTTTGCTTTTTAACAGGTATAAGATGCCCAGACAGCGGAGTGATGGGTCAACAGAGATCAGGAAGGCTGAAAGTATTTATTGCGCCCAACGAAAAAAGCCCTTCGCATACGCGAAGGGCTCTCTCTTATTTGATGCCTGGCAGTTCCCTACTCTCGCATGGGGAGGCCCCACACTACCATCGGCGCTACGGCGTTTCACTTCTGAGTTCGGCATGGGGTCAGGTGGGACCACCGCGCTACAGCCGCCAGGCAAATTCTTTTATTTACCGAACTCGTGTCTTAACTGGTGCTGATACCCAGAGTCGAACTGGGGACCTCACCCTTACCAAGGGTGCGCTCTACCAACTGAGCCATATCAGCACACTAAATTTGATGCCTGGCAGTTCCCTACTCTCGCATGGGGAGGCCCCACACTACCATCGGCGCTACGGCGTTTCACTTCTGAGTTCGGCATGGGGTCAGGTGGGACCACCGCGCTAAAGCCGCCAGGCAAATCTT
The DNA here is from genome assembly GCF_050157905.1 of Pantoea sp. NSTU24. Classification (NCBI taxonomy): domain Bacteria; kingdom Pseudomonadati; phylum Pseudomonadota; class Gammaproteobacteria; order Enterobacterales; family Erwiniaceae; genus Pantoea; species Pantoea bangladeshensis. The sequence goes on from NZ_JBKIWZ010000001.1 coordinate 2,843,481, forward strand.
GGTGCACGAAACGAATCTTTTACGTTATGACCGCGTTGCCATCGCTCAGCCACACCGGTCACATACGTCAGTATGCTCCCGCTGATGTCTTCGCTCTGCGCCTTGTCACGCCGCAAAATCTTTCGTTTCCGCAAATTCTTATCCGGAAAACAGGGCTGAAAATCGTCTCTCAAAAACGCCTCTGGCGTTGTAAGGTTAAGCCTCACGGGTCATTAGTACCGGTTAGCTCAACGCATCGCTGCGCTTACACACCCGGCCTATCAACGTCGTCGTCTTCAACGTCCCTTCAGGACCCTCAAAGGGTCAGGGAGAACTCATCTCGGGGCAAGTTTCGTGCTTAGATGCTTTCAGCACTTATCTTTTCCGCACTTAGCTACCGGGCAGTGCCATTGGCATGACAACCCGAACACCAGCGGTGCGTTCACTCCGGTCCTCTCGTACTAGGAGCAACCCCCCTCAATTCTCCAGCGCCCACGGCAGATAGGGACCGAACTGTCTCACGACGTTCTAAACCCAGCTCGCGTACCACTTTAAACGGCGAACAGCCGTACCCTTGGGACCTACTTCAGCCCCAGGATGTGATGAGCCGACATCGAGGTGCCAAACACCGCCGTCGATATGAACTCTTGGGCGGTATCAGCCTGTTATCCCCGGAGTACCTTTTATCCGTTGAGCGATGGCCCTTCCATTCAGAACCACCGGATCACTATGACCTGCTTTCGCACCTGCTCGAGCCGTCACTCTCGCAGTCAAGCCAGCTTATGCCATTGCACTAACCTCACGATGTCCGACCGTGATTAGCTGACCTTCGTGCTCCTCCGTTACTCTTTGGGAGGAGACCGCCCCAGTCAAACTACCCACCAGACACTGTCCGCACCCCGGATCACGGGGCCACGTTAGAACATCAAACATTAAAGGGTGGTATTTCAAGGATGGCTCCACGCAGACTGGCGTCCGCGCTTCAAAGCCTCCCACCTATCCTACACATCAAGGCTCAATGTTCAGTGTCAAGCTGTAGTAAAGGTTCACGGGGTCTTTCCGTCTTGCCGCGGGTACACTGCATCTTCACAGCGAGTTCAATTTCACTGAGTCTCGGGTGGAGACAGCCTGGCCATCATTACGCCATTCGTGCAGGTCGGAACTTACCCGACAAGGAATTTCGCTACCTTAGGACCGTTATAGTTACGGCCGCCGTTTACCGGGGCTTCGATCAGGAGCTTCTCCTTACGGATAACCCCATCAATTAACCTTCCGGCACCGGGCAGGCGTCACACCGTATACGTCCACTTTCGTGTTTGCACAGTGCTGTGTTTTTAATAAACAGTTGCAGCCAGCTGGTATCTTCGACTGGCTTCGGCTCCGGGAGCAAGTCCCCTCACCTACGCGCCAGCGTGCCTTCTCCCGAAGTTACGGCACCATTTTGCCTAGTTCCTTCACCCGAGTTCTCTCAAGCGCCTTGGTATTCTCTACCTGACCACCTGTGTCGGTTTGGGGTACGATTCTGTGTTACCTGATGCTTAGAGGCTTTTCCTGGAAGCAGGGCATTTATCACTTCAGCACCGTAGTGCCTCGTCGTCACGCCTCAGTGTAAAGTGAACCGGATTTGCCTGGAACACACACCTACACGCTTAAACCGGGACAACCGTCGCCCGGCTGATATAGCCTTCTCCGTCCCCCCTTCGCAGTAACACCGAGTACAGGAATATTAACCTGTTTCCCATCGACTACGCCTTTCGGCCTCGCCTTAGGGGTCGACTCACCCTGCTCCGATTAACGTTGAACAGGAACCCTTGGTCTTCCGGCGAGCGGGCTTTTCACCCGCTTTATCGTTACTTATGTCAGCATTCGCACTTCTGATACCTCCAGCATGCCTCACAGCACACCTTCGACGGCTTACAGAACGCTCCCCTACCCAACAGTATTGCTACTGCTGCCGCAGCTTCGGTGCATGGTTTAGCCCCGTTACATCTTCCGCGCAGGCCGACTCGACCAGTGAGCTATTACGCTTTCTTTAAATGATGGCTGCTTCTAAGCCAACATCCTGGCTGTCTGTGCCTTCCCACATCGTTTCCCACTTAACCATGACTTTGGGACCTTAGCTGGCGGTCTGGGTTGTTTCCCTCTTCACGACGGACGTTAGCACCCGCCGTGTGTCTCCCGTGATAACATTCTCCGGTATTCGCAGTTTGCATCGGGTTGGTAAGCCGGGATGGCCCCCTAGCCGAAACAGTGCTCTACCCCCGGAGATGAGTTCACGAGGCGCTACCTAAATAGCTTTCGGGGAGAACCAGCTATCTCCCGGTTTGATTGGCCTTTCACCCCCAGCCACAGGTCATCCGCTAATTTTTCAACATTAGTCGGTTCGGTCCTCCAGTTAGTGTTACCCAACCTTCAACCTGCCCATGGCTAGATCACCGGGTTTCGGGTCTATACCCTGCAACTTAACGCCCAGTTAAGACTCGGTTTCCCTGCGGCTCCCCTATACGGTTAACCTTGCTACAGAATATAAGTCGCTGACCCATTATACAAAAGGTACGCAGTCACCCCATAAAAGAGGCTCCCACTGCTTGTACGTACACGGTTTCAGGTTCTTTTTCACTCCCCTCGCCGGGGTTCTTTTCGCCTTTCCCTCACGGTACTGGTTCACTATCGGTCAGTCAGGAGTATTTAGCCTTGGAGGATGGTCCCCCCATATTCAGACAGGATACCACGTGTCCCGCCTTACTCATCGAGCTCACAGCGTGTGTGCTTTTGTGTACGGGAGTATCACCCTGTACCCTGCGACTTTCCAGACGCTTCCACTAACACACAGGCTGATTCAGGCTCTGGGCTGCTCCCCGTTCGCTCGCCGCTACTGGGGGAATCTCGGTTGATTTCTTTTCCTCGGGGTACTTAGATGTTTCAGTTCCCCCGGTTCGCCTTGCAGCACTATGTATTCATGCTGCAATGATGCACAGAGTGCACCGGGTTTCCCCATTCGGACATCGACGGCTGTAGCGGTTCATATCACCTTACCGTCGCTTTACGCAGATTAGCACGTCCTTCATCGCCTCTGACTGCCTGGGCATCCACCGTGTACGCTTAGTCGCTTAACCTCACAACCCACAGGCGTTTTTCACGCTGCGGACTGCAGGGATTTGAGAGACTCGTACGCATCGCCTTTTTCATTCTTATTACGGAGAATGAAAGCGACGCGTCGTTTCAATTTTCAGCTTGTTCCGGATTGTTAAAGAGCAAATATCTCAGACGCGTCTCCCTGCTCGCGCAGCGGAAACGGTTTTGAGATACTGTGGAGACACCTTTCACCTGTCACCAAGCAGGTGGCGTCCCCTAGGGGATTCGAACCCCTGTTGCCGCCGTGAAAGGGCGGAGTCCTAACCGCTAGACGAAGGGGACACGATAGTGTCACGACTTCGCAGCCGTCCTGCTCATTACTTTTTATCAGACAATCTGTGTGAGCACTGCGCGGGACTGTATCTTAAGGTAAGGAGGTGATCCAACCGCAGGTTCCCCTACGGTTACCTTGTTACGACTTCACCCCAGTCATGAATCACAAAGTGGTAAGCGCCCTCCCGAAGGTTAAGCTACCTACTTCTTTTGCAACCCACTCCCATGGTGTGACGGGCGGTGTGTACAAGGCCCGGGAACGTATTCACCGTGGCATTCTGATCCACGATTACTAGCGATTCCGACTTCACGGAGTCGAGTTGCAGACTCCGATCCGGACTACGACGCACTTTGTGAGGTCCGCTTGCTCTCGCGAGGTCGCTTCTCTTTGTATGCGCCATTGTAGCACGTGTGTAGCCCTACTCGTAAGGGCCATGATGACTTGACGTCATCCCCACCTTCCTCCGGTTTATCACCGGCAGTCTCCTTTGAGTTCCCGACCGAATCGCTGGCAACAAAGGATAAGGGTTGCGCTCGTTGCGGGACTTAACCCAACATTTCACAACACGAGCTGACGACAGCCATGCAGCACCTGTCTCAGCGTTCCCGAAGGCACCAATCCATCTCTGGAAAGTTCGCTGGATGTCAAGAGTAGGTAAGGTTCTTCGCGTTGCATCGAATTAAACCACATGCTCCACCGCTTGTGCGGGCCCCCGTCAATTCATTTGAGTTTTAACCTTGCGGCCGTACTCCCCAGGCGGTCGACTTAACGCGTTAGCTCCGGAAGCCACGCCTCAAGGGCACAGCCTCCAAGTCGACATCGTTTACGGCGTGGACTACCAGGGTATCTAATCCTGTTTGCTCCCCACGCTTTCGCACCTGAGCGTCAGTCTTCGTCCAGGGGGCCGCCTTCGCCACCGGTATTCCTCCAGATCTCTACGCATTTCACCGCTACACCTGGAATTCTACCCCCCTCTACGAGACTCAAGCCTGCCAGTTTCAAATGCAGTTCCCAGGTTAAGCCCGGGGATTTCACATCTGACTTAACAGACCGCCTGCGTGCGCTTTACGCCCAGTAATTCCGATTAACGCTTGCACCCTCCGTATTACCGCGGCTGCTGGCACGGAGTTAGCCGGTGCTTCTTCTGCGGGTAACGTCAATCGGCGCGGTTATTAACCGCACCGCCTTCCTCCCCGCTGAAAGTACTTTACAACCCGAAGGCCTTCTTCATACACGCGGCATGGCTGCATCAGGCTTGCGCCCATTGTGCAATATTCCCCACTGCTGCCTCCCGTAGGAGTCTGGACCGTGTCTCAGTTCCAGTGTGGCTGGTCATCCTCTCAGACCAGCTAGGGATCGTCGCCTAGGTGGGCCATTACCCCGCCTACTAGCTAATCCCATCTGGGTTCATCCGATAGTGAGAGGCCCGAAGGTCCCCCTCTTTGGTCTTGCGACGTTATGCGGTATTAGCCACCGTTTCCAGTGGTTATCCCCCTCTATCGGGCAGATCCCCAGACATTACTCACCCGTCCGCCACTCGTCACCCAAGGAGCAAGCTCCTCTGTGCTACCGTCCGACTTGCATGTGTTAGGCCTGCCGCCAGCGTTCAATCTGAGCCATGATCAAACTCTTCAATTTAAAGTTTGATTTGCTGCAACCAGTGCAGCGATGCTCATCTGTAAAACGTCATAATGAATGTCATTATGTGTTCACTCGTGAGACTTGATATTTTTTGCGTCCGGAGACGCTGATATCAATCCTGCGAGTGCCCACACAGATTGTCTGATAAATTGTTAAAGAGCAGCGCGAACAGTGCGTTAGCGTCCTGTCGCGAGGTGGCGTATATTACGCTTTCCTCCTTCAGAGTCAACCTCTTTTTCAGAAGTTTTTCTCCGGCGGGTCAGTCTCCTGAACCTCTCAGCACGCTTCCCGTTGCCGGTGTGCCGTGTTGATGGAGGCGCATTATAGGGATCCCGTTTCAGAGCACAACCCTTTTTTTAGATCTTTTTTCTGAATGGTTATAAATGATCCAGATTGATGAGATCGCCAGCGATCCAGGCAAGAATTGGCTTGTCAGCTGGTTGAAATCGCATCAGGCTGAGCTGAAAACATGATAAAGGAGAACATAATGAGTTCCGCTCTACGTCCCTATAAGCATCTTTTTCCGCAAACCGGTCAGCGCGTCATGGTGGATCCCAGCAGTGTCGTCGTCGGCGATGTGATTATGGAGGATGACGTCAGCATCTGGCCGCTGGTTGCTATCAGGGGAGATGTGAATCAGGTTCGCATCGGCGCCCGCACCAATGTTCAGGACGGCTGTGTTCTGCATGTGACGCACAGGTCTGCGTCTAATCCACAGGGCTTTCCGCTTATTATTGGCGAGGATGTCACGGTCGGACATAAAGCCATGCTTCACGGCTGTACCATTGGTAATCGCGTGCTGGTTGGTATGGGATCTATTCTGCTTGATGGCGTGATAGTAGAAGAAGAGGTGATGATTGGCGCCGGCAGTCTGGTGCCGCCGGGTAAAAGACTGGAGAGCGGCTATCTCTATCTGGGGAGCCCGGTCAGACAGATCAGGCCACTGAATGAGAGTGAGAAAGAAGGCTTACGCTATTCCGCTAACAACTACGTTACCTGGAAAGATGATTATCTGGCTGGCGATAACCAGATCCAGCCCTGATCGTCAATACGATCCTGACCTATCGCGGCTTCGGCCTCATCTTCCAGATCCCAGCGGTGGTGCTGAAATAGCGCCACCGCCTCCCCTTCACCAAAACGTGCCACCAGCGACGTAGCGCCGATAGCACAGTTCAGCCGCATACCGTTGACCAGCACCGGGAAACAAACAGCGTCCCATTCCGCGTTATAGGTTACATCATCCGGAAACTGGATAGCCTGATTCACGACTGCATAGCCTGTTTAAGCTGAACAATGACTGGCGCGATTGCTGGCATCACACCGTGCCACAGATAGAACGCGTGGGCGGCCTGGCCAACCAGCATGCCTGCGCCATCGGCAAGATGCTGCGCACCGTGCGCCTGGCACCAGTGCAGAAACGGCGTCAGCCCGCTTTGATAGAACATGTCATAACAGCGCATGCCTGAATGGATGAGTTCTGCAGGTAAAGGAGGGGTTTTCCCCTCTACCCCGCTGGAGGTGGCATTAATGATTAAATCGAAGCGCTGATTTGCCAGCTGGCCGAAGTCAGATGCGCGGATAGTGCCACTCTGATTAAACAGGCCGGCAAGCTCTTCTGCCCGCGCGGCGGTGCGGTTGACCACCGTCAGTGTGACGCCTGATGAAAGCAGTGGCAGGATGACCCCGCGTGCTGCCCCCCTGCCCCCACCAGCAACACATTGTCACCGGCATTGATCATCCCCAGCCGTTCAAGGTCGCTTAGCAGGCCAATACCATCCGTGTTATCTCCCAGAATCAGCCCATCGCTGAGCTTCTTCACCGTGTTTACTGCGCCGGACATTGCGGCACGTTCGGTGAGCCGATCGGCAAACTCAAATGCCTGCTGTTTGAAAGGCAACGTCACGTTGGCGCCACGTCCGCCCTGTTCAAAAAAAGCCGTCAGCGCCTGAGGAAACGCCTCTGTCGGTGCGCAGATACGGCCATATCGATGTTCGATGCCCGTCTGTTCAGCGAAAGCCTGATGTATCAGCGGAGATTTACTGTGGTTGATCGGATTACCGAAAACGGCGAAGTGGTCCATGCATTAACCCTGACGTATAAGTTCGCCGCTGATGACATCGCGGATTTCGGAAGGATTGAGTCGTCCGCCCGTTTTTCCTGACAGCACCGGGAAGTGCTCACCAAACTGGCGCTTTACTTCTTCTGCCGTACGGCAGGGAGGCAGACCGGTCAGATTTGCGCTGGTTGATACCAGCGGTTTGCCAAATGCCCGGCAAATCGCCTGCACATCCGGATGATCGCTGACGCGAATCGCCAGTGAATCAAACTGTCCGGTAAGCCAGCGTGGCGTCTGAGGCGGAACGGGAACAACAAATGTGACCGGGCCCGGCCAGCATGCAAACATCCGTTCCCGCTGGATCACAGAGAGTTCGCGTGCAGAGATGTAAGGCTCCAGCTGACTGTAATCAGCCGCGATGAGAATCAGTCCCTTCTCAACCGGACGCTGTTTCAGTGCCAGCAGGGCCATAACGGCAGATTCACTGTCAGGGTCACAGCCCAGACCAAATACGGCTTCAGTGGGATAGGCGATGACCGCCTGTCGATTCAGCTGCGCTAAGCAGGTTTCAAGCGAATCGGCGAGGTGTTGATTTTCCATGAACGATCAATTCTCTTCAGTAATGGCTTTGCCACAACGCTTACTGGCGCAGAAGCGTTTCACGCCCTGCGCCGTCTTTTTCTCAACCAGCAGCGGATACTGACAATAAGGGCAGATTCCGGCAACGGGTATCAGGTTTACGACAAACTGGCAGGCCGGATAGCGATCGCAGGCGTGAAACGTTTTGCCATAGCGGGAGCGACGCTGAACCAGGTGACCTTCATGACACTGTGGACAGGCCAGCGTGGTTTCATCCGGCTTGTCGATAGTTTCCGTGTATCCGCATTCCGGATAGTGACTGCAGCCAATGAACATGCCAAAACGTCCCTGCCGCAGCACTTTATCTGCACCGCATTCAGGGCAGGAATGCCCTTCCAGCACTTTAACCACATGGCCATCGGCCTGACTTTTTAAAGGACGAATATAGTCGCACGCCGGGTAGTTCGCACAGCCAAGGAATGGACCATGTTTACCGGAGCGGATAACCAGTTCTGCCCCGCAAGCGGGGCAGGGATCCTGTTTAGGCACTGTGAAAAGTGCAGCTTTACTCATAGCGATCAATGCATGAAAGGAAATTCAGTGCAGCATACCTTCATTGACGTCGAATAGCAGTTCTTCCATCTGCTGATACGCGTTCTCACATCCCGGGATGTTGAACAGCACCATCAGCACCACCCATTTGAGATCTTCAAGGTCGAATTCAGAAGTATCCAGCGCCATGACGCGTTCGATGACCATTTCACGGGTTTCCAGATTCAGCACCTGAATCTGCTCCAGAAAGAGCAGGAAACCGCGGCTATCAGCATCTAAACGCTTGCTCTCTTCATCGGTATAGATGCGCATAGAGAGCGGATCATTCGTCATCAAAACTGGCGCAATCAGTCCTTCCTGGTAATCGGCCAGTCTTTCCAGCCAGTTGAGCGCACTGTAGATATCTTCACGATGGAACCCGGCATCCGTCAGGTCGTCTGTTAATCTGTCCTGATCAACACCCATTTCTGCTTCGTTGTGGATATATGTCTCAAACAAATATATCAGTACGTCGAACATGGCATGCCCTCCTCAATCGGACATAGCCGCCGGGTACAGCTGCGATCCATCCTGCTAACTCCAGTTCCAGCAACTGAGCTGAGATAACTGGCACAGATTGGCCGGCACGTTCAGCGACAACGTCAACAGGTGTAACCTCATCACCTACGTTAGCCAACACATCAGCAAATGGCAATGGAGCAGCGTCACTCATCTCAGAATAAATTTCACTGGTCTGGATTGGTGGCAGCCAGTGGAGTGCGCTGGCCAGGTCTTCCAGGATGTTATTCGGATGTGCCACCAGCAGTGCTCCCTGCTGGATCAGCCAGTTTACGCCTTCACTGAGAGGGTTGCCGAGCGCGCCAGGCAAAGCGTAGACGTTGCGGTTCTGTTCCAGCGCATAACGGGCCGTCACCAGCGAGCCACTTTTGAGCGTTGCCTCTGCCACCAGCACCCCATGACTCAGCCCACTGATGATGCGGTTACGGCGCGGAAAGTTAAACGGATGCGGGATAGCCGTCAGTGGAAACTCCGACACGACAGCCCCGCCCTGCTCAACGATCTCTGCGGCCAGCCGGGTATGGTTTTTTGGGTAGAGCCGCTGCAGGCCACTGCCCAACACCGCCACCGTTTTTCCGCCCGCGCTCAGTGCGGCCTGGTGAGCCACACCATCGATCCCCCGCGCCAGTCCGCTGGTGATGGTCAGGCCGCTGAGCGACAGGTGCCGGGTAAACCAGTCGCACCAGTATCGTCCATTGTGCGAACCATTCCGGCTCCCCACTACGGCTAACTGAGGGGTGCTAAGTACGCCAGGGTCGCCATCAATATAAAGTAACGGGGGAAAGTGACGCGTTTCTCTGAGACGGAGAGGGTAGGCAACGTCCAAAGCCGTGACCAGATGATGGGACGGGCTTTGCGCCAGCCAGGCGTATACCTCTGCAACCTTTTGATCGCTGAAACCATCATATTGCTGACGCTGATTCGCATCTAATCCAGCCCGAATCAGAGTCTCAGGGTCTGCTGCTCCGGTATCGGTTTTCTGCACCGCATCAACCCAGCGTTTCCCTGTCATTCCACTTACGGCCGCCAGCCGTATATAGTGCGCTAATCTCTCCATCTCTGGCTCCCTGATCGCCCCGGCTTCCTGCCGCACAATGCTGTCAATCAGGTCCCGAAAAGTCTACAATATGGGGTAGTAATCTTTTCATAACCGAATACAGATCTGGATATTTATGTCAGTTTTGCAGGTATTACATTTCCCTGACGAGCGCCTGCGCAAAGTCGCCGCGCCCGTTAAAGAAGTTAACGCAGACATTCAGCGTATCGTTGATGATATGTTCGACACGATGTACGCCGAAGAAGGTATCGGTCTTGCGGCAACGCAGGTCGATATTCATCAGCGCATTATCGTGATTGATGTCTCTGAAAGTCGCGAAGAGCGGTTAGTGCTGATTAACCCTGAACTGCTGGAAAAAAGCGGTGAAACCGGTATTGAAGAGGGCTGCCTCTCTATTCCGGAACAGCGTGCTTTTGTTCCGCGCGCCGAGCGGGTGAAGGTCCGCGCGCTGGATCGCGACGGTAAAAGTTTCGAGCTGGAAGCCAGCGAGCTACTGGCCATCTGTATCCAGCATGAGATCGATCATCTGGAAGGTAAGCTGTTTATCGATTATCTGTCGCCGCTGAAGCGTCAACGGATAAAAACGAAGTTAGAGAAGCTGGCGCGCCAGAACGCCCAGTCTTCCTGAGAACTCAAAAAGGGATAAACGTGTCTGCCCCGCTAAAAATCATTTTTGCCGGCACACCTGACTTTGCAGCGCGTCATCTTGACGCGCTGCTTGCATCTGAACATCAGGTTATCGGCGTATTCACCCAGCCCGACCGCCCCGCGGGTCGCGGTAACAAATTAACGCCTGGTCCGGTCAAAACGCTGGCCCTGGCGCATGACATCCCGGTCTTTCAGCCTAAATCTCTGCGACCTGAAGAGAATCAGCAGCTGGTCGCTGATTTACAGGCTGATGTGATGGTGGTGGTGGCCTATGGATTGATTCTGCCAAAAGCCGTGCTTGATATGCCCCGCCTGGGCTGTATCAACGTGCATGGCTCGCTGCTGCCTCGCTGGCGCGGCGCCGCGCCGATTCAGCGTGCGCTCTGGGCAGGCGACAGCGAAACCGGCGTCACCATCATGCAGATGGATGTGGGTCTGGATACCGGCGATATGCTCTATAAGCTTGCCTGTCCGATTACTGCTCAGGATACCAGCGCCACGCTCTATGACCGGCTGGCCGGGCTCGGGCCGCAGGGACTGCTGGAGACGCTGACGTTACTGAATACGCAGCAGGCTTCACCAGAGAAACAGGATGAGACGCAGGCGAACTATGCTGAAAAGCTCAGCAAAGAAGAGGCCCGTCTGGACTGGACCCTCTCTGCAGAGCAGCTTGAACGCTGCATCCGTGCATTTAATCCCTGGCCGATGAGCTTTTTCACTGTCGGCGATCAGCCGATCAAAGTCTGGCAGGCAAGTGTTCTGCCGCACTGTGATCGCTCGCCAGGCGAAATCATCAGCGCCGATAAGCAAGGCATCCAGGTTGCGACGGCGCAGGGTGTTCTGAACCTGCTGCAGTTACAGCCCGCCGGTAAAAAACCGATGTCGGCTCAGGATCTTCTCAACTCGCGCCGGGAATGGTTTGAACCTGGAACCCTTCTGGACTGACTCTCTGGCCCGGTGACTCGCCGGGCTTTTTGTTTGATGACAAAACCCTATGACTAAATCAATCAACCTGCGTAGCCTCTCCGCTCAGCTTATCGAGCGCGTCGTCGACAAAGGTGAATCCCTGAATACCGCCCTGCCTGCCGCCCAGAAAAAACTCTCCGATAAAGACAGTGCCTTGGTGCAGGAGATCTGTTTCGGCGTCCTGCGCACTTTACCGCAGCTGGAAGCTCTGATCGGTAAACTGATGGAACGTCCACTGACCGGTAAACAGCGGGTACTGCACTATCTGATCATGGTCGGGCTCTATCAGCTGGAGTATACCCGCGTTCCTGCCCATGCCGCGCTGGCAGAAACTGTCGCGGGTGCCGAGGCGCTGAAGCGTACCAGTATGAAAGGTCTGCTGAATGGCGTGCTGCGCCAGTTTCAGCGCCAGCGGGAAACCTTGCTCGCCAGCATTCAGGACGGTCCGCAGCGTTATCTGCATCCGGGCTGGCTGCTGAAACGCCTGCAGCACGCCTGGCCAGCGCAGTGGCAGCAGATTGTGGAAGCGAATAATCAGCGTCCACCGATGTGGCTGCGGGTCAATCGTCAGCACCACGATCGCGATGCCTGGCTCGCCTTGCTGGCCGAAAACGGCCGCAGTGCGCAACCCGCTGACGACGTGCCGGATGCGCTGCGGCTCAATACCCCGGCGCCGGTCAGCCAGTTACCCGGATTCGAACAGGGTTGGGTAACCGTGCAGGATGTCTCCGCGCAGCGCTGCGCCCTGCTGCTTGAACCCCAAAATGGCGAACAGATTCTGGATCTGTGTGCGGCGCCCGGCGGTAAAACTACCCATATTCTCGAAATCGCGCCTGAAGCCAGCGTGCTGGCGGTCGACGTTGATGCACAGCGCCTGAAACGGGTTAATGAGAATCTGACACGACTGGGCATGAACGCCGATGTGAAACAGGGTGATGGAAGGACCCCTAAACAGTGGTGCGGTGAGCGTGAGTTTGACCGTATCCTGCTGGATGCCCCCTGCTCCGCTACCGGTGTTATCCGCCGTCATCCCGACATCAAATGGCTGCGCCGGGATCGTGATATCGCTGAGCTGGCCTCGCTTCAGCGTGAAATTCTGGACGCTATCTGGCCTCATCTGAAACCTGGCGGTACGCTAATCTATGCCACCTGTTCTATCCTGCCTGAAGAGAATCACCAGCAGATAGACGCTTTTCTCCAGCGCCAGCCTGATGCCCGGGCCGTGCCGCTACAGGATGCGCCCGCAAACGGGTTGCAGGTTTTTCCACAGGCCGAAGGCGGAGATGGTTTCTTCTACGCGAAGCTGATAAAGAAATCGGGCACAAACTGAGATGAGTATTGATAAGCGATGAAAATAATCATTCTGGGCGCAGGACAGGTTGGCGGCACGCTGGCAGAGAATCTGGTCGGCGAGAACAACGACATTACGGTGGTTGATACCGACGCGTCGCGCCTGCGTCATCTGCAGGATAAGTTCGATCTTCGCGTGGTACAGGGTCATGGTTCCCATCCGCGTATCCTGCGTGAGGCGGGAGCCGAAGATGCCGACATGCTGGTTGCCGTCACGAACTCCGACGAAACCAACATGATTGCCTGCCAGATTGCCTATTCGCTTTTCAATACGCCAAATCGCATCGCCCGTATTCGCGCTGCCGACTATCTGCGTGATGCAGATAAGCTGTTTCTCCCTGAAGCGGTGCCTATCGATCACCTCATCTCACCGGAACAGCTGGTAATCGAAAATATCTATCGCCTGATCCAGTACCCCGGCGCACTGCAGGTCGTGAACTTTGCAGAAGGAAAAGTTAGCCTGGCCGTGGTCAAAGCTTACTATGGCGGGCCGCTGGTCGGTAATCCCCTGTCGATCATGCGTGAACACATGCCTCACATCGACACGCGCGTCGCCGCTATTTTCCGTCAGGATCGCCCTATTCGTCCGCAGGGCTCTACCATCGTCGAAGCCGGGGATGAGATTTTCTTTATCGCAGCCAGCCAGAACATCCGTGCGGTAATGAGTGAAATGCAACGGCTGGAGAAACCTTACAAGCGCATTATGCTGGTTGGCGGCGGCAACATTGGGTTTGGCCTGGCTCAGCGGCTGGAAAAACACTACAGCGTGAAGCTCATCGAGCGTAATCCTCAGCGCGCCGCAGAACTGGCAGAACATCTGCAGGACACCGTCGTCTTCTATGGCGACGCGTCTGATCAGGAGCTGCTGGCTGAAGAGCATGTTGAACAGGTCGATCTCTTTATCGCCGTCACCAATGACGATGAAGCCAATATTATGTCAGCAATGCTGGCGAAAAAAATGGGTGCCAAGAAGGTGATGGTGCTGATTCAGCGCCGCGCCTATGTCGATCTGGTTCAGGGCAGCGTGATTGATATTGCGATTTCACCTCAGCAGGCGACAATCTCTGCCCTGCTGGGGCATGTGCGCAAAGCTGATATCGTAGGTGTCTCTTCATTACGACGGGGCATTGCAGAAGCGATCGAAGCAATAGCGCATGGCGATGAGTCGACGTCACGTGTGGTGGGCCGCTCAATTGATGATATCAGACTGCCGCCTGGCACCATTATCGGCGCAGTGGTTCGCGGCAATGACGTCATGATCGCCAACGACAATCTGCGTATTGAACAGGGCGATCATGTCATCATGTTCCTGACCGACAAAAAGTTTGTCTCCGATGTGGAACGTCTCTTCCAGCCAAGTCCGTTCTTCCTCTGACGTTTGCCAGCACAGACTTACAGAATCAGCGGCAGGTAAAACTGCCGCTTAATTTGCTGTGTGGATGGCAAAACCAGCCAGGTTTGTTAGACTTTATGACATTGATCAGGGCAAGGAGAGAAGTATGAGTTTAATCAAAGAGTTTCGTGATTTTGCAATGCGCGGCAATGTGATAGATCTGGCCGTCGGTGTCATCATTGGTGCCGCTTTCGGTAAGATCGTTTCATCGCTGGTGGCCAACATTATTATGCCGCCGCTGGGCTTGCTGATTGGTGGTGTCGATTTTAAATCTTTCCAGTGGGTGCTTAAGCCTGCAGCTGGTGATGCGCCAGCCGTAGTCATGCAGTATGGTATTTTCCTGCAGACGATCTTCGATTTCGTGATCATCGCGTTTGCCATCTTTATGGCTATCAAACTGATGAACCGTCTGTATAAGAAAAAAGAAGTCGAGAAACCGGCTGCTAAGCCGTCGAACGAAGAAGTGCTGCTGACTGAGATCCGTGATCTGCTGAAACAGCAGAATACCCGCGTCTGACGTCAGGGCTTATCGGACGCTTTTGGCAGAAGGGCAGTGATAAGACGCTTTCTTATCACTGCCCTCCCATCCATTCCCCTTGTTGTGTTTTTCCTTCCGCTTAAAACTTCCTTTACCCTTTTGCTTCTGCTCGACGCGCTGCCTGAATAGCGGGTCGTGCAACAGAGCCTGGATGGCGTTATCGCGAATCTGCCCTTTATGATGCTGGTATTTACTCATGATGCCTCTTGTTGAGATGGAGTAATACTTTATGCTTTTACTGCAAAATAACAATACGCTTATTTATCCTGCGCTCCGCCACGCTCCAGCGCCTCAAGAATTGAGCATGAAATGCTACTGTGGCTGTCACCACAGCAGGCATCGGAAAGATGCCGTAGCGAACGCTGCATCATTTCTAACTCGGTAATCATTTCAGCCACTTCATTCAGCCGCTTTTCAACGATCGCTTTTGATTCCTGACAGGTATGATGCGCCGGATCGACACGAATCGAGAGAAGCTCTCTGATAGCTTCAAGGCTGAATCCCAGTTTTCGCCCATAGCGGATAAACTTCAGGCGCTGAAGGTCGCCCTCGTTATAGAGTCGAAATCCACCTTCTGTTCGCACACCATGATCCATCATCTGCTGCTTTTCATAAAAGCGGATAGTATCTGGCGTCACCTCTGCCAGCTTTGCTAACTGTCCGATACGAAACATTTACTCCTCCTCGCGAAAACGTTGTTCAATCGCTGTGGAGTAGGATCCATGCAGAAAGTCGGTACTCATGCCCGCCTGACGCAATCTCAGCTCCAGTATCCGCAGCCGATGACAGTGATCCTGATAGTGACGATCTTCGGGATCGAGCTGTCGAATCAGATCGTTCACTTCAACCGCCTCGCGTCTCAGCTCAAGCTCAGGCGGCAGAAATCCTGCATTTTTCAGTAACCGGTAGCCGGCTCGTAATTCCGGCGGAACATGACTGTCATCTTCCAGCTGCAGCGGTTTGCCGGCGCCGGGGAGATTACTCAGATCGCCTTTTTCCAGTGCTGCTTTGATATGCTGTTCAGCAAGTTCGTCAACCAGCCACATAGCCGACTCCTCTGAAGTTAATCCTGCTTCTAAAATAGTAAATTTCAGACAATAAAAAACCCGCCGGAGCGGGTTTTTTACGTTGCTGCAGATTACTCTGCGGCTGCTTCTGCTTGAGCTTCTGGACGATCAACCAGCTCGATGTAAGCCATCGGAGCGTTGTCACCAGCACGGAAGCCACACTTCAGAATGCGAGTGTAACCACCGGCACGGCTCGCGAAACGCGGGCCCAGCTCGTTAAACAGTTTTGCCACGATCTCGTTATCACGAGTACGGGCGAATGCCAGACGACGATTAGCTACGCTGTCGGTCTTGGCAAGAGTAATCAGCGGCTCAACTACGCGACGCAGTTCTTTGGCTTTCGGCAGAGTCGTTTTGATGATCTCATGACGAACCAGAGAACCGGCCATGTTGCGGAACATAGCCTGACGATGGCTGCTGTTGCGGTTCAGTTGACGACCACTCTTACGATGGCGCATGACCTTATCCTTCTCAGTGAAACCTTAACCTGTGATCTGATTATTCATCAGCAATGCTTGCTGGCGGCCAGTTCTCAAGGCGCATGCCCAGAGAAAGACCACGCGAAGCCAGCACATCTTTAATCTCAGTAAGAGATTTTTTACCAAGGTTAGGCGTTTTGAGCAGCTCAACCTCGGTACGCTGTACCAGATCACCGATGTAGTGGATAGCTTCTGCCTTGAGGCAGTTAGCAGAGCGGACAGTCAATTCCAGATCGTCAACAGGGCGCAGCAGGATCGGATCGAATTCTGGTTTCTCTTCTTTCACTTCAGGCTGACGTACATCACGTAAGTCAACGAAAGCTTCAAGTTGTTCTGCCAGAATGGTCGCCGCACGACGAATCGCCTCTTCAGGATCGATTGTGCCGTTGGTTTCCATTTCGATGACCAGCTTGTCCAGGTCGGTACGCTGCTCAACACGCGCTGCTTCAACATTGTAGGCGATACGGTCTACAGGGCTGTAGCAAGCGTCAACGAGCAGACGGCCGATTGGGCGCTCATCTTCTTCCGAATGAATTCGGGCAGAAGCCGGTACATAGCCACGACCACGCTGAACTTTGATGCGCATGCTGATAGCTGCGTTCTCATCGGTCAGATGGCAAATGACATGCTGAGGCTTGACGATTTCGACATCACCGTCATGGGTAATGTCGGCTGCAGTCACAGGGCCAATGCCAGATTTATTCAGGGTCAGAATAACTTCATCTTTACCCTGAACTCTTACCGCCAGCCCTTTCAGGTTGAGCAGGATTTCCAGGATATCTTCCTGTACGCCCTCTTTGGTGCTGTACTCATGGAGTACACCATCAATTTCAACCTCGGTCACCGCGCAACCCGGCATGGATGAAAGCAGAATACGGCGCAGTGCGTTACCAAGAGTATGGCCAAAGCCACGCTCTAAAGGCTCAAGGGTCACCTTGGCGTGCGTCGAACTCACTTGCTCGATATCTACCAGGCGCGGTTTTAGAAACTCTGTCACAGAACCCTGCATTGTGTCCTCTCTTTGGTACTAAGCTTTACTTGGAGTAAAGCTCGACGATCAGGTGTTCGTTAATGTCCGCAGACAGATCAGTACGTTCAGGAATACGCTTGAACACACCTTCCATCTTAGTCGCATCAACTTCCAGCCAGGTTGGCTTTTCACGCTGCTCAGCCAGCTCCAGAGCGGCCTTCACGCGAGATTGCTTTTTGGCTTTCTCACGGATGCTAACGACATCATTCGGAGATACCTGATAAGAAGCGATGTTAACAACGCGACCATTTACCAGAACAGACTTATGGCTGACCAGCTGACGTGCTTCTGCACGCGTGGCACCAAAGCCCATACGATAAACAACGTTGTCCAGACGACCTTCCAGCAGAGCCAACAGGTTTTCACCGGTGTTGCCTTTCAGACGAGCTGCTTCTTTGTAATAGTTACGGAACTGACGCTCCAGCACGCCGTAGATACGACGAACTTTCTGCTTTTCACGTAACTGACCGCCGTAATCAGACAGACGCGGTTTACGCGCACCATGCTGACCAGGGGCTTGTTCAATCTTACACTTGGAATCGATCGCGCGAACGCCAGACTTAAGGAATAAGTCAGTGCCCTCACGACGGCTCAGCTTGAGCTTAGGACCCAAATATCTTGCCATTTTCTTTCTCCAACTATCCTAAAAAACGGGCGTTATACGCGACGTTTTTTCGGCGGACGACAACCGTTATGAGGGATAGGAGTCACATCAGTAATATTAGTGATGCGGAAACCAGCGGCGTTCAGAGCACGAATAGTAGATTCGCGGCCTGGACCCGGACCCTTTACCATAACTTCCAGATTCTTAATTCCGTAATCTTTTACCGCTTCTGCACAGCGCTCTGCAGCGACCTGAGCAGCAAACGGAGTGGATTTACGTGAACCGCGGAAACCGGAACCACCGGCGGTTGCCCAACCCAGTGCGTTACCCTGACGATCAGTAATAGTAACGATGGTGTTGTTAAAAGAAGCATGGACATGAGCCACGCCATCTGAGACTTGTTTTCTTACACGCTTGCGTGCACGAACTGGTGCCTTTGCCATTATTTACTCACCCCGATTATTTCTTGATCGGTTTACGCGGACCCTTACGGGTACGTGCGTTGGTCTTGGTACGCTGACCGCGAACCGGAAGACCACGACGATGGCGCAAACCACGGTAGCAACCAAGGTCCATAAGACGCTTGATGCTCAGGGTGATTTCACGGCGCAGATCACCTTCAACAACGAATTTCGCAACTGCGTCACGCAGCTGATCAATTTGTTCTTCAGACAGCTCACTGATCTTAACATTTTCAGCAATACCCGTTGAAGCGCAGATGGCTTTAGAACGGGTTTTACCGATACCGAAGATCGAAGTTAATGCGATAACGGTATGTTTTTGATCAGGAATGTTAATGCCTGCTATACGGGCCACTATGCACTCCTATAATTAAACAAGCACGTCCCATGCTGAAAAGCCCGTTTTCAGGATACTCAAATGGAAACGCACTGACATACAAAAGATTGGCTGGCTAATCTAGCCAGCTCAACCCGACTTTGCAAGAAAAATATGTGACTAAATCAGCCTTGGCGCTGTTTATGCTTTGGCTCGGCACTGCAGATCACACGTACGACACCGTCGCGACGAATGATTTTGCAGTTACGACATAATCTCTTGACGGAAGCACGAACTTTCATTTTTACTCTCCGTAACTTCTCAACCAACTGAATTAACGGCCGTAGCCTTTCAGGTTAGCTTTCTTCAGTGCCGACTCATACTGACTTGACATCATCAGAGTCTGCACTTGAGCCATAAAGTCCATGATGACGACAACTACGATAAGCAGTGAAGTACCGCCAAAGTAGAAGGGAACCTTCATCGCATCACGCATGAACTCCGGGATAAGGCAGATAAAAGTAATGTACAGCGCGCCGATTAAGGTCAAACGCGTCATCACTTTATCAATATACTTCGCCGTTTGCTCTCCCGGACGAATTCCCGGTACGAATGCACCAGACTTCTTCAGGTTATCTGCTGTTTCACGTGGGTTGAAAACCAACGCCGTATAGAAGAAACAGAAGAAGATGATTGCAGTCGCATAGAGTAGCACATAAAGCGGCTGTCCTGGCTGCAAATACAGCGAAATTGTTGTCAGCCAGTTCCAACCGGTACCGCCCCCAAACCACGATGCAATCGTTGCCGGGAACAGAATAATGCTGGAAGCAAAGATGGCTGGAATAACACCCGCCATGTTCACTTTCAACGGTAAATGTGTGCTCTGTGCAGCGTAAACGCGACGACCTTGCTGACGTTTTGCATAGTTCACCACAATGCGGCGTTGACCACGTTCAACGAAGATAACAAAGAAAGTCACTGCGAATACGAGTACTGCAACCAACAGCAACAAGAGGAAGTGCAGGTCGCCTTGCCGCGCTTGCTCGATGGTATGGCCAATGGCCGGCGGAAGACCCGCAACAATACCCGCGAAGATAATGATCGAAATACCGTTACCGATACCCCGTTCAGTAATCTGTTCGCCCAGCCACATCAGGAACATGGTTCCTGAGACCAGACTCACAACAGCGGTAAAGTAGAAGGCAAAGCCTGGATTCATGACCAGACCTTGCATTCCTGGCATATTCGGCAAACCGGTAGCAATACCGATCGACTGGAATATGGCCAATACCAACGTACCGTATCGGGTGTACTGACTAATCTTACGACGGCCAGCCTCCCCTTCCTTCTTGATTTCCGCTAACGCTGGATGAACCACCGTTAATAGCTGGATAATAATCGATGCCGAAATATACGGCATGATACCCAGCGCGAAAATAGAAGCACGGCTAAGAGCACCACCAGAGAACATGTTAAACATTTCAATGATGGTGCCACGCTGTTGCTCAAGCAGTTTGGCAAGTACAGTGGCATCAATACCAGGGATTGGAATAAAAGAGCCAATACGGAAGACAATGAGTGCGCCGATAACAAACAGTAGTCTGCGTTTCAGCTCACCAAAGCCGCCTTTGGCGCTTTGAAAATCTAATCCCGGTTGTTTAGCCATCTGCTACTTATTCCTCGATTTTACCGCCAGCAGCTTCGATTGCAGCACGAGCACCTTTGGTGACACGCAGACCGCGAACCGTTACCGGTGTAGAAACTTCGCCAGACAGAATTACTTTAACGAATTCAATCTGAACACCGACAATGTTGGCTGCTTTCAGCGCGTTCAGGTCGACGATACCGCCTTCAACTTTCGCCAGATCAGACAGACGAATCTCTGTGGTGATCATTGCTTTGCGAGAGGTGAAACCGAACTTCGGCAGACGACGGTACAGAGGCATCTGACCACCTTCGAAACCGCGACGTACGCCACCGCCAGAACGAGAGTTCTGACCTTTGTGACCACGACCACCGGTTTTTCCGAGGCCAGAACCGATACCACGACCCAGACGCTTGGTAGCGTGCTTAGACCCTTCGGCCGGAGACAGAGTATTTAAACGCATCTCTTACTCCTCCACTTTAACCATATAGGAAACCGCGTTAACCATACCGCGTACTGCAGGCGTGTCTTCACGCTCAACGGTGTGGCCAATACGACGCAGACCCAGGCCAACCAGAGTGGCTTTATGCTTAGGCAAGCGGCCGATTGAGCTACGGGTTTGAGTGATTTTAATAGTCTTAGCCATCGTGATTACCCCAGAATTTCTTCAACGGATTTACCACGCTTAGCAGCGACCATTTCCGGAGATTTCATATTGCCCAGGCCGTCGATAGTTGCACGAACCACGTTAATCGGGTTGGTGGAACCATAGGCTTTTGCCAGAACGTTATGAACTCCAGCGACTTCCAGAACGGCGCGCATTGCACCACCGGCGATGATACCGGTACCTTCTGAAGCCGGCTGCATGAACACGCGGGAACCCGTGTGCGCACCTTTAACAGGGTGCTGCAGGGTGCCGTTGGTCAGCGCGACGTTAACCATGTTGCGACGGGCTTTCTCCATCGCTTTCTGGATCGCTGCTGGAACTTCACGCGCTTTACCGTAACCAAAACCTACGCGACCATTACCATCGCCTACCACAGTCAGTGCTGTGAAGGAGAAGATACGACCACCTTTAACAGTTTTAGAAACACGGTTTACCGCGATCAGTTTTTCCTGCAGTTCGCCAGCTTGTTTCTCGATGTGTGCCATCTTAGACCTCTACCTTAGAACTGAAGGCCAGCTTCACGGGCAGCATCTGCCAGTGCCTGGACGCGACCATGATATTGGAAACCGGAACGGTCGAAAGAAACACCAGTGATGCCTTTTTCGATTGCGCGTTCTGCGATAGCTTTACCTACTGCAGCTGCGGCTTCTTTATTACCGGTATACTTCAGTTGTTCAGTGATAGCTTTTTCTACAGTAGAAGCAGCGACCAGAACTTCGGAACCGTTCGGGGCGATTACCTGTGCGTAAATATGACGCGGGGTACGATGTACCACCAGGCGAGTAGCACCCAGCTCTTTGAGCTTGCGACGTGCACGGGTCGCACGACGGATACGAGCAGATTTCTTATCCATAGTGTTACCTTACTTCTTCTTAGCCTCTTTGGTACGCACGACTTCGTCGGCGTAACGGACACCCTTGCCTTTGTAAGGCTCAGGACGACGGTAGGCGCGCAGGTCCGCTGCAACCTGACCAATCAGCTGCTTATCAGCGCCTTTCAGCACGATTTCAGTCTGAGTTGGACACTCTGCAGTGATACCCGCGGGCAGCTGGTGATCGACTGGATGAGAAAAGCCCAGAGACAGGTTGATCATGTTGCCTTTGATGGCCGCACGATAACCTACACCAACCAGCTGCAGCTTCTTAGTGAAGCCTTCGGTAACACCGATAACCATTGCGTTCAGCAGCGCGCGAGAAGTACCCGCCTGCGCCCAGCCGTCAACGAAGCCTTCGCGCGGAGCGAAAGTCAGAGCGTTGTCAGCATGCTTAACTTCAACAGCATCATTGATAGTACGAGTCAGCTCGCCGTTTTTACCTTTAATCGAAATTACCTGACCGTCGAGTTTTACCTCTACGCCGGCAGGAACAACGACAGGTGCTTTAGCAACACGAGACATATGTATCCTCCGATTACGCTACGTAGCAGATAATTTCGCCACCAAGACCAGCCTGGCGCGCTGCACGATCAGTCATGACACCTTTGGATGTAGAAACTACAGCGATGCCCATACCAGCCATTACCTTTGGCAGCTCATCTTTTTTCTTATAGATGCGCAGGCCAGGACGGCTTACTCGCTGAATGCTTTCTACAACAGCTTTACCCTGGAAATACTTAAGAGTCAGTTCCAGTTCCAGCTTGATGTCGCCTTCGATTTTGAAATCTTCAATATATCCTTCTTCCTTCAGAACGTTGGCAATTGCCAATTTCAGCTTGGAGGAAGGCATGGTGACCGCAACTTTGTTCGCGGCCTGACCGTTACGGATACGGGTCAGCATATCCGCGATCGGATCTTGCATGCTCATCTGTGTTACTCCCGTGATTCAATTGGTGACAATTACCAGCTAGCCTTTTTCAGACCCGGGATTTCACCGCGCATGGCGGCTTCACGGACCTTGATACGGCTCAACCCAAACTTCCGCAGGAAACCGTGCGGACGACCTGTTTGACGGCAGCGGTTACGCTGACGTGAAGGGCTGGAATCACGTGGCAGACTCTGCAGCTTCAGAACGGCATTCCAACGATCTTCGTCAGAAGCGTTCACATCAGAAATGATCGCTTTCAGTTCAGCGCGCTTGGCGAAGAACTTGTCTGCTAATTTCACACGCTTAACTTCGCGTGCTTTCATAGATTGCTTAGCCATTAAGTAACCCTACCTTACTTACGGAACGGGAAGTCAAAGGCAGCCAGCAGTGCACGGCCTTCATCATCAGATTTCGCAGTAGTGGTAATGGTAATATCCAAACCACGAACGCGATCGACTTTGTCGTAGTCGATTTCTGGGAAGATGATCTGTTCACGCACACCCATGCTGTAGTTGCCACGGCCGTCGAATGACTTAGCGGACAAGCCACGGAAGTCACGGATACGTGGAACAGCAATGGTGACCAGACGCTCAAAGAACTCCCACATGCGCTCGCCACGCAGAGTTACTTTACAGCCGATCGGATAGCCCTGACGGATTTTGAAGCCTGCAACTGATTTGCGTGCTTTGGTGACCAGCGGTTTTTGACCGGAGATTGCTGCCAGGTCAGCTGCTGCGTTATCCAGCAGTTTCTTGTCAGCGATCGCTTCACCAACACCCATGTTCAGGGTGATCTTCTCGACCCGAGGGACTTGCATGACAGAATTGTAGCCAAACTCTGTCATGAGTTTCTGGACTACTTCGTCTTTGTAGTAATCATGCAGTTTCGCCATCGTACTACTCCAAATTACTTGATAGTTTCGCTATTAGACTTAAAGAAACGGACTTTTTTACCGTCTTCAAATCTAAAGCCTACACGGTCAGCCTTACCAGTTGCCGCGTTGAACAGTGCAACGTTAGAAACCTGAATAGCAGCTTCTTTTTCAACGATGCCACCTGGCTGGTTCAGAGCCGGGACCGGCTTCTGATGTTTTTTCACCAGGTTGATACCTTCAACGATGACCTTACCAGAAGACAGGACATTCTTAACTTTACCGCGCTTACCTTTATCTTTACCGGTCAACACGATAACTTCGTCGTTACGACGGATTTTAGCTGCCATTGTTCGCTCCTTAGAGTACTTCTGGTGCCAGAGAGATAATTTTCATGAACTTTTCAGTACGAAGTTCACGAGTTACCGGCCCAAAAATACGCGTACCGATAGGCTGCTCACTGTTATTGTTCAGAATAACGCATGCATTACCATCGAAGCGAATGACAGAACCGTCCGGGCGACGAACACCCTTCCTGGTGCGCACCACTACCGCCTTCAGGACATCACCTTTTTTCACTTTACCACGCGGAATTGCTTCCTTGATGGTAACTTTGATGATGTCACCGACGCCTGCGTAGCGACGGTGCGAGCCACCCAGAACCTTGATACACATTACGCGACGTGCACCGGAGTTGTCGGCGACGTTCAGCATAGTCTGTTCTTGGATCATTTTAGTGCTCCGCTAATGTCAACTACTACTTCGGGACCTAAACCTCAGGTCGTTAGAAAGCCCCATAATTGAGGGCGCGGCATTGTAACACCGGTTCTCACAGATGGGTAGAAAAAATAAACGGCTCTCAATCGAGCCGCTGATTTTCCCTGATGACAGGGAGGGCGTATTCTAGGGAATAGTGCGAACAGTAGCAAATGTAATCTGCCTTATTTTTCGTCGATCTCTGAATAAAGTACATTACTGGCGGCACCCGCCTCTTTTTCAGGCAGTTCGTTGTGCTGCTGCATCGTCACTGATCGGGCAATTACTGGCCTTTACCTGCCTGATGTCTGACTTATCCGTCAATCATGCTGTAATGAGCTGTTAAGAATGCACCCGTCTGCCCTGCCCCGTTCCCGATGTCCCTCTCGCAGCAGGCCAACACGGATGCGTATGTATAACAGCGTCCTCTAATCGGGCATTTCGCATCATCGGCCAGTGAGGCTTGTTGCGGTTTCCTGAAGCGTTGACGCCTTTCTGCCCTGTTCCGCGCAACCTTCTGTCGCCATTTCCCTGCCTTCGCCGTCATAGCAGATGTATTCGCTCTTTGCATGAGTAGCGCAGCGAGGAAACTGCATTGTTACACCGTGCAGAACAGGTGAATGTGGCCATACTGCCGTATTGTTAACAGCGGAGGGTCTGCTAAGTACCGTGAATTCACCAACCTGCGATCAACACACCCAGTAACCGGTCGCCCGCTTTAATGGAAGAGGTTTCCATAGCCATGTCACCGCATCGCTTTCACAGACGGACCAGCTGAAATATTCAGATTCGGATAAGCGTGGCGAGGCCGCATAAAACAGAATGCAGCCCTGCCTGAATGCTGACCAAAAAAAACCCCCTGCCGAAGCAGGGGGTTTCTCAGAAAAAACAGTTCCTGTTACAGGATTGCTTTTTCGATTACGCGAACCAGGGTCCAGGATTTGGTCTTGGACAGTGGACGGCATTCGCGGATTTCTACCACGTCACCAATTCCACATTCATTGTTCTCGTCATGGATGTGCAGCTTAGTCGTACGCTTAATGAATTTGCCGTAGATCGGGTGTTTCACGAAACGTTCGATAGCAACAACTGCAGATTTCTGCATTTTGTCACTTACTACACGACCCTGCAGAGTACGGATTTTATCGGTCATTACGAACCCGCCTTCTCAGTCAGTAAAGTCTTAACGCGTGCAACATCACGGCGAACCTGCTTCAGCAGATGAGTCTGCTGCAGTTGGCCAGATGCTGCCTGCATGCGCAGGTTAAATTGCTCACGCAGCAGATTAAGCAGCTCAGTGTTCAGCTCTTCGACGCTTTTTTCACGCAGCTCAGTTGCTTTCATTACATCACCGTCTTAGTTACAAAGGTGGTTTTGATAGGCAGTTTTGCTGCTGCCAGCTTGAATGCTTCACGGGCCAGCTCTTCTGATACGCCGTCCATTTCATACAGGACTTTACCAGGCTGGATCAGGGCAACCCAATACTCTACGTTACCCTTACCTTTACCCATACGCACTTCCAGCGGCTTCTCGGTGATCGGTTTGTCCGGGAATACACGGATCCAGATCTTACCTTGACGCTTAACTGCACGGGTCATAGCACGACGTGCTGCTTCGATCTGACGAGCAGTCAGACGACCACGGCCAACAGCTTTCAGACCGAAAGTACCGAAGCTGACATCCGTACCCTGCGCCAGACCACGGTTACGGCCTTTGTGCACTTTACGGAATTTCGTACGCTTTGGTTGTAACATCAGCGACTCTCCTTACTTACGGCCTTTACGCTGCTGCTTTTTAGGTTGAGCAGCCGGTTCCGGTTGTTCAACAGCAGCCATACCACCCAGGATCTCACCTTTGAAGATCCATACCTTAACGCCGATTACACCATAAGTGGTGTGCGCTTCAGAGGTGTTGTAGTCAATGTCAGCACGCAGAGTGTGCAATGGCACGCGACCTTCACGGTACCATTCGGTACGTGCGATCTCAGCGCCACCCAGACGGCCGCTAACTTCAACTTTAATACCCTTCGCGCCAAGACGCATGGCGTTCTGAACTGCACGCTTCATAGCACGACGGAACATCACACGACGCTCCAGCTGTGAAGTGATGCTGTCAGCTACCAGTTTCGCGTCCAGTTCCGGCTTGCGGACTTCGGCGATATTGATCTGCGCAGGAACGCCAGCGATTTTCGCGACGACGGTGCGCAGTTTCTCGACATCTTCACCTTTCTTACCGATAACGATGCCCGGACGAGCAGTGTGAATGGTCACACGGATGCTCTTCGCTGGACGCTCGATAACGATACGAGAGACAGACGCTTTAGCCAGTTCTTTAGTCAGGAACTGACGTACTTTAAAATCGCTGTCCAGGTTGTCAGCGAATTCGTTGGTGTTCGCAAACCAGGTAGAGTTCCATGGTTTTACAATACCCAGGCGAATACCATTAGGATGTACTTTCTGACCCATTGCTAGTCTCCAGAGTCTCAGCGATCGGACACAACCACAGTAATGTGGCTGGTGCGCTTCAGGATGCGATCTGCACGACCTTTGGCACGCGGCATAATGCGTTTCATGGTCGGACCTTCATCAACGAAAATTTTCGTGATTTTCAGATCGTCGATATCAGCGCCATCGTTGTGTTCGGCGTTAGCAATGGCAGATTCCAGAACTTTCTTGACCAGTACAGCCGCTTTCTTGTTGGTGTAGGTCAAAATGTCCAGAGCCTGCGACACTTTCTTACCGCGAATCAGGTCAGCAACAAGGCGAACCTTCTGAGCAGAAGAACGAGCGTGGCGATGTTGAGCAATAGTTTCCATCTCTTCCTCCTACTTATTTCTTCTTGGCTTTTTTATCAGCCGCGTGACCGCGATAAGTACGTGTCGGCGCGAATTCACCCAGTTTGTGACCAACCATTTCGTCGGAAACAAAGACAGGAACGTGCTGACGACCATTATGGACAGCGATGGTCAAACCGATCATGTTAGGAAAGATCGTTGAACGACGGGACCAAGTGCGCAAAGGCTTCTTGTCACCGCTTTCCACCGCTTTCTCTACCTTCTTCAGCAAGTGCAGGTCAATAAAAGGACCTTTCTTGAGAGAACGTGGCATGGCTTATCCTCTAATATTATTTGCTACGGCGACGTACGATAAATTTATCGGTACGCTTGTTGCTACGGGTCTTCTTACCTTTGGTCTGAACGCCCCACGGTGAAACCGGGTGCTTACCAAAGTTACGACCTTCACCACCACCGTGCGGGTGATCAACTGGGTTCATCGCGGTACCACGAACGGTCGGACGAACACCACGCCAACGGGCTGCACCAGCTTTACCCAGAACGCGGAGCATGTGCTCAGCATTACCGACTTCGCCCAGCGTTGCGCGGCAGTCAGACTCGACTTTACGCATTTCACCTGAACGCAGACGCAGGGTAACGTAAGAACCTTCACGCGCAACGATCTGCACGTAAGCACCGGCTGAGCGAGCAATCTGACCGCCTTTGCCTGGTTTCATTTCTACGTTATGCACGGTTGAACCCACCGGGATGTTACGCATCGGCAGAGTGTTACCTGCTTTGATCGCAGCATCAACGCCAGATTGGATCTGGTCGCCGGCTTTCAGGCCTTTAGGGGCCAGGATGTAACGGCGCTCGCCGTCTTTGTACAGAACCAGTGCGATGTTCGCAGAGCGGTTCGGATCGTACTCAAGACGTTCAACAACTGCCGGGATACCGTCTTTGTTGCGTTTGAAGTCAACAATACGATAAGCCTGCTTGTGACCACCACCGATGTGACGGGTAGTGATACGACCATTGTTGTTACGGCCACCGGATTTGCTGTTTTTTTCTACCAGCGGGGCAAATGGTTTGCCCTTGTGCAGCTCCGCGTTTACCACTTTAACTACATGGCGACGACCCGGAGATGTCGGTTTACATTTAACAACTGCCATTGTCTTTCTCCTCCGACTTACTCAGCGCCGCCAGCGAAGTCCAGATTCTGGCCTTCTTTCAGGGTGACGTAAGCTTTTTTCCAGTCGCTACGACGACCGATACGCTGTCCTTGACGCTTAACTTTGCCCTTAACTACCAGGGTGTTTACGTCTTTAACTTCTACTTCGAACAGTTTCTCAACAGCAGCAACGATCTCTGCTTTGGTCGCGTCATTAGCAACTTTGAGAACGATGGTATTGGTTTTTTCCATCGCGCTAGATGCTTTTTCAGATACGTGCGGCGCGCGCAGTACTTTCAGCAGACGTTCTTCACGGATCATGCCAGCATCTCCTCAACTTGCTTAACTGCGTCAGCAGTCATAACGACTTTGTCGAAGGCGATCAGGCTAACTGGGTCGATACCTGATGCATCACGCACGTCAACCTTGTACAGGTTACGGGCAGCCAGGAACAGATTCTCATCCAGTTCACCGGTGATGATCAGCACGTCTTCCAGCGCCATGTCTTTCAGTTTCTGTACCAGCAGCTTAGTTTTCGGCGCTTCTACAGCAAATGATTCGACAACGATCAGACGATCTTGACGTACCAGCTCGGACAGGATGCTTTTCAGCGCGCCGCGGTACATCTTTTTGTTAACTTTTTGACTGTGGTCCTGCGGCTTCGCAGCAAAGGTCACGCCACCTGAACGCCAGATTGGGCTCTTTACAGAACCTGAACGCGCACGGCCGGTGCCTTTCTGACGCCAAGGCTTTTTGCCTGAACCAGTTACTTCGGCGCGAGTTTTCTGCGCACGAGTACCCTGACGGGCGCCTGATGCGTAAGCAACAACAACCTGGTGAACCAGCGCTTCGTTGAAATCACGACCGAAGGTAGTTTCGGAAACAGTCAGCGCGCTCTGCGCGTCTTTCAATACTAATTCCATTGCTATCCCCTTACGCCTTCACAGCTGGTTTAACAATCAGGTCGCTACCGGTAGCACCGGGAACTGCACCTTTAACCAGCAGCAGGTTGCGCTCAGCGTCAACACGTACTACGTCCAGACTCTGAACGGTTACGCGCTCATTACCCAGCTGACCTGCCATTTTCTTGCCTTTGAACACTTTGCCCGGAGTCTGGTTCTGACCGATAGAACCCGGAACGCGGTGAGACAAGGAGTTACCGTGAGTCGCGTCCTGGGTACGGAAGTTCCAGCGCTTAACGGTACCTGCGAAACCTTTACCTTTAGAGGTACCGGTTACGTCAACTTTCTTAACTTCAGCGAAAATCTCAACGCTGATGCTCTGACCTACAGAATATTCTTCACCTTCAGCGGTGCGGAATTCCCACAGACCACGGCCAGCTTCAACGCCAGCTTTAGCAAAATGACCAGCTTCAGGTTTGGTCACACGGTTTGCTTTTTTAGCACCGGTGGTAACCTGAATTGCCTGGTAACCATCGTTTTCCAGGCCTTTGACCTGAGTAACGCGGTTCGCTTCAACTTCGATTACGGTGACGGGGATAGAAACGCCATCTTCATTGAAGATGCGGGTCATGCCCACTTTTTTACCGACTAAACCAATCATTGTTTCAACCTCTCAATCGCTCGATGACCTGATTAACCCAGGCTGATCTGCACGTCAACACCGGCAGCCAGATCCAGACGCATCAGAGCATCAACGGTTTTTTCAGTTGGCTCAACGATGTCTACCAGACGCTTGTGAGTGCGAATCTCGTACTGATCACGCGCATCTTTGTTGACGTGCGGAGAGATCAGAACGGTAAAACGCTCTTTGCGGGTTGGCAGCGGGATTGGACCACGAACCTGCGCACCAGTGCGCTTGGCGGTCTCAACGATTTCCGCGGTTGATTGATCGATCAGACGATGATCAAACGCTTTAAGACGGATACGGATTCTTTGGTTCTGCATGAGACCAGAGCTCCAAACTTTTTATAGACGAAAAAAATTACTACTCGAACCCATTACGATTGATGGGAGAGTGTAATCGTTCAGCATATAACTCCCCAATTGGGAGTATTGTCAGGCGGCCTAAAATTCAGCCGTCTGCGATTCTGCTCGAATCGCGCCTGCAATATCTGCAGGCCCGCGCATTATACGTAAATCTGTTCAGGAAGCAACCCATGTTGTGGTTTTCGCGGGTAAATAGTGGCACGTCGATGAGATGGGCCTCGCATAGTGCTGTCGACTGACGGAGAACGCCTCCCTTCGGCTGTGGGCCGCCCTCCATCACGCTGGATTCGCTGATGACGCAGACCTTATTGCCTGTGAAACTCTGCCTGTCTCTATTATCCGGAGCCCTATCATGGTCCCTGTTGTTATCACTTATCTTGCGGCGCTTGCAGGCGGGGGCGCACTGGGCAGCTTCCTGTCGCTGGCCTGCGCGCGCTTTACCCCTGCCCTCTCACCAGCGCAGTGGTTTGCCACACTGTGCTTTCCTGCCTCACGAGGCGACTGTTGCCAGAAACGCCTGTTATGGCGCGACACCCTGCCGCTGATAAGCTGGCCAGCTTTGAGAGGACGCTGCCGCATCTGTCAGCAACCATTTGACGCAGGCAGTTTTCTTACTGAAGGGCTGTTCGCCCTGCTCTGTCTGCTGGTAATGCAAAGCGTTGATAGCGTTTCAGACAGAATTTACCTCATCGCGGCCGCCAGCCTTTTATTCCTGCTTTCAGCCATTGATCGCCGCTGCTTCTGTCTGCCAGACCCGCTTAACTATTTGCTGCTCTGGCTGGGATTGCTCCACGCGACTCAGACAGGCAGCGAAGCAGCGGCCATCTATGGCGCAATAATGGGCTATTGTTCGCTGTGGCTGCTTGCCTGGGGCTTTCGCAGCGTGCGGGATGTGGAAGGACTGGGCTATGGTGATATCAAGCTTTTTGCTGCGCTGGGCGCCTGCTGTGGCTGGCAGGCCCTGGCCAGCATTGCGCTGGGGGCAACGCTGCTGGCGCTGATAGCCATTTTCGCCGTTCAACGGCGGGATTTGAGGCCGGACAGTCTGCTGCCCTTCGGCCCATTTCTGGCCATTGCAGGCTGGGTCACCCTTGCGCTTCAGACGCGGTTCACTCTTCTTTGATCTGAGCCTGCAGGTAGTTCTGGATGCCCATCATCCGGATTAATTCCAGTTCAGTCTCAATCCAGTCGATGTGATGCTCTTCATCGGCCAGAATCTCAATCATCATATCGCGGCTGACATAGTCATGCACTTTGTCAGCGTAGGCGATCGCTTCGCGAAGATCCTTCGCGCCCTCCAGTTCCAGACTCAGATCTGAACTGAGCATCTCCTCAACGTCTTCACCGATACGAAGTCGTCCCAGGTCCTGAAGGTTGGGTATCCCCTCAAGAAAAAGAATGCGCTCAATGTACTTATCAGCATGCTTCATCTCATCAATTGATTCGTGGTATTCCACATCATTGAGACGGGTCAGGCCCCAGTTTTTAAACATGCGCGCATGCAGAAAATACTGGTTAATGGCAACCAGTTCATTTCCCAACAGTTTATTCAGATGACTGATGACTTTGATATCGCCCTTCATTATCAACCCTCCACGTCCGGTTTATTAGAGCGTAGATGCGGTTAAAAAGAAGTCAAAAAGCCGTGACGGAAATTGTGGGTATTCACACACAGATGGGCGTCAGGCAATCTCTTTGTAGAGCGGCGCGTGCTGCAGCTCAGTTTCCATAATTTCTCGCGCAGCACGAATGCATTTACCACACTGTTTGCCAACAGGCACGAACTGGCGGAGCTGCTGAATAGATTTGGGCTGGTAGCGACGCACAACTTCACGAAGGGTTTTATCACTGATGGCATTACACAGGCAGACGTACATTGATTCATCACTCGGGTACATTTTGCACACAGTGTAAATGCGAATCGTTTTTATTACAAACCCACCCTTTACAGGGTTATCCCGGATCCCGCGCAAAAAAAAAGAGCACCGAAGTGCTCTTTTTTCTGTGTTGCAGTGGCCGTTTTCACGACCACAGCAGATATCACAATTAAGCGATAACTTTAGCAACAACACCCGCGCCAACGGTACGGCCGCCTTCGCGGATTGCGAAGCGCAGACCTTCGTCCATTGCGATTGGGTGGATCAGGGTAACAACCATTTTGATGTTGTCGCCTGGCATGACCATTTCAACGCCTTCTGGCAGCTCTACTGAACCGGTCACGTCAGTGGTACGGAAGTAGAACTGTGGACGGTAGCCCTTGAAGAACGGAGTATGGCGGCCACCTTCGTCTTTGGACAGAACGTAAACTTCTGACTCGAACTGGGTGTGTGGCTTGATGGTGCCTGGCTTAGCCAGAACCTGACCACGCTGGATGTCTTCACGCTTGATACCGCGCAGCAGAACACCACAGTTTTCGCCTGCCTGACCCTGGTCCAGCAGCTTACGGAACATCTCAACACCGGTACAGGTTGATTTCGCAGTATCTTTGATACCCACGATTTCAACTTCGTCGCCGACTTTAACGATGCCGCGCTCAACACGACCGGTAACAACGGTACCACGGCCAGAGATTGAGAATACGTCTTCGATTGGCAGCAGGAACGGCATGTCGATCGCACGCTGAGGTTCTGGGATGTAGTTGTCCAGGTGTTCAGCCAGCTCGATGATTTTCGCTTCCCACTCTGCTTCGCCTTCCAGCGCTTTCAGCGCAGAACCACGAACGATTGGTGTGTCGTCGCCTGGGAAGTCATAAGCTGACAGCAGGTCACGAACTTCCATCTCAACCAGTTCCAGCAGCTCTTCATCATCAACCATGTCACACTTGTTCAGGAACACGATGATGTAAGGAACGCCAACCTGACGACCCAGCAGGATGTGCTCGCGGGTCTGTGGCATCGGGCCATCAGTCGCAGCAACAACCAGGATCGCGCCGTCCATCTGCGCAGCACCGGTGATCATGTTTTTCACATAGTCGGCGTGGCCTGGGCAGTCAACGTGTGCATAGTGACGAGTCGGGGTTTCATACTCAACGTGTGAAGTGTTGATGGTGATACCACGAGCTTTCTCTTCTGGTGCGTTATCGATCTGATCGAATGCACGTGCCTGGCCACCGTAAGTTTTAGACAGTACGGTGGTGATAGCTGCAGTCAGGGTGGTTTTACCGTGGTCAACGTGACCGATGGTGCCCACGTTTACGTGCAGTTTGTTACGCTGAAATTGCTCTTTCGCCATGGCGATAATTCCTTACGTTGTGCCTTCACCCTCGGGTGAAGGCATCAGTTCAAATTTAAACCGTAGCTTATTTGCTACGAGCTTCAATAACGGCCTGCGCTACGTTGTTCGGCGCATCGTCATACTTCAGGAACTCCATGGAGTAAGAAGCACGACCTTTGGTCAGAGAACGCAGCTGAGTTGCGTATCCGAACATTTCAGACAGCGGAACTTCAGCGTGAATCTGAACGCCAG
The DNA here is from genome assembly GCF_050157905.1 of Pantoea sp. NSTU24. NCBI lineage: Bacteria > Pseudomonadati > Pseudomonadota > Gammaproteobacteria > Enterobacterales > Erwiniaceae > Pantoea > Pantoea bangladeshensis. The sequence continues at coordinate 2,877,263 of NZ_JBKIWZ010000001.1, forward strand.
TAGCGTTAGATTCCTGCCCTTTAAGCATACCACGACGACGGCTAAGGTCACCGATGACATCACCTGTGTTCTCTTCCGGCGTTTCAACTTCAACCTTCATGATAGGCTCAAGCAGAACGGGTTGCGCTTGTTTGAAGCCCTGTTTGAAGGCGATAGACGCAGCCAGTTTGAACGCCAGTTCTGAGGAGTCGACATCATGGTAAGAACCGAAGTGCAGACGAACGCCCAGATCCACAACCGGGTAACCAGCCAGTGGGCCTGATTTCAGCTGTTCCTGGATACCTTTGTCAACCGCAGGGATGTATTCGCCAGGAACCACACCACCTTTGATATCGTTGACAAATTCGTAGCCTTTCGGGTTCGAACCTGGCTCAAGTGGGTACATGTCGATAACAACATGACCGTACTGACCACGACCACCAGACTGCTTGGCGTGTTTACCTTCAACGTCGGTAACTTTAGAGCGGATCGCTTCACGGTAAGCAACCTGTGGTTTACCCACGTTTGCTTCGACGTTGAATTCACGCTTCATACGGTCAACGATGATGTCGAGGTGCAGCTCACCCATACCGGCGATGATGGTCTGGTTAGATTCTTCATCAGTCCATACGCGGAATGATGGGTCTTCTTTAGCCAGACGGCCCAGAGCCAGACCCATTTTTTCCTGGTCAGCTTTGGTTTTTGGTTCAACGGCGATAGAGATTACCGGCTCCGGGAACTCCATGCGCTCAAGGATGATGACGTTATCCGGGTCACACAGGGTGTCACCAGTAGTCACATCTTTCAGGCCGATCGCAGCTGCGATATCGCCCGCACGGACTTCTTTAATTTCTTCACGCTTGTTAGCGTGCATCTGAACGATACGGCCCAGACGCTCACGGTTTGACTTAACCGGGTTGAACACGGTGTCACCAGTGTTAACAACACCAGAGTAAACGCGGAAGAAGGTCAGGTTACCTACAAACGGGTCGGTAGCGATTTTGAACGCCAGTGCTGCAAACGGCTCGTTGTCATCTGAATGACGAACAGCCGGCGTGTCTTTACCGTCGTCCAGCATACCGTTGATCGCGGTAACGTCAGTCGGTGCTGGCAGATATTCAACAACTGCATCCAGCATCGCCTGAACACCTTTGTTCTTAAAGGCAGAACCACAGGTTACCAGGATGATTTCGTTGTTCAGAACGCGCTTACGCAGAGCAGTTTTGATCTCTTCTTCGCTCAGCTCTTCGCCGCTGAAGAATTTCTCCATCAGCTCTTCAGAAGCTTCTGCAGCTGCTTCGATCAGCTTGCCGCGCCATTCTTCAGCCAGTTCCTGCATATCAGCTGGAATATCTTCGTAGTCGAAGGTTACGCCCTGATCGGCGTCGTTCCAGTTGATTGCTTTCATTTTCACCAGGTCAACAACACCGGTGAATTTCTCTTCTGCGCCGATAGCCAGCTGCAGAGGAACTGGAGTTGCGCCCAGACGAACTTCCATCTGATTAACAACTTTCAGGAAGTTAGCACCCATGCGGTCCATTTTGTTAACGAACGCGATGCGTGGAACTTTATATTTGTTAGCCTGACGCCATACGGTCTCAGACTGTGGCTGAACGCCACCAACTGCACAGTAAACCATTACCGCGCCATCAAGCACACGCATAGAACGTTCAACTTCGATGGTGAAGTCAACGTGTCCTGGGGTGTCGATGATGTTGATGTGGTGTGGTTCAAACTGCTTGGCCATACCAGACCAGTAACAGGTGGTCGCAGCGGACGTGATGGTAATACCACGTTCCTGTTCCTGCTCCATCCAGTCCATGGTTGCTGCGCCGTCGTGTACTTCACCAATTTTGTGGTTTACACCGGTGTAGAACAGAACGCGTTCGGTAGTGGTAGTCTTACCGGCGTCGATGTGCGCACTGATACCGATATTACGGTAGCGAGCAATGGGTGTTTTACGAGCCATTTGATTCCTCTGATTCTCGGACGTTCAAGGTAAGTCGACCCCAGCGGGTTGGCTATCTGAGCGCCCGCTGGTTTAACAACTACGTGGTTATTACCAACGGTAGTGAGCGAACGCCTTGTTGGCTTCTGCCATGCGGTGAACGTCTTCACGTTTCTTAACTGCAGTACCTTTGTTCTCTGCAGCATCAGAAAGTTCGTTCGCCAGGCGGAGAGCCATTGATTTATCACCGCGTTTACGAGCAGCATCTACGATCCAGCGCATTGCCAGGGCATTACGACGAACCGGACGGACTTCAACTGGTACCTGATAAGTAGAACCACCAACGCGACGTGACTTAACTTCGACAGTCGGACGTACGTTTTCCAGAGCTACTTCAAAGGCTTCCAGGGAGTTTTTACCTGAACGCTGAGCCAGGGTCTCAAGCGCGGTATAAACGATAGATTCTGCAGTAGATTTTTTACCATCTACCATCAGGATATTTACAAATTTGGCCAGCAGCTCTGATCCGAACTTAGGATCTGGCAGAATTTTACGCTGACCAATGACGCGACGACGTGGCATGGAAATACTCCGTTGTTAATTCAGGATTGTCCAAAACTCTATGAGTTTATTTTGACATTTAATTTAAAACGTTTGGCCTTACTTAACGGAGAACCATTAAGCCTTTGGCTTCTTCACGCCGTACTTGGAGCGAGCCTGCTTACGGTCTTTAACACCTGAGCAGTCCAGCGCGCCACGAACGGTGTGGTAACGCACACCTGGCAGGTCTTTTACACGACCGCCACGGATCAGGATCACGGAGTGCTCCTGCAGGTTGTGACCTTCACCGCCGATGTAGGAGGTGACTTCAAAACCGTTAGTCAGACGCACACGGCAAACTTTACGCAGTGCGGAGTTTGGTTTCTTAGGAGTGGTGGTGTACACACGAGTACAAACGCCACGTTTTTGCGGGCAAGCTTCCAGCGCCGGCACGTTGCTCTTTGCAACTTTGCGGACGCGTGGTTTGCGAACCAGCTGGTTAACTGTTGCCATTAAATAGCTCCTGGATTTGCTTTTGCTTCGTAAACACGTAATAAAACGCCTCGTAGAATTACGAGGAGGCAGAATTTTAGGGCTGCGTCAAAGGGGTGTCAAGAAATAACCAGGTTTTAGCCGATCACCAGGCCATTTGTTGCGGGTGCCTGATCGTTAACGTGACAAACCCATTATAGTCTACGGATTGTACACTGGTTGAAATTTGTCCAGCGAGCCCGCGCGCCTGGACATCTTCCTCCAGTACCCACAGCGTCGCCGGGCTGGCGGCCAGCCGCTGCAGTGCGCGACTGCCCGCCACGGCTGCCAGTACACCATCCTGCAACAGCAGCAGGTCATCTCCGGCTTCTGTCATTGATATCAGCGTTTCAAGATCGCTGTGTGACGGGGAGTGCAGTAACGTATGCAGCATGCGCGCCTCTTAAAAAGTCAGGATGCGGTCGTAGCTGGCCAGGGTCTGGCGCAATGCGGGCGCATCCAGCAGCGTAACGTCCAGCAACCGCTCTGCCTCCGTATCCAGTCCGCGTGCCAGCAGCGATGTCCGGCAGAGATAGCACTGCTCAATGTCATATAAAGCCAGCACCCCAAACGTGGCCGCATAATGGCGACTCTTTATCAGCCCGGGTTGCTGATGCAGATTAAGCTGCAGTACGCCATCGCCAATAAAAAACAGGCCGATATCTTCGCTGAGCGCGCCCGTTGCCAGCGCCGCGTCCAGCCCTTCACGTCCGGCACTGCTACCGTGCGGTGCCCGAGTAAACACAAATGCGACCCGATTCATCAGAACTGCACCAGACGTTCGCAGCGCAGTGCCGCCTCGGCCAGCGCACCCAGTCCGCTCAGGGTAAAGCCCGGCTGCAGGTTACTGCCTGCCAGCTGAAGCCGGGCCGACTCCTGCGAATCGCTCACGCCACGCCGCAGTGCGGCCGCCACACAGATATTCAGTGCCACACCCTGCTCCTGATGTAATGTCTGCCACGCCCGAACCAGATCGAACTCATCGCTGGCTGGCGCAGTGAGCTGGTTCGCGTTCAGCACCCCTTCCCGATAGAAGAAAACGCTGTCAAGCTCATGACCCGCCGTCAGCAGCGCACGGGCAAACAGCCAGGCGCTGGTCGCCTGTTGCGTACCATAAGCCGGACCGGTGACCAGCAGGGTATAACGCATTACCTTTCCTGCCCCTGGAAGTCGCCATTTTTAAACTGGCGAATATAGAGATAGACCGTGTGCTTCGAGATGTTCAGGCGATCCGCAACCTGGTTAATCGCATCCTTGATATCGAAGATCCCCTTCTCATACAGATTCAGCACAATCTGACGATTCTTGGCGTTGTTTGAGACATTGCGGTCCGCACTCACCTCTTCGATGGTGAACTCCAGCGTCTGCATCACCAGGTCGTCTACTGAGCTGGCGAAGTTAACGCTGGAATCCACCTGCTGCATTTCAGGTGGCATAAAGGTCGACATAATCTGCGAGAACGGCACATCCAGATTCATGTTGATACAGAGCAGGCCAATCACCCGCTGCTGGCGGTTACGGATAGCGATGGTGACCGACTTCATCAGCACGCCGCTTTTGGCCCGGGTGAAATAGGCACGCGACACATTACTGTCTGCCCCATGCATATCGTGCAGCATACGCAGTGCTAAATCGGTAATTGGCGAACCGACTTTACGTCCCGTGTGCTCACCATTGGCGATACGCACCGCCGAACATTTCAGGTCTTCAAGCGAATGCAGGACAATTTCGCAATGGGAGCCGATCAGCATGGCCAGGCCATCGACGACAGCCTCGTACGATTTCAGAATATCGTAATCAGTTTGTTCGAACGGGCGCTGTTCAAGCAGATCGAAGTCGCTCAGTTCACCCGGATTGAATGGATTAGACATTGAAGAGTTTCACCCTGAATGGCTGGAGCCTGTCACAGCGGCTTATGGGCAGACTCAATATTGGGATAATTTGGCAGGCATTAGTCTGGCAAATGTCGTCGGCTTATGCCAGAGGTTTGTCGTGAAGCAGAAATGAAACCGCCGCCCGGAGGCGGCGGCTGGCAGATTACTGCGCTTTCGGTGCAGCGGCAGCAGGCGCTGGTGCCTGTGCTTTTTCATCGGCCTTTGGCGCCGGTTTGATATCCAGCAGCTCAACGTCAAACACCAGGGTGGAATTCGCCGGGATACCTGGCACGCCGTTCTTACCGTAAGCCAGCTGTGGTGGGATCACCAGCTTGATCTTACCGCCTTTCTTCACGTGCTTCAGACCTTCAGTCCAGCCCGGAATCACGCCATCCAGACGGAATGAGAGTGGCTCGCCGCGGGTATAAGAGTTATCGAACTCGGTGCCGTCGATCAGCGTACCTTTATAGTTCACCACAACGGTGTCGCTGTCTTTAGGCGCATCACCGGTACCCTCTTTCTCGACTTTATAGAGCAGGCCGGTTTCAGATTTCTTCACGCCGCTCTCTTTAGCAAATTTGGTTGCGTAAGCTGCGCCCTTATCCGCGTTCTCTTTCGCATCTTTTTCCATTTTTGCTGAGGCAGCGCCTTTCACGCGGCCTTCGAAGGATTGCAGCGTCTGCTCAATCTCTTCATCAGAGAGTTTACTCTTGCCACCAAATGCATCCTGAACACCTGCGATCAGCTGCTGCTTATCCAGTTTGATGCCCAGTTTTTCCTGCTCCTTCAGGGAGTTGTCCATGTAGCGACCCAGCGAAGCACCCAGTGCGTAAGCAGACTGCTGGTCTTCATCTTTGAAGGCCGCATTTTTCGGTACCTGTGGCGCAGTCTGTGCCGCCGCAGCCGGTGCAGCCTGTGGCGCTGCTGCTGAGTCTGCCGCCATGGCCAGCGGAGCATTCAGCGCAACGGCCATCGTGGTAGCTAACAATGTGACTTTAAACAGTGATTTCATCCTTTCTCCAAAACCGAAGCGTCTAACCTCGGGAAACATTGCGGACTTGAGGGTCCACACTATAACTTTACGTGGCAGTGTCGAACACTCCCACAATGTAATTACCCGGTCTACCTCCGACCTTTATAACATCGGGAAGTTTCATCAGAGATGATGCCGCACCGCCTTTTTTCAAGCGCAACGCCTGCGAACGTGAAAAAAACAGGTGATTCCTGGCAGTCAGGTCGTAGAATCATGCCCCGAATCGCACCTTAACAGAGGAACAGGTCATGCAACAATCCGAGTGGGAACGGCGTCTGGAGACGTTAGAAAGCAAACTGGCCTTTCAGGAGATGACGATTGATCAGCTGAACAATGCGGTGGTGGAGCACGAACTGCAGATGAGTAAGCTGCGGGAGCAGATGCGCATTTTAACCGACAAGCTCAAGGCGAATGCGCCCTCGATGGTCGCCTCTCAATCTGAAGAAACCCCACCGCCGCACTATTAAGCGCGGCCTGGCTGGCGTTTATCAGACCCGCCAGACCCGATGAGCGCCAAAAGAAAGGCCACCCGGAGGTGGCCTTGAACGGTCTGTCAGGACTTAGTGGCTGCAGCCACAGCCGCCTGTGCCACAACCGCCTTTACCGTGATCGTGGTCGTGATCATGACCGTGATCGTGATGATGGCCATCAGCACCATGAACATGGCCATGAGCCAGTTCTTCTGGTGTGGCTTCACGGATAGCGACCACTTCAACGTTGAAGTTCAGGTTCTGACCCGCCAGCATGTGGTTACCATCAACCACGACGTGATCGTCTTCCACTTCGGTGATTTCTACCGGTACCGGCCCCTGATCGGTTTCTGCCAGGAAGCGCATGCCAACCTGCAGTTCATCCACGCCCATGAAGACGTCTTTAGGAACGCGCTGCACCAGGTTATCGTCATACTGACCGTAAGCGTCGTTTGCCGGGATATGCACGTCAAACTTGTCGCCGGCAACGTGGTTTTCCAGCGCATTTTCCAGACCAGAAATCAGGGAACCATGACCGTGCAGGTAGTCTAACGGTGCGCTCACCGGTGACTCGTCAACTAACACGCCGTCTTCTGTACGTACCTGATAGGCCAGGCTTACCACCAGGTCTTTTGCTACTTTCATGATATCTCCTAACCGTTGAGAACTGAGATCCCGTCTCATTGGTCTATTCTTGCGTGCAATAACACCAACCAGAAAGGTTCGGGGCTGAGTGCAAGAGGGATTTCACTTTCTCTTGCGACTCCAGCCTTAATGGCGTCAATTGTAACGGAATTCAATGCCGCTGTAAGTTTACGCGTGAAAAAAGCTGGTCGTTTGCGCTATTCCGGATGGAAAATACCGATAACCTGCTCATTCGTGCGGACCTGATCGCGGGCCTGCTTGTCGGCCTCACGCATCTGATGACCACATTTCACGCACTCCACCACATCAACATTATTCTCACGCCACATCGCCAGCGTGTCCTTCTCCTGGCAGTGCGGACATGTCGCACCTGCAATAAAACGTTTACGCATCAGCTTCTGCCTGTCTAAAGAGGTTATTGGTCATCGTCCCAGCCGTCGATCTGCCGCTTCTCACGCTGCATTTCACGCTGGAAGATATCTTCCAGTTCACGCCGTGCTTCACGAACGCGTGAAGCCTGTGCGCTTTCAGCCGGGTTCGGCATCAGCTCGCGCAGCATCCGCATATCAAGCCGGCGGAAATGCTGCTGGGCGCGGTGCGCCTGATGCGGATGCATCCCCAGCGACATCAATGTTTTGCGCCCCAGCTCCAGCGCACTGGAGAAGGTTTCTCGCGAGAACTGCGTTACGCCGGCCTGTAACAGCTCATGTGCTTCCACACGTCCACGGGCACGCGCCTGAATCTGCAACTGCGGAAAGTGCTGCTGGCAGAGCTGCACGATTGTCATCACATCTTCCGGTTCGCTACAGGTAATCACTATTGACTGGGCGCTGGCCGCACCAGCGGCCCGCAGCAGTTCAAGCTCGGTAGCGTCGCCGTAATAGACCTTATAGCCATATTTGCGCATCAGGTTGACCGCACTGATGTCGCGCTCCAGCACGGTGATGCGTTTGTTATTCGCCATCAGCAGACGCCCCACCACCTGACCGAAGCGACCAAAGCCCACCACGATTACCTGCGGCTGATCGTCTTCAACAAAATGCTTTTCAGCCTCGTCGTCCGGCTCGTTAAAGCGTCGCGCCAGCAGACGATCGATCCCCTGCATCAGCAGCGGCGTGGTCATCATCGACAGCGTGACGGTGACCAGCAGCATCGGCAACTGATCGCCGGCAAACAGTTTTGCCGACGACGCCGCAGAAAAAAGCACGAAAGCGAACTCGCCTCCCTGGCTCAGCACGCCCGCAAACTGCTGCCGCTCGGAGCTGCGCAGGCCATAAATACGGGCCAGCAGATAGAGCACCACCGTTTTTACAGCCACCAGCGTGATCACGCCCAGCAGAATGGTCACAATATGGGTATAGAGCACCCCGAGGTTGAGTGCCATGCCCACCGAGATAAAGAACAGCCCCAGCAGTAACCCTTTAAACGGCTCGATCGCGACTTCCAGCTCGTGACGATACTCGCTCTCCGCCAGCAGGATACCGGCGATAAAGGTGCCCAGCGCCATCGACAGCCCCAGTGCATCCATAAAGAGCGCCGAGCCCAGGACCAGCAGCAGCGACGCCGCCGTAAAGACCTCGCGCACACCCGATGCAGCGATGTAGCGGAAGATGGGCCGCAGCAGATAGCGTCCGCCCACCAGCATCCCGGCGAAGGCCACGACCTTCATGCCGACTTTCATCCAGTCGATGTGGCCGCTGTCGGTGCCCGCCAGTAGCGGGATCAGCGCCAGCGCAGGAATAACCGCGATATCCTGAAACAGCAGCACCGAGAAGCCCAGTTGCCCCGCTTCGCTGCGGTTCATGCCCTTGTCCATCATCAGCTGCAGCGCCATGGCGGTCGAGGACATCGCCAGTCCGATGCCGCCAATGATCGCCGCCTGCCAGCTAAAGTCAGTGAGCCATAACAAACCGCCGAGTATCGCGGCAGAGAAGATCACCTGCGCTGCGCCGACTCCAAAAATGGAGCGGCGCAGCGCCCACAGCTTTGCCGGATTCAGCTCCAGCCCGATGATAAACATCAGGAAGACCACACCCAGCTCAGAAAAATGAAGAATCTCTTCGACGTCACTGATAAAGCCTAATCCCCACGGGCCGATAGCGATACCCGCGACCAGATAGCCCAGCACGGCACCAATCCCCAGGCGAGCGGCGACCGGTACCAGTAAGACCGCCGCGACCAGATAGATCACCCCGGCGGTCAGCAGCGTTTGTCCTTCCATCTATACTCCTCCGTTCGGCAGCGGTGCTGCCAGCCAGTCGCCATAGGCGCGGGCGTAGTTTTTCATTAATTCCGGCCCCTGACGACGCGCCCAGTAGACGATCATCGGCGGCATCCAGTGCATCCGGCACATCTGCGCGGTCAGCTCAAAAGGACGCATAATGTCATTAAGCGAATAGCGGTTCAGGCCCTGCTGTTTAAAGGCACTTTCCGGCTCTCCGGTGGTGACGACGCTGCGCCAGTACTTCCCTTCCAGCGCGTTGCCATCCACGCCGTTAGCAAAGCCACGTGACAACACGCGATCCAGCCACTCTTTCAGCAAGGCCGGACAGCTATAGGTATAGAGCGGATGTTGAAAAATAATGACATCATGCTCACGCAGCAGCTGCTGTTCGTGGTGAATATCAATAAAAAAATCCGGATAGGTCGCGTACAGATCGTGCACGGTGACATGTTCCAGCGCCTGAGCCGGCTGCAGCAGAATCCGGTTAGCCACCGAATCCTGTAATTCCGGATGAGCAAAAAGCAGTAATACCCTGGGTGGCTGCGACATCCTTTCCCTCCAAAGCGTCGTCATTGAGGCGGTTTTCCGCTACCATGCACGACGCAGCAAAATCTCATTATGTTGCCAGTAAATTAACATATTCTGACGATACGGCGCTTACATGATTGTCTTCTCTGCCTTACAAATTCGCCGCGGCATCCGCGTCCTGCTCGACAACGCCACCGCTACCATCAATCCGGGTCAGAAGGTCGGGCTGGTGGGGAAAAACGGCTGTGGTAAATCCACGCTGCTGTCGCTGTTAAAAGGTGAAATCACCAGCGATGCCGGCACCGTCACCCTTCCGGCGCACTGGGCGCTGGCCTGGGTGAATCAGGAAACTCCGGCGCTCGACAAAGCCGCGCTGGAGTACGTCATTGACGGTGATCGCGTCTATCGCCAGCTGGAGGCAGAACTGGCGGACGCGAATCAGCGTGACGATGGCAATGCCATCGCACTGCTGCATGGCAAACTGGATGCAGTGCAGGCGTGGAGCATCCATGCACGCGCCTCAAGCCTGCTGCACGGTCTGGGCTTCAGTCAGGAGCAGCTGCAACGCCCGGTCAGCGACTTCTCGGGTGGCTGGCGCATGCGACTCAACCTGGCGCAGGCGCTGATTTGCCGCTCTGACCTGCTGCTGCTGGATGAACCGACCAACCACCTGGATCTCGATGCCGTGATCTGGCTGGAGCGCTGGCTGAAGAGTTATGAAGGCACGCTGATCCTGATCTCACACGATCGTGATTTTCTCGATCCGGTCGTCGACAAAATCATTCATATCGAACAGGCATCGATGTTCGAATATACCGGCAACTACAGCTCCTTTGAGCGGCAGCGCGTCGCCAAACTGGCGCAGCAGCAGTCGCTGTATGAGAGCCAGCAGCAGAAAGTGACGCACCTGCAAAGCTATATCGACCGTTTCCGCGCTCAGGCTACCAAGGCGAAGCAGGCACAGAGCCGCATTAAGATGCTGGAACGCATGGAGATGATCGCGCCCGCCCATGTCGATAACCCGTTCAGCTTCACCTTCCGCAAGCCGGAAAATCTGCCTAATCCGCTGCTGAAGATGGAGAAGGTTACCGCGGGTTATGGCGATCGCATTATTCTGGACGCCATCAAACTTAACCTGGTGCCGGGTTCGCGCATCGGCCTGCTGGGACGCAACGGTGCCGGTAAATCGACGCTGATTAAGCTGCTGGCGGGTGAGCTGGAGGCGATGGAGGGCAAGGTCGGGCTGTCGAAAGGGATCAAGCTCGGTTACTTCGCTCAGCATCAGCTGGAATATCTGCGGGCCGACGAATCGCCGCTTCAGCATCTGGCGCGTATTGCGCCCAACGTGCTGGAGCAACAGCTGCGCGACTATCTGGGCGGTTTCGATTTCCGTGGCGATAAGGTGACGGAACACACGGCGCGCTTCTCCGGCGGCGAAAAAGCACGACTGGTGCTGGCGCTGATTGTCTGGCAGCGCCCTAACCTGCTGCTGCTGGATGAACCGACCAACCACCTCGATCTTGATATGCGTCAGGCGCTGACCGAGGCGCTGATCGACTTCGAAGGTGCGCTGGTGGTGGTCTCGCACGACCGTCATCTGCTGCGTGCCACCACCGACGACCTCTATCTGGTGCACGATGGCAAAGTCGATGTATTTGCCGGGGATCTTGACGATTATCAGCAGTGGCTGAGCGACCTGCAAAAGCAGCAGGCACAGCAGGAGGCCGCGCCGAAGCAGGATAACGGCAACAGCGCCCAGGCGCGCAAAGATCAGAAGCGCCGTGATGCCGAACTGCGTACCCAGACGCAGCCGCTGCGTAAAGAGATCGAGAAACTGGAAAAGCAGATGAGCAAGTGGCAGAGCCAGCTCGCCGGGGCGGAAGCGCAGCTCTCTGACAGTGCGATTTATGAGCCGGGACGTAAAGCCGATCTGACCACGGCGCTGCAGCGTCAGGCGGAGAGTAAATCGGCGCTGGAAGAAGCTGAGATGGCGTGGCTCGACGCGCAGGAACAGCTCGAACAGATGATGCGTTCCTGACATGCGGGCGTTCTCCCTGCACGCAGGGAGAACGCAGCGCGCTTAGCGGGGTTTGTCGCCCAGCACCGTCGCCCGCTGCATGACCCGCCGGGCAGGATAGTAGTCAGCATTGGCATAATGCTGCGTCACCCGGTTATCCCAGATAGCCAGATCGTCTGGCTGCCAGCGCCAGCGCACCTGGAACTCCGGTTTGGTGACGTGGGCAAACAGAAAGCGCAGCACCGCATCGCTCTCTTTCTCGCTAAGATCCACGATTCGCGTAGTAAAACCCTCATTCACAAACAGCGCTTTCCTGCCGCTGACCGGGTGGGTACGGATTACCGGATGCTGCACCGGTGGATGCTTCGCCACCGCCTGCTGCCAGCGCTGGTGCTCCTCTTCCGTTTTACGGTATTTAAACTCCTGGAAAGACTTTTTAAAATCATGCTCGGCGTGAAGATTGGCCAGCAGCTGTTTAAAAGGTTCAGAGAGCGCCTCGTAAGCCGCGATCCCGCTGGTCCAGAGCGTATCGCCGCCCGCTTCCGGCAGCACCTTTGAGGCCAGCAGGGCGATAGCTGGTGGCGTGTCGATAAAGGTGACATCGGTGTGCCAGTTGTCGTTGTCCGGCGGATTATCCTGGTGGGTATCCAGCACGATAATCTCCTCCACGCCCTCTGCATGGGGGTAGACCGGATGAATATGCAGATCGCCAAAGCGGACCGCCAGCGCCCGGTGCTGTTCCGGCGTGATTTTCTGGTCGCGCAGAAACAGCACCTGATAACGCAGCAGGCCGTGATAGAGCTGCTCAAACTGCGCATCGCTCAGCGGGCGGGAAACATCCAGGTTTGAAACCTGCGCGCCAATCCAGGGACCAAGCGGGGTAAAACTGAGACGTTCATTCATGACTGTTCTCCACTCCAGGGGGTCAGGCGACGCTGCAACGCGCGCAGCCCGAGTTCTAAACTAAAAGCGATAAGGGCGATCACCGCGATCCCCGCCAGCACCACATCCGTGGCGAGAAATTCTCCCGCAGACTGCACCATAAATCCCAGGCCCCGGGTGGCGGCAATCAGCTCCGCCGCCACCAGGGTGGACCAGCCCACCCCCAGGCCAATACGCAGTCCGGTGAGGATCGCCGGCAGGGCTCCGGGCAGAATCACCCAGCGCAGCAGCTGCCAGCGATTCGCCCCCAGTGAACGCGCCGCCCGCAGTCGCACCTGCTGCGTGTTACGCACGCCCGCCAGCGTCGAGAGCGTGACCGGCGCGAAGATGGCCAGATAGATCAGCAGGATCTTCGAGGTTTCCCCAATGCCGAACCAGATCACCATCAGTGGCAGATAGGCGAGCGGCGGAACCGGCCGATAGAGTTCAATCAGCGGATCGAGCAGCCCGCGTGCAACCGGGCTAAGCCCCATCAGAATACCCACCGGAATGCCAATCGCCGCCGCTGCCGTCAGCGCAATCAGCATCCGCGTCAGGCTGGCGGCCAGATGCTGCCACAGTGTGGCGTCCATAAAGCCCTGCGCGCTGGCGATCACCAGCAACCTGCTGAACACCTGCTGCGGCGACGGCAGAAAGAGCGGTGCGATCAGATCCAGCGCGGTCACGCCCCACCAAATCAGTAACAGCAGTGAAAGGCTCAGCAGGCTAAGGGTAAAAGGGATCGAAAAAGGCCAGCGCAGGCGACGACGAACCGGCAAAGACTTGTCATGAATGAATGCGCTCATGCAAACGCCTCCCGCTGGTCGAATACCCGGCTCAGCACATATTCTCGCTGGGCGATAAAGTCCGGATCGGATTTGATGCTGCGACACGACTCGCCCGCACTAAAGCGCCGACCAAAGTCAGGGCGCAGCCGCTCAACGATGCGGCCTGGCCCTGGCGACAGCAGGATCAGTTCACTGGCGAGAAAGATTGCCTCTTCTATATCGTGGGTAATCAGCAGGATCTGTTTGCCGCTGTCGCGCCACAGCGTCAGCAGCAGGGTCTGCATCTGCTCACGGGTAAAGGCATCCAGCGCGCCGAACGGTTCATCCAGCAGCAGCAGTTGCGGATCGGTAGCCAGCGCACGCGCGATGCCGACCCGCTGGCGTTGACCGCCGGAGAGCTGCCAGATGGCGCGCTTCTCAGCGCCTTCCAGCCCGACCTGCCTGATAAGCTTTCGCGCAATAGTCTCGCGTGCCTGACGCGCCATCCCCGCCAGCTGCAGACCAAAGGCCACATTCTCCAGCACGTTGCGCCACGGCAGCAGACCTTCATGCTGAAACACCACGCCGCGCTCCGCGCCTGGTCCGGTCACCGGCTGGTTGTCCAGCGTGATGCTGCCCGACTCCACCGGCAGGAATCCGGCAACCAGATTGAGCAGGGTCGTTTTGCCACAGCCCGACGGGCCGAGCACCACCAGCAGTTCATGGCTCTCCAGCTGCAGGTTGATATCCTGCAACACCGGCTGTCCGGCATAGCGTGCATTGAGGTGAGCGATGCGCAGCATGGTGCCTCCTTAAGGTTTCACGAGTGGCGCGACGAAGCGCGAAGTCACGTAGCTGCTGTAGTCGTTGTCCGCCTGCGGCACTCTGCCCTGTGCTTTCAGGAACTGCGCGGTATCGACGATCGCTTTATTGACCGGTCTGCCCAGCTGCTCAACCTGTTGCTGTGCCGTGAGGTAGGTATTGCCTTTGACCAGTCCCGGCACCTGCGCTTCCGGCACGCCGCTCAGGCGCGAGAGCTTACTGAGGTTCTCAGGCTGCTTCAGCCAGTTATCAGGGCTGTTAAGGTAGGCCTGCTGCGCCTCGATCGCGCTGCGGGCGAAGGCAGTGACGATCTCCGGATGCTGCTCCGCAAAATCTTTACGCACCACCCAGACATCCAGCGTCGGCGATCCCCAGCGTCCCACTTCCGCCGAGTCGGTTAACACCCGGCCCTCCTTTTCCAGCTCGTTCACCGCCGGCGCCCAGACATAGGCGCCATCGATATCGCCCCGCTGCCAGGCCGCGATAATGGCGGGCGGCTGCAGATTCACCAGCTGGACCTGCGACGGCTTAATGCCCCAGTGCTTCAGGGCCGCCAGCAGGCTGTAATGGGTGGTGGAAATAAACGGCACGGCGATGCGCTTGCCGATGAGATCCTGGGGGTTTGTGATGCTCTTCTTCACCACCAGCGCTTCAGAGTTACCCAGCTGAGAGGCGAGTAAAAAGGCTTCGATCGGCAGCTTCTGCGCCGCCGCGACCGCCAGCGGGCTGGAGCCGATATTACCAATCTGCACGTCGCCGGAGGCCAGCGCGCGAAGTACGCCTGCGCCGCTGTCGAACTTGCGCCAGTCAACGCTGGCCCCGCTCGCTTTGGCAAAACTGTTGTCGGCCTGCGCCACCTTTGCCGGTTCAGCAGAGGTCTGCCAGGCGACGGTGACATTAACGGCGTCTGCCCTGAAAGCCAGCAGCGCCAGTGCCGCCGCTAAAAATGTTAAACGTGTTGCTGCCATGATCGCGTCCCCACTCTTTTATCGTGGGGGCAGTGTCTACGGGCGCTATAATTTCATAAAGGAATTAAAAATTATCCCCTATAGAAATAAGTTCTTAGATCACTATCTGCAAAACTAAGTCGGAAATCGCAATTGCTGAAAAAGGCTAAAGTAAGCAAAAATGTCAGGCGCTCACATTGCCCCTGTGTTATTGATATGCATTCCCAATCACTGCCTGTTAAGGTCTCTGTATCTGATGTCGATCGAGAAAGTCGCTCAACTGGCTGGCGTTTCTAAAGCCACGGTATCGCGGGTTCTCAACGCGCATCCCGGCGTAAAGCCTCACACGCGTGAGAAAGTTCTGGCGGCAATCTCTGCCTGCGACTATCAGCCCAACCTGCTGGCGCGTCAGTTGCGCACAGCGCAGAGCCACATGCTGCTGGTGCTGATCTCGGATATCACCAACCCCTTCTGTTCACGCGTGGTTCAGGGCATCGAGGCTGAAGCCGAACTGCATGGCTACCATATCCTGCTCTGCAACTCTGCTTCGCAACTCCAGCGCGAAGCCGCCTATCTGAGCCTGCTGACCGGCAAAGTGGTGGATGGTGTGATCACGATGGATGCGGCGTCCGGCTTACAGGATCTGCAGGCGCTGATTGCGGGTGCACCCTGGGTGCAGTGCTGTGAATTCGATCCTGCGATCCCCGCCTCCTCCGTCAGCATCGACCACCTTGAAGCGGCACGCGACACCGTCCACTACCTTGCGGGCAAAGGGCGTCAGCGCATCGGTCTGGTGAATGGTGATATGCGTTACCTTTACTCGCATCATCGCGAAAAAGGCTACCGGCAGGCGATAGACGAGCTGGGTCATGCGTGGTCTGCTGTCGCCTATACCTATGAGATTACGCCCGAAGCGGGCAGTCAGGCGCTGCGTGAACTGATGGCGCTGCCGCAACCACCCGATGCGGTGTTTGCCGTCTCCGATGTGCTGGCGGTCGGCGTGGTGCACGCCGCGCTGGAGGCGGGTCTGCGCGTACCGGAGGATCTGGCGGTGGTGGGATTTGATGGCGTACCCTTTACCCGCAGCCTTAACCCGCCGCTGACCACCATTGAGCAGCCGATGAACGAACTGGGAGCGCGCAGCGTGCAGTTGCTGCTGCAGAAGATCCGTCAGCCTAACGCGCCGGTGATCCATGAGGTATTGCCCTGGACGCGCGTTGAACGCGCATCCAGCTGACTCAGTGCCAGATTAACAGTACGCAGGCGGCGGTCAGCAGCCCCATCGACAGGTTAAAGATTTTCCAGGCGCGACGGCTGCGCAGGATGCGGCCAATCATCGCACCAAATCCCATCCAGATAACGCCTGATATCAGGTTGACCATAAACATGCCGAGGCTGATCGCCATGACAGAGTGACGATAGGCGTCACCCGCCAGGCTGAAGCTGGCGACCGCCCCCAGCGCCATCAGCCAGGCCTTGGGGTTGATCAGCTGCAGCAGCCCCCCTGCCAGAACGGCATGGGCGCATCCGGCGCCGCATCAGTCTCCAGCTTCTCATAGCTGGACGTCGCTATCTTCCATGACAGCCAGAGCAGATAAAGGCTGCCGGCAATTTTCAGCATCAGATGCAGCGAAGGATAGAGCAGGATCAGCCCCCCTATGCCAAAGGCCACCATCAGCAGCATCACCTGCATCCCGATCATGATGCCGATCATCAGTGGAAAGGTGCGCATAAAGCCAAAATTAGCACCCGAGGCGGTGAGTAACATATTATTGGGTCCGGGCGTGATCGCCGCGACCCAGAGAAAACCCAGCATTGATAAGAAAAGACTCAGTTCCATGACAATCGGGTACTCCCTGCCCCGGTAAGAAAAAACCTCTCGAAGCTAACAGTGTGATATGGAACAGACAAGCTTTTACCACATGAAATTTTCCGGACCGGAAAACGAGCAGTTCATGCCGCCTGCGGTGCTGCGTAACGCGCACCTGCAGACGATGCTGCCGCGTCTGTTACGCCGACGCAGCACGCTGGAACCCCACTGGCAGCGTCTCGATCTGCCTGATGGCGATTTTGTTGATCTCGCCTGGAGTGAAGATCCGCAGTCTGCGCAGCATAAGCCACGCGTGGTGCTGTTTCACGGGCTGGAGGGGAGTTTTCACAGCCCCTATATTCACGGCCTGATGACCATCTGCCGCGCGCGTGGCTGGCTGGCGGTGGTGATGCATTTTCGCGGCTGCAGCGGCGAACCAAACCGGCTGAACCGCATCTATCACTCCGGTGAAACCGATGACGCCCGCTTTTTCCTGCGCTGGCTGCACACCCGCTGGGGCCGCGTTCCCACCGCCGCCGTGGGGTTTTCGCTGGGCGGTAACATGCTGGGCTGCCTGCTGGGTCAGGAGGGCGCCACTGCAGAGGTCGACGCAGGCGTGATTGTTTCTGCGCCACTGATGCTGGAACCCTGCAGCGTAAAACTGGAGCATGGTTTTTCGCGCTTCTATCAATACTATCTGCTGGCACAGCTCAAGAAGAACGCGCGCCGTAAACTGCATGCCTGGCCGGATACACTGCCGGTCAATCTGACGGAGCTGAAAGCGCTGCGGCGTCTGCGCGATTTCGATGATGCCATTACGGCGCGGGCCCACGGGTTCAGGGATGCGGCAGATTACTATCATCGGGCCAGCGCCATGCCCTGGTTAAAGCAGGTAGAAAAACCGCTGCTGATCCTGCACGCCCGCGACGATCCGTTTATGAGTGATGAGGTGATCCCGCAGAGCAGTCAATTATCTGCCACTATTACGTATCAACTGACATCACACGGTGGCCACGTGGGTTTTGTCGGCGGCACATTACGCCAGCCTGAAATGTGGCTGGAACAGCGTATCCCTCAGTGGATCGCCCCTTTTCTGGAAAACTGATCCCGTGATTATTCCCTGGCAACAGGTCTCGCCTGAGACCCTTGAAAACCTGATTGAAACCTTTGTCCTGCGCGAAGGCACAGACTACGGCGAGCAGGAGCGCAGCCTGCTGGACAAAGTGGCGGATGTGCGACGCCAGCTGGAAAGCGGTGAGGTGGTGCTGGTGTGGTCGGAACTGCATGAATCGGTCAATATTATGCCGCGCAACGCCTTCCGGGGCTGATGCGCCCACAGCCATTTCATGCTAACAATGCCTGTTACCCGATCTCACAGGGAGCTTCTCTATGTCTGCACGTCATCCTGTTATCGCAGTGACTGGTTCCAGCGGTGCAGGAACCACCACCACCAGCCTCGCATTTCGCAAAATCTTTCAGCAGCTTAATCTTCATGCGGCGGAGCTGGAAGGCGACAGTTTTCACCGCTTCACCCGCCCTGAAATGGATATGGCGATCCGTAAGGCGCGCGATTTAGGACGTCACATCAGCTACTTTGGCCCTGAAGCCAACGACTTTGGCCTGCTGGAGCGAAGCTTTAAAGAGTATGGCTATAGCGGACAGGGACAGTCGCGCAAATATCTGCACACCTACGATGAGGCGGTGCCGTGGAATCAGGTGCCCGGCACCTTCACACCATGGCAGCCGCTGCCGCAGAACACCGACATCCTTTTCTATGAGGGTCTGCACGGCGGCGTGGTGACGGCGCAGCACAACGTGGCAAAGCAGGTCGATCTGCTGGTGGGCGTGGTCCCGATTGTTAACCTTGAGTGGATCCAGAAGCTGGTACGCGATACCAGCGAGCGTGGTCACTCCCGTGAAGCGGTGATGGATTCCGTCGTCCGGTCGATGGAAGATTACATCAACTTCATCACGCCACAGTTCTCACGAACCCATATCAACTTTCAGCGCGTCCCGACCGTGGACACCTCAAACCCGTTTGCCGCTCGCGCCATCCCGTCACTGGATGAGAGTTTTGTGGTGATTCATTTTCAGGCGCTGGAAGATATCGACTTCCCCTATCTGCTGGCGATGCTGCAGGGCTCTTTTATCTCGCACATCAATACGCTGGTCGTGCCCGGCGGCAAAATGGGCCTGGCGATGGAGCTGATTATGGGCCCGCTGGTGAAGCGGCTGATGGAAGGTAAACGGATAGAGTGAGGGAATGAATGCGCAGGTTTCAGGAATGTCGCTACAGACAAAACCTGGGCACACAGGATCGGACAGTGCATTAGCTCAACACACAGGGAACCGGGGCAGAAGAGGAAAGCGTCCCGCGCCCAGGACCAAAACGCCGGGCGCGTTTTTGAACACCGCAATGCGTTGGCCCGGCTACGGGCGCACATCAGGGATGAGATGCGCAATCGCGCGGCCAGCAATGGGCTCAGGCGACGTTCCGATCTGACCCCATTTCCTGCGCAGGCACAATCTCAACGCGGATTCCCTGCCCGGGTCAGGTCTTATAACGGACGGCCACTCACGTTAAAAAACCTGCGGCTATTATAACTCAATGACTTCGTAGCTGTGCGTCATTGTCACGCCTTTACCCAGCATGATGGCGACCGAGCAATATTTTTCCGCCGAAAGATCCACCGCGCGTGAGACCGCTTTATCCTGGAGCGATTTGCCACTAACGATAAAATGCAGGTTGATGTGCGTAAAGATTCGCGGTGCCTCTTCACGACGTTCTGAGGTCAATTTTACTTCGCAATCAGCCACATCGTTGCGGCCTTTTTGCAGAATTGAGACTACGTCGATCGCGCTGCACCCACCCGCCGCCATCAGCACCATCTCCATTGGACTGGGCGCTTTATCCCCCGAATTGCCATCCATCAGGATCTGATGGCCGGATGAGGATTCTCCAAGGAATGTCAGTCCTTCTACCCATTTCACTCTTGCCTGCATGATTTTTACTCCGGAATACGCTGTTTTGTCGCCAGAGTACGCTTTCCCCTGGTAAACAGCAATCCGGAGAAATCCGCCTGTAGCTGAAGCGAGACAACAGAAGACAGTCGGCTAAAGCTGTGCTACAAACAGTGCTGAAAATAGTTTTCGTCACCCGATGACGAAGCCGGGAAGAATGATGCGCACTGCGCCTGATGCGGCCCGAATAATTTCCTGAAAGGGAAAACGCTTGAAGCTTTCACCGCCTGACAGGGAAAACTGCCCCCTGTATTTTGGGCACGATTACAACAGAGGATAATAGCGAATGGTTCTCGGCAAACCGCAAACAGACCCTACACTCGAATGGTTCCTGTCCCATTGCCATATTCACAAGTATCCATCCAAAAGTACGCTGATTCATCAAGGTGAAAAAGCAGAAACGCTTTACTACATCGTGAAAGGTTCCGTCGCGGTTCTGATTAAAGATGAAGAAGGCAAAGAGATGATTCTTTCCTACCTGAATCAGGGTGATTTTATTGGTGAGCTTGGCCTGTTCGAAGAAGGCCAGGAGCGCAGCGCCTGGGTACGTGCGAAAAGTGCGTGTGAAGTGGCAGAGATTTCCTACAAGAAATTCCGTCAGCTGATTCAGGTTAACCCTGACATCCTGATGCGACTCTCGTCGCAGATGGCGCGTCGCCTGCAGGTCACGTCCGAAAAAGTGGGTAATCTCGCTTTCCTCGACGTCACCGGACGCATTGCACAGACCCTGCTCAACCTGGCGAAACAGCCAGATGCCATGACGCATCCCGACGGCATGCAAATTAAAATTACGCGTCAGGAAATTGGCCAGATTGTTGGTTGTTCACGTGAAACCGTGGGCCGTATTCTGAAGATGCTGGAAGATCAGAATCTGATCTCTGCACACGGCAAAACCATCGTCGTTTACGGCACCCGCTAATTCCTGTCACCCACGGCGTGATGGCAACATCACGCCGTTATTGTTTGTGCTGAGCCGATGTGGCGTCGAATAATTTACCATCCTGAAGTGAACTACGCCTTGCGGCAGACGCTGGTGCTCTGCCTGCCGGTCGCGCTGGGCTGGCTGACTGGCGACCTGCAAAAAGGCCTGCTCTTCTCGCTGGTGCCTGCCTGCTGCAACATCGCTGGTCTGGATACACCGCATAAACGCTTCTTCAAACGCCTGATCGTGGGTGGCAGCCTGTTTGCCCTCGGTAGCTTCCTGATCCAGTGGCTCACTCTGCAGACGGTGCCGCTGCCGCTGATCCTGTTGATCATGCCCCTGCTGCTCGGCGTAACCGGCGAGATCAGCCCGCTGCATGGTCGTCTGCTGCCCGGCACCCTTATCGCCGCTATCTTTACCCTGAGCCTGGTCGGTCGCATGCCGATCTATGTTCCGCCGCTGCTCTATATTGGCGGTACGCTCTGGTACGGGCTGTTTAACTGGTTCTGGTTCTGGCTGTGGAAAGAGCAGCCGATGCGCGAGAGCCTGAGTCTGATCTACCGCGAGCTGGCTAACTACTGCGACGCCAAATATACCCTGCTGACGCAGCTGACCGACCCGGAAAAGGCCCTGCCGCCGTTGCTGGCTCGCCAGCAGAAGGTGGTCGATCTGATCAACACCTGTTATCAGCAGATGCACATGCTGTCGGCCAGCCGCGACCACAGCCACAAGCGGCTGACGCGCGCCTTTCAGGTGGCGCTGGATCTGCAGGAGCATATCTCGGTCAGCCTGCATCGGCCGGAAGAGGTGCAGAAGCTGGTCGAGCAGAGCCATGCCGAAGCGGTGATCCGCTGGAATGCCAAAACCATCTCGGCCCGGCTGTGGGTGCTGGCGGATAATATTCTTTACCACCGCCTGCCCGAACGTTTTGCAATGGACAAACAGCTCGGCGCGCTGGAGAAAATCGCGCATCAGCATCCCAACAATCCGGTGGGGCATTTCTGCCTGTATCACTTCAACCGGATTGCCCGGGTCCTGCGAACGCAGAAACCGCTTTATCAGCGCGACCTGATGGCCGATCGCCAGCGCCGCCTGCCGCTGCTGCCCGCCCTGCGCAGCTACCTCTCGCTGCGCTCCTCGTCACTGCGCACCGCCGCTCGCTTTGCAGTCATGCTGATGCTGGGCAGCGCGCTGGCGCTGTTCTTCAACATTCCCAAGCCCTACTGGATCCTGATGACCATTATGTTCGTCAGCCAGAACGGCTACAGTGCCACCCGTGTCCGCATCCAGCACCGGGCGCTGGGCACCTTTGCCGGGCTGGTGATTGCGGCCGCCACGCTGCGTCTGGCGGTGCCGGAGTCGCTGGTGCTGCTGATCATGCTGGCGATCACCTTTATCAGCTACCGCTTTACCCGCCAGTTTTATGGCTGGTCGATGATCGGCTTCACGGTGACCGCCGTGTACTCGCTGCAGCTGCTGTCGCTGAACGGCGCACAGTTTCTGCTGCCGCGACTGATGGATACGCTGATGGGCTGCCTGATCGCTTTTGGCGGAATGCTCTGGCTCTGGCCGCAGTGGCAGAGCGGCTTGCTGCGACAGAACGCGCATGATGCGCTGGAAACCTATCAGGATGCACTCCGGCTGTTGCTGGGCAATGAGCAATCACCGGACAAGCTGGCTTACCAGCGTGTGCAGGTGAATCAGGCACACAATGCGCTGTTCAATTCCCTTAATCAGGCAATGCAGGAGCCGGCGTTCAACGCTCAGTATCTGAAAGATATGCGGCTGTGGGTGACGCACAGCCAGTTTATTGTCGAGCATATTAATGCGATGACGATTCTGGCGCGCGAACACACCATGCTCACCGCCTCACTGGCCGAACGCTATCTGCAATCCTGTGAAATCGCGCTGCAGCGGTGCCAGCAGCGGCTGGAATATGATGGGGCAAGTTCACAGGTCAACCTGCTGGATGAGCTGGAAAATATCAGTGAGGGGCCGGTCACGGTCGTGGAGCAGCATGTGCGCCGCATTCTCGATCATCTGAGCGTGATGCACACTATCTCATCACTGGCGTGGAGCCAGCGACCACAACATGGCCGCTGGCTGATCCGGCATTTACGGAAGCGCTGATTTAGCCGTTAAGCACGTTGCCGACCGCCGTGGCGAAGCGACGCATGCCCTCTTCGATATCAGCCGTTTCAATGATCAGCGACGGCGCGAAACGCATCACGTCGGTACCGGCAACCAGTACCATCACCCCTTCTGCCGCGGCGGCATTCAGAATGTCGCGCGATTTACCGGCATGCTGAGGCTTCAGCGCCGCGCCAATCAGCAGGCCCTTGCCGCGAATATCGCTGAACAGATCATACTTCGCGTCAATCGCCTGCAGCGCCGTCACAAAGTGCTGACGACGCTCTTCCACGCCCGCCAGCACCGTCGGGGTGTTGATGATATCCAGCGCGGTTTCAGCGATGGCGCAGGCCAGGGGATTCCCGCCATAGGTGGTGCCATGCACGCCCGGTGCCATTGTTGAGGCGATCTCATTGGTGGTCAGCATGGCGCTGACCGGGAACCCGCCACCCAGCGCTTTGGCAGAGGTCAGGATGTCGGGCTGAATGCCATAGTGTTCATAGGCAAACAACCTGCCGCTGCGTCCCATGCCGCTCTGCACCTCATCCAGCACCAGCAGCGCCTGATGCTGGTCGCAAAGCTCACGCAATCCCTGCATAAAGGCTTGTGTGGCAGGCATCACGCCGCCTTCACCCTGAATGGGTTCAACCACAATAGCGCAGGTATGATCGTCGATGACGGCTTTTACCGCGTCCAGGTCGTTGAACGGCACGTGAACGATATCCGCCGGTTTAGGCCCGAATCCGTCAGAATATTTTGGCTGTCCTCCGACCGTGACGGTAAAGAGCGTCCGGCCATGAAAAGCATTGTGGAAGGCGATGATCTTGCTTTTGAACGGGCTGTGACGCTTGCAGGCGTAGTAGCGCGCCAGCTTAAATGCCGCTTCGTTGGCTTCTGCGCCGGAGTTCGCGAAGAAAACGCGCTCGGCAAAGGTGGCGTGAATAAGCTTACTGGCAAGCCGCAGCGCCGGTTCGTTGGTGAAGACGTTGCTGGTGTGCCAGAGCGTCTCACCCTGACGCTTCAGCGTCTCCACCAGCGCAGGATGGCAGTGTCCAAGTGCGGTGACGGCGATGCCACCCGAGAAATCGATATACTCTTTGCCCTGCTGATCCCAGACACGGCTGCCCTGGCCTTTTACCGGCACAAACTGCGCAGGTGCATAAACAGGCAAAATAACGTTATCGAACGTCTCCCGCGTAACCGCAATGTTTTCCGCTGCCATTGATGACCCCATTTGAATGATGTTTGTGCAACCATGAAATAATAATCACGAAATATGCATAAAAAATCACTCAAAGGCAACTTATTGCGCCAGGAAATTGCGCAGCAGCTGGTGGCCCTGCTCGCTGAGAATGCTCTCGGGATGGAACTGCACGCCTTCCAGCGCGAGGGTTTTGTGGCGGAATCCCATAATTTCATCAGGCTCGCCATCACGCATCGTCCAGGCCGTTATCTCAAAATCGTCCGGCAGGGAATTGCGCTGCACAATCAGTGAATGGTAACGGGTTACGGTAAGGGGATTATTCAGATTGCGAAACACACCCTGACCGGTGTGCTGAATGGCGGACGTTTTGCCGTGCATCACCTGACGAGCCCGAACCACCTGCGCGCCATACGCCTGCGCGATCGCCTGGTGCCCCAGGCAGACACCCAGCACCGGCAGCTGGCCAGCAAAGTGCCGGATCGCCGCCAGTGAAATCCCCGACTCCGAGGGCGTGCAGGGGCCTGGCGAAATCACCAGATGAGTCAGCGGTAAGGCCGCCATCTGCGCCAGCGTGATGGCATCATTGCGCACCACCCGGACCTCTGCACCCAGTTCGCAGAAATATTGATAAAGATTCCAGGTAAAGGAGTCGTAGTTGTCGATAAGCAGCAGCATGAACCATCCAGAGTGATAACCCGCGCCGCTATTCTACGCGGTTACGCCGCCTCACTCACCACTTTCGCAAACACCTGCTCCAGCAGCTCCAGGTCTCCGGCGACGCCAGCCTGATTCGCCGCTTTCCAGCTTTCCGCATCCGTTTCTTCCCACGACAGCAGATAACCGGCATGCAGCGCCAGCTGTTCAAAGAAGATGCGCTGTGCGCGACCATTTCCGTGACGGAAAGGGTGCAGCATATTGATTTCACAGTAGTAGTGCGCGATGCGGCGGATAAATTCCTCGCGCGGCAGCTCCGCCAGCCCCTTCTCCTCTTCCAGTGCGGCCATCAGCGCATTGCCCTCTTTTTCGATATATTCGAAATGGCAAAACGGTGTCTCATCACGCCAGATGTCGATGGTGCGCAGCTCACCTGCCCAGCTGTAGATATCCTGAAACAGCGTGCGGTGGATCAGACGCAGATAGGGCAGTCCTGGATTGCGCGGGCCCAGTTCCAGCGTAGCGGCACGCGCCGCGCTGAAGCTCAGCTCTGCTTTGCGCAGCTGTGCAGCATCGTGAATATCGGCCAGGTTTTTCAGCACATTGTCCTGCTGCCACAGGTAAGGATCCTGACTGACGGCGCTGTTAGAGTCCATATTGCCTCCTCAGGGACGCCAGCCGTGCTGCTGCATCATCGCTGTTGATACTGGTTTCGTTCGGGGCAAAGCCCTCCAGACGACAACTGGCCTGATAGCTGGCGCTACGCCGCTGTTGCCACAGAGTGACTTTCTGTTTTTCGGTGAGTCTGTTCGCCATACCGCCTCCTGCTCAGGTTTTTTGCCCTAAGTATAAGAGCAAATTCTGGCTTTGCCGGGGGCGGCAGGGACGTCACCCTCCGAAGAGGGCGACCAGAGGGCTTAAGGCAGGACTTTGGCGGAGAGAATAACGACCGGTTTGGACGGAACATTCTGGTAAGGTCCGACATCTTTGGTCGGCACCTGCGAAATTTTTTCTGCCACATCCTGGCCTTTTACGATTTTACCAAATACGGCATAGCCAAAGTCGCGCTGTCCGTGGTCAAGGAACGCATTGTCCGCCACGTTAAGGAAGAACTGACTGGTTGCGCTGTCTTTGTCAGCGGTACGCGCCATTGAGATGGTGCCACGCAGGTTACGCAGGCCATTATCCGCTTCATTTTTGATCGGCGCGTTAGTCTGCTTCTGCTGCATGTCGGTGGTGAATCCGCCACCCTGCACCATAAAGCCCGGGATCACGCGATGAAAAATGGTGTTGTTATAAAAACCACTGTTCACGTAATCAACGAAGTTTTTTACGGAAACCGGCGCTTTCTGGTTATTCAGTTCAAGTTCGATATTGCCAGCAGAGGTGGTAAGCAGAACGTGAGTATCGCCTTTTGCGGCCAGCGCCTGGGCAGAAACGGAAGAGAGGGCTAACAGGGTAAAGGCCGCTGCTAAAGTACGTTTAAACATGAAAGATTCCTTACCTGGGAGAGCGGGCACAAAAACGTGATTGATTGTAGAGAGACTCTATTCTATGAGCCAGCGTTTTACCTATATTTACGCTGTGGCGGTAAAAACCGCGAGCAAACGATAAACCTGGGCAACAGCGTGATTAAAATCACACAACACATGAAATATGGATCTCTTATTTCACTGCTTGTTTATTAAGATCACAGTTCCGTTTACACTTTCTGACACTTTTTGGCACCCGGTTCTCAACAGGTTCAGAACATGACAAACCGTAATCGTATTGGCCTCACCTGGATAAGCTTTTTCTCCTACGCCCTGACCGGCGCGCTGGTGATCGTTACCGGTATGGTAATGGGCGATATCGCTAAAGATTTCCAGATCCCCATCTCCAGCATGAGTAACACCTTCACTTTCCTTAATAGCGGCATCCTGGCGGCCGTTTTCCTCAACGCCTGGCTGATGGTCATCGTGCCACTAAAGCGTCAGCTGATTTTTGGCTTCGTGCTGATGGTGCTGGCGATAATCGGATTGATGACCAGTCGCGATCTGACGGTCTTTTCACTCTGCATGTTCGTGCTGGGCGTGGTTAGCGGCATTACCATGTCGATCGGCACCTTCCTGATCACCCATCTGTATGAAGGCCGTCAGCGCGGTTCACGCCTGCTGTTTACCGACTCCTTCTTCAGCATGGCCGGTACGCTGTTTCCGGTGCTGGCAGGCATTCTGCTGGCGCGCCAGCTGCCCTGGTACTGGGTCTATGTCTGCATTGGCGTTATCTACGTCGCGATCTTCATCATGACGCTGTTCGTGGAGTTTCCGGTGCTGCGTAAGCCCGAGAACAGCCCGACGGTTGAGAAAGAAAAATGGGGTACAGGCGTACTGCTGCTGGCAGTAGCAGCACTCTGCTACATTCTGGGCCAGCTCGGTTTCATCTCCTGGGTGCCGGAATATGCCACCAAAGTCATGGGCATGAATATCGATAACGCCGGACAGCTGGTCGGCAGCTTCTGGACCGCCTATATGGTCGGGATGTGGGCCTTCAGCTTCCTGCTGCGTTTCTTCGATCTGCAACGTATTCTGATGGTGCTGGCAGGCCTGGCTACCCTGCTGATGTACTGGTTCGTCAGCAGCAGCGATGCCGGCATGCTGAAATGGATCATCATGATTCTGGGCTTCAGCTCCAGCGCAATCTACACCACCATCATTACCCTGGGCTCGCTGCAGACCAAAGTGGCCTCGCCGAAACTGGTGAACTTCATTCTGACCTGTGGCACCGTCGGCACCATGCTGACCTTTGTGGTAACGGCGCCTATCGTAGAGAAGAGTGGTGTGCATGCCGCCCTGGCGACGGCGAATGCGCTCTATGCCGTGGTGTTTGTGATGTGTGCCCTCCTCGGCTTTGTCACCCGTCACCGTTCTCACGGTCACGTCACGCATTAATCGTTCAGGGCGGCGTTCTGGCGCCGCCCTGCCCGTTACCGCCGGAAATCCACGCGCTCCCGCTCCCGCCAGTAAATCTCACTTTCTGCCGGCTTTGTCTCTGCCACGACTGTGCCCTGACGCAGCGAATAGCGCACCGGAACCTGCCTTCTTACCGCATCGAAACCACTCTCCGCAGGCAGAATCACCAGGCTGGCATCGTGGCCCACCTCAATGCCGTAATCGGGTAATTGCAGCGTTCTGGCGCTGTGATGCGTAATCAGATCCAGGCCCGCATTAATCTGCTCATAGCCCATCAGCTGACAGACATGCAGTCCCATGTGCAGCACCTGCAGCATGCTGGCGGTACCCAGCGGATACCAGGGATCAAACACATCGTCGTGACCGAAGCAGACGTTAATCTCCGCTTCCAGCATCTCTTTTACCCGGGTGATGCCGCGCCGCCTGGGATAGGTGTCAAAACGGCCCTGCAGATGGATATTAACCAGTGGGTTAGCGACGAAATTGATGCCTGACAGTTTCAGCAGCCGGAACAGCCGTGAGGTGTAGGCTCCGTTATAAGAGTGCATGGCGGTGGTATGGCTGGCCGTCACCCGTGCGCCGTTGCCATCGCGATGCGCCAGCGCCGCCACGGTTTCAACGAAGCGCGACTGCTCATCGTCGATCTCGTCGCAGTGCACGTCAATCAGCCGATCGTAGCGGTTCGCCAGCGCAAAGGTTTTATGCAGCGATTCGACGCCATACTCGCGGGTAAATTCGAAGTGCGGAATTGCGCCGACCACATCTGCACCCAGCCGCAAAGCCTCTTCCAGCAGCGCTTCGCCGTTGGGATAAGAGAGAATTCCCTCCTGAGGAAAGGCGACAATCTGGATGGTGATCCAGGGTGCCATCTCTGCCTTCAGCTCCAGCATCGCTTTCAGCGCCGTCAGCGATGGATCAGAGACGTCGACGTGGGTGCGAACAAACTGGATGCCATTGGCGATCTGCCATTTCAGCGTCTGCAGTGCCCGCTGTTTCACATCTTCGTGGCTGAGCAGGGCCTTGCGCTCGGCCCAGCGCTCAATTCCCTCAAACAGGGTACCGGACTGGTT
The DNA here is from genome assembly GCF_050157905.1 of Pantoea sp. NSTU24. Taxonomy (NCBI): domain Bacteria; kingdom Pseudomonadati; phylum Pseudomonadota; class Gammaproteobacteria; order Enterobacterales; family Erwiniaceae; genus Pantoea; species Pantoea bangladeshensis. The sequence continues at coordinate 2,906,271 of NZ_JBKIWZ010000001.1, forward strand.
CCAGGCCGGTTCGCCCGCTGTCTGGGTCGTGTCCAGATGGATATGGGGTTCAACGAAGGGCGCGCAGGCCAGGCCGCCCTCGCCATCCAGCGCCTGCTCTGTCGCCGGAAGCGGCTGCGACTGATGGGTAAGCCGGGCGATTTTGCCGTCAGCGATGTCGATTTGCCACACCCCTTCCCGTTTGGGCAAACGCACGTTATTGATCCTGCCGGGTGACTGCATGGCTGATTCCTTATCCGATTAACCTGAGTGGTTAAAGCTAGCACGATTCATACCAGGAACAGCAGTGCAGATCGCTGACGCGGCAGAAAAGCAGCAGAGCTTTTGTAATCTGGTGGATGCCCCGCAATAGGCCAGCGCCATTATGCCTTCCGTCATTGACCGCTCACCACTGATGGTCGCCGTCTCTTCCGGCGGATGCGCACCAGTGCTGGCGCGTCTGTTGCGGCGAAGAGCTGGAGGTGCTGGCTCAGCGGCAGATCCCGTTCAGCGTGGTGCCTGGCATCACCGCCGCCTCGGGCTGTGCCGCCTACAGCGGTATTCCCCTGACCCAGCGTGACCATGCGCAGAGCGTCAGGCTGGTGACCGGGCATCTGCAGAAAACGGGATCACTCGCCTGGCAGACTCTGGCGGCGGAACAGCAGACGCTGGTGTTTTACATGGGCCTGACCCAGGCCACAGAGATTCAGCAGCAGCTCATTACGCACGGCAGGCGCCGCGATATGGCGGTGGTGCTGGTGGAAAATGGCACCACCTCCCGTCAGCGCGTAGTCAGCGGGACGCTCAGCGAGCTGTAAACACTGGCGGGTCAGGTCGCCAGCCCCAGTCTGATGATTATCGGCAGCGTGGTTGCGCTGCATGACACGTTGCGCTGGTTCTGAGCCTGAAAAATAAAAACGGCGGGCACCGTGCCCGCCGTCCTGTCTGTCAACGTAGCCGTTACGGCATCGCGACAAAGCCTACCGCCTCATATACCTTTTTCAGCGTTTCCTGCGCCTGTGCGCGGGCTTTGGCCGCGCCGTCACGCATCACCTGCTCCAGCAACGCTTCATCGTTGCGGAAATGGTGATAACGCGCCTGCAGCTCAGAGAGCATGCCGGAGACGGCATCCGCCACTGCGCCTTTCAGATGGCCATACATCTTGCCTTCGAACTCCAGCTCCAGCTCAGCGATGGTTTTACCGGTCACGCCCGACAGAATATCCAGCAGGTTAGAGACGCCCGCTTTCTCTTTGATGTCGTAACGCACGACAGGCGGCTCTTCAGAGTCGGTCACGGCGCGTTTAATCTTCTTCACCACCGCTTTCGGATCTTCCAGCAGGCCGATAACGTTGTTGCGGTTATCGTCAGACTTGGACATTTTCTTCGTCGGTTCCAGCAGCGACATCACGCGCGCGCCGGACTTCGGAATAAACGGCTCCGGCACCTTGAAGATCTCGCCATACAGCGCATTGAAGCGATGCGCGATATCGCGGCTCAGCTCCAGATGCTGTTTCTGATCTTCACCGACCGGCACCTGATGAGTCTGATAGAGCAGAATGTCAGCCGCCATCAACACCGGGTAGTCGAACAGACCGGCGTTAATGTTCTCTTCGTAGCGCGCAGATTTATCCTTGAACTGGGTCATGCGGCTCAGCTCACCAAAATAGGCGTAGCAGTTCAGGATCCAGCTCAGCTGGGTGTGCTCTGGCACGTGTGACTGAACGAAGATCGTGCTTTTTTCCGGATCGATACCACAGGCCAGATAGAGCGCCAGCGTATCCAGCGTCGCTTTACGCAGTGCGGCAGGATCCTGACGCACAGTGATCGCATGCAGATCGACGATGCAGTAAATGCAGTGGAAATCATCCTGCATCTGCACCCACTGACGCAGTGCTCCCATGTAGTTGCCGATGGTCAGTTCGCCGGACGGCTGTGCGCCGCTGAAAACGATGGGTTTCATACTTAAGTCCTGATATTTACAGCCCCAGAGCGGGCAAGAGTTCGTCGAAAGAGTCGAGGGTTAAATCGGGCTGGCTGGTGGCAATCGGCTCACCATAGTTGTAGCCAAAGGTCATGCCGACATTAGGAACGCCTGCCGCCTGTGCGGCCTGGATGTCATTGCGGGAATCACCAATAAACAGCAACTCCTTCTGCAGCAGGCCAAAGGTGCCCAGCACCTTAAAGATCGCCGCCGGATGCGGCTTCTTAACCGGCACATCGTCGCCACCAATAATCAGCGCAAACGCATCGTCGATACCCAGTGACGCGAGCAGCGGTGCCACAAACGGCGTCGGCTTGTTGGTCACAATCGCCATCGGCAGCCCGGCGGCTTTTAACGCAGCCAGTGTTTCTTTCACCTGCGGGAACAGCGTACTGCCCGCCTCGACGGTGTCGGCATAGTGGCGATCAAATAATGCCCTGGCATCACGCTGCTCTTCCGGCTGCGGCTCACGGCCCAGCGCAAAAGTCAGCGCACGGGCCATCATGATATCGGCACCGTTGCCAATCCAGGTTGAAACACGCTCCAGACCCGCCTGCGGCAGACGAAGGTCGTTCAGGGTGCGGTCAATCGCGTCGGCCAGGCCTGGCGCGCTATCCACCAGCGTGCCATCCAGATCAAACGCCAGCGCACGGATATCAGTGAAACGAGCCATTGGCTTTCTCCAGTTCGTTGCGCATATCGTCGATAACTTTTTTGTAATCGGGGTGACCAAAGATGGCAGAACCGGCAACAAACATGTCAGCACCGGCAGCAGCGATCTCGCGGATGTTGTCGATTTTCACGCCACCATCCACCTCAAGGCGAATGTTATAGCCGCTCTGATCGATACGTCTGCGCGCTTCACGCAGCTTATCCAGCGTGCCGGGAATAAAGGACTGACCGCCAAAACCGGGGTTGACGGACATCAGCAGAATAATGTCCAGCTTGTCCATCACGTAATCAAGGTAGCTCAGAGGCGTCGCCGGGTTAAATACCAGACCCGCTTTGCAGCCGTGCTCCTTAATCAGTTGCAGAGTGCGATCGACATGTTCGCTGGCTTCGGGATGAAAAGTGATATAGGTGGCGCCCGCTTTGGCGAATTCGGGGATGAGCGCATCCACCGGTTTCACCATCAGATGCACATCGATGGGGGCGGTGATGCCATAGTCGCGCAGGGCTTTCAGCACCATCGGACCCATGGTCAGGTTAGGGACGTAATGGTTGTCCATCACGTCGAAGTGAACCACGTCACCTCCGGCCGCCAGCGCTTTGGCCGTATCTTCGCCCAGACGAGCAAAGTCTGCCGAAAGGATTGAAGGGGCCAGCAAATATTGTTTCATCCGATTCTCCCACTGTTGTGCGCCAGCCCTGCGGCTGGCGTAATGCGTTGGTCGCGGACGAAACAGACTAGCGATAAAGTGCCAGCAGTTCGTCGACCTTGGTGCGACCGGTTATGCTTCGGCTGATAGAACGCCGGGCTTTGACCACATGTAACACTGCATCCTGATACCACAGACGCGTTAATGCAGTGTCGTGGTTGGAAATCAGTACCGGAATACGGTGCTCTGACGAGGCCAGCTCTGCTGCTAACGCTGCCAGATTTTCCTGCTCATGCAGGCTGAAGCTGTTGGTGTGGTAGGCCGTAAAGTTAGCCGTTGCCGACAGCGGCGCATAGGGCGGGTCGCAATAGACGACCGATCCTTTACCGGCACGCTTCAGGGTAACATCGTATGATTCACAGACAAACGTAGCTTTCTGGGCACGCTCCGCAAACCATAACAGCTCTGCTTCCGGAAAGTAGGGTTTGCGATAGCGGCCAAACGGGACATTGAATTCACCACGCAGGTTATAGCGACACAGGCCGTTATAACAGTGGCGGTTCAGATAAAGGAACAGCAGCGCACGCTGATAGGCGTCCGTACTGGCATTAAATTCAGTGCGATGCTGGTAATAGCAGATTTCGTTGTTACTTTCTGGCGTGAACAGCTGCTGCGCATCACGGATGAAATCCGACGTACGCATTTTAACGATGTTGTAGAGATTAATCAGGTCACTGTTGATATCGGCAAGATGATAGCGGTCAAATTCGGTGTTCAGGAACACCGAACCTGCACCAACAAATGGCTCGACCAGACAGTCGCCCTGCGGCAGATGGCGATGGATCTCTTCTACTAAGGGAAATTTTCCCCCTGCCCATTTCAGGAAAGCGCGATTTTTTTTCATGCTGTCGTGGTTATTACATCTTATTGTGAGGCTGTGGCTGAACCGACAGCAGATCTGCGCTTAAAACGGGGCCAGCAAGTGGCCCCACATCCGCTATTGGCTGGCTTCTTTCTTCACCTGGCTGACGGGTTTCACCCACGGATTCTTCGCGCGCACATCCGCAGGCAGCGAAGCCACGGCCCGTTTAGCATCCGCTGGCGTTGCGTAGGATCCACTGACCAGCACGTACCACGGCTGACCGCTACGGGTGGTTTTGTAGACGTGGTAGCCACTCAGGTTCTGCTGCTTCGCCCAGGCATTCAGGCTTTCCGGCTTTGAAGCACCGCTCAGCTGCAGCGTGTAGCTGCCGCCTGGCAGAGATTTGCTGGCTGTACCGCTACCGGCGACAGAAGTCGCAGGCGCAGAAGCGGCAGGCGTGCGCGCTGGCGTCGTATGCGTCCTGCTGTCACGGCTAGCCGGCTTCGGCGCAGTGGCCGTTTTGTGCGATGACTCGTGCGCCGGACGGGCCGCTGTATTGGTTCGGTTAGACGTCTGGCGGCTCGGTGCGGTGACCGGATTGGCTGCCGTTCCGGATGTGCCCGCCGTACCGCTGACGGTCGCCGGCGCGGTTGGCAGAGAACTGCCACCCTGTGAACCCGTCGCGGCGGTATCGACCTGCTGTTGCTGATTCGTCAGCGCGCTGTTGAGATCGCCAGGCAGCGTCACGCGCTGCTGGTTGGCGGGCGCATCGACCGGTGCCGCCTGGGTCGGCGTGGCGGCAACAGGTGGCATTGAGATGTCGCGCGGTGTGTCAGATCCGCTATTTGCGCTGGTCGCCGGGCTGTTTTCAGCCGTAGCCTGGCTGGTCTGCGTACCAGACATGGATGAGGAGCCGGTCAGATCAATATTTTTCTCGCTGCCAGTGCCGCTCCCCGCCGCCGGGGTATTAGCCGCCTTAGTGGATGTCTTCTCATCCGGGCCATTCAGTGCCGATCCAATGCCCAGCACGAGTAACAACAGGACCAGGATCCCGACACCCATCATGATACGCTGGCGCGAAACCGGTGTTCTGGCTGCGGTAGACGATTTACGAGGGCGCGAGGGACGGCGGTCGCTGGCGTCAGGTTTTAACTCATCTTCCGGTTTAAACTCATCCATTTTGCCTCCTCCGTAAAGCGGCATTCCGCACTGCGCACCCTGCGCGCCGCGTCACCACTCAACTACTTAATCTCAGGGTTGCTGACAATCGTTAATTGCAGCCAGCACCATATCATGTGCCACGCCGCCACGCACTTCAGAGCGGCCAATCGACAGCGGGAGTATCAGCCGCAGTTCGCCCGCCAGAACTTTTTTATCGCGCATCATGTGCGGCAGATACATCTCCGCGCTCATCTCCTGCGGCCCGTGCACCGGTAAACCGGCGCGCTGTAACAGGGCGATAATACGTTCGGTCTCTTCAGGCCTGAACTGGCCCAGACGTTCTGCTGTGCGCGCCGCCATGACCATGCCTGCCGCAATCGCTTCGCCATGCAGCCAGTTACCGTAGCCCATGTGCGCTTCGATCGCATGACCAAAAGTATGGCCCAGATTGAGCAGCGCCCGCTGACCGTTCTCACGCTCATCGGCAGCCACAACGTCCGCTTTCAGTTCACAGCAGCGACGGATGCAGTAGGCCAGCGCCTGCTCATCCAGCGCCAGCAGCGCATCGAGATTCAGCTCCAGCCACTGGAAAAACGCGCCATCAAGGATGATGCCGTACTTGATGACTTCAGCCAGACCGGACGCCAGTTCACGTGCGGGCAGCGTCTGCAGACAGGCGGTATCAATCACCACCGACGCGGGCTGATAAAATGCGCCGATCATGTTTTTGCCCAGCGGATGGTTAACGGCCGTCTTGCCGCCAACCGACGAGTCAACCTGCGACAATAAAGAGGTCGGCACCTGAATAAAGCGGACGCCACGCTGATAACTTGCCGCAGCAAAACCGGTCAGATCGCCAATGACGCCGCCGCCTAAAGCGACAAGCGTCGTATCACGACCGTGCGGTTTTTCCAGCAACGCGGTAAAGACCTGATCCATAACGGCCAGCGTCTTATACTGCTCGCCGTCGGGTAAGATCACCTGGTCCACATTGACCCCTGCCGCTGTCAGCTGCGCTATCAACGGATCGAGGTAGAGCGGAGCCAGCGTCTGGTTTGTCACCACCATGGCGTTTTCGCCCGCCTTCAGCGGCCAAAAAGAAGCCGGATCGTTAAATAGTCCGGCGGCGATAGTGATGGGGTAACTGCGTTCCCCCAGTGAGACGGTGATCTTCTCCATGATGCCCGATACCTGTTAAAAAGCCTTCGAACGTTGGATCAACTTTTTTCCAACATGTGGATAATCTGATTCGCCACCACTTTTGCACTCTGATCATCAGTGCGGATGGTAACATCGGCGATCTCTTCATAGAGCGGATTACGTTCACCTGCCAGAGCTTCAAGCACTTCGCGCGGCGGCGAATCCACCTGCAGCAACGGACGTTTTTTATCACGCTGGGTACGCGCCAGTTGCTTCTCAATGGTGGTTTCAAGATATACCACGACACCGCGGGCGGAGAGACGATTACGCGTTTCCCGGGATTTGACGGAACCTCCGCCTGTCGCCAGGACGATGCCTTGCTTCTCGGTCAGTTCGTTAATGATTTTTTCTTCGCGATCGCGAAAGCCAGCTTCGCCTTCGACATCAAAAACCCAGCCCACATCCGCTCCGGTGCGTCGCTCAATTTCCTGATCGGAATCGAAGAACTCCATGTTGAGTTGCTGAGCCAACTGACGGCCAATAGTGCTTTTGCCGGCACCCATCGGCCCAACCAGAAAGATATTGCGTTTCTCTGCCATTTTGTCGGTATTACTAAGAATTCGTTAATGATACCCCGCGTTCAGCATTTGCTGGCGGGACAGGAACTGAGACCTCATGAGCGTTAGCAAGAGTCAGATGAAAAATTATCTCAACACTCAAGGCTGTTTGGCAACCGATTATATTGCCTTCAGCACATCCATTTCTGGATTGGCCTGTGTTCGCGAAACTGTAACGCGCCAGCGCTGCGTCTTTATAACGCGGCTTACAGAGGAGTTGACTAATCTGTTTGCCAGGTTTTACCCGGCATAGACGGTTACACCGTATTGAAAATCGCTAAACCTTGTAAGCTAATTCCTCTCCTGCGTCAACGCAGATGGCCTTAAGGAACACATTTTCCGTTTTATCCACCCGTAAGCGCTGATTCCCTGACCAATCGCGGCGTAATGAAGATGACCAGCTCTCTTTTTTTGCGCTGTTCCGTCTGCTGGCGAAACAGTCCGCCAATCAGCGGCACATTTCCCAGCAGCGGCACCTGATTCTGCCCACGCGTGCGCTGCTGCTGAAAGATACCGCCTAACGCCAGCGTTTGCCCGTCATTGACTGTGACCTGCGTCTCAATTTCCTGTTTATCAATGGATAATATGTCGCTGTCGCCCGTTCGGATGCTGCGACCCGGCATATTCTGACTGATGTGAATTTTCAGCTGAATGCGACCGTGACCGGTAATCGCGGGTGTAACCTCCATGCCCAGCACGGCTTCTTTAAACTCAATGCTGGTGGCCCCGCTATTTCCCGCCGACACTTCGTAAGGGATTTCGGTACCCTGCTTGATCGAGGCGGTCTGCTGATGCGAGGTAAAAAGGCGCGGACTGGCGATGATTTCGATCTGGTTCTCCTGCTCCAGCGCGCTGAGTTCCAGATCCAGAAGCCCACCGCCGATGCGCGACAGCGCCATTCCCACGCTGATGCCCGGTGAACTGACTGCCAGCGGAATCTCAAGCCGGGGATGATGCAGGAGGCGGGTCACTGCCGCCTCGCCCGCCTGCAATCCCCACTTCACCCCCAGCTCCTGCAGATGTTCTTCACTGATGGTCACGATATGCGCCGAAAGCTCAATCTGGTCCAGCGGTCTATCCAGCGCCCGTATCCAGCGTTCGGTCTCATTTAAGGCAGCCGCTGTATCGCGCAGCAGTAGTGCATTGGTGCGTTTGTCTATCGTCGCACTGCCACGCGGGGTCATTAATGTCTGCCGCTCATTCAGCAGGCTGGCATGGATCTCACTGGCGCTGGCATAGTGCAGCAGCACGCTACGCTGCTCCAGAGGGCGCTGCTGTAAGGCTGCCTGCTGCTCAGCCTGACGCGCCTGCTGCTGTGCCTGTTGCCAGCCTGCCGGATAGACCATCAGGACGTTGTCCTGTTTGATCAGCGTCAGCTTTGCCATCCGTGCGACCAGATCCAGCGCCTGATGCCAGGGCACATTATCCAGCCGCAGCGACAGCGTCCCTTCCACCTCCGGTGCAATCATCAGGTTGACCTGCTGATAATCAGCCAGCGCCTGCAGAATGCGCGCGACAGGCGCATGGTCAAACGTCAGGCTGAGCGGCTCCTCATCGGCGGCGTAAACCGGCAGCAGGCCGCTCAGGGCCATCAGCAGCAGGGCTATCCTTGTCATATAAACGTCCTTTTAAAGAGAATCGTATCTGCTGGGCCTCACAGCTCTCCGGTACCGCGAAGGTGATGCTGTGGCGACTGACAGCCACAGGCTGCCAGGGGTCCACAAGAAATGGCTTGCCGCTGAGGGCCCTCACGCTCTGTCCCTGCGGTGACAGCAGCCAGGCATAAAACTGCGCCTTGCGTCCGACAATCCCCTGCAACCGCCAGCCGGTCAGCGGCGCAACTGCCGTTTTGCAGAGCGACGCCGCGACAGGCCGGAACGGGTCCCGCGCCAGTACCCCACCACAGCAGAGCAATAAGAACAGCAGGCTACGGCGCATCGTCAGGCTCCAGCCAGAGCTGCGCGACGAGAAACTGCGGTTGTGAGCGCAGCTGAAAATGGTGCGGAACAGGCGCGTCACTGCTGGCGAAACCGGCAAACAGTGACTGAAATGCCGGCCATTGCAGATGCAGCGTGAGCGAGCGCGAAGTAACATCCGGCTCCCACGCTTCAAGCTGGTTATGATGCGCCGCCAGGATGGCGTCGAGGGCGCCGTCCGGATCGGGTCTGGTGCGCTGCATGGCCTGCAGTTGCGTCTGCAACTGCGCAATCGCGGGATGCTGCTGCCACTCTTTCTGGCGTTGCTGCAGGGTTTGGGTTAACTGCAACAGCGCCTGCTGTTCTGCGAATAGTGCCTGCTGCCGGGGCCGTAACCCAGCCAGCGCGAAGAGCAGCACCAGCCCGGCAGAGAAGAGCGCAAGCAGTGTGTAGCGTGGAATGGCAGCCATCTGCCACCATCGATTCCACCACTCAATCATCTTTTACCTCCCTTACTGCAAGCCGCAACGAGAACTGATAAAGGCCCTCAGACTGGCGCTTAACGCCGCCCTGCTTCACCTGTTCAAACAGGGCGACGGTCGTTAACTGCTGCCGGAATTGCCTGATCGCCGCCATATTCTGCGCCATACCTTCCAGCGTCAGACGCTGGTCGCGCTTCTCCAGCCAGGTCAGCCAGACGCTGTCAGGCAGTAAGGCGGGTAACTCCTGCCAGAACCGCTGCCAGGCAGCCAGCTGCACCCGCTGTCTGCGCTGCCTGGCCTGCTGCTGCTGCACGACCGCGAGCTGTGCCAGCAGCGCTTTCTGCTCTGCCCGTTGTGTTGCCAGATGATCCAGGGCTTGCTGCTGTACACTGACCACCTGCACGACATGCTGACGTGCCCGCTGAATACGCCAGATCTGCTGCATCCCCCACAGCAGCAGGCTGACCATCACCAGCAACAGCACCGCAAGGCTCTGTCGCTGCTGCTGCTGCAGACGTCGCTGCCGCCAGGGCAGCAGATTGACTGCCCTCCTCACCCGGTGCCCTCACGCAATGCCAGACCCGCTGCCAGTGCAAATATGCCGGGATTTTCCGGCAGAGGCGGCTGTTGATAGCGGAACAGATCAAAAGGCGAAAACAGGACAGCGTCAGCCGGCAGCACTGACCTTTCGCCTGCACACCAGACGACAGCGGGTGCGTCAGGAAAGGCCTCCTGCTGAAGTGCGCCGGGCGTGGTGAACTCTGCGGTATCGGCAGCCGTATGCGCATCACTCCAGAGCCAGCGGTCATCCTGGTGCAGAGCCAGCACTGTGCCTGGCTGCCATGCTGCCTGCCGGACCAGCCGCCTGAGCGCGTCGGTCGTGAGCTCAAAAATCTGCGGCGTTAATCCCGCCTGCAACAGAGGCGCCGTCCACTGATCGATGATCTCCAGCCGTGCCGCCGTTACGCAGAGCTGTTCGCCCTGTGCATCCGGGCAGTAATCCAGCGCCAGCGCAGCAGGCTCCAGCGGGAAGAGACGACGTGCGGCCGCCCGCACATAGTGTCCCAGTGCGGGCTCCTTTAGCGACTGAGCAGGCAACGGGAGCTGACGCTGCAGCACCAGCCGGGCGGGCAGTGCGACCCGCAATGAGTAACGTCGTGGCAACCGCTGACGCCAGGCGATTAAGGCCGCCACTAATTCAGGTGAAGATTGCAGCACGCCGTTTCTTAACGTATCTTGCGGCAGCCGCTGCTGCCACCAGTGGCGTAGCTGCCAGCCATCACGACGAGGCTGGAGGGCCAGGGCGCAAATCTGCCTATTCTGAATATCCAGCCCAATTTGCCAGGTATGAAAAGCCATCCGCGCGATCTCCTTATCGTCCGGGAAAATGGACATATCAAAGCGTCTGGCTTGCCTTTATACTACCGCGCGGTTGTTTATAAACTGCTCAAACGACAACAGATGGGAAATTCCAGGTGAAGTTCGTAAAGTATTTATTGATCCTTGCAGTGTGTTGCATCCTGTTGGGAGCTGGCTCGGTTTATGGTTTATACAAATATATCGAGCCGCAGCTGCCTGACGTCAACACGCTGAAAGATGTGCGTCTGCAGACCCCTATGCAGGTTTACAGCGCCGATGGCGATCTGATCGCCCAGTATGGCGAAATGCGCCGTATTCCTCTGACGCTGCAGCAGGTTCCCCCTGTGATGGTAAAAGCGTTTATTGCAACCGAAGACAGCCGCTTTTATGAGCATCATGGCGTGGACCCGGTGGGGATTTTCCGTGCGGCCAGCATTGCGCTGGTTTCCGGCCATGCCTCACAGGGTGCCAGTACCATCACGCAGCAGCTGGCCCGTAACTTCTTCCTGAGCCCGGAACGCACCCTGATGCGTAAGATCAAGGAAGCGTTCCTGGCGATCCGCATTGAGCAGTTACTGAATAAAGATGAGATCCTTGAGCTCTATCTGAACAAGATCTATCTGGGCTACCGCGCCTATGGCATCGGGGCCGCCTCACAGGTCTATTTTGGCAAGCCCGTTGACCAGCTGTCACTCAGTGAGATGGCAATGATTGCCGGTCTGCCGAAAGCCCCATCAACCTTTAACCCGCTTTATTCGCCGAGCCGTGCCCTGTCGCGCCGCAACGTCGTGCTGGCACGTATGCTGGATCAGCATTACATCACCCAGCAGCAGTATGACGAAGCCCGCAACACACCGCTGGTTGCGAAATATCACGGCCCGGAAATCGCCTTCTCCGCGCCCTATCTCAGTGAGATGGTGCGCCAGGAGATGGTGAAGCGATACGGTGACAACGCCTACACCGACGGTTACAAGGTTTACACTACCGTGACCCGTCGTCTGCAGGAAGCAGCCCAGACATCGGTACGCAATAACGTCATGGCTTATGATATGCGCCATGGTTATCGCGGTCCGACCCGTGTGCTGTGGAAAGTGGGTGAACCGGCCTGGGATCAGACAAAGATTGAGAACACGCTGAAGACGCTGCCGGTTTACGGCCCACTTCATCCGGCCGTGGTGACGGAAGCGCGCAGCGATGAAGCAACAGTGATGCTGAAAGATGGCAGCAACGTGTCACTGGCATTAGCCGGTGTACGCTGGGCGCGTCCTTATAAGTCCGATACCCTGCAGGGCCCGACGCCAAAAAGCGTGACGCAGGTGCTGCAGGCCGGGCAGCAGATCTGGGTGCGCAAAGTGGGTGATGACTGGTGGCTGGGCCAGGTGCCGGATGTCAACTCGGCGCTGGTTTCACTGGATCCCAATGATGGTGCGGTGCGCGCGCTGGTAGGGGGTTTTGCCTTCAACCAGAGCATGTTCAACCGTGCAACTCAGGCGCTGCGTCAGGTCGGTTCTAACATTAAGCCTTTCCTCTATACCGCTGCAATGGACCGCGGGCTGACGCTCGCTTCGATTCTCAACGATGTACCGATTTCCCGCTGGGATGCGGGTGCCGGTGCCGACTGGCGTCCTAAAAACTCACCGCCAACCTATGACGGACCGATCCGTCTGCGTCAGGGGCTGGGTCAGTCGAAAAACGTGGTGATGGTGCGTGCGATGCGTGCGATGGGTGTGGATTACGCCGCAGAGTATCTGCAGCGCTTTGGTTTCCCGGCGCAGAACATCATTCACACCGAGTCGCTGGCGCTGGGTGCCGCCTCGTTCACGCCGTTACAGGTGGTGCGCGGCTACGCCGTAATGGCGAACGGTGGCTTCCTGGTCGATCCTTACTTCATTACCCGGATTGAGAACGAACAGGGCGGCATCGTCTTCGAAGAGAAACCGAAGATCGCCTGTCCGCAGTGCAATCTGCCGGTAATCTACGGTGAAACGAAGAAAGCGCTGGCGCTGAACGAAGAGAGCGTTGAGAACGTGGCCGCATCAGACAGCAATCAGAACCAGGCGGTGCCACAGCCTGCTCTGGAGCAGGTTCCGGCCCAGGCCCAGCAGGGCGGCCAGGCGTATGCGCCTCACGTCATCAACACCCCACTCAGCTTCCTCATCAGGAGCGCCCTGAACAGCAACATCTTCGGCGAACCGGGCTGGATGGGTACGGGCTGGCGCGCCGGCCGTGACCTCAAGCGCAATGACATTGGCGGTAAAACCGGTACGACTAACAGCTCGAAAGATGCCTGGTTCTCGGGTTACGGCCCGGGCGTGGTGACTTCGGTCTGGATCGGTTTTGACGATGCGCGCCGCGATTTAGGCCGCAGTACGCTCTCCGGGGCCATTCCTGACCAGATTTCGGGCTACGAAGGCGGCGCGAAGAGTGCGCAACCGGCATGGGATGATTTCATGAAGAGCGCGCTGGAAGGCGTGCCGGTGCAGCCGTTAACTCCGCCGGAAGGCGTGGTAACGGTCACTATCGACCGCAGTACCGGCAAGCTGGCCAGCGGTGGCGGTAATACCCGTCAGGAATATTTCATCAATGGTACCCAGCCGACTGAATATTCGGTTCATGATGTGGGCACCACCATTATGGATAACGGCGAAAGTCACGAGCTGTTCTGATGTAACCGCTGAAGCGTAAAATAACCCAAGCCGATTGCTCTGACGATCGGCTTTTTTTATGCACTGACTTCATGGCGCTGGGTCTGAAAAAAGGCTAAGCCGCGTGCGCTCTGCCCCTCTCCTGCCGGGAGCCGGGACTATCAGAAAAGTGATGGCATGCTTATGGCGGTGACAGGATTGGAAGGGAAGCTGCAGGCGGAAAGAATAAAGGCTGAGGTTCAGCAACAGCGCGCATAAAAAAATGCCGTCCACCTGAGTGAACGGTATTTTTTCAGCCTTACATCATAAGGCAACAGGCGTCCTGCTTATTTGTGGTGACCACTTTGAAAGTCAGGCGCATCTTATTATATTGCTGAAAATCGCATTTCCCTGGTGCCAGCTGATAAAAAAGATTGCATGGCAGCGCAATACGTCGGGCCAGCATAATAGTTACCGCTTCGGATAACAGGGGGGAGATTGGCTCTTGCGCCCTGCTTTTTATCGTGATAAGAATCCTGCCAGGCTGCTCTTATTTAATTATTTGCGGAAACTATTTATATATGGAAATTAAAATTGGCGATGTGCCTGACCAGAAGAGTGAAGAATATATTATTCAGCAGCTCTGGCAGCATAATAGCGGTTTTGCTGACATCAACATGAAAACACTGAATGTTATCCTGTATGACGATGAAAAAAATATTCAGGGTGGCCTGTTAGCGCATACCTGGTGCGGTACGCTGGATATCCACTACTTCTGGATAGCTGAAGCGCAGCGCATGCATGGCACAGGACGTCAGATGATGCAGGCAGCAGAAGAGGAGGCGCGAAACCGGCACTGTCACATGGCCGTGGTAGACACACTGAGCTTTCAGGCTCGCGGTTTCTACGAGAAATTAGGTTATCGCGTCTATGGTGAGCAGGAAGGCTATGCAGAGCGCTATGCGCGCTACTATCTGGCAAAAAGATTATAATCTGAAGAATTTCAGCGAGGTGCCATGGATAGCCCCTACCGTAGTATTGATGAGTTTATCGCCCCCTTTGCCACAACAATGGATCTGTTACCGACCCCGTGGGGTTTCAAGGATGCGACTTCACAGCATCTTTATATGAATGATGCGGCCAGGATGTACACGGCGACACCTAAAAACTATTGCTTAGAGGGAAAGAAGGACAATGAGTTTCCTACGCCCTGGAGCGACTGTGCCGATCAATTCTGCGAGCACGATCAGCAGGCAGAAGCGGCAAAAGGCAGTGTTGCCGTGATTGAAACGCATTACTGGTACGGAAATAACTATCTCTCCCCTTTTATCAGCGAAAAATACCCGGTGTTTGACCACAATAAGCAACTGCTGGGCTGTATCTGGAATGCGCGCCCGGTCGATAATCTTTCCGCGATGCGCTTTATCGATCAAAAAAAGTCGTCCGTTCTGACCACGCGGCTGGCGCATCCTCTGTTTACCTCCGCCGAACTGGATGTCATCTTCCTGCTGCTGCGGCGGTTTAATGCTAAAGAGATCGCGCGTATCTATAACCTCAGCGTAAAGACCATCAGCAACCGCATCACGACGCTTTATCAGAAAGCCGGGGTGCATTCGCTTCAGCAATTTGAGAGCTACTGCTATGCAGAATCGCTGGAAAGTTATCTGCCAGAACGCTTTCTCAGCGCTGGCGTTATTTTTATTTAAGTCGGTAAGGAAACCCTGCAGTGAGTAAATTTGATGATTATCCCCTGAGCCGCGTGCCTGAAAATAAACGCCTTTCGCTGCTCAGCGTCGCGATTGTGCACATGGGTATGTTGACGGCGCTGGACCAGTTTATGCTCGGGGCGGTGCTGGGCAACGGAATGTCCACAGGTGAAGCCTTTACCGCAATTACCCTGGCCAGTCTGCTGTTCGGTGTGCTCACCTTCGCGCTCGGCTATGCCGGTATGCGCGAGGGCCTGCCTGGCAGTCTGCTGGCGCGCTGGTGTGGCTTTGGCCGTCACGGTTCGGTGCTGATTGGTCTGCTGGTGGCGATTAGCCTGCTGGGCTGGTTCGGCATTCAGAATGCGGTCTTCGCCCGGTCGCTGAGCTATGCGCTGGACGGTAAACTCAGCTTTGCCGAGGCGGCGGCGCTGTCGGGCGGTGTCCTGACCCTGCTGGTGACCTTTGGCTTCCGGGCGCTGCGGTTTACTGCCCGCATTGCCGTACCACTCTTTATTGCGCTTGTGGGCTGGATTTTCTGGCACGCTTTTCACGGTCAGGCTGGCCCTGTTGCCCAGCCAGCGGTCGCGGCTGACCCCATAACCGTGAGCGCTGCGATCACCATGGTGATTGGCGGCGCGATCCTGGCCAGCCTGATGACTCCCGACCTGACCCGTTTCTCACGCAATGGCAGGGATGTGTTCGCCATTACGCTGCTAACTATTCTGGCGGGTGAATATGGGATCAATGGCCTGGCGATTCTGGTCGCCAGGGAGCTGCAGACCGCAGACATTATTGCCATCATTACGCAGACCACCAGCACCCTGGGGTTGTTTGCGGTGGTCTTTTCTACCCTGCGCGTCAACGATCTGAATCTCTACTCCTCCACGCTGGGCATCACCAATGCGATCGAGGGCGTGACCGGCTACAAGCCGCGCTATCAGGTCATTACGCTGCTGCTGGGGATGCTTGGAACGCTCTGTTCGATTCTGGGGATCCTCGACCGGTTCGTCGATTTCCTGGAGCTGCTGGGCGTGGTCTTCCCGCCGGTACTGGGGGTGATGATTATCGATTATTACGTGCTGAAAACCAGCCGCCAGACGCTTGCGCTGGGCCGCACAGAGAATGCCCTGCCGCCCGTTTCGGTGGCGATCGGCTGGCCGGCGCTAATCGCCAGCCTCGCAGGAGCAGCCACCGGCCTGTTTATCGAGCGCGGTGTACCGGTCTTCAACTCATTAATTGTCGCCTGCCTGATTTATCTGGTCGCGGCGCCCCTGTTCAGGCAGCTATCGACGCGACAGTCACGCACACTGACAGATTGATTCGCCTGTCCGCTGCTGATTGCGCTATTCGCTGGCGCAATCAGTAACGCAACCGTCCCTGTCTGACCAGCCATTCACGGGCCATAAACAGCGCACTGACGTTGCGTGCTTCGCGGAAATCGGGCTCTGCCAGCAGTGACAGCATGTCGTTCAGCGGCCAGCGGTGAACAATCAATGGCTCAGGCTCATCCCCTTCCAGCCTTTCGGCATAAAGTCCTTCCGCCACCACGATGTTCATTTTACTGGAGAAATAGGAGGGGGCCAGCGTGAGTTTGCCCAGCGTCGTCAACGCATGCGCGCCAAAACCGACCTCTTCCTTCAGTTCACGAACCGCGGCCTCATTAACGGTTTCCCCGGCGTCGATCAGCCCTTTCGGAAAGCCAAGCTCATACGTTTCCAGGCCGACAGCATATTCCTGAATCAGAATCAGATGATCATCAATAATCGGCACAATCATCACGGCTTCCCGTTCTGAGGGCTTCATGCGCTCGTAAACGCGACGCGCGCCATTACTGAAAGCCAGATCGACCGATTCAATAGTGAATAACCGCGAACGCGCCACAGCGGTGATATTGAGGATGTCAGGTTTTTTTGGAATTTTCATATCAGCCTCAAATTATTCTGCGCCTCCTGGCGGGAGCAAATTAGCATACCTAACCACAGGCAATTGTGCGACAGTCAGACAAGGGCGTTATCGTTGCATAGATTCTGACGATTGAATAACAGCCTTTAGTTATCAGTTAAGACTAAATTTGCATTAGTCAATATGCTGCGATAAGTTTCAGATAATGCCGATATTTAATCCAGTCTGAGCCGGTTACCATTCGGACAAGGCATGGTTTAACAAATGCTAATCAGCTCTATACTGGCACTATTTATCAGGTGCCTGACACCCTGGGGTTATATAATCTTCCGCTGTGCCGCGTTAAGCGTGTGCATAACCGGGAGCGTAAGTTAAAAGTGAAGGCAGCATTTTGGCTGAATTGAGCAGAGCATGAGCACAATCTTTATGATCCTGGCCATAGTGCTGACCTGTTCAATCCTGGCAGGTATTGGGTTCTGGTACGCTATGCGGCATCGGCCGCCGTTGGCGAAACCATTGCCATTTATCAGTCCGCCCTGCCGTAAACTCTCTGCTCAGGAACGCGAAGCCGTCGACAAATATGTTGCCGCGCTGGAAAAGCAGCCCCGTACGACGGTGACGACCGATAAACGCAGGACATCTGACCGCCTGACGCTGACGGCGCAGAGCAACAATGTCTATCCGGTTACCCGGGCAATTACCCGCTACGGCCTGTCAACAGACGATCCGCACAAATGGCGTTACTACCTGGATGAAGTCGAAGTTCATCTGCCGCCACTGTGGGAGCAGTACATCACTGACGAAAACTACGTCGAATTAATCCGTACCCAATCTATTCCGCTGGTCATCTCGCTGAATGGCCACTCGCTGGCTGATTATGCCGTGGACCAGCAATCGCTGCCCACACTGATGCGTCCGATGTCGACCAACGCCTCTATCCGTAAGGCGGAAACGGAAAATATCGAGCTGCTGAAAGTGCGAAAAGAGACGCCGGAAGAGTATCGTCTGTCGCGGCCTGACGGCGTCCGGGAAGCGGTGATAATTTCTCTGGCTTTTTTACTGTTCTTCTTCAGCCTGCTGGTACCCGCGACCCTGATGATCTGGCTGCTGCTGATCGGTGCCCTGATGATTGCGGCCAGCCTGTGGCTGCTCTATCGCATCCCCGGTGAGCGCGGCTTGCGTGATATCCACTGCCTGCGTGGCGCGCCGAAACGCTGGGGCCTGTTCAGCGAGTCGAACCAGGAGCAGAGTAACATTACGCTGGGGATTATCGACCTCGCCTATCCGCCGCACTGGCAGCCTTACGTCGCACATGATCTGGGGCAGATTACCGATGTGGAAATCTATCTCAATCGTCAGGTGGTGCGTCAGGGGCGCTTCCTGTCACTGCAGGATGAAGTGAAAAACTTCCCGATTCAGCGCTGGCGGAAAAACGTGGTGCTGGCCTGTGGTTCGCTGATGGTACTGACTCTGCTGGTCACCTGGATCCCACTCGGCATGCCAGTGAAGCTCAGTCTGGCCTGGGCCAGGGGCACCGACAGTCTGGAAGTCAGCAGCGTCGATAAACTCAGCGGCGTAGCGCTGAACATCGGCGACAGCCTGACAGTCAGTGGCACTGGTATGTGTTCGGTGCCGGAAAATTATCAGAGCAACCGCAGTTACGCTTATATGCCGTTTGACTGCTCGGCGGTTTACTGGAACAACGCCACCCCGCTGCCACAGCCGCAGTCGGACATTATTGATAAAGCTTCGGCGCTGCTGGATACCACCACCAGGCAGCTGCATCCGGAAACCAATACCGATCCCAAACTGAACCCACAGCTGGCCTCAGCGATTCAGAAGTCCGGAATGATCCTGCTGGATGATTTCTCCGATCTGGTGATTAAGACGCAGGATCTCTGTAATCAGCCGCAGGATTGTATGCGCCTGAAGAATGCGCTGGTGAATCTGGGCAACGCCAAAGACTGGGAAGCGCTGATGCGCCGGGCGGACTCTGGCCAGCTTAACGGCATGAATGTGCTGCTGCGGCCGGTCAGCGCTGAAGCCCTGGAAAATCTGGTTAATACCGCCACCTCGACCTTCTTTTTCCGCGAAACCCGTCGGGCGGCAGAAAATCTTAACAGCCCGCCGCCGGGCGGCTTTCTCATTGTCAGCGACGAGGGCCGTCAGCTGGTGAACCAGCCCCAGCCGACCGTATCGCTGTTCGACCTCGATCCGCCTTCTCAGTGGCGCGAGCTGCAACGTCTCTCCGCCATGCTGCTGCACACGCCTTTCAGCGCCAGCGGCATTATCACCAGCCTCTCGACCGATGCCAATGGCACGCGTCATATCGCGCTGCACAACGAGCCGGATGCGATGGCGCAGTGGCGCTACCTGGGCACCGTATTGCTGCTGCTGGTGCTGCTGATCTGCGGCGTGTCCAACGGGATGCTGGCGCTGCGCCGTATGCACCTCAACCGTCAGCGCATGATCGATATCCAGCACTATTACGACAAATGCTTTAACCACAACCTCGGAACTTTGCAGGGCGTGCGCTCGATATTCTGAGCCCTGCCCTTCTGTGCTACCCTGTCGCCCGGTTTTTTCAGGGTGAGATCCCGCGATGCTTAACTGGTCTGAGATTGATACCGTGCTGCTCGACATGGACGGCACGCTGCTGGATCTGGCGTTTGACCGCCACTTCTGGCTGGAGCATGTGCCCGAACAGCTCCGCCTGCAACGCGGCATCGCTCGGGCAGAAGCTGAAGCCATCGTCGCGGAAAAGTATCAGGCCGTCGCCCATACGCTAAACTGGTATTGTCTCGATTACTGGGCAGAAGCACTGGCGCTGGACATCCGTGCCATGACCTGGGCAATGCGCAGCCGGATCGCGCTGCGTGACGATACGCTGCCTTTTTTAAAGGCACTACGTCGTATGGGAAAGCGCACCATCCTGCTGACCAACGCGCATCCTTACAATCTTGACGTCAAACTGGCGCAGACAGGTTTAGCGCCGCACCTTGATTTATTACTTTCCACCCATACCTTTGGGTATTCGAAAGAAGACCAGCGCTTATGGCAGGCGGTACAGCAGCACACCGGTTTTTCTGCGCCGCGCACGCTGTTTATCGATGACAGCGAGATCATTCTGGATGCTGCGACGTTATGGGGCATCGGCGGGTGCTTAGGCGTAAAAAATCCCGATTCGGGCCGTCCTGAGCAAATCTTTCAGCGTCACCGCGCTATCAGCGATTACCGGACGCTGATCTGAGTCAGGAGCAGCAATGAAAGAGAAAAGCAGCGAAGAGGTCCGCCTCGACAAGTGGCTGTGGGCCGCGCGTTTCTACAAAACCCGGGCGATTGCGCGGGAAATGGTTGAAGGCGGCAAAGTGCATTACAACGGTCAGCGCAGCAAACCCAGCAAAGTGGTGGAGCTGAACGCGGAGCTGACGCTGCGTCAGGGAAACGATGAACGCACGGTGATCGTGGCAGGAGTCAGTAATCAGCGCCGTCCTGCCAGCGAAGCCCAGCAGCTCTATCGGGAAACCGATGCCAGCGTTGAAAAACGCGAGAAAGTGGCGCAGGCGCGCAAGCTCAATGCGCTGACTATGCCCCATCCCGATCGGCGACCGGATAAAAAAGAGCGTCGCGATTTGATGAAGTTTAAATTATCGGGTGATGAATAATGTCGTCTTGGCAGGCGCGCCATCATCCCGTTCCAGTGAGAGAAAAAAATATGTCAGTCCAGGATCAACTGCACCGTTATCTGTTTGAAAATGCCGCTGTGCGCGGCGAGCTGGTGAACGTCTCTGACACCTGGCGTGAAACCGTGAAGAATCATGACTACCCGGCGCCGGTTAAAACCCTGCTGGGTGAGATGCTGGTGGCCACCAGCCTGCTGACCGCTACGCTGAAGTTTGATGGCGAAATCACCGTGCAGCTGCAGGGCGATGGTCCGTTGTCACTGGCGGTGATTAATGGCAACAATAATCAGGAGCTGCGCGGCGTAGCGCGTCTGAAAGGCGAGATTCCGGCTGACAGCACCCTGAAAAGTATGGTCGGTAACGGCTATCTGGTGATCACCATCACTCCGGAAAAAGGTGAGCGTTATCAGGGCGTGGTCGGTCTGGAGGGGGATACCCTGGCGGCGTGCCTGGAAGATTACTTCATGCGCTCTGAGCAGCTGCCAACACGTCTGTTTATCCGCACCAGCGACAAAGGCGCGGCCGGGATTCTGCTGCAGGTGCTGCCCGCGCAGGAGACGGAAAAAGAGGCGTTCGAACATCTGGCTACGCTGACCGAAACCATCAAAACGGAAGAGCTGATCGACCTGCCCGCCAATGAAACGCTGTGGCGCCTCTATCATCAGGAAGAGGTTACGCTCTACGATCCGCAGCCGGTGGTTTACAAATGCACCTGTTCGCGCGAACGCTGTGGTGAAGTGCTGACCACGCTGCCGCAGGAAGAGGTGGATGAGATTATTGCGGAAGATGGCAAAATTGAAATGCACTGTGATTACTGCGGTTCAGACTACGTGTTTGATGCGGTCGATATCGCCGCTATCCGCAACCATTCGCATGAGAACAGCGAGCGACTTCACTAATCCTCCGGGCGGCTCTGGCCGCCCCTTTTCGCCCGTCCCGCTATCCCCATAATTTTTCAGACAAATTATCTTTTTTTACTTTCATAACATCTTTTAAACGTTCGAAACGTGGCCTTAACGCGCCCTGAGTCGCATTTTTAGATCACTGCCCTTTTTCCCTAAACGCAGAAGAGTAAACTGCGCGCGATCGTGCAAACGCCCGGAAGCCCGGGGCCGATGCCTGAACAGCCCGGCTCGCGTTGCAGCGTCGCGCAACGATGCGTCGGGGCTTATCCGTCATCGGTCGTATCCGATGCAACAGCTGGCAGCACGATCCCAACCTATCTCTGCTGTGCAGAACAGACACCGATTTAAGGAGCAGTAAAATGCGCGTTAACGGCCTGACCTCGCAAGACCTTGCCGCTTTGGGCATCGTGGATACCACGGAAGTGGTTTACAACCCTGATTACGACACGTTATTTCAGGAAGAGACGCGCCCGGACCTCGAAGGTTTTGCTCGTGGCACCCTGACGCAGAGCGGTGCGATTGCCGTAGACACCGGAATTTTCACCGGGCGATCGCCAAAGGATAAGTATATCGTGCGTGATGACACCACGCGCGATACCCTGTGGTGGAACGATCAGGGCACCGGCAAAAACGACAACCAGCCGCTGTCGCAGGAGACCTGGAACACGCTGAAAAGCTGCGTCACCCGCCAGCTCTCCGGCAAACGCCTGTTTGTCGTGGATGCTTTCTGTGGCGCCAATGCTGACTCGCGCCTGAGCGTGCGTTTTATCACTGAAGTGGCCTGGCAGGCGCACTTTGTGAAAAACATGTTCATCCAGCCGGATGACGCCGAGCTGGCCGACTTCACGCCCGATTTTGTGGTGATGAACGGCGCCAAATGCACCAATCCGGACTGGCAGGCGCAGGGGCTGCACTCTGAAAACTTCGTCGCCTTTAATCTCACCGAACGCATGCAGCTGATTGGCGGCACGTGGTATGGCGGCGAGATGAAGAAAGGTCTGTTCGCGATCATGAACTACCTGCTGCCGCTGAAGGGCATCGCGTCGATGCACTGTTCAGCCAACGTTGGCAAAGCGGGCGACGTGGCGGTCTTCTTTGGCCTCTCCGGAACCGGCAAAACCACGCTCTCCACCGACCCCGATCGTCAGCTGATTGGCGATGATGAGCACGGCTGGGACGATGATGGCGTGTTTAACTTCGAAGGCGGCTGCTACGCGAAAACCATCAACCTCTCTGAGCAGGCTGAACCGGAGATCTACCGCGCCATTCGCCGCAATGCGCTGCTGGAAAACGTCGTGGTGCGCGAAGATGGCAGCATCGATTACGCAGACGGCAGCAAGACGGAAAACACCCGTGTTTCCTACCCGATTAATCACATCGACAACATCGTGCAGCCGGTTTCCAAAGCCGGTCACGCGCAGAAGGTTATTTTTCTGACCGCCGATGCGTTTGGCGTCCTGCCGCCGGTTTCCCGTCTGACGCCGGAGCAGACGCAGTATCATTTCCTGTCGGGCTTCACCGCTAAACTGGCCGGTACGGAACGTGGCGTCACGGCGCCGACCCCAACCTTCTCCGCCTGTTTCGGCGCGGCTTTCCTGACGCTGCATCCGACGCAGTATGCGGAAGTGCTGGTGAAACGGATGGAGGCGTCCGGTGCGCAGGCTTATCTGGTCAATACCGGCTGGAACGGCAGCGGCAAACGCATCTCCCTGAAGAACACCCGCGCCATTATCAATGCAATCCTGGCGGGTGAACTGGATGATGTGCCAACGGAAACGCTGCCGATTTTCAACCTGCAGATGCCAGTATCACTGGGTGAACTGGACAGTGAGACGCTCGATCCGCGTCGTAGCTGGGAAAGTGAAGAGAAGTGGACCGCCGCCGCCGACGATCTGGCGCAGCGTTTTATTGATAACTTCGCGAAGTACACCGATAACGCCGCAGGTGCTGCGCTGGTGAAAGCTGGCCCGCAACGCTAAAAGAGACGGCGCGGCAGTGTCCCTGCCGCGCCGTTTTTATCAGCCCGATACGCTGTTGCTGCCGTTGTTATGACTCAGCGCCAGACCCTCTGCCAGTGGCAACCAGGCACGAATACGTAATCCCCCGCGTTCGCTCTCGCCAATCTCCAGCGATCCCTGATGCGCATCGATAATACGCTGCACAATGGCCAGGCCCAGACCTGTACCGCTGGTGCTGCGGGCGCTGTCACCCCGCACAAACGGCTGGAAAAGATGCGCCAGCTGATCCGGCTTGATGCCCGGGCCGTCATCCTCCACCTGGAACCAGGCACGATGCAGCTCCCGTCCACTACTGACCTTGATCCAGCCATTGCCGTACCGCGCGGCGTTGACCACCAGATTAGCCAGCGCCCGTTTAATCGAAAGCGGATTGATATCGAGCATCAGCTCTTCCGGCATCACCGCATTTTCGATCTCACGCTCGTAGCCACTTTCCGCGGCGACCACTTCGCCCAGCACGCTGTTGAGGTCGGCGCGCTCCGTCTGCATCTCCTGACCGGTGCGCAGGTAGTCGATGAACTGCTCGATGATGGCGTTGCACTCTTCGATATCTTTGTTAATCGATTCGGCCAGATAGCCATCCTGCTCACCCATCATCTCGGTCGCCAGGCGAATACGGGTCAGCGGCGTGCGCAGGTCATGACTGACGCCCGCCATTAACAGCGTGCGATCGTCGGCCAGCTGTTTTACTCCGGCCGCCATCTGATTAAAGGCGCGGGTTACCGACCGCACCTCGGACGCGCCATATTCGCGCAGCGGCGGCGGTATAATCCCGCGCCCGACCTGCAGGGCTGCGTGCTCCAGATCCACCAGAGGTCGGTTCTGTATGCGGATAAAGAGCCAGGCCCCGCCAATCGCCAGCAGCATAATCGCCAGGGTGTAACGGAACAGCGGTGAAAAATCGCCCTGATGAATCTCTGTCAGCGGCACCCGCACCCAGATATCGGGCGACAGCCAGGTTTTCAGCCAGACGACAGGCGAGTTCTTGTTGACCTCCACCCGCACATCGGTCGGCCCGCCCAGCTGCTGCCCCATCTGTTCGCTCAGAAATTCGTAATGCTGCGCCCAACGCAAGCCGTTCTCTTCTGCTGCCGCATTGGTAAACAGCGAAATCCCCAGTTCACGGTAGATCTCCCGGCGAAAAGCCGGAGGGACTTCCAGCTGCGTGCCATCTTCCAGCTGCAGCCTGTCGGTCATCAGCATACGAACCTCGTATGCAAGTACCTTGTTGAACTGCTGCAGGCTGGGAAGGATGGCAAAGTTCAGCACTACCAGATAGGTCGTGACCAGGCTGACGAACAGCAGAGTCACGATCAGTAGCAGCGTGCGGGCGAATGAACTGCGTGGCGAGAAGCGCAGCCGCTTCATGCTTTGCTGCCGTCCGGCACAAAGACGTAGCCCAGGCCCCAGACGGTCTGGATATAACGTGGATGCGCAGGATCTTCTTCCACCATGCGACGCAGACGGGAAATCTGCACGTCAATCGAACGCTCCATCGCGCTGTATTCACGGCCACGCGCCAGGTTCATCAGCTTATCGCGCGAGAGCGGCTCACGTGGATGGCTTACCAGCGCCTTGAGTACCGCGAACTCACCGCTTGTCAGCGGCATCGGCTCCTCTTCACGGAACATTTCGCGGGTGCCAAGGTTCAGTTTGAACTTACCAAAGGCGATGATCGCCTCTTCCTGTGACGGCGCGCCCGGCAGTTCATTAGCCTGACGACGCAGCACGGCACGGATACGCGCCAGCAATTCACGCGGGTTAAACGGTTTAGGAATGTAGTCATCCGCACCGATTTCCAGCCCGACGATGCGGTCCACCTCTTCGCCTTTGGCGGTCACCATGATGATCGGCATCGGGTTGCTCTGACTGCGCAGACGACGGCAGATAGAGAGGCCATCTTCGCCTGGCAACATCAGGTCGAGCACCATCAGATGGAAAGATTCACGGGTTAACAGACGATCCATCTGTTCGGCATTAGCGACGCTGCGCACCTGAAAGCCCTGCTCGGTGAGATAGCGTTCCAGCAGTGCACGCAGACGCATATCATCATCGACGACCAGAATTTTGTAGTTCTCTTGCATTTTCAACTCCCAAAGGCGCTATTGCCTGAGCCAACATTGTTAAAAAAAGATGCCTTATAGTGACAGTCATTAATGGTTTATATTCTAGCCAAAATTGTTACAAAGCATATTAAACAGGAGCTTATATTTATTCTGTACCCGTTTCAGGGCGTTCATCGCACTTTTTTACGTCCTTTCGCAACGGTTACGGCAAATCTGAAAAAAAGGCTGAATTTCTCTCAATGGCTGGCGTCAGAAGCGTACCAGCATTTTTACAGTGAATAAATTCAGCGCGTTAGCAGATAATTTGACTTATAACCAGGCTATCACGACGACGACCTTCCAGATAATCCACCTCATCCGCACGCTGGCAGCATAATACTCTAGCTAAACCCCTTAATGCCCCATGCTTCTCTCGGATTAATTTGAGCCGGGCTGCCAGCAAGGCCAGACGATATTAAAGTCCATTAAATCAATCAGTAAAGCCAACTTTTCGCCCCCTGAATTTTGAACCAGACTGCTCAGGCACCATTCGATGTCTCAACGGGGATTACACACAATGAAAAAAACAATTTTACTGCTCAGCGCGCTGGCTTTCAGCACCATCAGCCCGGTCCATGCCGCAACAGCGACCGGTGAAGCGGCTGGCGCCGCAGCAACCACCACCGCTAAAGGTAACTCCGACGCCATCGGCGTGGGCGCTGTCGCTGCTCTGCTGGGCGTTGCGCTGGCCACCATGGGCGGCGGCGGTGGTGACGGTCACGGTACCGGCACCTCAACCACCACGGCGACCCACGCCGGAAAATAAGTTCGCGACCTGTCAGTCCGGCTTCAGAACACGATTTTTATTTTGATAGCATGCTTCAACCCTTTCGCCGCCGGGGAAGTCAACGTGGGTTTTTAGCCTTTAAAAACCCTTTCCCCGACTCTTTTTTGCCGCCACCTGTTTGCCTTACACTGAGCCTCTTTCGATCTCTCTGGCCGGTATAGCATGAAAACCCGACTGATTACCCGCGAAGGCTTCGACAAACTAAAAGCGGAACTCGACTATCTGTGGCGTGAAGAGCGTCCGGAAGTCACCAAAAAAGTCACCTGGGCTGCAAGCCTGGGCGACCGCAGCGAAAATGCGGACTACCAGTACAATAAAAAACGGCTGCGCGAAATCGACCGGCGCGTCCGCTATCTGACGAAAAGTCTTGAGCAGCTGCGTATCGTTGACTACTCACCGCAGCAGGATGGCAAGGTCTTCTTTGGTGCCTGGGTGGAAATTGAAAACGATGAGGGCGACCTCAAACGCTTCCGCATCGTGGGCTACGATGAGATTTTTGGCCGCAAGGATTACATCTCCATCGACTCACCGATGGCGCGGGCGCTGCTGAAAAAAGAGGTCGGCGATGCCGCGACGGTAGAGACACCTGTGGGCCCGGCACGCTGGTATGTCAACGCGATTGACTACCCGCAATAACGATTCAGATTATCGCTGAAAGCCGCCCGCGTCTCTGGCATTTTTAACCGTCAATCCGTATAACTGTCGGCTATTTCTCAACCCGGAAAGCAAGACAGTCCTGATGATGAAAGTTCTGAGCCAGATAATTGCCAGCGAGCTTCAGGCGCGTCCCGATCAAGTTGACGCTGCCGTTCGCCTGCTGGATGAAGGGAACACCGTGCCGTTTATCGCACGCTATCGTAAAGAGGTGACGGGCGGACTGGATGATACCCAGCTTCGCCAGCTTGAAACCCGCCTCAGCTATCTGCGTGAACTCGAAGAGCGGCGTCAGTCAATTCTGAAGTCGATCGGCGATCAGGGCAAACTGACTGACGACCTCGCCCGCGCCATCAACACCACCCTCAGCAAAACCGAGCTGGAAGACCTTTACCTGCCCTATAAACAGAAACGCCGCACGCGTGGACAGATCGCAATTGAGGCCGGTCTGGAGCCGCTGGCAGAGACGCTCTGGCAGGATCCGTCCCATCTTCCTGAGCAGATCGCGGAGCAGTATGTCGATGCCGACAAGGGCGTCGCTGACGTGCGCGCCGCGCTGGATGGGGCCCGCTACATCCTGATGGAGCGTTTCGCTGAAGATGCCGCGCTGCTGGCGAAAGTGCGTAACTACCTGTGGAAAAATGCCCACCTGGTGTCGCGCGTGGTTGAGGGCCAGCAGGAAGCAGGCGCGAAGTTCCGCGACTACTTCGATCACCACGAAGCCCTGAGTACCGTGCCGTCGCACCGGGCGCTGGCGATGTTGCGTGGCCGCAACGAAGGCGTGCTGCAACTGTCGCTAAATGCCGATCCGCAGTTTGATGAAGCGCCGCGCGAAAGCTACGGCGAAACCCTGATTGCCGAACACCTGAACCTGCGCCTGAACAACGCACCGGCCGACAGCTGGCGCAAGGCGGTGGTGAGCTGGACGTGGCGCATCAAGGTGATGCTGCATCTCGAAACCGAGCTGATGGGCACGGTGCGCGAACGCGCAGAAGATGAAGCAATCAACGTCTTTGCCCGCAACCTGCATGACCTGCTGATGGCGGCCCCAGCCGGAATGCGCGCCACCATGGGACTGGACCCCGGCCTGCGCACCGGCGTGAAAGTGGCGGTGGTGGATGCGACCGGCAAGCTGGTCGCGACCGATACCGTCTATCCGCACACCGGCCAGGCTGCCAAAGCCGCTGCCGCAGTTGCCGCGCTCTGCATGAAGCATCAGGTTGAGCTGGTGGCAATCGGCAACGGTACCGCATCACGCGAAACCGAACGCTTCTTCCTGGAGCTGCAGCAGCAGTTCCCGCAGGTTACCGCGCAGAAGGTGATTGTCAGCGAAGCCGGTGCCTCGGTCTACTCCGCCTCGGAGCTGGCGGCGCTGGAGTTCCCGGATCTTGATGTGTCGCTGCGCGGCGCGGTGTCGATTGCCCGACGCCTGCAGGACCCGCTGGCCGAGCTGGTCAAAATCGATCCGAAATCGATCGGTGTCGGCCAGTATCAGCATGACGTCAGCCAGAGCCAGCTGGCGAAGAAACTCGATGCGGTGGTGGAAGACTGCGTGAACGCCGTCGGCGTCGATCTCAACACCGCCTCGGTGCCGTTGCTGACCCGCGTGGCAGGCCTGACGCGCATGATGGCGCAGAATATTGTCAGCTGGCGTGATGAGAATGGCCGCTTCCAGAACCGTCAGCAGTTACTGAAAGTGAGCCGTCTGGGGCCCAAAGCCTTTGAGCAGTGTGCGGGCTTCCTGCGCATCAATCATGGCGATAACCCGCTGGATGCCTCAACCGTTCACCCGGAAGCTTATCCGGTAGTGGAGCGCATTCTGGCCGCGACCGAGCAGGCGCTGAGTGACCTGATGGGCAACGCGGGCAGCCTGCGCAACCTCAGCCCCCGCGACTTCATTGATGAACGCTTTGGTCTGCCGACCGTGACCGACATCATGAAAGAGCTGGAGAAACCGGGCCGCGATCCGCGTCCTGAGTTTAAAACCGCGCAGTTCGCAGAGGGGGTGGAAACGCTGAACGACCTGACCCCGGGCCTGATCCTCGAAGGTGCCGTCACTAACGTCACCAACTTTGGCGCCTTTGTGGATATCGGCGTGCATCAGGATGGTCTCGTCCATATCTCCTCGCTCTCTGACCGCTTCGTTGAAGATCCCCATCAGGTGGTGAAGGCGGGCGATATCGTCAAAGTGAAAGTGATGGAGGTCGATCTCCAGCGCAAACGTATTGCTCTGACCATGCGTCTTGATGAACAGCCGGGTGAAGGCAATGCACGCGGCGGTGCACGAAGCGCCGCGCCGCGTGACGAGAAACGTCAGGCCAGTCCGAAAGGCCGTCCGCGTCCGGCCGCCGCCACCGCCGGTAACAGTGCGATGGGCGATGCACTGGCCGCCGCGTTCGGTAAAAAACGCTAAGCTTTTCAGGGGCCATCTTCTGGCCCCTTTTTCACACCGCGCCGTCCGGTTGAAAATCCCTGCCATAACGCTACGCTAAAAAGACGCCTGTCATAAAAACAACACCTGCTGCGGCACCCAATTCACGATGGAAAAAATCACCGATCTTATCGATAAGATTTATGCTGGCAGGTTTCCGGAGGCGACCCTGGCGCGCCTGCTGGCTGACATCGCCGCCGCCCGTGACACGATTAAACTGCCACGCAAGGCGCACTGGGATGAACAGGATGTGGTGCTGATTACCTACGCCGATCAGTTCCGCGAGGCCGGTAAACCGACGCTCAGCACCTTTTCCCGCTTCTATCAGCAGCATCTGCAAGCCATTTTTCCGCTGGTTCACCTGCTGCCCTTTTATCCCTGGTCCTCCGATGATGGCTTTTCGGTCATGGATTACCATCAGGTCAATCCGCAGTATGGTGACTGGCAGGACATCGCACGCCTGCATCAGGAAACACGACTGATGTTTGACTTCGTCTGCAACCACATGTCGGCCGGCAGCGCCTGGTTCCGCCACTTTCTGGCGCAGGACCCCGGCTGGGATGACTTTTTTATCAGCATGCCGCCCGCGACCGATCTCAGTGCGGTAACGCGTCCGCGCACATCGCCGCTGCTGACCCCGTTTACCCTGGCAGATGGCGAAACCCGCTTTATCTGGACCACTTTCAGCGCCGACCAGATCGACCTCAACTTCGCCAGCCCTGAAGTGCTGCGGCGCATGGTGAACGTCCTGCTCGACTACCTGATTCGCGGCGCCGACTATGTGCGGCTGGATGCCGTCGGCTATATGTGGAAAACCCCCGGTACACGCTGCATTCATCTGGAAAAAACCCATCAGCTGGTGAAGCTGTTTCGTGCGATTGCCGATCAGGTTGCGCCGGGCACGGTGATCATCACTGAAACCAACGTGCCGCATCAGGATAACATCAGCTACCTGGGCAACGGGCACGATGAAGCGCAGATGGTTTATCAGTTTTCGCTGCCGCCGCTGGTGCTGCATGCCATCCACACCGGTTCAGCGCGCGCGCTGCGGCAGTGGGCCAGCACGCTGGATCTCAGCAACCGCGACACCACCTTCTTTAACTTTCTGGCGTCACATGATGGGATTGGCCTGAATCCGGCGCGCGGCATCCTCTCTGAAGTCGAAATCGTGGCGCTGGTGCGCGATCTGGCGCTGGAAGGCGCGCTGGTCTCCTACAAAAACAATCCTGACGGCACCACCAGCCCCTATGAAATCAACGTCACCTTTCTGGATGCGTTAAATCGTGAAAGCGACGATGACGCCACCCGGCTGAAACGCTTTCTGCTGGCACATGCGATTCTGCTGGTCTTTCCCGGCGTGCCTGCTATTTATGTCCAGAGTATTCTGGGTGGCCGTAATGATTATGCTGGCGTACGGGCCGCCGGGCATAACCGGGCGATCAATCGTCAGAAGTATGACCTGAAACAGATTGAAGCGGCGCTGGCGGGTGATGAGTGGCTGCGTCAGCAAATCTACATCCAGCTTGGCCAGCTGATTCAGCTACGCCGCCGTCAGCCTGCCTTTCATCCGGATAATGCGATGACGCTCTATAAAAGCGAAAACGCCGTGCTGGTGCTGCGCCGTCATCAGCCGGACAGCGGCGAGGGGTTACTCTGTGTGTTTAATCTCAGTGGACGAACAGTGGAGACGCAGTTACCGGTGGCGCATACCCTGCAGGATGTGGTGAGCGGAGAGAGAGTGGATGGCACCCAGCCGGTTAAGCTGAATGCCTGGCAGTTCTTATGGCTGCGATAATTACTTGTAGACTTCAGCCGTGGCGCTGAATTTTCCATGTTCGCGACCGGCGATCACACGGTAATATTTACCGCCTTTTTCGTCAGCGAGCTTCGACAACACTCTTTTAGCATCCATTGGCGACGTGGTTTCCGCGGTGGTGTTCACGGTGCCAATTTTATGCAGTTTCATTGTCTTAACTTCTTCTTTAGTGACTTCTTTTGCTGCCATCGCAGAAAATGAAATCGCGCCCATCATCATTGAAGCCACAACCCATTTTAAAACTGTCATTATGTTTACCCTCATTCATGATCCATTGTGAGATGTAAGCAGCCGCTAAATGCGTAAGGCAGTATGGAACGGCATAGTCATTTCCGTGACTAATCACATAAAATTGCAGCGGCCTTGCTCACCAGAAGAAGTATTGCCGCTGCCAGCGATTTTGCCAATATAAAGCCAGATTATCCTTCCAGCCCGCTGATAAAGTTAAGAACATGCTGACAAAAGGTATCAGGATGAGAAATAAAAGGCGCATGTGCTGCCTTTTCAATCATTACGGAAGGCGAAGCCGGTAACCGCTCATCCAGTTCTGCAGCGATCCGACGCGGCACCAGGCCGTCCAGCGCGCCATAGATCCGCAGAAACGGCCGCGTGATCTGCGGCAGCGCGTCGCGGAGATCGACCTCGCGCAGAATCTCCAACCCGGCATCCAGCACCGCCACCTCCGGCATCGGCTGCGACAGCACCACCTCTTTCAGCTGCCGCGCATCGGCGCGCGCCGTTTCGGTTCCCAGCGTCTGCAGGGCCAGGAAACGCTCCACCGTGCGCTGAAAATCGTTGCTGAGCATCTGCTGAAAGTTCTGCAGCGTCTCCGGTTTTATGCCGGGCCACGTCTCTGTAGCGGTGAAACAGGGCGAGGAGGCGACCGTGATCAGGGCCGCCAGCCGGTCGGGCGCCGTCAGCGCCAGCTCCGTTGCCACCAGCCCGCCCAGCGACCAGCCCATTACGATCGCCTGCGGCGGCAACGCAGGCAGCAGCAGCGCGGCCATCTGTTTCAGCGTGCGCGCGCCACTATCCTGACTGCGGCCATAGCCCGGCAGATCGACCAGATGCAGGCGACAGTGCGGGCTGAGTCGCGGAATAAGGGTTTGCCAGACTTCGGCATTCAGTCCCCATCCGTGCAGCAGCACAAGATCGCGTTTTCCTTCCCCGCAGGTGTGCCAGTAAAGCGACGTCATCAGTTACTATCCCGAAATTGATAAGGAGGTCGCTATGCTAGCAATCCCCGCCCTGTGTTGGCTATGCCGGATGCCGCTGCGGATCGCCCGACATGGCCTCTGCAGCCTCTGCCTGCGCGGCTTACCCCCGCTTCCGCTGCTCTGTCCACGCTGTGGATTACCGGCAGGTTCCGCCACGGTTATCTGCGGTCGCTGCCAGCAAAAGCCGCCCGCCTGGCAGGCGCTGATCTGTGTGAATGACTACCGTCCGCCATTCAGTCAGTGGGTTAATCAGCTGAAGTTTTCGCACACAACCGCACTCAGGGTGATGCTGGCCCGGCTGCTTTTGTTAAGCTGGCAGACTGTTTACCGGCGCGGCGGCGTGCCGCGTCCCGATCTGCTGCTGCCGGTGCCGCTGCATCATCGGCGACGCTGGCAGCGCGGCTATAATCAAACGGGTTTGCTGGCCGCCCCGCTGGCACACTGGCTGGGATGCGAATGGCGCGAAGGCGTTTCCCGGCCGCACCGGGGCGCGCTGCAGCATCAGCTCAGCGCCCGCCAGCGCCGTACTAACTTACGCGGCGCCTTTCGCCTTGATATCGCGGTTCAGGGCCGCCACATCGCCCTGCTGGATGACGTGGTTACCACCGGCAGTACCGCAGATGAAATCAGCCGTCTGTTACTGGCGCAGGGCGCGGCCAGCGTGCAGGTCTGGTGCCTGTGCCGTACCTTGTAGAGCGTCTTTGATGGGCGTATTATAACCAACTAAATTAGTCAACTATTGAGCAATCGACATGATCCGAATTACTGACTCTGCCCAGGAACATTTTTCTAAACTGCTATCCAAACAAGAAGATGGCACCCAGATTCGCGTATTCGTGATTAACCCGGGTACGCCAACGGCTGAATGTGGCGTCTCTTACTGTCCGCCCGATGCCGTTGAAGCCACCGACACCGAGCTGAAGTTTGAAAAGCTTTCAGCGTACGTGGATGAACTGAGCAAACCCTATCTGGAAGATGCTGAGATCGACTTCGTGACCGACAACCTCGGTTCGCAGCTGACGCTGAAAGCGCCGAACGCCAAAATGCGTAAAGTTTCGGACGATGCGCCGATGGCAGAACGCGTGGAGTATCTGCTGCAGGCGCAGATCAACCCACAGCTGGCCAGTCATGGCGGCCGCGTGTCGCTGATGGAGATCACGGACGACGGTTACGCCATCCTGCAGTTTGGCGGTGGTTGCAACGGTTGCTCAATGATCGACGTGACGCTGAAAGATGGTATCGAGAAAGAGCTGCTGGCCGCTTTCCCGGATCTGAAAGGCGTGCGTGACATCACCGAGCATCAGCGCGGCGAACACTCCTTCTACTAGTGAATAAAGCGCGGCAGCCTGACTGCCGCGCTTTGTTATTACGCTTTTTACGTCTGTTTCTGTCCTGACTGACGCTGCTGACTGACCACTTTCAGTAGTGCATTTACCTCCTTGTCTGCAAACATCTCTTCCAGCGTTTTGCTCAGCTTGCGTCGCCAGTTAGGGTATTGATCTACCGTGCCGGGCACGTTGACCGGCGTAGTCATGCCAAGCCAGTCCTCTGGCTGCAGGCCCAGCAGCGCACTGTCGGTATCCGCCAGAAAGCGGTGTATCGCCCGGTTCAGCGCTGGCGTCATTGCCAGCTTCTCTGCCTTTTTCTGGCTGCGGGCCGGTAAGGCACCCGCCTGATGCAGCGCATCCAGCAGCGCCTGTTTCTGTGTGGCACGCTGCTCATGCAACGCTTTTACCGCATCACCCGGATAAAGGCCCAGTTTCTCGCCCAGCGTCAGGTCGCCCTGCTCCCAGAAGCCGGTCAGCGTAGGCAGGTCGTGCGTGCTGGCGCTGGCGATCGACTGGCGCGGATAGTCCTGAGGTGCGCGATAACGCTCGTCTTTCTCCTGCTCAAACCAGAGCACCTTCCAGGAAAAAACGCCGCTCTTGCGAAGCAGGCTGACGATCTCCTGCGGCACGGTACCCAAATCTTCGCCAATGACCATGCAGCGCAGCCGGTGGCTCTCCAGCGCCAGTATGCTCAGCAAATCGTTCACCGGGTAGGCCACATAGGCGCCCTTATCGGCAGTTTCTCCGGCGGGCACCCACCAAAGACGCAGCAGAGACATCACATGATCAATGCGCAGTGCGCCGCAGTCGCGCATGTTGGCACGGAGCATATCGATAAAGGGCTGATAACCGCGCGCCTGCATCACATGCGGATCCATCGGTGGCAGCCCCCAGTTCTGCCCCAGCGGGCCGAGGCGATCCGGCGGCGCGCCGACGGCGGCCTTCAGGCGATAAAGCTCCGGATCGTGCCAGGTTTCCGCGCTGCCTTCCGCCACGCCCACGGCCAGATCCCGATAGAGTCCGACGCTCATCCCCAGCGCCTGACTGTGCGCCCAGCAGCCAGAGAACTGCTGCTGCGCCAGCCATTGCAGCCACTGCCAGAACGCAATTTCCTCTTCGTGCTCTTCACACCACTGCTGCACCTCCGGCGACTGGCTATTGCGCCACGCCTCCGGCCACGCGGGCCAGCCGCCCTGCTGGCTCTTGTCCGCCTGCCGCGCGAGCTGGATGCCGTCGTAGGCGGCCTGATAGCGCAGGCTTTCGCCGCCCTCACGCACAAACGCAGCCCAGGATTGATGCGCCTCGCTCTGGCTGTCCCGCGCCTGGAAGTGTGCCCAGGCGTGGCGCAGCGCCGCGAGCTTCAGCGCCATGACCGCCTCGTAATCGACGTGCTCGGTCTCACGCGCCCGACTCAGCGCCTTCTGCGTTCTGGCGCTTTTCCACCACTTCTGCGCCGCCGCACTTTCCCGGAAATCACTCACCTGATCGACGTCGATATAGATGACGTTCAGCCAGCGGCGTGACGACGGGCTGTAGGGGCTGGCGAAACCGGGGCTGGCGGGATAGAGCGCATGCAGCGGATTAAGCCCGACGAAATCGCCGCCCCGCTCAGCCAGCTGTACCAGCAGCCGATCAAGATCGCCGAAGTCGCCGATTCCCCAGTTCTGCTCAGAGCGCACGGTATAAAGCTGCACCAGCGCACCCCAGCGTTTTTCGCCCGCCTCCAGCGCCGGCGGCAGATAGCAGCGACGTGGCGCGACGACAATCCGCGTCTGCCAGCTTTTCCTGCCTTTGGTGAGCGTCAGCTGGTGATACCCCTGCGACAGCGGGCCGGGCAAAGTAAAAGGCTCACCTGCGGTGAGTTCACCGCTGTGCTGTTTGCCCTTTTCCGTCTGCAGCTGCCAGTGATAGACGCCGCTGCCCTCTGGCGTCAGCTGACGCTTGCCGTTGCCGCTGAAGACCGCAACCGGAGGAAGCGGCGATTTTTTCGCCTTCTGCGGATTGCTCATCACCGCCAGCAATGCACGCTTGGTTTCATCGCTGATCTCTGCTTTTTTGCCGTTTACGTCGATATAGTTCAGTGAAATACCCGCAGCACGGGCGGACTGATCGAGTGAATCCTGTTTCATTGCTGCTCCTTAACGCGGTGCCTGCCAGATACGTTGCTGATAATCGCGAATGGACCGGTCCGAACTGAACATGCCGGTTCGGGCCGTGTTGAGAATTGCCGCGCGGGTCCAGCCTTCCGGGTCGCGCCATAACGCTTCAACCCGCTGCTGCGCGTCGATATAGGCCTGGAAATCAGCCAGCACCAGCCAGGGATCGCCCTGCTTAGTCAGGCTCGCCAGCATCAGGTCAAATGCCTGTTTATCGCCGTTGCTGAATTTGCCCTTCTCCAGCGCTTTCAGCAGATCGTCCAGCGCCCTGTTCTGCCTGCGCACCTTTTTCGGGTTGTAGCCGTTCGCCCGCAGTGCTTTCACCTCATCCACGGTATGCCCGAAGATAAAAATGTTCTCTTCTCCCACCTGTCCGGCAATCTCGACGTTTGCGCCATCCAGTGTGCCGATGGTCAGCGCGCCATTGAGCGCCAGCTTCATATTCCCGGTGCCAGAGGCTTCATAACCGGCGGTGGAGATCTGCTCTGACAGGTCGGCCGCCGGAATCATCTGTTCGGCCACCGTGATGCGGTAGTCGGGGATAAAGACGACCTTAAGCCGATCGCCGACGCGCGGGTCATTGTTCACCACGTCCGCGACCCGGTTAATGGCGTAGATAATGTTTTTCGCCAGGTAGTATCCCGGTGCGGCTTTGGCCCCGAACAGGAATACCCTTGGCGTCATGGTCTGGTCATCGGGCTGCTGGATGAGCTTCTGATAACAGTAGAGGATGTGCAGCAGGCTGAGGTGCTGGCGCTTGTATTCATGCAGGCGCTTTATCTGCACATCGAACAGCGCCGCCGGATTGACGATAATGCCGGTGTGCCGGGCGATGTAGCGGGTCAGCTGTGCTTTATTCTGCTGTTTGATGCTGCGATAACGCTGACGAAACGCCGGATCGTCGGCATACGCCTCCAGGCCGATCAGCGCCTCAAGGTTATTGACCCATTCGGTCTTCAGCGTCTCGTCAATCAGCCCGGCCAGCGCCGGATTACACTGCTGTAGCCAGCGACGCGGCGTGATGCCGTTGGTGACGTTATGGAACTTCTGCGGCCAGAGCTGGTGATATCCGGGAAAGAGATCGCTCACCACCAGCCGCGAGTGCAGCGCCGCCACGCCGTTGACCGCAAACCCGCTGACCACGCAGAGATTGGCCATCCGCACCTGCCCCTCTGCGACAATCGCCAGCCTGTGCCACATCGCTTTGTCATCCGGCCACCGCTGCTTCACCAGCTTTTTCAGCCGCCGATTAATCTCTTTGATAATCAGCAGATGCCGCGGTAGCAGCGAGCGCATCAGCTTTTTATCCCAGCGCTCCAGTGCCTCCGGCATCAGCGTGTGGTTGGTGTATGCAAAAACCCGGCTGGCGATCTGCCAGGCCTCATCCCAGCTCAGCTGATATTCATCCAGCAGCAGGCGCAGCATCTCCGGAATGGCGATGGTGGGATGGGTATCGTTAAGCTGGATCACCTCAAAATCCGGCAGACTGTGAATGCTGCGCCCCGCCAGATGGTGACGCCGCAAAATATCCGCCACTGCACAGGCGCATTGAAAATATTGCTGCATCAGGCGTAGCCGCTTGCCCGCCTGATGATTGTCATTGGGATAGAGCACTTTGGTCAGCTTCGCCGCCTCGATACCAGGCTGCTCGGCCTGCAGAAAGTCGCCGTTGTTAAATGCCGTGAGATCAAACGGCTGCATGCTGACGGCCTGCCACAGGCGCAGTGGCAGGGTTACGCCATTGCGGTAGCCGGTGACCGGCAAATCCCAGGCTTCGCCACGCAGCGTAAAATCGGGATACCAGCGAACCGCGCCATCGGCTTCCTTTTTGACCCGGCCCCCCATCGCGACCTCAACATCCAGCGCCGCGTTGTGGCGAAACCAGGGATAGCGTTCGCGCTGCCAGTCATCGGGCGCTTCCTTCTGGTGGCCCTCGTCGAAAGACTGGCGGAACAGACCGTACTGATAGTTAAGGCCGTGACCGGTCGCCGGCTGGCCCACCGTGGCCATCGAATCCAGATAGCAGGCGGCCAGCCGTCCCAGTCCGCCGTTGCCCAGCGCCGGATCGACCTCCTGCTCCAGCAGCTCAGATAAATCGAGCTGCTGCTCAGCCAGCGCGGCGCTGACCTCGTTGTACCAGCCGAGATTCAGCAGATTGTTGCCGGTCAGTCGGCCAATCAGAAACTCCATCGACAGATAATTAACGTGCCGCTGCCCCTCAGCCAGGCGCGGCGCGGGTTGCGCGGCCAGCAGCTCCGCCAGCGCCGCGCTGACCGCCTGCCACGCCTGGTGCGGCGTCATCTGTTGAGCAGAACGGAGATTCAACTGCTGCCACTGACGGGTCAGCGCGGCATTGAAACGGGCTTTATTGAATTTTTGCTGCGGCATATCACTCCCTTCTGTTAAGCATGAGGTGAAGCAAAAGAGAAAGCGCACAGGCTGGCAATCGGCTGCCAGCAACCGATTAAGTAAAGACGCGAGTGAGGAAAAAAGCGACAGCAATCAAAGAAAAACGCCAGCCGGGCGGCTGGCGTGGCGGGCATCAGCAGAGCTCGAGATGGACCTCATGCTGCTCAATCACTTTCATGACGCTGGCGGGCGGCATTTTGTCGGTGTAGAGATAGTCCAGCAGGCTCATGTTGCCGAGGTTCACCATCGCATTGCGGCCAAACTTCGAATGGTCCACCACCAGCATCACGCAGCGTGAATTTTCGATAATGGCGCGCTTGGTGCGCACTTCGTGATAGTCGAACTCCAGCAGGGAACCATCCATGTCGATGCCGCTGATGCCCAGAATGCCGTAATCGAGCCGGAACTGAGAGATGAAGTCGAGCGTCGCTTCTCCCATCACCGCCCCATCGCGAGTCCGCACCTCACCGCCCGCGATAATGACCCGGAAATCGGGTTTGCCCATCAGCAGCATCGCCACGTTAAGGTTGTTGGTGACCACCCGGAGATCGCTGTGGTTCAGCAGCGCATGGGCCACCGCTTCCGGCGTCGTGCCGATGTCGATAAACAGCGTGGCCCCATCCGGGATCTGGCTGGCCACGCGCTCGGCGATGCGCGCTTTCTCCGCTGACCACATCATTTTACGATCGTGCCAGGCGGTATTCTCAGAGCTGGAAGGAAGTGCCGCGCCGCCGTGATGACGCTGAATTTTGTTCTGATCGGCCAGATCGTTGAGATCGCGACGAATGGTTTGCGGACTGACCTCAAAATGGTCCACCAGCTCCTCAGTACTGACATATCCCTGACGACGGACTAAATCGATAATCGCGTCATGACGTTGCGTCTGCTTCACGTTCCTCTCCTGTTAACCTGCATATTTCCGTCTACCGGCGCGTAATGTGACGCGTGTCGACCAGCGCCATCGCCAGCCCGACCAGCAGCCCGGCCACATGGGCCGCGTTGGCAATCGCCAGACCAAAGACGCCGAACCAGCCAATCACCAGCCAGACCAGCGCAAAACCGATCAGCCCCCGTTCAAGATAGACGCCACTGTCGGGATCGCGCTCGCCGCGCAGCCAGCAGTATCCCATCAGGGCATAGACCACGCCCGACAGGCCGCCAAACCAGATGCCGCTGAACTTCGCCTGCAGCCAGCCACTGAGCAGGGCCGAAATCAGCATAATCACGAATAGTTTGCCGCTGCCCAGCCGCTTCTCAACGGCCCCACCCAGATACCACCACCACATCAGATTAAACAGGATATGCAGCAGTGAAAAGTGCAGTAGCGCATGGCTGAACCAGCGCCAGACCTGAAAATGCTGATCGGCATCCGGCCAGGAGAGCCAGGCCATCACGGTCTGATCGCCCATGACCTGCATCAGAATAAACACGACGATACAGAGTACCATCAGGCTCATCGTCAATGGTCCTGCACGCTCGCGGATGTTCGCCCAGATGTTGCTGCGCTCGTAGCGCAGGCCGCTGTCCGTTTTACCGCTGTGCCAGCTGGCCGCCTGATAGCGCGGGTGGTTGGGATCGTGCAGGAACTGCTGAAGTTCGTTTTCGACCACGGCAATCTTACTTTCATCATCCAGCATGATGACGTAATGGTTGTCATGTTCGATCCGCAATGTGACGCCGCGCGTCGCCATATAGTCTACAAACGCCTGCGCCATGCGCGGCTGGTTAAACTGGGTAATGCGCATCAGTAACGCTCCATGTGACGAGCTGCCATCTATTCACTGCCGAGGGCGACCTGCTGAGGAAAAGCCGCGCGCCAGGCATCAAAACCGCCATCAATGCTGTACGCCGCGCTGAAGCCCTGACCCAGCAGATATTGTGCTGCGCTTTTACTGCTGTTGCCGTGATAGCACATCACCAGCACCGGCAGGCTGTGGTCGGCACCACTGATAAAGTCGCTGAGGTTGGTGTTGGTCAGATGCAGCGCGCCAGCCGCATGCCCCAGGGCGTAACTCTGTGGATCGCGAATATCCACCAGCAGCGCGCCCTGTGCCAGACGCGCCTGCGCCTGCTGCACATCAATACATTCGAACGTTTCCATGGGATCTCTCATAACAGCATCACGATAGCGCGTAGTGTAACCCGAGAATCCACGCCGATAACCTGACAATCGTTACGGGTATCCGTTTTTTTGGTGGGCAATATGTTAGCTATATCACGCAAAAATGTTTTTAGCGGGTTAAAAGCTGGCGTAAATGTTGGTTTGCGATTATTATTATGCTCGAAAACGAACATTAGTGAACTATTCCGAACATCGGAGGAGATGACGTGGAAACCAAAGACCTGATCGTGATCGGCGGCGGCATCAACGGTGCCGGCATTGCAGCAGACGCTGCAGGACGCGGACTGTCGGTGTTAATGCTGGAGGCGCGGGATCTGGCTTGCGCGACCTCCTCTGCCAGTTCAAAACTGATTCACGGCGGCTTACGCTACCTTGAACACTATGAATTCCGTCTGGTGAGTGAAGCACTGGCTGAACGTGAAGTGCTCCTGAAAATGGCGCCGCATCTGGCGTTTCCGATGCGCTTCCGTCTGCCACACCGTCCGCATCTGCGCCCGGCGTGGATGATCCGTACCGGCCTGTTTATGTATGATCATCTCGGCAAACGCACCAGCCTGCCGGGCAGTAAGAGCCTGCGTTTTGGCGCGGATTCAGCCCTGAAGCCGGAGATTACGCGCGGATTCGAATATTCTGACTGCTGGGTGGACGACGCACGCATGGTCGTGCTGAATGCGCAGGAAGTGGTGAAGCGTGGTGGCGAAGTGCGTACCCGTACCCGTGTGACCCGCGCCTGGCGTGAAGGTGGTCTGTGGAAGGTCGAAGCAGAGGATGTCGACAGCGGTAAAATCCACACCTGGCAGGCAAAAGGTCTGGTCAACGCGGCTGGCCCGTGGGTCAAGCAGCTGTTCGACGATGGCCTGCAGCTGAAATCGCCGTACGGCATCCGCCTGATCAAAGGCAGCCATATCGTGGTGCCGCGCGTGCACACGGAGAAGCAGGCCTACATTCTGCAGAACGAAGATAATCGCATCGTGTTTGTGATTCCGTGGATGGATGAGTTCTCCATCATCGGCACCACCGACGTGGAGTACAAAGGCGATCCGAAAAACGTCCATATCGATGACAGCGAAACCGAGTACCTGCTGAAAGTGTTTAACGGACACTTTAAAAAGCAGCTGACCGCCGACGATATCGTCTGGTCTTACTCCGGTGTGCGTCCGCTGTGTGATGACGAATCGGATTCCCCGCAGGCGATCACCCGCGATTACACCCTGGACGTGCGCGACGACAACGGTCAGGCTCCGCTACTGTCGGTGTTTGGTGGCAAGCTGACCACTTACCGTAAGCTGGCAGAACATGCGCTGGAAAAACTGGCGAAGTACTACCCGAATGCGGGTCCGGCCTGGACGAAGAACTGCGTACTGCCGGGCGGCAATATCAATGGCACCAGCGACGACTACGCGGCCAGCCTGCGTCGCCGCTATCCATTTATCAGCGAAAACATGGCGCGTCACTTCTCGCGCACCTACGGCAGCAATACTGAAACCCTGCTGGCGGGCGCGAAAAGCCTGGACGACCTGGGTGAGAACTTCGGACACGAGTTCTATGAAGCAGAATTACGCTACCTGGTGCAGCACGAATGGGTGCGTGAACTGGATGACGCGATCTGGCGTCGTACCAAGCAGGGCATGTGGCTGACCAAAGAGCAGCAGGCCCGTGTCGCCGGATGGTTGTCTGCGAAAGCGAAACCGGTTCTGTCACTGGCTTCTTAAGGTGGCCGAAACCCATCAGAAAGCAGGCTGCGGCCTGCTTTTTTTATGGCTGCTGGCCGTTACGATGCGGGTGCCAGCACTGCCAGATGGACGCGGCGGTGATGACGGCCTGAAACAGCGAAAAGCGGGAGGTATCCCGTCTGAGCGGAACAAAGAAGTCTGCACGGCCATAAGCCTGGCCGCACAGACGTTAACGATTACAGCCTGATCGGTGAAATGTGCCAGATCTCGTCGGCGTACTCCTGAATGGTGCGATCTGACGAAAAATAGCCCATTCCGGCGATGTTGCGGGCCGCACGACGCTGCCACTCATCCGGCTTACGGTAGAGCGCATCCACCTTATCCTGCGTGTCCACGTAGCTGCGATAATCCGCCAGTAACTGATAGTGATCGCCGAAGTTAACCAGCGAATCGAACAGATTGCGGTAGCGGCCCGGTTCCTGCGGACTGAAGACGCCCGACGCAATCTGAGTCAGTACCTGATGCAGCTCCTCATCACCTTCATAGTAGTCACGCGGGTTGTAACCCTTTTTACGCAGGGCTTCGACCTGCGGCGTGGTATTTCCGAAGATAAAGATGTTCTCTTCGCCGACGTGATCCAGCATCTCAACGTTCGCCCCATCCAGCGTGCCGATGGTCAGGGCACCGTTCAGCGCAAACTTCATGTTACTGGTGCCGGACGCTTCCGTTCCCGCGGTTGAGATCTGCTCTGAGAGATCGGCCGCCGGAATGATAATCTGCGCCAGGCTGACGCTGTAGTTCGGGATGAAGACGACTTTCAGCTTGTTCTTCACCTGCGGATCGTTATTGATCACGTTGGCGACGTCGTTGATCAGATGAATGATATGTTTGGCCACATAGTAGGCCGACGCCGCTTTCCCGGCAAAGATGTTGACGCGTGGCACCCAGTCCGCCTGTGGATCGGCCTTGATGCGGTTATATCGTGTGATCACATGCAGGACGTTGAGCAACTGGCGTTTGTACTCGTGAATACGCTTTATCTGCACATCAAACAGCGCATTCGGATCGAGCACCACATCCAGATTCTTCGCCACCCAGTCGGCCAGACGCCGCTTGTTCTGATGCTTGGCGACCGCCACCTTTTCGATAAAGGCTGGGTAGTCGAGCTGCGCTTTCAGCTCGTCGAGCTGGCTGAGATCGGTGCGCCAGTTGCGCCCAATCTCGTCGTCCAGCACCTCAGAGAGCGCCGGGTTCGCCAGTGCCAGCCAGCGACGTGGCGTCACGCCGTTGGTCTTGTTGCAGAAGCGACCGGGGAAGAGACGGGAGAAATCGGCAAACAGCGACTGCACCATCAGATTTGAGTGCAGTTCAGAGACGCCATTGACCTTGTGACTGACGACCACCGCCAGCCAGGCCATGCGCACCCGGCGGCCGTCGTTTTCGTCAATAATTGAAATGCGTGACAGCAGATCGATGTCGTCGGGATAGTGATCCTGCACAGTCTTCAGGAAGAAGTCGTTGATCTCAAAAATAATGCTGAGGTGCCGCGGCAGGATCTTGCCGATCATATCCACCGGCCAGGTTTCCAGCGCTTCACTCATCAGTGTGTGGTTGGTGTAGGAGAAGACCTGACAGCAGACGTCGAAGGCGCTATCCCAGCTGAACTTATGTTCGTCGATCAGCAGGCGCATCAGTTCAGGAATTGCCAGTACCGGATGCGTATCATTCAGGTGAATCGCAATTTTATCCGCCAGGTTGTCCCAGGTCTGATGCATCCGCCAGTGGCGATTCAGAATGTCCTGCACCGTGGCGGACACCAGGAAGTACTCCTGACGCAGACGCAGCTCACGACCGGAGTAGGTCGAGTCATCCGGATAGAGCACCCGTGAGACGTTTTCGGAGTGGTTTTTGTCTTCCACCGCCGCGAAGTAGTCACCCTGGTTGAACTTACCGAGATTGATCTCGTTACTGGCCTGCGCCCCCCACAGCCGGAGGGTGTTAGTGGCGTCGGTGTCGAAGCCGGGGATGATCTGGTCATAGGCCATCGCCAGGATCTCTTCGGTTTCCAGCCAGCGCACCTTAGAGCCTTCGTGCTGAACACGGCCCCCGAAACGAACTTTATAACGGGTATTGAAACGCTGGAATTCCCACGGATTACCATATTCCAGCCAGTAATCGGGCGACTCTTTCTGCTCACCTTCCACGATGTTCTGTTTGAACATGCCATAATCATACCGGATGCCATAACCCCGGCCCGGCATGCCCAGCGTTGCCAGCGAGTCGAGGAAACAGGCCGCCAGACGGCCCAGGCCGCCGTTACCCAGCCCCGGATCGTTCTCCTCTTCCATCAGCTCGGCCAGATCCAGCCCCATCTCATCCAGCGCCTGGTTGAGATCGTCATAGATGCCCATCGCCAGCAGCGCATTGCCCAGCGTGCGGCCCATCAGGAATTCCATCGACAGGTAATAAACCTGGCGGACATCCTGAGAGAGCTGAGCACGGCTGGAACGCAGCCAGCGCTCGACCATCCGATCGCGCACCGCCAGCAGCGAGGCGTTGAGCCACTCATGTTTGTTGGCGATAGAGGGAT
The DNA here is from genome assembly GCF_050157905.1 of Pantoea sp. NSTU24. NCBI lineage: Bacteria > Pseudomonadati > Pseudomonadota > Gammaproteobacteria > Enterobacterales > Erwiniaceae > Pantoea > Pantoea bangladeshensis. Next base: position 2,951,215 of record NZ_JBKIWZ010000001.1, read on the forward strand.
CTTTACCGATGGTAAACATCAGCTTATAGGCAATCGAATGCTTCAGAGCATCAACCGTCAACGTTGGTGAGGCGTAAGTGAAAGGTGCGTTCATATCCAGTTTCCCAATCCGTTACATCAAACGTTGGTAGAGATCACGGTAGGCTTGTGCCGCCACCTGCCAGCTAAAGTCCATGCCCATCGCCTGGCGCTGAACGTAACGCCACAGTGACGGACGGGACCACAGTACAAACGCGCGCCGTATCGCCCGCAGCAGCGACCATGCGTTGGCATCTTCAAAACTGAATCCGCTGGCGATACCGTCGGCCAGGTTTTCTAACGAGCTGTCGTTGACGGTATCGGCCAGGCCGCCCGTACGGCGCACCAGAGGCAACGTACCATACTTGAGGCCATAAAGTTGTGTCAGACCACAGGGCTCGAATCGACTCGGCACGACGATCACATCCGCGCCACCGACAATGCGGTGAGAGAACGCCTCGTGGTAACCAATCTGCACGCCGACGCTGCCCGGATGTTCTGCCGCGGCGGCCAGGAAGCCCTGCTGCAGTTCGGCATCGCCCTGTCCCAGCAGCACCAGCTGACCGCCCTGCGCCAGCAGGCCAGGCAGCGCCTCCAGTACCAGGTCCAGCCCTTTCTGTTTGGTCAGACGGCTGATGACGCAGAACACGGGTGCTTTGTCATCGACCCTGAGGCCCATCGCCACCTGCAACTGACGTTTGTTCTCGGCCTTCGCTTCCAGCGTGTCGCGGTTGTAGCGCGCGCTGAGCAGCAGGTCGTGCGCCGGGTCCCAGATAGAGGGATCGACGCCGTTAAGGATCCCACTCAGCCGCCCTTCCCGCATCCGCTGCGCCAGCAGACTTTCCATACCGTAAGCATATTCTGCCGAGGTAATTTCATGGGCGTAAGTCGGACTGACCGCCGTGATATGGTCGGCGTAGAAAAGCCCTGCTTTCAGGAAGGAGATCTGGCCGAAGAACTCCAGACCGTGCATGTTAAAGAACGACCACGGCAGGCCAATCTGGTCCATGTGATGCGCCATGAACAGTCCCTGATAGGCCAGGTTGTGCACGGTGAAGACCGATTTAGCCGGACGGCCGCGTGCCTCCAGATAGGCGCAGGTCAGGCCGGCATGCCAGTCATGGGCATGGACGATATCGGGACGCCACATGGAATCCATACCACACGCCATTTCGCAGCCGACCCAGCCCAGCAGCGCAAAGCGCAGGTAGTTATCAACATAGGCAAACTGCGACTCGTCGTGATAAGGGCTGCCGGGACGATCGTAAAGGTCAGGTGCATCAATCAGATAGATGCCCACACCGTTAAATTCACCAAACAACAGACGTATATAACCGGCAAATGTCTCTCGCTCTGTCACTACCTGGAGATCAGGTATGCCTTTGCGCAATGCGGGAAAAGCGGGCAACAGCACCCGGGTATCCGTGCCGCCCGCAATCTGCGCCTGAGGTAATGCCCCGACTACATCAGCCAGTCCGCCCGTTTTCAGCAGCGGGAAAAGTTCTGAACAGACATGTAAAACCTGCATCCTCGACCTCATTAAGTTATCCGGCACGCTCCGCGTGCCGATTGCGTAAGTTCCGCTTATCGCTTACAGCCCCGCTTTGGCCAGTCTGGCCAGCATGGCGCGGGTTACCAGCACAATTCCTTCATCCGAACGGTGAAACCGACGACTGTCTTCATCAGGGTTTTCGCCAATCACCATGCCTTCCGGTAACTCACAGGCGCGATCAATCACGCAGCGACGCAGACGACACGAACGGCCAACCACCACATCCGGCAGCAGTACGGTTGAATCAATATTGCAAAACGAGTTCACGCGAACCCGGGGGAACAGGACGGAATTAACCACTACCGAACCCGAGATAATGCAGCCGCCCGACACCAGCGAGTTCATGGTCATTCCGTGACTGCCGGAACGGTCCTGAACAAATTTGGCGGGCGGCAGCGGCTCCATGTGGGTCCGAATCGGCCAGGTGACGTCATACATATCAAGTTCAGGCATCACCGAGGCCAGGTCGAGATTGGCGCGCCAGTAGGCTTCCAGCGTGCCGACATCGCGCCAGTAAGGCGGTGCGTTGTCATCATTCTGTACGCAGGAGAGCGCAAAAGAGTGCGCATAGCCTTCGCCGCTGGCCACGACTTTTGGCAGGATATCTTTGCCGAAGTCGTGGTTAGAGCCAGGCGTCTGCAAATCCTCTTCCAGCAACTCATAGAGATAATCCGCGTTAAACACGTAGATCCCCATACTGGCAAGTGACTGCGTGTCATCACCCGGCATGGTAGGCGGCTTCGCAGGTTTTTCCACGAAGTCGATCACCATGTTCTCTTCATCCACCGCCATCACGCCAAACGCGGTGGCTTCATGCACCGGCACGGGCAGACAGGCGATAGTACATTTCGCCTCATTGACCACGTGGTCCAGCAGCATGCGGGAGTAATCCATCTTATAAATGTGGTCCCCGGCCAGGATAACGATGTACTGCGCCTGATAGCGGCGAATCACATCAAGGTTCTGCGTCACTGCATCTGCCGTGCCGCGATACCACTGTTCTGTCGAAAAGCGCTGCTGCGCTGGCAGCAAATCGACAAACTCATTCATCTCTTCGTTGAAGATCGACCAGCCGCGCTGGATATGCTGAGTCAGGGTGTGGGACTGATACTGTGTAATCACGCCAATCCGTCGGATACCGGAGTTGACGCAGTTGGAGAGGGCAAAGTCGATAATGCGGAACTTGCCGCCAAAATGCACCGCCGGTTTGGCACGCTTGGCCGTTAAATCGACCAGTCGTGTGCCGCGTCCGCCGGCGAGGATCAGAGCAACCGTCTGTGTAGGGAGCTGGCGGGCCAGCATCAGGTGATCTGTTCTATCTAACTTAACCATGTCTGACTCCTTATGATTGCTTTTGGAACACGCACACACCGTGTGCGGGACCATGCCAGACAGTTAGCAGGATGGGGTTGTCGTCCCCGGCGAAAGGAGGAAGGGCACGCCATTCTCCGTCTGGTAACACGATGTCATTCACCTTATCCGTGGCGTTTATTGTTATTAACCAGCGGCCAGACAACAGGATCTGCAATCTGTGCATCCCCTGCGCCCATTCATCGTGTTGCAGTGGCTGGCCACCGGCATTGAGCCACTGCACATTGCCGTCACCGTCCTGCCACCAGCGATCTGCGGTCAACGCCGGAATACGCTGACGCAGACGAATCAGTGCGGCGGTAAATCCGACCAATCCCTTCTCATCCGCCCGCCAGTCAAGCCAGCTCAGGGCGTTGTCCTGACAGTAGGCGTTGTTATTGCCACGCTGCGTATGGCCACGTTCGTCGCCCGCCAGCAGCATAGGAGTGCCCTGCGACAGCAGCAGCGTGGTCAGCAATGCGCGCACGCTGCGGCGGCGGCGCTCAACCACGTCATACGAGACGTTCAGTCCCTCTTTGCCATGATTGTGGCTGTAGTTATCGCCGTGGCCATCCCGGTTATCTTCCCCGTTCGCTTCGTTATGCTTGCGTTCAAAGCTCACCACATCCCACAGCGTAAAGCCGTCGTGTGCGGTGACGAGGTTAACTGTTGCGTGAGGCGCCCGGTCATCGTGCTGGTAAAGATCGCTTGAGGCAGCAAAACGGCGGGCAAATTCGCCATTACTTAATGCGCCGTGCAACCAGTAACGACGTGCAGTGTCCCGGAACTGATCGTTCCATTCGGCAAACGGCGGCGGAAAACGGCCAACCTGATAGCCGTCAGGGCCGATATCCCAGGGTTCAGCTATCAGCTTGACCTGAGAGAGGATCGGACAGGCGCGAATCGCGGCAAAAAAGGGCGCATCGCGCTGGTAATCGGGCTTGCGGCCCAGTACCGGTGCCAGATCGAAACGGAAACCGTCGACATGGCAGACGCTTACCCAGTAGCGCAGCGCCTCTAATGTCCACGCCATCACCTGCGGATGATGGATGTTCAGCGTGTTGCCGCAGCCGGTCCAGTTCTGATAACCGCCCTGCTCGTCCAGCCAGTAGTAGCTGGCGTTATCGATGCCCCGCATGGCAATCGTCGGGCCAGTCTCATCCAGTTCGGCGGTGTGGTTAAACACCACATCCAGTACCACCTCGATGCCCGCAGCGTGCAGGTTTTTCACCGCCTGCTGAAACTCCTGCAACGGCGTTACCCCCGGCTGACCGGAGCCGTAACGGGGGTCAACCGCCCAGAGCGCAAAGGGGTTGTAACCCCAGTAGTTGCTAAGGCCCAGCCGGAGCAGCCGGGGTTCACTGGCGAAATGCGCTACCGGCAGCAGCTCCAGGGTCGTAATCCCGAGCTGACGCAGGTAATCCACCATAACAGGATGACCCAGCGCCGCGTAAGTCCCACGCAGCGTTTCCGGAATTTCCGGATGCAGCAGCGTCAGACCGCGAACGTGGGCCTCGTAGATGACGGTGTTGCCCCACGGGATACGCGGCGCTACATCGTCCTGCCAGTCGAAGTCTTCCGCAACCACCCGTGACTTCGGCGCGATCGCGGCGTTGTCATGCGGGTCGGGCTGCGCGTCACCGCCATAGAACAGCGGATCATCCGGCACATCGCCCTCCACGGCGCGAGCGCAGGGATCAATCAGCAGCTTCGCCGGATTAAAACGGTGCCCCTGCGCCGGCGCCCAGGGGCCATGCACCCGATAGCCGTAGCGCTGTCCGGGTTTAAGTGCCGGAATGTAACCATGCCAGATATCCCCACTGCGGCCAGGCAGGTCAAAACGCGCTTCCGTACCCTCTTCATCAAACAGGCAGAGCTCTACGCGCCCGGCATGCTGGGAAAAAAGGGTAAAGTTAACGCCTTTGCCATCGTAACTGGCACCCAGCGGTTCGGGATCGCCGGCAGTGATGATCATTCCGCCTCCCGCACCAGCCAGACCGTTGCCAGCGGCGGCAGATTGAGGCTCAGCGACTGCGGTCGCCCGTGGCTATGCTGCTCATCGGTATGCACCCGATGAATGCGCACGTCGCTGCCGTGATACTCATGCTGGTCGGTGTTCAGCACTTCACGCCAGCAGCCAGGCTGGTTCACGCCAAGGCGATAGCCCGGACGTGGCACCGGCGTAAAGTTGCTGACCACAATCACTTCGTTGCCTTCACGGTCACGGCGCACAAAGGCGAAGACCGAGTGCTCCGCATCATCCACTACCAGCCACTCGAAGCCTGCCGGATCGAAGTCAAGCTGATGCAGCGGCGTGTAGTGCTGATAAGTGTGGTTGAGATCCCGCACCAGACGCTGAACACCGTGATGCCAGTTGTCATCACCTTCCAGCAGATGCCAGTCCAGACTGACGTCATGGTTCCACTCGCGACCCTGCGCAAATTCGTTGCCCATAAACAGCAGCTTTTTGCCGGGGAAGCCCCACATCCAGCCATAGTAAGCGCGCAGGTTGGCGAACTTCTGCCAGGCGTCGCCCGGCATACGGTCGAGAATCGAGCGTTTACCGTGCACCACTTCATCATGCGACAGCGGCAGCACAAAGTTTTCGGTGTAGTTGTACATCATGCCGAAGCTCATCAGATTGTGATGATACTTGCGGTAAATAGGATCGACCTGCATATAGTCGAGGGTGTCGTGCATCCAGCCCAGGTTCCATTTGAACCAGAAGCCCAGTCCGCCGCCTTCGGTGGGACGTGTGACGCCAGGGTAGTCGGTTGACTCCTCCGCCATCGTGACTGAACCAGGTGCTACGGTGCCGAGCGTGCGGTTGGTGTAACGCAGGAATTCAATCGCTTCGAGATTCTCGCGGCCACCAAACTGGTTTGGCACCCACTCGCCTTCGTTGCGGCTGTAGTCGCGATAGATCATTGATGCCACTGCATCCACGCGCAGGCCGTCGATACCGAAGCGCTCTGTCCAGTAGAGCGCATTGCCTGCCAGATAGTTGCTCACCTCCCGGCGGCCAAAGTTGTAGATCAGGGTATTCCAGTCCTGATGGAAACCTTCACGCGGATCGCTGTGCTCATAGAGCTGGGTGCCATCGAACCGCGCCAGACCGAAGTCGTCGCTGGGGAAATGGCCTGGCACCCAGTCGAGCAGCACGTTCAGGCCCGCTTCATGGGCGCTATCGATAAAGGCGCGGAAGTCATCACGGGTGCCGAAACGGCGGGTCGGCGCATACATACCCAGCGGCTGATATCCCCAGCTGCCGTCAAACGGATGTTCGTTGATGGGCAGCAGTTCAATATGGGTAAAGCCCATCTCTTTGACGTAGGGCACCAGCTGTTCAGCCAGTTCTTTGTAGCTCAGCCAGAAATTGTTGTCGGTGTGGCGACGCCAGGATCCCAGATGCACTTCGTAGATAGAGACAGGCGCATCAAAGTCGTTGGCGGCCTTGCGCGATGCCTTCATTTCGACCGGCTCTGGCAGGCCGCAGATCATCGATGCGCTCTCGGGACGCATCTGCGCTTCGAACGCATAGGGATCCGCTTTAATACGCAGCTCACCGTTGGCATCAATAATTTCATATTTGTAGAGCTGGCCATTAACGGCGCCTGGCACAAACAGCTCCCAGATCCCCAGCTCCTGACGCAGACGCATCGGATGACGGCGGCCATCCCAGAAGTTGAAATCGCCGACGACCGAAACGCGACGGGCGTTAGGTGCCCAGACGCAGAAACGGGTTCCGGTAACGCCATCGATCACATCACCGTGCGCGCCCAGGGTTTCATAAGGGCGCAGATGCGTGCCTTCTGCCAGCAGCCACAGGTCCATCTCCTGCAGTAACGGGCCGAAGCGATAGGCATCGTCTACCAGGTTCTGCTGGCCATGCCAGTTAACCGCCAGCTGATAGCGGAATGGATTTTTGCGGCGTGGAATGACACCACTGAAGAAGCCGCGGGCATCTTCACACACCAGCTGAGCCAGTTTGCGCCCGGTAGAGGTTTCGATCACCCATACCTCAAGCGCTTCGGGAAGCAGCGCCCTGACTTCAAGGCCCTGCTGAGTTCGGTGCATCCCTAGTAACGAAAAAGGGTCGGCATAATTGCCCGCAAACAGGGCATTGATCGCCTCGCGATCGGGAAGCTCTGACATGACTTTCTTCCTGTGATAATTGGCAGCCGAAATGAACGCAACATAGCCTGTGGCGCTTCATCTGCGCTGCTCTTCATTGAGCCATACGTACGACGGCAAAAGGAGTCAGGCCATTCCATGGAAAAAGGTATTTTGCCGTGTACCACAACCAGTTAGTCCAAAAAGCAAAAGCGTTACCTGTGGCACATCATGGTTAAATCATAGCTTGGTCCCGGCAGTTGCCATGGACTTAAGCAAAATATTCTTCGCCAATCGGCAAAAAACAGAAGCCGGTCACTGAGTAAGCGAAACGGCAGGCTATTTCGCATACGGAAAAAACAAAAAAGGCCGGATAAATCCGGCCCTTGAAGAAGTTTTACTCAGTCGATTAACAACCGCAGCATACGACGTAATGGTTCGGCTGCGCCCCATAACAGCTGATCGCCCACCGTGAAGGCAGAGAGATATTCCGGCCCCATGTTCAGCTTGCGCAACCGGCCAACCGGTGTGGTCAGCGTGCCGGTAACAGCAGCGGGTGTCAGCTCACGCATGGTCAGCTCACGATCGTTGGGCACCACTTTGACCCACTCATTGTGTGACGCCAGCAGCTGTTCAATTTCGGCCAGCGGCAGATCGCGTTTCAGCTTCAGCGTAAAGGCCTGGCTGTGGCAGCGCAGCGCACCGACGCGCACACATAATCCATCAACCGGAATGATGTCGGTGGTGGCGAGGATCTTGTTGGTTTCCGCCTGGCCTTTCCACTCTTCGCGGCTCTGGCCATTCTCCAGCTGTTTGTCAATCCACGGGATCAGGCTGCCCGCCAGCGGCACACCAAAGTTATCGGTTGGCAGTGTACCGGAACGGCTAAAGTCAGTGACGCTACGCTCGATATCAAGAATGGCAGAAGCCGGGTTCTGCAGCGCTGGCGCAACATGGTCATGCAGCATGCCCATCTGGGTCAGCAGCTCACGCATGTGGCGCGCGCCGCCGCCAGAAGCGGCCTGATAGGTGGCGACCGACGCCCACTCCACCAGGTTCTGTGCGAACAGGCCGCCCAGCGACATCAGCATCAGGCTGACGGTACAGTTCCCGCCGACAAAGGTCCTGATGCCCCGGTCAATACCCTGGCGGATCACGGCATGGTTAACCGGATCCAGAATGATGATGGCGTCGTCTTTCATGCGCAGCGTGGAGGCCGCATCAATCCAGTAGCCCTGCCAGCCGCTGTCGCGCAGTTTTGGGTAAACGTCACTGGTATAGTCGCCGCCCTGGCAGGTAATGATGATATCCAGCGCACGCAGCGCCTCAATATCAAACGCATCCTGCAGTGTGCCCTGCTGCTTACCCGCAAAGGCGGGAGCCGCCTGACCATGCTGCGACGTCGAGAAGAAGACCGGATTGATTGCATCAAAATCGCGTTCTTCGCTCATGCGGGACATCAGCACAGAGCCGACCATACCGCGCCAACCAACAAAACCTACATTCTTCATGTCGTGTCCGTCTCAGGCGGTTTTACACCTGCTTTTCATTTCAGAGGAGAGAACGGCATGCTATTTTCACGCCGCTCTGCGTAATAATGAGCGTGACCTGTCTCTGCTCACTCTACAAAATGCAGGGCGTGTAGCAAGTGAATTAATTCGATTAGGTTAACTTTTTCAGCAGTGTTACTAATAATCCCGCTTTTTCGCGGCTAACAGGGTGCCAGACCGATGACTGAAATGATTTCAGCGACAATATTACTGTTGTTAATTATGGATCCGCTGGGAAATCTGCCGATTTTTATGTCGGTTTTAAAGCATCTGGAGCCGAAACGGCGGCGAGTGGTGCTGATCCGCGAAATGCTGATCGCGCTGATTATTATGTTGCTGTTCCTGTTTACCGGCGAACGCATCCTGGCATTTTTAAACCTGCGTACCGAAACCGTGTCGATTTCGGGCGGCGTCATCCTGTTTCTGATCGCCATCAAGATGATTTTTCCGTCGACTGAAAGCAGCAGCTCTGGCTTACCGGCCGGTGAAGAGCCTTTTCTGGTGCCGCTGGCGATTCCCCTGGTAGCCGGGCCCTCGCTGCTGGCCACGCTGATGCTACTGTCGCATCAGTATCCGCATCAGATGTCGCATCTGGTGGGCGCACTGCTGATCGCCTGGGGCGTAACGGTGGGGATTCTGCTGATGTCAGGGCTGTTCCTGCGCCTGCTGGGTGACAAAGGGGTGAATGCGCTGGAGCGACTGATGGGATTGATACTGATTATGCTGGCAACCCAGATGTTCCTTGATGGAATCCGGGCCTATCTGAAGCTGTAATCATGTTTCGGCGCTTCCCCGGGGAGAGCGCCGAAATAACGGAGCTAAGAGAGCAGCGTAAAGGCAATCATCCCGATAACCGCGCCAACGGTGCCGAGAATGGTTTCCATCAGCGTCCAGGTCTTCAGCGTTTCCGCTTCACTGGCCCCGGTGAAGCGACCAAACAGCCAGAAACCGGCATCGTTGACGTGGCTGATAATGATAGAGCCTCCGCCGATGCAGATTGACAGCGCCGCCAGCTGGGCACCGCTGTAATGCAGCGGTTCAATCACCGGCATGATCAATCCGACCGTCGTCAGGCAGGCAACCGTTGCCGAGCCCTGAATAACCCGCACTGCACCCGACAGGATAAAACAGGCCAGCGCAATCGGCAGGCCAGCGCCGGTCAGCGCATTGCCCAGCACCGGACCGACGCCGGAATCCACCAGCACCTGCTTAAACACGCCACCTGCTCCAATCACCAGCAGGATAATACCGGCGGGCTGAAGCGCACTGCCGCACACCTGCATCACCCGCTCTTTGTCCATGCCCTGACGCCAGGCCAGGCCATAAATCGCCACCAGCAGTGCCAGCAAAATCGCGGTAAAAGGATGACCGATAAATTCCAGCCACTCATACAGGCTCGTACCTTCAGTCGTGAAGCGTGCGCCGATGGTTTTCAGCCCTACCAGCACCAGCGGGAACAGAATCAGTGAGAGGCTGAAGCCAAATGAGGGCAACTTGCTCTCATCCACATCAGGCTGATGATCTTCCGGCGGCGCGCTGAACGTCACGTGTTTGCCAATAAAGTTGCCAAACAGCGGTCCGGCAATCAGCATGCCGGGGATAGCGGCACAAAGCCCCAGCAGGATCATCCAGCCGAAGTCCGCGTGCATCTGTGATGCCAGCAGCATCGGAGCCGGTCCGGGTAACAGAAACGCCGCGGCGGCCGCCACACCGGCAAACAGCGGGATGACCAGCTTCACCAGATTGCCGCCCGTACGCCGCGCCACCGCAAACGCGATGCTGATCAGGAGTACGACGGCCACCTCAAAGAAGAGCGGCAGCGCACAGATCAGCCCGGCGATGCCCATTGCGTAGTGCGCCCGGCTCTGACCAAAGGTCTTCAGCATCCGGATAGCAATCTGATCCACCGCGCCGGTTTCATGCAGGATTTTGCCGAACATCGCGCCCAGCGCGACCACGATTGCGAGGAAGCCGAGCGTGCCGCCCATTCCCTTCTGCATGGTTTCAGCAATCTTATTCAGAGGCATGCCGGAAAAGAGCCCGGCACCGATTGACACTAACATCAGCGCGACAAAAGCGTGCATACGCGCTTTCATCACCAGAAAAGCAGCAGCAGGACAGAGCCTGCTGCGGTCAGAACAAGTGTTGCGGTATTCATCTCTAACCCTGGCTGATAGCGTCCCGGATCGTCGCAACTGTCGCCGCCACAACCTCGTCCAGTGAATGGGTAATATCCACGACCAGCACATCCTGCTCGTCGCTGCCCGGCTCTTCCAGCGTGGCAAACTGTGTCACCAGCATCTGCGGTTTAAAGAAATGGCCTTTACGCGCTTTCAGGCGGGCTTCAATGGTGTCGAAATCGCCTTTCAGGTAGATGAACCGCAGGTTGTCATTTCCCTGACGCAGAATGTCGCGATAACTTTTCTTCAGGGCTGAACAGACAATCACGGAGATCGCCTGGGTGCGCTGCATCGCAAAGGCGGCGTCATTCAGCGCCTGCAGCCACGGCTGGCGGTCGTTGTCATCCAGCGGATGACCATCGGCCATCTTCAGGATGTTAGCGCGGGGATGGAGAAAATCACCGTCAAGAAAGGCTGTGTTCAGCTGGTGAGAAACCTGGTTGGCGACGGCAGACTTTCCGCTGCCTGAAACGCCCATCAGGATAAAAACGTGATGCGACGGGGATTGCGTAGTCATTTTTCTGCTCCGGCAGGTGAGAATTTGCCAATGTTACCGATAACAATGTCGTTTCTCATTCTCCTGGCCGCTTAACAGCCTGGCAACCTTTTTACCGGGAAAAGCGTGAAAGTGTGAGCTGACTCATAAAAAAATCATAATCAGATACTGCCACCTTCGCTGATCTCAAATCCGACATCGTGCAGCGAATTATCACTGTTCTCACCCGCGATGCGCGCCAGCAGCAACGCTGCTGCTTCGCGTCCCATCCGGTCGCGCGGCGTCAGCACCGTGGCGAGCTGTGGCGTCACAACCTGACTGATATCATGGCCATGAAAGCCGGCAATCGCCATCTGCGAAGGCACCTGTAATCCCTGACGCTGGCACTCAAACATCGCGCCAACCGCGAGATCGTCATTGGTACAGAACAGGCTATCCGTTTCCGGATAGAGACGCTGCGCCTCACGCAGCAGATCGCCACCGGCACTGAAAGAGGAGGCCTCTTCCATCATCACACTGCGTGGCGTCAGCCCCGCTTCACGCATCGCGATTTCATATCCGCGCTGCTTTTGTAGCGTACGTTCATCCAGACGCGCGCCCAGATAGACCGTGTAACGATGGCCTTTAGCGAGAATAGCCCGCGTCATCTGCCGGGCGGCCTCGACGTTATCGAAACCCACGGCCATGTCCAGACAGGGCGTCACGCTGTCCATCATCTCAATGACCGGAATCCCGGCTACCTCCAGCATCCGCAGCGTACCTGGCGTATGGGTACGTTCGGTCAGGATGACGCCATCAATGTTCCAGCCGAGCAGCGAGCGCAGCTGCAGCTCCTCTTTTTGCGGGTTGTAGCCAAAGTGGGCGACCAGTGTCTGGTAGTTGGCTTCATCAGTAACGGCTTCGATGCCGCGCAGTACGTCAGCAAACACCTGGTTGGTGAGGGAGGGCAGCAGGATACCGATGGCACGACTGGTGGCGTTTGAAAGCATATCGGGGGCGCGATTGGGGATGTAGCCCAGCTCATCCAGAGCCACCGCAATCTTCTCCCGCAGGGCAACGGAGACCTGCTCAGGATTGCGCAGGTAGCGGCTGACGGTCATTTTAGTAATGCCGACGCGATCGGCAACGTCCTGTAATACCGGTCTTTTCTTCTTCATCGTAGCGCCTGGGATCGCCCTGAAAGCTTAAGTACGATGAGTCTATCACTTTTTTGTCACAAAATTGCCAACCGGGCGCGACAAGGCGCGCCCGTCAGCGGCTTAAACCGGTGGCAAATCAAACAACAGGACCTCAGCCGCGGCGCTGGCTTCGAGAGTCAGCGCGCTTTCGTCCCAGATAGCCAGGGCATCGCTGGTGGTGACCGGATGACCGTTAACGGTTACGTCCCCTTTTACCACCTGAATCCAGATACGCCGGCCCGCTTCAATCGCGACGTTATCCTGCTCACCGGCTGACAACACCCAGCGCGACAGCGTCATGTCCTGATAAACCTTCAGCGATCCGTCACGTGCATCCGGGCTGAGCACCAGCTGGCGACCCTGCACATCCGGGAAACGGCGCTGGTCATAGCGCGGTTCGATGCCATTGCGCTCAGGCATGATCCAGATCTGATAAAGGTGCAGCGGGTCGCTTTCACTGGCGTTGTACTCGGAGTGACGCACACCGGTTCCGGCACTCATTATCTGGAACTCACCTGCCGGGATCTGCTCTTTGTTACCCATGCTGTCCTGATGCTCAACCGTACCCGAGAGCACGTAGGTCAGGATTTCCATATCTTTATGGGGATGAGTGCCAAATCCCTGACCGCCCGCGATCACATCTTCGTTGATGACCCGCAGCGCGGAGAAGCCCATAAAGTTCGCGTCGTAGTAGCCGGCGAAAGAGAAAGTGTGCCAGCTATCCAGCCAGCCATGGTTTGCGTGACCGCGTTCTTCAGCTTTACGTACATAGATCATGTTCAAATCTCCTCAATGTTTTTTGTAGTTTGTTCCTGAGGCGGTCAGATTGATAGCTGAAAAACTTCACTCCTCTGTTCAAAATAGTTGAATAACGGACAGAGAGTGACTGAAAAGTACTGAAGAAGAGCAGGCAAAAAAAAGCCAGCACGCGGCTGGCTAAAAATACTGGAAGCAATGTGAGCAATGTCGTGCTTTCCCGGGCTGCCGTGCGACCTCCCGTGAATGCATGACAATAATAATCATTATCATTCTCGTCTGTAAAGCCTTTTGCGATAATTTTGCCTTGATTATCCGGCTGTTTTCCCTGATTTTTAAAAGGTTTTTACCGTCCAGAGGAGCGATTATGGAAATCACTGTCCGCCACGTTATGCCCGACGATGCCGCTGCGCTGCACCGGATCTATAGCCAGCCCGATACCCAGGCCAGCACGCTCCATCTTCCTTACTCGTCGCTTCAGATGTGGCAGAATCGTCTCGCCGCCCCGCAGCCCAACGCTCATCTGCTGGTCGCCTGTATCGGCGAGGAGGTCGTCGGACAGTGTGCGCTGCAGGTGGAAGAGCGTGCCAGACGTCGCCATGTTGCCTCTCTGGGAATGGGCGTAGATACGCGCTACCGGCAGCGTGGCGTGGGCACGACGCTGATGCGTGAAATGGTCGCGTTGTGCGACGACTGGCTACAGGTAGGTCGGATGGAGCTGACGGTGTTTGTCGATAATGCCCCGGCCATCGCCCTTTATCAGCGTTTTGGTTTTGAGATTGAGGGCACGGCGAAAGGCTTTGCGATGCGGCACGGCGCGTTGATTGATGCGCACTATATGGCACGGATTAAACCTGACGTATGACAGCAGCAGGGGCACGATTGTGCGCCTGCTGCTGATTAGCCCTGTCAGTGAATGTCTGAGTCCGGATTTGTCAGCCGTCCTGGTAATCAGTAACCGGCGCTTAAATCATCAACGCTGCGCGGATCAGAGGCGCCATACAGCATGCCGTCCGGCCCGATCATGATGCTCTGGGTGCTGCCCATCGACGGCAGCACCTTCACATGCTGACCTTTGTTCTCCAGCAGGCGCAGCGTGTCGGGACTGAAACCCTTCTCAACACGCAGCTGATCCGGCAGCCACTGATGATGGAAGCGCGGCGCATTGGTCGCTTCTGCCACGTTCATACCAAAATCGATGCTGTTAACCACCATCTGCAACACCGTGGTGATAATGCGGCTGCCGCCAGGGCTGCCGGTGACCAGCCAGGTTTTCCCGCCTTTGGCGACGATGGTTGGCGACATCGATGACAGCGGCCGTTTCGCCGGCTGCACGGCATTCGCTTCGCCGCCGACCAGCCCATAGACATTTGGCGTGCCCGGTTTGGCGGAGAAGTCATCCATCTCGTTGTTCATCAGGATGCCGCTGTTACCTGCCACAATTCCGCTGCCAAAATAGGTGTTAAGCGTGTAGGTGACCGCCACCGCATTACCCTGCTTATCCACCACCGAGAAATGGGTGGTCTGATTACTTTCATAAGGCTCCAGCTTGCCGGGTTTGATCTCGCTGGACGGACGCGCCTTCGCCACATCGATTTGCTGCGCCAGCGTTTTCGCATAGGCTTTGCTGGTCAGCGCCTGCCACGGCACTTTCACAAAATCGGGGTCGCCGAGGTATTCCGAGCGGTCGGCATAGGCATATTTTTCCGCTTCCGCCATTACCTGCATGGCGTCCGCGCTGCCAAAGCCCATCTTCGCCAGATCGAAGTTCTCCAGGATATTCAGGATCTGCACGATGTGGATGCCCCCGGATGAGGGCGGCGGCATGGAGAAGACTTCATAGCCCCGGTAGGTGCCGCTGACAGGTGTTCGTTCGACCGCACGGTAGGCCGCCAGATCCGCTTTGCTGATCAGGCCGCCATGCTGCGCCATCTCTCCGGCAATCTCATCGGCAATCTCCCCTTTGTAGAAGGCATCCGGCCCCTGACGGGCAATGAGCTGCAGGCTGTGCGCCAGGTTTTTCTGCACCAGCCGATCGCCCTTCTGCCACGGCGTACCGTCCGGCTTATAGAAGATTGCTTTGCTGTTGGGATGCGTAATCAGGACCTCTTTGCCGTAGGTTTTCAGGTCATCCGCCAGTGCGTCATTGACCGGAATGCCCTCGCGCGCCAGTTTGATCGCCGGTGCCAGCAGGGTGCTCAGCGGCAGCGTGCCATATTTCTGCGCGGCCAGCGCCAGTCCGGCGACGGTGCCGGGCGTGCCGGAAGCGAGATGCGAAGTGAGCGACAGTTTGCTGTCAGCATTACCCTGCTTGTCCAGGAACATATCGCGTGACGCATGTCCCGGGGCCATTTCACGGAAATCGATGGCGGTGGCGCGACCCGAGGCGGTGCGCAGCAACATGAACCCGCCGCCGCCCAGGTTGCCCGCCTGCGGATGGGTTACGGCCAGCGCAAAGCCCACGGCAACGGCGGCATCGACCGCATTGCCACCCTGACGCAGGATCTCCACGCCCACCTGGGTGGCCATGGCATCCACCGACGCGACCATGCCGTGCTGCGCCTTCACCGGATGAAACGTATCGCTGTCCACACCATAAGAAACCGGGGGGGCCTGCACGGGTGCGGCGTGCGCACCGGCTGCCACGGTCATGCTCATCACCAGCGACCAGCTGAGCTGACGCACCCTTTTCTGCATTTTCATCCTGCCACCATCCTGTGTTGTTATTTACAATTTTTTATCATTTATGCAAGTGCCTACAAATACAGCAAAATAACCGGGGTTAAGTCAAATCCGGAATACATCTGAATGTAAGGTCTGTGATATCGGGTAAACTTATGACTGCGATGCCGGTGTGCGGTCTTGCGCACGCGGAACGCGCGTTAAGAAAGGAGAGATGATGAAAAAGTGGATGATGGTTTTTGCCGCCCTGCTGCCTTTTGCCAGCCAGGCGACCACGCTGAACAGCACCAACGATCCGAACCGGCCGGGTTATAATCCCAGCCAGCAGCGAATGCAGTCGCAGATGCAAACCCAGCAGCAGCAGCAACAGCTGAAGCTGCGCCAGGATCAGCAGCGTCAGACGCAGGACATGCAGCGTAAAATGCAGGAACAGCGCGACAGTGCCCGGCAGCGGGTCATCGACACACAACCGGGTAATCAGACGCAGACGCAGAGCCCGAATCAGAACTAGCTGAAATCGGGGCCAATGATGTCGATTGCATCGGTACAGATGGCATCCACGCCCCATCTGAGCAACGTTCTGGCGCGATCCGGGCTGTTGACGGTGTAGACCAGAATTCTGAGGCCAGCGGCTTTGAGTCCGGCAACCCGCTCCTCAGTCAGCACATGGTGATTCAGGTGGATCGAGACGCACTCCAGCGCGGCAGTTTTCACCTGCCATTCCGGGTCCCAGCTGTGTGACAGCAGTCCGCGTGGCAGCTGCGGCTCGGCCTGCATCGCGGCTTCCAGCGCCTCATAAGAGAAGGAGGAGAGCAACGGAGGCGTCTGATCCTGCCACAGGATCGCGGCGGCCTGAGCAATGGCCCGCCCGGTTTCGGCATCGCTGCCGGTCGTGGGTTTGATTTCGATGTTCGCCATCATCTGATACTGGCGACAACGGGCCGCTACCGCATCCAGCCGCGCCAGCTTTTCACCCGAGAATGCTTTGCCAAACCAGCTGCCCGCATCAAGCTGAGACAGTTTCTCCCACGGCAGCTGCCCCGCTACGCCCCAGCCGTCGCTGGTGCGATCCAGCGTGTCATCATGCAGCAGGAAGATCTGCGCATCCGCCGAGAGTTTGGCATCAAATTCAATCATCTGATGACCATACTTCGCGCCGGTGTCGATCGCCGCCAGAGTATTTTCCGGTGCCAGTTTGCCGCCACCGCGATGGGCGACGATACGGGGATAAGGCCAGTGTTGTGTGCTCATTCCAGACGCTTTCCATGGGTTGAATCGAAGAAGTGTAACGCATCTGCCGGCAGATGCAGCCACAGCGTCGTGCCAGGCTGGGGCCGTTCACTGTGGGGTAAGCGTACCACCAGCGGCGTTTCACCAATGCGGCCATGCACCAGATTGTCGGCGCCCAGCATCTCCAGCGTTTCAACCCGCAGTGGCAACCCGCCCTGCTCGCGGCTGCTCTGACGGATATGTTCGGGCCGGATGCCCAGCACCACGGATCGGTTAGCCCACTTCGCTTTCATGTCGCTGAGCGGCAGCGCGTGTGAGGCGTCGAGATTAAAGCGCGAGCCGTCGCTGCTGAGCTGCCCTTTCAGCAGGTTCATGGCGGGCGCGCCGATAAACGAGGCCACAAACTGGCTGGCGGGACGTTCATACACCTCGGCCGGTGATCCTATCTGCTCCACGATGCCTTTGTTCATCACCATCACCCGCTGCGCCAGCGTCATTGCCTCAACCTGATCGTGCGTCACATAAAGACTGGTCGTCTGCAGGCGACGATGCAGCTGCTGCAGCTCCAGCCGCATCTGGACCCGCAGGCGGGCATCGAGATTAGAGAGCGGCTCATCGAACAGAAACACCGCCGGTTCGCGCACAATGGCGCGGCCCATCGCCACCCGCTGGCGCTGTCCGCCGGAGAGTTCGCGCGGCCGGCGCATCAGCAGATGATCCAGCTCCAGGCTGCGCGCCGCTTCCAGCACCCGCTGGCGGATCTGCGCGTTGCCCATACCGCGAATTTTAAGGCCATAGGCCATGTTCTGCTCTACGGTCATGTGGGGATAGAGCGCATAGTTCTGAAACACCATCGCGATGCCGCGATCTTTCGGCTCTTCCTGCGTTACGCGACGGTTGTCGATGTAGATATCCCCGGAACTGACGCGCTCCAGCCCGGCGACCATCCGCAGCAGCGTGGATTTACCACAGCCGGAGGGGCCGACCATCACCATGAATTCACCCTCATTGATGGTGACGTTCAGCGGCTGGATGACCTGATTCTTGCCATCGTAGGATTTGGTTACTGCCTGAAGGGTTACGCCTGCCATCTTATTTCTCACTCTCAACCAGGCCGCGCACAAAGGCACGCTGCATGACTAACACCACTATCAGCGGTGGGATCAGGGTTAATAACATTGCCGCCATCACTTCGTTCCACTGGGTCGGCGAACCGCTGGTGGAGATCATGCTTTTGATTCCCGCTACCGCCGTGCCCAGGCTGGCGTCATTGATGATCAGCAGCGGCCAGAGATACTGGTTCCAGCCGTAGATAAAGGTGATCACAAACAGCGCCGCCAGATTGGTTTTGGACAGCGGCAGAACGATGTCGATAAAGAAGCGCATGGCACTGGCACCGTCGATGCGCGCCGCCTCCACCAGCTCATCCGGTAACGACATAAAGAACTGGCGGAACAGGAAGGTGGCCGTGGCAGAAGCCATCAGCGGCAGGGTTAAGCCGCTGTAGCTGTCGAGCAGGTTGAGGTCAGCGATCACCTGCACGGTAGGGAAAATACGCACTTCGACCGGCAGCATCAGGGTCACGAAGATCAGCCAGAAAAAGAGCGTACGCAGCGGAAAACGGAACCAGACCAGCGCGAACGCAGACAGCATCGAGACGGTGATTTTGCCGAACGTGATCCCCAGCGCCATGATCATGCTGTTGAGCAGCATCAGGCCAAACGCCGGACCGTTGCCGTTGACGCCGTGGGTCCAGATGCGTGAGATGTTCTGCCACAGATGTGTACCGGGCACCAGCGTCATCGGCACCTGATAGACCGCCGCGTTATCCAGCGTGGCCGCCACAAAAGCGACATAGAGCGGAAACAGGATGGTGAGCACGCCCAGTACCAGCACGATGTGGCTGAAGAGATCCAGCCCGCGTCGATTCTCAATCATTGATATTGCACCTTACGTTCGACAAAGCGGAACTGGATCACCGTCAGCCCGATCACCAGCAGCATCAGCACCACTGACTGCGCCGCAGATGAGGAGAGATCCAGTCCGGTAAAGCCTTCGCGATAGATTTTGTAGATCAGCGTCGTGGTCGCCTGCACCGGTCCGCCGCCGGTTGCGGCATCGATCACCGGGAACGTGTCGAAGAAGGCGTAGATCAGGTTGACCACCAGCAGAAAGAAGCTGACCGGCGCGATCAGGGGCAGCGAGAGGTTGAAAAAGCGGCGTACCGGCCCCGCGCCGTCAATCGCGGCGGCTTCCACCAGCGATTTCGGGATCGACTGCAGGGCGGCAAAGAAAAACAGGAAGTTGTAGCTCATCTGCTGCCAGATCGACGCCAGCACAATCAGAAACATCGCCTGCCCACTGTTCTGCGCATAGTTCCAGTTGTAGCCGAGGTAGTTCAGCAGGTAGCTGAACAGGCCCAGCCCGGGATTAAACAGGAACATCCAGAGTACTGCCGCCACCACCGGCGCGACGGCGTAGGGCAGCAGCAGCAGCGTCTGATAGAGGCGGCGAAGGCGCACCACATAGTCCACCAGCGCCGCCAGCAGCAGAGACGAGAGCATACCGAACACCGTCACCATTCCGCTGAATTTCAGGGTGGTCCAGAAGGTGTCGAGATAATAGGGATCGGCAAACAACCGCCTGAAGTTTTCCAGTCCGACAAAGCGGCTGGAAATGCCAAAGGGATCGAGGCTTTGCAGCGAATACCACAGCGCCTCACCGGCGGGCCAGAGAAAGAAAATGGCGGTAATCAGCAGCTGCGGCAGCACCAGCAGATAGGGTAACAGGCTGGTGCGAAAGACCGGACGGGATGAAGACATGGCGTACCTGGCGTCAGAAAGCGCGGGCCAGCCCGGGCTGGCCCGCAAGGAGAGATTATTTCACCTGCTGTTCGAAGCGGCGCAGCAGTGCGTTGCCGCGCTTCACTGCGTTGTCCAGCGCGTTCTGCGGCGACTGTTTACCGGTCCAGACGCTTTCCAGCTCCTCGTCGATCACGGTACGGATCTGCGGCATGTTGCCCAGACGCATCCCTTTTGTGAACGGCAGCGGCGGCTTGTTCATCATCTGGCGGGTGGCGATATCCGCACCCGGATTTTTGTCGTAGAAGCCCTGCTGCTTCGTCAGCGCGTAGGCGGCGGTGGTAATCGGCAGGTAGCCGGTTTTCTGGTGCCACTCTGCGGCGATTTCCGGCTTAGCCAGGAACTGCATGAATTCGGCGACGCCTTTGTAGGTTGCCGCATCCTTGCCTTTCATTACCCACAGGCTGGCACCGCCGATCAGGGCGTTCTGCGGCGCCTCCGGCACGGTGTCGTCATACGGCATCATGCCCACGCCGAAGTTAAATTTTGCGTAATGGCGGATATCGGCCAGCGATCCTGAGGAGGCGGTCGTGATGCCGCAGTCACCGTTGTAGAACTTGGCGGTGGACTCATCCTTGCGGCCAAAGTAGGTGAAGTCCCCTTTTTTGTTCATCGCTTCCAGCAGTTCGATGTGGCGAACCTGCACCGGCTTGTTGAATTCCAGAACCGCATCCAGCCCGTCAAATCCGTTGTTTTTCGTCGCCACCGGCAGGGCATGCCAGGCGCTGAAGTTTTCAATCTGGATCCAGCCCTGCCAGCCACTGGCGTAGCCGCAGCTCATGCCCGACTTACGCAGTGCGGCGGCATCCGTCGCCAGCGCCTGCCAGGTTTTCGGCGGCTGGTCCGGGTCCAGGCCCGCTTTTTTAAAAGCGTCTTTGTTGTAATAGAGCACCGGCGTCGAGCTGTTGAACGGCTGAGAGATCAGCTGGCCTTTGCTGTCGCTGTAATATCCCGCCACGGTAGGCACGAACTGCTTCTCGTCGAAGGGGATGCCCGCATCTTTGAACACCTGATGCACCGGCACGATTGCCTGAGAAGCCATCATGGTTGCCGTGCCGACTTCATAGACCTGCAGCACCGCAGGCGCTTTACCGCTGCGCACTGCCGCAATCCCGGCGGCCAGACTCTGCTCGTAGTTACCTTTGTAGGTCGGAACGATTTTGTAATCGGGGTGGGTCTGATTAAATCGCTGTGCCAGCGAATCGACTTCTTTGCCTAACTCGCCTTCCATGGAGTGCCAGAAAGGGATCTCAGTAGCGGCAAGCGCCTGGCCGCTGATCGCCAGACCGAGCAGCGCGCTCATCAGGCTACGACGAAAGGTAACGACGGACATAAAGTTTTCCTGTGCAGGTAAATACGCGTGAAATCACGGATTTCTGGTTCGCGAAGTAACATGACACGGAAAAATGACGGATTAATAACAGGCAGATGACAGACGGATGACAGGCTTTATTGAGGAAAAGAGGACGCTGGCCGCGCGGCGGCAAAACGCCCACGCTGCCAGTTTTTAGTGACATAAATTGCAAAGCGACCGGAAGCTGAAAAGGCCTGACTGAGGTTTTAAATCACGCCCATCAGGCCATCCTCACCGTCACTCAGGGCCGTCGGCGGCGCAGGCAGTCCGGCACCGGGCGCACAGCATCCGGAGCGTACTGAAGTCCGTGAGGAATGCTGGCACTGCCCGGTGTCGAAATGGCAAGTAAGCCAGGCCTCTAAAGGTTAAGCGCCGAGGTACGCGCTGCGGACGGCTTCGTTGGACAGGAGTGCGGCACCGGTGTCTTCGAGCACCACATGCCCGTTCTCCAGCACATAACCCCGATCCGCCAGCTTCAGCGCCTGATTGGCATTCTGCTCGACCAGGAAGATGGTCATCCCCTCGCTGCGCAGCTGCTCAATGGTGTCGAAAATCTGCTGAATAATGATCGGTGCCAGCCCCAGCGATGGCTCATCCAGAAGCAGCAGGCGCGGCTGGCTCATCAGCGCACGGCCAATCGCCAGCATCTGCTGCTCACCGCCCGACATCGTACCGGCGCGCTGGATTTTACGCTCATCCAGACGCGGAAAGAGTTCATAGACACGCCGGATGCGTGTCAGATACTCCTGGCGGCTGGCAAAAAAGCCGCCCATCGCCAGGTTCTCTTCCACCGTCATGCGTGAAAAGACCCGGCGTCCTTCCGGCACGATGGCAATAGCCTCACGCATAATGCGCGACGTCTGCCAGTCGGTAATGGCTTTGCCATCAAAGGTGATGGTGCCCTGGGTCGCGCGCGGTTCGCCACATAGCGTCCCCAGCAGCGTGGTTTTCCCGGCGCCGTTGGCCCCGATCAGGGTGACGATCTCGCCCTGGTTGATTGAGAGGCTGACGTTATGCAGCGCCTGAATCTTGCCATAGTGCGCACTGACGTTTTCAATGGTTAACATTGTCTCTGCCATCTCAGGCCTCTCCTAAATAGGCACGAATGACATCCGGATGGTTACGAATTTCCTCCGGCGTGCCGTTAGCCAGTGGCGTTCCCTGATTCACCACGTAAATGCGGTCAGAAATACCCATCACCAGTTTCATATCATGTTCAATCAGCAGCACCGACACCTTGTGTTCGCCCCGCAGCTCCGCGATCAGCGCATCCAGTTCGTGCGTCTCTTTGGGGTTGAGGCCTGCGGCCGGTTCATCCAGCATCAGGATTGCCGGGCGTGTCACCATGCAGCGCGCAATCTCCAGCCTGCGCTGCTGACCATAGGCAAGGTTACCCGCCTGGCGGTTAGCCAGATCGAGCAGACCAACCCGCTCCAGCCAGGTTGCAGCACGATCCAGCGCTTCACTCTCAGTGCGGCGAAACGCCGGGGTTTTCAGCAGGCCGGAGAACACGCCGCTCTTCAGATGCTGATGCTGTGCGACCAGCAGATTTTCAATAACCGTCATCTCACGGAACAGACGTACATGCTGGAAGGTGCGTACGATGCCCATTTGCGCAATCTTCTGGCCCGGCAGACCTTCCAGATGCTGATCGCGCAGTTTAATACTGCCACCGGTCGGCTTGTAAAAGCCGGTCAGGCAGTTAAATACGGTGGTTTTACCGGCCCCGTTTGGCCCAATCAGCGACACGATCTCCTGCGGACGCAGCTCCAGCGCCACATTGTTTACGGCTAACAGACCGCCGAAGCGCATCATCAGGCCTTCAACGGCTAATAAAGGCTTCATGCCTGCTCTCCTTTTTTACCGGTTCTGAGTTTCAGATGTGGACGTTTCATCGGCAACAGTCCCTGGGGACGCCAGATCATCATCAGCACCATCAGGCCTCCCAGCACCAGCATGCTGTACTCATTCAGATCGCGCATCAGTTCACGTGATACCACCAGCAGAATGGCCGCCAGGATTACCGCAAACTGAGAACCCATGCCGCCCAGAACCACAATGGCCAGCACAAAGGCGGATTCGACAAAGGTAAAGGATTCCGGACTGACAAAGCCCTGACGCGCCGCAAACAGCGTACCCGCAAAACCGGCAAAAGCGGCACTGATGGTAAAAGCGGTCAGTTTGATACGGGTCGGACTCAGACCCAGCGAACGACAGGCAATCTCATCCTCGCGCAGCGCTTCCCAGGCGCGGCCCAGCGGCATCCGCAGCAGCCGGTTGATCACAAACAGCGTCAGGGCTACCAGCAGCAGTGCCACCAGATAGAGGAAAATCACGCGGTCACTGGGGTCATATTTCAGGCCAAAGAATTCATGAAAGGTGCTCCAGCCCCCCTCAGAGACTTTGCGGCCAAACTCCAGGCCAAACAGTGATGGCTTAGGGATCTGCGCAATGCCGTTAGGCCCGCCGGTAATCGCCGTATTGTTCAGCAGCAGAATACGCACAATCTCACCGAAGCCGAGCGTCACGATCGCCAGATAGTCTCCGCGCAGACGCAACACCGGAAAACCGAGCAGCAACCCGAACAGCGCCGAGACGATACCTGCCAGCGGCAGGCACTCCCAAAAGCCGAGGCCAAAATAGTGGTTCAGCAGCGCGAAGGTGTAGGCACCGATGGCGTAGAAACCGCCATAGCCGAGCACCAGCAGTCCTGAAAGGCCGACCACGACGTTTAATCCCAGACCAAGCATGACATAGATCAGCGTCAGCGTGGCGATATCCACCGCGCCGCGCGAAACGAAAAAGGGCCAGGCGACGGCCACGATGATGAGCGCCAGCATAAAAATCTTCTGCTTCGGCGTGGAGCCGTCGATACCCGGCAGTACCAGCGCCGGGCCGGACACTTTTTTCAGACCGCGCTGCCAGAACGGGCGTAACAGCTGAAACAGGAAGACCACGCCGCAGCCGACAAAGATCCAGTTCCAGCGCACTTCGCCTGCACTCTGCACCACCAGGCGGGTGCCGTCGAGACCCAGGCGCAGCCCCATAAAGAAGCTGGCCAGTACCAGCAGCATAACGGCAGAGAGCAGCGCATTGATGAAGGAGGATTTCATACTTTTTCCACCTCCGGACGACCCAGAATCCCGGTCGGCATCACCAGCAATACTCCAATCAGCAGCGCAAAGGAGACCACATCTTTATATTCCGTACTGAGATAGGCGGAGGTCAGCGCTTCAGCAATGCCGAGCACCAGGCCACCAATCATCGCGCCGGGAATGCTGCCAATCCCGCCCAGCACGGCGGCGGTGAACGCCTTCATACCGGCCATAAAGCCGATAAAGGGATTGATCGAACCGTAGAACTGACCCAGCAACACGCCAGCGACGGCAGCCATTGCCGCCCCGATGACAAAGGTCAGCGAGATCACACGGTCAGTATTGATGCCCAGCAGGCTGGCCATTTTCAGATCTTCTGCGCAGGCGCGACAGGCGCGGCCCATGCGGGAATAGCGGATAAAGGTGGTCAGAGCCAGCATCGCCAGGAAGGTCACGATCCAGATCACCACCTGCATGGTGGAGATGGTGGCGGCAAAGCCGTTGCTCTCGCCCACCGTCCACTGTCCGGTGATCAGCCCCGGCAGCGCCAGATCCCGTGAGCCCTGCGTCAGGCTGACGTAGTTCTGCAGGAAGATCGACATACCGATAGCGGAGATGAGTGCAATCAGACGCTTTGAGGATCGCACCGGTTTATAGGCGACGCGCTCAATGCTCCAGCCATAGGCGCTGGAGATCAGGATCGCCATGACGAAGCCCGCGGCAATCATCAGCCAGCCCGTGTCGATACCCATCATCATCAGGGCGGCAATCACAATAAAGGAGACATAGCTGCCGATCATATAGACTTCGCCGTGAGCGAAGTTGATCATGCCGATAATGCCGTAAACCATGGTGTAACCAATGGCGATCAGCGCGTAGGTGCTGCCCAGGGTAACCCCGTTAAGCATCTGCTGAATGAAATAAAGAAACTGCTCGGACATAGTGAAGACCTGCATGAGAACGGGAAAATCCCCTGCCGACGCGACAGGGGATTGCTCTGCTGATAAAACGCTTACTTAACTGCGGTAGAAGAACCGTCTTTGTGCCATTTAAATACGCCGAACTCGAAGCCCTTCAGATCGCCTTTCTGATCCCAGCTCAGGTTACCCATCACTGTCGGTACTGGCGCACCGCTCTTCAGGTTTTTCGCAATGGCTTCCGGCTCATCGCTCTTACTGCGTTCGATGCCCGCCACCAGCGACTGAATAGCCGCATAGGTCGTCCAGACAAACGGGCCGGTCGGATCTTTGCGGTTCTGTGCGCTGTTGGTTTTAATCGCGTCAACAATCGCCTTATTCTCTGGCAGCTGGTCATAGCGCTTCGGCAGCGTTACGTAGATGCCTTCTGAAGCATCGCCTGCAATGTTGGAGAGTGAGGCGTTGCCCACGCCTTCAGGCCCCATAAAGCCCGCCTTCAGGCCAGCCGCTTTCGCCTGGCGCAGAATCTGGCCCATTTCCGGGTAGTAGCCACCGTAGTAAACAAAGTCGACGTTCTCTTTTTTCAGGCGCGCAATCAGCGTAGAGAAATCTTTATCACCGGCAGTGATACCTTCAAACAGCACGACGTTACCGCCTTTCTCTTTCAGGGTTTTCTGTACCGATTCCGCCAGACCCTGGCCATACTGCTGCTTGTCATGCACCACCGCGATACGCTTAGGCTTAATCTGGTCGAGAATATAGTTTGCCGCAGTCGGACCCTGATCAGAGTCCAGACCGGTGGTGCGCATAATGGTTTCATAACCGCGTGCGGTCAGCTCCGGTGCCGTGGCCGCCGGCGTGATCATCAGTACGCCTTCATCGTTATAAATGTCAGACGCTGGCTGAGTAGAAGAAGAGCAAAGATGGCCAATAACATATTTAATGCCGTCGTTAACCACCTTGTTTGCCACCGCCACGGCTTGTTTCGGATCGCAGGCATCGTCATATTCCACGCCTGCTAGTTTGTTGCCGTTTACGCCGCCTTTCGCGTTGATGTCCTTGATGGCCTGGGCGGCACCTGTGAACTGCATGTCGCCATACTGCGCGACCGGCCCCGTAACAGCGCCAACGATAGCAATTTTGATATCAGCAGCCAGAGCAGCGTGGCTCATTGCCAGCGCAACGCAACCCGCCAGTAATGCGCGGCCTTTACTCATTTTCATGCGGACTTCCCCATCTTGTTGTGTCTGTGATTTGTGGTTTGCAATGCCTGCCGGATAAAGCCGAAAAATGATGTTTATGAATGATTTAGCGCGCTTTTCCGGTATTTTTGGATAATAAGGCTTTATTTTTCAGTTTATTAAACAGGAATTTTCTTCTTTAAATCAACTGACACATTGGGAAACAGCCCACTAAAGCAGCATAATCATCTGGTTGTTATGCAGGCATTTCAGTCGATTCTCCAGCGCGTTATGCTGGCATTTGCGTCGCTTATTGTTCTTTATCTCCTCAATCCTGGCATCCAGACCCGCTTTTGACCTGTTTTTAACTTAAAAAAGTGACGGCGCTCTGACTGTATAAATTCGCTACACTACGCCCTTTCGACCAGTACAGGTGTTTGTTATGAAACTCACTATTCAGCGCGTGACTATGCTGACCGCACAGGATCGCATCGATCTCAGTAAAGTCTGGCCGGATCTGGACATGGAAAAACTGGAACAGCGTCTGGATGAGCGACATCGTCTTTATGCTGCGCGCTTTAACGATCGCCTGCTGGCTGGTCTGCAGCTGGAAATCTCCGGCACGCACGGCAGAATTCACCGGCTGACAGTCCGCGATGTTACCCGGCGTCGTGGCGTCGGTCAGTATCTGCTGGAGGAAACCATCAGGCAAAACGGTTCCATCGCAGACTGGTGGATTGCCGATGATGGCAGTGACGATCAGCAGGTGCGGGCGGCCTTTATGCAGGCGTGCGGTTTTCGGGCGCAGAGTGATGGCTGGATATGGAGAGCAGAGTAAGCGTCTGACGCTGAATGAAAAAGAGAGAACAGACCGGCGGATGGAGAAACAAAAAGGGCGACATCTTGTGTCGCCCTTTATAGTGTTCACATGCGTTACGCTTCGATCGCCATTCGCAATTTTTTCATGGCGTTCTTTTCGAGCTGCCGCACACGTTCGGCGGAAACGCCATACTGGTCGGCCAGTTCCTGCAGCGTAGTTTTGTTATCTTCGTCCAGCCAGCGGGCGCGAATGATATGCTGACTACGCTCATCCAGACCTTCCATCGCATAACTCAGCTTGTCAGCCGCGTGCGCATCCCAGTTGTCCTCTTCAATGCCATCAGCAAAGTCAGAGGTTTTATCCTGCAGATAAAGCACCGGTGCCATTGAACGACCTTCACTGCTCTCATCATCGGCAGACATATCAAAGGTCATATCCTGAGCGGCCATGCGCGACTCCATTTCGCGCACGTCTTTACTGCTGACGCCCAGTTCGCGGGCCACCATCTCGACTTCATCCTGGTTAAACCAGCCCAGACGCTGCTTAGTTTTACGCAGGTTAAAGAAGAGCTTACGCTGTGCTTTGGTGGTCGCGACTTTCACGATACGCCAGTTACGCAGCACATATTCGTGGATCTCAGCTTTAATCCAGTGCACAGCAAAAGAAACCAGACGTACGCCCACTTCAGGATTGAAGCGACGGACCGCTTTCATCAGGCCGATATTACCTTCCTGCACCAGGTCCGCCTGTGGCAGGCCATAGCCGGAGTAGTTACGAGCGATATGAACTACAAAGCGTAGGTGAGACAGGATCAGCGTCTTGGCTGCATCCAGATCGCCCTGGTAATGCAGCCGTTCAGCCAGCGCTTTTTCCTCTTCAGCCGAGAGCATCGGCCAGGTATTCGCCGCCCGGACGTAAGACTCCAGGTTGCCAAGAGGAGCAATAGCTAAAGTTTGCATTTCTTTGGTCATTCAAACCCTCACAAATTCAGTGGAATTGCCGCACATTTCCTTGCGCAGACGATACAGTAAGTCAACGTCGCGCGAAATCCGAAAGCAATCTGTGCTACTTAGAGTGGCAAAGTTATCCACAAGTTCAATTTTACCGGTGAATATTTTACACACAGACGACAGGAAGGGAAGAGGGGGAAGCGATCCTCTGCACACTTCGTCGGTAGCAGAGGACCATTATAACAAAAAAATGTTGCAGTCGTTTACTGCGGCGTAAATCGGCGTAAATGTTGGACTGTTGCCAGCCAGGCCGCGACCCAGCCGATGATGGCCGCAATCAGCAGCAGCAGCAGCGCCTCATCCCACGAGAAGCCTTCCAGCGAGAAGGTGGTGCCAAAGACGGTCGCCACGCTGGCGACAACCGACTGCAGTCGCAGCACCAGCACTTCCGACAGCAGCAGCGACAGCACCGCGCCGCTGAAGCCCAGCAGCGCCCCGCCGTAGAGGAACGGACGCAGGATAAAGCCGTCGGTCGCGCCGATCAGCTTCTGCACGTTGATAGTGTCACGCCGGGCAAAAATGCTGAGCCGGACACTGTTACCAATCACCAGGAACACCGCCACGATCATCAGCACGCCAATCATGGAGGCGATCTGCCCGACTAGCCCGGTCAGCGCCGCCAGGCGGGCAAACCAGCTATCGTCCATGCGCACTTCATCCACGCCCTGCACTTTAGTGACCCGATCGCGCAGGCTCTGCATGGTGTCTGAATTCTGGAAATTCAGTTTCGGCGTAATGATGGCAACTGCGGGCAGCGGATTCTGCTCCAGCATATCCATCGCGCCGCCAAAGCCTGACCAGTTGCGGAACTCGTTCAGCGCCTCTTCCCGCGTCAGGTAGTTGACGTTATCCACCCCTTCGACCTGCTTAAGCTGCGCCACCACGTTTTCTGCCGCCGTGTCATCCAGCGTTTTAGAGAGGTAGACGGTTAACTGCGGGGCCGGATACCACTGGGTAGCCGCCTGGCTGACGTTCTTCCAGACCATATAGCAGACGCTGGGCAGCGTCAGGGAGATAGCGATGACCATCACCGTCAGCAGGGTCGCCAGCGGCTGACGCCACATGTCTGACAGCGTGCCGCGCAGCGCATAACGCCACTGCTCCTGCCAGCCGCCCTTCAGCGCTTTACTCTTCGACGGCTGCTTCGCTTTCGGCGCAGCCGGGCGTTTAATGCGTTTATTGACCATCGTGGCCTCCGTGCAGACGTCCCTGATTCAGCGTCATCATCCGATAGTTGCGCCGGGCAATCAGGCCGCTGTCATGCGTCGCCATCAGAACGGTGACGCCGACGCGGTTAAACTCTTCGAACAGGCGCAGAATATCTTCGGAGAGCGCGTCATCGAGGTTACCGGTCGGTTCATCGGCCAGCAGCACGGCCGGCTTGTTCACCACCGCACGGGCGATGCCCACACGCTGCTGTTCACCACCAGAGAGCTGAATCGGAAAACTTTTCGCTTTGTCGAGCAGCCCGACTTTATCGAGTGCCGCCGAGACGCGACGGCGGATATCTTCGCCGCTGGCGCCAGAGATAATCAGCGGGATCGCCACATTGTCATAGACCGAACGATCCATCAGCAGATGGTGATCCTGAAAAATCATACCAATCTGACGACGCAGGAACGGCACCTCGCTGTTGCGCAGGCGGGAAATGTCATGGCCGCTGAACCAGATTTTTCCGGCACTCGGGCGCTCAATGCCACAAATCAGCTTCAGCAAGGTACTTTTACCGGCACCAGAATGGCCGGTCAGAAACGCCATTTCGCCAGGGCGCAGATGAAAATCGACCCCCTGCAGCGCCTGACGCCCGCCGAGATATGCCTTACTGACCTCTTCAAAGCGAATCATCCTAATTAGTCCTCTCGGGCAAACAGTGCCTCAATAAAATCGTCCGCCTTAAACGGTCGTAAATCTTCAATGCCTTCTCCGACGCCGATGTAGCGAATCGGGATACCGAATTGATCGGCCACCGAGAAGATCACGCCGCCTTTGGCGGTGCCGTCCAGCTTGGTGAGCGCAATCCCGGTCAGGCCGACCGCTTCGTTAAAGAGTCGGGCCTGGCTGACCGCATTTTGTCCGGTGCTGGCATCCAGCGTCAGCATCACTTCGTGCGGGGCTGATTCATCCAGCTTTTTCATCACGCGGGTGATTTTTTTCAGCTCTTCCATCAGGTGCGATTTGTTCTGCAGACGACCCGCAGTATCGGCAATCAGCACATCAACGCCGCGCGATTTGGCAGCCTGAATGGCATCGAAGATCACCGATGCCGAATCTGCGCCAGTGTGCTGTGCAATCACCGGAATGTTGTTGCGCTGGCCCCATACCTGCAGCTGCTCAACCGCCGCTGCTCGGAAGGTATCACCCGCCGCTAACATCACCGACTTCCCTTCAGCCTGATACTGGCGCGCCAGCTTACCGATAGTCGTGGTTTTACCGACGCCGTTGACGCCCACCATCAGGATGACAAACGGCGTTTTGCCTGAGACATCCAGCGGCGCATCAACTTTCGCCAGAATGGAGGCCATCTCCGCCTTCAGCAGGCCATACAGGGCTTCTGCATCACGCAGCTGCTTGCGATTTGCCTGCTGGGTCAGATGGGCAATGATGCGGCGCGTCGTTTCTACTCCAACATCGGCAATCAGCAGCTGCTCTTCCAGCTCGTCAAACAGGTCATCATCAATCTTTTTGCCACGGAACAGGCTGACAAAACCGGAACCCAGGTTCTGACGGGTTTTTACCAGACTGCGCTTCAGACGGGCGAAGAAGCCCTCTTTGCCCGGACGCTCCTGCTCCTGCGCAATGAGTGGCACGGCAGCCAGTGGAAGGTCGCTGACGGTATCCGCTGACGCCTCTTCGGGTGCCACCTGCGTGGACTCGATGTCATCCAGCGCCAGCGCGGTCAGCTCCTCTTCAGACAGCGGCGCCTCTTCTGTGTGATGCGGGGTTTCCACGACCTCTGTGTCGCCCGGCACCAGCGTGGCCAGCTTGTCTTCAGACAGCGGCGCCGCTTCTGCGTGATGCGGGGTCTCCACGACCTCTGCGTCGCCCAGCGCCAGCGCGGTCAGCTCGTCTTCGCTTAACGGTGCGTCTGCCGGTTCTTCATCGGCGACGGGGGTAATCACGTCGTCGGCGTCGATAACCGGCGGCGCATCATGTTCAGGGGCGGCTTCAACCGGCTCAGCCGCATCCGGTAACTCAGGTGCCGCTTCATAAGGCGCGGCAGCAGTGACGTCCGCCTCACGCTGCTGATCAGCCACCGTTTCGGTGATAGCAACTGTCTCTTCCGCCTGCGCTTCAGCCTGGCGGAGTGCCGGATCTTCCTGTTCTGTCTGCTGCGGAGCGGGTTCCGCGACCGTCGGGGTCTGCTCTTCCGCTACAGGTTGTTTCTCTTCCTCTTTGCCAAATCCCAGCCAGGAAAAAAAGCCACGTTTTTTCTCTTTTGCCATTGTGTGACGACACTCCTCGATGGCCTTGTCCCGGTCGCGCGTGGTTTCCAGGGGTAAATCAATGAAAGTTGGTCAGCGCCAGGCCGGCGTAAACCACAGAATAATGCATGACTTCAGCAACTCAGTAGTCTAACACTTTCCTGCCAGCTCACCACAGCACCCTTTTTTAACGTTTCTTCTCACCGATTCGCTCGTTAAACTACGCAACAAATTATGACGAGTTGTGAGCAAGATGAATAAAAACACCCGCAGTACAGGCGGTGCCGGGCAGATCCGCATTATTGGCGGCCAATGGCGCGGACGCAAATTGCCGGTGCCGGACAGTGCCGGACTGCGTCCGACGACCGATCGGGTGCGTGAGACGCTGTTTAACTGGCTGGCCCCCGTGCTGCCCGAGGCCCGCTGCCTCGACTGCTTTGCCGGTAGTGGCGCGCTGGGCCTGGAAGCCCTTTCGCGTTATGCGGGCTCGGCGACGCTGCTGGAGCTGGAACGGCCGGTCGCACAGCAGCTGACAAAAAACCTGCAGACGCTGCGTGCTACAAATGGCACTGTGATTCAGACCAATGCGTTAAACTGGCTGGCCCAGCCCGGTGAACCCTTTGATATCGTGTTTATCGATCCGCCGTTTCGCCAGGGATTACTGGCGCAGACGTTACAGCTACTGGAGAACAACCGCTGGCTGGCCGATCAGGCGCTGATTTATGTAGAAAGTGAAGTGGAAAATGGCGCACCGCCGGTGCCGCCAGCGTGGGACCTCTATCGCGAGAAGATAGCCGGACAGGTCGCTTATCGTTTGTATCAACGTCAACAGGAGACGCAGGATGTTACTTAATTTGGGGCGTCTGTTGATGCTATGCGTGTGGGGATTTTTACTGGCTAACGTGGTACATCCCTACCCGAAACCGCTGACTTATTTCATCAACGTTGCGCTGTTTTTCATGATCATGATGCATGGTCTGCAGCTCGTCCTGCTACGTGCAACACAGACTAAAGATGCGCCGCCGATCGACCGCGTCACACAGATTAAAGTGTTCCTGTTCGGTGTTTTTGAACTGGTGGCCTGGCAGAAGAAACATTTCCCACGCAAAAAATAGGACTGGCGGGCGTTCTGCCCGCCCCTTATGGCAGGGGCGTAAAGCGGATAAAGCGTGTTCCCTGCATCGTCAGTTCTCCCCTGGCACCTTTATTCAGCTGATGATACTCGCCCTCCTTTAGCTGCACTCTGATATCGCTGGCCCCGTTCAGTGGATGAAACAGTACCTCATACCGCATTGCTTCCCCGGCAATGACTTCGCGCTGCCGTGAACGACGATTGGGCGCGGGAAATTCGCGCTTGCTGCTAACCTCAGCCTGCAGAGAACGCGCAGGTGCAGCGTCATTCATCGCGCCTTCGCGACGCTGTTTGATAAACTGACGGGTCGCCAGGACGGCGATGATTGCCAGGACGATAACAAAGATTAACGGCGGTTTACTCATCGCATTCTCGCTGCGCTGAAGAGAAATCAGACGGCAAAGCATACAACCAGAGTTGCCTGATTGTCACATCGCAGAGGCGTAACCTAAACTGGAAGGGATATTTTGGGATCTTTCACCATTCTGAGTAAAAAAGGGAGAAACAATGCTCTGGTCTTTCCTCGCTGTCCTTTTCTCCGGCTGGCTCTATGTCGATGCCAGCTATCGCGGCCCACAATGGCAGCGCTGGCTGTTTAAACCAGTCACCCTGCTCCTGCTGGTGGGACTCGCCTGGCAGGCCCCGATGCTGCAAAGCACGGACTATCTGATTCTGGCCGGGCTGGTCGCCACGCTGATTGGTGATGCGTTAACGCTGCTGTCGCGTCAGCAGATGCTCTATGCTATCGGGGCCTTTTTCCTGTCGCACCTGCTCTACACCCTCTGCTTCGCCGCCAGCATGACCATGACTTTCTTCTGGCCGATTCCGCTGACGCTGCTGATTATCGGTGCCGCCCTGATCGGCATCATCTGGAGCCGGCTGGAAGATCTGCGCTGGCCGGTCTGTACCTTCATTGGTATGACGCTGGTGATGACCTGGATCGCCACCGAGCAGTATTTCTTCCGTCCGACCGATTACAGCTTCTCTATCATGGTCGGTGCCGGTCTGCTGCTGCTGGCAAATGCCGTCTGGTTCCTCTCGCACTACCGCCGTCGCTTTGCCGCCGACAGCGCAATTGTCGCCGCCTGCTATTTTGCCGGTCACTTTATGATCGTGCGGTCATTGTGGGTGGTCTGATAAAAGCGCCTTGACTCTGGAGTGGACTCCAGAGTGTAGGATAATGGGATGGGCAGCGTCGCTCATCCCTTTATCCGGAGGTCGTATGCATCATCATCACGTCTGTAGCTGTGGCAAACCCCCCGCCAGTCACGCCGCCGCAAAGCCACTGTGTCAGGTTCCTCAGGCCCGTCCCCTCACCCTTTCCATCCATGCTGCCACGCCCGTGAAGGCGGATACGGCAGGCTGCTGCTGTGACAGCGACAGCAGTGCCGGCAGTGACGCCGACGTGGCGGAGGAAAGCGATCGGCGAGACAGCGTTTATCCCTTTAGCTGGCAGGTCCGGGGAATGGATTGTCCCGCCTGCGCCCGCACCGTTGAAACCGCCGTACGTCAGGTGAGTGGTGTCACCGACGCCCGCATCCTCTTCAGTAGCGAGAAGCTGATGGTCAGCGCCGACACTGATGTCCGGAACGCGGTTGAACAGGCCGTGGAAAAAGCCGGATTCCGGCTGGCCGCCTCCTCTTCTTCCTCCGCGCCACAGGCCACGCCAGGCTGGCAGCAAAACCGGATGCTGATGCTGCTGGCGCTGCTGGTACTCGCCAGCACCCTGCTCAGCCAGCTTGCGCCGATCTGGGGCGATCGGCTGTTTGTCGTGACCACGCTGGCGGGCCTGATCCCGGTAGCACGCGCAGCCTGGCAGCGCCTGCGCAGCGGATCGCCATTTACCATTGAGACACTGATGACCGTGGCGTCGGCGGGCGCACTGATGATTGGCGCGCACGCCGAAGCGGCGATGGTACTGGTCCTGTTTCAACTGGGCGAACAGCTGGAAAGTTATGCCGCCTCCCGGGCGCGTAGCGGCGTTACCCGCCTGATGGCGTTGCGGCCAGAATCGGCGATTCGCCTGCAACAGGGCAAAGGTGTTGAGGTGTCGGTTGCCGCGCTGCAACCCGGCGATGTCATTGACGTCGCGGCGGGCAGCCGTTTACCGGTCGATGGCCGCTTACTCAGCCCGATGGCCAGTTTCGATGAGAGCGCTCTGACCGGCGAATCCCTGCCGGTGACGCGGAGTTGCGGAGAGACACTGCCTGCCGGTGTCACCAGTGTTGACCGGCGGGTGCAGCTGGAAGTGGTGTCAAAGCCCGGCGAAAGTGCGATCGACCGTATTCTGCAGCTGATAGAAGAAGCAGAAACGCATCGCGCCCCGGTTGAGCGTTTTATCGACCGGTTCAGTCGTATCTATACGCCGCTGGTGATGCTGCTCTCGCTGCTGGTGATGGTAGGGGTGCCGCTCTCTGGCGCAGGCGAGTGGCAGCCGTGGATCTATAAAGGACTGACCCTGCTGCTGATTGGCTGCCCCTGTGCGCTGGTGATCTCAGTTCCCGCCGCCATCACGTCCGGGCTGGCGGCGGCGGCGCGTCAGGGTGCCCTGATCAAAGGCGGGGCAGCGATGGAGCGGCTGAGTTCGCTGCGCTGCATCGCGTTTGATAAAACCGGTACGCTGACGCTGGGCAAGCCCGAACTGACACAGATCCTGCGGTTTGGCGCAAGCGACGAGACTGCGATACTGGCGCTGAGCGCGGCTGTGGAACAGGGGGCAACCCATCCGCTGGCCAGCGCCATCATGGCGGCCGCGCAGGCACGCCATCTGACGTTGCCCGAGGCGCACGATCAGCAGGTGCTGGCAGGACGTGGCATCTGCGCCCGGCTTGCAGGCCAGCAGGTACAGCTGCTGGCACCCGCACATGCACCCGGCCTGGCACCGGCGCAACGCGCGCAGATTGCCCAGCGGGAAGCGGAAGGGGAAACCCTGGTCGTGCTGTTGCAGGAAGGTGAGGTGCTGGGGGCGCTGGCGCTGCGCGATCGGCTGCGCGACGACGCGGCCGCTGCGGTGCAGGCGCTGAAAAAACTGGGTATTGAGAGCCTGATGCTGACCGGGGATAATCCGCGAGCCGCCGCCACCATCGCCCGCCAGCTGCAGATTGATTATCGCGCCAGCCTGCTGCCTGCCGACAAGGTTGCGGCAGTGCGTGAACTGAGCCAGCAGCAGCCGCTGGCGATGGTCGGGGATGGCATCAACGATGCGCCAGCCATGAAAGCAGCAACCCTGGGAATTGCGATGGGCAGCGGCACCGATGTGGCGCTGGAAGCGGCCGATGCGGCCCTGACGCGAAATCAGCTCGGCCATCTCGCACCGATGATTGCGCTGGCCCGCCGGACCCGCCGCATTATCCGTCAGAATATCGGTATCGCGCTGGGATTAAAGGCAATTTTCCTGGTCACCACCCTGCTGGGTCTGACCGGACTCTGGCTGGCGGTCGTGGCCGATTCAGGGGCTACCGCGCTGGTCACCGCCAACGCGCTGCGGTTACTGCGGCGACGCGCCTGAGCACGGCCCTGTGGGGGCAGAGGTTAACGGCGGCCTGTCCGGCCGTCGTTAACCCGCCATGCCTTTGCGGATCAGGAACTGATAGGGCAGCGTATCGGTCTGCTGTGCCAGCAGGCCGTGTTCCATAAAGCGGCAGAAACCAGGAATATCACGGGTGGTGGCCGGATCATCGGCGATGATCAGCAACGTCTCGCCATCCTGCAGGCTGCGTACGGTTTTGCGCACCATCATGACCGGCTCCGGGCAACGCAGGCCGCGGGCATCCAGCTGATGGTCGGCAGAGGAAAAAGCATCGCTCATAATCGACTCGGTTCAGGTAAGGGGCGCTCATTCTAGCGCGTGCAGGCGGCGACGCAAGGCGATAACGATTGCGTTAAAATTAACCATTGCATAAAAAGCACAACGCGGTAAGATGCCGCCGCTTTTTGCTCATAAAACTGCCCGTCATCGCTCGAACGGTGTCGCGCAATGGGTTCCCTCACCCCAACATTAAAAAGGTCGACTATGCTCGCATTTTCTTCACGTCAGCGCATGCATGCGCTTTTCTGGTTGTCGCTGTTTCACCTGCTGGTGATCACCTCAAGTAACTATCTGGTCCAGCTGCCGGTTGCCATCTTTGGTTTCCACACCACCTGGGGCGCGTTCAGCTTTCCGTTTATCTTCCTGGCGACCGATCTCACCGTGCGTATCTTTGGCGCACCGCTGGCCCGACGCATTATTCTGGCGGTGATGATCCCGGCACTGTTCATCTCCTATGGCATCTCTGCCCTCTTTTATCAGGGCGAATGGCAGGGCTGGCAGGCGCTGGAACAGATGAACCTGTTCGTTGCCCGTATCGCCTGCGCCAGCTTTATGGCGTACGCGCTGGGTCAGATCCTCGACGTTCATGTCTTCAACCGCCTGCGCCAGCTGCCCCAGTGGTGGGTCGCACCGGGTTGCGCCATGTTTCTGGGCAACATCAGCGACACGCTGGCCTTTTTCTTTATCGCGTTTTACAAGAGCCCCGATGCGTTTATGGCGCAGCACTGGGTCGAGATCGCCCTGGTAGATTACAGCTTCAAGGTGCTGATCTGCATGGTCTTCTTCCTGCCCGCCTATGGTGTGCTACTCAATGCGGCGCTGAAGCGCCTGGCTGAACGTCAGGCCACCCGCCAGGTCAACTTCGGCTAAGCCAGGTTCTTCAGACGTCAGGGGCTGACGGACAAACAGGCGTCTGACTCACCCGACGCCTGGCCGCCCTGCCATTCCGGCCAATTTCCGCTAAGATCTTCTGACAATCATCAGGTTGCGTTTGCAGCCTGATTCCTGTTGTATTAATGCCTGACCGGAAACTGAAAAAGGGATTCTGATGCGCAAGCTGGTGAAATATGTAGGAATGAGTTTACTGGTGCTGGGCTTAGCGGCCTGTGACCAGAAGAAAGAGGATGCGGCGAATGACAACGGCGTCAGCGCCAGTCAGTCAGCGCAGACCGTCACGCTGATGGATGGCAAGCTGAGCTTCTCACTGCCACCTGGCATGTCAGATAAAAGCGGTAAGCTGGGTTCACAGACTACCAACATGCACGTCTATGCGGATGAAACCGGCGCGCGTGCCATTATCGTGATTGCGGGCGAACCAACCAGTGACGGGCTGGATGTGCTGTCGCAGCGTATGGAGCAGCAGCAGCGTAACCGTGACCCGCAGCTGCAGGTCGTGTCGAACAAATCGGTGACGCTGAAAGATCAGCCGGCGCAGCAGCTGGATACTGTGATTTCCGCCAACAATCAGACCTCATGGTCTTCGGTGATTCTGGCGAAAGTGGATGGCAAGCTTCTGACACTGCAGATTACGCTGCCAGGCGACAATCAGCAGCAGGCGCAGAGCGACGCTGACACGATTGTGAAAAGCATTACTCTGAAGTAAACCGGCAGGCTGACTTCCCTGCCTGGCAGAGAAGTCAGCCTGTCAGCGTAAAACCGTATTACAATCCTGCATGCTCGCGAATGTATCTGCGGGCTTTGACCGCATATTCAAAGGGATTCGCGAGTGCCGGATCCTGCTCTGCTTCCACCACCATCCAGCCTTTATAACCGTAATCATCCAGAATCCGGAAGACCGGTGTAAAGTCGATCACGCCATCACCCGGCACGGTAAAGGTGCCCTTTTTGACCCCTTCCAGAAACGAAAGATGATTCTCCCGGACGTCGGCGACCACCTCATCACGCACATCCTTGAGGTGAACGTGGAAGATACGCGGCAGATGGGTTTCCAGCACTGCCAGCATCTTCTGCTGTGAGCCCTCAGAGTAGTAGACATGGCCGGTATCATAGAGCAAACCGACCTGCTCATCGGTCATCGCCATAAAGCGATCAATCTCTTCCGTAGTCTGAATACCGGTGCCCATGTGATGATGCAGCGTGACGCGCATTCCTTTCTCTGCCGCGATCCGCGCCAGCTCGTTGTAGCCTTCTGCGGTTAAGCGCCATTCTTCATCCGTGAAAACGGGTTTCTGTTCAAACACCGCCAGCTCGGTGCCCTGAATACTTTTGCTCTGCTCCGAACAGCCAATCACCCGTGCGCCCATCGCATGCAGGAAGTTCATGTGCTCCGTGAACTCCCTGAGGGTTTTCTCTCTGTCGCCACGGGCGAAAAAGGTGCTGAACCAGGCATTACAGATTTCGATACCGCGAATGTCGAGCATCGGTTTCAGAATCGCCGGGTCGCGGGGATATTTACTGCCGACTTCGCTGCCGGTAAAGCCAGCCAGCGCCATCTCGCTGACCGTCTGCTGAAAAGTATTTTCACTGCCGAGCGCCGGCATATCGTCATTGGTCCAGCCGATCGGCGCAATCGCCAGTTTTACGTTCTCTTTGTTCATTGTCGTGTTCCCGGGCCGCATTCAGGGCGAAATCAGTTGTAAAAAGCAGGACGCGGCGGCATCTCTACCGGCTCAATGGCACCGCTGTTTTGCGCTTTAATGCAGGCATCTGCGGCCACAGAGGCAGCAAAACCATCCCAGGCGGATGGGCCGGTCAGCTGGCCTGCCTGGATATCGTTGATAAACGCCTGCAGCTCAACGTCATAGGCCTCAATAAAGCGATCTTTCCAGTCCACCAGGATGGTATTCGACAGACGGGCATCTTTGCGTAACTGCACTGAAGAGGGTTCCGGCAGACGGGCAATGCCCTCTTCCCCGACCACTTCGCACTGAATGTCATAGCCATA
The DNA here is from genome assembly GCF_050157905.1 of Pantoea sp. NSTU24. Lineage (NCBI taxonomy): Bacteria > Pseudomonadati > Pseudomonadota > Gammaproteobacteria > Enterobacterales > Erwiniaceae > Pantoea > Pantoea bangladeshensis. The sequence continues at coordinate 2,990,825 of NZ_JBKIWZ010000001.1, forward strand.
CGCGCAGTTCACAAAGATTTCGACGTCGATGCGTACCCCTTTCTGGGTTTCAAACAGCACGATTTGCGGATCTTTCAGCTGACCGTGTGACTTTGACGTCACGCGTGGGAAGACCACCTGCACCGTTTTGTAGTCATCGCTGGTCAGCCAGCGCAGCACGTCCAGTTCGTGGATCAGGGTGTTGGTAATCGCCATCGGCGTAGTGTAGTTCTCTGGCACGGTCGGGTTGCGGTGCGCGCAGTGCAGCATCAGCGGCTCACCAATGTCGCCGTCGGTGATCACCTTTTTCAGCGCGCGGTAGCCCGCATCGTAAGGACGCATAAAACCAACCTGCACCAGACGTTTTCCCGCCTGAATCTCCGCATCGACAACCCGGCGGCAGCCCTCGGCGCTCATCGCCAGCGGCTTCTCACAGAACACCGGCTTACCCGCGGCAATCGCCGCCAGGGTGAACTCTTCGTGGGTCGGGTCCCATGAAGTCACCAGTACCGCATCGACACTGGGCGACTGAATGACATCATGGCCGTTCTGAAACACCTCCGCCTCGATATTCAGGCGCTGGAGGGCGGCACGTGCACCATCGACGTTAATGTCAGAGACGGCCACGACCCGGGCACCCTGCAGCACATGGCTGCAACGGCGAATATGTTCCTGACCAATTGCACCTGTACCGATAACACCAAGTCTTAAAGTCATAATTACACCTGTGTAGGGTTCGTACGGAGAAGAGGAAAATGGCTCTTAAAATTAATACTTTCGTGCCTGGTCCAGATGGCTGTTGAGCTTTTCTGCCACTGCCTGCGCACGTTCAGTTTTTGAAGCCTGCGCCACGCCGACATGCCACCAGCTGAAATATTTGTGGATCATGGTTTTTGGCAGCACTTTGATGTCAATAAGGGTGGAAACGGTCTGAGTACGTGCATCTTCCAGCGCGGCGTTGAGTTCCTCCAGCGTGGTCACACGGTAGGTTTTACAGCCATAACCGGCGGCAATCGCGGCAAAATCGACCGGGATAAAGCCGCCGTCCAGCCTGCCGCTCTCCGGATTACGGAAGCGGAACTCGGTGCTGAAACTGTCCATGCCGTGTTCCATCTGCAGGTTGTTGATACAGCCGTTGGTCATGTTATCCAGCAACACCACGTTGATCTTCGCGCCTTCCTGAACCGACGTGACCAGTTCAGAGTGCAGCATCATGAAGGAGCCGTCACCGACCAGTGCATAGACCTCGCGCTGCGGCTGGGCCAGCTTCGCGCCCAGTGCTGCATTGACCTCGTAGCCCATACAGGAGTAGCCATATTCGACGTGGTAGGCGTTGTAATCTCTGGTGCGCCAGACGCGCTGCAGGTCGCCGGGCAGGCTGCCTGCGGCCGCCACGATCACTGCGTCTTCTGGCAGCTGTGCGTTGAGGGTGCCGAGTACGCTGCTTTGCGTCAGCAGGGACTGTGTCAGACGGCGAAATTCAGCGAACACGGCTGCGCGATCAAGATGGTCAGCGATCTCCGGCACAAAGTCGCCATCGTGATATTCAACCTGATAGACGCGCTGCGTCTCCTCCAGCAGCTGGCGCTGCGCCTGTGCAATCTGACTGCCCCAGTCGTTACTGTAGTGCTGTGAGGCCAGTCCGGCCGTCAGCGCCGTCAGCCCTTCACGGGCGTCGGCCAGCAGCTGGACACCATCCAGCTTATAGCTGTCGAAATTGCTGACGTTAACGTTCAGAAAGCTGACATCGGGATGCTGAAAAATCCATTTCGAGGCGGTAGTAAAGTCGGTATAGCGGGTGCCGATACCGATCACTAAGTCGGCCTCTTTCGCCAGCAGGTTAGCGGCCAGCGAGCCGGTTTCACCGATACCGCCCAGATTCAGGGGATGGTCTGAAACCAGCGTGCCTTTGCCCGCCTGGGTTTCAGCGAAGGGGATCTGATAGCGTTCGGCGAACTGGCGCAGCGCCTCGCCCGCTTCGGCGTACTTTACCCCTCCGCCGCAGATAATTATCGGTTTACGCTTACGGGTGATGAGCGTCAGCGCATCGGCCAGTTGTGCCGCTACGGGCAGGCGACGATCCAGCCGGTGCACCCGTTTCCGGAAGAAATAGTCCGGATAGTCCCAGGCTTCACCCTGCACATCCTGCGGCAGCGACAGCGTGACCGCACCGGTTTCGGCCGGATCGGTCAGAACACGCATGGCATTGATACAGGCGGACATCAGCTGCTCGGGGCGGCTGACGCGATCCCAGTATTTGCTGACGGCACGAAAAGCGTCGTTGGTGCTGATACTGAGATCGTAGCTCTGCTCGATCTGTTGCAGCACCGGATCGGGCTGGCGGGTAGCGAAGACATCACCGGGCAGCAGCAGCAGCGGAATACGGTTGGCGGTCGCCGTCGCCGCCGCGGTGATCATATTGGCCGCGCCAGGCCCCACAGAGGAGCTGCAGGCGATAATCTGACGGCGCAGTGACTGGCGGGCAAAACCGGTGGCGGCGTGGGCCATGCCCTGCTCATTACGGCCCTGCCACACCACCAGATCGCCGCTATCCTGCTCCAGTGCCTGGCCTAGCCCCAGCACGTTGCCGTGACCAAAGATGGCGAAGATGCCTTTGACAAACTTCGTTTCGACGCCATCCACATCGATAAACTGATTATCCAGAAATTTAACCAGCGCCTGTGCCGTGGTCAGTCTGATTGTGCCCATATTCATCCTTACATGCTGGTGGACCCCGACCTCCGCGACATCCCGCCTTATGTGGTCATCGACGGAACAGGCGACCGGAATAACTGAAACGTGAGGCGATTATAAACAAATATATTTTTCATAAAACATGATTACAGAAGAAACATTTCATTTTGCGAGTGAGATCAAATTTAGCGGCTGCGGCGGGTCTGGCGGGGAAAACCGGCAGGGAAATCCGGAACGTTTTACCGTGTCAGAACAGGGATGAAAAAATTCGTTTCAATTATTCAGGGTGCCCTGGCCACAAAGAGATTCCTGCGATCGCCCTCACAAGCCTGACATGACACGCCTTGAAATAGCTGCCTCCACGCCAGCGAAAGAGGATACGGAGTTTTACCTGGTTCACATATTTGCGACGGATATTTCATTCTGTGTTGTATATGGAATATTTATTCCTCATACTGCCGCTACAGCCAGTCAGACATTCACAGACCCGGGAGCCGTGCGTGCCTTACTCGTTACATCCGCCCGGCTAATCACAGAAGGAAACCACAGGTATGCGTACAGAACAGAAGCCGCTTGATGTGATTTGTATCGGGCGAATCGCCGTTGATTTTTATGGCCAGCAGATCGGGGCAAGACTGGAAGATGTCACCTCCTTCGCGAAATATCTGGGGGGATCGTCGGGCAACGTCGCCTATGGCACCGCCATCCAGGGACTGAAATCGGCAATGCTGGCGCGCGTGGGTGATGAGCACAACGGCCGCTTTCTGCGCGAAGCATTGCAGCGTGTGGGCTGTAACACCGATGCGCTGATCACCGATCCCCGGCGCCTGACCGCCCTGGTGATCCTCGGCATCAAAGATGAAGAGACATTTCCGCTGATTTTCTACCGCGATAACTGTGCCGACATGGGCCTGGTGCCGGAGGATATCGATGAAGCTTTTATTACCTCCTCCCGCGCAGTGGCGGTAACCGGTACTCACCTGTCCCATCCACAGACACGGGCAGCAGTACTGAAAGCGCTGGATATCGCCCGCCGGCACGGGCTGCGCACCGCACTGGATATCGACTATCGCCCGGTATTGTGGGGGCTGACCTCGCCAGGCGATGGCGAAACCCGTTTCATTGAGTCCTCTCAGGTCACTCAGCAGCTTCAGGAAGTGGTGCACTATTTCGATCTGATCGTCGGCACCGAAGAGGAGTTTCATATTGCCGGTGGCAGCACCGATACCCTGACTGCACTGAAGAATGTGCGTAAGGCGAGCCCGGCGACACTGGTCTGCAAACGCGGTCCGCTGGGTTGTGTGGTGTTTGAGGGTGACATCCCGGACAGCTGGAACCAGACGCAGCTGCATACGGGCGTGCGGGTGGATGTGCTTAACGTGCTGGGCGCGGGCGACGCCTTTATGTCGGGTCTGCTGCGTGGCTGGCTGAACGATGAGGGCTGGGAGCAGGCGTGCCGCTACGCCAACGCCTGCGGTGCGCTGGTGGTTTCTCGCCACGGCTGCGCGCCCGCCATGCCAACCCGGGCGGAGCTGGATGATTTCCTGAGCCGCGATGACGCGGTAAACCGCCCCGACCTCGACCCTCGCCTTAACCATCTGCACCGCGTCACCACCCGCAGGCAGTCGTGGCCGGAGCTGAATGTCTTCGCCTTTGACCACCGCAAACAGCTGGCGGAGATGGCCCAGGAAGCGGGTGTCGATGAAAGCCTCATCCCGCCGCTGAAGCTTCTGCTGCTGAAAGCCGCACAGCAGGCGGCGGATGAGGCGGGATTAGAGAATAAAAGCGGTATTCTGGCTGATACCACCTACGGTCAGAAAACGCTGAATGCAATCACCGGGAAGAACTGGTGGATTGGTCGCCCGATCGAGCTGCCGGGCTCACGTCCGCTGCGCCTGGAGCATGGCAACATCGGCTCCCAGCTGATCGACTGGCCTGCGGAACACGTCGTGAAATGTCTGGTCTTTTATCATCCCCATGACAGCGCTGAACTGCGTGAAGAGCAGGATGCGCTGCTGCTTGATGTCTGGAAAGGCTGTAACAAAAGTGGTCACGAGCTGCTGCTGGAGGTGATTCTGCCTGAGAGTCAGCCGGACAGGCGCGAGGCCTTTTACGTGGAGATGCTGAGCCACTTCTACAGCCTGGGCATTAAGCCTGACTGGTGGAAGCTGCCGCCGCTTTCAGCCGAATGCTGGCAGACAATTGGCAGCCTGATTGAGCAGCAGGACCCTTACTGTCGCGGCATTCTGCTTTTGGGTCTGGATGCGCCCGAAGAGAAGCTAAAAGCCGGTTTTGCGGCGGCAGCGAATGCGCCCTGGGTTAAAGGTTTCGCGGTAGGTCGCACCATCTTTGGTCAGCCTTCGCGCCAGTGGCTGCAGGGTGAGCTGGATGATGAGGCGCTGATTGAAACCGTGAAAGGTAATTATCTGCGCCTGATTGCGCACTGGCGCGCTGCCCGCGCCTGATTTGCTGTTCTGTCAGACGCCCTCCCGGGCGGGATGGCGTTAGCTTTTCTGACCTGCTCTGCACAGGCTGTTGTGAACCTGTGCAGAGCAGGGAAAAGGGTCAGTCCGGAAAGACGCAGACGTCGCCATTTCTGTATGTCCGGCCCGCGACGCGGTCCTTTGCTGACCCCGTTCCCTGTTCATTAAGCGCATCCGCTGCTGCCAGGCCCGATTTTCAGCATTTTGTGGTCATCCCAGCCTGAATGCCATTTTTGCCCGCTACACACTTCTTGCCCGCAGACTTTCAGTGCCGGTTTACACGGTTACTGGCTGCAGGGCAGCGCAATCCGGCGCGCTGAGGCTAATCTGTGAACCATTTCATAAAGACATGAAATAAACCATGCTGCTGACGCAAACAAATGAAATTTTCCATCCATCTGGTACTATAGCGCTCATTATGCAGCCATTATTTTCAGGACACGGGCAGAAGTAATGAACAATAATCCTACCCAACTTTCTCTGTTGCAGGACGATATTCGTCGCCGCTACGAAACGCTGAGTAAGCGGCTTAAACAGGTTGCGCGCTACATCCTTGATAACAGTAACAGTATCGCCTTTGATACCGTCGCCTCGATAGCCCAGCAGGCCGATGTGCCGCCTTCAACGCTGATCCGGTTTGCCAATGCGTTTGGCTTCAGTGGCTTCAACGAAATGAAACAGGTTTTTCGTCAGCACCTGATGGAGGAGACGGTCAACTACACCGAGCGTGCGCGCCTGTTCCGTCAGACCGCGACCGACGACAGCGCCAGTGCGCCGGAGAGCCCGGCGGAGATCCTGAATGTCTTTACCATGGTGAACAGCCAGGCGCTGCAGCAGCTGGCGATGCAGGTCAATCCGGAGCAACTCAATAAAGCAGTGAAACTGCTGAACGAGGCGGAGAATATCTATGTCATTGGCCTGCGCCGCTCTTTCAGCGTCGCCTCTTATCTGGTTTATGCGCTGCGCCATCTGGAGCGCCGTGCGTTCCTGATTGATGGCCTGGGCGGGATGTTTACCGAGCAGCTCAGCCTGGTAAACCCGAAAGATGTGGTCATCGCGATCAGCTACTCCCCTTATGCGCGTGAAGCGGTTGAAGTGGTGGAGATGGGCGCCAAACGCGGCGCGCATCAAATCGCCATTACCGACAGCCAGGTCAGCCCGCTGGCCGCCTTCAGCGATGTCTGCTTTGTAGTGCGTGAGGCCCAGGTCGATGGCTTCCGTTCTCAGGTCGCCTCGCTCTGCCTGGCACAGACGCTGGCGGTTTCACTGGCGCTGAACAACGCTGAAACCTCCTGACGCCAGCCTGTTCGCATAGCACAAAGGGCAGCCCATGGGCTGCCCTTCTGATTGACTGAAACCGTTCAGGCACTACCTGGTACGTGGATAGGCGTCGCTGTTCACCCAGGCGTGATCGTTCTCCCAGCTGAATTTCCACAGCCGCACCGGCCCGGCCATGACGTTCAGATAGTAGTTGTTATAGCCCGCCAGCGTCGCCACCGGATGATAGCCGCGCGGCACCATCACCACATCGCGATTGTAGGGGGCCATACAGACATCCAGCGAACGGTCGTCGGTGTAAACGCGCTGCATGGCAAAACCCGGCTCAGGATCGAAACGGTGATAGTAGGTTTCTTCCAGATAGGTTTCGTTTTCACTTTCTTCCTGATCGTGCTTGTGGCTGGGATAAGAGCTGGTGTCGCCCTCATTGGTGTAAACCTCAACCACCAGCAGACTGTCTGCCGGTTCACTGTCAGGCAGAATATTGTGAACCAGACGCTGATTGCGGCCCTTTCCGCGATGTTCGACGCCGACATCTGCGGGTGCGATCAGGCGTGCCGGCAGGTTTCCCTGGCCGGGTGCATTACAGACGGCCAGCTCGAGATCGCTGTCCGCGTAAACAACCGCTTCATCATCATGCGGCACATAAACGGAATAGGGCGGCACGCGCTCAAAGGGCGACATGCGCTGACCGATACCGGGGAACTCAGCATGGCGGGTTTTGACTGAGGCCAGCCCGGCAACCAGCACCAGGCACAGCTCTTTGTCACCGCTGCTCAGGTGCAGGGTTTCCCCTTTTTTCAGCAGATAGGCATCAAAGCCAACATAACGCCAGCCTGCCCGCTCTGGTGTGACATGCTGGATACGGCCCTGCGCGTCAGGGGCCTGAGCTTTCGCCAGTAAAGACATCCTGATCCTCCTCTCTGTCACGATTAACGCTGCGGGACCTCGCTGCGCGGAGCCAGCGAATAGCGCGACCGGCAGAGTAGCCTGCCGGTCGCGCATCCTGAACAGCGTTGAAATTGATTAACCTAATGTCGGCATACTGAACTCAGACACGGTCTGCTGGCCGGATGGCCAGCGCACGGTGGCAGTTTTCATGCGGGTATAGAAGCGCACCCCATCCGGTCCGTGGACATTGAGTGCGCCAAAGACGGAACGTTTCCAGCCGCCGAAGCTGTGAAACGCCATCGGCACCGGCACCGGCACGTTGACGCCCACCATGCCCGCTTCAACGTTCTGCACAAATTCACGTGCGATATGCCCGTTGCTGGTGAAAATCGCGCTGCCGTTGCCGAACTCATGGCTGTTCACCAGCTGCAGCGCCTGGGTGTAGTCCGGTGCGCGCATGATGCTCAGCACCGGTCCGAAAATCTCCTCACGCCAGATCACCATGTCCGGGGTGACGTTATCGAACAGTGTGCCGCCGACATAGTAACCTTCGGCGTGGCCTTCAACCTGGACGTGACGACCATCGACCACCAGCTTCGCTCCTTCCTGCTCGCCTTTGTCGATGTAACCCAGCACTTTCTTCTGGTGTGCCGCCGAGACCACCGGTCCCATCTCATTCTCATCCGCGCCCTGATTCATGCCGGGGCCAATGCGCAGTGCCTTCACCAGCGGTGTCAGGCGGGCAATCAGTTTGTCGGCCGTATCATCGCCTACCGCGACCACGACCGGCAGCGCCATACAGCGCTCACCGGCCGAACCAAACGCCCCGCCCATGATGGCGTTAACGGTGGCATCCAGATCGGCATCCGGCATAACAATCGCATGGTTTTTCGCCGCGCCAAACGCCTGAACGCGTTTGCCATGTGCGCTGGCCGTTTTATAAATATGTTCTGCTACGCCCGACGAGCCGACGAAGCTGACCGCCGCAATACGGGGATCTTTGTAGAGCTGTTCAGCATCCTCATTCGAGCTGTGGATTACGTTGAAGACCCCATCAGGCAGGCCCGCTTCGGTCAGCAGTTCAGCCATGCGCACCGAGGCCGACGGATCCAGCGCCGGGGGCTTTAGCACAAAGGTATTGCCGCAGGCCAGCGCGATCGGGAACATCCAGAGCGGCACCATCGCCGGGAAGTTAAACGGCGTAATCCCCGCCACGACCCCAACCGGCTGCATCAGCGAGAAGCTGTCCACCCCGCCGCCGACGTTCGGCGAGTACTCCCCTTTCAGCAGATGCGGGATCCCGCAGGCAAACTCAATGACTTCGATGCCGCGCGTCAGTTCGCCCAGCGCATCTGACCAGACTTTGCCATGTTCAGAGACAATCAGCGCCGCCAGCTCATCACGGTGCTGCTCCATCAGGGCTTTAAAGTTGAACAGAACGCGGGCGCGGCGCAGCGGCGAGGTTTTCGACCAGTCGGCAAAGGCCTGATGGGCTACACCAATCGCCTGGGACACTTCATCAGCGGTGCTTTGTGTCAGTTCGCGGATAACGTTTCCCGTGGCGGGATCGTAAACAGGAATGGTTTCATTGCTGGCGCTGAGGGTGGTTTTACCACCAATGAAGTTACCTATGATCGTCATGATGTTGCCTCTTTAAATGGTGAAGTTCCCTGCAGACGGCCCCTGCAACCTGCCACGCTGCCTGACCAGACAAACCTGAAAGCGTGGTACGAAGCTATTACAGTGGAATAAATTTTTCAAATAGTTCTTTTTGGAAACTTTGCTTTTAGCGGCACAGATCGCATTTTCTCTGTCGCCCTCACGCTGAAGAGCGCCTGCTGCCCGTAAGCTGTAACCCCGGACCAGCACGCACCTGACCGGGCCTGTACCGGGGCGCGGTTGATCCTGACTACTGCAAAGCCTGTCGGGTTCTCAGGCCACTGCCTGGAATACGATAAAGAATTAATGCGAGACAGATCTAAAACCCATCATTCCACAATTCATTATTAATGAAATAAATGTTTTCTTTAACCCCCATGCCCTTTCCCTTCCTGGAGTCATTACATGGCTATCGATCCCACCCGTTTCTGCATCAATCGTAAAATTGCACCCCGGCTTTCACTGGAGGCTTTTTTCCAGCTGGTTCAACGTCTGGGGCTGAGTAAAGTTGAATTGCGCAATGACATGCCGGGCGGCAGCGTCACTGATGACCTCAGCGTTGACCAGCTACGGGCGCTGACTGACAGATATCAGATTGATATCGTGACCATCAATGCGCTCTATCCGTTTAACCGTATTGATAACGATCTGCTTGAGCGCGCGGAGGCGCTGCTTCGGACAGCACAGCAGACTGGCGCCAGGGCGCTGGTGATGTGTCCGCTGAACGAGGGTGTCGCTCTCTCTCCTCAGCAGACCCAGGCGGCGATGCAGCAACTGGCACCGCGCTTTGCGCATTACGGCATTCAGGGACTGGTAGAGCCGCTGGGTTTTCCTGTCAGCTCGCTTCGTTCAGGCGCAGAGACGCAGCAACTTATCGCGGCGGCAGGCGTGCCCTTTAAACTGCTGCTGGACACCTTCCATCATCATCTCTCTGAGGAGGCCGGACAGCCGTTTCCAGCGGGCATCGACGTGGAACAGATTGGGCTGGTGCATCTGTCTGGCGTAGAAGATCAACGTCCGACCGCCGAACTCACTGATGAGGAGCGCATCATGCTGAGTGACAAGGATGTGCTGAAGAGTGTGGAGCAGGTCAGACGCCTGGAGAAGCTGGGCTATAAAGGCACCTACGCCTTTGAGCCTTTCTCCAGCCAGCTTAACAGCTGGACCCCGGCAGAGACTGAGCGCCAGATCCGCCACAGTATTGAACTGTTGCAGGCCTGACGACGGCATTATGCAGGTTGCAGGCGGGGATCGAATGCAATGGAGTCACCGCCCTGCCCGCTGCTCGTCTGAAACGTCATCTGCCGCCTGCAACGCCTGACGCCGCTGCAGGCGCAGCGTGCAGAAAAACGCAACACAGACCAGCAGAGCCGTCAGCAGATAGACGCGGGAAACCCCGGCGTATGTCATGATGAACCCGGCCAGCGGGCCGGTAATGCCCAGCGAGAGATCCATAAAGGCGGTATAGGTTGCCAGCGCGCTGCCCTGGTTCTGCTGGGGCATCACTTTTACGGCGACCACCCCCAGCGCCGGAAACACCAGCGAAAATCCGGCCCCGGTCAGAAAGGCACCCGCTTTGGCCATCCAGGGCTCGCCTGCTGCGGCGACCAGCAACAGCCCGGCCGCTTCAACGGCCAGACAAACGCTGGCGACCCGCAGACCGCCGTGGCGATTAATGGCATTCGGGAACAGCAGGCGCGCCCCAACGAAAGCACCGCTGAACAGAGACAGGGCAAAGGCAGCGCCTTCCCAGCCTCTCTCCTGATAGAACAGCGTGATAAAGGTGGCGATGACGCCAAATCCGGCCGAGCCCATCGCCAGAATGGCGCCAAAACCGGCGACTTTTCCCAGTACCGCCCGAAACGGCAGCGGTCTGGCCCGGCTCGCTTTCACCGCCGGGCGCGGCACCGCGCAGGCGATCCCCACGACACAGATAGCGACAATCACCAGCGACAGCCACAGCAATCCACCCGCCCGGAATATCATTACGCCGAGCGGCGCGCCTATCGCCATCGCACCATAGGTGACAATGCCGTTCCAGGAGATGACGCGGCCGATATGCAGCGAGCCGACCCGCGCCACGCCCCACAGTGAGGTGCCGGTGCCGGTAAAACTCTGGCCGACACCCAGAATCAGCCTGCCCAGACAGAGCAGCGTCAGGCTTACCAGCGGTGAAGCGATCAGCGCCGCCAGCAGAATACACAGACCACTGATGAGGCACCCCACCAGTCCCGTCACCACCACTTTTTTGGGCCCCCAGAGATCGGCATAGCGTCCGGCATGCGGCCGGCTCAGCAGCGTCGCCACATACTGCAGGCTGATCACCAGCCCGGCCCAGAACGCACTGAAGCCCAGTTGCTCATGAACCCATCCCGGCAACACCGCCAGCGGCAGGCCGATGGTGAGATAACTGACAAAGTTGTAGGCTACGATAGAGAGGATCAGCAGAGAGATGCTCAGGCTTCCGGCTGGCGTATTCGGTTCCGCTGCAGGCTGTTCAGGCATGTGTCCTCACGCGCATAGTTGGCTGAATGATAAGGTTTATCTTTTCACTATACCTGCTTTCATGACCGGTGCATCAGAATGGCCCGGCAACCGGGTGGCTGGCTCTGCCCTGTCAGGCCGCCGTCAGTCAGATAAAACGTCCTGCCAGTGCGGCCGCAACCGCAGAATAGAGTGGTACTGATTAGCCAGCCATTCTGCCGTTGCGATTTACCGTTTCTCTGATAAATCAGCTTGTTAATTTTCTTTCAGCTAAACTGGTAACAGCCAATTGACGTCACGGGAGAGGGCATGAGCGAGCTGCAACGGGAAAAGATCGGGCAAAATATTCTGATTAAACTGGCGATGCTGGTCATTATCCTCGCCGGTATCCGGGCTGCATCCGATATTCTGGTCCCGCTTCTGCTGGCGGCTTTCTTTGCCATCGTCCTCAATCCGCTGGTCACAATGCTGATGCGACGCGGCTTTCGGCGCGGACTGGCAATCGGGCTGGTGATCACGGTGATTTTCTGCCTGATCGTCCTGCTGGGCGCGGTTATCGCCAGCTCGATGAGCGAGTTTTCCAATCTCTATCCGCAGCTGCGCGCCACCATGGAGCAGAAAATGACGGTGCTGCAACATCTGGCGGCGGGCTTTCATATCAATATTTCCACCAATGCGCTGGTTCAGCATTTCGACCCGAATACCATGATGAACCTGGCCAGAGCGGCGCTGAGCGGTTTTTCCGGCGCAATGACTAACACCGTCCTGCTGGTGCTGACCGTGGTCTTTATGCTGTTTGAGGTCCACCATCTGCCTTACAAAATGCGTAACGCACTGGTGAACCCGAAAATCCGCATCGCCGGGCTGCATAAGGCGCTGAAAGGGGTTACTCACTATCTGGCGCTGAAAACCCTGGTGAGTCTGATTACCGGGCTTTCGGTCTGGCTGACGCTCTTTCTGCTGGATGTGAAATTCGCGCTGTTGTGGGCCGTCGTGGCGTTTATCCTCAACTTTATTCCCAACATTGGCCCGATTATCGCCGGGATTCCGCCTTTCCTGCAGGCGCTGCTGCTGAACAGCCTGTTCGATGCAGCGATGGTGGCGGCGCTGTTTACCGCAATCCACATGGTGTTCGGTAACATGCTGGAACCACGCCTGATGGGACGGGGTCTTGGCCTGTCGACGCTGGTGGTGTTCCTGTCGCTGGTATTCTGGGGCTGGCTGCTGGGCCCGGTCGGCATGCTGCTCTCGGTGCCGCTCACCAGCATCACGAAAATCCTGATGGAAACCACACCGGGTGGCAGCCGTCTGGCGATTATGCTGGGCACCGGCAGACCGAAACGAGCCCGTGGATTAACCAAGTAGCTGTTGCTGAACGTGCTGCAGATGACGCGCCATCGCCTGGCGGGCTGCGGGTTCATCGCCCGCGATAATCGCCTGAGCTATCTGCTGATGATCGGCATTCATCTTCTGCGCAACGCTGTTATCAGCAAAATGGCGTTCCAGTCGCTGCACATGCGGGCTGTGGCGGCGGTTCCACAACTGCTCCAGCATCTCACGCAGCACATCGTTACCGCTCATCTCGCTGATTAACAGGTGAAAGCGTTTATCCTGCGTCAGAAAAGCCGCATCGTTCTCATTGTGCTGCTGCAGTTCTTCGGACAGCGCCAGCAATGCTGTCCGCTGCGCATCAGTGCCATGACGTGCCGCCAGGCCCGCCAGCATTGCCTCAAACGTTTCACGCGCCTGCAGAAGGTCCTGCAGACTACAGGTTTCACTCTCCTGTGGCGTGGCGCGCTGCGGCAGCGGCTGTGCAACAAAGACGCCGGTGCCGGTGCGGATGTCGACCCAGCCTGTCATCTCCAGTGCAATCAGTGCCTCACGCACTGACGAGCGGCTGACGCCCAGCTGCCTGGCCAGCTCGCGTTCCGGCGGCAACAGCCCTCCCGCCACAAAGTCGCCGCGCGCAATACCGTCCATGATGGCGTTAGCAATCTGGCGATAGAGACGCTCAGTTTTTATTACCGTCAGGGTCATTAGCTTCTCCTTTATTGCGCGTAACGCCGGTTACGGCCGCTACAGTTTGTCACGCTGAGATCCGGATCACGGCCCGGTTTTGCCCGCTATCATACTCTTGGTCCAGCGGCCTGACCACTGGGCCACATCACAGTTAAGGAGTGAAGATGGAACATACATGGCGATGGTACGGCCCGAACGACCCGGTTTCACTGGATGATGCGCGTCAGGCAGGCGCAACCGGTATCGTAACGGCGCTGCACCATATTCCTAATGGCGAAATCTGGCCGGTTGAGGAGATTAAAGCGCGTCAGGCATTACTGGCGAAAAAAGGGCTGGTCTGGTCGGTGGTGGAGAGCATTCCGGTTCACGAAGCGATCAAAACGCAGCGTGGAGACTACCTTCGCTATATCGCTAATTATCAGCAATCGCTACGGAATCTGGCCGCCTGCGGAATTGATACCGTCTGCTACAACTTTATGCCGGTGCTGGACTGGACGCGCACGGATCTCGCCTGGACGCTACCGGATGGTGCGAAAGCGCTGCGCTTTGACGCCGACGCGTTCGCTGCCTTTGAGCTTTACCTGCTCAGGCGGCCGGGTGCAGAACAGGATTACAGCACCACTGAGCAGCAGGCTGCCGCTCAGCGCTTCGCCGCGATGAGCGATGAGGAAAAGAATACGCTGGTCCGCAACATTATCGCCGGGCTGCCAGGCGCCGAAGAGGGTTACACCCTGGAGCAGTTCCAGACCCAACTGGCGCAGTATGACGGCATTGATAAAGCAAAACTGCGCGAACATCTGGCCACCTTCCTGCGTGCCATCGTACCGGTCGCGGAAGAAACGGGCATCCGGCTGGCGGTGCATCCGGACGATCCACCGCGCCCTATTCTGGGCCTGCCGCGCATTATCTCTACTCAGGAAGATATGCAGTGGCTGAAGGAGACGGTAGACAGCCTGCATAACGGTTTCTGTTTCTGCACCGGCTCCTATGGCGTCCGGGCCGACAACGCGCTGGTTGAGATGGCAGAGACCTATGCGGACCGCATTAACTTCGTTCACCTGCGCGCCACAAAACGCGAGGAGAATCCGGCCAGTTTCCATGAAGCGGCCCATCTGGCGGGTGACGTCGATATGGTCGGCGTGATTAAAGTGATTCTGGCGGAAGAGCAGCGTCGTCGCCGGGCCGGCCAGCACAGGGCGATCCCGATGCGTCCTGACCATGGTCATCAGATGCTGGACGACCTGCATAAGCGCACCAATCCGGGCTACTCTGCCATCGGCCGCCTGAAAGGGCTGGCTGAGCTGCGCGGCGTTGAAGTGGCACTTAAACAGATCTTTTTTTCCGACCAGGTATAACGCGCTCTTCTGGCCCGCCTGCTGGCGGGCCAGAGTTTTGCTATCCGCTGTGACGAAGGCCGCTTTTTACCCTGAATGTTAACTCTCTTTGCCCACTTTAATACCTCACACCAACCCCGGTAAAACAACCTGTCAATAAATGCAAAATCTGGTCGATAATTGACATGAGTCAGTTTCATGATTAGTAAAAACGCTAATCTGCACCGCCCGGAGAAATGCTATGCTGCGTAACTGATTAGCCCCTCCCCATGAGACTAATAATTATTCCGAGGAGTTAATGGTGTCGCGACTCAAAAATAAAAAGGACTCCGCCAGGCTGATTATTATTATTGCCGGTCTGTTACCACTGATCATTGGCATTTTCTTTACGGGTATCGACGCGCGGCATACCGTCCAGCAGCAGCAAATTAACGCGGCCAGCACCCTGCTATCGCAGGCCGAAAGAATGAGTGACAGCGCCTGGGATATGGTGACAGAACTCCGCCAGTTTCAGCATCAGCCCTGTCAGAAAATTGCAGGCCAGCTTCAGCGAATCGGTGCCCTGAATGCGTATTTCCGCACCATTGGTAAAATGGAACAGGGTAAAATCGCCTGCTCATCAGCGTTTGGCTCAACGCCAGGCGAATTAAAAGAGATGATCATGCGCGATCCGCCAGTCACGGGTAAAGCCTGGTGGAGTCTCTCCATTGCCGGAACATCAGGTGTACCAGACCGCCCGGCTGTCATTTTTATGCGGCAGCTGCCTGATGGCGAAGGCTTCTGGTCCGTTATTGACGGTCAGTATCTGATTGATTTTATGCGTGCTATCAGCAGCACGCATCTCTATTATTTCCGCATGGTGTTCAGCGACGGTGCGCCTGTCTCATTTGGTAATCCGCAAATCGCCGCATCCGGCTGGTTTGAACCGATGGTTTATCAGGCGTCGTCCAGCCGTTATCCCATTTCGGTGACGCTGGTTGCTCCGCCAGCTGAGCTGATCGCGGCCTGGCGTCAGGTCATTTTTATTATCATGCCTATGGCCGCTATTTTCTCGGTTGTGCTGATGCTCCTGGTGGCAAACTGGCTGCAACGACGTCTGTCATGGCGCGATGAAATCCGGCGGGCCATTACCAGCGGTCAGTTCAGAGCACATTATCAGCCGGTTTATGATAACCAGCTGCAATGCTGCAGCGGCGCAGAAGTGCTGTTGCGATGGATAACACCCGACGGCAACGTCGTACGGCCTGATATTTTTATCGGGGCAGCAGAAGCCGAAGGCATGATTGTGCCGCTGACCCGCCATCTGCTCGATCTGGTCGTAAAGGATGTGCAAAGCTGGCAGGTCGCGCCCCGTTTTCATCTGGCCATTAATGTCGCGGCAGATCATCTGCAGCATCCCGAATTTGTCAGCGATATGCTGCACTTTGCCGAGCGGGTAAAGCACAAGCAGTTTCTGATTACGCTGGAACTGACCGAACGCAGTCTGATTCGGGAGGGCCATGAGGTCGCGCGCAAACTGGATCGACTACGGGGTTATGGCATGAAGGTGGCCATTGATGATTTTGGGACCGGTCACTGTTCACTGAGCTACCTGCAAACCTTTACGCTGGATTATCTCAAGATTGATCGCGGCTTTATCAATGCCATTGAATCCCTTGAAGGCAGGACCCCGGTGCTGGACGCGATTATCCAGCTCAGCCATCAGCTGGAACTGAAAGTACTGGGTGAAGGTGTTGAAAACGCATTGCAGTTCCACTATCTGCAACGGCGCGGGGTTGTCTATATTCAGGGCTACTACTATGCCCGCCCGATGGGTAATGCGGCACTTATCGCCTGGCTGACAGAGCAGGGTATGCAGCCTGTTGAGGACGCGTCCACCCTTCAGACGTTGCAGGAGATCAGCGCCTGAATGCAGACGACGCGAGCCTCGCAGGTGACACAGCCGATATCCACGCGGTGTTCAGGCTTTCCGCCTGCGCTGCCGGGTTTCCTGATCGGCCTGGTCAGACCGAAAAGGCTATTCGCTATCGGTTTCGGCTGTCATCGCCTCTTCTTAAACCTGATTCGCTGAAAAAACCAGCATTCGTCACGCAGCGTGATAATTTTTGTGCGTCGCTAAACAGCGTAAATCCGCACGCTTAATGGCCATCTCTGGCTCAAACATGACAGATATCACACAAAAACGGTATACTCTGTCGCTGTTCGGGATGATTACAACAGTAATTATTGTGTCAGCGAACACCTGAATAGCGCTTATTTACGGCTATGCTTAAATTTCTCAACGCAGCGGTCTGACTGCTTCAACCCGGCTCGCGCCGTTGAGAACTTTCGTGTTCCATTACAGGGTAATTCTATGAAATTGCGTAGGAAGCGTGTAAAACCAATGGGGATCAATGATGTTACTATCATTGATGATGCCCGTTTACGTAAAGCCATCACCGCAGCCTCTCTGGGTAACGCGATGGAGTGGTTCGACTTTGGTGTTTATGGCTTTGTTGCCTATGCGCTGGGTAAGGTCTTCTTCCCCGACGCGTCACCGGGTGTTCAGATGATTGCAGCACTGGGGACCTTCTCTGTGCCCTTCCTCATCCGTCCGCTGGGTGGTCTGTTTTTCGGTATGCTGGGCGACAAATATGGTCGCCAGAAAATTCTCTCTATTACCATTATCATCATGTCGGTCAGTACGTTCTGTATCGGCCTGATCCCCTCTTATGCGTCTATCGGCATCTGGGCGCCGATTCTGCTGCTGCTTGCCAAGATGGCGCAGGGCTTTTCCGTAGGCGGTGAGTACACCGGTGCCTCGATCTTTGTGGCCGAGTATTCGCCGGACCGCAAACGTGGCTTTATGGGAAGCTGGCTCGACTTTGGTTCCATCGCGGGCTTCGTGCTGGGCGCAGGCCTGGTTGTGCTGATCTCCTCAATTATCGGCGAAGAGAACTTCCTTGAGTGGGGCTGGCGTCTGCCGTTCTTCGTGGCGCTGCCGCTGGGGATTATTGGCCTTTACCTGCGTCATGCGCTGGAAGAGACGCCTGCCTTCCAGCAGCACGTCGATAAACTGGAACAGGGCGACCGTGAAGGCCTGCAGGATGGCCCGAAAGTCTCCTTTAAAGAGATTGCGACCAAACACTGGCGTAGCCTGCTCTCCTGTATCGGTCTGGTTATCGCCACTAACGTCACTTACTACATGTTGCTGACGTACATGCCGAGCTACCTCTCCCATAATCTGCACTACAGCGAAGATCATGGTGTGATGATCATCATCGCCATCATGATCGGTATGCTGTTTGTTCAGCCGATGATCGGCATGATGAGTGACCGTTTTGGCCGTCGTCCCTTTGTCATTATCGGCAGTCTCGCCCTGATGATCTTCTCGATTCCCGCTTTCATGATGATCAACAGCGGCGTACTGGGTATGATTTTTGGTGGTCTGCTGCTGATGGCGGTGATCCTCAACGCCTTTACCGGCGTGATGGCCTCTTCCCTGCCAGCGATGTTCCCGACGCACATCCGCTACAGTGCGCTGGCCAGTGCGTTTAACATTTCGGTGCTGGTTGCCGGTCTGACGCCAACCCTGGCGGCCTGGCTGGTCGAAACGACGAACAACCTCTACATGCCTGCCTACTATCTGATGGTGGTGGCCGTGATTGGTCTGATTACCGGTCTGTTCATGAAAGAGACGGCGAACAAGCCACTGAAAGGCGCGACACCGGCGGCCTCTGACATGGAAGAAGCACGCGAAATTCTGCAGGAGCATCACGATAACATCGAGAACAAAATCGAAGATATCGACGCAGAGATCGCCCGTCTGGAAGCGAAACGTAAAAACCTGGTGCAGCAGCATCCGGATATCAACGAGTAATCGTTATGCTCTCCTGCCGCCCGGCGGGAGAGCTCCTTTCCCCGCGCATTACCGCACACAAACCTTCATGCTGCACGGATAATGAGAGTAAACTGTCGTTACTTTTTTCACCTGTGTAAGAATGAAAATGTCTGATTATTCCCTTATCCAGCGCCCAAGAAGATTGCGCGCCAGCGCCTCGATGCGTGAAATGTTTCAGGAGTCCTCGCTGAGCCTGAACGATCTGGCTCTGCCCATCTTTGTTGAAGAAGAAGTCGACGATTACAAACCCATTCAGGCGATGCCTGGCGTGATGCGTATTCCGGAAAAGCGTCTCGCCTATGAGATCGAGCGTATCGCTAAAGCAGGTATCCGTTCGGTAATGACCTTTGGTATTTCGCACCATACTGATGCTACCGGCAGCGATGCCTGGAATGAAAACGGTCTGGTGGCACGCATGTCCCGCATCTGTAAGGACACTGTGCCGGAAATGATCGTGATGTCCGACACCTGTTTCTGTGAATACACCAGCCACGGCCACTGCGGCGTGCTGTGCGATCACGGCGTCGATAACGATGCAACCCTGGCTAACCTGGGCAAGCAGGCAGTCGTCGCAGCCGCAGCCGGTGCCGATTTTATCGCCCCCTCGGCTGCGATGGACGGTCAGGTTGAAGCGATTCGTCGGGCACTGGACGCAGCGGGCTTTACTCAGACGGCGATCATGTCCTACTCCACTAAGTTCGCCTCTTCGTTCTATGGTCCGTTCCGTGAAGCCGCCGGCACTGCGCTGAAAGGCGACCGTAAAACCTACCAGATGAACCCGATGAACCGCCGGGAAGCGATCCGTGAATCCCTGCTCGACGCGGCACAGGGCGCCGATTCGCTGATGGTGAAACCAGCAGGCGCCTATCTGGATATCCTGCGCGACATCCGTGAGCGTACCGAACTGCCGCTGGCGGCTTATCAGGTGAGTGGCGAATACGCGATGATTAAATTTGCGGCCCAGGCGGGTGCTATTGATGAGCGTAACGTGGTGCTGGAAAGCCTCGGTGCGATCAAACGTGCCGGTGCAGACCTCATTTTCAGCTATTTCGCCCTTGATCTCGCAGAACAAAAAGTGCTCTGATCCCCTCCTCATAAAGAGCGTGGTCGCTATGCCGCGCTCTTCTTCTCCGCCGTAAGGCAAACACCAGAACCTGGCTTCAGTTCAGACAAAAGGTCTCTGTGATGAAAGCACCTGGAATTCCTGCCGACGAGGCACAACGTTTATCGCAGTTGCGTGCGCTGAACATCATGAACACCCCAGCGGAAGAGCGTTTTGATCGCCTGACACGTTTGGCGCGTCGTCTGTTTGACGTTCCTGTCGCGTTAGTCAGCCTGCTGGAAGCTGATCACCAGTGGTTTAAATCCGCCCAGGGCTATGAAGCCGCCGGATCGCCACGCAGTATCTCGCTATGCGGTCACGCCATCCTGCAGGATGAGATCATGATCGTTGAGGATACGCACAACGATGCACGGTTTCACGATAACCCGCTGGTCACAGGCGAGCCGCACATCCGCTTTTATGCGGGCTGTCCGCTGCGCGCACCTGGCGGTGCCAAAATGGGTACGCTCTGCATTATCGGTCGTGAGCCGCGTCAGTTTAATGAAGAGGATCAGGCCACCCTGCGTGACCTGGCGGCGATGGCCGAAGCAGAGCTGGTCGCCTTTCAGACCGCCACCTGTGATGAACTGACGCAGATTACCAATCGTCGCGGCTTTATGACGCTGGGACAGATGGTGCTGAATGAGTGCCGGATGAAAAACCGGCCTGCCTGTCTGACCTTTCTTGATCTTGATAAATTCAAACAAATCAATGACACGCTTGGCCATCGCGAAGGCGACCGCGCGCTGATGGACTTTGCTGATGCCATGAAAGTGGTGTTTAAGCACTCCGATCTGTTTGCCCGTCTGGGTGGCGATGAGTTTGTCGTGCTGCTGAATGGCCGTAGCCAGGCGCAGAGCGAAGTCCTGTTAGCGCAGTTTGCCCGCTATCTGCATCAGCAGTCGATCAGCCTGAATCGCCGCTATCACCTGCAATTCTCTTCCGGCGTCGTGGCGTTTGACGCGGCCCATCCGCAATCACTGGAGCAGCTGCTGCACGACAGTGATAAGCAGATGTACCTGAGCAAAAAGCAGAAACAGGTCACAATATAAGGTCGGTCACCGCCGTGCCCGCGGGATCAGGGGCGCGCCAAATCGTCGATCAGCGCCTGATTAAATTTCGCCGGTTCTTCCATCTGTGGCGCGTGTCCCAAACCGGGAAATTCGATGAGTCGCGAACCGGGAATGCGTTGTGCCGCCGCTTTACCCAGTACCGCATAATCACCCAGTCGCGCTTTGACTTCCGGCGAGGCGATATCACTGCCGATGGCGGTGGTATCGGCGGTGCCAATCATCAGCGTTGTGGGCACCTTAAGCTCTCCCAGCTCATAAAATACGGGCTGCGTAAAAATCAGGTCGTAGAGTAAAGCGGAGTTCCAGGCCACTTTCAGGTGTCCGGGCCCGCTATTCAGACCAGCCAGCATATCGACCCAGCGATCATATTCAGGCTTCCAGCGTCCGGCATAGTAGGTCTGCTGTTCATATTTCCTGATGCCTGCTGCGCTGACCCTGAGCTCGCGCTGATACCACTGATCGACAGAGCGCCACGGTGCGCCCCGGGCTTTCCAGTCCTCCAGCCCAATCGGATTAACCAGCACCAGCTTCTGCGTCTGTTCCGGATACATCAGGGCATAGCGGATTGCCAGCATCCCGCCCGTAGAGTGGCCAATCATTACCGCCTGTTTGACCTCCAGCCGTGCAAGCAGCTGATGGGTATTGGCGGCCAGCTGCTGGAAACTGTACTGGTAACGGTCGGGCTTGGTTGAGCTGCAGAAACCAATCTGGTCGGGCGCGATCACGCGATACCCCTGCTGGCTCAGCGCCTGAATCGTCTCTTCCCAGGTCGCGCCGCAGAAGTTTTTGCCATGCATCAACACCACCGTTTTGCCGTTGGCCTGGTGCGCCGGTCTGACATCCATATAGCCCATGCTCAGCGACTGCTGCTGAGACTGAAAACTGAAATGGTGCAGCGGCCAGGGCCAGGTAAAGCCTTCAAGCTGTTCACCATACACCGGCGTGACACTGGCTAAGGCCTGCGCAGATAAAGCCAGTGAGGTGAGCAAAGCGGCAAGCGATTTTTTTAACACATGAGTCGGGCTCATCCGATGTTCTTCCGGTTGAAAGTAAACCCTAAGCCTGGCATATCACCATCCGAAGTCGATTAATGCGCCGTGCGATAGCAGCAGAGAGGGCTGAAAAGGCGGCTCCGATTTATCATTAAGCGACAGCCTGTCGCCCGTTAATCACTTGCCTCCAACCATCAACACATTAATTACAATTCACCCCTTTTTATTAAAAACAGATCGTCAAATGAATATCCGTGGAAATAAAAATTCAAATGCTGAAAAATCTTTACGCAAAGAATAAGCACATTAAGATAAAAAATTCATTATTGCCTGACCTGAAACAGGGAGGCTCTATGACTCACGATAAATATAATGAAAGTGTAATTATCTCTCTCACCGAGTGGATTAATAACAATCTTGATCAGCGCTTAAGCGTGAATGATATTGCGGAAAAGGCAGGCTACTCAAAATGGTATTTGCAAAAACTTTTTACCCGTTATCACAATGAAACGCTGGCGCACTATATCCGCAGAAGAAAACTCAATGCCAGCGTCAATGACTTAAAGAACAGTGGCGCACCGATCATTACTCTGGCGCTGAAATACCATTTTGAGAGTCAGCAATCCTTTACCCGCTCTTTCAGACAGATTATGGGCTGCACGCCCAGCGCCTGCCGGAAGCGTCAGCTGCGCGACGACGCGAAGCAACAGCCGGGCGATGCGGATAACCTCTGTGCGCAGTGCAGTTACGGACAACACGACAGCAGAGAGCCGGTGTTAATCTCTCCATACGGCACTGCACAGACAGGAGCGCTTCACGACGCCGGATAATCAGGGCTCATTCGGCTGATAATATTGCACACCAATCTGAATACGCTCACGCCCCTGGCTGATACGATGACGATTGGTGTCGCGCAGTGAATAGACACAGCCGCAATACTCCTGCTGATAGAAGCTTTCGCGCTTACTGATCTCAATCATGCGCGCCGAACCGCCGCCTTTACGCCAGTTAAACTCCCAGTAAAGCAGATCCGGATAGGCTGCCGCGGCACGCACACCGCAACTGTTGATCTGCTTCATATCTTTCCAGCGCGAAATCCCTAAACAACTGGTCATGACCGGAAAGCCATTCTCATGCGCATAGAGAGCCGTGCGCTCAAAGCGCATATCAAAGCACATGGTGCAGCGCTCGCCCCGTTCCGGTGACCACTCTAACCCGCGCGCGCGCTCAAACCAGTTATCCCGGTCGTAGTCAGCATCCACAAAGGGCACGCCATACTTTTCGGCAAAGCGGATGTTCTCCTCTTTGCGAAGTTCATACTCTTTAAGCGGATGGATGTTCGGGTTGTAAAAGTAAATCGTGTAATCAATGCCGGAGGCCAGCATCGCTTCCATCACTTCGCCCGAACAGGGCGCGCAACAGGAGTGCAGCAGGACTTTATTATGACCACCCGGCAGAGGTAATGGCTGACGCTGGAAAGGTTCAGACATAAGCACCTTCAATCAATGGCAGAAAAGCGGCAGTGTAATGCTACAGGCGGAGAGTTGCAAAAACTGACCTGACGGGCCCTGTTTTGCGTAATCGTGCCGCCAGCCCGTTTTCCCGCCGCTGTGTCATCCCGCTGATCTCCGGCCTTTTCTTTTCCTCATCTCCTTTCTGCGACAGGAGGATGCGCAGAAGTGTGATCGGTGCCACACCAGCATCGGCTATGTTTACATAACGTTAACAATATTGACATTACATCGATGCAGGGAGATTCAGTATGGGAGTAGCAAAGCGATCGGGACATCAGCAGAACCGGTTTACCTGGTTCGTCTGTTTTATGGCGGCGCTGTCCGGCCTGCTGTTTGGCCTGGATATCGGCGTGATTGCCGGTGCCCTGCCATTTCTGGCGAAGGATTTGCAAATCACCAATCATCAGCAGGAGTGGGTGGTCAGCGCGATGATGTTTGGTGCCGCGCTGGGCGCGCTGGCCGCGGGCTGGATGTCGTCAAAGCTGGGACGCAAAAAGAGTATGCTGGCGGGTGCGACGCTGTTTGTCATCGGTTCGCTGTGGTCGGCCTTTTCCCCCGATGTTACCTCGCTGGTCTGCGCCCGCGTGATGCTGGGTCTGGCTGTAGGGATCGCCTCTTATACCGCCCCGCTCTACCTGGCGGAGATCGCGCCGGAACGGATTCGTGGCTCAATGATTTCGATGTATCAGCTGATGCTGACAACCGGGATTGTCGTGGCTTACCTCTCTGACACCGCCTTCAGCTATAGCGGCAACTGGCGCGCCATGCTGGGCATTATCGCTATCCCGGCAGTAATCCTGTTTATCGGTGTGCTGTTTCTGCCGAACAGCCCGCGCTGGCTGGCTGCGCACGGACGCTTCAATGAGGCACAGCGGGTACTGGATCGCCTGCGTAACAGTAGCGAACAGGCCCGCGAAGAGCTGGAAGAGATTCGCGAGAGTCTGCAGGTGAAGCAGCGCGGCTGGTCACTGTTCCGCTCGAACGGCAACTTCCGCCGCGCGGTATGGCTGGGAATGCTGCTGCAGGTGATGCAGCAGTTTACCGGCATGAATGTGGTGATGTACTACGCCCCTAAGATCTTCAACATTGCCGGTTTCTCCAGCACCAGCGAACAGATGTGGGGCACGGTGGTTGTCGGGCTGGTCAACATGCTGGCCACGCTGATTGCTATCTTCTTTGTGGATCGCTGGGGCCGCAAACCGATGCTGACAACCAGTTTTCTGGTCATGGCGATCGGGATGGGGGCGCTGGGCACGCTGTTGCACGTCGGCGTTGAAACGGATTTCCGCAAATACTTCGCCGTTGCGATGCTGCTGATGTTTATTGTTGGCTTTGCGATGGCGGCCGGGCCGGTGATCTGGCTGCTCTGCTCAGAGATTCAGCCGCTGAAAGGGCGTGATTTCGGTATCACCGCCTCCACCACCACCAACTGGGTCGGCAATATGATTGTGGGTGCCACCTTTCTGACGCTGCTGGATCAGCTGGGTAATGCCAATACCTTCTGGTTCTACGGCGCGCTTAATCTGGTGTTTATCCTGCTGACGCTGATGCTGGTGCCCGAAACGAAACATGTAACGCTGGAGCACATCGAACGCAACCTGATGAAGGGCAAGGCGCTGCGTGATATCGGGGCGTAACCGCCCCGCGTCAGCTTACCATTGCAGCGTCTGACCAGCGTAGTCGACGTAGTGATGGCCGCCACGCCCCTGCCAGTGAGAGAGCTGCTGAACAATGCCAGCGGCGCTCTCTTCAGCGGTCAGGGAGGCACTTTCTCCTCCCATGTCCGTTTTTACCCAGCCGGGATGCAGCGTCAGCAGCGTCCCGCGCTGCGCGTCTACCACGCCGGTCAGCGTACGGCTCAGCATATTCAGCGCGGCTTTACTGGCCGCATAGATCGGCATCTGCGCTGCAGGATTTTCGTTCAGGCTGCCGAGCTGCGAGGAGGTAATCGCCAGCACACCTTCCGGCTGCAGCAGCGGCAGCAGCATCTCTGCACTGCGAACCGGCGCAATCGTATTGGTCAGGAAAAGCTGTGTCAGCGCCTGATCGTCACTCTGTGACAGTGTCTGATGCGCAGGGCCGCTGATACCGGCGTTGATCAGAATCGCCGCAAAGCGTTTCTCATGCAGCTGGTCGGCAAGCTGCTGCACCGCCGCCGCGTCGGTCATATCCAGCGCATGCCACCAGATACCAGGCTGGTTACCCTGCGCCGGAATGCCGCTGCGGTGCGTGGCGGTGACCTGCCAGCCCTGCCCGGCAAACGCCAGTGCAACGGCCAGACCGATGCCGCGCGATGCGCCAATAATCAGAACCTCTTTTTGCTGAGCCATATTCACTCCTGGTTGATTGTCTCATGACAAGCTTAACGGCAAATCTGCTCAGGCCATGGCGAGGTGTGCGGTCGGGCGGAAGAATCGCTTGTGCGCAGCGAGAGCGTTATCCGTCTCTGGTTGATCACCGGCAGGCAGGAACCCTGAAACGCCTTAACCCGGCGTGTTCCGGCTTTCCGCATCGGGGCTGTCGCCCTTTTCACTGCCCTGACTCTTCTCGACTTCCTGAGGATGGCCCATTGAGAGCGCGGTGGCACTGGCGGGATCGAACAGCGAAAGGCTTTCAATCTGGTCAACCATAATCACTTTACGGAACGACATGGCATCCTTGGGCGTGGAGTCAAGCGTGATGTTGTGCTCGGCGTACCATTTACTGTAGTTATGCTCTACCGCCAGCTTCAGCGTCTTACTGTCGCGATAGCCGCTCAGCATCGGGATCAGCACAATGTTTTTGGTGCTCTCATATTCAAAGGTCGAGGCATGCACCATGCCGATGTAGATACGGCGCGACTTCAGGGTAATCCATGCCAGCTCCCCCTCTTCCATGCACTGAAACAGCAGCTGCTCTACACCATTAGAGCGCGACAGGCGCTGATAAAGATCTTTTCGGCCCGAGACGTTGAGCCGCGCGCTGCCCGCCCAGTTTGAGCGATAGAGGCAGAGCAGAATGGCAAAGGCGAGCATGACAACAACCGGCGCCTGGATGCCGAGAAAGCTCCAGTTCATAAATTCCACCTGCCACTTCAGGTCTACACCGGGGATCATCTGCACGGCATTGGCGATGCCGGAGACACAGAGCAGCAGTAACCAGACCAGTCCGGTCGCGAACACACCCTGCAGAACAAAGATACAGCCGTAAAGCGCCACCAGAAAGTAGACATCCCAGCCTGACGAGCGGCGGACTTTAAAACGGCTGTTTAAATCACGGCTGGTGTACCAGTAACCACTGACCATCAACACCATAAATATCGCGGTACCCACCTCATACTCCCTTTAACGTGTTCACATGGCGGGCAAAATCTTCATGGACTTCCTCGCTCAGCGTATTGACTGAGATATTGCCGTTTTCATCAACGATGATCCTTTCACCTTCTGCGATGGAGTCATTGATATCCTGACGGCTCATGATCTGCAGAAATTTCTCGGGACTGGCAAAGACCGACTTAATCAATCTGAACATTACGTTCCACCTGATAGCCTGAAAACATGAAGTATGTGACCGAATCCACACTCTCGCCTGATTAATTTCAGGTGAAATTTCTTAAAATCAATTAATTAGCGAAGCGGTAAGCGGTCAGAAGGCACCGTTTACTGCTGAAAACTTCAACGTAACCAGCAGCCTGCCGATGCATCCTCTCACTTTGCCCGCGCAGGCCTGCCGGGTTGTCTGGTCGTCTCAGCGCCAGAAAGCACTAAGCTCAGTAGTCAGCCTTTTTCTGTCACCCTGTCTGAAACGCATCGAGGAATGTTTGCATGAAACTACGAACACTGGGCCGTACCGGTCAGCGCGTCTCTGAAATTGGTTTTGGCGCGTGGGCCATTGGCGGCACCTGGGGAGAAGTGAGCCTGGAGGATGCCAGGGCGGCCCTCAACGCCGCGCTGGATGCGGGTGTCACGTTTATTGATACCGCCGATGTCTATGGCGATGGCCGCTCCGAAAAAATCATTGCTGAGGTGCTGAATGCGCGCGGCGGAGAACGCCCGTTTGTGGCCACCAAACTGGGCCGTCGCCTCTCGCCCCACGTCGCTCAGGGCTATACGGCAGAGAACCTCAACGCCTTTATTGACCGGTCACGGGAAAATCTGCAGACCGACACCCTGGATCTGGTGCAGCTGCACTGCCCGCCAACAGAGGTTTACTACAACCCGGATGTCTTCGCCGTCATGGATGAGATGGTGGCCGACGGGAAGATTCGTCACTACGGTGTCTCCGTTGAGAAAGTCGAGGAAGGCCTGAAGGCGCTGGAATTTCCCAACGTCTCGTCCATTCAGCTGATCTACAACATTTTCCGCCAGCGTCCGGCAGAACGGCTGCTGCGTGAAGCAAAACAACGGGATGTGGCGATCATCGCCCGCGTGCCGCTGGCGTCTGGCCTGCTGACCGGTAAGATGCGTGCCGACAGTGTCTTCGCCGCTGACGATCACCGCAGTTTTAACCGTGAGGGTGAAGCGTTCGATAAAGGCGAAACCTTCTCAGGTGTACCCTATGAGATTGCACTGGACGCGGTCGGGGAGATTCGGCAACTGGTGCCGGGTGATATCACGATGGCGATGTTTGCGCTGCGCTGGATCCTGATGAACGAGGATGTCAGCGTGGTCATCCCCGGCGCGAAAAACCGTGAGCAGGCGGAAGCCAACGCCCGTGCCAGCAGCGTGGAGGCTCTCTCTGCAGAGACGATGACCGCGCTGAAGCAGATCTATCAGGAAAAGATTGCGCCGCATGTGCATCAGCGCTGGTAAGTCTGCTTACAACGCCTGGGCGCAGGCCCAGGCGGAACTCCAGGCCCACTGGAAGTTATAGCCGCCCAGCCAGCCGGTGACATCGGCGACTTCACCGATAAAGTAGAGGCCCGGCACCCCGCGCGCTTCCATCGTTTTCGAGGAGAGCTGGGTGGTATCCACGCCGCCGAGCGTCACCTCCGCCGTCCGGTAGCCCTCCGTGCCATTTGGCTGGATGCGCCAGGCATGCAGCGCCTGCGCCAGTTCACTCTGCGCTCTGCTGTTGAGCTGCTTCAGCGTGACATCCGGCACCATCTTCATCCCCTGCAACACTTCCACCAGCCGCTTCGGCAGGATCTTCGCCAGACTGTTTTTCAGGCTCAGGTTAGGGTGCGCATTGCGCTGTGCCGTTAGAAACGCCTCCAGTGGTGTGGCGGGCGACAGATCAACCGTAACGAACTCACCCGGCAGCCAGTAGCTGGAGATCTGCAACACTGCCGGGCCGGAGAGGCCGCGATGGGTGAACAACATCGCCTCTTTAAAGCGGGTGCCATCCTGCGCATCAATCGTGGTGTCCAGCGCTACGCCCGACAGCGTCTGCAGCTGCTCCAGCAGCGGTTTGTGCAGCGTAAAGGGCACCAGCGCAGCGCGCGTCGGATAGACGTTCAGGCCGAACTGCTCCGCGATTTTGTAGCCAAACGGCGAGGCGCCCAGGCCGGGCATCGACAGGCCACCACTGGCGATTACCAGCTTCTGCGCCTGAACGGTGCTGCCGTTGAGTTGCAGCGTGTAACCGCTGTCGTCGCGCGCCACGCTGAGCACCTCGCTGCGCAGCCGCAGCGTGACATTGCCGTTATTACATTCGGCCAGCAGCAGATCGACAATCTGCTGAGCAGAATCATCACAGAAGAGCTGGCCCAGGGTTTTCTCATGCCAGGCGATGCCGTGGCGATTCACCAGGTCGATAAAATCCCACTGGGTGTAACGCGCCAGCGCCGACTTACAGAAGTGGGGATTGTGCGACAGATAAGCCGCCGGTTCAGTGTAGAGATTGGTGAAGTTGCAGCGCCCCCCACCAGACATCAGAATCTTACGTCCTGGCTTTTTACCGTTATCCAGCAGCAATACGCGCAGGCCTCGCTGTCCCGCCTGAGCGGCACAGAACAGCCCTGCGGCACCGGCACCAATGATGATAACGTCAAACTGTTCCACTGCGGTTTTACTCACTTAACGGGAAAGGCGCAGATTGTAGTGGTCTGCTCACTGAGACGCCAGCGTCAAAAAATTGCCGTAAATGTGTCATATTGTATCTGACTGATATCTGACCCTTTTTCACCTGCCTGCCTGATCCTTTTACGACGAAAGGCCAAAATAGCACTATATTTTGCTTTCCCATACCGCACGTTGTCGCGGATAATGCGCCGCGTTCATGTCCTCCAAAAATGGCGTAACGTTTATGCTACATCTGTTTGCTGGTCTAGACCTCAGTACTAGCCTGTTATTGGTTCTTGCCCTGCTGTTTGTATTGTTTTACGAAGCAATCAACGGTTTTCACGACACGGCCAACGCAGTTGCGACGGTCATCTATACCCGTGCTATGCGAGCCCAGCTTGCTGTGGTCATGGCCGGTGTATTCAACTTCTTTGGCGTGCTGCTCGGTGGATTGAGCGTGGCTTACGCGATTGTTCACATGCTTCCCACCGATCTGTTGCTGAATGTAGGGTCGGCGCACGGTCTCGCCATGGTGTTCTCTATGCTGCTGGCGGCGATCATCTGGAACCTTGGCACCTGGTATCTCGGGCTGCCTGCTTCCAGTTCCCATACGCTGATTGGCGCTATCATCGGTATCGGTCTGACTAATGCTCTGATGAGCGGAACGTCGGTCGTTGATGCGCTTAACATTCCGAAAGTGCTGAATATCTTCCTCTCGCTGATCCTGTCGCCGATTGTCGGTCTGGTGCTGGCAGGTGGCCTGATCTTTATTCTGCGCCGCTACTGGAGCAGTACCAAAAAACGGGCGCGTATTCACATGACGCCTGCCGATCGCGAGAAGATCGACGGCAAGAAAAAACCCCCGTTCTGGACCCGTATCGCCCTGATTGTTTCGGCAATCGGCGTGAGTTATTCGCACGGCGCGAACGACGGTCAGAAAGGGATTGGCCTGATTATGCTGGTGCTGATCGGCGTGGCGCCTGCCGGGTTCGTGGTCAACATGAACGCCTCCG
The DNA here is from genome assembly GCF_050157905.1 of Pantoea sp. NSTU24. Classification (NCBI taxonomy): domain Bacteria; kingdom Pseudomonadati; phylum Pseudomonadota; class Gammaproteobacteria; order Enterobacterales; family Erwiniaceae; genus Pantoea; species Pantoea bangladeshensis. Next base: position 3,021,201 of record NZ_JBKIWZ010000001.1, read on the forward strand.
GTTATGACATCACGCGCACCCGCGATGCGGTCAATCATCTGGAGCAGTACTATCAGCAGCATAATGCGTCGCTGACGCACATCGTCCGGATGGCACCGCCTGAACTGCCAACCCCGGAAGAAGTGCCTGCGGCCAGCCCGGAAGAGTTCCACTGTGACAGTGCACGCGCGTTACAGGCGGTACAGGGTGCACAGGTGCTGCTGAACAATCTGCAAAGCTACGAGCAGCTGACCACAGACCAGCGTGGTCACATGCGTCGCCTGCTGCTGTGTATCTCTGATACCGCGGACAAAGTGGCCCGACTGCCGGAAACCTCCGCAGATGACAAGCGTTTCCTCAGTAAACTGAAGAGCGACCTGCTTGGCACCATCGAGTACGCGCCTGTCTGGATTATTGTGGCCGTTGCGCTGGCGCTGGGCACCGGTACGATGATTGGCTGGCGTCGTGTTGCCACCACCATCGGTGAGAAGATTGGTAAAAAAGGCATGACCTATGCGCAGGGGATGTCAGCGCAGGTCACCGCGGCGCTGTCGATTGGCATCGCCAGCTACACCGGTATGCCGGTTTCCACTACGCACATCCTCTCCTCTTCGGTCGCCGGAACCATGCTGGTCGACGGTGGCGGATTGCAGAGCCGGACCATCAAGAATATTGCCATGGCGTGGATCTTCACCCTGCCGGTCTGTATTCTGCTTTCCGGTTCGCTCTACTGGATTGCCCTGAAACTGGTGTAATCTCCGCGAAAAAGGGCGACTCAGGTCGCCCTTTTTTAATGCCAGATCGCCAGCCCCACCAGACTGATTACCACCAGCCCGCACAGCGCGCTGGTCAGAATGAACTGCCCCCGCACCCGCTCACAGCGCCGGATAAACTCATCATCATGATGATCAAGATAACGCTTTGCCCAGATATAGGTCACCAGCCGCACCTGTTTGCTCGGCTGGCCGTGAGAAGTGAAAAATCCTGCACCATCGACATACTGATACAGCAGCGGGTCACAGCCCCGCAGAACCGCCAGCAGAGCGCGCAGCGATGAAAAATAGCGCGCCATATTGACGATACACACCACACAAAGAGCCCAGAAAAGCGCAATAGTGCTGATCATCTTGTCTCCCTCCCGGCCGGAATTGCAGCCGCAGACCCCGCGTCATGCACTGAGCCCGCCTGCAGATATCACCAGCCACTGAATCACCGGAATGCTAAAATTTTTCGACCCCTGAGCGGCTGCGAATCGGACCGCCTTTTTTCAGTGTAGGAGAAATCTTTACATTTTTTCCAACGATGATTTTCGTTCAGCGCGAGTAATTTCTGAACAGCCCTGATCGGCTGCACAAGCCAGGCGGACGACGGCAGCATTTACAATGAGAGAAGGCTATACTCAGGAGATAACAACAGAATCACCTGCAACGCAGGCAGACACTTTGGTGGCGCTTATCGCCCGCTCACGCAAAGGATTTTGCTAAGCTGTGACGCGGCGGGAACACCGGATGCCATCCTTAATCTCGTGAAAGGAGTTTTATCATGGCTTATAAACACATCCTGATTGCAGTAGACCTTTCCCCTGAAAGTCAGTTGCTGGTGGATAAGGCCGTCTCGCTGGCGTGTCCGTACGATGCCAGAATTTCCCTGATTCACGTTGATGTGAATTATTCCGATCTCTACACCGGCCTGATTGATGTCAATTTAGGGGATATGCAGAAGCGTATTTCTGAAGAAACCCATACCGCACTGAAAGGACTGTCAGATGCAGCAGGCTATCCGATCAGCGAGACGCTGAGCGGCAGCGGCGACCTGGGGCAGGTGCTGGTGGATGCGATTAAAAAATATGATGTCGATCTGGTGGTATGCGGTCATCATCAGGACTTCTGGAGCAAGCTGATGTCCTCGGCCCGCCAGCTAATCAACACCGTCCACATCGACATGCTGATTGTGCCGCTACGCGATGAGGACGACGAATAACTCCCTTTCACGAAGCCGGCGCTCGCCGGCTTTTTTCATGCCGAAAAAGCCGCTTATTTGCCCGGTGAATACCGGACAGCAAAGGGTAAACACCGCCGCCGGATGACGCCCTGACAGGATTAACGCGCCGCACTGACGCGCTTTATCAGACCTGACTGTCATCACGCCACCCTTATTCTCCGTCGCGCACCAGAACAGGCCTTACTGATAAGGCACAAAAGTATGCCCGATGAGCCGGGCCCCATTCATCCCCGTCACGCCCCCGCGTGAGCCAGCCCTGTCAGAGGCGGATAGATATCAAAACGATGGCTTTTGGTCACGACCGCCGCCTGCGTTTCTACGCCCGCCAGCGGCGGGGCGTAGTCGGGCCGTTTGACCACAATACGCTTCTTCGCCAGCCGGCGGGCCGGCTCCAGCAAGGCATCTGCATCTTCGTCGGGACCGACCAGCGACTGGAATACCCGCATCTCCTTTTTCACCAGCGCACTTTTCTGGCGATGGGGATACATCGGGTCAAGATAAACCACATCGGGCGGCGGCGTAATCTCACCCAGCGCCTGCGCGCTGGCGGCGTGGATCAGCGTCAGCCTTTCACGCAGCCAGGGCCCGATTTCGGCATCCTGATAACCGCGCTGCAGGCCATCTTCCAGCAGTGCCGCCACCACCGGATGGCGTTCCAGCATCCGCACCCGGCAGCCCAGCGCCGCCAGCACAAACGCATCCCGTCCCAGCCCGGCCGTGGCGTCGACCACATCCGGCAGGTAGCTGCCTTTGATGCCGACCGCTTTTGCCACGGCCTCACCGCGTCCGCCACCAAAGCGACGGCGATGCGCCATCGCGCCGGTCACGAAATCGACAAAAATGCCGCCCAGTTTTGGCTCATCACGCTTGCGCAGCTCCAGATGCGTGGCCGTCTGTACCAGGGCCAGCGGCGCGGCGTCATCGTGTTCCAGCAGCCAGCGCTGCGCTAAATGTGATAAGGCGCCGTCTCCGGCGCCCGCTTCATCAAGTAAACAGATTTTCACGAACCGACTTATCCCTGAATGCCGTAATGTTCCAGCATCGCATCAAGCTGTGGCTCGCGCCCGCGGAAACGTTTAAACAGCTCCATCGGCTCTTCGGATCCCCCGCGCGTCAGGATGTTATCCAGGAACGACTGGCCGGTTTCGCGGTTGAAGATGCCCTCTTCTTCGAAGCGGGAATAGGCATCCGCCGCCAGTACGTCTGCCCACAGATAGCTGTAGTAACCGGCAGCATAGCCACCTGCAAAGATATGGCTGAAGGCATGCGGGAAACGGCCCCACTCCGGACCAGGGACGACCGCCACACGGCTTTTCACTTCGCGCAGGGTTTCCAGAATCTGCGCGCCTTTCGCCGGATCAAACTCGGTATGCAGGCGGAAATCGAACAGACCAAACTCAAGCTGACGCAGGATAAACAGCGCCGCCTGGTAGTTTTTAGCCGCCAGCATTTTGTCCAGCAATGCTTTTGGCAGCGGCTCGCCTGTTTCATAGTGACCGGAGATAAACGCCAGCGCGTCAGGTTCCCAGCACCAGTTTTCCATGAACTGACTTGGCAGCTCGACCGCATCCCACGGTACGCCGTTGATGCCGGAAACGCCTGCCGCTTCGATGCGGGTCAGCATGTGGTGCAGACCGTGCCCAAACTCATGGAACAGCGTAATCACTTCGTCATGCGTAAACAGCGCCGGTTTGCCTTTTACCGGGCGGTTAAAGTTGCAGGTCAGGTAGGCTACCGGTTTCTGCAGGCTGCCATCGGCTTTGCGCATCTGGCCTACGCAGTCATCCATCCAGGCCCCGCCGCGCTTGTGCTCACGCGCGTAAAGGTCAAGGTAGAAGCTGCCACGCAGTTCGCCGGTTTCATCAAACAGATCAAAGAACTTCACGTCCGGATGATAAACCTCTACGTCGGTACGCTGCTTCGCCGTGATGCCGTAAATACGTTTTACGACCTCAAACAGGCCAGCGACGGCACGCTCTTCCGGGAAGTAAGGGCGCAGCTGCTCATCACTGATGGTATAGAGATGCTGCTTCTGTTTTTCACCGTAATAGGTGAGATCCCACGGATTGAGCTGCGTCACGCCATGCTCTTTCTGCGCAAATGCGCGCAGCTGTTCCAGCTCTTTTTCACCCTGCGGACGGGCGCGCTCAGCCAGATCGTTGAGGAAGTCGATGACCTGAGACGGGCTCTGTGCCATTTTGGTTGCCAGCGATTTATCGGCGTAGGAGTCAAAGCCCAGCAACTGTGCCAGTTCATGACGCAGCGCCAGCTCTTCCGCCATAACAGGGCCGTTATCCCACTTACCGGCGTTTGGCCCCTGGTCGGAGGCGCGCGTGGCATAGGCGCGATACATCTCTTCTCGCAGCGCAGCGTTGTCGCAGTAGGTCATCACGGGCAGATAGCTTGGGATATCCAGCGTCAGCAGCCAGCCCTCCTGCTCTTTGGCTTCGGCCTGTGCTTTCGCCGCCGCCAGCGCACTTTCCGGCATACCAGCCAGTTCGTTTTCGTCGGTGATGAGCTTGCTCCAGCCCATCGTGGCATCCAGCACGTTGTTACTGTAAGCCGAACCCAGTTCGGAGAGGCGCGCGGCAATTTCGCCATAGCGCTGCTGCTTCTCTTCAGGCAAGCCGATACCGGAGAGTTCAAAATCACGCAGGGCGTTATCCACTGCTTTCTTCTTCGCCAGATCCAGGGCGGCATACTCGTCACTGGCTTTCAGGCTGCAATAGGCCTGATAAAGGCCTTCATGCTGACCGACCCAGGTGCTGTATTCAGAGAGCAGCGGCAGTGTCTGCTCATAGGCTTCGCGCAGCTCCGGGCTGTTTTTCACCGAATTGAGGTGGCTGACCGGGGAAAAAATACGGCTCAGACGATCGTCGGTTTCGGCCAGTGGCTGAACCAGATTATCCCAGGTATAGGGCGCGCCCTGTGCCACGACTTTTTCAACTTCTGCGCGACACTGGCTGAGCACTTCTGTCATCGCAGGCACGACGTGTTCAGGCTGAATAGCAGAGAAAGGAGGAAGCGTAAAAGATGTCAGTAGTGGATTGGTCATAGCGCAGTCCTTTATGGATGTATGGGGCGCAGCGGGTCGCGCAACGCAATCTAAGTAACATGCGGCTTAGTGTAGCGAAAATCAATGGTGGTCAGAGGGCGACGGGAAAGAAACGTTGAACGCGTCGCCCGCAGGCGCACGGTTTTTTGTCTGCTGCAGGCTGCGATGGCCGCAGCACACGTCAGGTTCTGCGGCCGGAGACAAGGCGGACAGCACTGCACAAGCGGCCCCTGTTGCTGCCTGTGTCATACTGGCCCGATTTGTTCTTTCGCTTTCGCCCATCGGCAGGTCATCCCTGATATAATCGCGGATTCTCATGCTTTTCCTGCGTCGGTTGCTGTGCGTCGTTCTGTGGGTAATACGTGGGGTAATAATTGGGACAAATTGATTTTTCATCAATTAAAACCACATAATTTTCAACAGGATAAACAATGCTGAGTTATCGCCATAGCTTCCATGCTGGCAACCATGCCGACGTGCTGAAGCACACTGTTCTGAGCCTGATCATCACGGCGCTGAAAGAGAAAGAGAAACCGTTTTTCTACCTGGATACCCATGCGGGCGCAGGCCGCTATCAGCTCAGCGGCGAGCACGCCGAGCGTACCGGTGAATATCTGGAAGGCATTGCCCGGATCTGGCAACAGCCCGATGCGCCCGCACTGCTGCAACCCTATTTTGAGGCGATCGGTGCCCTGAATCGCGGACCCGCGTTGCGTTACTACCCGGGCTCCCCGCTGATTGCCCGTCATCTGCTGCGTGAAGACGACAGACTGCAACTCACCGAGCTGCACTCCAGCGACTATCCGCTGCTGCGTAATGAATTCAGCAAAGATAAGCGCGCCCGCGTCGATCGTGCCGACGGTTATCAGCAGTTAAAATCGAAGCTGCCCCCGCTGTCACGTCGCGGTCTGGTGTTGATCGATCCGCCCTATGAGATGAAAAGCGATTATCAGGCGGTGGTGAAAGGGATTCAGGAAGGCTACAAACGCTTCAGCACCGGCATCTTTGCGCTGTGGTATCCGGTGGTGTTACGCCAGCAGATTAAACACATGCTGCGCGACCTGGAAGCGACCGGCATTCGCAATATTCTGCAGATCGAACTGGCCGCCCGGCCAGACAGCGATCAGCGCGGCATGACCGCCTCCGGTATGATTGTGATCAACCCACCGTGGAAGCTGGCCGACCAGATGAACACCGTGCTGCCCTGGCTGCATAAGAAACTGGTCCCGACGGGCACAGGGCACTTCGTCGTTAACCCGATCGTCCCTGAATAACGTCATTATGTGGATCATGCTGGCGGCCGCACTGGCCGCACTGCAACCCGCCCGACGGCTGGCGCTGCTGCTGGCCGCGCTCGCCACGCTGGCGGGGTTTTATTATCAGGTGCTGACGTGGCCGGTTTTGCCGCTGCTGGCCGGAACCGCGGCGCTGGTTGCGCTGCGCCGCTATGACCCGACGCCTTCATGGCAACAGATTCTCAGCGAAGCGCTGCTGGTGCTGATCTCGCTGGGATTACTGCTTCATCTCTTTCCCGGCTTTAACAACCCTGTGCAGGTCGATGACATCAAAGTGGGCGCGCGAAGTCTGCCGTTCAGTTTCTTCTTCAATTTCGACAAAGCCCTGATCCCCTTTGTGCTGCTGGCCTGCCTGCCGACGCTGTTTCGCGCCCGGGCCTGCCCGCCGCGTTATCCCTGGGTCGCGGCGCTGGCGCTTATCGCCGCCGTACCGCTTCTGCTCTGCTGCGCCGTGCTACTGGGCGGCCTGGCGTTTGAGCCACACTTTCCGTCGTGGCTGCCCGCCTTTATGCTGGCGAATCTGTTTTTTGTCTCGCTGGCCGAAGAGGCGCTGTTTCGCGGCTATCTGCAACAGCGGCTCAGGGAGGCGCTGGGCGGCCTCCCGGCGCTTGCGATTAGCGCGCTGCTGTTCGGGCTGGTGCATTTCACCGGCGGGATACTGCTGGTGGTTTTCGCCACGCTGGCGGGCCTGCTGTACAGCCTGGCGTGGCACTGGAGCGGCCGTTTATGGCTGTCGACCGCCCTGCACTTTGCGCTTAATCTCACGCATCTGCTTTTCTTTACCTACCCGGCACTGCATCACTAAACCGTGAAGACGGCCAGATCTGAAGCCAGTTCAGTATGGGGAAAAATCGTCTGACACTCCGCCAGCAGGCGGCTCATGTCTCTGGCCAGATAGCGGGAGCTGAAATGGGTCGCGATCAGCCGTTTTGCTCCGGCGCGTTTAGCCAGTTCGGCGGCCTGCAGGGTCGTGGAGTGGCCGCGTCCGTTGGCCTTTTCCACCATCGTCGCCTCCAGCGTGGTTTCATGCACCATCAGGTCAACATTCGCCGCCAGTTGCAGCGCGACCCCGGTGGGGGCGGTGTCGCCAAAAATAGCCAGCTTTTTGCCGGGGGTCGCGGGCCCCAGATAGTCCGCGCCGTTGATTACCCGCCCATCCTCCAGCGTGACGCGCTCGCCCTGCTTGAGCTGCTGAAACCACGGCCCGCGCGGCACCCCTTCAGTCTTAAGCCGCTCCGCATCCAGCAGGCCCGGTTTGTCATGCTGTTCAATACGGTAGCCATAGCACTCCACCGGATGGTTCAGCGGCCAGGCGCTGATGCGGAACTCCCCGTCATCCAGGGTCCAGCCCGCCTCAATCTCAATAAGGGTCAGCGGATAGTCGGTGTAGGATCCGCTGATCGACAGCGCCGTCTCCACAAAGGTTTTTAATCCTCTGGGCCCATAAACCGTCATCGGCGTGGTCAGCCCGGCCATTGACCGGCTGGTCAGCAGGCCCGGCAGCCCGAAAATATGGTCGCCATGCAGGTGAGTAATAAAAATCCTGTCCAGCTTGCCCGGTTTCAGGCCGGAGCGCATAAACTGTAATTGCGTCCCCTCCCCGCAGTCGAACAGCCAGGTTTCACCGCTCTGCGCGCGGGTAAAAGCAATGGATGTGACGTTACGTTGCAGGCTGGGAGCACCGCCGCCGGTGCCGAGAAAAGTGAGGTGCATGGTATGCTTCCCTGTCAGCGATGAAAAAACAGAACCCTATTACAATCATAGGCGCAATCTTTGCGTCATTTCGACCCACAGCGTTACACTCAACCCCAATTTTTTATGCAACCGGATGGATACTTCAATGACCCGACATTTCGACTATCTCGCCATTGGCGGCGGCAGCGGCGGCATCGCCTCAATTAACCGTGCAGCTATGTATGGCCAGAAATGCGCCCTGATTGAAGCGAAAGAGCTGGGCGGCACCTGCGTGAACGTAGGTTGCGTGCCGAAAAAGATCATGTGGCACGCCGCGCAAATCGCGGAGGCTATCCATCTCTACGGCCCCGATTATGGCTTCGATACGACGGTGAACCGCTTCGACTGGGCCACGCTGGTAAAAAACCGCAGTGCCTATATCGATCGTATCCACAATTCCTATGACAACGTGCTGGGCAAAAATAAAGTCGAAGTGATTAAAGGTTTTGCCCGCTTCGTCGATGCGCACAGCGTGGAAGTGAACGGCGAGATTATCACCGCTAACCACATTCTGATCGCTACCGGCGGCCGGCCGGTTCATCCCTCCATTCCGGGCGCAGAATATGGCATCGATTCCGACGGCTTCTTCGAGCTGGATGCGCTGCCAGCGCGTACGGCGGTGGTCGGCGCGGGCTACATTGCGGTCGAACTGGCGGGCGTGGTCAACGCGCTGGGCTCGGAAACCCATCTGTTCGTGCGTAAACATGCGCCGCTGCGCAGCTTCGATCCGCTGCTCTCCGAAACGCTGGTCGAAGTGATGAACACCGAAGGCCCGGCGCTGCACACCGAAGCCGTGCCGGAATCGGTCACGAAAAACGCGGATGGCAGCCTGACGCTGCGACTGGAAAACGGCAGCGAATACACCGTGGATTGCCTGGTCTGGGCGATTGGCCGTGAGCCTGAAACGGACAACCTTAATATTCAGGCCGCTGGCGTGGCGCTGGACGAAAAAGGCTACATCCGCGTGGATAAATTCCAGAACACCAACGTGTCAGGCGTCTACGCGGTGGGCGATAACACCGGTGCGGTCGAGCTGACGCCGGTGGCGGTAGCCGCAGGCCGTCGTCTCTCTGAGCGCCTGTTTAACAACAAGCCGGATGAACATCTGGACTACAGCAATGTGCCAACCGTGGTCTTCAGCCATCCGCCGATTGGCACCGTGGGCCTGACTGAGCCGCAGGCGCGCGAACAGTATGGCGACGATCAGGTCAAAATCTATAAGTCGTCGTTCACTGCGATGTACAGCGCAGTGACTCAGCATCGCCAGCCGTGCCGCATGAAGCTGGTCTGCGTGGGTGCCGATGAGAAGATTGTCGGGATTCACGGTATCGGCTTCGGCATGGATGAGATGCTGCAGGGCTTCGCCGTGGCGCTAAAGATGGGCGCGACCAAGAAAGACTTCGACAACACCGTGGCGATTCACCCGACCGCAGCGGAAGAGTTTGTCACCATGCGCTAAGCCGCACGGGCTTCAGCAGCAGAACAGGCGACCCCGGTCGCCTGTTTTTTTATCTCTCTGCAGCCGGACGGCCCCCTGACCGGGCGGCAACGCGCCATATCAGTGCAACTCAGCCGACCCGATCCAGCCAGCGGACATAAGCCTGATCCCATAATGCCGCTGGCGTTCCCGCTTTACCCAGCCCAAATCCATGCCCGCCTTTACTGATCTGAATCAGCTCAACCGGTACGCGATTACGGCGACAGGTGTCGCGCATCAGTTCGGTATTAAAGGGATTGGAGGTGTGATCATCCTCGGCCTGGGCCAGAAACGTTGGCGGATAGTGCCGGGTCACAAAGTTCTGTACCGACCAGTTCGCCTCATCCTGCGGTGTGGCATTTTTGCCGACCATCATCAGATGAGTATTGGTGTGCTGATAAGGAGCTTCAAGGGTAATCACCGGATAGATCAGCCCGACGCTGTCGACGCCAGGCACGACCTCATCCAGCGCGTCGATGGCGGGGTAAGATGCAAAGTCCGGCCGCGCCGCCGCCAGCCCCAGCAGGTGGCCGCCTGCCGAAAAGCCCAGCACATGCACCTTGCGTTCGAAGGATCGCACCAGCCGGATAGCGCGCTGCGCATCCTGCAGCGGTGCCAGCCGGCCCGCCTGCCACTTCTCATGCGGCAGGCGATAGCTGAGCACATAGGCGGTGTAGCCACTGGCGTTGAGCCAGCGCGCCACTGGCCAGGCTTCGCGCCCCATGCCGATCCAGCGATAGCCGCCGCCTGCGGCGATTAACACCGCTTCGCCATTGGGATTCTCAGGCTTGAAACGCTGAATCGCCGGGCTGACGATATTGGACCATGAACCGGTGCTGTTAATCCGTAGCTGGCCCGATGGGCCACCGCCGCCGGGCGGTTCATCCGGCCAGAGGGGGATAATGTCATCGCGGGCAAACAGTTTGCCGGTGGTCATGGAGAGCCCAAGCGCTCCCGTGCCGAGAATAAAGCGTCGACGCGTAATCATAATGCCTGTTAAGTGATGCCAGAGTAATAAGCCAGCCGTTGCGGCGGGCTGAAGGAGAATCAACAGATGCAAGGCGGATGCCATGGCTGGCGATTATGTACGCAATGGCCTCTGAAAAGCCATAAAAAAACGCGCCCGGCAGGCGCGTTTTTTTATCTCATGCCGCGCGGTTAATCTTCCTGCTGAAACTGCGCCATGACCGCCTGTTCACACTGCTGTTCATTGACGCGCAGTTTGGCGCGCTCGTCATCACCCAGCTGCAGCCAGGCGCTGGCGACTTCCCGCGCGGATTCTTCATCAAATTCAGGCGGGTTCATCGCCGACGGCGACTGACTGCCGGCCACAGCCGACTTCATCTGTTCGACATAGTGGTCCGCCGTCGCCACCTTTTTTTCACCGCTGACGAGGTGGCATAACTGGCTGGCATAGACATTCTGTTCTGTGTCAGCGTCGTCTGCTGCCAGCGCGCTGCCGGAAGCAAGGATGCTCAGCAGCACTATCTGAGTCACTTTCATTTTTTTAACTCCTGTTATTGCGGGTTAAACCTTGTGCTGACGGGCTTCAATACGCTTCTGACGCCAGTTCAGCAGCGGCGTGACGGTGGTGCCGTGGATAACCACGCTGCAGACCACCAGTGTTAACGCCATGTTCGTCATGATTTCCATCTGGGAGCCTTCCATGCCGTGCGTCCAGGCGTAGGCGATGTAGTTCAGACTGCCTATCCCCCGGATGCCCAGCCAGCCAACCAGCAGACGCTGCCCCAGCGGCAGTCCGGCGCGCAGCGTCACCAGCCACACAGCCAGCGGCCGCACTACCACGAACAGCGCCAGCCCGAGCAGCACGCCGTAGATATTCCAGTGCTGCGCCAGCGTGACGCCGAGCACTACCATCATGCCAGCCGCCAGCAGACGCTCAATAGTATCGCCAAAAGAGAGGGCGTCGCCTACTACAAACCCAATCGATTTCACCATATTGCTGTTGCCCTGATTCGCCAGCCGTATGTTGGGATTGACCAGCGCCTCAGCGGGGAGCACCCGCTCGTCGTCAGAGAGATCGTCGGGCTGATGACGCCGGAAAACGCCCAGCTCTGCCCGGCGCAGCCCCAGCCCGGCGGCAAAGGCGGCCAGGAAACCCGAGGCGCCCAGCCACTCCACCAGCGAATAGCTGAGTGCTATCAGCGCCAGCGCCAGAAAATCGTTGGGCGCGACGTCACCATTGGCATTGCGCAGGCGGGTTGCCAGCACCCCAATCAACTGTCCCAGCACAAAGCCAATGATCAGCCCGCCACCGATTGCCCAGACCACCTCAACAGCGCCCCAGTGCGCCAGCATCGCGCCGCTCAGATGCTCGCCATTAAACAGCAGCAGAGCCAGCATCAGCAGCGGCAGCGCGGAGCCATCATTCATACCCGCCTCGCTGGAGATCGCCACCCGCAGCGAATCATCATCCTGCGCATCATTCACCGAGATCAGGCTCGCCAGCACCGGATCGGTGGGCGCGACAATCGCCCCAAACGCCAGCGCAACCGGCCACGTTAATCCCACTATGTAGTGCGCCAGCAGGGTCATCGCCGCCACCGTCAGCAACATAGCGGGAAACGCCAGCTTCAGCCCGGTGTGCCAGCAATGATTCTGTAGCGGCAGGCGCAGCTTCAGGCCGGTGATGAACAGTGAGGCGGCCATGGTGATCTCGGTGATGTGCACCACGGCTTCAGAATGGGTGACGATATCGATATGGATAAGATCGAAGCCCCACGGGCCGCAGAGTATCCCGGCGATAAGAAACAGGCCAAATGAGGTCACGGGTCCCCGGTGAATCCAACCGGAAGCCAGTGACATCAGCAGCAGAAGGCCGCCCGTCGCTGCTGTCCAGGCTAAAAAGTTCATAACACTCCAGATTATTTCGGGTTTATGAATAAGCCTGGCACATTTTTTGACGGGCGAGACAATCAGTTTTTCAGGTGTCGGCTGGCGAAACGCACGGCCAGGCTGGCGGCACCGGCCAGGGTCGCAAGCATCACCACCCCATTCCAGCCCCAGTGCGCCAGCGCCAGACTGCCCAGTGCGGCACCGCTGGCCATCCCGATGAACACAACGGTAAACAGCAGTGCGTTAAGGCGGCTGCGTGCTTCGGGCGCCAGACCATAAACCAGCGTCTGATGCGCCACCAGCGTGGTCTGCACCCCTAAATCAAAGCCGATAGCCGACAGGACGATCAGCGCCAGCTGGGCCGGTACCGGCAGCAGCGGCAGCAGAAACATCAGCGCAAAAGAGAGCGTTACCAGCCCTGCGCCCACCAGCGTCACCCGCGCCGGGCCGATACGGTCAGCGAAACTGCCTGCCAGTGGTGCCGCCATCGCCCCCGCCGCACCCGCCAGGCCAAAGGCCCCGGCGATGGCACTGTCGAGATGAAAACGGTCGCTGAGCATCAACGCCAGCGTCGACCAGAAGGCGCTGAAGGCGACGGACAGCAGTCCCTGCGCCAGCGCGGCCCGGCGCAGCGTCTGATGGTGACGCCAGAGGTGCACCAGCGACAGCAGCAGACGCGGATAGCTCACCTGCGTGCCCGGCGCGAAGCGTGGCAACACCCGCCACAGCGTCAGCGTGATCACCAGCACCGATAGCGCGGCAAGCATATAAAGGGTGCGCCAGCCGAAATATTCCGCCACGACTCCACTGACGACCCGCGACAGCAGGATCCCGACCAGCAGCCCGGTCATTACCGTGCCGACCGTTTTACCCCGGCTGCGTTCCGGTGCCAGCGCCGCCGACGCGGGCACGATATCCTGCGCCACGGTGGCGGTCAGGCCCGTGACAAAGCTGGCGATCAGCAGCGCGCTGAGTCCACCGGAGAAGCCACACAGCAGCAGCGCCGCCACCAGCAGTAACCCCTTGATAAAGATGATGGTCCGGCGGTCATGGCGGTCGCCCAGCGGTGCCAGCAGCAGAATGCCCAGCGCATAGCCCGCCTGGGTCAGCATCGGCACCATGCCCACTGCGCCGATGCCCGCATTAAACTGCCGGCTGATAATCTCCAGCATCGGCTGGCTGTAGTAGATCGACGCGACGCTGAGTCCGGCCCCGGCGGCCAGCGTAAATACCAGCGGCGTGGCGAGCGGTTCGTTGTGAGAGTGGATCGGTATTGCTGGCATGGTTTTGTTCCTCGCTGTTTTGTGCCGCCATTACAGCGCATTGCGTTTATACGCGGTAGACTGATATCAGGCAAAACCGTTATGCGTGGAACGTATGAACAACCCCAACAGCAGCGATCGTATTGACCTGATGCAGACTTTTATCCGTATCGTCGAGAGCGGCAGCTTATCCGCCGCCGCCGTTCAGCTCGGCACCACCCAACCGACGGTCAGCCGTCGGCTGCAATCTCTGGAGCAGCGGCTCGGCCTGAAGCTCATTCTGCGCACCACCCATGCCCTGAAGCTCACCGATGATGGCGAACGCTGCTATGCGCAGGCCCGGGAGCTGCTGGCGACCTGGCATGCGCTGGAGGATGCGCTGACCGGTGCCAGTGCCGATCCGGTGGGGACGCTGCGGGTGCGCGCCCCGCATGCCTTTGGTCAGGATCAGCTCATCGCCCCGCTGGTCGACTATCTGAACCGCTATCCCCGGCTCAATATTGAGTGGATGCTGAATGACCGGACGCCTGATTTCATCGCGGAGAACGTTGACTGCGCGATTCAGGTCGGCGCACCCACCGATCCCTCTGTCGTCGCCGTTCTGCTGGCCGAAGTGCCGCGCATTGTGGTGGCGGCTCCGGCGCTGCTGGCCCGACAGCCGCCGGTTGAACAGGTCGGACAGCTGCGCGACCTACCCTGGCTGGCGCTGACCAGTTTTTACCGTAATGAGGTGGCGCTGCAGAAGATTGATGACGGTCAGCCGGTGAACCTGCCGATCACACCGCGGCTCGCCAGTGACAGTCTCTATGCCGTGCGGAAAGCGGCGCTGGCGGGCATGGGTGCGGCGATTGTCTCCTCCTGGGCGGTACAGGAGGACCTGGCCGCGGGCAGCCTGGTGCAGCTGGTGCCCGCCTGGCAGGCTCCCCCCTGCCGGTGTGGCTGACCTACCCCTGGGCGAGTTACTATCCGGCCCGGCTGCAACACTTTTTTGCCATGATCAAAGAGGTCATGCCGCAGCTGGCTGGCACGCGTCCGGCCTCGCCGCGCGTTCAGCCCGTAGGATAATCAAAAAACAGTGAGAAGCAGATAAAACAGGCGCCCGCGTCAGCGGGCTACCAGAGAGAGGTTACTTTTTTTCACTACGCGACAGCTTGTCCAGCCAGCCCATCACAAAGGCGGAAAGCACAAAAGTCAGGTGGATAATCACGTACCACATCAGCTTGCCGTTATCGACATTGCGCGCTTCCATAAACACCCGCAGCAGGTGAATCGAGGAGATGGCGACGATAGAGGCGGCCACTTTGTTCTTCAGCGAGCCGGAGTCCATTTTTCCCAGCCAGCTCAGCTTCTCTTTATCTTCGTCGATATCAAGCTTAGAGATGAAGTTCTCATAGCCTGAGAGCATCACCATCACCAGCAGGCCACCGACCAGCGTCATATCCACCAGTGACAGCAGCAACAGGATCAGATCGTTTTCCGCAATGCTGAAAATGTTGGGCAGCAGGTGAAAAATTTCCTGGAAAAATTTAATGGTCAGCGCCAGCAATCCCAGCGAAAGTCCAATGTAAACCGGAGCCAGCAGCCAGCGCGATGCATACATCAGGTTTTCGGTAAAACGTTCCATACAATCCCACACGTAATCAGACAGGTCCGGGAGTATAACCGATTCACTGTGAAGTTATTTCAGCCCTTCTTCAGAAATTTCAGGCGCGGGCGGCAGAGGCAGTGAGAGACGAAAAGCCGCGCCCCCTTCTGCCCGGTTTTCAGCCCAGATCTGCCCGCCGTGGCTCTCAATAATGGTCTTACAGATCGCCAGCCCCAGCCCCACGCCCGGCACCGACGACTCTTTATCGCCGCGTGAGAACTTATCAAATATCCGGCTGAGATCCGCTTCGGCAATGCCCGGCCCGCCATCCCAGACTGAAATCTCCAGCCGGTCAGCGGCGCACCAGGCGCGGATACCGCGCGGCGCACAGTTACCGGCATACTTCAGGCTGTTCTCGATCAGATTGGTGAAGACCCGCTCCAGCAGCGTGCTGTCGCCCTTGATCAGCACAATGTCAGCCGGCAGGTCGAGCTGAACCTCATGCCCCTTCAGCGACGGTGCCATGCTGCTCAGCGCGCCGCCGATCACCTCCTCCAGCGCCAGCCACTCTTCCCGCAGATTCAGCCCGCCCGACTGGATGCGCGCCATATCCAGCATGTTGCTGACCAGCCGGATAGTGCTCAGCGTCTGTTCGCGGATCTGACTCGCCTGCGGCACATATTTTGAGTTATCACCCGCAAGGTCGAGCATCAGCATCTCCGCCTGACCAAACAGCACAGTCAGCGGGGTGCGCAGGTCGTGCGACAGCGCCGACAACAGCGCATTGCGCAGCTGTTCCCGCTCGGCCGCGAGCCGGGACACCGCCTCGCTGTGCGACAGCGCCATCCGCTCCAGGGCGTTGGCAATCAGCACGGTAAACGTCTCCACCAGCCGCTGCTGCTGGGGATCATCAGCTGACGCAGGTTCTGCGGCTCCACCACCAGCAGGCCGCGGCAGTGCGCGCCACTTTTCAGCGGCAGAATCTGATAAGGCACCGCCGGTAAGGTGTCGGTGCCAGCGCCCGCCGGCTGGCCTTTGCTGTAGCTCCATTTCGCAATCGCCCGATCCGGCTCGCTGGTGGGAAGCGCCTCGCCGACCGGCTGCAGCTCACCCTGCTCGTCCGGCAGCAGCAGCAGACAGCGCGCCTGTAGCGTGACGTCAAGCACCCGCTGGCTGGTGGCGGCGATATCCTGCGGCGTTAACGCGCTCCCCAGCGATTTCGCCATCTCATAGAGCTGACGCGCCCGCTGCTCACGATAGCGGGCGACTCGTGCCTGATAGCGCACGCCCGCCGTCAGATTACCGACGATGACGCCCACCGCCAGCATTACACCGAAAGTCACCAGATATTGCAGGTCGGAGACCGCAACGGTGCCGGTCGGCGCGACAAAGAAGAGGTCAAAGGCGACGATATTCATCACGGTGGCGATCACCGAGGGCCAGCGGCCATAGCGCAGCGCCACGATCACCACGGCCAGCAGATAGATCATTACGCAGTTGGCGGGATCGAAGTTGATCAGCACGGACTGCCCGGCGGCGGTGACGACAACGCAGAGCACCAGCGCCATCATCACGCCGCGCAGCTGCATCCGCCATTTTTCGCTGCTGACACGGCCATCCGGCAGCGGATGGGGTGCATCCCTGAGCGGCTCATCCAGCGCCACCACCAGCAGATCGAGATCCGGCCCCAGCTGCCCCAGCCGTTCGGCAAAACTGTCGCGCCGCCAGCGCCGTAGCGGGCGACGGCCGGTCACAATTTTGCCCAGATTATGCTCGCGGGCGTAGCCCAGCACCGCTTCCGCCTCATCCGGTTCAGAGAGCGTGGCGGTTTCCGCCCCCAGCTCCTGCGCCAGCTGTAAGGTGCGCAGAATCGCCCGTCGGCGGGCTTCCGGCAGCCGGTGCAATCGGGGCGTTTCAACATAGACCGCGTGCCACTCACTGCCGAGCCGCGCGGCCAGCCGGGCGGCGGTGCGCACCAGCTTTTCACTGCCGCTGTCGTCACCAATGCAGAGCAGAATCGCGTCACGGGTGTGCCAGACGCGATCCCGGCCCTGCTGATCACGCCAGGCACGCATCTGATCGTCCACCCGATCGGCCGTGCGGCGCAGGGCCAGCTCACGCAGGGCGAAGAGGTTGCCTTTGCGGAAAAAGTTTTCGATGGCGCGTTCCGCGCGGTCGCCAATGTAAACCTTGCCCTCTTTCAGCCGCTGACGCAGATCGTCAGGGGCAGATCGACCAGCACCACCTCATCCGCGCTATCGAAGAAGGGATCGGGCACGGTTTCACGTACCTGAATGCCGGTCACGCCCCCGACCACATCGTTAAGGCTTTCCAGGTGCTGCACGTTAACGGTGGTGAGGACGTCGATGCCCGCTTCCAGCAGCTCCTCGATATCCTGCCAGCGTTTGGGATGGCGCGATCCCTGAACGTTGGTATGCGCCAGCTCATCCATCAGGATCACGGCCGGATGGCGGGCCAGTGCGGCATCCAGATCGAACTCTGCATGGCGTGAACGACCGGTGGCGCGGCGCGGCAGCAGCGTTAAGCCTGTCAGCAGCTGGGCAGTTTCCGGCCGCTCATGGGTTTCAACCACGCCGATCAGGACATCCAGCCCCTGCGCACGCAGCCGCTGTGCCTCCTGCAGCATGGCGTAGGTTTTGCCCACGCCTGCACAGGCACCAAAGTAAATTTTCAGTCGCCCGCGATGCGTTTCGCGGTTCGCCTGCAGCAGCGCGTCAGGGTCGGGACGCTGAGGTTCGTGGTTCATCGCTTTCTTAACACCATTACAGTTCGTTGAGCGCCATATTCAGCTGCAACACATTGACAGTCGGCGTCCCCAGGAAAGGCATCAGCGGACGGTGCGTCATCTTCTCAATCAGCGCCTCTACCTGCGGTAACGGCAAATGGCGGCTGGCAGCAATACGCGGCGCCTGCCACAGGGCAGCCTGCGCCGAAATATCGGGGTCCAGGCCGCTGGCGGAGGCGGCCACCAGCTCAACCGGCACTGCGGCAGATGCCTGCGGATTAGCCGCGCGCAGTGCCGCGACGCGCTCCGCTACCGCCTTGTCCAGCGCCGGGTTACTGGCGGCCAGATTACTGCCGCCGGAGGAGAGCGGGTTATAGGGCTTATCACTGGTGGCGGAAGGGCGGCCCCAGAAATAACCGGGCTGCGTGAAGTTCTGGCCAATCAGCGCTGACCCGCGAGCAGCGCCCTCCTCTTCCAGCAGCGAGCCGCCGGACTGAGAAGGAAACAGCGCCTGCGCCAGTCCGGTGGTAAGGAAAGGATAAACCACGCCGGTAACCAGCGTAAGCAGCAACAGCAGTAAAACGGCCGGACGTAACTGACTCATTTTTCTCTCCTCAGGCCATGCCTGATAACACTAACAGCAGATCGATGGCTTTGATGCCGACGAACGGCACCAGCAGACCACCCAGCCCGTAAATCAGCAGGTTGCGACGCAGCAGGGCCGCCGCGCTGAGCGGGCGATAGCTAACGCCTTTCAGCGCCAGCGGGATCAGGAAAATAATCACCAGCGCGTTAAAGATCACTGCCGACAGAATGGCGCTGGCGGGCGAGTGCAGCTGCATTACATTAAGCATGTTGAGCTGCGGATAGGTCGCCGCAAACGCCGCCGGAATAATGGCGAAATATTTCGCGACATCGTTGGCGATGCTGAAGGTGGTGAGCGAACCACGCGTCATCAGCATCTGTTTGCCGATGTGTACCACCTCCAGCAGCTTGGTCGGGTTTGAGTCGAGATCGACCATGTTGCCCGCCTCTTTTGCCGCCTGCGTACCGGAGTTCATCGCCACCGCCACATCCGCCTGCGCCAGGGCAGGGGCATCGTTGGTGCCGTCACCGGTCATCGCCACTAACCGCCCTTCCGCCTGATACTGGCGAATCAGTGCCAGCTTCGCTTCCGGCGTCGCCTCAGAGAGAAAATCATCCACGCCCGCTTCGGCGGCAATTGCCGCCGCCGTCAGCGGGTTGTCGCCGGTGATCATTACCGTTTTGATGCCCATCTTGCGCAGCTCGGCAAAACGCTCTTTGATGCCGCCTTTCACGATATCCTTCAGCGCCACTACGCCCAGCACGTTCGCCCCTTCGGCGACCACCAGTGGCGTTCCGCCCGTGCGGGCGACCTCTTCCACCTGAGCGTTGACCTCGGCAGGAAAACGGCCCTGATTCGCTTCAATGTGGCGACGTACCGCATCCACAGCGCCCTTGCGGATCAGGCGATCCTGCACGTTGACGCCGCTCATGCGGGTCTGCGCAGAGAAGGGAATAAAGCTGGCCCCCATGCTGCTGAGATCGCGCTCGCGCAGATTAAACTGCTGTTTCGCCAGCACCACGATGCTGCGGCCTTCCGGCGTCTCATCGGCCAGTGAGGCGAGCTGCGCGGCATCGGCCAGCTGCTCTTCGCTCACGCCCGGCGCGGGCAGGAACTGGGTTGCCTGACGGTTGCCGAGCGTGATGGTGCCGGTTTTATCCAGCATCAGCACGTCTACATCCCCCGCCGCCTCAACTGCGCGACCACTGGTCGCGATGACGTTGGCCCCCAGCATCCGGCTCATACCGGCCACACCAATCGCCGACAGCAAGCCCCCGATGGTGGTCGGGATCAGGCAGACCAGCAGCGCCACCAGCACCGTCACGCTGACCGGCGTGCCGCCCCAGGCTGAGAACGGCCAGAGCGTCACGGTGGCCAGCAGAAAGACGATCGTCAGTGAGACCAGCAGGATGGTCAGTGCGATTTCATTCGGCGTTTTACGGCGTTTCGCGCCCTCAACCATGGCGATCATCCGGTCAAGGAAGGTTTCGCCCGGGTTGGCGCTACAGGTGATCACCAGCCAGTCCGAAAGGATGCGGGTCCCGCCGGTAACAGAGGCGAAGTCCCCACCCGATTCACGGATCACCGGTGCAGACTCACCGGTAATCGCACTCTCATCCACCGAGGCACCGCCCTCCACGACTTCTCCGTCGCAGGGAATGATGTCACCTGCCTCTACCAGCACCGCGTCGCCTTTGCGCAGCTGATCGGCGGCCACCTGCTGCCACTCTGCACCATAGCGCGCCGCCGCGAGTTTTTTAGCAAAGCTGGTCTTTTTTACCCCTTTCAGACTGCTGGCCTGCGCCTTACTGCGTCCTTCCGCCAGCGCCTCCGCCAGGTTAGCGAACAGCACGGTAAACCAGAGCCAGAGCGCAATCGCGCCGGTAAAGCTGGCACTGCCGCTGATGTGGCCAGTCAGCATCGCCAGCGCCAGCAGCGAGGTCAGAACGCTGCCGAGCCAGACGACAAACATCACCGGATTACGGAATTGCACCCGCGGATCGAGCTTTTTCACCGCATCCCAGGCCGAGGTACGCAGCAGGGCTGCGTCGAATAATGCCTGTTGTTGACGACTCATGAGGATTGTCCCTGAACAAGTTGCAGATGCTCAGCCACCGGACCCAGGGCCAGAGCAGGAATAAAGGTCAGTGCACCCACCAGCAGAACGGTGCCAATCAGCAGCGCAATAAACAGCGGGCCATGCGTTGGCAGCGTACCGTTACCCACCGGCTGCACTTTTTTCACCGCCATCGCACCGGCAATGGCCATGACCGGAATGATGATGCCGAAACGGCCCAGCAGCATGCAGACAGCCAGTAACAGGTTCCAGAACGGGGTGTTAGCACTCAGTCCGGCAAAGGCGCTGCCGTTGTTATTGGCTGCCGAGGAGACCGCATAGAGCACTTCGCTGAAGCCGTGAATGCCCGGGTTGGCCATGGCGCTGCGTCCGGCGTCCGTCATCATCGCCAGGGCTGTGCCAATCAGCACCAGCGCCGGCGTGACCAGAATCGCCAGCGCGGTCATCTTCATCTCCCACACGTCGACTTTTTTACCCAGGAACTCCGGGGTACGGCCAATCATCAGTCCGGCAATAAACACCGCCAGCAGCACAAACAGCAGCATGCCGTAGAGGCCTGCGCCGACACCACCAAAGACCACCTCGCCCAGCTGCATCAGCCACATCGGCACCATCCCGCCCAGTGCGGTAAAGGAGTCGTGCATTGCATTCACCGCGCCGCAGGAAGCCGCTGTGGTAATCACCGCAAACAGGCTGCTGTTGAGGATGCCAAAGCGTGTCTCTTTGCCTTCCATGTTGACGGCGCTGTCTGCGCCCAGCTGCAGGAAGTGCGGATTACCCTGCAGTTCGGCCCACATCACCACCGCCACGGCAGCAACAAACATCAGCGTCATCGCCCAGAGCAGCATGTGGCCCTGACGGCGGTCGCGCACGCTTTCACCGAATGCAAAGCAGAGTGCCGCCGGGATCAGGAAAATGCTGAGCATCTGCACCAGGTTCGTCAGCACGGTCGGGTTCTCAAACGGATGGGCGGAGTTGGCGTTGAAGAAACCGCCCCCATTGGTGCCCAGCATTTTGATCGCTTCCTGCGACGCCACCGGCCCCATCGGCAGCGTCTGCTGCATGCCTTCCAGGGTAGTGAAGCTGTGATAGGGCAAAAAGTTCTGAATGCTGCCCTGACTGACAAAGAACAGCGCCATCAGCAGGCTGATGGGCAGTAAAACGTAGAGCGTGATACGCGTCAGGTCACGCCAGGCGTTACCCAGCGTCGCGCTGCTGCGATTCGCGAACCCCCGGATCAGGGCAAACGCCACGGCGATGCCGGTTGCGGCAGAGAGGAAGTTCTGCACCGTCAGGCCCACCATCTGACTGAAATAGCTCAGGGTGCTTTCGCCACTGTAGGACTGCCAGTTGGTATTGGTGACAAAGCTCACAGCGGTATTCAGCGCCAGATGCCAGCTCAGGCCAGGCAGCTGCTGGGGATTCAGCGGCAGCGAGCCCTGCATCAGCAGAATCGCCAGCAGCAGCACGAAGCCCAGCGCATTGAACAGCAGAATCGCCAGCAGGTAGTGCGGCCAGCGCATCTCCGACTGCTGTGCGCCCAGCAGCCGCCATAATGGCGCCTCCAGACGGGCAAAGAGGGGTTTGTCCGCGATTAATGACGCCAGCCCCCGTCCCAGCGGCTGCGCCAGTACCATCAGCAGCACCAGATAAAATGCAATGAGTAAAAAAGCATTAGCCGCCATCAGAAGGCCTCCGCATTTAACAGGGCATAAATCAGATAGCCCAGTAACAACACCACCAGCACAATGCCGGTTATTACGCCCACGCTCACAGGAACCTCCAGAGGTTTGGATTCAGGGTTTAGCTTGCGCGGAGACGTATAAAGAAGGGGTTAAAATGCAGCGGGCAGGCGTAAAAATTGTGTAAAAATGGCGAAATATCAGGCGACTTCCAGCGCCCAGATACGATTCAGATCGACGCTGTTCCACCGGGAGCTGTCTTCTGCGCCCACGATGCTATCGGTACAGAAACTGTCGCCTAAATCGAGCTGTTGCGGTTTCACTTCACGCTGGGCGTGCAGCGACCAGAAGACATGCACACAGGGACGCATCAGCGATTTTTCGCCCGCTTTCACCACCAGGGCCACCCGGCCGGAGGCCAGACGCACCAGCGAGCCCACCGGATAGATGCCGATGGTGCGTATAAAGGTGTGCAGCAGGGCCGGATCAAAGTGGCCACGCCAGCTCATCATCTGATGCATCGCCTCTGCCGGTGTCCAGCCGTTGCGGTAGGCGCGGGTCGAAGTCACGGCATCATAGACATCACATACCGCCGACATGCGCGCGTAGAGCGAAATCTCCTCGCCTTTCAGCCTGTGCGGATAGCCACTGCCATCATATTTTTCATGATGATGCAGCGCGATGTCGATCAGATCGCTATCCGCATCGCACTCAATCAGGATTTGTGCGCCTGTCACCGGATGCTCACGCATCACCCGCAGCTCCTCGTCGTCCAGGCTGCCGGCTTTATTCAGGATCGCCAGCGGCACAGCGGCTTTACCGACGTCATGCAGCAAACCACCCATACCCACCCGGCGCAACCCGTGCTCATCCAGACCCAGTTTTTTACCCAGCGCAATCATGAGTCCGCAGACGGCCATCGAATGCAGATAGGTATAGTCATCATGATTCTTGAGCCGCGCCACGCTGAGCATGGCCGAGGGTTCACGCGTGATGGACCCGGCGATCTCATCCACCAGGCCCATCATATAGTCCAGCTTCAGGCTGTTGCCCAGCCTGACCTCATTGAACATCGCCAGCACTTTCGTTTTGCCCTGCTGAAAGATCTGCTGAGCCTGATCCAGCTCCTGAAAAAAGGGCGTTCGGGCGATCGGTTTTGTTACGATCGGGGAAGCGATCGGTGCCTGAACCGATCGATCGAGGTCGATCCAGAGCTGGCGGATCCCTTCGTTACGTAACAGGTCGATTTGTCGTGGATCGGCGATCAGCATCTGATTATGAATGCGCTGGTCCTTTACCCACCAGACTTCCAGCTTGTGGATAAACATACCAGGGCGCAGTTCATCGATAGTAATCAGCTTTATCACGCTATCACTCCTTTATATCTGCGGGTGGTAAGGTGATAGGTGATATCGGCAGCTGGATAAATTTTCTTCAGGCTGTTTTGTGCGAAGCGCGTGGCCGCTTGTGTGGTCAGAGGAGCGCGCCCGCCGTGCTGAGAATCGCGGGCGGCTGTGAAAACGCCAGGCATGCTGTCTGTCCCAACGCAGTCAGAGAGCATGCACATCTCTGTCCCGTAAGGAAGGGGTTACTCTGCAGAGAGGCGACAGCGCCCCTCTTTATTCAGCCCACTACAGGACCCTGATGCCCGCCTGTTTTTGCTGCCCGTCGCGGGCTGCAGGATGACGGGTCTGTTCACCTACCCGTTCAATCGGTCCCATTACCAGCAGGAACAGCAGAGCCGCGACCACACAGTGAGCCGCGACAAATGCCAGCCCAATGCTGTAGTTGCCAGTCAGCCCGACGATAATGCCGAACAGCAGCGGTGTAGTGAAACCAGCAATGTTACCGATGCCGTTAAATATGGCGCCCGCCAGGCCCACAGCCTCTTTGGGCGCGGTGTCGCTGATCACGGTCCAGGTGCCGGCGCCTGCAGCTACGCCTTTGCCAAAAAAGGCGAAAGACATGATGAGGATAATACCCGTATTACCGGGAATGATCGCCGCCAGTACCAGGCTGGAGGCCATCAGCATGCCCACGATATAGGGCGTTTTACGCGCCCGGGAGACACTCCACCCGCGGGCGATGAGCTTATCTGACAGGTAACCGCCGCTAATCCCACCCAGAAATCCCGCCAGCGCCGGGGCAATAGTGGCGAAACCCGCCTCCATAATGTCCATACCGCGAGCCTGTACCAGATAGATGGGAAACCAGGTGATAAAGAAATAGCTGAGCGCGATGATGCAGTACTGGCCCAGGTAAGCGCACCAGAGCATGCGATTGGTCAGCAGCGTTCTGAACATCGCTTTACTGACCGGAGGCCGTGCCTTCAGCGTCTGCTCGGCGTCGATATCCACCAGTCCGCCGCCCTCAATGATATGGCGCAGTTCGCTTTCCGATACGCCGGGATGTTTGCGCGGCTCCCGCATCCAGGCGACCCAGACAACCACGGCCAGCAGGCCGATGCTCCCCAGCACAAAGAATGGCCATTCCCAGCCAAAACGTGAAACCAGCCAGCCGGAAAGCGGCGAGAAGATTGCCACCGCAAAATATTGCGCCGAACTGAACAGCGATGAGGCACGCCCCCGCTCTGAACCGGGGAACCACATAATGACGACGCGCGCATTGGCCGGGAAGCTGGGCGCTTCAATCAGTCCCAGCAGAAAGCGCAGAGTGAACATCAGCACCAGCGCACCGGTCATGCCGCTGGAGAACTCCCGTGTCAGCCCCATTGCCAGCGTTGAGAGGGACCAGAGCGCCAGCGTCACGCCGTACACCTTTTTCGCGCCGAAACGGTCAAGGAGCAGCCCGCCCGGGATCTGCCCGATGACATAGGCCCAGCTGAAAGCAGAAAGGATCAATCCCAGCTGAATTGCCGACAGGCCAAATGCCTCTTTGATCGCCGAGCCGGAGATCGAGAGGATCGAGCGGTCGGCATAGGCCACGACCGACAGGAACAGGATCAGAAAGAGGATCCCGATGCGGACATGGGAGGTGCGTTGAGTTGTCTGATATGCAGGCATGAGCTGGACTCCTTAAAAAGGACAGGTGACGCCACGAAGAGGTTCAGGAATAACGCTGAGATTTCCCGCTTCAGAAAATATAAGCAGGAGGCTGACGCGGGAGCATTGTGCGGATGTTGAGAATATCCGGGCCGATTGAATGGTTTTCTGACAACCTTCACAACCCTGAGTGCGATGCTGCACAAAAGTGTGAAAAGCCCCGGCTTACTGCCGCAGAGTGTGCGTCGTGTCGCGGATTTCGCAGGCACGGCGCACTATGGCGCACTGATTTCAGGCCAAAGTGTGGCATCGCCAGCAAGAGTGAAAAGGGCCGGTTGTCAAACCTCATGCCTGTTCATAAGCTGCCAATGATGATTTTTATCCATTAAGAATAAAAACGAAAAATCCGTTTCATCCGGTTAACCTCGGGAGTCTGCTATGAAAAAACGTGCCTGGGCCCTGCTCTGTCTGTTCGCGCTTTCCTCCTCCG
This sequence comes from Pantoea sp. NSTU24, assembly GCF_050157905.1. Classification (NCBI taxonomy): domain Bacteria; kingdom Pseudomonadati; phylum Pseudomonadota; class Gammaproteobacteria; order Enterobacterales; family Erwiniaceae; genus Pantoea; species Pantoea bangladeshensis. Next base: position 3,047,028 of record NZ_JBKIWZ010000001.1, read on the forward strand.
CGCTGGCGGAGAAAATCGGTGTTTCAATGGCCTATTTTGACCAGAACTTTCTCACCCTTATTCGTCAGGCGATCGACAAAGAGGCCAGAGCGCAAAAGCTTGATGCACAGTTCGAAGACGCCCGGGGCGATGTGGGCCGTCAGACCGATCAGGTGCAGAGTTTTATCAGCGCTGGCGTAGACGCGATCATTGTCGATCCGGTCGACTCCGCCAGCACGCCTGCCCTGACCAGGCTGGCGCAGCAGGCCCATATTCCGCTGGTTTACGTTAACCGCACGCCGGGTGATAAAACCCTGCCGCCGGGCGTGGTGTTTGTGGGGTCGGATGAACGCGAATCGGGCACGCTGCAGATGGAGGCGCTGGCGAAGCTGGCGGGTTATCGCGGCAACGTTGCCATTATGATCGGTAACCTCAGCGACGCGGGTGCGTTGCAGCGCACCAGAGATGTGGAACAGGTGGTCGCAAAGTATCCCGGGATGAAAGTGGTGCTGAAGCAGACCGCTAACTATGCGCGCAACGAGGGAATGGATTTAATGCTCAGCTGGCTGTCGAACGGCGAAGCGATCGACATTGTGGCCGCCAACAATGACGAAATGGCGATTGGTGCCACGATGGCGATTGCGCAGGCGAAGCCGAAGAAAACGATTCTGGTGGGCGGTATTGATGCCACGCCGGATGGACTGAAGGCGCTGGCGAGCGGCAGACTGGCGGTGACGGTATTCCAGGACGCGCAGGGTCAGGGCAGAAAATCCGTTGAGGTCGCGCAGCAGCTGATTAAAGGGCAGAAAGTCGACTCACATCAGTGGATCCCGTTTGAGCTGGTGACACCGCAGAACATGCAGCACTACAGCAGTAAGAATCCGTAGGGCGCGGCGGAGCGGCTCTGCCGCCGCTCCGTTTCTCACTTTTCGTGCAGCAACTTCGCCATCATCACCACATCGCGTAACTGGCCGTCGCGCAGGGCAGCCTGACGCTTCATCCCCTCACGCTCGAAGCCCAGCCGCTCATAGAGTCGCAGCGCCCGGTCGTTGTCGTGAAACACTTCCAGCTCCATGCGGGTAATGCCCAGCCAGTTGCGGGCATAGTCGAGCGCGGTGCGGATCAGACGCTCACCCACGCCACGTCCGGCAAAATCGGGATGCACGCCCAGTCCGAAGCTGATGCAGTGGCGGGTGCGCGGCTTGTTTTCGACAAACAGCGTCAGCTCACCGGCCAGCACGCCGTCGATTTCCGCCACAAAGGCGATGAAGCCCTCGGCATCCATTCTGGCGAATTTTTTCTCCCACGTGGCCACGCTGGGAAACGGCAGTTGCAGCGTCCAGGGGTAGACATCGGGATGGCTGTACAGTCGTTGATAGGCCGCTGCGTCCTGCGGTTCCCGTGCCCGAATAGTGATTTCCATATTTTCTCCTTTTAGCCTGACTGTGTTCATGCACTAAGCTGTAGCTCTTAACCGGATGGAAAGAATATCGCTATGTTGTATCGCCGTTTTGAACGTTTTATCAATATTTTTCATGACGCGCCTGCCGATTCGCCCCCTTCAACGGTCTGGTCGTTTTATTTCTTCTATCTGCGGCAGGTCTGGCCGAGCTTTGCCGCCCTGCTGGTGGTGGGACTGGCGTCCGCGCTGATCGAGGTGTCGCTGTTCAGTTATCTGAGCCGCATCATTGATATGGTCAATCACTCCACGCCCGCCACGCTGTTCCGGGATAACTGGCCACTGCTGTTGTGGATGGGGACAGTGGCGCTGATTCTGCGGCCGGTGTTTATCGGCCTGCATGACATGCTGGTGCATCAGAGTATCAGCCCCGGCATGACCAGCATGATCCGCTGGCAGCATCATAACTACGTGCTGCGCCAGAGCCTCAACTTTTTCCAGAGCGACTTTGCCGGGCGCATCGCCCAGCGCATTATGCAGACCGGCAGCTCACTGCGTGACTCGGCGGTGCAGCTGGTGGACGCTATCTGGCATGTGCTGATCTACGCCGTCACCTCGCTGGTGCTGTTTGCCGGTGCCGACTGGCGGCTGATGATCCCGCTGATTATCTGGATGGTGGCCTACAGCGCCTCACTACGCTTCTTTGTGCCACGCGTTAAAACACGTTCAGTGGTTTCCTCGGAAGCCCGTTCGAAGCTGATGGGCACCATTGTGGATGGCTATACCAATATTGCCACTCTCAAACTGTTCGCCCATAGCGACCTGGAACGTCAGTATGCGCGTGAGGCGATTCAGGAACAGACAGAGAAAACCCAGCACGCCGGGCGCATGGTTACCAGCATGGATCTGACCCTGTCGGCCCTCAATGGCCTGCTGATTGTTTCGACCTCCGGGCTGGCACTGTGGCTGTGGAGCCAGTCGTTGATCAGCGTCGGGGCAATTGCACTGGCCACCGGGCTGGTGATCCGCCTGGTCAATATGTCCGGCTGGATCATGTGGGTGGTGAACGGGATCTTCGAGAATATTGGTACCGTACAGGATGGCCTGAAAACCATTGCGCAGCCGCTGAGCGTGCAGGATGCGCCACAGGCGACGCAGCTTCGCGTCACGCGCGGTGAAATACGCTTTGAGGATGTGCGTTTCGATTACGGCGGTGGCCGGCAGGTGATCGACAGGTTTAACCTTACTATCAGACCTGGCGAGAAGATTGGTCTGATCGGTCCGTCAGGCGCCGGTAAGTCGACGCTGGTGAATCTGCTGCTGCGGCTTTATGACCTGAACAGCGGACGGATTGTGATCGACGATCAGGACATCGCCGCCGTGACGCAGGAGAGCCTGCGCAGTCAGATTGGCATGATCACCCAGGATACGTCGCTGCTGCACCGCTCCATCCGTGAAAACCTGCTCTACGGGCGTCCTGACGCCAGCGACGCGGCGCTGCAGCTGGCGATGAAGCGCGCCCGCGCCGATGAGTTCATTCCGCTGCTCTCCGACGCGCAGGGCCGCATGGGGCTGGATGCACACGTCGGCGAACGCGGCGTCAAGCTGTCGGGCGGCCAGCGTCAGCGCGTGGCGATAGCCCGTGTGCTGCTGAAGGATGCGCCGATCCTGATCATGGATGAGGCAACCTCGGCGCTCGACTCCGAAGTAGAGGCGGCCATTCAGGAGAGCCTGGAGTCGTTAATGCAGGGCAAAACCGTGATCGCCATTGCACACCGCCTCTCTACCATCGCGAAAATGGATCGACTGGTGGTGCTGGACAAAGGCGGCATTGCTGAGATGGGCAGCCATCACGAGCTGCTGGCAAAAAACGGCCTCTACGCCCGGCTCTGGCAGCATCAGACCGGGGGATTTGTCGGCGCCGATTAATCGCCGCGTCGATAGGGCAAGGCGTCGCGGGCTTCTTCCGCCCAGCCGCGTACGCCTTCCCGCTCCTGCACCAGAAAATCAGCGACGGCATCACGCAGGCCGGGGTGCAGCAGATAGTGCCAGGAGTGGGTCAGCTGCGGCTCAAAGCCGCGCACCAGCTTGTGTTCACCCTGTGCCCCCGCATCAAACCGCGTCAGCCCTGCCTCGATCGCCAGTTCCATTCCCTGATAGAAACAGGTTTCGAAGTGCAGCCGATCAAACTCCGCCAGGCAGCCCCAGTAGCGGCCATAGAGCGTCTGGCTGTCCCGCAGGTAAAAGGCCATCGCCGCGGGCTGCTGCTGCAGGCGGGCGATCACCACCACAATGTTCTGCGGCATCCGTTCCGCCAGCAGGCTGAAAAAGGTGCGCGTCAGATAGGGCCGCTGACCGCGCACCGCATAGGTGTTGGCGTAGCAGGTGTAGACAAAATCCCACTGATCTTCGCGCAGCTGATCGCCCGAATAGCGGTCAAACACAAAGCCGCTCTGCGCCACCTGTTCGCGCTCTTTTCGCAGCTGTTTGCGCTTGCGTGACATCAGCGTATCCAGGAAATCCTTAAAGTCGCGGTAGCCGCGATTGTGCCAGTGATACTGACAACCGAGCCGCAACAGCCAGTCGGGCTGCGCGGCCAGCAGCGGGTCAGCCGCTGCATCGGTAAAGTTGATATGCGCCCCGCTCAGGCCCCGCTGCTGCAGGCTCGCCGGCAGGGCCGACAGCAGCTGTGCGGCGGCGGCCGGCTCCCCCAGCAGACGTGCGCCGCTGACCGGACTGAAGGGAATCGCCCCCAGCCATTTCGGGTAGTAGCGGATACCGGCGCGCTGGCTGGCATCCGCCCAGGCGTGGTCGAAGACATACTCGCCCTGTGAATGATATTTCTGATAGCCCGGCAGCGCGGCACGGGTCACGCCCTCTTCCTGCCACAGCAGATGGTCAGGCTGCCAGCCCGCCTCAGGCCGCACGCTGCCACTTTCTTCTAACGTGAGCAGAAAGGCATGGCGCAAAAAGGGCTGGTCATCAGGCAACAGTGCATCCCACTCGGCGGCCGGAATGGCTGCCAGTGACGTCAGGTGAATCAGCGACATGAAATACTCCAGACAGCGTCGGGCAGAGCATCAGTCAAGCAGGTTTTCCGCCGCGGCGAAAGAGTCAGGGCACACAAAGTGAAGGCTGCATCCCCTCCACACAGCCTCTATACTGCGACTTTACCTCTACAGGGCTTCGCCATGGATCGACTCGATTGTGACCGGATGTTTGTCACGGTGCTGGAAACCGGCAGCTTTTCGGCGGCGGCGTTACGCCTCGGTACCAGCAGCAGCCAGGCCTCCAAGCTGGTGTCAAAGCTGGAGCAACAGCTCGGTGTGCAGCTGTTCAAGCGCAGCACGCGCGCCCTGTCGCCGACCGACGTCGGCCGCAGCTACTATGAACGGGTAAAACACCTGCTGGACGCCTTTGAAACGCTGGACGCCAGCGTGCGCGAAAGCGCCACCACCCCCACCGGCAGGCTGAAGATCAGCGCACCCGGCTCATTTGGTACCGCGGTGCTCTCTCAGGTGCTGGTCGCCTTTGCGCGGCGCTATCCGCTGATTGAACTGGATGTCAGCTTTTCCGATCGGGCGGTCAATATTGTCGATGAAGGCTTTGATATGGCGATCCGGATCGGCAACCTCAGTGACAGCAGTCTGGTGGCCCGCAAGCTGGGCGAGGTGCATGTGCGCATCGCCGCCTCGCCGGTTTACCTTGAGCAGTTCGGCACCCCGCAGCACTGGCGCGACATGGCGCAGCACCAGTGCATTATCGACACCAATTTTCGCGATCCCTGGCACTGGCCGTTCAGCGACGGCAATGAGAACCGCGAGATCGTTACCGTACCGGTCCGGGGCCGTCTGCGCTTCGCCAATACTGAAGCCTGCCTGCAGGCGGCGGTAGCCGGACTGGGAATTGCGCGCCTGCCCGGCTTTATCGCGGCCCCTGCACTCCTGCGCGGAGAAGTTGTCCATCTTCTGGCAAATTTTGACACTCCGCCACTGGGCCTTTTTGCCGTCTATCCGCCTGCCCGTCATCTAGCCCATCGGGCGCGCCTGCTTATCGACTTTCTGGTCACCCACTTCACCCACTCTCCGCCCGCTTGATTTCGTCCATAATGGAATAAATTATTGTCTTTTTGACCGTATTATCAGTCTTTTAGTCATAAGTTATGCTGCGGCTCAAATCACAGAGGAGTCGCACGATGTTAGTAGAAGGCAAATGGAGTAGTGACTGGCATCCGGTGCAGGCCACCGATAAACAGGGTGGTTTTGTTCGTCAGACGTCCGGTTTCCGGCATTTTATCAGCAGCGATGGCTCCACGGCGTTTGCTGCCGAGCCCGACCGCTACCATCTCTATGTGGCGCTGATCTGCCCGTGGGCGTCGCGCGCCCTGATTGCCCGTAAACTCAAAGGGCTGACGTCGCTGATTAGCGTCACCGTCGTCGAGCCACAGCTCGGCGCGCAGGGCTGGCGCTTTGGTAACTACCCTGGCGCGCAGCCCGACCCGCTGAACAACGCGCAGTATCTGCATGAGATCTACACCCGCGTCGCGCCCGATTATACGGGCCGCGCCACCGTGCCGGTCCTGTGGGACAAGAAAACCGGCACCATCGTCAGCAACGAATCGGCGGACATCGTGCGCATGTTTAACAGCGGCTTTGGCGATCTGGCCGACAACCGTATCGACCTCTACCCTGCGGCGCTGCGTGCGGAGATTGATGCACTGAACGAGAGTCTCTATCCGCGTCTCAACAATGGCGTCTACCGTGCGGGCTTTGCCACCACCCCGGTGAGCTATCAGGCGGCCTTCAGTGATGTCTTCAGCCAGCTTGATGAACTGGAAGCCCTGCTGGGCGATGGTCGTACTTTCCTGCTGGGTGAGCGGCTGACAGAAACGGATATCCGGCTGTTCGTCACCCTGATCCGCTTTGACGCGGCCTATCATGGCCTGTTCAAATGCAACCTGCGCCGGATACGCGACTATACGCTGCTGAATCGCTATCTTAAGAGCATGCTGTCGGTTTCTGGCATACGCGAAACGGTCAATATCGACCATATTAAACAGGGTTACTATTCGATCAAGGCACTGAATCCGAACGGAATTGTTCCGGCAGGCCCCGATCTGAGTGAATACGGTTTTTAAAGGAGTCAGGATGGCAAAGGCACTGGTGATTTTTCTGCATGGCGTGGGCAGCAATGGCGACGATCTGGCACCGATTGGCCGTCACTGGGCGACGCTGTTGCCGGAGGTGGTTTTTGCCTCTCCCAATGCCCCGGAACCTTTTCCCGTCGGCCTGGGTTATCAGTGGTTCAGCCTGACGGACGTGACGCCAGAGAACCGCCCGGGCCGGGTCAGAGCGGCAAGGGCGGCGTTTGACGCAACGCTGAGCGGGATTATCGCGCAGCATGGCTTCGCTGACCGCTGGCAGGATGTGGTGCTGGTCGGTTTCTCGCAGGGGTCGATCATGGCGCTGGATGCGCTGGCCTCTGGCCGTTATCCGCTGGCGGGCGTAGTCGCCTTTTCCGGCCGTCTGGCAGTTGACGGTGAACTGACGCCGCAGCCCCATGTGCCTGCCCTGCTGATCCACGGTCAGGCCGATGAGGTGATCCCGTGGCAGGAGAGCGAATCTGCCGCCGCACGACTCCGGGCGGCCGAAGTACCGGTTACAACGCAGTTTGAACCTGCTACCGCTCACACTATTTCTGCGCAGGGTGCGATGCACGCTGCCGCGTTTATCGCGCAGTGCTTACAGGATTAGCCCCAGCAGCGGGTTAACGCCTGCCAGGCCTTGTCTGCCGCGACGTCGGGCGGCAGACGTTTCAGCGCATCATTGAAGACTTCAATGCCCACCGGCCCCTGATAGCCCGCACTTTTTAGTTTATCGACAAAGCGTCTGACGTCGATAATCCCTTCGCCGGGCAGCAGGCGCTGGTGCTTCGCCATTGCCATCAGGCTCTGCTTATCCTGTGCGGGCATAGCGGCCATATCGCAGAGCTGCACTTCATAAATGCGGTCGGCAGGAATGCCGTCCAGCTGCGAGGCATCGCCGCCCCGTGCGCAGATATGGAACAGATCGACTACCAGCCCGATGTTGGGCTGATCGAGCCGCTGCAGCCGCTGCCACGCCAGTGGCAGGGTATTATCCACGCTGCACCAGGCCATGGGTTCATACATGATGCGCATATTGTGACGCGCAGCTTCCGACGCCATCCAGCGCAGGTCATCATCGATCTGATCGGCGCAGCAATCCTCGCGGGTCGTGGCCGGTGCCTGAATGGTGTCGCAGCCCAGCGCCTGAGCCATCTGAATAAACTGGCGCAGCTCTTCGCGCTTCTGCGCACGCAGTTCAGCCGGCGCGCCGCTGAAATCACGCAGCACCTGAAGATTGGTAAAGCCCGGCCCCTGCCGGGCGGCGATCGCCGCCAGCGCCGCCGCGCCGCCGCTGTGCGCCTCAACATCTTCGCGCCAGATCTCCACCTGATCAAAACCGGCGTCACGCGCCGCCTGCAGCTTCTGACAGGGTTCACCGCTCAACAGCACCAGGTTAAGGAAAGTCGGTTGGGTTGGCATGGCTCTGCTCCTTAGTCCGGAATAATCGGCGAGTTCAGGATCCGCGCACGCTGCGCGTTACCTGAATCCCTCTCGATCTCTGGCGCGTTGCGGCCCGCAGACCAGTAGTCAGCTCAACAGCGTTACCAGCGCAAAACCGGCAAACGCCATCAGCAGCGAGCCAATGACATGCACCAGCGCACTGGCCATCGCCCAGAGATACTTCCCTGATTGTAGCAAGCCCATTAATTCTGCCGTGAACGAGGAGAACGTCGTCAGCCCGCCGCACAGTCCGGTGACGATCAGCAGTTTCCACACCGGGTCGATGTCGGGATGGCGGACAAACCAGGCCATCGCCCCGCCGATCACCAGACCGCCGATAAGATTCACCAGCAGGGTGCCGGGCGGCAGATTGGGAAAGAGCGCATTAAAGCGCACCGAGAAGAACCAGCGCAGCACACAGCCGGCCGAGCCGCCGATCATCACAGCCAGTAAAGGTTTCAACATATTCTGCTCCTGATTGCAGATTCACGCCGGGCTGAGGGAGAAGGGCAAAGATAAACAGCGCCTGACATCTCAGCTCCCGCGAAAGGATTGAGTATCAGGCGTCATCAGCCGGTGTTAAGCCCACCGGCGGTTGGGAAAGGTGGCACGCCATCACCTTGAGCCGCTGATAATACGATGCCTGTTTACGGCTGGCAAGCAGACGCCCGGAAAGGCTGAAACGCTTGACGGCGGCGCGGCTGGCACGGTAATGCTGATGCTTTACAGCCTGTTGCGGAGATCTTATGCGTACCCTGATTTTTGACACTGATATCGGCGTGGATGACGCCTTTGCGCTGGCCTATGCGGCGCGAACGCAGCACCTGCTGGGGATTACCACGGTGTTCGGCAATGTGCCGGTAGGTCAGGCGGTAAAAAATGCCCGGCTGTTTTGCGAAAAAATGGCCATTGAGGCGGAGGTATATCGGGGCTGTTCACGACCGCTGGCGCTGGCCCCCTCTGCACCCGCGGCACTGCACGGTGAAGACGGACTGGGTGATGCTTTTGAAAATGCCTACAGCGATCGGGCACCGGGCGCGGTGCAGTTTATTATCGACAGCGTACGGGCACAGCCGCATCAGATTACGCTGGTGGCGATAGGGCCGCTGACCAATATCGCCACGGCTATCAATCAGGCGCCGGATATTATTCCGCTGGTGAAGGAGCTGGTGATCATGGGCGGCGCGTTTGGCACCGATGGCCACAGCGGTAATGTGACGCCCTTCAGTGAATTCAATATCTGGAAAGATCCGCACGCCGCCGATCAGGTGCTCGCCTCGGCGCTGAAGGTGGTGGTGATCCCGCTGGACGTCACGCACAAGGTGTTAATCAGCGGCGAAGAAGTGCAGCGCCTGAATCAGCCGGTCCTGAGTGCGATCTGTCGCCCTTATCTGGCCTATAGCCTGGCGAAAGAGGGGTTCAGCGGCATGGCGCTGCACGACACCCTGGCAGTAGCGTGGCTGACACTGCCCCAGGCCTTTACCCTCATAGAAAGCCCGCTGCGCGTCATCACCGAGGGAATCGCCTGCGGCCAGACGGTACGCAGAGTGAGCGTGCTGGCCTCACGCGCCGATCCGTTTGCCGGTCTGCCCGCCCAGCGTGTCGCGCTCGCCGTGGACGCAGACGCGGTGCGGGCGCACTTCTTTGAAACCCTGACCGCCGCGCCCTGACGCCCGTTAGCGGTCGAAATGAATCACGCCTTTGATCAGTTCACGGTTATTTATGACCTGCGCTTCAAATGTCTGATCCAGCGTCGAGAAGGCCAGGTGATGATTGAGCATCATGTCGGCACGTAACTGGCCGCTGGCCATCAGCGCACACACCCGATCGAAATCCTCGCGGGTGGCGTTGCGGCTGCCCATCAGCGTGGTCTCTTTCTTGTGAAATTCACTATCCGGGATCACCAGATCGCCTTTGTGCAGGCCGACATAAACGACAGTGCCGCCGTGCCGCATCAGGTTAACCGCATTGTTCATCGCGGCCGGGTTGCCCGTGGCGTCGATCACCTTCAGCGCCAGCCGGCCACCAAACTGTTCGCGCAGCGCCGTGATAAACGTCGCATCAGCCGGATCGAGTGCGGCCAGGCCAAGCCGATCGGCGACATGCTGGCGACGAAATTCACTGGTATCGGCGACCACGACCTGTGCGCCGCTGGCGGCTGCAATGGCAGCAACGCCCAGCCCGATTGGCCCGGCACCGACCACCAGCACCTGCTCATCCGCCTCCACTGCGGCACGCCGCACCGCATGGGCGCTGATGGCGAACGGCTCAATCAGCGCAGCCGCCTCCGGTGCGACCTCATCCACCGCCAGCAACGTACTGACCGGCACGCTCAGGTAATCGCTGAAGCCGCCATCCTGATGCACGCCAATCACGGAAATCTGCTCACAGCAGTTGGTCCGGCCGCTCTGGCAGGCGTCACACGTCAGGCAGGCGATGTAAGGCATCAGCGCCACCCGCTGGCCCGGCTGAACCCCCTCAGCGCCGCAGCCCAGCGCCACCACTTCAGCACAGATTTCATGGCCCAGTACACGCGGATAGCTGAAAAACGGCTGGTTGCCCGACCAGGCGTGGATATCTGTGCCGCAAATCCCGGCGGTCAGAATTTTAATCAGCGCCTCGCCTGCGGCGGGTGTCGGCAGGTCGCGGCGGGCCCATACCATTCTGCGGGGTTCTGCAATGAGCAGTGCTTTCATTGTTGTCATAGTGATTCTCCGGTTGTCCTGCAGGCAGTTAGGGCGAATCCGCCACACCGCGCAGCGCCGGTCTGCGGGAAGTGTGAAGCACGACGATTTTTTTGGGCTTTGAATGGTTTTTAATGCATAAAAAACCGGAGAGCACGATGAGCCGCAGTCAGAATTTGCGTCAGAACGTCATTAACCAGATGCTCGACAGCATTGCGCAGCATCACATCCGTTCTCCCCTGCCACCGCAGGCGGCGCTGGCCGAGATGTTTAATATCAGCCGGACCACGGTGCGTCATACCCTGCACTATCTGCATCAGTGCGGCGTGCTCGACAAGGTGAATCAGACGTATGTCATCGTACGCGAACCGCGCGAAGATGACCGCTTCAGCGCCTTAACGCCGCCGGTTGAGCAGCAGGCCAGCCACGTCGAGCAGATGTTTTTTAATCTGATTAACCAGCGGCAACTGGTGCCCGGCGACACCTTTAGCGAGCTACAACTGGCGCAGCAGATCAGGGTCAGTCCGGTGGTCGTTCGCGAGTTTCTGCTGCGTTTTATGCGCTATGACCTGCTGGAACCGGTCCGGCGGGGTCAGTGGCGGATGAAAAAATTCACCCAGGATTATGCAGAGAACCTGTTTGAGCTGCGCGAAATGCTGGAAACCCACGCCCTGAGCCGTTTCCTGAATCTGCCCGCCAGCGATGAACGCTGGGTGCAGGCGCGGGATCTGCTGGATCGTCATCGATCGATGCGTGACACCATTGCCAGCGACTATCGCCACTTTGCCGCGCTCGACCGGCAGATGCACTCACTGATTTTATCGGCGGCTAATAATCCGTTTTTTAATCAGTCACTGGAGATTATCGCGGTGATCTTTCACTCGCATTATCAGTGGGATGAAAGCGATTTGAAGCAGCGCAATATCGTGGCACTGGAGGAGCACATGGCGATTCTGACCGCGCTGATTGGCCGTCAGGATATCGACGCGCTTTGTGCCTTACATAGCCATCTGGCCACCGCCAAAACCTCGATGGTGCGCTCGATCAGTCAGTACAATTAAAAACCGATTAAAAACCGCAAAGCATTAGCTCCCGCACGATTCAGAAACATCTTTGCAACAGCCTTATCTCTTTGCTTTTAGTCTCGACTGCAACGTCACGGCGGCCGCTTGCCGCTGCGCGCAGACCCCTTCTCACCATAACGATAAGTACCCAGTTTCGGGAGAGTGCAATGGAAAAGACCTCAGTAACCGGCCGCGACCACGCATCCGGCGGGATGACACCAGACCAGGATTTTGTGCCGATGCGCAGCGACGTGGTGCGTTCCCCACGTATCCGCAAAGTGCAGATTACGGCGATGCTGCTGCTGCTGTTCGCGGCCATCATCAACTATCTGGATCGCAGCTCGCTGTCCGTGGCGAACATGACGATTCGCGATGAGATGGGGCTGAGCGCCACCGAAATCGGCGTGCTGCTCTCCGCCTTTTCGCTCGCCTATGGGCTGGCGCAGCTGCCGTGCGGTGCGCTGCTGGATCGCAAAGGGCCGCGCATTATGCTCGGCATCGGCATGTTTATCTGGTCGCTGTTCCAGGCTGCCTCTGGCCTGGTACATAACTTCACGCAGTTCGTGCTGGTCCGCATCGGCCTCGGCATTGGCGAAGCGCCGATGAATCCGTGTGGCGTGAAAGTGATTAACGACTGGTTCAACATCAAAGATCGCGGCATGCCGATGGGGATGTTTAATGCGGCATCGATGATTGGGCTGTCGGTAGCACCACCGATTCTGGCGGCAATGATGCTGGTGATGGGCTGGCGGGGCATGTTTGTTACTATCGGTATCCTTGGCATGTTCCTCGCCATCGGCTGGTACATGATTTACCGCGACCGCGACAACAACACCCTGAGTGCCGAAGAGATCCACTATCTGCAGGCGGGCAGCGTGGCGTCACGTAAAGAGCCAATCAGCTTCAGAGAGTGGCGCGGTCTGTTTAAGCAGCGCACCATGTGGGGCATGATGATTGGCTTCAGCGGCATCAACTATACCGCATGGCTCTATATCGCCTGGCTGCCGGGCTATCTGCAATCTACCTATCACCTCGATCTGAAAAGCACCGGTCTGCTGGCGGCGATTCCGTTTCTGTTTGGTGCAGCGGGCATGCTGCTGAATGGTTATGTGGTTGACGCGCTGGTGCGTCGCGGCTTTAACGCGGTGAAAACCCGTAAAGTCTGCATCGTCAGCGGGATGCTGCTCTCAGCCGGATTCACCGCCGTAGTAACCCGTGCCACCGACACCACCAGCGCCGTAACGCTGATTGGGATGGCGCTGTTCTGCATCCACTTCGCTGGCACGTCGTGCTGGGGCCTGATCCACGCCAACGTGACTGCCCGTATGACCGCGTCGGTTGGCAGCATTCAGAACTTCGCCAGCTTTATCTTCGCCTCGTTTGCCCCCGTGATCACTGGCTGGGTACTCGACACCACGAAGTCCTTCAGCCTGGCGCTGATGATTTGTGCCTGCGTGACGCTGATCGGCGCACTCGCCTACCTGCTGCTGGTGCGCCAGCCGATTACCGACGGCGATTAGTCGCCGCTGACGGCGCGGCGGCTACGTCAGCGCCGTCAGGGTCACGCCATATTTCGCCCCGTAACGCTTAATCCCCGCCACGACCTTCTCCGTGCTGAGCGGCGGCGGCGGTGGCAACAGCGCGGCCCGTTCACGCAGCGCCGAGTCGAAGCGGGAAAAGGTCGCGAAATCACGCGGGAAGCGTTCTTCATCCACCCCGATAAAGACCCCTTCATCACGGGCATGGGCGAGCAGCGCCCGCCAGCGATCAATCGCCGCCAGCCCGATGCTCTCCGTGCCGTGAGAAAAGAGCATCATGTCAATATTGCGAAACGGCGGCTGTTTTTCGAGGAAGCGTTGCAGCGCGGCGGCGGAAGGTTCGGTGCAGAACACCAGCCAGAACGGAATCGCCTGCTGTTGCTGCGTACACCATGGATCCATCAGCAGGAAGCTGTCCACCGTCAGCCGGGTCGGTAAAATGCCTGCCGCCAGATACCAGTCGCGGTAGATCTCCGCCACCACATAACTCATCGCCTCCGGATCGTCGTAACGAATCTCCATCAGCGTCCAGTTCTGCGCTGCCGCCAGTTTTTTCAGCGGTGAGATGAGGTAGCCATCCAGCCCCCACTCCGCTTCCGGCACGTGATCGGTGGTAGCGGGGGGCGTCCAGCGCTCCCGGTCAACGCCGTAACGCGCCAGGTATTCCGCCACTCTCGACCCGCCCTGCAGATACTCTTTTTCGGTGGCACCGCCGAGCGCGCCGAACTGAAAGAACGAGCGGTCGCTGGTGCGCGTTACCGGCCACTGGCGGGTACAGTGATTGATAAACAGCGTCGATCCGGCAGGCAGGCTGCCCATCAGAAATTCATTGAAGGCCAGCGGCAGGTCACGCAGTTTCAGCCGGAAATAGCGCATCTGGTCCAGCATCAGGCGATCCTGATTCGGGTCATGCATGTGGTGAACCGCCAGCCGCGGCCAGGCGGCCAGCAGTGCAGCGGCAATCTCTTTACCCTGCTCAAAGCTCGCCATCGCATCATCGGGATCGCTGCCGGACGCCCGGACCGGACAGAGAAACGTCTGCGGCAGCCAGGGCACGCTCATCGCCGACGCCAGATGCACCAGCGCGCCGTTCGATGAGCCAATAAAGGCAGCCGGATACGCCTGCTGAGGATATTCACTCACCATCCACTCGGCGATCCCTTCCACATCCAGTTCGCCCGCCTGCCGCAGGCTGATCCCCTCCGCCAGACCGCCCAGCGCATAGCCCCACTCGCGTAGCCCGGTAGGCAGCCGGTTCAGCGAGGGCAGCAGGCGATCCAGCGTCGGTGACTGACTGGGACTGGTAAAAGGACGATCGTGAAGCGCATTGGCCAGTGCCAGCAGCATGGCCGCCGCAGAGTCAAAACGGGCAATGCCTTTGGGCGGTTTACTCATGCTGATTCTCCTGCTGAATACGCGCCAGGAAAGGCCGGATGGCGTTGCAGAAACTCCACGGATAGACATAGTGCAGCGTATGAGTGCCATCGCGCAGCGTCAGACGTTCACTACGCGGCATCAGCGCGGCGAGTTCATCCAGCCAGCGCGCCGGGCAGATCGGATCGCGCGAGCCGCGCAGCAGCAGTGTGGGGGCGCTGATGTAGGTAAGGCGATGCTCAATGTGATCCCGCATCATGGCACGCATTGTGCCAAACGCGCGCCACAGCCCTGCCTTGGCGTAATCAATGCGGGCCAGCGGCCCCGGTGGCCGGCGCGTTTCCAGCCGGCCATTGCGCCAGCTGCGCCAGAGCTGACGCGGCAGGCTGCGGGCGTGACGATCAACCGTTGGCCCCTGCAGCACCAGCCCCGCCACTGCCTGCGGATGTTTCACCGCCAGCGCCGCCAGAATCTGGCA
The DNA here is from genome assembly GCF_050157905.1 of Pantoea sp. NSTU24. Taxonomy (NCBI): domain Bacteria; kingdom Pseudomonadati; phylum Pseudomonadota; class Gammaproteobacteria; order Enterobacterales; family Erwiniaceae; genus Pantoea; species Pantoea bangladeshensis. The sequence continues at coordinate 3,062,130 of NZ_JBKIWZ010000001.1, forward strand.
GCCGAACGAATTTCCGACCCAGATGGCACGCTGAAAACCGTTATGCTGCAACCAGAGCCAGAGCACATCCGCCTGCTGCGCCACAGACATCACGGGGGCTGACGCTGGCAGCGCACTGGCGCCGAAACCCGGCAGATCCGGCACCAGCACGTGGTAATCACGACCCAGCGCCAGCGCCAGCGGCTCCATAGCCCGGCCCGACATCACCAGACCATGGATCAGCACCACGGGCAGGCCCTGATCGTTATTGGGCGTGACGCGGGTAAACATGCGCCAGTCGCCGATCTGCTGAAAGTAACCGGCCAGTCCGGCGTGATGACTGCGCGGCGACACCGGCGGCGTCTGCTTCAGCGCCTGCCAGCGTTTCATGCCCCACAGCGTCGCCGCTACACCCAATCCCACGCCTGCCACAATCGCTGCCTGTTTTCGTCGATGCTTCTGAATCATCCGCTGCTCCTGATTGGGGGAGAATAATTCAGTGTAGGCCGGGATCGAACAGGCGGCGGGTTTATGGTGGGTTCGTCAGGGTCAGGGCGATGCGTTTTGGCAGGAGACTTCAGTTCCGGTATGAAAAGAGGCTTGTTCGCTAAGGGCGGGGGAGAGGACGTTCGCAATTTTCCCTGTGGGTTGCCTGCCTGTAGCCGAAACAGGCGGGAAAACGCTCTTTCCTCTCCCGGCCGGACCGCAGCAAAAAGGGCCTCTGCAGGCCCTTTACTTATTAAAAACCGTTAAGTGCTGATTTCAGAAACTTTGCCAGTTGTCATTGCCCGCAACGGCAACGGCAGGAACCGGACGCAGGACGGCGGCGACCGGTGCGGGAGGATTAGATGGGCGGGCTGCCACCCGGGAAGCTGAGAGCGTAAAGGTGTTGACCAGTTGATTAAGTGTGGCAGCCTGCTCCATCAGAGAGCGTGAGGCCGCAGAGGCCTCTTCAACGAGTGCAGCATTCTGCTGCGTCACATCGTCCATCTGATTGACTGCCTGATGCACCTGCCCTATCCCCTGAGACTGCTCACTGGCCGCCACGGATATCTCATCCACAAGATCGGTAACCTGGCGCACGGCATCGTTCATTCTTGATATGTTTTCCCCTACGCCTTCTGCCTGAGCGGAGCCGGCTTCAACGAAGCCCATTGATGATTCAATCAGCTCCTTGATTTCGCGTGCCGAAGATGATGATCGCTGTGCAAGATTGCGGACTTCACCAGCCACGACGGCAAAACCCCGGCCCTGCTCTCCGGCACGGGCCGCTTCGACCGCAGCGTTCAGGGCCAGGATATTGGTCTGAAAAGCAATTCCTTCAATCAGTGCGATAATGTCAGTGATTTTCGCTGAGCTTCCTCTGATATCGCCCATTGTAGACAGCAATGTGCGAACGCGACCGGCACTGTCTTCTGAGATTTCATGTGCATTCTTCGCCAGCTGGCTGGCCAGGCGGGTATTTTCAGCGGTCTGGCGAACCGTCTCGCTCAGCTCAGACATGCTTGCAGCAGTCTGCTCCAGAGAGGCAGCCTGTTCCTCGGTGCGCGATGAGAGGTCTTCGTTACCCGCGGATATCTGTGCTGACGCAGAGCTGACGGACTGGGCTGACGCTTCAACTTTTGACAGTGATAAGGAGACATTTTCAACCAGATGATTAAATGCCCGGGCTGTCATGCCGATTTCATCCTGGCGAGACGCGTCAACCCGGAGTGTCAGATCAAGCTTTTCGCTGGCACTCTCCATCGTTTCACGCATACCGTTAAGCTGACGCCGGATGCCAAAGATAGTCCTGAGTGCAAAGAAAGCCAGCGTGATGATAGCCAGTGCTGAACCGCCGATCAGACTCCATACTGTCGTTTTATAGGTTCTGTCATTTTCTTTACGCAGACTGTTGCTGATATCTACATTGAATTTCAGTTGCTTCTGATAATCCGCAATTAACTGACGCGCAGCTTCACCAATGCCATCACTCCCCTGAAGTGCGCCCAGCGCTACGGCATCATTCTGAGCCCGTGAGCCAGCCAGGAATGCCGGAAGCGTGGATTCAATCCGCTTCAGCGTAGTGAACGCGGACTCCGCCATCTGGCGATCCTTTTCATTAGAAACGTCGTGTTTCAGGTAATACTCGTTCAGAGAAGTAATGTTTCGGATGGTCGTGTTAATTTGCTTCTCAACGTCAGCCTGGCGCCGCGGCTCTGTTGCGCTCTGATGGCGATAAAGCCAGATAATAAGTGAGTTACTTCCGTCGACCATTTTGCCGATGTCCAGCAATGAGGGAACGGTATTCTCCTGAACGTACTGAAAGCGGGACTGGAATCCTCCGGTAACGACGACTGCCACGATGACCATCGTGACCAGTGCTGCCGAAAGGAGCGAAAAGGTGAGCAGTAATCGCTGTGTAATCGTCATCTTTATTTCCTGCCGTTATAAGTCATTGATCTAATGACAAGGTTTCTATAAACCAGACTTCCAGCTTATTTATCGGCAAAAAATAAAAATTAATTACGCAAAAAGAAGACTCTCAGTTTAGCGCAATGCTAATGTCCGAAAAATGATGAATTTTTCATTTCTTTTAAGGCAAATTTCCTGAAACGCTGCCCGCTAGCGGGTAAAGAAAGAGAAAGCCATCTCGCTGCCAGCGCAGTAGTCAGCATTTAATAAAGTACGGTCACCTATAAAACCAACAGCAAGGGTCTGTTGTAACGTTTTATCCTCTTAAAGTGCGAGATGACCGAAAGCGGATAACATGAGGAGTGACAGCAGATTCGTCGCACCAGACGCGCGAGATTACATCAGAGGGAGCAAAAGCGGAAAGTGATAATCACTGGTCTGTCCCTGACCGCGATTATCGAGGGTTTTCTGCGGAGTGTTTAATTCATGGCACCCGGCGGTACGTGTCTGAACGTCTCAACATAAGCGCGGAACACGTATTTGAAAATGCGTTTCATGCAGCACCTGGTTCAAATTTAGTTGAAGATATACTGGAAAAGTATAGCTGCTGAACGTTTTAACAGCAAATAAATTTGAACCAGATCACAAAATTGCCGATTCTGGTCGGCTGCCCTAAGCTATATAACCGAGGTGCTCTAACAGGATGGTAGAGCCAATCGCAATCAGCACCACACCACCCAACACTTCCGCCCATTTGCCCAGAACCGGACCAATGAAGCGTCCGACCAGCACCCCGGTCGTTGCCATCACGGTGGTCGCGGCGCCGATAGTCAGTGCGGTGGTCACGATATTCACCTGTAAGAACGCCAGGCCGACGCCGACGGCGAGGGCATCCAGGCTGGTCGCCACGGCGGTAGTCGCCAGCACCATAAAGCCATGGCTCTGCGGCGCTTCACAGGGCTCTGCAACGGCGGTCTGACGCAAGCCTTCCATCATCATGCGGCCACCCAGAAACGCCAGCAGACTAAACGCTACCCAGTGATCCCACGCCATAATGTAGCGGCTGGCGGCCAGCCCAAGAGCCCAGCCAATCAACGGGGTCAGCGCTTCAATAGAGCCAAAAATCAGACCGGTTCGCAGTGCTTCCTTAAAACCGGGACGATGCAGGGTCGCGCCTTTGCCCAGAGCAGCAGCAAACGCGTCCATCGACATGCCAAGCGCAAGAATCAGAGTAGCAATAAAAGTCATGATTTATTCACCTGGGGCAAAAAAGCGGCAATTCACGCTGAATTCACCACACAAAGTGTTCAGTTATAAAAAAGTGGGCGCAGTCTACCATGCAAACCGGAAGATAAAAAGACAGTAAAATCATGGATTTAAGTATAGCAAAGGCTATAACTCTTATCATTCGCTATATATGGCGCTAAGTTGATGGCAGTAAAGCCTTTTCTGGTCCTTTCGCTGCCGGTTCTGACCCCTGTGTGCCCTGATCCGCTACGCCGCCATTGAACCGTGCGGCCAATTGCCGGAAAATGCCGGGCTGATAAACAGGGGAAACCGGTTATGAATAACCCTTTTGAAACGTTGATCGTGCCAGGTGGCATTTTGCTACTGGGCTTTCTTTCAGCATTGCTGCTGCCTGCACCCGCTTTCAGCCTGGCGGTGGCACAGCATCTGTTGCAGATATTTCATCTGCAGGATCTGAATCAGCTCTACACGGTGGTGTTTTGCGTCTGGTTTTTGGTACTTGGCGCACTGGAATTTTTTGTGATCCGTTTTGTCTGGCGTCGCTGGTTCAGGGCCTGATGGCACAATGTGCGTCCACCCGCGCTTTTAACTGTCCGGCGCTGCGGGCATAGCCTTCACGCGGCAGATGGGCCGCGCCCAGTGACAGCCCTGCACAGTGCTGAGCCGCATCCTGATACCAGACTGACAGCGGCGAGGGCGCCATCCCCCACTCTGCCGCCTGCTGCGCAATAAGCTGATCCGGGGAACCGGCGGGCAGGCGAACCATCACCGCCAGCCCTGCACGCTGCAGGTCCGGAAAATAGGGCTCCAGCGCGGCAACCATCTTTTCCAGCCGATCGTGATATACACGCTTCATCCGCCACAGGTGCCGCATGAAGTGACCTTCCTGCAGAAACGCCGCTACCGCATTGTGCAGCAATCCTGCCGATGCTGGCGCGAGTAACGCACACACCTCACCGAACCGGGCGGTCAGTGCCGGCGGTACCACGATAAAACCGAGCCGCAGCTGCGGCGTCAGCGTCTTGCTGAATGTGCCGATGTGCAAAACCCGCCCTTCACGGTCGAGGGCGGCCAGCGCAGGCGCGGCGCGATGACCAGGCTGAAGCTCACCCAGATAGTCATCTTCAATAATCCATCGCTGTTCGCGGCTGGCCCAGTCAAGCAGAGCATGGCGGCGCGCCAGGCTCATCGTCATACCCAGCGGCGCCTGCTGGCCCGGCGTCACCAGCGTAAAAACGGCATCCGGGGCACGCGTCATCCCGACGTCGACCTGCATCCCCTCCTCATCGACTGGCACCCCAACCGGCCTGACCCGCAGTGCTTCCACCGCGCCGCGTGCCCGCCAGAACCCGGGATCTTCCAGCCAGGCGGTTTTGCCCTGAAAATCCATCGCCAGACCCATCAGGCCCATCGCGCCTGCATAGCCACTGGTAATAATGATCTGATCTGCCTGACAGCGCAGACCGCGCGCCACAGTCAGATAGGCCACCAGCGCCTGACGCAGTGCCAGGCTACCACGGGGGTCGGGATAGCTGGCGGGTCGGCTGACCTCCACTCGTGCCTGCCGCTGCAGGATGCGCAGCCAGACTTTGGCCGGAAACGCATCGCTGGCGGGCGTCCCCATCTGGAAGGTCAACGGCGGAACGTCAAAGGTTTCGCTCGCTTCAGAACCTGGCGGAAGGTATCCGGCGTCAGAGCGAGCCGGTTTTAAGGGCGGCAATGCACTGACAAAGGTGCCCGCCGCGCCACGGGTTTCCAGAAACTGACTATCAGCCAGCATGTCATAACTGGCACGGACAGTACCGCGGGCAACACCAGGCTGCGCGGCCAGATCGCGGCAGGAAGGCAGACGTGCCCCCGGCTGTAAACGTCCCTCACCAATCGCCTGCTCAATCAGCTGGCGTAGCTGTTCGCTAAGCCCACGCGATGCACCCCGTTGCAGCATCAGCGAGGCCAGGGGCGATGGACCAGTCAGACTCTCATTTTTTGGCACTTTAATTGCTCCATCCAGAGGCCGAAAATCGCCTCATTAACCCTGACTGAGGCAACACGATGAGCGAACGTATCAATTTTCACCAGGCAGCACCGGCAGGCATGAAAGCACTGAGCAGCGTATACGGCTATCTGTCACAAACCGATATGCCGCTCACGCTGCTGGAACTGCTCTTCCTGCGTATATCACAGATCAACGGCTGTGCTTACTGCATTGATATGCATACAAAAGCGCTGAACAAAGCCGGGATGAGTTGGGATAAAATTGTGCTGACGCCGGTCTGGCACGAATCCGGCACTCTGTTCAGTGAAAAAGAGAAGGCGGCCCTGCAGTGGGCGGAGTGCCTGACGCTGATTGCACAAAACGGCGCGCCGGACGCATATTATACCGCGCTGAGGGAGCACTTCTGTGAGAAAGAGGTTGTCGATCTGAACATAGCGATTGGCCTGATGAACACCTACAACCGTATGGCGATAAGTCTGAAAAAGCTGCCTGCCTGTGTGAATGCGTCATAAGCGAAACCGATGCGTGCGCCGCTGCGCACGCATTTTCAGACTCACAAAAATGTAACATTGTTTTTACACATCCAGCCGATCAGTGTTTTCTGGCCCTATTCCGGTTATTCCTTTTTGCATAATAAATCGCTAAATTTCAGCTAATTAAACAATTCCTCACCGTTATCACGCATTCAGCGACTGCACCATCACGGCGCTTTCCTGCAACATTATTTTCCCGTTAACTTACTGACTTAACGATGAAAAATCGCTAATGCACCACAACATCTGATGATTAATTCTTATGCTGAATCATTTCTGCATTTAAAAAATAAACAAATGTTTAATTCAGATGCGAGAATGTTATATTCAGAGGACAAAGCATAACGTGCAGTTAACGCGTTATCACCGCTTTAACCTATACCTGAGACTTAACCTTTGAGAAATAGCGCAACGCGCTCATCAGAAGCGTGACTATTTCGCCTGCGAAACTGTTGGGCTTCAGGTCAACAGAAGAGGAGATGTCGCCTCATGTGCAATTCAGCTGTAAACCTTGCGCTCGCGATGAGTGCCATGGCGAAGGACACCACTACCGCGCAGGAGCGCAAAGACGTTGACGTGCTGCTGATTGGCGCAGGTGTGATGAGCGCTACCCTCGGCGCATGGCTGCAGGAGTTAGAACCGGACTGGTCCATCGAAATGGTGGAGCGGCTGGAGAGCGTGGCCGAAGAGTCGTCCAACGGCTGGAATAACGCCGGGACCGGTCATGCGGCGCTGGCCGAGCTGAACTACACGCCCCAGCAGACGGATGGCAGCATCGAGATCTCCAAAGCGGTGACGATTAACGAATCGTTCCAGATTTCCCGCCAATTCTGGGCCTGGCAGGTTCAGAAAGGCAACCTGCGCAACCCGAAAAGCTTTATTCACAGCACGCCACACATGAGCTTTGTCTGGGGCGACGATAACGTCGACTTCCTGCGTAAGCGTTACAAGGCGCTGCAGAAAAGCACCCTGTTCCGTGGCATGGCTTACTCCGAGGATCCGCAGCAGATTGCCCGCTGGATCCCGCTGGTGATGAATGGCCGCGATCGCAGCCAGAAAGTGGCCGCGACCTGGACGGAGATGGGCACCGACGTCAACTTTGGTGAAATCACCCGTCAGCTGATCGCTGCCTTAGAGAAGAAAGCGAACTTCCGGCTGCGTCTGCGTCAGGAAGTGCGTGAGCTGAAACAGCTCGCCGACGGCCGCTGGCAGGTCACTCTGCAGTGCCTGAACAGCGGCACACGTCGCACGCTGACCGCAGGCAAAATCTTTATCGGCGCAGGCGGCGCGGCGTTGCCGCTGCTGCAGAAAGCCGGTATTCCGGAAGCTCACGGCTACGCCGGTTTCCCGGTAGGAGGATCCTTCCTCGTGACCGAGAATCCGCAGGTCGTCGCACAGCACATGGCCAAGGTCTACGGTAAAGCCAGCGTCGGTGCGCCACCGATGTCCGTGCCGCACGTCGATACCCGCGTACTGGATGGCAAGCAGGTCTTGCTGTTTGGCCCGTTTGCGACCTTCTCGACCAAGTTCCTGAAGCAGGGTTCACTGATGGACATGTTCACCTCGCTGAACAGCAGCAATATGCTGCCGATGGTGAAAGTGGGCCTGAAAAGCTTTGACCTGGTGAAATACCTGATGGATCAGGTGTTGCAAAGTGACCGCGACCGTATGGATGCCCTGCGCGCCTATGTTCCGCAGGCGAAGCAGGAGGACTGGCGCCTTGTTACGGCCGGTCAGCGTGTGCAGATCATCAAAAAAGATGAGAAAGAGGGCGCGGTTTTGCGCCTGGGCACCGAAGTCGTCGCCTCACAGGATGGCACGATTTCTGCCCTGCTGGGCGCGTCACCGGGCGCCTCTACGGCAGCACCGATTATGCTGGAGCTGCTGCATAAGGTCTGTCCTGAGCAGATGAAGACGCCGGAATGGCAGAATAAAATTCGTGCCGTGATCCCCTCCTGGGGACGGAAACTGAACGGCGACGTGGCGCTGACAGAAAAAGTGTTAGCCGAAACCAGCCGTATTCTGCAGCTCGACTATTCGCCGGTCACCCCGATGGCGGCCAACGACGAAGGACGTGAAACCGCGTTCGTGGTCGGCAAGTAATTCAGCGCCATCCAGAGAAAGGCTCCGCACGGCGGGGCCTTTTTTATTGGCCGATTGCCTGGTCGTCCTGACTATTCTCTATTAGGGTTAAGGCATCTTTTCGCTGATCGCTCAGGAGGAAACGGCATGGCTTACTCACCCGGCTCATCGGAATTCACGCTGCTTGACCGCTACTGGCGGGCGGCGAACTACCTCTCTGTCGGACAGATCTATCTGATGGACAACCCGCTGTTACGCGAGCCGCTGAAGCCAGAGCACATCAAACCGCGTCTGCTGGGCCACTGGGGCACTACGCCAGGGCTGAATTTTATTTATGCCCACCTCAATCGTGCGATCCGCAGGCACGACCTGAATATGATCTACCTCTGCGGACCCGGACACGGCGGCCCCGGCATGGTGGCAAACACCTGGCTGGAGGGCAGCTACAGCGAGATCTATCCGCAGATTTCACAGGATGCGGCAGGCATGCAGCGCCTGTTTAAACAGTTCTCTTTTCCCGGCGGCATTCCCAGCCATGCGGCACCGGAAACGCCGGGCTCGATCAACGAAGGCGGTGAGCTGGGCTATTCGCTCTCCCATGCTTTCGGGGCGGTTTTCGACCACCCCGACCTGATCGTGCCGTGCGTAATTGGTGACGGCGAGGCGGAAACCGGGCCGCTGGCCTCCAGCTGGCACGGTATTAAATTCCTCAACCCTGAACGTGACGGCGCGGTGCTGCCGATTCTGCACCTTAACGGCTACAAGATTGCCAACCCGACGCTGCTGGGGCGCAGCAGCGACGAGGATCTGCACCAGCTGTTCAGCGGCTACGGCTATGAGCCGCTGTTTGTCTGCGGACATGAACCGGAAAACATGCACCCGCTGATGACGGAAACTCTGGAGCGGGCGCTGGCGAAAATCGCCGCTTATCAGCGCGAGGCGCGCAGCGGCAACGCCAGCGCCGACGTGCCGCGCTGGCCGATGATCATCCTGCGCAGTCCCAAAGGCTGGACCGGCCCCGAAACGGTCGACGGCAAAAAGGTGGAGGATTTCTGGCGGGCCCATCAGGTGCCGGTCGCGGCCTGCCGCGAAGATGAAGGACATCGCCAGATCCTGGAGAACTGGATGCGCAGCTACCAGCCCGACGATCTGTTTGATGAGCAGGGCCGGCTGAAGCCGGAGCTGCAGGCGCTGGCACCCGAGGGCGATAAGCGGATGGGCGCGTCGCCTTATGCTAACGGCGGCCTGCTGCGCCGCGAACTGGACACGCCGGAGATTGCGGCCTTCGCCTGCGAGGTCAGCGAACCGGGTACGCAGGTGGCGCAGGCCACGGAACATCTGGGGCGTTATCTCAGCGCGCTGTTCCTGCGTAATCGCGATAATTTCCGCCTGTTCGGGCCTGATGAAACCGCCTCTAACCGTCTGACGCCGGTCTTCGAGGTCACCAGCCGCACCTGGCTGGAACGCACCGAGCCCTACGATGAGCAGCTGGCGCGCGATGGCCGGGTCATGGAAATCCTCAGTGAGCATCAGTGTCAGGGCTGGCTGGAGGGCTATCTGCTGACCGGCCGCCACGGGCTGTTCAACTGCTACGAAGCCTTTATCCACATCGTCGATTCAATGTTTAATCAGCATGCCAAATGGCTGAAGGTGTCGCGCAAGCTGGGCTGGCGTAAGCCCATCTCATCGCTCAACTATCTGCTCTCCTCCCACGTCTGGCGGCAGGACCATAACGGCTACAGCCATCAGGATCCGGGCTTTATGGATCACGTCGCCAACAAGAAAGCGGACATCGTGCGCATCTATCTGCCGCCCGATGCCAATACGCTGCTGTGGGTGGGCGATCACTGCCTGCGCACCTGGAACCGCATCAACGTGATCGTGGCGGGCAAGCAGCCTTCGCCACAGTGGCTGGATATCACCAGCGCGGTAACCCATTGCGAAGCGGGTATGGGCGAATGGCGCTGGGCGGGCACGACGCCCGATAATGCAGCGCCGGACGTCGTGATGGCCTGTGCCGGTGATGTGCCGACAATGGAGACGCTGGCGGCAGTCGACCTGCTGCGCGGAATGCTGCCAGAACTGCGCATCCGCGTGGTGAACGTGGTCGATCTGCTGGCGCTGCAGCCGCAGGACCAGCATCCGCACGGCAAATCGGATGAGGCATTCGACGCGCTGTTTACACAGGATAAGCCAGTGATTTTTGCTTTCCACGGCTATCCGGCGCTGATACATCGTCTGACCTATTCGCGTGCCAATCACCGCAACTTCCATGTGCGCGGCTTTAACGAAGAGGGAACCACCACCACGCCCTTTGATATGACCGTGCTGAACGAGCTTGACCGTTATCATCTGGCGCAGGAGGCAATTCTGCGCGTGCCGGGGCTGGCCGATGCCCATCCGGAACTGCTGGAGGACTTACAGCAGCGGCTGGCCGAACATCATCGTTATGTGCGTGAGCATGGTGAAGATCTGCCCGAGGTGCGGAACTGGAAATGGCCGTCGGCCACCGCACCGGGTGCGCCCGACTAAGCAACCAGCAGCGCGTCGGTCAGCATCCAGACGGTGGTCGCCACCAGCGACAGCGCCATCAGGCTGTTAAAGAGCTGACGTTTCCAGGCAATCTGCAGATGGCTGCGCAGGCGATCGCCCAGCGCAGCCCAGATCAGGATGCAGGGCAGGTTCAGCAGCATAAAGCCGGTCATCACCGTCAGAACCCCGCTGCTGGCGCTGTAGAGCAATGCAACGTTGGTTGCCATCAGCCAGGCCTTGGGGTTAATCGCCTGGAAGCAGGCGCCGCCCACCAGCGTCATCGGCTGCGGCCGGTTTCGCGCTTCGGGCGCAGCGGCGCGGAAAATTTTCCAGGAGAGCCACAGCAGATAGGCGCAGCCTGCCAGCGTCAGCGGCAGGCGAACCGCTGCCATCCCGTGCAGCAGTACCTCCAGAGCCATTCCGGCAATCAGCGTCTGTATCGCACAGCCGATTAAAATGCCGAACATCATCGGCAGGGTGCGCCGCATGCCAAAATTAACGCCGGAAGTTGCCAGCAGCAGATTGTTCGGGCCTGGCGTAATAGACATCACGGTGACGTAACTGAAGAAAGAGGGATCAAGCATCATGGCGCTCCTGAAAAACAGACAGAACGCTATGCTACGGCGGCAAAAGAGATGGTAACAGTGACACAAAATCACTATTGTTATGGTTACAGTTCCTTTTATCTATAATTGTACCCATTCTGTCAGGAGGCGACTGTGTCCCTTGTTTCCCCATCCGGGCAGCCCCTTTATCAGCAACTGGCCGAGAGCTTCGCCGAGGCCATTCATCAGGGCACGCTGAAACCCGGCAAACGTCTGCCCGCAATCCGGCGCGTGGCGCAGTCTCATCAGGTCAGCGTCAATACAGTGCTGAATGCCTGGCAGATGCTGGAAGATCGCGGACTGATTGAGGCGCGACCGCAGTCGGGCTATTACGTGCGCGGGGTTTTACCCGCTGTAATCCGGCATGGTGAGCATAAAACCCGGGTGCGCGATCCCGGCAGCAGCAAGCTCGACCTCATCGATAAAGTCTTTGCGGCCCAGAACCATCCTGACTATATCAATATCTCACTGGCCTGCCCGCAGGACAGCGAACTGTTTCCGGCCGCCCGTATCGCCAGGATTACCGCCTCATTGCTGCGTCGTCATCCCGGCATTATCGGACGTTATGCGCTTCCGCCTGGTAGTGAGCGCTTACGGGAGGAGATTGCGCGACGGGCACTTCACGCCGGACAGACCCTCACAGCCGATGAGATTACCCTGACCCACGGCTGCATGGAGGCACTTCAGCTGGCACTGCGGGCGGTGACCCAGCCGGGTGATTGCGTCGGACTGGAGTCACCCACCTACTTCTTCCTGTTTCCCCTGCTGGCCTCACTGGGCCTCAGGGCGCTGGAAATCCCTACCGATCCCCAGCGGGGGCTGTCGCTGGATGCACTGGAGATGCTGCTTCAGGAGCAGCGCATTCAGGCGCTGATAGCGATGCCTGGCGTTCAGAATCCGCTGGGCTGCAGCATGTCGCTGGAAAATAAGAAGCGGCTGGCGGAGTTAGTGAACACTTACCATGTTCCGCTGATAGAAGATGGATTGTATGACGAACTGCAGTTCGACTGGCCGCTGTCGCCGCCCGTCAAAGCTTTTGATCGCGATGGCTGGATTATTTACTGCACCAGTTTTACCAAAACCGTCGCGCCCGATTTTCGTATTGGCTGGACCGCCGCAGGCCGCTTTCATGATGCGATCGCCCGCCTGAAAGCCGTGTCGTCGATGGCCGAATCTGCCCTGCTCTCGGAGACCCTGGCAGAGTTTCTGGCGTCCGGCGGTTATGACCACCATCTGCGCACCCTGCGCCGACGCTACGCCGCCAATCTGGATGAGGCCCGCGGGCTGATCGCCCGATACTTCCCCGCAGGCACCCGTGCGACGCTGCCGCGCGGCGGCTTCGTTTTCTGGGTTGAGCTGCCGGGCGGCGTGAATACCACGGGAATGTTTGACCGCCTGTTGCAGGAGAAAATCTGCGTCACGCCTGGCGCACTTTACTCCCTGAGTGAGCGCTATAACCATGCGCTGCGCCTCTCCTGCTGCTATCCGTTTGACACGCGTTACACCCAGGCGATTAAACGCGCGGGCGAGATCGCCTGTGAACTGGCGGGGCTGCCAGCCGGTGAGGATCAGGGCGTGCCGTTGCGTCCCCAGACCGTGTAGCCGCGCCGTTCAGTCAGGCGTTCATAATAGGTGCGCACCGCCGGATAATCAGGATGATCGAGCGGGGTCTCAAACCAGCGGTTGACCGCCAGGCCAATCGGAATGTCCGCCAGGGTGAAATTGCGTCCGGCCACGTAGCGCCCGGTTTTTTCCAGCTGCTGGTTAAGAATGTTCATGGTATGCGCCCAGCCTTTGCAGGCAGCAGCCAGCAGACGCGGGTCCTGATGCGCCGGCGAGTTTCGCACCAGCGACATAAAGGCATAGCGCCAGGAGGTGTTGAGTTCAGTCGATTGCCAGTCCATCCACTGATCGACAGGCGCGCGCGTCTGGGGGTGCAGAGAATAGAGCCATTCACCGCCATAGGCATTGGCCAGATAGCGCAGGATGGCATTGGATTCCCACATCACGAACTCATCATCCTTCAGTACCGGCACCATCGCATTGGGGTTCAGCGCCATAAATTCCGGCAGGTGCGTGGAGCGGAAACCATCGCCCCACTCTTCGCGCTCGTAGTCCAGATCCAGCTCGTCACACAGCCACAACAGTTTGCGCACGTTGATTGAGGAGGCGCGTCCCAGGATCGTTAGCATTCACAGTCTCCGACAAAACCTTTAACTTATTGATAACGCTGTTGGCGGTGATTAGCAATCTTCCGGCAGAGAAAAGGCCACACTCAACCCAGAGCAAGGAGTCACCATGCAGGTCGCGTTTAAGCAAGTCGACGTATTTACCTCATCTGCCCTCAGCGGCAATCCGCTGGCAGTGATTATGGACGCGCAGGGGCTAAGCGACGACCAGATGGCCGCGATTGCCCGCTGGACGAATCTGTCAGAAACCACCTTTGTCCTGCCGCCGCAGCACGAAGAAGCCGATTACCGGGTGCGTATTTTCACCGTGGAAGGCGAACTGCCGTTTGCCGGACATCCGACGCTGGGCACCGCGCACGCCCTGCTGGAGGCGGGCTGGCCGACCTGCAACCCGGACATCATCGTGCAGGAGTGCGGTGTCGGTAACGTCGCGGTAAAGCGTAACGCGGCGGGCGAACTGGCGTTTGCAGCTCCGGCGGCGACGCTGATGCCCTGGCAGGATGCGCTGCTGGGCAAAGCGCTAAACAGTGATGCGTTCGATCTGACGCAAAGTCCGACCGTGGTGGATATGGGCATTCGCTGGCTGCTGGTGCCCATGATCAGCGCCGAAGCCGTGCTGGCACTGCAGCCCGGCGTCAGCGATCTTCAGCAGCTGATCCTCCAGGCGGGCGTCTCGGGTGTGATGCCCTTTGGTCGGTTGCCCGCTGGCGAGCCTGAGCAGTATGAAGTACGGGGGCTGCTGGTCGAGCATGGCAGCCTGACCGAAGATCCGGTGACCGGCAGCGCCAACGCCTGTCTGGCTCGTTATCTGGCGATGACCGGCCAGACGACGCCTTACCGCGTTCGTCAGGGCACGATGCTGCAGCGTGCCGGCCGGGTAAGCGTGACCTTTGCCGGTGAAACGATCTGGATAGGGGGTCATACCCTGACCGTTATCGACGGCACGATCACCCTGTAGGAGAGGGTGGCATCCGCAGAGGGGTCTGCGCGACGCCGCCTGCCGTTAAATCCCCTGCCCGCCTGACGCTTCGATACGCTGTGCGGTGATCCAGCCGGTTTCGTCACTGAGGATTGCGCTGATGGCATCACCGATATCATCGGGCAGGCCGACGCGACCCAGCGCCGTCAGCCCGGCGATCTGGTCATTTATCTCACGGGTATCGCGCACCCGGCCACCGCCGAAGTCGGTCTCTATCGCCCCCGGCGCCAGGACATTGACCCGGATGCGCCGTTCACCCAGTTCTTTGGCCTGATAGCGCGTCAGCACTTCCATCGCCCCTTTCATTGACGCATAGGTTGCAGAGCCAGGATAGATCAGCCGGGTCAGTCCGCTGGAGATATTCAGGATGCGGCCTCCGTCACCGATTAGCGGCAGGAGTTTCTGCGTCAGGAAATAAGGGCCCTTAAAGTGCACATTCATCAGCGCATCAAATTCCGCCTCAGTGGTGTCGGTAAAAGGCTTGTAATGACCCTGTCCGGCGTTGTTCACTAAATAGTCAAACGTGTCGCGCTGCCACTGTTGCTGAAGGAGTGCCTTTACCTCTCCGACAAAGCGATCAAACTGCCCGGTTTCGCCTACATCCAGAGCCAGTGCGACGGCACGCCTGCCCAGCGCCTCAATTTCTTTCACCACGGCCTGCGCTTCATCGGCATGGCTGCGGTAAGTCAGAATGACATCTGTGCCTCTGGCAGCCAGTTTTAATGCACCATTGCGGCCTAAACCACGGTTAGCACCCGTAATTAACGCTATTTTATGATTCATCTCTCACACCTGTTGAAAAATTGAACACGCTTTAAGGATATTCGCCGGTTCCTGATCTATAAACAGGGCTAAGCGCGCATCACTGTTTCAATAAAAACAACAATCGGTGAACAATATGGATAAAATTCACGCAATGCAGGTGTTTGTGCGGGTGGCCGAAATGGGCAGTTTTACCCGTGCAGCAGAAAGTTTAGGCATACCCAAAGGCAGCGTATCGCGACAGATTCAGGCGCTGGAGAATCAGATGGCAACACGTTTGCTGCATCGCACCACACGCCGGGTGCAACTCACGCAGGATGGGCTGGTCTATTACGATCGCTGTCTCGATCTGTTGTCGATGATTGATGATATGGACAGCCTGTTCCAGCACGAACCCGCCTCGCTCAGCGGTAAGCTCCGGGTGGATATGTCGGTGGCGATGGCGACCAGTTTTATCCTGCCGCGGTTGCCGGAATTTTTGCAGCACTACCCCGGCATTGAGCTTGAACTGAGCAGCAGCGACCGCCAGGTGGATGTCATCCGGGAAGGCTTTGACTGCGTGATTCGGGTCGGTGAACTTAAAGACTCGGGGCTGATTGCGCGAAAAATTGGTACTCATACCTTGATCAACTGCGCGAGCCCTGGCTACCTTTCGCGTTTCGGCATGCCGACCCGACTGGAAGAACTGTCGCAGCATGCGATGGTGCACTACAGCCAGCAGCTTGGCCAGGCCTCACCCGGTTTTGAATATTTTGATGGTCGCCAGTGCCACTATGTTCACACCGGTGGCGTCGTGACCGTGAACAGTACGGAGACCTATCGCGCCGCCTGCCTGGCCGGTCTGGGGATTATCCAGGTGCCCGCGGCCGGTATTCAGTCACTACTTGAACGTGGTGAGCTGGTGGAAGTGCTGCATCGCTTCCCCGCCCGCCCCATGCCGATCCATCTGCTCTATCCGCATCGGCGCAATGTGGCACGTCGCGTAAGGGTATTTATGGAGTGGCTGAGTCAGGTACTACAGGAGTACGTCACCTGAGCGGCTATACTTTGATTTTAATGATAAACAGGACAGCGAAGGTCTATGACAGACAAGCAGGAAAATCCACAGGATAAGCAGCCAGAAAAACCGCTTATCGATATTAAAACCGGTAATCACACCGTAGATAAGTCGATTGTTCGCGTGTCGCGCTTCGCCACCTGGTTTCAGGCTATTCCGGCGGTCGCGCATTTTATTCGTGCGCTCGATCGTTTTAACGATCGGCTCGGCAGCCAGTTTGGCGCAGCCATTACCTATTTCTCGTTTTTATCGCTGATCCCGATTCTGATGGTGTCGTTTGCAGCAGTGGGTTTTGTGCTGGCATCTAATCAGAGTCTGCTGACCGATATCATCAACAAAATTGTCAGCAGCATCAGCGATCCGACACTGGCTACCACGCTGAAGAATACGGTAAACACCGCCATTCAGCAGCGCGCTACGGTAGGGATTACCGGTTTACTGCTGGCGCTCTATTCCGGCCTTAACTGGATGGGTAATCTGCGCGAAGCGATTCGTGCGCAGTCACGCGACGTGTGGGAGCGGCAACCGGATGACAAAGAGAAGATCTGGAAGCGCTATATCCGCGATTTTCTGTCACTGGCTGGCCTGATGCTGGCACTGGTGATTACGCTGTCGCTGACCTCGGTGGCCGGATCTGCGCAGGCGACCATCGTGAGTGCTCTGGGGCTGGATGGCATCGACTGGCTGCGGCCTGCTCTGACCATTATCGCCACCTCGATTTCTGTGATGGCTAACTATCTCCTGTTCCTGTGGATTTTCTGGATACTGCCGCGTCATAAGCCGCGCAGGAAGGCGCTGTTTCGCGGCACCCTGCTGGCCGCCATCGGCTTTGAGGTGATTAAGTTTGTGATGACGCTGACGCTGCCAAAGCTGGCGACCTCGCCGTCAGGCGCGGCCTTTGGTTCGGTACTGGGACTGATGGCGTTTTTCTACTTTTTCGCCCGTCTGACGCTGTTCTGTGCCGCATGGATCGCCACGGCTAAATATAAAGACGATCCACAAATGCCTCAGGGCGGCGCAAGACAGAAAGCATCGTAACGGGTTAACAACAGCGGAAAATGCCCCCCCTTAGCTACTTTTTAATCAGATAACAGGATGAATAGCTAAGGGGTCACTTTTATTTCGCCCTTTCTCAGAGTATCCCGCCAGATATTCCCCGGTTTACCCCGGTATCACCCGGCATTCATCGCACTACAGAAATTATCCTCTTTTTACCCGCTGAAGCCAGACGTGGCGCGGGTTTTCATCATTGAATGCACCCTGGCAGATGCGTAAGATTCTTTGTCTGTATTTACAAATAAGAAACAGTTATGCAAGCCTCCCTCACAGACACACTCGACAAACAGCAGGACCCCACACCCGTTAACTCACGCAGTAAAGTGGTGATTGCGTCGCTGGTCGGTACGGCCATCGAATTCTTCGACTTTTATATCTACGCCACGGCTGCGGTCATTGTTTTCCCGCACATTTTCTTCCCACAGGGGGATGCAACGGTCGCCACGCTTCAGTCACTGGCCACATTCGCTATCGCCTTTGTGGCGCGTCCGATTGGCTCTGCGGTGTTCGGACACTTTGGTGACCGCATAGGGCGCAAAGCCACGCTGGTTGCCTCGCTGCTGACCATGGGGATCTCTACCGTGGTGATAGGCCTGCTGCCGGGCTATGAAACCATCGGCGTGCTGGCACCGCTGCTGCTGGCGCTGGCGCGTTTCGGTCAGGGGCTGGGGCTGGGCGGTGAATGGGGTGGTGCGGCCCTGCTGGCGACGGAGAATGCGCCAGCGAAGAAACGTGCGCTTTATGGCTCCTTCCCTCAGCTCGGTGCGCCGATTGGCTTTTTCTTTGCAAACGGGACGTTTCTGCTGCTCTCCTGGCTGCTGACTGACGAGCAGTTTATGCAGTGGGGCTGGCGCGTACCCTTTATTCTCTCCGCCGTGCTGGTGCTGATTGGCCTCTATGTGCGCGTGTCGCTGCATGAGAGTCCGGTGTTCGCCAAAGTGCAGAAAGAGAAGAAGCAGGTCCGGGTGCCGATTGCCGCGCTGCTGAGCCAGCATCTGACCGCCACTATTCTCGGCACTTTTATTATGCTGGCGACTTACACGCTGTTTTACATCATGACCGTCTATTCGATGAGTTACGGGACCACGCCTGCGCCTGCCGGTCTTGGTATTCCGCGCAACAGTATGCTGTGGATGCTGATGCTGGCGGTGATTGGTTTCGGGGTCATGGTGCCGATTGCCGGTCTGCTGGCGGACCGTTTTGGTCGTCGCAAAACCATGATCACCATTACGCTGATGATTATTGCGTTCTCGTTCCTGTTCCCGGCGATGCTGGGTTCCGGATCTCAGGCGCTGGTGATGGTGTTTCTGCTGCTTGGCCTGAGCATTATGGGCCTGACGTTTGGCCCAATGGGCGCGCTGCTGCCGGAGCTCTTCCCGACAGAAGTTCGTTATACCGGCGCCTCGTTCTCTTACAACCTCTCCTCGATCCTGGGTGCCTCTGTGGCGCCTTATATCGCGACCTGGCTGAATGCGCATTATGGCCTGCAGGCTGTAGGGTTCTATCTGGCGTCGATGGCGGTGCTGACGCTGATTGCGCTGCTCGCCTGTAAAGAGACGCGTCATCAGACATTGTATGACGTGTAATCTTCCCTGGTGAAGGTTAGTCAAACCCGGCAGATGCCGGGTTTTTTTATGGTGCAGGCTTAAGGAGTACAACCGCTCAGAAAGGCTAAAAAAAGCATCGCCTTATGTTCAGGCGCCAGGCTCAGGGAGCATACGCCCTTCGCAAAGACGCAAAACCCGCCATCCCTGGCCCGCTATGCTTTGCTACAGGCGTATGCCCCCATTGGATCAGCTGTCTGTCACAAGATCCTGATCGTGCTTAAAGTAACCAACCTGAGGCGAGGTAATTCTTACAGCAATTAAGAAGTCTGAGGGCACTGGCAACACGGTCAGATGAGGAAAGCGTCCCGCGCCATGGACAAAAACGCCGGGCGCGTTTTTGAACAACGCAAAGCGTTGGCCCGTTAACGGGCGTACCTCAGGGATGAGGTGCGTAATCGCACGGACCAGGTATGCCAGAGATGGCGGATTTGCGTCTTTCCGATCTGACCGTGTTGCTTGTGCAGGCCCGGTCTCACAGCGAAGCAGGCAGTGCAGGCAAGTGTTCACAAATAAAAAACCCCGGCAAGCCGGGGTCTGTTTTGCTGAAAACGGTGTTGCCGGTGATTAACCCGCAACAGCGATACGCTTCATGTCGGTCATGTAGCCACGCAGCTTACGACCCACGGTCTCAATCGGGTGCTGACGAACGGCTTCGTTGACGTCACGCAGCTGCGCGTTATCGACCTGCGTGCCTTCAACCGCTTTGCCCAGATCGCCCGGCTGCAGGGTGGTCATGAACTCTTTCAGCAACGGCACTGCCGCGAAGGAGAACAGGTAGTTACCATATTCTGCGGTGTCAGAGATCACCACGTTCATCTCATACAGACGCTTACGGGCGATGGTATTCGCGATCAGCGGCAGCTCATGCAGTGATTCATAGTAAGCCGACTCTTCGATGATGCCCGCGTCAACCATGGTTTCAAACGCCAGCTCAACGCCCGCTTTTACCATTGCAACCATCACCACGCCTTTGTCGTAGTACTCCTGCTCTTCGATTTTGCCTTCGTACTGAGAGGCCGTTTCGAACGCGGTCTGGCCAGTCTCTTCACGCCAGGTCAGCAGTTTTTTATCGTCGTTGGCCCAGTCCGCCATCATGCCGGAGGAGAATTCGCCGGAGATAATGTCATCCATGTGCTTCTGGAACAGCGGCGCCATGATGGTTTTCAGCTGCTCTGACAGCGCATAGGCGCGCAGTTTCGCCGGGTTAGAGAGGCGATCCATCATCAGGGTGATGCCACCAAACTTCAGTGACTCGGTGATGGTTTCCCAGCCGAACTGGATCAGTTTCTCTGCATAAGCCGGATCGGTGCCTTCAGCCACCAGCTTGTCGAAGCAGAGCAGTGAACCGGCCTGTAACATACCGCACAGGATGGTCTGCTCACCCATCAGGTCAGATTTTACTTCAGCGACAAACGACGATTCCAGTACGCCCGCGCGGTCGCCACCGGTTGCCGCGGCCCAGGCTTTGGCAATTGCCATGCCTTCGCCTTTTGGATCGTTTTCCGGGTGAACCGCGATCAGGGTCGGCACACCGAAGCCACGCTTATACTCTTCACGCACTTCCGTGCCCGGGCACTTCGGTGCCACCATGACAACGGTGATATCTTTGCGGATGCTCTCGCCCACTTCAACGATGTTGAAGCCGTGTGAGTAGCCCAGTGCAGCACCCTCTTTCATTAGTGGCTGAACAGCCTGTACCACAGCAGAGTGCTGCTTGTCCGGCGTCAGGTTAACCACCAGGTCCGCCTGCGGGATCAGATCTTCGTAGGTGCCCACTTTGAAACCGTTATCGGTCGCTTTGCGCCAGGAAGGGCGTTTTTCCGCAATCGCTTCAGCACGCAGTGCATAGGCAACATCCAGACCAGAATCGCGCATGTTCAGACCCTGGTTCAGGCCCTGTGCGCCACAGCCAACGATAACGACTTTTTTGCCTTTCAGGAAACTGGCACCGTCCGCAAATTCATCACGTGCCATGAAGCGGCATTTGCCTAATTGCGCTAACTGGTTGCGCAGATTCAATGTGTTGAAATAGTTAGCCATGGGAACTCCGGTAAGGTTGTGTTTGCTTTTTTTGTTCAGGAACGGCGTGTCATGCAACGCCGCGAATGACCCCATCATACGACAGGAATTTTGTTGCTTAAATTGATATATTAACAACGTCATATTGCAATAAATGCAACACTAAACAGAGGCGATGCGCGCATGGATTTACGGGATCTGAAACTGTTTCTTCATCTGGCAGAAAGCTGCCACTTCGGGCGCAGCGCACGGGCGATGCATGTCAGCCCTTCCACGCTGTCGCGCCAGATTCAGCGACTGGAAGAGGATGTCGGCCACGCGCTGTTCCTGCGCGATAACCGCACCGTGACGCTGACGGAGGCGGGCGAGCGCCTGCGGCAGTTTGCCCAGCAGACGCTGCTGCAGTATCAGCAACTGCGCCATGTGATGGATCTGAATGGTCCCTCGCTGAGCGGTGAGCTGCGCCTGTTCTGCTCGGTAACGGCGGCCTACAGCCATCTGCCGCCTATTCTCGACCGCTTTCGCGCAGAACATCCGCAGGTTGAGATCAAACTGGATACCGGCGATGCCGCAGATGCAGTGGAAAAAGTGCACTCCGGCGAGGCTGATTTAGCGATTGCCGGTCGCCCTGAAACCCTGCCCGCCAGCATCGATTTTATGCCGCTGGGGCTGATTCCACTGGTGCTGATTGCGCCTGCTCTGCCCTGCGCCGTGCGTACCCAGGCCACACAGCCACAGCCCGACTGGTCAAAAATTCCCTTCATTCTGCCGGTGCAGGGTCCGGCCCGGCGGCGTATCGATCTCTGGTTTCGCCGTCATCGCATTCCTAATCCGTTCATTTACGCCACCGTGTCGGGGCATGAGGCGATTGTCTCGATGGTGGCGCTGGGCTGCGGTATTGCGTTACTGCCGGATGTGGTGCTGGAAAACAGCCCGGAACCGGTGCGGAACCGCGTGCTGATGCTGGAGAATGTAGAGTCCGTTGCACCGTTTGAGCTTGGCATCTGCGTACAAAAAAAGCGGCTCGGTGAGCCGCTTATCAGTGCGTTCTGGAGCCAGCTGTAATCAGCTGCCTGACAGGAAGAAGCGGAACGCCGGGTTCTGGCTTTCGTCATGAAAGTCGTAACCCAGATCGGTGAGATGCTCTTCGAACCGTGGCTCATCGCTGCCGAGTTCAAACGCGGCCAGCACGCGGCCATAATCGGTGCCGTGGCTGCGGTAATGGAACAGCGAAATATTCCAGTGCGTGCCGAGCGTCTGCAGAAACTTCAGCAGCGCGCCCGGTGCCTCCGGGAATTCAAAACTGAAGAGCCGTTCATGCAGCGGCTTAGAAGGACGACCACCGACCATGTAGCGCACGTGCAGTTTCGCCATCTCATCATCGGAGAGATCCACCACCTGATAACCCCCCCGGGTCAGCTCGCCGATGATTTCACTACGCTCTTCCATGCCACGGGTCAGTCTCACACCCACAAAAATGCAGGCTTTGTCCGCATCGGCATAGCGATAGTTGAACTCGGTGATGGAGCGCCCACCCAGCGTCTGGCAGAAGCGCAGGAAACTGCCCTGCTGCTCCGGGATCGTTACGGCCAGCAGCGCTTCGCGCTGTTCGCCCAGCTCACAGCGTTCAGAGACGTAACGCAGGCCGTGGAAATTGACGTTGGCCCCGGACAGCACATGCGCCAGCCGCTCACCTTTAATCTCATGCTGCTGGATGTACTTTTTCATGCCCGCCAGCGCCAGCGCACCCGACGGCTCCGCCACGGCGCGAACATCCTCGAACAGATCTTTCATGGCCGCACAGATCGCATCGCTGTCGACGGTGATGATCTCGTCGATATAGGCCTGACAGAGCCGGAAGGTTTCGCTGCCAATCCGCTTAACCGCAACGCCTTCAGCAAACAGCCCGACACGCGGCAGATCGACGGGATGACCGGCCTCCAGCGCCGCCTTCAGGCAGGCGGAGTCTTCCGACTCCACCGCGATCACTTTGATCTGCGGCATCAGCTGCTTGATCAGCACCGCAACGCCTGCTGCCAGGCCGCCGCCGCCCACCGGCACAAAAACCCGGTCAAGGTGCGCATCCTGCTGCAGCAGCTCCATGCCCAGCGTGCCCTGTCCGGCAATAACGGCCGGATGGTCAAACGGCGGGACGAAGGTGTATCCGCGCTGTTCAGAGAGTTCAATCGCTTTGGCTTTCGCCTCGTCAAAGTTGGCCCCGAACAGGAAAGCCTCACCGCCAAATGCGCGCACCGCATCAACCTTGATGTCTGCTGTGGCCAGCGGCATCACAATCAGTGACTTGATGCCTAGCTTCGTCGCCGAGAGCGCCACGCCCTGCGCGTGATTTCCGGCTGACGCCGTAACCACGCCGCGCGCTTTCTGCTCTTCGTTGAGGCCGGCGATCATCGCGTACGCCCCGCGCAGCTTGAAGCTGTGCACCGGCTGGCGATCTTCCCGCTTCACCAGGATGGTGTTGCCGAGACGCGACGAAATTTTTTCCATAACCTGCAGCGGTGTCACCTGCGCCACTTCATACACCGGTGAACGCAGCACTGCGCGCAAATACTCCGCGCCGCAAGGCGCGTCGGGTAGCGGTTGAGACTCGGCCACGGTTAGCCTCCCAGCTTGCTCTTATCGCGGACTGCACCTTTGTCGGCGCTGGTCGCGAGTGATGCGTAAGCACGCAGTGCGAAGGAGACTTCACGCTGACGATTGACCGGCGTATAAGCCGCATCGCCACGTGCCTGCTGCTCTTCACGGCGGGCGTGCAGTTCGTTGTCCGGTACGGCGAGTTTGATGCCGCGATTAGGAATATCGATTTCGATGGTGTCGCCATCTTTAACCAGCGCAATGGTGCCGCCGTTGGCCGCTTCCGGCGAGGCGTGACCGATTGAGAGGCCCGATGTGCCGCCTGAGAAACGACCGTCAGTGATCAGGGCGCAGCTTTTGCCCAGGCCCATCGATTTCAGGTAGGTGGTCGGATAGAGCATCTCCTGCATACCCGGTCCTCCTTTTGGCCCTTCGTAGCGGATAACGACTACGTCGCCCGCCACCACTTTGCCACCCAGAATCGCCTCTACCGCGTCATCCTGGCTTTCATACACTTTGGCCGGGCCGGTAAAGGTAAGGATCTCTTTGTCTACGCCTGCGGTTTTAACGATGCAGCCATCTTCTGCGATGTTGCCGTAAAGTACAGCCAGACCGCCATCCTGCGAATAGGCGTTTTCACGGGTACGGATACAGCCTTCAGCACGGTCGTCATCCAGCGTGTCCCAGCGGCAGCTCTGCGAGAACGCCTGAGTGGTACGGATACCGGCAGGACCCGCGCGGAACATCTCTTTTATCGCCTGATCCTGGGTCAGCATGATGTCGTACTGGTCCAGCGTTTCACGCATGGTCTGCTGCAGGATGTTGCGGGCGCTGCTGTCGAACAGGCCTGCGCGATCCAGCTCGCCGAGAATCGCGTAGACGCCACCTGCACGGTGCACATCTTCCATGTGATATTTCGGGGTGCTGGGCGCCACTTTACAGAGCTGAGGCACTTTGCGTGACAGACGGTCAATGTCGGAGATGTTGAAGTCGATATCGCCTTCCTGCGCCGCCGCCAGCAGGTGCAGCACGGTATTGGTGGAGCCGCCCATCGCGATATCCAGCGTCATCGCGTTTTCGAAGGCCGCTTTGTTAGCAATGTTTCGCGGCAGGACGTTGGCGTCATCCTGCTCATAGTAACGTTTGGTCAGGCTGACAATACGCTTACCGGCGTTGATGAACAGTTCTTTACGGTCAGCGTGCGTGGCCAGCAGTGAGCCGTTGCCCGGCTGCGACAGGCCGAGGGCTTCGGTCAGGCAGTTCATGGAGTTCGCAGTGAACATACCGGAGCAGGAGCCGCAGGTCGGACAGGCAGAGCGTTCGATCTGCTCGCTGTCAGCATCGCTGACGTTGGGGTTCGCCCCCTGAATCATCGCATCCACCAGATCCAGTTTGATGATCTGGTCGGACAGTTTGGTTTTACCTGCCTCCATCGGGCCGCCAGAGACGAAGATCACCGGGATGTTCAGGCGCAGTGACGCCATCAGCATCCCCGGCGTGATCTTGTCGCAGTTCGAGATACAAACCATGGCGTCGGCACAGTGCGCGTTGACCATGTACTCGACGGAGTCGGCGATCAGCTCACGCGAAGGCAGGGAATAGAGCATGCCGCCATGGCCCATGGCAATACCGTCATCCACCGCGATCGTGTTGAACTCTTTGGCTACGCCACCTGCCGCTTCAATCTGCTCGGCAACCAGTTTACCCAGATCGCGCAGATGGACGTGGCCCGGCACAAACTGGGTGAAGGAGTTCACGACGGCGATAATCGGTTTGCCGAAATCGTCATCGGTCATTCCTGTTGCGCGCCAGAGGGCACGGGCACCCGCCATGTTGCGGCCGTGGGTGGTGGTAGCGGAACGGTACTTAGGCATGCTCTTTACTCCAGTGAAAATAAGTTCGCGGACATCCGGCGACATCCGCGCAAGGTCTGGTTAGGCGTTAACCGGGTCCAGCCAGCCCCATTTGTCTTCAGTCTCGCCAGTGAACAGGCCAAAGAACGCCTGTTGAATGCGTTTGGTGACCGGGCCACACTTGCCTTCGCCGACCTGAATGCGGTCTACGCTGCGCACAGGGGTAATTTCTGCTGCGGTACCGGACATAAAGACTTCGTCAGCCAGATAGAGAGACTCACGCGACAGGGTCTGTTCGCGCACTTCGATACCCATATCACGCGCCAGCGTGATGATCGCATCGCGGGTGATGCCCGGCAGTGCCGAAGAGGTAAATGGCGGAGTAAAGAGCACGCCATCTTTCACTTCAAACAGGTTTTCGCCTGCGCCTTCTGAAATCAGACCATTGGTATCCAGCGCAATCCCTTCCTGATAGCCGTGACGGCGGGCTTCGCTACCCACCAGCAGTGAGGAGAGGTAGTTTCCGCCCGCTTTCGCGGCGGTCGGCAGGGTATTCGGCGCAACACGGTTCCATGAGGAGACCATCGCATCGATACCGTTCTCTAATGCTTCAGCACCCAGGTAAGCGCCCCACGGGAATGCGGCAATAATCACATCAGTGGTGAAACCATCTGGCGGATTCACGCCCAGGCCGACGTCGCCCACAAAGGCCAGCGGACGGATATAAGCACTTTTCAGTTTGTTAACGCGGATGACTTCGCGGCACGCTTCCATCAGCTCATCAACGCTGCTTTTAATCGGGAAACGGTAGATTTTGGCGGAGTCGTGCAGACGTTGCATGTGTTCACGATGACGGAACACAACGGGTCCTTTGTGAGAGTCGTAGCAGCGCACGCCTTCAAATACCGACGTACCGTAGTGCAACGCGTGGGACATGACGCTGACCTTCGCCTCTTCCCACTTAACCATCTCGCCATTGAACCAAATAAAGTCTGCTTTCTTCGTGCTCATTGTTATTCCCTCTCGCGACTACGCGCGAATTTGTTGTGTTGTCTGTTGTTGAATCTGAACGCCTGCGACGTCGATCAGTTTGCTTAACTGAGAAGACAGTAAATCGACGGAGCGCTGGCTGGCAACGGTCATTTCAATATTAATATTTTCTGCATTAGCGACGGTGGCCATGTTCATAGAACAGACCTGAAAACCGCGGTGACGCACAACACGCAGAATGCGCTCCAGTATTTCAGGGCGGAATCGGGCTTCGATAGACAACTGATGCTGGTTCATACGGTTTTCTCCATCATGTTTGCATTGCTGGCACCCGGCGGTACCAGTGGCCAGACGTTTTCATGCTCATCAATTGCAACATGCAGGAAGTAAGGACCTTCGCTGTTCAGCAGAGCATCAAGGGCGGCGTCGACCTGATCTTTACGGGTAATACTCTGGCCAGGAATGTCAAAGGCACTGGCCAGCGTGAGGAAGTCGGGGTTGTCAGAGAGATTCGTTTCGCTATAGCGACCGTCAAAAAAGAGCTGCTGCCACTGGCGCACCATGCCCAGACGCTGGTTGTCCAGCAGCAGGATCTTCACGGGCAGCCTGCCCCGCTTGATGGTGCCCAGCTCCTGAATGTTCATCATGATGGAGCCGTCACCTGAAACACAGATTACAGTATCTTCCGGGCGGGCTACCTGAGCGCCAATGGCGGCGGGTAAGCCAAAGCCCATGGTGCCTAAACCGCTGGAGGTGATGAAGTTCTCAGGTGCGCTGAAAGCCATGTGTTGCGCGGTCCACATCTGGTGCTGACCGACGTCGGTGGTTACGACAGTATCGGCGGATTTGCGATCCGAGAGCTGCTTCAGCAGCAGCGGGGCATAGATCGCCTCGCCCGGATGATCATAGCGCCAGGCGTGGCTGGCTTTCATCGCCTTCACCTCATCACGCCAGGCATCAATTTGCAGCGGCTGACTCAGCGCGGGCAGCAAAGCATTGAGATCGCCCTGCAGCGAGACATGCGCGCGACGCAGCTTATTTAATTCTGCCGGGTCGATATCGAGGTGAATGACGCTGGCGTGCGGGGCAAAGGTGTCCAGCTTACCGGTCACGCGGTCATCGAAACGGGCGCCGACCGCAATCAGCAGGTCGCACGCCTGCACGGCGAAGTTAGCGGCTTTGGTACCGTGCATCCCCAGCATACCGAGGTAAACCTCGCTGTGAGGATCCACGCTGCCCAGCCCTTTTAAAGTCGCGACGGCCGGGATACCGGTCTCTTCTGCCAGCGCACGCAGTGCCGGCACGGCCTGCGCCAGACCGACACCGCCGCCGACATAGAGCATCGGTTTTCTGGCCTGTGCCATCAGAGCGCGTGCGTCATGGATTGCCTGATGGGGCAGGCTGCTGTCCTCTTCGACCGACACCAGATGCGGCGCGGGTTCACCCTGCGCGACCTGGATGTCTTTCGGGATATCGACCAGAACCGGCCCCGGACGACCCGACTGCGCCAGCGCAAAGGCCTCGGCCATGATGGCGGGCAGCTCATCCAGCGACTCCACCAGAAAACTGTGTTTGGTGCAGGCCAGTGACAGGCCCAGCACGTCGATCTCCTGAAATGCATCGGTGCCGATAAAGGCAGAGTTTACCTGTCCCGTTATCGCCACAACCGGAACGGAATCCATCATCGCATCCGCCAGGCCAGTGATCAGGTTTGTCGCGCCAGGACCGGATGTCGCGATGCAGACGCCGGTTTTGCCTGTGGAGCGCGCATGACCGATCGCCGCCATCACCGCGCCCTGCTCATGACGACACAATAGGTGTTCCACGCCGCCGTCATAGAGCGCGTCGTATACCGGCATGATCGCGCCGCCCGGGTAACCAAATACGGTATTTACACCCTGCGCGCGTAAAGCCTGAACTACCCACTGTGCACCTGTCATCGCTATTCTCCTGTGTCCTGACCGGAACAACAGAATTTTATGCTACTGTTCATTGTTTGTTCCTTGTGGATTTGCTGATATTTCCCCGGCTCGAAAAAAACCCCCGGACCTTTCGGTGCGGGGGTTTTTCGAATTCGAGGCTTGATTTTTAAGCCTTTCTTTCTCCAAGCGTTGCCCCGCACGGTAGGTTAATAACCACCACCACGCTAATCACGACCAGGCTAATCACTTGTAGAAGGGCTTTCATGTATTGTTCAATTCTTTTACGTGTTCGAAGTAATGCCTACAGAGTTATCATAGTCAGGGGTTATGACACAACTTTTTTTGCAGCTTTTTTTCGCGTCTGCTAATGGGATTGCGCCTATCGATCTGTAATACAAGAAATAATTACATGATGATAATTATTCATCACTTTAGTGACGTAATAATATTCTGGTGGATTTGCGTACAGCTTCGCAATGTTCTGACCCCACATGAAAATAGCGCCGACAGGTTGTGTGACACCCCGAAGCGTGAAAATGCTGTCCTCGCTTTCCTGCTATGCCGTGACCAGGATAACGGCTATAAGGAGCGACTATGTCATTATCAAAAGTTCTGACTCGTGCAGCGTTGGGTGTGGAAGCCCCACTGGTCACCATTGAGGCACATATCAGTAACGGTCTGCCCGCCTTAACGCTGGTAGGGCTGCCTGAAACCACCGTGAAAGAAGCGCGTGAACGGGTGCGTAGCGCCATTATCAACAGCGGATTTACCTTCCCGGCAAAACGTCTCACCATCAATCTTGCACCAGCCGATCTGCCCAAAGAGGGCGGGCGGTATGACCTGCCTATGGCCATCGCTATTCTGGTCGCCTCTGAACAGCTTCCGGCCGATAAGCTGATGCATTATGAGTTTCTGGGTGAACTGGCGCTTGACGGTGCGCTGTGTGGGGTACAGGGCGCAATTCCGGCAGCGATGGTTGCGATTCAGGCCGGGCGGCAACTGGTACTCTCTGTGGAAAATCAGGACGATGCAGGCTTAATCCGTCAGGGTGCCTCACTCGTCGCCTCACACCTCAGCGAGGTATGCGCTTTTCTGCGCAATACACACACTTTGCCCATGGCCCGCTACCCTGAGCATTCAGGGCACACCACGTCTGAAGATCTCGCCGATATGATTGGTCAGGAACAGGGGCGCAGAGCGCTGGAAATCACAGCCGCAGGCGGGCACAACCTGCTGCTGGTCGGGCCGCCTGGTACCGGTAAGACCATGCTGGCCACCCGGCTCCCCGGTATCATGCCTGCACTAAGCGATCAGGAGGCTCTGGAGTGTGCGGCAATTGCAAGCCTGGTCAACAGCAGCACTCTGCACCGCCAGTGGCGCACCCGACCCTTCAGGTCGCCTCATCACAGCGCCTCTCTCTACGCCCTGATTGGTGGCGGATCCCTGCCACGTCCTGGCGAGATCTCGCTGGCCCATAACGGTGTGCTGTTTCTGGATGAACTGCCGGAATTTGACCGCAGGGTGCTCGATTCCCTGCGCGAGCCCCTTGAGTCTGGCTCTATCGCGATTTCACGTGCCCGCGCGAAAGTTACCTATCCGGCACGCTTTCAGCTGATTGCGGCGATGAATCCAAGCCCGACAGGACATTATCAGGGGCAGCATAACCGCTGCTCGCCTCAGCAGGTGCTGCGTTATCTCAGCAAGCTTTCCGGTCCTTTTCTGGATCGTTTTGATCTTTCACTGGAGATACCGCTGCTTCCCGGAGGCATGCTCAGTGGGCAGCGTCCTGCTGCAGAAGCCTCGGAGCAGGTTCGTCAGCGGGTCATCGCCGCGCGTGACGTGCAGCTGGCTCGCGCCGGGAAGATAAATGCTCATCTGAATAACGCGGAGATTGTACGCTGGTGTCAGCTGGTTAAAGAGGATGCGGTATGGCTGGAATCTGTGCTGGAGAAACTGGGTTTATCTGTACGGGCCTGGCAGCGGATCCTGAAAGTGGCGCGTACGGTGGCCGATCTGGCCGGAGAGCCTGAGATTACGCGAATTCATCTGCAGGAGGCCG
Organism: Pantoea sp. NSTU24; assembly: GCF_050157905.1. Taxonomy (NCBI): domain Bacteria; kingdom Pseudomonadati; phylum Pseudomonadota; class Gammaproteobacteria; order Enterobacterales; family Erwiniaceae; genus Pantoea; species Pantoea bangladeshensis. The sequence continues at coordinate 3,092,584 of NZ_JBKIWZ010000001.1, forward strand.
TCAGTTATCGGACAATTGATCGGTTAATGATTCATCTGCACAACAGCCTGCAATAAAAAAGGGGCTTACGCCCCTTTCCTGTTAATCGTCGCTGTCGCTAAAGTCTTCAACGGTATCCATCTGCGGTTTACCGCCAGACAGCGTATGGAAACGCTTCGGACGCTTAATGCGGGTCATGTATTTGGACCAGACACGTTCAGCTTCCGTCTGCGGTTCACGCACACCACGACATACTTCAATAAACAAACGTTCTTCTTCGGTTACAGGCTCACGCTTTGATAAATCCAGCTCATTAAAGGCGAAACCGTGGCGTTCAAGAAGCTGGGCTTCTTTAATAGTAAAGTCACCGTGGCGCGAGAAACCACGCGGGTAATGTTTGTTATCAAAGAAACGATTCTCTGTTGAGAAGCTTTCCGCCATGTTACACGCTCCTGATTTTCTAATGCCGTGCTGTTAATGGCGCGGAGTATTAGATAGGCTTGACAGAGTGTAAAACAAAACATTTAAATCTATACGACAAACATTTTTTGGGAGAAGGCTGTGGATACGGAATTACTGAAAACTTTCCTGGAAGTGAGCAGAACACGCCATTTCGGGCGTGCTGCAGAAGCACTTTATCTCACGCAATCTGCCGTCAGTTTTCGCATCCGTCAGTTAGAGAATCAGCTCGGTGTTAATCTTTTCACCCGCCATCGTAACAACATCCGTCTGACGGCAGCCGGCGAGCGATTACTCCCTTACGCAGAGAGCCTGATGAGCACCTGGATGATGGCGAAAAAGGAGGTGTCCCATACACAGCAGCACCATGAGCTCTCGATAGGGGCCAGTGCTTCGCTATGGGAGGCTTATCTGACGCCATGGCTACAGACGCTGTATGAGAACCGCGAGAGCCTGCATCTGGAAGCGCGTGTAGCGCAGCGGCATCTGCTGGTAAAGCAGCTTCATGAGCGCCAGCTGGACCTGTTGATCACGACCGAAGCGCCTAAGATGGATGAGTTAACCAGTCAGCAAATAGGGCACGTCTCGCTGGCGCTGTTCTGCGCCCGTCAGAGCGAAAAGCGCGAACATTACGACTACATCAAGCTGGAGTGGGGAGCCGACTTTCATCAGCATCAGAGTTATCTTTCAGGCGCTGACGATGTGCCAGTCCTGACGACAACTTCAGCGCATGTCACCCGTGAACTGCTGCATACCACCGGCGCATGCGCGTTTCTGCCCGACTTCTGGCAGAGTCTCTATAGCGAATTAATGATCATTCCGGATACGCCGGTGGCCGTTCGTCCACTTTATGCGGTCTGGTTGCAGAACAGCGATCAACAGGCACATATCCGTCAGCTGCTGAAATTCCCGATTCTGGTAAGGCAAAATAGCTGAAATTAAGGGAAAAGCGGGCGGGAGAAATAAGAAACCAGTTAGAATTAACTGGTTTTTTGATTTTTTAAAAGCAAAAAAAAATCCTTTGCCGAAGCAAAGGATCGTTTTCTGGCAGGGGCGGAGGGACTCGAACCCCCAACACCCGGTTTTGGAGACCGGTGCTCTACCAATTGAACTACGCCCCTAAAAGGGTGGCGGAACGGACGGGGCTCGAACCCGCGACCCCCTGCGTGACAGGCAGGTATTCTAACCAACTGAACTACCGCTCCACCGGTTCTTTCACAGCCATCAGCGCCTCGCTGATACCTGTCTGTTCCTTCTTTTTTTCCCTGTCAGAGGAAAAAGGAACGTATCTTATGCCTGGCAGTTCCCTACTCTCGCATGGGGAGGCCCCACACTACCATCGGCGCTACGGCGTTTCACTTCTGAGTTCGGCATGGGGTCAGGTGGGACCACCGCGCTAAAGCCGCCAGGCAAATCTTGGTGCACGAAACGAATCTTTTACGTCATGACCGCGTTGCCATCGCTCAGCCACACCGGTCACATACGTCAGTATGCTCCCGCTGATGTCTTCGCTCTGCGCCTTGTCACGCCGCAAAATCTTTCGTTTCCGCAAATTCTTATCCGGAAAACAGGGCTGAAAATCGTCTCTCAAAAAACGCCTCTGGCGTTGTAAGGTTAAGCCTCACGGGTCATTAGTACCGGTTAGCTCAACGCATCGCTGCGCTTACACACCCGGCCTATCAACGTCGTCGTCTTCAACGTCCCTTCAGGACCCTTAAAGGGTCAGGGAGAACTCATCTCGGGGCAAGTTTCGTGCTTAGATGCTTTCAGCACTTATCTTTTCCGCACTTAGCTACCGGGCAGTGCCATTGGCATGACAACCCGAACACCAGCGGTGCGTTCACTCCGGTCCTCTCGTACTAGGAGCAACCCCCCTCAATTCTCCAGCGCCCACGGCAGATAGGGACCGAACTGTCTCACGACGTTCTAAACCCAGCTCGCGTACCACTTTAAACGGCGAACAGCCGTACCCTTGGGACCTACTTCAGCCCCAGGATGTGATGAGCCGACATCGAGGTGCCAAACACCGCCGTCGATATGAACTCTTGGGCGGTATCAGCCTGTTATCCCCGGAGTACCTTTTATCCGTTGAGCGATGGCCCTTCCATTCAGAACCACCGGATCACTATGACCTGCTTTCGCACCTGCTCGAGCCGTCACTCTCGCAGTCAAGCCAGCTTATGCCATTGCACTAACCTCACGATGTCCGACCGTGATTAGCTGACCTTCGTGCTCCTCCGTTACTCTTTGGGAGGAGACCGCCCCAGTCAAACTACCCACCAGACACTGTCCGCACCCCGGATCACGGGGCCACGTTAGAACATCAAACATTAAAGGGTGGTATTTCAAGGATGGCTCCACGCAGACTGGCGTCCGCGCTTCAAAGCCTCCCACCTATCCTACACATCAAGGCTCAATGTTCAGTGTCAAGCTGTAGTAAAGGTTCACGGGGTCTTTCCGTCTTGCCGCGGGTACACTGCATCTTCACAGCGAGTTCAATTTCACTGAGTCTCGGGTGGAGACAGCCTGGCCATCATTACGCCATTCGTGCAGGTCGGAACTTACCCGACAAGGAATTTCGCTACCTTAGGACCGTTATAGTTACGGCCGCCGTTTACCGGGGCTTCGATCAGGAGCTTCTCCTTACGGATAACCCCATCAATTAACCTTCCGGCACCGGGCAGGCGTCACACCGTATACGTCCACTTTCGTGTTTGCACAGTGCTGTGTTTTTAATAAACAGTTGCAGCCAGCTGGTATCTTCGACTGGCTTCAGCTCCGGGAGCAAGTCCCCTCACCTACGCGCCAGCGTGCCTTCTCCCGAAGTTACGGCACCATTTTGCCTAGTTCCTTCACCCGAGTTCTCTCAAGCGCCTTGGTATTCTCTACCTGACCACCTGTGTCGGTTTGGGGTACGATTCTGTGTTACCTGATGCTTAGAGGCTTTTCCTGGAAGCAGGGCATTTATCACTTCAGCACCGTAGTGCCTCGTCGTCACGCCTCAGTGTAAAGTGAACCGGATTTGCCTGGAACACACACCTACACGCTTAAACCGGGACAACCGTCGCCCGGCTGATATAGCCTTCTCCGTCCCCCCTTCGCAGTAACACCGAGTACAGGAATATTAACCTGTTTCCCATCGACTACGCCTTTCGGCCTCGCCTTAGGGGTCGACTCACCCTGCTCCGATTAACGTTGAACAGGAACCCTTGGTCTTCCGGCGAGCGGGCTTTTCACCCGCTTTATCGTTACTTATGTCAGCATTCGCACTTCTGATACCTCCAGCATGCCTCACAGCACACCTTCGACGGCTTACAGAACGCTCCCCTACCCAACAGTATTGCTACTGCTGCCGCAGCTTCGGTGCATGGTTTAGCCCCGTTACATCTTCCGCGCAGGCCGACTCGACCAGTGAGCTATTACGCTTTCTTTAAATGATGGCTGCTTCTAAGCCAACATCCTGGCTGTCTGTGCCTTCCCACATCGTTTCCCACTTAACCATGACTTTGGGACCTTAGCTGGCGGTCTGGGTTGTTTCCCTCTTCACGACGGACGTTAGCACCCGCCGTGTGTCTCCCGTGATAACATTCTCCGGTATTCGCAGTTTGCATCGGGTTGGTAAGCCGGGATGGCCCCCTAGCCGAAACAGTGCTCTACCCCCGGAGATGAGTTCACGAGGCGCTACCTAAATAGCTTTCGGGGAGAACCAGCTATCTCCCGGTTTGATTGGCCTTTCACCCCCAGCCACAGGTCATCCGCTAATTTTTCAACATTAGTCGGTTCGGTCCTCCAGTTAGTGTTACCCAACCTTCAACCTGCCCATGGCTAGATCACCGGGTTTCGGGTCTATACCCTGCAACTTAACGCCCAGTTAAGACTCGGTTTCCCTGCGGCTCCCCTATACGGTTAACCTTGCTACAGAATATAAGTCGCTGACCCATTATACAAAAGGTACGCAGTCACCCCATAAAAGAGGCTCCCACTGCTTGTACGTACACGGTTTCAGGTTCTTTTTCACTCCCCTCGCCGGGGTTCTTTTCGCCTTTCCCTCACGGTACTGGTTCACTATCGGTCAGTCAGGAGTATTTAGCCTTGGAGGATGGTCCCCCCATATTCAGACAGGATACCACGTGTCCCGCCTTACTCATCGAGCTCACAGCGTGTGTGCTTTTGTGTACGGGAGTATCACCCTGTACCCTGCGACTTTCCAGACGCTTCCACTAACACACAGGCTGATTCAGGCTCTGGGCTGCTCCCCGTTCGCTCGCCGCTACTGGGGGAATCTCGGTTGATTTCTTTTCCTCGGGGTACTTAGATGTTTCAGTTCCCCCGGTTCGCCTTGCAGCACTATGTATTCATGCTGCAATGATGCACAGAGTGCACCGGGTTTCCCCATTCGGACATCGACGGCTGTAGCGGTTCATATCACCTTACCGTCGCTTTACGCAGATTAGCACGTCCTTCATCGCCTCTGACTGCCTGGGCATCCACCGTGTACGCTTAGTCACTTAACCTCACAACCCACAGGCGTTTTCACGCTGCGGACTGCAAGCATTTGAGAGACTCGTACGCATCGCCTTTTTCATTCTTATTTACGGAGAATGAAAGCGACACGTCGTTTCAATTTTCAGCTTGTTCCGGATTGTTAAAGAGCATAATACGTCACAGCACACCGTTGCCGGTACGCTCTGAGGTATTTCAGAAAAAACAGTTAAAACGGTATGGTGGAGCTAAGCGGGATCGAACCGCTGACCTCCTGCGTGCAAGGCAGGCGCTCTCCCAGCTGAGCTATAGCCCCATACAGTTACTGCAGAGACCACTACGTTCAACCGAGTACACTTCGTGAGAAGTGCAATTCGTGCTCAGGCAAGGCATGTCTTCGCGAAGCATAGTGAACTATGCGAGCCGGAGACATAACGCAGCGTGAGTGCGAATTTGGTAGGCCTGAGTGGACTTGAACCACCGACCTCACCCTTATCAGGGGTGCGCTCTAACCACCTGAGCTACAAGCCTGTAGAGGTTTTTTCTGCTCGTTACTTTTTATCAGACAATCTGTGTGAGCACTGCGCGGGAAGGTATCTTAAGGTAAGGAGGTGATCCAACCGCAGGTTCCCCTACGGTTACCTTGTTACGACTTCACCCCAGTCATGAATCACAAAGTGGTAAGCGCCCTCCCGAAGGTTAAGCTACCTACTTCTTTTGCAACCCACTCCCATGGTGTGACGGGCGGTGTGTACAAGGCCCGGGAACGTATTCACCGTGGCATTCTGATCCACGATTACTAGCGATTCCGACTTCACGGAGTCGAGTTGCAGACTCCGATCCGGACTACGACGCACTTTGTGAGGTCCGCTTGCTCTCGCGAGGTCGCTTCTCTTTGTATGCGCCATTGTAGCACGTGTGTAGCCCTACTCGTAAGGGCCATGATGACTTGACGTCATCCCCACCTTCCTCCGGTTTATCACCGGCAGTCTCCTTTGAGTTCCCGACCGAATCGCTGGCAACAAAGGATAAGGGTTGCGCTCGTTGCGGGACTTAACCCAACATTTCACAACACGAGCTGACGACAGCCATGCAGCACCTGTCTCAGCGTTCCCGAAGGCACCAATCCATCTCTGGAAAGTTCGCTGGATGTCAAGAGTAGGTAAGGTTCTTCGCGTTGCATCGAATTAAACCACATGCTCCACCGCTTGTGCGGGCCCCCGTCAATTCATTTGAGTTTTAACCTTGCGGCCGTACTCCCCAGGCGGTCGACTTAACGCGTTAGCTCCGGAAGCCACGCCTCAAGGGCACAGCCTCCAAGTCGACATCGTTTACGGCGTGGACTACCAGGGTATCTAATCCTGTTTGCTCCCCACGCTTTCGCACCTGAGCGTCAGTCTTCGTCCAGGGGGCCGCCTTCGCCACCGGTATTCCTCCAGATCTCTACGCATTTCACCGCTACACCTGGAATTCTACCCCCCTCTACGAGACTCAAGCCTGCCAGTTTCAAATGCAGTTCCCAGGTTAAGCCCGGGGATTTCACATCTGACTTAACAGACCGCCTGCGTGCGCTTTACGCCCAGTAATTCCGATTAACGCTTGCACCCTCCGTATTACCGCGGCTGCTGGCACGGAGTTAGCCGGTGCTTCTTCTGCGGGTAACGTCAATCGGCACGGTTATTAACCGCACCGCCTTCCTCCCCGCTGAAAGTACTTTACAACCCGAAGGCCTTCTTCATACACGCGGCATGGCTGCATCAGGCTTGCGCCCATTGTGCAATATTCCCCACTGCTGCCTCCCGTAGGAGTCTGGACCGTGTCTCAGTTCCAGTGTGGCTGGTCATCCTCTCAGACCAGCTAGGGATCGTCGCCTAGGTGGGCCATTACCCCGCCTACTAGCTAATCCCATCTGGGTTCATCCGATAGTGAGAGGCCCGAAGGTCCCCCTCTTTGGTCTTGCGACGTTATGCGGTATTAGCCACCGTTTCCAGTGGTTATCCCCCTCTATCGGGCAGATCCCCAGACATTACTCACCCGTCCGCCACTCGTCACCCAAGAGCAAGCTCTCTGTGCTACCGTCCGACTTGCATGTGTTAGGCCTGCCGCCAGCGTTCAATCTGAGCCATGATCAAACTCTTCAATTTAAGTTTGATTTGCTGAAACCAGTTCAGCGATGCTCATCTGTAAAACGTCATAATGAATGTCATTATGTGTTCACTCGTGAGACTTGATATTTTTTGCGTCCGGAGACGCTGATATCAATCCTGCGAGTGCCCACACAGATTGTCTGATAAATTGTTAAAGAGCATGCCGCTATTTCCTGCGGCGCGGGCTGCGTATGATACGCTTTCCGCATTGTCAGTCAAGCATTTATTTTCGCTTAACTCACTGGTTCGTATGATTTCGAACCTACTCAACCCGGCGCTTCGTAAGCCGTTGTGCCGTGTCAGTGGAGGCGCATTATAGGGAGTTCTCGGAGGCTGACAAGTGCTAATTTCAAATAAAATTCTGAGTGCTGTTTTTTTCAGCGAAAAGCCGCTAAAGCGCCAGTTTTTCCAGCAGCGGGAAGCCATAACGCTGTAAAACGGGCGATAATTGTACAGCTTCGCTATCCAGCGCTGTGCAAAAGGCGGCATTCTGCTGCGCTGAATGCACCTCAGGCGCTTCATGCTCCAGCAGCCAGGCTGTGCGTCGGGCTATTGCTGCACCGGAATCGATCAGACGCGTACCTTCCGGTAAGACCTGCTGCAGCTCTTCGCGCAGTAAAGGAAAGTGCGTACAGCCTAAAACAACCGTATCTGGTGGCTCAGCCATCCGCAGCCACGGCTGAACGATACGTCGCACTTCTTCCCGTGCAACCTGCGCACCGTGGAGCTTAGCTTCTGCCAGCTCCACCAGCTCCGCCGAACCCAGCATCTCGATGTGACAGGAACCGGCAAACTGCGCCACCAGCTCATGGGTATAAGGACGGCGCACCGTCGCCCGCGTTGCCAGCAATCCCACTACGCCATTTCGCGTCAGTCGCGCAGCCGGTTTAATCGCGGGCACCACACCTACCACAGGAAACGCAAAGCGTTCCCGCAGCGCGGGCAGTGAAACGGTGCTGGCCGTGTTACAGGCGATAATGACGAGTGAAAGTGGATAGCGCTGAGTAATCGCCTCAACGATGGCCACCACCCGCTCGACAATGAACGTTTCGCTTTTCTCTCCATAAGGGAAGCCAGCGTTGTCGAAGGCGTAAAGATAATGAAGATCTGGCAGGAGCTGCCGGACCTCATCATAGACAGAAAGCCCGCCGACGCCGGAATCAAAGACCAGCACCGTGGGGCGTAAATCAGAAGGTGTAGCTGCCGCTGAGGTAATACTCTCGTCCTGGAGTCTGATAGCCATACGCTGTCTCGTAATCTTTATCGAACAGGTTGGCAATTCTACCACGAACCGTGAGCTGTGAAGTGACAGGATATGAGACCGCAAGATCCCACAGGCTAACGCCGCCTGATTTCACGCGACGGCTCGGCGTGCTGTTAAAGTCAGTGTCATACCGGTCGCCCAGATAGTGATAAGTCACGGACCAGTCAAACGTGTACAGCGTCCAGTCAAGCTGATACTTCACCTGCTGCTTAGCCCGACGAAGGAGTGGCTGGTCAGTAGTGCCATCCCGCGCATCGAGATAATCGTACGAGAGCTGATGCGTCAGCGGACCGGTGTCGAATCCGGCAGTGGCTTCAATACCCTTAATGCGCGCCCGCTTAGTGTTGTAGTAGCGGAAGGTTTGCGGATCGCTATCGATCAGGTTATCAATGTCGTTGCGATAGCCAGACACGCGCCAGTTCACCGGCCCGCTCAGCCCTTCTAAACCGCCTTCCCACTGCTTACTTTTTTCCGGATCGAGATCGCGATTGCCATAAAGCGGGCTGTAAACCTGCGACAGGTTGGGTGCTTTAAACGCGGTGCCATAAGACGCAAAGAGGCGGTAGCCGGAGATAAACTCCCACGACGCTGCGGTCTGCCAGGTGTTATGCCAGCCGAACTGGTTGTTGTCGTCATTGCGAACCGCCCCTTCCAGCGTAATACTGCCCACCTGCTGCTGGCCAGTCAGGTAGAGACCGGTGTTGCGCTGTGCATAACCGCTGGACAGATAGTTAGTGCCCGGCTCGGTCGTCTCTTTCTGCCAGTCGACACCGGCGCTGATCGCCCCCTGCCCCACCTGTACGGTGTTACCCCACTGCAGGTTGTACTGGGTCACATCATCAAACGTGGATGCCGCGCCATAGCGGCCATTGCGTGGGTCGTAGTTGATGTCTTTGGTATGGCCATAACTGGCGATAAGCTGGGTTGAGTAAATGTCACGGTTAAAGCGTAACCCGGTGTCCCAGGTCTGGCTGTAGAGCTGCCGGGTATCCGCCAGCCCGACGATATTCGTAAAGCTCTCATCGTAACTGTAGGAACCATCGTAGGCGGTGCGGTTATCAAACCCATAGCCGCGCACAAAACCGCTCAGCTCATCGCTGAACTGATGCGTCAGGTTGCCATACAGCGTTTTGCTCATGAAGCCGTCGCGATCGTGCTGGGCCGGGCCATAGTCATTCGGATAGCCCGCCACTACATCATACCCTCGCGTATAGGTGTAGTTGCCTGCCAGCGTCAGCGTGGTCGCCTCGTCCAGCGCCTGCTGCGAAGAGCCATCGTAAGATTGATAACCCCGGGAGCCCGCGCCCGCCGTCAGCGTGCTGCCCGGCTGCGCGCGACCGGTGATGATATTGACGACGCCGCCAATGGCATCCGAACCGTAAACCGCTGAACGTGCGCCGCGGACATATTCGATGCGCTGAACCAGCGACAAGGGGATCTGACTAAGGTCAGACGAACCACTGATGCCCGCCTGATTAAGCCGGATGCCATCAATCAGGATCAGCACATGTCGGGATTCAGTGCCCCGGATAAACAGGGAACTCTGCTGACCCAGTCCGCCATTCTGCGCCACATCCACACCCGGCAGGCGGCGCATGACATCGGTCAGGCTTTTGGCCTGCCAGCGATCGATCTCATCACGCGTGACGACGGTTGCAGGCGCCAGCACGTCCGAAACAGGTTCTGCAAAGCGGTTGGCGGTGACGATTTGCGTTTCATCATTCGCCTGCGCATCACCGTTTTGCGCCCAGAGAGAAATCGCCGTGGCGCTCAGAGCGCACAGCGAAAGCGTTTTTTTTATCATTTATGAAAGCATCCATAAGACTCAGCAGGATGCCGCAGGCCGACAATCAATAGCACGCGATGATTGTACGAGTAGCGACGTTACACCGGCAGGTCTTCGGGCTGGGAACCATAAGTGATGATGACTTCCCATCCCGCAGGACAGTGTCTGCAATTGCACACATCACGACATTCCTTACCGCTGCGCGTCAGCTCCAGATTTACACTGGATTCCCTATTAACTCAGGCATGAGGCCGGCTTCAGCAGTCTACGGAGTGGGAACAGGGAAGTCCAGATAGCCCAATATCTTCTCGCTGCAGGACTGGACATCAGCAAGTGAATGCCTACAATCGCCCGCTGGTAAGTTATTAATCAGGACTGCTCATGACACCCGAACATCTCCCCATAGAAGAGTATGACGCCCAGCTGGCGGAAAAAGTCAGTCGTTTAGAGACGATGATGACGCCATTTGCGGCGCCCGACGTGGAGGTGTTCCGTTCACCGGTCAGCCACTATCGGATGCGCGCCGAATTTCGCCTGTGGCATGACGGCGATGACATCTATCACATCATCTTTGATCAGCAGACGCGCGAGCGGATCCGCGTTGATCAGTTCCCGGCGGCCAGCCAGCTAATCAATCAGCTGATGCCGAAGATGATCGCCGCGATCCGCGATAACCGCATCCTGCGTCATAAACTGTTTCAGATCGACTATCTTTCCACTCTGAGCAATCAGATTGTGATTTCGCTGCTTTATCACCGCAAGCTGGATGATGAGTGGCAGCAGGCCGCCGCGGCGCTGCGTGATCAGCTCCGCACCGAAGGGCTGGATGTGCAGCTGATTGGTCGCGCGACCAAAACCAAAATCTGTCTGGATCGCGATTACGTTGATGAGTGTCTGCCGGTGGCAGGCCGCGAGATCATTTATCGTCAGGTCGAAAACAGTTTTACCCAGCCCAATGCGGCGATGAATATTCAGATGCTGGAGTGGGCGCTGGACGTGACACGGGATTCACAGGGCGACCTGCTGGAACTCTACTGTGGCAATGGCAACTTTTCGCTGGCGCTGGCACGCAATTTCCGCCGCGTTCTGGCCACAGAGATCGCGAAGCCGTCTGTGGCTTCGGCTCAGTACAATATTGCGGTCAACCAGATCGATAATGTGCAGATCATTCGTATGGCGGCGGAAGAGTTTACACAGGCGATGAACGGCGTGCGCAGCTTCAATCGTCTGGAAGGCGTTGACCTGAGCAGCTACGACTGCGAAACGATTTTCGTTGACCCGCCGCGCAGCGGACTGGACGAAGAGACGGTGAAGATGGTGCAGGCGTACCCGCGCATCCTTTATATCTCCTGCAATCCCCAGACCCTGAGCGACAATCTGCAGACGCTGGCAGAAACACATGACGTGGCCCGGCTGGCGCTGTTCGATCAGTTCCCTTACACCCACCACATGGAATGCGGCGTGCTGCTGACGCGAAAAGCGTAAATAAAAACGGGAACCCTGCGGTTCCCGTTTTTGTTATCACGCTTAGTGACGCTTGCGTTTAAACCGCGCCGCAATCCAGAACACCAGCGCCACCATCAGCACGGTCGGCACGAAGTTCGACCCGATATCCGGATACTCTGCCCGTACCAGTGCGCTATAGACCAGAATGCCCAGCAGGAAAAAGGCGGCCGCCAAACCTGGCATACCGTCCGGCATATTGGTGTTGAGATAACGCTGATGCAGACACCACGCCGCCAGGCCCAGTGAAATCAGCGGAAAAATCGAAAAGGGAACAAAGGCGCTGAACAGCACCGAAAACGAGCCGTTAATCGCTAAGCCGGTAATAAAAGCCAGGGCCAGCGTACTTTTATCGCGAATACCTGGGTGGGTCATGGACGGATCCTTACTCATTGTTCTTCGGGTTTTTCCAGGGTAACCGCCAGCCGCTCCTGCTCACGGCGGTACCAGTAATAGGCGCCTTTGGCGATCATGCGCAGCTGTAGCACCAGCCGATCCTCAAGCTTACGTCGCTGCTCCGTATCAACGTCGAGTGCTTCTGCACCGGCGCTGAAAACTATCGTCACCATCGCTTCAGCCTGCGCTTCGGTAAAACTGCGCGGCATGCGATTTTCGACCTCAAGATAATCCGCCAGTTCAGCGATAAAGTGCTGAATTTCACGCGCCACTGCGGCACGAAATGCGGCAGAGGTGCCGGAACGTTCGCGCAGCAACAGACGGAAAGCGTTAGGGTTATTGCCAATAAACTCCATAAAAGTCGCTACTGACGTTTTGATGATACTGCCGCCTTTGGCGATACGCTGGCGCGCCTGGCGCATCAGCTGGCGCAGCATCAGCCCGCTTTCATCCACCATCGTCAGGCCAAGTTCATCGACATCTTTAAAATGACGATAAAATGAGGTGGGTGCAATGCCGGCTTCGCGGGCAACTTCCCGCAGACTCAGGCTGGCAAAACTGCGTTCGGCGCTGAGCTGACTGAAAGCTGCTTCAATCAGTGTACGTCGTGTACGTTCTTTTTGTTGCGCTCTGACGCCCATTCTCTCTGCCTTTAGCGGTGTTGAGGGGGCACTATATCAAAATTTTCAGCGTACAGAGTGGCAATCTTTGTCACTGCCTGTGAACCTCACTCTTTGCCAAACTGTGATGAAAATCGCTGATAGAATTCAGAAGTGCGCGACGGGATGTTAGAATCTCGTTGTAAAAATGTATAAATAATAGGACGTGTCGGTATGCAAAAGTCTTACGATTACGATGCCATTGTGATTGGCTCAGGGCCCGGCGGTGAAGGTGCGGCGATGGGGCTGGTAAAACAGGGAGCGCGCATCGCCGTGATCGAACGCTACCACAATATCGGTGGCGGTTGTACGCACTGGGGCACCATCCCCTCCAAAGCCCTTCGCCACGCCGTCAGCCGTATTATCGAATTTAACCAGAATCCGCTCTATAGCGATCACACCCGTCTGCTTCGCTCTTCCTTTGCTGACATCCTCAACCACACGGAAAACGTGATCAGTCAGCAGACAGCCATGCGTCAGGGCTTCTATGAGCGCAACCGCTGCGAGCTTTATCAGGGCGATGCGCATTTCGTGGATGCCAATACAATTGAGATTGAGCAGCCGGATGGCACCCGCGAAACGCTGACGGCAGAGAAGTTTGTCATCGCCTGTGGCTCGCGCCCTTATCATCCTGATGATGTCGACTTCACCCATCCGCGCGTTTACGACTCCGACTCGATTCTTAATCTGCACCATGAACCCGGCCACGTCATTATTTACGGCGCGGGGGTGATTGGCTGTGAATATGCCTCCATTTTCCGTGGCCTGAACGTCAAGGTTGACCTGATCAACACCCGCGATCGCCTGCTGGCGTTCCTGGATCAGGAGATGTCTGACTCGCTCTCGTATCACTTCTGGAACAGCGGTGTGGTCATTCGTCACAACGAAGAGTTCGAAAAGATCGAAGGCGTGGAAGATGGCGTGATTATGCACCTGAAGTCGGGCAAAAAAGTGAAGGCGGACTGCCTGCTGTACGCCAATGGCCGTACCGGCAACACCGACTCGCTGTCGCTGGAGAACGTGGGTCTGGAAGCCGATGGCCGTGGCCTGCTGAAAGTGAACAGCATGTATCAGACCGCGCAGCCGCACATTTACGCCGTGGGTGACGTAATTGGCTACCCGAGCCTGGCGTCTGCCGCCTACGACCAGGGACGCATTGCCGCGCAGGCGATCATCAAAGGGGAAGCGTCAGCGCACCTGATCGAAGATATCCCGACCGGGATTTATACCATTCCTGAGATCAGCTCTGTGGGGAAAACCGAGCAGCAGCTGACGGCGATGAAGGTGCCGTATGAAGTGGGCCGCGCGCAGTTTAAACATCTGGCGCGCGCGCAGATCGTGGGAATGAACGTCGGCAGCCTGAAGATTCTCTTCCACCGTGAAACCAAAGAGATTCTGGGGATCCACTGTTTTGGCGAACGTGCCGCTGAGATTATTCACATTGGTCAGGCGATCATGGAGCAAAAAAATGGTGGCAACACGATTGAGTATTTCGTGAATACCACCTTTAACTATCCGACTATGGCCGAAGCCTATCGCGTCGCCGCGTTAAACGGCTTAAACCGCCTGTTTTAAGGTCGCGTCGAAATAGTGTTCCATGTGGGTTTTGATCGCCTCTGCCAGCTGTTCATAACGGCTGCGCAGAGGGGAACCCGGACGGTAAACCAGCGCGATCGTCCGCTTGGGCACCGGCTTGTAGCAGGGAAGATAGCAGACGCCATCCCGGATGCGTTCCGGCGGAACGGCCAGCGCCGGTAACAGCGTGATGCCACTGCCCGCCGCCACCATGTTACGCAGTGTCTCAAGGCTGGTTGCGCGGAAATGGGTATCTTCATCTGCTCCTGCCTCAAAGCAGAAGCCCATCGCCTGATCGCGCAGGCAGTGGCCGTCTTCCAGCATCAGCAGTTTTTCACCGGCCAGATCGGACATCGGCACCCGGTCGCGATCACACCACGGGTGATCGGCATAGACGGCCAGCTTCATCGGCTCGTCAAACAGCGGCACTTCGATAAAGGCCTCGCTCTCTTTGACCAGCGCGACAATGGCACAGTCCAGCTTGCCGCTGTCGAGTTGCGCCAGCAGCTGCAGCGTCTGCGCTTCGTGCAGATACATCTCCAGTTTCGGGAACGTCTGGTGCAGCGTCGGGATAATCTGGGGCAGCAGGTAGGGCGCGGTCGTCGGGATCAGACCGATATGCAGCGGGCCGGACATCGCCTCGCCTTGCTGACTGGCCATCTCTTTCAGCACTTTCACTTCCCGTAGCACCGTGCGCGCCTGATCCACCAGCAGCAGACCCGCCTGAGTGAACAGCACCTTACGACTGGTGCGCTCCAGCAGCATCACGCCCAGCTCATCTTCCAGTTTACGGATCTGCCCGCTTAGCGTGGGCTGACTGACATGACAGGCATCCGCAGCACGACGAAAGTGACGGTGTTCAGCAAGCGAAACCAGATATTCAAGATCACGGATATTCATTATTACCCTCCAGACCACGATAGCCCGTGGCGATAGATAGAATAGCAATGAACGATTGGCCCTATCAAGAGTGGTTGGGAATAATGCGCGCATCAAATGGAACGTAGTTGATCAGGAGTCGTAAATGTTTGCAGGTCAGGAAGGTAAAGCTGTCCCATCAGTGACTTTTCACACACGCCAGGGCGACCGCTGGGTCGATGTCACCACCGACGCGCTGTTTAAAGATAAAACGGTTATCGTGTTCTCACTGCCGGGGGCGTTTACACCCACCTGCTCATCCACCCATCTGCCGCGTTACAACGAATTAGCGGGACAGTTTACCCGCCTGGGCGTGGACAGCATCCTCTGCGTTTCAGTGAATGACACCTTTGTGATGAACGCCTGGAAAGCGGAACAGCGCGCCGACAACATCACCTTTATTCCTGATGGCAACGGTGAGTTTACCCGCGGAATGGAGATGCTGGTGGAAAAAGCCGACCTCGGCTTTGGCCCCCGCTCATGGCGCTACTCCATGCTGGTGCGTAACGGTGTGGTAGAGAAAATGTTTGTGGAGCCGAATCAGCCTGGCGACCCGTTCGAAGTGTCTGATGCGGACACCATGCTGCGCTACCTGGATCCGGCCTGTAAAGCTCAGGAGTCCGTTGCTATTTTTACCAAACCTGGCTGCGCCTTCTGCATTCAGGCAAAACAGATGCTGGTCGATCAGGGAATTCAGTACGAAGAGATTGTGCTGGGCCAGGATGCGACAACGGTCAGTCTGCGTGCCGTAACCGGTCGCGCAACAGTGCCGCAAATCTTCATCGGTGGTCGTCACATTGGCGGGAGTGAGGATCTGCAGCAATACTTGCTGTCAGCGTAAAAAATCTGAGGGTCAGCCGGGAGAGCTGGCGCTCTGATGATGTGCCTATAAAAAAAGTAGTCGTTCTGAAGCTAGAGGTTGGCGGGCATCTGACATGCCCGCTTTTTTTATCTGCAGATTACGCCAGACGCTGTTTTGCGTCATCGATAGCACGCGCGACCTGCTGCGGAGAGACACCGCCCTGGGCGTTACGCTTATCCAGACAGGATTGCAGCGCCAGGATCGGATAGACATCCTCACCAATCACTGCGCTGTAGTGCTGCAGCGTCGCCAGCGGCAGTGCTTCCAGCGCCACACCCTCACCAATGGCGGCCACAACCACTTCGCCGACAATATGGTGCGCTTCACGGAACGGCACGCCTTTGGCAACCAGATAGTCCGCCAGCTCGGTAGAGTTTGCGTAACCCTGTTCGGCGGCTTCCTGGCAGCGCGGACGTTTAACCTGCAGGCCATCCAGCACCAGTACCGACATGTGCAGACAGTCGAGCCAGGTATCGAGCGCGTCGAACAGGCCCTCTTTGTCTTCCTGCATATCCTTGTTGTACGCCAGCGGCAGGCCTTTCAGCGTCATCATCATCCCGGTCAGAGCGCCCTGCACACGGCCGCACTTGCCGCGAATCAGCTCCAGCGCATCCGGATTTTTCTTCTGCGGCATCAGTGAGGAGCCGGAGGTCACTTTGTCTGACAGCTCAATAAAGCCCGCTTCGCCGGTATTGAAGAAAATCATATCTTCGGCAAAGCGCGACAGATGCACCATGCCGATCGCGGCATCGGAGAGCAGCTCCAGCACGTGGTCCCGGTCTGAAACGGTGTCCAGACTGTTGCGCGTGGCAGAAGCAAAGCCCAGCCAGCCTGCCAGCTGCTGACGGTCGATCTCGTAAGCGGTACCGGCCAGTGCGCCACAGCCCAGCGGGCTGACATCCAGCCGCTTCAGCGTATCCTGCAGACGGCTCTCATCGCGCGCCAGCATTTCAACATAGGCGAGACACCAGTGCGCAAAGGTCACCGGCTGAGCACGCTGCAGGTGGGTGTAGCCCGGCATTACGGCATCCTGATTGGCTTCCGCCGTCACCACCAGCGCCTGCTGCAGATCGCGTGTCGCACCCAGCAGCGCCTCAATCTGCATCTTGCACCAGAGCTTCAGATCGGTGGCAACCTGATCGTTACGGCTACGGCCGGTGTGCAGTTTTTTGCCCAGTGCGCCGACCTTGTCGATCAGCTGCCCTTCCACCCAGCTGTGAATATCTTCGGCATCGCTCTGCAGGATCTGCTCAGGATTTTCACGCACATCCTGCAGTAACGTATTCAGGGCTGCTTCCAGCTGCTGCTGCTCATCCTGAGTCAGGACATTCACCGTCACCAGCGCTTTGGACCAGGCAACAGAGCCAATGATGTCCTGCTCTGCCAGGCGGTAATCGAAGCGCAGCGAGTCGTTGAACTGTTTGAAACGTTGATCCGCTGCCTGAGTAAACCGTCCACCCCAAAGTGCCATGTGAAAACTCCTCTGAATCGTTAAACAAGAGGCGGCATAAATGCCGCCCCTGAAGTGAAACTGTGAGGCGGGGCGTATCCCGCCCGATAATTACTTCTTCTGCTCGTTCAGGGCACGGATGCGCGACGAGAGTGAGAACAGACGGATGAAGCCGCCTGCATGACGGTGATCGTAAACTTCGTCTTCGCCGAAGGTCGCGAACTCTTCTGAATAGAGGCTGTTTGCAGAACGCTTCTGCGTCGCGGTTGCATGGCCTTTGAACAGCTGCAGCACCACTTCACCGTTTACCTCTTCCGCCAGCGATTCGGCAGCCGCCTGAATCGACTTACGCAGCGGGGCGAACCAGCGGCCGTCATAGACGACGTAGGACATTTCGTGACCCAGCTGCTCACGCCATTTGAAGCTGTCGCGATCCAGAACCAGCTGCTCTACCGCACGCAGGGCGTTGATCATGATGGTGCCGCCAGGCGTTTCATAGCAGCCGCGCGATTTAATGCCGACCAGACGGTTTTCCACGATATCGATACGGCCCACGCCATGCTTCGCGCCGAGCGCATTGAGTTTTTCCAGGCACTGGAACGGACTCATTTTTTCGCCGTTGACAGCCACAACCCGGCCTTTCTCTACGGTCACGGTCACCTCTTCAGGCTGATCGGGTGCCTCCAGCGGATCGACCGTCCAGACCCAGCAATCTTTGTTCGGTGCATTCGCCGGGCTTTCCAGCACGCCGCCTTCGGTGGAGATATGCCACGCGTTTTCGTCACGGCTGTAGATTTTTTCCAGCGATGCAGTCGTCGGGATGTTGCGCTCTTTCAGGTAGTCCAGCAGGGCTTCACGTGAACGCAGGTTCCACTCACGCCACGGTGCCACCACTTTCAGCTGCGGAGCCAGCGCGGTGTAGGTGGTTTCAAAACGCACCTGGTCATTCCCTTTACCGGTTGCGCCGTGGCACAGTGCATCGGCACCCACTTTCAGCGCCAGCTCAACCTGCGCTTTCGCGATAATAGGACGCGCCATTGAGGTACCCAGCAGGTAGGTGCCTTCGTACAGGGCACCGGTCTGCAGCACTGGATAGACATAGTCGCTGATGAACTCTTCACGCAGGTCAACGACGTGGCACTCCGAGGCGCCGGACTGCAGGGCTTTCTTCTCTACACCTTCCAGATCGCTGCGCTCCTGACCGATATCCGCGACAAAAGCGACCACTTCACAGCCACCGTAGTTCTCTTTCAGCCATGGAATGATGGCTGACGTATCCAGACCGCCGGAGTAAGCCAGAACGATTTTTTTGATGTTTTGCGTTTGCATTTCGTAATCCTTGAATCAGAGTCGTTAAGCGAGAATCCGGGTGCCAATCGACACGCCGTTAAACAGGTCAGGCAGCCGCTCGGCGTGACGCCAGCTGGCAATATCCACCGGGCGGCCCAGGGTACGTGCCGCATCCAGCGCAGCGTGCACCTTCACAATCATGCCATCGGTGATAATGCCCTGGGTAATCAGCTGTTCAGCTTTATCGGCCGTCATCTCTTCAATGCGCTGGCCTTTACCGTCGAGAATACCACTGACGTCAGACAACAGTACCAAATCTGCGCCCAGCGTCGAGGCGAGTGCGGTCGCGGCCTGGTCGGCATTGACGTTCATCAGTTCACCACTGTCTGTAATACCGATTGAGCTGACTACGGGCAGATAACCGGCCGCCAGCAGGGTGTTCAGCAGGGCCGGATCGCCCGGCATCGCGTGGCCGACATGACCAAGCTCTTCGTCAAACGGCGTGACATTGACGATACCCGAATCACCCAGGCAGAGGCCAACCGCGTTGATGCCTGATTTTTTGGCCCAGGCCAGCAGCGTTTTGTTGGCGGTTCCTGCCAGCGCACCGGTAATAATGTCGATCTGGTCGGCAGGCGTCACGCGCAGGCCGTTTTTCTTCATCACCGGCAGCGCCAGCTTTTTCATCAGTTCGTCCACCAGGCAACCGCCGCCGTGGACGATGATCAGCGGACGCTGGTGCGCGCTGCGCCAGGTCAGCAGCGCGTCAAACAGGCGAGCCAGCGCTTCTTCGCTGTCTAACAGCACACCGCCCAGCTTGATAATCAATGGATTGGTCATGGTTTAGTTATCCGTTAAATCAGTGACTGCGTTTCAGGGAAGCCGAACCGGATGTTCAGGCACTGTACCGCCTGCGATGCCGCGCCTTTCAGCAGATTGTCTTCGGCGGCCACCACAATCAGATGCTCGCCCTGCATCTCAAAACCGATATCGCAGAAGGGCTGGCCCACCACGGCTTTCAGCGCCGGTACGCCCTGCTCATAGAGCCGCACCAGCGGTTTATCATCATAGGCGCGATGGAAAACAGCGGCGACATCGTCACGGCTGACGCCCGCTTTCAGACGGCAGGTAATGGTCGCCAGAATACCGCGCGGGAAGCTCCCCAGATGCGGCGTGAAGATCACAGGTGTGCCGAGGTGTGCAACAATTTCCGGATGATGACGATGATTGAACAGACCGTAAGGCTGCAGGCTGACCTCGCAGAAGCTGGTGCCGACATTGGCTTTACGTCCGGCGCCGCTCACGCCGCTGGTGGCGTTGATAACCGGCCACTGCGCATCGTTTAACAGCCCGGCTTCCACCAGCGGCTTCAGCGCCAGCTGAGCGGCGGTCGGGTAGCAGCCAGGCACGGCCACCAGCTGCGCCTGCTGAATCTTCGCGTGCTGATATTCCGCCAGACCGTAAACGGCCTTATCCAGCCACTCGCTATGCTGATGGGTGAAGCCATAGAAGCGGGTGTAGAAATCAGCGTCGTTGACGCGGAACGCGCCCGACAGGTCAAAGACCACACAACCAGCCTTGAGAAATTCCGGGGCCAGATCGTGGCTGACTTCATGGGCGGTCGCCAGGAATACCACATCCACTTTGTCAGCCCACTCCGCCGCGCTGCCGAGCGGCTGCAGTGGAAGATCCACCACGCCCTTCAGCTGCGGATGAAGGTCGGACAGGCGCTTACCGGCATCAGGGCTTTGCGCGGAAACCGCCAAAGCGGTTATGTTGATATGTGGATGACGATTCAGGAAGGTGGCAAGCTCAACACCAGCGTAACCACTGGCACCAACGATCAGCGTATTCAACATCAGGCTGTAACCCTTTTTACAGTCGCACGTTCCGGGTCGCGGCCTTGCCCCGTTACCCACCCTGTCATCTGCAGCGATTTAAGGTTCCCTTGCAGAGGACGTTAATGTATTTTTATTCACTATTACTGCATGAATATGGATACATCCTAACCCAAGGACCGCCAACAGTGAAGACAAAATTACCGCCTTTTATTGAACTGTACAGCCAGTTAATTGCCACACCGTCGATCAGCGCAACCGATGCCGCACTGGATCAGAGTAATGAAACTTTAATCAATTTGCTGGCAGGCTGGTTCCGCGACCTGAGCTTCAGCGTTGAAGTGCAGCCGGTGCCGGGAACGCGCAATAAATTTAACATGCTGGCGCGCACCGGTAGCGGCGCGGGCGGCCTGCTGCTGGCCGGTCATACTGACACTGTGCCCTTTGATGATGGCCGCTGGACACGCGATCCCTTTACCCTGACCGAACACGACAACAAGCTCTATGGTCTGGGCACCGCCGATATGAAAGGGTTTTTCGCCTTTATTCTCGATACGCTGCGCGATGTGGATGTCAGTACCCTCAGTAAGCCGCTCTACATCCTCGCCACGGCGGATGAAGAAACGACAATGGCCGGGGCCAAATATTTTTCTGAATCGACGCAGCTGCGCCCTGACTGCGCCATCATTGGCGAGCCGACCTCACTTAAGCCGGTTCGCGCGCACAAAGGCCATCTGTCGAACGTGATCCGTATCGAAGGCAAATCGGGCCACTCCAGCGACCCGGCCCGGGGCGTTAATGCCATCGAGCTGATGCATGAGTCGATCACCCACCTGATGCAGCTCCGCACAACGCTGCAGGAGCGCTATCACCATGATGGCTTTGCGATTCCCTACCCCACCATGAATTTCGGTCATATTCATGGCGGGGATGCGGCGAACCGTATCTGCGCCTGCTGTGAGCTGCACATGGATATTCGTCCGCTACCGGGTCTGTCGCTGGGCGATCTCGATGGACTGCTGAATGAGGCGCTGGCCCCGGTCAGCGCCCGCTGGCCAGGTCGCGTTACCGTGGCCGAGCTGCATCCACCGATTCCGGGGTATGAGTGTCCGGCAAATCATGAGCTGGTCAGTGTGGTCGAGAAACTGCTGGGTACCCCTACCGAAATCGTCAACTACTGCACCGAAGCGCCATTTATTCAGCAACTCTGTCCAACGCTGGTACTGGGGCCAGGTTCAATCAATCAGGCGCATCAGCCAGATGAGTTTATCGATACGGCATTTATTAAGCCGACACGGGCGCTTATCAGTCAGGTTGTACAGCATTTTTGTCGCTGATTGACATCAGATGGGGCATTTCACTGCAATAACAGCAAAATGCCCCTTCATTCTGCGGGATTTAACAATAAGTATAACTTATCCCGCTTCACGCCCGATAAATACTAATGATTCCCGTTATTTAGCCGCGACTTCGTCCCACTTTATCTCATTTGACGAATGCAACATTACGTGGCTAGATGAAAGACGATGTTATGCCCACCGGGTGATTATCCAGAACGTTTCAGAAAGCGGACAGGCGGCAACGGTGGTGGTTCCTCCTCAGCATACCGGGAGCACCACGTTGCTGATTTTCGGCTGCCTGAAAGGTCGGGTGTAGAAGTTTTTCAAGACGATAAGGGTGTCAGGGTCCAATGAACGAACAATATTCCGCAATGCGAAGTAATGTCAGTATGCTCGGCAAACTGCTCGGGGATACGATTAAGGATGCACTGGGCGAGAACATCCTCGACCAGGTGGAAACCATCCGTAAGCTCTCCAAGTCATCCCGCGCAGGCAATGACACTCATCGTAAAGAACTGCTCAATACGCTGCAGAACCTTTCCAACGAAGAGCTTCTGCCAGTGGCGCGCGCGTTCAGCCAGTTCCTTAATCTGACCAACGTGGCCGAGCAGTATCAGACTATCTCGCAGAGTGGCGAGGGTGAAAACCATCCTGAACTGCTGAAAAAGACCTTTGATACCCTGAAGCAGCAGAAAGATATTCGCGAAAGCGACATCCTGGCGGCGATTGAGTCGCTGTCACTGGAGCTGGTGCTGACTGCCCACCCGACCGAAATCACCCGCCGTACGCTGATCCATAAGCTGGTTGAGGTCAACAGCTGCCTGAAACAGCTCGACCATAGCGACGTCTCCGACTACGAACGTAATCAGATTATGCGCCGTCTGCGCCAGCTGGTTGCCCAGGCATGGCACACCGATGAGATCCGGAAATATCGTCCTACCCCGATCGACGAAGCGAAATGGGGCTTTGCCGTAGTGGAAAACAGTCTGTGGGAAGGCGTCCCCGCCTTCCTGCGTGAGCTGAACGAGCAGGTCGAAGAGGCCTTCGACATTAAGCTGCCGGTCGATTTCGTGCCGGTGCAGTTCACCTCATGGATGGGCGGTGACCGCGACGGTAACCCGAATGTTACGGCGTCAATTACCCGTCACGTCATGCAACTGAGCCGCTGGAAAGCCACTGACCTGTTCCTGCGCGACATCGGCGTCCTGATCTCTGAGCTGTCGATGTCAGAGTGCAGCGACGAGATCCGCGAGCTCAGCGGCGATCCGGAAGCACTGGAACCCTATCGTGTGATCCTGAAACGCCTGCGCAGCCAGCTGATGAGCACCCAGTCGTTCCTGGAGCATCGCCTGAAAGGGGAACGTCTGCCGCGTCCGGCCGATCTGCTGGTCTCCAACAACCAGCTGTGGGATCCGCTGTTCGCCATCTATCAGTCCCTGCAGAAGTGCGGCATGGGCATCATCGCCAACGGCCAGCTGCTTGATACGCTGCGCCGCGTGAAATGTTTCGGCGTGCCGCTGGTGCGTATCGATCTGCGCCAGGAGAGCACCCGTCACACCGAAGCGATTGCGGAAGCGACCCGCTATCTGGGCCTGGGCGACTACGAGAGCTGGTCCGAAGCGGACAAGCAGGCCTTCCTGATCCGCGAACTGAACTCCAAACGGCCACTGCTGCCCCGCAACTGGGAACCCAGCGATGAGACACGCGAAGTGCTGGAAACCTGTCGCGTTGCGGCCGAAGCGCCACAGGGCTCTATCGCCGCCTACGTGATTTCGATGGCGAAAACCCCGTCTGACGTGCTGGCCGTTCATCTGCTGCTGAAAGAAGCCGGTATCGGCTATGCGATGCCGGTGGCCCCGCTTTTCGAAACGCTGGATGACCTGAACAACGCGAACGATGTCATGAGCCAGCTGCTGAGCATCGACTGGTATCGCGGCTTTATTCAGGGCAAACAGATGGTGATGATTGGTTACTCTGACTCGGCGAAAGACGCCGGTGTCATGGCTGCCAGCTGGGCCCAGTATCAGGCGCAGGATGCCCTGATCAAAACCTGCGAGAAAGCCGGGATCTCCCTGACCCTGTTCCACGGACGCGGCGGCAGCATTGGCCGTGGCGGTGCACCTGCGCATGCGGCACTGCTGTCGCAACCGCCGGGCAGCCTGCGTGGCGGTCTGCGCGTGACCGAACAGGGCGAGATGATCCGCTTTAAATATGGTTTGCCTGAAGTGACCATCGCCAGCCTGTCGCTCTACACCGGTGCGATTCTGGAAGCGAACCTGATGCCGCCGCCCGAGCCAAAACGCGAATGGCGTGACATCATGAATCAGCTCTCGGCTGACTCCTGTGCGATGTATCGCGGTTACGTGCGTGAAAATGCTGACTTCGTACCCTATTTCCGTTCGGCTACGCCGGAACAGGAACTGGGCAAACTGCCGCTGGGCTCGCGTCCGGCCAAACGCCGGCCAACCGGTGGCGTGGAGTCGCTGCGTGCTATTCCATGGATCTTTGCCTGGACGCAGAACCGCCTGATGCTGCCCGCGTGGCTGGGTGCCGGTGCGGCCCTGCAGCAGGCGATGGCGGCAGGCCATCAGGATCAGCTGGAAGCGATGTGCCGCGACTGGCCTTTCTTCTCTACCCGTCTGGGAATGCTGGAGATGGTCTTCTCGAAAGCGGACCTGTGGCTGGCGGAATACTATGACCAGCGCCTGGTCGATAAATCACTCTGGCCGCTGGGCAAACAGCTGCGTGACCAGCTTGATGCGGATATTAAAGCGGTGCTGACCATCGCCAACGACTCACATCTGATGGCTGACCAGCCGTGGATTGCCGAGTCGATCGCGCTGCGTAACGTCTATACCGATCCGCTTAACGTCCTGCAGGCAGAACTGCTGCACCGTTCACGTGCCCAGGAAGCGCGGGGCGAAGAGCCGGATGCCCGCGTGGAGCAGGCACTGATGGTCACCATCGCCGGTGTAGCCGCCGGGATGCGTAACACCGGTTAACCCGGCGCTGACAGAGGTCGGCGACGTGTGATAAAAAAGTCGGGCCATGCCCGACTTTTTTATTGTCTGCGGGCAGGGCGATTACGCTGCGGCAGCGGCAGGCCGGACGCCCAGGGTGTGGCAGATGGCGTAACTCATTTCGGCCCGGTTCAGCGTGTAGAAGTGAAAATCTTTTACCCCTTCGCGCGACAGAATTTTCACCATATCCATGGCGATATTGGCCCCCACCATTTTGCGCGTTTCCGGATCATTATCCAGCCCGGCAAACATTGCATGCATCCAGCCCGGTACACGCACATTGGTCAGTGTGGCAAAGCGTTGCAGCTGCCGGAAATTGGAAACCGGCAGGATGCCTGGCACGATTTCCACATCAATGCCGGTCGCCACACAGCGATCGCGAAAACGTAAATAGCTTTCGACATCGAAGAAGAACTGGGTAATCGCCCGGCTGGCGCCCGCATCAATTTTACGCTTCAGGTTAATCAGGTCGGCCTGGGCGCTTTTTGCTTCAGGATGGACTTCCGGGTAAGCAGCAACGGAGATATCAAACTCTCCAACCTGTTTTAGCAGCGACACCAGATCGCTGCCATACATCTCCGGTTTGCCACTGCCGGGCGGCAGATCGCCGCGCAGCGCCACAATATGACGGATGCCGTTGTTCCAGTAATCCTGAGCGATGGCGCGCAGCGCTTCACGCGTGGCATCGACACAGGTCAGATGGGGCGCCGCCTCCAGACCGGTCCGATCTTTAATGCCTTTGATAATGCTGTGGGTGCGGTCGCGTTCCCCGGAGTTCGCGCCGTAGGTCACCGAAACGAATTTCGGCTTCAGGCTGCTCAGGCGATCGATGGAACTCCACAGCGTCTCTTCCATTTCGTGAGTACGCGGCGGAAAGAACTCGAAAGAGACATTAATTTGCCCGTTCAGCTCTGCCAGGCTCTGGTTTAGCGCTTCGCGCTGATTCGCATGAAAGAAACTCATCCCGCACCCTCATCGATTAATAAACGACCTTTGAACATCTACACGTTCAGACGTCCGGAAGTTCAAAATGACGTAATCGGTGTGAGCCGTCAACTTAAAAATAATCAACAGACGTGAGCAATTTTCAGCCAGCAAAGAGGTGGCCGCTGGCGGCAGAGGTAACGCATTGAAAACAGGCGCCGAAGCGCCTGAAGAGGAGTTACAGCAGTTGGGCGAGGCGATTAATATCTGACTGGATAGCGCCGGCGGTGACATCCCGGCCCGCGCCAGGCCCGCGGATCACCAGCGGGTTGTCCCGATACCAGCGGCTCTCAATCGCAAAAACGTTGTCGCACGGCAGCAGAGACGCCAGCGGATGCTCCGGACGAACCGCTTCGATACCCACACGCGCTTTGCCATTGGCATCAAAGCGGGCGACGTAACGCAGCACCAGATCCATCTCCTGCGCGGCTTCCAGCCGCTGCAGCATCTGTTCATTCAGCTCTTCGCCGTTTTCAAAGAAGTAGTCAACCGACCCCTGCTGGCAGTTGTCAGGGACCAGCGACTCTACCCGCACCTGATCCGGCTCAATGTTGTAGCCCGCCTCACGCGCCAGAATCACCAGTTTGCGCATCACATCCTGACCCGAAAGATCGGCGCGCGGATCGGGCTCGGTCAATCCCTGCTGCCACGCCTGGTCCACAAGCTCGGTAAAGGGGACGGTGCCATCAAATTGCAGGAACAGCCAGGAGAGCGTCCCGGAGAAGATCCCGCTAATCGCCAGTATGGTATCGCCGCTGTCCCGCAGATCACGCACGGTGTAGTTGATCGGCAGACCTGCTCCCACCGTCGCGTTATAGAGCCAGTGACGCCCGGTTTTAGTAAAGGCATCACGGATCTGTCGCCATGTCTGACTGTCGGCGGCACCCGCGACCTTGTTGGCGCTGATCACATGGAAGCCGTGGCTGGCGAAGTCGAGATATTGCTGCGCCAGCGGGGTGCTGGCGGTGACATCCAGCACGACCAGGTCATCAAACGGATGAGCGCGCATCCAGAGGAACAGCGACTCCTCATCGCGCTCCACCGCCTCATCATCAAAGAAGGCGAGCGCCCGGCTGGCATCCAGCCCCTCATAGCTCAGCAGGCTGCGACGGCTGTCCGCCACCCCCGCCAGCAAAAACTCAAAGCCGGTACGTGCTGACAGCGTCTCCTGCTCGCGGGCAAACAGCTCCAGCCAGCGCGAACCGATATTGCCTTTGCCAAACAGCATCAGGCCGATGCGCTTTTCAGCACGGAACAGCGACTGATGCAGTCCCTGAATCAGATGTTGGGTTGGCCCGACGCGCAGCACCGCCACCACGCTGATGTGCTCTTCTGACTGCCAGATAAACTCAACTGGCTGATCTTTTAACTGCTGCCAGAAACGATGGGTATGCAGCGGATTGCGGGTAACGCCTGCACCAACCAGCGCCACCAGCGCCAGGCCGTCACGCAGTTGCAGATGACCTGGTAATCCCGCGTCCTGCAGCAGTGTAAAGGCGCTGTTGACCACTTCGGCGGTATAGCAGAGCTGCAGAAGCTGGCGATCCGGATGCACACCAAATGCCAGCGGACGCAGCTGCGCGCGCTTCAGCAGCAGGTCGATCTCTTTATGCAGAATGGCAAAGTCATGCTGCTCCGGGAGCTGAATCTCGATCAGACAGACATCATCATGGCTGGTCACGATCCGCGCACCCGTCCCGGAGGCCAGTACGCGTTCGATGCGGGTTGAACCCTGCTCCGGCTGATAACTGCAGCGCAGCTGCAGGTCGATATCGCTGCCGGAGACCGGCTGCAGCGTGCGGGTGTGCAGCACCGGGGCGGCCAGACGCGCCAGCTCACTGGCTTCATCCAGCCTTAACAGCGGCAGCAGGCAGGCATCCGACACTTTACGAGGGTCGGCGCTGTAGACGCCTGCCACGTCGCTCCAGATAGTGACACGGCTAACCCCCGCCAGCGCACCAATCTGCGTGGCGGAATAGTCGGAACCGTTGCGGCCCAGCAGTACCGTTTCACCGGCGTCGTTGCGACTGATAAACCCGGTGACCACAATGCGCTTGTGCGGATGCTGCGCCAGCAATGTCTGCAGCAGTGGCCAGGATTTCCCCTCGTCCACCTGCGGCTGAGCAGCACGTTCAGCCCGCAGAAACTCGCGCGCATCCAGCCAGCAGGCCTGCAGATCGCGCTGGCTCAGCACCGCAGACATCAGTCGCGCTGACCAGATTTCACCATGCCCGACCACTTCGGCATACACCGCATCGGTGATCGGCGCATCCAGCAGGGCGGCCAGCTTTTCCAGATCGCGAACAAACGCGCCGATCAACGGTTCTGCAACCTCAGCAGGCAGAAGCGCACTAATCAGTTCGCTCTGGTAGCGCCGTAATGCCTGTTGCACCTGGTGCGCAGAGAGCCTGTCACTCTGACTCAGCTTCAGCCAGCTAATCAGCTGGTTGGTGGTCGAGCCTGCTGCGGAAACCACCATCAGGTCGCCCGGCTGGCTGTAGTCCGCCATTATGCTGGCAACGCGCTGATAGCAGCGTGCATCCGCCAGGCTGCTACCACCAAACTTATGCAACTGCCGGATATCTGGCGTTCCCGCGCCTGCAGAAATCATCATGCTTAACCCTCGGCTGCGATCCGGAAGGCATTCTCCAGATCGGCTATTAAATCTTCGTGATCTTCGATGCCGACAGAAACCCGTAGCAGCGTATCGGAAATTCCTGCTGCTGCGCGTGCTTCTGCTGACATGCCTGCGTGCGTCATGGTGGCGGTATGGGAGATCAGGCTCTCTACGCCACCCAGCGATTCAGCCAGTGTAAACAGCCTCAGCGCTTTCAGGAAGCGACGCAACAGCGCCTCATCACCCTCGACCTCAAAACTCAGCATGGCGCCAAAGCCACGCTGCTGACGAACGGCATATTCGTGACCCGCGTTTTCCGGTAACGAAGGATGATATAACTTTTTCACCAGCTTCTGCTGCTGCAGGTATGCCACAATCGCGAGAGCATTTCGTTGCGCCGCCGCAATGCGCGGCGCGAGAGTACGAATCCCGCGCAGCAGCAGATAACTGTCAAACGCCGCGCCGGTCACGCCGATATTGTTCGCCCACCAGGCCAGATCGGTCGCGTGCTGAGGATCGCGGGCGATCACCGCACCGGCGACCACATCAGAGTGACCATTCAGGTATTTGGTGCAGGAGTGAATGACCAGGTCAGCCCCCAGCGCCAGCGGGTTCTGCAGGGCCGGACTCATAAAGGTATTGTCCACGACGCTGATGGCACCCGCCGCGCGTGCCGCCGCGCAAATTCCGCTGATATCGACCACGCGCAGTAGCGGGTTACTGGGGCTTTCAATCAGCACCAGCGCGGGTTTTTCGTCCAGCGCCGCCTGCAGCGCCACCGGGTCGCCCTGATCGACAAACTTCACCCGATACGCGCCGCGTTTACTCAGGCTGTCAAACAGCCGATAGCTGCCGCCGTAGCAGTCATGTGGCGCAACCAGCAGATCGCCAGGCTTCAGGAACACGGTACTCACCAGATGAATCGCCGACATGCCGGTATTGGTTAATACCGCACCTGCCCCCCCTTCCAGTTCTGCCAGCGTACGCTGCACAACATCACGCGTCGGGTTACCACGACGAGAATAGTCATGCGCGCGCGGCTCGTTAAAATCCAGGAAGTTATAGGTCGTCGAAAGGTGGATGGGCGGGACAACGCAGCCATATTGCTCGTCATCATTCAAACCGCTGCGTACTGCGATGGTTGCCGGTTTACGCGTCATGAGCGAATTGTTCCTGAAGAGTAATGAAAATGTAGCGTACAGGATATCACCCCCTAATTAGACGTCAATACATCTGGACATCTAAATGTCTTTGCGTATAGATTGAGCAGAAACGCAATAACCGCTAAAATTATGCGTCATCGCCTGGCGTTCCCCCTCTGTGCAGCGGAGGTTGTGAGCGAAGAAAACCCGCCATATCAGGGGTCAGGCAGGAAAAAATCAGGCATAATCTGCTGATTTCCTCACAATTAACGTTTATTAATTAAGGTAACCCATGGCTGAATGGAACGGCGAATATATCAGCCCGTACGCTGAGCACGGTAAGAAAAGCGAGCAGGTCAAGAAGATAACGGTTTCTATCCCGTTGAGCGTACTGAAGATTTTAACGGATGAGCGTACCCGTCGTCAGGTGAACAACCTGCGTCACGCGACCAATAGCGAACTGCTTTGCGAAGCGTTTTTACATGCTTTCACGGGTCAGCCGCTGCCGGATGATGTTGACCTGCGTAAAGAGCGCAGCGATGAAATTCCTGAAGAGGCAAAAGCGATTATGCGCCAGATGGGCGTCGACCCGGATACCTGGGAGTATTAATTCGCCGGGCGTTTCTCGCGTCACGCCTTTCAGAGAAGCAGGCTCCGCGCAGGGAGCCGCTTTCCTGTTCTGCTCATCACGGCTCAGCCGCCTGGTTCGTTCTGTTTAAAAGTTAAAAAAGAGTCAGAAAAGCACACTGACCGCCGGTCTGGTGATGGTCAGCTCATTGTGGTGGCCGGGATGAAGTTATCGCCGTAATACAGACATAAAAAAACCCAGCCGAAGCTGGGTTTTTCTGCCGCCGAACCCGAAGGTTCAGGTGCCTTTTAATCTTATTTTTTAGCGCCTGGCACGCTGAAACGCTTGTTAAAGCGGTCAACACGGCCACCAGTTGCCACTTCACGCTGCTTACCGGTATAGAACGGGTGGCATTTGCCACAAACGTCCAGGTTCAGTTCGTGATTCAGAGTAGAACGGGTGTGAATCTCGTTGCCGCAGGTACATTTGATAGTAACTGCTTCGTATTTCGGGTGAATACCTTGTTTCATGGGAAACCTCATAAAAGGCCGTGTCGCTCTCCGTGCCAGGTGTTAACCTGCACAGCACCACACGCGGTTGAACGTAAAAGTGTATGCTCCGGCCAGAACTTTCTCACCGAAGGCCGCATATTATACAGATAAGTTTTGATTGCTGCAAATCTATGCTGAGATACCCGCCAGCAGGGTACAGCGTGTACACTAGCTTCCCCGATGATTGAGCCGGAAAGAGAGAGTTATGCCCGTCGTTCAGGTTGCCCTGCCCGTCCCCTTACCCCGCCTGTTTGATTATCTGCCGCCGCAGGGTGCGCAGCCGGTCATCGGCGGTCGCGTGAGTGTGCCCTTTGGCAATCGTAAAATGATCGGCATCGTGGTCGCCTTCCGCGACAGCAGCGATCTGCCGGACGCACAGTTAAAGCAGGTCGTTGAGGTGCTGGATAGCGAGTCACTCTTTCCACCTTCGCTATGGCGCATCCTGAACTGGGCTGCCAGCTACTATCACTCGCCGCAGGGCGAAGTCCTGAGCCATGCGATTCCGGTGCTGCTGCGTCAGGGGAAAGCGGCGCAGGATATACCGTTATGGCGCTGGGAAATCACCGAGCTGGGCCGGGCGACCGCGCCAGAGAGCCTGAGGCGGGCACCCAAACAGCAGCAGGCACTGGCGGCACTGCGTCAGCAACCCCTCTATCGTCATCAGATTAGCGATCACGATCTTAACGATGCGACCCTGCAGGCACTTCGCGCCAAAGGGTTGTGCGAGCTGCATGAGCATCAGCCGGAACAGCACGACTGGCGGTCGACCTATGCCGTCAAAGGCGAGCGTCTTCGCCTGAACACCGATCAGGCGATGGCCGTGGGCGCCATTCGGGCCGATGATGAAAACTATGCGGCCTGGCTGCTGGCAGGAATTACCGGTTCCGGTAAAACCGAGGTTTACCTCAGCGTTCTGGAGAATGTGCTGGCGCGCGGTAAACAGGCGCTGGTGCTGGTGCCTGAAATTGGTCTGACGCCACAGACTATCGCCCGTTTTCGCGAACGCTTCGATGCCCCCATTGATGTGCTGCATTCCGCCCTGAATGACAGTGAACGGCTGGCCGTGTGGTTGCGTGCGCGACGTGGCGAAACAGCGATTGTGATTGGCACCCGCTCGGCGCTGTTTACCCCGCTGGCGCGTCCCGGCGTCATTATCATTGATGAAGAGCATGACAGCTCTTACAAACAGCAGGAGGGCTGGCGCTATCAGGCGCGCGATCTGGCCGTCTTCCGCGCACATGAAGAGAACATCCCGATTGTGATGGGCTCCGCGACGCCAGCGCTTGAAACGTTGCATAACGTCCGCAGCGGCAAGTACCGCCAGCTTGACCTGACCAAACGTGCCGGCAACGCCCGACCTGCACTGCAACAGCTAATCGATTTAAAGGGCGTACAGCTGGTCGGCGGCCTGGCGCCGGGCCTGATCGCCAAAATGCGTCAGCACCTGCAGGCCGATAACCAGGTGCTGCTGTTTCTCAACCGCCGGGGCTTTTCGCCCGCCCTGCTCTGTCACGACTGTGGCTGGATTGCTGAGTGTGCCCGCTGTGACCGCTACTACACGCTGCATCAGCATCATCGCCAGCTGCGCTGTCACCATTGCGATAGTCAGCGTCCGCTGCCCAATCAATGCCCGCAGTGCGGTTCGACCCACTTGCTGCCGGTCGGGGTAGGCACAGAGCAGCTGGAGCAGCAGCTTGGCTCGCTCTTTCCCGGCGTGCCGGTGTCGCGTATCGATCGCGATACCACCAGCCGCAAAGGGGCGCTGGAGCAGCATCTGGCTGACGTCCACCGGGGGGGAGCACGTATCCTGGTCGGCACCCAGATGCTGGCTAAGGGCCACCACTTCCCCGATGTCACACTGGTGTCGCTGCTGGATGTCGACGGTGCGCTGTTCTCCGCCGACTTTCGGGCAGCGGAACGCTTTGCCCAGCTCTATACGCAGGTCGCCGGCCGGGCGGGCCGGGCGGGTAAACAGGGGGAAGTGTTGCTGCAGACGCACCATCCGGAGCATCCGTTACTGCAGACGCTGCTGCATCAGGGCTATGCGGCCTTTGCCCGGCAGGCATTACTGGAGCGGCAGGCCGTTCATCTGCCGCCCTGGAGCCGCCATGCGCTGTTCCGCGCCGAAGACATGGACAATCAGCAGGCAGCAGAGTTTCTGCAGCAGCTTCGTAACCTGCTTGAGGCAAGCCCGCTGAATGATAAGTCGATGTGGTTTATGGGCCCTCTTCCCGCGCTACAGCCCAAACGTAGCGGGCGCTGGCGCTGGCAGCTCCTTTTACAGCACCCCTCCCGCCAGCGCCTGCAGCAGCTACTGAGCAGTTCATTACCGCTGGTATCAACACTGCCCGCCGCCCGTAAAGTGAAATGGACGCTGGATATTGACCCAACGGAGAGCTGATTTTTTCTGACACTGCGAGTGGGATCGAAAATTGTCGCTTAAGTCACAATTTTTATGCAAATTAAGTAACAACCGGCCGGGCAATCGTTAACAATGTTGCCCGGCTTGCTTTTATGTCAGGCAAAAACAGAATCGAACGCGCCATAACGCGCCAGGAGCATGTGTTGGAGCAGAATCAACAACCGCCCGCCGCCACGATGAAGGATGTCGCGGAACATGCGGGTGTCTCAACCGCCACCGTATCGCGTGCGCTGATGAACCCGGAGAAGGTCTCTGCGGCTACCCGCCAGAAGGTCGAGCAGGCAGTGGCTGCCGTCGGCTATTCAGCGCCCGGCCCTGCACGCAACGCACGGCGTAATGAAACGCGCACTATCCTGGTCATTGTCCCTGACATCTGCGATCCTTTTTTCAGCGAAATTATCCGTGGCGTGGAAGTCGCCGCAGCCGAAGAGGGCTATCTGGTACTGATTGGCGACTGCGCGCATCAGAATCAGCAGGAGAGAACCTTTCTCAATCTGATGGTTACGCGTCAGATCGATGGCATGGTGCTGCTCGGTTCACAGCTGCCGTTTGACGCCAGCATCGATGAGCAGCGCAATCTGCCGCCTATGGTGATGGCGAACGAGTTCGCGCCAGAGATGTCTCTGCCTACGGTTCATATCGATAACCTGACCGCCGCCTTCGAAGCAGTGAATCATCTGCTACAGTTGGGCCACACGCAGATCGCCTGCATTGCCGGACCACAGGAGATGCCGCTCTGCCAGTATCGTTTACAGGGCTACGTGCAGGCGATGCGTCGCAGCGGGCTGACCGTCGATCCTACCTATATTGTTCGTGGTGATTTTACGTTCGAAGCGGGTGTGGCCGCCATGAATCAGCTGATGACGCTGCCACAACCTCCGCGTGCGCTATTCTGCCACAGCGATATTATGGCGCTTGGCGCGATGACGCAGGCCAGACGCTACGGGCTGCGGATACCGGAAGATCTCTCTGTGGTTGGATTTGATGATATTGAACTCTCCCGTTATTGCGAGCCGCCGCTCACGACGGTCACGCAGCCGCGCTACCAGATTGGCCGGGAAGCGATGCGTCTGCTGCTGGATGAGCTGAATGGCAAACGGGTGATGGGCGGCTCAAGGCTGCTGGATGCCGGTTTAGCCATTCGGGGCAGTACGGCACGTGTAAAAAAGCGTGAAAAATAAGCGTATTTGTCTGATTTTTTCAGTAGATTCTTAAGGCGAACACTGCTGGTCAAAGTTCTGCCCCTTAAGTAACATGACGGACTCCTTGCCGGGCGCGTAAGTATCACTATTTCGCCCATCAGGCACTATTTTTGAAGGGTATAAGAACGAGAGTGGCACAAAAAGATTATGTAGGCCGCGGGCGTTCAACAGGGACGCGTCGCAAAAAAAGCCCCAGCCGTGGCAAGAAGAGTAAAGGCGGTTCGGGCATCTCTAAGCTGATGATTGTACTGGCAGTCGCAGTGCTTGTGACCTTTGCCGGTGGTTTATGGTTCCTGGCACACCATAAGAAAGAGGACGTGCCGGTCATTACGGATCATAAAGCCAACGGTAATGGCCTGCCACCGAAGCCAGAAGAGCGCTGGAAATACATTAAAGAGCTGGAAAATCGTCAGATTAGCGTACCCACGCCTATCGAGCCCTCTTCGGGTGGTGAAGTCAAATCACAGACACAGCTGACCGACGAGCAGCGCCAGCTGCTGGAGCAGATGCAGGCGGATATGCGTCAGCAGCCGACCCAGCTTAACGAAGTGCCGTGGAACGAACAGACACCGGCACAACGCCAGCAGACGCTGCAGCATCAGCAGCAGCTGCAGCAACTGCAACGCCAGCAGCAACAGGTTCAGCAACAACAGCAACGCCAGCAGCAGCAGGCTCAGCAGCAGCAACGTCAGCAGTTGCAGGCTCAGCAACAGCAGCAGCGTCAGCAGCAGTTGCAACAACAACAACTGCGCCAGCAACAGCAACAGCAACAGCAACGTCAGCAGCAGCAGCAGCAAAACGTACAGCGCCAGACGCAGCAGGCCGCGCCGATCACGCGTGAACCAGAGGTGCAGTCAAAACCGCAGGAAACTGCGAAAGCGAAGTCCGCTGAAAAAGTCGCTTCGCAGCGCTGGATGGTGCAGTGTGGTTCGTTTAAAGGCACCGACCAGGCTGAATCAGTGCGGGCTGGCTTAGCCTTTGAAGGCTTTGAAAGCCGGATTACTACCGGTGGCGGTTGGAATCGGGTGGTCATCGGTCCTTATAAAGATCGCGCCTCGGCCGACAGTACCCTTAAGCGCCTCCGCAGTTCCGGACATAGCGGCTGCATTCCACTCGCCATCGGGGGTTGAAACCCGTCAAACCCGCCCCATATCTGTTGCATGATACTCCGCGCCCGGTGCGCGGAGTCCTTTTCCGACTGCAACAAGGGGTCTGCCCGTGACAACAATAGTAAGTGTACGACGCAACGGCCAGGTAGTGATTGGCGGTGATGGCCAGGCTACGCTCGGCAATACCGTGATGAAAGGCAACGTCAAAAAAGTGCGTCGTTTATACAACGATAAGGTGATTGCCGGTTTTGCTGGCGGCACCGCAGACGCCTTCACCCTGTTTGAACTGTTCGAACGTAAGCTGGAAATGCATCAGGGTCATCTGGTCAAAGCGGCGGTGGAACTGGCCAAAGACTGGCGCACCGACCGTATGCTGCGTCGTCTGGAGGCCTTGCTGGCCGTTGCGGATGAGTCCGCATCGCTGATCATCAGCGGTAACGGTGACGTTATCCAGCCTGAAAACGACCTGATCGCCATCGGCTCCGGTGGGCCTTTCGCTCAGGCAGCGGCACGTGCGCTGCTGGAGAATACCGAACTGGGCGCGCGCGACATCGTTGAGAAGTCGCTGAACATCGCGGGTGATATCTGCATCTACACAAACCACAACGTTAATTTCGAAGAATTAACGTCTAAGGCGTAAGGGTATAAATATGTCTGAGATGACTCCACGCGAAATCGTCAGCGAACTGAACCGTTTTATCATCGGCCAGGACAGCGCCAAGCGCGCTGTGGCTATTGCACTGCGTAACCGCTGGCGCCGCATGCAGCTTGATGAAGAGCTGCGTCACGAAGTGACCCCTAAAAATATCCTGATGATCGGCCCGACCGGTGTCGGTAAAACCGAAATTGCCCGTCGTCTGGCGAAGCTGGCCAATGCGCCATTCATCAAGGTTGAGGCGACCAAGTTTACCGAAGTGGGTTATGTCGGTAAGGAAGTCGACTCCATCATTCGTGATCTGACCGATTCGGCCATTAAGATGGTACGCAGTCAGGCGATTGAGAAGAACAAATACCGCGCTGAAGAGATGGCCGAAGAGCGTATTCTGGATGTGCTGATTCCGCCCGCTAAAAACAACTGGGGCCAGTCAGAACAGAGCGCAGAGCCCTCTGCGGCGCGTCAGTCATTCCGTAAGAAGCTGCGCGAAGGCCAGCTGGATGACAAAGAGATTGAGATCGACCTGGCGGCCAGCGGGCCGGGTGTCGAAATTATGGCCCCTCCGGGCATGGAAGAGATGACCAGCCAGCTGCAGTCAATGTTCCAGAACCTGGGTGGCCAGAAGCAGAAAGCGCGTAAGCTGAAGATCAAAGAAGCAATGAAGCTGCTGATTGAAGAAGAAGCGGCAAAACTGGTTAATCCGGATGAGCTTAAACAGGACGCTATTGATGCCGTCGAGCAGCACGGTATCGTGTTTATCGATGAGATCGACAAAATCTGTAAGCGCGGCGGCCAGAATTCAGGCGGTCCGGATGTTTCACGCGAAGGTGTGCAGCGCGACCTGCTGCCTCTGGTTGAAGGCTGCACCGTTTCTACCAAGCACGGCATGGTGAAAACGGACCACATCCTGTTTATCGCCTCCGGTGCGTTCCAGGTGGCCAGCCCTTCCGATCTGATCCCGGAACTGCAGGGTCGTCTGCCGATTCGCGTTGAGCTGCAGGCGCTGACCGTTAACGATTTCCAGCGTATTCTGACCGAGCCGAATGCGTCGATTACCGTGCAGTATAAGGCGCTAATGAACACTGAAGGCGTGAACATTGAGTTCACCGAAGAGGGGATTCGTCGTATCGCGGAAGCCGCCTGGCAGGTCAATGAAACCACCGAAAACATTGGTGCGCGCCGTTTGCATACTGTGCTGGAGCGTCTGATGGAAGATATTTCTTATGACGCCAGCGATCGGTCCGGCGAGTCCGTCACCATCGATGCGGAGTATGTCGGCAAGCATCTGGATGTCCTGGTGGCTGACGAAGACCTGAGCCGCTTTATTCTCTGATTTACCAATTCGCGCTTTTCAGAAGCCCAGCCCACCCGGCTGGGCTTTTTTATGCATGTTCTTGATCGAACGATGCTTTTTTCACACTGATGATTTTGCCAACAATCTGCATATAGCGATATACTTACCTTTCCTGTGGCAAACAGACGAAACCCTTATGAAATACGATACATCTGAACTCTGCGATATCTACCATGAAGAAGTGAATGTTGTTGAACCGCTTTTTTCAAATTTCGGTGGGCGCACTTCATTCGGTGGTCAGATTACCACAGTGAAATGCTTTGAAGACAACGGCTTACTTTACGATCTGCTGGAAGAAAATGGCCGGGGTCGGGTACTGGTTATCGATGGCGGCGGCTCCGTCCGTCGGGCGCTGGTGGATGCGCAACTGGCGCAGCTGGCGGCGACCAACGAGTGGGAAGGCCTGGTCGTGTACGGTTCAGTGCGCCAGGTTGATGAACTGGAAGAGCTGGAAATTGGCATTCAGGCTATAGCGGCGATCCCGGCTGGCGCAGCGGGTGAAGGGATTGGCGAAAGCGACGTGCGCGTCAATTTCGGCGGCGTCACTTTCTTCTCCGGCGACCATCTCTATGCTGACAATACCGGTATCATTCTGTCAGAAGATGCGCTGGATATCGAATAGCGCGCCAATGAAAACGGGTGCCAGAGCACCCGTTTTTCACGTCAGCTGAGGCTTCAAACCTCTTCCATTTTTCCCAGCAGGGCACGCAGACGTTCCTGCCACACATGCTGTTCTTCTTTCAGGTGCTGATTTTCACGCATCAGCGCATCGTGGTTGCCCGCGACCTGTTGCGCATCGTTACGCAGTGAGTTGTTCTGCTCTTTCAGCTCTTCGATTTCCATCTGCAACAGGGTGATGGTATCAATCGCCTGCTGTACTTTCGCTTCCAGTTTCTCAAACACTTCAAATGACATCGTTCTGACCTCTCCTAAATTCCTGCAAGGCGTTGATGATGCCAGCTTAAGCCAGCAACGTTGTCCCGATTGTATGTAGCCTCACCCCGCAAGTCCAGCAACGTGGCCACCGTGAGCGCAGTCTGTAACACTTTTCAGTCAATCCCTGAATCCGGGTGGCGCTTGTGGTGGTGGCCTGCTGACTGAGGCCCGATCAAGCCGCTACAAGGCGCGAATTGTGGTTAAAGAAAGCCGGAATACGCGAAATCGCGCATTTTTATGACACAGTACACAAAAAATGATTTCGCTATTTCTCGTTTATGTTCGTTAACGATAAATTCACATCAGCCCTACATCAAAGCTGGGTGACTCATGGACTGAGAACAAAAACTGATAAAATTTAACCTCGCTTCAGGAACCACTATTATGAGTCAGACAACTAACACGCTCAAAGGTCAGTGTATTGCCGAATTTCTGGGGACCGGCTTGATAATCTTCTTTGGCGCAGGCTGTGTAGCTGCTCTGAAACTCGCCGGTGCCGCTTTCGGTCAGTGGGAAATCTGCATTATCTGGGGCTTAGCCGTCTCAATGGCTGTGTATCTTACTGCAGGCGTGTCGGGCGCGCACCTGAACCCTGCTGTAACCATCGCGCTCTGCCTGTTCGCCAGCTTCGACGGCCGTAAAGTTCTGCCCTACATTCTGGCGCAGGTCGCGGGTGCATTCTGCGCGGCCGCGCTGGTTTATGGTCTTTACTACAGCCTCTTTTTCGATTACGAGCAGAGTCATCAGATGGTGCGCGGCACCGTTCAGAGTCTGGATCTGGCGGGCATCTTCTCTACCTATCCTAATCCACACATCAGCGTCGGTCAGGCGTTCCTGGTCGAAATAGTCATCACCGCTGTACTGATGGCGGTGATTATGGCGCTGACCGACGATGGTAACGGCGTTCCGCGTGGCCCGATGGCGCCGCTGCTGATTGGTCTGCTGGTTGCTGTTATCGGCGGCTCAATGGGTCCACTGACCGGCTTCGCCCTGAACCCGGCTCGTGATTTCGGACCAAAGCTGTTCGCCTTCATCGCAGGCTGGGGTAACGTGGCTTTCACCGGTGGTAAAGATATTCCTTACTTCCTGGTCCCTGTTTTTGGCCCGCTGGTCGGAGCCTGCCTGGGAGCAGTGGGATATCGCACGCTGATTGGTCGCTACCTGCCAGGTGCTGCAGCACCTGCAAACGCCCCGGCAGAAAAACCCGTTGCACGTGCTCAGCAGCGTAAAGCGTAAGTTTCACCTTTTATCATCAGGACTGAATTTATGACTACCACAACAGATAAAAAGTATATTGTCGCGCTCGATCAGGGCACGACCAGTTCACGCGCCGTGATCCTCGATCACGACTCCAATATCGTCGCGGTATCGCAGCGCGAATTCACCCAGATCTACCCGAAAGCGGGCTGGGTTGAGCATGACCCGATGGATATCTGGGCGTCGCAAAGTTCGACGCTGGTAGAAGTGCTGGCACATGCCGACATCCGCTCCGATGAGATTGCCGCCATCGGCATCACAAACCAGCGTGAAACCGCGATTGTCTGGGAAAAAGAGACCGGTAAGCCGATCTATAACGCTATCGTCTGGCAGGATCCGCGCACCGCAGACTACTGTAACAAACTGAAGAAAGAAGGCCTGGAAGAGTATATCCAGCACACCACTGGCCTGGTGATTAACCCCTACTTCTCCGGCACCAAAGTGAAGTGGATTCTGGATCACGTTGAGGGCGCGCGCGAACGTGCAAAACGCGGCGAGCTGCTGTTCGGCACCGTGGATACCTGGCTGGTCTGGAAAATGACGCAGGGCCGTGTACATATCACCGACTACACCAACGCCTCCCGTACCATGATGTTCAACATTCACAAGCTGGAGTGGGATCAGCGTATGCTGGAAATCCTGGATATCCCGCGTGAAATGTTGCCGGAAGTGAAGTCCTCTTCAGAAGTTTACGGTCAGACCAACATCGGCGGTAAAGGCGGTACCCGTATTCCTATCGCCGGTATTGCCGGTGACCAGCAGGCTGCACTGTATGGCCAGCTCTGCGTCCAGCCTGGCATGGCGAAAAACACCTACGGCACCGGCTGCTTTATGCTGATGAACACCGGAACTGAAGCGGTGACCTCCACACACGGTCTGCTGACAACCATTGCCTGTGGCCCGCGCGGTGAAGTGAACTATGCGCTGGAAGGGGCAGTATTCATCGGCGGTGCCTCTATTCAGTGGCTGCGCGATGAGATGAAGCTGATCAGCGAAGCCGCTGACTCTGAATATTTCGCGATGAAGGTTAAAGACACCAACGGTGTCTACATGGTGCCAGCGTTTACCGGTCTGGGCGCACCTTACTGGGACCCGTATGCCCGTGGCGCAATCTTCGGTCTGACCCGTGGTGCTAACTCCAACCACATCATTCGTGCGACGCTGGAGTCCATCGCTTATCAGACGCGTGACGTGCTGGAAGCGATGCAGAACGATGCCAACACCCGCCTGCAGGCGCTGCGTGTGGATGGCGGTGCGGTCTCCAACAACTTCCTGATGCAGTTCCAGGCTGACATTCTTGGCACCCGCGTTGAGCGCCCGGAAGTCCGCGAAGTCACCGCACTGGGTTCTGCTTATCTGGCCGGTCTGGCCGTAGGCTTCTGGCAGGATCTGGATGAAGTGCGCGCGAAAGCCGTTATCGAGCGTGAGTTCCGTCCAAGCCTGGAAACCACCGAGCGTAACTTCCGTTATGCCGGCTGGAAAAAAGCGGTTGCCCGCGCTCAGGCCTGGGAAGAGCAGGAGTAATATCACGGCCCGCGGCGGCGATCGTCGCGGGCCTTTCCCCGTCCCACTACCCCACTGTGTTACACTGCCTGCCTGTTTTTTGTCAGGTAGATGCCATGAAACGAGAACTTGCCATTGAATTTTCCCGCGTAACCGAAGCTGCCGCCCTGGCAGGCTATCACTGGTTAGGACGCGGCGACAAAAATGCGGCCGATGGCGCGGCTGTCCATGCCATGCGTCATGTCCTGAACTCCATTGAAATCGACGGTCAGATTGTAATCGGTGAAGGCGAGATCGACGACGCGCCGATGCTCTATATCGGTGAAAAAGTCGGTACGGGCCACGGCGACGCGGTCGATATCGCGGTCGATCCGATCGAAGGCACCCGCATGACGGCACTGGGTCAGGCGAATGCACTGGCCGTGATGGCCGTGGGCGACAAGGGAAGCTTCCTGCACGCCCCCGATATGTACATGGAAAAACTGATTGTCGGCCCGGCGGCGCGCGGCGCGATTGACCTCAACCAGCCTCTGGAAACCAACCTGCGCAATATTGCCATCGCGATGAACAAGCCGCTGTCGCAGCTCACCGTCTCGATCCTGGCGAAGCCCCGCCATGACGCGGTGATCGGCCAGCTACAGCAGCTGGGCGTGCGGGTGTTCACTTTCCCGGATGGCGATGTCGCTGCCTCGATTCTGACCTGCATGCCGGACAGCGAAGTGGATGTCATGTATGGCATCGGCGGCGCGCCGGAAGGTGTGGTCTCTGCGGCGGTGATCCGCGCGCTGGATGGCGATATGCAGGGCCGGTTGCTGGCGCGGCATTACGTAAAGGGCGACAGCGCCGAAAACCGCCTGCTCGGTGAGCAGGAGCTGCAACGTTGTGCAGAGATGGGTATCGAAGCGGGCAAAAAACTGACACTGAGTGAGATGGCGCGAAACGACAATGTGGTGTTTGCCGCCACCGGCATCACCAGTGGCGAACTGCTGAAAGGCATCACACGTCAGGGCAATATCGCCACCAGCGAAACCCTGCTGATTCGCGGTAAATCACGCACCATCCGCCGCATCCAGTCGATTCACTACCTCGACCGTAAAGATCCGGCGCTCCATCCGTTTATCCTGTAACCGGCTGGTTGCCGCGCTCCGGCTGACGAGAGAGCGGCAACCAACAGAGCAGCATCACCAGCGCGGTGAAGAACATCAGCATCCCAAGGCTGAACTGATCGCGCTGTGGCATCAGAGCAGAGAGCCAGGCCACGAGGCCCGATCCCAGGTTCTGCATCCCGCCAATCAGCGCACCTGCACTCCCTGCCAGCCAGGCATAAGGCTCCATCGCACCGGAGGTCGCCAGCGGGAACAGCATTCCGGCACCGAAGAAGAACAGCGCGGCAGGCACCAGCAGCGTCCAGATATTCATGATGCCGAACCATGCCGGGATCCACATCAGGATGCCCGCCAGCAGGCAGCTGTTCACGCCCCACCACATCAGGCTGTGCCAGGAGCCCTGCTCGCGCCCGGCGAACCAGGCACCAAAGAACGCCGCCGGAATCGGCAGAATAAACAGGATGCTGACGGTCAGGCTGGGTAGGCCGAGCACACCGCCCAGCAGTACGCCACAGCTTGACTCGAAGACAGCGATACCGGCCAGTGCGCCGATCAGCAGCACGATATAACGGACGAAATTGACGTCGCTGAGCAGGCGAGCGTAGCGCCTGAAGAAAGGCGTGACTTCTCCACTCTGTGGCCGGGTTTCCGGTAGCCAGCGTGCCATCGCGCTGGTGACGGTCAGACAGAGCAGCAACAGGAAAGCAAAACAGGCGTGCCAGCCAAAGAGCTGGGTCAGCAGCGCGCCAATAACCGGTGCCAGCAGCGGGCTGACCAGAATGCCCATATTCAGCAGGCTGTTGGCGCGGCGCAGCGCATGGCCCTCATAGAGATCACGTGGCATCGTACGCGCCATTACGCCCGCCACACCCGTTCCCAGCCCCTGTATCGCGCTGCCGAACACCAGCATATCCAGCGAAGTCGCCATCAGCGCGGTGATTGCGCCGATCATAAAGATCGTCATGCCCGTCAGGATCACCGGGCGCCGCCCTACACTGTCCGACAGCGGACCGTAGATCAGCTGAGATCCACCGTAGGTCATCAGATAGGCGGCCATTACACGCTGCAGCGCGCCATCCCGCACATTCAGGGCATCCGCCATCACCGACATCGCCGGGACATAGATCGTCTGAGCCATCTGCCCGACCGCCACCAGCACAATGAGCATCACCAGCAGCGGGCGATTTTCCAGTTTACTAATCATGATTCTGCAAAATATCTTTCTGTGAAAGGAGGTTAAAACAGCGGTTCACCCGCTGGTCACCGGATTATGGCGGGCAAAATATCAGGATTGCGTGACAAAGCGAGAGGCGGGCAAAAAGCGCCGGACTTGCGGCTGTCAAGTTTATGCGCCAGCCTGTAAAGACAAGGGAACAGTTTGACGAT
Organism: Pantoea sp. NSTU24; assembly: GCF_050157905.1. Lineage (NCBI taxonomy): Bacteria > Pseudomonadati > Pseudomonadota > Gammaproteobacteria > Enterobacterales > Erwiniaceae > Pantoea > Pantoea bangladeshensis. The sequence goes on from NZ_JBKIWZ010000001.1 coordinate 3,136,344, forward strand.
TAGAGCCTTTGCCGGCCGGCAGACTGGCATTCTCAGCAGGCAGTCGTGAAAATAGTGACCTGCCTGAATAACCAACAACCCGGGAGTGATGATGGCTGAATGGGTTAATGCGGAAGTAAAGGAAGTGAAAAACTGGACGGATGCGCTGTTCAGTCTGCGGGTCAAAGCGCCTGTCGATCCCTTTATCGCCGGGCAGTTTGCCAAGCTCGCCCTGGAAATCGACGGTGAGCGGGTTCAGCGCGCCTACTCCTACGTCAACGCCCCCAAAGATGATCTGCTGGAGTTCTATCTGGTCACCGTGCCGGAAGGCAAGCTGAGCCCGCATCTGCAGGCGCTTCAGCCGGGCGATCAGGTGATGGTCACCAAAGACGCGGCGGGCTTCTTCGTGCTGGATGAAGTGCCGGACTGCAAAACCTTGTGGATGCTGGCAACCGGCACCGCGATTGGCCCCTACCTGTCGATGCTGCAGCAGGGCGAGGGCTTAGATCGCTTTGAAAACATCGTGCTGATCCATGCCGCGCGCTACGCCGCCGACCTGAGCTTTTTGCCGCTGATGCAGCAACTGCAGCAGCGTTATCCTGGCCAGCTGCATATTCAGACGGTGGTGAGCCGCGAAGCCGTCGCCGGCTCGCTGACGGGCCGGGTGCCGGCACTCATCGAAAACGGTGAACTGGAAAAGGCAACCGGATTAAAACTGGATGCTGACAGCAGCCATGTGATGCTGTGCGGCAATCCGCAGATGGTGCGTGATACCCAGCAATTACTGAAAGAGACGCGCGGGATGCGCAAACACCTGAAGCGCAAGCCGGGTCACATCACCAGCGAACATTACTGGTGAGGTGCTGGCCGGTATCGCACCGGCTGGGTTGCGGCACCAAACCGGTTGGCGCCGGGGGTACCGCGAAAGACCCCGAGATCGAGCAGCAGACCCGCCAGTAAGATAAACGGAATGGCGCGGCCCAGCAGCCAGGGCAGAACACCGGGCAGCATGCTCCAGTTCCCCGCAGCCAGCAGCCAGGCCACAATCACCAGGAGCCCCCAGTAACCGCGGCGGTTACGGTCGTGCAGTCGTTTGACAATGACTGCGCTGGCCGGCCACAGCAGGCAGACCACGCCAAAGGCCGCCATCTGAGTATCAAGCCAGTCGTTAGCGGCCAGGACAAACAGAAGCGTAGTCATCAACAACCAGACCGCCTGCCCGATCCAGAAATCCCGGCGGCCCAGCCGGCCACGCCAGGAAAAATACCCTTGTTGTAACGTCATGCATTATTATCCCGAGAAGAGAACCGCCGCGCTTTTGACCTTGCGGATAAAAACCGTTTTAATTTGCGCCTGAGTTTACGGGTTAGGATCGACAAAATGAAGAATTTGCCTGGCGCACTGCTGTTATCATTTGCGCTGACGGTTCCGGTATTTGCCGCCGATCCGCCACCGCAGGAACAGGCCAGTGCGCTGCCAGCGGCGCCTTATCTGCTGGCGGGTGCGCCTACCTTTGATATGACTATCGGCCAGTTTCGCGAAAAGTATAATCTGACCAATGGGACACTGATGCTGCCGGAATATCGTGCCATCGATAATCGCGGTGACAAAAGCAATCTGACGCGTGCCGCCAGCAAAATCAATGAAACCCTGTACGCCTCGACGGCACTGGAACCAGGCACCGGCAAAATCAAGACGCTGCAGATTACCTGGCTCCCCCTGCCTGGTCCGGACCAGAATGCCTCGCAGCAAAAGGCGCTGGCCTACATGACCGCCATGCTGCGCTTCTTTGTGCCGGGCTTGAGTGCTGATGAAGGCCGCAAAAAGCTGGAGGCGCTGCTCAGGGAGGGGAAAGATCTCCCTATTTTGCCCAGGTCGAAGGCGCGCTTCGTTTTGTCGTCGCGGACCATGGTGACAAAGGCGTGACCTTCGCTATTGAGCCAGTCAAACTGGCGCTCGCCAGCCCCTGAGGAAGTGGCTGAAAATGACGAAAAGCAAAGCCATCGCAACATTTGATCTCTATACTGTCTGGCAGACAACGCTGCCAGCTGGCAGCGATTTTTCATGTATCGCGTTATGCGGAGGATAGAATGCGACATCCACTGGTTATGGGTAACTGGAAGTTGAATGGCAGCAAGCAGATGACAGCTGAACTGATCGCCGGTCTGCGCAAGGAACTCTCTGGCGTTGAAGGTTGTGGCGTCGCGATTGCACCACCCGCGCTCTATCTCGAGCAGGCAAAACACGCTATCTCCGGCAGCCATATCGCTCTGGGCGCGCAGAATGTGGATGTTAACCTGTCTGGCGCCTTCACCGGTGAAGTCTCCGCAGAGATGCTGAAAGATATCGGTGCGCAATATATCATCATCGGTCACTCAGAACGCCGCACTTACCACAAAGAGAGCGACGAGTTCATCGCGAAGAAATTCGCCGTACTGAAGTCTGCGGGTCTGACCCCGGTGCTGTGCATCGGCGAAACCGAAGCGGAAAATGAAGCGGGTAAAACCGAAGAAGTCTGCGCGCGTCAGCTGGATGCCGTGCTGGAATCACAGGGCGCAGAAGCCTTTAAAGATGCGGTCATCGCGTATGAGCCGGTCTGGGCCATCGGCACCGGCAAATCTGCCACCCCGGCACAGGCACAGGCTGTCCACAAATTCATTCGTGATCATATCGCGAAGAAAGATGCGGCCATCGCAGAACAGGTCATCATTCAGTATGGCGGCTCGGTAAACGATAAAAATGCGGCTGAGCTCTTCACCCAGCCTGACATTGATGGCGCGCTGGTTGGCGGTGCGTCACTGAAAGCAGATGCTTTCGCTGTCATCGTGAAAGCGGCAGCGGCGGCCAAAAACGCCTGATTCTGACGTGCTGAATCCGAGGCGGCTCAGGCCGCCTTTTTTGTCGGCGCAATCAGCTGACAACTATGGTCCTGTAACTCCTCCGCCGATCCCCTGTTCAGCAGCAGCCAGTTCTGCTCAACAGCCATCAGTACCAGTCGCCCATCCTGTAGTTCCGCCAGAGCCAGCCCATATTTTCCCATCTCTGCCCGTGCCGCAGGCTGTTCGTCTGCCAGCCGGATAAACGCACTCTGCTGCGCCAGCGCCTCCGGCGTCAGGGTGCGCAGCCAGTAGCGATGACTGCGCAGCGTGACGCGCTGCCACTGCCCGCTGCGCGGCGGCGTCAGCCGGTCGAGCTGCTCGCGCACATCGGGTCGCAGACAGGAGAGATGAATATGCAGCTGATTCTGCGTGCGCCCATAGTGGGCATTTATCGCCAGTGACAGCACCCGGTCATCGACAGGCGAACCGTGCCGCTGGGCCAGCAGGGCGCGTTCATGCCAGGCAAGGGCGAAATAATTGGGCGTGTCGGGATGCAGGAGTACCGGGCTTTCGATGCCGCTGATCCTGTCGGTCGGGATCAGCAGATACTGCAATGGCCCGTTGCGGTCTTTCAGCATCGCATAGCGCTGGCTGAGATCGACGTGCTGACAGGGTGCGGGATCACCATGATGTTGCTGACCCGGCAGACACTGCTCGCTGACAATCTGCCACAGCGCATCACTGTTTTTTTTGACATGCAGGGCGGCCGCCAGCATCCCCGCAATAACCAGCATCAGCAGAACGGCAGCCAGACGGGCTGCACGACGTGTTGTCATCATGACGCTTCCTGAATGGCTAAGCAGCCTGCATCCTCGCCTGGCGGGAAAAGAATGTCACGGGGAATTCGGGGCAGAGGATCCCATTGTCGGACTGGAAGAAATAAGGGGACGACAGAGAACTGCGGTCAGCGCAGATCGGCGCTGACCGCCAGAGATAGAGATCAGGGTTTCATGACCTGATCATAGCTGCCGCCATCGGCAAAGTGCGCTTTCTGTGCCTGAGCCCAGCCACCAAACTTATCCTGAACGGTAAACAGCTTCACCGGCGCAAAGGTGCTGGAGAATTTCTTCGCGATTTCGGCATCACGCGGACGATAGTAGTTCTGTGCGGCAATCGTCTGACCTTCCGGCGAGTAGAGATACTTCAGGTAGGCATCGGCAACGTTGCGCGTGCCCTTTTCATCCACCACTTTATCGACCACCGACACCGTCGGTTCCGCCAGAATGGATTCACTCGGGGTGACAATCTCAAACTTATCTTTGCCCAGTTTGTTCACCGCCAGGTAGGCTTCGTTTTCCCAGGCGATCAGCACATCACCAATTCCGCGCTCAACGAAGGTATTGGTTGCGCCGCGTGCCCCGGAATCCTGCACCTCAACGTTTTTAAACAGCGCTCTGACATACGCCAGGGCTTTCGCCTGATCGCCATTGTTGTGGTCCAGCGCCCAGCCCCAGGCCGCCAGGTAGTTCCAGCGTGCGCCGCCGGAGGTTTTCGGGTTCGGGGTAATCACGGAGACGCCTGGTTTCGTCAGGTCGCTCCAGTCATGAATCCCTTTCGGGTTCCCTTTGCGCACCAGGAAGACAATGGTCGAGGTGTAAGGTGCAGAGTTGTCCGGCAGACGCTGCTGCCAGTTTTTATCGATACGTCCCCGCCCGGCGATGGCATCGACATCAGACTGTAAGGCCAGCGTGACCACATCGGCACGAATGCCGTTGATGACGGAGGTCGCCTGCTTACCGGAGCCGCCGTGTGATTGACGCACTACCACATTGTCGCCTGTTTCCTGTTTGTAGTGCGCACTGAACGCCTTGTTGTACTGTTCGTACAGCTCACGCGTTGGGTCGTAAGAAACGTTTAACAGCTGAATGTCTTTCGCCAGAACGCTGGTCGAGGCCAGCAACAGGGTAACGCCAATACTCCACTTGTTCATTACGCACTCTCCCAATGTCGTTATGGGCTAAGCGTGACATAAACCAATTCGGAGATTAAAGAATTAAAAATGAGCGGTTATAACTGCGAGGAATATAGCGACGGGCTGCCGGAGCGCGCTGTGCAGCACGCTCCGCCACAGGATCAGTAAAGTTTTTTCGCGGTGTCGAGCCAGTCACGCTTGAATGGACGCTTCATGTTTTCAATCGCGTCGATGATGTCGTGATGGACCATCTTCTCATTCTGGATACCGACGCAGCGGCCGCCATAACCCTGCATCAGCAGTTCAATGGAGTAGGCACCCATCCGCGACGCCAGAATGCGGTCATAGGCACAGGGCGCACCGCCACGCTGGATGTGACCCAGTACGGTTGAGCGGGTTTCACGTTTGGTTTCAGTTTCGATATAACGCGCCAGATCGTCGATATCGCAGATGTGCTCGGTAATCGCCACGATGGCATGTTTCTTACCTTTGGCGATGCCCGCTTTGATTTCCGCTACCAGCTCTTCGCGGGTATAGGGGAACTCCGGCAACACGATAAACTCACAACCACCGGCAATTGCCGCCGCCAGCGTCAGATCGCCACAGTAGCGGCCCATCACTTCAACGATAGAGATGCGCTGGTGGGAAGAAGAGGTATCACGCAGGCGGTCGATCGCTTCCACCACCGTTTCCAGCGCCGTGAAGTAACCGATGGTGTAATCTGTGCCGGCGACGTCATTATCAATGGTGCCGGGCAGACCGATGCAGGGGAAACCCATCTCCGTCAGACGCTTGGCGCCCATGTAAGAACCATCACCGCCAATCACTACCAGCGCATCGATGCCGCGCTTTTTCATATTCTCAATAGCAACCTGGCGGATATCTTCGTTACGGAACTCAGGAAAACGTGCAGAGCCAAGGAAAGTGCCGCCGCGATTGATCATGTCGGAGACGCTGTAGCGATCAAGGTTGATCATGCGATCTTCATACAGTCCCAGATAGCCGTCATAGATCCCAAAAACTTCCAGTCCTTCACTCAGCGCGGAACGTACCACTCCGCGAATAGCTGCGTTCATGCCTGGGGCGTCACCGCCGCTGGTTAATACACCAATTTTCTTGATCATGACAACCTCTGGATTGTTCAAAACTAAGGGTTAATCCTGCCTGTCGATCGCGGCAAACGGCCATTGATGACTCGCGCGACACGTGATGGCAGATAGTATATCAAAGGCTTGCTGCTGAATTGATTCAGGTCAGACAACTTTTCACTAATTTTTGCAGCAATGTTAACGCCAGGTCATACCTTACGTATCAAATTGATTCGTTTAGGTTAAAAACCGGCAGAATCCGCTTTCTCGAACGGTACCACAGAACAGGGATCCTGATGGATAATTACGTCCGATCCGGGAAATTCTTTACGTAACGCCTTCTCAACCTGATCGGCGATCCGATGCGCCTGCACCAGTGGCAGCTGGTCTTCCAGCTCCAGATGAAGCTGAATGAATTTTGTCGGCCCGGACTGGCGGGTTCGCAAATCGTGCACGCCCTGTACCTGCGGCCAGGTGGTGGCAAGAGTCAGGATCTGCTGCCGCTCCTCTTCTGGCAGCGCGCGGTCCAGCAGTGACTGTACCGCCTCGTAGCCCATACGGAGTGCGCTATAGAGAATAAACAGGCCAATCCCCAGGGCAAACAGGGCGTCTGCGCGCGCAAAGCCGTAACTGCTCAGCACCAGGGCAATCAGAATGGCACCGTTCATGATGACGTCCGACTGGTAGTGCAGCATATCGGCCCGAATCGCCTGACTGCGGGTTTTACGCACTACCCAGCGCTGAAAAGCGACCAGGATCAGCGTCGAGCTCAGCGCGACCACGGTCACCGCAATCCCGACATCCGGTGCGCGCAGCACATTGGGCGAGGCAAGATGCTGCAGGCCGGTCAGAAAGAGGAAGAGAGCAGAACCGGAAATAAACATACTCTGAGCCAGTGCAGCCAGCGACTCCGCTTTGCCATGCCCGAAGGTGTGATTTTCATCAGCTGGCTGCAGGGCATAGCGCACGACCAGCAGATTGGTGAGCGAGGCGGCGATATCGACCAGTGAGTCCACCAGAGAGGCCAGCAGACTCACCGACCCGGTGTACCACCAGGCAAAGATTTTCACGAGTAGCAGCACAGAAGCAAGAATGGTAGCGGCAAGCGCAGCGCGCTTTACCAGTCGGCCATAAGAGAGTTGCATGCCAGTTTCCCTGTACGGCATCAGTCACGATGCGCACTCAGATGAAAGAATGGCTGCAGTTTAACATCGGGAAGCAGAACCTGCCCATCAGGCCGCCTTGCCGCTCAGTTTCTGCGGACAACGCCGGAAACGAATAAAAACAAGCCCCGGCCTCAGAGAGGACGGGGCGTAGTGTCATATACATCAGTGTCAGGCGATACTCAGATGCGGGCCTGCGCTATGAAATAAGGCGGTTACTTTTTGCCGCCTTTTTTCCCGGCTTCTGATGCTTTTTCACGGTCGTTTTTAAAATTTCCGCCGCCGCTGTTCTGGCCGCCTTTTTTACCGGCTTCAGACGCTTTTTTCGGATTATCTGCGAAATTACCTGAACCACCACGATGCTCTGCCATAACTTACTCCGTTAATAGATTCATTCAGGACTACATAATGTGGTTGCTGCTCCCTGAGACTTCGCAAAGACACTGAATTTCCCTGCAGTGACAGAGCTAAGTGTAGAGGGTATGCCTGAATCGGCAAGCGCAGCGGGAAATAAACAACCCATTGAATAAAATGGAAAATATCAATAACCATAACTGTAACTTATTTAATTTCAGCAGGTTAATTTTTTGATCTGTCGTAAATAGTTAGCGATAGAGTTAACGTGAAAGAAGGAACTGAAAAGTTATAAATCGACAGATTCTGCAAACAAACGTTAGACAGGCAGCAATAAAAACCGGCTTTTGTTACACCGCGATGATTCCTGTCAGAGTAAAAAAAGGTGAACAAAAGATAAAAAAAACCCCCACCATCATGGCGGGGGAAGACAGGGATGTGTCTATGGCAAGGAAAACAGGGATACTATGTTACTGGTATTACGGGTTACTGCTGGTACGACTCACTGCCTGCAGCGATGAAGCTGGCTGCAATTTCGAAATGTGTCGCAGCTCGTTAAGCCGCTGCTGATAATTCTGCTGTACTCTGGCCTGCTGGGCTGGCGTCAGCAGCTGGAACATTTGATTCTGCACCCGGGCCAGCTCAACCTGCTGTTCAATCTGAACCCGGGCAATAACTTCTGCCTTTTCACGAATGGCCGCTTCGTTAAACTGGTCCGCAGTCACTAACGTGTGCAGTGCTGCGATATCATTAATATCAACCATCGGGCGCTGATGCCGGGCTTGCTGCATCAGGTCACGCATCTGTTGACGCTGCTCTTCAGTCAACTCGATGCCATCGAACATGTGGCTTTGCGGATTTTGCGTCATACTGCCTGTCGGCAATCCGCCATGATGCATTTCGTCAATCGTCGTCGCCTCCCGGGCACCTGCGCTGGCGACACTCAGGGCCATCGCTGAGGCAAGGACGACGGCGGTCAATTTGCGCATCGTGTACTCCAGTTCGTTCCGTTTTGCCATTCAACGAGAGCCAGTGTACGGCGGCAGCTGCAAACATCCGTCAGGGGGTGTAAAACTACGTAAAGCGATGACCAGGTGGGCCAGGAACACGGTATTTTGCCTTCGGAGGGCTACAAAAATGAATAAAATCCTGTTGGTAGATGACGACCGCGAATTAACTTCGCTTTTAAAAGAATTGTTGGAAATGGAAGGGTTTGAAGTGGTGGTCGCCAGCGATGGTGAACAGGCGCTGAATCTGCTCGATAACTCTATTGACCTGCTTTTACTGGATGTCATGATGCCGAAGAAAAATGGTATCGATACCCTGAAAGAACTGCGTCAGCAACATCAGACCCCCGTCATCATGCTAACCGCACGCGGCAGCGAGCTGGACCGCGTACTGGGTCTCGAACTGGGCGCAGATGACTATCTGCCCAAACCGTTTAACGATCGCGAGCTGGTCGCGCGTATTCGCGCTATTCTGCGCCGCTCAAACTGGAGTGAACAGCAACAGCAGCACGATAACAGCTCTCCTACGCTGGAAGTTGACTGCCTGCGCCTCAATCCGGGTCGCCAGGAGGCGAGCTTTAACGATGTCACGCTGGATCTTACCGGCACAGAGTTCACCCTGCTCTATCTGCTGGCGCAGCATCTTGGCCAGGTCGTGTCCCGGGAGCATCTGAGTCAGGAAGTGCTGGGCAAGCGCCTGACCCCTTTTGACCGCGCCATTGATATGCACATCTCCAATCTGCGTCGCAAGCTGCCTGAGCGCCACGACGGCCATCCCTGGTTTAAAACGCTACGGGGCCGCGGCTATCTGATGGTTTCAGCGTCATGATTGGAAGTCTGACCACCCGTATCTTCGCCATCTTCTGGTTGACCCTGGCGCTGGTGCTGATGCTGGTGCTCATGGTGCCCAAGCTCGATTCACGTCAGATGACCTCGCTGCTGGAGAGCGAACAGCGGCAGGGCATCATGATCGAGCAACACGTCGAAGCTGAGCTGTCACAGGATCCTCCCAACGATCTGATGTGGTGGCGTCGTCTGTTTCGGGCTGTGGAAAAGTGGGCACCGCCGGGTCAGCGGCTGCTTTTAGTGACCAGCGAAGGACGGGTGATTGGCGCGCAGCATAATGAAATGCAGGTTATCCGTAATTTTATTGGCCAGTCTGATAACGCCGACCATCCGCAAAAAAAGAAATATGGCCGTGTTGAGCTGGTGGGACCTTTCGCTGTCCGGGATGGCGAAGATAACTACCAGCTTTACATGATTCGCCCCGCCAACAGCTCCCAGCTCGATTTCGTCAATCTGCTCTTTGACCGTCCCCTGTTGCTGCTGATTGTTACCATGCTGATTAGCTCGCCGCTGCTGCTGTGGCTGGCCTGGAGCCTGGCGCGCCCGGCACGTAAGTTAAAATATGCGGCTGATGAGGTGGCAAGCGGGAATCTGCGCCAGCACCCCGAACTGGAATCGGGGCCTCAGGAGTTTCTGGCTGCAGGGTCAAGCTTTAATCAGATGGTCAGCGCGCTGGAGCGGATGATGACCGGTCAGCAACGCCTGTTATCTGACATCAGCCACGAACTTCGTACCCCGCTCACCCGCCTGCAACTGGCTACTGCGCTACTGCGCCGGCGTCAGGGCGAAAGTAAAGAGCTGGGCCGCATCGAAATGGAAGCGCAGCGTCTCGATGGCATGATCAACGATCTGCTGGTGCTGTCGCGCACCCAGCATAAAAATGCACTGGTCAGCGAAGCGATGAAGGCGAACCAGTTGTGGAATGGGGTACTGGAAGATGCCCGCTTTGAAGCTGAGCAGATGGGTAAAAAGATGGATATCCCCTATCCGCCTGGCCCATGGCCGCTTTATGGCAACCCGCATGCGCTGGAAAGTGCGCTGGAGAATATCGTGCGCAATGCGCTGCGTTATTCCCACTCACACATCAGCGTCAGCTTCTCCGTCGATATTTCCGGCATCACGGTGCATGTGGATGATGACGGCCCTGGCGTAAGTCCGGAAGATCGTGAACAGATTTTTCGGCCTTTCTACCGGACCGATGAAGCGCGCGATCGCGAATCGGGCGGCACCGGACTCGGTCTGGCCATTGTCGACACGGCAGTACAGCAGCATCGGGGCTGGGTGAAAGCCGATGACAGCCCGCTGGGTGGCCTGCGACTTACCCTCTGGCTGCCGCTCTACTCCTCCAGCCGTCAATAATTTGCTATGCTTCGGCCCCTGTCATCGGGGGCCTTATGCTTAACATCGTCTTGTTTGAACCAGAAATTCCGCCGAATACCGGCAACATCATTCGCCTTTGCGCCAATACCGGCTTCCAGCTTCATCTGATCCAGCCGCTTGGCTTCGCCTGGGATGACAAACGCCTGCGTCGGGCGGGGCTGGATTACCACGAATTCACCGCCATTAAATTTCACGCAGACTATCCGGCCTTTATCGCCTCTGAAACACCGCAACGCCTGTTCGCGCTGACGACTAAAGGGACACCTGCACACAGCGCTATAGCATATCAGGCGGGGGATTACCTGCTGTTTGGACCAGAAAGTCGCGGGCTTCCGGCGGAAATCCTGGCGGCGTTACCGGCAGAGCAGAAAATCCGGATCCCGATGCGAGCCGAAAGCCGCAGTATGAACCTGTCGAACGCCGTTTCAGTGGTGGTGTATGAAGCGTGGCGCCAGCTGGATTATGCGGGCGCGCTGATTAAAGACTAGATGCCGTCGCCAAACTGGAAACCTGCCAGGCTACCGTTAAAGTGCTGATCCATATCCATCGATGGCTTGTCGCTGCCTGGCTTACCGACAATACGTGCGGGCACGCCTGCTGCCGTGGTGTGCGGCGGCACAGGCTGTAACACCACTGAACCGGCACCAATTTTTGCCCCCCTGCCCACTTCGATATTTCCGAGGACCTTTGCACCGGCCCCAATCATCACGCCTTCACGGATCTTGGGATGACGATCGCCACTGGTTTTGCCGGTTCCGCCGAGCGTCACCGATTGCAGGATTGAAACGTCATTTTCCACTACGGCCGTTTCACCGATCACGATGCCAGTAGCATGGTCGAGCATGATACCGTGACCAATGCTGGCTGCAGGATGGATATCGACAGCAAAAGAGACGGAGATTTCATTCTGCAGGTAAACCGCCAGGGCACGGCGACCCTCATTCCATAACCAGTGACCAATGCGGAAGGCCTGCAGGGCGTGAAAGCCTTTAAGGTAGAGCAATGGCGTAGAGTATTTATCGACTGCCGGATCGCGCTGACGTACGGCCTGAATATCGTATGCCGCTGACAGTATCATCGACGGATCTTCACGATAGGCCTCTTCAACAATCTCACGGATGGCGATAGCGGGCATAATCGGGTTCGCCAGCTTATTGGCCAGCATATAACTCAGTGCACTGCCGAGATTTTCGTGCTTAAGCAATGTCGCGTGAAAGAAGCTGGCCAGCATCGGCTCACAATCAGCCAGGGCGCGTGCTTCTGCTTTGATATTGTTCCAGACCAGTTCTAACTCATCAGACGACATTGCTGTATTCTCCCGATAAAAAAAGCGCCTGAATGGCGCTGCAGGTGATGATGCTACGCGTCCTGCGTTAGCCAGTGCTGTTTTCGTCTTTCCTTGTTCGTCCCAGCAGGCTCAATGCTGCATCTCTCGCCGGTTTTTCGCAATACAGCACCTGATAAATCTGCTCGGTAATCGGCATTTCAACACCCAGCCTTGCAGCCAACGCTTTGACTTCTTTAGTGTTTCTGTAGCCTTCTACAACTTGTCCGATAATGCGTTGCGCGCTATCGACATCCTCGCCCTGGCCCAGCATCATGCCAAAACGACGGTTGCGCGACTGATTATCGGTGCAGGTCAGCACCAGATCGCCCAGCCCTGCCATGCCCATAAAGGTCGTAGGATCGGCACCTAACGCGGCACCCAGACGGCTCATTTCAGCCAGCCCACGGGTAATCAGTGCGGTGCGCGCATTCGCGCCAAAACCTATCCCGTCGGACATACCAGCGCCGATGGCAATGACGTTTTTTACCGCACCGCCCAGCTGCACGCCGATGAAGTCAGGATTATTGTAGACGCGGAAACTCTTCCCGCAGTGCAGCTTCTGTTGCAGGTCATCAGCAAACTGCGCATCCGTTGCTGCCAGCGCAATCGCCGTTGGTAAGCCTGCAGCCAGCTCTTTAGCAAACGTCGGGCCGGAGATCACGGCCAGCGGGATGGCATCACCTACAATTTCGCGCGCCACATCCTGTAGCAGACGGCCGGTCTCTTTTTCCAGCCCTTTGGTCGCCCAGACGATACGGGAATCCGGCCGCAGATGCGGTTTAATCTGCTGCAGTACATCACCAAATACATGACTCGGCACCACGATCAACAGGTCGCGACTGGCGGCAATGGCCTGGGTCAGATCGGGTTCAGGGGAGAGATTGTCGGGAAACGGGACATCGGGCAAAAAAGTCGTGTTGCAGCGGTCTGTCTGAAGTTGCGCAAGATGCGCCGGATTATGTCCCCACAACAGCACCGGATTGCCGTTACGGGCCAGGGTAATCGCCAAAGCGGTGCCGTAAGATCCGGCACCGATGACGCTAATCGAAGCGTGTGTGGTCATCAGGCATCCTGATGGTGTTCAGCACCTTCTTCACTTTGCTGCTGCTGCAGGTAGTTCATGAACAGCGCATCAAAGTTGACCGGTGCCAGGTTCAGCTGTGGGAAGGTGCCACGTGATACCAGGCTGGTAATGCATTCGCGGGCATAAGGGAACAGGATGTTCGGGCAGTAAGCACCCAGGCAATGAGCCATCTGCGTTCCTTCGATACCGCTGATAGTGAAAATACCCGCCTGCTGTACTTCACACAGGAAAGCGGTCTCTTCGCCTACGTTAGCGGTTACAGTCACACGAAGGACGACTTCGTACACTTCGTCAGCCAGCTGAGAAGATGCAGTGTCCAGATCCAGTTTAACGTCCGGTTCCCACTCTTTCTGGAAGACCTGCGGGGCATTAGGCGCTTCAAAAGAGATATCTTTGGTAAAGACACGCTGAATCTGGAATTGCATTTCGTTCGTGTTATGTTCTGACATGTGACCAAATCCTATGTATGAGAATGTCCGGCGTAAAATTACGCCTGCAGTAAGGGATCTAAACCTTCGCGATTATCAAGTGCGAATAAGTCATCGCAGCCGCCAATGTGCTGCGCATCAATGAAAATCTGAGGCACGGTAGTGCGACCGCTACGCTTAATCATCTCTTCGCGTTTCGCCATGTCACCATCGATGGCGATCTCCTGGAATGCGACGCCTTTTTGCGTCAGCAGCGCCTTTGCCCGATGGCAGTAAGGACAGGTGGCCTTGGTATACATTTCTACATTTGCCATGCTCAGCACCTCTGTAAGGTTATTTACCGCGAACCAGTGGCAGATTCTCGCCGCTCCAGCCGCTGATACCATCTTTCAGCACTGAAACCTGCGTGAAGCCCGCCGCGCTCAGGTGGGCAGCGGGATCGGCTGCGCTCTGTCCGGTTGCACACACAACAATTATGGGCTGTGCTTTATGCTTTTCCAGTTCGCCCAGGTTACCTTTTTTAATCTCAGCTGCAGCGATATTCTGCGCACCTGAAATATGCCCTCTGCGGAAGTCGTCGCGCGAACGCACGTCTACTACTACCGCGTCCTCTTTGTTAATCAGGCGGGTGGCTTCACCCCGGCTAATCGTTTTTACCTTAGAGAACATTCCTTTAACGGTAGTCACAATCACCATAACGAGTAAAACGACCCATGCGAGACTCAGGATGGGGTGATTGCTTGCAAACTGCATAATTTCTTGCATGAGGGGTAACGACTCCAGACCGGGCTAATAAGCTAAAACAAGGGTTCTGAGTATACCTGCGCCACTTCGCATGTACAGATGCTATGCGGCCAGAGTATCGATTTGTGCTCCATTTTCCAAAAAAAGTGGCTGAATAGCAAAAATGGCATAAGGCTTAATCCATGTCATTGTGAAAGCGGACATAACTGGAAAAGCAAATGCCAGTGGGGAGCACTGGTAAGCGACAGTTCATCGTGGAATAATCATTGGCCTATGAAGGGAAAAACAACCGTTTTACACACAAGGACCCGTTCCAGCGGCGATAACCTGCCGTTGTTCAACCAGCTGTCCAGCCTCTCCCTTGGTCTGCTTTGTGCGGGCGCACTGTTATTGCCTGCCGTGGCCTGGAGTGCGGAAGACAGCAAATCTCAGCTGCAATCAATCCAGCAAAACATTGCTGAGAAAGAGAAAAGCGTTAAAGCGCAAAAGGTGCAGCGCAGCAAATTGCTGGACCAGCTTCAGAGCCAGGAAAAAATCATTGCACAGGCGAGCCGCCAGTTACGTGATACCCGCAATAGCCTCTCCGCACTCAATACCGAGATAAAGCAGCTCACTACCTCAATCGCCCGCCTTGAGAAACAGCAAAGTCAGCAGGAAAGTCTGCTTTCAGCACAGCTTGATGCAGCTTTCCGTCAGGGTCAGCATAGCGGCGTTCAGCTTTTACTGGGCGGGGAAGAGAGCCAGCGCAGCGAACGCATTCTGGCTTATTTCGGCTATCTCAACGCTGCCCGGCAGAAAAGTATCGAATCGCTGCAAAAGACGCGGCAGGACCTGGATCAGCAACGCGTGGCGCTGGAGCAGAAGCAACAGCAGCAGAAAACCTTACTTGCGCAGCAGCAGGGTCAGCAGCAGAAGCTGCAGCAGGCGAGCGACGCCCGTAAAAAAACCCTGACGTCGCTGGAAAGCGCGCTTGAGAAAGATCAGGCCGATCTGGTCGAGATGCGGCAAAACGAAAGCCGCCTGCAGGATAAGATTGCCCGGGCGGAACGCGAGGCTCGCGAACGCGCAGCGCGTGAAGCGCGTGAGGCGGAAAAAGTGCGTCAGCGTCAGGCGCAGGCGAAAGCCAAAGGTTCCCGTTATCAGCCGACCCAGAGTGAACGCGAACTGGTGGCCCGTACCGGTGGATTAGGCCGCGCTGGCGGACAGGCGATGTGGCCAGTGCGCGGACGTATCGAACATCGCTTCGGTGAACAGCTACAGGGTGAATTACGCTGGAAAGGTCTGGTGATCGATGCACGCGAAGGCACCGAGGTCAAAGCGATCGCCGACGGTCGTGTGCTGATGGCTGACTGGCTGCAGGGCTATGGCCTGGTCGTGGTGCTGGAGCACGGTAAAGGCGATATGAGTCTGTATGGTTATAACCAGAGTGCGCTGGTGAGCGTGGGCACGCAGGTGAAGGCAGGACAGCCTATTGCCCTGGTTGGCACCAGTGGTGGCCGCGGTACGCCATCGCTCTATTTTGAAATCCGACGTCAGGGACAGGCCGTCAATCCACTGCCGTGGTTAGGAAAATAGGTTTTGCTACAACGTCAAAAAATCTCCGTTCTGTTAAGTGTGCTGCTGTTTAGCTGCGTTGCGCAGGCAGGTAAACTGGCCATTGTCATTGATGATTTTGGCTATCGCCCTGCCGAAGAGAATAAAGTCCTGCAGATGCCGCAGGCCATTTCGGTAGCGGTGTTACCCAACGCACCGCATGCCCATGAGATGGCCACCCGCGCGCATCAGGGCGGGCATGAGGTACTGATCCATCTGCCGATGGCACCGCTGAGTAAACAGCCGCTGGAAAAAGATACGCTGACGCCGGAAATGAGTAGTGACGAGGTGGCGCGTATCATGCGTAATGCGGTGAACAACGTGCCCTATGCGGTGGGTCTGAACAACCACATGGGCAGCAGGATGACGTCAAGCCTGCCTGGTATGCAGAAGGTGATGCAGGCGCTGAGCCACTACAATCTCTACTTTCTCGACAGCATGACCATTGCCAACAGTCAGGCTATACCGGCTGCGCAGGGAACTCAGGTCAGAGTATTAAAACGTCGGGTGTTTCTTGATGACAGCCAGGACAGCAATGCTATCCGCCAGCAGTTCAGCCGGGCGGTGAAGCTGGCCCAGCGCGACGGATATGCGATTGCTATTGGTCATCCCCACCCTGCCACTGTGCGGGTCCTGCAGCAGATGCTGCCCAGCCTGCCGGCTGACATCACGCTGGTTCGCCCCAGCCAGCTGCTGAATGAATCCCTTAACGCGGCGTCAAAGACGCCGCTGGCATCGGCCCGCCCCGTGACGCCACGCTTCCGGCCTGCGGTATTGTGTAAGCCGGGGCAGCCACTGGCACCGGTTCCGGCGACCCGTGCCTTAACGGTGATCGGCGAAAGCGTGAACAACAGCCCGTTATTCAAAACGCTGAAAAATTTGTTCTGAATGTACTATGAATGCTAAGTCTCAGGCTTAGCGTTCATTTATACGCAGAAATTACTATAATCCCGGGTCGGGCGATAACGGGCTGTGCTGGAACAGTGATTGGGATGACGATTAATAAACAAAAAATCCTGCTGCTGGATAACGGCAGAGAGTGGGGCGGCGGCACCAACAGTATGCTGGAGCTGCTGAAACGTATCGATCGTGAAAAGTTTGATATCACCTGCTGTTTTTATCATAACTACAGCCGTGGTAACGACGAAACCATCGAGTCTGCGCTTAATGCCCTGGCTATTCCGGTGTTTTTCATTCCGCAAATCAGACAGCCCCGCTGGGCAAAACTTGTTAAAGAAGTCGCACGCGCTCTGCTGTTTTTCAATAAAAAATTTAAAAAGCGCGCCATTGATGAAATCGATACGCGCTGGCGGATTATCCCCAATGCCAGCAAAATCCATTCATTGTTGCAGCTGGGAACGTTTGACACGCTCTATATGAATAATCAGCCCAGCACCAATGTAGAGGGGTATCTGGCGGCGCGCAGTCTGGACGTCGCGGTAGTGCAGCACTGCCGTATCGACCCAGTACTGGAGCCACGACTGGTCAGCATGGTGAATCAGCGCTGTCAGGCGGTGATCGCCGTTTCTCAGGGCGTCAGTAAGACGCTTCGCAGCCACGGTGTTGATGCGGAACGCTGTTTTACCGTCAGCAACGCTATCGATATCCACCAGCCGCTACCTGATCGTTCTGAGGTACGCCAGCGCTTAAAACTGTCACCGTCAACGTTTGTCTTTGGCTCCATCGGCTCTCTGATACTGCGTAAATCTAACCACCACATTCTGCAGGCGCTGGGCCGTTTTAAACGCGCCAATCCTCAGGCAGACTGGAAAATGGTGATTGTCGGCGCGGGTCCGGAACTGCAGCATCTGCTGCAACTGGCGACCGCCGAGAATATTCAGCATCATGTGGTTTTTACGGGTTTTCAGAACAATGCGCTGGATTACCTCACCGCCTTCGATACGTTTATTCTTGCCTCACGCAGTGAGGGATTACCCCGCGTGGTACTGGAAGCGATGCTGGTGAATACCGCCGTTGTCGGCTCACGGGTCGTCGGCACTGCCGAATTGATCAGTCATGACGAAACCGGGTTGCTGTTTGACTATGGCAACGTGGTGCAGCTGACCCAGCAGCTTACCGCGCTGTGGCAGGATGCGGATTTGCGTCAACGCCTGATCAATGCGGCAGCAAAACGCATCCGTGAACAGTACGCCATTGAAACCTATATCAGCGGTGTCGAGAATATCTTACAGAGCGTCACCAGAAAGAAACCTCATGCTTAATTTTTTAAATCCCCGTTATCGCCATATCAGAGCGCGCCATAACCTGTCCTATTCAAATCAGGAAGTGCAGGGTACGGTGCCGGTCACCTCTGTCGTCATCCCCTGTACCGGCGCGGACTATATCGAAGAAGCGCTGCTCAGCGCCGATTTTGCAGTGCGCTTTGCGACCCAGGCCAACGAGATTGTGATTGTCAGCGATCAGCCCGCTCACGCATTTGGCAGCCTGCCGGCGAAAACCCGTGTGGTAACGCTGGATGTTCCGCACCGGGAAGCGTCCTATCGCTACAAACAGATCTACCGCAGCCGGTTAATCAAGCTGCAGGCTCCTCTGCAGGCAGAGGGTGACGGCATTCTGATGATCGATTCTGACCTTAATCTGCTTAAGATGCCGGAGATCATGATGAAGCCGGGCCATCTCTACTCCAGTTTCCGTCAGGGAAAAATGATTGCCAAACTGGCGGAGGCACCGGCAGAGGCGATCCCCGCCTACTATCCGCACAGCATCCGGCCTTATCTGGTGGATCACGTTAACGGGGCTTACCTGGCGGCCACCCGCGACGTCTGGCAGCGCATTTCACCGCTGTGGCTGACGCTGTTTAATGACACCTGGAATCTGATGAACGACAGCCAGCCACCCACTGACCAGCTGCCGCTCGCGGTGCTGCTGGACATGCTGGATATCAAAACCGTTAATCTGGGCGAATGGGCTAACTGGCCGGTCTCGAAAAAAATTGGCGGCCAGTCGGCGGTGATCCCGCTTGACGTGGTGGGCGCGCATGGCGGCTTCCCGCTGTCGGAGTGGCAGAAATACCTTGCCGACCCGCGACAGCCGCTGAACTTCAAAGGTCAGGACTACACACGCAAAGTGCGTTACCTGACCGACGAAGAGAAGAAGCAGCGCTGAGCAGGCGGCCGCCCCGGCGGCCGCTGCGTTAGTCCCAGTTCAGTATCACTTTTCCCGAACGCCCTGAACGCATCTCGTCAAAACCCTGCTGGAAATCATCAATCCCGAAACGATGGGTAATGATCGGGGTTAAATCGAGGCCGGACTGAATCAGCGCCGCCATTTTGTACCAGGTTTCAAACATCTCCCGGCCATAAATCCCTTTGATAAAGAGTCCCTTGAAGATTACCTGATTCCAGTCGATCGCCATTTCACCCGGCGGGATGCCAAGCAGGGCAATCCGTCCACCGTGATTCATCACCTCCAGCAGCGCACGGAAAGCAGGCGGCGCGCCGGACATCTCCAGCCCGACATCAAACCCTTCGGTCATGCCCAGCGCGTGCATCACATCATGCAGATCTTCATGCGCCACATTGACCGCGCGGGTGACCCCCATTTTTCTCGCCAGCTCCAGACGGTATTCGTTGATATCCGTGATCACCACGTTGCGTGCGCCGACGTGGCGACAGATGGCGGCGGCCATGATCCCGATTGGCCCTGCACCGGAGATCAGCACATCCTCACCGACCAGATCGAAGGAAAGAGCCGTATGCACCGCGTTGCCGAACGGATCGAAAATGGCCGCCAGCTCGTCGGAAATGTTGTCGGGAATTTTAAATGCGTTAAACGCCGGGATAACCAGATATTCCGCGAAGCAGCCCTGGCGATTTACGCCGACCCCGACACTGTTACGGCACAGATGCGTGCGTCCGGCACGGCAGTTGCGGCAATGTCCGCAGGTGATGTGTCCCTCGCCCGACACCCGATCACCCACAGTGAAGCCGTTTACCTCCTGCCCGACAGCGACCACCTCACCGACATATTCATGACCCACAATCATGGGCACCGGAATGGTTTTACGCGACCAGTCATCCCAGTTATAGATGTGTACGTCGGTTCCGCATATAGCGGTCTTACGGATCCTGATCAGCAGATCGTTGTGCCCTGGCTCAGGCACCGGCGCATCGTTCACCATCCAGATGCCCGCTTCCTTCTTCAGTTTGGCGAGTGCTTTCATAACCGACTCCTCAGGCAATGACGCCCAGTTGTTTGCCGATGCGGGTAAAGGCCGCGACCGCACGTTCCAGCTGCTGCTGAGTGTGCGCCGCCGAGATTTGGGTGCGAATGCGTGCCTGACCTTTCGGCACCACCGGATAGAAGAACCCGGTCACGTAGATCCCCTCCTGTTGCAGCAGGCGGGCAAATTCCTGAGCGACTTGCGCCTCTCCCAGCATCACCGGGATAATCGCGTGATCGGCGCCAGCCAGGGTAAAGCCTGCCGCCGTCATCTGCTCGCGAAAGAAGCGTGCATTATCCCACAGGCGCTGACGCAGCCCGTCGCCTTCGCTGAGCAGATCCAGCACCCGCAGCGAGGCGGCAACGATGGCAGGTGCCAGCGAATTGGAGAACAGATAGGGACGGGAGCGCTGGCGCAGCCACTCCACCACTTCGGCTTTCGCGGCCGTATAACCGCCGGACGCGCCACCCAGCGCCTTGCCCAGCGTTCCGGTAATGATGTCGACCCGGCCCATGACATCGCAATATTCATGGGTGCCGCGTCCGCTACTCCCGACAAAGCCCACCGCATGAGAGTCATCGACCATGACCAACGCAGAAAACTCATCAGCCAGATCGCAGATGGCGGGCAGATTAGCGATCACGCCATCCATGGAGAAGACGCCATCAGTAGCAATCAGAATATGGCGTGCGCCGTTGTCGCGCGCCGTCTGCAGCGCCGCCCGCAGCCCGGTCATATCGTTATTGGCGTAGCGGTAGCGCTGCGCTTTGCACAGCCGGACGCCATCGATGATAGAAGCGTGATTGAGCGCATCAGAGATCACCGCATCCTGCGCATCCAGCAGCGTTTCAAACAGCCCGCCATTGGCGTCGAAACAGGAGGAGTAGAGAATCGCATCCTCCATGCCGAGAAATTCAGCCAGCCGCTTCTCCAGCTGCTTATGACTGTCCTGCGTGCCGCAGATAAAGCGCACCGACGCCATGCCAAAACCGTGCGAATCCATCCCCTCTTTCGCCGCCTGAATCAGCGCCGGATGGTTTGCCAGCCCTAAATAGTTATTGGCGCAGAAGTTAATCACTGCCGGGTCGTCGCCCACCGCGATCGCCGTCTGCTGGGCAGAGGTGATGATCCGCTCCTGCTTAAACAATCCTTCCTGACGTGCATCATCAAGCTGCTGACGAAGTTGTTGATAAAATTGCGCAGACATCATTGCTCTCCTGAGATGGCAAAAATCTGGCATATCTTACTGAACAGACTGCATCTTCACGACAAATCGCCCAACAGAATGTCATTTTTGCAGCATAGTTCACGCCGCGAGGAGAGATATACAAAGCGTTACAGAGTCATCTGGCTGCCTGCACCCGGATGAAATGTTATGATGTGAGGTATTCGTGCGTGAAACCTCCTGTTTCACCCTACAACATTGAAGGTAACAACATGATTATCGTAACTGGCGGCGCGGGCATGATTGGCAGCAACATCGTCAAAGCGCTGAACAAACGCGGTCACACCGACATTCTGGTCGTGGATAATCTGAAGGATGGCACCAAGTTTGCCAATTTAGTCGACCTTGATATCGTCGATTACATGGATAAAGAAGAGTTTCTGATTAGCGTGATGGCGGGCGACGATTTAGGCCCGATCGAAGCAGTGTTCCACGAAGGCGCCTGCTCCGCCACCACCGAGTGGGATGGCAAGTACATGATGGAAAACAACTATCAGTACTCCAAAGAGCTGCTGCACTTCTGCCTTGAGCGCGAGATCCCTTTCCTCTACGCCTCTTCTGCGGCGACCTACGGTGGACGCAACGACCATTTCATCGAAGCGCGTCAGTATGAGCAGCCGCTGAATGTTTACGGCTACTCCAAAATGCTGTTCGACCACTATGTCCGTCAGATGCTGCCGGAAGCGAACTCGCCGGTATGCGGCTTCCGCTATTTCAACGTCTATGGCCCACGCGAAGGCCATAAAGGCAGCATGGCCAGCGTGGCTTTCCATCTGAACACGCAGATCAGCAGCGGTGAAAACCCAAAACTGTTCGAAGGCAGCGAGGGCTTTAAGCGCGACTTTATCCACGTCGACGATGTGGCCGAAGTGAATCTGTGGTGCTGGGAAAATAACATCTCCGGTATCTATAACTGTGGTACAGGCCGCGCTGAGTCCTTCCAGGAAGTGGCTGACGCGGTGCTGAATTTCCATCAGAAAGGTCAGATTGAGTACATCCCGTTCCCGGAAAAACTCAAAGGCCGTTATCAGGCCTATACCCAGGCCGATCTCACGAAATTGCGTGCTGCCGGCTATGACAAACCCTTTAAAACGGTGGCGCAGGGCGTCGCTGAATATATGGTCTGGCTGAACCGCAACGCATAAAGGAAGCTGCTCCGGCGATGAAAATTCT
The DNA here is from genome assembly GCF_050157905.1 of Pantoea sp. NSTU24. Lineage (NCBI taxonomy): Bacteria > Pseudomonadati > Pseudomonadota > Gammaproteobacteria > Enterobacterales > Erwiniaceae > Pantoea > Pantoea bangladeshensis. Next base: position 3,158,709 of record NZ_JBKIWZ010000001.1, read on the forward strand.
GGTAATCGGCCCGTCGTGGGTCGGCGATATGATGATGTCGCAAAGTCTCTATCGCACCCTCAAAGCCGAACATCCCGATGCGGTGATCGATGTGATGGCACCGGCCTGGTGCCGTCCGCTACTGTCACGCATGCCGGAGGTCAATCAGGCGCTGGCCATGCCACTCGGTCATGGCGCGCTGGAAATTGGCGAGCGTCGCCGGCTGGGAAAAATGCTGCGCGCCAGCCATTACGACCGGGCCTATGTGCTGCCTAACTCCTTCAAATCGGCGCTGGTGCCCTTTTTTGCCGGCATCAGACGCCGTGTCGGCTGGCGTGGTGAGATGCGCTACGGCCTGCTGAACGATGTGCGGGTGCTTGACAAGGCGGCTTTTCCGCTGATGGTTGAGCGCTATGTTGCGCTGGGCTACGACACACCTGTTGCCTCGGCGGCGCAACTGCCACAGCCGCTGCTGTGGCCAAAACTGCAGGTCGGTGAGCAGGAGATGCGTGAAACGGCCGCGCAGTTCCGGCTCGCCGCGACCCGCCCGATCATCGGCTTTTGCCCGGGAGCTGAATTTGGCCCGGCCAAACGCTGGCCGCACTATCACTACGCTGCGCTGGCCCGTCAGCTGATTGCGGAAAGCTTCCAGATTGTGCTGTTTGGCTCAGGCAAAGATCGCCCGACCGGCGAAGAGATTATCGCGGCGCTGCCTGAAGAGGCACGCAGCCACTGTCGTAATCTGGCGGGTGAAACCCAGCTGGAGCAGGCGGTCATTCTGCTGGCGTGCTGTCGCGCCGTGGTCAGTAATGACTCCGGCCTGATGCACATTGCCGCCGCGCTGGATCGCCCACTGGTGGCGCTCTATGGCCCCAGTAGCCCTGACTTTACGCCGCCGCTGGCGCGTCGGGCGCGCATTATCCGCCTGATCACCGGCTACCACAAAGTGCGTAAAGGCGATGCCGAACAGGGTTATCATCAGAGCCTGATCGACATCCAGCCAGAGCGCGTCCACCAGACACTAAGCGAGCTGCTCGCGCCTCAGGAGGTGCCATGCACGTCCTGATCGTAAAAACGTCGTCCATGGGCGATGTGCTGCACTCTCTCCCGGCGCTGACCGATGCGATGCATGCCCTTCCCGGCATCCGCTTAGACTGGGTGGTGGAAGAGAATTTTGCCCAGATCCCTGGCTGGCATCCCGCCGTCGACAGGGTACTGCCGGTCGCCATCCGGCGCTGGCGCAAACACTGGTTTGGCAGCCAGCAGCGTGAAGAGCGCGTGCTGTTTAAGCGTGCGTTACAGTCACGGCAGTACGATATCGTGATCGATGCGCAGGGGCTGATTAAAAGCGCCGCGCTGGTGACCCGCTTATCCAGAGGGGTAAAGCATGGCCAGGACAGCCGCAGCGCGCGTGAGCCCTTTGCCAGCTGGTGGTATGACGTCCGCCATGAGGTGAGCAAGCGGCAGCACGCGGTAGAGCGGACGCGCGAACTCTTCGCCAAAAGCCTTGGCTATGAAAAGCCGCAGCAGCAGGGCGACTATGCGATCGCCGGGCACTTCCTGCATGATCTGCCCGCCGATGCGCACCATTACCTGGTCTTTTTGCATGCCACGACGCGGGATAATAAGCACTGGCCGGAATCACACTGGCGACAGCTGATTGCCCTGATGCAGCCCAGCGGGCTGCGGGTGAAGCTGCCCTGGGGGGCCGAGCATGAGCATCAGCGTGCGCTGCGCCTGGCGGACGGATTTGCGCATGTCGATGTGTTGCCAAAACTGACGCTGGAGGCAGTTGCCCGGCAGCTGGCAGGCGCCCGGGCGGTGGTCTCTGTCGATACCGGCCTGAGCCATCTGACCGCGGCGCTGGATCGCCCCAACCTCACGCTATATGGCCCGACCGACCCCGGACTGATTGGCGGTTACGGGCAGAATCAGCAGGCTCTGAGCGCCCCGAACCATAATCTGGCAGAGCTGATGGCCGACACGGTCGCAGAGAGACTGCAGGCCGTTATCACGGAAAACATGCCATGAACTATGTGCTGATCTATCTGTTACTGGTACCTTTTCGGGCGCTGATGCGGCTGTTTTATCGCCCGACCGGACGCAGCTTAATTATCCAGACGGCGAAGATTGGGGACTTTATTAATATCACCCCGATGCTGCGCGCGCTGGGTCAGTCTGAGCTGCTGATCAGCAAAGCGGTGGAGCCGCTGGTGCGTCATGACGACACGGTCAGCCGCTATTTTCTGATGGAGGAGGCGAAGCGCAGCTTTTTTGCCAAACTGAAGCTGGCGTTCACCCTGATGAACCGCTATGACAACGTTTATCTGGTGCAGCCAAACAGCGTGAACCTGTTTTTTGCCGCGTTATGTAATGCGCCCAACCGGCAGTTTCTGCGTACCTATGTGCGCAAATCCTACCATTCGACTTTCTATCGCCGGGCCAGCGGCATTGTCGAACACACGAAAACAGATTTAACACTCGACAGTTACCTGAAGCTTATCAACCGCGACTATCGCCATACCGATTTTCCCAAGCATGCGACCTCGCCGCTCTGGCAGCCGCCTGCACCGCCCACCGTATTACTGAACCCACGCAGCGGCATTAAAATCGGCATCAGCATTTCTGCCGGTAACCGGGCTAAAACCATTCCGGCTGCCGTCTGGCAGCAGCTGATGGATTCGCTGTCTGATCTGCCCTGCACCTTTTATGTCTTTGGCCCGCCTGCTGAGCAGCCGTGGCTGGATGAATTACTGAACCTGACCGGGCCGAGAGAAAATATTGTCAGCCTGATTGGAGAGCTCAGGCTGGAAGCGGTGCCGTGGGCTATCGCACAGATGGATTTCTATATCTCCTCGGACTCTGGCAATGCGTATATTGCCGATGCGCAGCAGGTTCCGGTGATCATGCTTTACGGTCCGTGTGAAATCAGAGAACAGCGTCCGGTTAACAATGTGTTGTTCATCGGACCCGATAATATTGCAGCCTCGACGTTCGTTTTTGCCACGCGTTTTAAGTTTGATCAGCCGGCTGAAAAATTATTCGGGCTGGATGGCGAGAAACTGACTAGAATACAAACGTTTATTACTCATAATCTGGAATAGTGAAGCGTAATGGCCATTACCCCTCTTGCTGATGCCGTTCAGCAAAGTCAGCTGCTGGTGAACACGCTTGCTGACATGGATGATAATCCGGTTCATGTTGCGTTTGGCATCAACCATGCTTACGCGCGTGGTCTGGGCATTACGCTGTTTTCACTTCTTTGCCATCATCCCGATACCGCTTTCCACGCCCACGTTTTTTCCGATTCGCTGCGCGAAGAGGATGTGGAAAAGCTGCGCGAGCTGGCGAGCGGTCATCGCCTGGCGATTACGCTGCATATCTTCAATAGCGCATGGGTTGATCAACTGCCTGCGGTGGGACGCTATCCCAAAAGCATTCACTACCGCTTCCTGATTCCGGAAACCGTGGCGCGCTACAGCGATCGGGTGATTTATATTGATGCCGACACGCTGGTTGTCGGGGATTATTCGCCGCTGTTTACGCTGGATATCACCGACTACACGCTGGCGGCCTGCAATGACACGCCGCGGGCGCGGCAGAACCAGTGCGCACGGCTGGGGCTGACGCATCATCACTATTTCAACTCCGGCTTTATGCTGATTAATATTCCACGCTGGCTCGACAGGCAGACCACCACGCGCATTACTGACGTGCTGGTGACGCGGGGAGCCGGATTTGGTTTCCCCGACCAGGATGCGCTGAATATCGTGCTGGAGGAAGAGACGCTGATCCTGCCCGATCGCTATAACCATATCTATGACATCATTGCCAACAAAGTCTGGGACCACTCCGGCGTACCCGACGACACCGTGATGATTCATTACACCGGCAAATGCAAACCCTGGCATGCCTGGGGGGCAGCGATCTTTCCCGGCTCTACTTCAGTTACTACCAGCGTTCGCCGTGGGCCACAGAGCCGCTTGATGCCCCCCGGCATTACAAAGAGATAAAACGATTTGCCCGCATAAAGTGGCATCAGAGACAGTATGCCGAAAGCATGAGCTGGATGATGAAATATGTCAGGCTTAAGTTTTTTAATCCGCGTCAGCCATAACGCCTGCAACGCCGGGACAGGCAGGCTGCTGGCGTAATGCGCGGCCGGCCTGCGCCATCCGACTGCGTAAAAAAAACGCATGTAACACACGCTGAAGGCCGTGCGTGGCTTTTTAATAAAGCAGGCAGGCCAGCCCGTTCTATAATCGCGACATTCCTGTTTTCATTCTGCTGATCTGGACATGATTTATGACGAGGCAACGCCCTTTCGCAGTGAATACCACGCAGGCGCAGAGAGTGTCATGAGTACATCTCCTCTGCTGAGTATCATTACTCCGATGTATAACGCGGGCAGCATGTTTGATGAGTTCATGCAGTCACTGCTGGCGCAGACGCTGAATTCGCTGGAAATTATTATCGTCGACGATGGTTCCACCGACGGCTCAGGCGAACGCGCCGACCACTATGCACAGCAGCACGCTCACATTCGTGTCATTCATCAGGAAAACGGTGGCGTGTCGCGGGCGCGCAATGCCGGACTGGCGATTGCGCGCGGAAAATATGTCACTTTCCCGGACGCCGATGATACCCAGCAGCCAGAGATGTATCAGACGCTGGTGTCGATGGCCGAGGCGGACAATCTGGATGCGGCGCAGTGCAACGCCGAGTGGTTTTTCAAACACAGCCAGCGGGTAAAACCCCTGATTCCGCTGGACCGCCTGCGCAGCACACCGGTGCTGAGCGGTCCCGACTGGCTCAATACCGCACTGAAAACCCATCGCTATATGCATGTGGTCTGGCTGGGCATCTATCGCCGGGCGCTGATTGAGCAGCATCAGTTGCAGTTTGAGCCCGGCCTGCATCATCAGGATATTCCCTGGACCACCGAATTTATGCTGCTGGCCAATCGCGTGCGTTATACCGACGCAGTGCTCTATCGCTACTACATGCATGATGCCTCGATCAGCAACCGCAAACGGACAGGCGCGCGCAACGTGGAATATCAGCGTCACTACCTGAAAATCGCCCGGCTGCTGGAAGAGCTCAATACCCGCTATCGCGACCGCGTGAGGATCTACCCGTCATTTCACTATCAGGTGACCCATGAGGCACTCAGCGTGTGTCACAGTGTGAGACGGGAGCCTGACGAACAGGCCCGCCAGGCCATCATCGCGGATCTTTTCACCAGTAAGACGCATCTGCGCATGCTGCGTAATGCCCGGGGCATCAAACAGTGGTATCAGTTACTGTTGTGGCTGGGCAGGCTCTATCGCTGGCGGATTAAATAACCGCTGAGGCTGGCTTTATCCTAAAAAGCGTTTGCCCTACAATCGGTTCACTGAATTCTGAGAACTCTTGTTTATGGCCAGCCTGACTCCAGCAAACATCTCGCCAAAAAATATCTTACTGATTAAGCTGCGCCATCATGGTGACATGCTGCTCACCACGCCAGCTATCAATGCGCTGCGGGCGCGGTATCCGCAGGCCAGTATCGACGTGCTGCTCTATCAGGAAACGCGTCCGATGCTGGAAGCCCATCCGGCTATCCGCCATCTGCACGTTATCGATCGTAAATGGAAGCAGGAAGGCACCTGGCGCAAGCTGGGCCATGAGCGAGATCTGATCCGCGCCATCCGTGATGCGCGGTATGACCTGGTGATCAATCTGGCCGACCAGTGGCGCGCGGCGCTGATTACCCGCTTCTCCGGGGCGCCCGTTCGCATCGGGTTCGCCTTTAAAAAACGGGATAATGCCCTGTGGCGATGGTGTCATAACCGCCTGGTTCCCACGCATAATCACGGCAAGCTGCACACCGTTGAGCAGAATATGTCGGCGCTGGCGCCACTGGGCATCAGCAGCGACGGCGCGCGCGTGTCGATGCATTACAGCGATGCAGACCGGCAGATCGTGCAGGCCCGTCTGGCGGAGCACCGGGTAACCGGCCCCTGTATTGTGGTGCAGCCGACCTCTCGCTGGGGCTTTAAATGCTGGGAAGAGGAGAAAGTGGCCGCCACAATCGAACAACTGGCCCAGCCAGGCCTGAAGGTCGTACTGACCGCCGGACCGGATAAGCAGGAGCTGGCCATGATTAACCGCATCCGGGCGCTCTGTGCGTCGCCGGACGTGGTGTCGCTGGCGGGTCAGTTCACGCTGCCGCAGCTGGCCGCGTTGATAGAGCACGCCCGGCTGTTTATTGGTGTCGATTCCGCCCCGATGCACATGGCCGCTGCGCTGAAAACGCCCTGTATTGCGCTGTTTGGTCCGACCAAACTGCAGCACTGGCGGCCCTGGGGTGACAACAACCACGTCATCTGGGCGGGCGATTATGGCCCGCTGCCCTCCCCCGATTCTATCGACACCCGCACTGACCAGCGCTATCTGTCGGCGATCCCGGTAGAGGATGTGGTCGCGGCCGCGAGGAGTTACCTGAATGAGTAAGTTACGGCTGGCGATCGTCCGGCAGAAATACCGCCCGGATGGCGGCGCCGAGCGGTTTATCTCACGCGCTCTGGAGGCGCTGGGTAGCGAACAGCTCGACCTCAACATCATTACCCGCAGCTGGCAGGGCACGCCAGACCCTGACTGGCATCTGCATATCTGTAATCCGGCAAAGCTGGGCCGTATCTCGCGCGAGCGCGGTTTTGCCCGCGCTGCCCGCGCCTGCTGGGAGCGGGAGCAGTTCGATATTGTGCAGAGCCATGAGCGCATCGCAGGCTGTGACATTTTCCGCGCGGGGGATGGTGTTCATCGCGTCTGGCTGGAACAGCGCGCTCGCATTGTCTCGCCCTGGCAGCGACTGAGTGCAGCCCTCAGTCCTTATCACCGCTACGTTCTGCAGGCGGAAGCGGAAATGTTTAACTCGCCGACGCTGAAAGCGGTGATCTGCAATTCAGAGATGGTAAAGCGCGATATCCTGCGCTGTTTCTCGCTTGATGCCAGCAGAATCCATGTCATTCACAACGCCATTGACGCCAGCCGTTTCAAGCCCGCGACAGACGCGGCGCGTTATGCCATTCGCCAGCAGCTGGCGCTGCCCGCTGACGCCACCGTACTGATTTATGTCGGCTCCGGCTTTGAACGTAAAGGGCTGAAAGCGGCGATCCAGGCGCTGGCCGCCAGCGATCGCTATCTGATCGTGGTGGGTCAGGATAAGCAACTGTCACGCTATCAGCAGCTGGCCAGGCAGCTGAACTGCCTGGAGCGTCTGCGCTTTGTCGGCGTCCAGCAGGATGTGCAGCCGTTTTATCACGCGGCGGATGGCCTGCTGCTGCCCACGCTCTACGATCCCTTCCCGAATGTGGTGCTTGAGGCGATGGCCTGCGGCTTACCGGTGATTACCAGCACTGGCTGCGGTGGCGCAGAATTTATTACTGCAGGTCAGGAGGGCTTCGTCTGTGATGCGCTGGATATCAGCGGGTTAAATCAGGCAGTGAACGCGCTACCGGCACTTTCCCGCGATTCACGCATGGGCGACGCCGCGCGGCGCAAAATTGAACCCTACGGCCCGTCGCGACTGGCGCAGGCGCTGACATCGCTTTATCAGCAGGTACTGAGCAGCAACTGACAATCCGGGATGAGTGCATGCAGGGTTTCTGATAACATGCCGCCATCCGATTTTAATCTTTTTTCAGACGCGAACCTGCTGTAACGGTAACTATGACGACCATTTACACCGCACTGCTCTACTTCATTCAGCCACTGATCTGGCTGCGCCTGTGGTTGCGCGGTCGTAAAGCGCCAGCCTATCGCAAACGCTGGGCAGAACGCTATGGCTATTGTGCCGGCAAAGTCGCACCCGACGGCATCGTACTGCACTCGGTTTCTGTCGGCGAAACCCTGGCCGCGATCCCGCTGGTGCGCGCGCTGCGTCATCGTTATCCGACCCTGCCGATTACCGTCACCACCATGACACCGACCGGCTCGGAACGGGCACAATCCGCGTTTGGCAAAGATGTTCATCATGTCTATCTGCCTTACGATCTGCCGGGATCGATCAATCGTTTTCTGGATACGGTCAACCCCAGGCTGGTGATCATCATGGAAACCGAATTGTGGCCGAACATAATCCGCATTCTGCACCAGCGTAATATTCCGCTGGTGATTGCCAATGCCCGCCTCTCCGCCCGTTCGGCCAAAGGCTATCACAAGCTGGGTAAATTCATGCGCCGTCTGCTGCAGAGCATCACGCTGATTGCCGCGCAGAATGCAGAGGATGGCGACCGCTTCCTGGGGCTGGGGCTGAAACGGTCCCAGCTGGCGATTACCGGCAGCCTTAAGTTTGATATTTCCGTTACGCCAGAACTGGCCGCCCGCGCTGTAACGCTGCGTCGCCAGTGGGCGCCGCGCCGTCCGGTCTGGATTGCCACCAGCACGCACGAAGGCGAAGAGGCTATTGTGCTGGATGCGCATCGCCGCCTGCTGCAGACGTTCCCGGAACTGCTGCTGATTCTGGTCCCCCGTCATCCCGAACGCTTTAACGATGCCCGCGAACTGACGCAGGAACGCGGCTTCAGCTTTATCCTGCGCAGCAGCGGCGAGATCCCGTCAGGCGCAACCCAGGTGGTTATCGGCGACTCGATGGGTGAACTGATGCTGCTCTACGGCATTGCGGATCTGGCTTTTGTCGGCGGCAGCCTGGTGGAACGGGGCGGCCATAACCCGCTGGAACCGGCCGCGCACGCCCTTCCGGTGCTGATGGGCCCGCACACCTGGAACTTCAAAGATATCTGCGGCAAGCTGCAGGAAGGTCAGGGGCTGATTACCGTTACCGACGTGGTGTCACTGGAAAAAGAGGTCACTAATCTGTTGCAGGATGATGACTATCGCCGCTATTACGGACGTCACGCGGTAGAGGTGCTGCATCAGAATCAGGGCGCACTGCAGCGCCTGCTACAGTTACTCGAACCCCATCTGCCACCGCGAGCCCACTAATGTCCGTACGCCAGCGCCTTTCCGTGGTGATGATCACCAAAAACGAAGCCGGACTACTGCCTGAGTGCCTGGCCTCAGTCAGCTGGGCCGATGAAATTATCGTGCTGGACTCCGGCAGTGATGACGACACGGCTGACATCGCGACCCGGGCAGGCGCGCAGGTCTACCGGAATGATGACTGGCAGGGCTACGGCATCCAGCGCCAGCGCGCGCAGCACTATGCCACCGGCGATATGATTCTGATGATCGATGCGGATGAGCGCGTCTCACCGGCACTGCGCGCCGCGATTGAGCAGGTGCTGATTGCGCCACCCAGCCGGACGATTTACAGCCTGGGCCGCAGCAATCTGTTTCTCGGTCGCTTTATGCGGCACAGCGGCTGGTATCCTGATCGCGTGATGCGGCTCTATCCACGTACCTTCCGCTACAATGACAATCTGGTGCATGAATCGTTGCAAAGCGAAGGCGCGCCGGTTGTGGCGTTGCCCGGTGATCTGCAGCATCTGACCTGCCGCGATTTAATCGCTTTCCAGCGCAAGCAGCTGGCCTATGCCGAAGCCTGGGCAACGGAACGCCATCAGCGCGGTAAAAGATGCAGCCTCTTTTCGGTGTTCAGCCATACGCTGGGCGCCTTTGTGAAAACGCTGGTGCTGCGTGCGGGTTTTCTCGATGGAAAGCAGGGCTGGATTCTGGCAGTGGTCAACGCACAGTATACCTTCAATAAATATTCAGCCCTCTGGGCGCTGAATCACGCTTCGGCAAAAGGGCGAGTATGACCACGAAAGCTATCTATCCCGGCACCTTTGATCCCGTTACGCTCGGGCACCTCGATATCGTGACGCGCGCCGCACTGATGTTTGATCAGGTGATCCTGGCCGTTGCTGCCAGTCCCGGTAAAAAACCGATGTTCAGCCTGGATGAGCGCGTGGCGCTGGCCAGCGAGGTCGTGCGCCATCTGCCCAACGTCAACGTCGTCGGCTTCAGCGATCTGATGGCGAATTTTGCCCGTGAGCAGCAGGCGAATGTGCTGGTTCGGGGGCTGCGTGCGGTGTCCGACTTCGAATATGAAATGCAGCTGGCGCAGATGAATCGTCATCTGCTGCCGACGCTGGAGAGTGTTTTCCTGATGCCGTCCGAAGGTTTCTCGTTTGTCTCATCGTCGCTGGTTAAAGAGGTGGCACGTCACGGCGGCGATGTCACCGCCTTCCTGCCCGCCTCCGTCCATCAGGCCTTGCTGGCTAAACTGGCTTAGTGCTGACAGCGGGGGCACCAGTAGGTGCTGCGCTGCCCATGTCTGCCGCTGATAATCGGCGTGCCACAGACGCGGCAGGGTTCACCGGCCCGATCATAGACCTGCAGCTGCTGGGCAAAGTAGCCTGGCTTGCCATCGCTCTGTAAGAAGTCACGCAGCGTGGTGCCGCCCTGTTCGATAGAGCGTAACAGCACCGCTTTAATGGTGCTGACCAGCAGTTCTGCTTCAGCCTGTGACAGGCTGCCGGCGGCACGATCGGGAAGGATCCCGGCGGTAAACAGCGACTCGCTGGCGTAAATGTTGCCCACGCCCACCACCACTTTATTATCCATCAGCCATGGCTTAATCAGCGTTCGCTTGCCGCGTGACTTCTCAAACAGGTAATCCCCGTCAAACTGGCTGCTCAGCGGCTCAGGGCCGAGATGTGCCAGCACGCTGCTGCTCGCCAGATCGCTGCTCCAGAGCCAGGCCCCGAAGCGGCGAGGATCGGTATAGCGCAGCACTTTGCCGTTGCTCATAACCAGATCGACATGGTCATGCTTTGCGGCAGGCAGCTCTTCAGACAGCACGCGCAGGCTGCCCGACATGCCAAGGTGGATGATGATCCAGCCATGTGGCAGCTCCAGCAGCAGATATTTTGCGCGACGCTGCACGCTGAGCACCGGCTGGTCGCTCAGCGCCAGAATTTCCTGCGAAACAGGCCAGCGCAGACGTGAATTACGCACCACGGCGTGAAGGATAGTTTCACCGACCAAATGCGGCTCAATACCGCGACGGCTGGTTTCAACCTCTGGCAACTCTGGCATACCCTCTCCTCAGCGTTTTATGCAAACAAAAAACCCGGCCGGAGCCGGGTTTTTAGCAGAACACTAAAATTACTTAATTTTAGCTTCTTTGTAGATCACATGCTGACGTACAACCGGATCGAACTTTTTCAGTTCCAGCTTCTCTGGTTTAGTACGCTTGTTCTTCGTGGTGGTATAGAAGTGACCTGTACCAGCAGAGGAAACCAGCTTGATCTTCTCACGAATACCTTTAGCCATGATTCAGTTCCTTAGTACTTCTCACCACGGGCACGCATGTCGGCTAATACCGTATCAATGCCCTTTTTATCAATAATACGCATACCTTTAACAGATACACGCAGACTAACGAAGCGCTTCTCGCTCTCAACCCAAAAACGGTGTGAGTGCAGGTTCGGAAGGAAACGGCGTTTCGTCGCGTTCATTGCGTGGGAACGGTTGTTACCGGTCACCGGACGCTTTCCAGTTACCTGGCAGACTCGTGACATGTCTATTCTCCAAAAATCAAATCAGCTCGAGCTTTAAAAATTAGGTTTTGGCCGCCTCGTCAGGCTTGCAGCCCGCCAGGCGAGTTCCATGGAACCCGCTAAGCTGGCCTAACCGCCAAACCCGAGATTCTCAAAGGTGGCGTAGTATACGCCGCTCAGCCCAAGTGCTCAAGTCCCGAACAGATAAAGATCCCGAATGATCGGGCAAAAAGCCGCCACCTGGCGCGAAAATTCCCGCTATCAGAGCCATCCGCGCTCGGCGAAAGAGACATATTCGCCATGACCTATCACCAGATGATCCAGCAGACGGATGTCGAGAAGCTGGCAGGCTTCACTGACTTTATGGGTGACGGCACGGTCTGCCCGGCTTGGTTCGGCCACCCCGGAGGGATGATTATGCGCCAGGATCAGGGCGGCGGCGTTGAGCTTCAGCGCTTCCCGGACGATTTCGCGCGGGTGAACCTCGACGCTGTTGATGGAGCCCGAAAACATATTCTGTGCCCGCAGCACCCGGTGCTGATTATCCAGAAACAGCGCCATAAAGATCTCGCGTTCCTGACCGGCTAACAAACTTTGCAGATACTGGCGCGTAATCTGCGGGTTTTCCATCACGCTTTCGCGGGCCAGTTTACTGGCGAAGAAGCGTTTCGCCAGTTCGGCAATCGCATGCAGCTGCGACAGTTTGGCATCGCCGACGCCTTTGATGCCGCTAAAGGCCGTTTTGCCTGAGGTCATAAGCTGATAAAGCGAGCCAAATTCCTGCAACATCTGGTCAGCCAGCGCAATAACGTTCTGCCCTGGCGATCCGGTACGGAGAAAAATCGCCAACAGTTCGGTATCGCTGAGCGCATGCGCACCCAGCTTCTGCAGTTTTTCCCGTGGTCCGCTTATTTTCATATCTGCTCTCCCTGAGATGCACAGCATCATGACCTGTCAGGAGACGAGCCGCTATGCATGGCGACACAATTTACGAGGCGGCTCGCAAACGCAGCCTGGGAAAAGGCGTATCCGCGCTTTTGTGATAAAGTCCGTGCATTTGCCGCCACGCGCGGCTGAGAGCTTAGTGAGGCCAACATCATGATGGGATTAGCCGGCAAAAAAATTCTTCTGGGCGTCAGCGGCGGTATCGCTGCTTACAAAGCACCTGAACTGGTGCGTCGCCTGCGCGACCGCGGCGCGGATGTCCGCGTGATGATGACAGAAGGCGCGAAGGCTTTTATTACCCCGCTCAGCCTGCAGGCCGTGTCCGGCTATCCGGTCTTTGACGACCTGCTTGATCCCGCTGCGGAAGCGGCGATGGGCCATATCGAACTGGCAAAATGGGCCGACCTGATTGTGCTGGCACCGGCCACTGCCGACCTGATTGCCCGAATCACCGCCGGTATGGCAAACGATCTGGTTACGACCGCCGTATTAGCGACGGCCTCGCCCGTTGCGGTGGTGCCCGCGATGAATCAGCAGATGTATCGTGCGGCGGTCACGCAGCAGAATCTGCAGAATCTGGCGGCGCGAGGCGTGCTTATCTGGGGACCGGACAGCGGCAGCCAGGCCTGCGGCGACATCGGCCCGGGCCGGATGCTCGATCCGCTGGCGATTGTTGACCATGCGGTGCAGTGGGCCGCACCCGTCAACGATCTGCAACATCTCAGCATTATGATAACTGCTGGTCCGACCCGGGAGGCTCTGGATCCGGTGCGCTACATCAGCAATCACAGCTCAGGCAAAATGGGCTTTGCGATAGCCGCCGCGGCCGCCAGACGCGGCGCGCAGGTGACGCTGGTCAGCGGCCCGGTTGCCCTGGCTGCGCCTGCAGGTGTGCGCCGCATCGATGTCACCAGCGCGCTGGAGATGCAGGCCGCTGTGATGGGCGAGATAGACAAACAACATATTTTCATTGCAAGTGCAGCCGTGGCAGACTACCGGGCAGCCACTGTTGCGGCCGATAAAATAAAGAAACAGGGCGGCGATGATACCGTCACGCTGAACCTGATAAAGAATCCCGATATTGTTGCCGGCGTCGCCGCCCTGCAGGAAAACCGGCCATTCGTCGTCGGATTTGCGGCTGAAACACAGAATGTGGAAGAATACGCCCGGCAAAAACGGGTGCGCAAGAATCTGGATCTGATCTGCGCGAACGACGTCGCTAAAACCGGACAGGGGTTTAATAGCGATACCAATGCGCTTCACCTTTTTTGGCAGGATGGAGAAAAACGCTTACCGCTCAGCGATAAGTCGCTCCTTGGCCAACAGTTAATAGACGAGATTGTCAGCCGTTATGATGAAAAAAATAGACGTTAAAATCCTGGATCCGCGTGTCGGCAACGAGTTTCCCCTGCCGACCTACGCGACCGCAGGTTCTGCCGGGTTAGATTTACGCGCATGCATTGATGATGTTCTCGAGATCGCGCCAGGCACCACGACGCTGGTGCCGACCGGCCTGGCGATTCATATTGCCGATCCCACACTGGCTGCGGTTATCCTGCCGCGATCGGGTCTGGGCCACAAACATGGGATTGTGCTGGGCAATCTGGTGGGTCTTATCGACTCCGATTATCAGGGACAACTGATGGTTTCAGTCTGGAATCGCGGTCAGGAGAGTTTCTCGCTGCAGCCTGGCGACCGCATGGCACAACTGGTCTTCGTGCCCGTGGTGCAGGCGGAATTTAACCTGGTAGACGATTTTGACGCCAGCCTGCGCGGTGAAGGCGGCTTTGGCCACTCAGGTCGCCAGTAACCCGCAATACCGACTTTCACTTACGCCCGTTATTTTTCCTCATCGTCATGGGACGCGTGCCTGTGGCAGATGCGTAGGTGTTGCCTGTTTATAGGTAAATTTCAGGGGTTTTTAAGGTCATGGCAGAAAAAAAAGTCGCGAAACGGAATCGTCGCGAAGAGATTTTGCAGGCGCTGGCGCAGATGCTGGAGTCAGGTGATGGCAGTCAGCGCATTACCACCGCTAAACTGGCGGCCACGGTAGGCGTATCCGAAGCGGCACTCTATCGTCACTTCCCCAGCAAGACCCGGATGTTCGATAGCCTGATTGAGTTTATTGAAGACAGTCTGATTACCCGCATCAATCTGATCCTCAAGGATGAAAAAGAGACCATGACGCGTCTGCGTCTGATCGTCCAATTGATTCTGGGATTTGGTGAGCGTAATCCGGGACTGACCCGAATTCTGACCGGCCATGCACTGATGTTTGAGCAGGATCGCCTGCAGGGCCGTATCAATCAGCTGTTTGAGCGAATTGAAGTGCAGCTGCGACAGGTTATGCGTGAACGCAGGATGCGCGAAGGGGAAGCCTTTCAGGCTGATGAGGCGCTACTGGCCAGTCAGCTGCTGGCGTTCTGTGAAGGTTTACTGTCGCGCTATGTCCGTTCTGAGTTTCGCTTCAGCCCCACCGCAGATTTTGAGGCACGCTGGCCGCTGATCGCCGTTCAGCTGGCCTGACGGATAAAAAAGGCGGGCATCACGCCCGCCTCGATTAAATCCCGTATGCTTTCTGATAGGCGCGTACCTGCGCCAGGTGGTCGGCCATCTCTGGCTTCTCTTCCAGCCAGGTAATCAGATCGGCCAGGGTAATAATCGCGGTCACTTTACAGCCGTAATCGCGTTCCACTTCCTGAATCGCCGACATCTCTCCGCGTCCGCGCTCCTGACGATCCAGCGACACCAGCACACCGGCCAGCGTAGCGTTGTGCGCGCCGATAATGTCCATCGACTCACGAATCGCCGTACCGGCGGTAATGACGTCATCCACCAGCATGACTTTGCCCTGAAGAGGGCTGCCCACCAGCAGGCCGCCTTCGCCGTGATCTTTGGCTTCTTTACGGTTAAAGCAGTAAGGCACGTCACGGTCATGATGATCCGCCAGCGCCACCGCCGTGGTGGTCGCAATCGGAATGCCTTTGTAAGCCGGACCGAACAGCAGATCAAAATCAACCGCGCCATCAACCAGCGCCTGCGCGTAGAAGCGTCCCAGCAGCGCTAAATCCCGTCCGCTGTTAAACAGGCCGGCATTAAAGAAATAGGGGCTTTTGCGCCCGGACTTCAAAGTGAACTCACCGAACTTCAGCACCTGTTTGTTCAGGGCGAATTCAATAAACTGACGCTGCCAGGCTTTCATTTCTCACTCCTCAAATAAAGAAAAGGCGACTCTGTGGTCGCCTGTTACATCAATTTTCCAGCGCCGCTTTCTGCGCCTGAATCAATTCTTCAATGCCGCCACGCGCCAGTGCCAGCAGCGTCAGCAGTTCGTCGTGGCTGAAGGGTTCGCCTTCTGCGGTGCCCTGCACCTCGATCATCCGGCCATCTTCCATCATCACGACGTTCATGTCGGTTTCGGCGGCGGAATCTTCAACGTATTCCAGATCACACAGGGCTTCGCCCTTAACGATGCCCACGGAAATCGCTGCGACCATTCCCTTCATCGGGTTCGCTTTCAGCTTGCCGCTGGCAACCAGTTTATTCAGCGCATCGGCCAGCGCCACACAGGCGCCGGTAATGGAGGCGGTGCGGGTACCACCATCGGCCTGAATGACATCGCAGTCGAGCGTAATGGTGAACTCACCCAGCGCTTTCAGATCCACGGCGGCGCGCAGTGAACGGGCGATAAGACGCTGGATCTCCAGCGTGCGGCCACCCTGTTTGCCTTTTGCCGCTTCACGCGCCATGCGGCTGTGAGTCGAGCGCGGCAGCATGCCATATTCGGCCGTAACCCAACCCTGGCCCTGGCCTTTCAGGAAACGCGGAACCCCTTCGTCTACGGAGGCAGTGCAAAGCACTTTCGTTTCGCCGAACTCCACCAGAACGGAACCCTCTGCGTGTTTGGTGTAATTGCGGGTCAATGTGACTGGACGCACCTGTTGTGCGCTACGGCCTGCTGGACGCATGGGTAATCTCCGGCTTGCTAATGATTGGCTGCGCATTATACGGACTTCCTTGCCCGCTGTCTCTTACGCCGGTCTGAGGCAGGCATCAGATGAAATTCCCCGCCAGCTGTGGCTAAATGCGCGTTCCATTTTCTCTGATAAAAAACCTATATGGCCACCATTCTTCATTTTCTGCTGGCGCTGGTGGTGATTTTCGCCCTTGCGTTGCTGGTCAGTCATGACCGTAAACAGATTCGCCTGCGCTTTATTATCCAGCTGATTGTGGTGGAAGCCGCACTGGGCTGGTTCTTCCTTCACTCCGCCAGTGGTCTGGCGCTGATCGGCACCTTCGCCGGTTTCTTTGAAACGCTGCTGGGTTTTGCTGCGCAGGGCACAGAGTTTGTGTTTGGCGGCATGAGCAAACAGGGGCTGGCCTTTATTTTCCTCGGCGTGCTCTGTCCGATTGTCTTTATTTCGGCGCTGATCGGTATTCTGCAGCACTGGCGCATCCTGCCGCTGCTGATCCGTCTTTTCGGAACGCTGCTGTCGAAGATTAACGGCATGGGTAAGCTGGAGTCGTTTAACGCTGTCAGCACGCTGATTCTGGGTCAGTCAGAAAACTTTATCGCCTACAAAGGGATTCTGGGCGACATCCCGCCCCGCCGCCTCTACACCATGGCGGCAACGGCGATGTCGACCGTGTCGCTGTCGATTGTCGGTGCGTATATGTCGATGATTGAACCGAAGTATGTGGTTGCGGCACTGCTGCTTAACATGTTCAGCACCTTTATTATCCTGTCGATCATCAACCCGATGAGCAGCCAGGAAGAGCAACCTATCGCGCTGGAAAAACTTCATGAAGACCAGAGCTTCTTTGAGATGCTGGGTGAGTACATCCTTGCCGGCTTCAAAGTGGCGATGATCATTCTGGCTATGCTGATTGGTTTTATTGCCCTGATCGCCGCCGTGAACGCGCTGTCTGCCGCCCTGTTCGGCTACAGTTTCCAGCAGCTGCTCGGCTACCTGTTCTATCCACTGGCCTGGCTGGTGGGGATCCCGAAAGCTGATGCACTGCAGGCGGCCAGCATTATGGCTACCAAGCTGGTGGCCAATGAGTTTGTGGCGATGATTGAGCTTCAGAAAGTTGCGGCGGGCATGAGCGCGCGCGGACTGGGTATCCTGTCAGTCTTCCTGGTCTCCTTCGCTAACTTTGCCTCCATCGGCATCGTCGCGGGCGCCATCAAAGGCCTGAATGAGAAACAGGGCAATGTGGTGTCCCGTTTTGGCTGGAAGCTGGTGTATGGCTCTACGCTGGTCAGCCTGCTCTCTGCCGCTTTTGCCGGTCTGTTTATCTGACAACGCTACGGGCGGCGCCTCTGCCGCCCTTTTCCCATCAGAAACTGACACAGACGGGCGCATCGACCCGCATCACCGACTCCTGACCAAAGCGTTTCTTATAGAGGCTGCGTAGTGCCTCAATCTGCTGGCTGGTGGCGGGATCGATCCCGTGGATAAGCATTAACGCTTTGCTGTTTTCGCGCGCCAGCTGACCGTTCTCGCCCAGCCACTGCCCTCTGGCGTCATAAACCGACAGCCCCGATTTAAAGCGCGGCGTAACCTCGTTATCGACAAAGTTCATCCAGTCGAGCGAACTTACCTTCCCGCCATCCGGTTTACTCAGTCCAAACCACAGCGTGGTCTGCATCATCATGTCGCCTCCCGCACAGATGGGTTGCGGTTTTGTGGGCGGTGAGTCATGGCGCGTCTGGCAGCCCGCCAGCAACAGGGCCATCACAACAGGAAGGGCAATAACGCGAGACATAGATCAGTTATCCTCACAAGGGGCCAGCGATCATCATAAGTGGCCGCCGCAGAAAGCGGAAATGGTTCGTTATTTTCCTGTGAGGCGCTTATGCCTGTTATGCCGCGGCTCACCTCGCTATACTTCACCCATCTTTCCGCAAATGAGTACCGCTTATGATCCGCAGTATGACTGCTTATGCCCGTAGCGAAGCTAAAGGCGAATGGGGCAGCGCCGCCTGGGAGCTGCGTTCTGTTAACCAGCGTTATCTGGAAACCTATATTCGTCTGCCGGAACAGTTTCGCGGGCTGGAACCGGTTATCCGTGAGCGCATCCGTCAGCGTCTGACGCGCGGTAAAATTGAGTGCAATCTGCGTTATGACGCCGATCCCAGCGCGCAGGGCGAACTGATGCTGAACGAAACCCTGGCTAAACAGCTGGTGCAGGCGGCCAACTGGGTGAAAATGCAGAGTGACGAAGGTGCCATCAATCCGATGGATATTCTGCGCTGGCCGGGTGTGATGTCCGCACAGGAGCAGGATCTGGATGCCATCAATACGCAGTTGCTGCAGGCGCTGGATAACGCGCTAGAGGATTTCATTGCGGCGCGCGAAAGCGAAGGCAGCGCACTGAAAGCGATGATCGAGCAACGTCTGGAAGGCGTATCGCAGGAAGTCAGTAAAGTGCGTGCGCAGATGCCTGACGTGATCAAATGGCAGCGTGAGCGCCTGGTCACCAGACTGGAAGAGGCTGAAGTTCAGCTGGAAAACAACCGTCTCGAGCAGGAACTGGTGATGATGGCGCAGCGTGTTGACGTCGCCGAGGAGCTGGATCGTCTGGACGCGCATGTGAAAGAAACCTACAACATCCTGAAAAAGAAAGAGGCCGTTGGCCGTCGTCTTGATTTCATGATGCAGGAGTTCAATCGCGAGTCGAATACCCTGGCCTCAAAATCGATCAACGCCGACATCACCGCCTCAGCGATCGAACTGAAAGTGCTGATTGAGCAGATGCGTGAGCAGATTCAGAACATCGAATAATCTCTACCGCTCTCCACAAAATTCATAAGCCCATGGTAAATGGGCTTTTTTATGCAAGGAGTTTTCATTCATGAACGTAATCTTTCTCATTGCGGAGTTCTTCTACAACTGTGTCGGGTTTCGCAAGCATGTTTTCAGGTAAATCAAGTGAGGTTTCACGCGTTTGTGCCCGAAGTGTGCGTATGTTGTTCAGGTTTTTTGTGGATTAACTTATGATTAATTATTCCTGTGCTTAAAAAGCATATTTTTCATACCAGACAGTAACATTTTTAACTACAAGTTCAGCTAATATCTAATCATCATATAAATAAGACATAATTCTTAATCCCTGACGTTCACTTAATTAACAAACATTCCTGAATTTTTACAGTTTCACCTTGTCACCTCACCATATAACTCATTTATTTTAAATAAAACACCTTTCTTTTCCTTCACTTTTTTCATCACTCATTTTATGATTGCATGGCGCCGATATCATTATTATCTTTAATGATATCATCTATAAAAAATCTATAAGCATTGATTTCAGTCTGAATGATTAACATCATAAGGAAATGATTATGTCAGTATTGACGTTCCCCTTCATCGTTTATCAGACACAGCACAGGTTCAATGATTACAGCACTGATGATATGAAATATGGAGATCTCACTGAAAAGCAACTCAGAAGCGATTTAGGTCTGGATGATGTTTCTGATGTAGTTGACCCATGGACTGGTAAGAAAGTCTCTATATTCAATTTATTCCGCAATACCCGCCCTCAATCCAGAACAAAAATGGCTGAACTTCTTTTCAATGAGCTTCTTCGTGTTTCTATGCCTGCTTATTATTTTGGACAGCATCAGATATTCAAAAATCTCGTAAAGCATCTCTATCACGGGAATGGAAAAAGTTATTCCAGCCCCTTTCTTGACAGGGCATATAAGGATTTGATTATTAGTGGTAAAACATCTCCACTATCACCACTTACAGTAATTAAGTCTTCGTTAGATAAGATCTTATTTACCGGCAAAAAAACTTTATCAGATCCAGATATAGATTTAATAACCCAGGATATAAGAAGCTCAACCCTTCCTAAGTTTAATAGATGGGCTGATATTTTCAATGGATTAGGAATGTCGATACATGATATTCGTACTACAAAAATACAGATATATCAACTCGATATAACTGACAATGGTTATGCAGCAAAAATAAAATTTACAGGACAAGACCACTTCGGACTCGATAAAACTGATATCATGAACCCTAAATTTAATTTTATCAGAGCCTTCCGTATTTGGTTTGTTCTTCAAAGATGGGAAACATTTTCTTTTAAGCCTTTTTTAACCAATATGAAAGCAGAGTTTTAAATAAATAGCCGGAGAACTTAATGAGGTTCAAAAAGATTGTAGTTTTCATTGTGACACTGGCAACATTAGCATTATTTTATGTTAGCTTATTTAGTTCTCCAGAAGTTCTTGCAATTCATTATTCTGATACCAGAAAATATCTTTTAGTTAAAAACATTCCTTTCTCTGACAGAGATAAAATAAAGTGGTGGGATAACAATGGCGTCAAAACCATTTTTTATCGTGAAAATTATAACGTCTCAGTATGGAATTTTAACGGTAAGTATCAAAAGCTCGCGCCTAAAAACTCTGGTGCTTTTCCAGACCATGACACTGACTACTTACTGTGCTTTGATGACATGAAATCAGATGAAGGTTGTATAGAAAAGTCTGACTGGATTATGGACATCGCTAAAACAAAAGATGGGTACACTTACTACCGACTTGATGGCGAGTCTTACTATCGGAAACCTTCTGGTGAACTGCTCAACGGCGAGCGATTTACGACAACCATAACGCCAGTAAGCTGACCAAATGGTCACTTCACTTCACTGAGCAGGGAGTGGATTGGGGAGCAAATCTAAAAACGCCTGAAAAATAAAATTAACTACATGTTTATTATAATCAATATAAATCCAATCAATATTCAGATTCAAAATATTGAGGAACGTTGCATACTTTCGCACGCAGTATGTATAAAATCCATAAAGCCCGCTAAATGCGGAATTTTTAATATTCATGCTGTCGCTCATACCTGCACATTATCGCCAGTAAAGAGTGCACACAAACGTCTATCCAGGCTTATTTACACGCTCCAGTTTGGGACGCGCCGCCTGTTCGACCAGGGTATCAGGTTGTACATGCTGGAGATTGACCCCACTGGCGCTTTTGAAGTGACTGATGTGGCAGGTTATTTCTCCGGTATGGCCAGTAAAATCGGGCGACAGGCGCAGCCCCCTCCGAACTGAATAAATTCCTCCAGACGTCGGGGAAGTAACAGTCTTGCAGAATGCGCTCGCGATGAAGCAAAACCTGTTCACCAGTACCACTATCGCAGGATATGACGTATGGCGTTCAACTGCAGTTACAGGCAGCGGGCAGGAGCTGAACGATATTTACACTCTGGCCTTTCATCACGTATTATTCCCTGCTAAGAACGCAAAGGACGATAACACAAGGAAGGTGTCATAATGGTCGCACTACAATTTCCCTGGACAATTTTTAAAACTAAAAATCGGATGGACGACTACGGCGCTAAAGATATGCGCTGCGGCGATCTGACCGAAGCACAGTTAAAATCCCGGTACCGGCTGGATTATATTTCTGATCGGGTTGATCCCTGGACGCTGACCCGGCGTTCCTCAATGGATCGTCCTCAGTCCATGTTCTGCTGCAATCTGCGCAGCCGGGGTGAAAAGATCACCCGCCAGCAGTGTGCTGCAATGTTGTTTGACGAATTCCGCTCATTATCCCGCAAATTTTCCCTTTACGGCCCCTACCGCCACCTGACCGAAAAGATGATCACCCACATGCAGAACGGTAACGGTACGCCGTTTCGGGATATATCGCTGGACAGGGCACTGAAAGAGCAGATTCTTAACGACAGGACAGACAACAGCACTTTGGTAAGAATTAAACGGATTATCAGTAAGAATACATCCTGGGATAATGAATTTTACCCTTATGAAATGAAAGATGAGATAACAAAAATAATACTCGATAGTAAGCTACCTAAATTTGACAGGCTACAGGATAATTATAACGGTTTGGGGATAACTGTTCATGATACATGGGCAACAAACATCATTATAAAATCACTGCATATCGACAATAATCGATACCGGGCAGTGGTGCGTTATAAGGTGCAGGATCACTTTGGCCTCGACAGCGACGACATACTCAAAACAAAATTCAGCCAGTTTCATTTCTTCCGTATCTGGTTTGTTCTCCAGCGGTATAACCAGTTTGGCTTTAAGCCATTCCTGACCAACATGGAAGCCACCGTAGAAATTTCCGGGAGCCGAGATGAAAGCTAATCTTAAAAAAATCATGTTGGCTCTTGCTATAACCAGTTGCGCGTTGCCAGGCTACTTTTGGTTGTTGCCTTCACGACCGGTAGAAATTATCGCGATCCATCAGGAGGGTAATTTTAGCGAGGTTTTAGTGAAAAGCTTTCCACTCACCGATAAAGAAAAAATAAATTGGTGGCTGGAAAATAAAGACTTATTGAAAATGAAATATAATATCCCTGCCCCTTCAGCCTCTGGTAATTTTTATGTGAATTTTTGGGATTTCAGAGAGGGATACAAAGAAAAAGGTAAGTATGACCGCCGCTGCTTTGATGACATGAACACTGTTAAAAATTGCATAGATAAGAATGCCGTTTTTTCCGTTGAAAATAATAGAAAAAAAGAAACTCTATTTACAGTCTATGATGGCAGATACCGTATGGAAAAAAACGGTAAAATAACACAACTTAAAGACGAATAGAAATTCTCTCCCTCGCGTGGGATAGCAATAAAATCATCCGCTCTCGCGATTACACAAGAAATGTTTTACGATGACCGCGTTACGGTTCCCCTGCACCCTGTTCAAAACCCAACACTGAATGGGACGACTACGGCGCTAAAGATTTGCGCTGCGGCAACCTGACCGAAGCACAGTTAAAATCTCAATACCGGCTGGACTATATTTCGGACCAGGTTGATCCCTGGACGCTGACCCGGCGTTCCTTAATGGAGCGCCCTCAGTCCATGTTCTGCTGCAATCTGCGTGGAGTCGGGGAGAAAATTACCCGCTCGCAATGTGCCGAAATCTTGTTCGATGAGCTCCGCTCCTTATCCCGCAAATTTTCCCTTTACGGCCTCTACAGCAACCTGATCGTAAAGATGATCACCCACATGCAGAACGGCAACGGTACGCCTTTCCGGGATATGTTTCTGGACAGGGCTTTGAAAGAGCAGATAGTCAGAGATATTTTGGAGAGAAACAGCGCAATAGTAAGAAATGAATCAAATCACGAGTATAACCTTGCCCTTACTGCAGTAAAATTCCTGAGAGGCTAGCCGACAGAGAGAAAGCGGCAATGCCCCACCGCCTTAATGGCAAGTCTTACTATCGGAAACCTTCTGGTGAGCTCATCAAAGTGGAGAGATTAATGCCCACCATTAAATCCGGAAGTCAAAAAAGTGTTCATTCAGCTGAGTGGTGGATAGAACCGTAGACAGCGGTGAACTGCTCTTTAAGCTGATGATGAATCATGATTAATTTTTGAGTGGATAGTCAGACGATTAATATCGAGTACTGCCTTGCCTCACATCCTGAACGAAGCGTCAGCAATGACGCTTCGTTCACCTCCTCCGCATCGGCTTATACCCTCCATTCGCCAATTGCCGCCCCTCGTCACCTGGCTGGGTGCATTTTTACGTAAAGATAGATAAATAATCATTTCCGGACTCTTCCTGGCACCTCATCTGACACGCTTTATCTTTTTGATGTTTCTGATTCAATCGCCTGAATTCTCTCTGATTTTCCTGCGCTAATGCCTTATCGCACCTTCTGGGGACAGGGATCCATGAAACTGGTCAATCCTGTGGATTCCAGAGTTTCCCTTTCTTTGAAGGCACTTTTTGATAAAGTGCCGGTCGAATTCAATACAGCTGTACCGCCTGGAGACTTATGGAAGTGATCTTTATGCGTTACGTCCATTTGTCTTATGAAGGTAGTTAATGAAAAACACCGGAAAATTTAGCCGTTCGCTGCTGCATCCGCGTTACTGGTTTACCTGGTTTGGCCTGAGCATGCTCTGGCTTCTGGTCCAGCTTCCCTATCCTGTTCTTATGCGTCTCGGTGCCGGGGCGGGTAAGATCTCCCGTCATTTTATGCAGCGCCGCGAACGTATTACCCGTCGCAATATTGAACTCTGTTTTCCTGGTATCAGCGAAGAGAAAACGGAAGCGATGATCGCCGGTAACTTTGCGTCACTGGGCATGGCACTGGCTGAAACCGGTATTGCCTGGTTCTGGTCTGACCGTGCGGTCAGACGTCTGTTTAACGTCACCGGTATGGATAATCTTCATGCGGCGCAGAACGAAAAACGCGGTGTGATGCTGATTGGCGTGCATTTTATGTCGCTGGAACTGGGCGGGCGTATCAGCGGTCTCTGCCAGCCTATGATGGCCATGTATCGTCCGCACAACAATCAGGCGATGGAGTACGTGCAGACCAAAGGCCGGATGCGGTCGAACAAAGCGATGATCGACCGTCGCGACCTGCGTGGCATGGTTCATGCGCTGAAGCAGGGCGAGTCGGTCTGGTTTGCGCCGGACCAGGATTATGGCCCGAAAGGCAGTACCTTTGCGCCGCTGTTTGCGGTGGAAAAAGCCGCCACCACCAACGGCACTTTTGTTCTGTCGCGTCTGGCCAAGCCGGCGATGGTGCCGATTATGCTTATCCGCAATCCGGACAATCATGGCTATCACCTGATCATCGAAGCGATGCTGGAAAACTATCCTCATACAGATGAAGCGGCGGCGGCGGCTTACATGAATAAGGTGATTGAAAATCAGATTCTGCGCGCGCCCGAACAGTATCTCTGGCTGCATCGCCGTTTCAAAACGCGGCCACCCGGTGAACAGTCGCTCTATGTCTGAGTACACGCATAAAGCAGGCCCCGCACCTGCTTTTTTGTTTTTATCCGCCGTCGTCCCCCTGCCATCCTGTTTTCTCTGATGTTATCGCCACGCCCGAACGTGTCGCTCTTCTGTCCATTACGCCGCTGGTATCAGCTCGCAAATTAGGGAATGATGACCCCTCTTACCTCGTCATTGCCGGACCCTCTGATGGATATCAACAATAAAGAGCAGTGGCAGCGCCCGCTGATTGATGATCGCCTTACGCCTTATATTGAAGTAGACAGTGTGCGGCTGGATCAGAACCTGCAGCTTATGCAGCAAAAAGCGAATGAGGCGGGTGTGGCGTTGCGGCCGCATATCAAAACGCATAAAAGCATCCGGATTGCTCAGCGCCAGCTTGCGCTGGGAGCCCGCGGCATTACGGTTTCCAAGCCCAGCGAAGGAATAACATTTATTCTGGGTGGCGTGCGCGACCTGCTGCTGGCCTACCCGATTGTGCATCCGCAGAGCGTGGCCGACTTGCTGCGTAAGGCAGAGCAGCATCAGGTCAGACTCACCCTGATTGCAGACAGAGCAGAAGGCGTGGCGGCGATTGCTGAGGCCTGCCAGCAGCAACCGGCGTGCGATCTGGCGGTCGCGATTAAAGTAGATGTCGGGCTGCATCGGATTGGCGTTAACCCGGCTACCGATGAGGCGATAGTGATCGCGCAGGCGCTGAAGGATAACGGATTACGCTTTGCCGGACTCGTCTCCCATGCCGGTCACGCTTACGGTGCCGGTCATGCCACGGCGATTGCGGATATCGCCCGCGAGGAGGCCCACCTGATGCAGCGGCTTCAGGCAAAACTGCAGGCGGCAGGATTTACCGACTGCCCTCTCTCCGTTGGCGCCACACCGACCACGCTGGCGGCAGAGATTGCGCCCTGTCTGGATGAAATCCGGCCCGGCAACTACGCACTCCTGGATCTGACCGCCTGCCGTCTCGGTTTAAGCCGCGTCGACCAGCTGGCCATGAGCGTCATCACACGCGTCGTGGCGGTGAACGACCATTTCGCGATTGTGGATGCGGGATCGAAAATGCTGAGTTCCGACAAAGGCCCGCACGGCACCAATGCCAGCGGGTTTGGTATTGCCGTGGATGAAGCCGGCCACACGTATGAGCTGACAAAGCTATCAGAGGAACACGGTTTTCTGCTTTATCAGGACCGCCGTCCGGACGTCGGCTCGTTGCTGCGCATCTTTCCCAATCACAGTTGCGCCGTGATGGCGCAGTCGGACAGCTTTGTTCTGCGTCATTCTGACGGCCAGAGCGAAACGCAGCCGGTTTCTGCGCGCGGCAATTTTATCTGAATCAGCGGCAGCCAGCCTGGACCTGCTGTCTGCCGTTTGCGCATAACTCTGCTGACTCCACAGTTCTGCTGTTACACCGTTTTAGCAAACCTGCCGCCATGCTTTAATGCCTTTTTCGCTTATCCTCCGGAGGTTCTATGCTCTCCTCACGTACGCTGAGTCTGACAATCCCCCGTCACTGGTTAGATCTGTACGAAACTATCTGGAAGCCGGAATTTTTCCCCAGGTGGGCGTCAGGGCTGACGCAGAGCGCTCTGGAGCCGGAGGGAAATCGCTGGCGTGCTAAGGGGCCGCTCGGCAATGTAAAGCTGCGGTTCTCGCCTCACAATCCATTTGGTGTAATGGATCACTGGATTGATGGCGGTTCAGGAAAAGAGATCTACGTGCCGATGCGCGTAATCGCTAACGAACAGGGTGCTGAGGTGCTGGTAACGATTTATCGTCAGCCATTTACGTCCGATGATAAATTTAAGCAGGATATTGAATGGGTTAGTAACGATCTCGAAAAACTCAACCAGCTGCTGACGCAATAAATCAATCACTTAGGCCGGGATTTCTTCTGTATTTATCGCTGGTCGTTTATGAAAAAAACAGAAAAATTTCGGCAGATAAAGCATTACGCCCGTATCTGGTTGTTGTTCCCTCCTGAGCATTGTACACCGCTGAAGCTTAAGCATTGCTGCCAGGAAAACTCCTGGTAATCCCCTCTGTCAGCAGGGCTGATGCCCTGTGATTTCAGGCATCTTAACCTGCCGCGCCTGCTTTGCGCCTGTTGCACATTCATTAATCATTAATCGTCGTTTATTTCCACTGCGCTGAGGATTTAATATTTATCATGCATAAAGTGAAACCATTTATTTCTGCGGTTGCGTAATCAGACTTTTCTTATGGTGTTAAATTAAATAAAACAATGTATAAATCATTCCACACACAGCAATACCCATAATGATAAAGCACGAAAACGTCATGGATCGCTCAGCTTTTCTTCTGTGTCTGAAGAAGAAAATACTGAGAATGCCGCAAGGATGCGGGCAGGAGAATATAAAACTAAAAAAAGGATTTATTCGTGATCTGGCGGCGATCTCATCCGTAAAAGAGAACGCCGCCATGACACGAAACAGGCGCTTAACCGGGGAAAATTTTATCCGGATGTACTTTTTAAACCGATAATAACATGGCAGGTCTGAAATAATTTTCAGCACACAGGCCGGAAATTGCACAAAAGAACGGTGTCACAGCAACTTCTGCTTGCCGTAACACAACGATTTAATTCTCACAGAGTCGCTGGGCTCTATCGAGTATATGATGGCAATACGTGAAAGCAGTCTTAATAGCGCAAAATGGTCTCTGCTCTCTTCAATAAAAATTATTGGCATCGGCGTTCTGCAACTCTCCTTGCTGGCGCAGATTCTGCAGGCGAATGAACTGAACCTGCTGGCGATCGCCGTCATAGCCTTGCTGGCTGTGGATGCGCTGGCCGATCGGGGCTTCTGCAATAAGCTCATCCGCCGCTGTATGCTCTCAATTAACGACCTCTCCACACTCTACTGGGGAAATATGTTGATGGGAGTTGCGGTTTTTGGACTCTTATTTACCGGCAGTCATCTGCTGACCGCGCTATTTAATCAGCCAGAACTGGCCTTAATGCTGCAGATGGTTTCCGTGGTGTTTATTATTATTCCCCAGGGCCAGCATTATCGTGCGATACTGCAGCGCGAGAAACAATATACCCGTATTGCTTTTGCTGAAACCTCTTCGGTATTAGCCGGGCTGGCGGTGACATTATTTACCGTCTGGCTGACACCTTCTGTATTATGTGCCATCTGGGGCTACCTGGCGATGGCGTCTATACGGATGCTGATTTACTGCTACTATGGTCGTTCCTGGTTCCAGCCAGAATACCAGTTCAGTCTGAATGCCTTTTTTAAAATTCGTGCACGAAACAAATAATAAAATAAGTCTGTATGGTGGGCTCTGAGCATCCGAAACGATGCGTTGGCGTGCTGGTAACCAGCACGCCTTTTCTTTTTTATCGGCTGCATAACCCCTCTTTTCGATTCTGATTATTATCCGCGTCACGCCTTTTTCCTCTGTTGTCCGAATGAATGCCTGCCAAAGGCGAACGGCCATTCTCACTGCGTCCTGCTGCCCCCGTCGCTGAAACATCAGAAATAAGCGTCTGCCCGAAACCTGAGCCCCTCACCCTTCTCCTCTGTCTCTGTCGCAGATGTTCTGCAAAACTCTTTCTATGCGGCCGTCGGGGCTGGCTGGTATACACTTCGCTCATCCCGGACGGCAGATGCCAGCACGTCCCCGTCACCGTATCCCGGGCAATGCCATTGCATTGCCACCGTTTTACCGGAGTCTGCTATGTTACTGACCGTTCTCTACATCATTGGTATTACCGCCGAGGCCATGACCGGTGCGCTGGCCGCAGGTCGTCGCAAAATGGATCTGTTTGGCGTCATTATCATTGCGTCAGTCACCGCCATTGGTGGCGGTTCGGTGCGCGATATCCTGCTCGGGCACTATCCGCTGGGCTGGGTGAAACATCCCGAATACATCATGATTGTGGCGGCTGCGGCCGTTGTGACTACCTTTCTGGCACCGCTGATGACGCATCTGCGTAAAGTCTTTCTGGTGCTGGATGCGCTGGGTCTGGTGGTCTTTTCCATTATCGGCGCGCAGGTTGCGCTGGATTCAGGACACGCCATGATCATCGCCGCCATAAGCGCAGTCATTACCGGCGTCTTTGGCGGCGTGCTGCGGGATATGTTCTGTAACCGCATCCCGCTGGTGTTTCAGAAGGAAATCTACGCGGGTATCGCATTTGCCTCAGGCTGGATCTATATCCTGCTGCTGAAAACCTCGCTGGCGCATGAAGTGGTCATCATCATTACCCTGCTGTTCGGCTTTTTTGCCCGCTTACTGGCGCTGCGCTTCCGTCTCGGTCTGCCGATTTTCAACTACCCCCATCCCGAGCACTGAGGTGTCGGGAATGCCCTGCTGCTGAAGAAATGTTATCAGCGCCTGCAGCCGGGCATCGTGAAACTGTTCCACCAGTCGCTTTGCCAGCGCCGCCCCGACACCCGGTAATGTCTGCCAGGCCATAACATCACGCTGCATCAGGCTTTCCCAGTGCGGGTCAGGCAGGGCATTCAGGGCCTTACGCGGCAGTGAAACGCCTGATGCCGCCACCCAGCGACGAAATGGCTGCTGACGGGTGAGATTAAAACGGTGCCAGAGTTGTCCGGCGCGCTCCGGAGAGAATCCGGTTGCCGCAGCAATCTGCTGCGGGGTTAATACCAGCCAGCCGAACAGATGCGTCATGCTGCCGCTTTCCAGCAGACGCAGCCAGGTCCCGCGCTCAACGCCCGGAATATTCAGTACGGTTTTCTGGCTGAGCCAGCGAAGCTTTGCCAGAAGCTGCTTCTGACACGCGGCGCTGAAGGTAAAGCAACTCATTGGCGTATAACGCGCTGCATCAGGCGGCTGAGGATAGTGTCGCTCTGCCACGCGCCAGATTACCCGCTCCAGGCGGGGAATGCCCTGACCCGCCAGACTCAGCGTGACCACATCGCCTGCGACAATATCGCTTTCCTGCCAGCGCCGTAGCGATCCGATGTTTACCCGCCTGACCGTTTTGTCATCCAGCTGCACTGGCAGCAGATTCAGCACTGCGGCGATTTTTCCGGTCCGGCCTACAGGGAAATCGATGGAGAGCACTTCTGTACTGACTTCAGGCGGCTGATACTTCCAGGCAACGGCCCAGGTTCCTTCATCTGGCAGCCAGCGTTGTCCCGCAGGACGCTGGCTCTGATGTACAACAACCCCATCCGTGACAAAGGGAAGTCCAGCATGGAACCAGCGTTCCCGCCAGGCGGCAACCTCTTCTTCATCGTTCACGCGGTGACTCCACTGGGACGCCAGACCAAATCCCCAGCGGCTGAGCTGCTCAAGGCGTTCCGCCATCGTTTCGGGACCATCCGGCCAGGCCCAGATAAAAATGCCGAGCGATTTCAGTAAAGGGACCTGCTGCTGACTCATCATGGCACCTGCAACCTGTGCGCGTGCATTCCTGCCCCCCGCCTGTGCCTGGTGATGATCGGTCATCGTCAGAAAGAGCTCACCCTGCAGCACCACATCCTCAAGATCGGTGTCGATGTGCAGAGGAACAGCCGGGATACCGGCGGCTTTAGGCAGCCACTCCTCGCCGCGCAATCCATCGCCGCGACTCAGCAGCGAAACCAGTCTGCCGTGGCGATAAACCAGTGAAACCGCAATGCCGTCGACTTTCGGCTGCACCCAGAGATCGTGGCGATCCTGCATCCAGTAAGCCAGAGCCAGCCTGCTGCGTAGCTTTTTTACCCCCGTATGGGCAACCGGATGCAGATGTTCGCCCTGGATCGGTAACTGCGGCGCATAAGCGGGCTGTTGAGGACTAAAGCAGAGCTGCCACTGATTTAACCGCTGCTGCAATGCATCATAATCCTCGTCTGCTACCGGACTCTGGCCCTGCCGATAGTAGGCATCATCCCAGTGTTGCAGTTGTTGCTGCAGACGGCGCATCTCCTCTGTCGCCCGCATGGGTGGCCAGACAGGACACAGGGCGCATAGCCCAGGCCCGGCAGCGATCCACAAAAGTGCCGCAAACAGCGGCCTGCCAACGCTTCTCATGCTCGCTCTCCTGAGGTTTGCGAGCATTTCATACCCCTACCCCCGGAGCCGCCAGCGGTGATATACGGTTCCGCGAGAAAACCCCACGTAATTCGGGAAGATTTACAGCGTGACGACAGCGGATTGCGCGAAGATGCGCAAAAGTTGGCTTTTACCGCTGCGCAAACGCTGCGTGCCATCGGGAAGCCGTGTATACTGGGCAGGAAATCGACTCCGCTTTTAATCAATTCAAGAAAACCATGGCTCAAGGCACGCTCTACATTGTTTCTGCCCCCAGCGGCGCAGGTAAATCCAGCCTGATTCAGGCACTGTTAAAGACCCAGCCGTTGTATGACACGCAGGTCTCTGTTTCGCACACGACGCGCGGTATGCGTCCGGGTGAAGTCCATGGCGAACATTACTTTTTTGTTGAGAAGCATGAATTTGAGCAGATGATCGCGGAAGATGCCTTCCTCGAACATGCCCGGGTTTTCGACAACTATTACGGTACCTCGCGCCATGCGATTGAGCAGGTGCTGGCAACCGGCGTTGATGTTTTTCTTGATATTGACTGGCAGGGCGCACAGCAGATTCGCGCCAGAATGCCTGGCGCACGCAGTATCTTCGTTTTGCCGCCGTCGAAAGAAGAGCTCGACCGCCGTCTGCGTGGTCGTGGTCAGGACAGCGAGGAAGTTATCACGCGTCGTATGGCCCAGGCGGTAGCGGAAATGAGCCACTACGCCGAATATGACTATTTAATTGTGAATGATGATTTTGATCTGGCGCTCTCCGATCTGAAAACCATTATTCGCGCCGAACGTCTGCGTATGGCGCGCCAGAAGGCGCGTCACGATGCTTTAATCAGCAAACTGTTGGCAGTCTGAATACAGTTTCAGTATGATGCGCAGTCATTTCTTCATCTGTGGAGTAGCACACCTATGGCACGCGTAACCGTTCAGGACGCAGTAGAAAAAGTTGGTAATCGTTTTGACCTGGTGTTGGTCGCTGCACGTCGTGCACGTCAGATGCAGGTTGGCGGCAAAGATCCGCTGGTTCCGGAAGAGAACGACAAGCCGACCGTTATCGCCCTGCGCGAAATCGAAGAAGGTCTGGTCACCAATCAGATTTTAGATGTGCGTGATCGTCAGGAACAGCAAGAGCAGGAAGCCGCGGAGTTACAGGCCGTTACCGCTATCGCTGAAGGTCGTCGTTAACAGCTACCTGCAGGTCGCCCTTGTATCTGTTTGAAAGTCTCAATCAGCTGATTGAAAAATACTTGCCAGAGGAGCAGATCAAGCGCCTCCAGCAAGCCTACCTTGTCGCACGTGATGCCCACGAGGGACAGACACGCTCCAGCGGTGAGCCTTATATCACTCATCCGGTTGCCGTGGCCTGTATTCTGGCAGAAATGAAGCTCGACCATGAAACCCTCATGGCCGCGCTGCTGCACGACGTGATTGAAGACACTCCCGCCACGTATCAGGACATGGAACAGCTGTTCGGTAAAAGCGTGGCGGAGCTGGTCGAAGGCGTTTCCAAGCTGGATAAGCTGAAATTCCGCGACAAGAAAGAGGCGCAGGCAGAGAACTTCCGCAAGATGATTATGGCGATGGTGCAGGATATCCGCGTCATTCTCATCAAGCTGGCTGACCGCACCCATAACATGCGCACCCTGGGTTCGTTACGCCCGGACAAACGTCGCCGTATCGCGCTGGAGACGTTAGAGATTTACAGTCCGCTGGCGCATCGCCTGGGTATTCACCATCTTAAAACGGAGCTGGAAGAGCTCGGTTTCGAGGCCCTCTATCCCAATCGGTATCGGGTGATTAAAGAGGTGGTGAAAGCCGCACGCGGTAACCGTAAAGAGATGATCCAGAAGATTCTTTCTGAGATTGATGGCCGTTTGCAGGAAGCGGGCATCCCCTGCCGCGTCAGCGGTCGTGAGAAGCATCTTTACTCGATCTACCGCAAAATGACGCTGAAAGAGCAGCGTTTTCATTCGATCATGGATATCTATGCCTTTCGCGTCATCGTGAAAGACCTGGATACCTGCTATCGCGTTCTGGGCCAGATGCACAGTCTCTATAAGCCACGCCCGGGCCGCGTCAAAGATTACATCGCTATTCCTAAAGCCAACGGCTATCAATCCCTCCATACCTCCATGATCGGCCCGCATGGCGTGCCGGTTGAAGTGCAGATTCGCACCGAGGATATGGATCAGATGGCGGAAATGGGGGTCGCTGCGCACTGGGCATATAAACAGGCGGGCGAAAGTGGCACCACCGCACAGATCCGTGCCCAGCGCTGGCTGCAGAGCCTGCTGGAGCTGCAGCAAAGTGCGGGCAGTTCGTTTGAATTCATCGAGAGCGTGAAGTCCGATCTCTTCCCGGATGAGATCTATGTCTTCACGCCAGAAGGCCGCATTGTAGAGTTGCCAACCGGTGCGACGCCGGTGGACTTCGCCTATGCGGTTCACACCGATATTGGCCATGCTTGTGTTGGCGCACGCGTTGACCGCCAGCCCTACCCGCTGTCGCAACCCCTGACCAGCGGTCAGACGATTGAGATCATCACTGCGCCGGGGGCCCGTCCTAACGCCGCCTGGCTTAACTTTGTCGTCAGTTCCAAAGCCCGCGCTAAAATTCGCCAGCTGCTGAAAAACCTCAAGCGCGAAGACTCAGTGAATCTGGGTCGTCGCCTGCTCAGCCACGCGCTGGGCGGCAGCCGTAAACTGGCAGAGATTCCGGCTGAAAATATCCGGCAGGAGCTGGATCGCATGAAGCTGACCTCGCTTGACGATCTGCTGGCAGAAATTGGTCTGGGCAATGCGATGAGTGTGGTGGTAGCGAAGAACCTGCTACAGGCTGACAGTAAGGCTATCAGCAGCAGCAAGCGCGGAAAGCTGCCGATTAAAGGTGCAGATGGCGTATTGATTACCTTTGCCAAATGCTGTCGACCCATTCCTGGTGACCCGATTGTCGCCCATGTCAGCCCCGGTAAAGGGCTGGTCGTGCATCATGAGTCGTGCCGGAACATTCGCGGCTACCAGAAAGAGCCTGAGAAATTCATGCCGGTTGAATGGGATAAAGTCACCGAGCAGGAGTTCGTGGCGGAAATCAAAGTCGACATGTTTAACCATCAGGGCGCGCTGGCAAACCTGACAGCAGCGATCAATACGGCAGGCTCCAATATTCAGAGCCTGAGTACTGAAGAGCGTGATGGCCGCGTTTACAGCGCCTTTATCCGCCTGACCGCACGCGACCGCGTCCATCTGGCGAATATCATGCGCAAAATTCGCGTGATGCCGGATGTGATTAAAGTTCACCGTAACCGTAATTAGTGCATGAACGATCAACGTTTTGCCCGGATACAGACGATGCTGGCCCTGCGCCAGCACGATCTTACGGTCTGTATGGAAAAGGTGCATAAGCCCCACAACGTTTCAGCCGTAATCCGCACCGCCGATGCTGTCGGCATCCATGAAGTGCATGCGGTCTGGCCGAGTGAGCGGATGCGCACCCAGGCTTCCGCGTCTGCCGGCAGCAACAGCTGGGTAAACGTCGTGACCCACCCCACCATTGGCGATGCCGTTAATCAGCTCCGGCAGCAGAAAATGCAGGTGTTAGCTACCCACCTCTCTGCGGATGCCGTGGATTTTCGCGAAATCGACTATACCCTGCCGACCTGCATCCTGATGGGACAGGAAAAAACCGGTATCACTGAGGAAGCCCTGGCGCTGGCCGACAGACAGATCGTGATTCCGATGGTGGGCATGGTGCAGTCACTGAATGTCTCGGTCGCCTGCGCGCTTATCCTCTATGAAGCACAGCGGCAGCGGCAGAATGCGGGACTTTACCTGCGCGACCACAGCCTGCTGGATGACGCTGAACAACAGCGTCTGCTGTTCGAAGGCGGCTTCCCGGTACTGGCGCGGGTCGCAAAACAGAAAGGCCTGCCTTATCCGCGCATCAATGCGCAGGGCGAAATCGACGCCGATCCCAGCTGGTGGGCGACCATGCAGTCAACCGGTAAAAAAAGATGAAAGGCCGTCTGCTGGATGCCATCCCGCTCAGTACCCTGACCGGCGTCGGTGCCAGCCAGGCAGCAAAACTGGCCAGAATTGGCCTGCACACCATTCAGGACCTTCTGCTTCACCTCCCGCTGCGTTACGAAGATCGTACCCAACTTTATGCGATTGACGATCTGCTGCCCGGCATCTGGGCCACGGTAGAGGGCGAAGTGCTGCACACCGACATCACCTTCGGCCGTCGCCGGATGATGGTCTGTCAGATCAGCGATGGCAGCGGCGTTCTGACGATGCGCTTCTTTAATTTCAATGCAGGAATGAAGAACGCGCTCTCGCCGGGCCGTCGCGTCACCGCCTATGGCGAAATTAAACGCGGTCAGCGTGGCGCGGAGATCATTCACCCCGAATACCGCATTCAGGGTGAACAGAGCAATGTAACGCTGGAAGAGACCCTGACGCCGGTCTATCCCACCACTGAAGGCATTCGGCAGGCCACGCTGCGTAATCTCACCGATCAGGCGCTGACGCTGCTGGAGAGCTGCCCGATTGCCGAACTGCTGCCGCAGGCGCTGAGCAGCGGGCTGATAAGCCTGCCTGATGCGCTCCGCACGCTGCATCGTCCACCGCCCGACCTCAGGCTCAGCGAGCTGGAAAGTGGCCGTCATCCGGCACAGCGCCGGTTGATTCTGGAAGAGCTGCTGGCCCACAATCTCAGCATGCTGGCGGTGCGCGCCGGTGCTCAGCGCTATTACGCATTACCGATGCCGCCGCAGCACACGCTCAGCGACCAGCTGCTGGCCGCGCTGCCCTTCTCACCCACGCGCGCCCAGGCGCGCGTGGTAGCGGAGATAGAGACGGATTTGGCCAACGATTTTCCGATGATGCGGCTGGTGCAGGGCGACGTCGGCTCCGGCAAGACTCTGGTCGCCGCACTCGCGGCGCTGAATGTGATTGCGCACGGCAGGCAGGTTGCGCTGATGGCGCCGACCGAGCTGCTGGCTGAACAGCACGCCAGTAACTTCCGTCAGTGGTTTGCGCCGCTGGGTATTGAAGTCGGCTGGCTGGCCGGTAAACAGAAGGGCAAGGCCCGCCAGGCGCAGCAGGAGGCGATAGCCAGCGGTCAGGTAGCGATGGTGGTCGGCACCCATGCGCTGTTCCAGGAGCAGGTCCGGTTCAGCGGGCTGGCGCTGGTCATTATTGATGAGCAGCACCGGTTTGGCGTCCACCAGCGACTGGCATTGTGGGAAAAGGGCGAAGAGCAGGGTTTTCATCCGCATCAGCTGATCATGACCGCCACCCCGATCCCGCGCACCCTGGCGATGACCGCCTATGCCGATCTGGATACTTCCACTATCGACGAGCTACCGCCGGGACGTACGCCGGTGACCACGGTGGCGATCCCCGACTCCAGACGTGATGAGATCGTGGCGCGGGTTGAGCACGCCTGTCGCGAAGGACGTCAGGCCTACTGGGTCTGCACCCTGATTGAAGAGTCAGACCTGCTGGAAGCCCAGGCAGCGGAAGCGAGCTGGGAATCGCTGAAAACGGCGCTGCCTGGCTTAAACATCGGGCTGGTGCATGGCCGGATGAAACCCGCAGAGAAACAGGCGGTCATGCAGGCGTTCAAGGCCAATGAGCTGCAGCTTCTGGTCGCAACAACCGTCATAGAAGTGGGCGTGGATGTGCCTAACGCCAGCCTGATGATCATCGAAAATCCGGAGCGGTTAGGGCTGGCGCAGCTGCATCAGCTACGGGGGCGTGTTGGTCGTGGTGCCGTCGCTTCCCACTGCGTGCTGCTCTATAAAGCGCCCCTGAGCAAGACGGCGCAGAAGCGTCTGCAGGTGCTGCGCGACAGCAATGATGGCTTTGTGATTGCCCAGTTCGACCTGGAGATCCGCGGCCCCGGTGAGCTGCTGGGCACACGCCAGACCGGGAACGCTGAATTTAAAGTGGCTGACCTGCTGCGCGATCAGGCGATGGTGCCGGAAGTGCAGCGCGTGGCGCGCCATATCCATCAACACTATCCCGAACAGGCCAGCGCCCTGATTGAACGCTGGCTGCCAGAGAACACCCGTTACACCAACGTCTGAGTCAGATCCCGCTGTTGCGGCCGGTTTATCCCCACGGGCAAACGATTGCTTTTAGCCTGCGGATGATTACAATCGCCACACACTTTTTCGGGAAGAACAGAAGATGTCCATCACTCCGCAGCCAGACCAGCCCTCCGCCCAGCACAGCGAACTGATTTACCGTCTCGAAGATCGTCCACCGCTGCCGCAGACGCTGTTTGCCGCCGGTCAGCATCTGCTGGCGATGTTCGTTGCGGTGATTACCCCCGCCATTCTGATTTGTCAGGCGCTGGGTTTGCCTGCAGAGGATACCCGGCACGTAATCAGCATGTCGCTGTTTGCCTCGGGCGTCGCCTCACTGCTGCAAATCAAAACCTGGGGACCGGTCGGCTCGGGCCTGCTGTCAATTCAGGGCACCAGCTTTAACTTCGTAACGCCGCTGATCATGGGCGGAATGGCGCTGAAAAATGGCGGAGCTGACGTGCCCGCCATGATGGCTGCCCTGTTTGGCACGCTGATGGTCGCCTCCTGTACCGAAATGGTGTTGTCGCGCGTGTTGCATCTGGCGCGCCGGATTATCACGCCACTGGTTTCCGGTATTGTCGTGATGATTATTGGCCTGTCGTTGATTCAGGTGGGATTGACCTCAATCGGTGGCGGCTTTGCTGCCATGAACGACCACACCTTCGGCGCACCAAAAAATCTGATGCTGGCGGGTGCCGTGCTGCTGGTGATTGTGCTGCTTAACCGGCAGAAAAATCCCTACCTGCGTGTAGCCTCACTGGTGATTGCAATGGCGGTGGGTTATCTGCTGGCTTGGGCGATGAACATGCTGCCTGCTGCGGGTGTGCCGGCTAATCAGCCGCTGATTGTGGTGCCAGCCCCGCTTTACTATGGTCTGGGTTTTGACTGGAATCTGCTTATCCCGCTGATGCTGGTGTTTATGGTGACCTCACTGGAAACCATCGGCGATATCACCGCGACCTCCGATGTCTCTGAGCAGCCGGTCAGCGGTCCGCTCTATATGAAACGCCTGAAAGGCGGCGTGCTGGCGAACGGTCTTAACTCCTTTGTTTCCGCGCTGTTTAATACTTTCCCGAACTCCTGCTTCGGACAGAATAATGGCGTGATTCAGCTGACCGGCGTGGCCAGCCGCTACGTGGGCTTTGTGGTGGCGCTGATGCTGATTGTGCTGGGGCTGTTCCCGGCAGTTAGCGGGCTGGTGCAGATGATCCCTGAACCGGTGCTCGGCGGTGCTACCATCGTGATGTTCGGTACCATCGCCGCGTCAGGGGTGCGCATCGTGTCGCGCGAGCCGCTTAACCGTCGCGCCATCATGATTATTGCGCTGTCGCTGGCAGTGGGCCTGGGCGTTTCTCAGCAGCCACTGATCCTGCAGTTTGCGCCTGACTGGCTGAAAACTCTGCTCTCTTCCGGCATCGCGGCGGGCGGTATTACCGCGATCGTTCTTAACCTGATTTTCCCGCAGGAGAATTAAGGCCACGGGCAGGCTTCGGCCTGCCTGCTAATTAGTCGGATTTACATCCAGGCTGTTGAGCTGTAACGGGAATTCAGGCATAACAACCTCTCACCGGATTCAACTCGGGAAGGATGCAATGAAATTTCTTGGAAAGTTTTTTCTCACCCTGCTTTTACTGCTGCTGTTCACCCTGGTGGTGATCTATGTTCTGCTGCAGACACAATGGGGTGCAGGCTGGTTCAGCCGTTGGGTGAGCGACAAAACCGAATGGCATCTCTCCCTGAGTAAAATTGAACACAATTTCTCCTCTCCCTCTCATATCATTCTGGATAACTTCAGTTTTGGTCACGATGGACAGCCTGCGGTGCTGGTCGCTAAACGGGTCGATCTGGGCCTGGCGCTGATTCAGTTCAGCGATCCGCTACACTTCAGTAGCCTCGAACTGCGCGATGGCGAGGTGAATCTGGCCAATCTGACAGCAGGCAGCGCACTGCCGATTCAGGCCGATCGTCTGCAACTCAATAATATGCGGGTCGACAGCCCCAATACCGCGCTGCCGCTGTTTGCCCGCCAGGTGAATGGCGGCATCATACCGTGGAAGCCTGTTGCCCTGGATATGCTGGGCCTCGATGCCCGCTTCCAGATGAGCGCAGGCAGCATGACGCTGAATGACGTGCCGGCTGAAAACGTCCTGATTCAGGGCAGCGTTTCCCAGGGCCGGATGCGCATCGACAACATGGGTGCCGACCTGGCGCGGGGTTCCATGACCGGTAATGGTGAACGCGATGCCCGGGGCAACTGGAAAGTGAATCAGCTGCGTCTGAACGACATTCGTCTGCAGACCGCCAGCAGCCTGAAAGATTTCCTGCGCAGGTTACAGGTGGTGCCCTCCCTTGCCATTACCCGGCTGGATCTGACCGATGCCCGCCTGCAGGGGCCGGACTGGGCGGTAACGGATCTTGATCTGACGCTGAGAAACGTGAACTGGCAG
This sequence comes from Pantoea sp. NSTU24, assembly GCF_050157905.1. Classification (NCBI taxonomy): domain Bacteria; kingdom Pseudomonadati; phylum Pseudomonadota; class Gammaproteobacteria; order Enterobacterales; family Erwiniaceae; genus Pantoea; species Pantoea bangladeshensis. The sequence continues at coordinate 3,198,469 of NZ_JBKIWZ010000001.1, forward strand.
AATGATGACTGGCAGAGTAATGATGGTTCGCTGGCGCTGAATGCCAGCAACTTTATCAACGGCGGGTTTGAACTGAACGATCCGATTGTCAATCTGGATTTCTCCCCGCAGGGTGTGGCGCTGAGCCAGTTCAGTTCGCGCTGGGCGAACGGGGTGATCCGGGCTGACGGTGAGTGGTCACGCAGCGATAAGCGTCTGACGCTGAAAAATCTGGCGGTGGCCGGACTGGAATATACCCTGCCGCAGGACTGGCGCGATCGCTGGCAGGCGACGCTGCCCGCCTGGCTGGAGAGTGTCGACGTGACGCGCTTCACCTCGAACCGTAACCTGATCATCGATATTAACCCAGCGTTTCCTTTCCAGCTGACCTCGCTGGATGGCACTGGCGAAAACCTGCGGCTGGCGCAGCAGCATCAGTGGGGGATATGGTCAGGTAAGCTCAGCCTGAATGCGGCCGAGTCGACCTTTAACCGCACCGACCTGCGTCATCCGTCAATTACGCTGAGTGCCGATGCGCAGCAGATTCAGGTGACGGAGCTGAGTGCATTCAGTAATAAAGGTCTGCTGGAAGGAACAGCCACCGTAGGCCAGCAGCCTGCCCGGCCGCTGACGCTGCAGCTGACGGGTCGTGCCGTGCCGGTCAATGTGTTGCAGAACTGGGGATGGCCAGCGTTGCCGTTAACCGGTGACAGCAATATGCAGCTGCAGCTGCGCGCGGCACTTGCCGCAGGTCAGCCGCTGCGCCCATCGGTAAATGGCACGTTATCTGTGGTTACTGACAGCCAGCAGGTGCAGCAGGCGATGCAGGCAGGCGAGGTTCGTTAATCCCAGCGGGGCCGTATCGCGGCCCCGCTCCTCAGTTAATTCGCGCGCCAGACCCTCCCTCCTCCAGCGGTCCGTCCGGATCGGCGGGCAGAACGATATAAACCCCTTCAAACACCGCGCCACGCTCATCGTCGCCAAACAGCTCAACTTCAAGCTGCACGCGCGCTTTACGTCCACGCGCCAGGCGGTCGAGATCGCCGCTTAGGGAGCCCAGATCGGCAATAGCGCCAGGGCGTCCGCTGATGGGCTGGCTGTAGCGAATGTGTGCATCTGCCAGAATAATGGTGCCGCCAAGATGACGCTCGCGCAGCAGTAGCCAGATGAGTCCCCAGCCGGTCAGCGTAGCCAGTGAGAAGAGGCTGCCAGCGAACAGGGTGTGATGAGGATTCTGGTTGCCCGCCTCCGGCATGGTGGTAATAAATTTCTGCCCGGTAAACTGCAGGATACGCACACCCATTTTCTCGCTGAGCGGAATATGATCGTACCAGGCCTGTTGCAGCTGACCACACCAGTCAGCACGATGCAGAATATCATCGAGAGTGATGACCGGTTTGATCATCAGGAAGTGGCGTACCGGGGTGGTCTGCGGCGCAGTAATTTCGCCCTGATTGATATAGCCAAGTTTCGCGAAGAAGGCGACGGCATCCTCGCGGGCGCTACAGGTTACCCGCTTGGCTCCCTCCTGCCGCGCCACGGACTCCAGCGTCATCGCTACCAGCGTGCCCAGCCCTTTTCCCTGCACCGAGGGATGGACAGCCATAAAACGGATCGCGGCCTCGTTGTCGGCGTTGATATAGAGACGACCAATGGCGACCGGGTTTCCCTGTTCATCCACGACCATCTGATGATGTGCCAGGGCATCCCACGCGTCACGTTCCGACCCCTGCGGCTGGCGCAGAGGTTTACGTAACATCTCCCATCGGAACTGATAATAGATATCCAGCTCTTCTGCCGTCTGTGGCACACGAAGGTGATACATATAATGTTTCTCCCGTCCGGAGCTTACGTGGCCAGATCCATGCCGCTCAGCTGAGGATCTCACACCTGTAACCAGAACGTCACAGGACCATCGTTCACCAGCGAAACCTGCATATCTGCGGCAAAACGACCGTTCGCTGTGGTAACGCCCTGCTGGCGACAGCAGTGGCTGAAGTAATCATACAGACGCTCTGCTTCAGCTGGCTCCGCCCCCCCGAAAAAGAGGGACGCGTCCCTTTTTGCGTGTCGGCAGCCAGCGTGAACTGCGATACCACCAGCACGCTTCCGCCCGTCTGGCGAAGGCTCAGGTTCATTTTGCCCTGTTCGTCACTGAAGATGCGATAGCCCAGTACACGTTCTGCGAGACGTTCCGCACGCGCGTTGTCATCACCCTTTTCCACGCCCAGCAAAACCAGTAGTCCGGCACCAATTTCGCCGACCACATCCTGGTCGACGCTGACGCTGGCTCGCTGCACGCGCTGAATCAATGCAATCATGTTTCCTCGCGTTGTTGTTCTTTTTGCTGCTGTTTCAGCTGCCGGTAGTCGGCTAACGTGACGGTTATCTCCGCGCCCAGCAATACAATACACCAGGTCCAGTAGACCCAGAGAAACAGAATAGGTATCACGGCCAGTACGCCGTAGATCAACTGATAAGAGGGGAACATCGTAACATAGAGCGCGAAGCCCTTTTTCCCCAGCTCAAACAGCGCACCCGCCACCAGCGCACCAATCAGCGCATCGCGCGGCGGTACCCGCTGGGTCGGAACAATGCTGTAGAGCAACCAGAAAGCGAACCACGACAGCAGCAGCGGAAAAATACGCAGCATCTGATCGACCAGGCTGGTTACGCCGGTGGCGTTAATCCAGCGCAGCGACAGCAGATAAGAGCTGATTGCCAGGCTGGCGCCAGCCAGCAGCGGGCCGAGGGTCAGGATCATCCAGTAGACCGCAAAGGAGTAAACCATCGGCCGCTTCTTGTTGCTGCGCCAGATGGTGTTTAACGCGGTATCCACCGAATGCATCAACAGCAGAGCGGTCACGATCAGGCCGATCGCCCCGACCGCCGTCATCCGGTTTACGTTGGCAACAAACTGCTCAAGATAGCGCTGCAGTGTGTTGCCAGCAGCAGGCATCAGATTGTTAAAAACAAACTGCTTCAGCTGCACGCTGATATCAGAGAAGACCGGAAACGCGGCAAACAGGGCAAACACCACGGCAATCAGTGGCACCAGCGCCAGCAGCGAGACATACGCCAGATTACCCGCCTGGGTCGTCATGCCGTCTTCATCGATGCGCTTCCACAGCAGCCGGAGCCACAGCCAGAAGGCGTGCAGCCCGGGACGAAATTTACGTAACATCATGAGTCACTGTTAACCTGCAAACCAGTTGGGGACTGTCGAACTGTCAGTCACCAGTACACTTTCAATCCCCAGGGCGCGGGCCGCCTCTGTATTATCGGGATTATCATCAAAGAAGACGGCCTGATCGGCCGTTACGCCTTCTGCCGCCAGAACATGCTGGTAAATCCGGGCTTCCGGTTTACGCATGCCCAGATCCTGAGACAGATAGAGCTTATCAGCGGCCTGCTGTACATCCGGATACTGCGTCGGCCAGAATTCGCAATGCAGTCTGTTGGTGTTTGAGAGGATCACCACCCGATGCCCCTCCAGCCGCAGCCGGTTCATCAGCGCCAGGACTTCCGGACGCACATCCACGAAGAGTGCCTGCCAGCCCGCCGCAAACTGCTCATAGCTCAGCGCGATTTCCAGTTTTTCACACAGCGCCACTGCGAAATCTTCATCACTGATTTCGCCTCGCTCATGCTGTTCAAACGCCTCATCCATGCGGAAATGGCTTTGCAGCGACGCCAGCGGCACCCGACTCAGATCACTCCAGACACCCAGCACGCGGTTAAAGTCGATATCGATAATCACATTGCCCAAATCAAAGATATACAGCATGGTGTCTCTCCCCTGGTTCCCTGGACTATTCACTCTAGCGGCAAAAGCGCAGGCTGAACAGGCATCCGCGGAGAGAAAAGCGTAAACGCCGGAAGGTGGGAAAAACGCGCGGGAGTACAGATGAACCGTGCAGGTCTGGCTGAAAAAAGCGGGGTTTCAGACAAAAAAAAGCCCCGCATTGCGGAGCTTTTCTCAGTTAAAGACGCAATTATGCGTCTTTAGGACCACGTGAAGCACGTTTACGGTCGTTTTCTGTCAGGTGACGTTTACGGATACGCACTGACAGCGGCGTCACTTCTACCAGTTCGTCATCATCGATGAACTCGATAGCCTGTTCCAGCGTCATTTTCTGCGGTGGAACCAGCGTCGTGGCTTCATCCGTACCGGAAGCACGCATGTTAGTCAGCTTCTTACCGGTCAGACAGTTAACGGTCAGGTCGTTAGAACGGCTGTGAATACCGATGATCTGGCCTTCATAAACTTCTGCACCGTGACCCAGGAACAGCTTACCGCGATCCTGCAGACCGAACAGCGCAAACGCAACAGCTTTACCCTGACCGTTAGAGATCAGCACGCCGTTCTGACGCTGGCCGACTTCGCCCTGACGGATGTCATCGTAGTGGCTGAAGGTCGAGTAAAGCAGACCGGTGCCTGACGTCATGGTCATGAATTCGTTACGGAAGCCAATCAGACCACGGCTTGGAATCACGTAGTCAAGACGTACGCGGCCTTTGCCATCCGGATCCATGTTTTTCAGGTCGCCTTTACGCTCACCCATGGCTTGCATAACGGAACCCTGATGCGTCTCTTCGATATCCAGCGTGACGTTTTCGAATGGCTCCTGCTTGCGGCCTTCGAATTCGCGGAAGATAACTTTCGGACGGGATACCGCCAGTTCGAAACCTTCGCGACGCATGTTTTCAATCAGAACAGAGAGGTGAAGCTCACCACGGCCTGATACGCGGAACGCGTCAGCATCTTCGGTTTCTTCCACGCGCAGTGCCACGTTGTGAACCAGTTCTTTGTTCAGACGCTCAAGGATCTGACGTGACGTCACGTACTTACCTTCTTTACCGCAGAATGGTGAGGTGTTGACGTTGAAGAACATGGTTACGGTTGGCTCATCGACGCTCAGTGCTGGCAGTGCCTGCACGTTCTGCGGATCACAGATGGTGTCGGAGATGTTCAGTTCGCCCAGACCGGTGATAGCGATGATATCGCCCGCTTCGGCCAGATCGCTGTCGATACGCTCAAGACCCAGGTGCGTCAGGACTTTGCCGACTTTACCGTTACGGGTTTTGCCTTCGCTATCGATGATAGTGACCTGCTGGTTAGGCTTCACTTTACCGCGTTTGATACGGCCGATACCGATCACGCCCAGGTAGTTGTTGTAGTCCAGCTGAGAGATTTGCATCTGCAGTGGCGCTTCAACCTCAACCTGAGGCGGAGAAACGTGGTCGACGATCGCCTGATACAGCGGGGTCATGTCGTCAGCCATGTCGGTGTGCTCCAGACCCGCAATACCATTCAGCGCAGAGGCGAAAATGATAGGGAAGTCGAGCTGCTCATCAGTCGCATCCAGGTTAACGAACAGGTCGAAGACCTGATCCACAACCCAGTCCGGACGCGCACCAGGGCGGTCTACTTTGTTGATTACCACAATCGGCTTCAGACCATGCGCAAACGCTTTTTTGGTCACGAAGCGGGTTTGCGGCATAGGGCCATCCATCGCATCTACAACCAGCAGCACCGAGTCCACCATGGACATGACGCGCTCAACTTCACCACCGAAATCGGCGTGTCCTGGGGTATCAACGATATTGATACGGTAGTCATTCCACTTAATGGCGGTGTTTTTTGCGAGGATGGTAATCCCACGCTCTTTCTCCAAATCATTGGAGTCCATCACGCGCTCGGTTGCTTCGGTACGGGCATCAAAAGTACCGGATTGTTGCAGCAGTTTGTCAACCAGGGTGGTCTTTCCATGGTCAACGTGCGCGATGATGGCGATGTTACGCAAATTTTCGATCACAGCTTTGCCTCAGGCATTAGAAATAGCGCGCTATTGTACACGGATTAAGCGGAAGACTGAACACGATCACACTTTTCACTGAAAGTTTATTGCATTGGCGCAAATTCGCACTGTTCCCGGTGCAGAAAATGCACTAAGTTGGTCCTACGCACCAAAATGGTGCTCAAAGCGCACTCAATAGCACTATTTTGGTGCGCCTAAACCATCGTGGTGCAGTTGCTTTATGACAAAAAGGTGCAGCACAAGGCGATTTAAGCAACATCAAAAAAGTTGGCACAGAATTCGCTTTAGTCTGTTTAAGCGTAAACGCCAGTCAGATGTCGGTTGAAGAGCGTGCCGGAAGCGATAGAGCAGGAAGCAGTTTCCCGCTACACATTCCGGAAACGACGTTTCCTCGCCATGTAGATAATGAAAGACCATTTCCAGGAGAGTTGAGTATGTCCGCTGAACACGTTCTCTCGATGATGAACGAGCATGAAGTTAAGTTTGTTGACCTGCGTTTTACCGATACCAAAGGTAAAGAACAGCATGTTACGATCCCTGCTCACCAGGTTAATGCTGACTTCTTCGAAGAAGGCAAAATGTTCGATGGTTCCTCTATCGGCGGCTGGAAAGGCATCAACGAATCAGACATGGTGCTGATGCCTGACGCAACCACCGCGGTCATGGATCCTTTCTTCGAAGATTCTACCCTGATCATCCGTTGTGACATTCTCGAGCCAGGCACCATGCAGGGCTATGACCGCGATCCACGTTCCATCGCCAAGCGTGCGGAAGATTTCCTGCGCTCTTCCGGCATTGCGGATACCGTGCTGTTTGGACCCGAACCTGAATTCTTCCTGTTTGATGACATCCGTTTCGGTTCATCAACCTCGGGTTCACATGTCGCTATCGACGATATCGAAGCCGCATGGAACACCGGTAAAGAGTACGAAGGCGGTAACAAAGGCCACCGTCCGGGTCTGAAAGGCGGCTACTTCCCGGTGCCACCAGTTGACTCATCACAGGACATCCGTTCTGCCATGTGTCTGACCATGGAGCAGATGGGCCTGGTCGTTGAAGCGCATCACCACGAAGTGGCAACCGCGGGTCAGAACGAAGTGGCAACCCGCTTCAACACCATGACCAAGAAAGCAGACGAAATTCAGATCTACAAATATGTCGTTCACAACGTCGCACACGCTTACGGCAAAACCGCGACCTTTATGCCGAAGCCAATGTTTGGCGACAACGGTTCAGGCATGCACTGCCACATGTCCCTTTCTAAAGGTGGCCAGAACCTGTTTGCCGGTGATAAGTACGGCGGCCTGTCTGAAATGGCGCTGTTCTATATCGGCGGTATCATCAAACACGCTAAAGCGATCAACGCCCTGGCGAACCCGACTACCAACTCTTACAAGCGTCTGGTTCCGGGTTACGAAGCACCGGTCATGCTGGCTTACTCAGCCCGTAACCGTTCCGCCTCTATCCGTATTCCGGTTGTTGCCAGCCCGAAAGCCCGTCGTATCGAAGCGCGCTTCCCGGATCCAGCAGCTAACCCATACCTGGCGTTCACCGCGCTGCTGATGGCTGGCCTGGATGGCATCATCAACAAGATCCATCCTGGCGATGCGATGGATAAAAACCTGTATGACCTGCCACCGGAAGAAGAAGCTGAGATTCCAAAAGTTGCAGGCTCTCTGGAAGAAGCGCTGAATGCACTGAACGAAGACCGCGAGTTCCTGACCCGTGGCGGTGTGTTCACTGACGAATCAATCGACGCTTACATCGAACTGCGTAAAACAGAGATGGACCGCGTTCGCATGACGCCACACCCGGTTGAGTTTGAGCTTTACTACAGCGTTTAACTGGTCAGACGTTTTTGTTGCCGTGGAAACTTTTAGCCCATCTTCGGATGGGCTTTTTTCTCCGCGAATTCACCGCTCATTCGCGTCCTTTCCGGTTTAAAGAGTAAAATGCACCTATTTAGTGCAGAGGAACGTGGTATGGCAACTGGCTCTCTGCCCGATGCAGGGCAGATTCTCAACGCGTTAATCAACAGTATTCTGCTGGTGGATAACGATTTAGTTATTCATTACGCCAACCCGGCGGCACAACAGTTACTGGCGCAAAGCTCACGCAAACTGTTCGGCACGCCGTTACCGGAACTCACCGGCTACTTCTCGCTGAATATTGAAGTGATGCGAGAGAGTCTTGAGGCTGGCCAGGGGTTTACGGACAGTGAAGTGACGCTGGTGGTGGATGGTCGGGCGCACATTATGTCACTGACCGCCCAGCGGTTACCTGACGGTTTAATTCTGATGGAAATGGCGCCGATGGATAATCAGCGTCGTCTCAGTCAGGAGCAGTTACAGCACGCCCAGCAGGTGGCTGCCCGCGATCTGGTTCGCGGTCTGGCCCATGAGATTAAAAATCCGCTGGGTGGATTGCGCGGCGCGGCACAGCTCTTATCCCGTGCCCTGCCCGATCCCTCGCTGAACGAATATACCAAAGTGATTATTGAACAGGCGGATCGGCTGCGAAATCTGGTTGATCGTCTGTTAGGGCCACAGCAGCCGGGCATGCACATTACCCAGAGCATTCATCAGGTGGCCGAACGCGTGGTCAATCTGGTGTCGATGGAGCTGCCGGAAAATGTCTCACTGGTGCGGGATTACGATCCCAGCCTGCCTGAACTGCCGCACGACCCCGACCAGATCGAGCAGGTGCTGCTTAACGTGGTTCGCAATGCACTGCAGGCGCTGGGCGATGAGGGTGGCACGATTATTATCCGCACCCGTACGGCTTTCCAGCTGACGCTGCACGGCACCCGTTATCGCCTGGTAGCACGTATTGATATTGAAGATGATGGCCCCGGCATTCCGGCCCAGCTGCAGGATACGCTGTTTTATCCAATGGTCAGCGGACGTGAAGGCGGCACCGGTTTAGGCCTCTCTATTGCCCGTAGCCTGATTGATCAGCATTCAGGAAAAATAGAATTTAACAGTTGGCCAGGACACACCGAGTTTTCGGTTTACCTGCCTATTCGCCAGTGAGGTTTCTATGCAACGAGGGATAGTCTGGATCGTCGATGACGATAGCTCCATCCGCTGGGTGCTTGAACGCGCGCTCACTGGAGCCGGTTTGAGCTGTGCGACCTTTGACAGCGCAGGCGAGGTGCTGGATGCCCTCTCGACCAAAACCCCGGACGTTTTACTGTCAGATATTCGCATGCCGGGCATGGATGGCCTGGCGCTGCTGAAACAGATTAAACAGCGTCATCCGATGCTTCCGGTCATCATTATGACGGCGCATTCGGATTTAGATGCCGCCGTCAGCGCCTATCAGCAGGGGGCGTTTGATTATCTGCCTAAACCTTTTGATATCGATGAAGCCGTGGCGCTCGTAGAGCGTGCCATCAGCCATTATCAGGAGCAGCAGCAGCCGCGTAATCAGCCAGTCAGCGGACCGACGACCGATATCATCGGTGAAGCCCCGGCAATGCAGGATGTCTTCCGCATTATCGGACGGTTGTCCCGCTCGTCGATCAGCGTCCTGATTAATGGTGAATCGGGAACCGGTAAAGAGCTGGTGGCGCATGCGCTGCATCGCCATAGCCCGCGCGCCAAAGCCCCCTTTATCGCGCTGAATATGGCGGCCATCCCCAAAGATCTGATCGAATCGGAGCTGTTTGGTCATGAGAAAGGTGCCTTTACCGGCGCAAATCAGATCCGTCAGGGCCGTTTTGAACAGGCCGATGGCGGCACGCTGTTCCTGGATGAAATCGGTGATATGCCGCTGGATGTCCAGACCCGCCTGCTGCGTGTGCTGGCGGATGGTCAGTTTTATCGCGTCGGAGGCTATGCGCCGGTTAAAGTGGACGTGCGGATTATCGCTGCGACCCACCAGAACCTGGAGCTGCGCGTGCAGGAAGGCAAGTTCCGCGAAGATCTGTTCCATCGTCTTAACGTGATTCGCGTGCATCTGCCTCCTTTGCGTGAACGTCGTGAGGATATTCCGCGTCTGGCGCGCTATTTCCTGCAGGTCGCCGCCCGTGAGCTGGGTGTGGAAGCGAAGATTCTGCATCCGGAAACGGAAACCGCCCTGACCCGGCTGCACTGGTCGGGTAACGTGCGCCAGCTGGAGAACACCTGTCGCTGGCTGACGGTGATGGCAGCCGGTCAGGAAGTGCTGATTCAGGATCTGCCCGGCGAGCTGTTCGAGTCGAGCACGCCGGAGAATCCGGTGCAGTCACTACCGGACAGCTGGGCCACGCTGCTGGCGCAGTGGGCCGACCGCGCCCTGCGTTCCGGTCATCAGAATCTGCTGTCAGAAGCCCAGCCAGAGATGGAGCGTACGCTGCTGACCACCGCCCTGCGTCATACGCAGGGTCACAAGCAGGAAGCCGCCCGTTTACTGGGCTGGGGACGCAACACCCTGACGCGCAAGCTGAAAGAGCTGGGCATGGAGTAAGCGGTTCAGAACGGGCTGGCGCGACTGCCGGCCCGTTTTTTCAGATCACGCGGGAGAACTGCTGCTGACGCGCTTTCTGACGCAGATAGCGATCGAAGCACATGCAGATATTACGAATCAGTAACCGGCCAATCTCTGTCACCTTCAGCCCTGTTGCGTCAGATTCCACCAGCCCGTCAGCAATCAGCGGTTTCAGCAGCGCCAGATCTTCAGCAAAGTAGTCTCTGAAGCAGATTCCCCATTGCGCTTCTGTGGCAGCAAAATCCAGCGAGAAGTGGCAAATCAGCGTTTTAATCACATCCCGCCGCAGACAATCATCCTCGCTTAAGGTAAGACCGCGCCACAGGCCATGTCCCTGCCGTTCCACACGATCGTACCAGGTATTAAGGTCTTTCTGATTCTGCGCATAACTGTCGCCCATCATGCTGATAGCGGAGACGCCCAGCCCGAGCAGGTCGCTGTCGCCCTGGGTGGTGTAGCCCTGAAAATTGCGGTGCAGCTGCCCGCTGCGCTGCGCGATGGCCAGTTCATCCTGCGGCTTTGCAAAGTGGTCCATGCCGATAAACTGGTAGCCCTGCTGCGTCAGGGTCGCGATGGTCTGCTGCAGAATATCCAGTTTCTGCTGGGCGGATGGCAGTTCATCCTCTTTGATTTTGCGCTGCGCCGCGAACATCGCTGGCAGATGCGCATAGTTAAATACGCTCAGGCGATCCGGGCTCAGCGCCAGCACCCGCTCCAGTGTCCAGGCGAAACTGGCGGGCGTCTGCAGGGGAAGACCATAGATCAGGTCAATGCTGGTCGAGCTGAAGCCCTGCTCGCGGGCCCGCGCCATCAGGCCAAAAATCACCGCTTCATCCTGTACCCGGTTGACGCGCTCCTGCACCGATTTATTAAAATCCTGTACGCCCATGCTCAGACGATTGAATCCCAGCGATCGCAGGTGATCGATCATATCCAGCTCAATTTCCCGGGGATCGACTTCGATCGACATCTCAGCGTCGGCGGCTACCCTGAAGTGCTGTTTCAGCAGCGCCACCAGCCGTGAAACCTGAGCCTGGTCGAGAAAGGTGGGCGTGCCTCCGCCCCAGTGAAGCTGCGTAACCTGCCGCTGATGGAACAGGGGCGCGCGCTGAATAATTTCCTGCTCCAGCGCATCCAGATAGCGGTCCGCCTTATGGCGCTGACGCGTCACGAGTTTGTTGCAGCCGCAGAAATAGCAGAGACGGTGGCAGAAAGGGATATGAACGTAGAGCGACAGCGGGCGATCCGGATAGCGTGCCACGGCGCGTCGGAAATCGGCTTCCGCGAACTGTTCGCTGAACTCCAGCGCAGTGGGATAAGAGGTGTAGCGCGGACCGGCATAATTGTACTTTTCAATTAGCGCCCGATCCCGGTCAGTCTGCAGCGATGGCATGCTCACTCCTTCCGGTGACGTCGTCTGAGAGAAGGTCGCGAAGAAGAGGGAATGAAAGGTGAGCGGGTTGAAACCCGACGTAAACGTTGCTTCAGACGCGACAGGCGTCGTAGTTTAAACAATAACCACAGCAGATAACATGTCGCCAGCAGCGCGAAAATTGATCCAGGCCAAAACATTGTCGTTTACCTGAGAAGTGCGGCATGTGGAAACCACATGCCGATCAATATGACTTAATTGCCCTTCAGCAGGCGATACATATCTTCTTCTGCCTTGTCATCTTCGTCATCGTCCATCACGATGCCCAGCTGCTCCATCAGTTCGTCGATGCGGTCCAGCGAGGCATCAAGCCAGCCCTGATCTTCAGCGGACAGCGTTTCGCCATTTTCCAGCCGGTCCAGCAGCGCATCCAGACGCTCGTCATTTTCCAGCTTCGCCAGTTCTTCCTCAGGCGTCAGGCGGACTTTTTTCGCGGCTGGCTTTTCCACGCTTTTCTTTGGCTTAACGGCTGCGGTCTTGCCGTCTGCAATCAGGGCTACCGGTTTTTTACTGCCGATACGCGGATCTTTTGCGCTCTCTGCCTGACGTCCATTGCTGCTGGCAGGTGCCGCAGGATTCGCACGGCTGCCGGATGCATGCCCGCGATGCTTTTTATCACGTTTGCGATCGCGTGCTTCGTTGTTGATTTCGTCACGCGATTTGCGTTTGGCTTTGACGGCAGGTTTGCCGTGCGCCGCTCGTGCAGGTTGCTTCATAGTGTTCGGTCCCGGCTTTTTTATTCAGTATAGAATTCCGGCGAAATCTAGCAGAAACCAGACAAAGAAAAAGGCGACAGCCCAAGCTGTCGCCTTATTTCATACCTTCAGAAGAAGGAATCATGTTTTAAATCCTTTTTGGCTCGTAACGTCCCGGTCAATCCCGCGCCTGCTCAACTCCTGAGCTTTTCCTTGTCCCTGTCTGGTCAACTCCTCTGACCGCTTCCATTCCACTCGCTCATTGCCATCCTGACATCCCTGAACGCATCTTCCTGATGGGTGCTGCCGTGCACTGCACACTAATGTAGACCAACTGATAAAACCCTCAAGTCGGCATCGAAAATAGTTCGTTCAAAAAAGAAACAAATAAAGTTAACCACATGAATTTAATGATTTTTTATTTTTAGTAATTAAAGTAAAAAGCGAAATAACCCGCAGCGGTAATGGCAAATCTCTTACGCCGTTTGTTAAAGAGATGTGATTGAGCACTTTCGCGCCATAACGCGTATAATCGCTGACATTGCCTTAATGCGTTTTTTGGAGTGTCACCTTGTCTGAACTGAATTACCACGTTACCCACTTTGTCATGAGCGCGCCGGATATCCGTCATCTGCCTGCCGATACCGGAATTGAAGTGGCTTTTGCTGGCCGCTCGAACGCGGGAAAATCAAGTGCGCTGAATACGTTAACCAATCAGAAAGGTCTGGCGCGTACCAGTAAAACGCCAGGACGTACGCAGCTGATTAACCTGTTTGAAGTCAAAGAGGGCAAGCGTCTGGTCGACCTGCCTGGCTACGGCTACGCCGAAGTCCCGGAAGAGATGAAGCTGAAGTGGCAACGTGCGCTGGGGGAATACCTGCAAAAACGTCAGGCACTGAAAGGGCTGGTCGTGCTGATGGATATCCGCCATCCACTTAAGGATCTCGATCGGCAGATGATTCAGTGGTCTGTGGAAAGTGGCATACCGGTGCTATTGCTGCTCACCAAGGCCGATAAGCTCGCGTCGGGCGCCCGTAAAGCCCAGCTGAATGTCGTGCGTGAAGCAGCGCTCGGTTTTGCCGGTGATGTACAGGTCGAGCTTTTCTCATCGCTGAAGAAAATGGGCGTGGATAAGGTACGTCAGAAGCTTGACAGCTGGTTCAGCACGCTTGAACCGGCTTATGAGGATCAGGACGCCGAAGCGTAAGGGGCAGCCCTGCACCGCTGAAACGACAGGAAAAGCCCAATAAAAAACGCCCCAGTCACAGAATGACTGGGGCGGCTAAATTCAGCCAAATCCGATTACGTGAAGTAAAAGGTCTGAAAGATAGAACATCTTACCTCTGTACCCTACGCGACGAACTTTACCTGATTTTCTGTGCGTGACAAAGGCTTTTTTGTTGCTTACTTACATCAAAAAGGACTTTTTTTACCATGTCCGTCACAGAATTAGCGTTGCGATGTAGTTAAATGACGAAAAAAATGTTTAGCCGATAAGCAGTTAGAAAACCACACTTCTGCCGACCCGCCGCCCGCTCAGCTAAACCGGTTAACTCCACGATTTTCTTATACCTGAATCCGGATCGATTCCCGCCACCTGAACCGACCCGCAGCAGGCTATCAATGGGCTTCGTCCCAGTTATCACCGACACCGACTTCCACCAGCAGCGGTACATCGAGCTTCACGCTGCCTTCCATGAGTGCCTGAATTTTCTGGCTGGCCTCTTCAACCGCTTCCGCTTTGACCTCGAACACCAGTTCATCGTGAACCTGCATGATCATTCTGACGGCGTCATCATTTTGCTGTTCCAGCCACGCATCGACGGCAATCATCGCCCGCTTGATAATGTCCGCTGCCGTTCCCTGCATCGGCGCATTGATCGCGGCACGTTCGGCGGCTTTACGACGAATGGCGTTGCTCGATTTAATATCGGGCAGCCACAGCCGACGGCCTTCCAGCGTCTCAACATAGCCTTTATTCGCCGCGAGCTGACGGGTGTTCTCCATATAGCGCAGTACGCCAGGGTAACGTTCGAAGTAAAGATCCATATACTTCTTCGCTTCGCCCGCCCCGATGTTCAGCTGACGTGACAGACCAAAGGCGCTCATACCATAAATCAGACCAAAGTTGATCGCCTTGGCACTGCGACGCTGGTCACCGCTGACCTTCTCCAGCGGTACCCCGAACACTTCCGATGCTGTGGCGCGGTGAATATCTTCGCCCTGAGCAAAGGCATCCAGTAGCCCTTTATCCTGAGAGAGGTGCGCCATGATACGCAGTTCGATCTGCGAATAGTCCGCCGCCACGATGCGGTAACCTTTCGCAGCCACAAAGGCCTGGCGGATCCGCCGTCCTTCATCATTACGAACCGGGATGTTCTGAAGATTAGGATCGGCTGAAGAGAGACGTCCGGTCGCGGTCACCGCCTGATGATACGAGGTGTGCACGCGCCCGCTGATCGGGTTTATCATCTGCGGTAGTTTATCGGTATAAGTCGATTTCAGCTTGGATAAGCCGCGATGCTCCAGGATCACTTTGGGCAGCGGATAATCGAGTGCCAGCTCAGCCAGCACCTCTTCACTGGTGGAAGGGGCGCCGCCTGGGGTTTTCTTAGTCGGTTTGATGCCCTGTTTTTCAAACAGGATCACCTGAAGCTGCTTGGTGGAGGAGAGATTGAAAGGTTCTCCCGCCAGTTCATGCGCTTTTAGCTCCAGCTCCGCCAGGCGTGCCGTCAGCTCTTTCGAGTGTTGTGCCAGAATACCCTGATCGATTAATACGCCATTACGCTCTATGCGGGAGATCACGGTCAGTAACGGCATCTCAATCTGTTCAAAAACGTTTTTTGGACCCGCTTCTTCTCCAGCTCTGGCCACATCTTCAGATGCAGCTGCAGAGTGACATCGGCATCTTCGGCCGCATAGTGCGAAGCCTGTTCCAGTGCAATCTGGTTGAAGGTCAGCTGATTTTTACCTTTGCCAGCAATCTCCTGGAAGGTGACCGTCTTATGGTGAAGCCAGCGGGCGGCCAGGCTGTCCATGTCATGCTTACCCACCACACTGTTGAGAATATAGGACTCAAGCATGGTGTCGAATCTGATGCCCGCCAGTTCGATATCGTAGTTCTTCAGCACGCCGCGGTCATACTTCAGGTTCTGACCCACTTTCCAGACGCTGTCATCTTCCAGCAGAGGTTTAAGCTGCGCCAGCACGGTCGCGCGATCCAGTTGATCAGGTGCATCGAGATAGTCATGAGCAACCGGCAGATAGGCGGCTTCCCCGGGGGCGACGGCGAAACTGATACCAACGATGCTGGCACTCAGGGTGTCCAGCGCATCGGTTTCCAGATCAAAGGCAAAAACGTCGCTGTTTTTCAGCTTCTCCAGCCAGGTTTCAAACAGCGCCTGGTCCAGAATAGTGACATACCCTTCTGATGACAGGACGCTGCGGGTTTCGACCGCAGGGACCGGCTCATCGGCCAGGGCTTTCTGCGCCTGGGTATTGCTCTTTTTGCCCTGCAGCCATTTGCCCTCCTGCAGATCGCTCAGCCAGCGTTTGAACTCATAACGGCTGAACAGGGTCTGGAGTGCCTCAACGTCGGGTTCGGTAACCGTAAGGGCTTCGCAGGGCTGCTCCAGCTCAACATCCGTCTTAATGGTCGCCAGCTGGTAGGAGAGAAACGCGACCTCGCGATTCTGCTCAAGTTTTGCTGCCATGGTTTTCGCACCACGGAACGAGAGATCGGCGACTTTATCCAGATTCTCATAGATCGTTTTCATGCTGCCCAGACCCTGCAACAGCGCCTGCGCGGTTTTCTCACCCACGCCCGGCACGCCAGGAATGTTGTCCGAACTGTCGCCCATCATGGCGAGGAAATCGATGATCAGCGCGGGAGGAACACCATATTTGTTCTCTACCTCTTCCGGTCCGAGGATGGTGTTTGTCATGGTGTTGATCAGCGTAATGTCTGGCGTAACCAGCTGAGCCATATCTTTGTCACCCGTACTGATTAGCACGGACAGACCTTTTTTCTCTGCCTCCAGCGCCAGTGTACCGATCACATCATCGGCTTCAACACCGCTCACTGCCAGCAGCGGCAGTCCCATTGCTCGCACCATCTCATGCAGCGGTTCGATCTGCGCCCGCAGATCGTCAGGCATCGGGGGACGATGAGATTTGTAATGCTCAAATAGCTCGTCCCGGAAGGTTTTGCCTTTGGCATCGAACACCACAGCAACGTGACTCGGATTGTATTGCGCCAGCAGGCTTTTCAGCATGTTGAGCACGCCGTACATGGCGCCAGTGGGTTCACCTGCACTATTGGTCAGCGGCGGAAACGCGTGATACGCGCGATAAAGATAGGATGAGCCATCAACCAGAATCAGGGGATTTTCTGCAATTTGCGCCATAAGTCTGTGTCGTCTTCGTTGCGATGAGTTGGGTTATAAGGATGCCACAACCTGGCAGAAATGGTGAACTAAGGCGTACTGCCGCAGGATTTTTTCACGCTTCCGGAAACAGGATCACAACGATCGTTCTGTGGATAACTTTGTGCGTAAAAATCATATCGAATTTTTTTTCAGGAAAAATGATAATACAAGCCCTGATAAAAAATAAATTTTTCAGTTACTTATTTAATTTCCGTGACCCGATCGCTATTTTTAACAGCACGATCCCTTGTGTGGATATTAAATTTATGCCCTGGTGATGGACAAAAAGCATCCTGATGTTCAGAAGCCTGAAAAAAACGCCAGCAGAGCTGGCGTTCAGTTACGGCGTAAAGCTGATTACTTCTGGCTTGCGAGGAATTTAACCACGTTTGCATAGTCGGCGACGAAATTATCCATAGAGCTGGTATCCAGTCCGCCGTTATTCACCATGTATTTGCCATTAACGAACATGGCAGGCACACCACGAAGATCCACATCCGCAGCGGCTTTCTGCTGCTGCGCAACCAGCGCTTTAACCGCAAAGCTGTTCCAGGCCGCATCATAGTCAGCCGCAGAGATTCCTGCCGCCTGGACAAAGGCCGCTTTCAGGCTGGCTGGATCGGTAATGGTCTGCGTTTTCTGAATTCCATCAAAAATAGGTACTGTGACTTTATCTTCCACACCCAGCGCCATCGCAACAGCCCAGGCCTGGGTTACGATCGGCCCCAGATCACCGCCGAGGAAATCGACATGGTATTTCACCAGCTTAACGTCAGCAGGCAGATTCTTTTTCACCGCGTCATTGACGTGATAAATGCGTTCAAACTGATAGCAGTGCGGGCAGAAGAAGGAGAAGAACTCCATGACCTGAGGTTCACCAGCCACCGGTTTCTGCAGACTCACATATTGTTTACCTTCGGTGAACTGGGCAGCAGAGGCGCTGAATGCCAGCACTAACCCCATCAGTGCAAACCAAATTTTCTTCATCGTGAAAAAATCTCCTGACTACGTCATTAATATTGCGGTGTCAGCTGCAGAGGAGGTTCCTGCAACAGCTTCTCCTGCTCGGTAAAGAGTGAAATCTGCCTGCGCCAGAAATCTTCATCTGTCATCCAGGGAAACGCGCGTGGAAAAGCGGGATCTTCCCAGCGTCGGAGAACCCAGGCCAGATAATAAACCATGCGCATGGCGCGTAAAGGCTCAATCAGTGACAATTCATTAATATCGAAGTCACTGAATTCGCTGTAAGCCTCCAGCAGGATATCCCACTGGATGCGCTGTTCCTGCCGGTCGCCATTAACCAGCATCCAGAGATCCTGCACGGCCGGGCCGTTACGGGCATCATCCAGATCGACGAACAGCGGTCCGTCACGCCACAGAATATTTCCCGGATGGCAGTCACCATGTAATCGTAGCGGCTGCCACACCGTATGCCACTGTTGCTGCAGCGTGTTGCCCAGTTTATCAACAGCCTGCAGCAGTGCATCTTTAAGCGACCCCGGCACAATCTGAGCGTGCTCCAGTACCTGACGGGGTTCATGCAGATACTCATCCAGTCCTGTAGCAGGCCGATGGCTGAACAGCGCTTTGCGTCCGGTCTGATGAATGCGTCCCAGAAAGCGGCCAACCCACTCCATCTGGTCTTCGTTGTCTGTCTCATACTGTCGTCCGCCGAGGCTGGGGAAGACGGCAAAAAAGAAGCCTGCGTGACTGTGCAATGTCTCGTCCTGCAAACGCAGCGGCGCGGCAACCGGCACTTCATCAGCCAGCAGATCAAGAGCAAACTGATGCTCTTCCGCTATCTGTTCCGCATGCCAGCGCTGCGGACGGTAAAACTTTGCGACATAGCGGCGTCTTTCATCATCGCTGAACTGGTAAACCCTGTTTTCATAACTGTTCAGGGCTGTCAGACCTGATTCGACGCGGATCCCTGTCTCCCATAATGCATCCAGCAACACATCGGGATTCAGGGTCTGGAAGTTAAAAGCAGCGTCGCTCATGATGTTACCTGTAGTTGCCCTTGCATTTAGCTGCCAAGGATAACATTATTCGTCCGGTTTAATGACCCCCCGTGCACGCAGCAGGGCTGTTTTGAAATCCACTTCATAATCTTTTTTCAGGCCCGGGATCGCATCATCACAGGCGGAGTCACGCATTTTGAGATGGTAAATTAATACATCGTCCGTTAATTCACTTAACGGGCCACGGAAACCAGATTCCTGCGCCAGTTTCTGCAAAAATGTGACCAGATTGAGGTCGGGCTCTTTTTGCCAGGCGGGTTGCAGTAGCGCAAGCAGCTCGTTTAAACGATGACATTTCATTCCGGTTTCTCCTTTCACAACGACTTATCAGCGAGGGCAGACGCATGACAACAGTAACCGGCATCATTCTGGCCGGTGGTCAGGGCCGCCGTATGGGGGGTCAGGACAAGGGATTAGTGCAGCTTAATGGCAGGCCGCTTTATCAGCATGTCCTTGAACGGTTCAGGCCACAGGTCAATATTGTCATGATTAACGCTAACCGTAATATTGATCGCTATCAGTTAAGCGGGTGTCGGGTGATTCAGGATCTTGTCGGGGGCTACCCTGGCCCACTGGCTGGGATCTATAGTGCGTTGCGCGCTATCGACGATGAATGGGCGGCATTCTGTTCCTGCGATACACCGGCTATTCCGCTTAACTTTGTGGAAAAGCTGGTCAAACACCGGGGAACGGCACCGGCGGTCTGGGTCCGCTCCGCATCACGCGATCACCCGACGCTGGCCCTGGTTCACCGGAAACTGGCGGCACCGCTTCAGGACTATCTGATGGCCGGAGAACGGCGTCTTATGCACTTCCTGCGTGACCATGGCGGCCATGCTGTTGAGCTGGACGATGATGAATCGGCTTTCCGCAATATTAATACACCCGAGGATCTGAAGGAGAAACGCTGAGATGGCATTACCCCTGCTTGCTATTACAGGCTGGAGCGGAACCGGAAAAACGACACTGTTACAGCAGGTCATTCCCATCCTGGCCAGTAAAGGAATACGCGCCGGGCTGATTAAACATACCCATCATCAGATGGACATTGATACACCGGGTAAAGATAGCTATCTGCTCAGAAAAGCGGGCGCCCGTCAGGTCATCGTGGCAAGTGCGGAGCGATGGGCATTGATGTGTGAGACGCCTGAAGAACCGTCAATCAATCTGCCTTATCTGATGAGCCGCATGGACCCCTCTGTGCTGGAGATCGTGCTGGTTGAAGGCTTTAAAGATGAACCCGTGCCCAAGATTGTGCTCTGGCGTGCCGGGATAAAAGGAGGCGTCAGCGAGTTGATTGATGCGCATGTCATCGCGGTGGCCAGCGTTCAGGAACTGGATCTGGCGCTGCCTGTTCTGGATCTGAACAGCCCTGAAAAGGTGGCAGATTTCATTGCTGAGTGGCTGAAAGTTAGCTGAAACGGGCGCTGGTGATGCATTTTTCACGATCGGCAGACGTAAAAAAGCCCCGCACTCGCGTGCGGGGCTTCTTCACTTATACAATGCCTGGCAGTTCCCTACTCTCGCATGGGGAGGCCCCACACTACCATCGGCGCTACGGCGTTTCACTTCTGAGTTCGGCATGGGGTCAGGTGGGACCACCGCGCTAAAGCCGCCAGGCAGATTCTGTCTTCCGCGCCGCCCTGGGGCCGCGCAGACTTATCCGGTTCAGGCTGAAAATTGTCTCTCAAAAACGCCTCTGGCGTTGTAAGGTTAAGCCTCACGGGTCATTAGTACCGGTTAGCTCAACGCATCGCTGCGCTTACACACCCGGCCTATCAACGTCGTCGTCTTCAACGTCCCTTCAGGACCCTCAAGGGGTCAGGGAGAACTCATCTCGGGGCAAGTTTCGTGCTTAGATGCTTTCAGCACTTATCTTTTCCGCACTTAGCTACCGGGCAGTGCCATTGGCATGACAACCCGAACACCAGCGGTGCGTTCACTCCGGTCCTCTCGTACTAGGAGCAACCCCCCTCAATTCTCCAGCGCCCACGGCAGATAGGGACCGAACTGTCTCACGACGTTCTAAACCCAGCTCGCGTACCACTTTAAACGGCGAACAGCCGTACCCTTGGGACCTACTTCAGCCCCAGGATGTGATGAGCCGACATCGAGGTGCCAAACACCGCCGTCGATATGAACTCTTGGGCGGTATCAGCCTGTTATCCCCGGAGTACCTTTTATCCGTTGAGCGATGGCCCTTCCATTCAGAACCACCGGATCACTATGACCTGCTTTCGCACCTGCTCGAGCCGTCACTCTCGCAGTCAAGCCAGCTTATGCCATTGCACTAACCTCACGATGTCCGACCGTGATTAGCTGACCTTCGTGCTCCTCCGTTACTCTTTGGGAGGAGACCGCCCCAGTCAAACTACCCACCAGACACTGTCCGCACCCCGGATCACGGGGCCACGTTAGAACATCAAACATTAAAGGGTGGTATTTCAAGGATGGCTCCACGCAGACTGGCGTCCGCGCTTCAAAGCCTCCCACCTATCCTACACATCAAGGCTCAATGTTCAGTGTCAAGCTGTAGTAAAGGTTCACGGGGTCTTTCCGTCTTGCCGCGGGTACACTGCATCTTCACAGCGAGTTCAATTTCACTGAGTCTCGGGTGGAGACAGCCTGGCCATCATTACGCCATTCGTGCAGGTCGGAACTTACCCGACAAGGAATTTCGCTACCTTAGGACCGTTATAGTTACGGCCGCCGTTTACCGGGGCTTCGATCAGGAGCTTCTCCTTACGGATAACCCCATCAATTAACCTTCCGGCACCGGGCAGGCGTCACACCGTATACGTCCACTTTCGTGTTTGCACAGTGCTGTGTTTTTAATAAACAGTTGCAGCCAGCTGGTATCTTCGACTGGCTTCAGCTCCGGGAGCAAGTCCCTTCACCTACGCGCCAGCGTGCCTTCTCCCGAAGTTACGGCACCATTTTGCCTAGTTCCTTCACCCGAGTTCTCTCAAGCGCCTTGGTATTCTCTACCTGACCACCTGTGTCGGTTTGGGGTACGATTCTGTGTTACCTGATGCTTAGAGGCTTTTCCTGGAAGCAGGGCATTTATCACTTCAGCACCGTAGTGCCTCGTCGTCACGCCTCAGTGTAAAGTGAACCGGATTTGCCTGGAACACACACCTACACGCTTAAACCGGGACAACCGTCGCCCGGCTGATATAGCCTTCTCCGTCCCCCCTTCGCAGTAACACCGAGTACAGGAATATTAACCTGTTTCCCATCGACTACGCCTTTCGGCCTCGCCTTAGGGGTCGACTCACCCTGCTCCGATTAACGTTGAACAGGAACCCTTGGTCTTCCGGCGAGCGGGCTTTTCACCCGCTTTATCGTTACTTATGTCAGCATTCGCACTTCTGATACCTCCAGCATGCCTCACAGCACACCTTCGACGGCTTACAGAACGCTCCCCTACCCAACAGTATTGCTACTGCTGCCGCAGCTTCGGTGCATGGTTTAGCCCCGTTACATCTTCCGCGCAGGCCGACTCGACCAGTGAGCTATTACGCTTTCTTTAAATGATGGCTGCTTCTAAGCCAACATCCTGGCTGTCTGTGCCTTCCCACATCGTTTCCCACTTAACCATGACTTTGGGACCTTAGCTGGCGGTCTGGGTTGTTTCCCTCTTCACGACGGACGTTAGCACCCGCCGTGTGTCTCCCGTGATAACATTCTCCGGTATTCGCAGTTTGCATCGGGTTGGTAAGCCGGGATGGCCCCCTAGCCGAAACAGTGCTCTACCCCCGGAGATGAGTTCACGAGGCGCTACCTAAATAGCTTTCGGGGAGAACCAGCTATCTCCCGGTTTGATTGGCCTTTCACCCCCAGCCACAGGTCATCCGCTAATTTTTCAACATTAGTCGGTTCGGTCCTCCAGTTAGTGTTACCCAACCTTCAACCTGCCCATGGCTAGATCACCGGGTTTCGGGTCTATACCCTGCAACTTAACGCCCAGTTAAGACTCGGTTTCCCTGCGGCTCCCCTATACGGTTAACCTTGCTACAGAATATAAGTCGCTGACCCATTATACAAAAGGTACGCAGTCACCCCATAAAGAGGCTCCCACTGCTTGTACGTACACGGTTTCAGGTTCTGTTTCACTCCCCTCGCCGGGGTTCTTTTCGCCTTTCCCTCACGGTACTGGTTCACTATCGGTCAGTCAGGAGTATTTAGCCTTGGAGGATGGTCCCCCCATATTCAGACAGGATACCACGTGTCCCGCCTTACTCATCGAGCTCACAGCATGTGTGCTTTTGTGTACGGGAGTATCACCCTGTACCCTGCGACTTTCCAGACGCTTCCACTAACACACAGGCTGATTCAGGCTCTGGGCTGCTCCCCGTTCGCTCGCCGCTACTGGGGGAATCTCGGTTGATTTCTTTTCCTCGGGGTACTTAGATGTTTCAGTTCCCCCGGTTCGCCTTGCAGCACTATGTATTCATGCTGCAATGATGCACAGAGTGCACCGGGTTTCCCCATTCGGACATCGACGGCTGTAGCGGTTCATATCACCTTACCGTCGCTTTACGCAGATTAGCACGTCCTTCATCGCCTCTGACTGCCTGGGCATCCACCGTGTACGCTTAGTCACTTAACCTCACAACCCACAGGCGTTTTCACGCTGCGGACTGCAGGGATTTGAGAGACTCGTACGCATCGCCTTTTTCATTCTTATTTACGGAGAATGAAAGCGACGCGTCGTTTCAATTTTCAGCTTGTTCCGGATTGTTAAAGAGCAAATATCTCAGACGCGTCTCCCTGCTCGCGCAGCGGAAACGGTTTTGAGATACTGTGGAGACACCTTTCACCTGTCACCAAGCAGGTGGCGTCCCCTAGGGGATTCGAACCCCTGTTGCCGCCGTGAAAGGGCGGAGTCCTAACCGCTAGACGAAGGGGACACGATAGTGTCACGACTTCGCAGCCGTCCTGCTCATTACTTTTTATCAGACAATCTGTGTGAGCACTGCGCGGGACCGTATCTTAAGGTAAGGAGGTGATCCAACCGCAGGTTCCCCTACGGTTACCTTGTTACGACTTCACCCCAGTCATGAATCACAAAGTGGTAAGCGCCCTCCCGGAGGTTAAGCTACCTACTTCTTTTGCAACCCACTCCCATGGTGTGACGGGCGGTGTGTACAAGGCCCGGGAACGTATTCACCGTGGCATTCTGATCCACGATTACTAGCGATTCCGACTTCACGGAGTCGAGTTGCAGACTCCGATCCGGACTACGACGCACTTTGTGAGGTCCGCTTGCTCTCGCGAGGTCGCTTCTCTTTGTATGCGCCATTGTAGCACGTGTGTAGCCCTACTCGTAAGGGCCATGATGACTTGACGTCATCCCCACCTTCCTCCGGTTTATCACCGGCAGTCTCCTTTGAGTTCCCGACCGAATCGCTGGCAACAAAGGATAAGGGTTGCGCTCGTTGCGGGACTTAACCCAACATTTCACAACACGAGCTGACGACAGCCATGCAGCACCTGTCTCAGCGTTCCCGAAGGCACCAATCCATCTCTGGAAAGTTCGCTGGATGTCAAGAGTAGGTAAGGTTCTTCGCGTTGCATCGAATTAAACCACATGCTCCACCGCTTGTGCGGGCCCCCGTCAATTCATTTGAGTTTTAACCTTGCGGCCGTACTCCCCAGGCGGTCGACTTAACGCGTTAGCTCCGGAAGCCACGCCTCAAGGGCACAGCCTCCAAGTCGACATCGTTTACGGCGTGGACTACCAGGGTATCTAATCCTGTTTGCTCCCCACGCTTTCGCACCTGAGCGTCAGTCTTCGTCCAGGGGGCCGCCTTCGCCACCGGTATTCCTCCAGATCTCTACGCATTTCACCGCTACACCTGGAATTCTACCCCCCTCTACGAGACTCAAGCCTGCCAGTTTCAAATGCAGTTCCCAGGTTAAGCCCGGGGATTTCACATCTGACTTAACAGACCGCCTGCGTGCGCTTTACGCCCAGTAATTCCGATTAACGCTTGCACCCTCCGTATTACCGCGGCTGCTGGCACGGAGTTAGCCGGTGCTTCTTCTGCGGGTAACGTCAATCGGCGCGGTTATTAACCGCACCGCCTTCCTCCCCGCTGAAAGTACTTTACAACCCGAAGGCCTTCTTCATACACGCGGCATGGCTGCATCAGGCTTGCGCCCATTGTGCAATATTCCCCACTGCTGCCTCCCGTAGGAGTCTGGACCGTGTCTCAGTTCCAGTGTGGCTGGTCATCCTCTCAGACCAGCTAGGGATCGTCGCCTAGGTGGGCCATTACCCCGCCTACTAGCTAATCCCATCTGGGTTCATCCGATAGTGAGAGGCCCGAAGGTCCCCCTCTTTGGTCTTGCGACGTTATGCGGTATTAGCCACCGTTTCCAGTGGTTATCCCCCTCTATCGGGCAGATCCCCAGACATTACTCACCCGTCCGCCACTCGTCACCCAAGGAGCAAGCTCCTCTGTGCTACCGTCCGACTTGCATGTGTTAGGCCTGCCGCCAGCGTTCAATCTGAGCCATGATCAAACTCTTCAATTTAAAGTTTGATTTGCTGCAACCAGTGCAGCGATGCTCATCTGTAAAACGTCATAATGAATGTCATTATGTGTTCACTCGTGAGACTTGATATTTTTTGCGTCCGGAGACGCTGATATCAATCCTGCGAGTGCCCACACAGATTGTCTGATAAATTGTTAAAGAGCAGCGCGAACAGTGCGTTAGCGTCCTGTCGCGAGGTGGCGTATATTACGCTTTCCTCCTTCAGAGTCAACCTCTTTTTCAGAAGTTTTTCTCCGGCGGGTCAGTCTCCTGAACCTCTCAGCACGCTTCCCGTTGCCGGTGTGCCGTGTTGATGGAGGCGCATTATAGGGAGTTTCGTCGGGCTGACAAGTATTTCTTTAAATTAATTTACTGAGCGTCTCTTTTTTAAACGAACGGCTTAAAAAGAGACGTTTACTGACTGAATAGCGCACAAATATCGCCACGAAACGTTGTAAAGAGACCTGATGTGGCTGAATGCTGGTGCTATTATTTTGCTTCTTCTCGCAGGAAACCCCAGGAAGGATACTTAATGATTAGATCTGCGCGCAGCATGGCCGGTTTGCCATGGATAGCGGCGATGGCCTTTTTCATGCAGTCGCTCGATGCCACTATACTCAATACTGCCCTGCCCGCTATCGCTACCAGCCTCGACCGTTCTCCCCTTGCCATGCAATCTGCTGTTATCAGCTACACCCTGACTGTCGCGATGCTGATCCCGGTCAGCGGCTGGCTTGCCGATCGCTTCGGCACCCGCCGTGTGTTTATTATTGCGGTTTCCCTTTTTACCCTCGGCTCGCTGGCCTGTGCACTGTCGCCGACACTCCAGGTGCTGGTCATTTCGCGCGTCGTGCAGGGCATAGGGGGCGCTATGATGATGCCGGTCGCGCGACTTGCGCTGTTGCGCGCCTACCCGCGCAGTGAACTGCTGCCGGTGCTCAACTTTGTGACGATGCCAGGATTAGTCGGCCCGATACTGGGTCCGCTGCTGGGCGGCGTGCTGGTAACCTATGCGACGTGGCACTGGATCTTCCTGATTAATATTCCGATAGGCATTCTGGGCATTGTCTATGCCCGTAAATATATGCCGGACTTCACCACCCCTAAACGCCGCTTCGACTTTATCGGCTTTCTGTTGTTCGGGGCCGGACTGGTGATGATCTCGATCGGGATTGAGCTGTTTGGCGAGCGTGTGGTTTCTGCATGGCTGGCGGGCGGAATATTACTCAGCGGGATTGTGCTGTTGCTTCTTTATATAGTGCACGCCCGGCGTCACCCTTCACCGCTGATCAATCTGCCGATGTTTAAAACCCGCACCTTCTCGGTCGGTATCGGCGGCAACATTGCATCACGTCTCGGAACCGGCTGTGTGCCCTTTTTAATGCCGCTCATGTTGCAGGTCGGTTTTGGCTACTCTGCGATTATTGCCGGCTGCATGATGGCCCCTGTCGCCATCGGATCCATACTGGCGAAGTCGACGGTGACTCAGCTGCTGCGCTGGCTGGGCTATCGTCGCCTGCTGGTCGGCATCACAACGATTATTGGTATTTTGATCGCCAGCTTCTCTCTCCAGTCTCCGGCAGAGAGCATCATTGTGCTGTTACTTCCGCTGTTTATTCTCGGCATGGCCATGTCAACGCAGTTCACCGCCATGAATACCATTACGCTGGCCGATCTGGATGATGATAATGCCAGTGGCGGCAACAGCGTGCTGGCCGTGACGCAGCAGCTGGCCATCAGTTTTGGTGTGGCGGTCAGCGCGGCCGTGCTCCGTTTCTATCAGGAGTTTGAAACGAGCACCATTTCCCAGTTTCACGCCACGTTCCTGACGATGGGGGTAGTGACGGTACTGTCGGCGCTGACCTTTATGCTGCTGAAAAATGGCGATGGACGGAATCTGATCAGCGATCGCGATAAAAAGAGAAAACGCTAAACGGAGCCGCGCATGACCAGTTCCGGCGTCAGCACCAGCGTCTGCTGGCTGGCGTCGGGATCGCTGAGCCGATGAAGCAGGGTATCAATGGCCAGTTCGCCCAGCGCATCTTTAGGCTGATGAATGGTACTGAGTGGCGGAGTGAGATAACGGGCCAGTTCGATATCGTCATAGCCCATGACCGCCATCTGCTGCGGAACCTGTATGCCAGCCTGATAAAGCGCATGATAAACGCCAACCGCCATAGCATCGTTGCTGGTGAACACCGCCTGCGGCGGCGTTTCCAGCGACAGCAGTTCGACCATGCCGTTATAGCCACCCTGAAACTCAAAGTCCCCATTCACCACATAGCCAGGTAATATCTCCAGGCCACACTTTGTCATGGCATTGCGATAACCTTCCAGCCGCATACGCGCCGGTGTTTTATCCTGCGGACCGGCAATACAGGCAATGCGGGTGTAGCCGCTGTCGATAAGATGCTGCGTCGCCAGCTCGCCACCCAGCAGCGCGTTATCCTGAATGATATCGCCCCGCCCTTCAAAGGGTGCCCAGTCCATCATGACGGCCGGAATCGCGGGATAGCGGTTCAGGATGTCGGCCGACGGCAGATGACTTTCGGTACACATGATCAGTAAACCATCCACGCGCTTCTGCATCAGCGTTTCCAGGCTGCGGTTCATCCGCTCCTCGTCGCCCGCCGTGTTGCAAAGGATCAGGCTGTAGCCGCGCTGGTAGCAGCTCTCCTCCACGCCCCGTACCACTTCGGCATAAAACGGGTTGCTGCTGGTTGTCAGCAGCATCCCGATCGTGTGCGTCTGATTGATTTTCAGACTGCGCGCCAGGGCGGAAGGGGCGTAATTAAGATGGCGTATCGCCTGCTCAACCTTTTCCCGCACGCCGTCGCTCACAAAGCGATTATTGTTGATGACGTGCGAGACGGTGGAAGTGGATACGCCCGCCAGCCGGGCGACATCTTTCATCGTGCTCAAGCGCTTAGCCCTGCTGCTGCAAAAATTCATCGATCTCCGCGCGCCACGGCACGGAGGGCTGCGCACCCGGTCGGGTAACGGCGATCGCGGCGGCGGCATGAGCAAATCGCACCGCGTCATTGATGGGTTTCTGCTCCAGCCGCGCGGTAATAAAGGCACCGTTAAAGGTATCGCCCGCCGCAATGGTATCAATGGCCTTCACGCTGAAGCCGGCAATGCGCTGACCTTTGCCCTTTTCGCTCAGCCAGACCCCGCGCCGTCCAAGGGTAATCAGCACCGTGCCGATGCCTTTGGCATGCAGCACGGCCGCCGCGCGAGCCGCATCGTCGTCGTTGCTGACCGCAATACCGGTCAGACTTTCCGCCTCGGTTTCATTCGGAGTAATGATATCGATCAACGCCAGCAGCTCATCGGAGAGCGGGGTGGCGGGTGCCGGGTTCAGGATCACCTGAGTCTGATGCTGTCGGGCGAGCCGGGCAGCCGCAAGGATGCTTTCCAGCGGGGACTCCAGCTGCATTAATAGCGCATCGGCCCCGGCGATCACCTGCTGATGACGCGTCACATACGCGGGCGTCAGCGCCGCATTCGCGCCGGAGTAGATACCGATAGTGTTCTCACCTTCGCCGTTGACGAAGATCATCGCCACGCCTGTCGACTCACCCTCAACGACCCCGACCGGCGTGGTATCAATGTTATCCTGTGCCAGCTGCTGGCGGATGCGTTCGCCAGTGTCGTCAGCGCCCACACAGGCGATAAAGGCGATATCAGCACCCGCACGGCCAGCTGCGACGGCCTGATTGGCACCTTTACCGCCAAACGCAATCTGATACTTCTGCCCGATCACCGTTTCACCGGGACGAGGGAAGTGCGCAAGATTAAGGATGTGGTCAGCGTTAATGCTGCCAAGAACGGCCAGTTTTGCGTTTTTGCTCATAGGAGAGTCCGGAATAAGTGCGCCACCGGGAGGGTGGCGCGGTGCCCTGCTTTTCTTTGAGTTATTGAGTGACCAGCTTCAGGTCAACCGGGTTGATCGCCTTCACTTTTTCACCCTTCAGCACTTTATCAGCGGTATCCACGCCGATCATGCCAATTTTGTCTGGCATCTGTGCCACGGTCGCAGACAGTTTGCCACTTTCAACGGCTTTGACGCCATCAGCGGTGCCGTCAAAACCTACCACGATCACACCGGTTTTACCGGCGGTCTGCAGCGCACGCAGTGCACCCAGCGCCATTTCATCGTTCTGAGCGAAGACCGCCTGCACATCCGGATGGGCCTGCAGCAGGTTCTGCATAACGTTCAGACCCTTGGTGCGATCAAAATCAGCCGGCTGGCTGGCGAGGATCTGGAATTTGTGTGCGTCTGCGGCCTGCTTAAAGCCTTCGCCACGTTCACGGGCGGCAGACGTTCCGGCAATGCCCTGCAGCTCAATAATTTTTGCGTTTTCGCCCACTTTCTTCGCGATGTAGTCACCCGCCATTTTACCGCCGAAACGGTTATCTGAGGCGACATGGCTGACTACAGTACCCTGTGCGGCCACGCGGTCCAGCGTAATCACCGGGATTTTCGCCTGGTTCGCCATCTTCACGGCATTGCCCACGGCATCAGAATCGGTTGGGTTGATCAGCAGCAGTTTGGTGCCGCGAACCGTCAGATCCTGCACGTTCGCCAGCTCTTTCGCCGGGTTATTCTGGGAGTCCAGGACCACCAGGTTGTAGCCCAGCTTGTCCGCCTCTTTCTGCGCTCCCTCTTTCAGCGAAACAAAGAACGGGTTGTTCAGGGTTGAAACGACCAGTGCGATGGTATCTTTTGCCATTGCACCGGTACTGAGCGTTGCGCCAAGAATCGCAGCCAGTATGGTTAACTTTTTCATCTTATTATCCTGTGTAAGGTCAGAGTTATTTACTGCTTTTATTATCCACCAGCACCGCCAGCAGGATGACTACCGCTTTAACGATCATCTGGTAGTACGAAGACACGCCCATCAGGTTCAGGCCGTTATTCAGGAAGCCAAGGATCAGCGCGCCAATCAGGGTGCCGAAAATACGCCCTTTACCGCCCGCCAGGCTGGTGCCGCCCAGCACCACGGCCGCAATTGCATCCAGCTCATAGCCGGTGCCCGCCGTCGGCTGTGCCGAGGAGAGACGCGCCACTTCAATCGTGCCCGCCAGCGCCGCCAGCATGCCACTCAGTGAATAGACGATAATTTTGACGCGATTGACGTTGATGCCGGAAAGACGCGTGGCCGCCTCGTTTCCGCCCAGGGCATAGATGTAGCGACCCAGGCGGGTATGCTGCAGCATATACCAGGCGGCGATGAAGACCACCGCCATCAGCCAGACCGGCGCAGGCACGCCCAGCGGACGACCGATCCCAAACCAGCCCAGCAGATCGGCATTGGCGCTGAAACCGGTGTTAATCGGGCTGCCGTCGGTGTAGACCATGGTGACACCACGCAGCAAGAGCATCATCACCAGCGTGGCGATAAACGCCTGTACCTTGCCGCGCGCCACAATAGTGCCGGTCACGCCGCCGATGGCCGCCCCCAGCGCCAGCGAAGCCGCCACTGCGACGAGGGCATTTACTTCCATGCCGACCAGCGAGGCGCCCACCGCCCCGGTCAGGGCCAGCAGTGATCCGACAGAAAGATCGATACCGGAGGTCAGGATCACCAGCGTCATGCCGACCGCCATAATGGCGTTAACCGACGTCTGCTGGAGGATGTTGAACAGGTTCGCTACGGTAAAGAAGTTCGGGCTCTGGCTGGCCACCACGGCGATCAGCACCAGCAGTGCTATCAGCGACTTCTGCTCCAGCAGCCAGCTTTTGCTAAACCAGCGACGGCTGGCAGGTAAAGTTTGGGTCGTCATACCACTAAATCCTCGCTGTGTTGCTTGCCTACGGCGGCGGCCATCAGGCTCTCCTGAGTGGCCTCTTCACGGGTAAATTCGCCGCTGATACGGCCTTCGTGCATGACCAGTATCCGATCGCTCATGCCCAGCACTTCCGGCATTTCTGAGGAGACCAGAATGATGCTCAGCCCTTCGGCTTTGAACTGGTTAATCAGTTGATAGATCTCTTTCTTCGCGCCCACATCCACACCGCGTGTTGGCTCATCCAGAATAAGAACATCCGGACGAGTCATCAGGCCGCGGGCGATCGCTACTTTTTGCTGATTTCCTCCCGACAGCAGGCCAATCGGCTGCTCCATAGAGGGGGTTTTGACGTTGAACAGCCGGATAAAGTCACCTACCGCCAGCTGCTCTGCCGCATGTTTCAGGGTGCCGCCGCCGTGACTGAAGTAGCGAAGCGCCGTCAGCGACATGTTCTCTTTTACCGACATGCCCAGCACCAGGCCATCACGCTTACGATCTTCAGAGATGTAGACGATGCCGTTAGCCAGCCCATCCTGCGGTGAACGCGTCACCACTTCCCGGCCATTGAGCCACAGGGATCCGGTCCGGCGCGGCAGCGCGCCATAGAGGACTTTCATCAGCTCGGTCCGGCCCGCGCCCATCAGCCCGGAGATGCCCAGGATTTCACCTTTGCGCAGGCTGAAACTGACGTCATCCACGCCCGGCCCGCTGACATTCTCCACTTTGAGACGCACCTCGCCGGGTGTCTGGTCGATATGGGGATATTGATCTTCCAGCTTGCGGCCAACCATCATCTCTATCAGGCTCTCCTCGGTCAGCGCACTGACCGGACGTTCAGCGATAAACTGACCATCGCGGAATACCGTAACGTCATCGCAGATTTCAAAAATCTCTTTCATGCGATGCGAGATATAGACGATGCCGCAGCCCTGCGCTTTCAGTTCGTTGATTACCCGAAAAAGCGACAGCGTTTCGGTGTCGGTGAGTGCATCGGTCGGCTCATCCATGATGATCACTTTTGACTCGAAGCTCAGCACTTTGGCGATCTCGACCATTTGCTGATCGCCAATCGACAAATCGCCCACCAGCTTATGGCTGCTGAAACGCAGATTGAGGCGTTTCAGCAGCGCATCGGCTTCGGCATACATCCGTGACCACTGGATACGGCCAAAGGCCGTGACATATTCGCGGCCGAGGAAAATATTCTCCGCCACGGTTAACTGCGGGATCAGGTTCAGCTCCTGATGAATAATGCCAATACCCGCTTCCTGCGAGGCTTTGGGCCCGCTGAAACGGGTTTCCTGGCCCAGCCAGCGCAGCGTACCGGCATCGTACTGATAGATGCCGGTCAGCACTTTCATCATGGTGGACTTGCCTGCGCCGTTCTCGCCCACCAGCGCCATGACGCGTCCGGCCCGGACATTCAGCGACGCGCCTTTCAGGGCTTTCACGCCCGGAAAGGATTTTTCAATGCCGTCGAGTTGCAGTAAAGGTTGCATAGCCGCCTCAGAAGGTCACACCGGCGCTGAGGATGACATTCGCAAACGGAGAACACTCTCCGCTGCGAATGACCGCCTGACTACGCTGCGTTTGTTGTTTGAATGTCTCATGACTGATGTAGCGGATGGTGATGGTATTTCCCTGGTGCTGTTGCAAGGCTTCGAGCACGGCGATCAGCGCGCCATGGAGTGACGGATTGTGCTGCTTAATCTCCTCGGCGATCAGCGCGCCCTCGACCTGCATCTCCAGTGCAACGGCGTTAACCACCTGCATAAAATCGGGCGTACCCGGCGTAAGCGCTAAATCAATGCGCTGCGGACCTGCCGGAATCGGCAAGCCAGCATCGGCAATCGTCAGCGTATCCGTGTGTCCCAGGCGGGCAATCACACTGGAGAGTTCAGCGTTTAACAGGCGACCTTTTTTCATCTTTTCACTCCACAGCGAAACGTTTCGCTTACAGGAGTGTATGAAAAGCCGTCAGCAACTCAATCGGCAGATCTGAAATCTGTGATCGTTATCGAAACGTTTCGCTTACGCCGCAGAAAATTTGCGTTAAGGCAGGCAGGTGCCGGGAAAGGGGGGCCGCAGAGGCGGCCCGGCAGGGCGAAAATTGCCGGATGCGGTCCCTGATAGGAACCAGCATCGGGAGGGTTAAGGCAGCTTCTTAACCTGCTTCACATCCAGCTCAACGCTGTTGAAATCTTTATCCAGTTCACCCGTCAGCTCAACGTTGTCCTGGGGTGAAACAGTCTGTCCGTTCCAGTGCTTGTGATCGATCTCCACCTTCATCGTGCCGGTCTGGTCACGGAACAGATAATCTTCATGGCCGATCTGCTTTTCCAGCTTACCGCGCACGGTGACCCAGCTGTCATCCTTCATCTCTTCCGCCTGCTTTACGGTCACAACGCTGGTGTGGTCAGCTTTGAATCCGCCCTGAGCGTTTGTGGTCTGCGTCTGAGCAGCGGGTGCGCTGGGATCAACAAATCCGCCCTGCTGAGCAGCAAAAACCGGTGCGGAAGCCAGCATGACAACGGCCAGAATTGCAGCGTGCTTTTTCATGGAGTACCCCTTTTTGAGTTATGTTGCCGGTGTGAATCAGCCCAGTAGACCACGGGGTTCTTAACAGCTTCTTAAGCGGTAAAAATAAGCGTTCAGAGCCGGAATCCGCTGTACAAGCCGGGAGGGGCTTCGTATAAAACGCTATCAGCACGGGGAGACGGGATGCGTATTTTACTGATTGAGGACGATCGCCTGATTGGCGACGGCATTAAGGCGGGGCTGAGTAAGCTGGGCTTCAGCGTGGACTGGTTTACTTCGGGTGAAGCGGGCTTTAACGCCCTGGCGGCGGCGCCCTGGGATGCGGTGATCCTGGATCTTTCACTGCCTGAGCGTGACGGGCTCGATATTCTGCGGCAGTGGCGCCAGCAGGGCAACGATGTGCCCGTACTGATCCTGACCGCCCGCGATGCGCTCGACCAGCGGATCGAAGGACTGCAGCAGGGCGCCGACGACTATCTGTGCAAACCCTTCGCCCTGACCGAAGTGGCCGCTCGCTTACAGGCGCTGATCCGCCGCCGTCACGGCCAGCTGCAGCCTGAACTTCGTCATGGCAATGTGGTGCTGGTCCCGGGCAGCCACAGTGTGATGTGCAATGGTGAGTCGGTTGCGCTGAAAAGCCGCGAGCTGGCGCTGCTTGAACTCTTTATGCGTAATCCTGGCCGGGTGCTGACGCGCAGCCAGCTGGAAGAGAAGCTCTACAGCTGGGATGCCGATGTCTCCAGCAACGCAGTGGAAGTGCATATCCATCATCTGCGTAAGAAGCTGGGCAGTCACTTCATCCGTACGCTGCACGGCGTTGGTTACACTCTGGGAGCCGCCGGATGCGATCAATGAGCCTGTTTCTGCGGCTCGGCCTCGGCTTTGTACTGCTGCTGGGTATCTGCTGGGTCAGTGCCAGCCTCAGCGCCTGGTATCAGACCCGCGAAACCCTGGATGAGCTTTTCGATACCCAGCAGATGCTGCTGGCCAAGCGCCTGCTGACACTGGATTTCGCCTCGCTCGACAAGGTTACGCTGCCCACTACTAAAGCGATGCTGCGCCACCATCGCGGCGATCAGGATGACGACGCCCTGGCGTTTGCGGTCTTCACGCGTGACGGCAGGCAGGTACTGAACGATGGTGATAATGGCCGCTATCTGCCTTTTGAGGCGGAGTATCAGGGATTTCATGAGGGTCAGCTCACCAACGATGACGATCGCTGGCGGTTCGTCTGGCTGACCACCCCCGACAGGCAGTTCCGTGTGGTGGTGGGTCAGGAGGTAGAGTACCGTGACGATATGACGCAGGATCTGATGCGCGCCAGCGTCCTGCCGTGGCTTATCGCGCTGCCGTTTATGCTGCTGTTACTGATCGCGCTGGTCTGGTCTGAACTGCGGCCACTGAAGACGCTGGCGCGGCAGCTGGCGCAGCGCGCGCCGGATGACGACACGCCGCTGCAGGCTGACCGCGTGCCGAAAGAGGTTCAGCCGCTGATGATCGCGCTTAACGGGCTGTTCACTCGCATCAGCGCCATGGTGCAGCGTGAACGGCGTTTTACCTCTGATGCTGCGCATGAGTTGCGCAGCCCGCTGGCGGCGCTGCAGGTGCAAAGCGAGGTGATCCAGCTGACGGCAGATGATGAAGTAATGCGTACCCATGCGCTGCAGCAGCTGGAAACCGGCATCAGCCGCGCGACCCGGCTGGTGGATCAGCTGCTGACGCTCTCGCGGGTGGACGCGGAGGATGCCCGCAGCGCCTTTGAGCCGGTAGCGCTGAAACGCACGGTCCAGGAGACGCTGGCGGCCCAGCTGCCGCTGGCGGATAAAACGGGCGTCACCCTGCGACTGCATGCGGAGGCCGATCCGCTGCTTCAGGGCAATCCGCTGCTGCTGTCGCTGCTGGTGCGCAATCTGCTGGATAACGCTATTCGTTATACACCGGTAGGCAGTGAAGTCGATGTGCGGTTAACGGCGAACAGCCTGTCGGTCGAGGATAATGGCGAGGGTCTGAGTGACGCCGATCGGCAACGGCTCGGTGAGCGTTTCTGGCGGCCGCCAGGTCAGGAGAAAAGTGGCAGCGGACTGGGACTATCAATCGTCAGTCGAATCGCGCAGCTGCACGGAATGCATATCACCTTCAGCCAGCGACCCGGCAGCGGGCTCTGCGTCACGCTGCGCTGGTAAGCGCCCGCCCCGTCAGGCGGGCACGGTCAATCAAATCTCGACCTGAGTGCCCAGTTCGATCACCCGGTTTGGTGGGATCTCAAACTGGTCCGGCGCACGGAGCGCATTACGCTGCAGTGCCAGGAAGAGTTTGCCGCGCAGGCGCAGATACCACGGACGTTTGCCGATGATCAGCGATTCGTGCGACATAAAGAAAGAGGTTTCCATCATGCGACAGTTCAGCCCTTCCAGCCCGCAGCGATGGAAAATCTCCTCAACGTTAGGCGTTTCGCGCCAGCCGTAGCTTGCCACCACCCGCCAGAAGGTGGGCGACAGCTGCTCAATGGTGACGCGCCGCACGTTATGAACGTAAGGGGCATCTTCTGTCCGCAACGTCAGCAGCACAACCCGCTCATGCAATACTTTGTTGTGCTTAAGGTTATGCAGCATCGCAAACGGGATCACATTCAGGGCCCGCGACATATAGACCGCTGTGCCAGGCACACGAACGGGCGGTGATTTTTCCAGGGAGGCGATCATCGCCTCCAGAGAGTTGCCGTGCTCATGCAGGCGGCGCAGCAGGCGGAAACGTTCGCTTTTCCACGTCGTCATGATGATGAACATCACCAGACCAAGGCAGAGCGGCAGCCAGCCACCCGAGAAGATTTTTACCAGGTTTGCCGTAAACAGCGGCACGTCGATACAGAGCAACAGCGCCAGGATAAGGCCGACCGCCAGCTTGTGCCAGTGCCAGTTTTTAACCGCGACGGTGCAGGAAAGGATGGATGTCAGCACCATGGTGCCGGTCACGGCGATACCATAGGCCGCGGCCAGGTTACTGGAGTGCTCGAAGCTGATAATCACAATCAATACGGCAAAATAGAGGACCCAGTTGATAACCGGAATATAAATCTGGCCCGATTCGCGCTCAGAGGTATGAATGATGCGCATGCCGGGCAGATAACCCAGACGGACCGCCTGACGGGTCAGCGAGAAGACCCCGGAGATCACCGCCTGTGACGCAATCACCGTCGC
The DNA here is from genome assembly GCF_050157905.1 of Pantoea sp. NSTU24. NCBI lineage: Bacteria > Pseudomonadati > Pseudomonadota > Gammaproteobacteria > Enterobacterales > Erwiniaceae > Pantoea > Pantoea bangladeshensis. The sequence goes on from NZ_JBKIWZ010000001.1 coordinate 3,235,389, forward strand.
CAGCGTCGCCAGGATCAACATCGGGATCAGCGCCCAGTCCGGCGCCAGCAGAAAGAAGGGGTTTTTAATCGCTTTAGGATCGCTGAGTAACAGCGCCCCCTGACCAAAATAGTTCAGCACCAGCGAAGGCAGCACCACAGAGAACCATGCCAGCCGGATTGGCACTTTGCCGAAGTGCCCCATATCGGCATAGAGTGCTTCAACCCCGGTAATCGCCAGTACCACCGCGCCCAGAGCGAAAAAGGAGACCGATTTATAGTGCAGGAAGAACTCGACGGCATAGGCGGGATTCAGCGCATGCAGCACCTCCGGATTCTTCATAATGCCGAGTCCGCCAAGCACAGCCAGCACCAGGAACCACAGCAGCATCACCGGGGCAAAGAGTTTTCCCACCATGCCGGTGCCATGTTTCTGAATCACGAACAGCAGGGTCAGGACCGCAATCGACATCGGCACAATGAAGGGATCCAGCGATGGCGCGGCAATTTCCAGCCCTTCGATGGCTGACATCACCGAAATAGCCGGTGTGATCACCACTTCGCCATAGAAGAAGCTGCCGCCAATCAGGCCCATAATCACCAGTATTGCCGTGGCACGCCCCCCGGTATGCCGGCCCGCCAGCGACATCAGCGTCAGAATGCCGCCCTCACCCGCGTTGTCGGCGCGCATCACATAACTGATATATTTCAGTGAGACCACCAGCACCAGCAGCCAGAAAATCAGCGACAGAAAGCCAAATACCGCTTCCCGTTCAACACCGAAGCCAAACTGTCCGGAGAGACATTCACGCAGGGTATAGAGCGGACTGGTGCCGATATCCCCGTAAACAACACCAATCGCGGCCAGCGTTAATCCACGAAGTGACTGCTTATTATCCGAGCTCATAGAGTTATCTTTTGTTGGAGTCGAAGAGGCGCAATACCCCTCGCTCAGGCCATCAAAAAGCGCACAGTATGCACGGTTTACCAAAAATTCCTATACCCACTTCACTGCTCAGCCCGGGTCACAAGGCTGGTCAAGGCGTAAACGCCGCTTTCAACACGGTGTTTGACGGGGCAAACCTTCTGAAACAAAAAAGCTGACAGCTATCAACGCTTTCACGCATGATGATCTATAGAGTAAGGCGCTTGCTTAAGCGCGGCGGCCCGACGTTCGTAAGGATATTGATGTGATTATGGCTCAACCCCACCTTTTGGCAGAAAGAATTTCTCGCCTTAGCAATGCGTTAGAAAAAGGATTATATGAGCGGCATCATGCCATTCGCCTCTGCCTGCTGGCGGCACTGAGCGGTGAGAGTGTGTTCCTGCTGGGACCGCCCGGTATCGCCAAGAGTCTGATTGCCCGCCGCCTTAAATATGCCTTTCAGCACGCCCGTGCCTTTGAATATCTCATGACCCGTTTTTCCACCCCGGAAGAGGTGTTTGGCCCGCTCTCCATTCAGGCGCTCAAAGATGAAGGGCGCTATCAGCGTCTGACCCGAGGCTATCTGCCCGACGCGGAGATTGTCTTTCTGGATGAGATCTGGAAAGCCGGTCCGGCAATCCTGAATACCCTGCTGACCGCCATTAACGAACGCCGCTTCCGCAACGGCGACAGCGAAGAGAAAATCCCGATGCGGCTGCTGGTCACTGCCTCTAACGAGTTGCCGGAAGCCGACAGCGGTCTTGAAGCACTCTATGACCGGATGCTGATTCGTCTGTGGCTGGATAACGTGCATGAGAAACAGAACTTCCGCAGCATGCTGACTCACCAGCAGGATGAGCACACGAATCCGGTCGCGGAATCGCTACGCATCAGCGATGAGGAGTATGCGCAGTGGCAGCTCAGCATCAGCCAGGTCACGCTGCCTGATGCGGTATTTGAGCTGATTTATCAGCTGCGTCAGCAGCTGGAGAACCAGCCTGCCGCGCCCTATATTTCCGACCGTCGCTGGAAAAAAGCTATTCACCTGCTGCAGGCGAGTGCCTTTTACAGTGGGCGTAGCGCCATTGCGCCTATCGATCTGATCCTGCTTAAAGATTGTCTCTGGCATGACGTTGCCTCCATGCAGCTGCTGGAGCGTGAAATCGATCAGCTGATGACGCTGCATGCCTGGCAGCAGCAGCCAATGCTGCTTAAGCTGCAGCAGATCAAGGCGCGCCGTCTGGCACTGCAGCAGCAGCAGAGCATCGCCCAGGCGATCACCCTTGAAAAACACAGCGGCATGTTCAGCCGCAAATCCCATTACGATATGCCGGAAAGCCTTATCGATGAACAGCTGACGCTGATGCTGCAGAAGCCGCTGACGCTGCACGATATGCAGGTAACGCACCTGGTGATCGCCCGTGATGCACTGAATCAGTGGCTGCAGAAAGGGGGCGAGGTGCGCGGCAAGCTTAACGGTATTGGCTTTGCCCAGAGTCTGGATATGCAGGTAGATGCGCAGCACTGCCTGGCGGTCCGGGATGTCAGCCTGCAGTCGTCGCGTCTGACCCTGCCAGGCGTCAGCACTCACGAGCCACTGCCCGGTGAGATCAGCGACGCGCTGGATGCGCTGGAGAGTGAACTGCGTTCTCAGCGCCACCTGTTCAGTCAGCATCAGCGCTGCCTGTTTATCAGCGATGACTGGCTGGCACGGATTGAAACCAGCCTGCAGGATGTGGCGGAACAGCTTAAACAGGCGCGTAAATGATCTCTGTTGAGACGCTCAGCACCCTGCTCTCGGTGGGTGAGACAGAACTGATTGAAGAGCTGATTATTGCTCTGCTGGCGTCTCCCCAGCTGGCCCTGTTTTTTGAAAAATTTCCCGGTCTGAAAAAAGCGCTGTTGCACGACGTGCCGCGCTGGCGTGCAGAGATCAATGCGGAACTCAAAGCCACGCCCGTTCCGGCAGCGCTGGCGGAAGAGTTTAAGCTGTTCCAGCAAATACAGCTGCTCAGCGATCGGGAATTCAGCCACCAGCTGGATACCACCCTCAAAGCGCTTGAAAGCCTGCCATCTCCCTTTCTTGATGAGGCGCACCGGCTGCTTCAGCATACGGAGACCCGCCAGCTCAGCAGCGCGCAGCACCAGCTTTTTTTGCAGCGCTGGCGGCTGAGCCTGACCTTACAGACCCTGACACTGAATCAGGATGTGCTGGAGCAGCAGCGCGAACGCCTGATGGCGGAACTGCAGCAGCGTATGGCGCTGAGCGGCCAGCTGGCACCGGTTCTTGGTGACAATGATGAAGCGGCCGCTGGCCGGTTGTGGGACATGAGCAAGGCGTCACTGCAGCCTGGCGACTATCAGCTGATGCTGCAGTATGGTGATTTTCTGGCGCAACAACCGGAGCTGATGAAACTGGCCCAGCAGCTGGGGCGTAGCCGTGAGGCCAAATCGGTGCCGTCTCAGGAGGCATCCATGGAAGCTTTCCACCAGCTGGTACAGGAGCCGGATGCCGTTCCGGAAGAAGTGAGCGGTATTCATCAGAGCGACGATGTGCTGCGTCTGTTGCCGCCGGAACTCGCGGCGCTGAGCATCAGCGAACTGGAGCTGGAGTTTTACCGGCGGCTGGTCGAGAAACGGCTGCTGACCTACAGGCTGCAGGGCGACGCCTGGCATGAAAAGGTGACGATGCGTCCGGCCAGTCATCAACAGCATGAGGAGCAGCCACGCGGCCCTTTCATCGTCTGCGTGGATACCTCCGGTTCAATGGGGGGCTTCAATGAGCGCTGCGCCAAAGCCTTTTGCCTGGCGCTGCTGAAAGTCGCGCTGGCCGATCGCCGCCGCTGCTACATTATGCTGTTCGCCCATGAGGTGATTGGCTATGAACTGACCGGTGATGATGGGCTGGAACAGGCGATTCGCTTCCTGAGCCAGCGTTTTCGCGGCGGCACCGATCTGGCCGCCTGCCTCTCCTCGGTGGTAACCCGGATGGAGGGTGTTGCGTGGCAGGAGGCCGATGCGGTTATCGTCTCCGATTTTATCGCTCAGCGCCTGCCGGAAGAAGTGATCGGCGCGATTAAAAAACGCCAGCGACATAATCAGCAACGTTTTCATGCCGTGGCGATGTCGGCCCATGGAAAACCCGGCGTTCTGCGCATTTTCGACCATATCTGGCGCTTCGATACCGGCATGAAAAGCCGTCTGCTGCGGCACTGGCGCCGTTAAGAGCCTGTCCCGACAAGGGTAATTGTTGCAGACCGTCTGGACAGGGACAGCGCGGAACAACCGGAGCGAACACGGAGTACGTGAGGATTACTCGCTGTGCTCGCCCCTTCAGGGCCGCCCTGACGGGCGTTCAGGTTGCTAAAGCAGCCTGTGTGAGCACTGCCCAGGTTCAGAGTGGCAAATAAAATAGCCTGACGGGCAGGCCCTGAGTCATCTGGCAGAAAAGCTTCTTTGCTATAGTAAATTACCGTTTTACTTACTCAGCAATCTGGAGCTTCCTGTGACGCCTGCTCAACCCCACCATGATTTGCCCGCCCCGACGCGCACGTTATTGCTCTCCGGTCAGAACATTGAACAAAAACGTGCCGAATTGCTGGCTTATTTTCTTCAGACCTGGGAACAGTATGAAAGCCTGTTCACCTGCCTGACCGATTCCAGGGCCTGGTTCAATAAAGCTATCCCGCTGCGCCATCCGTTGATCTTCTATTTTGGTCATACCGCGACCTTCTACATTAATAAGCTGATGGCCGGACGCCTGATTGACACCCGCCTGGACGATCGTATCGAAGCGATGATGGCGATCGGGGTGGATGAAATGAGCTGGGACGATCTTAACGACAGTCACTATGACTGGCCGACCATTGACGCCGTGCGTGAATACCGCGGACGCGTTAAGGCGCTGGTCAGCGATCTGATTCAGACCATGCCCATTACGCTGCCGATCACCTGGGAGAGTCCGGCCTGGGTGATCCTGATGGGTATCGAACATGAACGTATTCATCTGGAAACCTCCAGCGTATTGATACGCCAGCTACCGCTTGAGTGGGTCAGGCCGCAGATCGCCTGGCCGGTCTGCCCGATGGCGCGCCACCAGCGCCAGGCCGTGCCCGCCAACAGCCTGCTGCCGATGCCCGGCGGCACGGTCACCCTGGGAAAAACCGACGATACCTACGGCTGGGATAATGAATATGGCCGCCAGCAGATTACGCTGCAGCCGTTCCAGGCGAGCAAAATGCTGGTCAGCAACGCGGAATATTTTGCGTTTGTTGAAGCCGGTGGCTATCAGGATCGTCGCTGGTGGGATGACGAAGGGTGGGGCTGGTGTCAGTTTGCTAACGCGGTGATGCCAACCTTCTGGGTGGGCACGCCTGCGATGCCCGATCAGCTGAAACTGCGCCTGATGTGCGAAGAGGTTGCGATGCCGTGGGACTGGCCTGCGGAGGTCAATCAGCTGGAGGCAGCCGCATTCTGCCGCTGGAAAGCAGCGCAGACCGGCATGACCATCCAGCTACCCTGCGAAGCGGAGTGGGCGCAGCTGCGTGAACAGGTGGCCGGCGATCAGCCGGACTGGGAGCGGGCGCCGGGCAACATCAACCTGGCGTACTGGGCTTCCTCTTCGCCGGTTGATCTGTTCGCACAGGGCGAGTTCTTCGATATTGTCGGTAACGTCTGGCAGTGGACCACCACACCGACCAACGGCTTCGAAGGTTTTAAAGTCCATCCGCTGTACGACGATTTCTCTACTCCGACCTTTGATGGCAAACATTCGTTAATTAAAGGCGGCAGCTGGATCTCGACCGGCAACGAAGCGCTGAAATCGGCCCGTTATGCATTCCGCCGCCACTTCTTCCAGCATGCCGGTTTCCGTTATGTGGTCTCCACCCATCAGGAAACCATGGCGCTGAATCCCTATGAGTCGGATGCCATGGTGTCGCAGTATCTCGACTTCCAGTATGGCCCACGCTACTTCGGTGTCGATAACTACGCTGAAACCCTGGTCAGACTGGCGCTTGAGCATACCCGCGCACGTGGCGAGGCGCTGGATATTGGTTGTGCCACCGGACGCGCCAGCTTTGAACTGGCCCGCCATTTTGATCGGGTAACCGGCATGGATTATTCGGCACGCTTTATCGATGTGGCGCTGCAGCTGGCCAGCGGCGAAGACTTCCGTTATCTGCTGCCTCAGGAGGGCGATCTGGTCGAGTATCGTCAGGTGCGCCTGAAAGATTTTGCACCAGAGAGCGAACTGGCGCAGCGGATCCAGTTTGTACAGGGCGACGCCTGCAACCTTAAACCGCAGCCCGAACGTTACGATCTGGTGCTCGCCTCTAACCTGATCGATCGTCTGCGACAGCCTGCGCGTTTCCTGCACGACGTAACGCCAATGCTGCGTCAGGGTGGTATTCTGCTGCTTTCATCGCCCTATACCTGGCTGGAGGCGTTCACACCGAAAGAGAACTGGCTGGGCGGCGTACGCGAAAACGGAGAAGCACTGACGACGCTGCAGGCGCTGCAACGTCTGCTGGCGACCGACTTTGAGCAGATTGGCGAACCGCAGGATGTTCCCTTTGTGATCCGCGAGACGGCCCGCAAGTTCCAGCACACGCTGGCGCAGGTCACGCTCTGGCGTAAACGTTAAGTGAACCGGCAGCGGCGCCCGTCGCTGCCGGGAGTTGCCTGAACCGCTATTTTGCTGCACATTCACCCCTGTTGACTCAAGCAGACCTATAACGAGGATGGCCATGGCCGAACACCTGCAGCTCGATAATCTGGATCGCGGCATTCTGAATGCCCTGCTGGAAAATGCGCGCACCGCTTATGCCGAGCTGGCAAAACAGTTTAACGTCAGCCCCGGCACCATTCATGTGCGTGTGGAGAAGATGAAACAGGCGGGCATTATTCTGGGCACCCGCGTGGATATCGATCCCCGTCAGCTGGGATTCGATGTCTGCTGCTTTATTGGCATCATCCTGAAAAGCGCCCGCGACTATCCGGCGGCGCTGAGCAAACTGAATGCGCTGGATGAGGTGGTTGAAGCCTGGTACACCACCGGCCACTACAGCATCTTTATTAAGGTAATGTGCCGCTCGATCGATGCTCTGCAACAGGTATTGATCAACAAGATCCAGACCATTGATGAAATCCAGTCCACAGAAACTCTGATCTCGCTGCAAAACCCAATCATGCGCACCATCAGGCCCTGATCTTTCTCGCCTGTGCATAATCTTATCCCTGACGAATGAGACGGCTGACAACGGCTGCGTTCGCTTCTCCTGATCTATTAACCCTGTTGTCCACAGGTGGATCACGGCTTGATCACAGCGTACAATGCTCGCCTTAATGTCCGGGAGAGCAAGATGGCCGATATAACCTTAATCAGTGGCAGTACCCTGGGTAGTGCAGAGTACGTGGCTGAACATCTCGAAGAAAAATTACAGGATGCAGGCTTTTCGACGCAGATGCTGCATGGCCCGGCACTGGATGAACTGCCGGCCGCGGGGATCTGGCTGGTGGTCAGCTCTACCCATGGCGCGGGCGATATTCCTGACAATCTGCTGCCGCTCTTTGAAACCATCCGTGACACCCAGCCCGACCTCTCTCAGGTGCGGTTCGGTGCCGTCGGACTCGGCAATCATGAATACGATCTCTTTTGTGGCGCGATCCGCCAGATTGAAGCCCTGTTGATCGAGCGGGGTGCGCACCGGATCGGCGATCGTCTGGAGATTGACGTGCTGGAGCATGAAATTCCCGAAGATCCGGCTGAGGCCTGGCTGGAAAGTTGGAAAACTGCGATCTGAAAGCGGTCGGGGATCGCGAAATAGTCACGATCCCCAGTGAAAGATGCTGATTTTATCCTTTTCCGCTTTTTTGTTTTGTGGATAACTACCCCTTAATCGTGCGTATAACCGGTAGTTATCCAAAGAACAACCCGAGAACGTTTTTTGAGCTGTGGATAAAAGGGCTTTTTGATCCCAGCTTATACGGATCAGGATCACCGATCATTCACAGCTAACGATCCTCGCTATCCTGTTGTTTATCCGCCGCTTCTGGCAGATATCCACAGGCGACCGGGATCCTAATAAGAGATCTAACAGAAAGATCATATACAGATCTAAGATCCTTTCTTTTAAAACCTGACGATCCCGCGACTTTCACCCCAGCCGGAATTTGAGTAGAATCCACGCCCCAGGACGACGATCCTGCACGTTAATTAACCGAGGTACCACTTCATGTTTTATCAGGATCCTTTTGACGTCATCGTAATCGGTGGTGGTCATGCGGGCACCGAAGCCGCAATGGCGGCCGCCCGAATGGGTCAGCAAACCCTTTTACTCACCCATAACATTGATACGCTTGGACAAATGTCCTGTAACCCGGCGATCGGTGGCATTGGCAAAGGACATCTGGTGAAGGAAGTGGATGCCTTAGGGGGTCTGATGGCCCGAGCAATCGACCAGGCAGGTATTCAGTTCAGGATACTAAACGCGAGCAAAGGACCCGCGGTTCGGGCAACCCGCGCGCAGGCGGATCGTGTGCTCTATCGGCAGGCCGTGCGCACCGCTCTGGAGAATCAGCCCAACCTGATGATCTTCCAGCAGGCAGTTGACGATCTTATCGTGGAAAACGATCGCGTCGTCGGCGCGGTCACACAGATGGGCCTGAAGTTCCGCGCAAAAACCGTAGTTCTGACCGTCGGCACGTTCCTCGATGGCAAAATTCATATTGGTCTGGACAACTACAGTGGTGGTCGCGCAGGTGATCCCCCGTCTGATCCCCCTGGCAAAACGCCTGCGTGCACTGCCGCTGCGGGTGAATCGTCTTAAGACCGGCACACCGCCGCGCATTGATGCGCGCTCCATCGATTTTTCGGTGCTGACGCCACAGCACGGTGACAACCCGATGCCGGTCTTCTCGTTCATGGGCAATGTTTCTGAGCATCCGCAGCAGGTGCCGTGCTGGATCACCCATACCAACGAGAAAACCCATGACGTGATCCGCAGTAACCTGGATCGCAGCCCGATGTATGCCGGGATCATCGAAGGGATCGGCCCGCGTTATTGCCCATCGATCGAAGATAAGGTGATGCGCTTTGCCGATCGCAACTCGCATCAGATCTTCCTGGAGCCTGAAGGGCTGACCAGCAACGAGATCTACCCAAACGGTATCTCTACCAGTCTGCCGTTTGATGTACAGATTGAGATCGTTCGCTCGATGCAGGGCATGCAGAACGCGAAGATCGTACGTCCTGGCTATGCCATCGAGTATGACTTCTTCGATCCGCGCGATCTGAAACCGACACTTGAGAGCAAATTTATTCACGGCCTGTTCTTTGCCGGTCAGATTAATGGCACCACCGGCTATGAAGAAGCGGCGGCGCAGGGCATGCTGGCCGGTCTGAACGCGGCCCGTCAGTCTGCAGATAAAGAGGGCTGGGCACCGCGTCGTGATCAGGCTTATCTGGGCGTGCTGGTTGACGATCTGTGCACACTCGGTACTAAAGAGCCGTACCGCATGTTTACCTCGCGTGCTGAATATCGTCTGATGCTGCGCGAAGATAATGCTGACCTGCGTCTGACCGAAACGGGCCGTGAGCTGGGCCTGGTCGATGATGCGCGCTGGGCGCGTTTCAATCAGAAGCTGGAAGCAATCGAACAGGAGCGTCAGCGTCTGCGTGATATCTGGGTTCATCCGAAGTCCGCACATGTGACAGAGGTGAATACGGTACTCAGTGCGCCGCTGACCAAAGAAGCCAGCGGGGAAGATCTGCTGCGCCGTCCTGAGATGACCTATCTGAAGCTGATGTCGCTCGAGAGTTATGGTCCGGCGCTGGCGGATGAGCAGGCTGCAGAGCAGGTTGAAATCCAGGTCAAATATGAAGGTTATATCGCGCGTCAGCAGGAAGAGATCGATCGCCAGCTGCGGAACGAGAATACGCTGCTGCCGGTGGAACTCGACTATCGTCAGGTCAGTGGCCTCTCTAACGAGGTGATCGCCAAGCTGAACGATCACAAGCCGACGTCGATTGGTCAGGCGACCCGCATTTCGGGGATTACCCCGGCGGCCATCTCAATTCTGCTGATCTATCTGAAAAAACAGGGTCTGCTGCGCAAAAGCGCCTGATCTGAAACGGGGCGAGGCGACTCGCCCCCGCTGAATGGACTTATGCTGTGATCAACACACTCACATCGCTGCTGAAAGCAGCCGGTATTTCCCTCTCCGAACAACAAAAACAGCAGCTGATTGCCTATGTCGGCCTGCTGGACAAGTGGAACAAAGCCTACAACCTGACCTCGGTGCGCGACCCGCAGCAGATGCTGGTTCGCCATATCCTCGACAGCATTGTTGTAGCGCCGCACCTTTGCGGTTCACGCTTTATCGATGTCGGCACCGGTCCCGGCCTGCCAGGGATTCCGCTGGCTATCGTGATGCCGGATGCTCACTTTACGCTGCTCGACAGTCTGGGCAAACGGGTCCGTTTTCTGCGCCAGGTTCAGCATGAGTTAGGACTCACTAACATTACTCCGGTTCAGAGCCGGGTTGAGGCGTTTTCGGCTGAACCCCCTTTTGATGGCGTCATCAGCCGGGCCTTTGCATCGCTCACCGATATGGTGAACTGGTGTCATCATCTGCCGGGCAGGGAAGGGCGCTTTTTCGCGCTCAAAGGCGTGCGTCCGGATGATGAACTGGCTGAATTACCGGCTGGCTACGTCTCTGAGGCGGTCATCAGGTTGCAGGTTCCGCAGCTGGAAGGCGACCGCCATCTGGTGATCCTTCGTCGCCAGTAGGGGCATGCCGGGCAGGAGTTGCATACTTTTCAGCCCCCGCTCCAGGCGGGGTGCGGGAAAAATGCGCAGACGATACAGAATCAAAAAAAGTTTCTGATTCAGCCTAAGCGATGTGAAGGTTAAAAAGGGCGACGGAAATTATCCGAAAAGCTCTGTTACATTTAACGAATAATTCACATTCAGTTATCAGAAATATCACCTGTATAGCGGAGTAACGGAATAGAAGTAGTCACGGCTGAAAATATATCGTGGTAATAACTTTGCGTACGTAATATCAATTTCACGTTTATCGGACACTGTTGGCTGTCAATAGCGTGTTTTCGATAAAAATAGTTTTGGAAAGGCTGCTATAAAATCTTAACCCTATGATTTTAAAAGGCTAATATTTGTTACGGATTGTTCTTAAATAGCGCGAAGATAAAACTCAGGCTGGCAGGTTTGCTTATTATGTGATCTAAAGCACGCTTTAAAAGCCCGATGCACGAGATTTTTTGGTCAGATTTGGGTGAATCTCCGCAGGGCGATCTTTAGAAAAATAGCCTTCCGGAAAGAAATTTAAATAATTGTTCACCTTTTCGCTACTTACCGATTGAAATCGCAGGTGCGGCCCGTATAATTTGCACGGCTTTTGCTGCTTGACTCAACTGCGCAAAGGCAGTCTTATACGACACGCGACATACCCCTAACGGGGCAGGAGAGTATCAGCGTCATGTCAGTGTCTCTTTACAGTGTAAAATTCGCCCGAACGGTGCTGATGATTCAGCTGGTGACGATAGTCATCATCGGTGCACTCTTTGCTGTGAAAGATGTCATCTGGGGTGTCTCTGCTCTGGCTGGCGGTGCGGCAGCCTGGCTGCCAAACGTATTGTTTTTGTTTTTAGCCTGGCGCCTGCAGGGGCAACCCCCCGCTTCGGGGCGAGTCGCGTGGAGCTTCGCTTTGGGTGAAATAGCCAAAGTGTTTGCGACCATCATTTTGCTCATTGTGGCGTTGGGTCTATTCGGAGCGGCTTTCTGGCCGGTCGGAGTAACCTGGTTATCGGTGCTGGTGGTACAAATGCTGGCACCGGCGGTAATTAACAACAAAGGGTAAGAGGCATCATGGCTGCAGGAGAAATCTCTACTCCGCAAGAGTACATTGGTCACCACCTGACACATCTTCAGTTGGACCTGCGTACCTTCGAGTTAGTGAATCCGCACGACGCTCCCGCGACGTTCTGGGTATTAAATATCGATTCCATGTTTTTCTCTCTGGTGCTGGGAGTTATCTTCCTGGTGTTGTTCCGTAGCGTGGCGAAATCTGTCACCAGCGGTGTGCCAGGGAAAATGCAGGCGGCTATCGAACTGGTTGTCGGTTTCGTTGATAGTAACGTGCGCGACATGTATCACGGTAAGAGCAAACTTATCGCCCCGCTGGCTCTGACAATTTTTGTCTGGGTCTTCCTGATGAACTTCATGGATCTGCTGCCAATCGACCTGCTGCCATATATTGGTGAGCATCTGTTGGGGTTACCGGCGCTGCGCGTCGTACCATCTGCAGACGTGAACATCACGCTGTCTATGGCGTTGGGCGTATTTATTTTGATTCTGTTCTACAGCATCAAAATGAAAGGCATTGGCGGCTTCACGAAAGAGCTGACGCTGCAGCCTTTTAACCACCCGATCTTCATCCCGATCAACCTGATTCTGGAAGGGGTCAGCCTGCTGTCTAAGCCTGTGTCACTGGGTTTACGACTGTTCGGTAACATGTATGCGGGTGAACTGATCTTTATCCTTATTGCCGGTCTGTTGCCGTGGTGGTCGCAGTGGGTGCTGAATGTGCCGTGGGCCATTTTCCACATCCTGATCATTTCGCTACAGGCTTTCATTTTCATGGTCCTCACGATCGTCTATCTGTCGATGGCATCTGAAGAGCATTGATTTTTTTCTCAACACTACTTTCCCTCCTGATTCCGGGTGGCAGCGCACGCCGCTGAAGCCCGGAAGATGAAGGGAGCATTTAACTGAAACAAACTGGAGACTGTCATGGAAAACCTGAATATGGATCTGCTGTACATGGCTGCCGCTGTGATGATGGGCCTGGCGGCAATCGGTGCTGCGATCGGTATCGGCATCCTCGGAGGAAAATTCCTGGAAGGCGCTGCTCGTCAGCCTGACCTGATTCCTCTGCTGCGTACGCAGTTCTTTGTTGTAATGGGTCTGGTGGATGCAATCCCGATGATCGCTGTTGGTCTGGGTCTGTACGTGATGTTTGCTGTCGCCTAAAGCCCCTGTGTTCACTCAACGCACAATGTGCAGGGGTGAACGGATTCTGCCGCTTATCACAACGATAACGGCAGAAAAGTTAAATACTCAATCTAGAGGCATTGTGCTGTGAACATTAATGCAACAATCCTCGGCCAGGCTATCGCGTTCATCCTGTTTGTCGCGTTCTGCATGAAGTACGTATGGCCGCCGATTATGGCTGCCATCGAAAAGCGCCAGAAAGAAATTGCTGAAGGCCTTGCTTCTGCTGAACGTGCAAAGAAAGATTTGGATCTCGCGCAGGCTAATGCGACCGACCAGCTGAAAAAAGCCAAAGAAGACGCTCAGGTCATTATCGAGCAAGCGAACAAGCGTCGCGCGCAGATTCTGGACGAAGCCAAAACCGAAGCTGAAAACGAACGTAATCGCATCGTGACACAAGCGCAGGCTGAAATTGACGCCGAACGCAAACGTGCGCGTGAAGAGCTGCGTAAGCAGGTTGCGTTGCTGGCGATGGCTGGTGCCGAGAAGATCATCGAACGTTCCGTGGATGAAGCTGCTAACAGCGACATCGTTGATAAACTGGTCGCTGAACTGTAAGGAGGGAGGGGCTGATGTCTGATCTGATTACTGTAGCTCGCCCCTACGCCAAAGCAGCTTTTGACTTTGCTGTTGAGCATCAAAGTATAGAACGCTGGCAACAGATGCTGGCGTTTGCCGCAGAAGTGGCTCGCAATGAACAGATGGCTGATCTTCTTTCAGGTGCCTTAGCACCCGAAGCGTTGGCAGCGTCGTTTAACGCAGTCTGTGGTGATCAACTGGATGAACCCGCGCAGAACCTGATTAAGGTGATGGCGGAAAACGGACGTTTGACAGCGCTTCCGGCTGTACTGGCACTTTACATCGAACTGCGTGACGCTCACGAAGCTACCGCTGAAGTCGATGTTATCTCCGCCAGTACGCTGAGTGACGACCAGCTGAATAAAATCAGCGCCGCGATGGAAAAACGTCTGTCACGCAAAGTTAAGCTGAATTGCAAAATTGATAAGTCTGTGATGGCAGGCGTGATCATCCGTGCGGGTGATCTGGTTATTGATGGCAGCGTACGCGGCCGTCTTGACCGTCTGGCTGACGTCTTGCAGTCTTAAGGGGACTGGAGCATATGCAACTGAATTCCACCGAAATCAGCGAACTGATCAAGCAGCGCATTGCTCAGTTCAATGTCGTGAGTGAAGCTCACAACGAAGGTACGATTGTTTCTGTAAGTGACGGTATCATCCGCGTACACGGCCTGGCCGATGTGATGCAGGGTGAGATGATTGCCCTGCCGGGTAACCGTTACGCTATCGCCCTGAACCTCGAGCGTGACTCGGTTGGTGCAGTGGTGATGGGCCCTTACGCTGACCTCGCCGAAGGCATGAAGGTTAAGTGTACTGGCCGTATTCTTGAAGTACCGGTAGGCCGTGGCCTGCTGGGCCGCGTCGTGAACACCCTGGGTGCGCCTATCGACGGTAAAGGTGCTATCGACAACGACGGTTTCTCACCGGTCGAAGTGATTGCGCCTGGCGTTATCGATCGTCAGTCAGTCGACCAGCCGGTTCAGACCGGTTATAAGTCTGTCGATGCGATGATTCCAATCGGCCGTGGCCAGCGTGAGCTGATCATCGGTGACCGTCAGACCGGTAAAACCGCGATGGCGATCGATGCGATCATCAACCAGCGCGATTCAGGCATCAAGTGTGTCTACGTTGCGATTGGTCAGAAAGCCTCAACCATCTCTAACGTGGTTCGTAAGCTGGAAGAGCATGGCGCACTGCAGAACACCATCGTTGTTGTGGCGTCTGCGTCTGAATCTGCTGCACTGCAGTATCTCTCTCCATACGCAGGCTGTGCGATGGGTGAATACTTCCGTGACCGCGGTGAAGATGCACTGATTGTTTATGATGACCTCTCCAAGCAGGCTATCGCTTACCGTCAGATTTCGCTGCTGCTGCGTCGTCCACCAGGTCGTGAAGCGTTCCCTGGCGACGTGTTCTATCTCCACTCCCGTCTGCTGGAACGTGCATCACGCGTAAGCGCTGATTATGTAGAACGTTTCACCAATGGCGCAGTGACAGGTAAAACCGGTTCACTGACCGCGCTGCCGATCATCGAAACCCAGGCGGGCGACGTTTCTGCGTTCGTTCCGACCAACGTAATCTCGATTACTGATGGTCAGATCTTCCTGGAATCGAACCTGTTCAACTCCGGTATTCGTCCGGCGGTTAACCCAGGTATTTCGGTATCCCGTGTAGGTGGTGCTGCTCAGACCAAGATCATCAAAAAACTGTCCGGTGGTATCCGTACCGCGCTGGCACAGTATCGTGAACTGGCGGCGTTCTCGCAGTTCGCTTCCGATCTGGATGATGCAACCCGCAAACAGCTGAGCCACGGTCAGAAAGTGACCGAGCTGCTGAAGCAGAAACAGTATGCGCCGATGTCTGTCGCGCAGCAGGGTCTGGTTCTGTTCGCTGCAGAGCGTGGCTACCTGAACGACGTTGAACTGGCAAAAATTGGCAGCTTCGAAGCTGCGCTGCTGGCTTTCGCCGATCGCGACCACGCTGAGCTGATGGCTGAAATCAACCAGTCTGGCAACTTTAACAACGATATCGAAGCGAAGCTGAAAGGCCTGATCGATACGTTTAAAGCAACCCAGTCCTGGTAATGTCTGGCGGCTTGTCTGAAAAGACAGGCCGCAAGGCTTTGAGGAGAAGCTAATGGCCGGCGCAAAAGAGATACGAAGCAAGATCGGAAGCGTGAAAAACACGCAGAAGATCACCAAAGCGATGGAAATGGTCGCCGCCTCCAAAATGCGTAAAACGCAGGAACGCATGGCGGCCAGCCGTCCGTATGCAGACACCATGCGCAAAGTGATTGGTCACCTTGCGTTGGGTAATCTGGAATACAAGCACCCTTACCTGGAAGAGCGCGACGTGAAGCGCGTCGGCTACCTGGTCGTTTCAACAGACCGCGGGCTTTGTGGTGGTTTGAACATTAACCTGTTCAAAAAATTACTGGCGGATATGAAGTCCTGGTCCGATAAAGGCGTGCAGAGCGATCTGTCGATTATCGGCTCTAAAGGGGCGTCATTCTTCAGTGCTGTGGGTGGCAACATCGTGGCGCAGGTTAGCGGCATGGGCGATAAACCTGCCCTGTCCGATCTGATCGGCCCGGTAAAAGTGATGTTGCAGGCTTATGATGAAGGCCGCATCGACAAGCTGATGATCGTCAGTAACAAGTTCAATAACACCATGTCTCAGACTCCGACCATCACCCAACTGCTGCCGTTAGCGCCAGCGGAAGGTGAAGAAGAGATGAAGGCGAAGACCTGGGATTACCTGTACGAACCCGATCCGAAAGCGCTGCTGGATACCCTGCTGCGTCGTTATGTCGAATCGCAGGTTTATCAGGGTGTGGTGGAAAATCTGGCCAGTGAGCAGGCCGCACGTATGGTGGCAATGAAAGCTGCAACCGACAACGGCGGAAATCTGATCAAAGAGCTGCAGTTGATTTACAACAAAGCTCGTCAGGCCAGCATCACCCAGGAACTTACCGAGATCGTCTCGGGGGCCTCCGCGGTTTAACCAGGTTTGGAATTAGGTAGAGGATTCAAGATGGCAACTGGAAAGATTGTCCAGATTATCGGCGCCGTTGTTGACGTCGAATTCCCTCAGGACGCGGTACCGCAAGTGTACAGCGCCCTTGAGGTGATGAATGGTGATGCGCGTCTGGTGCTGGAAGTTCAGCAGCAGCTGGGCGGCGGCGTAGTACGTACCATTGCAATGGGTACGTCTGATGGCCTGAAGCGTGGTCTGAGTGTCAACGACCTGCAGAAACCGATTCAGGTACCCGTCGGTAAAGCGACCCTGGGCCGTATCATGAACGTTCTCGGCGAGCCAATCGATATGAAAGGCGACCTGAAAGAAGAAGATGGCAGCGCAGTAGAGATCGCCTCTATTCACCGTGCAGCGCCTTCTTATGAAGAACAGTCTAACTCGCAGGAACTGCTGGAAACCGGCATCAAGGTTATCGACCTGATGTGCCCGTTTGCTAAAGGCGGTAAAGTGGGTCTGTTCGGTGGTGCGGGTGTAGGTAAAACCGTCAACATGATGGAACTGATCCGTAACATCGCGGCTGAACACTCAGGTTACTCTGTGTTTGCCGGTGTGGGTGAGCGTACTCGTGAGGGTAACGACTTCTACCACGAAATGACCGACTCAAACGTTATCGATAAAGTTGCCCTGGTCTATGGCCAGATGAACGAGCCGCCGGGTAACCGTCTGCGCGTGGCACTGACCGGTCTGACCATGGCGGAAAAATTCCGTGATGAAGGCCGCGACGTTCTGCTGTTCATCGATAACATCTACCGTT
Source organism: Pantoea sp. NSTU24 (assembly GCF_050157905.1). Taxonomy (NCBI): domain Bacteria; kingdom Pseudomonadati; phylum Pseudomonadota; class Gammaproteobacteria; order Enterobacterales; family Erwiniaceae; genus Pantoea; species Pantoea bangladeshensis. Next base: position 3,252,734 of record NZ_JBKIWZ010000001.1, read on the forward strand.
ACACCCTGGCCGGTACAGAAGTGTCTGCACTGCTGGGTCGTATGCCATCTGCAGTAGGTTACCAGCCAACGCTGGCCGAAGAGATGGGTGTGTTGCAGGAGCGTATTACCTCCACCAAAACCGGTTCAATCACCTCCGTACAGGCCGTTTACGTCCCTGCGGATGACCTGACTGACCCGTCACCAGCGACCACCTTTGCGCACTTAGACTCAACCGTTACGCTGAGCCGTCAGATCGCCTCTCTGGGTATCTACCCGGCCGTTGACCCGCTGGATTCCACCAGCCGTCAGCTGGATCCGCTGGTTGTGGGTCAGGAGCACTATGATGTTGCGCGTGGCGTTCAGTCACTGCTGCAGCGTTATCAGGAGCTGAAAGACATCATCGCCATCCTCGGTATGGATGAGCTGTCTGAAGAAGACAAACTGCTGGTGGCACGTGCGCGTAAGATTCAGCGCTTCCTGTCTCAGCCATTCTTCGTAGCGGAAGTATTCACCGGTTCACCGGGCAAATACGTTACGCTGAAAGACACTATCCGTGGCTTTAAAGGCATCATGGAAGGTGAGTTTGACCACCTGCCAGAGCAGGCCTTCTACATGGTTGGTGCCATCGAAGAAGCCGTGGAAAAAGCGAAGAAACTGTAATAACGGTTTCCCGGGAGGAAGATTATGGCTATGACTTATCACCTGGATGTGGTCAGCGCAGAAGAACAGCTGTTCTCTGGTCTGGTACAGAAAATTCAGGTGTCAGGTAGCGAAGGTGAACTGGGGATTTTCCCTGGCCATGCGCCGCTGCTGACTGCCATTAAGCCTGGAATGATCCGTATCGTGAAACAGCACGGTGAAGAGGAGTATATTTACCTCTCTGGCGGCGTGCTGGAAGTGCAACCGGGCAGCAGCACTGTCCTGGCCGATACCGCGATTCGCGGTACCGACCTGGATGAAGCGCGTGCTCTGGAAGCAAAACGCAAAGCAGAAGAGCACATGAACAGCAGCCACGGCGACGTGGACTATGCTCAGGCCTCTGCCGAGCTGGCGAAAGCCATTGCTAAACTGCGCGTGATCGAACTGACCAAAAAAGCGATGTAATCCAGCTTTATGCGTCACGAAATGCCAGCCCTCGGGCTGGCATTTTTTTTGTCTGACCAGCCCGATCTGCCTGTTCGCCTAATTTCGGCCTGAGAAAAATGTAGTAATCTCAACCCCAAACCGCTTTACTTTCACCCGTAAAAATTCACTCAGGATGGTTATGTCTAACAGTGCAATGAGTGTGGTGATCCTGGCCGCTGGCAAGGGCACCCGTATGTATTCCGATCTGCCTAAAGTGCTGCACACGCTGGCAGGCAAACCGATGGTTCAGCATGTGATTGATGCCGCTAAAGGGCTGGGTGCGCAGCAGGTGCATCTGGTTTATGGCCACGGCGGCGACCGTCTCAAAGCGACGCTGACCGACAGCACACTTAACTGGGTGCTGCAGGCGGAGCAGCTCGGCACCGGCCATGCGATGCAGCAGGCGGCGCCGGCATTTGCTGACGATGAAGACATTATGATGCTCTACGGCGACGTGCCGCTGATCGCCGGGGCCACGCTGCAGCGTCTGCGTGATGCAAAACCCGAGGGCGGCATCGGTTTACTCACCGTCGTGCTGGACGATCCCACTGGCTACGGCCGTATTGTGCGTGAAAACGGCATCATCACCGGCATTGTCGAGCAGAAAGATGCCAGTCCGGCAGAGCTCCGCATCAATGAGATCAATACCGGCATCCTGATTGCCAACGGCGGCGATCTGAAACGCTGGCTGGCGCAGCTCACCAATAACAACGCGCAGGGTGAATATTACATTACCGACATCATCGCGCTGGCGCATCTGGAGGGGCGGATGATTAAGGCGGTCCATCCAGCACGCATCAGTGAAACCGATGGCGTGAATAACCGGCTGCAGCTGGCAACCTTGGAGCGCACCTTCCAGGCTGAGCAGGCAGAAAAACTGCTGCTGGCGGGCGTGATGCTGCGCGATCCGGCGCGGTTCGACCTGCGCGGCACGCTGACGCATGGCCGGGATGTGGAAATCGATACTAACGTCATTATTGAAGGCGATGTCACGCTGGGGGCGCGCGTGAAAATCGGCACGGGCTGCGTGATCAGAAACAGCGTGATTGGCGACGACTGCGAAATCAGCCCCTATACGGTGATCGAGGATGCAAATCTGGCGACCGCCTGTACCGTCGGTCCCTTTGCCCGTCTGCGTCCTGGCAGCGAGCTGGCGGAGGCCGCCCACGTAGGCAACTTCGTTGAAATGAAAAAAGCACGCCTGGGCAAGGGATCAAAAGCCGGTCACCTCTCCTATCTCGGTGACGCCGAGATTGGCAATAACGTAAACATCGGCGCGGGCACCATTACCTGTAACTATGATGGCGCCAATAAATCGAAAACCGTGATCGGCGATGATGTCTTTGTAGGATCGGACACCCAGCTGGTGGCGCCGGTCAGCGTGGCGGCAGGCACCACCATTGCAGCAGGCACCACCATCATGAAGGATGTGACTGAGGCAGGTCTGGTCTACAACGGCAAAGCGCAGAATCACAAAGCGGACTGGCAGCGTCCGGTAAAGAAAAAATAAAATTTTAACGGCCCGCTTTACGCGGGCCGATGCAGTGCAGTGCCAGAACTATAATCCCCACTCTCTACAAGGCTCGGGGAACCGGCAACGCCGGATATCAGGTCGCATGACAACAGAAGTGGCGAAAAGCCATGTAGTCAGGAAAACATCATTATGTGTGGAATTGTTGGTGCAGTAGCACAACGCGATATTGCAGAGATCCTGCTGGAAGGTCTGCGTCGTCTTGAATATCGCGGATATGATTCGGCCGGTCTGGCCGTGGTCGATCGTCAGGGGCACGTTACGCGCCTGCGTCGTTTGGGAAAAGTGCAGAAACTGGCGGAAGCGGCCGAACAGCAGCCGCTGATTGGGGGCACCGGTATCGCGCATACGCGCTGGGCCACCCATGGTGAGCCTTCGGAGGCGAACGCGCATCCGCATGTCTCAGAGCACATCATCATCGTACACAACGGCATCATTGAGAACCATGAGCCGCTTCGCGCGGAGCTGATCGAACGTGGCTACGTCTTTGCCTCTGAAACCGACACCGAAGTGGTGGCACATCTGGTTCACTGGGAGCAGAAGCAGGGCGGTTCGCTGCGCGAAGTTGTGCTGCGGGTCATCCCACAACTGCGGGGTGCCTATGGCATGGTGATCATGGACAGCCGCGATCCGTCACTGCTGGTGGCCGCCCGCTCCGGCAGTCCGCTGGTTATCGGTCGCGGCGTCGGTGAAAACTTTATTGCCTCCGATCAGCTCGCTCTGCTGCCGGTCACCCGCCGGTTTATCTATCTGGAAGAGGGTGATATTGCTGAGATCAGCCGTCGTGATGTCACGATCGTTGATCGTGAAGGCAACACGGTGACGCGCGCGGAGATCGAATCAAATCTGCAATATGATGCCGGTGACAAGGGCATCTACCGCCACTATATGCAGAAAGAGATCTACGAACAGCCGATGGCGCTGAAAAGCACCCTGAGCGGCCGGTTCAGCCAGGGACAGGTTGATCTCAGCGAACTGGGCGCGGGCGCAGAGGCGCTGCTGAGCCAGGTCGAGCATATCCAGATTATCGCCTGTGGCACCTCCTATAATTCCGGCATGGTGTCACGCTACTGGTTTGAGTCGCTGGCCAACATTCCCTGCGATGTGGAAATCGCCTCGGAATTCCGCTATCGCAAATCCGCGGTACGCAAAAACAGCCTGCTGATTACCCTGTCGCAGTCCGGCGAAACGGCTGATACGCTGGCGGCGCTGCGTCTCTCGAAAGAGCTGGGCTACCTGGGATCGCTGGCGGTCTGCAACGTGGCGGGTTCATCCCTGGTGCGCGAGTCTGACCTGGCGCTGATGACCAAAGCGGGCACCGAAATCGGCGTCGCCTCCACCAAAGCTTTTACCACGCAGCTCGCAGTGCTGCTGATGCTGGTGGCGAAACTGGGCCGGTTGAAAGGGATGTCTGCCGACACCGAGCATGAGATCGTGCATGCGCTGCAGGCGCTGCCGAGCCGCATTGAGCAGATGCTGGCGCAGGATAAGCTGATTGAGAATCTGGCCGAAGGCTTCTCCGACAAGCATCACGCGCTGTTCCTGGGCCGTGGCGATCAGTATCCGATCGCGATGGAAGGGGCGCTGAAGCTCAAGGAGATCTCCTACATTCATGCAGAGGCCTACGCTGCAGGCGAGCTGAAACATGGCCCGCTGGCACTGATCGATGCCGATATGCCGGTGATCGTGGTAGCCCCTAACAACGAACTGCTGGAAAAGCTCAAGTCCAACATCGAAGAGGTGCGCGCGCGTGGTGGTCTGCTCTACGTCTTTGCGGACCAGGATGCGGGCTTCAGCGACAGCGACGGGATGAAGATTATCCCGCTGCCACATGTGGAAGAGGTGATTGCGCCAATCTTCTACACCGTGCCGTTGCAGTTACTCTCCTATCACGTCGCCCTGATTAAAGGCACCGACGTCGACCAGCCACGTAACCTGGCTAAATCGGTTACCGTGGAATAAAAAAGTGGGCCCCGTCGTGGGCCCGCTTCATTTCAGCGCACTGTCATATAACTGTCATATTTCGTACATTTCACTGTCATCAAACTGTCCTATTTTCCCTCCTGCAGCAATCACTGACTCTTACTAAAACGGCCCCGAGCCTGACTTTTCTCCCCTGGAGGGAACATGACACTGATGCGTAGCACCGTAGCCCGACTCCTCGCCACCACTTTCGCTGTAAGCGCGGTCTCTGCTTTTGCGGCAACCGATCTCACTGGCGCAGGCGGGACGTTCCCGGCGCCGGTTTATGCCAAGTGGGCAGCAGAATATCAGCAAGCCACCGGTAGCAAAATTAACTACCAGGGTATCGGTTCATCTGGCGGCGTGAAACAGATCATCGCCAAAACCGTGGATTTCGGTGCGTCAGATGCACCGATGAAAGAGGAAGACCTGCAGAAAAATGGCCTGTTCCAGTTCCCGACCGTAATCGGTGGCGTGGTGCTGGCGGTTAACCTGCCGGGCATCAAGTCAGGTCAGCTGACGCTGGATGGCAAAACCGTGGGTGATATCTACCTCGGCACCATCAAAAAGTGGAACGACCCGGCGATTGCGAAACTCAACCCGGGTGTGAAACTGCCGGAAACCAACATCAACGTGGTACGCCGCGCTGACGGTTCAGGCACCTCCTTCGTCTTCACCAGCTATCTGGCGAAAGTGAACGAAGAGTGGAACAGCAAAATTGGTAAAGGCAACACCGTTAACTGGCCGGTCGGTCTGGGCGGTAAAGGCAATGACGGCGTCGCCGCCTTCGTTCAGCGTCTGCCGGGTTCCATCGGCTATGTGGAATACGCCTACGCCAAACAGAACAACCTGACCTACACCAGACTGATGGATGCCGATGGCAAAGCGGTCGCGCCGAGCGAAACCAGCTTCAGCAATGCGGCGAAAGGCGCTGACTGGAGCAAATCGTTCGCACAGGATCTGACCTTCCAGAAGGGAACGGATGCCTGGCCTATCTCCTCAACCACCTTCATCCTGATCTACAAAGATCAGGCGAATGCGGCCAAGGGCGCCGAAGTGCTGAAGTTCTTTGACTGGGCGTACAAAAGCGGCAGCAAAACGGCCACCGCGCTGGATTACGCTGCGCTGCCGGATAGCGTGACCGAACAGATTCGCGCCGCCTGGAAAGCCAACATCAAAGACAGTTCTGGTAAAGCGCTGTATCAGTAATGGACCGACCCTGACCGGACACTGCGCCGGTCAATCCTGCGGGCGGCGTGATGCCGCCCTGATAACTTCTGAAGACCGAGACTTTTATGGCTGCAACGAAGCCGGCATTCAAAGCCCCAGGCAAACAGGGTGACAGAATTTTTGGCGCGCTGGTCAGGCTAGCGGCGCTGATTGTCCTGTTACTGATGGGCGGCATTATCGTCTCCCTGATCATCTCCTCGTGGCCCAGCATCCAGAAATTTGGTTTCGCCTTTTTGTGGACCAAAACCTGGGATGCGCCCAACGAACAGTTTGGCGCACTGGTACCGATCTACGGCACCCTTGTGACCTCGATTATCGCGCTGATCATCGCCGTGCCGGTGAGCTTTGGTATCGCGCTGTTCCTGACTGAACTCGCGCCAGGCTGGCTGCGTCGCCCGCTGGGCACCGCCATCGAACTGCTGGCGGCGATTCCGAGTATTGTTTACGGCATGTGGGGCCTGTTTATCTTTGCGCCGCTGTTTGCCGAATATTTTCAGACGCCGGTCAACGACGTGATGTCGGGCATTCCGATTGTGGGCGAGCTCTTCTCCGGCCCCGCGTTCGGCATCGGGATCCTCGCCGCAGGCGTCATTCTGGCGATCATGATCATTCCTTACATCGCTTCGGTCATGCGCGACGTCTTCGAGCAGACCCCGGTAATGATGAAAGAATCCGCCTACGGTATTGGCTGCACCACCTGGGAAGTGATCTGGCGCATCGTTCTGCCGTTTACCAAAAACGGCGTGATTGGCGGGGTGATGCTGGGGCTGGGTCGTGCGCTGGGTGAGACGATGGCGGTGACCTTTATCATCGGCAACACCTACCAGCTCGACAGCCCGTCGCTGTTTATGCCGGGCAACAGTATCACCTCGGCGCTGGCCAACGAGTTCGCGGAAGCGGAGTCGGGCGTCCACGTCGCGGCGCTGATGGAGCTGGGCCTGATCCTGTTTGTGATTACCTTTATCGTGCTGGCGATTTCAAAACTGATGATTATGCGTCTGGCGAAAAGTGAAGGAGCGCGCTCATGACCACGATTGAAATTCAGGCGCGTGCCGAACTGGACGCGTCACGCCGCAAAATGCAGGCCTGGCGCAGCACCAAAAATAAAATTGCCCTGACGCTGTCGATGCTGACGATGGCCTTCGGGCTGTTCTGGCTGGTCTGGATCCTGTTCACCACCGTGACGCGTGGCGTGGATGGCCTCTCCCTGTCGCTGTTCACCGAATCGACCCCACCACCGAACACGGCAGGCGGCGGTCTGGCGAATGCCCTGGCGGGCAGTGGCTTACTGATTTTCTGGTCGACCTTTTTCGGGACGCCGCTGGGCATCATGGCCGGGATCTATCTGGCGGAGTATGGGCGCAAATCCGCTCTGTCAGAGGTCATCCGTTTTATTAACGATATTCTGCTGTCAGCACCTTCGATTGTGGTCGGCCTGTTCGTCTATACCCTTGTCGTGTCGCAGATGCAGCATTTTTCCGGCTGGGCCGGGGTGATTGCGCTGGCGCTGCTGCAGGTGCCGATTGTGATCCGCACGACCGAAAACATGCTGCGTCTGGTGCCGGACAGCATGCGTGAAGCCGCCTATGCGCTTGGTACGCCGAAGTGGAAAATGATTTCGGCCATCACCCTGAAAGCGTCGGTCTCCGGGATTATCACCGGCGTGCTGCTGGCTATCGCCCGCATTGCGGGTGAAACCGCCCCGCTGCTGTTCACGGCGCTGTCGAACCAGTTCTGGAGCACCGACATGATGCAGCCGCTGGCGAACCTGCCGGTCACCATTTTTAAGTTCGCTATGAGCCCCTTCGCCGAATGGCAGAGCCTGGCCTGGGCAGGCGTGCTGATTATTACCTTCTGCGTGCTGCTGCTGAATATTCTGGCGCGGGTCATTTTCGCCAAAGGTAAACACGGTTAACTTCCGGCGCGGCCCTGAGCGGCGCCGTATAAGAGAGATGAATTATGAGTATCGCGACAGCCTCAGCCGGTAAAATCCAGGTGCGTAATCTGAACTTCTATTACGGCAAGTTTCATGCGCTGAAGAACATCAATCTGGATATTGCTAAGAATCAGGTCACCGCGTTTATCGGGCCATCGGGCTGCGGTAAGTCGACCCTGCTGCGTACCTTTAATAAAATGTACTCACTCTATCCTGAGCAGCGGGCAGAAGGGGACATTCTGCTGGATGGCGAAAATATTCTGGCAACCCAGCAGGATATCGCGCTGCTGCGCGCCCGCGTCGGCATGGTCTTCCAGAAACCGACGCCGTTCCCGATGTCGATCTATGACAACATCGCCTTTGGTGTCCGCCTGTTTGAAAAACTCTCGCGTGCCGATATGGATGAGCGCGTGCAGTGGGCGCTGACCAAGGCGGCATTGTGGAATGAAACCAAAGACAAGCTGCACCAGAGCGGTTACAGTCTTTCCGGCGGCCAGCAGCAGCGTCTCTGCATCGCCCGCGGCATCGCGATTCGCCCGGAAGTGTTGCTGCTGGATGAGCCCTGCTCTGCGCTGGACCCTATCTCTACAGGCCGTATCGAGGAGCTGATCACCGAGCTGAAACAGGATTACACCGTGGTGATCGTGACGCACAACATGCAGCAGGCGGCCCGCTGCTCTGACCATACGGCTTTCATGTATCTGGGCGAACTGATCGAGTTCAGCGACACCGATACGCTGTTTACTAAGCCCGCACAAAAGCAAACCGAAGATTACATTACTGGCCGCTACGGCTGATCTGACAGGAGATCGACATGGATAATCTGAATCTGAATAAACACATCTCCGGTCAGTTTAATGCCGAGCTGGAGCATATCCGTACCCAGGTGATGATCATGGGCGGCATGGTCGAGCAGCAGCTGACCGATGCCATTACCGCGATGCATAACCTGGACGGCGAACTGGCGCAGCGGGTGATCGACGGTGACCAGAAGGTCAATATGATGGAGGTCGAGATTGATGAGGCGTGCGTGCGCATCATCGCCAAGCGTCAGCCTACCGCGATTGATTTGCGTCTGGTGATGGCGATCATCAAAACCATCTCCGAGCTGGAGCGTATCGGTGACGTGGCGGAAAAGATCAGCCGCACGGCGCTGGAAAAATTTGGTCAGCAGCACCTGCCGCTGCTGGTGAGTCTGGAGTCGCTGGGGCGTCACACCGTGCAGATGCTGCACGATGTGCTGGATGCCTTTGCGCGCATGGATCTCAACGAAGCCATTACCATCTACCGCGAAGATAAGAAGGTGGATAAAGAGTATGAAGGCATTGTGCGTCAGCTGATGACCTATATGATGGAAGATCCGCGAACCATTCCCAGCGTGCTGACGGCCCTGTTCTGTGCCCGCGCCATTGAGCGTATCGGCGATCGCTGTCAGAACATCTGCGAAATCATCTTCTATTTTGTTAAAGGTCAGGATTTCCGGCATGTCGGCGGCGACCGTCTCGACGAGTTGCTCTCAGGTGACGATGGCAGCAACCGACCGTCCTGATAACAGCGATCCCTGCGCCTGTCCGGCGCAGGGATAAGCCTTTTCAATTGGTCACATCCTGAACTCTCTTTATAATTGCGGCACTTTTCTTTCAGAGGTGCGCAATGAACTCCCGTTCTCCCCAATCTGCGCCGGGCGTGTCCCCCGGCAAAGCGATGCTGGCTGCGGTCAGTGGTTATGCCATGGATGGATTTGACCTGCTGATACTCGGCTTTATGCTGCCGGCGATCAGCGTTTCGCTGGCGCTCAATTCCTCACAGGCGGGATCGCTGGTGACCTGGACGCTGATTGGCGCGGTTATCGGTGGCATCGTCTTTGGTCATCTCAGCGATCGTTTTGGTCGCATCCGTATGCTGACCGTCACCATCCTGGTCTTCTCAATCTTTACCGGCCTGTGCGCGGTGGCGCAGGGCTACTGGGATCTGCTTGCCTGGCGGACGCTGGCAGGTGTCGGCCTGGGCGGCGAATTTGGTATCGGCATGGCGCTGATTGCCGAAGCCTGGCCTGTGGAGAAACGCAATCGCGCCTCTGCATGGGTCGGCATAGGCTGGCAGCTGGGGGTACTGATGGCCGCCTTTATCACACCGCCGCTGCTGGCCATGATTGGCTGGCGCGGCATGTTCCTGGTTGGTGTATTGCCTGCGCTGGTGTCGTTTGCCATCCGCCGTGGTATGGGTGAACCGGAGGCGTATCAGAAGCAGGTTAAGCATGTGCCGTCGCTCTCATTTCCGGCGCGCCTGAAGCTGCTGGTGCGCGACCGCGCCACCGCCAAAGCCAGCCTCGGCATTTTTATCCTCTGCTCCGTCCAGAACTTTGGCTACTACGGGCTGATGATCTGGATGCCGAGCTACCTCTCTTCCAGCTTTGGCTTCAGCCTGACAAAGTCGGGTCTCTGGACCGCCGTGACCGTCGTCGGCATGACCTTCGGCATCTGGCTGTTTGGCGTGCTGGCCGATCGCTTTGCACGCTGGAAAATTTTCCTGCTCTATCAGTTCGGCGCGGTGGCGATGGTGGTGATTTATGCGCAGCTCCACGACCCGAATGTGATGCTGTTTACAGGTGCCATCATGGGGATGTTCGTTAACGGCATGATTGGCGGCTACGGTGCACTGATTTCCGATACTTTCCCGCCTCAGGTGCGCGCCACCGCGCAAAACGTGCTGTTTAATCTGGGACGCGGCGTCGGCGGATTTGGCCCGGTGGTAATCGGTCTGCTGGCGAGTCAGTTCTCATTCACGGCGGCCATCACCCTGCTGGCGCTGATCTACCTGCTGGATATTGTGGCGACGCTGTTTCTGTTGCCGAAGAAGCAGGGACAGGACGATACGCTGGGCGCCATTGGCTGATGCTGTCCTGATAACGCGCCGGGAAACCGCATTCCGGCGCGGTCTATTCAGTGAGAGGTTTAGAGAGAGCAGGCGGCCAGGCCGCCTTAAGAGGTCAATGCATCAGCGGCAGGAGCTGCTGATAGAGCGTGGCAAAGGTCGCCCGGCGCGATGCGTAGCCGGTCATCCTGGCCGGATCGGGCTGATGGCGCTGCACCCGCGCCGGTGTCGGTAAGGTCACGCCAGGATCCAGTGCCTGCTGCGCCAGCCGTGCCGCACCCAGCGCAGGGCCAACATCCCCGCCATGGCAGTAATCCAGCGTCTGACCGCTGATATCCGCCAGCATCTGACGCCACAGCGCACTGCGCGCGCCGCCGCCGATTAGCATAATGCTCCCGGGCCTGATGCCGCACTCGTGCACCACGTCAATTCCCTGCGCCAGGGCAAACCCGACCCCTTCCAGTACCGATCGCGCCAGTTCCGGACGCCCATGCTGGTGGGTGAAACCGAAGAAAGCGCCCCGGGCATGAGGATTATTGTGCGGCGTGCGTTCGCCGGAAAGATAGGGCAGAAACCACAGTGCGGGCACGTCATCACGTGCGCGCTCAGCTTCAGCCAGCAGCTCAGGCACATCCCGGCAGCCGGTCAGCGTGGCTGCCCAGTCGAGGCAGGAGGCTGCACTGAGCATCACCGACATCAGATGCCAGCGCTGCGGTAAGGCATGGCAGAAGCTGTGGACCGCGCGCTGCGGATTACTCAGGTAGCCATCACTCACGACAAAATAGACGCCCGACGTGCCCAGCGACAGCATCGCCTGACCCGGCTCCGTCATGCCAACGCCCACCGCACCCGCCGCATTGTCGCCGCCGCCAGCCGCCAGCGGCACCGCCTTCATCTTCCAGCGGGTCGCCAGTTCCGCGTGCAGCCAACCGGTCTGTTCATTACCTTCATAAAGCGTCGGCATCTGATCGCGGCTGAGGCCACAGGCGCGCAGCATCACGTCGCTCCAGTCCCGCTCTGCCACATCCAGCCACATCGTGCCTGCGGCATCGGACATATCGGTGGCGAAATCACCGCTCATTCGCCAGCGCAGATAATCTTTAGGCAGCAGGACATGTGCGATCTGACTGAAGATCGCCGGTTCGTTCTGCTGTACCCACAGCAGCTTGGGTGCCGTAAAGCCGGGCATCATCAGATTACCGGTGATCGCCCGCGAATCCGGCACCCTCTGCTCCAGCTCACGGCACTGCGCCTCGCTGCGTCCATCATTCCAGAGCATGGCCGGCCGCAAAACCCGGTCAGCGCTGTCGAGCAGCGTCGCCCCGTGCATCTGCCCGCTCAGCCCGATGGCCTGCACGGCCTGCAGATTCTGCTGCGCACTCAGCGCCTGCATAGCCGCATCCAGCGCCTGCCACCAGCTTTCGGGATCCTGTTCGCTCCACAAAGGCTGCGGACGCGAAACCTGCAGTGATGCCGTTTCCGTGGCCACCACGTTGCCCTGTGCATCCATCAGCACCACTTTGACGCCGGAGGTGCCTAAATCGATCCCGATAAACATGCTCTGCTCCTGAAGCGTTAAAAATCAAAAAGGTAATGATTCACCAGATTTTCCAGCTGCTCCTGGCGTCCGCTCTGATGCTGCGGATTAAGCTGCTGCTGCTGAGCATGCGCTGCCAGCGCCGCCAGTGAAAACTCCCCTTTCAGAATTTGCTGGCCGAACTCACCATTCCAGCCGCTGTAGCGCTGCGCCACACGTTTATCCAGCTCGCCGTCGCTGATCATGCGGGCCGCCACCTTCAGCGCCAGCGCCATGGTATCCATTGCGCCAATATGACCGTGGAAGAGGTCATATTTGTCAGTACTCTGACGACGCACTTTGGCATCAAAGTTTAAGCCGCCGGTGGTAAAGCCGCCTGCTTTCAGGATTTCATACATTACCAGCGCATTCTCTTCCACGCTGACCGGGAACTGATCGGTGTCCCAGCCGCACTGCGCGTCGCCACGGTTGGCATCCACCGAACCGAAAATACCCAGCGCAATCGCGGTCGCAATTTCATGATGGAAAGCGTGACCGGCCAGGGTGGCGTGGTTCGCCTCCACGTTAACCTTGATCTCTTTCTCCAGCCCGAACTGCTTCAGGAAGCCATAAACCGTAGCGACATCATAGTCATACTGATGTTTGGTTGGCTCCTGCGGTTTTGGCTCAATCAGCAGCGTGCCCTGGAAGCCGATTTTATGTTTGTGCTCCACTACCATCTGCATAAAGCGGCCAATCTGCTCACGCTCCTGACGCAGATCGGTATTCAGCAGGGTTTCATACCCTTCACGGCCGCCCCACAACACATAGTTTTCGCCGCTCAGCGTTTTCGTCGCCTGCATGGCGCTGCAGACCTGCGTCGCGGCCCAGGCAAAGACGTCCGGATCGGGATTGGTGGCGGCGCCGGCGCCGTAGCGCGGATGCGTAAAGCAGTTCGCCGTGCCCCACAACAGTTTCACCCCCGTCTCCTGCTGTTTTTCCAGCAGCGTATCCGTCATGGCGGCGAAATTTTCTTTGTAGCTGCGCAGCGAATCACCCTCCGGCGACACGTCGACATCGTGGAAGCAGTACCAGGGAACATTCAGCTTATAAAAAAACTCAAAGGCGACATCGGCTTTGAACTTTGCCTGTTGCAGTGCATCACCGCTTTTCTGCCAGGGACGGTCAAAGGCACCGACACCAAACATATCCGCGCCGTTCCAGCAGAAGGTGTGCCAGTAACAGGCGGCAAAGCGCAGGTGCTCCGCCATGGTTTTACCGAGGATCACCTCGTCGGGATTGTAGTGGCGAAACGCAAGAGGATGCGTCGACCGGGTGCCTTCATAACGAACCCGATCGATCTGATCGAAATAAGCGTGCATGGTTTGCTCCTTAGCATCAGTACCCGAATGGTCTGCGTTGAAGCCCTATTTGACAGAGGCGGCGGCGACGGCTCAATTACGATATTTCACTCCGGCTTTCAGATAATTATTATTTGTGCGCTGAGTCGCAAAATAAAACTCATTACAGTCGGGGTTTTCTGTTGTCCGAAAAAGATGAAACCTCGATCGCGCTCATAAAAAAAGAAATAAACCAAAAAACGTAATAGCCGGATAAAAATCAGTAATTGCTGTAACCGGAAAAGAAGGGCAACAATTCATTCGCCTGGTTTATCGGCCTGAAATGACAATAGCCTCAACCTACAGGATAACCATAATGAAGATGAAACATGCACTGTTCGCTGTCTGCGCGGCGCTGGCGCTGTTCAGCCAGACCAGCGTGGCAAAAGAAGTGAAAATCGGTATGGCGATTGATGACTTGCGACTGGAACGCTGGCAGAAAGACCGCGATATTTTTGTGAAACAGGCTGAAACGCTGGGCGCTAAAGTGTTTGTCCAGTCAGCCAACGGCAATGAAGAAACGCAGATGTCGCAGATTGAAAATATGATCAACCGCGGTGTCGATGTGCTGGTCATTATTCCCTATAACGGTCAGGTATTGAGTAATGTTGTCGCTGAAGCGAAACGTGAAGGCATTAAAGTACTGGCGTATGACCGCATGATAAATAATGCCGATATTGATTTCTATATCTCTTTCGATAATGAAAAAGTAGGCGAGCTGCAGGCCGAAAGCATTGTGAAACAGGTGCCTAAGGGCAACTATTTTTTAATGGGCGGTTCACCAGTGGATAATAACGCCCACCTGTTCCGTGCCGGGCAGATGAAAGTGTTAAAACCTTATATCGATAGTGGCGCGATTAAAATTGTTGGCGATCAGTGGGTCGATGCCTGGCTGCCGGAAAATGCCCTGAAAATTATGGAAAACGCCCTGACGGCGAACAGTAATCATATCGATGCGGTGGTGGCCTCTAATGATGCCACCGCGGGCGGTGCGATTCAGGCGCTGAGTGCGCAGGGGCTGGCAGGAAAAGTCGCGATTTCCGGCCAGGATGCGGATCTGGCTGCGATTAAGCGCATCAACGCGGGCACCCAGACCATGACGGTGTACAAACCGATCACCGAGCTGGCGACGGAAGCGGCGAAAATCGCGGTCGAGCTGGGCGACGGTAAAACCCCCGCCAGCAACAGCAAACTGAATAATGGGCTTAAAGAGGTGCCGTCACGGCTGCTGAAGCCCATTCCGGTCAATAAAGACAATATTGAAAGCACCGTGGTGAAAGACGGTTTCCACAAACAGAGCGAACTCTGACCGCGCACAGCGTGAGGGAGGACCATCTATGCTGCTGGAAATGAGAAACATCACCAAGCGTTTCGGTGCCGTGAAGGCACTGAATGATGTCAGCCTGCAGCTGGACGCGGGTGAAGTGATGTCGCTGTGCGGGGAGAATGGTTCAGGAAAATCGACGCTGATGAAAATCCTGTGCGGACTCTATCCGCATGGCGATTTTGAGGGGCAGATCCACTTCGCTGGCGACGACATTCAGGCGCAGACCATTCGCGATACCGAGCGCAAAGGCATCGTGATTATTCATCAGGAGCTGGCGCTGGTGCGGCAGCTGACGGTGATGGAGAACATCTTTCTCGGTGCCGAACTCAGTCGTTTCGGCATGGTGGATGATGAAACCATGACCCTGCGTTGCCAGCAGCTGCTGGCGCGGGTCGGACTGAACGTCTCGCCCGCTACCCGGGTCGGTGAGTTAGGCCTGGGCCAGCAGCAGCTGGTGGAAATCGCCCGCGCGCTGAACAAGCAGGTCCGGCTGCTGATCCTGGATGAGCCGACCTCGTCTCTGACGGAGCAGGAAACCGGGGTGCTGCTCGGCATCATCCGTAACCTGCGTGAACATGGCATCGCCTGCATCTACATCTCGCACAAGCTGAATGAAGTACGGGCGATCTCCGACGTTATCTGCGTCATCCGCGACGGCCAGCATATCGCCACCCGACCAGCCGCAGGCCTGAGCGAAGATGACATCATCACCATGATGGTCGGCCGTGAGCTGACCGCGCTCTATCCTCATGCGCCGCATCAGATTGGCGAAGAGATACTGAAGGTCGAAAACCTCACCGCGTGGCATCCGATCAATCGCCATATCCGTCGCGTCAGCAATGTCTCGTTCACGCTCAGGCGCGGTGAAATCCTTGGCATTGCCGGGCTGATGGGCGCAGGCAGGACCGAAACGGTGCAGTGTCTGTCTGGCGTCTGGCCAGGGCGCTGGCAGGGCGATATCTGGATTAATGGCCAACAGGTGAGCATCCCCGATTGTCGCGCCGCCATTGCGCACGGCATCGCCATGGTGCCGGAAGACCGTAAAAAAGATGGCATCGTGCCGCTGATGGCGGTAGGCAAAAACATCACCCTGGCCGCGCTGGACCAGTTCAGTCATCGGCTCTCTACCCTGGATGAAGCGCAGGAGCAGCAGGCGATTAACGATGCCATCAGCCGGCTGCGGGTAAAAACCTCTTCATCAGAACTGCCGATTGGCCGGTTAAGCGGAGGCAATCAGCAGAAAGCGATTCTGGCGAAGTGCCTGCTGCTGAATCCGCAAATCCTGATCCTCGATGAGCCTACACGCGGCATTGACGTGGGTGCGCGCCAGGAGATCTATCTGCTGATTAATACCCTGGTTCAGCAGGGTATTGCGGTGATCGTAATTTCCTCTGAGCTGCCGGAAGTGTTGGGTCTGAGCGACCGGATTCTGGTGATGCATGAAGGGCAGATCAAAGCCGATCTGATTAACGACAATCTGACTCAGGAGCAGGTGATGGAAGCCGCCCTGCGGAGTGAACATTATGCTTAAAAGTGAAAGTACCCCGGGTCGCCTTTCCGGCACGCCGGGCAAGCCGTCACCGGGCAGCGTCACGCTGCCTAACCTGCAGGTTCTGGTGATGCTGGGCGCGATCGTGCTGATTGCGCTGTTCTTTACCTGGACCACCGACGGCGCCTGGCTCAGTGCGCGCAACGTTTCTAACCTGCTGCGCCAGACTGCCATCACCGGCATTCTGGCGGTCGGCATGGTCTTTGTGATTATTTCGGCCGAAATCGACCTCTCTGTGGGATCGATGATGGGGCTGCTGGGCGGGGCGGCCGCTATTTTTGACGTCTGGCTCGGCTGGCCGCTGCCCCTGACCATCGTAGTGACGCTGGTCATGGGGCTGCTGCTGGGCACCTGGAATGGCTGGTGGGTGGCCTACCGTAAAGTGCCCTCGTTTATCGTGACCCTGGCGGGAATGCTGGCCTTCCGTGGTGTGCTGGTCGGCATCACTGATGGCACGACCGTTGCGCCCATCACGCCGGGCATGTCGCAGATTGGCCAGAGCTATCTGCCGGACGGTGTCGGTTTTGGCTTTGGCATCGCCGGTCTGGCGCTGTTTATGCTCTGGCAATGGCGGCTGCGGCTGCGTCGTCAACAGCTTGGGCTGCCACAGGGCGCAGCCAGCGGCGCCGTGGGACGTCAGGCGATCACCGCCATTCTGGTACTGGGTGCCATCTGGCTGCTCAATGACTATCGCGGCGTCCCTACGCCAGTGTTACTGCTGGCCGTGCTGCTGCTGGCGGGCATGTTTATGGCGACCCGCACTGCATTTGGCCGTCGCATCTACGCCATCGGCGGCAACATTGACGCCGCACGGCTGTCAGGCATCAATGTCGCACGTACCAAGCTGGCGGTATTTGCCATCAACGGCGTGATGGTGGCGATCGCCGGTCTGATCCTCAGTTCACGCCTGGGCGCAGGCTCACCGTCGGCGGGTAACATCGCCGAACTGGATGCTATTGCCGCCTGCGTCATTGGCGGAACCAGTCTGGCGGGCGGAGTGGGATCGGTGGCGGGCGCCGTCATGGGTGCTTTCATCATGGCTTCGCTCGACAACGGCATGAGCATGATGGATGTGCCGACTTTCTGGCAGTACATCGTCAAAGGCGCGATCCTGCTGCTGGCGGTCTGGATGGATACGGCAACGCGGCGTCGGGTGTAATCGCGCGGGCGATCACATTGTGGCGCAAACAATTTTTTTGCCCCTTTCAGGCGTGTTATGCAATGCGCTGAGGATTTAAGGGAACGCGCCACCATGCATGATAAACGTTACCGCATTACGCTGCTATTTAATGCCAACAAGGTGTATGACCGTCAGGTTGTCGAGGGCGTCGGAGAGTATCTGCAGGCGTCCCAGACTGACTGGGATATCTTCATCGAAGAAGATTTTCGCTGCCGTATCGACAATATCCGGGAATGGCTGGGCGACGGGGTGATTGCCGATTATGACGACCGCTCTATCGAAACCCTGCTGTCCAGCGTCTCCGTTCCCATTGTTGGCGTCGGCGGATCTTACCATCGGCAGGAAGATTATCCGCCGGTGCACTACATCGCCACGGATAACGCCGCGCTGGTTGAGAAAGCCTTTCTGCATCTGAAAGAGAAGGGCATTAACCGCTTCGCCTTCTACGGCTTGCCGATCTCCAGCGGCAAGCGATGGGCGCAGGAGCGGGAACAGGCGTTCCGCCAGCTGGTGGGACGTGAGCGTTATCAGGGTGTGGTTTATCAGGGAATGGAAACCGCGCCGGATAACTGGCAGCACGCCCAGAACCGGCTGGCGGACTGGCTGCAGACGCTGCCCCCGCAGACCGGCATCATCGCCGTCACGGATGCGCGGGCACGCCACCTGCTCCAGGCCTGTGAGCACCTGAAGATTCCGGTGCCGGAGAAGCTTACGGTGATCGGGATTGATAATGAGGAGCTGACCCGCTATCTGTCGCGGGTGGCGCTCTCTTCGGTAGCCCAGGGCTCGCGGCAGATGGGCTATCAGGCGGCCAAACTGCTGCACCGGCTGCTGGATAAGCAGTCTCTGCCACTTCAGCGTATTCTGGTGCCGCCGGTGAAGGTCATCGCCCGGCGCTCAACTGACTTTCGCTCGCTACGCGATCCGGCGGTGATTCAGGCAATGCACTATATCCGCTTCAACGCCTGCAAGGGGATCAAGGTGGAGCAGGTGCTGGATGCCGTCGGACTGTCGCGTTCCAATCTGGAGAAACGTTTCCGGGATGAAACCGGCGACACCATTCATGCGATGATCCACCGCGAAAAACTGGAAAAAGCGCGCGAACTGCTGGCTTCTTCCTCGCTCAATATCAATGAGATCTCGCAGATGTGCGGCTATCCTTCGCTGCAGTACTTCTACTCGGTGTTCCGCAAAAGCTACGACACCACGCCGAAAGAGTATCGCCAGCATTACGGGGAGAATGTGCTGTAGAAGGCGAAGCCGGATAAATCCGTGCGGTCTGCGCCACTAGAGCAGCCGCTGCTCACTCGCCTCAATCACTGCCAGCGCCAGGCCGTTGGCCGGATCAATGCGGCTCTCAGGAAAGTGCAGCTGCGTGTGTGCCGCAGTAAAAGCCAGCGTGTTGCTCTGGGCCGTTTTGTGCACCGCCTTGCAGAACGTCTCACTGACGTTCCACGGGCAATCGATGATGATGGTCGCCGGGTTGAGCAGCAGCATGATCTGACTCAGCGCGGCACCGAGAAAACCGCCAGCCTGCGTCATCACCTCATCCACCACGCGAACCGCACTGTCGCGGCTCTGCCAGCTCAGGCCAGGCTGGCGCTGCGCCAGCTGCTGGTTGACGGCAGGCTTGCTGATCAGCGCTTCAAGACAGCCGCGGCGGCCGCAGCTGCAACGCGGCCCGCCAGGCTGGACGATCAGATGTCCTGCCTCTCCCGCCGTCCAGCTATGCCCGGTAAACACGTCGCCGTGCTGGATCAGTGCACCGCCAATTCCCTCAGAAATGCGCAGATAAAAGTGGCCGCTCTCTGTCGGTAATCCACACTGTTCCACCGCCAGCAGCGCTGCCGCTTTAACATTATTCATAATGCGAATCGGCAGCTGGATCTGCCGGCGCAGCGAGGTCAGCAGGTCAACATCCTGCCATTCCAGCGGCAAAGAGATATGCATCCAGCCGCGTCGGGGATCGACGATGCCGGGAAAGCCCAGGCCAATGCCAAGCAGGTGGGGATAACGTTCGGTGAGCTGGCGGCAGAGCGTGGCCAGCTCGGCCAGCAGTCGGGTCGGATTGCTGGTATCGGTTCGCAGCGTCTGTTCAGCCAGCACCTGAGAAAAGTAGTCGCACACCCGCCAGTGGATGACGTTGCGTTCCACCATCACACCTGCGCTCTGCAACTTTTCCGGCCGCAGCCTGATACCGATCTTGGGCCGTCCGGCAGCCGCCACGCTGACCGGCCCCAGCTCCTCTATCAGCGCCTGCTCCAGCAGATCATCAATGATTAACGAAACGGTATTCTTACTGAGCGCCAGCGCCTCCGCCAGCTCCTGACGCGACGTGACTCGCTGTTTACGCAACCGGGCCATTACGCGTTTCTGATTATTCAGTCGCAGCAGTGCAGGGCCTTTGCCGTTCGTTTTCATCACGGATTCACCCAACAGAGGAGTAAACATTGAGTTTATCAGCCCCTGCGCGTTCTTCACCCTACACTTTTGCGGGCTGTTTCACACAACACGCGTGCGCCTTGTCGGGAGCGTGACCGCGATCGGATCGCCGGTCAGTCTGGGGCATCCGGCAGATGCGGCTCCCGGTCACCGCGATAAAGCCGCGTTATCCGGCAAAGCGAAGCGTTATCGGCAGGCAATAGCGCGCAACGCGCTGCGCCCCGGCTGAAACCTGCCATAACGCCGGCTGGGATTAATATTCGTCGCCGCGCACCCGGCTGCGATAGCTTTCCCAGTCAAAGCGGACCCACAGGCTATTGCCCAGACGCATACGGTCCATCACGCGTTCACCCAGCAGGGCATTCATACCCGCATGATCAAGGTTGGAGAGCATGCCGGTCGGGCGTTTCGACGAGGAGCGGCGGTCAACGATCTGGTTGATAATCACCTTCTCGTAGCGCGATTCGCTCTGCATACCGATTTCATCGATCACCAGCAGGTCAACACTGCTGAGGTCCTGAATCAGCCGCTCTTCAGTGATGCCGCTGCTGCCGCTGAAGGTGCCTTTCATGCTCGACATCAGGTCGGCGACCGTCACGATCAGGACGCTTTTACCCCGCAGGATCAGGTCATTGCCGATCGCGGCGGCCAGATGGTTTTTACCGGTGCCAGGACGGCCCGAGAAGACGAAGCTGGCGATGCTGCCCTCGAATTCAGCGGCGTACTGACGCGCCAGCTCCAGCGCTTTACGCTGCCCTTCGTTTTCGACCCGGTAATTGTCAAACGAGCAGTTGATATGCAGTTCGCGAATGCCGGAACGGCCCATCACGCGCTGCATTTTCATGGCGCGGTTCTCACGCACAATCGCCTCTGAACGCAGGCGACCCTGCTCCTGGTTCCACGCCAGCAGCTCTTCACCATTGGCGAATTTTGGCCGGGTACCGGCGGGCATCATTTTTTTCAGACGGTTAAAGAGATCGTCGGGCGTTTTCATTATTCACCTCGGAAACCATCGGGAATAGTACGGTCAGGATCGGGCAACTGCGTGATATCACGCTTCGGCTGCCCGCCGCTGGCGACGCGATTCATCTGGATGCTGCGCGCCAGCTTCTGCTGCCACTGCACATGGTGGAACATCCGGCCTTCTGCCTGCCAATAGGCGACAAAGGCCGCCAGCTCGCCGGGCGTCACCGGTTCACTCAGCGCCACGCCCCAGATCGCGGCCTGGCGCGTAAAGTCGGCATCCGGCTGCCAGCCCGGATACATGGCGAACTTCCCGGCCGGTGTGTGAATCGGGGCGGGCGTATCGTCATACAGGCTGTCATCCAGCGCCACATCGTTCGGCTGCCGGGCGGCGGCTTCCAGCGCCAGCAGCTCGGCCAGACGCGCCGGGGTGATGGCATACATCACCGGCGCGTAGTTATCTAACACCGCCAGCGTGCCCTTTTCCGCCTGCTGCAGGGCAGTCAGCGGATCCTGTCGGAAGGCATCCAGGCCAATGAGCGTTGAAGTTAAGATTTTAGCTGACATGAAAAGACCTGAGGTTAACAAACACCTTGCGCCGGGAAACGGTCGCCGGCGCAGAAGGGGTTATTGTACCTTTTTTAACGCGGGGGATCGCTTAAAAAGGGCCGCGATCAGTGTGAGGCGGCCGGAGAGGCGGCATGGCGGGCCGGTGCGGATTCCGCGGCCCGCAGGCGGATGGCGGCGGCGGCCGGACGGGTTTGCCATAAATAGCGAACCGAAGCGAGCCAGCAGAGGCTGTATCCCAGCAGTTCGGTGCCCTCTTCGGCCATGTTTTTTACCACGCGGTTATAATCGCCCAGCATCAGGTGCTGCCACAGCGCATGAATTCCAAACAGCCGTGAGAAGACCAGGACTACCAAAAAGCCGGAGGCCATCACCGGCCAGCTGCGATGCTGCACCAGCGCCGCCAGCCCCTTTACGGTCTGTTTCGGTGTGCGCAGCGCCACGGCCAGTGAGCCTGCCGTCACGGCCAGCGCAAACCAGACCCAGCTGCCGTGCTGAATCGCATCAAACGCGAAATCAAGCTCGCGGATCAGCATGCAGCTGTAGAAACCCGCGACTAAGGTCAGCGCGCCACGCTGACCGGCGCGGCGACGGGCCGCAATGAAAAACAGCGCGGCGATGATCGCCAGCATCAGTTCCTGGGTGGTTTCCGTAAAAGAGGTTTCGTGCAGGGCGTCGTTCATCCAGGCGACATCAACGTAGACAGGTACGATTGTCAGGGCAAGAACCAGAGCGGCCAGCAGGAAGACCACGATTTCGCGGCCAATAATTGTCAAATCGTTGCGCATAATGTTACCGGTATAATGATTAGCGGCCTCATTATATTTTAAACGACCGGTCGCCTTTCTCTTTTTATGCCCCGGTCAGAAGCTGGCACTGAAGCCAACGCTGTAAAGTTGCTGCTCTTCATTATTCAGCGCTTCGCTCTGTGAAAAGGCGGCAAAAGCCGCCAGATTATCATTCAAAGGCAGCTGCGCACCGATGCTCAGATCAAGACCATTGGCCTGATCGGAGCCGGTGGCGGCATCACGTGCACCGCTCTGCGATGCATCCGCAAGGAAATAGTGATAACTCAGCTGCGCCCAGGGCGCTATCCATCCCTGCCGGGAATCGATGCGCCAGCCGACGCTGGCGCTCTGCTCGCGGCTCTGCGGGTCACTGTAGTCGCACTGCAGACAGGTCGCCTGCTGCGGATCAACCGCATACTGCGCCACCGGCCCGGTGGTGACAGAGGCGGAAAGAGGCAGGTCAATGCCAGCCCGATAGCGTTTTCCCAGCGGCGTGCTGCCTGCGCTGCCGGTTTCACTGTGCAGCATGATCGGCGACGCGGTGGGGGAGTTGATTGCAGCCTCAAACAGGGCGCGGCTGTCATCGCTGAAAGCAGGAGGCGTCAGGGCGATTTTCTCAGCCAGTATGGTGTCGTAGTCGGGCAGCAGATC
Organism: Pantoea sp. NSTU24; assembly: GCF_050157905.1. NCBI lineage: Bacteria > Pseudomonadati > Pseudomonadota > Gammaproteobacteria > Enterobacterales > Erwiniaceae > Pantoea > Pantoea bangladeshensis. Next base: position 3,275,756 of record NZ_JBKIWZ010000001.1, read on the forward strand.
GGTATGTCGGGGCGCAGAAGAGCCGCCGCGGGCAAACGTCGGTTGCGATAAGATTAATAGCCCTACAGCACAGCAGGTCCGCAGACCTTTTCCACCGTTTACTGGCACCCTCTATTCTCCAGGCAGAGCTGAAGTGATTGTCCAACGTTCTGATTAAAATCCGAGCCATCTCTGTTATTTACCCGGTGTTCGTTTAACTATCAACCGATTAATTTTAAGATCAAGCGGACCGCTAAAATATTCTCGTCATAAAGGAACAAAGCGATGCAACGATGTGGTTGGGTAACGCAGGATCCCCTCTATCTGGCTTATCACGACAGGGAGTGGGGCGTGGCGCAGAGAGACAAACGTGCACTGTTTGAAATGCTCTGTCTGGAAGGTCAGCAGGCAGGATTATCCTGGATCACGGTGCTGAAAAAGCGCGAAAACTACCGGAGGGCGTTTCATCAGTTCGATCCGCAGGCCATCGCGCAGATGGATGCGGCTGCAATCGATACGCTGATGCAAAACAGCGGCATTATCCGTCATCCGGGTAAAATTGCGGCCATTATTGCCAATGCCAGGGCGTTTCTTGAGATGGAAGCGAAAGGTGAAGATTTCAGCCACTTCGTATGGCAATTTGTCGATAACGTGCAAATCGTTCATCATCATCCGGACTACCAGCTGGCGCCCACGATGTCAGAGCAGGCTATTGCGCTCTCAAAGGCACTGAAGCAGCGCGGTTTCAAATTCATCGGCCCGACAATTTGCTACGCCTTTATGCAGGCCTGCGGGCTGGTAAACGACCATCAAAGCAACTGTTTCTGCCATCCTGACAACCAGAAGGGCTGATTCCGGATAAATCAGGAATTTTCCGCACTACATTGCCTGGCGACAGGCGGCATAATCGTGCCACTTATGGGAAAGGTTTTCCTGTGTGTCTCGAATGTAAGGGAACAAAAATGCAGAAGAAATTAATTGCCATCACCTTGTTATTAAGCGGCAGTCTGGCCCTGCCTGGCTGTACTACCAATCCTTATACTGGCGAATCTCAGGCGGGTAAGTCAGGCATGGGCGCAGGTCTGGGCGCGTTAGTGGGGGCGGGTGTCGGTGTACTCTCCTCCTCGAAGAAAGATCGTAAAAAAGGAGCGCTGATTGGTGCCGCAGGTGGCGCCGCGCTGGGCGGTGGCATCGGTTACTACATGGATGTGCAGGAAGCCAAACTGCGCGACAAAATGCGTGGTACCGGCGTCAGCGTGACCCGTAACGGCGATAACATCGTCCTGAATATGCCAAATAATGTGACGTTCGACTCCAGCAGCAGCAACCTGAAACCGGCCGGCGCAAACACGCTGACCGGCGTGGCATTAGTGCTGAAAGAGTATCCAAAAACTGCGGTGAATGTTGTGGGTTATACCGACAGCACGGGCAGCCGGGCACTGAACATGCGCCTGTCGCAGCAGCGTGCTGAAAGCGTGGCCAGTGCACTGATCACGCAGGGCGTGGCCAGCGATCGCCTGCGCACTCAGGGCGCAGGCCCGGACAACCCGGTTGCCACCAACAGCACCGAAGCCGGTAAAGCGCAAAACCGTCGCGTTGAGATCACCCTCAGCCCGCTGAGCTGATTGCGGTCGCCCCCGCCCGGGGGCGCTCGCTGTTCTGCTGAACCTGCCGTCAGACGTCGTCGCCTTTCTGTTCAGCAGGACCAGCTGAAACAGGAGTCTGATCGGCTCTGAACGACGTCCCCCGGTTTCCTGCTTTTCGCCACTTTCTATCTTCGGAAACCGTCGCCCGGCGCACGACCTGCTGCTCTTGTGTTCTTCTGTCCGGCTGAACAGGGGCCGGAAAAGGTTATCCGGCTGATGGACTGCATAGTGCCGAAAAGAAGAATGTTGCGGCCTGCCATTTCCGGTGCAGCACTTTTTGCGCCGGGCCAGGCTTGTGCTAGTCTCTGCCTGGTTTCTTATTTTGCAGGATATCTCATGAAAATCAGGCCGCCTCGCGCCACCATCAGCGATGTTGCTCACGCGGCACGAACCGGAAAGACCAGCGTTTCACGCTACCTCAATGGTGAACTGCACCTGTTGTCAGCGGATTTAAAAGCGCGGATTGAACAGGCTATTGCCGATCTCAGCTATCGCCCGAGCCAGATGGCACGCGGCCTGAAGCGCGGTCGTACCCGACTGATTGGACTGATTATTGCTGATATCACCAACCCCTATTCCGTGGATGTGATGAGTGGCATTGAAGCCGCCTGCCGCGAGCAGGGCTTTACCCTGCTGATGTGTAATACCAACAATGAAGTGGATCTGGAACAGCACTATCTGCAATTGCTGAGCAGCTATCAGGTTGAAGGTATTGTGGTTAACGCGGTTGGGATGCGCGAAGAGGTGCTGAACCATCTGCAACAGTCGCTGCTGCCGATGGTCCTGATTGACCGAAAAATCCCCGATTTTCCCTGCGATGTGGTGGGTCTGAATAACGCCGAAGCTGCCGAAACAGCCACGCGGCATCTGGTCGCGAATGGCTATGAGGCGCTGCTGTTTCTCAGCGAGCCGCTGGGCAGCGTCAATACCCGCCGCGAGCGCCTGCAGGCTTTTCGCCAGCTGCTGGGATCGCATCCGCAGGTTGTACATGAAAATGCGGAGGTTCGGCTGCATCAGCCCGCCGCGCTGGACGATGTGCTGCTGACATTCCGGCAGCGTCATGCCGGCAAACGCTGTGCGGTGATGGTCGCCAACGGCGCACTGACGCTGCAGGTGGCGCGCTCGCTGCAACGCCTCAATCTGCACTGGGGCCACGATATCGGTCTGCTTGGGTTTGACGAACTGGAGTGGGCGGCCCTGGCAGGTGTCGGCATTACCACGCTGAAGCAGCCAACCTGGCAGATTGGCTTCAGTGCGCTGGAACGGCTGATTGCGCGCATAGAGGGCAGCGATTTACCAATTGCCGAACAGGTTTTCTCTGGCGAACTGATTGTTCGCGGCTCCAGCCAGCCACTTGTCTGAAATTCAGATTTAACGCCCCCCTTACGTGCTCGCTTCGTGAGCACGATCATAATTTCGCCGTTTGCTCCTTTGCTTTGGAACCGGTTCCATCCAGGATTGTTCTATTCGTTATGGGCAGAATCCTGCCGTGGAGCAGAACATGAAACCTGACATCATTGTGGTGACCGCCGCTTATGGTCATACACAGATCGCCGCGCTCGGCGGCCAGCGTGCGCTACTGCCGATTATCCGGGAGGCGGGCGCGGACGGCGTCGAAATTCGCCGCGAGCTGCTGGATGATGCGGCACTGTCGACGCTGCCATCGCTGGCCAGCGCAATAGCTGAGCATCAGCTGCACACCAGCTATTCGGTACCCGATACCCTGTTTTGTGACGGCGGCGTGATCAATCCGCGCATAACTCACTACGTTGAAGAAGCACGCCAGTTAAAGGCGCAACGCCTGAAACTGGCGCTGGGCGACTTCACCGGCGCGCTGCCCCGCGACACCCTGCAGGCATTGCTGGTCTCGCTGCCGTGTCAGCTGACGATAGAAAACGACCAGACCGAACAGGGCCAGCTGGCCCCGACGGTGGCGTTTTTTACGGCGGTCAGAGAGGCCGGGCTGGCCATTAATATGACCTTCGATATGGGAAACTGGTGCTGGACCGGCGCGGATGCCAGCCAGGCAGCGGCATTGCTGGCCGCGCAGGTGGGCTATGTGCATGTTAAAGCCGCAGTGCCACATCAGAAAAGCTTCCGGGCAATTGCGCTGGATGAGGCTGACGATCACTGGCGTGCCCTGTTGCAACAGCTACCGGCTGCCGCACCGCGCGGCATCGAGTTTCCGCTTGAAGGCGACGATCTGACTGCGGTGACACGTCATTACGTGTCGCTGCTGCGTAACGTGTAAGGAGTGAAGATGACGACGCATCACACTATGCATCACAACGGCCCGCTTGATGTTGTCACGATCGGTGAGGCGATGGCGATGTTCGTCGCCTGTGAAACCGGTGACCTGGCTGCAGCAGAAACCTTTGTGAAACGTGCCGCAGGCGCGGAGCTGAATGTCGCAACCGGCCTGGCCCGTCTTGGCCTGAAAGTCGGCTGGGTCAGCCGCATCGGCGATGACGCCTTTGGCCGGTTTATCTGCCAGCAGCTGGAAAAAGAGGGAATCGATCATGGCCGGGTGACGGTGGATAAGCGCTATCCCACCGGTTTTCAGCTCAAATCCAAAGTTGATGATGGCTCCGATCCGCTGGTGGAGTATTTCCGTAAAGGCTCCGCCGCCAGCCATCTGTCGGTGGAGGATTTCGACGCAGACTATTTTGGCGCGGCGCGACACCTGCACCTGAGCGGCGTCGCGGCGGCGCTGTCAGAGAGTTCGCTGGAGTTGCTGAAGTACACCGCGAAAGAGATGCGCGCGCGTGGCAAAACCATCTCCTTTGATCCTAACCTGCGGCCGGTGCTGTGGCGCAGCGAAGAGGAGATGCGCAAGCAGCTCAATCTGCTGGCAGAGTACGCCGACTGGGTGCTGCCAGGCGAAAAAGAGGGACTGATCCTGACCGGCTATCGTCAGCCGGAAGCGATCGCGGATTTCTATCTCGATAAGGGCGTGAAAGCCGTCGTGATAAAAACCGGCTGTGACGGCGCCTGGTACAAAACGGCCCAGGGTGAACAGGGTCAGGTGGCGGCGGTCAGGGTGGAGAACGTGGTGGACACCGTTGGGGCAGGCGATGGCTTTGCCGTCGGGGTGATCAGTGCCCTGCTGGAAGGTCAGGCGCTGCCGCAGGCGATTCGTCGCGGCAACAAAATTGGTTCGATGGCGATTCAGGTTATTGGTGACAGCGAAGGTCTGCCGACGCGTCAGCAACTGGGCGATGTGTAGTCCGCGCCCCTCTACAGACACAGGAGTTTCCGATGAAAAAGCAGACAATCGCGCCAAAACGCTGGTGGTTCATCATGCCCATCGTGTTTATCACCTACAGCCTGGCCTATCTTGATCGTGCAAACTTTAGCTTCGCTTCGGCGGCCGGGATTAATGACGATCTCGGCATTACCAAAGGGATGTCCTCGCTGCTGGGGGCGCTGTTCTTCCTGGGCTACTTCTTCTTCCAGATCCCGGGGGCGATTTACGCCGAACGCCGCAGCGTTAAAAAACTGATTTTCGGGTGCCTGATTCTGTGGGGCGGCTGCGCCTCGCTGACCGGTGTTGTCAGCAATATTCCGATGCTGGCGGCCATCCGTTTTGTGCTGGGCGTAGTGGAAGCCGCGGTTATGCCCGCGATGCTGATTTACATCAGCAACTGGTTTACCAAATCGGAACGTTCTCGCGCCAATACCTTCCTGATTCTGGGAAATCCGGTCACGGTGCTGTGGATGTCGGTGGTGTCAGGCTATCTGATTGAATCTTTTGGCTGGCGTGAGATGTTTATCATCGAAGGTTTTCCGGCGGTGATCTGGGCGATTGCCTGGTGGTTCCTGGTGCAGGATAAACCCGCGCAGGCGCGCTGGATGAGCGATGCAGAGAAAGCGGCATTGCAGGCTGAACTGCAGAAAGAGCAGGAAAATATTAAAGCGGTGCGCAACTACGGCGAAGCGTTCCGTAACCGCAACGTCATTATCCTCTGCATGCAATATTTTGCCTGGAGCATCGGCGTGTATGGCTTTGTACTGTGGCTGCCGTCGATTCTGCGTAACGGTACGCAGATGGGCATGGTGGAAGCAGGCTGGCTCTCAGCGGTGCCTTATCTGGCGGCAACCATTGCGATGGTGGTCGTTTCCTGGGCGTCAGACAAAACCCAGAACCGTAAGCTGTTCGTCTGGCCGCTGCTGCTGGTGGGTGCGCTGGCGTTCCTTGGCTCGTATCTGGTGGGATCAAACAATTTCTGGTTCTCTTACACCCTGTTAGTGATCGCCGGTGCCGCGATGTATGCGCCTTACGGTCCGTTCTTCGCCATTATTCCTGAGATGTTGCCGCGCAACGTCTCGGGTGGCGCGATGGCGCTGATCAACAGTATGGGGGCGCTGGGGTCATTTATCGGTTCATGGATTGTCGGCTATCTTAATGGTGCGACCGGCAGCCCGGCGGCCTCCTACATTTTTATGGGATCGGCTCTGCTGGTAGCGGTGTGGCTGACGCTGATTGTGAAGCCGGCGCAGAATAAAGCGCCGCCGCTGCAGAGCGCAAAACCGGCCTGAAAGCGTAAACGCTAACGTGTGTGAGTGCAGTCTGCACACTGGCGTAAACGTCAGTCTCAGTTTCTCCGGGCGGCCTGCAAGCCGCCCGCAACTTATTGATCGGGAGCAACCGTATGAAACCCGCTGTAATTCTCTATAAAAAACTGCCTGATGATCTCTATGCCCGTCTGGCCGAACAGTGTGACGTGACGGAAATCAGCGATCTGTCGCCGGAAAACCAGCAGCAACATGCGAAGGCGTTCCGGCAGGCTGAAGGGCTGCTGGGATCGGGCGGTAAAGTGAACGGTGACCTGCTGGCAAAAATGCCGAATCTGCGCGTCTGCTCCAGCGTCTCGGTCGGCTATGACAATTTTGACGTTGAGGCGCTGAACCAGCGTAACGTGGTGCTGATGCATACGCCGACCGTTCTGACCGAAACCGTTGCGGATACCATGATGGCCCTGGTGCTGAGTACGGCGCGCCGCGTGCCGGAGCTGGATGCGTGGGTCAAAGCGGGTCACTGGCAGAAGAGCATCGGGCCGTCGCAGTTCGGCATCGATGTGCATCATAAAACGCTGGGTATTCTCGGCATGGGCCGTATCGGCATGGCGCTGGCACAGCGGGCTCACTTTGGCTTCGGCATGAACATTCTCTATAACGCCCGCCGTGAACATGAAGAGGCGCAGACGCGCTTTGGTGCGCGGCGCTGTGAGCTGGAGGCGCTGCTGAAGGAGAGTGATTTCGTCTGCATCAGCCTGCCGCTGACCCGCGAAACGCACCATCTGATTGGCGCCGACGAACTGGCGCTGATGAAGCCGGATGCGGTGTTGATTAACGCGGGTCGCGGGCCGGTGGTGGATGAGCAGGCGCTGATTGCCGCGCTGCAGGCGGGTAAGTTGCATGCCGCCGGACTGGATGTGTTTGAACAGGAGCCGGTTTCTGCTGACTCGCCACTGCTGTCGCTGCCCAACGTAGTGACCCTGCCGCACATCGGTTCTGCTACGCACGAAACCCGCTACGGCATGATGCAGGATGCGGTGGAAAATCTCATTGCCGCGCTCGGCGGAAGCGTTGAAAAAAACTGTGTTAACCCGCAGGCACTGAAGTAATCCTCACGCCTTTCCATTGCGCCCGCCGATGGCGGGCGTTATGGTGGACCCCCGATTCGCTATCACAAATATTTAACCGCTATGTCCTTTTCTCAGTTCGGCGACAAATTTACCCAACATTCCGGCATCTCACGTCTGATGGAAGATATGGGCGCGGGCCTGCGTACGCCTGGCACCATCATGCTGGGCGGCGGGAATCCGGCGCAGATCCCGGCGATGAACGACTACTTTCAGCAGCTGCTGCAGCAGATGCATGAGGAAGGCAAACTCAGCGAGGCGCTGTGTAACTATGATGGTCCGCGTGGCAAGGCGACGCTACTGGCATCGCTGGCAGAACTGCTGAGCGAGCAGCTTGGCTGGCCGATCACCGCGCAGAATATCGCGCTGACCAACGGCAGCCAGAGCGCCTTCTTCTATCTGTTTAACCTGTTTGCCGGTCGCCGGGCGGATGGCAGCAAAAAGCGGGTACTGTTTCCGCTGGCACCGGAATACCTGGGCTATGCAGATGCCGGTCTGGAAGAGGGACTGTTTGTCTCGGCGAAGCCGAATATTGAGCTGCTGCCGGAAGGTCAGTTTAAATATCATGTCGATTTCGAACATCTGCCGATGAACGACGAGGTCGGGCTGATCTGCGTCTCGCGTCCGACCAACCCCACTGGCAACGTGATCACCGACGATGAGCTGATGCAGCTGGATGCGCTGGCACAGCAGCATGCTGTGCCGCTGCTGATCGACAACGCCTATGGTGTGCCGTTCCCCGGTATTATCTTCAGCGAGGTTCGTCCGCTGTGGAATCCCAACATTATCCTCTGCATGAGCCTGTCGAAACTCGGCCTGCCGGGCGCGCGCTGCGGCATCATCATCGCTGACGAAAAGACCATTTCTGCACTGAGTAACATGAACGGCATCATCAGCCTGGCACCAGGCAGTATCGGTCCTGCCATCGCTCACGAGATGATCGGTCGTGGCGATCTGTTACGTTTTTCAGAAGAGGTGATTAAGCCGTTCTATCAGCAGAAGGTACAGCAGACCCTTGCGATCCTGCGACGCTATCTGCCGGAAGACCGCTGCCTGATCCACAAGCCGGAAGGGGCGATTTTCCTCTGGCTCTGGTTCCGCGATCTGCCGATCACAACCGAAACCCTCTATCAGCGCCTTAAAGCGCGTGGTGTGCTGATGGTGCCGGGCCACTTTTTCTTCCCGGGGCTGGAGCAGGCGTGGCCGCACACCCATCAGTGTATGCGGATGAATTATGTGCCGGACGCGGAGAACATCGAGCGGGCAGTGCAGATTCTGGCGGAAGAGGTCGACATCGCCTGGCGCGACAGCTAATCCTGCGGCTCGCGTAACGACAGCTGGCACCACTGTGCCAGCTGCTGAATCGCCTGTTCCACCTCCCGGTTCCAGCCGAAACCGGCATTGAGCCGGAAGCAGTGGTCGTAACGCGCATCGGTGGCGAAAATGTGTCCCGGCGCAATGCCGATCCCCGCATTGCGCGCTTTCAGAAACAGCTCACGAACGTTCAGGGCCTGCCGGGGCATCTCAACCCACAGCACGTATCCTCCCTCCGGATCGGATACCCGTGTTCCCGCCGGAAACTCCCGCAGCACCGACTGCCGCATCTCATGGATTTGCCGCGCCAGTTCGCGCCGCAGCTTGCGCAGGTGAGCGTCATAGCCGCCGCTGCGCAGCAGCTCCGCCACCGCCGCCTGCGACAGCACCGAGGTGCCCATGGTTGAGGTGTATTTCAGCGAGGCGATTTTTCGCATGTAGTTGACGCTGTGAACCCAGCCGATACGGATACCGGGCGCCACGGTTTTCGAGAAGCCGCTGCAGAGAATCGCGTTGGGGCTGAACGCGCGCATGGGAAAGGGACGGCGCTCGCCAAAGGCGGTATCACCAAAGATATCATCCTCAATGATCACCACATCATTTTCATCGGCCTGACGGGCAATATAGGCTTTTTGCTCGTTGGGAATGCTCTTTCCCAGCGGGTTGTTGACGTTGCAGAGGGTGAGAAAGATCCGCACCGCCCGGCGCTGAAACAGCCCGGTCAGCTTCGCGACATTGATGTATCCCTCCGGTCCGGCTTCTACTTCGATCACCCGCAGATTGAGGTTATGCAGCATCTGCAGCAGCACAAAATAGCAGGGAGACTCTACCGCTACGACATCGCCCGGCTGAGTGGTCGCCCGCAGCGACAGTGAGATCGCCTCGATGCAGCCATTAGTGATCAGAATATCGTCGGCGCTGATATTGCAGCCGTAATCGACCGCGCGGCGGGCAATTTCCATTTTCAGCGGGGCATAACCGGTGCCCTTGACCGTATTGCCGAGCAGGGCCGGTTTGCTGTAGCCCATCTGACGCATCAGCAGGCCGATACGCCTGACCGGATAAAGTGCGCTGTCGCCGTTAGCCAGATCGAGCCGCACCCGGCAGTCTGAGCCGAGCATCGCCAGATGCAGTTCGGTCTGCTCATCGAGCGGAGCGATAGCGTGAGGCTGTTCGCTGACGGCGGGCAGCTGACGCGCCAGGGGTCGCTCCGGGGCCACGAAGAAGCCCGATTTAGGACGGGCGACGGCGTAACGCTCATCTTCCAGCGTGCGCAGGGTTTTCAGCGCGGTGGTCAGGCTGACATTGTACTGCGTTGCCAGCGTACGCACCGACGGCAGACGACTGTCGGGCGCCAGCGAACCGGCATGAATGGCCTGTTTAATCTGTTCGGCTATCTGGCGGTAACGACTGCGCTGACTCTCCTGTTCCCCGACAACATCGGCCATCTGTTCCACCCCATATCGCGCTGATCTGTGCATATTCAACAGAGTACATTCAAAGTACTTTAGGCTGCATCTCTTAATTATTCATGACGCTAACCAGTCCGGTGACGCCGCCCGCCGCCGGGCTCAGGCCACCGCATGGTGCCGTTTACCTGAGGGAAATGTGAGAAATGAATAATCTGCCCATCATGATGAAGGAGATTGAGGCCTGGCTGTCACCCGCCATGATTGCGTCGGCGCAGCGCTGTGCGGCCCGCCTGCTGGCGGTGTTACCCCGGACGCAACAGCCTGAGGAGAACCGCGTGCTGCTCGCCTATGGCGGAGGAAAAGACAGCAGCTACATGGTGGCTTGGGTGCGCTACATCCAGGGGCTGATCTGGCAGCAGCAGGGCAGTACCTTCTCGCTGCGTGTCAGCACCAATCGTCATGCGGGGATGAACCAGAGCGTGATGGAGAATATCGACCGCGTTTATCAGGCGCTGGCCATGCACGACGATGAACGGGTGGAGTGTCTGGTGGTGGATGGCCTGCTGATCCGGCCTTTTGCCCGCGACCTGCCGATGCCGGAGAGCGTGCGACAGCAGAATCGCAACGATGTGCTGATGAATGGCCACCGGTTTCGTGCGGATGCCCGTTCGACCTTCTGCAACGCCTGCAATCTCAGCATGATGAACTCCTTTGGCCTGGCGGCGGACTACAACGGCGGCGTGGATCTGATTATTACCGGCGACTCACCGCAGGAGCAGGCTGCCTATGTAGCCTGGGCGCGCCATCTCTCACGCCTGTTTGATGCCCCGGTGGCGGACAAAAGCCGGGGTTTCAGCGGGTTTCTGCAGACGCTGGACGGCGTTGCCGGACGCTATTTCAGTGACGTGTATGGCGCCGATCAGCTGACGCCCGCGCACCGCATCACCCATCAGCTGGCGCGCAATCCGCTGTTTTTCAATATCTATCAGGACACCGCCTATGAGGCGGGCGCGCACTGGGCGCTGCTCAGCGAATTTATGGGATTCCGGTTTGATGCGCTGATGTTCAGTTTTTCCGAGTCCGACTGCGGTAACCCGACGCTGATGGCGCACCTGCGCGGTCTGCGGGCAGAGACGCTGCTGCAGCGCAGCTATGCCGAAGGGATCCGTGAATATGTCCGTTTTGCGCTGGCGCTGATGGTGAAGAAAGATTTTCCGCCCGCGCTCATCGACGAGATGGCGGCGCGCTATCAGGATGAGGCCGCTATCGAGCAGCAGCGGCAGCGCGCGGCAGACTTTGCGCTGGCGGCATTTGGTCTGCGCGAAGAGCAGCTGATCTGCTTGATTTACTCCCCCTTTCTCGGGCAGGGAATGCAACTTGGACAGTGGCTGGTGCAGCAGCAGATTCTGCTCGATGAAGCGGCAATCCGCGACCTGCTTGATCAGCGCAGCGAAGATCGGGCACTGGCACAGCAGTTAACGCAGCTCTCCGGCATGACGCTGACACAGATGCGGCACTGCTGGCAGAGCAGGCCAGTCAGCTCGCTGCTGGAGGGAAAAAGTGACGATCCGCTGTCGCGCGTCCTGCGCTTTGATCCTCACAAGGCGGTGATCCAGGTCAGTAACGGTGTGCTGAACGACATCGTGACGGAAATTATTTCCGGGCGTTAACCCGGTAAGGCAAGGCGATGAAAAAGATTTTCCTGCAAATTGGCGCCACCCGCGATGGACTCAATCCCTGGTGTGTGGTGGCGAAGCGCGACGGTTACTTTACCGTGCTGGCGGAGATGGGCGACTTTGTCGATTATCAGTCGATCAGCCTGGCGCAGCCCTTTGATCTGATCATCCGCCTCGACCGCCCGGAAAATCCGTGGCAGGTCATGCAGGCCTATCTGCACGCCGGTCTGCTGACACATCCGACGGTAGTGCTGGCGGGCTTTGAAACCTACAACGCCAGCGCCGGACGGCTGCGCGAGATGCTGGCCGGACCGGACGCCCCTGCCGCCTTTATCCCGCTGGATAAATATGCGCAGCGCATGGCGCTGAAAAAAGCCTGGGCGCGCTTCCCGCAGCCGGAATTCCGCTTTTTCGCCTCGCCGCTCAGCATTCTGGATGCCAGGCAGGCGCTCATCTATCCCTGCGTCGTCAAACCGGTAGATGGAGGGGGCGGGCTGGGAATCTGGCTGATTGAGCACGCGGGCCAGTTGAACAGTGTGGTGCAGAAGCTGATGCAGACTATGAACTACGGCGGGCGCGGCTTCAGTGGTTTTCTTGTGGAAAGCGCACTGACGGGTACGGAGTTTTCGCTGCAGGGCGTGGTACATCAGGGGACGCCTCAGGCGCTGACCTGCTGTCAGAAAGTGGTTGAGCAGCATCGGGATGCGGAGGGCTGCATCAGCTTTTATGAGTCAGGACATGTGGCGATGGCGGCTACTGCCCTGCCTGCCTCATTCAGCACTCTGATGCGCTTCTGTTGTGAAACCTTTGGCTACCGTCAGGGCGCGTTTCACATCGATTTTATCGTGGTTAGCGGGGTGCCGCATTTTCTGGAGATGGGCTTCCGGCTCTCCGGCATGGGGGTGGCCGCGCTGGTGCAGGCGGTGACAGGTATCAACTGGGCGGAGATGACTTTCCGGCTGGAGGCGGGCGATGCGCTGGCCGACCTGGCGTTTACCGCCACTGGCGCGATCGGTCAGTTGCGGTTACGGCAACCGGCGCAGCTTCAGGCGGCTGAACGCTGGATCGACCGCCATCAGCAGGGCGCGCTGCTGCCCGCCCTCAGATTACCGGCATTGCAGGTTTCACCCCGCTCATCGCTCTATGCCGATCTGACCCGCCATGCGGGCATTCTGGCCACGTTCAGCCTCACCGCGACCGCACGGGAACCCATTATGACCACGTTTCAGCAGATCGCTGACGCCCGGCCCGTCAGCGCAGGGAGAGACAAAGTATGTGCAGGATGATTATGGCGCACGGCCGGTTCGACAGCGCGCAGATTCTGGAGGCGGCGCGTGCCATGAGCTGCGGCGAAAGTGCCGATCATGATGGCCCGATAAAATCGCATCCCAACGGCTGGGGCTGCCTGTGGCTCGAAGCGGGGGAGATCCGCACGCTGCATGGCACCGGCCCGTTCGCCGACGCGCTGCCGGGCATTGATGTGGATCGCCTGCGCAGCCGGTTTCTGGCGGTGCATGTCCGCCACGCCACGCTCAGTAAAAACCAGGGGCTGGCGTTTTCTCATCCGCTGTGGCGCAACAGCGGCGGACATCAGTGGTACATGATGCATAACGGTTTTCTGCCGACGATCTATCGCCACCTTGGACTGACGGCGTCGCGCTTCGATTCGGAAGAGTATCTGCATTATCTGGTGGACCCGATTACGCCCGCCGATTTTACCCGCGACTATCTGCGCACAAAGATGGCGCAGGTTGAGCCGGGCGGCAGCGCGGGGAATGCCATTTTCGTGACCCGCGATAAAGCCTGGGCGTGGCAGTGGTATCCGCACGACACGCCCTGGCCCGACTATTTTACGATGCATTTTCAGCAGCAGGCGGATTGCACGCTAATCGCCTCTGAACCCGTAGCGATACCTGGCCGCGCCGGTAACTGGCGACGAATGAACAATCATGAACTCTATGAGATACCGTTTAGGGAGTGATAAAGATGGCAATTTTCAATCAGTTCCGCGTGATTAATCCCAACATGTTTGTGGAATCGACCTGGCTGGATGACATTGTTACTGCCCGGGTGCCGCTGCTGGTGCTGCGCAATTATCTGACCCCTGCGGTGCGGGAGGCGGTGGTGGCTGACCTGCAGCAGTGCCGGGAAAAGATCCGGGTTTCTCACTATCCCAACGGCGCGCTGACCACGCTTGGCCCCTATCTGGCGCGCCACACCGCCGCCCCCGATAACTACTTTACCGAGCTGCGCGATATCCAGCCGTCACAGCCCGCCTCGCTGGCGACGCTGCGTGAGCAGATCTATCGCTGGGTTGAGCATGCGCTGCGGCTGGAAAGCCTGCGCGTCGCCCATGAGCCAGGGAAAGGGGACTACGCGGGTTCTATCGTCCGTTTTCACGCCGATGGCGTCGCTAACCCGCTGCATAACGACAATATCGTGCGCGATGCTGCCGCCACCTCACTGGTGGTGACGGAGATCCTGCATCAGCTCAGCTGCGTGGTCTGCCTGCAGGAGTGCAGTGCGGGCGGGGCGCTGCGCATCTTCAATAAAAAGTGGGCCCCGGAGGATGAGCAGTTCAAAACGGCCGGTGAGCTGGGGTATCGCCGCGGGGTGATCGAAAACAGTGAGATTTGTGAGTTTTCGCCGCGTAGTGGCGATATTTATCTGTTTAATCCCGCTTTTTATCATGAGATTGACCGGGTCGAAGGGGCCACCCGCATCACGATGGGGTTCTTTTTCGGGCTGACCGACAAAAAGATGAAACACGCTATCGCCTGGAGCTAAGCCGGGCTGTGCCAGAAGAGGAGAAGGGGATGACGACGTTTGAAAAAATTACTGCGCTGCTGGATCAGCATCAGGCCAGCTACCGGGTGGTGGAACATGCGGCGGTCGGGCAGACCGACCAGATCAGCGAGATACGCGGTAATGCGCTGAGCCAGGCGGCCAAGGCGATGGTGCTGGCGGTCGCGATGCCTGACGGTGCGCCGTCGCGTCCGCTGCTGGCGATTGTACCGGGCGACTGCCGGATCAATTTTAAAAGCGCGGCGCGCGCCATCGGCGGCAAAAAATCCTCTTTTGCCGATCCGGCAGAGGCCCAGGCGCTGACCGGCTGTGTGATGGGGGCAGTACCGCCCTTTAGTTTTGATGACCGGCTGGCGTTGCGGGTCGACACGCGCCTGCAGCAGGCCGGCACGCTGTGGTTTAACGCGGGCGAGCTGGAGAGGTCGATCGCGCTGGCGGTGGATGACTATTTTCGCATCGTGGGGGACGCGTGCTGCGCTGATATCGCCACCCCGATCGCGATTACCGCCTGACGGCGAAACAAGGAGTGTCTGATGTCAGTGAAAGATATGTTGTTAGCGCTGTGCGTGGTAGTCGCGTGGGGCGTAAATTTTGTGGTGATTAAGCTGGGGCTGCAGGGCATGCCACCTTTCCTGCTGGCCGGTTTACGTTTCACCCTGGTCGCGTTTCCCGCCATTTTCTTTGTGCGCCGTCCCCCCATCCCGCTGCGCTGGCTGGTGGTTTACGGGATGACCATCAGTTTTGGTCAGTTTGCCTTTCTGTTCCTGGCGATTCAGCTCGGCATGCCCGCCGGGCTGGCCTCGCTGGTGCTGCAGGCGCAGGCTTTCTTTACGCTGCTGCTGGGGGCGCTGCTGCTGGCGGAGAAGCTGCGCTGGAATCACATCACCGGCATTATCATTGCCACGCTGGGAATGTTTATGCTGGCGACATCAGGAATGGCCGGGCAGGTCAGCGCCGGGATTACGCTGACCACCATGATGCTGACGCTGTCGGCGGCGCTCTCCTGGGGGCTGGGCAATATCACCAATAAGATCATTATGCGGAACCGCAGCGTGCCGATCATGTCGCTGGTGGTCTGGAGCGCGCTGGTGCCGATCCTGCCTTTCTTTGCCTGTTCACTGCTGTTTGATGGTCAGGCTGCGATCGTGGAGAGCCTGCTGCATATCGACCTGCAGACCGTGCTGGCGCTCTGCTATCTGGCGTTTATCGCGACGCTGGTAGGCTATGCCATCTGGGGTAACTTACTAAGCCGCTACGAAACCTGGCGCGTTGCGCCGCTGTCGTTGCTGGTGCCGGTGGTGGGAATTATTACCGCGGCGCTGGTGCTGGATGAGCATCTTTCCGGTCAGCAGATGCTGGGGGCAGTGGTGATTATTCTTGGGCTGCTGGTCAATGTCTTTGGTGGTGTACTGGGTCAGCGTCTGGCGACGCGAACGCAGTAGTCAGTTAACTATCGCCGCTGAGTCAGCTTTCTGGCGCACGACGTACAGGGCCTGCGCTGCCGGGAATATAAAAAAACGCCGCTAACGCGGCGTTTTTCAACGTGATTTCTGAAGCTCTCGATTACTTCAGAATCTCAATACGGCGTGGTTTCGCCTCTTCGGGCACCAGACGTTCAAGGTCGATGCTCAGCAGACCATTTTCGAGACGGGCGTCGCGTACCACGATGTGGTCGGCGAGCTGGAATTTGCGCTCAAAGTTGCGTTCGGCAATGCCCTGATACAGGTATTTACGCTCGGCCTGCTCTTCCGGATGGGCACCCCGCACAGTCAGCACGTTATCGTGCGCCGTGATATCCAGTTCGCTCTGAGAAAAACCGGCTACCGCAATCGTGATGCGATAGTGATTTTCATCGACCAGTTCGACATTGTAGGGAGGATAGCCGCCGTTGCTCTGATTCTGGTTTGATTCGAGCAGGTTAAACAGGCGGTCAAAACCGATGGCAGAGCGATAAAGTGGGGTGAGATCAAAATTACGCATATTAAGACTCCTGAAATTCAGCAAGTTTTGGCAACCTTCCACGACTGGACAGGCTGATTACGGCACCTCATCCTCCCTTACGGCAACGATGAGTGCGTCCGTACACTAAAAATGGGTGCCAGATGCGAATTTTCAAGAGGGCAAAACGCAATTTTTTTCGCCAATCTGAAGAAATGACATACACTCAGGATTACTTTTGCCAGACCCGAGCGGACTTCGCCCCAGAGTGTTGACGTTGTCTGGCAGGCCAACTCAGCCAGGCGTCTGCCATGGCTGAAGGGATGATGATAATGAAATTGTTGAAGCTTTTACCTCTGGCTGGAATGATTTGCTGCACAATGGCGACAACGGGCTGCTCCAGCATGATGTCTCACACCGGTGCCAGTCAGGGCTACTATCCGGGTACCCGTGCCAGCGCCGATATGCTGACCGACGATCAGACCAGCTGGGCGCTCAAGCCGCTGGCGCTCATCGATCTTCCTTTCTCTGCCGTGCTGGATACGCTGCTGCTGCCGTGGGACTACTATCGCAGCGACAAAGATAAATCCCTCGACTCACCGCGGGAGCGCATTCTGCAGAGAGAAAGGCTGGCGCATACGCAGGAAAGCCTGGCGCAGGCGCAGCCCATGCCTGCTATGGCATCTCAGCCGCAACCGTAAAGAGCTGCCGCCAGCCCGCAACCTCACGCATATAGGCAATCTGCCTGCCGTCCGGTGACCAGACTACCGCGTCGCCCGACGGCGCATCGTCGGTGCGCGGCGTCAGCCGCTGACAGGCGCCGCTCTCTGCGTCACATCGCATCACACTGTTATCACAGATAAAGGCGACCGCCTCTCCGTCCGGATGCCAGCTGAAAGCGGACTGGATGCTGTGGCTGAGCCGGGTGATCTGTCGCGGTTCACCACCCTGCGGGGACACCGTCCAGAGCTGAACGATCTGTCCGGCATCGGCCATCAGAAATGCAATCTGGCGACCATCGGGCGTGGCGCGCAGCCAGTGGCGGGGCTGCAAGGCGACGCCTCTGCTGTGCGTCAGGCGACGCTGCTGCACGCCGGCGGGTGGCGCAGGGAGCTGCTGGCTACTGCCTTCCAGCGGCCGCTTTCCGGGACGGGCGTAATCCTCCAGCGCCTCGGGCAGGTCAACAATAAAGAGTTCAGGGCGTTTCTCACCCTGCGCCGTCAGCGTGTCACCGATAAAGGCGATGGCCCAGCGCTGCCAGCTGCCGTCCGCTTTCTGATAGCCCCGCTCACCGACCCAGCACTCCTCATAGGCCCGGTTTATCTGATCGCTGCCGGGCTCCGGGTCCGCCTGTGTCTGGCTTATCAGCAGGCAAAAATAGCTACCGTCATATTCGCGCGGATGCTGCTTTTCGGGCTTTACCGCGCGCAGCGGTACGGCAATGCCAACGTTACGCAGATCGAGACGGCTGTCCCGCTCATGCATCACATGGTCATTGTAGGTAAAGCTCAGACGCGAACCATCCGGGCTGAAGACGTGAACATGCGAGCCACCGCGCAAGGCGCCGGGCGTGAAGGGGGGGGTGATATCGCAGGCATCCAGGTTGACCGCCGCCCCGTTCTGCACAATGACGCCGCGTCGGTGGTGGAAGTCATACTGCCAGCCGGCATCGGGATGTTCGGGGCCGTGAATGCAGACGTAGCGCGGCGGCAGATCCGGGCTGACGGTGACCACCCCAACGTGGGCCCCATGCTGTGCCCGGTAGAGCACCTCCACCTCACCGGTCATCACATTGACACGCTCGATGGTCTGGCTGGTAAATGAGGCACCAGCGGGACGCACGTCAAAGGCCAGCCACTGGCTGTCGGCGGTCCAGACATTGATATTGGTGAGCTGATGATGACGGGCAGCAAAAGTGATCTGTTTTTCTGACATGATAAAACCTGCGGAGAAAGCGTTGCCGGACAAATTACGCGATTCTGTTGCGCGGTGCAGCTTTTTTGCCAGGCTCAGAAAGCCGGGCCCATACGGCCCGGCGGAGAACAGGCAGGTTACAGCACCAGCTCTTCAATGGCATGGGCTACGCCATCTTCCATATTGGTTCTGGTAATGAACTGGGCGATTTGTTTCACCGAATCGATGGCATTGCCCATCGCAACGCCCGTGCCAGCGTACTCGATCATCGCCAGGTCATTCTCCTGGTCGCCAATCGCCATGACCTCTTCCTGCTTCAGGCCGAGTTTCTCTGCCAGCATTCTGACGCCCTGGCCTTTGTTCACGCGACGATCGAGAATTTCGAGATAATAGGGGGCGCTCTTCAGAATGGTGTAGGTCTGCTTAGCCTGTTCAGGCAGGCGGGCAATCGCTGCATCAAGCAGGGCGGGTCGATCAATCATCATCAGTTTCGGAAAACGCATGGCGCGATCCATCTCTTCGACGGCGCGGTAGCGCACCGGAATACCGGTCAGGCTCGCCTCGTGAATAGTGAATTCACTGATGTCTTTGTTGGGAGTGTAGAGATGGGATTTATCGAACGCCTGAAAATGGACGCCAAGCTCACGCGCCAGCTTCTCAACATAGAGGTAGTCGTCAAAGGTCAGCGTCACTTCCGCCACGCAGTCGCCATTTTCAGCCTGATGAACCAGCGCACCGTTGTTGCTGATCGCGTACTGGCCGGGCACCTGCATATCCAGCTCCATCAGATAGCGCTGGATGCCGACGAACGGACGGCCCGTGGTCAGCACAATCGCTACCCCTTTCTCGCGGGCACGATCCAGGGCAGATTTTACCCCTGGCGTGATCTCATGTTGAGGATTGAGCAGGGTGCCATCCATATCGATAGCGATCAATTTAATAGCCATAGAGTCCTCGTTGCGCTTGGGTTTTACTCAATGCTAGCGCGATTCAGCGCACATTGACCAGTTTCATGGCAGGTGGAAACGGCACTCTGCTCGTCAGGGTCAGGCGGTAAAGCAATCGCGATGGATTTTAATCACCGCTTTTCGGATAGTTGCCGGTTCGCCTGGCGCGCAGCAGGGGCGGTGAATGTCGTGCGGGAAGAAGAGGGCAAACATACCGGGTATCAGCGTAATCACCGACTCGTTCAGCGTCTCCTGATAAAACACCACGTCGCGCTGCTGAGCAAAATCTTCGGTGATCGTCTGATCGGGGTGGGCGCGGGCTACGCCGATGTTCTCGGTGCCTGCCAGCAGATACTGAATATCAACGTAGTTAACGTGCGACTCCGCACGGCGCGCGCTGGCGGGTTCGGTCATCATCTCCTGCACCAGACAGAACATTTTGTCGTCGGGCAGAATCGCATATTTCCCGGTATCCAGCTGGCTGAAATCCGTGCCGGCAATCCAGCTTATCGCCTGATCAACGACCGGATGAAAGGCGTGACGTTCTCTTTCCCAGTCGTGACGATCGCAAACAATCATGGTGTAACTCCCTTTTATGACGTATGCGCCGGAATAGCGCAAAGCGAGGCAAGAGTAAGGGAGCTGGCCAGGTTAAAACGTGATCGGGATCGCAGCGCACGGGCCGCAGGGCGGGCGCGTCCGGGTTTCCGCCCGTACGGTACAAAAAAAGGCCATCACCGGGGTGATGGCCTGCGCGACAGGGGCTGTCGGTTAAATGTCGATGTTGGCCGCTTTCAGCGCATTCTCTTCGATGAAGGCGCGGCGCGGTTCGACCGCATCACCCATCAGCGTCGTGAAAAGCTGATCGGCACCAATTGCATCTTTAATGGTGACGCGCAGCATACGACGGCTGTCCGGATCCATGGTGGTTTCCCACAGCTGATCCGGGTTCATCTCGCCCAGTCCTTTATAGCGCTGGACAGAGAGGCCGCGACGCGACTCTTTAACCAGCCACTCGATCGCCTGTTCGAAGCTCGCCACCGGCTGACGACGTTCGCCACGCTCGATGTACGCATCTTCTTCCAGCAGACCGCGCAGCTTGCTGCCCAGTGCGCAGATTTTGCGGTATTCAGGGCCCTGGATGAACTCGGCGTCCAGCGGATAGTCAGTATCCACACCGTGAGTCCGCACGCGCAGCACCGGCTCGAACAGGTTCTGCTCGCGGTTTTCACGCACCTGGGCCAGCCAGGTGCTGCCGTGGGCTTCGCGCTCGGTCAGATAGCTCACCAGACCGTTCAGCCAGGCGGTAACGTCCGCTTCGTTGCCCAGATCGCTCAGCGTGTCGTGATAAATCAGCGCACGCAGCATGGCAACCGGATAACGGCGTTCCATCCGCTTGATCATCTTCTGGGTGCTGTTGAATTCAGATACCAGTGATTCCAGCGGCTCACCGCCCAGGGCTGGCGCGCTGGCATTGGTGTGCAGCGTTGCCCCATCCAGCGCGATAGCGATCTGATACTGATCCATCGCCTCATCATCTTTGATGTACTGCTCCTGCTTGCCTTTCTTCACTTTGTAGAGCGGCGGCTGAGCGATATAGACGTGGCCACGCTCAATGATCTCCGGCATCTGACGATAGAAGAAGGTCAGCAGCAGGGTACGGATGTGTGAACCATCGACGTCGGCATCGGTCATGATGATGATGCTGTGATAGCGCAGCTTGTCCGGGTTGTACTCATCGCGACCAATGCCGCAACCCAGTGCGGTAATCAGCGTCGCGACTTCCTGCGACGCGAGCATCTTGTCAAAACGCGCTTTCTCGACGTTCAGGATCTTACCTTTCAGCGGCAGAATCGCCTGATTCTTACGGTTACGGCCCTGTTTAGCCGAGCCGCCTGCGGAGTCACCCTCCACCAGGTAGATTTCAGAAAGCGCCGGGTCGCGCTCCTGGCAATCCGCCAGTTTGCCCGGCAGACCCGCCAGATCCAGCGCGCCTTTACGACGGGTCATTTCACGGGCGCGACGTGCCGCTTCACGGGCACGGGCGGCGTCAATGATTTTGCCAACCACGATTTTGGCGTCTGCCGGGTTTTCCAGCAGGTATTCGGCCAGCAGTTCGTTCATCTGCTGTTCAACGGCCGATTTCACCTCGGAAGAAACCAGCTTATCTTTGGTCTGTGAGGAGAATTTCGGGTCCGGCACTTTCACCGATACTACGGCGATCAGGCCTTCACGGGCGTCGTCACCGGTGGCGCTGACTTTGGCTTTCTTGCTGTACCCTTCTTTATCCATATAGGCATTCAGGGTACGGGTCATTGCCGCACGGAAACCGGCCAGGTGCGTACCGCCGTCGCGCTGTGGAATATTATTGGTGAAGCAGTAAATATTTTCCTGGAAGCCGTCGTTCCACTGCAGCGCCACTTCCACACCGATGCCATCTTTCTCGTTAGAGAAGTAGAACACGGTCGGGTGGATCGGGGTTTTGTTCTTGTTGAGATACTCAACAAACGCTTTGATGCCGCCTTCGTAATGGAAGTGATCGCTTTTGCCATCCCGCTTATCTTCCAGACGGATTGAAACGCCCGAGTTCAGGAACGAGAGTTCACGCAGGCGTTTTGCCAGAATGTCATACTCGAAATCGCGAACGTTAGTAAAGGTTTCATAGCTCGGCCAGAAACGCACGCGGGTACCGGTTAAATCAGTATCACCGGTGATCGCCAGCGGTGACTCAGGGACGCCGTGGACGTAGATCTGCTGGTGCACTTTGCCTTCGCGACGGATGGTCAGCTCCAGCTTCTGCGACAGGGCGTTAACGACAGAAACACCCACGCCGTGCAGACCGCCGGAAACTTTATAGGAGTTGTCATCGAACTTACCGCCCGCATGCAGCACGGTCATGATCACTTCAGCGGCGGAAACGCCCTCTTCTTCGTGAATGCCGGTAGGAATGCCGCGTCCATCATCCTGCACCGAAACGGAGTTATCCGCGTGGATGGTAACCACGATGTCACTACAGTGACCAGCGAGCGCTTCGTCGATTGCGTTATCCACGACCTCGAATACCATGTGATGCAGACCGGTACCGTCATCGGTATCGCCGATATACATGCCCGGGCGTTTGCGTACCGCATCAAGCCCTTTCAGGACTTTAATACTTGAGGAGTCATAAGAATTCGACATCAACGTTTCTCGCTCATTTTAATCTTCAGGTTGAACCGCTATTTTACCCTGTTCCACGCGGAACATCTTGCCCTTTTCGTCGCTCATGTCGATTACATGTCCGGCCGAAATGGCGCTGACAAATACCTGAGCCCGGGTGGCTTTTAACCGCTCCGCCAGCAGGCGACGGCGGCTTTCATCCAGCTCAGAAGCAAAGTCATCAATGAGGTAAATACAGCGGCGTCCGCTCTGGCTTGTCAGGAACTCGCCCTGTGCCAGACGCAATGCACACATCAGCAGTTTTAACTGCCCGCGTGAGAGTAAATCTTCTACCGGCGTCCCTTCAGCCCGAATACGGAAATCGGCTTTGTGCGGGCCACTGGCGGTATAGGTCAGCGCACGATCGCGTTCAAAATTACGCTCCAGCAGCTCGCCATAGTCGCTCTCCCTGTCCCAGCCGCGCTGGAAAGAGAAGCGCAGCTCAAATTCCGGCAGGAACTGGCTGCAGGTAGCGGTGATCTCTGCAGAAATCGCCGCGCTGTATTCCGCGCGCCATTGACTGATTTGTTCTGCCAGCGGGACCAGCTCCTGATCCCAGGGGCGAATCTGACTGTAACGTGAAACCTGGCGCAGCGCGGCGTTTCGCTGCTTAAGCAGGCGACGCAGATTGTTCCATGCGTTAAAAAAACCGGGCGTATTGTGAAAACAGCCCCAGTCGACATAGGCTCTGCGGTATTTGGGGCCGCCGTTGAGCAGACTGAAGCCTTCCGGCGTAATCAGCTGCATCGGCAGCAGCTGCGCCAGCTCCGCGACCTTGTGACCATCGCTGCCGTCAATGCGAACCTTGCTGTCACCGGCGCGGTTTTTGGTCAGCCCGACCGAAATCTCCCGCTCTTTGCTTTCCAGCCGTCCGTGCAGCACGAAGGCTGCCTCGTCGTGACGAATGACGCGCCCCGCCTGCAGGCTGCGAAACGACCGGCCATGCCCCAGCGTATGAATGGCCTCTAACACGCTGGTTTTGCCGCTGCCGTTGACCCCAACCAGAAAGTTAAAGCCTGGCGCCAGCTGCAGGTCAGCCTGCTCGATATTACGAAAATCTTTGATAAGAAGGCGGGTTAAAGCCATGAATCAATCCAGCGTGAAGGGCAGTGATCGGGATGAAATGGGTTTTGCCTTTTCGCGATCCAGAACGTTAATGCCGGGACAGGGTTTACCCGGTATCTGCGTCACCAGGCCGTCGGCGTCGCCGCCAGTCTGATGACGGCCAGCGTACAGGCCCTGGGAGCATACTGAAGTATGTGACCAGGGACGAGCACTGCCCGGAATCAGACTGGCAAGTAAGCCAGGCCGATATATTCTACAGGCGCATGGGCATCACGACATAGGCCGCGGCAGGACTCGCCACATCCTCAATCTGCACGCTCGACACCGAGTCAGTCAGTAGCAGACGGACGTTCTCACATTTCAGCGCATTCAGCACATCCAGCACGTAACTGACGTTAAAGCCGATTTCCAGCTCGGTGCCGTTGTAGCTGACATCCAGCATCTCTTCCGCTTCTTCCTGTTCAGGGTTATTCGCGGTGATCTTCAGCTGATTTTCGGTGATGTAGAGGCGAACACCCCGGAACTTCTCATTCGAGAGGATCGCAGCACGCGCAAAAGCCTGTTTAAGCAGGTCGCAGCCCGCTTCCAGCGCCTTGTCCGGATTTTTTGGCAGTACGCGGCGATAATCGGGAAAACGGCCATCCACCAGCTTGGAAGTAAAGATATAGTCGCCCACGTGTGCCCGGATATTGCTGCCACCAATCTGCACCTGCAGCGGCGTCTCACCGCCATCCAACAGTCGCAGCAGCTCAATCACGCCTTTACGTGGCACAATGACAGAGTGGCTCGGCAGCGCCTGACCGATCGGCATTGAGCAGACAGCCAGACGGTGACCATCGGTCGCGACGGTGCGCAGCTCTTCCCCTTCGGTTTCAAACATCATGCCGTTGAGGTAGTAACGCACGTCCTGATGCGCCATCGAGAACTGGGTCGCTTCGATCAGCCGTTTCAGCGTCGCCTGCGGCAGGGTAAATTCCACTTCACTCTGCCAGTCGTCCAGATTCGGGAAGTCGCTGGCGGGCAGCGTCGACAGTGAAAAGCGGCTGCGGCCAGAGCGCACCAGCATACGATCACCTTCCAGCGACAGCGTAATTTCTGCACCCTCCGGCAATCCGCGACAGATATCGAGAAATTTCCGGGCCGGAACGGTGGTGGCACCCGGTTCGTGCGCCTGCGTCAGCGCCACGCGCGCGACCATCTCCATTTCCAGA
The DNA here is from genome assembly GCF_050157905.1 of Pantoea sp. NSTU24. NCBI lineage: Bacteria > Pseudomonadati > Pseudomonadota > Gammaproteobacteria > Enterobacterales > Erwiniaceae > Pantoea > Pantoea bangladeshensis. The sequence continues at coordinate 3,300,506 of NZ_JBKIWZ010000001.1, forward strand.
TCGGTACCGGTCAGCAACAGCGAACCTTCCGTCACCTGCAGCAGCAGGTTTCCGAGGATTGGCAGCGTCGGACGACCACCCAGTGGGCCACTTACTTGTTGCAGCGGCTTCAGCAGCTGCTCACGTTCAACAATAAATTTCATAGCGTCAGGAAGATAATGTTCTGATGAGATTAGAGAAATCTTCTTTGATATCGTGGCTCTCTTCACGCAGCTGCTCAATCTTGCGGCAGGCATGAAGCACCGTAGTATGGTCGCGACCCCCAAAAGCATCACCAATTTCTGGCAGGCTGTGGTTCGTCAACTCTTTCGCCATCGCCATCGCCATCTGGCGCGGACGCGCTACCGAGCGCGAACGGCGCTTGGAGAGCAGATCCGCAACCTTGATTTTGTAGTACTCCGCGACGGTCTTCTGAATATTATCAATGGTGACCAGCTTTTCCTGCAGCGCCAGCAGATCGCGCAGCGCTTCACGGACGAAGTCGATGGTGATCGCCCGGCCGGTGAAGTTAGCATTCGCGATTACGCGATTCAGCGCCCCTTCCAGTTCACGCACGTTGGAACGTAAACGCTTGGCAATAAAGAAGGCGACTTCACCTGGCAGACGGATGTCATTTTCGTCCGCTTTTTTCATCAGGATCGCAACACGGGTTTCCAGCTCAGGAGGCTCAATGGCCACCGTTAATCCCCAGCCGAAACGCGATTTAAGACGATCTTCGACACCGTTAATCTCTTTCGGGTAGCGATCCGACGTCAGGATGATCTGCTGATTACCCTCTAACAAGGCATTAAAGGTGTGGAAAAACTCTTCCTGTGAACGCTCTTTATTCGCAAAGAACTGGATGTCATCGATCAGCAGCGCATCCACAGAGCGGTAGTAGCGTTTAAACTCTTCGATCGCATTGTTCTGCAGGGCTTTGACCATATCCTGCACAAAACGCTCGGAGTGCATATACACCACTTTGGCGTTGGGTTTACGGGCAATAATGCCGTTGCCCACCGCGTGCAACAGGTGCGTTTTACCGAGACCGGTGCCGCCATAAAGGAACAGCGGGTTATAAGCACCGCCAGGATTATCCGCCACCTGGCGTGCCGCCGCGCGCGCCAGCTGGTTGGATTTACCCTCGACGAAGTTATCGAAGTTATGACGGTTATTCACATTCGAGCGATACGTGACGTCGGCAGGTGCCGGAACGTTATCCCAGCTGGGACGTACGATCTGCGCTGGTGCCGGACTCACGTGGCTCTGCACCGGCATTACGGGCGCGCTGACGCTCGCCATAACCGGCTGGCTCACCGCGGCCGCAGGCTGCTGAACCGGACGCGTACCGACTTCAAAACGCAGCGCCGGCACATTCGGCCCGCAGAATTCATTCAGCAGGGCATTAATGCTGTTGAGATATTTGTCCCGAACCCAGTCGAGTACGAAGCGATTTGGAGCATACAAGGCAAGCGTATTGTCGTTTAACTCAGCCTGCAGTGGACGGATCCACATGCTGAATTCGGTGGCAGGAAGCTCATCCTGCAAACGGGCAAGACACTGTTGCCAAAGCGTAAGTGACACGGCGGACTCCACTCGTACAAATTCGAAAAGAATAGTAGGCGTTACTCTAAGAAACGTTCATTTTTGACACAGACACTAAGAAAGCGCCTGCGACCGCTATCAGCGGTTTTCCATCCTGCAATCCCGGGAGGATCGTCAGCGGAAGGGCGGATCATAGCGCAAAGCGAGGCAGAGATCTTCCCTTTCTACACAGTTTTGATCGTTTTTATCCACAGGCCGGAAGTGCGCAACAAAGTTTACGCCAGTTGCGGGAAAAACCCCCAGGGATCTGGCGTAATCCGTCAAAATTTCGGGCGGTATCTCATTTTATCCCCAGGATCCCCGCTGACGATCGCAATAAGATCCCGGGCGATCCTTGCGCTTTAGTGCGGAGCCCGTATAATTCTCCACCCGACATTATGCCCGGAGGCGAAATGTCGGAACTCAGCGGGCTGTATGCGGGTTTTCAGGTACCGTTACACGCGAAGTAAATTGACTCGGGACTGTACAATTATTACAATCCCGCCTCTTTATTAAAGACACATTGAGGCGTCGGTCGATTTACTGGCCCGAAACGCGTCACCCAGTGAAAATTTTCAAGTTTAGGTAGAAACCGCCATGAAACGCACTTTTCAACCGTCCGTACTGAAGCGCAACCGTTCACACGGTTTCCGTGCTCGTATGGCAACAAAAAATGGTCGTCAGGTTCTGGCACGTCGTCGTGCTAAAGGCCGCTCTCGTCTGACCGTTTCTAAGTAATAAAGCAAGCCCTGATGGGTAAGCTCGCATTTCCCAGGGAGTTACGTTTGTTAACTCCCACTCATTTCACTTTCGTCTTCCAGCAGCCACAACGGGCTGGCACGCCGCAAATCACTATTCTCGGCCGCCTTAATGCGCTGGGGCATCCCCGCATCGGTCTTACCGTCGCTAAAAAACATGTTAAACGTGCGCATGAACGCAACCGGATCAAGCGATTGACCCGCGAAAGCTTTCGCCTGCGTCAGCATGAACTGCCGTCGATGGACTTCGTGGTTGTCGCGAAGAAGGGGGTTGCCGACCTGGACAACCGTATGCTGGCGGAAGCGTTGGAGAAATTATGGCGTCGTCACTGTCGCCTGGCGCGCGGCTCCTGATCGTCCTGATACGCGTCTATCAACGCGGTATCAGTCCATTACTGGGACCACACTGTCGGTTTCATCCTACCTGCTCTCATTATGGAATTGAGGCGTTACGCAGGTTTGGCCTGATAAAAGGCAGTTGGTTGACATTAAAACGCGTATTAAAATGCCACCCCTTGAACCCGGGTGGTGACGATCCTGTGCCGCCAAAAACCTTTGATACCAGAGAACATTAACGATGGATTCGCAACGCAATCTCTTTCTCATCGCTTTTCTGTTCGTGTCCTTTATGATCTGGCAAGCCTGGCAGACGGACCACGCTCCGCAGCCTCAGCAGACGCAGACCACACAAGGCACCAACAGCGTAGCGGGTGATACCGCCAGTCAGGGTGTACCGGCCAGCGGTCAGGGCCAGACGATCACCGTTAAGACTGATGTCCTGTCATTGAATATCAACACCCGCGGCGGTGATGTTGAGCAGGCTCAGCTGCTGACTTTCCCGGACAAACTGGGTTCTGATCAGCCGTTCCAGCTGCTTGAAACGACGCCAGCGTTTGTTTATCAGGCTCAGAGCGGATTAACCGGTCGTAACGGCCCGGATAACCCGAACAACGGCGCGCGTCCGCTGTTCACTGCCGCGCAGGATCACTTCGAGATGGCCGATGGCCAGTCCGAACTGCGTGTGCCAATGACCTTTACTGCTGAAAATGGGGTGGTTTACACCAAAACCTTCATCTTCAAGCGTGGCGAATATGCCGTTAATGTCGATTATCATGTCAACAACACCACCCAGCAGCCGCTGGAAGTGTCCCTGTTTGGCCAGCTGAAGCAGACTATTGACCTGCCTAAGCATCGCGATACCGGCAGCAACAACTTTGCTCTGCATACCTTCCGTGGCGCGGCTTACTCCACCAGCGATTCGAAATATGAGAAGTATAAATTCGACACCATCGCGGATAACGAGAACCTGAGCACGACGACCAGCAACGGCTGGGTAGCTATGCTGCAGCAGTACTTTGCAACTGCCTGGGTTCCGCGTACCGACGGCACCAACACCCTTTACACCAGCAATCTGGGTAATGGCGTGGCGGCAATTGGCTACAAATCTGCACCGGTCACCATTGCCGCAGGCGCACAGCAGAACCTGGGTGCAACGCTGTGGGTCGGTCCGGAAATTCAGGACAAGATGGCTGCGATTGCGCCGCACCTTGATCTGACCGTCGATTACGGCTGGTTGTGGTTTATCTCTCAGCCGCTGTTCAAGCTGCTGAAATTCATCCACAGCTTTATCGGTAACTGGGGCTTCTCCATTATCGTCATCACCTTCATCGTGCGCGGCATCATGTACCCGCTGACTAAAGCGCAGTACACCTCGATGGCCAAGATGCGCATGCTGCAGCCAAAAATTCAGGCGATGCGTGAGCGCCTGGGTGATGACAAGCAGAAGCAGAGCCAGGAAATGATGGCCCTGTATAAAGCAGAGAAAGTGAATCCGCTGGGTGGCTGTCTGCCACTGGTGATTCAGATGCCAATCTTCCTGGCGCTCTACTATATGCTGTCAGGCTCGGTTGAACTGCGTCATGCGCCATTTGTACTCTGGATCCATGACCTGTCAGCGCAGGACCCGTACTACATCCTGCCGATTCTGATGGGCATCACCATGTTCTTCATTCAGAAGATGTCACCGACCACCGTGACCGATCCGATGCAGCAGAAGATCATGACCTATATGCCTGTGATCTTCACCGTCTTCTTCCTGTGGTTCCCGTCAGGTCTGGTGCTGTACTACATCGTCAGCAACCTGGTCACCATTCTTCAGCAGCAGCTGATCTATCGCGGCCTGGAAAAACGTGGTCTGCATAGCCGCGACAAGAAGAAAGCGTAAGCCCTCGCGGGCACTGTCCCGCGCGGAAAAAGTCTAATCTCAGGCGGTCAAAGCGACCGCCTGTGTTTTTTGTAGCGAGAGAAAATTTATGAGCCACAGCGATACTATTGTTGCCCAGGCAACGCCGCCCGGCCGTGGCGGTGTCGGCATTCTGCGTATCTCCGGCGCGCAGGCGGCAGAGGTCGCCCGTCAGCTGCTGGGCAAGCTGCCGAAGCCGCGATATGCCGACTATCTGCCCTTCACTGACAGCGACGGCAGCGTGCTGGATCAGGGCATCGCGCTGTGGTTCCCGGGGCCGAACTCCTTTACCGGCGAAGATGTGCTGGAGCTGCAGGGCCACGGCGGCCCGGTGATCCTCGATTTGCTGCTGAAGCGCATCGTGGCACTGCCAGGCGTGCGTATCGCCCAGCCGGGTGAGTTTTCAGAGCGTGCGTTTCTGAATGACAAGCTCGACCTCGCGCAGGCGGAAGCGATTGCCGACCTGATTGATGCCAGTTCTGAACAGGCGGCCCGTTCGGCGGTGAACTCGCTGCAGGGCGTGTTCTCCACGCGGGTTAACGCGCTTGTGGAGGCGCTGACTCACCTGCGGATCTATGTTGAAGCCGCGATCGATTTTCCGGATGAGGAGATCGACTTCCTCTCTGACGGAAAAATCGAAGCGCAGCTGAACAGCGTGATTGGCGACCTGGACGCAGTCCGTGCCGAGGCGCGTCAGGGCAGCCTGCTGCGTGAAGGGATGAAGGTGGTAATAGCGGGTCGGCCTAACGCGGGCAAATCGAGTCTGCTGAACGCGCTGGCAGGCCGTGACGCCGCGATTGTCACAGACATTGCAGGCACCACCCGTGACGTCCTGCGTGAGCATATTCATATCGACGGCATGCCACTGCACATCATCGACACCGCCGGGCTGCGCGAGGCCAGTGACGAAGTCGAGCGCATCGGGATTGAGCGTGCCTGGCAGGAGATCGAACAGGCTGACCGTGTGCTGTTTATGGTGGACGGCACGACGACCGACGCCACCGAGGCGGCGGCTATCTGGCCCGATTTCATCTCCCGTCTGCCGCCGGCACTGCCGGTGACCGTGGTACGTAACAAGGCGGATGTCACCGGTGAGCCTCTCGGTCTGACCGAGATCAACGGCCACACGCTGATTCGCCTGTCGGCACGCACCAGCGACGGCGTTGAGGCGCTGCGCGATCACCTCAAAGCGAGCATGGGCTTCGCCGGCAACATGGAGGGGGGCTTCCTGGCACGCCGTCGTCATCTGCAGGCGCTGGAGCTGGCGGCAACGCATCTGGAGCAGGGCAGAGCGCAGCTGCTCGGTGCCCGGGCCGGTGAACTGCTGGCGGAGGAGCTGCGCGTGGCGCAGCAGGCGCTGAGCGAGATTACCGGCGAGTTCACCTCAGACGATCTGCTGGGCCGCATCTTCTCCAGCTTCTGTATCGGTAAATAATTCCCTGGCCTGACGGCGTCCGCTGTCAGGCCCGTTGCTTTTCCGGTTATTCCCGCTTCTGCCCCGATTCTTGCTGATATGTTATTTTGCGGCGGCTCCGCGTTGTCGTATAACGGTAGATGCGCCGATCTGCGGGCGGCCAGCGCGTGCCGCGCGTTGTCCCGTTCCGCATCCGGTCGGAAGCAGACCCACTACGTGAACATTCCTGGCCGAACCGTTTGCCAGAACAAAGGAGAGTTGCATGAGTACACCGCTCGACAAGGCCGCACTGGATACCCTGTTCAACGACGCCCGCACCCACAGTTACTGGCAGGACAAGCCGGTTGATCGCGCCCTGCTGGAACAGCTTTATGATCTGACCGTGCTGGGCCCGACCTCGGCAAACTGCCTGCCCGCGCGTTTTGTTTTCGTCACCTCGGCGGAGGGTAAAGAGAAGCTGAAACCAGCCCTCTCGTCCGGCAATCTGGACAAAACCCTGAGTGCACCTGTGACGGTGATTGTGGCCTGGGATAGAGAATTCTATGAGCAGCTGCCTGCGCTCTTCCCGCATGCGGATGCGCGCAGCTGGTTTACCGGCAGCCCGGAAGCCGCGAAAGAGACGGCTTTCCGTAACAGCAGCCTGCAGGCGGGGTATCTGATCCTCGCGGCCCGTTCGCTGGGTCTGGATGCCGGTCCGATGTCTGGTTTTAACCCGGACAAAGTCAACGAGGCCTTTTTCCCGGACGGCCAGTATCAGGTTAACCTGCTGATCAACCTCGGCTATGGTGAGGCGTCGAAACTGCATCCGCGCCTGCCGCGCCTGAGCTTCGAACAGGCAAGCCGCTTTGCCTGATGCCGCCCGCGTCGCGATTCAGTCGCGACGCGAATGGCCGGCCTTCATTGGTCCCTGTGCTTAGCGGCGCAGCATCTTCTGCAGGCGTTTTTGCTGCCAGCGCTGCATTGCCCCATGAAAAACAAAGGTCCGCATCGCCCGGACGACCAGCAGTGCGCCACAGATTGCCGCCACCCAGAGTGACCAGTGCGTTGCCGGTGCCGTCATCCGGTTAAGCACGAACAGCAGCCCGCACACCACTACCGCCGCGATCAGCGAACGGTAAAAACGTGCTTCACCGGCTATCCTGCTACGTGCTTCATGAATCCGCTGATCCAGTGCCTGATCCTCGCCGTTCTGCGGCCCGGTCAGATCCCCTACGCTCACTTCAAAGACGGCAGCCAGCGCACTCAGGGTTTCCAGACCTGGCTTTTCGCCATTCTCTATTCACTGGACGGTGCGGGTGCTCAGCCCCGCCATTTCTGCCAGCTGTTCCTGTGACCATGCCCGGGCCAGACGATATGCTTTAAATCTGTTAATGTTGCTCATGCGCGTTCTCCGTAATAACAGACAGGTGGAAAGTGTGCGGTAAAGCGTCTGGCAGCAACACGATCCGCACCCGACAGCGACCTGACAGCCGCATGACAGCAGGCCCGCTGGCGGCCGGGCGGGTCAGTCTGGCAGAGACAGCAACCCCGATTCTGTGGCGGGCGTGAATAAATGTACGCCCCTTCTCCCCTTTCTGTCCCGCTCGTCCTATTCCGAATCTGGCCTCTTCTTTGTATTGCCGGATGCATTAAGTTAAGAAAATTCTTACAATGCGCCTGATGATTATCTGACCATTTTCACGGAGCGACAGATGGCTGGTCATTTTGTACGCTGGACGGGCGATCCTGGCTTTCCGGCTCATGATTTACGCATTCCCCAGGTGATTACGGATACGGCTCAGCAATTTGCTGACCGGCGGCGTGGGCGGTTTCTGGCCGCACGTACTCTGCTGGCACAGCTCATGCAGAGAATATATGGCATTCAGGAACTGCCGCCCCTGGTCATCCGGAACAACGGACGACCCGCGTTTGCCGACAGCGACCTGCCCGATTTCAGCATTGCCTATACCGGCAATACGGTGGGCGTGCTGCTGGCAGAAGAGGGGGGCGGGCCGGTCTGGATATGGAGATTGTGCATGCACGCAGCCGGCAGACGCAGGCGCAGCTGATTCAGGCATTAACCTCCGGTGAGCTTGCCTGGATCAATGCCCAGCAGGATGTTATGGAAGCGGTGACCCAGATCTGGACACTACGCCAGAGCATTCTCAAGCTGACGGGTGAGGTCGCGCAGGGTCTTGATTCGCTGCGCCTGTTGCCGGGAGCGGGGCGGCTGCGATCGTCGCTCTATCCCGATATTCAGGTCGTGTGTGATGCAGAACCCATGCTGGTCTGGTCCTGTGCCCTGTCATCGGCGACCCAGCGCCTGCATCTGTGGGAGATGGACAGTGACTTTCAGTGGCGCGCACTACGCGAAATTGAGATGGGGAAACCTGATATCGGACCGCATGCCCTGCGGCTGACCAGCCTGCCTGGCGAACGCAGGCTGTATTCTGAAACGTGAGCAGGCCGCCACCCGCAGGTGGCGGCCATCAACGGGATTAGTGCGCGTCGATAAAGACAATCTTCAGCACAAACAGCAGGGCGACGATCACCACGCAGGGGCTGATTTCACGCCAGCGCCCGGTGCCGGCCTTCATGACGCAGTACGCGATGAACCCCAGCGCGATGCCTTCGGTGATCGAAAAACTGAACGGCATCATGGCGGCGGTCACAAAGGCCGGAACGGCTTCCGTTAAGTCATCCCAGCGCACGCGTGACAGGCTGGCCGTCATCAATACTCCAACGTAAATCAGCGCACCCGCCGCCGCGTAGCCAGGCACCATCGCGGCCAGCGGCGACAGGAAGGTCACCAGTAAAAACAGCAGGCCGGTCACAACCGCCATCAGGCCGGTGCGTCCCCCAATCGCCACACCCGAAGAGCTCTCAATGTAGGCCGTTACAGAGGAGGTGCCTGCCAGCGCGCCACTCACCGAGCTGATGCTGTCGACATAAAGCGCCTGCTGCATTCGGGGAAACGTGCCGCTTTCGTTGGTCAGGCCGGCTTTGTCCGTTACGCCAATCAGCGTGCCGGAGGAGTCGAACAGATTAACCAGCATAAAGGAGAAGATGACGCCCGCCATACCGATGTTAAACGCGCCTTTGATATCCACCTGCCCGACAACGGAGGAGACAGAGGGCGGCGCAGAGAAGAGGCCGACGAACTTCACGTCGCCCACCATCCAGCCCATTGCGGTGGTAATCACCATCGAGATCAGCACCGCCGCGTGGATATTGCGTGACGCCAGAATGGCGATAATAAAGAAGCCCAGCGCCCCCAGCAGCACGCTGTGTGAGGTCAGATTTCCTACTGCCACCAGGGTATCGGGGTTTGGCACGATAATACCGGCATTCTTCAGCCCCATCATGGCGATAAACAGGCCAATACCGGCAGTAATGCCGACGCGCAGACTCAGCGGGATGTTGGCTATCATCCAGTAGCGGACGCGCAGCAGCGTCAGGATCAGCAGGCCAACTGCACCCCAGAAGATCGCGCCCATACCGACCTGCCACGAATAGCCCATCGCCCCAACCACGACAAAAGCAAAAAAGGCGTTCAGCCCCATTGCGGGGGCGAGTGCCACAGGCAGATTGGCAAACAGTCCCATCAGAATGCTGCCGAAGGCGGCAATCAGACAGGTGGTGACAAATACCGCCTGCGTATCCATGCCGGCAACGCCAAGGATCTGCGGATTGACAAAGACGATATAGACCATCGTCAGAAAGGTGGTGATACCTGCAATCACTTCGGTACGCACCGTGGTGCCATGTTCCTGCAGCCTGAAAATGCGCTGCAAAACGCCTTGCTTGCTCATGCCGTCCATCCAGAAGAAAAAATCATCGGCGCGTATCCTGGCGATTTTACCAGGGCAATACAATGATTTTTCGCAACCGGTTGCCAGTCTCGCAATCTGCGCTGAGTACGGTAGAGTGTGGAGCATACCCCTGAATCAAAGGACAGAGTCTGATGTCTGTAGAATGCGTCTTTTTCGATTGTGATGGCACACTGGTAGACAGTGAGTTGCTCTGCACCCAGGCCTACGTTAACACCTTTGCCCGTTACGGCCTGACGCTGTCGCTGCAGCAGATGTTTGAAAAGTATAAAGGTGTCAAACTCTACGACATCATTCGTGACGTGGGCGACGCGCATCAGGTCACGCTGCCGATGGAGAGGGTGGAAACTGCCTACCGGGCGGAAGTGGCGCGACTCTTTGATCAGCATCTGCAACCCATTGCGGGCGCGAAAGCGCTGGTGGAGCAAATTAAGGTGCCAGTGTGCGTAGTCTCAAATGGAACCGTCAAAAAGATGCAGCACTCGCTGGGCTTAACCGGCATGCTGTCACTGTTTGAGGATCACCTTTATAGCGGCTATGACATTCTGCACTGGAAACCCGATCCGGAACTGATGTACCACGCCGCGGAGCAGATGCAGGTGCCGATTGAGCGCTGCATCCTGGTGGATGACTCCGAAGCGGGTGCCCGCGCCGGTATCGCCGCCGGAATTCCGGTCTATTACTACTGTGCCGATCCGCACAATCCCGAGCTGGACCATCCGCTGATCACACGCTTCGACGACATGGCGCAGCTACCTGCGCTGTGGCGGGCCCACGGCTGGGATCTGGTGTAACAGGGCACTGCCCGCCGACAGCCGCGGCGGTTAACACGACGCGGTCAGCTGACCAGGTGGCGGGTATCAAGACGTTTCAGCGCCATGCCCAGCAGCAGGCTGCCGCCCAGCGTCAGCCCGAATACCCACGGCAGGTCGAGCCATGGCCGCGACATATCATCGTAATGATTTGTGCGCAGATAGTGAATGAACAGGGCATGAAAGCCGTAGATCGGCAGTGAATAGCGCGCAATCACGGTAAATCCGGGCAGCGTACGCTGATTCAGGCTGTTTTTGAACACGACCAGCAGGCTGAGCGCGGCGATAAACACCAGCGGGCCGCAGTAGAGATACCATGTATCGTTAAAGGCCCCATTCACGATCAGCGCCTTTTTCGTACCCAGCGTAATGCCTGCTACACAGGCGATAAACAGCCCGGCCGCCAGCGGCGTCAGGCCGCGCCGCTGGGTTTCCATGCTGCCGATAGCCCGTCCCAGCAGCGCATAGAGCAGGTAGTAAATCGTATCGCCGCTGACATAGAGGTTTACCGGCAGAAAATGGAATGGCCCCAGCGACTGGCTGACCGTATTGGGGTTGGCGAGCACCGCCAGCACCAGCACCAGCAGCGCCACGTAACGCGCCTGCACGTTTTTGACCTGAATCAGCGGCGAAAGCAGATAGATGCCGATCAGCGCAAAGAAAAACCACAGATGATAAAAAACCGGCTTCTGCAGCATCTTCAGAATCGATCGCCCCTCGCTGATGGGCGTCAGCCAGGTGATATAAGCCAGGCTGACAGCACTGTAAAAGAGCAGGCAGAGTACCAGCCGCAGTAAATGGCGCGGCTGGGCGCTGCGTTCGCCGAAGAACAGGTAGCCTGAGATCATAAAGAACAGCGGCACACAGACGCGTGAGGCAGAATTCAGCAGATTCGCCACATCCCAGGTCGTGCCGGTCACCGCCATCGGCCCGGTGATATACCAGGTGGTGGTGTGAATCACGATCACCATCAGGCAGGCAACCGCGCGTAAATTGTCGATCCAGTATATCTTCTGCGGCATGGCATCCTCTTGCGCATAGCGTCCGTGCGGAAAAGGGTAGTCAAATGCGACCCGGCCAACAACTGCTGTCAGCATGATTCGGAGCCCTCTGTATACCCGCGCACAACCCTGCCTGAACGACCCGGCAGCGGCTGGGATTTACGGCTGCACATCGCGCGGTCAAAGGGTATACTGTCGGCCTCTTTTTTTAATCTAACCGAAGCGCGTGCACACTCAACATGCAAAAGTTTGATACCAAAACCTTTCAGGGGCTGATCCTGACCTTGCAGGATTACTGGGCGCGTCAGGGCTGCACCATTGTCCAACCGCTGGACATGGAAGTGGGCGCTGGCACTTCACATCCTATGACCTGCCTGCGCGCACTCGGCCCGGAGCCGATCGCCGCCGCTTACGTGCAGCCATCACGCCGTCCGACCGATGGCCGCTACGGTGAAAACCCGAACCGTTTACAGCACTATTACCAGTTCCAGGTGATTATCAAACCCTCACCGGACAACATTCAGGAGCTCTACCTGGGCTCGCTGAAAGAGCTGGGTATGGATCCGACGGTGCATGACATCCGTTTCGTGGAAGATAACTGGGAAAACCCGACGCTGGGTGCCTGGGGACTCGGCTGGGAAGTCTGGCTCAACGGCATGGAAGTGACGCAGTTCACCTACTTCCAGCAGGTGGGTGGCCTGGAGTGTAAGCCGGTGACCGGCGAGATCACCTACGGTCTGGAGCGCCTGGCGATGTACATCCAGGGCGTCGACAGCGTGTACGATCTGGTCTGGAGCGACGGCCCGCTGGGTAAAACCACCTACGGCGACGTGTTCCATCAGAACGAAGTGGAGCAGTCCACCTACAACTTCGAATACGCCGACGTCGATTTCCTCTTTACCTGCTTCGAGCAGTACGAAAAGAGGCGCAGCACCTGCTGGCGCTGGAAAAACCGCTGCCGCTGCCTGCCTATGAACGCATTCTGAAAGCGGCGCACAGCTTTAACCTGCTGGATGCCCGTAAAGCGATCTCGGTAACGGAGCGTCAGCGTTACATCCTGCGCATTCGTACCCTGACTAAAGCCGTGGCTGAAGCTTACTACGCCTCTCGCGAGGCGATGGGCTTCCCGATGTGCAATAACAAAAAGTAAGAGGCAGCCATGACTGAACAAACCTTCCTGGTGGAGATCGGCACCGAAGAGCTGCCACCAAAAGCCCTGCGCAGCCTGGCAGAAGCCTTTGCCGCACAGGTGACCGCTGAACTGGATGCAGCCAACCTGAGCCACGGCGAGGTCAGCTGGTTTGCTGCGCCGCGTCGTCTGGCGCTGAAAGTTGCAAACCTGAGCGCCGCACAACCCGATCGGGAAGTGGAGAAGCGCGGCCCGGCCGTCGCGGCGGCCTTTGACGCCGACGGCAACGCCACCAAAGCGGCCGAAGGCTGGGCGCGCGGAAACGGCATCACTGTTGACCAGGCCGAACGCCTCGCCACCGATAAAGGTGAGTGGCTGGTTTATCGTGCCCAGGTTAAAGGCGAAGCAGCCCAGGCGCTGCTGCCTGCCATGATCGCGACCGCACTCAGCAAGCTGCCGGTGCCAAAACTGATGCGCTGGGGCGACAGCGATGTGCAGTTTGTCCGTCCGGTACATACCGTCGTGATGCTGCTGGGTGACGAGCTGATTCCAGGCACCATTCTGGGCATTGAGTCCGGCCGTCACATTCGCGGTCACCGCTTTATGGGCGAAAACGACATCATCCTCGAAAGTGCCGATCACTACCCTGACGTGCTGGAAAAACGCGGTAAGGTAATCGCCGATTATCAGACCCGCAAAGCGATGATCAAAGCCGATGCCGAAGCCGCGGCGCGTCGCCTGGGGGGCAATGCCGACATCAGCGACAGCCTGCTGGAAGAGGTCACCTCGCTGGTGGAGTGGCCGGTTGTCCTGACCGCGACCTTTGAAGAGAAATTCCTCAAGGTGCCTGCGGAAGCACTGGTCTACACCATGAAAGGCGACCAGAAATATTTCCCGGTATATGACAATGACGGCAACCTGCTGCCGAACTTCATTTTCGTCACCAACATCGAGTCCAGCGACCCGCGCCAGATTATTTCCGGCAACGAAAAAGTTGTGCGTCCCCGCCTGGCCGATGCCGAGTTCTTCTTTAATACCGACCGCAAAAAGCGTCTGGAAGATCATCTGCCTCGCCTGGAGACGGTGCTGTTCCAGAAAGAGCTGGGCACGCTGCGCGATAAAACCGATCGCATTCAGGCGCTGGCGGGCTGGATTGCCGGTGAGATCGGCGCAGATGTGAACCACGCTACCCGCGCAGGCCTGCTGTCTAAGTGTGACCTGATGACCAACATGGTCTTCGAGTTCACCGACACCCAGGGTGTGATGGGCATGCACTATGCACGTCACGACGGCGAAGCCGAAGATGTGGCGGTGGCACTGAACGAGCAGTATCAGCCGCGCTTTGCGGGTGACGATCTGCCTTCCAGCCCGGTCGCCTGCGCGCTGGCGATTGCCGATAAAATGGATACGCTCGCCGGTATTTTTGGCATCGGCCAGCATCCAAAAGGCGACAAAGATCCGTTTGCACTGCGTCGTGCGGCGCTGGGCGTTTTGCGCATCATCGTTGAGAAGAACCTGCCGCTCGATCTGCAGACGCTCACCGAAGAAGCGGTGCGTCTGTATGGCAGCAAGCTGAGCAACGCCCGCGTTGTCGACGATGTGATCGACTTTATGCTGGGCCGCTTCCGCGCCTGGTATCAGGAAGAAGGCCACAGCATCGATACGCTACAGGCCGTGCTGGCACGTCGTCCGACCCGTCCGGCAGACTTTGATGCCCGCATGAAAGCGGTGTCACACTTCCGTACCCTGGAGGCTGCGGCCGCACTGGCAGCCGCGAACAAGCGCGTCTCTAACATTCTGGCGAAATCGACCGAAACGCTGAACGACAGCGTGCAGGCGTCGCTGCTGAAAGAGAACGAAGAGATCCAGCTGGCGACCTTTGTCACCGCGCTGAGCAGCAAGCTGCAGCCTTACTTCGCGGAAGGCCGCTACCAGGATGCGCTGGTCGAACTGGCCCAGCTGCGCACGGCGGTAGACAACTTCTTCGATAAAGTGATGGTCAACGCCGACGATCAGGCGGTGCGTGTCAATCGCCTGACGCTGCTGTCTAAACTGCGTGAGCTGTTCCTGCAGGTCGCGGATATCTCGCTGCTGCAGTAATGTGATTAGCGATGTGAAAAAGGGACGAGAAATCGTCCCTTTTTTTATGGGTTGTACATGGCTGTGCGACAGAGTCTTTACTCAAAAAGCCTGTCGTGATGCTCTTGTGACGGGATGAAGAGTCCCCCTGTTACCTCAGGCGAAAAATCTTTCCCTCACGCCGCAGGCGGCGTCGTCCGTGCAAAGCTCTCGCGCTGAAACAGCGTTTCCGCCAGCTTTACCAGCGCCGGTCGCCCGACACACCAGTTCGGCGCCACGCGGCGGAAATTGAGATAGCCGATCATGCAGCCGGTGGCGATATCTGCCAGATTGAGCTGGCCGTTGTTGAGCCATTTTCCCTCTGCTACTTTCGCTTCCAGCATGTCCAGACTGCGCTGGATCTTTTCCCGATGACGCAGCAACACCTCTTCTGACTGCAAATCCCCCGGCCGCAGCTGCTCGCGGACGATCACCAGCGCGGCATCGCTGATGCCATCCGCCAGCTTCTCCAGCTGACGGATATTAAGTGACGCCAGCGGATCGGCAGGCAGCAGAGCTGGCTCTGCACCACGCTGCTCCAGAAATTCCGCGATGATGCCGGAATCAAACCAGATTTGTTTATCGTCAGCGACCAGCGCCGGAACTTTACCCAGCGGATTGTAGTGCGGCACATGGCTGTCATCGCTGTAAGGCGATGCGTTAACGAATTCAAACGTGATACCTTTTTCCAGCATGATGACTGAAATCTTTCGCACAAACGGACTGGTGTAGCTGCCAATAAGTTTCATCGGGTTCTCCGGAGTCAGTGACTATTCGCCAGGAAACATAAAGGGATTGAGACTGCTGCGCGCGAAGCCTTCCTGCTCCATTCTGGCATCCAGTATCAGCGACGCCAGGTCATCGGCCACCGGTTCAATAGCCGGATCTTTCTCCTGATAAAGCATCTTCAGATAGGTGCCACAGTCGCCGCAGCTCTCTGCTTTCACGGCCGCCTGTTCGCTTTCAAGCGACCAGTAGTGCAGATCCCGGGACTGTTCGCACTGGGTGCATTTGCTGCGCACCACGTGCCATTCGCTCTCGCACAGATTACAGTGCAGATAGCGCGCGCCTTCATGACTGCCGATA
Organism: Pantoea sp. NSTU24; assembly: GCF_050157905.1. NCBI lineage: Bacteria > Pseudomonadati > Pseudomonadota > Gammaproteobacteria > Enterobacterales > Erwiniaceae > Pantoea > Pantoea bangladeshensis. The sequence continues at coordinate 3,316,438 of NZ_JBKIWZ010000001.1, forward strand.
TGCACCACGCTGGCGACCGGCATGCTGGCGCAGACCGGACAGAACTGACGCTGCTCGCCCATCTCCGCCCGCGCTTTGCCGGGGATCAGCGCCGCCATCTGCGCCCAGTAGAGCGAGAGCGCCGCCCAGATAAAAGGCGCTTTATCGCTGCTGACCTGCGCATACTCGCGGGTAAACAGAGCGCTGGCCAGCGTCTCCAGCTCCGTGGCGGGGGCTTTTTCCAGATTCTCCAGCACCGCCAGTGCCTGGCCGCTCATCTCCGGCTTCAGCTCGGCAATCAGCGAATGCAGCAGCCGCTGCCAGTGCGGATCGCGCGGCAGGGTGTGAATGTTCAGCGGCGGCTTGCCCTCGCGGGCGCTCTGCGTCAGCCGGGCATGGAGATCCATCTGCAGCGGATGGTCATACAGCACAATCTCCTGTGCTTCCGCGATCGTCGCCGCGAAACGCAGATAGTCGCCGAGTGGATTTTTCGCCGCCAGGTCGCGCAGTCGCGCGGCACGGCGGCTGTATAAATTTTTCAGCCGTGGAAAAAGTAACGGCGGAATCATCTCCGCCGTTGTTTTTTCGCTTTTCTCCAGCTGGTCCTGCGGGATTATGCGAATACTCATCAGGGGCGTTTATCCTGTTTTGTTGGCTGGTTACGCTGCTCACGGTACCAGCGAGGATGATGCTGTCTGGCCCATTCGGCGCTGACCCAGCCTTCCACCATCGCGGTCAGGGTACCTTTGACCCACAATGCAGCATAAATGTGCACCATAATGACGATGATCAGCGCCACCGCAGAGACCGAATGCACAATCAGCGCCAGACGAATCAGGGAAATGGCAAAGGCATCCGCAAAGTAAGGCCGCCAGATCACAATACCGCTTACAAGCAGCAACACTAAGCTGATGATAGCAGCCCAGAAGACACACTTCTGACCAAAGTTATATTTACCGGTATCGCCCACCTCTTCATTCAGCGCAATCCGATGAATGTTTCTGGCCCAGTAAAGGTCATCGCGGGTGACCAGGTTATGTTTCCAGTAACGCAAAAACATCAGCATAAACGCCGCAAACATCACCACGCCAGTGAAAGGATGCAGAATACGCGCCAGTTGTGGTGTGCCAAATATCTGCATCAGCCAGTTAAAAGAGGGAAAGAAAAACCCTAATCCGCTTAGCGCGGCCATGACAAAGCAGATTGCGACGATCCAGTGATTAATACGTTCGGGTGCGCGGTAACGCACCAGATGATCGGGCTTTTTCATTATTGATGCTCCTCAGGCTGATCGCTGCTGTCGTCATGCTGCGTGACGCGATTCGGGCCCACGCCAACATAGTGGAAGATCGCGGCGGCAAACGTCGCGGCAAACCCCACCGCCGCCAGCGGTTTCCAGATCCCTTTCCAGAAGGTCACCGTCGGGCTGATGCCCGGATTCGCCGGCAGCCCGTGATAGAGCTGAGGCCTGTCAGCATGATGCAGCACATACATGACGTGGGTGCCGCCCACGCCTGCCGGGTTGTAGAGGCCAGCCTGTGCAAACCCGCGCGACTTCAGCTCCGCCACGCGTTCCTCCGCCAGCGTCAGCATGTCGCTTTTGCTGCCGAAGTGAATCGCGCCGGTCGGACAGGTCTTCACGCAGGCGGGTTCCTGGCCGACGCTGACGCGATCCACGCACAGGGTGCACTTATAGGCACGGTTATCCTCTTTGTTCAGCCGTGGCACGTTGAACGGACAGCCTGCGATGCAGTAGCCGCAGCCGATGCACTGCTCAGACTGGAAGTCGACGATGCCGTTGGCGTACTGAATGATGGCCCCTGCTGACGGGCAGGCTTTGAGACAGCCGGGATCGGCGCAGTGCATGCAGCCATCTTTGCGGATCAGCCAGGCCAGCCGGCCATCCTCTTCCACTTCCGAGAAGCGCATCACCGTCCAGGATTTGGCGCTGAGATCGGTGGGGTTGTCATAGACCCCGATGTTATGCCCGACCTTATCGCGGATGTCGTTCCACTCAGAGCAGGCGACCTGACAGCCTTTGCAGCCGATACAGGTGGTGACGTCGATGAGTTTTGCCACCTGACGCTGGTGATCGCGCGCCTGCGGCGGTGGAGTGAAGCCATTGGTCACCGAGCGACGGATAATATCCTGTGATTGATAAGCCATTGTCATTCACCGTTACGCTTTTTCGACGTTTACTAAGAATCCCTTGTACTCCGGGGTCTGCGAGTTAGCATCGCCGACCGACGGCGTCAGCGTATTAGCCAGGAAGCCCTTACGCGTGGTGCCTTCAAAGCCCCAGTGACAGGGAATGCCCACGGTATCTATCGGCCTGCCATCAATCGTCAGGCGCTGCAGACGACGGGTGACCACTGCTTTCGCGTTGATATAGCCACGCTGTGACGAGACTTTAACGCTGTCACCTGGACGAATGCCTTTCTCCTCTGCCAGCTCGATGCCGATCTCGACAAACTGCTCCGGCTGCGCAATCGCATTCAGCAGGGCATGTTTCGTCCAGTGGCGGAAAAGTTCGGTGATGGAGTAGGTGGTGGCGACACAGGGGTAGTCAGCGGCCTTACCCAGCCGGGCGGCGTCGCTGCTGAACAGCCGGACAACCGGACTGTGAGACTGCCGGGGATGCAGAGGGTTATCGGCGATCGGGCTTTCCATTGGCTCGTAATGTTCGGGGAACGGGCCGTCGGCCATTTTATCAAGTGCAAACAGATGACCCAGGCCATCGGGCTGCATGATAAACGGACCGGCCTGCTTCTGCGGCGACAGGGTGACCGGATAATCCGGTACGTCGATACCCTGCCAGCGTGCGCCATCCCACTCGATAAGACGCCGTGCGGGATCCCAGGCTTTACCCTGTGCATCCGCGGAGGCGCGGTTGTAGAGAATGCGGCGGTTAGCAGGCCAGGCCCAGGCCCAGCCGGAAACCGCCCCCAACCCTGACGGATCGGCATTGTCACGCCGGGCCATCTGGTTCCCCTCCGGCGTCCAGCTGCCGCTGTAGATCCAGCAGGCGCTGGCGGTAGTGCCGTCATTACGCAGCTCAGCGAATCCGTTCAGCTGCTGGCCTTTTTTCAGCAGCAGCCTGCCGGTGGCGTCATAAATATCGCTCAGCGCCTGGCCGTTACTCTCCTGCGCAACCTCTTCCGGCTCAGGATTGTACGGATCGCGGTAGTCCCAGCGCATCGCCATCAGTGGTTCCGGCGCGGCTCCGCCTTCAAGGTGATAGAGCGCGCGCAGACGCATAAAGAGGTTACCGAGGATTTTACCGTCGTGCAGCGCCTCTGCAGGTGGCGCGGCCGCCGCCCAGTGCCACTGCAGCCAGCGCGACGAGTTTGCTACCGATCCGGACTCTTCCGCGAAGCAGGAAGAGGGCAGGCGGAACACTTCGGTCTGGATCGTCGACGGGTCGACATCGTTAAACGCATCGTGATGCTGCCAGAAGCTGGCCGTCTCCGTGCGCAGCGGATCGATCACCACCATATATTTCAGGCGTGAAAGTGCCCGGACCGCCTTGTTTTTATCCGGGAAGGCCGCCAGCATGTTGAAGCCCTGAATCAGACAGCCATTCAGCGCCCCCTGCTCCATCATCTCTGCCTGCGCCATGCAGTCGTAGCTTTTATCCCACTTCGGCAGCCAGTCGTAGCCCCACTGATTCTCCGCTGTGGCCTTATCGCCGTAGAAGCTCTTCATCAGGCTGACGAAGAATTTGTCGGTGTTCTGCCAGTAGTTGACCTGATCCGGCAGGGGCGCGACCGGTGTGACCTGCTGCAGATAGGCCGCCAGGGTAGTCATCTTCTCTGAGGGCAGCGGCAGATAGCCCGGCAGGCTCTGCGTCAGCAGACCAAGGTCGGTATAGCCCTGGACGTTGGAATGTCCGCGCAGCGCATTGATCCCGCCGCCTGGCATACCAATGTTGCCCAGCAGCAGCTGAATCATCGCCGCCGTACGGATAATCTGCGAACCGTTGGTGTGATGAGTCCAGCCCAGCGCATACAGAATTGTCGCCGTGCGATTGGGAACCGAAGTGGAGGCAAGCTGCTTACACACCGTTAAAAAGGCTTCCTGCGAGGTTCCGCACAGGCGCGTGACCATGTCCGGCGTGTAGCGGCTGGCATGCGTTTTCAGCAGGTTCAGGACGCAGCGCGGATGCGCGAGGCTCTCATCGCGGCGGGCAAAGCCGTCGTCATCCAGCTCATAGTGCCAGCTCTGGCGGTCGTACTGCCGGGTCGCGGCATCGTAACCACTGAACAGACCGTCGCTGAAGCTGAAGCCCTCTTTGACGATCAGAGCGGCGTTGGTGAACGCACACACATACTCCTGCTGGATCTGATTGTGTTGCAGCAGATAGTTGACGATGCCCATCAGGAAAACCACGTCGCTGCCCGCCCGGAGTGGCGCATAGTAGTCGGCTACCGCTGCCGAACGGTTAAAGCGCGGATCGACCACGATAACCTGAGCATTGTTATGAATCTTGGCTTCAATGACCCACTTAAACCCTACCGGATGCGCTTCGGCGGGGTTGCCGCCCATAATCATCACGACGTTGGCGTTCTTAATATCGTTCCAGTTGTTCGTCATTGCACCGCGGCCAAAACTCGGTGCAAGGGCGGCGACGGTCGGCCCGTGACAGAGGCGTGCCTGGTTTTCCAGTGCCAGAATCCCCAGCGCGCGGGCAAATTTCTGGTCGAGCAGGCCGGTTTCATTGCTGGCGGCGGAGGAGCAGAGCATGGAGGTGGTGGGCCAGCGGTTCACCGTGACACCCGCCGCGTTAGTGGTCTGGAAATGCGCATCGCGGTCCTGCTTCATCAGCCGGGCGATGCGGTCAAAGGCTTCTTCCCAGCTGATACGCTGCCATTTATCGGAACCGGGGGCGCGATATTCCGGATATTTCAGTCGCTGCTCGCTGTGAATAAAGTCGAGTACGCCAGCCCCTTTCGGACACAGCGATCCCCGGCTGACCGGATGGTCAGGGTCACCTTCGATATGATAAATCGAGGCGCTGGCATTCTTCGCCCCATCGCCCAGACTGTAAATCAGCATGCCGCAGCCGACTGAGCAGTAGGTACAGTTGTTGCGGGTTTCTCTGGCGCGGATAAGTTTGAATTCTCTGACGCTGGCTAAGGCTGAGAGGGGGGCAAAACCGAGTAATGCAGCACTGGTGCCCGCCAGGCCGCCTGCACAGATTTTAAAAAAACTTCGTCTGTTGATTTGCATTTTTCGTTCTTCTGTATCGGCTTCATTGCGAAGCTCTGCAAAATAACAGCCTTATCTGCGTCTAAGTTGACCAGGGTCAACAGGTTAGTCATTAGTAATTTATTTCCTGCATTTTGTTAAAAATCCTCGACGGCAGATTTACGTTGCAAGCAGATTTTCCCGGGCAGCCCTGGATTACTATTATCAAATGCCTATCGATGTTATGGATAAAATATCGGGTTTTCATTCTCTGCGCCGGCGGGCCTGGCCGCCTGCTGCGATGGCAAAACCGCATGAATTGCCTCGCGGTTTATTTGCTCAATTCCGGGCCAGGAGGCAGAATCAGGACGCGGCGGAACGCCGCGCTGAATTTCATCATTTATTAACAACAGGTCATATTTTTTGAAAGCTATCCAGCCTGAATCAGGCGAAGGTTTAACAACTCAGGCTGGCGTCAGCCTGACGCAGGTGTGGCAGCGTGACGATCTGACGACCGCCCGCTCAGACTGGCTGGCGGACGAAGTGCCGGTGGCACTGGTCTATAACGGCATCTCTCACGTCGTGATGATGACCACGCCAAAAGATCTGGAGGCGTTTGCGCTGGGATTTTCGCTCTCTGAAGGCATTATCGATGCGCCGGGTGACATTTTCGGCATGGATATCGTGCCGGGCTGTGACGGTATCGAGGTGCAGATAGAGCTTTCCAGCCGCCGTTTTATGGCGCTGAAAGCGCAGCGTCGCGCGCTGGCAGGCCGGACGGGCTGCGGCGTCTGCGGCGTTGAGCAGCTGGAACAGATCGGCAAGCCGCTCTCGCCGCTGCCTTTTACCCAGACGTTTGCGCTGGAGAGGCTGGATCAGGCGCTGGGTGAGCTTAAGGCGTATCAGCCGGTCGGCCAGCTCACCGGCTGCACGCATGCGGCCGCATGGATCCAGCCCGACGGTCAGCTGGCCGGAGGCTGCGAAGATGTGGGTCGCCATGTGGCGCTGGATAAGCTGCTGGGGTATCGCAGCCAGGCCGACTGGGGGCCAGGGGCGGTGCTGGTCTCCAGTCGCGCCAGTTATGAAATGGTGCAGAAGTCTGCCATGTGCGGCGTGGAAATCCTGTTTGCGGTGTCGGCGGCGACCCGCCTGGCGGTGGAGGTGGCTGAACGCTGTAACCTGACACTGGTCGGCTTCAGCAAACCCGGCCGCGCCACCATCTACAGCCACCCTCAGCGGCTGCGTTAAACGACCCTCACTTCAGGCAGTCGCTGCTGCAGCGCCGCAAGGGCGGCACTGTCGCCGCCCCCGCCGTCGGTAATCAGCATAGAGATTGTCTGAGGTGGCGCATAGACCGTACGGCTGACCACCCCCAGCTTGCTGTGGTCGGCCAGCAGATAGCAGGATGCAGACTGCTGCACCATCGCACGGGCTATGGCCGCTTCGTGCGGATGAAAGCTGGTGGCCCCGCACGCTGCCTCAACGCCCACCGGTGACAGCAGCGCGATATCGGCACGGTAGCGGACGATCTCGCCGACGGTGATTTCACCGCGTGTCTGCTGTGCGCCCGCTGACATGTTCCCGCCCAGCAAAATAATCTGATTATTCAGCGTCTGATCTTCTTCCCCGGCGCTCAGGGCCAGCGCCGCCTGCAGGCTGTTGGTAAGGATCGTCAGGCCGGAAAGGGCACACAGCTCCTCTGCCAGAAATGTAGTGGTGCTGCCCGCGTCCAGGAACAGCGTCTGTCCGGGCTGCAGCAATTGCACAGCGGCACGGGCGATTGCGCGCTTCTCCCGGGTCTGCTGGCTGCGGCGTTCGGTCAGCGGCGGTTCGGCGGGCGTTTCCAGCGCCACCAGCCCGCCATGCACCCGTCGCGCCAGCCCCAGCGCATCCAGCTCAATCATATCCCGACGCGCGGTTTCGCGTGATACCCCCAGCTCTTTGATAATGCGCTCGGTGCTCACCTGGTTGAGCCGGGTCAGTAAGGCACGGATGCGATGAAGGCGCATTTCCTGCAGCATAATGGTTTCCTTGTAAAGCGCGAAGAGCCTGGATAATACGCCAGTCCGGCGCTGGCGTCCGTCTGAATCGGGGGCCAGCTTAACGCGACGCATCACGAACGTCATGTGTATTTTATTGCATTTGTGTATTTTGTTGCATTTTTGACGCAGGCAGGCATGATAAGGGTCATCGCGCTTCCCCTTTATCCCTGAAACCGGAGTCAATTATGGCCACGCGTTCCACCATTATGGATACCAACAGTTTTCGCGCTGAACATGCCGCTGCGCTGGACAGCGAGACGCGCAAACTGACCGATAAACGCAGTCAGGTGCTCGGCGAATCCTATCGCCTGTTCTATCGCAAGCCGGTTCATCTGGTGCGCGGAGAGGGGCAGTATCTTTGGGACGCGGCGGGCGATAAGTATCTCGACGTTTACAACAACGTGGCAAGCATTGGTCACTGTCATCCGGCCGTGATTGAGGCGGTAACGCAGCAGATGAAAATGCTGAACACCCACACCCGTTACCTGCACGAAAATATCCTTGACTACAGCGAAGCACTGCTGGCGACCACGCCTGCGGCAATCGATCGCGCGATGTATATGTGTACCGGATCGGAAGCCAACGATCTGGCGATCCGCGTGGCGCGCGCCTTCAGCGGCGGCACCGGAATTATTGTCAGTAAAGAGGCCTACCACGGCACCAGTGAGCTGACCTCCGGTGCCTCTCCGGCGCTGGGCAGCGGGCAGCCGCTGGCACCAACCACCCGGCTGGTGATGCCGCCGGATGCCTATCGCGTGGATGCACCGGATCTGGGTGACTGGTTTGCCGGCCAGATTCAGCAGCAGATTGATGATATGGCCGCGCACGGTATTAAGTTTGCCGGATTCCTGGCCGATTCTATCTTCTCTTCAGACGGCGTTCTGCCCGACCCGCGCGGTTTCCTGAAAAAAGCGGTCGAAGTGGTGCATGCTAACGGCGGCATTTTTATTGCCGATGAAGTCCAGCCCGGGTTCGGCCGGACCGGCGATGCGTTCTGGGGCTTTGGCCGCCACGATGTCGTGCCCGATCTGATCACCACCGGCAAGCCGATGGGCAACGGCATCCCGGTATCCGGACTGCTGGCAAAAAGCGAGGTGCTGGCCGCTTTCAGCGACTCGATTCCTTACTTCAATACTTTTGGCGGCAATCCGGTCGCAATGGCGGCGGCGCAGGCGGTGCTGAAGGTGATTACCGAAGAGGGCTTACAGGAACACAGCCGTGTGGTCGGTGCGAAGCTGCTGGCTGAGCTGCGGACGCTGATGGATCGCTTTGAGTGCGTGGGGGATGTGCGCGGTGCCGGACTGTTTATCGGCTTCGAACTGGTCACCGATCGTCACAGTAAAACGCCGGATAAGACGCTGGCGCTGGATCTGATTGAGAAGCTGCGTGAACATCGCGTGCTGACTTCGGTCGCTGGCCCGTATGGGAATGTACTGAAACTGCGTCCGCCTCTGGCTTTTCAGGAAAGCGACATCGACTGGCTGGTCGGGGCACTCGACAGCGCGCTGCGCGCGCTGGGCCGGTAAGCCGCAGAGCATGACAGGCGCGGCATCCGGGCTGATGGTGCGCCTGTAAACCTATGGGGCAGGCGGCTCTGTAAAGGCAGTGTGGGCAGCCGCGCGCTGTAAAAACAACAGGTTGCTTTTGCCGGGGTTCGCAAATCCTTATCGTTATCAGGGCATTGATTACGCTTTTACGCTACATGAATTTAACTATAATGATTCGACTGCTTACGCGGCACGTCCCGAATTCGTCGTGCTGCTCATATTAAATGGAGAGGAAGAACATGAGTTATTCACTGCCATCCCTGCCTTATGCCTACGACGCACTGGAACCGCATTTTGACAAGCAGACGATGGAAATCCATCACACTAAACATCACCAGACCTATGTGAACAACGCCAACGCGGCGCTGGAAGGCACTGAATTTGCCGATCTGCCGGTCGATGAGCTGATCACTAAGCTGGATCAGCTGCCAGCAGACAAAAAAGGCCCACTGCGCAACAACGCAGGCGGTCACGCGAACCACAGCCTGTTCTGGAAAGGCCTGAAAACCGGCACCACCCTGCAGGGCGACCTGAAAGCGGCTATCGAGAAAGATTTCGGCAGCGTGGAAAAATTCCAGGAAGAGTTTGAGAAAGCCGCTGCAACCCGTTTCGGTTCAGGCTGGGCGTGGCTGGTTAAGAAAGGCGACAAGCTGGCTGTGGTTTCTACCGCAAACCAGGATAACCCGCTGATGGGCGAAGCGGTTGCCGGCGTCTCTGGCTTCCCGATCATCGGTCTGGATGTGTGGGAACACGCTTACTATCTGAAGTATCAGAACAAGCGTCCTGACTACATCAAAGCGTTCTGGAACGTGGTTAACTGGGACGAAGCAGCCGCCCGCTTCGCTGCTGCACAGTAAGTTAATATGGCGTTACCTGTTAAACCGGTGAAATTTATTTCACCGGTTTTTTTTATCTTTATATTATGCGTTCCTGGATGGAACCAGAAATCGTCATCCGTCAGTTTTAATGTTATTCCGCATTAACCTGCCGTTGATATTAGTTATGATATTTTCAGTGACATTCCTGCTTAACCCACTGCGTGTCGCTGATTATGTCAATTATAACTACTCACGAAACTACAGCAGATTCCTCTGCTTCGCTTTTTTTTCAGCTAATTAGTGGAAAATGCGTCCCGGATAAACTCTGGATAAGTAAACGGTTCCGGCTGAAATTTGTCTTAAGGACGCTGATATCGCCACTGACGACGCTGCATTATCTGGATGCCCTGTCGCGTCTGCCACAGCTGCCTCTGTTAATGAGCACCCAGGGTCTGCTGCCCGCCAAGCTGCACCGGCCCTATCTGCGTTCAGGCCTGAGCATTGCTGCGCGCGCGCAGGCGATTCTCGACCATTATACCCTGATGAATAACCTGGAAAATCCAGCGCTGCGTCAGCTGCTGCAGAGCGCCGCCGATAACCCGCTGGCTGCGCTGACCGGTAAAAACGGCGAAGCCTTTTTACTCTCCTGCAGTTCAGGTTATTTTGACCGTGAAGGCGAAGTGACGCTGGTGTTGCGTTATAACGACGACGTTATCGCGTCGCTTTCATTTTCTATTGTTAATGAGAATAACCAGCGCACCTTATTAATTGGCGGATTACAGGGGCCGCGGAAACATATCAATAATGAGGTTATCCGTGAGGCGACAAAAGCCGCCCAGGGCCTCTTCCCGAAACGCCTGTTAATGGAAGCAGTGTTTATTCTTGCGAAACAGTGCGGTGTGGAGAGGATTCTGGCAGTGGGCGATGAGACGCACGTATTCCGCAGCCTCCGCTATCGCCACAGTAAAGGGGATAAGTTCTTTGCCAGCTACAGTGAATTCTGGCTGTCGCTGAGTGGGGAGGCGCGCAGTGATGGGATGTTTATGCTGCCGCTGAACCTGCCGCGTAAAACGCTGGAGGAGATCGCCAGCAAGAAGCGCGCAGAGTATCGCCGTCGCTATGAACTGCTGGATGCGCTGGCGGAACAGGTCTGTGCCGCCGCTGGCGAACGCAAGGCCGATGCTGATCAGGCCGCAGCCTGATCAACGCTTCAGAAAGCGGTTCTGGCGAAGCCGGTCATCACTTTCAGGCCCATTTCACGTCCCAGCGCGGTCATTGGATGCACCACCACCAGGCCGCGCACGCTTTTTTCAGCGCGCCCAGATTAGCCTGCTCTTTTTTGGTAATTTCGCGGCTGAAACCCATTTTCTGTAGCTTCTGCGCTTCAACACTCAGCTTTTCAACCCGCTGATTGCGCAGACGCTCAATCTCCGTCACCAGCGTTTCTTTCTCTTTCAGCAACGCGCCCAGTTTCTCGGTGTCACCTGACTCCAGTAACTGCGGCTCTTTGCGGTTCAGTGCGTCCAGCTTATCGCTGAGAAGTTTGATTTCGTTCTTTTCTTGCTCTTTCATGACAACAACTCGTTGAGGAAAACAGGCTAAGGATACACCAAATCGGGTGCAGGTTCCCGCTCAGCGTAAGACAAAAAAGGCGCCGGAAAGGGCGCCTGACGGGGCTAGCTGCCGGACTTTTTAAACGCCTGCTTAGTGCTGATGCGGGCAATCAGTTCGGTAAGCGACAGCACCATGGTGGATCGCACCATCTGCAGATAGCGCTGCTGCTGCATACTGCGCAGCTCCGCATCGTCGGTGTGAAACACTGGCGCAGGCGGCCAGGCAGTGACGCAGTGCAGCTCACCAAATGGGCCAAGGATTTCATCGTCGGTAAAGCGGTAGTCGGCGCTATCGTGGTTCAGCTCTTCGCGCAGCGCCAGCAGCAGTTCACCATCTTCATATTCATGACGGCTGATGACGCCCAGGCCATAAATCAGCTTCAGGCGAACCGAGAGTTCACCCAGTGGACCATCGCCCAGCAGCAGCGGTTCCACGGCATATTTCACCGCATAGTCATCTTTGCGGAACACCTGCAGCACCAGCAGATTGACCGCTTCAGCCAATAGCTCAACGGCGGCGATAAGAAAGCTTCTCACCGAACGACCGGCGTTCAGGCGCTCAAGCACCCGGTTCTCAAAAGCTTGCTTCTCTTCCATTATTGCCTGCATGGGTTCAATACCGCCGTTGGGCGCAGACAGGCTGCGCCCGGCTTGCGTCACTAACACGCGCGCATTATGCCATAGCGTGCCAGGCGCTCACCACTGAAGCCACCACTTCGCTATCGGCAGCCAGACCAGAAATCTCAGCCAGGGTCGCCTGTGGGCCTTTTTCTGCCAGCAGTGCAGCCAGCTCCTGCGCCTGCGGGTCCTGATCGCTGTGGTAGTGCATCGCGGCGGCAATACCCTGTACCAGATGGGCATGTGGCAGACCATACTCCAGCGTTCCGAGGGTGGGTTTGATCAGGCGATCGCCCGCACTCAGTTTACGCAGCGGCTGACGGCCAACGCGCTCAACATCATCTTTCAGGTAAGGGTTTTCGAAACGGCCCAGGATTTTCTGAATGTAGGCAGCATGTTTCTCTGCGTCGAAACCGTAACGCTGGATCAGCACCGCGCCGCTCTCTTCCATCGCGCCTTTCACAACGGCCCGGATTTTTTCATCCATAATGGCGTCACGAATGGTCTGATGGCCAGCCAGCTGGCCAAGATAGGCGGTAATGGCGTGACCGGTGTTCAGGGTAAAGAGCTTGCGCTCAACAAAGGCCATCAGATTATCGGTCAGCTCCATACCAGGAATGGCCGGCAGGTCGCCTTTAAACTGCGTTTTGTCGACGATCCATTCGCTGAAGGTTTCAACGGTCACTTCCAGCGGATCGCTGCTACCGGCTTCCGTCGGTGGCACGATGCGATCAACCGCGGAATCAACAAAACCGACGTGCTGCTCCAGCCAGGCGTGATACTGCTCCGGCAGCACCTTCAGCACATGCTGTTTCAGCTGGCTGGTGCCGCGCACCATATTTTCACAGGCGATAATATTCAGTGGACGGGTCGTGCCATCATCGCTGCGTTTAATCAGCCCTTTCGCCACGCTACCCGCAATGCGCTCCAGGATCTGTGGGCCAACGGCGGTGGTCACCAGGTCGACCTCAGACACCAGGGTGACGATCGCTTCGCTGGTACTGTTGACGGCGCTGACACCGGTCACGATTTCTGTTCTGGTCTGTTCGCCAACCACATGAACGGGATACTCATGACGCGCGTTCAGTGCATCCAGCACTGTCTGATTCACATCAGCAAAAACCAGTTCGATACCGGCATCAGCCAGTAATTTGCCGATAAAGCCGCGACCGATGTTGCCTGCTCCGAAATGTAACGCTTTCATAATTTTTGACCCATATCAAATGACGATGGGGCGGGCAAACCCGCCCCGGAAAATAGGGACGGGCATGACCGCCCCAGGGAAAATATCACGACATTATGCGATGGCAGGCTTGCCTGACAGCAGATCCAGCACTTCCTGCACGCTGCGGGTGCTCGCCAGCTTCTCGATCACACTGTCATCATCCAGCGCATTGGTGAGGCTGGTAATGACCTGGATGTGCTCGTTGTTGCGGGCCGCAATGCCAATTACCAGACGCGCCACATCCTCCGGCTCTTCGCCGAACAGAACGCCTGCCGGATACTGACAGAACACCACACCGGTTTTCAGCACGCGATCTTTGGCTTCCACCGTGCCGTGCGGCACCGCGATCGACTCACCGAGATAGGTCGGCGTCAGTTTTTCACGCGCCAGCATCGCTTCAACATACTCTGGCTCAACGTAGCCGCCTTTCACCAGCTGTTCACCGGCAAAACGAATCGCCTGCTCTTTGTTGCTGGCGGTCAGGCCGAGGAAGACGTTATCCGCGCCCAGCTTAAACAGGTGTGCGTTACCGTCATCGTAGCTGTCGGCCAGCGTCGTCTTCACCGTTTCGCGATGCGCGTCACTGCGATTAGCTGCCACCAGACGTTCGGTCAGGGTGCTGTAGAGCGCGCTGTCGAGGAAGTTATTCAGCGAGATATGCTGGGCGTGTGGTGCCTGGCGGATTGCGCGTTCAGTCAGGTCACGATGCGTAATAACCAGATCGACATCACCCGGCAGGGCGTTAATCGCGGTATTGGTCACCGAGACATTGCTCAGACCGGCATCCTGCACTTTCTTCCGCAGTACGCCTGCGCCCATGGCGCTGGAGCCCATACCGGCATCACAGGCGACGATGATTTTACGCACGTGATGCAGATCCACACTCATGGCGTCGCTGGCGATGGCGGCACCGGGTGCGCTCTGGCCTTTGGACTGCGCTTTCATCTCATGCATGCGCTGAGTCGCGGCTTCGATATCATCATCTTCCTTCACTTTGCTGGTTTTCAGCAGGATAGCGGAAACCACGAAAGAGACAGCAAAGGCGGCCGCGATAGCGGCGACGTTAGCGAAGTAAGCGCCTTTTGGCGTCATCGCCAGCACCGCCAGGATAGAACCCGGTGAAGCAGGCGAGACCAGGCCGCCGTTCAGGACGGTCAGCGTGAAGACGCCAGTCATTCCACCCAGGATCACGGCCAGCAGCAGACGAGGTGCCATCAGTACATAAGGGAAGTAGATCTCATGGATACCGCCCAGGAAGTGGATAATGGCTGCACCGCCCGCAGACTGTTTCGCACTACCGCGGCCAAAGAACATGTAGGCCATCAGCACGCCCATCCCCGGACCCGGGTTTGCTTCGATCAGGAAGAAGATCGATTTACCCGCTTCACTCGCCTGCTGGATGCCCAGAGGAGAGAAGATACCGTGGTTAATGGCGTTGTTCAGGAACAGGATTTTCGCCGGTTCCACGAAGATGGAGGTCAGCGGCAGCAGGTTGTTCTGCACCATCAGGTTTACGCCCGCCGCGAGAATGTGCGACAGACCTTCTACCAGCGGACCAATGGCCAGGAATGCCAGCAGGGCCAGCACCATCCCGATAATACCGGCCGAGAAGTTGTTAACCAGCATCTCGAAGCCGCTTTTGATTTTGCCGTCAATTGCCCGGTCAAATGACTTAATCGCCCAGCCACCCAGCGGACCGGCAATCATCGCACCCAGGAACATCGGCATATCTGCACCGACAATCACACCCATGGTGGTGATAGCGCCGACCACGCCACCGCGATCGCCGCCTACCAGACGTCCGCCGGTGAAACCGATCAGCAGCGGCAGCAGGTAAGTGATCATCGGGCCGACCAGTTTGGCCAGCGTTTCGTTAGGGAGCCAGCCAGTTGGAATAAACAGTGCGGTGATGATACCCCAGGCGATAAACGCCCCGATGTTTGGCATCACCATATTACTCAGAAAGCGACCAAAGCTCTGTACTTTGACCTTCACTGATGAGGACATAAACCCACCCCTTATTGAGACGCGCTGCAATAGGAGAGCGCGTTTGTTTTTGTTTAGCCACCCCGAGCCGAAGCCGGTGGTATTACTGTATGCACGCGGACTCTATCACGCGAATCTGGCACTGCGTAGGGCATGGAATTAGTGTGATCTATATCACTGAATGAGGGTGTCTTCAGGGGGATTTTGCGTGACTATGATCACATTTTATTGACGCACCACCGCTGTGTTGCCGTATTTTTAATCAGAAAGACAGATTATCTGTGATGTGTGTCACATCCTGCGGGGTGTGGTTTATTACAGATGTGTGATGTTTATCACAAAATATTTTTGGTCAAAAATGCGCCAGATCACACTTCATTCAGTGGGCCAGAATGGGGAAGAGAAAGGGTGAGGAAACGGGCAGCAGGAGGACCTCTGCCCGTAAAGCGGATTTACTGCTGAATGCCACCCTGAACAGCCGCCTGGGCCTGCGGCAGTGCCTGAGCGTTGGCAGAAAGCGTGCTCATAAGCGCGTTATACTGCGTGGCCTGATCCTGGGTCGGGAACTGCACGCCGCCATCGTTGAAGCTGACACGGGAGCCCTGCTGCTGCAGGAAGTCGCCGGTCTGCACCGCACCCTGGCTCAGCGCCTGCAGTTGGGGCAGCAGTGGGATCAACTGATTGGCGGGCACCGTCACCACTTTGTTGTAGGCGGTATCGTAGACTTTTTTCAGGTCATCCGACTGCTTCAGTGCCGCTTTGCTGCTGTCTGCCTGCATTTTGGCGCTTTCAATCTGCTGGGTAACAATGACCAGGGCGCTGTTGGCCTGACGCAGTGAGTCGCGACGGCTGAGGTAATCCTGCGGAACGCGAATCGCAGAAAGCTCATCGACCACCGGGCGCATTCCCTGTTCCACCGCTTTATTCGCCTGCTGTGAAAAGCCATACATAATGGCGTAATCGCTGGCGAAGTTGCCAAAACTCTGTTTCTGGCTTTCGCTCAGGCTGGGAAGATGTTCGCCGCTGCGCATCACGGTATTCTGGAGAAAGTCGATAAATGCTTTACGCTGGTCGCCTTCTTTGTCACCACATGCGGTGAGCTGCAGTACGATCAGCGCGCCAGCGAGCATAATGCCGCCGCGTGCCATAAGGCGTGTAAATCCTGAAGCCATAGGGTCAACTCCTGTCGGTGATACTGTCTGATGTCCAGGTAGGAATGGCCTAAAGAATAGAACAAACCTGCGCCACGGCACAATGTGAAACCACCGGTAAAACAGGTGCTTTCTGAAAGAGGAGTGGCAGAACCCGTTCCGCTGCGTGACGGCGCGCCCTGCGTTGCCTGCTGGCGTACCGATCTCAGGGCGATGTTTTCATGACGGCGGCCCTAAAATACCACAGCCTGGCCATCTTTCCGGCTTTCACTGGCCGCGATGTAGAACCCCTGGGGATCGCGCACTATCGCCTGCGCGCCGCCAAAGTTGTAGTTACTCAGCGGATCTTCCAGAACCACGTTATGGCCCATACGGCGCAGGGTACTGAGGGTATTGCGATCGAGGGTGGATTCAAAGACTACCTCGCGCCCCTGCACCACCCGCCAGCGCGGCGCATCAATCGCAGCCTGGGGATTCTGCCCATGCAGCATAATTCGCAGCGCCAGCTGAACATGCCCCTGGGCCTGCATCGGGCCGCCCATCACGCCAAATGCCATTAGCGGCTGGCCCTGCTGATCCTGCGCAAAGGCAGGAATAATGGTATGGAAGGGACGTTTACCGCCAGCTACCACGTTGGGATGGGCCGGATCGCATGAGAAACCTGCACCACGATTCTGCAGACTGATGCCGGTACCGGGAACGACCACGCCGGAGCCAAAGCCCATATAGTTGGACTGAATAAACGACACCATCATGCCCTTGCTGTCACCGGCGGCCACGTAGACGGTGCCGCTTTGCTGCGGTGAACCAAAGCGGAAATCGCCTGCTTTGTCAGGATCGATTAAAGCGGCCCGCTGGCGCAGATAGTCCTGGCTCAGCAACAGTGCTGCCGGAAATTCCAGGTGGTCTTCATCGGTGACATAGCGTTCGAGATCGACCAGCGCCAGTTTCATCGCCTCAATGGAGAGGTGCAGCCACTGGGGTGAATCAGGTATATAGCGATTGATCTCCCACGCTTCCAGAATGCCCAGCGCGATCAGGGTGGCGATGCCCTGACCGTTAGGCGGCAACTCCTGTACCGAGCCGCCAGCAAACGGATGCGACAGCAAAGTAACCCAGTCGGCACGATGGTTTTTTAAATCCTCTAGCGTCAGGGCAGCACCATGCTCGCGGGCAAAGGCCGCCATCTTCTCTGCCAGTGCGCCGCGGTAGAAGCTTTCGCCCTGCGTTTCGGCAATCTCCTGCAGAGTGGCAGCCTGAGCCGGATTGCGAAACAGCTCCCCAGCCCGGGGCGGGCGGCCGTGTGGCGCAAAGCAGTCACTGAAGCCCGGCTGATCCCGCAGTTTATCGTAGCCACGCTGCCACAGCTGGCTAATCAGTGGCGAAACCGGGAATCCATTGCGCGCATAATCGATCGCCGGTTGCGCCAGCGTGGTCAGCGGCAGAGTGCCGAAGCGCTGCGCCAGTGAAACCCATGCCGACACCGCGCCGGGTACGGTGACAGACTCCCAGCCGGTTTCCGGCATGGTGTCAAACGCGGCGAAGCGGCCGGGATGCCAGGCGGCCGGGGCACGGCCTGACGCATTAAGCCCATGCAGCTCACTGCCATCCCAGACGATAGCAAACGCATCGCTGCCGATGCCGTTTCCGGTCGGCTCCAGGACGGTGAGGGCGATAGCCGTGGCGATCGCCGCATCCACCGCATTGCCCCCCTGTTGCAGCATACGCAAGCCTGCCTGCGCCGCCAGCGGCTGTGATGTCGCCACCGCATTGCGTCCCATCATCGGGACGCGATGAGAAGGGTAGGCGACATTAAAATCTGTTTCACGCATCGCTATTCCTTGCCGGGATTGGTTGTGTGGCCTGCCGTCTGCACAACAGTCAGGGTGTGCACTTTTGTCGCGCATAACGCCAGGCGTGGACGGTATCAACGCACCGGAATGAGGCATCTGCCGTTTCTTAAAGGTTGCTGCTCAATAATCTGCTGAAAAAACAGCACTCAGAATAACGGATTTTCCCGCACTGCACCGTGAGCCGACGCGCGGCAACGCTGAAGCTCCTGCCAGGATTATTCTTATTTTAATTAGAATGATGAATATAAGTGTTCAGGAAGTAAGCCGCTGGCGTATATTTTGCACTCACTACCTGCAGAGGTGCAGCACCTCACAGAAATGAGAAGATGCCGGTAAAAAATTTGAGGGCATCCGCATAAATCGCAAACACACATTGATTTTTTTGCCCGCTATGAGGGTGAAAAAATCAGCTGCCTCAGCAGGTTAGAGGCGCTGGGATTTTTCCAGCAAACCTTAGTTAAAAAAATAATTATAAATTGCGCAGCAAATCGTCAGGTCTCTATCCATACTTAGTCTCCCGGCATTTGTTGCATTGACCTGACAACTTTTAGAAATGCACCGCAGGCTGTGTCCCGTAATGGTTTCTCTCATAACAAAAACAAACCCTTGCGGGATCCAGCCTGGAACAGGCCCGGTTTCAGAGTCCTGACTTCAGGCTCGTACCTCTCTACTTTCACGTGCTTCATAGTGAGTTTTAAGGAGTTCTCTATGGAATTAAAAGACCCGATGTTTGAATTGCTCAGCAGCCTTGAGCAGATTGTTTTGACACGTGATGATCGCGCCGCCGAGTTACTCATTCAGCGCCAGCAACCCGCCCAGCCAGAACCGCAGCGTCTGCGTGAAATGACCGGCATGCAGGTTGATGAATTTGCAAAAGTAATGGGCGTGAGCGTTTCTTCCGTGAAGAGCTGGGAAGCCCGCCGTACCCGTCCTTCGGCGACGGCGCAGAAACTGATGAAATTGTTACATGCCAATCCTTATCTGGGACGGCAGTTGCTTGACTGATCAGATATCAGGAATAAACCCGCCGCTGGCGGGTTTTTTTATGGGCGTCAGGCGCTGTATTTCGCCGCCTGTCGGGTAAACCAGCTCTCCGGCACGCTGTAGGGCGGCTCCCGCAGCTGGGCCAGCCCGCTTTCGATAATCGTCGAAGCCTGCTGCCATAGCTGCGCATCACCCTGTTTCAGTAAGGCGATCTGAATCTGTTTTTCTACCAGGTAAATCCGCGCAAAATCGGGATCGAAACGGACAATCGCGCGGGTGTTATCGATGATGTCCGCCAGTTTAATGGTCTGTGCCTCCGGACTGGCGCTGGCCGTGTGGCGGAAGTGTGCCACTTTGCGGGCGGCGCGGTTCTTTGCGTTGGCGGGGGCGCTGTCGGTCAGCATTTCCACCAGGCTGGCCACACGCTGACCAAAATGCGCTTCGATATCCTGTTGCGTCGTGGCGGTATCCTCCACCGTGTCGTGCAGCCAGGCCGCCGCTAAGAGCGCCTCGTCGTGACTGACGCTGCGCACCAGCTCTGCGACCGCAGCCGGATGAACGATGTATGGCTCATCAGTATATTTGCGGCGCTGACCGGCTCCGGCATGTGCCTCGGTGGCAAAGCGACGAGCCTGTTCTTCCAGTGAATCCTGCATGCTTTTACCCCCTGGCAAAAAGTTTGCTTGCAATTATCTAGCGCGCTATCTATATTCATGATTATGAACAGTGATCAAGATGACAAAAAAGTGAAACCGATGCCACTGTTGGTCGACCAGCAGCTCTGCTTTGCGCTTTATTCTGCCAACCTGGCGATGAGTAAAGTTTACCGCCAGCTGCTGAGCCAGCTCGATATTACCTATCCGCAATATCTGGTGATGCTGGTGCTGTGGCAGAAAGATGACATCACGGTCTCGGAGATTGGCGAGCAGCTCTTTTTAGACTCGGCCACATTAACGCCTTTGCTGAAGCGGCTGGAAAGCGCAGGGCTGATTAACCGGCAGCGCACCCGTCAGGATGAGCGGCAGGTTGCAGTAACCCTGACCGAGGCTGGCCGGGCGTTGCGCGCCAGGGCCGAGACGATTCCTGACGCCATAAAATGTGCCACGGCCTGTGAAGATGAGGCCCTGCTGGCCCTGAAACTACAACTGGACGGGTTGCGCGATAACCTGAATCAGTCCCGATAGAAATTGCTGTTGGGTGCGCCGCACCCACTGAACCTCACCGCCCGTTCACGACTAAATAAGTAGCGGGCGATTAAATAGTGCAACGGAGAAATGTCATGTCTTTAGAACAAGTGGTTTACCGCGCCAAAGCCAAAGCAACCGGTGGTCGTGATGGTCGTGCAACCTCTTCTGATGGTGTGCTGGATGTGAAACTGGGTGTGCCAAAAGAGATGGGCGGTGCCGGCGGCGAAGTGACTAACCCTGAGCAGCTGTTTGCGGCAGGTTACTCCGCCTGCTTCATCGGTGCGATGAAATTTGTCGCCGGCCGCGACAAAATCACCATGCCGAAAGAGGCGTGGATCGAAGGTGAAGTCGGTATCGGTCCTATTCCCAACGGTTTTGGCATCGAAGCGACCCTGAACATTCATCTGCCTGGCATGGATGAAGCCGAAGCGCAGAAGCTGGTGGATGCGGCACACATCGTCTGCCCTTACTCAAACGCGACCCGCAACAACATTGACGTCACGCTGAATATCATCTGCTAAGCGTGCTGCGGGCCTGATATACAGGCCCGCTTCTTTTCTGCTGCGCGCCGCGGCAATTTCGTCGCCCGCCCCCCTCGTTGTATAAAAAAGGCGCTAATCGGGTCATCGGTGATTATTTTCTGGCCTGATGAAGGCGGCCATGCTTTACTGAGCCACCTCGCGTTACAGCCTGTTAGCCCGTTCAGAATTTTCCTTCATCTTTGTCCGGTCCGCTTATTCGGCGAACTCTGTCGCGTTTCGGTAGTCACATAACAAGATTTGGTCAAGCGCTTCACTCCGGAGAAACACCTTTTTTCATGAATTATATTAAAACCCTGTCCCAGCAAAAGTTATCGCTGCTGCTGGCGCTTTACCTCGGTATCTTACTGAATTTACCGATTTTTTATCGCCGTTTTGATGGCTTTCTCAGGCACTCTACGATAACGAACTGGCTCACTGCCGTCACCGAGGTGGTGGCCATTGTGCTGCTGACGTTCTTCCTGATGCGCCTGCTGTCGCTGGGAGGAAAGTGGTTTTATCGCGTGCTGGCCACGCTGATTGTGCTGATTTCTGTTGCCGCTGCCTATTACATGGCGTTTTTTAACGTCGTGATTGGTTACGGTATCGTCGCGTCGGTAATGACCACCGACACCGATCTCTCTAAAGAGGTCGTGGGCTACCATTTCATTCTGTGGATGGTGCTGGTCAGCGCGTTGCCACTGCTGATGATCTGGCGCAACCGGTTGAGCATGACCCTGAATGAACAGTTGCGGACGCCGGGGCAGCGCCTGAAACCGATGCTGATTATGCTGCTCTGTGTCGCGCTGGTCTGGCTGCCGATCCGGTTTTTCGACAAGCTGCAGAAGCACAATGAAGAGATCACCAATATCGATCTGCCGAGCTACGGCGGAGTCGTGGCGCACTCTTATCTTCCCTCAAACTGGCTGGCGGCGGTCGGGCTGTTTGCGTGGACCCGCATGGATGAGTCCCTGAAAAGCGAAGAGCTGCTCGATCCGGCGAAAAAATTTACGTATGTTGCGCCTGCCGGACTGGACGATACCTATGTGGTGTTTGTGATTGGCGAAACTACGCGCTGGGATCACATGGGAATGCTGGGCTATGAGCGTGACACCACGCCTAAACTGTCAAAAGAGAAGAACCTGGTGGCCTTCCGGGGGGAGTCCTGTGATACCGCGACCAAACTGTCGCTGCGCTGCATGTTCGTGCGTGAAGGCGGCACCATGGATAATCCGGGGCGTACGCTGAAAGAGCAGAACGTGTTTGCGGTGATGAAAGAGCTGGGCTTCACCTCGGAACTGTTTGCGATGCAGAGCGAGGTCTGGTTCTACGATAACGTGAATGCCAACAACTTTGCCTTCCGCGAGCAGATTGGTTCAGAGAAGCGTAATCAGGGTAAAGCGGTCGATGACATGCTGCTGGTGCCGGAGATGAAAGCGTCACTGGATC
This sequence comes from Pantoea sp. NSTU24, assembly GCF_050157905.1. Taxonomy (NCBI): domain Bacteria; kingdom Pseudomonadati; phylum Pseudomonadota; class Gammaproteobacteria; order Enterobacterales; family Erwiniaceae; genus Pantoea; species Pantoea bangladeshensis. Next base: position 3,338,595 of record NZ_JBKIWZ010000001.1, read on the forward strand.
GTTTTCCCAAAGGCAAGCATCTGGTGGTGCTTCACACCAAAGGATCGCACTATCTCTATTCGCAGCGTTACCCGCGCAGCTTCGCGAAATATCAGCCGGAATGCATGGGCGTGGATGAAACCTGCAGTAAAGCGCAGTTGATTAATGCTTATGATAATTCGGTGCTGTATGTCGACAGCATGCTGGATAGCGTACTGGATCAGCTGCGCGACAAAAAAGCGATCGTCTTCTATGCAGCCGATCACGGTGAGTCGATCAGCGAGAATATGCATCTGCACGGCACACCGCGTGAGATGGCGCCGCCTGAGCAGTTCCGGGTGCCGATGATGGTCTGGGCGTCCGATAAGTATCTGGAAGACAGCCAGAACCGCAGCAACTTTGAGCGTCTGCAGGCGCAGCAGCGTGTAGGGCGTACCCATCGCCATGTTGAGCTGTTCGATACTATCCTGGGTTGCCTGGGATATACCTCGCCAGATGGCGGCATTAACCCGGCTAATAACTGGTGTCAGGCCACGGCGACGAGTCAGGCTAAGTCGCTGTAGCAGAGCATGAAAAGGCAGTGGCAGACCGCTGGAACCCGTTAACCGCGTGCTTTCCAGGCGATTGGCGGCAAAAGCTCAAAAAGCGGTTGACGCTGTTCGGGGGGAGCAGTAACATGCGCCCCCATCGGCGAGTAGCGCAGCTTGGTAGCGCAACTGGTTTGGGACCAGTGGGTCGGAGGTTCGAATCCTCTCTCGCCGACCATATTTAAGAAACCTGTCTGAAAAGACAGGTTTTTTTTCGTCTGCAGAAAAGAGGATGAGAACCGACAGAGGAGGTTTGCGCCGAGCGAAGCGAGACAACGTTGCGTCAGCAACGGCCCGAAGGGCGCTGCGCAAAGCAGCGTAATCCTCTCTCGCCGACCCTGTTTAAGAAACCTGTCTGAAAAGACAGGTTTTTTTCGTCTGCAGAAAAGAGGATGAGAATCTGGTCGCCCCTTACCGCCACGCAAAATCTCAAGGCGCAGGGAACCGGGACAGAAGAGGAAAGCGTCCCACGCCAGGGAGGGCGTGGGCCGAACGTCCGGGGAAGGTTTAAGCGCCTTTCCGGTCTGACCCTGTTTCCGGCGCACTCCCGATCTGACCGCCCTGAACGCCCCTTCGCGTTGCGTCCGGCGGAGATTTCTGGCAGTGCAAAAGCCCGAACCGAATCATTCTGGCCGGCTTACCAGCGCCAGCAAGCCCCGCAGAGTGAACGGCTCCGGTTTCCTGTGCGATATCAGGTGTCAGATGTCAACCCCACGAAGCTTCTGGCTTTTCCGAAAAGTTCCAGTAAACCCCCTTCGTCATCTGTTTCGCGGGTTAACCGCTGTTAATAGCGCTTTCGTGCTGGCAGCCCTTGCCTTATCAGAGCTGCCAGCATAATTCGCGACACGTTCTTCTTATGACTGAAAGCATCAACATGCTGATTTCTTATGCTTCTTAACCAGCATATTCCGCTGGATGAACGTCATAACGCACGGTGAATCGTTCAGTTATTCAGCATTTGCCGGTAAAAGTTTTAAGTTTTTTAGCGGTGAGAATCACTAGCGACAGAGCAGCCGTCCAGCACAATGCACGGAAGTCAGGTCTTATGTGCTGTGTATTGTAGGGCTTTCAGCGCAAAACGGTTTTTATTACCGTTGCATGCTATTCCTCACACTCTGTGTAAATAAGTAACCGTTGTATTGACGTTCTTTGCAACTGTTGACAAATTGATGCGTCAATAACGTGCAGTTACGGAATTTTCTGAATGCCTAATCAGCATGAGAAAAACAAACGGCATCGTGCGTTTACACCACCCGTTCGGTGGTTTGCCTGAACCGCATAAAAAAATCAGAGGTCGGGCAATACACAACATCACATCACAATGGAGCAAAAGCATGATCAACTCCCTGGCTAAATCCGGGATGCTGAAGGTCGGTCTGAGCCTGATTGCTATGACTGTCGCCGCCGGTGTTCAGGCAAAAACCCTCGTATACTGTTCTGAAGGTTCGCCGGAAGGCTTTAACCCGCAGCTGTTCACCTCGGGCACGACCTACGATGCCAGCTCACGTCAGATCTACAACCGACTGGTTGAGTTCACCATTGGCACCACTGAACTGCACGCGGCGCTGGCAGAGAAATGGGATGTCAGCGAAGACGGTAAAACCTACACCTTCCACCTGCGCAAAGGCGTGAAGTGGCAGACCACCAAAGATTTCAAACCGACGCGCGAATTTAACGCGGATGATGTGGTGTTCACCTTCGAGCGCCAGCTGGACAAAAATAACGCCTACCACGGCGTTTCCGGCGGCAGCTACGAATATTTCGAAGGCATGGATATGCCGAAGCTGATCAGCAAAGTCGAAAAAGTGGACGACCACACCGTGCGTTTCGTGCTGACACGTCCTGAAGCGCCATTCCTGGCTGACCTCGGTATGGACTTTGCCTCGATTCTGTCGAAAGAGTATGCCGACAACATGCTGAAAGCGGGCACCCCGCAGAACGTCGACCTGAATCCGGTGGGTACCGGGCCGTTCCAGCTGCTGCAGTACCAGAAAGATTCCCGCATCCTGTACAAAGCGAACCCGGATTACTGGGGGACCAAGCCGAAAATCGATCGCCTGGTCTTCTCCATCACGCCAGATGCGTCCGTGCGTTACGCCAAGCTGCAGAAAGGCGAATGCCAGGTGATGCCGTACCCGAACCCGGCTGACATCGCCCGTATGAAGCAGGATAAGAACATCAACCTGTATGAGCAGGCTGGCCTGAACGTCGGTTATCTGTCGTACAACGTTGAGAAAAAACCGCTGGATAACCTGAAAGTGCGTCAGGCACTGACCATGGCGGTCAACAAAAAGGCGATCATCGACGCCGTTTATCAGGGTGCAGGCCAGCCGGCTAAGAACCTGATCCCACCAACCATGTGGGGCTATAACGACGCAGTGAAAGATTACGCTTACGATCCTGAGAAAGCCAAAGCGCTGCTGAAAGAAGCGGGCATGGCGGACGGTTTCTCCATCGACCTGTGGGCGATGCCGGTTCAGCGTCCTTACAACCCGAACGCACGCCGTATGGCGGAGATGATCCAGAGCGACTGGGCAAAGATTGGCGTGAAAGCCAAAATCGTCACCTACGAGTGGGGCGAATATCTGAAGCGTGCTAAAGCGGGCGAGCACCAGACCGTCATGATGGGCTGGACCGGCGACAACGGTGACCCGGATAACTTCCTGGCGACGCTGTTCAGCTGTTCTGCAGCCAAAGATGGCTCTAACTACTCGCGCTGGTGTGATAAGTCCTTCGAGGATCAGATCCAGCCAGCCCGCGCCACCGCCGATCAGGCGAAGCGCATCGAGTACTACAAGCAGGCTCAGGTTGTAATGCATGACCAGGCACCGGCGCTGATGATCGCGCACTCTACGGTCTATGAACCGGTCAGCAAGAAAGTCACCGGGTACAAAGTCGATCCGCTGGGCGGACACTACTTTGCCCAGGTAGACATTAACGAATAATTGTCGCATTTCCGGGGCGGCAGCACGTCGCCCCGGCTCTATCTCCCTGTTTTACTGGAAACGGTAGAGGCGCAGCCTGTCTGCGTCGCGGTCGGGTCTACCCGATCGTCAGATGTAAGCAATAACCCCCCTCGCGGCGACGGTCGCGCGGACAAGAGAGAAACCGGATTATGCTGCAGTTCATACTCCGACGTCTGGGCCTTGTCATCCCAACGTTTATCGGCATTACATTACTTACCTTCGCGTTTGTTCACATGATCCCCGGCGATCCGGTCCTGATCATGGCGGGTGAGCGCGGTATTTCACCTGAGCGTCATGCACAGTTAATGGCGCTGCTGGGTCTGGATCAGCCGCTATGGAAACAGTATCTGAACTACATCAACGGCGTGTTGCATGGCGACCTCGGCATTTCACTGAAGAGCCGCATCCCGGTCTGGGATGAGTTCGTGCCGCGCTTCAAAGCGACACTGGAACTCGGCATCTGCGCCATGATCTTCGCCGTCGCTATCGGCATCCCGGTGGGTGTCCTGGCGGCCGTAAAACGTGGCTCGATTTTCGATCATACGGCGGTAGGCATCTCACTGACCGGTTACTCCATGCCGATTTTCTGGTGGGGCATCATGCTGATCATGCTGGTGTCGGTGCAGTTTAACCTGACGCCGGTGTCCGGGCGGGTGGGCGACAGCGTTTTCCTGGACGATACGCTGCCGCTGACCGGCTTTATGCTGATCGATACCTTCTTCTATGGCGAGCCGGGTGATTTCCACGATGCGGTGATGCACATGATCCTGCCTGCCATCGTGCTCGGCACCATTCCGCTGGCGGTGATTGTGCGTATGACGCGCTCGGCCATGCTCGAAGTCCTGGGTGAAGATTACATCCGTACGGCGCGCGCCAAGGGCTTAACCCGGATGCGCGTGATCGTGGTGCATGCGCTGCGCAACGCCATGCTGCCGGTGGTAACGGTGATTGGTCTGCAGGTCGGCACACTGCTGGCCGGGGCGATTCTGACCGAAACCATCTTCTCCTGGCCGGGTCTGGGTCGCTGGCTGATTGAAGCGTTGCAGCGCCGCGACTATCCGGTGGTGCAGGGCGGTGTGCTGCTGACCGCCGTCTTGATTATTCTGGTCAACCTGCTGGTTGATCTGCTGTATGGCGTGGTGAATCCGCGCATACGTCACAAGAAATAAGGGGGCATCATGTCTGTTGTTGAACCCGGCAGCGTTAACGTTGCACCCAAGCCGATGACCCCGTTTCAGGAATTCTGGCACTATTTTAAGCGTAACAAAGGCGCGGTAATTGGCCTGGTCTACATCATCATTGTGCTGCTGTGCGCCATCTTCGCCGATGTGCTGGCCCCGCATTCACCGGCTGAGCAGTTCCGTGATGCGCTGCTGCATCCGCCGGTCTGGCAGGATGGCGGGAGCTGGAGCTACATTCTGGGCACCGATGACGTGGGCCGCGATGTGCTGTCGCGCCTGATGTTTGGTGCCCGCCTGTCGCTGCTGGTGGGCTGTCTGGTGGTGGTGCTGTCGCTGATTTTCGGCGTGATATTCGGTCTGCTGGCGGGGTATCTCGGCGGCGTGGTCGATGCCACCATCATGCGTCTGGTCGACATCATGCTGGCGCTGCCCAGCCTGCTGCTGGCCCTGGTGCTGGTTGCCATTTTTGGCCCCTCCATCGTTAACGCCTCCATCGCGCTGACCTTTGTGGCGCTGCCGCACTATATTCGTCTGACGCGCGCGGCGGTGCTGGTGGAAGTCAATCGCGATTACGTGACCGCCTCCGGCGTCGCGGGTGCCGGTATGCTGCGCCAGATGTTCGTGAATATTCTGCCTAACTGCCTGGCACCGCTGATCGTGCAGGCTTCATTAGGTTTCTCCAACGCCATTCTCGATATGGCGGCGTTGGGCTTTCTCGGTATGGGTGCGCAACCGCCAACGCCGGAGTGGGGCACCATGCTCTCCGACGTCCTGCAGTATGCGCAAAGTGCCTGGTGGGTGGTGACCTTCCCCGGACTGGTCATTCTGCTGACCGTGCTGGCATTTAACCTGATGGGCGATGGTTTGCGTGATGCACTCGACCCGAAACTCAAGCAGTAAAGAGGCACCGAGATGGCGTTATTAAATGTAGACAAACTGTCGGTGCATTTCGGCGACGAGAAAGCACCGTTCCGCGCGGTTGACCGCATCAGTTATCAGGTTGAGCAGGGCCAGGTCGTGGGCATTGTGGGCGAGTCCGGCTCCGGCAAATCGGTCAGCTCACTGGCGATCATGGGCCTGATCGATTTCCCTGGCAAAGTGATGGCGGAGAAGCTGGAGTTCAACCAGCGCGACCTGAAACGCATCTCCGAAAAAGAGCGTCGCCAGCTGGTGGGCGCAGAAGTGGCGATGATTTTCCAGGACCCGATGACCAGCCTCAACCCCTGCTACACCGTGGGCTACCAGATTATGGAAGCGATCAAGGTGCATCAGGGCGGCAACAAACGCACCCGTCGTCAGCGGGCAATCGACCTGCTCAATCAGGTTGGTATTCCGGATCCCGCCTCACGACTCGATGTCTATCCGCATCAGCTGTCGGGCGGGATGAGTCAGCGTGTAATGATTGCCATGGCGATCGCCTGTCGGCCTAAGCTGTTAATCGCCGATGAGCCGACCACGGCGCTCGACGTGACCATCCAGGCGCAGATCATTGAGCTGCTGCTGGAGCTGCAGCGTCAGGAGAACATGGCGCTGATCCTGATTACGCACGATCTGGCGCTGGTGGCCGAAGCCGCGCACCACATTATCGTGATGTATGCCGGTCAGGTGGTGGAGAGCGGCAAAGCTGGCGATATCTTCAAAGCGCCACGCCATCCCTATACGCAGGCGCTGCTGCGCGCGCTGCCGGAGTTTGCAGCAGACAAAGCGCGTCTGGCCTCGCTGCCGGGCGTGGTGCCGGGCAAGTATGACCGCCCGATTGGCTGTCTGCTGAATCCACGCTGCCCGTATGCAACTGACCGCTGTCGTCAGGAAGAACCTGAACTGCGCACCATTCCAGGACGCCAGTCCAAGTGTCACTATCCGCTGGACGATGCCGGGAGACCAACCTATGAGTCATGAAACCAATAAAGATCAGTTCCTGCTGCAGGCCATCGATCTCAAGAAGCACTATCCGGTGAAGAAGGGACTGTTTGGTCAGGAGCGCCTGGTCAAAGCGCTGGATGGCGTCTCTTTTAATCTGGAGCGGGGTAAAACCCTGGCGGTGGTCGGGGAGTCCGGCTGTGGGAAATCCACCCTCGGCCGCCTGCTGACCATGATTGAAACGCCGACCGAAGGCCAGCTCTACTGGCACGGTCAGGATCTGCTGAAGCACGATCCTCAGGCGCAGAAGCTGCGCCGTCAGAAAATTCAGATCGTGTTCCAGAACCCGTATGGCTCGCTCAATCCGCGTAAAAAAGTGAGCCAGATTCTGGAAGAGCCGCTGGTCATCAATACGCAACTGACCAAAGCAGAACGCCGCGAGAAGACGCTGGAGATGATGGCGAAAGTGGGCCTGAAGACCGAGCATTACGACCGCTATCCGCACATGTTCTCCGGCGGTCAGCGTCAGCGTATTGCAATCGCACGCGGGCTGATGCTCGATCCGGATGTCCTGATTGCCGATGAGCCGGTTTCTGCGCTTGATGTGTCGGTGCGTGCCCAGGTACTTAACCTGATGATGGATCTGCAACAGGATATGGGGCTCTCTTACGTCTTTATCTCGCACGATCTGTCGGTGGTGGAACACATTGCCGATGAGGTGATGGTGATGTATCTGGGCCGTTGCGTCGAGAAGGGGAGCAAAGAGGCCATTTTCTCGAATCCGCGTCATCCCTATACTCAGGCTCTGCTGTCCGCGACGCCGCGTCTGAATCCTGACGACCGCCGCGAACGTATTAAGCTGACCGGCGAGCTGCCCAGCCCGCTTAATCCGCCGCCGGGTTGTGCCTTTAATGCGCGCTGTCATCGTCGTTTTGGCACCTGTGTGCAGCTGCAGCCGAAGCTGAAAAACTACGGTGGACAGGAGATTGCCTGCTTCGCTGTGGACCAGGATGAAAATCAGCCGGTGGGTGTGGCAGAGAAGGTCAGCTGAAGATGTACGGCTTGCGCGCCAGCCGCGCTGAGCGCACAGGCCACCACCGGTTCTGACGTCCTGACGCGATTCCCCCGGTATGAGGCTCCTTTCTGGAGCCTTTTTTTATCTCAACTCAGCCTCAGACCTTATCCCGGGCGGGTCAGCGATGACGCAGCGGCGATACCTTTCATTTTTTCTTTAATACTGCTCACCTGATTTTTTATGGCAGAGGCTCTGTGCAAAAAAAGATAAGGACTTTCAATCCCTCAGCGCCGCATTTCGCTTTCATTTCTCCGCGCCGCAGGTTTGTTTGCATTATCGGGGGAATTTACCCCAGTCAGCCTGACTCTGCCGGCGGTCATCAACGTGGTTAATCCTTAAAAATTATTAAAATTGCACAGCCAGATTTAACTTAAGAAATAATTATTAATTATCAGCTTTAATGTGGTGAGGATGGCGTTATTCGGCTAAATAAGAATCTTTATGGTTAATCTGTTTTATTGATTTTGGCTTTTTTGTAATCAGATTTTTCTGACGATAATTAAATGGATATGCTATATTCCGGAAAATTTCCCTCCTGTTGCAGGCCATGACGAATGAAGAATGATTACGATGATTTGCAGCGTTTTAAAGAGAAAACGCAAACGCTCGACATCGACTTTAAAGATATGTCTGGTCAGGCGCAGGAAGCGGCAGAACACAGCAAATGGGCGCTAATCCGCCAGCTGGCAAAAGAGGAAAATCAGACGCCTTTTAGTGGTGGCCAGCGTATTGACCTGCCACAACCTCAGCCGCTGCGCGGTGATGAGTTTACGGCGCCGCCGCCCGAGGCACCGCCTCGCCATGCCACGCTCAGCGCGCAACCGGCCCTGGGGGCGGGTACGTCGATCCTGGATAGCCTTTCAGGCAGCACAATGCCCGCGCCCGCCAGAGCAGAGAATCACACGGCGTCGCTCTTTCCGCCGCCGCCGCCACAACCGCTGACCCAGCCGCAGGCGGCACCGCCTGTCGCGCCGGTACAGACTGCTACGGTCGCGGAGCCTCAGCCTGCAATCTCACCGGCTGCATCTACCTCTGAACCCGGACGCTTTGGTGCGCTGTTCCGCCCGCGCGAGACGCAATTGCCAAAAGAAACTTTACTCAAACCGTTACTGGAGAAGATTGCGCTATGCCGTTAGTTTGTGTGTGTTCGCCAAAGGGAGGCGTGGGAAAAACGACGCTGGCGGCGAATCTGGCCTGGAGTCTGGCACGATCCGGTAGCAAAGTGCTGGCCATCGATTTTGATGTGCAGAATGCACTGCGTCTTCACTTTGGTGTGCCGCTTAACGATGGTCGCGGCTTTGTGGCGCGCTCAGAAGAGCAGGCAGACTGGAGTCAGTCGATCCTCACCACGGGCGGCAATATCTTTGTCCTGCCTTATGGCGATGTCACGGAGCCTCAGCGTGAACGGTTCGAAGAGAACCTGATGAAAGACCCTCACTTCATCAGGCGCGGTCTGGACACGTTACTGAACTATCCGGGCCTGGTGATTGTGGCCGATTTTCCTCCCGGCCCGGGTCCCGCCCTTAAAGCGATGACGGCGCTGGCCGATATACATTTAGTGGTGATGTTAGCGGATACCGCCTCTGTGTCGTTATTACCGCAGATTGAAGAGAACCGAATGATTGGTAAACCGCTTAATAATAAGCATGGGCACCACTTTATTCTTAACCAGTGCGATAATCGCAGGAATATTAATCGCGATGTGACCGCCTTTATGCAACAGCGTCTGGGCGATAATTTACTGGGCGTGGTTCACCGTGATGAAAGTGTGGGTGAGGCCAATGCGTCCCAGCAGTCAGTTTATGATTTCAGCCCTGCGTCGGCAGCCGCATTTGATATTGAACTGATCGCTAAACGTGTCAGCAACATTCTGAACATTACCGTAGGTAATGGCGAAGTGCAGGCTTCCATCCGCACAAACCACTATTAACCAGCTTCGGCCAGGTGACTGACTTATACAGCTCTTCTCAGGGTGAATTATGAGTAAAATCGGGTTTTACCTGCTGCTGCTGGTGCTTGCACCCGTTGCTGCGGTGATCATCATTACGCCAATGGACAGTCAGAAACAGTATATTTTTGGCCTGATTAGTATCGGCATGATGTTTTTATTAGGGTTCAGCAAAAGCCGCAAAATAACGGTGGTGATGGTCATTCTTTCTGCCTTAATGTCCAGCCGTTATATCTGGTGGCGCACGACGGAGACGCTGCATTTTAATTCCGAGATTGAAGCACTTCTCGGGATCGGCTTATATCTGGCGGAACTTTATGTCTGGCTGATCTTAATTCTTGGCTTCCTGCAGACCACCTGGCCATTAAAACGCACCATCGAACCTTTACCCGATGACACCACGCTGTGGCCGACGGTCGATATTTATGTCCCCTCCTATAATGAAAGTCTGGATGTGGTGCGCGACACCGTGCTGGCGGCGCAGTGTATTGATTATCCGCGTGACAAACTGAAAGTGTATCTGCTGGATGATGGCAAGCGCAGCGAATTTGCCCGCTTCGCGGCGGATGTCGGCGTCGGCTATATCACCCGCGACGACAATAAACACGCCAAAGCCGGTAACCTCAACCATGCGATGACGATCACCAAAGGTGAGCTGATCTGCATCTTTGACTGCGACCACGTCGCGACCCGTACCTTCCTTCAGGCGACGGTCGGGCCATTCCTGAAAGATCCAAAGCTGGCGCTGCTGCAGACACCGCACTACTTCTATTCACCCGATCCCTTTGAGCGCAATCTGCGCGCGGCGCGCAGCATTCCGAATGAGGGTGCACTCTTTTATGGCCCGGTGCAGCAGGGGAATGACAACTGGAACGCGACCTTCTTCTGCGGCTCCTGTGCGGTTATCCGCCGTTCGGCGCTGGAAGAGATTGGTGGCTTTGCGGTCGAAACCGTTACCGAAGATGCTCACACCGCGCTGAAAATGCAGCGACTGGGCTGGGGCTCCGCCTTTTTATCGATCCCGCTGGCGGCCGGTCTGGCGACCGAGCGCCTCGGCCTGCATATCATCCAGCGTACCCGCTGGGCGCGCGGCATGACGCAGATTTTCCGTGTCGATAATCCGCTGTTTGGCCGTGGCCTGAAGTGGCAGCAGCGTCTCTGCTATCTCAACGCCATGCTGCACTTCCAGTTCGGCCTGCCACGCGTGGCCTTCCTGACGGCGCCGCTGGCTTACCTGCTGTTTAACCTGAACATTATTCACTCTTCGGCGTCGCTGATCTTTGCCTATGTGCTGCCGCACCTGGTCATGTCGCTCTACGTAAACTCCCGCATGAATGGCCGTTTCCGTTACACCTTCTGGGGTGAGATTTATGAGACGGTGATGTGCTTCCATCTGGTGATCCCGACCCTGCTGACCCTGCTGTCGCCGAAGCATGGCAAGTTCAACGTGACCGATAAAGGCGGCGTGCTGGACCAGGGCTTCTTTGACTTCCACATCGTGCGTCCGCACGTGATTGTGGCGCTGCTGCTGGGTATCGGGATCGTGGCGGGCATCGTTCGTGCCACGATGCATGACTATTTTGGCGTCGATCCTTACGTTATTGCGCTCAACGTTGGCTGGGCGATCTTCAGCCTGATTATTCTTATGGCGGCCATTGCCGTCGCCCGCGAAACCAGGCAGGTGCGCAAAACCATCCGTGTGGAGGTGCAGATCCCAGCGATTATCCACTACGCCAGCGGCATCTCATCACGCACCCAGACCAGTAACCTGTCGATGGGGGGGGCGCAGCTTGATGCGCCGGACGGCCGCCACGCGTCGGACGAGATTGAAGAGATCGATCTGCTGCTGAAATCCGGTGCGATCACCATTCCGGTCAGCAAGATTTCCGGCGATCGCGAGAGCATCCGCCTGCGCTTCGAGGCGATGCCGCTGGCGCGCCGTCGCGAGCTGGTGCGGGTCGTGCTGGCGCGCGCCGATGCCTGGATCCAGCCGGAGTATAAGCAGGATAACCCGCTGATTTCGCTGGGCACAATTATTCGTACCGTATTTGAGCTGTTCTGGCTGACCTGGAAGGGCCGCCACGATAAACGTAAAAAAGTCGACCCGGTTGCCGCGGCGGCGAAAGAGGATGGCGCGGCATGAAGATCCTGACGCAAACGTTGCTGGCCAGTTCGCTAAGCGCCGCGTTATGGCTGACGCCTGCGGTCGCGGAGACGCCGGTTGCCGGTGAGAGCAGCAGCGCCGCACCGGTAAACAGCCCGGCCCCGACGGTCGCGGACAGCGCGTCCGCAGCGCATGCTGACAGTGCGACCGCCAGCGTGCCGGTCAACAGTGCAGCACCGCTGCCATCCGGGGCCGCTGTCAGCGCGCCCGCAGAAAATCCGGCTGCAGCCAGCGGCGCGGCGTCTGCATCGCCCGCGGTAACGCCGGTTAACAGTGCGGCCACACCGGCTGCGGATGCCGCTGTCAGCGCGCCCGCAGAAAATCCGGCCCCAGCCAGCGGCGCGGCGTCTGCATCGCCTGCGGTGACGCCGGTTAACACGGAGGCCACACCGGCTGCGGATTCAGCGCAGGCCGCGCCGCCGGTCAGCAGTGGCGAGACGGCCGCATCATCACTCTCTTCAGCAGCCCAGGCTGCACAGGCTACGGAATCTGTCCCGGCTTCAGGGCCGCAGAATGTGGCGGCGGAGACCACGCCCGCACCGGCAAATCCAGCCTATGCCCCGGCAGGTGAGGCGACATCCGCGCCACAGACCAGCGGAGAGGCGGCGGTTTCGGCCGCTGTGCCAGAGAAGAACAGCGGATCGGTCACCCAGGACAGCAGTGCGCTGTCCGACGTGCCGCCGCCGCAGGGACTGAGCGGTGCCGATCCGGCGCTTGCGGCCGCCGCCAGCGCGGTGCCTTATGCGCCAGGCCAGACCACCGCACCCGTGGCCGTGCCGCAGCCGGTTATCGCGGCGGCGATCAATCAGCCCATCAGCAGCACCATCTCGGTGGCCCAGATGGGCCAGACGCGCGGCATCACCCTGACCGGCGGTCAGCTACAGTCGGGTATCACCTTTACCCTGCCCAGCGACGAAGTCATTACCAATGCGCGGCTGAATCTGACGCTGCGCGTGTCCGCCGCGCTGGCCGCCCGCAATACGTCGCTGCAGCTGATGCTGAATGGTCAGCCGCTGGGCACGCTGCCACTGGGCGCTACGGACAGCGACGTCAGCGACTATGAGCTGGATATTCCGGCGGCGATGGTGGTGTCGGCTAATAACCTCAATTTCAAAATCAACGATGCGGACAAGCTGCTGTGCGAAAAAGAGAGTGCCCGGCAGTATCAGGTCACGATTCTGCCAAAGACCGCGCTGCACCTTGAGGGGCAGCAGCTAAATATCGGCACCAGCCTGCGCAATTTCCCGCGTCCCTTCCTGGATCCGCAGCGGATGACGGCCTCCGTGGTGACGATGGGGTTCGCCCGTCAGGTTTCACCGGACGCGGTCAGCGCAGCGGCTCTGGTCGCCTCCTGGCTCGGCATTCAGAGTGACTATCGCGGCATCCGTTTCCCGGTGGTGCGCGGCGAACTGCCGGACAACAACGGCATCCTGTTTGGTCACCCTGGCGATCGTATCGGCACCCTGACGCTTCCGGCCAGTAACGGCCCGATGCTGCAGCTGGTCGATAACCCCAACAATCCGGTTTACAAGCTCTTGCTGGTTGTGGGCAACAACGACGATCAGCTACGTCAGGCGGCCAACCGGCTGACGACACAGCCGCTCAACACCGATGAGAGCCAGCTGCAGGTTTCCCCGCAAACCCTCGCAAACCGTAAGCCGTACGATGCGCCGCGCTGGATCAATACCGACCGCCCGGTGCGCCTGAGCGAGCTGCTGCGCAAAGATCAGAACCTGACCAGCAGCGGCATCTGGCATGATGCGCTGCGCGTGAACTTCCGCGCCGCGCCGGACCTGTTCCTGTGGGATGGCAACACGGTGCCGGTTAATCTGCACTACCGTTTCCCCTCTGAAAGCTGGATCGACGAGGATAATTCGTTCCTGAACGTCATGCTGAACGGCACCTTCCTGCGCAACCTGACGGTGAACAAGGTCGGCCTGCTGGAGAGCGCCTGGCATCGGCTGGGCGGGGATGCGCGTCAGGAGCAGTATCAGCTCAATCTCGAACCCTATCTGATCTATGGCGACAACCAGCTGGCGCTCTACTTCAATATTAAACCGCGGGCTGATGCGCCCTGCGGCGTGCTGCTGAATAACAACATCAAGAGCCGGATTGAAGAGGATTCATGGATCGATCTGAGCCATACGCGTCACTTCAGCATGCTGCCAAACCTCTCCTACTTTGTGGGGGCGTCGTTCCCGTTCTCGCGGCTGGCCGACTTTGGCCAGACCACGCTGCTGCTGCCGGAAACGCCCAGTGATGCGGAGCTGTCCACCCTGCTGGACCTGGCCGCGCGGGCGGGCAACGCTACCGGCGTCGCACTGACGCAGAATCAGGTGCTGTTTGGTCTGCCCGCTGGCGGTACCCATCTGGCGCGCCTGGCGCAGAGCGATCTGCTGGCGGTCAGCACCACCGGCAACAGTGCCTTTAATCAGGCGATGCTGGCGGCGTCACCTTACGACGCCACGGGCAACACTTTCGGCGTGAAAGAGCCTGACGCACTGGAAAAAGTGCGTGGCTGGCTGACCGGCGACTGGAGTCGTCAGCAGCTGGATGCTGACCGTTACTTCTCCTCCAATGAAGCGTGGCGCGGCTTCCTCAGCTACCGCTCACCGTGGAATCGCGACCGGCTGGTGGTGATGACGGTAGCGACCAGCGACGAACAGCTGCTGCGTCTGCATAACGATTTGAGTTCCGCGCAGATCAACGCCGCGGTGCGTGGCGATACGGCGATCATCACCGATGAAAACGGCATTCGCAGTTTCCGTGTCGGCGCGCAGTTCCCTAGCGGCGAGATGCCCTGGTACATGATGGTGGTGTGGTATGCCAACCAGCACTCTGTGCTGCTGGCACTGGCGGCGATGCTGGTTTCTGCCCTGGTGGGCAGTGCCGCCTGGGTGATGCTGAAGCGACATGCGTGGCGGCGTCTGAACCCCGGCCAGAACCGTGATTCCGGCAGGAAGTAAGGATAATAACAATGAAAAATAATCTGTTAAGTGCCGGTATTCGCCATGCGCTGCTGCTGGGCAGCACGCTGGCCCTGTCTCCGCCGCTGCTGGCGGCGGAAAGCACCAATCCGGCCTTGCAGGCGCTGTTTGATCAGGCGTCTTACTGGCATCAGAAAGCACACGACGATCTGGCGAAGGCCTCGCTGCAGAAAGTACTGATGGTGGAGCCGGGCAACACGCAGGCGCTCTATCTGCTGGCGCTCTACTCACAGCAGGGCGGCGACAATGCGGCAGCGGCACAGTATCGCGCCCGTCTGAGCCAGGTTTCCCCCAGTGATCCGCATCTCAGCGAGCTGGATAACGCGCGCCAGCTGCAGACCATTCCACAGGCGCAGCTTTCGCTGGCGCGGCAGCAGGCACGCAGCGGCAACATCCCGGCAGCGTTGCAGACCTGGCGCAACACCTTCAGCGGCAATGAGCCGCCCGCCAGCGTGGCGGCAGAATATTATCTGACCATGGCGGGTGACCGTACACTGCTGCCGCAGGCGGTTGAGGCGCTGCGACAGTTTGCGGCTCAGCATCCGCAGGATACCGGGGCGCAGCTGGCACTGGGTAAGGCGCTGACCTATCAGGAGTCGACCCGCCGCCAGGGCATTGAGGTGCTGAGTTCGCTGGCGAGCGGCAATCAGGATGCCGACCGCTCGCTGCGGCAGGCGCTGCTGTGGCTCGGCCCGCAGCCGTCCGATGCGGCGCTCTACCAGACCTGGCAGCAGCGTCATCCGCAGGATTCTGCCGTTATTGACTACTACCGTAAAAACGTTGGCGGCGCCGAGAAAGGCGCGGGCTTCAGCGCGCTGAACAGCGGTGATGTCGGTGGAGCGCAGGCCAGTTTTGAAAAAGTGCTGGGGGCCAACCCCGAGGATGCGGATGCGTTAGCGGGCATGGGCTATGTCGCTCAGCGCGCCGGACGCTATCAGGAGGCGGCGGACTATCTGCAGCGCGCGGCACAGCTCGGCGGTGAGCAGGGTTCGTCGCGTCAGCAGCAGGCTGATGATGCCCGCTTCTATGCGCAGCTGGCGAGTGCTCAGCAGGCGCTGAAAAGCGGCGACAGCGCCCGGGCGCTGACGTTAAGCGAACCGCTGATTCAGGCGGAAGGCGAAAAGGGCGTAGCCGCCAGGCTGTTCCGCGCTGACGTGCTGCGACGCGCCAGTCAGCCTGCGCAGGCGGAGGAGCTCTATCGCACCATTCTGCAAAGCGATGCGGATAACCGCAGTGCGAAAGAGGGGCTGTTCTACGTGCTGCGTCAGCAGAACCGCACGGCAGAGGCCAATACCCTGCTGGGTGCCCTGCCGGAGAGCGTCCGTCAGAGCGTCACACCGCGCGCCAGTGAAGCCGATGCGCTGCGTCAGCAGGCGAAGCGTCAGCTGGCGGACGGTAACAGCACGGCGGCGATCACGACGCTGCAGCAGGGCGTTCAGCGCTATCCCTCCGATGGCTGGCTGCGGCTCGATCTGGCACGGCTCTACCGTCAGCAGGGCGACACGTTGCTGGCGGCCAATGTCATGCAGCCTGTGATGCGCAGCGGGGCCAGCACCAGCGAACTGTATGCAGGCGCACTGAACGCCAGTGAAAGCGGCGGCTGGCAGCAGGCCAGCGCGCTGCTGGCGCGGATCCCTGCGTCGTCGCAGACAGCGGCGATGCGCGAGCTGGCGCAGCGGGTGAATTTCAATCTGCAGATGAGCACCGCCGATCAGTACCTGGCGCAGGGCGCTACGGCAGCGGCGGCCAATACCCTGAAAGCGCTGACGACCACGCCACCCGCCAATCCGGTGGATGCCGGTAATCTGGCGCAGAAACTGGCGCAGGCGGGCGATCTCACCAGCGCCGTCTCGGTGGTACGCACCAACCTGCAGCGTGGCGTGCAGGGCAATGCGGGCGACTATGCTGCGCAGATGGCGGTGCTGAATCAGGCCGGACTCGGCAGCGAAGCGCAGCGCTTCCTCAGCAATCCGGCGCTGCAGGCGCGCAGTACGCCGACGC
Source organism: Pantoea sp. NSTU24 (assembly GCF_050157905.1). Classification (NCBI taxonomy): domain Bacteria; kingdom Pseudomonadati; phylum Pseudomonadota; class Gammaproteobacteria; order Enterobacterales; family Erwiniaceae; genus Pantoea; species Pantoea bangladeshensis. Next base: position 3,355,343 of record NZ_JBKIWZ010000001.1, read on the forward strand.
AGCTGGCGGGTATCCGCAACGGCTATCTGATCAACGAGGTCGATCGCCTGCGGCAGCAGCGGCAATACGCGGCGGCCTACGACAAGCTGATCGGCGCGCTGCAGCAGGATCCGCAGAATCGTGACCTGATGTTTGCCATGGCCCGGCTTTATCAGGACGGCAAAATGAACCGTGATGCGGGCGTGGTGTATGACTACCTGATGACGCAGGATACGCCGACCCAGGATGCGCGCGTCGGGGCCATTAACGTCGCGCTGGCGCAGAACAACGTGCCGCGTGCCAATGCGCTGACTCGTGGACTGAACAACACGACCCGGTCGCCGGATCGCCTGCTGCTGCTGGCGCGGGTGGCGGAAGCCAACGGTGAACATTCGCAGGCGATGGCGTATCTGCGTTCGGCGCGCGGCCAGCTGATTGGCCTGCAGGGCGCGCAGCCCGACAGCGTGCCGACGGTCGGCGGACTGGCGCTGGCGGACAATCCGTTTATTGACCGTCACACCTCGCCGGTGGGACGTTCACCTTCGGCTTATGGCACCGTTCTGCCGTGGCAGGCAGCACCAGCGGAGGCGGCGCCTGACGGCGAACCGGTCGCAGGCGGCGAAATCGTCGCACAGCGCACGCAGATCCTGCACGATGTCGACACCATGATGGACGCGCTGCAGGAAAAAACCGCCACCTGGAGCCAGGGCATGGTGCAGGTACGCGGACGTGATGGCGAGTCGGGCCTGAGCAAGCTTACCGAAGCTAAAGCCCCGCTGACCTTCTCGACCGTGCCGTTTGAAAAGTCCCGTCTGGACTTCACCGCCACGCCGGTTTCCCTGACGGCGGGCAGCGGCGCGGCGGATGCCTGGCGTCGTTTCGGCACCAATGCGCTGACTCAGGGCAGAGTGGTGGCCGCAGGCGGTGCGACGGTGAATGACCTGCCGAACGCCAGCACCGATTCGCAGACCGCCTCTGGCGTCGAACTGAACCTGGCGCTGAAGGGCGACAGCTACAAAGTGGATCTCGGCAGTACGCCGCTGGGCCAGGATCTCAGCACCCTGGTGGGCGGCGTACAGTGGTCACCGAAACTCACCGATTTCCTGACGCTGATCCTGACCGGTGAGCGCCGCGCGATCACCGACAGCCTGCTCTCGTATGTGGGTGCAGAAGATAAAGCCAGCGGCAAACGCTGGGGACGCGTGACGAAGAACGGGGCGAACGCGCTGCTGAGCTACGACAATGGCGATGCCGGGTTCTATGCCGGTGCGGGCGCTTACAGTTACCTGGGTGAGAATGTCGCCAGCAACAATAACCTGCAGGCGACGGCCGGGGCCTATGTCCGCCCGTTCCACTCCGACGACCGCGAGCTGAAAGTGGGGATGAGTTTGTCGTGGATGGACTTCTCAAAAAACCTCAGCTACTTCAGCTACGGACAGGGGGCTACTTCAGCCCGCAGAACTACGCGTCAGTTTCTTTCCCGATAGAGTTCTCACGCAAATTTGACGATCTTAAAGTGAACATCGGCGGGGCCGCCGGTTATCAGTCCTACAGTCAGGATAAGAGTGCTTACTTCCCGGCCGATGGGCGCCTGCAGTCGGAACTGGAATCGCTTGCCGCCAGTGGCAGCGTGAAAGACGCGTACTATTCCGGCGGCAGCAAAAACGGCATCGGTTATAACCTGCACGCCGGGGCGGACTATAAGCTCAATAAAGATGTGACGATTGGCGGCCAGCTGGGCTATGACACCTTCGGTGACTACAACGAAAGCAGCGCGCAGCTCTATGTCCGCTATCTGTTCGGAGAGAAGTAATGAGTGAACATGCAGGGGTATCGCACCCTTATCAGCCGGGCTGGTTCGACCTGGTCAGCGTGCTGATCGACGGGATGATCGCCAACGCCGGTCAGCAGGAGGCGGAAGCCTTTCTCTATCAGATGGGAGAATCGCTGGCGACCCGCTATCCTTTGCCACAGGCGCGCACCGTGCAGGATCTGGAGCGCGAGTGTAATCTGCAGCTGGCACGGTTTAACTGGGGCTTTGTGCAGTTTCAGCCCGAAGAGACGGCGCTGCGGATTGCGTATCACGCCCTGCCGGCGGGCGACAGCCTCCATTCACCGGCGGACTGGCAGGCCGCCTTTGGGGCGGTGATGGCCGGACTTCTGTCAGGCTGGTTGCAGGGGCAGGGCGGCAGTCACCGGGTGCCGGTAACGCCTGAACTCAACGACGGCACGACGCTGCACTATCGATATCAATAGGACGGAACATGAAACGTAAGCCATTCTGGCTGGGCTGGATTTGCACTGTCGTACTGCTGGCCTGCAGCGCTCAGGCAGCGGCCAGCGGCTGGGAGACATTCAAGAGTCGCTTTGTGACTGCGGAAGGGCGGGTCATTGACACCGCCAATAATAACGTCAGTCACACCGAAGGTCAGGGCTATGGCATGCTGCTGGCGGTCGCCAACAACGATCGGGCCACCTTTGATCGGCTCTGGCAGTGGACACGCAGCCAGCTGCGTAATCCGCAGACTGAACTGTTCTACTGGCGCTATGTGCCTGGCAGCAACGATCCGGTTGCCGATAAAAATAACGCCGCAGATGGCGATGTGCTGTTGGCCTGGGCGCTGCAGCGTGCTGCACAGAAATGGCAGGCGCCCGACTATCAGCAGGCGTCTGACCGCATCCAGCGCGCCATCATCAAACTGGATGTTATCCGCTTTGGCGGCCATACCGTGCTGATGCCGGGCGCCCAGGGCTTTAATAAAACCAGCTATGTGGTGCTCAATCCCTCCTATTTCCTGTTTCAGGCCTGGCGGGAGTTTGGCGAGCGCAGCCATCTTCAGGTCTGGGACTCACTGATTAATGACGGCTTCGATCTGCTGGGTAAGCTGAGCTTTGGCAAAACGGGTCTGCCGCTGGACTGGGTCGCGCTGAATGCTGATGGCTCGGTGGCACCGGCGGTCGGCTATTCGAATCGCTTCAGTTATGACGCCATTCGCGTGCCGCTGAATATCTGGTGGTACGATCCACACAGTCTGGCCCTGGTGCCGTTTCAACGCGTCTGGCAGGGTTACAGCCGGATGCTGACCCCCGCCTGGTTCGACGTGCTGGCCAATACCCCGGCGCCTTATCACCTTGAGGGGGGACTGCTGGCGGTACGCGATCTGACCCTGAATGAAACCGGCTATCTCAGCGATCGGCTGGCGGCAGATCAGAACTACTTTTCGGCCAGTCTGCAGCTGCTGACCTGGCAGGCGTTTCAGGAGAAACGCTGATCGCGGCGCGGGCCAGGGCTGAACAGCCCTGACCCGCCGCTTGCGGCCTACTCCGGATAGGGCACCCAGTCGCCGCCATTAAGCCTGATCCACGGCTTACCCTGATACATCATCACCACTGCATTGTCGTTTTCTGACACGACGGGCGTCTGAGGCAGCTTGTCAGCCAGCACCGACATATTCACGTTCGGCGCATTAAAGACCTGTCCATCTACCACGCGCGACACCAGTTCTGAGATCGCCAGCAGGCTGGTCGGCGCATCAATATTGAGCGGCTGCCCCTGATGCGGTGCCTTCATGCCGACGAACTTAATCCCCACCGGCACATGCGTAATGGCAGGGCTGGGAATATCGCGCAGGCCTGACATCTGCATCTTATCCCCCGCCAGTGCTGCGCCATGCTCCGGAACGACCAGAACCATCACGCGACGACCAGACTTCTCCAGCTGGGTGAGGAAGGTATCAATCTGATCGAACAGCAGCTGCGCCCGTGGTTTCCACGGCGCGGTTTTGGTGCTGCCGAGGTCGCGGGTGCCGTCGTGCAGTGGAATCAGGTTGTAGAAGGTGGCACTGCGTGCATCGCTGCTTTTGTTACGATCGTCGAGCCACCGCTGCATCAGCTGAGCATCGTTGAACACCGGTGAGCTGTCGAAGGAGGAGAGCTCCGGCGCAATGCCCGCCTGCGACATCAGCGGAGCCTGAATGTCGCCCGACTCACGCAGCTCTTTAAGATAGTTACCAAATACGCCGGTGTGGTCCATCATCAGCTGCTCTTTAAAGCCGAGCTTCGCCAGATTGTCGAACAGATAGCAGCGTGCATCGGCCGGTTTGTAGAGGTCACTGTGCGACGTCTGACCGCAGCTGGCACGCAGCAGGCGAATGCCCGCCGGGCCGCTGTAGCTGGTAGCCGAGTTATAGTTGGTCAGCATAATGTCAAAGTGCTGCCACAGCGGATGACTGCGCAACTGGGCCGCATCCATATCGGACCAGGCGAGCGAACAGATGTTGATCACCAGAATGTCGAATGGCTGCGAATCCGCTGGCAGGCTATCCGGGAAGTGGGTCACGCGCTTGCGCTCACTTTCATAAAAACGGCTGAGCCAGGCGGTCAGGCTGGCGCTGGTGGGCGCGGCCGACTGATCGAGTCCATCCGGCACGGCCGCGGCCGGGTTCGTCGCAGGCGTCTGATTCAGGACGACCTGTGGCGTAGCGGCCCGCGTCGGCAGCAGCGACATGGCCGGACCCGCAATAGTCAGCACATTGAGCCAGATTAGCATCAGCGATACCAGCACGGTGAGGCGAATCCAGGGAGAGATAAACAGATAGAGCACCAGCAGCACAAACAGCGCGCCCAGCATCTGCCAGTTAATAAAACGGTCAGCCAGGTCAAGCAGGTAACTGACCGAGAAGCCCGCCAGCTGGTCACCCTGACTGAGGATGCTGTTGAAGCCTGGCAGCCAGGTATCATGCCAGAACAGCCCGAAACCGACAGGGATTGAAACCCAGTGGCGCAGACGATGCAGACGCGCCGACGGCAGGGGAAAAAGCAGCCAGGCGAGGAACACCAGATTGCTCAGGGCGTGAAAATTGAGATAGCCGTACCACAACAGGGCGAACTTGACTAAAAAGTAGAAATTCCAGCCGCCCAGCCCACGCCAGCGGGACCACAGACGGGAGGCGTGACCCGCAGCGGGTTGATCATTTTTCATTAATGTTTGCATCCGTTTTTGAGGATTGACGCTGCCAGTGCCCTTCAGATTTCAGCGCACGTGCCGGTAGCAGGCGATTCAGCAGGCCGTGCCAGCGACGCGGCAGCCACTGCTGCCACACCGGCTTCAGAATCAACGCGACCGCGATTACCAGCAGTGCAATCTGTACCCAGTCCATCAGGTTCATCAGGATTCATCCTCTGGCAGTAAAGAGATGGGCTGCGGCGTCGCGCGTTGAGGGATGTCTGCAGGTCGGCGAGGAACAGCGCGCGCCGGTTCGGGCACCGCAGCCACCGCCTGCAGCGCCACCGGTCGCATTTTTTTGATATTGCCGATCTCGGCCTGAATCTGGTTATCTTCAAACCAGATAATCCGGTTGGCAAACAGTTCGTCATGCGGCAGAGAAAAGATAAATTTCAGCGCCTTATCCAGGTCGTTATAGCGGCAGGAGGAGAGAAAAAGAATGACCCGATCCTCCAGTACCGTGACCAGATCGCCAAAGCGACGTGGCTTGCAGAGCGTCAGAATCTGCTGTGGCGTAAGTTGTGGCACCGGACGCAGGGCAACCAGCAGGCCTTTGTCATTTTCCGGCAGCAGGGGATTACTGATAAGCTGGCTGACAGCCTGACAAAACGTCTCAGGAGGCATATACCCCTTTTCGTGCAGCGGCTGCACTGAGGCGATCAGGGTGTCCAGACTGGCGGGAACCAGTCGACTGAACCGCTGTCCCTGAATCCCTTCCAGCAGGGTAAGGAATTTCGACATGGCGGCCGTGGTGGGGACAATGCTGTTCACGCCGCACGCCTGCAGCAGACGCTCATCGCTGTAACGCAGGCTGACGCCCATCTCACGCACGACGATCTTCAGCCCGTTGCCCCGGCTGCGACGCAGACTGTGTACCATTTTTGCCAGCTCGCGGATCTGTTCGCTGTGCGTCAGGCTGAAAATCACGGTGGCGGCATTGGCCTGCTGTGCGCTTTCCCAGACCTGCTGATTATCCTCAAACAGCTGCCACTGACGTGAAAGCGGCGGTGCACCTTCCAGCACGCTTTTATCAGCCAGATAATGTTGTTCGTCATTCAGGCTCAGCGGTTCCTGCGTTTCTTTTAAAGCAAAGAAATGTTCATCTTCACAGCCCAGACGCAGCGTACGATCGGCCAGCAATCGTTCACCGGCATACCACCAGCTTATTTGATACTGCCAGCCGCCCTGCTGAAAGGTTAAATAAGCCAGCCCGTCCATCTGACGAAAATAACGCTGAAGATTATTACGCTGATTTAATTGTGTGATACCCGCAGTGACAATGAGAAGCGTCATTTTCTTTTTATGCAGCAGCCTGCGCATGCGCGTTATCCAGTCGCTTAATTCTGCATCACTTAATTTATCCCACTGCGTGGCCGCGCTGCTAAAAATCACCAGTCCATTTTTATGGCCGAGCGTGCGGGCGAAATCACGCTCAAGGTGCAGCAGACTTTTTTTATTTTCGGGCAATGAAAACAGCGGGATGCGGTCGGGGCCACCGGCGGGATCCGGTGTCAGCAGCGCCTGAGGCGGCTGGCCGGCGCTGATAAGCGTCACAGCCTGCTGATGTGAAATTACCTGACGAATGAAAGCATGGGCATCCGGCTGACGTGTGCAGCTTACCCAGTAACAGCCAGGATTCTGTAAAGTGCTTACTTCAGGCTGAACCTGTTGCAGCCCCAACGAAAAAGAATTTTTCATATTGAATTCGTTATTTTTCCAGCCCAGGCTAGTTTATTATAGACAGCATAGGTTGTAACCTGACGAATTAAAAATAACTGACTGGCCGATGTTTGCCTTTCTCTGGCATCGTACGCATTCTGGAAACCATTTTCCAGATCACAGGTAAATGACACTGTTCTGGTGCCGATATTTTATTAGTGGCGAGAAATAATGAAAAACCACGATGTTTATACGCCGGTCTCCGCTCAGCGTGAGCCTCAGGATGATATCAGTGCGCTGCGTGACGCCTTTTCTTTGCAGGCGTTCCGGTATGTTGATATTGCGCGTGAAGATCGGCTGAACGAAATAGTGGCCTGCTGGCCGCTGTTATCGGAAACTCTGTCTGCGCTGCCGGAGCCAGCTCACTGATGCCGCAGATTGCGCTTCAGGGCATACGGGGCGGCGTCGGGACGACATCGCTCTGCGCAGCACTCGGCTGGGCGCTGACCAGGCTGGGTGAACGGGTCCTGCTGATCGATGGTTCGCCAGTCAGTCAGCTGGGTGCACACTTTAATCTGCCCGTTCAGGCGGCACAGGGCTGGATGCAGGCGCTGTGCGAAGGCGGTGACTGGCAGCAACATGCGCAGCGCTATCCACAGGGGCCCGACCTGCTGCCTTATGGTCTGCTTTCCTCCCTTTTGCCGGCGCAGGATGTGGCTGTCGCCACGCCGCTGCTCGACACGCTCCCGGCCCTGCGCAGGCGCTATACCTGGATTCTTTTCGATCTGCCCGCCGAAAGCGCACCGTGGCATGAGAGGCTGCTTCCGCTGCTCGATAGCCTGCTGTGCATCGCCACCCCGGATGCCAACTGCCATCTGCGCCTGAGTCAGCGGCCATTTCCTGCGGTAACCCGGTTTCTGATTAATCAGTTTAATGCTAACAGCCGCCTGCAACAGGATCTGCATCAGTTCTGGATGGCGACGCTGCATCCGCTGATCCCCTTGCTGATCCACCGCGATGAGGCGCTGGCAGAAGCCCTGATGATGAAGCAGCCGGTCGGGGAATACCGGCCACACGCGCTGGTCAGTGAAGAGATCACCACCCTGGCGAACTGGCTGCAGCTACATCTGAAAGAGGATCGCTCATGAACCCGCTACGCTGGCTGCTGACCGCCCCGGCCTGGCTGGGAACAGAACGACGTTATGCCGACGCACGTCGTCATGGTGCTTCCCGCTTCGCCAGCGCGTTTAACCTGTTCTGGTACGGACTGGTGGTTGTACTGTTTCGTGTCGAAACACCCGGCTGGCAGCGTATTCTCCGGCAGCGCCGCCGCCTCTATCCGCACATTTCGCCGGAGCGCCCCCGACCGCTCGATTTTCTGCGCTATCTGACGCAGACCCTGTGGCTGGTTATTGTCCTGCCAGCGGAGGAGCCCCGCCGCCGCGCGAACGGCTTCGCTGCGCTGATTCGCTGGCGGCAGCAGGCCTATCGCTGGCTGGAGCGACGCGCAAAACGGGCAGAGACGAACCAGCTGGGCGCACGGGCCGAACGGCGACTGAAGCGTCTGCCGCCGCTGCTGCGCTATACCCTTTTTATCGGTATGGGGCTGTTCGCCTCGCTGCTGGCGCTGCTCTGCATCAGTCAGCCCTTCGATCTGACGACGCAGTTTATCTTTGTGCTGCTGCTCTGGGCACTGGCAATGGGCATACGGCGGGTGCCGGGCCGTTTACCCACAATGATGCTGATTGTGCTGTCGCTGACCGTATCCTGTCGTTATCTCTGGTGGCGCTATACCTCGACGCTGAACTGGGACGATCCTGTGAGCCTGGTACTGGGTCTGCTGCTGATTGCCGCCGAAACCTACGCCTGGGTGGTGCTGGTGCTGGGCTATTTTCAGACGCTGTGGCCGCTTAACCGGCAGCCGGTGTCGATGCCAGACGACCGCTCGACGTGGCCATCAGTGGATCTGCTGGTGCCAACCTACAACGAACCGCTGAGCGTAGTCCGGCCGACACTCTACGCCGCACTGGGGGTTGACTGGCCAAAAGATCGCCTGAACATCTATCTGCTGGATGACGGAAAGCGCCCGGAATTTCGCGAGTTTGCCGCCAGCATTGGCATTCACTATGTGGTCCGGCCGGACAATGCACACGCCAAAGCAGGCAACATCAATCATGCGCTGAAAACGCACTGCCGCAGCGACTTTGTGTCGATCTTTGACTGCGACCATGTGCCGACGCGCGCTTTTCTGCAGATGACAATGGGCTGGTTTATCAAAGATCCCCGGCTGGCCATGCTGCAGACGCCGCATCACTTTTTCTCCCCCGATCCGTTTGAACGCAATCTGGGGCGTTTTCGCCGCACGCCTAACGAGGGGTCGCTGTTTTACGGGCTGGTTCAGGATGGTAATGACACCTGGGATGCCACCTTTTTCTGTGGCTCCTGCGCCATTCTGCGACGCGACGCGCTGGAGCAGATTGGCGGTATCGCGGTTGAAACCGTGACAGAGGATGCGCATACCTCGCTGCGTCTGCATCGCCTTGGCTATACCTCCGCCTACATCCGCATTCCTCAGGCAGCCGGACTGGCGACAGAAAGTCTGTCAGCGCACATTGGTCAGCGCATCCGCTGGGCGCGTGGCATGGTGCAGATTTTCCGTCTCGATAATCCGCTGTTTGGCAAGGGGCTGAGATGGGTGCAGCGGCTCTGTTATGCCAACGCCATGCTCCACTTTCTCTCCGGGATCCCACGGCTGGTGTTCCTGCTGGCGCCGCTGGCGTTTCTGCTCTGTCATGCCTACATCATCTATGCGCCCGCCCTGGCGATTGCCGTCTATGTGCTGCCGCACATGCTGCACACCAGTCTGACCAACTCACGCATTCAGGGGCGCTGGCGACACTCGTTCTGGAGTGAAGTCTACGAGACCGTGCTGGCCTGGTATATCGCGCTGCCGACGACGGTCGCGCTGGTCAATCCGCATAAAGGCAAGTTCAACGTGACCGCCAAGGGCGGACTGGTCGAGAAGCGGCACCTGGACTGGGTAATTACCCGACCTTATATGATGCTGGTTCTGCTCAATCTGGCGGGCGTGGTGATGGCATTCTGGCGAATGCAGCACGGCCCGGCCAATGAAGTATTAACAGTCTGGGTCAGCCTGGTCTGGGTGCTCTACAACATGGTGATTCTCGGTGGTGCGGTGGCGGTGTCGGTCGAGGCCCGTCAGATCCGCGAAGCGCATCGGGTTGAAATTGCGATGCCAGCGGCAATTTCGCGCGAAAACGGACACATGCTGCCCTGTACGCTGCGTGACTATTCGGATGGCGGTGTCGGTCTGGAACTGCGCGAGCCTGATGCGCTGCGGGAGGGTGAGAAGGTCTGGCTGTTGCTTCGTCGCGGGCAGCAGGAGTTCAGTTTCCCCTGCCGGGTACAGCGCGTCTTTGGCCTGCGGGCGGGCGTGCGTCTCGACGCGCTGACCACCCGACAGCACATCGATTTTATTCAGTGTACCTTCGCCCGTGCCGATACCTGGGCGCTGTGGCAGGACGGTTTTCCTGAAGATAAACCGGTGCAGAGCCTGGCCGATATCACAATCCTCGGCTTCAAAGGGTATCTGCGTCTGGCGGAATATGGTCCGCCACAGTTACGTCGGTTGTTTAACCTGCTTACCACTGGGGTAAGCTGGCTGGCTTCGCTGTTGCCGCAGGGCATCGGTCGCGCGCCTGCTTAAAAAAATCTGCATTGAGTTGATGATATGACGACAACGAAAGTAAACAGGTGGGTCGCTGCGCTGCTGCTGGGCTCCGCAACACTAAGCTGCGCGCTGGCGCAGGAGACGGCGCCGGTGGCTACCGCCGCGAAACCCGCATTACAGGCGGTAACGCCGGAGGCGGGTGCGCCGCTGCGTAGCAGTCAGCTGAATTTTCTGACGCTGGCACCGCCGCCGGGCAGCATGATGCTCAGCGGAACGCGCAGCACTGGCCAGATCGAGTTCGGTGTACGCAGTGATGAGGTGGTGACGCGTGCGCTGCTTAATCTCAGCTTTCGCCCCTCGCCCGCGCTGCTGCCCACGCTGTCGCAGCTGAAAATCTACCTCAATGATGAGCTGGTGAGCCTGATTACCCTGACGCCGGAGCAGATGGGTAAAGAAAATCAGATGCAGCTGGCGATCGACCCCCGGTTTATCAGCGACTTTAACCGCCTGCGCTTTGAGCTGGTGGGACACTATGCAAACATCTGCGAAAATCCGGCCAACAGCACCATCTGGCTTGATATCGGGAAAGAGAGCGGGATGGATCTGACGCTGCAGAAACTGCCGCTGAAAAACGACCTCTCTCACTTCCCGGAGCCCTTCTTTGACGCCCGTGATAAGCGGCCGCTGACGCTGCCGATCGTGTTTGCCGCCGGGCCGGACATTAAACAGCAGCGCGCCGCCGCCATCCTCGCCTCGTGGTTTGGCAGCAAAGCCGCCTGGCGCGGACAGCGTTTTCCGGTGCTCTACAATCAGCTGCCCCGGGAGCAGCATGCGGTTGTCTTTGCCACCAACGATGCCCGTCCGGCGTTCCTGAACGATCTGCCTCCGGTGATGAAGCCGACCGTCGCGATGGTCAGCCAGCCTGACAATCCTTATGAAAAGATGCTGCTGATCCTGGGTCGCAATGATGACGATCTGCTGACGGCGGTGCAGGGGATTGCACAGGGTGAGTTGCTGCTACGCGGCGACACCGCGACCATTGATCACGTCACGCAGCTGGTGCCGCGTCAGCCTTATGATGCGCCCAACTGGGTACGCACCGATCGCCGCACCACCTTTGCGGAGCTGTCGCAGTATGAGAACCAGCTACAGTCTGACGGACTGCAGCCCAACCCGGTCAGCCTGACGCTGAATCTGCCGCCCGATCTCTTCCTGGTGCGCGCGCGGGGTATTGATATGGATCTGAGCTATCGCTACACCTCGCCGCTTCAGGAGGATGGCTCGCGGCTGGCCGTTAACCTGAATAATCAGTTTATTCAGGACTATCCGCTGATGCCCAAAAATACCGCCGGGCAGCAGCTGCTGCATATTCCGCTGATTCAGGGCATGCAGGATAAGAATCATGAACTGCGCATTCCGGCGTTGCGCCTGGGTGTCGTCAACCAGCTGCGTTTCGATTTTGACTATGCCAATACCTTTATCGGCGGCACAGCTGACGGCCGCTGCGAAACCGTGACCCCGGTCGGCCATCATGTGGTACTGGATGAGAGTTCCAGCATCGACTTCTCTGGCTATCGTCACTATATCGAAATGCCCTCACTGCAGACCTGGGCAAACGCAGGCTTCCCCTTCAGCCGCCTGGCCGATCTTTCTCAGACGCTGGTGCTGGTTCAGCCCAATCCGGATGTACAGCAGGTCAGTACGATGCTGAACGCGCTGGGTAATATTGGCGCACAGACCGGCTATCCGGCGCTGCGCGTGCAGCTGACCGATGACTGGGGCAGCGCGAAAAAACAGGATGCGGATCTGCTGATGATCGGCGGTATCCCAGCCGATCTGCAGGATGACCAGCGGATCAGTGCGCTGGTGGAAGCCACTGCAAGCTGGCTGAAAAAACCGGCGCGTCAGACCGTTCAGCAGACACAGCCACTGAGCCCGGCTGAACGGACGGCAGAAAGTCGTACCGCGATTGGCTCCCGGGGGCCGCTGGCAACCGTGATTGGTTTCCAGTCACCCTTTAACGATCAGCGCAGTGTTGTGGCGTTGCTGGCCGATGGCAGTCCGCGAAGCTGGCAGTTGCTTGATGACGCTCTGCAGGACAGTGGCAAGCGCAGCGCGATCTCCGGCTCCACCGCCATTATCCGCGAGTCGGGTGTCAACAGCCTTCGCGTCGGAGAAACCTACTTCGTGGGTCATCTTCCATGGTGGGAACGGCTCTGGGCCTCGATTGCGCCCCATCCGTTCTGGCTGGCGCTGTGTGCTGTGCTGGTTGTCGTGCTGTTTGCGCTGCTGGTCTGGCGTCTGATGCGTCTGGTGGCACACCGCCGTCTGCTTGATGATGAAGATGAATAAGGCGCCTCTGCTGCGGGCTGGCGTCCTGATCGGTGTGCTGAGTGCGCTGCCGGGGCAGGCTGCGCCAGTCGATGGGCCGCAGGTTTCACCGGTCGACTGGCTGCTGACTCAGGTTCGCATCGGTGAATCGACCAATAAATATGAGCTGGTGCAGCAGTCGCTCTACCGGCTGGAGAAGATAGACCCGGATAATCCCCAGGTTCTGGCAGCGCGCTTGCGGCTGGCGCTCCATCAGGGCGATATCGCGGCGGCGCAGACGCTGCTGGATCAACTCAACCGGCAGGCTCCCGGCTCGGCGGCGGCGCGTGAGTCGGCGGCGGGTCTGCGCATGATGTCTCCTGACGGGCGGCAGCAGCTGCAGCAGGCGCGCCTGCTGGCCACCTCGGGCCGTCTGGCAGAGGCGAAAAACACCTATGACGCACTGTTCGGTGGGGTATTTCCCAATCCGGACATCGCACTGGAGTACTGGCGGCTGCTGGCGCGCCTCCCTGGCCAGCAGGATCGGGTCTGGCAGCAGCTCCAGATGCTGGAGCAGCGTTATCCCGGTAACGTCGGAGTGGGACTGCAGATTGCCCGCATGGCGTTCGATCGGCAGCAGCCGGATCAGGCTACCGCACAACTGAAGCGGCTGGCGGAGAGCAGCGGCGGCCGCGATGCGGCGGCTGATCTCTGGCTGCAGCACATCAACGATCAGACCATCAGTGACAGCAGCCTGGCGCAGCTTAACGCGTATCTGGCTGTGTTTACCGATGGCGAGCCCCATCAGCAGGGTGTAGAGGCGCTGAACAGACAGCAGAAGACCCTGGCCGATCCCGCCTATCGCGCACGGATGCGGGCGCTGGCGCTGGTGGAGGCGGGCAATGTGAACCAGGCAACGAGTGCGTTGAACCGGGCACTGAAGGCCAGGCCTGATGATGCTGAACTGATGGGCGCTATGGGGCAGACCCAGGCCCGGGCGGGCCATCGCGACACCGCCATTCTCTGGCTGGAACGTGCTATCAAAGCAGGTCAGCAGAGCACACTGGTTGGCAAATGGCAGTCACTGCTGCAGACCAGCCGCTACTGGCTGGCGATAGAGCAGGGTGATAAGGCGCTGGCGCAGCATGATATTGACGGTGCTGAACGGTACTACCGGACGGCACAAACGTTTGACAGCAGCGACAGTTATGCGCTGATTGGGCTGGGCGATGTGGCGATGGCGCGTAAAAACAGCGCCGCGGCTGAACAGCGCTGGCAGCGTGCGCGCCAGCTTGACGGATCCAATATCACTGCAGTACGGCGGCTGGCGGCGCTCTATCAGACGATTTCGCCCGCCCGCGAAATGGCGTTCATCAATTCATTACCGGCCGCACAGCAGCATGCCCTGGCTGACACGCTGCGCGCACTGCGCAGTGACAGCCTGCGTGCGGAAGCCGACGCCCTGGCGCAGCAGGCTCGCTGGCCGCAGGCTGCAGACAAATATCGCCAGGCGCTGACGCTGGCACCGGATGATGTCTGGCTCAGCTACCGGCTGGCGGGCGCACTGCGCAATCATGGCGACAGCCAGCAGGCAAATGCGGTCATGCGTGCCGTGGCGCAGCAGCATCCGCAGGATCCTGCGGCCCTTTATGCTACCGCACTCTGGTTTTCGGGCAACGATGACGACCGATCGGCACTGGCTACGCTGCAGCGTCTGCCTGAGGGGCAATGGAGCAGTGACATGCGTCAGCTCGCTGAACGCCTGAAGCAGAATCAGATCTTTGCCCGGGCCGACAGGCTGCGTGAAGCAGGCCAGGAGCAGACAGCCATCGCACTGCTTGAGCAGCAGCCGGTTTCCGGGCGGCGCGATCTGACGCTGGCCGACTGGGCACTGGCGCGCGGTAACGCACAACAGGCGCTGACAGGCTATCAGCAAGTGCTGTCGGGACAGCCGGACGACGGTGATGCGACACTGGGACGCATTGAGGCGCTGATAGCCCTGCAACGCAACGATGAGGCACGGCAGGCGCTGGCGCAACTGCCGCAGCCGCCGTCGCAGCCGGGGCTGAATACGGTGCGCCGCGTTGCGCTGGCCTGGCAGGCTGTGGGGGAAACCGCGCGGGCCGCCGCACTGTTCGCTGAACAGAAACAGCGCGCCGCATCGCTGCCGCCGTCACAGGCTAAGGCGCTGCTGTTCCGGGATGCGGCCCGGCTGGAGCGCATTCAGCAGCAGCCTGAACAGGCGCTGGCAGATTATCGCCAGGCGCTGACGGCCAGCGGTATCGAAAGCAGTGGCAACATCAGTCGTGCCACACGTAACGATCCCCAGGATGACTGGCTGAAGCGCAGCCTTCGCAGCGACACCGCCGATCTTTACCGTCAGCAGCAAACCACACTGACGCTGCAGCAGGACTACTCACGTAACCGTGGCACCGGCGGCATCTCTGATTTTACGGCACACACTACGATGCTGCAGGCGGAACATCCGTTTGCTGACGGACGCGGCTTTTTCCGCGTGGATCAGGTGAACCTTTCTGCCGGCACGTTTGCGACCCGCAACGGCAGCATTGATGAACGCTTTGGCAGCTGTGATGACGCCAATTCGGGCGGATGCCGGGGTCAGACTCATCAGCGTGACAGCGGCACAGCGCTGGGCGCAGGCTGGCATAACGGGGTCTGGTCAGCCGACCTGGGCACCACGCCGCTGGGTTTCGAGGTAACAAACTGGACCGGCGGCCTGAGCTGGAAAACGGATATCCGCGATCTCGGTGTGACGCTGACCGCCTCACGCCGGCCCATCACCAGTTCGCTGCTGGCCTACGCGGGCACACGCGATCCGGCCGCCAGCGGGGGAAAAGCTGGGGCGGTGTGGTGGCCACCGGCGGCAGCATCGGGCTGAGTTACGATCAGGGTGGCGCGCACGGCGTCTGGGGCGATATCAGTGCGCATCAGATCACCGGTAAAAACGTTGCTGACAACAGCCGCGAGCGCCTGATGGGGGGCTACTACTACAAGCTGATCAACAGCGATAACCGCCGCGCCACCGTCGGGCTGAACAGTATGCTCTGGCATTATCAGAAGGATCTCAGCGACTACACGTTTGGTCAGGGTGGCTACTACAGTCCGCAGCAGTATCTCTCCTTTTCTGTGCCGGTGACCTGGCGGCAGCGAACAGAGAACTGGTCGTTTGATCTCGGCGGGTCACTTTCCTGGTCGCATTCTGTTACCCATGCGCAGCAGCGTTATCCGGTCAATCCCGGCTTCGCGCTTGCCAGCAACCCCTCTTCCGCCAGCAGTACCGGCGGCGGAGTGGGCTACACGCTGCAGGCGGTGGTGGAACGACGGCTGACGTCAGACTGGTTTATCGGCGCAGGTGTCGATATCCAGCAGGCGAAAGATTATACGCCGAGCCATGGTCTGCTCTATGTACGCTACGCGGCCGGAGGCTGGGAAGGCGATGCTGATATGCCGCCACAGCCGCTGAGTCCTTACGCAGATTTTAAATAATCCCGGGCGGGGAAAAGCCGGACTTTTCAGACGGTAAAAAAGTCAGTTTATGAGATATACTGACCCGCATTCACCTGTCTGCTATCTGGGCTTTTTCATCCTCGGGAGAGAATTTTTGCGCGTAAGCCGGTCACTTACGATAAAGCAGATGGCGACAGTTTCGCTGGTTGCAGTTATCGCCATCAGTATTTTTATCGTCATCCAACTGTTTCATTTTGTGCAGCAGCGCAGGATTGACTATGCCCAGCAGATGGAAAACATCGCCCACACCGTCCGTCAGCCGCTGTCGGAAGCAGTGCTGCGCGCAGACATTTCACAGGCCGAACGCATTCTTCACTCTCTGAAACCGGCCGGGATTTTATCGCGCGCCGATGTGGTGCTGCCGAATGCGTTTCAGGCACTGCACGCCGACTTCGAAACGGAAAAACCGGTGCCGCGTCTGGTGGCCCGGCTGTTTGAGCTGCCAGTGCAGATCACCCTGCCGCTCTATTCGGTCGAGAATACCGGCATGCCAAAGCCGCTGGCTTATCTGGTGCTGCAGGCGAACTCGACGCGCGTCTACCAGTTTATCCTCAGCACACTGTCGACCATGATTATCACCTATCTGCTGCTGGCGCTGATCCTGTCCGTGTCGATCAGCTGGTGTATCAACCGGCTGGTGGTGCATCCGCTGCGCAGCCTCGCGCGTGAGCTGCAGGAGCTGCCGCCGCAGTCGATTCTGACGCACAAACTCGCCCTGCCGCAGAGCCATCGCGATGACGAAATCGGCATGCTGATCCGAAGTTACAACCGCAATCAGCAGGTGCTGGAGTCGATACACGATGAAATGAGCCGGCTGACCACCCACTTTGCTGTCACTGACCTGCCAAACCGCACGCTGTTTCTGGCGCTGGTCGAGCAGTATATGTGCAGTCCTGAACGCGCGCTGGGCCTGATGGTGATCCGCATCGAAACGCTGCAGGAAGCCAACGGCGTACTGAGCGACGAACAGCGCGATACGCTGATGCTGACGCTGGTGGAGAAGATCCGCCACACGCTGGATGACCACACGCTGCTGGCGCAGACCGGCGTCAGCGATTTTGTCCTGCTGATGAAGCGCGCCAGCAATCCTTTCCGCGCGCTGCGTCTGGCTCGCAATCTGATGATTCGCCTGAATCAGCCGGTTAATCTGCATCAGCTGCAGCTGCGTCCTAACGTCAGCATCGGCCTGGCACTGCGCGACGACCAGCCACTGAGCGCGAACGAGCTGCTTGACCGTGCTACCTCGGCAATGATGTCCGCCCGTCATCAGGGCAAAAATCAGATCCTGTTTTTTGACGCTGCGCTGACGGAGCGCGCGCAGAAGCGTCTGACGCAGGAGCATGACATTCTGCAGGGACTGCACGATGAGCAGTTTGCGCTCTATCTGCAGCCTCAGGTTGATATGCGCACCGGCATCTTAACCGGCGCGGAAGCACTGCTGCGGATGCGCCAGCCGGACGGCAGCTATGGTCTGAGTGAAGAGTTTATCGCCAGCGCCGAAGAGATTGGGGTGATCAGCGCAATTGGCCGCTGGGTGTTTGAAGAGGCGTGCCGCATTCTGGCGGGCTGGCAGCGGCAGGGCATCATGCTGCCGCTGAGTGTCAACATTTCTGCAGTCCAGCTGCGGGATACCAGTGTGGTTTCTCATCTGCAATCACTGCTGACGCGCCACCGTATTGCCCCCGGCACGCTGGTGCTGGAAGTGACAGAAACGGCGCAGCTTGAAGATGCACAGCAGTCGATGTCGATGCTGCGTATGCTCCAGCAGACCGGCGTGGCGGTAGCCCTGGACGATTTCGGTATGGGCTACTCCAACCTCAACTATCTGCATCAGCTGAAAGCGTTGCCCGTTAACAAGCTGAAGATGGACCGCAGCTTTGTGGCGGCGTTGCCGGATGATGACACCATGGTCTGCATTGTCGCGGCTATCGCTGAGATTATGCACCTTGAGGTGATCGCCGAAGGCGTAGAGACTGCCGAACAGCGTGACTGGCTGCTGGCACGGGGTATCGCTATTGGTCAGGGCTATTTCTACGCGGAAGCCCTGCCGGTAAGCCGCTTTAATACGTGCTGGATTGAAAAATCCTCACCGGCGGAATAGTTACCTGATTCATTGATTTTGCGAGAATTTTAGTTACAAAACCCCTTGCTGAAGCGTTTCAGTTCAGAAATACGGCCCCAGGGTTTCCCGGGGCTTTGCCACCCTGTATTAATCACGTAAACAGAGTGTTATTTTCGGGTTACTGTCAGGCGCCGCCGCCGTTGCCCGTCAGTCACAATAACAAATCCGACAACATCACCTCATGGCGTTAGTGGACATCTGTTTATGAAAACTTCACTTTTTAAAAGCCTTTATTTCCAGGTGCTGATGGCTATTGGCATCGGCGTATTGTTAGGCCATTTCTACCCCGAGTTAGGGACCCAGATGAAGCCGCTGGGAGATGGCTTTGTTAAATTGATCAAGATGATTATCGCCCCGGTTATTTTCTGTACCGTGGTGACCGGCATCGCGGGCATGGAAAGCATGAAAGCGGTCGGCCGGACCGGTGCCGTTGCGCTGCTCTATTTTGAAATCGTCAGTACCATTGCGCTGATTATCGGCCTGATAGTGGTGAACGTGGTGCAGCCGGGTGCCGGGATGAACGTCGATCCGGCCACCCTGGATGCCAAAGCCGTGGCGGTTTATGCGCAGCAGGCCGAACAGCAGGGCATCGTCGCCTTCCTGCTGGATGTGATCCCCAACAGCGTGATTGGTGCCTTTGCCAGCGGTAACATCCTGCAGGTATTGCTGTTTGCCATTCTGTTTGGTTTTGCCCTGCATCGTCTGGGAAATACCGGCACGCTGATTTTCAACGTGATTGAAAGCTTCTCTAAGGTGATCTTCGGCATCATTAACATGATCATGCGTCTGGCACCGATAGGGGCATTTGGCGCGATGGCGTTCACCATCGGTAAATATGGCGTGGGTTCGCTGGTGCAGCTCGGCCAGCTGATTATCTGCTTCTATATCACCTGTGTGCTGTTTGTCGTGATCGTGCTGGGGCTGATTGCCCGCCTGTTTGCCGGCTTCAGTATTTTTAAATTCATCGCCTATATCAAAGAAGAGCTGCTGATTGTCCTCGGTACCTCCTCTTCGGAGTCTGCGTTGCCGCGCATGCTGGACAAGATGGAAAGACTGGGCTGTAAGAAGTCGGTAGTGGGGCTGGTCATTCCTACGGGTTACTCTTTTAACCTCGATGGCACCTCAATCTACCTGACCATGGCCGCCGTGTTTATTGCGCAGGCAACCAATGCGCACATGGACATCTTCCATCAGATTACGCTGCTGGTGGTACTGCTGCTCTCCTCGAAAGGGGCGGCCGGGGTAACCGGAAGCGGCTTTATCGTCCTGGCCGCGACGCTCTCTGCGGTGGGTCATCTGCCGGTAGCGGGTCTGGCGCTGATTCTCGGGATCGATCGCTTTATGTCTGAAGCGCGTGCCCTGACGAATCTGATCGGCAACGGTGTGGCGACCGTAGTGGTCGCGAAGTGGGTCGATCAGCTGGACCACAAACAGCTCGACGACACCCTGGCAGGCCGGAATAAGGTGAATAAAGCGTCTGAATCTTCAGTTTAATCATTGAATTTCACTTAAATCTCCACAAATGCCCGCTGTCGCTTGCCCTGACAGCGGGCATTTGCATAATGAACCCCACTTGTTTTTTTGACGTTTTTCACTTCGCTGCGCGACATCCTGAACTTCCTGTGGTCAAACACAATGTTGTTGGATAACAGCGCGAATCGGCGCCCGCCGATTCGTCAATAACAGCGGCTCTACGCGCCAGTGATAACAATATTTGAATTATTTGAGTAGGGGTTCACATGCAGGGCACCAGAATTCGGCTTTTGGTTGGTGGATTAGTGCTGGCTGCGACCAGCTATGGTCTCCAGGCAGAAACGCTGCAACCGGATCCGGCCTGGCAGGAAGGCAAGCTGGATAATGGATTCAACTGGCAGTTACTGGCGACACCACAACGCCCCAGCGATCGCATTGAACTGCGGCTGGTGGTTAACACCGGATCGCTGGTGGAAAGTGCGCAACAGACCGGTTTCAGCCATCTGCTGCCGCGTCTGGCGATGGTACACAGCACCGCGCTGGATACGCAGCAGCAGCGCGCGCTGTGGCAACAGGCAATGGATCCTCAGCATCCGCTACCGCCCGCGATCGCCTCTTATGATTACACCCAGTATAATCTGAGCCTGCCCAACAACCGTCCCGAGCTGCTGAAAGAGGCCCTCAGCTGGCTGGCCGCGACAGCGGGCAGTATGGCCATTACCGACGCGGTCGTTAATACCGCCCTCAGTGCCTCCGATCCGGTTGTCACCTGGCCAAAAGATCCTCAGGATGTCTGGTGGCGTTATCGCCTGAAAGGTTCTGCGCTGCTGGCTCACGACCCTGCAGCACAGCCACGTGCGCCGGTGGATTTAACGCAGCTCAATGATTTTTATCATCAGTGGTATACCCCGGATGCGATGACGCTCTATGTCGTCGGCAATGTCGACAGCCGCAACCTCTCTGAACAGATCAACAAAACCTTCTCGGCGTTAACCGGCAAACGGGAAACGCCTGCACCTCTGCCTACTCTGTCACCGCTGCCGCATGAACCGGTGAATCTGGTCAGCGGCAACATGACGCAGGATCGCCTCTCGCTGGTGTGGGACACGCCGTGGCAGCCGATTCGTGACTCGCAGAATCTGCAGCGTTACTGGCAGGGCGATCTGGCCCGCGAAGCGCTGTTCTGGCATGTTCAGCGTGCTCTGAGTGACAGCAAAGCCCAGGGCATTCAGGTCGGCTTCGATTGTCGTGTGCTTTATCAGCGTGCACAGTGTTCCATCAATATGGACGGCCGCAACGACAGCCTGGCGCAGAATATGAGTCTGGTGGCGCGTGAGCTGGCAAACGTACGTGACAAGGGCTTACCGCAGGAGGAATTTGATGCGCTGATGGCGCAGAAGCTGCTGGAGCTGAACAAGCTGTTTACCACTTACGCCCGCACTGACACCGATGTGCTGATGAGTCAGCGCCTGCGCTCTCAGCAGAACGCCGTGGTAGATATCGCGCCTGAACAGTACCAGAAACTGCGTCAGACGTTCCTGGCCGGTCTGACTCGCGAGCAGTTAAATCAGGAACTGCGTCAGCAGCTGACGCAGGAACTGATGATGGTACTGATTCAGCCGGAAGGCGAGGCGGAAACGAACGTGAAGAGCCTGCAGAACAGCTGGGATAAAGTGATGGCCCCGTCGTCAGCAGCACCGGCGACCGGCAGTGAAGCCGGTGCGCCGGAGAGCAACGTCAACAAAGACATTCCGCCCGCCGCCTGATATCAGGTCTTTGCCCTGAGCCACTCGGTCACTAACATCGGCCAGCTGGCGAGGGGCAGGTCGGCCACGCCACGGATACCAAATCCGTGTCCGCCTTTCTGATAAAAATGCACCTCTGCCGGAACCTTGTGTTCACGCAGTGCGCCAAAAAACGCCATGCTGTGGTTCACCGAGACGGCTTCGTCGTCAGCGGCGTGGATGAGCAGCGTTGGCGGCACCAGTGGATGAACACGGGTTTCCAGTGAGTAGGCCTCAATCGTTTTCTGATCGGGCCACGCCCCCAGCAGACGGGTTCGCGCACCTTCATGCGCGATGCCGTCACGCATGCTGATCACCGGATAGACCAGAATCATCGCATCCGGACGCGGCGAGAAATTTTCTGCGCCATCCTGCACCGGATAGAGTTTCTCCGCAAAGCGCGTGCCCAGACTGGCTGCCACATGGCCACCCGCCGAAAAGCCCATCATCACGATGTATTTGCCATTAAGACCGCGCTGCGCCCGTTCACGCAGGACGCGTACGGCACGCTGCGCATCCGCCAGCGGCGCGTCGGGACCTTCATGATGACCATCATAGGGCAGGCGATAGGTCATCACTGCGAGGGTGTAACCCATCGAGGTGAAGAAGGTCGCCAGCGCGCTGCCTTCACGATCGATCATCACCCGCTGATAACCCCCGCCCGGTGCGACCAGCAGGGTGATACCGTTCGATTCGACCGGGTGCCAGAGCGCGATCTCCGGACAGCGCACGCCCGTCGCCGCGCGATCGTAAGGTTCATACTCTTTTGCCATGTCGACAATCTGCGGCTGTGCGCGTGAATCGCTGGCGCCAGGTGCATCACCGTGTGGCCAGATATTAATAATTTCTGTGTGCATAAGTAGATCCTGATGCGAAGAGTCTTTTAATTTTTGTTCGCGGCCGGAGAGAACAGCGTCCTGCTGTCTTTTGATTAAAAGATGGTCTTTTTTCAGGCGGTCGTCCATCCGAAAAGGGTAAAACGCTCCAGATTCGGACTATGCCTGGTGGCCGATTTATTGGCTTAACTGATTAATATTGATAGATAAATTATAAGAGGTGTTTAAGGTGAGATGATGCCGGGACGTGGATTTAAGCCGCAATTTTTCTGCCTAATCTAAATAGCTGGCAGAGGCCACTTTGTTAGCCGAAATTAACCGGATATCACACTGCCAGCGCTTAAGGCGGAATAATGATTCTGGCGATAGCGTCAGCCCGATCGGCTGCTGCGGCTAACGTACCCGCTTCATTGACAGCTGCAGCAACAGAAAAGCGTCTCTGCTGCTGCTCAGACGGCCTGTAAGGCCATGCTGGCAGACATTCAGGGTGAGAGGCCCTGACCGCTCTGCTCATACATCCGGGGGCGTTCTGCCGCACTCAGTGCGCTTCATACCTTAATGATTCTGACTGCCTTTCAGTAACGTCTCTGTTCCATGCAAAGAGAGAAGCTGTTGTGTCAGCCGTACCCATTCACTATGTAACGTGCGATCAGTCAGGCATCGCCTCTGCCGGAATAATGGCACCGCGATGCTGAATCACGGTGCTGGCAAGCTGGTGTCCGCGCTGCGCGGCGGCGTCTGCGGCGGCACCGGTCAGGCGGCGCGCCAGATAACCGGCGCTGAACGAATCCCCGGCTGCAGTGGTATCAATCACCTTCTCCTTCGCCAGACGGACCGCTGGAACCTCGATCAGCGGCGCATCATCAAGCGCCACCAGGCAGGCGTCTGCGCCCCGTTTAATCACGATCTCGCGGGCACCCGCCTGGCGGGTGCGGGCGATAACCTCATCCAGCGGCTGTTCGCCCCACAGCAGATGCTCATCATCCAGCGTCAGGAAGGCGATATCGGTATGGCTGAGCATCGCGCGGTAGGCGGCCTGTGCGCAGGCCCGGTCGGCCCAGAGTCGCGGACGGTAGTTGTTATCAAAAATGATCTGGCCGCCATTCGCCCGACAGCGAGCCAGCAGCGCCATCAACCTGTCACGACTCGCGGATGGCAGAATCGCCAGGCTGATGCCGCTGAGATAGAGGTAATCATAGTGCGTGAGCTGTTCGGCGATGGCTGCCGACTGTGGGCTGTCGAGCCAGTAACGCGCCGCCGCATCGCTGCGCCAGTACCAGAATGTACGTTCACCCGTATCATCGGTTTCAATGACGTAGAGGCCCGGCATTTTATTGTTGAGACGCTGAATCAGGCCGGTGTTGATCTGCTCCTGCTGCCAGGCGGCGATCATCTGGTCGCTGAACGAATCGGTTCCCAGCGCAGTGACATAATCGACCCGCAGCTGCTGTTCATCAACCTGGCGGGCGAGGTAGACCGCAGTGTTGAGCGTATCGCCGCCAAAACCCCGTTTAATGTTCTCACCCTTTTCAGACAACTCAATCATGCATTCGCCAATGATGGCGATTTTCTTTTGCGTCATGACTCTGCACCCCCAGTGAAATATCGCTCCAGTCTCGCGTCTGGTATGGCAGACGTCAACATTTTTAAAACGGTGTTTTAATTTAGCTTAAGGTGCTGAAAAGGGCTGGTCTGGCCGATAAAAGCGGCTAATTTCAGCCTGTTTTGCCGATTATCTTAGCGAAGCGGCTGATAAACTCCCGGTTTTATGTGGCCGGGTTCTTCATCTTATTATCCCAGGCAATCCCGATTATCGCGGCAGCGTCTCCCATGCTGGAGACCCGTTACTCACCAGGAAAAAAACATGGTAATGGAGAGTATTCTTCAAAGGCTGCCGTCTTTAACTGACCCCCATCCCTGTACGGAAAGCCCGCTCTTCTGGCAACAATGTCAGCGGCACTATCGCTTCCAGCCGATCTATCGGGTAACCGGTCGGTTGCTTGCTATCGAACTGCTGACTGCCGTTTCTCATCCCGGTGCACCGGATCAGCCGCTTTCGCCCGAAGCCTGGTTTGCCGGGCTCGATATTGCACAGCGCCTGAACGTGGTCCATGAGCAGCTGGCGCTCCTCATGCAGTGGTCATCCTTTTTTGAGCGCCATGAAGTGATGGCGTCGGTCAACATTGACGGCGCTTCTCTGCTCGCCATTCAGCACCGACCCGCAATGCGACATCTTATCGCCCGTCTGCCCTGGCTGCGCTTTGAACTTACCGAGCATCAGGCGCTGCCACAGCCGGAGAAAGTGGCAAAAATAGCCGAGCTGGGTCCGCTGTGGCTGGATGATTTTGGCTCGGGAATGGCGAACTTTTCGGCGCTGACTGAACTGCAATATGACTACATTAAGCTATCACGCGACCTCTTTATGCTGCTGAACAGCAGCGATGAAGGACGCGGCCTGTTTCCGACACTGCTGGCACTGATCAATCGCTACTGCAACGGCGTGATCGTAGAAGGCGTGGAAACCGACGCACAGTGGCAGCAGGTCAAAGCCTCGTCAGCGATTGCAGCGCAGGGCTACTTCTTTTCGCGTCCGGTTCCATTTTCCGAACTGGATCACCTCACTCTCCAGCTTCCCTGATGCCGTTATCCGTGGTCTCGACTATCTTTAACCCAGACCGTGAATGTGCAAGGAGAAAGCGTAATGTCGCGTACCGGGAAAATAGTCAGCTGGGTCGCGGGAATTCTGGTGCTGTTGATTGTGGTGATCATCGTCATCATCGCAACCTTTGACTGGAACCGCCTGAAACCCACCATTAATCAGAAAGTCTCGACCGAGTTAAACCGGCCCTTTGCGATTCGGGGAGACCTGGGTGTCGACTGGGTGCGTCATCGTGACGAATCAGGCTGGCGGCGCTGGGTGCCGTGGCCGCAGCTGCATGCGGAAGATATCATGCTGGGCAACCCGCCTGGCATTTCTGACGTGACCATGGTGCATCTGCAGCGGGCTGATGCGACGCTGGCCCCGCTGTCGCTGCTGCATAAAGAGCTGTTTATCCCCTGGATTAAACTGCAGCGGCCTGATGCCCGGCTGATCCAGACGGCCGATAAGAAGAACAACTGGACGTTTGATCTCGCCAGCAGTGACAGCGATGAGAAGGCGAATACGCCATCCGCCTGGTCATTCCGCCTGGATAATATTCTGTTTGATCAGGGCCAAATCCGCTATCGCGACGCGGTTAACCGCGCGGACGTCACGGTTCAGATCAATCCGCTGGGAAAACCGGTGCCCTATGCGCAGATTGCCGGCGGCGATGACCAGCAGAAGGGCGCAGGCGACTTCGTCTTCGGCTGGAAGGCTAATGGCCGCTACAACAACGAAGAGTTGAGTGGCGAGGGAAAGATCGGTGGCATGCTGTCGCTGCGCAGTCAGAATACCCCGTTCCCGATTCAGGCCGATGTCCGTAATGGTACTACCCGCGTTCAGGTGACGGGGGGCCTGCAGGACCCGATGAACCTTGGCGGACTTAACGTGCGGCTGCGTTTCTCTGGCGATACGCTGGCGAACCTGTATGGTCTGACCGGCGTCCTGCTGCCGGACACCCCGCCGTATGAAACGGACGGTCATCTGATCGCAAAATTCAGCGGTAAAAAGGGCGCGGTCTACCGCTATGAAAAATTCAACGGTCATATTGGTGACAGCGATATTCACGGAACGCTGGTCTACAGTCAGGGTAAACCCCGCCCGACCCTCACTGGCGAACTGACCTCTGAGCAGCTGCGGATGGCCGATCTGGGACCGCTGATTGGTGTGGATTCCGGCAAAGGCAGCGAGAAAACGGCACAGGCGAAAGCCCGGCGCGGTGAGAAATCGACTCAGCCTGCTGACCGCGTGCTGCCACACGATAAGTTTGAAACCAAAAGCTGGGACGTCATGGATGCCGACGTGAAGTTCAGTGGCAAACGTATCGAACACAGCAATTCGCTGCCACTAAGCGATCTCTATACTCACCTGCAGATGAAAAACGGTGACCTGCTGCTGGATCCGCTGCGCTTTGGTGTCGCAGGCGGCAACCTGAACAGCACTATCCGCCTTGAAGGCAGTCGCTCACCGATGCGCGGGCGTGTGGATTTGCATGCGCGTAAGCTACGCCTGCGTCAGATGTTCCCGGATGTGCAGGCGATGCAGAACAGCCTCGGCCAGCTTAACGGCGATGCCAGCTTCACCGGAACAGGGAACTCGGTGGCCGACCTGCTGGCGACCAGCAACGGCCAGCTTAAGCTGCTGATGAACGATGGCCTGATCAGCCGCAGCCTGATGGAGATTGCCGGCCTGAACGTCGGTAACTATCTGGTGGGCAAACTGTTTGGCGATGATCAGGTGCGTATCAACTGCGCCGCCACAGATATCCGGCTGCAGAACGGTCTGGCGACGCCTAACCTGTTTGTATTCGATACCGAGAACGCGATCATCAACGTGTCAGGCAACGCGAACTTTGCCAGTGAGCGGCTTGATCTCTCGGTCAATCCTGAGAGTAAAGGCATTCGTATCGTGACGCTGCGTTCGCCGCTCTATGTGCGCGGCACGTTTAAAAATCCTGACGCGGGCGTTAAGACGGGGCCGCTGCTGGCGCGCGGTGCCGCAGCCGTGGCGCTGGGCGCGGTGGTCGGTCCGGCCGCCGCGCTGCTGGCACTGATCTCCCCCAGCGACAACGAAGATAATCAGTGCAGCACCGTACTGCAGCAGATGAAACAGAAAAAGTGATCAGTTGCGGTAGAGCACTTTGATAATGTGATAACCAAAGCTGGTTTTTACCGGCCCGTAAGGCGTCAGCAGCGGGCAGGTAAAGACCGCTTTATCAAAGGCCGGTACCATCTGTCCCTGACGAAACTCCCCCAGATCGCCCCCTTTGCGGCCGGAAGGACAGGTTGAGTGTTTCTTTGCCAGTTGCTGGAAATTGCCGCCTTTCGCCAGTTTCGCCAGAATCTCTTTTGCCAGCGCTTCCTCTTTGACCAGGATGTGTAAAGCCGCCGCAGTTTTCGCCATGTTGGTATCTCGGTTGTGTATAATTGCCGCCCAGTATAAACCCCTTTCTTTTGATTCAATCAGGCGATTTCTTCTATGCGTTTAAACCCCAGCCAGCAACGTGCCGTCGAATTTGTTACCGGTCCCTGTCTGGTGCTGGCGGGCGCGGGGTCAGGTAAAACCCGCGTGATTACCAACAAAATTGCCCATCTGATTCGTGAATGCGGCTATCAGGCCCGCCATATCGCGGCAGTAACCTTTACCAACAAGGCTTCGCGCGAAATGAAAGAGCGTGTGGCGCAGACCCTGGGCCGTAAAGAGGCGCGCGGCCTGCTGATCTCAACATTCCATACGCTGGGCCTTGAGATCATTAAGCGCGAAACGGCGGCGTTGGGCATGAAGTCTAACTTCTCGCTGTTCGACGATCAGGATCAGTTCGCGCTGCTGAAAGAGCTGACGAAAGAGTGGCTGGAAGAGGATAAGACGCTGTTGCAGCAGCTCATCTCCACCATCTCAAACTGGAAGAATGATCTGGTCGATCCGCCAACCGCCACCGCGCAGGCGCGATCGCAGCAGGATCATATCTTTGCCCACTGCTACGCCCTTTACAGCCAGCATCTCAAATCGTGCAACGTGCTGGACTTTGACGATCTGATCCTGCTGCCGACGCTGCTGCTGCAGCGGAATCTGGAGGTGCGCGAACGCTGGCAGCAGCGTATCCGCTACCTGCTGGTGGATGAGTATCAGGATACCAACACCAGCCAATATGAGCTGGTAAAGCTGCTGGTCGGCGCGCGCGCGCGCTTCACGGTGGTGGGCGACGATGACCAGTCGATCTACTCCTGGCGCGGCGCACGGCCGCAGAATCTGGTGCTGCTGAACCAGGATTTCCCGGCGCTGGAGGTGGTCAAGCTGGAGCAGAACTACCGCTCATCGCAGCGCATCCTGAAAGCGGCAAATATCCTGATCGCCAACAATCCGCACGTTTTTGAAAAGCGGCTCTTTTCGGAGCTGGGGCAGGGCAGCGAACTTAAGGTGCTGACCGCCAACAGCGAGGAGCATGAAGCCGAACGGGTGACCGGCGAACTGATCGCGCATCACTTTATCAACCGTACGCAGTACAAAGATTACGCGATCCTTTACCGGGGTAACCACCAGTCGCGAACCTTTGAAAAGTTTCTGATGCAGAACCGCATCCCCTATCGCATCTCGGGCGGCACCTCGTTCTTCTCACGACCGGAGATCAAAG
The DNA here is from genome assembly GCF_050157905.1 of Pantoea sp. NSTU24. NCBI lineage: Bacteria > Pseudomonadati > Pseudomonadota > Gammaproteobacteria > Enterobacterales > Erwiniaceae > Pantoea > Pantoea bangladeshensis. The sequence goes on from NZ_JBKIWZ010000001.1 coordinate 3,384,002, forward strand.
ATCTGCTCGCCTACCTGCGCGTGCTGACCAATCCCGAGGATGACAGCGCATTTCTGCGGATCGTTAATACGCCGCGCCGCGAGATTGGCCCGGCCACACTGCAGAAACTCGGCGAGTGGGCCAACCTGCGCAGTAAAAGCCTGTTTAACGCCAGCTTTGACGTCGGGCTGGGGCAGACTCTTACCGGACGCGGTCTGGAACATCTGCAGCGGTTTACCCACTGGCTGAATGAGATTATCCAGCTGGCCGAACGCGAACCGGTCAACGCCGTCCGCGATCTGATCCGCGGCATCGACTACGAGAGCTGGCTGTTCGAAACCTCCGGCAGTCCGAAAGCCGCCGAGATGCGGATGAAGAACGTTAATACGCTGTTTCAGTGGATGACCGAAATGCTGGAAGGCAGCGATATCGACGAGCCGATGACGCTGGCGCAGGTCGTCACCCGCTTTACCCTGCGCGACATGATGGAGCGCGGTGAAAGCGATGAGGAGCTGGATCAGGTGCAGCTGATGACGCTGCACGCCTCAAAAGGGCTGGAGTTCCCCTATGTGTTCCTCGTCGGGATGGAAGAGGGGCTGCTGCCGCATCAGAGCAGCATCGATGAGAATAACATCGAAGAGGAGCGCCGTCTGGCTTACGTGGGCATCACCCGGGCGCAGAAAGAGCTGACCTTTACCCTGTGTCGTGAACGCCGGCAATATGGCGAGCTGGTCCGGCCTGAACCGAGTCGTTTTCTGCTGGAACTGCCGCAGGACGATCTGCAGTGGGAGACCGAGCGCAAGGTCGTCAGCGCCGAGGAGCGGATGAAAACCGGTCAGAGCCGGGTCGCCGGACTGAGAGCGATGCTGGATAAGGCCAAGAAAGGTTAAGGCGGGAAAACGGTGAGGCGAAGGGTATTCGCTTCACCGGGTCGGACTTACGACAGCGTTAACAGCCAGTGGACGTAAGACTGATAATGGCTTTCCTGCTCAAGCAGTTCACTGCGCAGCGGATGCGCCTCCAGCCAGCCCGCGGGCAGGGTCAGATGCAGAGCATCATCGTCCGCCTGAAGCCGGACCGCAGGCAGCGTGTCATCGCGACGACGGGTGGAGAAGATGATTGCCAGCCGCAGCAGACGACACATCCGTTCCGCCAGACGCGGCGGCAGGGCGTTCTGCTGGGTCAGCAGCGCCAGGTCGATGCTGCCGCTCTGGTTCTGCAGCAGGCAGGCCAGCAGCTTCTTCTGCGCCGGAGTAAAGCCAGGCAGGTCAAGATGACGTACCAGGTACGCTGCATGCTGTGGCGCATGACGGAAATCAACGCTCAGGCCGATTTCATGGATCGCACAGGCGCTGAGCAGCAGCTCACGGCAGCGTTGATCCAGCTTCCATGGCGTGGAAACCTGGCGGAAAAAGCTCTCTGCCAGCTGACGCACGCGGTCGGCCTGCTCGACATCAATGCTGAAACGGCGCTGGATGTTATGTAGCGTGCGGGTCCGGATATCGCGGTCGACGGGCAGATGCAGCATGCCGTAGACCAGTCCTTCACGCAGGGCACCGCCCGCCAGCGTCATGCTGTCGATGCTCAGCTCCTGAAAGATGGCAATCAGAATCGACAGGCCACTGGGGAACACCAGTGCCCGCTCCAGCGTCAGCCCTTCGATTTCCAGCTCTTCCAGTTTGCCGCACTGAATGGCACGCTGCTTCAGTTGCTGAAGTTTATTCAGCGTGATGCGCTCATCCATGCCCTGTGCCACCATAATCTCCTGCAGCGCCTGCACCGTGCCGGAGGCACCGACGCACGCCTGCCAGCCCTGCTCACGCAGTTGCGCGGCAACCGGCTGGATCATCGCCCGCGCAGCGCGCTCCGCCTGGTCAAAGTTCTCTTTTGCCAGATGGCGGTCGCTGAAGAAACGTTCCAGCCAGGTGACGCAGCCCATCGGCAGACTGAACAGCACGGAGGCGTGGGAGCCGTCGCCGGTCGCCAGCTCGGTGCTGCCGCCGCCGATATCGACCACTAAACGCTGGTCGGAACCACCGGTAGTGTGTGCCACGCCCTGATAAATCAGGCGCGCCTCTTCCTCCCCGCTGATGACATTAATGGGACAGCCGAGGATCTGCTGAGCCGTGTCGAGGAACGTCTGCGCATTGGATGCCAGACGCAGCGTGGCGGTTGCCACCACACGAATCTGATCGAGGGGAATATCCTGCAGTTGTTCTGAGAAGAGTCTGAGGCATTGCCAGCCGCGCGACATCGCCTCGGCTGACAACAGGTTTTGTTTATCCAGTCCGGCCGCAAGGCGAACCTTACGCTTAATTTTCGCAACGGTCTGAATACTGCCAGAGACCTCGCGCACCACCAACATATGAAAGCTGTTAGACCCTAAATCAATCGCTGCATAGAGTGACGACGCGCTGAGCATGATGGCCTAACCTGAACGTTTACGGTTGTTATTGCGTGGCGCACCGCGACGACTGGCGTTGTTGCCCCCACGACGCGGGCCATTTCCGGAACGGCTGCGCTGCAGGCGTTTAGGCGGCGGTAAATCAGTTAACAGCGCTTCACTGCTGTACTTGCTGACCGGAATGCTGTGACCGATATACTCCTCAATCGACGGCAGGTTCAGCGCATACTCTTCACAGGCCAGGCTGATCGAGTGTCCGCTGGCACCGGCACGACCGGTACGGCCAATACGGTGAACGTAATCTTCGCAGTCGTCAGGCAGGTCGTAGTTAAAGACGTGCGTGACCGCCGGAATATGCAGACCACGGGCAGCAACGTCGGTGGCGACCAGAATATCGACATCCCCTTTGGTGAAGTCATCCAGAATGCGCAGGCGCTTCTTCTGTGCCACGTCGCCGGTCAACAGCCCGACACGGTGTCCATCGGCGGCCAGGTGGCCCCAGATATCTTCACAGCGGTGTTTGGTGTTAGCAAAGACAATGGCGCGGTCGGGCCACTCTTCTTCGAGTAGGGTCTGCAACAGGCGCATTTTCTCTTCGTTAGACGGATAGAAAAGCTCTTCCTGAATACGATGACCGGTTTTTTGCTCCGGTTCCACTTCCACATATTCCGCACTGTTCATGTGCTCAAACGCCAGTTCACGAACGCGGTAGGAGAGGGTAGCCGAGAACAGCATGCTCAGACGCTGTGTTGCTGGCGGCATGCGACGGAACAGCCAGCGGATATCTTTAATAAAGCCGAGATCGAACATGCGATCGGCTTCATCCAGCACCATGACCTGAATAGCACTCAGATTAACGTGATTCTGCTTCGCGTAGTCGATCAGCCGACCCGTGGTCGCGACCAGAATATCAACGCCCTGTTCCAGCACTTTCAGCTGTTTGTCATAACCGTCTCCGCCATAGGCGAGACCCAGTTTCAGGCCGGTTGAGGCGGTGAGGGGTTCGGCATCCGCATGAATCTGCACAGCAAGTTCACGCGTCGGCGCAAGAATTAATGCCCGTGGCTGGTTTACCTGCCGACCTTCGGCCGCAGGATGAGAAAGAAGATGATGAAACGTTGACGTCAGAAACGCCATCGTTTTGCCGGTACCGGTTTGCGCCTGGCCTGCAACATCACGCCCTGAAAGCGTAAAAGGCAGAGCTAACGCCTGAATCGGCGTGCAGTATTGAAAGCCTTTACTATCAAGGGCTTCCACCACTTTCGGGTGCAGGGCGAAGTCGGAAAACTTCTGTTCAGTTAAGTGTGTTTTGCTCATAGTGTGGTAGAATATCAGCTTACTATCGCTTTACGAAAGCGTATCCGATGAAATAAAGTCAACCTACATTGGTATATATTACGCCAATTCGCCAGGCATAATCTTGTGGAGTAAAACATGAGCAGCGATAAAATCGTTCATCTGACCGATGACAGTTTCGACACCGACGTGCTGAAAGCCGACGGCGTTACACTGGTAGATTTCTGGGCTGAATGGTGTGGTCCTTGCAAAATGATCGCGCCAATCCTTGATGAAGTTGCAGAAGAGTATGATGGCAAGCTGACCATCGCTAAGCTGAATATTGACGATAACCCAGGCACGGCACCAAAGTATGGCATTCGTGGTATCCCGACGCTGCTGCTGTTTAAAAATGGTGAAGTCGCTGCGACTAAAGTGGGCGCGCTGTCTAAAGGCCAGCTGAAAGAGTTCCTGAACGCTAATCTGGCGTAATTCAGGGCTGAATGTCTGGCAGTGGTGAATTTATCTCCTGCTGCTGGACGTTCGCTTTCAGGCGTGCTAAGTTACCTATACTGCATTACGCACTTACCTTGTAGTTAGCATCTAAAAGTTTTCCCTTGCTGAATCCCGTCGAACTGTACCTTTTAAAGAGAAAATGGGTCAGCAATCTTATGGTTAGCTCCAACTCTGGCATCACATTCGGACATCTTTCTGCATACCGATCGCCATTTCATACGATGATCGTCGGAAAGCGCCGAAAAGAGCCATTAACGGCATGGATTAATTGCCATACCACTCACGACAAACATTCCGAGTAATACCCCGAGTTTAAGAACCCATCACTATGAATCTTACCGAATTAAAGAATACGCCGGTTGCTGAGCTGATTACTCTCGGCGAAAATATGGGGCTGGAAAATCAGGCTCGCATGCGCAAGCAGGACATTATCTTTTCAATCCTGAAGCAGCATGCGAAAAGCGGCGAAGACATCTTTGGTGATGGCGTGCTGGAGATCCTTCAGGATGGATTTGGATTCCTCCGTTCAGGAGACAGCTCCTACCTCGCCGGCCCTGATGACATCTACGTTTCCCCCAGCCAAATCCGCCGCTTTAACCTCCGCACTGGTGACACCATCTCTGGTAAAATCCGTCCACCAAAAGAAGGTGAGCGTTATTTTGCACTGCTGAAAGTTAACGAAGTTAACTATGACAAGCCAGAGAATGCGCGTAATAAGATTCTGTTCGAAAACCTCACACCGCTGCACGCGAACAAACGTCTGCGTATGGAACGGGGTAATGGCTCAACGGAAGATTTAACTGCCCGCGTACTGGATCTGGCTTCGCCGATCGGTCGTGGTCAGCGTGGTCTGATCGTGGCACCGCCAAAAGCGGGTAAAACCATGCTGCTGCAGAACATCGCGCAGAGCCTGGCCTACAACTACCCGGATTGTGTGCTGATGGTGCTGCTGATCGACGAGCGTCCGGAAGAAGTGACCGAGATGCAGCGTCTGGTTAAAGGCGAAGTGATTGCGTCAACCTTCGATGAGCCAGCTTCACGCCACGTTCAGGTCGCTGAAATGGTGATCGAAAAGGCTAAACGCCTGGTTGAACACAAGAAGGACGTTATCATCCTGCTCGACTCCATCACTCGTCTGGCGCGTGCCTACAATACCGTCGTACCTGCTTCTGGTAAGGTCCTGACAGGGGGTGTGGATGCCAACGCCCTGCATCGTCCAAAGCGCTTCTTTGGTGCGGCACGTAACGTGGAAGAGGGCGGCAGCCTGACCATCATCGCGACGGCGCTGGTTGATACCGGTTCGAAGATGGATGAAGTGATTTACGAAGAGTTTAAAGGTACAGGTAACATGGAACTGCACCTCGCGCGTAAAATTGCTGAAAAACGTGTTTTCCCGGCCATCGACTACAACCGTTCCGGTACCCGTAAAGAAGAGCTGCTCACTTCTCAGGAAGAGCTGCAGAAAATGTGGATCCTGCGCAAGATTATTCACCCGATGGGCGAAATCGACGCAATGGAGTTCCTCATTAACAAGCTGGCGATGACCAAAACGAACGATGAGTTCTTCGATATGATGAAGCGTTCCTAATCCGAAACGGCCAGGCCGAATCCCTGATTCAGCTTTTTTAGTCCGGATGCGCAGAAAATCGACCTGACGCCACGTCTCAACGTGGCGTTTTTCATTTATGAGCTATAGGATTGAAGACTGGCAGGAGCATGAATAATGACTGTGGTAGCGATGGCGAAGATTTAATCGTTCGCCTTTCTCTTTATGCAGAATTCGGAATCCGACACGGCGACAGGCGAGTTTTTTCGCGTATTGTTGTGCGGGATGTTAGCTGAGAGCGTTTAACGTGAATTTACTCACTATGAGTACTGAGCTTGGATTAATTTTTCTCTTTTCTTTGGCTTTCCTCTTTTTTGCGCGAAAAGCAGCTAAAAAAATTGGTTTAGTAGATAAGCCTAACTCACGTAAACGCCATCATGGCGCGATTCCATTGGTTGGCGGCATTTCCGTGTTCGCAGGTATCTGCTTTACGTTCGCTATCACCAACTACTATCTGCCTCACGCGCTGCTCTATCTGGGCTGCGCGGGTGTGCTGGTGCTGGTCGGGGCACTGGATGACCGTTTTGACATCAGCGTTAAAATTCGTGCGGTCGTGCAGGCCATTGTCGCCTTTGTGATGATGTTTGGTGCCAAACTTTACCTGCTCAGCCTGGGGTTCATCGTGGGGCCGATTGAGCTGGTCGTGGGACCTTTCGGCTATGTGCTGACGCTGTTTGCTGTCTGGGCCGCCATTAACGCCTTCAATATGGTGGATGGCATCGACGGTCTGTTGGGTGGCCTCTCCTCAGTGACTTTTGCCGCGATGGGAATCATCCTCTATTTCGACGGCCAGACCAGCCTCGCGATGTGGTGCTTTGCGATGATCGCCGCCACACTGCCCTATATCCTGCTTAACCTCGGCTTCCTGGGACGTCGTTTTAAAGTCTTTATGGGCGATGCCGGCAGTACCATGATTGGTTTCACCATTATCTGGATTCTGCTGGAAACGACCCAGGGTCTGAGCCATCCCATTACCCCGGTAACCGCGCTGTGGCTGATCGCCATTCCGCTGATGGACATGGTGGCAATCATGTATCGTCGCCTGCGTAAAGGCATGAGTCCGTTTTCTGCTGACCGCCAGCACATTCATCATCTGATTATGCGAGCCGGTTTCAGTTCACGTCAGGCGTTTGTACTGATTACTGTTGCAGCGGCAATTCTGGCCGGTATCGGTGTGCTGGGTGAGTATCTGGCTTTCATCCCGGAGTGGGTAATGCTGCTGCTGTTCCTGGGTGCTTTTATGGTTTACGGCTACTGCCTGAAGCATGCGTGGCGTGTGGCGCGCCGTGTCCGGCGCATCAAGCGTCGCCTGCACCATTATCGTGAAGCCAAAAATAAATGAACCCGATGCTGATAAAGGATAACGCTGGCATGTCTTCTGACGTTGTGGACAACGAACTGGATATACGCAGCTTTGGCTGCCGTTTATGGCGCGGTAAGCACTGGATTATCGGGCTGGCGCTGCTGTTTGCGCTGGTCGCCTGGATAGCTACGCTGCTGATGAAACAGGTCTGGAGTACCACGGCGATCACCGATCGACCCACGGTCAACATGCTTGGATCCTACTATGCGCAACAGCAATTTCTGACCAACCTGGATACGCGCAATAACGCCTTAACCCTGGCAGCGCCGTCACCGACCGTGATGGATGCGGTCTATCAGGAGTTCACGATGCAACTCGCCTCCTGGGATACGCGTCGCGAATTCTGGCAGCAGACTGACTATTACAAAAGTCGCAAAACAGGCAACGCGCATAACGATGCCGCCCTGCTCGACGATATGATCGGCAATATTCTGTTCACGCCCGCCGACGCAGCGCATAACCTGCCCGATAACATCAGACTTAAAGCGGAAACGGCGGGCGACGCCAACAATCTGCTGCGTCAGTATATTGCTTACGCCAGTGAGCGCGCGGCGCGGCATCTTAACGATGAGCTGAAAGGTGCCTGGCAGGCACGCACAAACCAGTTGCAGGCGCAGGTAAAACGTCAGGAAGATGTGGCGAATGCGGTCTTCCAGCGCCAGCAGCACCGGCTTGAGCAGGCGCTGAAGCTCGCCAGTCAGCAGGGGATCAGTCAGAAACAGACACGCGAGATGAGCGAAAACCTGGCAGACAGCGATCTCTTCCTGCTGGGCCAGCCGGTTTTGCAGGGACAGCTGGAAACCCTGCGCGCCACCGGTCCGGCGTTTGATATCAGCTATGATCAGAACAGGGCAATGCTGACGACGCTGCAGGCCGGGCCACAACTGAACAGCCAGTTCCAGACCTACCGTTATCTGCGTACCCCGGAAGAGCCGGTATCCCGTGACAGCCCGCGACGCCTGTTCATGATGATTCTGTGGGGTGCAGTTGGTGCATTAACCGGCGCAGGTGTGGCGCTGGCACGGCGTCCGCGTCCGCGTCCGATGTCAGACATGCATGATTGAGAGAAACAGTGTGAAAGTTCTGACCGTATTTGGTACTCGTCCGGAGGCCATCAAAATGGCCCCGCTGGTTCAGGCGCTGACGCAGGATCCTGCGTTTGAGTCGCGACTCTGCGTCACAGCTCAGCATCGCGAAATGCTCGACCAGGTGCTGCGTCTTTTCCGGCTGCAGCCGGACTATGATCTCAATATCATGCGTCCCGAACAGGGACTGACCGAAATCACCTGCCGTATTCTTGAGGGGATGAAAAACGTCCTGCTCGACTTTAAGCCGGACATCGTGCTGGTGCATGGTGACACGACCACCACGCTGGCAGCGAGTCTGGCCGCATTTTATCAGCAGATCCCCGTCGGCCATGTGGAGGCAGGTCTGCGAACCGGCGATCTCGCCTCACCGTGGCCGGAAGAGGGAAACCGCAAACTCACCGGCCATCTTGCCCGTCTGCACTTCACGCCTACTGCCCGATCGCGCCAGAATCTGCTGCAGGAGAATCTGCCGGATGCACGTATTATCGTGACTGGTAACACGGTCATCGATGCGCTGCTATGGGTTCGCGACCGGGTGCTGGATGACACCAGCCTGAATGCAGAACTGGCGGCACGCTATCCGTTCCTCGATCCCGCTAAAAAACTGGTGCTGGTCACGGGCCATCGGCGTGAGAGTTTTGGCGGCGGTTTTGAGCGCATCTGCAGCGCGCTGGCGCAGATCGCCCGCCAGCATCCGGACGCGCAGATTGTCTATCCGGTGCATCTCAATCCCAATGTCAGTGAGCCGGTGAACCGCATCCTCAGTGGCATTGAGAATATCATCCTGATCGAACCTCAGGAGTATCTGCCGTTTGTCTGGCTGATGAATCGTGCCTGGCTGATCCTCACGGACTCCGGCGGTATCCAGGAGGAGGCACCTTCGCTGGGTAAACCGGTCCTGGTGATGCGTGATACTACCGAACGCCCCGAAGCGGTCGACGCCGGCACCGTCAGACTGGTGGGCACCGATATCGCCAGAATTGTTGCGAGTGTCGGTGAATTACTGAGCGACGACGAGGCCTGGCAGGCAATGAGCCACGCCCATAATCCCTATGGCGATGGCAAAGCCTGTGGTCGCATTTTACAAGCCTTAAAAGATAACCGAGCCGAATTATGAGTTTTGAAACCATCTCCGTGATTGGACTGGGATACATTGGGCTGCCAACGGCCGCCGTTTTTGCCTCACAGGGAAAAAAAGTGGTGGGGGTGGATATCAATGCCCGCGCCGTAGAAACCATCAATCGTGGTGCAATCCACATTGTGGAGCCCGACCTGGACCAGGTTGTCCATGCTGCCGTGACGCGAGGCGATCTGCGTGCCACTCTGCAGCCGGAAGCCGCCGACGCTTTTCTGATTGCCGTTCCAACACCGTTCAAAGATGGGCATCAGCCCGACCTGCGCTTTGTGAGAGCCGCGGCGGAGTCGATTGCGCCAGTGCTGAAAAAAGGCGATCTGGTGATTCTGGAGTCGACATCGCCGGTAGGCAGCACCGAACAGATGGCCGACTGGCTGGCTGCGGCCCGGCCCGATCTGCGCTTTCCTCAGCAGAGTGAAGCGCCTGACGTGTTTATTGCCTACTGCCCGGAGCGGGTGCTGCCGGGTCAGGTCATGGTTGAGCTGATTAACAACGATCGGGTCATTGGCGGCATGACGCCCGCCTGTTCTGCCCGTGCCAGCGAACTCTATCGACTGTTTTTAAAAGGCGAATGCGTGGAGACGAATGCCCGCACCGCCGAGATGTGCAAACTGACTGAAAACAGCTTTCGTGATGTGAACATCGCCTTTGCCAATGAGCTGTCGCTGATTTGCGCCGACCAGGGCATTAACGTCTGGGAGCTGATTGCGCTGGCGAATCGCCATCCGCGCGTCAATATCCTGCAGCCTGGGCCGGGTGTTGGTGGCCACTGTATCGCGGTCGATCCCTGGTTCATCGTGGCGCAGAATCCTGACCTGGCTCGCCTGATCCGCACTGCACGTGAGGTCAATGACGCCAAGCCGCAGTGGGTGCTGGATCAGGTGAAAACGGCGCTGGCAGACTGCCTGACTCAGACCGGCAAGCGCGCCAGCGATATCACCATCGCCTGTTTTGGCCTGGCCTTTAAACCCAATATTGATGACCTGCGCGAAAGCCCGGCCATTGGCGTGGCCCGGAACATCGCCGAGTGGCACAGTGGCACAACCTGGGTGGTTGAACCCCATATCGCGCAGCTGACGGACGCGCTCGCCGACCATGCGCAACTGGTGTCGGCTGAGCAGGCGCTGGCGCAGGCCGATATTCTGGTGATGCTGGTCGATCATCGCGCCTTCCGCGCCATCGACGCCGCGCGCGTGCAGCAGAACTGGATTGTCGACACCAAAGGTGTCTGGCGATGACGTGCTTTCTGATCACCGGCGGTGCCGGTTTTATCGGTTCGGCGCTGGTGCGTTTCTCTGTTTGCAAGGCGGCTACAGATGGCTATCTGGCGTAATCACTGGCTGAGTGACGACCAGCTGCGCACCGCGGGCGAAACACTGACAAAAACCGGCTACGGCCACTATCTGCTGGATTTATTACATGTCTCTCCACGTCAATATTCATCCCCTTAGCTGGGAGAGCGCGTTCTTCGGTGTTGAGACCGTGCGGCTGGAAGCAGAAGGTGACACCCCACTGGACCAGGCGCTGCGTCATCCCTGTGCGCTGATGCAGATAAAAGTGGCGGCCAGCGAGACTGCGCTGATTGATACGCTGCAGCAGCATCAGTTTCAGCTGGCAGAAGGTGAGGCCGATCTGACGCTGGCAGTGGCGCAGACGGAACGGCAGGCGGGAATTCGCATTGCCCGCGAATCGCAGATCGTGCCGTTGCGCGATGCGGCGTCTGCATTGTTCAGCCAGAGCCGTTTCCGTGCGCCCTGGTATGCGCCGGATGCCAGCGGCCGCTTTTACGCGCAGTGGATTGAAAATGCAGTGCGCGGTTCGTTTGACGACCAGTGCCTGGTGGCGAATGATACCGCCGGGCAGCTTCAGGGCTTTGTTTCGCTCCGCGCAGTCGATGGCGATGCGCGCGTAGGCCTGCTGGGTGTGCTGCCTCACGCGCAGGGCCAGGGACTGGGTCAGCGACTGCTACTGGCGGCGGCTGACTGGGCACGGGTACGGCAACTGAACCAGCTGCGAATTGCCACTCAGCTCAGCAATCTTACGGCAATGCGCCTCTATTTACGCAGCGGTGCCCGGCTCGACAGCACCGCCTACTGGTTTTACAGGAAAGGTCATGATTCCATTTAATGCGCCTCCGGTTGTGGGCACCGAAATCGAGTATATGCAGTCGGCAATGAACAGCGGCAAGCTCTGCGGCGACGGCGGCTTTACTCGTCGCTGCCAGCAGTGGATGGAGCAGCGTTTCGGCAGCAAAAAAGTGCTGCTGACGCCTTCCTGCACAGCGTCGCTGGAGATGGCGGCGCTGTTGATCGATCTGCAGCCTGGCGATGAAGTGATCATGCCAAGTTACACTTTCGTCTCTACCGCCAATGCGTTTGTGCTGCGCGGCGCACGGATTGTGTTTGTCGACGTACGCCCGGACACCATGAACATTGATGAAACGTTGATCGAAGCGGCCATCACGGAAAAAACCCGCGCTATCGTGCCGGTGCATTATGCGGGCGTGGCCTGTGAGATGGACACCATCATGGCGCTGGCGGCAAAACATAATCTGTTTGTGATTGAAGATGCGGCGCAGGGCGTAATGTCACGCTACAAAGGTCGCGCGCTGGGCACCATCGGCCATATCGGCTGCTTCAGCTTTCACGAAACGAAAAACTACACCGCAGGCGGCGAAGGTGGGGCGACGCTGATTAACGACGCCAGCCTGGTCGAGCGCGCCGAAATCGTGCGCGAGAAAGGCACCAACCGTAGCCAGTTTTTCCGCGGGCAGGTGGATAAATACACCTGGCGCGATATGGGATCGAGCTATCTGATGGCCGATCTGCAGGCGGCCTATCTCTGGGCGCAGCTGGAAGCTGCGGAGCGTATCAATCAGCAGCGGTTACGCATCTGGCAGCGCTATTATGACGCCCTCCAGCCGCTGGCGGCTCAGGGCCGCATCAGCCTGCCTGTCATCCCGGCCAGCTGCGAACACAATGCGCACATGTTCTATATCAAACTGCGCGATCAGGACGATCGCCAGGCGCTGATCAACTGGATGAAAGAGGCCGAGATTCTGACGGTGTTCCACTATATTCCGCTGCACAGTTCGCCTGCCGGTGAGCGATTCTCGCACTTTGCCGGTGACGATCGTTTTACCACCCGCGAAAGCGAACGCCTGCTGCGCCTGCCGCTGTTCTATAACCTGTCTGATAACAACCAGAGCACCGTCATCAGCTCACTGCTGAGCTTCTTCTCCTGATGTCACTCGCCAGAGCCTCAGTGTGGACCGCGTCGTCCACACTGGTAAAAATTGTGGCCGGTCTGCTGGTCGTCAAACTGCTGGCGGTCAGCTTCGGACCGGAGGGCGTTGGCCAGGCGGGGAACTTCCGTCAGCTGATTACTGTACTGGGCGTACTGGCGGGCGCGGGTATCTTCAACGGTGTCACCACCTATGTCGCGCAGTATCAGCAGCAGCCCGATCGGCTGCGGGCGATGGTGGGAACGGCATCGACCCTGGTGATGGGCTTTTCCGGGGTGCTGGCGCTGCTGTTTCTGCTGGCGGCGGGCCCCATCAGTACCGCGCTGTTTGGCCACGATCGTTATCAGGGGGTTATCCGGGTGGTGGCCTTTCTGCAGCTCGGCATTGCCTGGGCCAACTTTACCCTGGCGCTGCTGAAGGGATATCGCGATGCGCGCGGTAATGCGCTGGCGCTGATCTTCGGCAGTCTGATCGGTGTGGCAGGCTATCTGGTCTGCTGGTGGTCTGGCGGCTATCAGGGCGCACTGATCGGGCTGGCGCTGGTTCCGGCCTTACTGCTGCTGCCGGCGCTGATCATGCTGAAACGCCGTGTGCCGCTGCCGCTGAGCTGGCTGCGTCCCCAATGGCATCCTGAGCTGGCGGGGAATCTGGCAAAATATACGCTGATGGCGCTGATCACGACCGTCACCCTGCCTGTCGCCTGGATGCTTATGCGTAATCTGCTGGCGCAGCAGCAGGGCTGGGCACAGGTCGGATTATGGCAGGGCGTGACCAGCATTTCCGATGCTTATCTGCAGTTTATCACCGCCACCTTCAGCGTCTGGCTGCTGCCGACGCTGGCGCGGCTCGACAATAAACGCGACATCGCGCGTGAGATTGGCCGTGCGCTGCGCTTTGTCCTGCCCGCCGTCGCGGTTGCCAGCTTTGGCGTCTGGGTGCTGCGCGATTTCGCCATCAGCCTGCTGTTCTCTGAGGCGTTTCGCGGCATGCGCGATCTCTTTGTCTGGCAGCTGTGCGGCGATGTTTTTAAAGTTGGCGCCTATGTTTTCGGATATCTGGTGATCGCCAAGGCTTCGCTGCGCTTTTATGTTCTGACTGAGATCAGCCAGTTTCTGCTGCTGACCCTGTTATCGCGCTGGCTGATCCCGCTCTATGGCGCGACGGGAGCGGCTCAGGCTTATATGCTGACCTATATGCTTTACTTTGCCCTGTGTTGTGGCGCTTTTATTGTTTACTGCCGGATAAAATGACTTTAATTCACGTTTTGGGATCGGACATTCCCCACCACAACCAGACGGTGCTGCGCTTTTTCAACGACGTCCTCAGCGTTGAACAGCCCGTGGCTTCGCCACGCCATTTTATGGTGGTGACGCAAAAGCCTGAAAGCCTGGCCCCCTTCAGCGCGTTACAGATCGAATGCTTTGCCAGCAAGAAAGCGCTGGCGCAGGCGGTCGTGGCACGGGCCAGCGATCGTCAGCAGCGGTTTTTCTGTCACGGGCAGTTTAACCCGTGGATCTGGCTGGCTCTGCTCAGCGGAAAAGTGCGCCGCTCGCAGATCTTCTGGCACGTCTGGGGGGCCGATCTCTATGAGGATTCGCGCAGCCTGAAGTTCCGTCTGTTCGATCACATTCGCCGGATTGCCCAGGGCCGCGTTGCTCAGGTTTTTGCGACCCGTGGCGACCTGCATCACTATCAGCAGCGCCATCGACGCGTGCCCGGTTCACTGCTCTATTTTCCGACCCGCATGCCTGCCATTGCGGTTGAGTCTGCGCCTTCAGAACCGTTTACGCTGCTGCTGGGTAACTCCGGCGATCCGAGTAACCGGCATATCGAAGGCCTGAAGGCGATTCGCGCGCAGTTTGGCGAGCGGGTGCGTATCAATGTTCCGCTGGGCTATCCGCCGGGCAACGAGGCTTATATCAGCCAGATTCAGAGCGTCGCAGAGACGCTTTTCCCGGACGGACAGGTCAATCTGATCCGCGAAAATCTGCCATTTGAGCACTATCTGGCCCTGCTGGCGCGCTGCCATGTTGGCTATTTTATGTCTGAACGTCAGCAGGGGGTAGGCACGCTCTGCCTGCTGATTCAGGCCGGTGTCCCTTTTGTTCTGACCCGCAAAAATCCGTTCTGGCGTGATGTGGCTGAGCAGCAGTTGCCGGTCCTGTTCAGCGACGATGCGCTGTCGCCTGCGGTGATTGCTGAGGCGCGGCGTCAGCTGGCGAGCTGCGATAAGCAGGCGATCGCCTTTTTTGCGCCGGGCTATCTGGCCGGCTGGCGGGCGGCGTTACAGCTCAGCGAAGGAGCGTTGTCATGAGTCTTATGCAGTTTGGCGGCCTGTTGGTGGTCTATCTGCTGTCGCTGACTTTTATTCTGACCCTGACCTGGCGGGAGTTTAAGCGTGTCCGTTTTAACTTCCATCTCTTCTTTACCCTGCTGTTTCTGCTGACTTTTTATTTCGGTTTTCCGCTGACCTCGGTACTGGTGTTCCGTTTTAATGTCGATGTCGTGCCGGTTGAAAATCTGCTGGAGGCGCTGCTGTCGGCCACGGCGTTTTATGCTATCTATTACGTCAGCTATAAAATACGGCTGAAGCCCGCCAGCGCCACGCCGGCGAAACCCTGGCTGCAGATGAATCGTGTCGAGACGCATCTGACCTGCGTGATTCTGGCACTGGTGGCGCTGGGCACCGTTACAGTGTTTTTTATTCATAACGGCTTTCTGCTGTTCCGCCTCACCGCCTACAACCAGATCTTCTCCAGTGAAGTCTCGGGTGTGGCGCTTAAGCGATTTTTCTATTTCTTTCTTCCGGCGATGCTCATCCCCTACTTTTTACGCCCGACACGTCGCAACTGGTTGCTGTTCCTGGTGGTCACCGTAGCCTTTGGTTTACTGACCTATGCGCTGGTCGGGGGCACGCGCGCTAACATCATTATCGCGTTTGCCCTTTTCCTGTTTATCGGCATTACCCGCGGCTGGATCACGCTGTGGATGCTGGCAACGGCTGGGGTAATGGCGATTGCCGGGATGTTCTGGCTGGCACTACGCCGCTACAACCTGGACGTCATGGGCGATGAAGCGTTCTATACCTTCCTCTATCTGACGCGTGATACGTTTTCGCCGTGGGAAAACCTCGCCCTGCTGCTGGATAACTACGCCAGAATCGAGTTTCAGGGACTGGCTCCGCTGTGGCGCGATTTTTACGTATTTATTCCGACCTGGCTCTGGCCGGATCGACCGCTGGCGGTGCTCAACAGCGCTAACTACTTTACCTGGGAAGTGCTGAACAACCACTCTGGCCTGGCGATTTCACCTACGCTGATAGGCTCGCTGGTGGTGATGGGCGGCGTCTGGGCGATTCCGCTCGGTGCCGTTGCAGTCGGGATGATTATTAAAGCCTTTGATGCGATCTATCAGCGTGGCTGTCTTGAAACCAATCGCTATAGCGGTGCCATCCTGCAAAGCTTCTGTTTTGGGGCAGTTTTCAACATGATCGTGCTGGCACGCGAAGGTCTCGATGCGTTTGGCTCTCGCGTGGTGTTTTTCTGCATCATTTTTGCTGCCTGCCTGGGCATGGCTAAATTACTTTTCTGGTTACTGGATCGCGCAGGTTTAATTCGCGACCGCAGCAGGCGGGTAGTCCACAGCCCGCTCTGATTAACCTCTGGGATTAACAGAAGATATGACAAAGTTAACGGAAACGCCGCAGTACCGGATTCGCGGCGTTGAGCTGTATGGCTTCGAGAACATGCCGTCGGCGGTGAGTTTTCTGATGCCGCCGCAGCAGGTACGCAGCGGCATTTTAGTGGCCATTAATGCGGAGAAGATCCTGACCGCTGAGCGGGATGAGGGATTACGCACGCTGCTGACCCAGGCGGAATATGCCTACGCGGATGGCATCAGCATTGTGCGCTCAATTCGTAAGAAGTATCCCCAGGCACGGGTGCAGCGCATTGCGGGTGCGGATTTGTGGGAAGCGCTGATGGAGCGTGCCGGGCGGGAAGGGACACCGGTATTTCTGATTGGCGGTCGTCAGCAGGTGCTGGAAGAAACCTGCGCTAAGCTGCGTCGTCAGTGGAACGTAAATATTGTCGGGTCGCAGGATGGCTATTTTGCGCCAGCCGAACAGGACGCGTTGTTTGCCCGGATTGCAGCCAGCGGCGCAAAGCTGGTGACCGTGGCATTGGGATCGCCGCGTCAGGAACTGCTGATGCTGGCGTGTCGTGCGCGCTGGCCTGATGCGCTCTATATGGGCGTTGGCGGCACCTATGATGTTTTCACCGGTCATGTGAAGCGCGCGCCTGAAATCTGGCAGCGGCTGGGGCTGGAGTGGCTTTATCGCCTGATTCGTCAGCCCTCTCGCCTGCGCCGCCAGCTAAAACTGCTGAAATATTTGCGCTATCACTGGCGAGGCGACCTCTGATATTGCTGATAAATGCCGGTTTTTTAGCCTCCGCGCATACATGAATGTGCTATTTCTCGACAAAATGCACAAAGCGTAATCAAACGCGCCTTTTTATTCAAAAAGCACTAGACACGATGGGCGCTTATCTCTAGTATGCACATCCGCAACGGCGCTACGCGCCCGTAGCTCAGCTGGATAGAGCGCTGCCCTCCGGAGGCAGAGGTCTCAGGTTCGAATCCTGTCGGGCGCGCCATATCGTTTGTGCGCATGAGCTTCGGTGGTTGATTTACCGCGGTTGGCAGTAAAGATTTAAATGCTGCAGGTTTGTAATCTGTATCATGAAGAATTGTGGTGGCTATAGCTCAGTTGGTAGAGCCCTGGATTGTGATTCCAGTTGTCGTGGGTTCGAGTCCCATTAGCCACCCCAGATTTTGCTGGGATACGCGAAGGTGGCGGAATTGGTAGACGCGCTAGCTTCAGGTGTTAGTGTCTTAACGGACGTGAGGGTTCAAGTCCCTCTCTTCGCACCAGGCAAAACAGTTAAAAAAATCGGCGAGTAGCGCAGCTTGGTAGCGCAACTGGTTTGGGACCAGTGGGTCGGAGGTTCGAATCCTCTCTCGCCGACCATTTTTAGAAACCTGTCTGAAAAGACAGGTTTTTTTTCGTCTGCAGAAAAGAGGATGATAACCGACAGACGAGGTTTGCGCCGGGTGTAGCGAGATAACGTTGCGGCTGCAACGGCCCGCAGGGCAAAATCATCCTCTCTCGCCGACCATTTTCAGAAACCTGTCTGAAAAGACAGTTTTTTTCGTCTGCAGAAAATGGGTATTGATGTTTGAAGATGATTAAGGGAGTACAGCGAAATAAGTTTGCTGTGAAACCGAGCTTTGAAGGGAACACAGGCAGATCGAAACGTCGCTTAAGCCATTCATGGCTTCTCGTCCCACGCTATCCCTGGCGTGGGACGCTTTCCTCCTCTGCCCGTGTTTCCTCCTCTGCCCGTGTTTCCTGCGCGTTGAGCTTATGCGCTGTGGTCAGATGCATCCAGACTCAGATCCGCCAATGGTCTGAAGCATTCATGTAAGTATCAGATGCGTCTGCCATACATGAAGCGAAGAGAGCCGCCTGTAGCAAAGCATAGCGTGCCATGAACGGCTCGCGCTGAGCTCGCCAGAGATGGCGTCTTTTGCGTCTCTGCTAAAGGCGTATGCTCCCTGAAGCCCACAGGGTGGTGAGAGCGGGCGGTGCGTCTGAGCTTAGTGGCAACCAGAGGTACTCTGCTTTTATCTGGCTAACCGTCTGAGCAATGTCGTGAATTGCATACAAATAAGCCATTGTTTTTGCTGTGATAACCTTAATAGTTACCTCGCCGTCTCCATTCAGAGACAGCAAAATTTACGACTGTCGCTTGCTCCCGACACTTCCTGCCAGACCTCGTTCATGAAAGGCTGGATCATCTTCTTAAGTTATTGATTAATAAAGAATTGAAAAATAAAACTTAACCTGGCATGGCTTGTGCAATACTTCTGCTGTAGATGCTCATTCCACCTCTTATGTCTGCTGATGCTACATAAACCTGGGAATGATGCAGAGCCAATTTCAGATACCTGTTGTCTGCCTGCCTGTATCGCGTAAGCCTTACAGGGTTAACAGACACTACGTTGAGTCAGGTATCTCCCGGTTGTCTTACCGACCTGATCTTGCACCTGCCAGTGGCAGGTGTTTTTTTTTGCCTGGGGCAGGGTGGGATGAGAGAAAAGAGGCACAAAAAAGCCGGGCAAGCCCGGCTTTTTATTCGCTACACGGCATCAGCCGTTGGGATTATTCTTCAGCGTCAGCAGCAGGCCTTCACGGCGCATTTTCGCTGCCTCTTCAGGGCGATGCAGACGATCATAAACATCCGCCAGCCACGCATAATCGAAGGCATCCGGACGCTGCTCCAGCGCCTGCTGCAGGGCTTCAGCCGCCTGCTGCCATTCGCCGTGGCGCATCAGTAACTGTCCCAGCGTACTGTGCAGTAGCGGCGTAGCACCATGCTGCTTAATCTGCTGGCACAGCGCTTTTTCCAGTGCTTCCGGATTACCGCTTTTAATACGAGGCATCAGCAGCACCAGACGATCGTCGTAATGGCGCTTGAGGCCCTCCAGCACGATCGACTGCGCGGTGTCGTGATCGTTACATTCAATCAGATGATCCGCCATCGCCACCTGCAGCGTCGTATCCTGACGGGTTTTGCGGCTCAGCGTGTTCCACCAGCGCTTCAGTCCGTCGCTGCCCTGGTCGGCCATCGCCTGATTCATTAAGCCCAGCCAGGCCTGCTGCTGCAAGGCCTCGCGATGCAAATCATCACCGACCTGCGCCTTCTGCATGGCGGGCAGGATATCCAGCAGGGCGCTCCAGGCACCGGTTCGGATATAAGCCTGTTCAGCCAGACGCAGCACTTCCGGATGACGCGGTGCCACTTCCAGCAGACGATCGATGCTGTGGCGCGCCGCATGATCTTCGTTACGTGCCAGCTGAATTCGTGTGCGGGCAATCTCAACCGGAATGGTATTGCTTTCAGACAGCTCCGCAGCCCGTTCCAGATGCTGATTAGCACGGACTTCGTCGCCACGCTGCTGAGCGGCTTCTGCGGCTAGCAGGTAGTTCGCGACCGGCACATCGGCGTGGTCGGCATCTTTGGAGAGCAGTTTTTCTGCCTGACGATGGTCGCCCTCGGCCAGTTTCATCAGCGCCGACTGAGTATGACGCTGGGCGCGACGGCGCTTGCGTCCGGTAAACCAGCCACGGGTACGTGCCCCGGTGCGCAGCACGCGGCGCAGTAACCACTCCACGGCCAGAATCACCAGCAGGCTGATGATAAGGATAATGGCCAGGCCGGTGACGCTGGTTTCAATATTCCAGTTATCGGTCTGAATCAGTACATAGCCCTGATGACCAGCAATCATCGGTCCCAGCACCACGCCCGCAATCAGCAGGATAAAGAGGATAAATACCTTAAGCATCCTTAGCCTCCCTGCTGGCTGGCAGCGGCAGAAGGTTGCGCTAACAGGTTCCGCACGCGGGTCTGCATCAGCTGCTCCAGCAGCGGCTGACTTTCCAGGCTATCCGGCAGATCCATATTGATGTTCTGCTGGCTCAGCTCATCCAGCTGGGCAAGAAACGCTTTGGTGGCAGCATCGTTGGTGTCGTACCAGGCGCGAACCCAGGCCGAAACGGTATCGATAGACTGCCTGTAGATCTCATCCTGATGACGTGGTACAGCCTGCGCCGCAATCAGCAGACGTGATCGGATGTTCTCGCGCAGGTAAACGTCCTGATTAGGGGCCAGCAGTGGCTGGGCGGTATTGTCGCGGCGACGGATGGTAATAAAATCATCCATAAAATTATGCCAGCTTTTCACCAGGTTTTGCCGCCATTCGCGTACGGAACCTGACAGCTCGCCACCGTCGCTGTCCATGGGTGCATCATCACTGTCGTTATCCGCCAGACGCAGATTATCAACGTTGTTCGACAGCTGATTCAGCTTGAGGATCACCCCGTCGTAGTCAACCTGGGTTACGGCAGAGAGGTGACTGATATCCTGCGTCAGGGCACGACGCACGTTCATGACGCTGGGATCGTTCATGTCGGCCAGGCTGGCATCGGCGCTTTTCAGCAGTGCCGCAGCGGTGGTGACATCCTGATCGCTCCAGAGTTTACGGCCAGCCAGCTTCACCAGATAGTCCGCCTGCGCCAGCAGCCAGCTACGCACATCGTTGCCGGAAATGACGGCCATTTTTTCACGCAGCGTTTCCAGCTCTTTTGCAGAGGCGGTCTGCTGGGCCTGCGCTGTCTGGAGCGCGCTTTCTGCGCCACTCAGTTGCTGTGTCAGCTGCTGTTTATCGCTACTGGCCTGCTGCTGCAACGCGCTTAACTGATCGCTCAGCTTCTGATTGGTTTGTGCCTGCAAATCGGCCTGATGTTTCCCGTTAAGGTATAAACCCGCACCTATTGCCAGCGCGATGACAATCGCCACAGCTCCCAGCACCATGCCACCATTTTTCGCCTGACGCGGTGGTGTGCTGTTGCTGGAAGGAGAGCGGTCGACCGCTGGGGTGGTTTCTTCAACCATGGCGGAGGAGTCTTTTTGTTCCGTCATATGTGGCACATCCCATTATTAAAGTTCAGCGTAACGCGCGCAGCAGCGCATCGTTATCGGCACCATCGGCTACCTGAATATCCTGCCAACCCAATCGTGCGGCCAGGGTAGCCAAACGTTCACTGACGACGATCAGTCGGCAGTTGAGTAGCCATTCCTCGCGATCAACTGCGGGGAACAGCGAAAAAAGCTGTTGTAACATTTCACCGCTGGTCACCACCAGCACAGAGACACCGCGATCGCGCCAGCGACGCCCCTCAACCGGACCATCGTAGTGCTTCTGACAGCGCTGATAGCAGGCAGCAAACGTCACCTCAGCACCGCGCCGGGTTAACGTCTCTGCCAGCAGTTCGCGTCCGGGGTCGCCACGCAGGATCAGCGCACGTTTACCGGCCACCTGCTGAAGCGTATTCAGCCGGATCAACTCTTCGCTGGTTTCCTGTGCATGAGGCCAGGTCACCTGCTGACCGCTGACAGTATGAAACGCCAGTGCGGTGCTGCGACCAATTGCATAATAGCCCAGCTCAGGGGGCCACGCCTTGATCCGGTGCTGTGCGTAGTGAATAACCTGCTGTGAAAGGATAAAAACGAGGTCACCGGCGCGCAGGCCAGCGAGCGTCCGAGGCAGAGAGGGGAGGTCAGCGCCCGGCGCAAACTCGATCAGCGGCAGGCTCCACGCCTGTTTACCGATGGCATGCAGGCGTGATACCAGCTCTGCCGCTGCGGGTTCCGGGCGCGTCACCAGGATGGTCATGCTGGCGGCTGCCCCTGATAGACCTCTTGCAGGATTTCACGCGCGCCGCCGTTCAGCAGTTCGTCGGCAAGGGAAATGCCCATCTGTTCCGCCTGCGCGCGCGAGCCACGGCGTTCACCGCTGACCATGACCCGGCCATCCGGTGCGCCGACCATGCCGCGCAGCCAGAGATCGTCGCCTTCCAGCACCGCGAAGCTGCCAATCGGCACCTGGCAGCCCCCCTCAAGACGGGTGTTCATGGCGCGCTCCGCTCTGACACAGACTTCGGTGTCGGCATGGTTCAGCGCCTGCAGCAGACCAATTAAGGTACTGTCATCGAGACGGCATTCAATGCCGACCGCGCCCTGGCCCACGGCGGGCAGTGACACGTCCGCAGGCAGCGCCTGACGAATGCGATCTTCCAGTCCCAGCCGCTTCAGCCCGGCGACGGCCAGAATAATGGCATCATATTCACCGGCATCAAGCTTACCGAGGCGGGTGCCAACGTTGCCACGCAGTGAGCGGATAACCAGATCCGGACGGCGTGCGCTGATCTGGCACTGACGGCGCAGACTCGACGTACCCACAATGGCACCCTGAGGCAGCGCGTCGATAGAATCATAATGATGAGAAACGAACGCATCGCGCGGATCGTCGCGCTCACAGATGGTCACCAGGCCGAGCCCGTCGGGAAAACTGACCGGCACATCCTTCATGGAATGCACCGCCATATCAGCCCGGCCTTCCAGCATCGCCAGCTCAAGCTCTTTGACAAACAGCCCTTTGCCACCGACTTTAGCCAGCGGCGTGTCGAGGATAATGTCACCTTTGGTGACCATAGGCACCAGCTCAACGCGCAGGCCCGGATGGGCGCTCATGAGGCGTTGCTGAACATAATGTGCCTGCCACAGTGCGAGCGGACTTTGTCTTGTAGCAATTCTGAAAATTTTGTCTAACATGCTGTTAACCATTTTTATCGTTCACTGAATATCCTATCATCTCTGGGCGAATACTGTCAGTTTCAACGGATTGAAAAGGGTCGGCGCGCGGTTTACGGCCCGGTTTCTCAAGCCGTCGCGTGCGATCCGGTGCTGAAAATGCAGGAAGCGGGTCAGAACGTGCTAAACTGTTAAGTAGCGCAACTTTCTTTACGGTCAATCTGCCTGGTGTTAGATTGATCACGTTTCCAGCAATTATCTGCCCACTTTTTTTACGCTATCAGAGGCAGAGCGGGGAAACAGGGTGCTTAAACACTGGGACAATCAGGCGAAACGTCTTGTACCTCTATATTGAGACACTGAAACAGAGACTGGATGCAATCAACCAGCTGCGCGTTGATCGTGCGCTGGCTGCCATGGGACCCGCTTTTCAGCGCGTCTACAGTCTGCTGCCAACCTTATTACATTATCAACATCCGCAGATGCCGGGTTACCTTGAAGGTAACGTTCCACATGGCATCAGCTTTTTCACGCCTGATGAAAACCAACGTCAGCTGCTGACCGACCTGACTGGCGATAATGATCTGCGCCATGCCGATACGCCGAAAGGCGAACGGCCAATTACGGCCATCTACTCCATGGGCAGCACCTCCTCTGTCGGCCAGAACAGCGTTTCGGATCTCGATATCTGGGTCTGCCATCAATCGTGGCTGGATAATGAAGAGCGCCTGAACCTGCAGCGCAAATGTACGCTGCTGCAGAAGTGGTGCGTCTCTATGGGCGTGGAAGTCAGTTTCTTCCTGATTGATGAGAACCGTTTCCGTCATAACGAAAGCGGCAATCTGGGCGGAGAAGATTGCGGTTCTACCCAACACATTTTACTGCTGGATGAGTTCTACCGTACGGCGGTTCGCATGGCTGGTAAACGCATCCTGTGGAACATGGTGCCGGGCGAAGAAGAGCACCATTACGACGACTATGTGATGTCGCTGTACGCCAAAGGCGTACTGACGCCGAACGAGTGGCTCGATCTGGGTGGCCTGGGTACGCTGTCGGCTGAAGAGTATTTTGGCGCCAGCCTGTGGCAGCTCTATAAAAGCATTGACTCGCCCTATAAAGCCGTCCTGAAAACGCTGCTGCTGGAAGCCTACAGCTGGGAATATCCGAATACGCAGCTGCTGGCGATGGATATCAAACAGCGGTTGCACGATGGCGAAATTATCTGTTTCGGGCTCGATCCCTACTGCATGATGCTGGAACGGGTCACAGATTATCTGACCAGCATCGACGATCAGCCGCGTCTTGATCTGGTGCGTCGTTGCTTCTATCTGAAAGTGTGCGAAAAACTCAGTACCGACGATCATCACCATCGCACCGGCTGGCGCCGCGAAATTTTATCGAAGCTGGTCAAAGCCTGGGGCTGGAACGACGAGAAGATTGCTATTCTGGACAACCGTGCAGAGTGGAAAATTGAGCGGGTACGTGAAGCCCATAACGAACTGCTGGATGCGATGATGCAGAGCTATCGCAACCTGATCCGCTTTGCCCGCCGCAATAATTTAAGCGTCAGCGCCAGTCCGCAGGATATCGGCGTGCTGACCCGTAAACTCTATGCGGCTTTCGAGGCGCTGCCGGGGAAGGTTACCCTGGTTAACCCGCAGATCTCGCCCGATCTTTCTGAGCCCAATCTGACCTTTATTCATGTGCCGCCCGGTCGCGCCAACCGTCCAGGCTGGTATCTCTATAACCAGGCGCCGGATATGGATTCGATCATCAGCCATCAGCCTCTGGAGTATAACCGCTACCTGAACAAGCTGGTGGCGTGGGCATGGTTCAATGGTCTGCTGACCCGCAAAACCCGGCTGCATATTAAAGGCAACGAAATTTGCGATCTGGCGCGGCTGCAGGAGCTGGTGAATGATGTCTCCAGCCACTTCCCGCTGCGTCTGCCTGCGCCGACACCAAAAGCGCTCTACAGCCCGTGCGAAATCCGCCACCTCGCGATTATCGTCAACCTTGAGCACGATCCGACGGCAGCGTTTCGCAACCAGGTGGTGCACTTTGACTTCCGTAAGCTGGATGTCTTCAGCTTTGGTCAGCAGCAGCAGTGCCTGATCGGCAGTATCGATCTGCTCTATCGCAACTCCTGGAATGAGGTGCGTACGCTGCACTTCAGCGGCGAACAGGCGATGATCGAAGGGCTGAAAACCATTCTGGGCAAGATGCATCAGGATGCGTCGCCGCCTGACACGGTGGAAGTCTTCTGCTACAGCCAGCATCTGCGTGGGCTGATTCGTACACGCGTGCAGCAGCTGGTGTCAGAATGTATTGAGCTGCGTCTTTCCAGCACACGTCAGGAACCGGGCCGCTTCAAAGCCCTGCGCATGGCGGGCCAGACGTGGGGACTTTTCTTTGAACGCATGAGTGTCTCGGTGCAGAAGCTGGAAAACGCGGTGGAATTTTATGGCGCGATCTCCAACAACAAGCTGCATGGCCTGTCGATCAAAGTCGAAACCCATCAGACGCCGCTGCCGCCGGTGGTAAACGGGTACGCCAGCGAAGGCATCATTCAGTTCTTCTTTGAGAACACCACCGACGAGCGTGGCTTCAACATCTATATCCTCGATGAGACCAATCGGGTTGAGGTCTATCATCACTGTGAAGGCAGTAAAGAGGAACTGGTGCGCGACGTCAGCCGGTTCTACTCCTCGTCGCACGATCGCTTTACCTATGGATCGAGCTTTATCAATTTCAACCTGCCGCAGTTTTATCAGATCGTGAATACCGGTGAGCGATTCCAGGTCATTCCGTTCCGCAGTCAGACGCTGACGCAGCTTTGCACGTCGCAGCCTGACAACGACAACAGCGACTATCAGCCGCGCTATCAGGTGCATTGATGCTGACAGGCTGCCTGCGCTCCGCAGGTGGCCGCGCTCTTTCTGGTCTGTCACCCGGTTCACGCTATTTGCGGGGATTTCCTGTTGCTTTTCCACCTTCAACTGCGATGATAAGCATCCAGGTAAAGGACATGAAGAGCATAAAGAATGAAGAAAGTAACAAGCCTGTTAGCCATGACACTGGCCGTAATCAGCCTTGCAGGCTGTGGTCTGAAAGGTCCGCTCTACTTCCCGCCGAAAGATCAGCCGAAGAAACAGACGGCGCCAACCGAACGCCAGAAAGCAGACGCTACGAAAGCCGATGTGGGCGGGCTGATGACCGGCAATGCAGGCGTAAAAGCGAACTAATCTGATGGCTTATCCGGCGGAGCAAAAAATGCAGTTCTCCAAAATGCACGGTCTCGGCAACGATTTTATGGTTGTGGATGCCGTGACACAAAATATCTTTTTTTCGCCGGAGTTGATCCGCCGGCTGGCCGACCGTCATCTGGGTATTGGTTTTGATCAGCTACTGATTGTTGAACCGCCTTATGACCCCGATCTCGATTTCCACTACCGCATTTTCAACGCCGACGGCAGTGAAGTGGCGCAGTGTGGCAACGGTGCGCGCTGCTTTGCCCGCTTTGTTCAGCTGAAAGGGCTGACCAACAAAAGCGACATCCGGGTCAGTACGCAGAATGGCCGCATGGTCCTGTCCGTCACGCCGGATGAGCAGGTACGGGTGAACATGGGTGAGCCCAACTTTGAGCCGCAGCAGGTGCCTTTCCGCGCCAATAAAGTGGAAAATCTCTATCTGCTGCGCGTGGCAGAGCAGACTGTAATGCTGGGTGCGGTGTCGATGGGCAATCCGCACTGCGTTATTCAGGTTGAAAGTGTTAAAACCGCCCAGGTTGAGTTACTGGGGCCGATTCTGGAGAGTCATGAACGCTTCCCGGAACGCGTCAATGTCGGGTTTATGGAGATCGTGAGTCCCGAACATATCCGTCTGCGCGTTTATGAACGCGGCGCGGGTGAAACGCAGGCATGCGGTAGCGGTGCCTGTGCTGCCGTGGCGTGCGGCATTCAGCAGGGGATTCTGGCGCCTAAAGTTCGTGTTGATCTGCCCGGCGGCACGCTGCATATCAGCTGGAAAGGGGCCGGTCAGCCGCTCTATATGACCGGGCCTGCCACACATGTCTATGATGGGTTTATTCATCTATGAAAAATATCGAAGAGCAGGCTGACAGTACGGTTCTGCTGGACGATCAGGCCGTCAGTGATTACCTGCGGCAGAATCCCGAATTCTTTATCCGCAATGCCCGCGAAGTCGAACAGATGACCGTGCCACATCCGGTGCGCGGCAGCGTGTCGCTGGTCGAGTGGCACATGGCACGGCAACGTAATCATATCCAGAGGCTGGAAGAAGAGATCACGCTGCTGATGGAACAGGCCAGCGCGAACCACGAACTCTTTGACCGTCTGCTGTCGCTGGAAAGCCATCTGGCTGCGGCGGACTCTCTGCAGGACATGCTCAATCGTCTGCATCGCTGGGCACGTGAGCTTGGTCTGGCGGGCGCCAGCGTGCGGCTGTTCAGCGATAAATGGCTGCTGGGCGCACCGTCCGATTTCTTCCAGCTGAGCCTGTCGCGTCAGGCATTTGCGCCGCTGCGCATTCAGCGCTTCGGCAATCAGCATCACTACCTCGGCAGCCTCAACGGGCCGGAACTGCTGCTGCTGTTGCCGCAGGCCAAAGCGATTGGATCGGTGGCTATGTCGCTGATGGGCGAAGAGGGCGATCTCGGCGTGCTGGTGTTCAGCAGCCGGGACAGCCAGCACTATCAATCGGGCATGGGCACGCTGCTGTTGCAGCATCTGTCACAGATGATGCCGGGCCTGCTGGCCCGCTGGGTTGAGCGCGCATGAGTCAGGTGCTGCAGGAGGCCATCGACGGATTTCTGCGCTACCTGAAGGTGGAACGCCAGCTCAGTCCCCTGACGCAGAGCAGCTATGCGCGACAGCTTGCCGCGCTGGTGGCCATTGCCGGTGAGATGAAGCTCAGCAGCTGGGCCGCGCTGGAACCGGCGCAGGTGCGCAGCATGGCGGCACGCAGCCGTCGCGCCGGGCTTTCAGCCAGCAGCCTCGCGCTGCGTCTCTCGGCCCTGCGCAGTTTTCTCGACTGGCAGGTGAGCCAGGGGCTGCTTACCGCTAACCCGGCCAAAGGCGTGATGACCCCGCGTAAGGCACGTCATCTGCCAAAGAACATCGATGTCGATGAGGTGAATCAGCTGCTGGAGATCGACCTCAGCGATCCGCTGGCTGTGCGCGACCGGGCGATGCTCGAAGTGATGTATGGCGGCGGGCTGCGTCTTTCTGAGCTGGTGAACATGGATTGCCGCCACGTCGACCTCGACTCCGGCGAAGTGTGGGTGGTGGGAAAAGGCAGCAAAGAGCGTCGGGTGCCGATTGGCCGCACTGCGGTTACCTGGATCCAGCACTGGCTGCCGCTGCGCGACACCTTTGGCGGTCAGGATGATGCGCTGTTTCTTTCGACGCGCGGCAACCGCATCTCGCCCCGCAACGTGCAAAAACGTTTTGCAGAGTGGGGCATCCGGCAGGGGGTTGCCAGCCATATTCATCCCCATAAGCTGCGCCACTCTTTTGCCACGCACCTGCTGGAGTCCAGCGGCGATCTGCGTGCCGTGCAGGAGCTGCTGGGACATGCGAACCTGTCGACCACCCAGATCTATACCCATCTCGACTTCCAGCATCTGGCATCGGTGTATGACGCTGCGCATCCCCGCGCCAAACGAGGAAAGAACGAATGAAGTTTTATCGTCCGCTGTCGGCCATTAAGGCCCTGACTTTCGACCTTGATGACACGCTCTACGATAACCATCCGGTGATCCGCCGCACCGCCCAGGCGTCGCACGCCGCGCTGCAGGCGTATCATCCGGCGCTGCGTAGCGTCACGCCACAGGATTATCAGCGTCTGCGCGACGACCTGCTGCTGCGTGAGCCGGAGATCTATCACGATGTGTCGGAGTGGCGACGCCGCTCGGTTGAGCTGGCAATGCTGAATGCCGGTCTCTCTGCCGCCGAGGCCACCGCGGGTGCGGCAGAGGTGATGGAGGTGTTCCACCACTGGCGCAGCCAGGTCGAGATGCCGGAGGAAACGCACCAGACGCTGAAAGCGCTGGCGGAAAAAGTGCCGCTGGTGGCGATCACCAACGGTAATGCCAGCCCGGAAAAAATGGGCATCGCGGCCTACTTCCGGTTTACCCTGCGCGCCGGACCGGACGGACGTGCCAAGCCGTGGCAGGATATGTATCAGCTTGCCGCACAGCGGCTGGCTATCGCGCCACAGCACATTCTGCATGTGGGCGACGACCTCACTACCGACGTGGCGGGTGCCCTGCGCGGCGGGTTGCAGGCGTGCTGGATTAATCTGCGGCAGGGCAATCTGATGCACATCCCGGATGCGCGCCTGTTACCGCATGTCGAAATTTCGCGGTTGGCATCACTCACCTCACTGCTATAATGGCTGTAAATTTATCCAGTCGTCATCCTTTTTTCTGCGCTGTTGCCGCCTCTGAACTGGTGTCTGTGTCGCCGCTTTTCTGCGTCGGCACCCCAACGGCAGGCGAACGCAACAGCGCGACGACGGCGTTTCTTCTCTGGTAAACGGTGCTTATGGACGTTTCTGAACTGCTCGATGGTTTAAATGACAATCAGCGCGCTGCCGTTGCGGCGCCGCGCAGTAACCTGCTGGTGCTGGCAGGCGCGGGCAGTGGCAAAACGCGGGTGCTGGTGCATCGCATTGCCTGGCTGATGTCAGTCGAGAACTGCTCGCCTTACTCAATTATGGCGGTGACCTTTACCAACAAAGCGGCGGCGGAAATGCGTCACCGTATCGAGCAGCTGATTGGCACCAGCCAGGGCGGCATGTGGATCGGGACGTTTCATGGCCTGGCGCATCGCCTGCTGCGCGCCCACCACCTTGATGCTGGTCTGCCGCAGGATTTTCAGATCCTCGACAGTGAAGACCAGCTGCGCCTGCTCAAGCGCCTGATTAAATCAATGAATCTCGATGAGAAGCAGTGGCCTGCGCGTCAGGGCATGTGGTACATCAATGGCAAAAAAGATGAAGGCCTGCGGCCAAAGCATATCGAAAGTTACGGCAACCCGATTGAGCAGACCTGGCTGCGTATCTATCAGGCCTATCAGGAAGCGTGCGATCGCGCCGGGTTAGTGGATTTTGCCGAGCTGCTGTTGCGCGCACACGAGCTGTGGCTTAACAAGCCGCATATTCTTAATCACTATCGCGAACGCTTTACCAACGTGCTGGTGGATGAGTTTCAGGATACCAACAACATTCAGTACGCCTGGATTCGGATGCTGGCGGGCGACAGCGGCCGGGTGATCATCGTGGGCGACGATGACCAGTCGATCTACGGCTGGCGCGGCGCGCAGGTCGAGAATATCCAGCGCTTCCTGCAGGATTTTCCGGCTGCAGAAACAATCCGGCTGGAGCAGAACTATCGCTCGACCAACAATATCCTCAAAGCTGCTAACGCCCTGATCGCCAACAACAATGGTCGTCTGGGTAAAGAGCTGTGGACCGAAGGCAGCGACGGCGAACCGATCTCTATCTATTGCGCCTTTAATGAGCTGGATGAAGCGCGTTTTGTAGTGAATCGCATCAAGGTCTGGATGGAGAACGGCGGCGCACTCAACGACTGCGCGATTCTCTATCGCAGCAATGCCCAGTCGCGTGTGCTGGAAGAGGCGCTGCTGCAGAGCAGCCTGCCGTACCGTATTTATGGCGGTATGCGCTTCTTCGAACGTCAGGAGATCAAAGATGCACTCTCCTATCTGCGCCTGATGGCGAACCGTAACGATGATGCGGCCTTTGAACGTGTGGTGAATACTCCGACACGCGGCGTGGGCGACCGCACGCTGGATGTGGTGCGACAGACGGCCCGTGAGCGTCAGATGACGCTGTGGCAGGCCACCCGCGAACTGCTGCAGAGCCGCGCGCTGGCAGGGCGGGCCGCGTCGGCCCTGCAGCGTTTCTGTGAGCTGGTCGATTCACTGGCCACCGAAACCGCCGAACTGCCGCTGCATGTTCAGACTGACCGGGTGATTAAAGACTCCGGACTGTGGCTGATGTATGAGCAGGAGAAAGGCGAGAAAGGCCAGGCACGTATCGAAAACCTTGAGGAGCTGGTGACCGCGACGCGTCAGTTCAGCTATCAGGATGAAGATGAGGATCTGATGCCGCTGCAGGCCTTCTTATCCCATGCGGCGCTGGAAGCGGGCGAAGGTCAGGCCGACAAATGGCAGGATGCGGTTCAGCTGATGACCCTGCACTCGGCGAAAGGGCTGGAGTTCAGTCAGGTGTTTATCGTCGGCATGGAGGAGGGCATGTTCCCGAGCCAGATGTCGCTGGACGAAGGTGGCCGGCTGGAAGAGGAACGGCGTCTGGCTTATGTCGGCGTGACCCGTGCCATGCTCAAACTGACGCTGACCTACGCCGAAACCCGCCGACTCTATGGTAAGGAAGTGTATCACCGGCCATCCCGTTTTATCGGCGAGCTGCCGGAAACGTGCATCGAAGAGGTGCGTCTGCGCGCCAGCGTCAGCCGTCCGGTGAACCATCAGCGGATGGGCGCACCAGTAACCAAAAATGACAGCGGGTTCGCGCTGGGCCAGCGTGTTCACCACGCTAAATTTGGTGAAGGCACCATCATCAACCTGGAGGGCAGCGGTGAGCACAGCCGTCTGCAGGTGGCGTTTCAGGGGCAGGGAATCAAGTGGCTGGTGGCGGCCTACGCGAAGCTGGAAACGCTTTAGCGTGCGGTTGACGGCTTTTTCGTCTCAGCGTAACATGCGCCCACTATTATCATGAGAGGACAATGCCTTGGACACGCCCAGTCGATGCTGGCTCAATGACCTGTTTAGCAGGCATAACATCTAAGGCTACCTCTTTACGCGGGTAGCCTTAGCGGTTATCAGCGACCTCCCTTTTTGATTCCGTCGCACGAGTCAGCACTGATTTACCTTTGAAACTCTGTTTCCGTGTTCAGGTTGCCGGTTCCTGTGAGGAACGGCGGACAGCCTTGTCCCATTTAGTCTGCAATGGGGAGTATTGCTATGCTGAGCGCATTTAAACTGGATCGCAGCCGCCTGACGCGACTGGAGCTGGAAGACGAAAACGACAAACTGACCACCTCCGTCTGGGTCGATCTGATCGAACCGGAAGAGGGTGAACGTGAACGGGTGCAGTCCGAGCTGGGTCAGAGCCTGGCGACACGGCCAGAGCTGGAAGATATCGAGGCCTCGGCGCGTTTCTTCGAAGATGAAGATGGTCTGCATATCCACTCCTTCTTCTTTTATGAAGATGCTGACGATCACGCCGGTAACTCCACCGTGGCCTTCACCATCCGTGAAGATCGACTCTATACGCTGCGCGAACGTGAACTGCCCGCGTTTCGTCTCTACCGCATGCGCGCCCGTAATCAGACCCTGATCGACGGCAATGCCTTTGAGCTGCTGCTCGACCTGTTTGAGACCAAAATCGAGCAGCTGGCGGATGAGATTGAGAACATCTATAGCGCGCTGGAGAAACTCAGCCGGGTGATCATGGAAGGCCAGCAGGGCGAAGAGTACGACCAGGCGCTGTCGCGGCTGGCTGAGCTGGAAGATATCGGCTGGAAGGTGCGTCTCTGTCTGATGGATACCCAGCGCGCCCTGAACTTCCTGGTGCGTAAAGCGCGGTTGCCGGGTAACCAGCTGGAGCAGGCGCGGGAAATCCTGCGCGACATCGAATCGCTGCTGCCGCATAACGAATCACTGTTCCAGAAGGTGAACTTCCTGATGCAGGCGGCGATGGGCTTTATCAACATCGAACAGAACCGCATCATCAAGATCTTCTCGGTGGTTTCTGTGGTCTTCCTGCCGCCAACTCTGGTGGCCTCCAGCTACGGGATGAACTTTGAGTTTATGCCGGAACTGAAGTGGAGCTTTGGCTATCCCGGAGCGATTAGCCTGATGATTCTGGCCGGGCTTGCGCCCTATCTCTACTTTAAGCGCAAAAACTGGCTGTAAAACACGGGTGGGCCATCTGAGATGGCCCATTTTACTGGCTCCTGTCCCCATTTCTGCGTAATCTCACCCTTCTGTTTTTACAAATAATTAACTTCTTATGGATGCTCTGTCGTTGCGTATGCAGTGGACGCTGCTGCTGCTGATCTCGGTACTGCTCGGCGCAGTGCTGCACGCTTTCCATGTGCCCGCCGCGCTGTTGCTGGGGCCGATGATTGTTGGTGTGGTGATGGGGCTGTCGGGTGCCACGCTGCGGATTGATAAACGGCTGTTTCTGCTGGCTCAGGCCGTGCTGGGCTGCATGATTGCCCAGAGCCTGTCGCCGTCAATCCTGACACCGCTGATTCAGGAGTGGCCGATTATATTGATGGTGCTGCTGCTGACGCTGGCGGCCAGCGGTCTGTCAGGCTTTCTGCTGGTGCGCTTCAGTCATCTGCCCGGTCCGACCGGCGCCTGGGGATCGTCGCCGGGTGGGGCGTCGGCGATGGTCGCAATGGCGGGGGACTTTGGCGCGGACGTGCGGCTGGTGGCATTTATGCAGTATCTGCGGGTGCTGTTTGTCGCGTCGGCGGCGGCACTGGTGGCGCGCATCGGGCTGGGCGATCAGGCGCACAGTGTTTCGTTAGTCTGGTTTCCCGCCCTGAATCACGGCTTTGCACTGACTCTGCTAGTAATGCTGACGGGCGCGTGGCTGGGCACCCGACTGCGCATTCCGTCTGGCGCACTGCTGCTGCCCGCGCTGGCTGGCGCGCTGCTCAACGGCAGCAATCTTGTGGTGCTGCAGGTGCCGGAATGGCTGCTGGCGGTGGCTTATGCGCTGATCGGCTGGAGTGTGGGACTGCGGTTTACCCGACCAATATTTCTGCTGGCGCTGCGCACGCTGCCGCAGATGCTGGCCTCGATCTTCGGCCTGATGCTGTTGTGCGGCGGGCTGGCCTGGATGCTGACGCAGATGCTGGATATCGATCTGATGACGGCCTATCTCGCCACCAGCCCGGGCGGACTGGACACGGTGGCGATTATTGCCGCGGGCACCCAGGTCAACATGGCGTTTGTGATGGCGTTACAGACGCTGCGTCTCTTTACCATCCTGCTGACCGGGCCGGCGTTAGCCCGTTTTATTTCACGCTATGCGCGCACGGGAACGGAGTGAAAAGGCCACCGCGTCGCAGATAAACACCAGCAGCGCCAGCCAGATAAAGCCGAAGGTGACCATCTTATCCGGGGTGATCGTTTCGCCGTAAAACGCGACGGCCAGGATAAACATCAGCGTCGGACCGAGATACTGAAAGAAGCCGACGGTCGAGAGCCGCAGCCGGGTGCAGGCTGCGGCAAACAGCATCAGCGGAATCGTGGTCACGACGCCTGCGGCAATCAGCATCAGGTTGAGACTAAGCGGATTCGCGGAGAGATGGCTGGTGCTGCTGTCGGCAAAGCCAAACAGCCAGAGCGCCGCCAGCGGAAACAGCCAGAGGGTTTCAATCAGCATACCGCTCTGCGCATCGACCTGAATTTTCTTCCGCATCAGCCCGTACATGGCAAAACTCAGCGCCAGACCAAGCGCAATGATCGGCAGCGAACCAAACTGCCACAGCTGCACCAGCACACCGACGGCAGCCAGCAGAACCGCCAGCCATTGCAGGCGACGAAAACGCTCGCGCAGGAACAGCATGCCGAACACGACATTGATCAGGGGATTAATAAAGTAACCCAGGCTGGCTTCCAGCATGTGCTGATTGTTGACCGCCCAGATAAACAGCAGCCAGTTGCCACCAATCGTCAGCGCAGTTATCGCCAGCAGCAGCACTTTTCTGGGTTGACGCATGACTGCGCGCACCACCGGCCAGCTTCGGCTTGCGGTAATCAGCAGCAGCATAAAAAGTGCAGACCAGATTACCCGGTGTGTCATGATCTCCGTCGCCGGAACCTGTTTTACCAGCTTGAAATAGGCGGGCGCGATGCCCCAGATAAAGTAAGCGCCCAGGGCAAAACCGATGCCCTGGCGGGTCTGTTGCGTATCCATGTGAAATCCAGAAGTGATTAGCCGATCAGATAAGTGGCGGTCGCGGTGGCGATATAGTCGTCCTGCTGGTTGTGCAGTTCAACGCGCGCCACGGCGACTTTGTTACCGGCACGCAGCAGCGTGCTGGTGGCGGTAAAACGCTCGCCGCGTCCGGGCCGCAGATAGTCGACGCGCATATCGATAGTGCCCATGCGCGACAGCCGGTGGCGCAGATCCGCTTCGCTGATGCTCTCATGACGGGTTAAGGCATTGCTGACGCAGACCATGCCCGCCGCCACGTCCAGGACAGCTGCGATCACGCCACCGTGGAGGATCTGCTGCACCTGATTGCCCACCAGCATGCTTTTGTTATTGAAGCTGATCTCGGCATAGTCGGCGTCAAGGCGCATCAGCTCCAGGCCCAGGGCCTGATTAAACGGCATGTGATAAACGAAAATTTCGCCGACCAGCTGGCGAGCGTCCTGCGGTGTCAGCACGGGTGATGACATGATGATGTGTCCTGAAAAAATCGGGCCAGAGGGGCGCGGAACATTAATGAGTTGTGTATTCTATGCCGCCTGCGGGGGTGTTTCCAGTTTAAGAAATCAGCACTCATGCTCACTGCCATTTGCGTGTAGAATGGCCTCCTTTTTACGACACCCTTTCAGTTATTTTGATACGCAGCGCTCACCGGAGAATTTTATGCGTAAGCATCGCGCCTTGCTGGCGGCAATGTTGATCTTCCCTGCGCTGGCGCAGGCGGATGAAGCCCAGATTAAAGAGGTTCATGACGCGCCAGCGGTTCAGGGAAGCATTATTGCTAACCTGCTGGAGAAGCACGATAACCCGTTTGTTCTCTATCCGTATGAGAACAACTATCTGCTTTACACCTATACCAGCGACATGAATAAAGAGGCGATTTCCTCCTATAACTGGGGAAAAAATGCCCGCAAAGATGAAGTGAAATTCCAGCTCAGCCTGGCGTTTCCACTGTGGCGCGGTATTCTGGGCGATAACTCGGTGCTGGCCGCCTCCTATACCCAGCGCTCGTGGTGGCAGCTGTCAAATCGCGGTGAGTCATCGCCTTTCCGTGAAACCAACTATGAGCCGCAGATTTTCCTGGGCTGGGCCACGGACTATTCACTGGCCGGCTGGACGCTGCGCGATGTGGAAGTGGGTCTGAATCATGAATCCAATGGACGCAGCGATCCGACCTCTCGAAGCTGGAATCGCGTTTATGCGCGTCTGATGGCCGAAAACGGGAACTTCCTGGCGGAGATCAAGCCCTGGTATCGTATCCCTGACGGGGCCAACAACGATGACAATCCCGATATCACCAAATATATGGGCTATTACCGCACCCGTCTGGGCTATAAACTGGGCGACAACATCTTCAGCGTAGAGGGCAACTATAACTGGAACAGCGGTTATGGCGGCGCCACCCTGGGCTGGAGCTACCCCATCAGCGAGCACGTTCGCTTCTATACTCAGGTATTCAGCGGCTACGGTGAATCACTGATCGATTACAACCATCGCCAGACGCGTCTGGGTATGGGTGTAACGCTCAACGACTTGTTCTAATCCCTAACGTAAGACAGGAATCGCGTGGCAACCTCGGCAGTTCTCAATCAGGAAGCGCTGGCGCAGCAGGTATTACATGATACCTTCGGCTACCAGCAGTTTCGTCCCGGTCAGCAGACGATCATCAATGAGGCGCTGAACGGGCGCGATTGTCTGGTGATTATGCCCACCGGCGGCGGTAAATCGCTCTGTTATCAGATCCCGGCGCTGGTGCGTGAGGGATTGACGCTGGTGGTTTCCCCGCTGATCTCACTGATGAAAGATCAGGTCGATCAGCTGCTGGCGAATGGCGTGGCGGCCGCCTGTCTCAATTCGACCATGACGCGCGAGCAGCAGCAGGCCGTGATGGCGGACTGCCGCACGGGTCGGGTGAAACTGCTCTATATCGCCCCTGAACGCCTGATGATGGATAACTTCCTGGAGAATCTGGCGCACTGGCAACCTGCGATGCTGGCGGTGGATGAAGCGCACTGCATTTCGCAGTGGGGCCACGACTTCCGGCCGGAATATGGTGCTCTCGGCAGAATGCGTCAGCGCTTCCCGGCGTTACCGGTGATGGCGCTGACCGCCACGGCGGATGAAACCACCCGCAACGACATCGTTAACCTGCTGCACATGCAGGATCCGCTGATTCAGATCAGCAGTTTTGACCGTCCCAACATCCGCTATACGCTGGTGGAGAAGTTCAAGCCCACCGATCAGCTGCTGCGCTACGTGCAGG
Organism: Pantoea sp. NSTU24; assembly: GCF_050157905.1. Classification (NCBI taxonomy): domain Bacteria; kingdom Pseudomonadati; phylum Pseudomonadota; class Gammaproteobacteria; order Enterobacterales; family Erwiniaceae; genus Pantoea; species Pantoea bangladeshensis. The sequence goes on from NZ_JBKIWZ010000001.1 coordinate 3,421,110, forward strand.
ATCAGCGGGGCAAATGCGGCATTATCTACTGCAACAGCCGGGCAAAAGTGGAGGACACCGCCGCGCGTCTGCAAAGCCGGGGATTCAGCGTCGGCGCATATCATGCCGGAATCGACAGCGAACAGCGCAGTCGGGTGCAGGAAGCCTTTCAGCGTGATGACCTGCAGATTGTGGTGGCGACGGTCGCCTTTGGGATGGGCATCAACAAGCCTAACGTCCGTTTCGTGGTGCACTTCGACATCCCACGCAACATCGAGTCCTATTATCAGGAAACCGGGCGTGCCGGACGTGATGGCCTGCCCGCAGAAGCGATGATGCTCTACGATCCGGCGGATATGGCCTGGCTGCGTAAATGTCTGGAAGAGAAAGTGCCCGGGCCGCTGCAGGATATTGAACGCCACAAGCTGAATGCCATGGGCGCGTTTGCTGAGGCGCAGACCTGTCGTCGCCTGGTGCTGCTGAACTATTTCGGCGAGGGTCGCCAGCAGCCGTGCGACAACTGCGATATCTGTCTCGATCCGCCTAAGCGTTACGACGGTCTGGTTGAGGCGCAGAAAGCGCTTTCCGGCATCTATCGCGTCGGGCAGCGCTTCGGCATGGGCTACATCGTGGAAGTGCTGCGCGGATCGAACAACCAGCGTATCCGCGAACAGGGCCACGACAAGCTGCCGGTTTACGGGCTGGGTAAAGATCAGAGCCACGAACACTGGGTCAGCGTGTTGCGCCAGCTTATTCATCTGGGGTTAGTGACGCAGAACATCGCCATGCATTCTGCTCTGCAGCTTACTGAGGCGGCGCGTCCGGTGCTGCGGGGCGAAGTGCCGCTGATGCTGGCGGTGCCGCGTCTGATTACCGCGAAAAGCAAAAGCAGCAGCCCGACGAAGTTTCACGGTGGCAACTACGATCGCAAACTGTTCGCCAAGCTGCGTAAGCTCCGTAAAGCGATTGCGGATGAAGAGAACATTCCGCCTTATGTGGTGTTCAATGACGCCACGCTGATAGAGATGGCAGAACAGATGCCGGTCAGCGCCTCAGAAATGCTGAGCGTGAACGGCGTCGGACATCGCAAACTGGAGCGCTTTGGCAAACCTTTCCTGGTGATGATCAAAGAGCATCTCGATGAAGAGTAAAGGACACTGATTATGCTGATGTTATTTGCAACAGTCGCGCTGGTGCATCTGGTGGCGCTGATGAGCCCCGGCCCCGACTTCTTTTTCGTTTCGCAAACCGCCGCCAGTCGCTCCCGCAAAGAGGCGATGATGGGGGTGCTCGGCATCACACTGGGGATAGTCGTCTGGGCGGGTGTGGCACTGATGGGCCTTCATCTGATCCTGGAAAAAATGGCGTGGCTGCATCAGATCATCATGGTCGGTGGCGGACTCTATCTGCTGTGGATGGGCTGGCAACTGATGTGCTCAGCCCGCCAGCGTCACAAGCAGCCGCAGCAGGATGAGCCGGTAGTGGAACTGCCAAAACGCGGCATGAGTTTTCTCAAGGGGCTGCTGACTAATCTGTCGAACCCGAAGGCCATCATCTATTTCGGCAGCGTCTTCTCACTGTTTGTCGGCGATGATGTCGGTGCGGCAGAGCGCTGGGGCCTGTTCCTGTTGATTATCGGCGAAACTTTTGCCTGGTTTGCGCTGGTAGCCGCTATCTTTGCGCTGCCGTGGATGCGTGCGAAGTATCAGCGTCTGGCGAAATGGGTTGATGGCATGGCCGGTGTGCTGTTTGCCGGTTTTGGTATCCACCTTATTATCTCGCGTTAAGCCCGGGTCCCGTCTGTTCTGCCGGCACGCCAGTGGCGCGACCGGCAGACGTCTCACCCTCTGCCGCCTTCTGATTTGCCGTCCACGATTCTGTGCTTTTTCTGCCGCTGCCGCAGACAAATCGTCATCCTTTGTTAAACAGTGAAATGCTGGCCTCCGGTAGAGTCACGCTGAAGGCCCTTTGTTGCGAAGAGGATAATCCGAATCAAACCCCTGTTACTGCTGCTCATCGCGGCCGCGCTCAGCGCCTGTGCCGCACCGGCGTCCGTTGCTCCCCCGGTGCCGGAACCGGTCAGAAAAGATAAGGTGTCGGCGATCCTGGCGCAGGCGCCGCCGCTGTCAGCGCCGCAGGGCGAGAGAATCGCCGGGATTTCTGCCGCCTTTCTTGGGACCCCCTATCAGGCGCACACGCTGACAGGTTCGCCGGACATACCCGAAACGCTGGTGGTGAATTTTCACGGTGTGGACTGCTTCACGCTGCTGGATTATGTCCAGGCACTGAGCTACAGCCGCGACCGCGACAGTTTTGAGGCAAACCTGATTCGCACCCGCTATGCGGGCGGCAAAGTGGGCTACCTGAATCGCCGCCACTTTTTCTCTGACTGGTTCGCAGAAAACCCACGTAATGCCGATGATGTGACACACAGCCTCAGCCCGGAAACGGTGACGATCGTGAAACCGCTGAATCGTGAAACGCGTGGAAAATCGCAGGTGCCGGGTCTCGGGGTAATCTCCCGCCGCATCACCTATCTGCCTGGCCGGGCCATCACGCCCCAGGTGCTGGCGCAGATCCACACCGGCGATTATGTCGGCGTCTACGCCACTGAACCGGCGCTGGATGTCACGCATGCCGGTATCGCTGTGCGTCATGATGGCCGGTTATGGTTCAGAAATGCTTCTTCGCTGGGCACGACGCGTAAAGTGGTCGATATGCCTTTCCGGGAATATATGCAGTCTAAGCCGGGGATTATTGTCCTGCGTGCGCTACCGGTCAGTGCGCCTTAACGGCGAGGCAGGAAGGGGGAAGAGAGGCGCCGACCGGAGCGGGTCGGCGCGCAGGACTCAGGCGATCTTTCTGGCACTGGCGAGCAGGGCGCCCACCGCCATAAACAGTCCGCCAAAGATACGATTCATCAGCTTCATCTGGCGGGGGCCTTTAATCCAGCCAGCAATGCGCGTCGCCAGCGTGGCATAACCAATCATGACGATGATATCCACCACCACGGTCGTCACGCCCAGTACCAGATATTGCATAAAGAGCGGCTGATGCGGCTGGATAAACTGGGGAAACAGCGCGGCAAGAAAGACGATGCTTTTCGGGTTGGTCAGATTAACCAGCACGGCGCGTTTGAAGAGACGACGACGCGGCATCGCTCTGGCGACGGCATCCAGATCGATCCCGCCTGCGGAGCGCCACTGCTGAATACCCAGCCAGACCAGATAGGCCGCACCGGCCCACTTCAGGATTTCAAACGCCAGCAGCGACTGAGAAAAGAGTGCGCCCAGTCCGATACCCACCAGCACGATATGCAGCGCCAGTCCGACCTGCAAACCCGAGATCGACGCCACCGTGCCGCGGTAGCCGTGGCTGATCCCGGTACTCATGGTGTTAATGGCACCGGAGCCCGGCGACAGGCTGAGAATGGTTGTGGTAAGCAGATAGGTCAGCCACCATTCGATGGTCATGGGTCAGGCTCTCTTTAGTCACGGAATTGTGACACAATACGCCAGAATTAAGCGCGGCGCTACGGCCTGCGCAGAGCATTCAGGACGCGGTATCCGCTCAACAGGAGGGCGAATGGATCAACATAAAGCCAGCTGGCTGAGACGGGAAAAAGCCTTTGCGGCCTTCGCCACCGGGCCGCTGCTCGACTTCTGGCACCGCCGCGAAGAGTGTGAATTTACCGGCGTCGGCAATCTGACGCTGCGCTATGTGCGTTTCACATCACCGCAACATCAGCGTGTGATCCTGATTGTGCCGGGACGCATTGAGAGCTACATCAAATACCCTGAACTGGCCTACGATCTGTTTCACTGCGGCTTTGACGTGATCATCCTGGATCATCGCGGCCAGGGACGATCCGATCGCCTGCTGGAAGATTCCCATCGCGGCCATGTGGCGGAATTTACCCACTACGTCGACGATCTGGAAACGCTCTATCTGAAAGAGATCGTCAGCGGTCACTACCAGCAGCGTTACGCGCTGGCGCACTCAATGGGGGGAGCCATCTTAACGCTGTTTCTGGCGCGTCAGCCGCAGGCGTTTCATGCGGCGGTCCTGGTGGCACCGATGTTTGGCATTGCGCTACCGTTGCCCTCTTTTCTGGCTCACCGGATTCTGGACTGGGCGGAGAAGCGACCGGCCGTGCGCGATGGCTATGCGCTGGGTACCGGACGCTGGCGCGCCCACCCGTTTGGCATTAACCGGCTGACACACAGTGCCGAGCGTTACCGGCGCAATCTGCGTTTTTATGCGGACGATCCGGCCATTCGCGTAGGCGGGCCAACCTACCACTGGGTACGTGAAGGCATCCATGCAGGCCGCAATATCCTCAGTCAGGTTGATAAGATCACCACGCCGCTGCTGCTGTTACAGGCCAGCGACGATCGGGTGGTCGATAACCGCTCGCAGGATCTTTTCTGTGCCGCGATGGCGGCGGCCGGCCATCCATGTGAAGGCAACACGCCACAGGTGATCGACGGTGCGCGTCACGAGATCCTGTTTGAAAAAGATGAGATGCGTGCCGAAGCACTCAATGCAGTGGTCGACTTTTTTTCATCGCATCACTGACGTTATTTATCCGACCGGTTAACACCGGCTGAACCAGCTATCCGAGGTTTTCATGTATCACATCGTTGCATCCGATCTGGATGGCACGCTGCTCTCCCCCGAACATCGCCTGACCCCTTTTGCGCGCGAAACGCTGCAGCAACTGGTCGCGAAAGAGATTCATTTTATTTTCGCCACTGGTCGTCACCATATCGATGTGGGCCAGATGCGCGACAGCCTGGCGATTCCGGCTTATATGATCACCTCGAACGGCGCGCGCGTGCACAACGCCCGCGGTGAGCTGGTGTTCAGCCACAATCTGGACGAAGATATCGCCAGCGATCTGTTCGGCCTGCAATATCATCACAGCGATATCCTGACGCACGTTTACCGTGACGATGAGTGGTTTGTCAGCCGTTCCAGCCCGGCTGAGCAGGACTATTTCCGTGAGTCGGTGTTTAACTACCAGGTCTATGAGCCAGGTCTGCTGCCGACCAATAACATCAGCAAGGTCTTTTTCACCTGCGAAAATCCTGAGCATCTGATCCCGATGGAGCAGGCCATTGAGGCGCGCTGGGGGGACCGGGTGAACGTCAGCTTCTCGCTGCCAACCTGTCTGGAAGTGATGGCGGGGGGCGTATCTAAAGGCCATGCGCTGGAAGCGGTCGCAAAACAGCTGGGCCACTCGCTGGAAAATTGTATCGCCTTTGGCGATGGCATGAATGACGTGGAGATGCTGAGCATGGCCGGAAAGGGCTATATCATGCAGAACGCGCATCAGCGGCTGAAAGAGACGTTGCCAGAGCTGGATGTAATTGGTTCCAATGCCGATGACGCGGTGCCGCAGCTGCTGCGCACGCTCTATCTGGCTTAAGCCTCCTGGATAAAAAAGGGCCGGATATCCGGCCCTTTTTTATTGCTTTCAGGCAATGTTCTTTTTGTGCCTGTTTTCACTGACCATGGTCAGCAGCAGCAGGATAACCGCCAGCACGCAGCCGGCAATCATCACCATGAAGCCACCATCCCAGCCGAAGTAATCAACGGTATAACCGACAATGGCGCTGGCGGCGACAGAGCCCCCCAGGTAGCCGAACAGGCCGGTGAAGCCTGCTGCCGTCCCCGCCGCTTTTTTCGGTGCCAGCTCCAGTGCGTGCAGACCAATCAGCATCACCGGACCGTAGATCAGGAAGCCAATGACAATCATGCAGGTCATATCAACCCCGGGATTGCCTGCCGGATTGAGCCAGTAGACCACGGTGGCGATAGTCACCAGCGTCATAAAGAAGACGCCGGTCGCGCCACGGTTGCCGCGGAAGACTTTGTCCGACATCCAGCCGCACAGCAGCGTTCCCGGAATTCCCGCATATTCATACAGGAAGTAAGCCCACGAAGACTTATCCAGCGTAAAGTGTTTCACTTCGCGCAGGTAGGTCGGCGACCAGTCTAGAATGCCGTAACGCAGCAGATAGACAAACACGTTGGCCAGCGCGATGTACCATAGCAGCTTATTCGGCAGCACATATTTCATGAAGATCTGTTTTGCCGTCAGCTCCTCTTCATGGCTGGCGTCATAGTCGGGCGGGTAGTCGTTTTTGTACGCTTCAATCGGTGGCAGACCACAGGACTGGGGTGTATCACGCATCAGCGCAAAGGCCAGAATCGCAATCGCAATGGCACCGAAAGCGGGCATATAGAGTGCCGCCTTCCAGTCGTTAAACCATGCCATCCCGAGCAGAAACAGCAGCGGCGGAATACCGCCACCCACGTTATGCGCACAGTTCCAGACCGAGACAATCCTGCCGCGCTCCTTCTGTGACCACCAGTGCACCATGGTGCGTCCGCAGGGCGGCCAGCCCATGCCCTGGAACCAGCCGCAGATAAACAGCAGCACGAACATCACCATGATGCTGGAGGTCGCCCAGGGAACGAACCCCATGATCAGCATGACCGCGGCGGCCAGAATCAGCCCGGCAGGTAAAAAGACGCGCGGGTTGGAGCGATCAGAGACAGATCCCATGATGAACTTGGAAAAGCCATAGGCAATAGAAATGCCCGACAAGGCAAAGCCCAGGTCACCGCGTGAAAAACCCTGCTCGACCAGATAGGGCATGGCGAGGGCAAAGTTTTTTCTGACCAGATAGTAGGCCGCATAACCAAAAAAGATCCCGATGAAAATTTGCCAGCGCAGACGACGGTAGAGAGGATCAATGCGATCCTCTGCCACCTGCGGCTGGCGTGGTGCAGGTTTAAAAATACTCAGCATCAGTGAGGCCCTCCAGGGCACATTATGGTTTTAATTCCCAGCAGGTTGGGGCAGGACGTGGATAAAACGAAATGGACAAAAGATGTTCCATTTCGCGCAAAGAATAGTGTTAGTTGCACCACGTTACTGTGATGAATGACACATTTGTTACAGTTTTATTACAGTTGAGAGCGAAAGTAATCACGGCATGGATTATTTCGCGCATTTTATCTGGCTGAAAACCGATTCCATCGACAGTTATGTCAGGACGTGTAAATGGCCACCGAAGCAGGCAATCCAGTCGCCTGGTTTGTGACCGGATGTCAACCAGATTTTACAGTCTCGCGGCGGCACATTGTTTACACTGGCGGCCTGTTAATTTCGGGGTTGTTACCGTGTTCTTACTGATTATTACCACTATTCTGTGGGCCTTCTCGTTCAGCCTGATTGGTGAATATCTCGCCGGTCAGGTGGATAGCTGGTTCTCTGTGCTGATGCGACTGGCGCTGGCTGCGCTGGTGTTTTTACCCTTTCTGCGCTGGCGCGGCTATCGTCCGTCAACGCTGCTGCTTTACATGCTGGTGGGGATGCTGCAGCTGGGGGTCATGTACCTGCTGAGTTTCGAAGCCTATCTCTACCTCAGCGTGTCGGAGTTCCTGCTGTTTACGGTGATGACGCCCCTCTATGTGACGCTGATTTATGACCTGATCAGTCGTCGCCGCCTGCGCATTGGCTACCTCTTCAGTGCGCTGCTGGCCGTGGCCGGGGCCGCGATTATCCGTTATGACAAAGTCAGCGATCATTTCTGGTTGGGTCTGCTGCTCGTGCAGCTCGCCAACATCTGCTTCGCGGCGGGAATGGTAGGGTATAAGCGTCTGCAGGAGACCCGTCCTATGCCGCAGCACACCGCCTTCTCCTGGTTTTATCTGGGCGCGGTCGCGATCGCGGTGATCGCCTGGTCCGCCTGGGGTAATCCGCAGAAACTGCCAACCACTTCACTGCAGTGGGGCATTCTGGTCTGGCTGGGCGTAGCCGCGTCCGGTCTTGGCTACTTTATGTGGAACTACGGGGCGACGCAGGTTGATGCCGGCACGCTGGGCATCATGAACAATATGCACGTTCCCGCCGGACTGCTGGTCAATCTGGCTATCTGGCAGGAGAAACCGCACTGGCCGAGCTTTATTGCGGGGGCACTGGTGATCGTCGCCTCGCTATGGGTGCACAGGCGCTGGGTGGTCGGGCGGAATGATCGGACATAAGCCGAAAGGGGCGCGCTGAAACAGAGGATAAGCCAGCGTTGAGAGCGGCGACGGAGGGAACGGCCGCCGCGGCTGGCACATCTGATCGCGACGGAATCTTATCGTCCTGTGCATCGGCCGGGCCTGAGAGGGCCGGGCCGTACAGCCCGGGGCCGGTTTTCTTTGCGATTTAAGCCCGGTATCTGACCGTGCAATGAACCCGTGTGAACGACAACAGACCTCAAGCGGGTTTCCCGCTCGCAGGGCGCTGAATCATCGCCAGACCTTTCAGGAAGTTACGCAGAATCTGGTCGCCACACTCGCGGTAGTTTTTATGGTCAGGTTTGCGGAAAATCGCGCCCACTTCCGCCTGCGAAACCGTAAAGTTCGCCCGCTTCAGCACCTCAGGGATGTCGGTCGTTTTCAGATCGAACGCGATACGCAGCTTCTTCATGAAGATGTTGTTGGTCATTTTGCGCTCAATGGAGGGCACAGGGGCGTCCTCATTTTTACCGCGACGGTAGAAAATCAGGCCATTCAGAAAATAACCCATCAGCACGTCGGGGCAGGGACGAAACGCAGCGTCATCCTCTTTTTTCAGCCATGCCTGGATATCTGTCAGAGGGACGTCACACTCTGCCAGCGCAAAAATCTCCACCATTTTCGCATCGCTCAGGTTAAGCATGTAGCGCACGCTGCGCAGAATATCGTTGTTAGTCATGGTGAGATCTTCTTATGGTCGGTCAACAGGCTGCGCATTATAGGGGATTTTGCCCGCGTTCGCGCAGGTTTGTGCCGATCCGGTTAACGCTGCAGCACAGCACCCGGTCGCGCGGCATCGCGCACAAAAGGCAGATGCTCACAGGCGTGCTGGCGGGCAAAGCGGATGAAAGCTTCCAGCACCGGCTGACGCTGTTCGCCGTCGCGTACGGCGGCATACAGGCGGCTCCAGAGGCCATCGCCCAGTGTCCGGGTCACGACCAGCCCCTGCTTTTCAAAACTCTCGACCACCCAGTGCGGCAGTGCAGCAATGCCCATACGTGCGGAAACCATCTGAATCATCAGCAGCGTGTTATCCACATTTTTCAGCGCCGGACTGACCCCGGCGGGCTGCAGGAAGTGACGCCAGATATCCAGACGCTGACGTTGTACCGGATAGATCATCAGTACTTCATCGGCCAGATCTTCCGGCGAGATATGCGCCACCTGCGCCAGCGGATGGTCTGTTGCCAGCACCAGCCGTACCTCAAAATCAAACATCGGCGAGTAGAACAGCCCTGAGCGCGCCAGAATATCGGAGGTCAGCACCACATCCAGCTCACCCTGTTGCAGCGCGGGCTGAGGATCAAAGGTGACGCCTGATTTGAAATCCATTACCACCTGCGGCCAGCTCTGACGGAATTTATCCAGCGCGGGGGTCAGCCACTGAATGCAGCTGTGGCACTCGATGGCGACCCGCAGCGTGGTCTGATGCGGCTCGTCGCAGGCCTGCAGTGCCTGCTGGATCTGCGGCAGCACCTGCTCCGCCAGCTGCAGCAGAATATCGCCCTGGGGAGTAAAACGCAGTGGCTGACTCTTACGCACAAACAGGCGGAATCCCAGACGCTGTTCCAGATCGCTGAACTGATGAGACAACGCCGACTGGGTCTGATGAAGCTGGGCCGCTGCCGCAGCCAGCGATCCCGTATTGCGCAGAGCCTGAAGCGTCCGCAGGTGCTTGAGTTCGATCATGAGTGTCCTTCACATCGAAAATGAACATGTTGCGCTTGAGCTACATACAGTACCCGCAGATTATAGCAGTGTAAACATCTGGACGGCTAAACATCGCAGACTGCCCGGTTGACGCAAACTGCCCCTTTATCTGGAGACTGGCACATGACTATCCTCAATCATACCCTCGGTTTTCCCCGCATTGGCCTGCATCGTGAACTGAAAAAAGCACTGGAGCGTTACTGGGCGGGCGACAGCACGCAGGCGGCGCTTCTGGCGACGGGACGTGAACTGCGCGCACGTCACTGGCAGCAACAGAAAGAGGCGGGCGTCGATCTGCTGCCGGTGGGGGATTTCGCCTGGTATGATCATGTGCTGAGCACCAGCCTGATGCTGGGCAATGTGCCGGAACGTCATCAGAACCCGGCGGGCACGGTTGACCTCGACACGCTGTTCCGCCTGGGCCGGGGCCGCGCACCCTCCGGCCAACCTGCGGCGGCGGCCGAAATGACCAAATGGTTTAACACCAACTATCACTATATGGTGCCGGAATTTAGCCGGGATCAGACTTTTAAACTGAGCTGGACGCAGCTGCTGGACGAGGTGGATGAGGCGCTGGCACTGGGGCATCACATCAAGCCGGTACTGCTGGGTCCGGTGACCTATCTGTGGCTGGGCAAAGTCAAAGGCGAGCCGTTTGAGCGTCTGTCGCTGCTGACGGCAATCCTCCCGGTCTATCAGCAGGTGCTGGCGGAACTGGCAAAACGGGGTATTGAGTGGGTCCAGATTGATGAGCCTGCGCTGGCCCTTGAGCTGCCCCAGGCGTGGCGCGACGCCTTTCAGCCGGCGTATGACGCCCTGCAGGGGCACTGCAGAGTGCTGCTGACCACCTATTTTGACAGCATCGGTCATAACCTTGAGGTAATCCGTACGCTGCCGGTGCAGGGCCTGCATGTTGATCTGGTCCATGGCAATGATGATATTGAGCAGCTGCATCAGCACCTGCCCGCCAGCTGGCTGCTGTCGCTTGGCGTGATCAATGGGCGTAATGTCTGGCGCACCGATCTGAGTCACTGGTTTCATCGCCTGCAACCGCTGGTCGCCCGGCGCCAGTTGCTCTGGATCGGCTCCTCCTGCTCTCTGCTGCACAGTCCGATTGACCTGAACACGGAAACACAGCTGGATGATGAGGTCAGAAGCTGGCTGGCCTTCGCGCAGCAGAAGTGTGCTGAACTCTCGCTGCTGAGTCAGGCGCTGAACCGCGACGATGCGGCGTCGCTGGACGCCTGGAGCGCGCCGGTTCGTGCCCGTGCGCACTCCAGCCGTGTGCATAATGCGGCGGTGGCGCAGCGTCTGCAGGCCATCACGCCAGAGCAGAGCGCACGCCAGAGCGCCTGGCCGGTGCGAAGCCGACTGCAGCATCAGCGACTGGCCCTGCCCGCCTGGCCCACCACCACCATCGGCTCTTTTCCGCAGACTACGGAAATTCGCAGCCTGCGCCTCGACTTTAAGCAGGGACGGCTCGACAGCAGCCATTATCGCACTGGCATCGCCGAACATATCAGGCAGGCAATCCGTGAACAGGAGCGGCTGGAGCTGGATGTGCTGGTCCACGGTGAAGCGGAACGTAACGATATGGTGGAGTATTTTGGCGAGCATCTGGAGGGATTTATTTTTACCCGAAATGGCTGGGTTCAGAGCTACGGGTCGCGCTGTGTAAAACCGCCCGTGATTATCGGCGATATCAGTCGCCCGGGGCCGATCACCGTCGAATGGGCCCGCTATGCGCAGTCGCTGACAGACAAACCGGTTAAAGGCATGCTGACCGGCCCGGTCACGATCCTTTGCTGGTCATTTCCGCGAGAAGATGTGCCACGGGAAATCATCGCGAAACAGATCGCGCTGGCGTTGCGGGATGAGGTGGCGGATCTGCAGGAGGCGGATATCGGTATAATCCAGATTGATGAGCCCGCCCTGCGTGAAGGGCTACCGCTGCATCACTCTGCCTGGGCCGGTTACCTGAACTGGGCGGTGGAGGCCTTCCGGCTGACGGCCGGCGCGGCGCGGGATGAAACGCAGATTCACACCCACATGTGCTACTGCGAGTTCAGTGACATCATGGCGGCGATTGCCGCACTGGATGCGGATGTGATTACCATTGAAACCGCACGGTCTGATATGGATCTGCTGGCGTCGTTTGAGCACTTCGACTATCCGAATGAGATCGGCCCCGGCGTCTATGACATTCACTCGCCCAATGTACCCAGCGTGGAGGGGATTGAAGCGTTGCTGCTGAAAGCGGCGAAGCGTATACCGGAGACGCGTCTGTGGGTGAACCCGGACTGTGGTCTGAAAACGCGCGGCTGGGCGGAAACGCGCCAGGCGCTGGCGAATATGGTACGGGCGGCGAAAAAACTGCGCGGGGAGGCGGCGTAGTTAACGATCTGCGGGTCGAAAAAGGGGCGCAGAAGCGCCCCTTTTTTATTTATCGTGAGGCAACGCCATACTGCCTGAACCAGGTCAGCATCCGCTGCCAGCCATCCTGGGCGGATTCCGCATGGTAGCTCGGGCGGTAGTCGGCGTTAAACGCGTGTCCTGCTTCGGGATAAACGATGATCTCGGCGGTGGCATTGGCGGCATGCAGCGCCTGACGCATCTGCTCGACGCTCTCCAGTGGGATCCCCTCATCCTGACCGCCATACAGACCCAGCACTGGCGCATTAAGATCGACAGCAATATCAATCGGGTGCTTCTGCTGCTTCAGGGTGCGTTCTCCGGTCAGTCGTCCATACCAGGCCACCGCAGCGCGCAGCTGGGGATTGTGTGCAGCATAAAGCCAGCTGATGCGGCCGCCCCAGCAGAATCCGGTGATGCCCATACGGCGAATATCTCCGCCATTACGTGCTGCCCAGTTGGCGGCATGATCGAGATCGGAGAGTACCTGGGTGTCCGGCACTTTGCTGACCAGTTCGCTGAACAGCGTCGGAATATCGTGATACTCCGTCGGGTCGCCCTCACGGAAATAGAGCTCAGGCGCGATAGCCAGATAGCCCTCCAGCGCCAGGCGACGACAGATGTCCCGGATATGTTCATGCACACCAAAGATCTCCTGTACCACCAGCACCACAGGCAGCGGGCCGTCTGCGCCCTGCGGCCTGGCGAAATAAGCTGGCATGTTTTCGCCCTGGCTGGGCACTGAGGTTTCACCCGCATGAATGGCCGGACTGTCGGTCATGATGGTGGTGGCGGCGGTGGGCTGCACGGCAGGGGCAAAGCCGTCCGTCGCCGGTTTTTGTGCCATATTATCACTGGGTTTCATGAGTCTCTCCGTGCAAGCATTTACGCAATCAGGTAACTATAGCCTGGCTGTAAACTGCGCGCGCCAGGTCCCGGGCCACAGGATCAGCCGCGAATAAAATCTTCCCACTCTTTAACATTGCGCTAACGCCGGCACAGCCTTGCTGAACACAGTCCCGCTAAAGAAGATGTATTTATGTGACATTAGTCTCAATTCATGTTCCGTAAAATGTAACTTTCATTTTCTTAGGTGAGTGTTGTCACATATTTATCCGGCGTGCTGACGTAAAGTGGCGCGATACTTTCCCTTAACAGGAGTCTGAAATGACACAGTCTGACGTTTTCCATCTGGGCCTGACCAAAGCCGACCTGCAGGGCGCTACCCTGGCGATTGTGCCAGGCGATCCGGAGCGCGTGAAGAAAATTGCCGGACTGATGGAAGAGGCCACCCATCTCGCCTCGCACCGTGAATTTACCTCCTGGCTGGCAAAACTGGATGGGAAGCCCGTTGTCGTCTGCTCTACCGGTATTGGTGGCCCTTCCACCTCAATCGCGGTTGAAGAGCTGGCGCAGCTTGGCGTACGGACCTTCCTGCGCGTCGGCACTACGGGCGCAATCCAGCCCCACATCAACGTTGGTGATGTGCTGGTGACAACAGCGTCGGTTCGCCTGGATGGCGCCAGCCTGCATTTTGCACCGATGGAGTTCCCGGCAGTGGCGGATTTCAGCTGCACCACGGCGCTGGTCGCCGCCGCAGAAGCCTGTGGCGCGAAGACACACATCGGCATCACCGCCTCATCAGACACCTTTTATCCAGGCCAGGAACGCTATGACACCGTGTCAGGACGCGTGGTCAGTCGCTTCAAAGGTTCGATGAAAGAGTGGCAGGAGATGGGCGTCCTTAACTATGAGATGGAATCCGCTACACTGTTAACCATGTGCGCCAGCCAGGGCCTGCGGGCCGGTATGGTGGCCGGTGTGATTGTGAACCGTACTCAGAAAGAGATCCCGGATGCGGTCACCATGAAGCAGACAGAAAGCGACGCCGTGAAGATTGTGGTCGAAGCGGCGCGTCGCTTGCTGTAACGATCGCGTCAGGCAGCTGGTTTTTCCGGGCTCAGAAATCTGCTGCTGGTTATTAACGGCGCGTAACATCAGTCAGACCTGAGGATGTTTATGCGCCATACCTTTCCTGTCCGACGTCCTGCTCCTGGCGTTAATCCGGCCGCACTCAACGCGCGGCTGGAACGCAGCGCCGAACGTTTCCGCGCCGCCATGCAGCAGGGTGACTATGCGCTGGCTGCCCGCTGCTGTGAAGAAGTCCTGCGGTCAATGCCGAATCAGATGCAGGTGCTGAGCGACTATGCCCTTTGCCTGCTGCGTCTGGGCCAGCACACGAAAGCGTACAAAACCTATCAGAAAATCCTTCATTCACCGCCTGCGGTGCAGGCCACCGCCTCCGAGACCTGGCTGGATGGCTTAACCGAGGTGTGTGGCTGGCTCAACAGACGTGAGGAGGTGGCGCAGTATGGGCTGGCCTCGCTGATGCGTGCTGATGCGCGTTTCAGTCAGGGGCAGCGCGCGGCATTTCCGGCTCCGCAGCCCGAACCCGCCGATCTCAGTCAGCCAGCGCAGAACGTTATCGCCTTCTGTCTGTATGGCGATCAGCCTCGCTACTGTGAAACCCTGATTAAAAACGTGGAAGTGGCACCGGCGCTCTACCCCGGCTGGTCCTGCCGTATCTATCTTGATGACAGCGTGCCGCAGCATGTCAGGCAGCGTCTGGATCAGCCGCACGTCAGGCTGATCGATATGTCGCACGAGAAAACGCTCTATCCGACCCTGTGGCGTTTTCTGGTGCTCGACGATCCGCAGGTGAAGCGCTTTATCGTGCGCGATGCCGACTCACTGCTCTCGGAGCGCGAAGCGGCCGCGGTTAACGCCTGGCTCGCCTCGCCTTACTGGTTCCACCACATGCGTGACTACTTTTCCCATACCGAGCTGCTGCTGGCGGGCATGTGGGGCGGCTGTCACGGTGTCTTTCGCCACACAGAGCAGGCGATGCGCAGTTTCATTGCGCAGTATCAGGGAAGCCAGCGTTTCACCGACCAGTATTTCCTGAAGGTGGCGTTATGGCCGACGGTGCGGGAAAGTCTCCTGAGCCACGATGACCTCTTCCATTTTCATCAGGCCCGCCCCTGGCCTGACCATGCGCCCGTGCGCTGGCAGACGCCCCATTTTCATGTGGGCAGCAATGCCGGATTTGCCAGTCTGACCGGCAAATCGGCAGCGGCGGAGGGCAGCCGCCAGCGCGTTGCGATCACTGCCGGCGAGTCGACCTGGCACTATCTGGCACCGGTCAGCAAGGGTGAGTGGCAGCTGCCCATGCCCTTTTTTCTGATTGAAGAGTGGCAGGCGGGCAGGCTGTCGGTAGCGGCTCTCTAAGGCGCTGAATTCCGGCAAAATTATCTGGACATTCATACAGTGCGACTCTACCTTTTCCCTCAGCAGCCTGAGTCGGGGGAAATTATGGATCAGCATATCATCATCAGCGCCTGTCTGGCGCTTGCCGGAGCAGGGATCGGCTGGATGCTGGCACAGCTACGTGCCGGTCATCTGGTCGCCCGTTTTCAGACCGAACGCCGTCTGCTGGAAGAGGCGCAACTGCGTCAGCAGCAGCAGATCGATCAGCTTCAGCAGCAGGCACAGCAGCGCGAGCAGGAGCTGCGTCAGCTTCACGGCGCGCTGAGCGGTGCTACGGAACGGTTGCAGCAGCTCGATTACTGGCGTAATGAAAGCGAGCAGCTTAATCGCGAACTGCGCAATCAGCTGGAGGTGAACAGTGCGCAGGAAGCGGAGCTGCGCGAAGTGACTATTCGTCTGGAAGAGACCCGCTACGCCGCAGAAGAGAAACAGCGCCTGCTGACCAACAGCGAACAGCGTCTCAGCGCCCAGTTTGAAAACCTCGCCAACCGTATTTTCGAAAACAGCGGCCGTCGTGTTGATGAACAGAACCGTCAGAGTCTGAACGGGCTGATCGGCCCGCTGCGTGAGCAGCTGGATGGCTTCCGCCGGCAGGTGCATGAAAGCTTTGGCGCAGAGGCGCGTGAACGGCATACCCTGACTCATGAAATCCGCCAGCTGCAGCAGCTGAATGCGCAGATGGCGCAGGAGGCGCTTAACCTGACCAAAGCGCTGAAAGGCGATAATAAAATTCAGGGAAACTGGGGTGAAGTGGTATTGAGCCGGGTGCTGGAAGCCTCGGGGCTGCGGGAAGGCTACGAATATGAAACACAGGTCAGCATTCAGTCAGAGCAGCAGGGTCGGATGCAGCCGGATGTGATTGTGCGTCTGCCGCAGGGCAAAGATGTGGTCGTGGACGCCAAGATGACGCTGGTGGCCTATGAGCGTTATTTCAACGCAGAGGATGAGATCGCGCGTGAGCAGGCGATCCAGGAACATGTCAGCGCCATGCGCGCGCACATCCGTCTGCTGAGCCGGAAAGATTATCAGCAACTGCCCGGCTTGCGATCGCTGGATTATGTGCTGATGTTTATTCCGGTCGAACCCGCCTTTCTGCTGGCGATAGACCGTCAGCCTGAGCTGATCAGCGAGGCGCTTCAGCAGAACATTATGCTGGTCAGCCCTACCACACTGCTGGTGGCACTACGCACGATCAATAATCTGTGGCGCTATGAACACCAGAGCCGCAATGCCCAGCGTATTGCCGACCGGGCGGCACGGCTCTACGACAAGATGCGGCTGTTTGTGGATGATATGAGCGGCATTGGCCATAACCTGGATAAGGCCCAGAACAGTTATCGCGAGGCGATGAAAAAGCTGGCAGAAGGGCGCGGTAACCTGATCGCGCAGAGCGAGGGATTCCGGGCGCTGGGCGTGGAGATCAAGCGACCCATCAACCCACAGCTGGCCGAATGCGCCATGCCGGAAAACCGGCTGGAAGAGGAGGCCGACGAGGAGAGGGAAGGGGAGGAGAGTGAGTCGCGTGTGAGGCGCCTCCACGAATAGTATGGGCGCAACGTGCCTGACTTCCGTGACTCTGATACACTTCGGGAAGTATTGTTTGTGGAGCAGGTAAAACCGATGGCAGATGAATCACAGCAGGAAACCACCCATTTTGGCTTTCAGACGGTCGCCAAAAGCGAAAAAGCGGACAAAGTCGCGGACGTCTTTCACTCCGTAGCCGCAAAATATGACCTGATGAACGATTTGATGTCGTTTGGCGTCCATCGCATCTGGAAGCGTTTTACCATTGACAGCAGCGGCGTTCGTCGCGGTCAGCGCGTACTGGACCTGGCGGGCGGAACCGGCGATCTGACGGCGAAATTCTCGCGTCTGGTCGGCGAAACAGGTCAGGTTGTTCTGGCCGATATCAACAGCTCTATGCTGAAGATGGGCCGCGAAAAGCTGCGCAATCAGGGCGTGGTTGGCAACGTGAGTTACGTGCAGGCCAACGCCGAAGCGCTGCCTTTCCCCGATAATTATTTCGACTGCATCACCATCTCCTTTGGCCTGCGCAACGTCACGGAAAAAGAGAAGGCGCTGGCCTCGATGTTCCGTGTCCTTAAGCCAGGCGGACGTCTGCTGGTGCTGGAGTTTTCTAAGCCGGTGCTGGACCCGCTGAGCAAGGCGTATGATGCCTACTCGTTCCATATTCTGCCGCGTATCGGGCAGCTGGTGGCGCAGGATGCAGAGAGCTATCGCTATCTGGCCGAATCGATCCGTATGCATCCCGATCAGGAAACCCTGAAAGCGATGATGAACGATGTCGGCTTTGAAAATACCACTTACTCCAATATGACCGGCGGCATTGTGGCGCTACATCGTGGATTTAAGTTCTGAGTGAGATGGTAATGAACCTGACGCCCTTGATTACCGCAGGTCTGGAAACGGCGCTCAATCGTATTCTTTATCGCGATCGCGGCCTGAAGTCAGCGCGGCAGCGCCTGAATGGCCGCGTGCTGATGCTGCGCCTGAACGAGTTCTCTCATCCGCTGGTGCTGGTGTTCAGTGAACAGCAGCTTGATGTGCTGGCTGACTGGCAGGACCGCAGTGACTGTACGGTCATCACGTCGCTGAAAACCCTGCCAAAGCTGCGCGATCGTCAGCAGCTGACGCCGCTAATCCGCAGCGGTGAGCTTCAGGTCGACGGCGATCTGCAGGTCGTGCAACAGTTTTCTGCGCTGATGGATCTGGCTGAGCTGGACCCGGCAGAATATCTGGCGCCCTGGCTCGGCGATATTGCTGCGCAGGGTATCAGTCAGCGCACACAACAGGCTTTACGCTTTTTCAAAGGTGAAGTGCAGCGTCGCCAGGATTATCTCGGACAGGCCATCACGGAAGAGTGGCGTGTTGCGCCTGGCTCGCTGGAATTAGCCTGGTTCTCTGAGGAGGTCGACGCGATGGAACGTTCGCTTAAGGCGCTTGATGCGCGCCTGGCGCAGCTGGAGGCAAAATGAGTTTTGGAGAGATCCGCCGCTTATATCTGATCATGAAGGTGTTTCTGACTTATGGCCTTGATGAACTGATTCCGCAGACACGTCTCACTTTCCTGTTCCGCCTGTGGCGTCGCGCTGTTTTCTGGATCCCGAACCTGCATCAGCATGAACCGGTTGGTGCCCGCATGCGCATGGCGATGGAGCAGCTGGGGCCGGTCTGGATCAAGTTTGGCCAGATGCTGTCGACCCGTCGTGATCTCTTCCCGCCGCTCATCGCCGATCAGCTCGCCATCCTGCAGGACCGCGTCGCACCCTTTGATGGCGTCAAAGCGAAAGCCCAGATTGAAGCCTCGATGGGCGCGCCGATTGAAACCTGGTTTGACGATTTTGATATCAAGCCCCTGGCGTCGGCCTCTATTGCACAGGTGCACACCGCCACGCTGAAATCGAACGGCAAGGCTGTGGTGATCAAAGTGATCCGCCCCGACATTCTGCCGGTGATCAAAGCGGACATGAAACTGATCTATCGTCTGGCTCGCTGGGTGCCGCGTCTGCTGCCGGATGGCCGCCGTCTGCGTCCGGTCGAGGTGGTGCGCGACTATGAGAAAACCCTGCTGGATGAGCTGAACCTGCTGCGTGAAGCCGCCAACGCGATTCAGCTGCGCCGGAATTTCGAAGACAGCCGCATGCTCTATGTACCGGAAGTCTATTCCGACTACTGCAGCGAAACCATGATGGTCATGGAGCGCATCTACGGGATCCCGATTTCCGATGTGGCGACGCTTGAGCGGCATGGCGTGAACATGAAACTGCTGGCGGAACGTGGCGTGCAGGTTTTCTTCACCCAGGTCTTCCGTGACAGTTTTTTCCATGCCGACATGCATCCGGGCAATATCTTTGTCAGCTATGAACATCCCGAAGATCCGCAATATATCGGTATCGACTGCGGGATTGTGGGGTCGCTGAATAAAGAAGATAAGCGTTATCTGGCGGAAAACTTTATCGCCTTCTTCAACCGCGACTACCGCAAAGTCGCCGAGCTGCATGTGGATTCCGGCTGGGTGCCGCCCGATACCAACGTGGAAGATTTCGAATTTGCGATTCGCACCGTCTGTGAACCGATCTTTGAAAAGCCGCTGGCTGAAATCTCCTTCGGGCATGTGCTCCTGAACCTGTTTAATACGGCCCGCCGCTTCAACATGGAAGTGCAGCCGCAGCTGGTGCTGCTGCAGAAAACGCTGCTCTACGTGGAAGGAATCGGCCGTCAGCTCTATCCACAGCTTGATCTCTGGAAGACGGCGAAGCCGTTCCTGGAGGAGTGGATCAAGGATCAGGTCGGGCTTTCTGCACTTGTTCGTGCAGTTAAAGAGAAAGCGCCTTTCTGGGCTGAAAAGTTACCCGAGCTGCCCGAGCTCTTTTACGACAGCATGCGTCAGCACAAACTTCTGCGCCACAGCGTTGATAAATTAGTGGGCGATCTGAATGTGCAGCGCGCCCGTCATCATCAGGCGCGTTATCTGTTTGGCGTCGGAGCCACATTGCTGTTAAGCGGAACGGCGGTGCTGCTGGCCAGGCCTGACTGGGACTTCTTTCCGGCGGTGCTGATGGCGGCAGGAATCGTCTCCTGGGTCATCGGCTGGCGTAAGACAAACTGATTGTCACATCCGGCTAAAAAAGGGTAATGTCGCTGATTCAGGCCCGGTTGAAAAGGGCTCGCTGTGGTGCATTACCTCATCATTTTCACAGAACATCAGAGGCTATCTCATGGGCGGTATCAGTATCTGGCAATTGTTAATTATTGCCGTGATTGTTGTACTTCTGTTCGGCACTAACAAGTTACGTAATCTGGGGTCAGATTTAGGTTCGTCAATTCGTGGTTTCAAAAAAGCCATGAGTGATGAGGATGACAAAAAGGACCTGCCGAAAGATCAGGACGCGGATTTTGCGGCTAAAACGCTGGCGGACAAACAGCCTGCGTCGGCTAACAAAGAAGAAACCAAGAACGACAAGCAGGTGTAAACCGTGTTCGATATTGGCTTTAGTGAACTGGTTTTGGTGTTCGTTATCGGGCTGATTGTTCTCGGCCCGCAACGATTACCGGTTGCGGTGAAAACC
Organism: Pantoea sp. NSTU24; assembly: GCF_050157905.1. Classification (NCBI taxonomy): domain Bacteria; kingdom Pseudomonadati; phylum Pseudomonadota; class Gammaproteobacteria; order Enterobacterales; family Erwiniaceae; genus Pantoea; species Pantoea bangladeshensis. The sequence goes on from NZ_JBKIWZ010000001.1 coordinate 3,441,707, forward strand.
GTGGTCGGCTGGATCCGGGCGATTCGTTCGCTGGCAGCCAATGTACAACATGAACTGGCGCAGGAACTGAAACTGCAGGAGCTGCAGGACAGCCTGAAAAAAGTGGAAGAGGCGAGCCGCGGTACACTCTCTCCCGAGCTGAAAGAGTCGATGGAAGAGCTGCGTAAAACTGCTGATTCAATGAAACGCTCGGTCAGTCAGAGCATCGACATTGAAAAAGAGGAAGACGAGGCTAACACCATCCATTCAGCCCGGCATAACACCGCCCAACAGCCCGCTTCTGAGCCCGCGGCGACGCCGGCGACGGCAGAACAGCAGGCCAGTGCACCCGCGCAGACACCGGCTGCGGCGTCCTCTGCTTCGACTGCGCCCGCCACTGCTGTCTCTTCCGGTGCGGCCAGCGCCCCTGCGCAGGCTGAGCATACCTCCGCTAATTATTCCGGTGTGGCCAGCGCACCCGCACAGACACCGGCTGCGACGTCCTCTGCTTCGCCTGCACCTGCCGCTGCTGTCTCTTCCGGTGCGGCCAGCGCCCCCGCGCAGACACCCGCTGCGGCGTCTTCCACGCCAGCTGTGCACGCCGCTGCAGGTTCTTCTGGTATGGCCAGCGCACCTGCCCAGGCTCCCGCAAGCGATGTGACCAGAACAGCTGACACCGGGCGTCATGCCGCATCCTCCTCTTCTGCAAGTGATGAACGATAATGGCCGTTGAAGATACCCAACCGCTCATCAGTCATCTGATTGAGCTGCGTAAGCGATTACTGAACTGCATCATCGCCGTCTTAGCTATTTTTCTGGTGCTGGTTTTCTTCGCCAACGACATCTACCAGCTGATTGCGGCCCCGTTAATCAGCCAGATGCCGGTTGGTTCCAGCATGATCGCGACCGATGTGGCTTCGCCTTTTTTCACCCCGATTAAGCTGACCATCATTGTGTCGGTATTTCTTGCCGTACCGGTGATTCTTTATCAGGTCTGGGCTTTTGTCGCGCCAGCGCTCTACCGGCATGAACGCAGGCTGGTCATGCCACTGCTGTTTTCCAGCACCTTCCTGTTCTACTTTGGCGTGGCCTTTGCCTATTTTGTGGTCTTCCCACTGGCATTTGGCTTTTTCACCAAGACCGCGCCAATTGGCGTCACCGTGGCGACAGACATCGCTAAGTACCTCGATTTTGTCATGACGCTGTTTATGGCCTTTGGTGTGGCGTTTGAGGTGCCGGTGGCAATCGTACTGCTCTGCTGGACCGGTATTACCAGCCCGGACGATCTGAAAAAGAAACGTCCCTATATTCTGGTGGGCGCGTTTGTGGTTGGGATGTTGCTCACACCGCCGGATGTTTTTTCCCAAACTTTGCTCGCTATTCCGATGTACTGCCTGTTTGAAGTCGGCGTATTCTTTTCCCGTTACTACGTGGGTAAAGGCCGCCGTCTGCAGGATGAGGAAGAGAACACCGACTCCTGACGCAGACAGTCTTACCCGCCCCGGCGGGAAGCGAACGCTCCAAACCGCCCTGATGGGCGGTTTTTTGTTTTAAAAACTGTGGGAAAAATTATGTTTGATATCGGTGTAAACCTGACCAGCACGCAATTCGCCGCCGATCGGCAAAAGGTGGTTAAACGCGCGCGTGATGCGGGCGTCACCGGCATGCTGATTACCGGCACCAATGCGCTGGAGAGCCATCAGGCGCAGCGACTGGCTGAGGATCAACCGGGCTTCTGCTGGTCTACTGCGGGCGTTCACCCGCATCACGCCAGTGAGTGGTCCACGGAGGTTGCCAGTACCCTGCGTCGTCTGGCTGAAAAACCGGAAGTAGTGGCTATCGGTGAGTGCGGACTCGATTTCAACCGCAACCTCTCCGCTCATGAGCAGCAGGAGTATGCCTTTGACGCGCAGCTGGCGCTGGCGGCAGAACTCAATATGCCGGTGTTTCTGCACTGCCGCGAAGCCCATGCGCGTTTTGCTGCGGTCCTGACACCCTGGCTGCCAGAACTGCCGGGGGCGGTGATCCACTGCTTTACCGGCACACGCGATGAGCTGGAAGCCTGCCTGGCGATGGGCTTATCGGTAGGAATTACGGGCTGGGTATGTGATGAACGACGGGGGCTGGAACTGCGCGAGCTGCTGCCGCTGATTCCGGCTGATCGTCTGCTGCTGGAGACGGATGCTCCCTATCTGCTGCCGCGCGATATGCGCCCGCGTCCGACCTCGCGCCGTAACGAGCCCTGCTTTTTACCGCATATTGTGAATCAGGTGGCGACGTGGCGTGGCGAGAGTGCTGAGACGCTGGCTGCCCGCATCGATCAGAATGCGCGGACGCTGTTCAGACTGGCTTAAACCTTGCGGAACTGCTTGTTATCGACGCTGCGCATCACCTGCTTGTTCAGCAGATTGAGCAACAAAATAGAGCGCGTTTCACCATCCGGTTCGGCAAAGATGGCGCGCAGCCCCTCAAACGTGCCTTCGGTGATTACCACTTCATCGCCGCTTTGAGGGGTTTCCGGATCCAGCAGGATTTGCGGGACGTCGGTTTCCAGCGCTTCGATCACGGCCGACGGCACCGTAGCGGGCGCAGTGCCGAAGCGCACAAAGTGGCTGACACCACGGGTGCTGCTAATCGTCGTCGTGTGAATCGCTTCCGGATCAAACTCGATAAACAGGTAATTAGGAAAGAGGGGCTCACTCACCGTGGTGCGTTTACCGCGCACGATCTTTTCCAGAGCGATCATCGGGCTGAGGCAATGCACTTCCTGCCGCTCCAGATGCTCCTTCGCGCGTAATAGCTGCCCACGTTTGCAATAGAGTAAGTACCAGGATTCCATAACTGCTCCCATCGAATGGACGCTAAGAATAGCAAACCTGCTGCCAGAGTTATAGCGCAGGGGCAGCGTAAAGCGCGCCCGGACGAAAATAAACTGAGACTTTTCTTAACCTGCCGGATCGCGGCAGAAATGGCTACGGAAAATTGACGTCTGCCATCGCTCTGTATCAGACTCGGTAACCATCACGGCGGCTGTCGTATAAACCTCAGCATCTCCGCCTAATCAGACCTATAATGGCCGATTCACTCTGGCCGGAAAGTTGAAGCCGCATGAAATATCACGATTTAAGAGACTTTCTCGCGCTGCTCGAACAGCGCGGAGAGCTAAAGCGCATTACCCAGTCGATCGATCCCGAACTGGAGATGACCGAAATTGCCGATCGCACTCTGCGTGCCGGTGGCCCCGCTCTGCTGTTTGAGAACCCGAAAGGGTATGACATGCCGGTGCTGTGTAATCTGTTTGGTACGCCAAAGCGCGTGGCTATGGGCATGGGACAGGAAGATGTCAGCGCCCTGCGCGAAGTGGGTAAATTGCTGGCTTTCCTGAAAGAACCGGAGCCACCAAGAGGCTTCCGCGATCTGTTCGACAAGATGCCGCAGTTTAAGCAGGTGCTGAATATGCCGACCAAACGGCTGCGTAATGCACCCTGTCAGGAGGTGGTGTTCAGCGGCGATGAGGTTGACCTGACGCGCATTCCGGTGATGCGGTGCTGGCCAGGCGACGCGGCCCCACTGATTACCTGGGGCCTGACGGTCACGCGCGGACCGCACAAAGAGCGGCAGAACCTCGGCATCTATCGCCAGCAGGTGATCGGCAAAAACCGGCTGATTATGCGCTGGCTGTCGCATCGTGGCGGCGCGCTTGATTATCTGGAGTGGACGAAGGCGCATCCGGGCGAGCGTTTTCCGGTGTCTGTGGCGCTGGGTGCCGATCCCGCTACTATTCTCGGCGCTGTGACGCCGGTGCCGGATACTCTGTCAGAATATGCCTTTGCCGGCCTGCTGCGTGGTAATAAAACCGAAGTGGTGAAGTGTCTGTCGAACAATCTCGACGTACCCGCCAGCGCGGAAATTGTGCTGGAAGGGTATATCGAAGCGGGGGATATGGCGCCCGAAGGCCCTTACGGCGACCATACCGGCTACTACAATGAAGTGGATAGCTTCCCGGTCTTCACCGTTACACATATTACGCAGCGTCGTCAGGCTATCTATCACTCCACCTACACCGGCCGTCCACCGGATGAACCCGCTGTGCTGGGTGTGGCGCTGAACGAAGTGCTGGTGCCGATTCTGGTGAAGCAGTTCCCGGAGATCGTGGACTTCTATCTGCCGCCGGAAGGATGCTCATACCGGCTGGCGGTCGTCACTATCAAAAAGCAGTACGCAGGACACGCTAAACGTGTCATGTTTGGCGTCTGGTCGTTTTTACGGCAGTTCATGTACACCAAATTTGTTATTGTGTGTGACGATGATGTTAATGCGCGTGACTGGAACGATGTGATCTGGGCGATCACGACGCGAATGGATCCGGCCCGTGATACGGTATTAGTGGAAAATACCCCGATCGATTATCTCGATTTTGCTTCGCCCGTCTCCGGATTGGGGTCGAAGATGGGGATGGACGCAACCAATAAGTGGCCGGGTGAAACGCAGCGTGAATGGGGCACCCCCATCGTCAAGGATCCTGCAGTCACCGCGCGCATTGATGCTATCTGGGATGAGCTAGGTATTTTTGATCAGCCGCCACAGCGTTGATGGCGAGCACAACCATAAAGACGACCCGACAGAGGGAACGCATGACAACGTTAAGCTGTAAAGTAACTTCGGTTGAGGCGATTACCGACACGGTCTATCGCGTTCGCCTGATCCCGGAAGCGGAATTCACCTTTCGCGCGGGACAGTATCTGATGGTAGTGATGGATGAGCGTGACAAGCGTCCCTTCTCACTGGCCTCCACGCCAATGGAAAAAGAGATCATTGAGCTGCACATCGGTGCCTCCGATCTGAACCTCTATGCCATGGCCGTGATGGATCGGATCCGCAACGATCGTCAGATTACGGTAGATATCCCGCACGGCGACGCCTGGCTGCGTGAAGAGAGCCGCAAGCCGCTGATTCTGATCGCAGGCGGTACCGGCTTCTCCTATGCCCGTTCGATTCTGCTGACCGCGCTGGCGGAACAGCCTGAACGCGATATCGCCATTTACTGGGGCGGACGTGAACTCAAGCACCTGTACGATCTGGATGAGCTGAACGCGCTGGCCGTGAAGCATCCGAATCTGAAGGTCATTCCGGTAGTCGAGCAGCCTGAAGCGGGCTGGCAGGGCCGTTCAGGTACGGTTCTGACGGCAGTGATGCAGGATTTCAGCACGCTGAGCGAGCATGAGATCTACATCGCCGGTCGTTTTGAAATGGCGAAGATTGCCCGCGATCGCTTCTGTGCCGAACGTGGCGCCGTAGAATCACAGATGTATGGCGATGCGTTTGCCTTTATCTGATGCCCGGTAGCAGCCAGCCGCAGACAGAAAAAACCCGCCGGTAACGGCGGGTAAATCTGACAAAGTAAGACTCAACGTATTACAGACGTTCGAACACGGTGGCGATCCCCTGGCCCAGTCCGATACACATAGTAGCCAGACCAAAACGGGCATCCCGTCGTTCCATAATGTTCAGCAGCGTCGTACTGATGCGTGCGCCTGAACAGCCGAGCGGGTGACCCAGGGCGATCGCACCGCCGTTCAGATTGACCTTATCATCCATTATATCCATCAGACCCAGATCTTTGATGCAGGGCAGTGTCTGCGCGGCAAAGGCTTCGTTCAGCTCAAAGACATCAATATCGCTGACGCTCAGTCCCGCCCGTTTCAGAGCCAGTCGGCTTGCCGGCACCGGTCCATAGCCCATGATCGACGGATCACAGCCTGTCACCGCCATGCTGCGGATGCGGGCGCGAGGTGCCAGCCCCAGTTCACGGGCACGTGATTCGCTTATCACCAGCATCGCGGCTGCCCCATCTGACAGCGCTGACGAGGTGCCGGCCGTCACGGTGCCATTCACCGGATCGAATGCCGGCTTCAGGGCGGCGAGACCTTCGGCGCTGGTTTCCTCGCGGATCACTTCATCGAACGTGTAGCGTTTAAGAATGCCGTCGCTGTCATGACCATAGGTGGCGACAATCTCGTTCGTAAAGTCGCCGCGCTGCGTCGCCTGCCAGGCGCGCTGATGCGAGCGCAGGGCAAACGCATCCTGCTGCTCCCGGCTGATATGATGCATGCGCGCCAGCATTTCGGCGGTGAGGCCCATCATGCCCGCTGCTTTCGCCACGGTACGACCCAGGCCGGGATGGAAGTCGACGCCGTGATTCATCGGCACATGCCCCATGTGCTCCACCCCCCCAATCAGGCAGCATTGCGCATCACCGACCATAATGGCGCGGGCCGCGTCGTGCAGAGCCTGCATGGAAGATCCACACAACCGGTTAACAGTCGTGGCGGGCACCGAATGCGGTATTTCGGCCAGCAGCGCGGCGTTACGCGCGATATTAAACCCCTGTTCCAGCGTCTGCTGAACGCAACCCCAGACGATATCGTCCAGCGATGCCGGGTCCACCGCCGGGTTGCGGCTCAGGATTTCGCGCATCAGATGCGCGGAGAGATCTTCAGCACGCACATGACGAAAGGCGCCGCCTTTTGAGCGGCCCATCGGCGTACGCACCGCATCAACAATCACCACATTTTCCATTTTTATGCCCTCAGGCGCTTTTCAGCGCGGCTTCGTCAATCGGTTTGGCGGCGGGATACCAGCTTTCATGCTGATGGGCTTTCTGTACCAGGAGCGCGGGCAGGGTATACAGGCCACCGAGCGCACTGTAGCGCCGGGCCTGATCGACGACATTGCTGTTGCCCAGCGTATCGAGGTAGCGGAAAGCCCCGCCACGGAAAGGCGGGAAGCCGAGACCGTAAACCAGCGCCATATCAGCTTCCGCAGGCGAAGCAATAATTTTCTCTTCCAGACAGCGCACGACCTCATTCAGCATCGGCAGCAGCATACGGTTCAGAATCTCTTCATCGCTGAAAACCCGGGCGGGCTGGCAGACCTGCCGCAGCAGCGTATCCACCTCTGCATCCGGCACTTTCTTCAGCTTGCCCTTTTTATCCTCTTCCCAGCGCCAGAAGCCTTTGCCATTTTTCTGACCAAAGCGCCCGGCTTCAAACAGCAGGTCGATCGCATCGCGGTAGTCATGCTTCATACGATCCGGAAAACCGTCCGCCATTACGCTTTGTGCGTGGTGTGCCGTATCAATGCCGACGACATCCAGCAGCCAGGACGGTCCCATCGGCCAGCCGAACTGTTTTTCCATGACTTTATCGATCTGACGGAAGTCGGCGCCGTCGCGCAGCAGCAGACTGAATGCGGCGAAGTAGGGGAACAGAACCCGGTTAACGAAGAAGCCGGGGCAGTCATTAACCAGAATCGGGGTTTTTCCCATCTTACTGGCCCAGGCCACCACTTTACTCAGGGTCGCTTCGCTGGTTTTCTCGCCGCGTACGACTTCAACCAGTGGCATACGTGGCACGGGATTAAAGAAATGCATGCCACAGAAGTTTTCCGGGCGCTGCAGCACCTGAGCCAGCTGGCTGATCGGGATTGTCGACGTATTAGAGGCGAGAATCGCATCCTCACGCAGATGCTGTTCGGTTTCGGCCAGCACGCTGGCTTTGACCTGCGGGTTCTCTACCACCGCCTCAACCACGACATCAGCCTGTTCAAAACCGGCATAGTCCAGGGTCGGCTGGATAGTCGCAATCACGCTGGCGAGTTCGTTACCGTCGATTTTGCCGCGCGCCAGCAGCTTATTGAGCAGCTTGCTGGCTTCATTCATCCCCAGCGTTAACGCCTGCGGATTAATGTCTTTCATTCTGACCGGTACGCCTTTCCACGCAGACTGGTAGCTGATGCCGCCGCCCATAATACCTGCGCCCAGTACCGCGGCCTGAAAGGGTGCGCCGCTTTCGGCGGCACGCTTTTTCGCCAGACTTTTAACATATTGATCGTTGAGGAAGATGCCAACCAGGGCACGCGCTTCATCAGACTGCGCCAGTGGCACAAACGCGGCGGTTTCGAGTTTCAGTGCGTCGTCACGACCCAGCGTGGCTGCTGCTTCGATGGTTTTTACGGCCATCAGCGGAGCAGGGTAGTGTTTACCGGCGGTCTGTATCACCATGGCTTTAGCGATCGTAAAACTCATGGCCGCTTCGATCGGGCTGAGTTTCAACGGAGCCAGTTTAGGCGCGCGGCGTGCATGCCAGCTCCCATCGCTGGCCGCGGCTTTGAGCATGGTGATGCCCGCCTCGCGCAGTTTGTCGCGGGCAACGACCGCGTCGACCAGACCGAGTTTAAGGGCTGCGGCACCGTCGACATCCTTGCCTGCGGCAATGATCTCCAGCGCGCTGTCGGCGCCCAGCAGGCGTGGCAACCTGACGCTGCCACCAAAGCCCGGCATGATGCCGAGTTTTGTCTCCGGCAGACCGATGCGGGCGTCCGCAGTAGCGATACGCAGATCGGTTGCCAGTACGCATTCACATCCCCCGCCCAGCGCATAGCCGTCGATGGCGCACAGGGTCGGCACCGGCAGATCTTCCAGCCGGTTGAAGATGCTGTTGGCGTAGCTCAGCCACTGGCTCAGCTTTTCAGTCGGGGCATCAAACAGCGAGAGAAACTCGGTGATGTCCGCGCCGACAATAAAGGCGGGTTTAGCGGAGCTCAGCAGCACGCCGCGCAGATCGGACTGCTTTTCCAGCACGGCGATCGCCTCGCCCAGACTGGCGACAGTCTGCGTATCAAGCTTATTGACCGAGCCGGTAGCGTCAAAAACCAGCTCGGCGATGCCATCGTCCAGCCAGTGAAGAGTAAGGTTAGCGCCTTGGTAGAGCATGTGCGTCTCCTGAAACCGCGAAAGGTGATCTGGTCATACCAGATGATCGTGAGTGTGGTAGTGATGTTAATTTTTTGCAAACGGGTCTTTGCTTATTTGCTAACAAGATCACAGCTGCGCCCGCTTCGTCATCTGTGCAAGGGGTGTGCTAAACTGCGGCCATTTCGCGACACTGGAGAGACGTCAATGGATTCACTGAAGACCTTGTATCACGCGCATATCGCCACGTTGCAACAACGGGCGCAGCAGGTGCTGGCACGCAATAAACTGGATGCGATGTTGATCCATTCCGGTGAGCTGTTGACGGTGTTTCTGGACGATCACACCTATCCCTTTAAGGTGAATCCCCAGTTTAAAGCCTGGGTTCCGGTGACGCAGGTTCCAAACTGCTGGTTATGGATCGACGGGGTGAACAAACCGAAACTGTGGTTCTACTCGCCGGTGGATTACTGGCATAACGTAGAGCCGCTGCCGGAGAGCTTCTGGACGAAAGATGTTGAGGTTGTGGGCCTGAAAAATGCGGATGAGATCGGGCAGTTGCTGCCTGCTCAGCGTGATAACGTCGCCTATATCGGCCCGGTCAGCGGGCGCGCCACCCAGCTTGGCATCGCCTCGGGCAATATCAACCCTAAAGCGGTTATCGACTTCCTGCACTTCCACCGCAGCATCAAAACAGATTATGAGCTGGCCTGTATGCGCCAGGCGCAGAAGCTGGCCGTTGCGGGCCATCGGGCAGCGAAAGAGGCCTTTTCGGCGGGTTTAAGCGAGTTCGACATCAATCAGGCCTACCTGACCGCGACCGGACACCGCGACACCGATGTGCCGTACGGCAATATCATTGCGCTGAATGAACACGCCGCAGTGCTGCACTACACTCGTCTGGACCATCAGCCGCCCGCGAAGCGTCACAGCTTCCTGATTGACGCCGGGGCCGAGTATCTGGGCTATGCCGCCGATCTGACCCGCAGCTATGCCGCGCAGAACAGTTCCCTCTATGCCAGAATGGTGGAGGCGATGAATGCTGAAGAGCTGGCGCTGGTCGCTACGCTGAAACCGGGCGTGCGTTACACCGATTATCACCTCCAGATGCACCATCGTATCGCGAAAATGTTGCTGAAGTTCGAGCTGGTTCGTGGAATCAGTGAAGAGGCGCTGGTGGCTGAAGATCTGACCGGGCCGTTTATGCCGCACGGTCTGGGGCATCCTCTGGGTCTGCAGGTGCACGATGTGGCCGGTTTCATGCAGGATGATCAGGGCACCCATCTGGCTGCGCCTGCGCAGTATCCTTACCTTCGCTGCACGCGCGTACTGCAACCAGGCATGGTGTTAACCATCGAGCCGGGCTTCTATATTATTGACTCACTGCTGGCACCGCTACGCGAAGGGCGCTTCAGTCAGCACTTCAACTGGCAGGCGATCGATGCGCTCCGGCCTTATGGTGGCATTCGTATCGAGGATAACGTGGTGATCCATGCGCATCGCGTTGAGAACATGACCCGCGATCTGCATCTGGCCTGATATGGAGGCCTTTGATATTCCCGCTGTGCCAGTGAGCAGCAGTGAAGAGACCATTAAGAAGAGTCGCTTCATTACGCTGCTGGCGCACACTGAGGGCGCAGAGGCGGCGCGTGCTTTTGTTCAGCATGTGAAAAACGCGCATCCCACCGCCCGGCATCACTGCTGGGCCTGGGTCGCGGGCGCGCCGGATGACTCTCAGCAGCTCGGCTTCTCTGATGATGGCGAGCCGTCGGGCACGGCAGGGAAGCCGATGCTGGCGCAGCTTATGGGCGCCGGTATTGGCGAGATTACTGCTGTGGTCGTGCGTTATTACGGCGGCATCATGCTGGGAACCGGTGGCTTAGTGAAAGCCTATGGCGGCGGCGTCCAGCAGGGCCTCAGGCAGTTGCCCCGGCAGCGCAAAGTACCGATGAAATACTTCACTCTGCAATGTGACTATCCGCAGCTGAGTGACATCGAACGACTGGTGCAGCGTTTCGACGCGAAGGTGACGGAGAGTGACTATCAGGATCGTATTGCGTTGACACTGGCCGTGCCTTACGGGCAAATCGACGGTTTCAAACAAAATCTGTCAGACTTTAGCCGGGGAGCGTTATCGCTTATCCCGCTCACACCCTGAACTTCATCTCTTTTATTTAAAGGAACGGCTGAATGCACTTTCGCGCCATTACCCGCATCGTCGGTCTGCTGGTCATCCTCTTTTCCGTGACGATGATTTTGCCTGGCCTGGTTGCATTGATTTATCGCGATGGCGCTGGGCGGGCGTTCAGCCAGACCTTTATGATGGCGCTGGTGATCGGCTCACTGCTGTGGTGGCCGAACCGCAAAAAGAAAACTGAGCTTAAGCCGCGGGAAGGGTTTCTGATCGTCGTGCTCTTCTGGACAGTGCTGGGCAGCGTGGGGGCCATGCCCTTTATCTTTGCCGAGCAGCCACATCTTTCCGTAACGGACGCCTTCTTTGAATCATTTTCGGGCCTGACGACGACCGGTGCCACCACGCTGGTGGGGCTGGACTCGCTGCCGAAAGCCATTCTCTTCTATCGGCAGATGCTGCAGTGGCTGGGCGGAATGGGGATCATCGTGTTAGCGGTGGCGATTCTGCCGATTCTGGGCGTCGGGGGCATGCAGCTCTATCGTGCTGAGATGCCGGGACCGCTAAAAGATAATAAGATGCGGCCGCGTATTGCTGAGACGGCTAAAACACTCTGGCTGATCTACGTTCTGCTGACGATCGCCTGTGCACTGGCGTTGTGGCTGGCGGGTATGCCGGCGTTCGATGCCATCGGTCACAGTTTCTCAACCATCGCTATCGGCGGCTTCTCAACCCACGATGCCAGCATCGGCTATTTTAACAGTGGCACGATCAACACGATTGTGGCGGTCTTTCTGCTGATCTCCGGCTGTAACTACGGCCTGCACTTTGCCATGCTCAGCGGACGTAATCCTCGTGTTTACTGGCGCGACCCGGAGTTCCGCATGTTTATCGGTGTGCAATTGACGCTGGTGCTGATCTGCACGCTGGTGCTCTGGTTTCATAATGTGTACTCAGATGGCTGGCAAACGCTGAACCAGGCTTTTTTCCAGGTGGTGTCGATGGCTACGACGGCGGGATTCACCACCGACAGTATCGCGCGCTGGCCGCTGTTCCTGCCGGTTCTGCTGTTGTGCTCTGCCTTTATCGGCGGATGTGCCGGTTCAACCGGCGGTGGCCTGAAGGTGATCCGCATCCTGCTGCTGTGCAAGCAGGGCAACCGTGAACTTAAACGTCTGGTTCACCCGAATGCGGTCTACACCATTAAGCTGGGCAACCGTGCGCTGCCGGAGCGTATCCTCGAAGCCGTATGGGGATTTTTCTCGGCGTATGCGCTGGTGTTTCTGGTCAGTATGCTGGCGATCATTGCTACGGGCGTCGACGACTTCTCGGCTTTTGCCGCCGTCGCCGCTACCCTGAACAACCTCGGGCCAGGCTTAGGGGTAGTCGCTGATAACTTCACTTCGATGAATGACGTAGCGAAATGGATACTGATCTCAACTATGTTATTCGGACGCCTTGAGGTATTCACCTTGCTGGTGCTGTTCACGCCGACCTTCTGGCGTGAATAATTAATAAGGATGCTGAAATGAAAGCACTGATTCTCTATTCGACCCGTGACGGACAAACCCGGAAGATTGCCTCTTCGCTTGCTGAAGTAATCCGTCAGCACCAACCCTGTGACCTGATGAACATTAAGGATGCGCCGCAGCCTGTTTGGGCAGACTACGATCGCGTGCTGATCGGCGCCTCTATCCGCTACGGTCATTTTCAGCCGGTCGTTGAAACCTTTGTGAAGCAACATCTTCAGGCGCTACAGCAGCGTACCGGCGGATTCTTCTCGGTGAACCTGACGGCACGTAAACCGGAGAAGCGTTCTCCTGAGACGAATGCTTATACCCGGAAGTTCCTGGCGTCGTCACCGTGGCAGCCTGATTGCTGCGCCGTATTTGCCGGAGCGCTCTACTATCCGCGCTATCGCTGGTTTGACCGGGTCATGATTCAGCTGATTATGCGAATGACGGGTGGAGAAACTGATTCGACGAAAGAAGTCGAGTACACAGACTGGGCGCAGGTCCGTGCTTTTGCTCAGGAATTTGCACAGTTACCAGGCAAATCGTAGCGAAATAACGCGATTTGATGAAAATTACTTCGAACGGTAATCTTTTTGCAATAAACGCTTGTCAGGCCGCGCGAACTCCCTATAATGCGCCTCCATCAACACGGCACACCGGCAACGGGAAGCGTGCTGAGAGGTTCAGGAAGCTGACCCGCCGGAGAAAAACTTCTGAAAAAGAGGTTGACTCTGAAGGAGGAAAGCGTAATATACGCCACCTCGCGACAGGACGCTAACGCACTGTTCGCGCTGCTCTTTAACAATTTATCAGACAATCTGTGTGGGCACTCGCAGGATTGATATCAGCGTCTTTGGACGCAAAAAAATATCAAGTCTCACGAGTGAACACATAATGACATTCATTATGACGTTTTACAGATGAGCATCGCTGGACTGGTTTCAGCAAATCAAACTTTAAATTGAAGAGTTTGATCATGGCTCAGATTGAACGCTGGCGGCAGGCCTAACACATGCAAGTCGGACGGTAGCACAGAGGAGCTTGCTCCTTGGGTGACGAGTGGCGGACGGGTGAGTAATGTCTGGGGATCTGCCCGATAGAGGGGGATAACCACTGGAAACGGTGGCTAATACCGCATAACGTCGCAAGACCAAAGAGGGGGACCTTCGGGCCTCTCACTATCGGATGAACCCAGATGGGATTAGCTAGTAGGCGGGGTAATGGCCCACCTAGGCGACGATCCCTAGCTGGTCTGAGAGGATGACCAGCCACACTGGAACTGAGACACGGTCCAGACTCCTACGGGAGGCAGCAGTGGGGAATATTGCACAATGGGCGCAAGCCTGATGCAGCCATGCCGCGTGTATGAAGAAGGCCTTCGGGTTGTAAAGTACTTTCAGCGGGGAGGAAGGCGGTGCGGTTAATAACCGCGCCGATTGACGTTACCCGCAGAAGAAGCACCGGCTAACTCCGTGCCAGCAGCCGCGGTAATACGGAGGGTGCAAGCGTTAATCGGAATTACTGGGCGTAAAGCGCACGCAGGCGGTCTGTTAAGTCAGATGTGAAATCCCCGGGCTTAACCTGGGAACTGCATTTGAAACTGGCAGGCTTGAGTCTCGTAGAGGGGGGTAGAATTCCAGGTGTAGCGGTGAAATGCGTAGAGATCTGGAGGAATACCGGTGGCGAAGGCGGCCCCCTGGACGAAGACTGACGCTCAGGTGCGAAAGCGTGGGGAGCAAACAGGATTAGATACCCTGGTAGTCCACGCCGTAAACGATGTCGACTTGGAGGCTGTGCCCTTGAGGCGTGGCTTCCGGAGCTAACGCGTTAAGTCGACCGCCTGGGGAGTACGGCCGCAAGGTTAAAACTCAAATGAATTGACGGGGGCCCGCACAAGCGGTGGAGCATGTGGTTTAATTCGATGCAACGCGAAGAACCTTACCTACTCTTGACATCCAGCGAACTTTCCAGAGATGGATTGGTGCCTTCGGGAACGCTGAGACAGGTGCTGCATGGCTGTCGTCAGCTCGTGTTGTGAAATGTTGGGTTAAGTCCCGCAACGAGCGCAACCCTTATCCTTTGTTGCCAGCGATTCGGTCGGGAACTCAAAGGAGACTGCCGGTGATAAACCGGAGGAAGGTGGGGATGACGTCAAGTCATCATGGCCCTTACGAGTAGGGCTACACACGTGCTACAATGGCGCATACAAAGAGAAGCGACCTCGCGAGAGCAAGCGGACCTCACAAAGTGCGTCGTAGTCCGGATCGGAGTCTGCAACTCGACTCCGTGAAGTCGGAATCGCTAGTAATCGTGGATCAGAATGCCACGGTGAATACGTTCCCGGGCCTTGTACACACCGCCCGTCACACCATGGGAGTGGGTTGCAAAAGAAGTAGGTAGCTTAACCTTCGGGAGGGCGCTTACCACTTTGTGATTCATGACTGGGGTGAAGTCGTAACAAGGTAACCGTAGGGGAACCTGCGGTTGGATCACCTCCTTACCTTAAGATACGGTCCCGCGCAGTGCTCACACAGATTGTCTGATAAAAAGTAATGAGCAAAGTGTCTTGCGAAGACAGACTTAAATGTCCCCTTCGTCTAGAGGCCCAGGACACCGCCCTTTCACGGCGGTAACAGGGGTTCGAATCCCCTAGGGGACGCCATGCTTGGTGACAGGTGAAAGGTGTTGCCCCCATATCTTAAAGATGACTTACGAGTCATGTTTAAGATATTGCTCTTTAACAATCCGGAACAAGCTGAAAATTGAAACGACGCGTCGCTTTCATTCTCCGTAAATAAGAATGAAAAAGGCGATGCGTACGAGTCTCTCAAATGCTTGCAGTCCGCAGCGTGAAAACGCCTGTGGGTTGTGAGGTTAAGTGACTAAGCGTACACGGTGGATGCCCAGGCAGTCAGAGGCGATGAAGGACGTGCTAATCTGCGTAAAGCGACGGTAAGGTGATATGAACCGCTACAGCCGTCGATGTCCGAATGGGGAAACCCGGTGCACTCTGTGCATCATTGCAGCATGAATACATAGTGCTGCAAGGCGAACCGGGGGAACTGAAACATCTAAGTACCCCGAGGAAAAGAAATCAACCGAGATTCCCCCAGTAGCGGCGAGCGAACGGGGAGCAGCCCAGAGCCTGAATCAGCCTGTGTGTTAGTGGAAGCGTCTGGAAAGTCGCAGGGTACAGGGTGATACTCCCGTACACAAAAGCACACACGCTGTGAGCTCGATGAGTAAGGCGGGACACGTGGTATCCTGTCTGAATATGGGGGGACCATCCTCCAAGGCTAAATACTCCTGACTGACCGATAGTGAACCAGTACCGTGAGGGAAAGGCGAAAAGAACCCCGGCGAGGGGAGTGAAAAAGAACCTGAAA
This sequence comes from Pantoea sp. NSTU24, assembly GCF_050157905.1. Classification (NCBI taxonomy): domain Bacteria; kingdom Pseudomonadati; phylum Pseudomonadota; class Gammaproteobacteria; order Enterobacterales; family Erwiniaceae; genus Pantoea; species Pantoea bangladeshensis. The sequence continues at coordinate 3,457,469 of NZ_JBKIWZ010000001.1, forward strand.
CCGTGTACGTACAAGCAGTGGGAGCCTCTTTTATGGGGTGACTGCGTACCTTTTGTATAATGGGTCAGCGACTTATATTCTGTAGCAAGGTTAACCGTATAGGGGAGCCGCAGGGAAACCGAGTCTTAACTGGGCGTTAAGTTGCAGGGTATAGACCCGAAACCCGGTGATCTAGCCATGGGCAGGTTGAAGGTTGGGTAACACTAACTGGAGGACCGAACCGACTAATGTTGAAAAATTAGCGGATGACCTGTGGCTGGGGGTGAAAGGCCAATCAAACCGGGAGATAGCTGGTTCTCCCCGAAAGCTATTTAGGTAGCGCCTCGTGAACTCATCTCCGGGGGTAGAGCACTGTTTCGGCTAGGGGGCCATCCCGGCTTACCAACCCGATGCAAACTGCGAATACCGGAGAATGTTATCACGGGAGACACACGGCGGGTGCTAACGTCCGTCGTGAAGAGGGAAACAACCCAGACCGCCAGCTAAGGTCCCAAAGTCATGGTTAAGTGGGAAACGATGTGGGAAGGCACAGACAGCCAGGATGTTGGCTTAGAAGCAGCCATCATTTAAAGAAAGCGTAATAGCTCACTGGTCGAGTCGGCCTGCGCGGAAGATGTAACGGGGCTAAACCATGCACCGAAGCTGCGGCAGCAGTAGCAATACTGTTGGGTAGGGGAGCGTTCTGTAAGCCGTCGAAGGTGTGCTGTGAGGCATGCTGGAGGTATCAGAAGTGCGAATGCTGACATAAGTAACGATAAAGCGGGTGAAAAGCCCGCTCGCCGGAAGACCAAGGGTTCCTGTTCAACGTTAATCGGAGCAGGGTGAGTCGACCCCTAAGGCGAGGCCGAAAGGCGTAGTCGATGGGAAACAGGTTAATATTCCTGTACTCGGTGTTACTGCGAAGGGGGGACGGAGAAGGCTATATCAGCCGGGCGACGGTTGTCCCGGTTTAAGCGTGTAGGTGTGTGTTCCAGGCAAATCCGGTTCACTTTACACTGAGGCGTGACGACGAGGCACTACGGTGCTGAAGTGATAAATGCCCTGCTTCCAGGAAAAGCCTCTAAGCATCAGGTAACACAGAATCGTACCCCAAACCGACACAGGTGGTCAGGTAGAGAATACCAAGGCGCTTGAGAGAACTCGGGTGAAGGAACTAGGCAAAATGGTGCCGTAACTTCGGGAGAAGGCACGCTGGCGCGTAGGTGAAGGGACTTGCTCCCGGAGCTGAAGCCAGTCGAAGATACCAGCTGGCTGCAACTGTTTATTAAAAACACAGCACTGTGCAAACACGAAAGTGGACGTATACGGTGTGACGCCTGCCCGGTGCCGGAAGGTTAATTGATGGGGTTATCCGTAAGGAGAAGCTCCTGATCGAAGCCCCGGTAAACGGCGGCCGTAACTATAACGGTCCTAAGGTAGCGAAATTCCTTGTCGGGTAAGTTCCGACCTGCACGAATGGCGTAATGATGGCCAGGCTGTCTCCACCCGAGACTCAGTGAAATTGAACTCGCTGTGAAGATGCAGTGTACCCGCGGCAAGACGGAAAGACCCCGTGAACCTTTACTACAGCTTGACACTGAACATTGAGCCTTGATGTGTAGGATAGGTGGGAGGCTTTGAAGCGCGGACGCCAGTCTGCGTGGAGCCATCCTTGAAATACCACCCTTTAATGTTTGATGTTCTAACGTGGCCCCGTGATCCGGGGTGCGGACAGTGTCTGGTGGGTAGTTTGACTGGGGCGGTCTCCTCCCAAAGAGTAACGGAGGAGCACGAAGGTCAGCTAATCACGGTCGGACATCGTGAGGTTAGTGCAATGGCATAAGCTGGCTTGACTGCGAGAGTGACGGCTCGAGCAGGTGCGAAAGCAGGTCATAGTGATCCGGTGGTTCTGAATGGAAGGGCCATCGCTCAACGGATAAAAGGTACTCCGGGGATAACAGGCTGATACCGCCCAAGAGTTCATATCGACGGCGGTGTTTGGCACCTCGATGTCGGCTCATCACATCCTGGGGCTGAAGTAGGTCCCAAGGGTACGGCTGTTCGCCGTTTAAAGTGGTACGCGAGCTGGGTTTAGAACGTCGTGAGACAGTTCGGTCCCTATCTGCCGTGGGCGCTGGAGAATTGAGGGGGGTTGCTCCTAGTACGAGAGGACCGGAGTGAACGCACCGCTGGTGTTCGGGTTGTCATGCCAATGGCACTGCCCGGTAGCTAAGTGCGGAAAAGATAAGTGCTGAAAGCATCTAAGCACGAAACTTGCCCCGAGATGAGTTCTCCCTGACCCCTTGAGGGTCCTGAAGGGACGTTGAAGACGACGACGTTGATAGGCCGGGTGTGTAAGCGCAGCGATGCGTTGAGCTAACCGGTACTAATGACCCGTGAGGCTTAACCTTACAACGCCAGAGGCGTTTTTGAGAGACGATTTTCAGCCTGAACCGGATAAGTCTGCGCGGCCCCAGGGCGGCGCGGAAGACAGAATCTGCCTGGCGGCTTTAGCGCGGTGGTCCCACCTGACCCCATGCCGAACTCAGAAGTGAAACGCCGTAGCGCCGATGGTAGTGTGGGGCCTCCCCATGCGAGAGTAGGGAACTGCCAGGCATTGTATAAGTGAAGAAGCCCCGCACGCGAGTGCGGGGCTTTTTTGCGTCTGCCGATCGTGAAAAACCTCATCCCGATCCCCGAAAACAGCCTGAGAACCCCTCTCTGATACGGTAAACTACGGCCAGATAACTCAGTAAAGGCCGTCAAATGTCCAGCCAGTCTCCTTCCTTAAAAGCCGACAATACGCTCGGGCTTGAAGTACACACACAAAAACGCATCGTCGCTGAGACACCAGCGGCCATTCTGGCGGCCTGGCAGGCCAGCCAGCAGGATCAGACACCCTTCCTAGTGCTGGGCGAAGGTAGCAATGTTCTCTTCATGGAAGATTTTGCCGGAACCGTCGTGTTAAACCGTATTCAGGGCATTCGCATTCAGGATGACGATGAACACTGGCGCCTGCATGTCGGCGCCGGTGAAAACTGGCACCAGCTGGTCAAAAGTACGCTGGAAAAGGGGATTCCCGGCCTGGAAAACCTGGCACTGATCCCGGGAATGACGGGCTCCGCACCTATACAGAATATCGGCGCTTACGGGGTCGAACTGAAAGATGTCTGCGAATATGTGGACGTCCTGAATCTGCACAGTGGCCAGGCAGAACGTCTCGATTGCGAGGCCTGTGAGTTTGGCTATCGCGACAGCATTTTCAAACATCGCTATCAGTCAGGCTACGTAATCGTCGCGGTAGGGTTCATCTTGCCTAAGCAGTGGCAGCCAGTACTGACCTACGGCGATTTGAAGACGCTAAATCCGCTGACTGCCAGTGCCTGGGATGTCTATCATGCGGTGTGCCAGATGCGCCAGAGCAAGTTGCCTGACCCCAGAGTCATCGGCAACGTCGGCAGTTTTTTCAAAAATCCGGTGATCTCCGCAGAGCAGTGCCGATCACTGCTGGCGCAATGCCCGGCAATGCCGCACTATCCAATGCCAGATGGCGAAACCAAGCTGGCCGCTGGGTGGCTTATCGATCAGTGCCAGCTGAAAGGCTATCGCATCGGCGGCGCGGCTGTTCATGAGCAACAGGCACTGGTACTGATCAACGCCAGTAACGCCACGTCTGAGGATATTTTGGCGCTGGCAAAAGCCGTGCGCGCCCGGGTAGGGGAAAAATTTAATGTCTGGCTTGAGCCTGAAGTCCGCTTTATAGCGGCGCAGGGTGAGTGTAATGCAGTCGGAGTGATAGCATGAAAGACTACAGTGTCCCGCTAAAGCTGGTCGATATTTTATCTGATGGAGAGTTTCATTCCGGCGAGCAACTTGGCGAAATGCTGGGGATGAGTCGTGCGGCCATTAACAAGCACATCCAGACGCTGAAAAGCTGGGGACTCGATGTTTTTACCGTTACCGGAAAAGGGTATAGCCTCTCTGCGCCGATTGAGTTGCTGGATGAGCAGCTGATCCTTTCACAGGTCAGGCAGGGTAACGTCTCGGTGATCCCGGTAATAGACTCGACGAATCAATATCTGATGGAGAAGATGCATGGACTTACGTCTGGTGCTGCCTGCATTGCTGAATATCAGCAGGCCGGTCGTGGTCGTCGTGGTCGTCAGTGGTTTTCTCCTTTTGGGGCGAATCTCTACATGTCGATGTACTGGCGTCTGGAGCAGGGGCCAGCAGCGGCTATGGGGCTGAGCCTGGTCATTGGGATTGTCATGGCGGAGGCACTGCGTTCATCAGGTGCCGATGAAGTCCGCGTTAAATGGCCTAATGATATATATCTGAACGATCGCAAACTGGCAGGGATCCTGGTTGAAATGACAGGTAAAACAGGCGATGCTGCTCATATTGTGCTGGGCGCCGGAATCAATCTGGCGATGCGTTCAGCTGACACATCCCAGATCGATCAGGGCTGGATCAACCTGCAGGAAGCCGGGGTCAGGGTGAATCGCAATGAGCTGGCGGCGCGCCTGATCAACCGTCTTCGCGACGCTCTGCCGCTCTTCGAACAGGAAGGATTGACACCCTTTATTGAGCGCTGGGCTGCACTGGACAATTTTATCAACCGACCGGTTAAGCTGCTGATTGGTGAACGGGAAGTGCTCGGGATTGCGCGTGGCGTCGACAGTCAGGGTGGCCTGCTGCTGGAACAGGCGGGTGAAATCAAATCCTGGATTGGCGGTGAAATATCGCTGCGGCCGGTCTGAGTTAGCGAGCCTGCATTGATGCAGGCTCGGAGACGGTAACGGTTATTTACGCAGGCGGACCCTGTCGACTGCATGATCGCCACTTTTAGTCATAATCAGGCTGGCACGTTCACGTGTCGGCAGGATATTTTCCTGCAGATTAAGCCAGTTAATTTCTTTCCATAAATTTCCGGCAACTTCAATCGCTTCCGCTTCTGATAGCCGGGCATAGTGGTGAAAGTAGGAGTCGGGATCGGTAAAGGCGCCCTGACGGAATTTCAGGAATCGATTGATATACCAGTTCTGCAGAAGATCTTCCTCCGCATCGACATAGATAGAGAAATCGACGAAGTCTGACACAAAGACATGGTGAGGATCATGGGGATAATCCATGCCGCTCTGTAAGACATTCAGGCCTTCAAGGATGAGAATATCAGGCTGCTCTATGATTTTATCCCCGTCAGGAATGACATCATAAATCAGATGCGAATAGACCGGTGCCGTCACCTGGCTGGCACCCGACTTCAGGTCAGAGACGAAATTAACCAGCCGGTGCATATCATAGGATTGCGGAAACCCTTTCTTCTTCATCAGGCCACGCTCTTTCAGCACGGCATTAGGATGAAGGAAGCCATCCGTGGTAATCAATTCTACCTTACGATGTTCAGGCCAGCGGCTCAGCAAGGCCTGTAATACACGCGCCGTGGTACTTTTCCCGACGGCTACGCTGCCCGCAATGCTGATGATATAGGGAATCTTCTGGCCATTTGTACCAAGGAACTGTTCCAGTACCGCCTGCCGACGAACATTTGAACTGATATAGAAATTAAGCAGACGGGAAAGTGGCAGATAAATTTCTGCAACCTCTTCCAGTGAGAGATCCTCGTTAATACCTTTCAGCTGCGCGATCTCATCTTCTGACAGCGTCATAGGAACAGAATCACGTAATGCAGCCCACTGCTCGCGAGTGAACTCCAGATAAGGCGTTGTCAGGGGTATCGTTTTATCCATAAGCATGCATCTGACCACAAATTCAATGCAATCAACCGCGCGTTATCCGATAAGCAGGACAGCACAGGTGAATTGAATCACGAATCGCTGGTTTATCAGTGAGAACAATGGGCTGGAGGGTATCACCAGTATGGCTTTCAACAGAAGTAAAAAGATAGAGGCGATCTCGCTTTCGTCGGCATCCCCACAAAACGTTACGATAGTCTCCATTTTCACGGGGCCGGGGGGTGTGAACTCTATGACAGTGCCTCACAGCGACAGCATGGCGTTAATCTCTTTTATCTGACGTCTTGCCTCACATAAGGACATAAACGCCGGACAGAGGGGCACAGAAGAACGAGTGAAAGAAAAATCGCGATGCCGGACCCAATCCCTGGCAAACTCTTCCGCCTTTCCAGCGCGCGCTCCACGGTGAAGCTAAAAAAGAGGTTCTCTTTAATCATAAAACGGCTCCATTTTGTACCGCGGCGTGGCAGTGAATAAAAAAAATGTCGCAGAGCCGTTCAAAAAAACATCACTCAGTTCATTAAGGTAAAATAAATGCGCGTACTGAAGTTCTTTTATCTGCCTGAAAGGGTGCTTCCGCGCAGAGTGAAGCGTTGCGCATGACCGGCTGAAGTGGTCAAAAACAGGGCCGGATTGCACAAATATTCTGCAGGAAATCGCGAAAATGCGATGATTTGCACAAATAGTAAGCGATAGAAAAAAATATGCGATTTTTTAGTTGCATCCAGCGTCCGACCTTCCTAGAATGCGCACCACTTGATGCCGGCTTAGCTCAGTTGGTAGAGCAACTGACTTGTAATCAGTAGGTCACCAGTTCGATTCCGGTAGCCGGCACCATCAAGTAGGTGGGATTCCCGAGCGGCCAAAGGGAGCAGACTGTAAATCTGCCGTCACAGACTTCGAAGGTTCGAATCCTTCTCCCACCACCATCTCAGCCTCACGGTTGAGTACAGATAGACAGCCTGTTTATCTGTCAGGTGAGTCATCTATCACCCTGAATTCAGACTGAGCGTTAGCAAAGTCAAAGCCGGTCAGCTACGCTGGCAGGCAGTAGATAACAGAGAGTCACTCTCTGTTTTCTGCAAGCTACAGAAAGAACAGGTAGCCGAGTTCCAGGATGCGGGCATCGTATAATGGCTATTACCTCAGCCTTCCAAGCTGATGATGCGGGTTCGATTCCCGCTGCCCGCTCCAGATGTGCTGATATGGCTCAGTTGGTAGAGCGCACCCTTGGTAAGGGTGAGGTCCCCAGTTCGACTCTGGGTATCAGCACCACTTCCTTTAATCTCCCTCCTGATTTTCTCTGTAACTTCCTTGCAGTCAGGCATTGCCTGGTTAATGTGATGATATCATTGATATATCCGTGTCTTAGAGGGACTAGCGATGGCTAAAGAGCAATTTCAACGTAACAAACTGCACGTAAACGTGGGCACCATCGGTCACGTTGACCACGGTAAAACCACCCTGACTGCAGCTATCACTACCGTACTGGCTAAAACCAACGGCGGCCAGGCGCGTGCATTCGACCAGATCGACAGCACCCCTGAAGAAAAAGCCCGCGGTATCACCATCAACACCGCACACGTTGAGTATGAGACGGCTTCACGTCACTACGCTCACGTTGACTGCCCAGGCCACGCCGACTATGTGAAAAACATGATCACCGGTGCTGCGCAGATGGACGGCGCGATCCTGGTTGTTGCTGCGACTGATGGCCCGATGCCACAGACCCGTGAGCACATCCTGCTGGGTCGTCAGGTTGGCGTTCCTTACATCATCGTGTTCCTGAACAAGTGTGACATGGTTGATGATGAAGAGCTGCTGGAGCTGGTTGAGATGGAAGTACGTGACCTGCTGTCACAGTACGACTTCCCAGGCGACGACACACCAATCGTTCGTGGTTCTGCGCTGAAAGCGCTGGAAGGCGAAGCAGAGTGGGAAGCGAAAATCATCGAGCTGGCTGAACACCTGGACAACTACATCCCGGATCCAGTCCGTGCGATCGACATGCCGTTCCTGCTGCCAATCGAAGACGTATTCTCAATCTCTGGCCGTGGTACCGTTGTTACCGGTCGTGTTGAGCGCGGCATCGTTAAAGTCGGCGACGAAGTTGAAATCGTGGGTATCAAAGATACTGCGAAATCAACCTGTACCGGTGTTGAGATGTTCCGTAAGCTGCTGGACCAGGGTCAGGCAGGCGAAAACTGTGGTGTTCTGCTGCGCGGTATCAAGCGTGAAGACATCCAGCGTGGTCAGGTTCTGGCTAAGCCAGGCACCATTAAGCCACACACCCAGTTCGAGTCAGAAGTTTACGTTCTGTCTAAAGACGAAGGTGGCCGCCATACTCCGTTCTTCAAGGGCTATCGTCCACAGTTCTACTTCCGTACCACTGACGTGACCGGTTCAGTAGAGCTGCCAGAAGGCGTTGAAATGGTCATGCCAGGCGACAACATCAAAATGGTTGTTACCCTGATCCACCCAATCGCAATGGACGAAGGTCTGCGCTTCGCAATCCGCGAAGGTGGCCGTACCGTTGGCGCGGGTGTTGTTGCTAAAGTTATCGCATAATTACCGATAACGTTTGACGCAATGCACACGGAAAGGGCATCATTTGATGCCCTTTTTGCACGCTGTTTTATAGAACCTGGCTCATCAGTGATTTTTTCGATCATAATCATTGCTGAGACAGGCTCTGTCATGCGGCGTTAGATACCGAGTTACGCCTCAAAAGCTCATTCGGTTTGGACGCCTCGCACTGCGGGGCAGAATAGTTTCTGAATTATTGTGGCAGGTTGGTTTATGAGTGCGAATACCGAAGCTCAAGGGAGCGGGCGTGGCCTGGAAGCGGTAAAGTGGGTAGCAGTCGTGGTACTGCTGCTTGCGGCGATTGTAGGTAACTACCTCTATCGTGATGTATCACTGCCACTGCGCGCGTTAGCCGTAGTTGTACTGATTGCAGCGGCTGGCGGCATTGCGCTTTTAACGACCAAAGGCAAAGCGACCGTGGCTTTTGCTCGTGAAGCAAGAACAGAAATGCGTAAGGTTATCTGGCCAACCCGCCAGGAAACGCTGCACACCACGTTAATCGTTGCCGCGGTGACTGCCGTGATGTCACTGATTTTGTGGGGGCTGGATGGTATTCTGGTCCGTCTGGTATCGTTTATCACTGGCCTGAGGTTCTGAGATGTCTGAAGCTCCAAAGAAACGCTGGTACGTCGTACAGGCGTTTTCCGGTTTTGAAGGCCGCGTAGCCCAATCGCTGCGCGAGCATATCAAATTGCACAACATGGAAGAGCTGTTTGGCGACGTCATGGTTCCGACTGAAGAAGTCGTTGAGATTCGTGGTGGCCAGCGTCGTAAGAGCGAGCGCAAGTTTTTCCCGGGATATGTACTGGTTCAGATGGTGATGAATGACGCCAGCTGGCACCTGGTGCGCAGTGTCCCTCGCGTGATGGGTTTCATCGGCGGAACATCTGACCGTCCGGCTCCGATCAGCGACAAAGAAGTCGATGCGATCATGAACCGTCTGCAGCAGGTCGGTGACAAGCCCCGTCCGAAAACGCTGTTTGAGCCAGGTGAAATGGTTCGCGTTAACGATGGTCCCTTTGCTGACTTTAACGGTGTTGTTGAAGACGTGGATTACGAGAAGAGCCGCCTGACGGTTTCCGTTTCTATCTTCGGACGTGCAACGCCGGTTGAACTCGACTTCGGTCAGGTGGAGAAAGGTTAACCTTTTTTTGCTCACAAATTAGCTATTGCAGCAGGCGCGAAATTTAACTACAATTTCGCGCCTTTTGTTTTTATGCGCTGGCAACAGCGTGTAAATCGTTATCACGGGGAGCCTTTAACAGGCGCTATAACCCAATTGAGGAAATATCATGGCTAAGAAAGTCCAAGCCTATGTCAAGCTGCAGGTTGCAGCTGGTATGGCGAACCCAAGTCCACCGGTTGGTCCAGCTCTGGGTCAGCAGGGTGTTAACATCATGGAATTCTGTAAAGCGTTCAACGCGAAGACCGAATCTCTGGAAAAAGGTCTGCCGACTCCTGTTGTTATCACCGTATACAGCGACCGTTCTTTCACGTTCATTACCAAAACGCCTCCGGCTGCCGTACTGCTGAAAAAAGCAGCGGGCATCAAGTCTGGTTCTGGTAAGCCGAACAAAGATAAAGTCGGTAAAGTGACTCGTGCTCAGGTACGTGAAATCGCAGAAACCAAAGCTGCGGACATGACTGGTTCTGACGTTGAAGCGATGACTCGCTCAATCGAAGGTACTGCTCGTTCCATGGGCCTGGTAGTAGAGGACTAAGAAATGGCTAAGCTGACCAAGCGCATGACCGTAATTCGCGACAAAGTTGACGCGACCAAGCAGTATGACATTGCTGAAGCTGTTGCTCTGCTGAAAGAACTGGCTACTGCCAAGTTCGTTGAAAGCGTTGACGTTGCTGTCAACCTCGGCATCGATGCACGTAAATCTGATCAGAACGTACGCGGCGCGACCGTTCTGCCACACGGTACTGGTCGTTCAGTACGTGTAGCTGTCTTCACCCAGGGTGCTAACGCTGAAGCTGCTAAAGCAGCAGGCGCTGAGCTGGTTGGTATGGAAGACCTGGCTGAGCAGATCAAGAAAGGCGAAATGAATTTTGACGTTGTTATTGCTTCTCCGGATGCAATGCGCGTTGTTGGCCAGCTGGGCCAGATTCTGGGTCCACGTGGCCTGATGCCAAACCCGAAAGTTGGTACTGTAACCCCTAACGTTGCTGAAGCCGTTAAGAATGCTAAAGCAGGTCAGGTTCGTTATCGTAACGACAAAAACGGCATCATCCACACTACCATCGGTAAAGTGGACTTTGACGCTGATAAACTGAAAGAAAACCTGGAATCTCTGCTGATTGCGCTGAAAAAAGCGAAACCATCGCAGGCGAAAGGCGTGTACATCAAGAAAGTCAGCCTTTCAACCACCATGGGCGCTGGCGTTGCCATTGACCATGCTGGTCTGAACGCAACAGCAAACTAATTGCTGCTTGAAACGGGCGAAAAATTCACCTAGAATCTTACGCCCGTTGTTCTGTTATTAGCAGAACAGGACACCAGAGAGTGGGAACGGAACGGGGCGTTATCGCTTTTCCCTCTGACTCTGCTGCGTCACACAGAATTTAGGTTGGAGCCAGGCCTTATCCTGGCCTCCGTCCAAGACCGCAGGAGCGGCTTATCTCCGGATAAACTGCTTAATATCCTGCGTAGACGGTGACAGAACCAAAAGAATTTTTTCTTAGCTGGATTCTGCTCACCGTGTTCGAGCGCTTATTTCCCTTCGGGTGAACTAAGTGAAGTGAGTTCCGGGGAAATCCTTTCCCGGTCAAATCCAGGAGCAAAAGCTAATGGCATTAAATCTTCAAGACAAACAAGCGATTGTTGCTGAAGTCAGCGAAGTAGCCAAAGGTGCGCTTTCAGCGGTAGTTGCGGATTCCCGTGGCGTTACCGTTGATAAAATGACCGAACTGCGTAAAGCAGGTCGTGAAGCTGGCGTTTACATGCGTGTTGTTCGTAACACCCTGCTGCGCCGCGTCGTTGAAGGTACTCAGTTCGAGTGCCTGAAAGACACGTTTGTTGGTCCGACCCTGATTGCATATTCTATGGAACACCCGGGCGCTGCTGCTCGTCTGTTCAAAGATTTCGCGAAAGCGAATGCAAAATTTGAGGTCAAAGCTGCAGCCTTTGAAGGTGAGCTGATCACGGCGGCCAATATTGACCGTCTGGCAACGCTGCCGACCTACGAAGAAGCACTGGCACGTCTGATGTCGACCATGAAAGAAGCCGCTGCTGGCAAACTGGTCCGCACTCTGGCTGCTGTACGCGACGCAAAAGAAGCGGCTTAAGGCCAGACTCTTTTTCTTCGTGTTTGCTAACGTATAAACTTTTTCTGATTCTTAGGAACAATTGTTATGTCTATCACTAAAGACCAAATTCTGGAAGCTGTTGCAGCTATGTCCGTAATGGAAGTAGTTGAGCTGGTTTCTGCTATGGAAGAAAAATTCGGCGTTTCTGCTGCTGCTGCTGTAGCTGTTGCTGCGGGCCCGGCTGAAGCTGTTGAAGAAAAAACTGAATTCGACGTCGTACTGAAAGCTGTTGGCGCGAACAAAGTAGCAGTCATCAAAGCCGTACGTACTGCAACTGGTCTGGGCCTGAAAGAAGCCAAAGATCTGGTTGAAGCAACTGGCGTGATCAAAGAAGGTATCAGCAAAGACGACGCAGCTGCACTTGAAGCTGCTCTGAAAGAAGCTGGCGCTGAAGTTGAAGTTAAGTAAGACAACCTTCGGGTTGCAGTCTGAGTAGTTTCAGACTGATGGCTGGTGACTTTTTGGTCACCAGCCTTTTTGCGCTACAGGGTTTCAATGGGGTTTCACACTGTTTGTCCATTGCTACTCTTCAATATCTTTCTCTATCGACGACTTAATATACCGCTTTCCTGTGCGGGTTCCCTGCCTTCGCAAAAGCGATGAAATGATTTAAGCGTGATAGAAAGAGGTATTGCACTGCTGCCCCGCAGCCAGTGAATCAAACAAAATCGTGTTGCATGAACTGTCCTGTCAGGACGGACAGCGTGGGTCGACTTGTCAGCTAGCTGAGGAACCCTATGGTTTACTCCTATACCGAGAAAAAACGTATTCGTAAGGATTTTGGTAAACGTCCACAAGTACTGGACATACCTTATCTCCTTTCCATCCAGCTCGACTCGTTCCAGAAGTTTATCGAGCAAGATCCAGAAGGTCAGTACGGGCTGGAAGCTGCATTCCGCTCTGTATTCCCTATTGCGAGCTACAGCGGCAACTCTGAGTTGCAGTATGTCAGCTATCGCCTGGGCGAACCTGTCTTTGACGTGAAAGAGTGTCAGATCCGTGGCGTGACCTATTCGGCACCGCTGCGCGTGAAACTGCGTCTGGTGATCTATGAGCGCGAAGCGCCAGAAGGCACCGTAAAAGATATTAAAGAACAAGAAGTCTACATGGGCGAAATTCCGCTCATGACCGACAACGGTACCTTTGTTATCAATGGTACCGAGCGCGTTATCGTTTCTCAGCTGCACCGTAGTCCTGGCGTGTTCTTTGATAGCGATAAGGGTAAAACCCACTCTTCGGGTAAAGTGCTTTATAACGCACGCATCATCCCTTACCGCGGTTCATGGCTCGACTTCGAGTTCGACCCGAAAGATAACCTGTTTGTCCGTATTGACCGTCGTCGTAAGCTGCCGGCCACTATCATCCTGCGTGCGTTACAGTTCACGACACCTCAGATCCTTGATCTCTTCTTTGAGAAAGTGGTCTTTGAAATCCGTGACAACAAGCTGCAGATGGAGCTGGTGCCAGAGCGCCTGCGCGGTGAAACCGCTACCTTCGATATCGAAGCAAACGGCACCGTTTACGTCGAAAAAGGTCGCCGCATCACTGCGCGCCATATTCGTCAGCTGGAAAAAGATGGCATTCAGCACATCGAAGTCCCGGTTGAATATATCGCGGGCAAAGTGGTTGCTAAAGATTACATCGATGAAAGCACCGGTGAGCTGATTGTTGCAGCGAACATGGAGCTGTCGCTGGATCTGCTGGCTAAACTGAGCCAGTCCGGTCACAAGCGCATCGAAACGCTGTTCACCAACGATCTGGACCACGGTCCATATATGTCCGAGACCCTGCGTGTTGACCCAACCAGCGATCGCCTGAGCGCCCTGGTTGAGATCTACCGCATGATGCGTCCTGGTGAGCCGCCAACGCGTGAAGCCGCAGAGAACCTGTTCGAAAACCTCTTCTTCTCTGAAGATCGTTACGACCTGTCTGCTGTCGGCCGCATGAAATTCAACCGCTCATTACTGCGTGATGAAATCGAAGGTTCAGGCATCCTGAGCAAAGAAGACATCATCGACGTGATGAAGAAGCTGATCGACATCCGTAACGGTAAAGGCGAAGTGGACGATATCGACCACCTCGGCAACCGTCGTATTCGTTCAGTCGGCGAAATGGCAGAGAACCAGTTCCGTGTGGGTCTGGTACGTGTTGAGCGTGCGGTTAAAGAGCGTCTGTCACTGGGCGATCTGGATACCCTGATGCCACAGGACATGATCAATGCCAAGCCGATTTCGGCTGCGGTAAAAGAGTTCTTTGGTTCAAGCCAGCTGTCTCAGTTCATGGACCAGAACAACCCGCTGTCAGAGATTACGCACAAACGTCGTATTTCTGCTCTCGGCCCGGGCGGTCTGACCCGTGAGCGCGCCGGCTTCGAAGTGCGTGACGTACACCCAACGCACTACGGTCGTGTCTGCCCAATCGAGACTCCTGAAGGTCCGAACATCGGTCTGATCAACTCCTTGTCTGTCTACGCGCAGACCAATGAGTACGGTTTCCTTGAAACCCCGTATCGCCGTGTGATCGATGGTCTGGTTTCTGACGAGATTCACTACCTCTCTGCTATCGAAGAGGGTAACTACGTTATCGCTCAGGCGAACGCCCCTCTTGATGACAACGGCGCGTTTGTGGATGACCTGGTCACCTGCCGTAGCAAAGGCGAATCGAGCCTGTTCAGCCGCGATCAGGTTGACTACATGGACGTTTCCACCCAGCAGGTGGTTTCTGTCGGTGCATCCCTGATCCCGTTCCTGGAACACGATGACGCCAACCGTGCTCTGATGGGTGCGAACATGCAACGTCAGGCCGTTCCGACTCTGCGTGCTGATAAGCCGCTGGTAGGTACCGGTATGGAACGTGCTGTTGCCGTTGACTCCGGTGTAACCGCCGTGGCCAAACGTGGCGGTACCGTACAGTACGTCGACGCATCACGTATCGTGATCAAAGTGAATGAAGATGAAATGTATGCTGGTGAAGCCGGTATCGACATCTACAACCTGACCAAATACACCCGTTCTAACCAGAACACCTGTATCAACCAGATGCCATGTGTCTCGCTGGGTGAGCCGGTTGAACGTGGTGATGTGCTGGCTGATGGCCCGTCCACCGATCTGGGTGAACTGGCGCTGGGTCAGAACATGCGCGTCGCGTTCATGCCGTGGAACGGTTACAACTTCGAAGACTCCATCCTGGTCTCCGAGCGCGTGGTGCAGGAAGATCGCTTTACTACCATCCACATCCAGGAACTGGCTTGCGTGTCGCGTGATACCAAACTGGGGCCGGAAGAGATCACCGCTGATATCCCGAACGTGGGTGAAGCTGCACTCTCTAAACTGGATGAGTCAGGCATCGTCTACATCGGTGCTGAAGTGACCGGTGGTGACATTCTGGTTGGTAAGGTTACGCCGAAAGGTGAAACCCAGCTGACGCCAGAAGAGAAACTGCTGCGCGCGATCTTCGGTGAAAAAGCCTCTGACGTGAAAGATTCGTCACTGCGCGTACCGAATGGCGTGTCAGGCACCGTGATCGACGTTCAGGTCTTTACCCGCGATGGCGTGGAAAAAGACAAACGTGCGCTGGAAATCGAAGAGATGCAGCTGAAGCAGGCGAAGAAAGACCTGTCTGAAGAGCTGCAGATTCTGGAAGCGGGCCTGTTCAGCCGTATTCAGAACGTCCTGATCTCTGGTGGCGTTGAAGCAGACAAACTGGACAAGCTGCCGCGTGAGCGCTGGCTGGAACTGGGTCTGAACGACGAAGCTAAGCAAAACCAGCTGGAACAGCTGGCTGAGCAGTACGACGAACTGAAGCACGAGTTTGAGAAGAAGCTCGAAGGTAAGCGTCGTAAGATCACCCAGGGCGATGATCTGGCACCAGGCGTGCTGAAAATCGTTAAGGTTTATCTGGCCGTTAAGCGTCAGATTCAGCCGGGTGATAAGATGGCGGGTCGTCACGGTAACAAAGGTGTTATCTCCAAGATCAACCCGATCGAAGATATGCCTTACGATGAAAACGGCACGCCGGTAGACATCGTTCTGAACCCGCTGGGCGTACCATCGCGTATGAACATCGGTCAGATTCTGGAAACCCACCTGGGTATGGCGGCGAAAGGCATTGGCGAGAAGATCAACGCCATGCTGAAGAAACAGGAAGAAGTCGCGAAACTGCGCGAATTCATCCAGCGCGCCTATGACCTGGGTACCGATCTGCGTCAGCGTGTTGACCTGAACACCTTCTCCGATGACGAAGTTCTGCGTCTGGCTGAGAACCTGAAGAAAGGTATGCCAATCGCCACGCCAGTGTT
Organism: Pantoea sp. NSTU24; assembly: GCF_050157905.1. Lineage (NCBI taxonomy): Bacteria > Pseudomonadati > Pseudomonadota > Gammaproteobacteria > Enterobacterales > Erwiniaceae > Pantoea > Pantoea bangladeshensis. The sequence goes on from NZ_JBKIWZ010000001.1 coordinate 3,473,399, forward strand.
TGATGGCGCGAAAGAAAGCGAAATCAAAGAGCTGTTACAGCTCGGCGGACTGCCTTCTTCCGGTCAGATTACCCTGTTTGACGGCCGTACCGGCGAGCAGTTCGAACGTCAGGTTACCGTTGGCTACATGTACATGCTGAAACTGAACCACCTGGTTGATGACAAGATGCATGCACGTTCTACCGGTTCTTACAGCCTGGTTACTCAGCAGCCGCTGGGTGGTAAAGCGCAGTTCGGTGGTCAGCGCTTTGGTGAGATGGAAGTATGGGCACTGGAAGCTTACGGTGCCGCGTATACCCTGCAGGAAATGCTTACCGTTAAGTCTGATGACGTCAACGGCCGTACCAAGATGTATAAAAACATCGTTGACGGCAACCATCAGATGGAACCGGGCATGCCGGAATCCTTCAACGTACTGTTGAAAGAGATTCGCTCGCTGGGTATCAACATCGAGCTGGAAGACGAGTAACCCCATTTCAGGCGGCGGTTCGCCGTTGCCTGAAAGCGCTGGGTTTAAAGCGCTCGCAATTGTACTGGTTACGGGGCGTTCAATTTCGATTGGACGCCCCCTGAGTCTCACTCCGACGGGAGCTAATCCGTGAAAGACTTACTTAAGTTTCTGAAAGCGCAAACTAAGACCGAAGAGTTTGATGCGATCAAAATTGCGCTGGCTTCGCCAGACATGATCCGTTCCTGGTCTTTTGGTGAAGTGAAAAAGCCAGAAACCATTAACTACCGTACTTTCAAGCCAGAGCGCGATGGTCTGTTCTGTGCCCGTATCTTCGGGCCGGTTAAAGACTATGAGTGCCTGTGCGGTAAGTACAAGCGTCTGAAACACCGTGGTGTGATTTGTGAGAAGTGCGGCGTTGAAGTGACCCAGACTAAAGTACGCCGTGAGCGTATGGGCCACATCGAACTGGCGTCGCCGACTGCGCACATCTGGTTCCTGAAGTCACTGCCATCGCGTATCGGCTTACTGCTGGATATGCCGCTGCGTGACATCGAGCGAGTGCTCTACTTTGAATCTTACGTAGTCATCGAAGGTGGCATGACCAACCTCGAGAAGCGTCAGATCCTGACAGAAGAGCAGTACCTTGACGCACTGGAAGAGTTCGGTGACGAGTTCGACGCCAAAATGGGTGCCGAAGCGATCCAGGCCCTGTTGAAAAACATGGACCTGGAGCAGGAGTGCGATCAGCTGCGTGAAGAGCTGAACGAAACTAACTCCGAAACCAAACGTAAAAAACTGACCAAGCGTATCAAGCTGCTGGAAGCGTTCGTACAGTCTGGTAACAAGCCAGAGTGGATGATCCTGACCGTGCTGCCTGTTCTGCCACCGGATCTGCGTCCGCTGGTTCCGCTGGATGGTGGCCGTTTCGCAACGTCGGATCTGAACGATCTCTATCGTCGCGTGATCAACCGTAACAACCGTCTGAAGCGCCTGCTGGATCTGGCTGCGCCAGACATCATCGTGCGCAACGAAAAGCGTATGCTGCAGGAAGCGGTAGATGCCCTGCTGGATAACGGTCGTCGCGGTCGTGCGATCACCGGTTCCAACAAGCGTCCGCTGAAATCGCTGGCAGACATGATCAAAGGTAAGCAGGGTCGTTTCCGTCAGAACCTGCTGGGTAAACGTGTCGACTACTCTGGTCGTTCGGTTATCACCGTTGGTCCATATCTGCGTCTGCATCAGTGCGGTCTGCCGAAGAAAATGGCACTCGAGCTGTTCAAACCGTTCATTTACGGCAAGCTGGAACTGCGTGGCCTGGCCACCACCATCAAAGCCGCGAAGAAAATGGTTGAGCGCGAAGAAGCGGTTGTCTGGGATATCCTCGACGAAGTGATCCGTGAGCACCCGGTTCTGCTGAACCGTGCGCCTACGCTGCACCGTCTGGGTATTCAGGCTTTTGAACCGGTTCTGATCGAAGGTAAAGCGATCCAGCTTCACCCGCTGGTTTGTGCGGCTTATAACGCCGACTTCGATGGTGACCAGATGGCTGTCCACGTACCGCTGACGCTGGAAGCTCAGCTGGAAGCGCGTGCGCTGATGATGTCGACTAACAACATCCTGTCACCTGCGAACGGCGAGCCAATCATCGTTCCTTCTCAGGACGTTGTACTGGGTCTGTACTACATGACCCGTGACTGTGTTAACGCCAAAGGCGAAGGCATGGTGCTGACTGGCCCGAAAGAAGCTGAGCGTATTTATCGCGCCGGCCTCGCGTCTCTGCATGCTCGCGTGAAGGTGCGTATCACCGAACACGAGAAAAATGAGCAGGATGAGTGGGTAGCCAAAACCAGCCTGATCGACACGACTATCGGTCGCGCCATCCTGTGGATGATCGTGCCAAAAGGTCTGCCTTACTCCATCGTTAACCAGGCGCTGGGTAAGAAAGCTATCTCCAAAATGCTGAACACCTGTTACCGTATTCTGGGCCTGAAGCCGACCGTTATCTTTGCTGACCAGACCATGTACACCGGTTTCGCCTACGCTGCCCGTTCAGGCGCGTCAGTCGGCATCGACGACATGGTGATTCCAGAGAAGAAAGTGGAAATCATCACCGAAGCGGAAGCGGAAGTGGCTGAGATCCAGGAGCAGTTCCAGTCTGGTCTGGTTACCGCTGGCGAACGTTACAACAAAGTCATCGATATCTGGGCCGCGGCCAACGAACGTGTTGCCAAGGCGATGATGGAAAACCTCTCAACCGAAACCGTGATTAACCGTGACGGCGAAGAAGAGAAACAGGTTTCCTTTAACAGCATCTTTATGATGGCCGACTCCGGTGCGCGTGGTTCTGCTGCACAGATTCGTCAGCTGGCCGGTATGCGTGGTCTGATGGCGAAGCCGGATGGCTCGATCATTGAAACACCTATTACGGCGAACTTCCGTGAAGGGCTGAACGTACTGCAGTACTTCATCTCAACCCACGGTGCGCGTAAAGGTCTTGCGGATACCGCACTGAAAACAGCAAACTCCGGTTATCTGACGCGTCGTCTGGTTGACGTTGCTCAGGACCTGGTTGTCACTGAAGATGACTGTGGTACACACGAAGGCATCATGATGACGCCAGTCATCGAAGGTGGCGACGTAAAAGAGCCGCTGCGTGAACGTGTACTGGGTCGTGTGACCGCTGAAGACGTTCTGAAGCCAGGTACTGCGGACATTCTGGTCCCACGCAACACGCTGCTCGATGAGCACTGGTGTGACGTGCTGGAACTGAACTCTGTCGACAGCCTGAAAGTCCGCTCTGTTGTAGGTTGTGAAACCGACTTTGGTGTGTGTGCGCATTGCTACGGTCGCGACCTGGCACGTGGTCACATCATCAACAAAGGTGAAGCGATCGGTGTTATCGCGGCACAGTCCATCGGTGAGCCGGGTACACAGCTGACGATGCGTACGTTCCACATCGGTGGTGCGGCATCGCGTGCGGCTGCTGAATCCAGCATTCAGGTGAAGAACAAAGGTACCATCAAGCTGACCAACGCCAAGTCGGTAACGAACTCGGCCGGTAAGCTGGTGATCACCTCGCGTAACGTCGAACTGAAAATGATCGATGAATTTGGTCGTACCAAAGAGAGCTATAAAGTTCCTTACGGTTCTACCATGGCGAAAGGTGATGGTGAGCAGGTTGCTGCGGGCGAGACCGTTGCAAACTGGGATCCGCATACCATGCCAGTTATCACCGAAGTGGGCGGTTTCATTCGCTTCACGGACATGATCGATGGCCAGACCATTACCCGTCAGACAGATGACTTAACCGGTCTTTCTTCGCTGGTGGTTCTGGACAGTGCTGAGCGTACGTCAGGCGGTAAAGATCTGCGTCCTGCGCTGAAAATTGTTGATGCCAGCGGCAACGATGTTCTGATCCCGGGCACCGACATGCCGGCTCAGTACTTCCTGCCAGGTAAAGCGATTGTTCAGCTGGAAGATGGCGTGAAAATCAGTGCCGGTGATACCCTGGCGCGTGTGCCGCAGGAATCTGGCGGTACCAAAGATATTACCGGTGGTCTGCCACGCGTTGCTGACCTGTTCGAAGCGCGTCGTCCGAAAGAGCCAGCTATTCTGGCGGAGATCAGCGGCATCATCTCCTTCGGTAAAGAGACCAAAGGTAAACGTCGTCTGGTGATCACGCCGCTGGATGGAAGCGAGCCATACGAAGAGATGATTCCGAAATGGCGTCAGCTGAACGTGTTCGAAGGTGAACGTGTTGAGCGCGGTGACGTGGTTTCCGATGGTCCTGAGTCTCCACATGACATCCTGCGTCTGCGTGGCGTGCATGCGGTGACCCGTTACATCACTAACGAAGTGCAGGAAGTTTACCGCCTGCAGGGCGTTAAGATTAACGATAAGCACATCGAAGTCATCGTTCGTCAGATGCTGCGTAAAGCAACCATCGTGAGCGCAGGCGGTGCAGACTTCCTGGAAGGTGAGCAGGCTGAGTACTCTCGCATCAAGATCTCTAACCGTGATCTGGAAGCGAACGGAAAAGTGGGCGCAACCTACGTGCGTGATCTGCTGGGTATTACCAAAGCGTCACTCGCTACCGAATCGTTCATCTCTGCCGCATCGTTCCAGGAAACGACCCGTGTCCTGACCGAAGCCGCAGTAGCAGGCAAGCGCGACGAACTGCGCGGCCTGAAAGAGAACGTGATCGTGGGTCGTCTGATCCCGGCCGGTACCGGTTATGCGTACCATCAGGATCGTATGCGTCGCAGAGCGGCAGGCGAAGTGCCAGTTGTACCGCAGGTGACTGCGGATGAAGCATCAGCCAGCCTGGCTGAACTGCTGAACGCCGGTCTCGGCGGCAACAAAGACGATTAATCGTCCTTTGTCTGATAAAAAACCCTGCTCCGGCAGGGTTTTTTTTCGCTTTTTTCAGGCCTTCCACTCATTGCGGCGGATGCCAATATCCCTGAGCTGCTGGTCACTCAGCTTCGACAGAATGGCAGCGGTTTCCCGCCGCAGCTGCCAGCGTTTAAAACAGCGCCACAGAAAACGCACCAGGTGGTAAGGCGTGCCGGCGAACGGTTTAGCTGCGCGATTCTCATCGTATCCCATGATAGTGCCCTCAGTGATGTGAGAGGCTATTTTCCGCAAAGCGGCCTGCATGATACAGATTCAGAAATCACCTTTTTTTAACATACAGATTGCGGTAAATGCGATCTGAATGGTAAAAACAGGGCTCAACTGTACTGGTTACTGCTCACCAATGGAGCTGAAGGAAATACAATGACCCGTTATGAACATCTGGCTTCGCTGCTGGCTCAGCGCATTGAACAGGGCTTATACCGTAGTGGTGAACGCCTGCCTTCGGTACGAACCCTCAGTGCTGAACATGGCGTCAGTATCAGTACCGTGCAGCAGGCTTATCATCTGCTGGAAGAGAAGCAGATGATTACACCACAGTCACGCTCTGGCTACTTTGTGGCTTCCTGCAAAGCGGCACCGCCGATTCCGGCGCTGACGCGCCCCGTACAGCGGCCTGTCGAGGTCACGCAGTGGGATGCGGTGCTGGAGCTGATTAACGGTCGTCTGGAAGAGGATGTCCTGCAGCTGGGCAGCGGCATGCCCGATCTGACGCAGCCGACGCTCAAGCCGCTCTGGAAAGCGTTCAGTCGCCAGGCACAGAAGCAGGAAACCGCGCTGCTCAACTATGACAACCTTTATGGTGTACTTGCGCTGCGCCAACAGATTGCCCGGCTGGCGGTCGATAGCGGCTGCCAGCTTACGGCCGATGACATTGTGATCACCACCGGCTGCCACGAGGCGCTATCCGTCGCCGTCCGGGCAGTCTGCGAGCCGGGTGACATTATTGCCGTTGAGTCACCTTCGTTTCACGGCATCATGCAGACGCTGCGTGGCTTTGGCATTCGCGCCATCGAGATCCCGACCGATGCAGCGACGGGCATCAGTCTGGAGGCGCTGGAACTGGCCTTTGATCAATGGCCGATCAAAGCCGTTGTGGTCGTGCCGAACTGTAATAATCCGCTGGGTTTTATCATGCCGGAGTCGCGTAAACGGGCGTTGCTGGCACTGGCGCAACGGTTCGATGCCGCAATTATCGAAGACGATGTTTATGGTGAGTTAGCCTGGGACTATCCGCGTCCACCTGCGATCAAAGCATTTGATCTGGATGGCCGGGTTCTGCTGTGCAGCTCCTTTTCAAAAACACTGGCACCGGGTCTGCGTGTAGGCTGGGTGGTACCCGGCCGCTATCGCGATCGCGTGCTGCACATGAAATATATTGTCACCGGTTCCACCGCTACGCAGCCTCAGCATGCGGTTTCCGAATTTATCCGTCAGGGACATTATCAGCCGCATCTGCGCCGGATGCGGCAGCTCTATCAGCGCAACTATGAACGCTTCGGCTGCTGGGTAAGACACTATTTTCCCTGCGGGATCTGCGTGTCGCGTCCTCAGGGCGGCTTTCTGATGTGGATTGAACTTCCGGACGCCTTCGATGCGGTCCGGCTCAACCGTGAACTGCGCCAGTCGAAAATACAGATCGCCGTAGGTTCACTGTTTTCCGCGTCAGGTAAATACCGTAACTGCCTGCGTCTGAACTACGGCCTGCCCATTACTGAACAGACTGAACAGGCACTGGCGCAGGTGGGGGCGGCCGTTGAGCGCGCGATGATCGCCTGCCAGCATGAGACGCCAGGCCCTGCCTCCGCGCTGACATCGTGAACAGAGAAGCAGGGCCGGCAAGAGGAGGGGACCGGCCCTGGTCAGATAACCTTAACCTGACGGCAGCTACGTTAAGATCCTGCACCACAATGCGCCAGCGACAATAGTCGCTTCTGCGGCAGGTTTCCCGCCAGACATACAGGGGTTACCCGTTTTGCCGTCGCGCTGCAGGACAGATTCCATAAATGCCTATTCATCACCTTCCGCCAGCGCCAGCAGCGTCGCGGTAGCGGCACGCCAGTCCTCCGCATGGGTAATCGCGCTTACCACCGCAATGCTGCCCACGCCGGTGGCCAGCACCTCGGGCGCTCGGGCTATCGAGATCCCGCCAATCGCCACGGCAGGGGTGTCGGTCAGGCGGGCCAGATGCTGTTTCAGCTGCGCAATGCCCTGCGGCGCAGACGGCATCGCTTTGGTCTGCGTCGGAAAAACATGGCCCAGCGCGATGTAAGAGGGCTGGATCGCCAGAGCACGATCCAGTTCAGCATCATCATGGGTCGAGATCCCCAGCCGCAGGCCCGCCTGTTGAATGCGCGTAAGATCGGCGACATCCAGATCCTCCTGACCCAGATGGACGCCATAGGCCTGATGCTTTATCGCCAGCGCCCAGTAATCGTTGATAAACAGGCGTGCATCGTAGCGTTTACCCAGCGCAATTGCCTGCGCAATGGCGGGCTCAGCGATAGCATCGGGCTGGTCTTTTATACGCAGCTGGATGGTGCGGACGCCCGCCTCCAGCAGGCGTGCGATCCAGTCGGGGCTGTCAACCACCGGATAGAGCCCCAGGCGCGGGGCGGTAGCAGGAAATGCAGGCATCGTTAATCCTCCTTCAGGGCATCGGTGGGGTGATAGCGTTCACCGCCGTGGCGGCGAAAACGGTCTGACATCTGCGCCATGCCGACGTCGACAGGCTCGGCGCGTGCATCCTGACGGGCGGCGAATGCGCGCACCTCCTGGGAAATTTTCATCGAGCAGAACTTCGGGCCACACATCGAGCAGAAGTGCGCTACCTTGCCTGACTCCTGTGGCAGGGTTTCATCATGCATCGCCCGGGCGGTCTGAGGATCGAGAGCCAGATTGAACTGGTCTTCCCAGCGGAACTCAAAGCGCGCTTTGGACATGGCGTTATCACGGATCTGAGCGCCCGGATGCCCTTTCGCCAGATCGGCGGCATGGGCTGCGATTTTATAGGTGATCAATCCCTGTTTCACATCCTCCTTGTTCGGCAGGCCCAGATGCTCTTTGGGAGTGACGTAACAGAGCATGGCGCAGCCAAACCAGCCAATCATGGCGGCGCCGATTCCGGAGGTGAAATGGTCATAGCCGGGCGCGATATCGGTGGTCAGCGGGCCTAGCGTGTAGAAGGGGGCTTCATCGCACAGGTCGAGCTGTTCAGTCATGTTGCGGCGGATCATGTGCATCGGCACATGGCCCGGTCCTTCAATCATCACCTGAACGTCATATTCCCAGGCGATGCGGGTCAGCTCGCCCAGGGTGCGCAGCTCGGCAAACTGCGCCTCGTCATTGGCATCCTGAATTGAACCCGGACGTAAACCGTCACCCAGCGACAGGGAGACGTCATAAGCGGCACAGATTTCACAGATTTCCCGGAAATGCTGATAGAGGAAGTTCTCCTGATGGTGCGACAGACACCATTTCGCCATGATCGATCCGCCGCGTGACACGATGCCAGTCAGCCGCTTTGCCGTCATCGGCACATAGCGCAGCAAAACGCCCGCATGGATGGTGAAGTAATCCACGCCCTGTTCCGCCTGTTCAAGCAGCGTGTCCCGGAAGATTGCCCAGTTCAGTGATTCAGCCACGCCATTCACTTTTTCCAGCGCCTGATAAATCGGGACAGTACCGATGGGCACCGGGCTGTTGCGCAGGATCCATTCGCGCGTTTCATGGATATAGCGGCCGGTAGAGAGATCCATCACCGTATCGGCCCCCCAGCGGGTGGACCAGACCAGCTTCTCTACTTCTTCCTCGATGGAAGAGGTCACGGCGGAATTACCGATGTTGGCGTTGACCTTAACCAGAAAGTTACGGCCGATGATCATCGGTTCCGATTCAGGATGGTTGATATTGGCCGGGATAATGGCGCGACCGGCCGCCACCTCCTGACGCACAAATTCGGGCGTGATAGCCGCGGGCAGGTGCGCGCCAAAACTGTGGCCCGGATGCTGCTGTCGCAGCACTTCTCCGCGGATGCGATCCCGGCCCATATTTTCCCGCAGGGCGATGAACTCCATCTCCGGGGTGACGATTCCCCGGCGGGCGTAGTGCAGTTGCGTGACGCGGCGGCCTGCACGGGCGCGTCGCGGCGTTGGCAACTGGTCGAAGCGCAGGTGGTCCAGCCCCTCATCAGCGAGCCGCTGCTGAGTATAGCCGGAGCTGTTCTGACTCAGCGGTTCACTGTCATCGCGTTCAGTAATCCAGCCAGCGCGCAGCTTCGCCAGGCCACGATGCACGTCAATCTGTGCGGCGGAATCGCCATACGGCCCTGCCGTGTCATAAACCGGTACGGCTTCATTCTGCTCATAGAGTGGCGCTTCTTTGCTGCCGCCGGTATGGGTCGGCGTCAGCGCGATTTCCCGCATCGGAACGCGAATATCTTCCCGGCTGCCGGTTATCCAGATACGGCGGGAGCGGGGAAACGCACTGCCACCCCGCAGGGAATGGATAAATTCCTGCGCCTGGGCACGTTGTTCACGACGGGTCATTTTAGGATCAGACATAGCAATCTTCCTGTTAAAGGGAAATGATGCTTGTCCGGAGTTCGGAAGGAGTAAGCGTACAGACAGCGTACAACGGCTGGCAGACAGTGACTGATTACTCTTGTTCCCTTCGCAGGTTCTAACCTGATCAGGTTCCGCGGATCCCGAATTAACGGTCTCAGCCCGACTGGGCACTCCGACAAGAAGCGGTTTTTACGCGGGCGCTTAGCGCGGCCTCAGCGGTAAAAACGTGATATTTCAATGCACAAATAAAAAAGTTCTTTGGCGTCTTTGCCTCAGAACCTGTTCAGCATAAAAGGGCTACCGGATAATCTCAATACCCCTGATGTGAATCGGCCTTATGCCGGACGGGCGATCTGGCTGTCGTTGGCCACTGACGGCGTAGCCAGCTGATTATCCCACGCGAGCTGAATCAGCTTATCTTCCAGCGTAAAGCGGGCTTCCAGCACTTCACCCACTTCAGACAGCGCCTGCTGGAAAGTCATGCAGTTCTCATCATCAATTGCCTGCTGCAGGTGACCATCATACAGCTGCATCAGACGTTCCGTATTCGCTTCCAGCGGCGGATAGATCTGCGCGGCAGCAATCATCGGGCTGTCACCACTCATTTCATTAATGACGCGCTCATAAATACTGAAGTGACCTGCAGAAAGGTAGTCGACCAGACCGTGACAGAAGTTGTCCAGCGCCTGCTCATCCAGACGCGTCAGCGCTTCTTTGTTGGGTTTAAGACCGACGAGGTGATAATAGGTCACCAGCAGCTGCCGACGCGCTTCAAGCCATGAGTCGACCAGTTCATTACTGCCACCTACGCGTTCAGCCAGGACTTCTAACTGGTTAAGCATATCTAACTCCATGTGAGTTATAGTTGTTTATCTACACACTTAACATCAGGGCTTCAGCGTGCGATTTGACGCTAAGGATGACGAAATAAATGCAATGCGAAATCTCAAGCGTAGACGCTGGATGGTGGATTGTCAGCCATGAACAGAAACTTTGGTTGCCACAAGGTGATTTACCCCACGGAAACGCTGAAAAGTTTGGTTTAACGGGCAGTAAAGCCCGGACGATCGGCGAGTGGCAGGGGGAAAAAGTCTGGCTGATTTGTGAGCCGCGTTCAGCAGATATGTTTTCGGTGCGGCAGCTGATCGATCAGGATGTGGAACTGTTTCAGCTGGCCGGGCGCGGCGTGCAGCTGGCAGAGTTCTACCGCTCTCATCGCTGGTGCGGCTACTGCGGGCATGAAATGCATCACAGCAAACATGAGTTTGCCTGTCTGTGCAGTCACTGCCGCGAACGCTACTATCCGCAGATCGCGCCCTGCATCATTGTGGCCATTCGTCGCGGTGATGAAATTCTGCTGGCGAATCATGCCCGGCATCGCAATAAGGTTTATACCGTACTGGCAGGATTTGTCGAAGTCGGCGAAACGCTGGAGCAGGCCGTCGCCCGTGAGGTAATGGAAGAGAGCAATATCCGCATCAAAAACGTTCGTTACGTCACCTCTCAGCCGTGGCCCTTCCCGCAATCGCTGATGACCGCGTTTGTGGCGGAATATGAGAGTGGCGATCTGCAGCACGACGGTAAAGAGCTGCTGGATGCGGCCTGGTTCCGTTTCGACGATTTGCCGCTGCTGCCTCCGCCGGGCACCGTGGCGCGCCGCCTGATTGAAGATACCGTCGCCCTGTGCCGCGCGGAAGCGTGAAAGTGCTACACTACACGCCTGTTATTGAGAGAGTGTTGAGATGAGTGAACTGAAGAACGATCGTTATTTGCGTGCCCTGTTACGTCAGCCGGTCGATGTCACGCCGGTATGGATGATGCGACAAGCCGGGCGCTATTTGCCGGAGTACAAAGCGACGCGCGCCCAGGCGGGCGATTTTATGTCGCTGTGCAAAAACGCCGAGCTGGCCTGTGAAGTCACCCTGCAGCCGCTGCGCCGTTATCCGCTGGATGCCGCCATCCTCTTCAGTGACATCCTGACTATTCCGGATGCGATGGGACTGGGACTCTATTTCGAAGCGGGTGAAGGCCCGCGTTTCGCAAACCCTGTGACCTGCCGCGCGGACGTTGAGCGTTTACCGGTGCCCGATCCGGAAATGGAACTGGGCTATGTGATGAATGCCGTTCGCACCATCCGTAAAAATCTCAACGGCGACCTGCCGCTGATTGGCTTCTCAGGCAGTCCCTGGACGCTGGCGACCTATATGGTCGAAGGCGGCAGCAGCAAGGCCTTTACCCGCATCAAGAAGATGATGTATGCCGAGCCCGCCACGCTGCACGCGATGCTGGACAAGCTGGCCGACAGCGTCATCCTCTATCTCAACGCGCAGATCCGCGCTGGTGCGCAGTCCGTCATGGTGTTTGATACCTGGGGCGGCGTACTGACCGGTCGTGACTACCGAGCGTTCTCACTCCACTACATGCACAAAATTGTCGATGGCCTGCTGCGTGAAAACGACGGCCGCCGTGTGCCGGTGACGCTGTTCACCAAAGGAGGCGGACAGTGGCTGGAAGCGATGGCGGCCACCGGCTGCGATGCGCTGGGTCTCGACTGGACCACCGATATCGATGATGCGCGCCGTCGCGTAGGCGACAAAGTGGCGCTGCAGGGTAACATGGACCCCTCAATGCTCTATGCGGCCCCTGAGCGTATCGAACAGGAAGTGGCGGGTATCCTTGAGCGCTTTGGCGCGGGCACCGGCCACGTCTTTAATCTGGGGCACGGTATTCATCAGGATGTCCCGCCTGAAAATGCCGGCGTCTTTGTGGAGGCGGTACACCGTCTGTCACGTCCCTGGCATCAGGAGTAATCATGGATATTGCCGCACTTCGCGCTGAGCAGCTTCAACGCGCCGCTGACGTGGTGCGTGAGGATGACTTCGACGTGCTGCCGCCCCGCTTTATTGGCGGGGCGGACGTGGGATTCGAGCAGGAAGGCGCGATCACGCGGGCGGCAATGGTCGTGCTGGAATATCCCTCACTGAAGCTGGTGGAACATCGCATCGCCCGTATCGAAACCACGATGCCCTACATTCCGGGCTTCCTCTCGTTCCGGGAATATCCGGCGCTGATGGCGGCGTGGCAGATGCTGGATCAGAAGCCGGACCTGCTGTTTGTGGACGGGCACGGCATCTCCCATCCCAGACGGCTCGGCGTCGCCTCACATTTTGGCCTGCTGGTGGATGTGCCGACGATTGGGGTGGCCAAGCGCCGCCTGTGTGGCCGTTTTGAGGAGCCGGACGCGCAGCCCGGCAGTCGTCAGCCGCTGATCGACAAAGGCGAACAGATAGGCTGGGTCTGGCGCAGCAAGCAACGCTGCAATCCGCTGTTTGTCGCCACCGGTCATCGGGTCAGCCTGGATACTGCGCTGCAGTGGGTCGAAAACTGTACGCGCGGTTACCGTCTGCCGGAACCGACACGCTGGGCGGATGCGGTCGCCTCTAACCGAACCGCTTTCCAGCGCTGGCAAAACGCGCTTTAACACTGTTTGTGCTGCGCTTTTGCAGTTACACTGCGGCCAGCGAAACGAATAAGAGCCACCTTTATGTTACAGAACCCCGTTCATCTGCGTCTGGCAAAGCTGCAAAGCTGGCAGCACCTGACCTTTATGGCCTGCCTGTGCGAACGCATGTATCCCAATTATCATGCGTTCTGCGAGCAGACTGAGTTTGCCGAACCGGCGCTCTATCGTCGTATTCTTGATCTGATCTGGGAAAGCCTGACGGTCAAAGATGCGAAGATTAACTTCGACAGCCAGCTGGAAAAACTTGAAGCCGCCATTCCTGATGGTGATGCGTTTGAGGTTTACGGCGTCTATCCGGCTATCGATGCCTGCGTGGCATTGAGTGAGGTCGTTCATGCGCAGCTGAGCGGGGAAACGCTTGAGCATGCTATTGAAGTCAGCAGGACCTCAATTACCACGGTGGCCATGCTGGAAATGACTCAGGCCGGACGCGAAATGACCGACGAAGAGCTGCGTGAAAACCCGGCTGTCATTGATGAGTGGGACCTTCAGTGGGAGATTTTCCGCCTGCTGGCGGAGTGCGAAGAGCGCGACCTGGAATTGATTAAGGGTCTGCGATCTGACCTGCGTGAAGCGGGAATTAGCAACATCGGTATAAATTTCCAGCAGTAAGGCGATAAAACGTGACTTCAGGCCCGAATTAGCGCGCCTGGAGGCTTCACATCGGCCCCCTCTCTGGTCTACATTTGGGGGGCTGAAAATTGTGGCTATCGGTGCGTGCAGGCAGAAGAGTGCCAGAATATGGCTTTTCCCTCGCACTCGTTGCTTAGCAAGCGATAAATACACTTTAAGGATAACTTATGAACAAGACTCAACTGATTGATGTGATCGCAGAAAAAGCTGACCTGTCTAAAACCCAGGCTAAGGCAGCGCTGGAATCAACTCTGGCTGCGATTACTGAGTCTCTGAAAGATGGTGATGCTGTACAACTGGTTGGTTTTGGTACTTTTAAAGTGAACCACCGCGCTGAGCGTACCGGTCGTAACCCGCAGACTGGCAAAGAGATCAAAATCGCTGCAGCAAACGTACCGGCATTCGTGTCTGGTAAAGCGCTGAAAGACGCCGTTAAGTAAGACGTCGCACTGCGGTTAAGCTTTAAAACAGGGGGCGTTTCGCCCCTTTTGTTTAAGAGGCCTGCCATCATGACCCCGCTGTTTCAGCGTTTATCTGTTCTGTCTCTCTCCCTGTTTCTTTTTGGCTGTAGCGCCACTCCGGATATTCCTCCCTTTTCTGCCAGCGGCTATCTTGCCGATCGCGGCGTCGTGCGTATCTGGCGTAAAAATAACGATCATCAGTCGGTGCATATCCGCACCCTCTATACGCCGTTCAGCGGCGGTGAGGGCGAGGTAACGGACTATGTCTGGCTGGAAGATGCTCTGACCAGCATTCAGCGTCAGGTAAAGGGAAATGCACCTGACGATGTGACTCTGCGCTTTGACCAAACCGGTGGCCTTACCTTTATGCAGCGTCAGCTTGCAGGCCGCCGTGAAGCGGTCAGCCCCGATGCGGTTGAGCTCTATAAGTTTGATGCGCAGCGAATGCGTAACCTCAGCGATGCCCTGCTGAGCGGCCGGGTGTTCCTCAGGCAGGGACACTGGCAGGGAAACGGGATAGTGACACGTTGTGAAGGTCAGCGGGTCAGACCGGCGTTTGACGCTGATGCGCTGCAGAGGCTGACACAGCAGCAGAGTCATGCCCGGACACCGCTGATGGTGTCATGGCTTGAAGCGCCAGAAGGCGTTCAGCTGTTGCGGATGAGCCAGCAGGATGCGTGCTCACAGCAGCCGACAGAAGACGATATGTGAAGGGAAAGGGGGGCACCGGGTGCCCCCTGAACTTATTTGCGATTAATGGCGCGGTAGCCGATATCGCGACGGCAGAAACTGCCCTGCCAGGAGATAGGCTTCGTCAGTTCATAGGCACGCTGTTGAGCAGCTGCCACATCCTCACCCAGCGCGGTGACACAGAGCACGCGGCCGCCGTTCGTCAGCACCCGGTCCTCTTCCAGACGGGTGCCGGCGTGGAAGACTTTGCCATCCGTAACCTCTTCCAGCGGCAGACCATGGATCTGATCGCCCTGTGCGTAGTCGCCCGGATAACCCCCTGCCGCCAGCACCACGCCCAGCGCAGGGCGGGGATCCCAGTCCGACGTTTTTTGATCCAGCGTCCCTTCGCAGGCGGCCAGGCAAAGATCGACCAGATCCGACTGCAGGCGCAGCATGATCGGCTGTGTTTCCGGATCGCCAAAGCGACAGTTGAATTCGATCACTTTCGGCTGGCCGGTGTGATCGATCATCAGGCCGGCATAGAGAAAACCGGTGTAGACGTTGCCTTCAGCGGCCATGCCACGCACGGTCGGCCAGATAACCTGATCCATGACGCGCTGGTGGATCTCATCCGTCACTACCGGAGCCGGTGAGTAAGCGCCCATTCCGCCGGTATTCGGTCCGGTGTCGCCATCGCCCACACGTTTATGGTCCTGGCTGGTAGCCATCGGCAGCACATGCTCGCCATCGACCATCACGATAAAGCTGGCTTCTTCGCCTTCAAGGAACTCTTCGATCACGATACGGTGTCCGGCATCGCCAAAGGCGTTACCGGCCAGCATATCCTGCACCGCCTCTTCAGCTTCCTGCAGCGTCATCGCCACAATCACGCCTTTACCCGCGGCCAGGCCGTCAGCCTTAATGACGATGGGTGCGCCTTTCTCGCGCAGCCAGGCCAGCGCCGGCTCGACTTCAGTGAAATTCTGGTAAGCGGCGCTGGGGATCTGATGACGCGCCAGGAAGTCCTTGGTAAAGGCTTTCGAACCTTCCAGCTGTGCTGCGGCCTGGGTAGGGCCAAAGATATTGAGTCCGGCCTCACGGAAGGCATCGACCACGCCAATCACCAGCGGCGCTTCCGGCCCGACGATTGTCAGATCGATCTTTTCGCGCTGTGCAAACTCAAGCAGGGCAGGGATATCGGTCGCACTGATGGCGACATTCTGCAGTGCCGGCTCCAGTGCCGTTCCGGCGTTACCCGGTGCAACGAACACGGTTTCCGCCAGCGGCGACTGAGCGGCTTTCCAGGCCAGCGCATGTTCACGTCCGCCATTGCCGATTACTAAAATTCTCATCTGTTACTCTCCGGAGTGATTAATGGCGGAAATGACGCATGTCGGTGAAGATCATGGCAATGCCATGCTCATCTGCGGCGGCAATCACTTCTTCATCGCGGATAGAGCCGCCAGGCTGGATCACACAGCTCACACCGACGGCGGCTGCAGCATCAATACCGTCGCGGAAGGGGAAGAACGCATCCGAAGCCATCGCCGAGCCTTTGACTTCCAGACCTTCATCACCGGCTTTGATACCCGCAATCTTAGCCGAGTAGACGCGACTCATCTGCCCGGCGCCGATACCGATAGTCATGCCGTCACGTGCATAAACGATGGCATTCGATTTCACAAACTTGGCGACCTTCCAGCAGAACAAAGCATCACGCAGCTCCTGCTCTGACGGCTGACGCTTGCTCACCACGCGCAGCTGGCTGGCGTCGACCATACCAAGATCGCGATCCTGAACCAGCAGGCCGCCATTTACGCGTTTGAAATCCAGCGCAGCCGTGCGGTTCTGCCACTGACCGCAGATCAGCACACGGACGTTCTGCTTGGCGGCAGTGATTTTCAGCGCTGCCTCGGAAACGGCCGGTGCGATGATCACCTCGACGAACTGGCGACTGATAATCGCCTGCGCTGTGGCTTCATCCAGCTCACGGTTAAAGGCGATGATGCCACCGAATGCGGAGGTCGGGTCGGTCTGGTAAGCGCGATCATAAGCTGACAGCAGACTGTCACCGGTTGCCACGCCGCAGGGGTTGGCATGCTTGACGATAACGCAGGCAGGCTCGCTGAACTCTTTCACACACTCCAGCGCCGCGTCTGTGTCAGCAATATTATTATAGGAGAGCGCCTTGCCCTGAACCTGCTGCGCCGTCGCTACCGACGCTTCAGCAATGTTCTCTTCTATATAGAAGGCGGCATCCTGATGGCTGTTTTCGCCGTAGCGCATATCCTGCTTCTTGATGAAGTTCAGATTCAGAGTACGGGGGAAGCGACCGGCGGGCTGATGACGTTCGCCGTGATAGGCGGGCACCAGGCTGCCGAAGTAGTTAGCGATCATACTGTCGTACGAGGCGGTATGTTCAAACGCCTTAATCGCCAGGTCAAAACGGGTCTCAAGCGTCAGGCCATTTTCGTGGGCATCCATCTCAGCGATGATCGCCTCGTAGTCGCCACTGCTGACCACGATAGCCACATCCTTATGGTTCTTGGCAGCCGAGCGCACCATCGTCGGGCCACCGATATCGATATTCTCTACGGCATCTTCCAGTGAGCAACCTTCACGGGCAACCGTCTGTGCAAAGGGATAAAGGTTAACGACCACCATGTCGATTGGGCTGATGTCATGCTGCGCCATGATGGCATCATCCTGGCCGCGACGACCTAAAATGCCGCCATGCACTTTCGGATGCAGGGTTTTAACGCGTCCATCCATCATTTCCGGGAAGCCGGTGTAGTCAGAGACTTCTGTGACAGCCAGACCCGCTTCCGCCAGCAGGCGAGCGGTGCCACCTGTAGAGAGCAGTTCGACACCGCGGTGGGAGAGCGCCTGAGCAAATTCGAGGATACCGGCTTTATCAGAAACACTGAGCAAGGCGCGGCGTACAGGACGAGGTTGTTGCATGGTGGTTTATCCCTTGGCTTTGTTTCGCGTATATAAGAGCGTTACATCAGGCTTTAGCATGTTTTTCGCTTCTCTATAAGAAGTAAAAAATTAAAAACCTCAGGTAACGCCCCGAAAAGGGGTATCCGTAACGATGCCCGGCATTGTAGCGAAAACGTTTGCGTGATGCTCGTCTAAATTTATTACGCCGGTGAGTGTGGATAACATTGTGTGTAACTGCGTATAACAGCGGCTTTTGCTGTGGAATGCAGCGAACACGCTTTTTTATGCAATTTATGGGTTGCGCCGCCGGAACAACTCCCTATAATGCGCATCCATCGACACGGCACACCGGCAACGGGAAGCGTGCTGAGAGGTTCAGGAGACTGACCCGCCGGAGAAAAACTTCTGAAAAAGAGGTTGACTCTGAAGGAGGAAAGCGTAATATACGCCACCTCGCGACAGGACGCTAACGCACTGTTCGCGCTGCTCTTTAACAATTTATCAGACAATCTGTGTGGGCACTCGCAGGATTGATATCAGCGTCTCCGGACGCAAAAAAATATCAAGTCTCAC
This sequence comes from Pantoea sp. NSTU24, assembly GCF_050157905.1. Lineage (NCBI taxonomy): Bacteria > Pseudomonadati > Pseudomonadota > Gammaproteobacteria > Enterobacterales > Erwiniaceae > Pantoea > Pantoea bangladeshensis. The sequence continues at coordinate 3,491,636 of NZ_JBKIWZ010000001.1, forward strand.
GAGTGAACACATAATGACATTCATTATGACGTTTTACAGATGAGCATCGCTGCACTGGTTGCAGCAAATCAAACTTTAAATTGAAGAGTTTGATCATGGCTCAGATTGAACGCTGGCGGCAGGCCTAACACATGCAAGTCGGACGGTAGCACAGAGGAGCTTGCTCCTTGGGTGACGAGTGGCGGACGGGTGAGTAATGTCTGGGGATCTGCCCGATAGAGGGGGATAACCACTGGAAACGGTGGCTAATACCGCATAACGTCGCAAGACCAAAGAGGGGGACCTTCGGGCCTCTCACTATCGGATGAACCCAGATGGGATTAGCTAGTAGGCGGGGTAATGGCCCACCTAGGCGACGATCCCTAGCTGGTCTGAGAGGATGACCAGCCACACTGGAACTGAGACACGGTCCAGACTCCTACGGGAGGCAGCAGTGGGGAATATTGCACAATGGGCGCAAGCCTGATGCAGCCATGCCGCGTGTATGAAGAAGGCCTTCGGGTTGTAAAGTACTTTCAGCGGGGAGGAAGGCGGTGCGGTTAATAACCGCGCCGATTGACGTTACCCGCAGAAGAAGCACCGGCTAACTCCGTGCCAGCAGCCGCGGTAATACGGAGGGTGCAAGCGTTAATCGGAATTACTGGGCGTAAAGCGCACGCAGGCGGTCTGTTAAGTCAGATGTGAAATCCCCGGGCTTAACCTGGGAACTGCATTTGAAACTGGCAGGCTTGAGTCTCGTAGAGGGGGGTAGAATTCCAGGTGTAGCGGTGAAATGCGTAGAGATCTGGAGGAATACCGGTGGCGAAGGCGGCCCCCTGGACGAAGACTGACGCTCAGGTGCGAAAGCGTGGGGAGCAAACAGGATTAGATACCCTGGTAGTCCACGCCGTAAACGATGTCGACTTGGAGGCTGTGCCCTTGAGGCGTGGCTTCCGGAGCTAACGCGTTAAGTCGACCGCCTGGGGAGTACGGCCGCAAGGTTAAAACTCAAATGAATTGACGGGGGCCCGCACAAGCGGTGGAGCATGTGGTTTAATTCGATGCAACGCGAAGAACCTTACCTACTCTTGACATCCAGCGAACTTTCCAGAGATGGATTGGTGCCTTCGGGAACGCTGAGACAGGTGCTGCATGGCTGTCGTCAGCTCGTGTTGTGAAATGTTGGGTTAAGTCCCGCAACGAGCGCAACCCTTATCCTTTGTTGCCAGCGATTCGGTCGGGAACTCAAAGGAGACTGCCGGTGATAAACCGGAGGAAGGTGGGGATGACGTCAAGTCATCATGGCCCTTACGAGTAGGGCTACACACGTGCTACAATGGCGCATACAAAGAGAAGCGACCTCGCGAGAGCAAGCGGACCTCACAAAGTGCGTCGTAGTCCGGATCGGAGTCTGCAACTCGACTCCGTGAAGTCGGAATCGCTAGTAATCGTGGATCAGAATGCCACGGTGAATACGTTCCCGGGCCTTGTACACACCGCCCGTCACACCATGGGAGTGGGTTGCAAAAGAAGTAGGTAGCTTAACCTTCGGGAGGGCGCTTACCACTTTGTGATTCATGACTGGGGTGAAGTCGTAACAAGGTAACCGTAGGGGAACCTGCGGTTGGATCACCTCCTTACCTTAAGATACAGTCCCGCGCAGTGCTCACACAGATTGTCTGATAAAAAGTAACGAGCAGAAAAAACCTCTACAGGCTTGTAGCTCAGGTGGTTAGAGCGCACCCCTGATAAGGGTGAGGTCGGTGGTTCAAGTCCACTCAGGCCTACCAAATTCGCACTCACGCTGCGTTATGTCTCCGGCTCGCATAGTTCACTATGCTTCGCGAAGACATGCCTTGCCTGAGCACGAATTGCACTTCTCACGAAGTGTACTCGGTTGAACGTAGTGGTCTCTGCAGTAACTGTATGGGGCTATAGCTCAGCTGGGAGAGCGCCTGCCTTGCACGCAGGAGGTCAGCGGTTCGATCCCGCTTAGCTCCACCATACCGTTTTAACTGTTTTTTCTGAAATACCTCAGAGCGTACCGGCAACGGTGTGCTGTGACGTATTATGCTCTTTAACAATCCGGAACAAGCTGAAAATTGAAACGACGCGTCGCTTTCATTCTCCGTAATAAGAATGAAAAAGGCGATGCGTACGAGTCTCTCAAATGCTTGCAGTCCGCAGCGTGAAAAACGCCTGTGGGTTGTGAGGTTAAGCGACTAAGCGTACACGGTGGATGCCCAGGCAGTCAGAGGCGATGAAGGACGTGCTAATCTGCGTAAAGCGACGGTAAGGTGATATGAACCGCTACAGCCGTCGATGTCCGAATGGGGAAACCCGGTGCACTCTGTGCATCATTGCAGCATGAATACATAGTGCTGCAAGGCGAACCGGGGGAACTGAAACATCTAAGTACCCCGAGGAAAAGAAATCAACCGAGATTCCCCCAGTAGCGGCGAGCGAACGGGGAGCAGCCCAGAGCCTGAATCAGCCTGTGTGTTAGTGGAAGCGTCTGGAAAGTCGCAGGGTACAGGGTGATACTCCCGTACACAAAAGCACACACGCTGTGAGCTCGATGAGTAAGGCGGGACACGTGGTATCCTGTCTGAATATGGGGGGACCATCCTCCAAGGCTAAATACTCCTGACTGACCGATAGTGAACCAGTACCGTGAGGGAAAGGCGAAAAGAACCCCGGCGAGGGGAGTGAAAAAGAACCTGAAACCGTGTACGTACAAGCAGTGGGAGCCTCTTTTATGGGGTGACTGCGTACCTTTTGTATAATGGGTCAGCGACTTATATTCTGTAGCAAGGTTAACCGTATAGGGGAGCCGCAGGGAAACCGAGTCTTAACTGGGCGTTAAGTTGCAGGGTATAGACCCGAAACCCGGTGATCTAGCCATGGGCAGGTTGAAGGTTGGGTAACACTAACTGGAGGACCGAACCGACTAATGTTGAAAAATTAGCGGATGACCTGTGGCTGGGGGTGAAAGGCCAATCAAACCGGGAGATAGCTGGTTCTCCCCGAAAGCTATTTAGGTAGCGCCTCGTGAACTCATCTCCGGGGGTAGAGCACTGTTTCGGCTAGGGGGCCATCCCGGCTTACCAACCCGATGCAAACTGCGAATACCGGAGAATGTTATCACGGGAGACACACGGCGGGTGCTAACGTCCGTCGTGAAGAGGGAAACAACCCAGACCGCCAGCTAAGGTCCCAAAGTCATGGTTAAGTGGGAAACGATGTGGGAAGGCACAGACAGCCAGGATGTTGGCTTAGAAGCAGCCATCATTTAAAGAAAGCGTAATAGCTCACTGGTCGAGTCGGCCTGCGCGGAAGATGTAACGGGGCTAAACCATGCACCGAAGCTGCGGCAGCAGTAGCAATACTGTTGGGTAGGGGAGCGTTCTGTAAGCCGTCGAAGGTGTGCTGTGAGGCATGCTGGAGGTATCAGAAGTGCGAATGCTGACATAAGTAACGATAAAGCGGGTGAAAAGCCCGCTCGCCGGAAGACCAAGGGTTCCTGTTCAACGTTAATCGGAGCAGGGTGAGTCGACCCCTAAGGCGAGGCCGAAAGGCGTAGTCGATGGGAAACAGGTTAATATTCCTGTACTCGGTGTTACTGCGAAGGGGGGACGGAGAAGGCTATATCAGCCGGGCGACGGTTGTCCCGGTTTAAGCGTGTAGGTGTGTGTTCCAGGCAAATCCGGTTCACTTTACACTGAGGCGTGACGACGAGGCACTACGGTGCTGAAGTGATAAATGCCCTGCTTCCAGGAAAAGCCTCTAAGCATCAGGTAACACAGAATCGTACCCCAAACCGACACAGGTGGTCAGGTAGAGAATACCAAGGCGCTTGAGAGAACTCGGGTGAAGGAACTAGGCAAAATGGTGCCGTAACTTCGGGAGAAGGCACGCTGGCGCGTAGGTGAAGGGACTTGCTCCCGGAGCTGAAGCCAGTCGAAGATACCAGCTGGCTGCAACTGTTTATTAAAAACACAGCACTGTGCAAACACGAAAGTGGACGTATACGGTGTGACGCCTGCCCGGTGCCGGAAGGTTAATTGATGGGGTTATCCGTAAGGAGAAGCTCCTGATCGAAGCCCCGGTAAACGGCGGCCGTAACTATAACGGTCCTAAGGTAGCGAAATTCCTTGTCGGGTAAGTTCCGACCTGCACGAATGGCGTAATGATGGCCAGGCTGTCTCCACCCGAGACTCAGTGAAATTGAACTCGCTGTGAAGATGCAGTGTACCCGCGGCAAGACGGAAAGACCCCGTGAACCTTTACTACAGCTTGACACTGAACATTGAGCCTTGATGTGTAGGATAGGTGGGAGGCTTTGAAGCGCGGACGCCAGTCTGCGTGGAGCCATCCTTGAAATACCACCCTTTAATGTTTGATGTTCTAACGTGGCCCCGTGATCCGGGGTGCGGACAGTGTCTGGTGGGTAGTTTGACTGGGGCGGTCTCCTCCCAAAGAGTAACGGAGGAGCACGAAGGTCAGCTAATCACGGTCGGACATCGTGAGGTTAGTGCAATGGCATAAGCTGGCTTGACTGCGAGAGTGACGGCTCGAGCAGGTGCGAAAGCAGGTCATAGTGATCCGGTGGTTCTGAATGGAAGGGCCATCGCTCAACGGATAAAAGGTACTCCGGGGATAACAGGCTGATACCGCCCAAGAGTTCATATCGACGGCGGTGTTTGGCACCTCGATGTCGGCTCATCACATCCTGGGGCTGAAGTAGGTCCCAAGGGTACGGCTGTTCGCCGTTTAAAGTGGTACGCGAGCTGGGTTTAGAACGTCGTGAGACAGTTCGGTCCCTATCTGCCGTGGGCGCTGGAGAATTGAGGGGGGTTGCTCCTAGTACGAGAGGACCGGAGTGAACGCACCGCTGGTGTTCGGGTTGTCATGCCAATGGCACTGCCCGGTAGCTAAGTGCGGAAAAGATAAGTGCTGAAAGCATCTAAGCACGAAACTTGCCCCGAGATGAGTTCTCCCTGACCCTTTGAGGGTCCTGAAGGGACGTTGAAGACGACGACGTTGATAGGCCGGGTGTGTAAGCGCAGCGATGCGTTGAGCTAACCGGTACTAATGACCCGTGAGGCTTAACCTTACAACGCCAGAGGCGTTTTTGAGAGACGATTTTCAGCCTGAACCGGATAAGTCTGCGCGGCCCCAGGGCGGCGCGGAAGACAGAATCTGCCTGGCGGCTTTAGCGCGGTGGTCCCACCTGACCCCATGCCGAACTCAGAAGTGAAACGCCGTAGCGCCGATGGTAGTGTGGGGCCTCCCCATGCGAGAGTAGGGAACTGCCAGGCATTGTATAAGTGAAGAAGCCCCGCACGCGAGTGCGGGGCTTTTTTACGTCTGTAGTCTGCCCGTTTAAAACTGAAACATTTTCATTTTCTGCATCAAACCTCGACAATCCCGACCGATCAGGCTAATGTTGGGCATCCAGATGTCTAAACGTTTATATGGTTGCAAGAGGTGCGCAGGCTATGCCAATCAGGATCCCCGACGAATTACCGGCAGTGAATTTTTTACGCGATGAAAACGTCTTTGTGATGACCTCGTCGCGCGCCAGTGTTCAGGAGATTCGCCCGCTTAAAGTGCTCATACTGAATCTGATGCCGAAAAAGATCGAAACCGAAAATCAGTTTCTGCGTCTGCTGTCCAACTCGCCACTCCAAATCGATATACAGCTGCTGCGTATCGATAGCCGCGAGTCACGTAATACGCCCTCTGAACACCTTAATAACTTCTACTGCAATTTTGAAGATATCCAGCATGACAACTACGACGGCTTAATCGTTACAGGTGCGCCACTCGGGCTGGTCGATTTCAATGATGTCGCCTACTGGCCACAGATCCAGCGCGTACTGCACTGGGCAAACGAGCATGTCACCTCCACCCTGTTTGTCTGCTGGGCGGTGCAGGCCGCACTCAATATTCTGTATGGGATTCCTAAGCAAACCCGGCATAACAAACTGTCGGGCGTCTATGAGCATCAGATACTGCATCCTCATGCCTTACTGACGCGGGGGTTTGATGATAATTTCCTGGCACCCCATTCACGTTATGCGGATTTTCCTTCCCAGCTGATCAGGGATTACACCGATCTCGAGCTGTTTGCTGAATCAGAACAGACGGGTGCTTATCTGATGGCGAGCAGGGACAAACGTCTGGTATTTGTTACCGGCCATCCGGAGTATGACGCCCTGACGTTATCGGGTGAGTATCATCGTGATTATGAAGCGGGCGTAAATCCGGACGTTCCCCATAACTACTTCCCACAGGATAATCCGGCCCTGCCACCGCGTGCGACATGGCGTAGTCATGGCAACCTGCTGTTCTCTAACTGGCTCAACTACTACGTTTACCAGATTACGCCATTCGATCTGCGTCACATGAACCCGACGCTGGAATAGGCCCGCTCCGGGATCAACTGAACCGTGTTAGCCGCTGGCAGCACGGTTTTTTTTCGCCTGTACGTCACGGCTGAAAAGGCTTCTTTTACCGGTTAAGGCTTTAATGTTATTAAATTCAACGAGATAGTCTAACTATTTACTTAAAATGGAAATAGTTTTTGATTTAAGAAAATAAATGCTTATGCTCTGATCCTGTAGCGCATAAAACCAGCACCCCGTGGATCCGCTGCATTCGATCCTTTGAATACAGGAGAGCGCCAGCATGACAGACTCAGTGATCAGCCATTCCCTGATTTTCAGCCAGCCCTTTAGCCATGCCGAACAACAGGTGTTAACCCCTGAAGCGATCGTGTTTCTTGAAAGACTGGTCGCACGCTTTGCACCACAGCGTGAGGCCCTGTTATCGGCTCGTCAGCAGCGCCAGCTTCGCTACGATCAGGGTTATCTGCCAGACTTCGATATGGAAACTGCTTCCATAAGAGAAAGTGAGTGGCGCATTCAATCCATTCCGGCAGATTTGACCGACCGCCGGGTCGAGATTACCGGTCCGCCCGATCGCAAAATGGTGATTAATGCACTGAATGCTAACGTAAATGTCTTTATGGCCGACTTTGAGGATTCGCTGTCGCCGGAATGGAAAAAACTGATTGAAGGGCAGCTGACACTGCAGGAGGCGGTGCAGGGCACACTGAGGTATACCAGCGACAACGGCAAAATCTATCAGTTAAGTGCCACTCCTGCGGTCCTGATGTGCCGGGTGCGCGGCCTGCATCTGGCAGAAAAGCATGTCAGCTGGCAGGGAGAGGCGATTCCGGGCGGGCTGTTCGACTTCGCGCTCTACTTCTTCCATAACGTGCGTCCGCTGCTGGCTAAAGGCAGCGGGCCATACTTCTATCTGCCAAAAACCGAAAGCTGGCAGGAAATCGCCTGGTGGCGTGAGATCTTCAGTTTCAGTGAGGATCACTTCGATCTTCCTCGCGGAACGATCAAGGCCACAGTCCTGATCGAAACCTTACCCGCCGTTTTTCAGATGGATGAGATCCTGTGGAATCTGCGCGATCACATCACCGGCCTCAACTGCGGTCGCTGGGATTACATCTTTAGCTACATCAAAACTCTGAAACAGCATGCCGATCGCGTGCTGCCCGATCGCCAGTCCGTCACGATGGATCAGCCGTTCCTGAATGCCTATTCGCGCCTGCTGATCAAAACCTGCCATCGGCGGGGCGCGTTTGCGATGGGCGGCATGTCGGCGCTGATTCCTGCGAAAGATCCCTCACGCAACGCCTGGGTACTGCAGCGCGTAAAAGAAGACAAGCAACGTGAAGCCAGTAACGGACACGACGGCACCTGGATTGCACATCCTGGCCTGGCCGATACCGCCATGGCGGTTTTCGACGCCGCGCTGGGCGACCGGCTAAATCAGCTGCATGTCCTGCGTGAAGAGGATGCGCCTGTCACCGCAGAGCAATTGCTCGCACCCTGTCAGGGTGAGCGAACCGAAGCTGGCATGCGCGCCAACATCCGTGTCGCGCTGCACTATCTGGAGGCCTGGATCAGCGGTAATGGCTGCGTGCCGATTGACGGGCTGATGGAAGATGCAGCGACCGCAGAGATTGCGCGCACCTCTATCTGGCAATGGATTCGTCATCAGCAGCACCTCAGTAACGGCCAGCCGGTCACCGCCGGGCTGTTTCTGCGCTGGCTGAATGAAGAGCTGCACCTGCTGCAGAACGCGCTGGGCGAAACGCATTTCAGCGCCGGTCGCTATAGCGATGCGGCGCAGCTAATGGCGCAGATCACCACGGAGCGCGAGCTGGTTTCCTTTCTTACCCTGCCAGGCTATCGCCTGATCCCTTAGACAGAGGAGCATTGCCATGACACGTACTCAACAGATCGAACAACTCGAACATCTCTGGCAGACCGCACGCTGGCAGGGAATTACCCGTCCCTACAGCGCGGCAGAGGTGGTGAATCTGCGTGGATCGGTTCTGCCCGCCTGTACGCTGGCTACGCGCGGCGCGGAAAAGCTCTGGTCGCTGCTGAACGGCGGAGCGAAGAAAGGGTATGTCAACAGCCTGGGAGCGCTGACGGGCGGGCAGGCACTGCAGCAGGCGAAAGCGGGCATTGAGGCGATCTACCTCTCCGGCTGGCAGGTGGCGGCGGATGCCAACGTGGCGGGGCAGATGTATCCGGATCAGTCGCTCTATCCGGTGAACTCGGTGCCGGAGGTGGTGACACGTATTAATCAGACCTTTCAGCGCGCCGATCAGATTCAGTGGGCAAGCGGTATCGAAGCCAGCGACAGCCGCCACACTGATTTCTTTCTGCCGATCGTGGCGGACGCGGAAGCGGGATTTGGCGGTGTGCTGAATGCGTTTGAGCTGATGAAGGCGATGATTCAGGCGGGCGCGGCGGCCGTTCACTTCGAAGACCAGCTGGCGGCCGTCAAAAAATGTGGTCACATGGGCGGCAAAGTACTGGTGCCGACGCAGGAAGCAATTCAGAAGCTGGTTGCGGCACGGCTGGCTGCGGATGTGATGGGGGTACCAACCCTGCTGCTGGCCCGGACTGATGCCGATGCCGCGGATCTGCTGACCTCCGACTGCGATGAATATGATCGGCCCTTTATCCGCGGAGATCGTACGGCAGAAGGCTTCTTCCGCACGCACGCCGGAATTGAGCAGGCAATCAGCCGCGGGCTGGCCTATGCGCCTTACGCTGACATCCTGTGGTGCGAAACCTCCACGCCTGATCTGGCGATGGCGCAGCGCTTTGCCGACGCCATTCATGAACGCTTTCCGGGCAAGCTGCTGGCCTATAACTGTTCGCCATCGTTCAACTGGAAAAAGAACCTCGACGATCGCACCATCGCGACGTTCCAGCAGTCGCTCAGCGACATGGGCTATCGCTTCCAGTTCATCACGCTGGCGGGCATCCACAGCATGTGGTTCAACATGTTCGATCTGGCTCATGCCTATGCACAGGGTGAAGGCATGCGCCACTACGTTGAGAAGGTTCAGCAGCCGGAGTTCGCCGCCCGCGATCGCGGTTACAGCTTTTCCTCGCACCAGCAGGAGGTGGGCACCGGCTATTTCGATCAGGTGACCAACATCATTCAGGGTGGTAAATCATCGGTGACGGCACTGACTGGCTCCACCGAAGAGCACCAGTTCTGATCTTGTCTGCTGACTGACTCCCCGCCCGCCACGTGCAGGCGGGCACTGACCGGAGCCGATTATGCCGCCACGCGAATCGCTGATCGCCCACACCATTCTGCAGGGATTTGATGCGCAGTATGGCCGCTTCCTCGACATTACGGCTGGCGCGCAGCAGCGCTTTGAACAGGCGGAATGGCAGGCGGTGCAGCACGCCATGAAAGCCCGTATTCATCTCTATGATCACCATGTCAGCCTGGTCGCTGACCAGCTGCGGGTGCTGAACGGCGCAGCAGACTGGGATGTCAGGTTCTGGCTGCGGGTCAAGGATCACTATCAAAGCCTGCTGCCCGGCTATCCCCGGCATGAAATTGCCGAAAGCTTTTTCAATTCCGTCTACTGCCGGTTACACGGCCATGCCGATCTGCAGCCGGATCGGCTGTTTATCTTTACTTCTCAGTCCCGTACCGTGCCCGTCACGCCCTTGCGTCCGCTGTCGCGTACGTATCTGCCGCAGCGGGGCTGGCTGGCACTGGTGGATGAGGTGCTGGACGATCTGCCTCTAACGCTGCCGTGGCAGCATCGTGCACGCGATGTCGGCTGGATTGTCCGCCATCTGCAGTCGCACTTTTCCCGACTGAACCAAGGCTGGCTTGAGGTCAGCAGCGAGCTTTTTTACCGCAATAAAACTGCCTGGCTGGTGGCACGTCTGCATCTGCCGGAGGGAATCTTTCCCTGCCTGCTGCCCGTTCAGCGCAGTGACGCGGGCGAACTGTGGATCGACACCTGTCTGACCGATGTGAACGACGCCAGCATCGTTTTCGGTTTTGCCCGCGCCTATTTCATGGTCTATGCCCCGGTGCCGGCGGCGCTGGTTGCCTGGCTGCAGCCGATTCTGCCCGGCAAGACGCTGGCGGAGCGCTACATGGCAATCGGCTGCCAGAAGCACGGTAAAACCGAATGTTATCGTGAATATCTTCAGGCGCTGGCTGAGAACATGGCGGCGTTTGAGATCGCGCCCGGCGTGCGTGGCATGGTGATGCTGGTCTTTACGCTGCCAGGCTTTGACTGGGTGTTTAAGGTCATCCGGGATCGCTTTGCACCGCAAAAAGAGGTGACGGAAGCGCAGGTCCGCGCCTGTTATCAGCAGGTCAAAGAGCATGACCGCGTGGGGCGGATGGCGGATACCCAGGAATTCGAACAATTTGCGCTGCCGCTGGCGCGCCTTTCACCGGCGCTGCTGGCGGAGCTTTACGCCTGTGTGGCGGAGAAACTGCATGTCGAGGGCGATCGTTTGATCATCCGTCATCTGTGGCTGGAACGGCGTATGCAACCGCTTAATCTCTATCTGGCGCAGGCCAGCGCCGCCGGGCGTGAGCATGCCATCGACGAGTATGGCAATGCCATCAAACAGCTTGCGGCGGCGAATATCTTTCCGGGCGACATGCTGTTTAAAAACTTCGGCATCACCCGTCACGGTCGGGTGATCTTCTACGACTACGATGAAATTCGCCCGATGCAGGATCTCAACTTTCGTGAAGTGCCTGCGGCGCGCTATGAAGAGGATGAGCTCAGCGCCGAGCCGTGGTACAGCGTCGGGCCGGACGATGTCTTTCCGGAAACCTTCCGCTACGCGTTATGCAGCGAAGCCGAAACCGGCACGTTGCTGCTGGCGCTGCATCCGGAGCTATTCGATGCTGGCTGGTGGCGCGCACAGCAGCAGCGCATCGCCCAGGGCCATGTGGAAGAGGTGATCGCCTGGCGGCAGACGCAGCGTTTCAGCGTCTGCTACGCCGCTGAAGCGATTAGCGACCGCTGTACGCCAGCGTGACCTGACGTGCTTCCCGGATGACCAGCGCGCCCAGTTCAGTAATGCGGTCGTCTGTCATGCGGGCAATAGGGCCGGAAATGGAGAGCGCCGCAAACGCCTCGCCATGTTCATCATAGATAGGCGCGGCCACGCAGCGTAGCCCCAGCGCATGCTCCTCATCATCCAGCGAAAAGCCCGCTTTGCGCACCTGCGCCAGATTCTCTTTCAGGCTCTGCGGTGACATCAGGGTTTTCGGCGTGTAGTAGTGCAGTCCTTTCTGATGCAGCAGGGCCGTGACCTGATCCTCGCTCAGATGCGCCAGAAACGCTTTGCCTGCGCCTGACGCGTGCATCGGCAGCTTGCCGCCAATCGGCGCTGACATCCGCATGAGCTGGGTGCACTGCACCTGATCGATAATCACCGCCTGATGATCGCTGAGATCCAGCACCGCCAGATTGACCGTTTCGCCGGACTGCTCCATCAGGCTGCGCAGCACGGGGTGAACCAGCGCCAGCAGATTACGGCTCTGCAGGAAACTGCTGCCGACCACAAAGGCGTGGGCACCCATCGTCCAGAGTCCGAGATCGCCGACCTGGCGGACAAAGCCCTGCTGCTGCATGGTGCTGAGCAGGCGATGTGTGGTGGAGTTCGGCAGACCCGCCTGCTGCGCCAGTTCGGTCAGGGCGACGCTGCCATGTGAATCGGCAATCAGCTCCAGCAGCGTCAGGCCACGGGTCAGCGACTGTACCTGTCCCCCCGCTGGCGCGACGGCAGGTGAGCTTCGGGGTTTCTTGCCACGCTTAACGGGAACCGGCGTTGCCATCGTGTCTCTCCTTTTTCATTGTGGAAATCATTTTCGTTTTAATCGGGCGGTTTGCAAACGCTGGTTTTCTGGTCAGACCTGTAGCGTCGTGCTGAAAATGTCTTGTCTGCGGTTACTTTTTCGCCTGACCAGCTTATGCCAGAATAAAAATCGGGGTTTTCGCCAGCAGACTGACGTGAATGGGGCAACAGTGAGCAAAAAAATCGACGCGTTACATCAGCAGCTCGCACAACGCATTATGGTGCTGGATGGCGGCATGGGCACCATGATCCAGCGCTACGGGCTGGAAGAAAAGGCGTTTCGCGGCAGCCGCTTTGCTGGCTGGCCCTGCGATCTGAAAGGCAATAACGATCTGCTGGTGTTGAGTCAGCCGCAGGTGATCCGCGAGATCCATGACGCCTACCTGGCTGCAGGCGCGGATATTCTCGAAACCAACACCTTTAACGCCACGTCGATCGCGATGGCGGACTACCAGATGGAGAGCCTGGCGGCGGAGATCAATTTTGAAGCCGCCCGACTGGCACGCGCCTGCGCCGACGCGTGGACGGCCAAAACGCCGGATCGACCGCGTTATGTGGCGGGGGTGCTCGGTCCGACTAACCGCACCTGCTCGATCTCGCCGGATGTCAACGATCCCGCCTTCCGCAACATTACCTTCACCCAGCTGGTGGCGGCGTATCGCGAATCGACCCGCGCGCTGGTGGCAGGCGGGGCGGACATCATTATGATCGAAACCATATTCGATACGCTGAATGCCAAAGCGGCGGTCTATGCGGTACAGACAGAGATGGAGGCGCTGGGGGTCGCACTGCCGCTGATGATCTCCGGCACCATTACCGATGCCTCCGGCCGCACGCTCTCCGGCCAGACGACAGAAGCTTTTTACAACGCCCTGCGCCACGCGGAACCCCTCTCCTTTGGACTGAACTGTGCGCTGGGGCCGGATGAGCTGCGCCAGTATGTGGCGGAGCTGTCGCGGATCGCGGAAGGCTATGTATCCGCGCATCCCAACGCGGGCCTGCCCAATGCGTTCGGGGAGTACGATCTGGATGCCGCGCGGATGGCAGAGCAGATTGGCGAGTGGGCGAGGGCGGGATTCCTGAATATTATCGGCGGCTGCTGCGGCACCACGCCGGAGCATATCGCGGCCATGGCCCGCGTGGTGGATGGGGTCGCACCGCGTCCACTGCCGACCCTTCCGGTGGCCTGTCGTCTTTCCGGCCTGGAGCCGCTGAACATCACCGCTGAGTCGCTGTTTGTGAACGTCGGTGAGCGCACTAACGTCACCGGCTCAGCTAAATTCAGGCGGTTGATCAAAGAGGAGAAATATAGCGAGGCGCTGGAGGTGGCGCTGCAGCAGGTACAGAACGGCGCGCAGATCATCGATATCAACATGGATGAGGGGATGCTCGACGCCGAAGCGGCGATGGTGCGCTTTCTGAATCTGATCGCGGGGGAACCCGACATCGCCCGCGTGCCGATTATGATCGACTCCTCGAAATGGGCGGTGATTGAAAAGGGGCTGCAGTGCATTCAGGGCAAAGGGATTGTGAACTCGGTGTCGATGAAAGAGGGCGAAGCGGCCTTTATTTATCAGGCGCGCCAGGTGCGGCGTTACGGCGCGGCGATGGTGGTAATGGCGTTTGATGAGGTGGGCCAGGCGGACACCCGTGCCCGTAAAATTGAGATCTGTCGCCGGGCCTACCGGATCCTGACGGAGGAGGTCGGTTTCCCGCCGGAAGATATTATCTTCGACCCCAATATCTTTGCAGTCGCCACCGGCATTGATGAGCACAATAACTACGCTGCGGATTTCATCGGCGCCTGTGAAGATATCCGGCGCGAGCTGCCCCATGCGCTGATCTCCGGCGGCGTCTCCAACGTGTCGTTTTCCTTCCGTGGCAATGATCCGGTGCGTGAAGCGATACATGCGGTCTTTCTCTATTACGCCATCCGCAACGGCATGGACATGGGCATCGTCAACGCCGGTCAGCTGGCCATCTATGACGATCTGCCAGCGGAACTGCGTGACGCCGTGGAGGATGTGATTCTGAACCGGTGCGATGATGGCACCGAGCGGCTGCTGGCGCTGGCGGAGAAATATCGCGGTGGTAAAGGCGATGAGGCACAGGACCAGCAGCTGGCGGAGTGGCGCAGCTGGGCGGTCGCGAAGCGGCTGGAGTATGCGCTGGTCAAAGGGATCACGACCTTTATCGAACAGGATACCGAAGAGGCGCGCCAGCAGATGCCCCGTCCGATTGAGGTCATCGAAGGCCCCCTGATGGCGGGCATGAACGTGGTGGGCGATCTGTTCGGCGAAGGCAAAATGTTTCTGCCGCAGGTCGTGAAGTCAGCGCGCGTCATGAAGCAGGCGGTGGCGTATCTGGAACCCTTTATTGAAGCCAGTAAAGAGGCAGGGCGCAGCAATGGTAAAATCGTACTGGCTACGGTGAAAGGCGATGTGCATGACATCGGCAAGAATATTGTTGGCGTGGTGCTGCAGTGCAATAACTACGAGATTGTGGATCTCGGCGTGATGGTGCCGGGCGAGAAGATCCTCAAAACCGCGCGGGAAGTGAATGCCGATATTATCGGCTTATCGGGCCTGATCACGCCGTCGCTGGATGAGATGGTCAATATGGCAAAAGAGATGGAGCGGCAGGGCTTTACGCTGCCGCTGCTGATTGGCGGCGCGACCACCTCGAAGGCGCACACCGCCGTCAAAATTGAGCAGCACTACAGCGGCCCGACCGTCTACGTGCAGAACGCCTCACGCACCGTGGGCGTGGTGTCGTCGCTGCTCTCCCCGACCCTGAGAGAGGAATTCATCGCGCGGACCCGCAGGGAGTATGAAACCGTGCGCATCCAGCACGCGCGTAAGAAGCCCCGCACGCCGCCGATCCCGCTGCAGGCGGCGCGCGATAACGCCACCGTCATCGACTGGCAGCGCTATACGCCGCCGGTACCGCATCGGCCAGGCGTCAGTCAGGTGGAGGTGAGCATTGAGACGCTGCGCAACTACATCGACTGGACGCCCTTTTTTATGACCTGGTCGCTGGCAGGCAAATATCCCCGCATCCTGGAGGATGAGGTCGTGGGCGAAGAGGCGCAGCGTCTGTTTGCTGATGCCCAGGCAATGCTCGACAGACTGAGCGAACAGTCTCTGCTTACGCCGCGTGGCGTGATGGGTATTTTCCCGGCAAACCGGGTCGGCGATGACATCCATATCTACCGGGATGAGCGGCGCGAGGAGCTTTTGTGTGTAAGTCATCACTTACGTCAGCAGACAGAGAAAACGGACTTTGCAAACTACTGCCTGGCCGATTTTGTGGCACCGAAATCCTCAGGAAAGGCAGACTATCTGGGGGCGTTCGCGGTGACAGGCGGACTGGAAGAGGATGCGCTGGCGGAGGCCTATGACCGCCAGCATGATGATTACAACAAGATCATGGTGAAGGCGCTGGCGGACCGTCTGGCCGAAGCCTTTGCCGAATATCTGCATGAGCGGGTGCGAAAGGTGATCTGGGGCTTTGCGCCAAACGAAAATCTCAGCAATGAAGCGTTGATCCGGGAAAATTATCAGGGAATACGTCCGGCACCCGGCTATCCGGCCTGCCCGGAGCATACTGAAAAGGCCGCTATCTGGCGTCTGCTGGCGGTGGAGCAGCAGACCGGCATGAGGCTCACCGAATCTTTTGCGATGTGGCCCGGCGCGTCCGTATCAGGCTGGTATTTCAGTCATCCCGAGAGTCGCTATTTCGCTGTCGCGCAGATTCAGCGTGACCAGGTCGAGGATTATGCGGCCCGCAAAGGGATGCCGGTAAGTGAGGTGGAGCGCTGGCTGGCACCCCAACTCGGCTACGATGCGGAGTGAATAAAAAAAGCGGCCAGCGGGCCGCTTTTCTCTTCTGACGCTGTTCCCTGCGCATTAAGCTCAGGTGTGAGGCAGGTTCATCCTGAGCCCTGGTCCTCTCCGGAGCATGAAGCGGCCCGAAAGCCGCCCCTGACTTAGTTAAAGCGCGCGTCGCGATCGGAGGTCAGGTCATAGAGCTGGTACTTACGACCCAGCATCTGACCGCCATCACGCGTCAGCGGCACCCAGTTCACCTGCGCACGTCCACGCGTCGGCGTGACGGTGAAGAGGTCCATCGGGATAGAGATATAGAAGCCTTTGGTGAAGTCACCTTCACCATACTCTTCAGACGACACATTGGTTTTGGTGGCATACACGCCGACCATCACGCCGCTGTCGAAGCGCTTCGACACATCGACCGTCACGCCTTTATCTTTCGCCAGATACTGACCGACGCTGGTCTTCACCAGTACATCCTGCATGAACCATGGACGCCAGTAAGCGGTCAGGTTGCCGGTGGCCGCTTTATAGCGGTTGAACTGCATCATGTTGTCCCAGTCACGCTGACGGACGTAGTTGGCATCCACACCCACCGCCCAGTTAGCATCGACCGGACGGTAGAGCAGCTCACCGCCCACGCCGCCGTACATCGTCTCCAGATACCCGCCGTAGACCTGACCATAGAAGCCGTTACCGAGGTGGCCCATGTAGTTTGCCTGCAGATCGTTGACGTAAACGTTGTTCTCAACGTAGTCGCGGATATGGGTGCGCACGCGAGGCAGCGAGGAGTCAGCCGGAGCACCGTTGTAGTTGAACTTGTCATAGTTGTTGGCGAGGTTGCCAAACAGACTACCGCCCACCAGCAGGTGATCCGTCAGCCAGTAATCGACGTTGCCCATGACGCCGACCTGATACATATAGAAGCTTTCCGGTCCGCCCACCGACTGATTCAGCACCGGTGACAGGCTGTAGTTCAGGCGATCTTTCCGGATGAACATTCCCTGTTCCGTGTTACCCGGATCGACCGGCTCTTTGCGAACCTGCTGCAGCGGCTGCTCATGACCCAGCGGATAACCTTCCAGCTCTTTACGCAGGCTGGCGACCTGCGTTTCCGTCGTCACCTGCGGCATGTTAAAGCGCGACTCAGTGACATTGATGGTGTCGATACCCTCAGGCAGGTGGTTCATGATGATGCGGTTAGCGCGATCAACGCCTTCGCGGGTATCACGATACTTCGTCTGCTCGCCTGACACATAGAGCGTATGGCCCTGGGTCTGAATGCGCGGGCCATCCAGTCCGGCATTCTCTTTCAGCGCAACCAGCTGATCGCCCACTACTGTCGGTTCCAGCAGGGCCGGTTGGGGCTGCGGCTGATAGGCAGGCTTCGCGCTGTCGATGTGCGACTGACGCAAATCGTTAAAGTTCGTGCGGAACGTCACACCGAACATAAAGGTGTTACCGCGTTCGTAGCTGGCGTTGATGTCCGCCCAGTCGGTTACGCGATAAATCGCTCCGACGTTGAGCTTACTCCGCTGATCCAGCCGGCCCGCGAAGTCATTCTGGTAGTCGTTGCCCTCATATTCCATTTTAAGGCGCAGTGGCTGCCACGGCGTCTGATACTCCACGCCGCCAAAAAAGGCCGCTGGACCGTGGAACATCTGCGAACCGTTGATCGAGCCGGCTTCACCCACCCGTGGCCGCTGGCAGTAGCTGTCGCTGTAGGAACAGAAGGGGTTTTTCACCGTACCGCTGTTGCCGAGATAGCCCCAGCCCAGGCCCAGGGTAAAGTCGAATGGCCCCCAGGCTTTGGTCGCCACCAGATATTCGCTGTCGAACAGGCCGGTGCCGCCGAGATCGCGGGTGCCCACCGCCACTTCCGGCAGCCAGAACCCTTCCTGCCACAGGCGGAGTTTCAGGTCGAACGCTTTATCTTTATAGCTCTGGGTGCCGCTGAACTCTGATACCGCACTGTACTGGCGGGTCCGCACATCGGTATACCGCACGGTCGTCTCCAGCCACGGGAAGAGCTGCAGCGAGGCGGAGTAGTAACGATACTGGTCATTGTCGCGCGCATTGAGGCTGAACTCGCCCTCTCTGGCCATGCGGGCCGTCGGCACCTGCATCAGGCCCACGCCGCCAAAATCAGATTGTGACGGGCCCACCGGTGCGGGCCAGGTGTCCGCCTGCGCCTGACAGGCCGCCGCCACAGAAACAGCCAACAGGCTGAAGAGATAACGTTTTTTCATCAGTCTGGTATCCGGTGAGTCAGTACGGAGAGGATGCGGTCATTAAGATCGTCGCTGCTGCCTGGCAGGCTCCATGAGGAGAAGCCGAGCCAGATCACGCTGCCGGGTTCCACTTCCGCATGACGATGATTCCAGTACGCGACGGGCACCTGCTGTGTGGCCCCTGACGGCGCAATCACCGTAACAAAATTGCGTTCTGCGCCGGACAGGGCGTCATGCCCCTCCAGATAGTCGCGTACCGACTTGCCCGGCTGCCAGCTCACTTTGCCTGCGCCACGCAGTGCGCCGAGCAGCAGCACGGTGTCGGACGGGGCCTGCAGCCAGAGGTCGTAGCTGCCTTCGAGCCGGCGATTGTCTGCCGGATGCAGACGGATCCAGTCCGGATCGAGCGAGGTGAACTGACGCCCTGTGACCCTGATGGCGCTGAGCTGGCGGATCACCTCATCGAGGGTCGCGGCCCGCTCGCCACTGCTGTCACTGCGCCAGGCACGTAATGCGCCCAGCGTCTGCTGATAGTGCTGTTGTGCAACGGCGGTGGCACCGCGCTCGGCAATAAACGTGCTGCGCCAGTCCGTATTCGCCTGCAGCGGTGGCAGTGTCACCAGCTGTGAGAGATCGGCGACCTGACTCAGTTCAGCCTGACCCCCATTGTGTGGTGCATGGACAGTAACCTGCGCAGCGGCCTGCGCGCCTGCAGTGCTGAACAGGCTCAGCCCGGCCAGCAAAAAAGTGATTTTTTTCATGATTTCGCCGGCTTCAGAATGGTGGTTTCAACAGGGAAGGCATCGGCCGCCAGCATCTGATGGGCCTGCACCACATCGCCGCTGCTGTTATCGATCCAGAATGTGTTTTCCCACTCGCGATGCAGGCTGTCGATGCTCACCTGCTCATGCCAGACACGGCAGGGAATACGGTTGCCCGCGACCGTCAGCACCTCGTCGGTGCCGCGCTGGAAGGTTGAACGCACGGTCGCGCCGCGAACCTTGCCCTGTTCAGTCCATTGCACGATGCGGGTCCAGCCTGCGCCATTGCTGAAGTGCAGTGCGTCTGCCAGCGGATCCTGTTGCAGATTGCTGACGCTCAGCAGGTTATCGGTCAGGCCCAGG
This sequence comes from Pantoea sp. NSTU24, assembly GCF_050157905.1. Lineage (NCBI taxonomy): Bacteria > Pseudomonadati > Pseudomonadota > Gammaproteobacteria > Enterobacterales > Erwiniaceae > Pantoea > Pantoea bangladeshensis. The sequence continues at coordinate 3,511,042 of NZ_JBKIWZ010000001.1, forward strand.
GTTTTCACCAGACGGCCATGCTGTGTCACCAGCATCGCCTGATCCTGCGTTACCCATTTCTGTTGACCCTGCTCGTTGTAACCCAGCACCACAAAAATGCGCGGGCCGTTGTTCAGACGAGCGTAAAGACTGGCATAGGGGAGATGACTGACCTGTTGATCGGTGACGGTGACGTCGTCCGGACCGTTAACCGCCAGCAGCAACGTCTGTTCAAGACCTTTTTGCGTTTGTGTACAGGCCTGCAGCAGCAGGCAAGCGAGCAGCAGAGGAAGTTGGCGCACTGTGTGTCCCTGATAAGTCATGCCAAAGTAAAAATAACCACACAGATGTGTGGTTATGTTTAAAAGTGCTCTGCCCGTCAGCGCTGACAACAGTACGGAAGACTACGTTGCGCCGCTGAACTACCGGTGGGTGTTCAGCCTTGCTCGTGGGTCACCGGACTGCCATCAGACATCTGCCGGTCAGCCATCAACGAGTGGTGCTCGTCGTGGTTGTGGTTGTTGTACCGGTATTCGCACCGTCACCACCGCCAGAAGCGGCAATGCCGAGCCCGACCAGCGCGCCCAGTGCGCCGATACCCACAGCGGTGGACGTGCCGGACGAGATTGCTCCCGCCTGCGCGCCTGCTGCAGTACCCGCTTCAACCGCTTCCTGCGGCGCAGCATAAGCGCCGGAGGAGACAGCAACGAGGATCAGGGCTGCACCGGCAACCAGAGTTTTTTTCATAACAACGTTTCCTGCATTGAGTGAATGAAGGATTGCTGACCGGCAACACGAATGATGCAGATAATCTGCTCTTCGTGTGACGGACAGGCCCATTGCGGGCGCGTTCATTATAGGGCAACAAAATATCAGAGTTCAGTGCCATAAAAACCAGGGCAAAAAGCGGCATGATGACGTGATTTAATGAGCTGTATTGGCGATAACTGCTCTTTATATAGGACGGGTTCAGAAGGATACCCGATATTCCGCTGCCTGCTACGCTGTTGCAAAGCGTAATCTTCTTTTTTATTTATATCTGGTACGGAATAAGAATAATCAGAATTTACTCAAAATAGCTGAAATTAAATCCGCTTAATAATCAAAAGGTAATATGCGGAGTGGGGTAATTTCAGGGCCAGTTTAAACTGAATAACTGGCAGGTTTATCGCTTCAGGATCAGAATTACCTCAGGCTGTTTTAAGACTTTTCCCGTCTTCTTTCTCACCGGTAAAAGAATAACTGGCTCGTTACGCGGTAAAAACAGAAAAAAAAGGGCAGCACAGTCGCTGCCCTGTTTATTTGTCGCCAGTTAACGCCAGGACTTATAGCGGTTAATTAAGGCATTGGTGGAGCTGTCGTGCGAGGTAATGTCGTCGTCGTTTTCCAGTTCCGGCAGAATGCGGTTTGCCAGCTGCTTACCTAATTCCACACCCCACTGATCGAAGGTAAAGATATTCAGGATAGCGCCCTGAGTGAAGATTTTGTGCTCATACAGGGCAATCAGTGCGCCCAGGCTGTAAGGCGTAATCTCACGCAGCAGAATGGAGTTGGTCGGACGGTTACCCTCAAATACCTTGAACGGCACGATATGGGCCACAGATTCAGCAGACTTACCGGCATCGGTAAACTCTTTTTCTACCACGTCGCGTGACTTACCAAACGCCAGCGCCTCAGTCTGGGCAAAGAAGTTTGAGAGCAGTTTCGGATGGTGATCCGCAAGCGCATTGTGGGTAATGGCTGGCGCAATGAAGTCACACGGAATCAGCTTGGTGCCCTGATGGATCAGCTGATAGAAAGCATGCTGACCGTTGGTGCCCGGTTCGCCCCAGATGATAGGGCCGGTCTGATAATCCACCGGATGGCCGTCGCGATCCACATACTTGCCATTCGACTCCATATTGCCCTGCTGGAAATAGGCAGCAAAGCGATGCATGTACTGGTCGTAAGGCAGAATGGCTTCGGTTTCGGCACCGAAGAAGTTGTTGTACCAGATGCCAATCAGTGCCAGCAGGATCGGCAGGTTCTGTTCCGCCGGGGCAGAGGCGAAGTGCTGGTCCATGGCGTGTGCGCCGCTCAGCAACTGCTCGAAGTTGTCGAAACCGATGGACAGGATGATCGACAAACCGATGGCTGACCAGAGTGAATAGCGGCCGCCGACCCAGTCCCAGAATTCAAACATATTGTTAGTGTCGATACCAAATTCACCCACCGCTTTGGCGTTGGTCGACAAAGCCGCGAAGTGTTTCGCAACGTGCTGCTGATCACCGGCTGTCTTCAGGAACCAGTCGCGCGCGCTGTGGGCGTTGGTCATGGTTTCCTGCGTGGTGAAGGTCTTTGAGGCCACCAGGAACAGCGTGGTTTCCGGGCTGAGATCTTTCAGCGTTTCGGCGATGTGGGTGCCGTCAACGTTGGAGACAAAATGCATGTTCAGATGGTTTTTGTACGGGCGCAGCGCTTCCGTCACCATAAACGGTCCCAGATCGGAGCCGCCGATACCGATATTCACCACGTCGGTGATTGGCTTGCCGGTATAGCCTTTCCACTCGCCGCTGATGATGCGTTCAGAGAAGGCTTTCATCTTCTCCAGCACCGCATTGACTTCTGGCATCACATCCTTGCCATCCACCAGAATCGGCGTGTTGCTCCGGTTGCGCAGGGCGACGTGCAGCACCGCACGATCTTCGGTGCGGTTAATTTTCTCGCCCGAAAACATCGCGTGAATGGCACTGCTCAGATCGGTCTCTCTGGCCAGCGCCTGTAGCTTATCGAGGGTTTCCTGGGTGATGCGGTTTTTGGAGAAATCCACCAGCATCTGATCATCAAAGGTGGCAGAGAATTTGGCAAAACGATCGGCATCCTGGGCAAACAGGTCGGCAATTTCCACCGATTTCATCTGCTCAAAATGCTGTTGCAGCGCTGTCCAGGCTGCGGTTTGTGTCGGATTGATATTTTTCATGGCAACACTCTTGTTGATATTAAGAACCGTCATTCCATCGGGGGCAGATCCTGCCCGTTTAGCGTTTCAGTATGACCACAGTTGTAACTGAAAGGGAAAAATTTTGTCAGTGCCCGGCGGGCTGGTGCACGCCACACCGGCTGCTTATCGCCAGCATTGCGTGGCGCGAAGCACCCGTGCGGCGCCGATTCATCTCGCGGCAAAGTGTGCCGCAGAAGCCGGTGAAAAACGTTGTGCGTTATCAGGGATTGCTGCACAGGCTGAACCCATTAAGCACTGTAGCCGCTGCGCCACAGGCTGATTTGTTTTCTGATGCGGCAATCGGGCCTTACTGACATTGACAGCAGGGCCAGAAAAGGCTAGATCTATGCGCCTACTTGCGCACCTGTGCGCAAGCCAGAAGAGGCGCGTCGCCCAGGCAGTGTGTTGGAGGAACCGTATCCGGTGAAAACACATGATGGGGAGCGACGCCGAGGTGGTTCAACACGCGGTGTGTTGTCTGTCGGCTACAGGGGCTGAATCCTCTGGGTTGTCACCAGAAACGTCTGCAGTCGACGTTTCGCAAGGTGGGGCGCTTCTGGGTGACTCGTCTATCCGATCTGGTCTGCCCGTTTCTGCTCTTTCCTTGTGCCTGGCTGAAAGAATGTTTCTCGACCCTTTCTGCGGCGAGAACAAGATAACCTGACACGAGGTCCTACATGTCTCAAACTCTGATTGTGGCAAAATTCGGCGGCACCAGCGTGGCCGATTTTGAAGCGATGAACCGCAGTGCCGATGTCGTCCTGCAGGATGCGAATACGCGTCTGGTCGTGCTTTCCGCCTCCGCGGGCATTACCAATCTGCTGGTGGCGCTGGCGGAAGGGCAGCCAGCTGCCCAGCGCGCGGTGCTCCTTGAGGATATCCGCCGCATCCAGTACGCCATCGTCGACCGTCTGCAGCGTCCGGCTGTCATCCGTGATGAAATCGACCGGATGATCGACAATATCAGCATGCTTTCCGAAGCCGCTTCGCTGGCTAACTCACATGCCCTGACCGATGAACTGGTCAGCCACGGCGAGCTGATGTCTACGCTGCTGTTTGTGGAAATTCTGCGTGAACGTCAGGTGAACGCCGAGTGGTTTGATGTCCGCAAAGTGATGCGAACAGATGACCACTTTGGCCGCGCCGCGCCGGATGTCGCGGTGCTGGCGGAGCAGGCGACGGCACAGTTGCAGCCTCGCATCACAGAGGCGCTGGTCGTGACACAGGGCTTTATCGGCAGCGAAAGTGAAGGGCGCACCACGACCTTAGGACGTGGCGGCAGTGATTACACAGCGGCGCTGCTGGGTGAAGCCCTCAACGCGGCGCGGGTGGATATCTGGACCGATGTGCCGGGGATTTATACAACCGATCCGCGCGTGGTGCCGACGGCAAAACGCATCGATGAGATCACGTTCGAAGAAGCGGCCGAAATGGCGACCTTCGGGGCGAAAGTGCTGCATCCGGCAACGCTGCTGCCCGCCGTACGTCGCGGCATTCCGGTCTTTGTCGGTTCCAGCAAGGACCCGGCAGCGGGCGGCACCCGCGTCTGCAATGAAACCCGCAACCCGCCGCTGTTCCGGGCACTGGCGCTGCGCCGCAAGCAGACGCTGCTCACGCTGCACAGCCTGAATATGCTGCACACGTTTGGCTTCCTCGCCGAACTCTTCGCGATTCTGGCGCGTCACAACGTCTCTGTTGATCTCATCACCACCTCCGAAGTGAGCGTGGCGCTGACCCTGGATACCACCGGATCCACCTCGACCAGTGGCAGCCTGCTGACCCAGGCGCTGCTGACTGAACTCTCGTCGCTGTGCCGGGTTGAAGTGGAAGAAGATCTGGCGCTGGTGGCGATTATCGGTAACCAGCTGTCAAAAGCCTGCGGCGTCGGCAAAGAGGTGTTTGGGGTGCTCGACCCCTTCAATCTGCGGATGATCTGCTACGGTGCCAGCAGCTACAACCTCTGCTTCCTGGTGCCCGGCAACGACGCTGAAAGCGTGGTACGGACGCTGCATCACAATCTGTTCGAGTAAGTCCTTTGTTCTCAGGCCGCCTTCACGCGGCCTGAGAACCTGACTGAACGGGCCGCTTCTGGACGGGCATTTAGCGTTAGGTGTCCTGCGCATGTAATCGATCGTTACTGTATCTTTTCCTCATCAGAGGGCAATGCTCGCATTCGTGCATCTGCGTCGCACCCGTCACTGAACTGATTTATTTCACGACAGTGAATATCAGATAACCCGGGGCGGCGGGCGGTTGCAGGCGTAGCTTTCTGCTCACAGCTTTTCGGGAGCGGGACATCAGCTTCGCGGATGGGGCACACGCTCAGCTGTGGATGCTCTGGTGAATATCCGTTGCTGGTGGTGCGATCTTCCACGGTTAATCGGTAAAAGCAGCGTAATTTCGTCAATATTCTGTGGATCGGCAGCAGTCGATCCCTATTTTACCGCCTTCTTCTCTCTTCGCCTTACGTCCCGATCATGAGATGTTATGATTCCGCCCTCGTCACGGCAGTCGTTCCTGCATGACGTATCGCTAAGGCAACTCTGCATAAAACATAACATTCTTATAAGGAAGTCTGGCTATGCTCGCCACCCTGACCCGCCTGTTCCCGCTCTGGGCCGTGTTGTTATCTGCCGCTGCGTATTTCTCGCCTGGCACCTTTCTCGGCATCGGACCCTGGGTCACTTATCTGCTGATGCTGATTATGTTCGGCATGGGGGTGACACTGAATATTGATGATTTTAAACGGGTACTCATCCGGCCTGCGCCGGTCATCGCCGGTACCTTTCTGCACTATCTGGTTATGCCGCTCGCGGCGTGGGGACTGGCAAAACTGTTCAATATGCCGCCCGATCTGGCCGCCGGCATGATTCTGGTCGGCAGCGTAGCCAGCGGAACCGCCAGCAACGTCATGATCTATCTGGCAAAAGGCGATGTGGCGCTGTCAGTGACCATCTCCTCGGTTTCCGCTCTGGTGGGTGTTTTCGCGACGCCGCTGCTGACCCGGTTCTACGTCGATACCCACATTCAGGTGGATGTGGCAGGCATGCTACTGAGCATCGTGAAGATCGTCGTAATCCCGATTACCCTGGGACTGATCATTCATCACAGCATGAACAGCGTGGTTCGCCGCGTGGAGCCGTGGCTGCCTGCATTTTCGATGATCTGCATTCTGCTGATCATCAGTGCGGTTGTGGCGGGCAGCCAGGGCTTTATCGGCTCGGTGGGTCTGATGGTGATAGCGGCGGTGATCCTGCATAACGCGATCGGCCTGCTGGGCGGTTACTGGGGCGGTAAGCTGTTTGGCTTTGATGAGTCAACCTGCCGCACCCTGGCGCTGGAGGTGGGCATGCAAAACTCCGGTCTGGCGGCGACGCTGGGCAAACTCTACTTCTCGCCGCTGGCAGCTCTGCCAGGCGCGCTGTTCTCGGTGTGGCATAACCTCTCCGGCTCACTGCTGGCGGGCTACTGGTCAGGCAAACCGATCAAAAAGCAGGCCCCGTAACGTCACAGGATAGTGGGATGATCCCGGTTGCGTCACCCTCCGGCGCAATCGGCGATTCAGGACCTATTCATAATCACGCTCATCGTCAGGCTGTTCCAGCACGGTATAGGCCACGCTGCAGAACAGAGAGTTCAGACGTTTCATATCCCCGAGCAGACCGAGATGCAGTGAACTGGTTTCGATGCTCTGCACGTTCTGCTGGTGCAGACGGTCAACGTGCGTGTGTGAATAGCGACGAATGATCAGGCGGAAGCGATGTTTCGCACGACGCAGACGTCTGGCGCTGGTGACATCGTGCGACAAAAACACGGACAGACTCATCCGGAGGTTGGCGAGCAGCAGCTCCTGCAGGGTCTCCAGCTCTTTCAATCCCTCCGCAGAAAAGGTGCGGCCTGCCGCCAGTGACTTATCCGCGACATCACCACTCATCCGCTCGATGATGTCCCCGGCCTGCTCCAGATTCAGCGACATCTCGATGATCTCTCCCCAGCGACGCGAATCCTCTTCAGGCAGATCCTCTTTCGGCATCCGTGCCAGATAGAGCTTGATGGCGGTGTAGAGGACATCCACATCGTCATCCAGCCGCCTGACCGTGCGCGCCTCGCGGGATTCGCCATGCACCACTCTGCCGAAGGCCTCCAGCATCTGCTCCAGCACATCCCCGATACGCAGTGCTTCGCGGGCCGCATTAACCAGGGCCAGGGCAGGGGTATCCAGCGCGCTGCGATCGAGATGCTTCGGTTTGAGGTGCAGCGCGGTATCCACATCGTCGGCAATCAGCCGACGACAGAGACGCGCCATCTGGTCAGTCAGAGGCACCATCAGCACACAGCGGATCAGGTTGTAAAACACATGGAAGAAAATCACCAACTCTTCGTCATTAACCGGCAGCTTATCAAGCCAGCTCGCCACCGTATCGACAAAGGGCAGAACCAGGATACAGCCGATCAATTTGAACAACAGGCTGCCCAGCGCCACGCGCTTGCCCGCTGCATTCGAGCCGCTGGCGTTGATCATCGCCAGCAGGCCACTGCCAAGATTGGCCCCGATCACCAGGCAGAGCGCCACCTTGAACGAGATCACACCTGTGGCGGTCAGCGTGGCGGTGATCAGCACGGCGGCCAGGCTGGAGTAACTGATGATGGCAAAGAGCGCGCCCAGCAGCGCATCAAGCATTACGTCACCGGTCAGGCTGGAGAAGAGTACCTGCACACCGGCGGCCTGGGTTATCGGGCGCGCTGCGGTGACGATCAGCTGCAGCGCGAGCAGGATCAGACCCAGGCCGATGCTGGCGCGGCCCAGCTGACCGGCGCGCGTCTGCTTGCGGCCGAGAAAAAACACCACGCCAAAGAAGATAAACAGCGGGGAGAGCCACGAGAGATCAAATGTCAGAATACGCGCCATGATTGCCGTGCCGACATCGGCCCCCAGGATCACCACCAGCGCGGGTGTCAGGCTGACCAGGTTCTGCGCCACGAAAGAGGTAACCAGCAGGGTCGTTGCATTACTGCTCTGCACCAGCGTGGTGACGCCAATGCCCGCCAGAAAGGCCATGGGTTTTTTTTCGATGCTGCGGCTCAGAACCCGCCGCAGATCCGCGCCGTAGACCCGCATGATACCGGTTCGCACGATGTGGGTGCCCCAGACCAGCAGGGCCACAGCAGAGAGCAGATTAAGCAGAGTTAACACGGGGCGTCGCTCCTCGTTCGTCAGGCGCAAAGCACAGACTGCCAGCCTGACGGGAAGCGCAATCTGCAAAGGGGATTGCCGCGCTGTGCGTGATTTTTTCCTGTGTTTTAAGCCACCTGGCGCAAAGTCGACATCTCCAATTGTAGACCAATCTGACTGCCAGCGGGGTGCAAATCAGCCGCCGACCGGTTAAGCACATCCACCGAAAGTTCAACCTCGTTTGCCCGGATACGGTAGCGGATGACATTGCCCAGCAGGCTGTGGCTGAGAATTTCAGCCGGAATCCCCTGGCCTGGCGTGGTAAACCGCATCGATTCAGGGCGAATAGCGACCTGGCTGGTGAAAGACTGGCCGGTCAGCCGCGTTGCCTCTCCGGCGCTCAGCAGGTTGTAGTTGCCAATAAACCCGGCGGCAAAAAGGTCGACCGGCTGCGTATAAAGCGCCTCCGCATCGCCGTTCTGCACGATTTTCCCGCGATTCATCAGCACGATACGGTCTGAGAGCGTCAGCGCCTCCTCCTGATCGTGAGTGACAAAGAGCGTGGTCAGATTCAGCTCGCGCTGGATGCGTCGGATCTGATCGCGCAGATGGCGACGAATGCGCGCATCCAGCGCCGACAGTGGTTCATCCAGCAGCAGCAGACGCGGGCGTGTCACCAGTGAACGCGCCAGCGCCACACGCTGACACTGCCCGCCCGAGAGCTGATGCGGATAACGGCGTGCATAGTCACTCAGTTCCACCAGCTCCAGCCCCTCCATAACCCGCTGACGGATCTCTGCCTCGGGCAGCTTCTGCATTTTCAGGCCAAACGCGACGTTCTTCTCTACCGTCATGTTAGGAAACAGCGCATAGCTCTGAAACACCATGCCGATTGCCCGCTTCTGCGGGGTCAGCGGCACAATATCTTTGCCCGCCAGCCGGATTTCACCGCTGTCGACGCCGGTTAATCCCGCCAGACAGCGCAGCAGCGTCGATTTGCCGCAGCCGCTGGGGCCCAGCAGGGTGACAAATTCCCCTTCTGCGGCGCTGAAATCGATCTGCTCAAAAATGGGTGTGGGCCCATAGGACTTGTTCAGCTCTCTGACTTCCAGATAACTCATATTCAGCCTCGTTCAGGATTCAGGGCGTTAGCCAGCCAGGTGACCAGCAGCACGACGACAAAATAGGAGATCACCAGTGCGCTGGTGAAGTGACCGCTGCCGTTGCGCATGTTGAAGAGGTAGACCTGCAGGGTTTCGTAGCGGTTGCCGACCAGCAGATTGGCGAAGACAAATTCACCAATCAGAAAGGAGAACGAGAGCAGTACGGCAATCAGCATTCCTTTGCGCAGGTTGGGCAGCACGACCCACAGCGCCGCCTGCCGGGTGCTGGCACCGAGCATCTGTGCGGCATCAATCAGCTCTTTGAGGTTGATGGCCTGCATATTGTTTGCCAGCGCCCGATAGATAAAGGGCAGCGCGATAGTGAAATAGCAGCCGATTAAAATCCAGGGTGTACCGGTCAGCATCAGCGGGGAGGCAGAATAAAGTTGCAGCAGGCCTACCGAGGAAACCACAGGCGGCACGGCGAACGGCATCAGGATCAGCACGTTCATCACCGCATCCAGCCGGGGATAGTAGTAAGCGATCACAAACATGGCAGGCAGCACCAGCACCAGTGAGAAGAGCAGTGCGCCGAAACAGATCAGCAGAGAGTGCCCCAGCGCCGTCAGAAAGCGCGGATCGCTCCAGAGCTGGATAAACCACTTCAGGCTATAGCCCTGCGGCAGAATGGTGTTGCTCCAGTCGGATGAGAGCGCATAGAGCAGCGTGGCCAGCAGCGGCAACGCCAGCAGGGTAAAAAGCAGCCCGACCATGATGCGGTGATAGAGATGTTCGGCGCGTGACATGGCGGCTCCTTTCATGGCTGCTTTGCATTGAGATAGCTGCGGCGCACCAGATACTGCTGCACCAGGGTGATCAGCGCCATGATCGCCACCAGCAGCATGGCCAGTGCACTGCCGGTGTTTGGGTCCAGCGAAATATCGCCGGAAACCAGCGCGGCAATGCGCACCGGCACCACGTTGAAGTTGCCGGTCGTCAGGGCGTAAATCGTGGCGTAAGCGCCCAGCGCATTCGCCAGCAGGATGACAAAGGTTCCGATTAGCGCCGGAAAGAGAATCGGCAGGCCGATGTGCCACCCGTAGCGCCAGCGGCTGGCACCCAGCAGCGCCGCCGATTCCTGCCACTCTTTCTTCAGCCCGTCGAACGCCGGATAGAGCAGCAGCACGCCAAGCGGGATCTGGAACCAGGTGTAGACCAGCACCATGCCGTTGCGCGAGAAGAGCCGGAAGCTCTCGACCACACCATAGTGGCGCAGCAGCAGCGTCAGACAGCCGTTCAGCCCCAGCAGTATTACAAAGGCAAAGGCCAGCGGCACACCGGCAAAGTTGCTGGTCATGTTAGTAAAGGAGAGCAGAAAGCGCTGCAGCCGTCCGCCGCCGATCTGATGCAGTGAATAGCCGGTCACCAGCGCAATCAGTAATCCATACAGACTTGACCAGAGGGAAATATCCAGCGAAAAGCGGAACGCCTGCTGATAGAAAGGCGAGGTCAGGATATCCTGATAGTTATCCCAGCCCCACCGGCTGTTCATCTCACTCCAGAAGCTGTTGATGGCGATCCACAATAGCGGTGCCAGCTGAAAAGCGACCCAGAACAGGGTAAAAGGCAGTAGCAGCAATAGCGCAATCCCTTTACCTTTCATTGTGACCGCTCCGCCAGCAGTCCGCGACAGACCGGCTTATCATGCGCGACCGCCAGCAGCTCACACAGGGTGCCGCAGAGATCGGTCTGCTGCGGTGCAAGGTCCGGCTGCAGCGAGAATGCGCGGCCAAAAACAAACAGCGGCACGGTGGTCTCCTCCGGCAGAATGCCGCCGTGGGAGCGATCGTCGTTCATGCCATGGTCAGCCGTGACCATTACCTGGTAACCCTCCGCCAGCCATTGCGGCATCCATTGCGAGAGCAGGCCATCGGCGATGCGCGCCCGGTTGCGATACTGTGGTGAGCAGAGCCCTGACTTATGCCCGGCATCGTCGATGTTCATTGGGTGAATCAACAGAAAATCAGGATCGTGACGCAGCCGCAGGCTCTCTGCATCTTCAAACAGATGCGAGTCGGGATAGCTGTCGTCAGAGTAAAAATGGCCATACTGAATGGGCAGGTCCGGCGCGTCAGTATGACGGTCGCGCGCCGGAACGAACGGTGTCCGGTTATACAGCTCACTCACCCAGTGGTAGGCAGCGGCCGCCGTTGTCAGTCCGGCGGCCCGCGCAAAGTGAAACACGCTGCGTTCGCGACTCAACCGGCTGACGCCGTTATGAATAATGCCGCTTCTGACCGGCGGAACACCGGTCAGGATGCACTCATAAAGCGGGCGCGACAGGGACGGCAGCTCACAGGTCATACGGTAATAGAAGCCGTTGCCCTGCGAACATTCGGCGTGCAGGTAACCCATTGCATGTTGCGCGACCTGATTGCTCAGACCGTCCAGCACCACCAGGATCGTTTTCATTCCGTTCTCCCCGCCAGACACTACTGCTGCATGTTGATGATGACGTTTTCCTGCCACAGGCGCGGCAGCATTTTTGACGATTTATCCCACGCAGCCTGGTCCTTAACCGGACGGGCATGTTTATATTCCGACTGTGGCAGCAGGCGAGCCTGAACGTCCGCCGGCAGCGTCAGATGCTCAGCACGGATTGGGCGGGCATAGCCTTTCGCCAGATTGATCTGTCCCTGATCGGAGAAGATATATTCGCGGGTCAGTTTCGCTGCCGCAGGGTGTTTCGCGTATTTGTTAATGAGGGTGGTGTAGCCGGAGGTCACGGAGCCGTCAGAAGGGATTACGACCTCGTAGCGCGTTTTGTCGATCTGATCGCGGTAGTTAAGGGCGTTAAAGTCCCACACAACCGCCATCTGCACTTCGCCCTTTTCGATATTAGCAATCACCGGATCGGTCACGCCAAGACGCCCCTGTTTTGCCAGGTCGGCAAAGAACGCCAGCGCCGGTTTCAGGTTCTTCTCATCGCCGCCCAGCGCGTAGTTTGCTGCCAGTACGCCGTTAGCCGCCTGAGCTGCCACGCCGACGTCGCCGATAGTAACCACATACTTACCTTTCTTCAGATCGGCCCAGCTGTGGGGAATATCTTTTACCTGCTGCTTGTCGATCAGAAAGGCAATGGTGCCGGTATAGGCCAGCGCCCAGTGTCCCTCTTTATCTTTCGCCCAGTCCGGGATTTGATCCCAGTGGGTCGGTTTATAGGGCTGAGTCACGCCTTTAGCCACGGCGATGGGGCCAAAGGCGGCACCGACATCACCGATATCAGCACTGGCGTTCTCTTTCTCCGCCTCGAATTTTGCCAGCTCCTGGGCCGATGACATATCCGTGTCGCTGTGCTTCAGGCCATATTTGCTGCTGATGTCACGCCAGGTATCTTTCCAGTTGGCCCAGCTGTCCGGCATCCCGACGCTGTTGACCTGACCTTCGCTGCGCGCGGCTTTTTCCAGCGCGGTAAGGTCATTATCAGCGGCCTGCGCGACGGGCAGGGTAAGCACAACAGCACTGGCTACTACAGAGGCGATAAACGCTTTCATCTCAGTTGCTCCGGGTGTAAGTTGATGGGCCTGTCTGGTCTAGTCCAGCAAGAACCGAGCCAATGTAGCCCCTGACTATGAACGATTTATGACAGCGCGGCGCGGGACGGGGGACAGGTAAAGAAAACGGCGGCCCGTCAGCCGATCGCTGACGCCGTTACCTGAACAGTAAGAGTGCAGAGTCGCACTAAAATGAGGCTAATGTTGTGGCGTCACCAGCACTTAAATCGGCGGAGACTATCGCCAGCATCCTGCTGATGCGCATCCAGTCTGGCGAGTTCAGCAGCGGACGCCTGCCCGCCGAGCGTGCCCTGAGCGAGGCGTTCAGCACGACCCGCATCACATTGCGGGAAGCGCTGGGCAAGCTCGAAGCGCAGGGGATGATCTACCGGGAACTGCGACGCGGCTGGTTTATTGCGCCACCGCGGCTGATCTATAACCCGCTGCATCACAGCCATTTTCATGCCATGGCGTGCGCCCAGGGACGGCAGGCGACGACCGAGGTGATCGCTGCCGAAGAGGTCGCGGCGCACGACAGCGTAGCGACCGCCTTACAGCTGACGCCGGGTTCAGCGGTTTACTGCATCCGCCGCCTGCGGCGCATTGATGGACGTGCGGTGCTTTACGTCGAACACTACCTCAATCCCCGGTTTTTCCCGGGTTTACTTGGCGAGGACCTGACACGTTCACTGACCGATCTCTATGACCAGCGTTACGGCATCCGTTATGGCGGCGCGCGCTTCACGATCCTGCCCGGCCCGTTGCCGGAAATCGCCGCACCGACGCTGAATGTGGCAACCGGCAGCCCCGGCCTGCTGATCACCCGTATCAATCGCAATCAGCATCGGGAAGTGATTGATTGCGACTGCGAATACTGGCGTTACGATGCGCTCTGCGTGGATATGGAGGCCTGAGTCAATATTGTGATTTGCGTCACACTCGCGCATGATAGCGCACGCTGATAACCTCTTTTTTAAGGCGCAACATGAGTGACAAAAATCCGTTTGCCCGCCACCTTGCCACGCTGCTGCAGTGGGTGCTGAATCTGGGTCTGCTGAGTCTGGCGATTATCCTTATCGTCTTCCTGGGCAAAGAGACGACCCACCTGGCAAACGTGCTGTTTAATACCGGCGAGCAGGCCTCTTCCTATCTGCTGATTGAGGGGATCGTCATCTATTTCCTCTATTTCGAGTTTATTGCGCTGATTGTGAAGTACTTTCAGTCGGGCTATCACTTTCCGCTGCGCTACTTTGTCTATATCGGGATCACGGCCATTATCCGTCTGATCATCGTCGACCATAAAAATCCCTTCGACACGCTCTGCTACTCGGCCGCGATACTGATTCTGGTGGTCACGCTGTGGCTGGCAAACAGCAACCGGCTGAAACGCGAGTAATCTCTCTGCCGTCGGACACGACGGCAGGTGTTCGCATCGCGTCTCTGCGCTAAACTACCGACCTGAAAATTACTGGGAGTGGTGCTATGTCGCAAGACGCGCTCAGCTTATTACGTGCGCTCAACTGGCTTTCTCCGTCGCAGGCAGCGCCTGCGCCCGCTCTGCTCGACTGGCTGATGGAGGAGGACTCGATGACGCGCCGTTTTGAACAGCATTGTCAGCGGGTCACGGTGCAGCCGCTGCGTGAAGGCTTTATCGACGCCCGCGAACTGGGCGAGGAAAAAGCGCTGTTGCCGGACGATGAACGCTTCTGGCTGCGTGAAGTGCTGCTGTTCGGCGACGATCAGCCCTGGCTGGCTGGCCGCACGCTGGTGCCGGAAAGCACCCTCAACGGCCCGGAAGCCATGCTGCAACAGCTCGGCACCCGTCCTCTGGGCCGCTATCTTTTCTCCTCATCGACCCTGACCCGCGATTTTATCGAGCCGGGGCAGGTGGGGGCATTATGGGGGCGGCGTTCACGCCTGCGTCTCTCCGGTAAACCGCTGCTGCTGACTGAACTGTTTTTACCCGCATCGCCATTCTATGGCGATCGGGACTGAGGGATCTGGAGTGCAAAATAGTATGACGATGAAATGGCGGGCGTATGCCCGCCTGATGCGTATCGACAAACCGATCGGGACGCTGCTGCTGATGTGGCCCACGCTCTGGGCGTTATGGCTGGCGGATAGGGCCGTGCCCCCGCTGCCGGTGCTGGCGGTTTTTGTTGCCGGGGTGTTTGTGATGCGCGCGGCGGGTTGTGTGATTAACGACTACGCCGACCGTAAGGTGGACGGTCATGTTGAGCGCACGAAGCATCGGCCTCTGGCCAGCGGGGCGGTAAGCGCCAGAGAGGCGAAGCTGCTGTTTGTGATCCTGGCGCTGGTGGCCTTTGCGCTGGTGCTGACCATGAACCTGATGACGATTATGCTCTCTGTCGTGGGGCTGGCGCTGGCCTGGGTTTACCCCTTTATGAAACGTTATACCCATCTGCCGCAGGTGGTACTGGGTGCCGCTTTTGGCTGGGCGATTCCCATGGCGTGGTCTGCAGTTAGTGAGTCCTTACCCCTCGTCTGCTGGCTGGTTTTTATTGCCAATGTCTGCTGGACGGTGGCCTACGATACGCAATATGCGATGGTGGACAGGGATGACGATTTGAAGATTGGCGTCAAGTCGACCGCGATTCTGTTTGGCCGTTTCGACAAGCTGGCCATCGGTTTGCTGCAGCTGGCAACCCTGGTGCTGATGGCGCTGGTGGGGATGCTGCTGCATCTGAATGGCGCTTTCTACTGGACGCTGCTGCTGGCGGCGGCGCTGTTTGTGTATCAGCAGAAGCTGATCGCCGGACGTGAACGGCAGCCCTGTTTCCAGGCATTCCTGAATAACAACTATGTCGGGATGGTACTGTTTCTGGGCGTGCTGATGAATACGCCGCCGTTCAGCCAGCTGTTCTGAAAGTTTTGGGCGCAAAAAGGCTCATTTAGCGGCGAGATCGAGCGTGTGCAGGAAACACGGTCAGATCGGAAAGACGCAAAAGCCGCCATCCCTGGCATGCCCGGCCCGCGCCATCTGTGGCGCGGGCCGCTTTCCTCTTCTGATCGTGTACCCAGCGTGTTGAGCCTGTTTGTTGCTTCCGGATCTCTTTTGCTCCGAAGTTTTGGGCAGAAAAAGGCGACCTCATGAGGTCGCCTTTTACCTGTACGCAGGCGTCAGTCGTGCGCGACGGCGGTTTCAATCGTCATGCGAACGTCACTGGTTACCAGATCCGCCAGGATGTGCCAGGTGGCCTGCGTCTGTGCGACATCGGCATCGCCACTGTCACTGATATATCCTTCGTCGCGCAGCGTCAGCACCAGCGAGGTGAAAACGGCTTTGTCGAAGAACTCCGGTGCGTTGATGCCGTGCAGCACCGACAGTCGCTGTGCCAGCGTCCGGCTCTCTTTTTCCAGCGTACCGCGGTTAATCGTCGGCTTGGCGCTGAGAATTGAGAAGGTAATGGCGTAACGCTGCAGCGTTTCACGTACCCCGGCGGCCAGCAGCTGCAGCGTGCGATAGCGTGCCGCAGTAAAGCGCAGCTCACCGTCTTCGCGCGTAATCAGGCCCTGACGCGCCAGTTCCTGACACAGATCGGTCAGCAGCTGTGGCAGTTCATCGGTCTGCCAGCGCAGGAACAGCTCACTCTTCAGCATCGGATAGATCAGGCTCACCTGACGCAGCAGTTCTGCTTCACTCAGCGTCTGATGCTGCTGAACAATGGCGGCAATCAGCGACGGCATTACCAGCATGTGATGAATGTTGTTGCGATAGTAGGTCATCAGCACTGCCTGCTCACGCGGCAGAATAATGATGTCGCCAATGCTGTCCTTTTCACTCTCAAACTTGTTCATGCCCATTGCGTGATCCAGCAGCGCTTCCGAAGTGAGATCGGGCACCGTTGCATTGGGTGAATAGGGCACATTGCGCAGCAGCTGGGTGTAGCACGCCAGTTGTTCAATCAGCTGTTCACGGGTTAGTGAGCGCTGACGTGACGCAAGCAGGGCCGTGACGCAGAGGTTCATGGCATTGGCTGCGCCCGCTTCATTGATCCGCACCATCAGGCTGGCCGCGATATCATTGACGGTCGGCGTTAACCAGCTCGGGCGCTGCGGCTCAATGGGATCAATGGCATCGCGCCATTCCGGCACGCGCTTGTTAAGATAGTTGACCAGCGGCATCGGCTCGCCAAAGTTAACATAGCCCTGGCCGAGATTGCGCAGCTTGCGTAAGCCACGCACCATCTGCATGAAGCCCTCTTTTTCTTTTGCCGCGCCGCGCAGCTCTTTGGCGTAAGTGCCCACTTCCATCACATGCTCATAGCCGATGTAGATCGGCACCAGCGTGATCGGGCGATTTCCACCGCGCAGCATCGCCTGCAGCGTCATCGCCAGGGTGCCGGTTTTCGGGTCCAGCAGGCGACCGGTGCGTGAACGGCCGCCTTCGACAAAGTACTCAACCGAATAGCCGCGGGTAAACAGCTCGCCCAGGTATTCGCGGAACACCGTGGCGTAGAGCTTGTTGCCTTTAAAGGTTCGGCGGATAAAGAATGCACCCAGACGACGGAAAATCGGGCCTGCCGGCCAGAAGTTGAGGTTGATTCCGGCTGCGATATGCGGCGGCACCAGTCCCTGATGGTAGAGCACATAGGAAAGCAGCAGATAATCCATGTGGCTGCGGTGGCAGGGCACATAGACGATTTCATGGCCATCCTGCGCCAGCTGACGCACTTTTTCGCCGCCGTTGACGTTGATGCCCTGATAGAGACGGCTCCAGAGCCAGCCCATTACCCGGTCTGTCACGCGAATCGCTTCGTAGGAAAAGTTGGCCGCAATCTCTTCCATCATCTCGATGGCATTCTGCTGCGCTTTCTCATGAGAGATCTTTTTGCTGCGCGCTTCATCTTCTACCGCTTTCTCAATCGCTTTGGACTGCAGCAGACGATTAAACAGATCCTGACGCGCCGGTAAACGCGGGCCAATCGCGGCCAGCCGCTGGCGGGCAAAATGAATGCGGGCCACGCGGGCCAGCTTCTGGGCGATCGACTTGTCCGTTCCGTGTTCGGTTGCCATGCGGCGCAGCGAGACGGTGGGCGAGAAGCGGACAAAGCTGTCGCGCCCGTGCCAGATGACGGCAAAGAATTTCTGTACTCCGTTCAGGACCCGCAGATGTGGTGTCGCTTCTCCCTGAACTTCACGCCCTGGTGCGCGGCCAAACATCACGGTGACCGGCAGCATCTGAATATCCAGCGTGGGATTGTTTCGATGCAGATCGAGATAGTCGTGAAAGATTTTCACGGATTCGACGCTGGGCACAAAATAGGGGAAGACGCGCGGGCCATCGTGAATAAAGACGTGACGCGGCAGCAGCGAACCGTCAATCTCCAGCGGAGAGAGCGGATCGGGCAGATGGTGTCGCAGACACTGGGCGCGCAAAGTGAGTAAGTCGGCCTTCGAATCGTAAGGCAAAACATACATAATAGGCCGGGTCGGATCCAGGCCATGTTCTGAAACGGGATCGGCCGGAATGGCCTTACTTTTTACCAAAAACGACAGTGGTAAATTAAGCAGTTTGTAATAAAGTTTACGCCAACCTGACATAGACAACATGAAGCCTCTTGTTAGCAAAGCGCCGCAAGCATACCAGAAAGCGCAGCGAAGATCTGTGGTGGTGCTAATTGCACGCAGCCCAGACATTGACGTCAATACGATGAAAGGGTTCCCCCATCATGGCAAATAATGCCACCGGACTTATCAGAATAGTTAAAGCCGCAGGTTACTCATGGCAGGGGCTGCGTGCCGCCTGGCAGCATGAAGCGGCATTTCGTCAGGAAGCGCTGGCCGCGCTGGTTGCCATCGTCATCGCCTGCTGGCTGGATGTGGATGTGGTTTCCCGTATCCTTATGATTGGATCGGTGGTGCTGGTAGTGATTGTTGAAATCCTTAACAGCGCGATTGAATCCGTGGTGGATCGCATTGGTCAGGAGCATCATCCCCTGGCTGGTCGGGCGAAAGATATGGGATCGGCCGCGGTGCTAATCACCATTCTGCTGGCTCTGTTTGTCTGGATCGCGCTGCTCTGGTCACATTTGCGATAAGCGTTCCATATCGCGTCGGAAGCCGCGTTTTGCGGGACAATCGGTTTCCATTTCGCCAATACCTGTATATACTCACAGCGACTGTATAAACAACCAGGGGGCGGGATGAAAGCATTAACCAGCAGGCAGCAGCAGGTCTATGACCTGATTCGCGACCATATTACTTCAACAGGCATGCCGCCTACGCGTGCCGAGATTGCCGCGCAGCTGGGATTCCGTTCGCCGAACGCGGCAGAAGAGCATCTGAAAGCGCTGGCGCGTAAAGGCGTCATCGAGATCGTGTCCGGTGCCTCGCGCGGCATCCGTCTGCTGATGGAAGAAGAAGCCTCTGAAGGCTTACCGCTGATTGGCCGGGTCGCTGCCGGTGAGCCAATCATGGCGCAGGAACATATCGAAACCCACTACAAGGTGGATCCGGGCCTGTTTAAGCCGTCGGCTGACTTCCTGCTGCGCGTCAGCGGAATGTCGATGAAAGATATCGGGATTATGGATGGCGATCTGCTCGCCGTGCATAAAACCCAGGATGTGCGTAACGGACAGGTCGTGGTGGCGCGCATTGATGATGAAGTCACAGTGAAACGCTGGAAAAAGCAGGGGGCTATTGTCCATCTGCTGCCTGAAAACAGTGAGTTTGACCCGATTGTGGTTGATACCCGTGCGCAGTCGCTGACTATTGAAGGTCTGGCAGTGGGTGTCGTTCGCAACGGCGAGTGGCTCTGATTTTTCTGCCCGCGTGCATTCGCCCTCTCTGATGCTATTCTGTCTGCCCTAATTTTGTCGCGGCCCTGTTTGCGCAGCGACACTGAGCACGGAACGGCGAATGCGCTTTATTACGTCAACCGATAAAAATCTCTGGCGGCTTGCGCTGCCGATGATCCTGTCAAATATCACCGTACCCTTACTGGGTGTGGTCGATACCGCTGTTATTGGTCATCTCGACAGCCCTGTCTATCTTGGTGGGGTCGCGGTCGGGACCACTGTCACCAGTTTTCTCTTTATGCTGCTGCTTTTTCTGCGGATGAGCACCACGGGCCTTACGGCCCAGGCGCTGGGTGCGGGCGACAAAACGGCGCTGGCGCGGGCGCTGGTCCAGCCACTGATTATTGCGCTGCTGGCAGGGGTGCTGTTTATCGCCTTACGCTATCCGGTTATCCAGCTGGCGACACAGCTGGTCGGCGGCAGTCCCGACGTCCTGGCGCAGGCGGCACGGTTTATTCAGATCCGCTGGCTCAGTGCGCCAGCTACGCTGGCAAACCTGGTGATTCTGGGCTGGCTGCTGGGCGTGCAGTATGCACGCGCGCCGGTGATCCTGCTGGTGGTAGGGAATCTGGTCAATATCGTGCTCGATCTCTGGCTGGTCATGGGGCTGCACTGGGGTGTTGCGGGTGCGGCCACCGCCACGGCGCTGGCCGAATATATTACGCTGGGCGTTGGCAGCATCATGGTCTGGCGGGTACTGAAACTGCACGGCATCACGCCAGCCCTGCTGAAACAGAGCTGGCGCGGTGACAGTGCCCGGCTGCTGCGCCTCAACCGGGATATCATGCTGCGCTCCCTGATGCTGCAGCTCTGTTTCGCGTCGCTGACCGTGCTGGGCGCACGACTCGGCCCCGACGTGGTCGCGGTTAACGCCGTTTTACTGATGTTCATTACCTTCACCGCTTACGCACTGGATGGTTTCGCCTATGCGGTAGAGGCGTTTGCCGGTGAGGCGCATGGCGCAAAAGATGGCAGTAAACTGCTGCGTGTCTGGCATTCCGCCTGTCGTCAGGCGGTGGCCGTCGCGCTGTTCTTCTCGCTGGTCTATGCGATCGCTGGCCCGCAGATCGTGACGCTGCTGACCTCGCTGACGTCGCTGCAACAGACCGCCGACCGCTATCTGGTCTGGCAGGTCATCATGCCGCTGGCGGGCGTCTGGTGTTACCTGCTGGATGGCATGTTTATTGGCGCAACCCGTGGTCGCGAGATGCGCAACAGCATGGTGATGGCTGCCGTAGGCTATTTCCTGACGCTGCTGAGCGTACCGCTGCTGGGCAACCATGGGCTATGGCTGGCGGTAACCGTTTTTCTGGCGCTGCGCGGCCTGACGCTCTGGCTCATCTGGCGGCGGCACTGGCGTCACAACAGCTGGTTTGAGGCCTGATTCCGCCGGGCTCGCAGGTGGATACAGATTATTCTGTATTGTTCTGTCTTATGGGATAAAGCGACTACAATTAACTTTACAGGGCGCAGTTAAGTAGCGCTTTGTATCGAGGTTATGATGAGTAGCCAGATAATTAAACCCCGAGGATTGGAGGTCTGCCATGAACAAAGATGAAGCGAGCGGCAACTGGAAGCAGTTCAAAGGCAAGATGAAAGAGAAATGGGGCAAGCTGACCGACGACGATATGCAGGTGATCGAAGGTAAACGCGACCAGCTGGTAGGTAAAATTCAGGAGCGTTACGGCTATGCGAAAGATGAAGCAGAGCGTGAAGTAACGGCCTGGGAAACGCACAATAAAGATTACCGCTGGTAACCGAACCTCTGTTCCGGTGAGCCCTCACCGGAACTCTCTTCAGGCCCTGACGCCTATCCCCGTTTTCCCCGCTTTTTTCCCTCATCCTGATGGTCATGTTCGCAGCTTTCATGATGCGTACAGGCTGCCACTTCCGCACAGTTTTCGCACAATCCATGTGCTTCGATCACGCTATGGCGCAGAGCAAACTGCGCTTCGCCCGCCAGCGTCGCGATAATAGTTTCCACGCCCTGCGCCTGTTTTTCTGTGACGGCGGCACAGCGGTCGCAGACCAGCATCACCGAGGTATGCGCCGGTGCTTCAAAATGGTGACACATTACGTAGCTATTGTTGGACTCCACCCGGTGGATAAAGCCCTGCTCCAGCAGGAAATCGAGCGCACGATAAACCGTAGGCGGTTTGGCCTGAGGTTCACTGACCCGCAGCTGGTCCAGCAGGTCGTAGGCACTGATGGAGCCGGGCTGTTCGGCCATTAGTCGCAGCACTTCAGCACGCTGCGAGGTCAGACGCACACCACGCTGCAGGCACATTTTTTCGGCCTGAGTCAAAATTTGCTGCGTCGTCATGGTTGTCATGAAAGTTCTCCGCTGGATAAGTGATGTTATTTTATCACAATTGGCGGCGAGGTGCTGAAGTGCCTTCTGCCTGCAAAAACAGCATTAATTGCCTGTTAAAACAGCATGTTCAGCGTTTCAGCCCACGTTTTTAACCTTACTGACGATAAATCAGATCCATTCTGAATCAACCGGAAGAGAATTTTATTGGCATTTTGCTTTGCATCTCACGGAGTTAAGAAGTAATGTTCAGAAAGACTTAAGCAATGTCTGGTATTTTTTGAAACCCCCCGACTTAGTTTGAACAATCACAACATGTTTTTGGTTGGAAAATGTCCAATCCCTTGAATTAAGGCACTGTTTCCTTTGAATTCACAGCAACGACGCGTTAGCCAGCATTCACAATACGGCTAACAAATTATTCAGTCATTGAATGTATTAATGACAATTTTCAGGTGATGGCAGGCAAATGGTGAAAAAATCCGCTCAACGTCCGGCGCTAAAGTACTCCGCTGCGGCGACCGCGCTTTTCCTTTCTTCTTCCGCCATGGCGGCAGGGACCTGGTACGATGCACGTAATGACGCCATGGGTGGCACCGGCGTCGCTTCTTCTCTCTATGGCTCCGCCGTGCTGGCTAACCCGGCACTGATGACGCGTGCCAGACCCGACGATAACGTCAGCATTATTTTTCCGTCAGCCGGTATTCAGGTCACTGACAAGGATGACCTGATTAACAAGGTCGATGATATTACCGCGACAGTAGATCGTTACCGCTCAGTGCTGGGTAACTTTACGCCCGCAGACTATTTACGGGGCTATCCTGAACTGCGCGCGGCCTCGGGCGATGTGGCCAACAGGCTGAGCGATTTGCGCGGCGATAAGGCCAACGGTTCGGCGGGTGTCGCCGTTGCCGTGACGGTTCCGAATGAGACGCTACCTTTCGCCTTTATTACCAAAGCCTACGGAACCGCGCACGTTCGCGCTAACGTGGTGCAGGGTGATATCGACTATCTGCGCGGCGTGGCCAACGGCACGATACTGCCGCGTCCGGGTGACCAGAACAACCTTCGCTCCAGCGCCAATGGCTTAGCGGCCCTCGTCACCGATTATGGCGTGGCGGTCGCGCATGAGTTCACCATCGCCGGTCAGCCGGTGTCGGTGGGCGTTACGCCGAAAGTGCAGAAAACCTGGCTCTACAACTACACCGCCAGCATCTATGACTACGACAAGAACGACATCAACAACAGTCAGTATCGCAGCACGGATACCGGGTTTAACGTCGATGCCGGTCTGGCGACGACCTTTGCGGAGAACTGGACGCTGGGCGTCACCGGTCAGAACCTGGTGTCGCGCGATCTGCAGACCCGCGAAGTCAATGGGTATCGCGATACCTATCAGATTCGCCCGCTGGTCACTACCGGCCTGGCCTGGGATAAAGGTCCGTTCACCGTGACGGGCGATGTGGATCTGACGGAGACCAGACGCTTCAAAAGTCAGGGAAACAGCCAGTATGTGGCTGCAGGCGCAGAATATCGCGTACTCGACTGGCTGCAGCTGCGTGCCGGTTATCGTGCGGACATGCGGTCCAACGACGAGAATGTCGCGACCGCCGGTTTTGGTCTCTCGCCGTTTAACAACGCCGTCCATCTGGATCTGGCGGGTTCGGTGGGCGCGAACAACACCTGGGGCGCAATGGCGCAGCTGGGCTTCAACTTCTAAGCACGTTATTCAGGCAGTCCGGGCGGGGCGATGCACTATCGGCCCGCCTTGTGTTATCCTTGCACAGAATTCCATCACCCTTAATTACCGGATTGCCTGTACTTCATGCCTGAATTTTCTTCGCAACGCTTCTCTGTCGCGCCTATGCTCGACTGGACCGATCGCCACTGTCGCTATTTTCACCGTCAGCTGACGGCGGATACGCTGCTCTACACCGAAATGGTCACCACCGGCGCCATCATTCATGGCAAAGGGGATTACCTGGCTTATAGCGAGGCCGAGCATCCGGTCGCATTGCAGCTGGGCGGCAGCGATCCGGCGGCGCTGACGCACTGTGCGAAGCTGGCCGAACAGCGCGGCTACGATCAAGTGAACCTGAACGTTGGGTGTCCTTCTGACCGGGTACAGAATGGCCGTTTCGGTGCCTGTCTGATGGCCGAGGCGACTCTGGTCGCCGATGCGGTCAAAGCGATGCGCGATGTGGTATCGATCCCGGTCACCGTCAAAACCCGGATTGGTATTGATGAGCTGGACAGCTATGCGTTCCTGACCGATTTCATTGGCACGGTCGCGGGGCGCGGCGAGTGCGACACCTTTATTATTCATGCGCGTAAAGCCTGGCTCTCCGGCCTCAGCCCTAAAGAGAACCGCGAGATCCCACCGCTGGATTACCCGCGCGTCTGGCAGCTGAAACGCGATTTCCCGCATCTGACTATTGCCCTGAATGGCGGCGTGAAAACGCTGGAAGAGGCGCAGAACCATCTGCAGCACCTTGATGGCGTGATGATGGGCCGTGAAGCCTATCAGAACCCCGGTATTCTGGCGCAGGTCGACCAGACCTTATTTGGCCGTCAGCATCCGGCGGTAAACCCGGTTGAGGTGGTGCGCGCCATGTACCCTTATATCGAAGCGGAGCTGGCAAAGGGCACCTATCTCGGTCACATTACCCGCCACATGCTGGGGCTGTTCCAGGGCATTCCTGGCGCGCGCCAGTGGCGTCGCCACCTGAGCGAAAATGCCCACAAGCCGGGCGCAGATGTGCGCGTGCTGGACGCGGCACTGTCGCTGGTCGCTGACAGAATTCCGCAGGAAGCCTGATCCCACCTCCGGAACATTGAAAACCAGCCTTCAGGCTGGTTTTTTTTACACCAAAATCTGGTTTTTCTCACCAGGCAAGAGACGCGTCGTTCTCTTTTAGTTTTTTAAAAACAGCAGGTTATCTGTTGGCATGCTTTTTGTAACAACTATAACAACTGTTATAAAAATGGAGCGCTGACGTGGAAATTTTATTCGTAGTGGGTTTTTTTCTGATGCTACTGCTGACCGGCGTTTCACTGCTGGGCGTGCTGGCGGCACTGGTAGTGGCAACCATCGTGATGTTCGTCGGAGGACTCTTCGCTCTTGTTATCAAAGTGTTACCGTGGCTGGTCCTGGCGGTGATCGCCGTCTGGCTGCATCGGGCTTTTTCTGGCGACAACGACGCACGAGCCCGCTGCAGACTGTGTCGTAAGATCAACAGGTTAGACCGAAAAAGCTGGCGTTAAATGCGGTGACGATCACAGAGTGAGAGATTGTTTAATGCGGATCTGCAATTAAACATATTTTTTACTTATGTTTTCTGGCAGGATGGGTGTCGTCAATTCGATGTGCCATCGAACCGACATAAATTCATCGCCGCTGTCCCTACACCAGCGCGAACAAAAATAAAAAAAGAAGAGGGCTTCCTGCGGGAAGCCCTTTTTGTTGTTGACGCTTACGGAATTAACAGGCAGGAGCCCTGTGTGGCGCGGCTTTCCAGCATCTGGTGTGCCCTGCTGGCCTCTTTAAGCGCAAACATCTGCTGCGCAGGGACGTCCACCCGAATCGCACCGCTGGCCAGCAGCGAGAACAGTTCTGCGCTGGCAGTTTCCAGCTCCTGACGGTTGGTGATGTAGCCAAACAGCGAAGGGCGCGTCACAAACAGCGACCCTTTCTTATTCAGGATGCTGAGATCAACACCGGTCACTGGCCCGGAGGCGTTGCCAAAACTCACCAGCAGGCCATGACGACGCAGCGAGTCCAGCGAGGCTTCCCAGGTATCCCTGCCGACGGAGTCATAGACTACGGCCACTTTTTTACCGTCGGTCAGTTCGCTGACGCGCTGGGCAATATCTTCTTCACGGTAGTTGATGGTTGCCCAGGCACCTGCCTGTTCCGCCAGCGTGGCTTTCTCCGCTGAACCGACTGTGCCGATCAGGTGCGCGCCCAGCGCCTTTGCCCACTGACAGGCGATCAGGCCGACACCACCTGCCGCCGCGTGAAACAGGAAGGTTTCGCCGGCGCTGATTTTATGGGTCTGGCGCAGCAGATACTGCGTGGTCAGCCCTTTCAGATAGCTGGCTGCAGCCTGTTCAAAACTGATTGCCTCCGGCAGATGCATCAGGCGATCTTCGGCCACGTTGTGCACTTCGCTGTAGGCACCCATGGACGCCAGGCAGTAGACCACGCGGTCGCCGGGCTTAAACAGGGTGACGCCCCGGCCAACCCGTGACACCACGCCCGCGGCTTCCGTCCCCAGGCCGGAAGGAAAAGTGGCCACCGGATAGAGGCCGCTGCGAACATAGGTATCGATATAGTTGATGCCGATAGCGCGATGCTCTACCTGAACGTCGTATTCCGCAGGCTCAGCAGGTTCAAAATCTGTCCACTCTAAAACGTCCGGTCCGCCGTGCGCACTGAACTGAATACGCTTTGCCATTCTGACTCCTGTGATTGTTTCATCATGAGGGTGAGGCACGCCCCTCAACTAAGGTATACTTGCGCGTCCCCACAGAAGATCGGTAATGCATTCACTATGGCAGGAAATAAACCCACCAACAAATCGAACGAAACGCAGGATCGCCAGCTCGCAGGCGTGAAAATGCCCCCGCATTCGCTGGAAGCGGAGCAGTCTGTGCTGGGTGGGTTGATGCTGGATAACGAGCGCTGGGATAACGTCTCTGAGCGCGTTGTCGCGAATGATTTTTTCAACCGCTCGCATCGGCTGATTTTTTCAGAGATGCAGCGGCTGCTCGAAAACAGCAAGCCCATCGACCTGATTACGCTCTCTGAATCGCTGGAAACACGCGGCGAACTGGAGATGGCGGGTGGCTTCGCCTATCTGGCTGAGCTGGCAAAAAATACCCCAAGTGCGGCGAACATCGGCGCGTATGCAGATATCGTTCGCGAACGTGCAGTAGTGCGTGAGATGATTGCTGTCGCTAATCAGATTGCCGATGCCGGGTACGATCCGCAGGGGCGCAACAGTGAGGAGCTGCTCGACTTTGCGGAGTCGAACGTCTTCAAGATTGCGGAAGCGCGCGCAGATAAAGATGCGGGCCCGAAAAATATCGAGCAGATCCTGGAATCAACCGTTTCCCGAATCGAATCGCTCTATCAGACCCCGCATGACGGCGTCACCGGCGTCGATACGGGTTATCAGGATCTGAATAAAAAGACGGCGGGTCTGCAGGGTTCTGACCTGATTATTGTCGCTGCCCGTCCTTCGATGGGTAAAACCACCTTTGCGATGAACCTGTGCGAAAACGCCGCCATGCTGCAGGAGAAGCCGGTGCTGATCTTCAGCCTGGAGATGCCCAGTGAGCAGATTATGATGCGTATGCTGGCGTCACTTTCCCGCGTCGACCAGACTCGCATCCGAACCGGCCAGCTCGATGATGAGGACTGGGCGCGGATCTCCGGCACCATGGGTATCCTGCTGGAGAAGAAGAACATGTATATCGATGACTCTTCCGGCCTGACGCCCACCGAAGTGCGCTCCCGCGCCAGGCGCATCTACCGTGAAAACGGTGGATTAAGCCTCATTATGATCGACTATCTTCAGCTGATGCGCGTGCCGTCGCTGTCAGATAACCGTACACTGGAAATTGCGGAGATCTCACGCTCGCTGAAGGCGCTGGCGAAAGAGCTCAACGTGCCGGTGGTGGCGCTGTCGCAGCTTAACCGCTCGCTGGAACAGCGCGCCGATAAGCGTCCGGTGAACTCGGATCTGCGTGAATCGGGATCGATCGAGCAGGATGCGGATTTGATCATGTTTATCTATCGCGATGAGGTCTATCACGAAAACAGCGATCTCAAAGGGATCGCCGAGATCATCCTGGGTAAACAGCGTAACGGCCCGATCGGCACGGTGCGCCTGACCTTTAACGGTCAGTGGTCGCGCTTTGATAACTATGCAGGCCCGCAGTACGACGACGAATAATCTCCGCATCAGGCTGTCATGCACGATCTGTGCATGGCAGCTCCCATCATCAGAAAATAGTGTTGGACAACCTCTCGGGTTATCGGGTTATCTGTAACAAAGCGACGACTATTACGCTGTGGAAACGGAATGACTCACGTAGACGATTACGACCTTAAAATCCTCACTTTATTACAATCTAACGGCCGTCTGACTAATCAGGAACTGAGCGATCTGGTCGGCCTCTCGGCCTCACAATGCTCCCGCCGCCGCATTAATCTGGAACAGGCTAACCTGATCCTGGGCTATCACGCCCGGCTGTCTCCCGATGCGATCGGGCTGGGCATGGTGGGACTGATTGAGGTGCGCCTGATTAACCATACGGCAGAATATGTGGAAAGTTTTCACCGCATGGTGGAGCAGGAGCAGGCGATCGTCGATGCCTATAAAACGACCGGCGATGCGGACTATCTGCTTAAAGTCGCCGTGGCCGATCTCAACGCCCTGAGCGCCCTGATCAGTCAGTTAGTGGCAGGTCATCAGAGCGTTTCCCATGTGAAAACGTCGGTGGTGCTGGGCCGCATGAAAGAGAATGGGCTGATGATGATGCCGGAGAGCAGAACGCGCTAAAAAGGTGCATGCTGTGCGCTTTTGGTGCACACTGGCGGCAAAGCATGCAAACAACGCGCATCTTAACGAGATAAAGTGCATGAAATGACGGCGATGAATCGTATTCATGCAAAAAGTTTTGTTCTGAAGTGTCTCAGATATCAATGGGATATCGTGCATAGCCGCGTAACCGCCGGTGATGGCAGTGACGCTGGTGCGTTTTTTGCATTGGAACCGCATCATTTGCACTGAGAAAACCCCCATGGATAACATCGCAGAACCCGCCCGCGTCCCGCATTCGCGCATCGAAGATGCGCTGGCGATGGTGCTCGGCACCCTGATGGTCTCGTTCGGCGTCATTATGCTGAAACAGGCCGGCGCGCTGACCGGTAGCACCGCAGGCATCGCCTTTCTGATCAGTTACCTGTCGCCGCTGTCGTTTGGCGGCGCCTTCTTTCTGATCAACATCCCTTTTTACTGGCTGGCGGTAAAACGCATGGGCTGGGAATTCACCCTGAAAACCTTCTGCGCCGTCGGTCTGGTGTCGCTGTTTACCCAGCTGCATCCGTTGTTCGTCCACTTTTCCGACCTCAATCCCTTCTATGCGACACTGTTCGGTAACGTCATCATGGGAATCGGGTTTATAGTGTTGTTTCGTCATAAAGCGAGCCTGGGCGGCATCAACATTCTGGCGCTGTGGCTTCAGGACCGCTTTGGGATCCGCGCGGGTAAACTGCAGATGGCGGTGGATACCTGCGTCGTGCTGGCGTCTCTGTTCGTGGTGAGTGGCCCCATCCTGCTCGCCTCGATTGCAGGGGCGGTGATCCTGAATCTGATTATTGCAATGAACCACCGTCCGGGACGCTATCGGGTTTAACCCGTTTTTTACCTCTGGACCACTCTTGGAGACCTATACCGTGTTTCAAAACGTTGATGCCTATGCTGGCGATCCGATTCTGTCGCTGATGGAAGCCTTCAAACAAGACCCGCGCGAACACAAAGTTAACCTGAGTATCGGGCTCTATTACGACGAACAGAACATCATTCCGCAGCTGAAAGCCGTGGCGGCTGCCGAAGAGCAGATCTATGCTGAGCCGCATCAGGCATCGCTCTACCTGCCAATGGAAGGGCTGAACAGCTACCGGAACGCGATTGCACCGCTGCTGTTTGGGGCCGATCATCCGATGTTGCAGGCAGGTCGCATTGCCTCCATTCAGACGCTGGGCGGCTCGGGGGCGCTGAAAGTGGGCGCAGACTTCCTGAAGCGTTATTTCCCACAGTCTGCCGTCTGGGTCAGCGATCCGACCTGGGAAAATCACATCGCGATCTTCAACGGTGCCGGTTTTGAGGTGAACACTTACCCCTGGTATGACGCAGAAACCCACGGAGTGCGCTTTGATGCCTTTATCAGCACCCTGAAAACCCTGCCAGCCCGCAGCATCGTCCTGCTGCATCCCTGCTGCCATAACCCGACCGGCGCCGACCTGACGGACGCGCAGTGGGATCAAACCATTGAGGTGCTGAAAGCGCAGCAGCTGATTCCTTTCCTGGATATCGCCTATCAGGGCTTTGGTGCCGGCATGCAACAGGATGCTTATGCGCTGCGCGCCGTCGCGGCGGCCGGTCTGCCTGCGCTGGTGAGTAACTCGTTCTCGAAGATCTTCTCACTCTACGGTGAGCGCGTGGGCGGTCTCTCTGTCGTCTGCGACAGCGCCGACGAATCAGCACGCGTGCTGGGTCAGCTCAAAGCGACCGTTCGTCGTAACTACTCCAGCCCGCCGAACTTTGGTGCGCAGGTGGTGGCGCGTGTTCTCAACGATGAAGCGCTGAAAGCGAGCTGGCTGGCAGAAGTGGAAGCGATGCGCCTGCGTATCCTCGCGATGCGTGAGTCCTTAGTCGAGGTGCTGCGCACCGCGCTGCCGGGCAAAAACTTTGACTACCTGCTGAAGCAGCGCGGCATGTTCAGCTACACCGGACTGAGCGCGCAGCAGGTCGATCGCCTGCGCAACGAATTTGGCATCTACCTGGTGGGCAGTGGCCGGATGTGCGTCGCCGGTCTGAACAGCAAAAACGTGCATCAGGTGGCAGAGGCTTTCGCCGCCGTCATGTAACGATGCGCCACGCTGTGAAAAAACCGCCGGGTTCGCTCCGGCGGTTTTTTTATGGGGCAGGGTTTACCTTTGGGCGACATGCTGCACACTTAAACGGGAGAATCGTTCAAGGAAACCGTTATGTGGCATCAACAAACCCTCACGCTGAGCGCGAAGCCGCGCGGCTTTCATCTCGTCACCGATGAAATTGTCGCATCGCTCTCCGGCCTGCGGGATATCAAAACCGGCCTGCTGCATCTGCTGTTACAGCATACGTCGGCGTCGTTAACCTTAAATGAGAACTGTGATCCGACGGTACGCAGCGACATGGAGCAGCATTTCATGCGGCACGTGCCGGAAAATGCACCTTATCAGCACGATTATGAAGGACGCGATGATATGCCCGCCCACATCAAATCCTCAACCCTGGGCGTGTCGTTACTCCTGCCGGTTCAGCGGGGACGCCTGGTGCTGGGCACCTGGCAGGGGATCTGGCTGGGTGAGCATCGCATTGAGGGCGGTGCCAGGCGAATTGTCGCGACGTTACAGGGGGAATCATAATGAATCACTCAGACTTACTGACCTATTGCATGAGCAAACCGGGCGCGGAGCAGAGCGTCCACAATGACTGGAAAGCGACACAAATTAAGAGCAACGGCGTGCTGTTTGCGATGGTGCACGAGGCCAAAGGGCGGCCTGCGATATCGCTGAAATCAACGCCGGCGCTGGCTGAACTACTGCGCGAAGAGCACAGCGACATTATCCCCAGCGAGCACCTGAATAAGTCCCACTGGAGCACGCTGTTTCTTGACGGCTCGCTGAAAGATTCGCAGATCTATTATCTGATCGACGCCTCCTGGCAGCAGGTGGCAGCGGGCCGGTAAACGGCCAGAAACCCTCTTGCCTGAGCAAGAGGGTCCGACACACGAGGGTTACGCGGCAGGCTGTTCGCGCAGCGTGTTGATGTCGATAACAAAGCGGTACTTCACATCGCTTTTCAGCATACGTTCGTAGGCGTCGTTAATCTGATCCATCGCAATCAGTTCAATATCTGAGGTGATGTTGTGTTTAC
Source organism: Pantoea sp. NSTU24 (assembly GCF_050157905.1). Taxonomy (NCBI): domain Bacteria; kingdom Pseudomonadati; phylum Pseudomonadota; class Gammaproteobacteria; order Enterobacterales; family Erwiniaceae; genus Pantoea; species Pantoea bangladeshensis. The sequence goes on from NZ_JBKIWZ010000001.1 coordinate 3,542,673, forward strand.
CACAGAAGTCGAGCATCTCCTGCGTTTCCGCGATACCGCCGATCAGTGAACCGGCAATGCTGCGGCGTTTAAAGATCAGGTTAAACACCTGAGGAGCCGGGTGATCATGCTCCGGCGCACCGACCAGCGTCATGTTGCCATCCAGCTTCAGCAGGGAGATGAACGGGTTAAGATCGTGCTGCGCTGCCACGGTGTTGAGAATAAAGTCGAAGCTGTTCGCGTGCTGCGCCATCTGCGCCGGATCTTTAGAGATAACAACCTCATCGGCACCCAGACGCTTGCCATCCTCAATCTTAGAGGCTGAGGTGGTGAACAGCACGACATGCGCGCCCATTGCATGGGCAATCTTCACGCCCATGTGGCCCAGACCGCCTAAACCGACAATGCCCACTTTTTTGCCCGGTCCGACATTCCAGTGGCGCAGCGGAGAGTAGGTGGTAATCCCGGCGCACAGCAGCGGCGCGACGCCCGCCAGCTCCAGATTTTCGGGAATGCGCAGCACAAAGCTCTCATCCACCACCATGGACGTGGAGTAGCCGCCGTAGGTAATCGCGCCGGTTTCGCGATCTTCGCCGTTGTAGGTACCCACAAATCCGTTTTCGCAATACTGCTCAAGTCCCTGCTGACAGCTCGGACAGCTGCGGCAGGAGTCGACCATACAGCCTACGCCTACCAGATCGCCGACTTTATATTTCTGCGTCTGCGGACCAACGGCGGTCACGCGACCGACAATTTCATGACCCGGCACGACAGGGAAAATCGTGTTTTTCCACTCATTACGGGCCTGATGCAGATCTGAATGGCAAACGCCACAGAACAGCACGTCAAGCTGGACGTCATGGGCGCGCAGCTCACGCGGCTTAAAATCGAACGGTGCCAGTTTGGATTTTGCATCCTGAGCAGCATACGCATGCGTAATATTCATGGTGTCTCCAGTTTCGATATGTCGTGAGTTTTTCTGATGAAGTGCAGCCGTCTGAACGGGCTGCAAAAAACAGGGCGACGCAGGGCGTGCCAAAGAGGAACCGCTTAAGGATAGTCAGCGTGGTAAAAAGCGTATATGCCTATACATGTCTGAATCTTGCCTGATCCTGCATTTTTCTGGCTGAATCGGCAGGAGTAATAAAAAAGGCCCGCACGCGGCGGGCCCTGGAGAGTTACTTCTGTAGCAGCGGCTTCAGGAAGCGGGCCGTATGGGATTTCTCACACTCCGCAACGGTTTCTGGCGTGCCCGCCACCAGGATTTCACCGCCGCCGCTGCCCCCTTCCGGGCCAAGATCGACAATCCAGTCGGCGGTTTTCACCACGTCGAGGTTGTGTTCAATCACCACAATGGTGTTGCCCTGGTCGCGCAGCTGATGCAGCACTTCCAGCAGCTGCTGGATATCGGCAAAGTGCAGACCCGTGGTCGGCTCATCCAGAATGTAGAGCGTCTGGCCAGTGCCGCGTTTGGAAAGCTCACGCGCCAGTTTCACACGCTGTGCCTCACCGCCGGAGAGCGTGGTGGCCGACTGCCCGAGCCGGATGTAGGAGAGCCCCACATCCATCAGCGTCTGCAGCTTACGCGCCAGCGCCGGCACCGCATCGAAGAACTCACGGGCTTCTTCGATGGTCATCTCCAGCACTTCGTGGATGCTCTTGCCTTTGTACTTCACTTCCAGCGTTTCGCGGTTATAGCGTTTGCCTTTGCACTGGTCGCACGGCACATAGATGTCCGGCAGGAAGTGCATCTCGACTTTCAGTACGCCGTCGCCCTGACAGGCTTCACAGCGTCCGCCGCGCACGTTAAAGCTGAAGCGGCCCGGATTATAGCCACGCGAACGCGCTTCAGGCACGCCGGCAAAGAGTTCACGCACCGGCGTAAAGATGCCGGTGTAGGTGGCTGGGTTAGAGCGCGGAGTACGACCGATCGGGCTCTGGTCAATGTCGATCACTTTATCGAAGTGCTCCAGACCCGCCACGTCGCGATAAGGAGCCGGTTCGGCGATGGTCGCCCCGTTCAGCGCCCGCTGCGCAATCGGGAACAGCGTATCGTTAATCAGCGTCGATTTGCCCGAGCCGGACACGCCGGTAATGCAGGTAAAGAGTCCGACCGGCAGCGTCAGTGTGACATCCTTGAGGTTATTGCCACGCGCCCCGGTAATTTTCAGCACTTTAGAAGGATCGCCTTTAACGCGCGCTTCCGGCACCGCTATTTCACGCTTACCGCTCAGGAACTGCCCGGTCAGTGACGCTTCCTGCGCCATGATCTCATCAACAGTACCTTCAGCAACCACCTGACCACCATGCACACCGGCACCCGGACCGATATCGATCACATGATCTGCGGCACGAATCGCATCTTCATCATGCTCAACCACGATCACTGTGTTACCGAGATCACGCAGGTGAATCAGCGTACCGAGCAGACGCTCATTGTCGCGCTGGTGCAGGCCGATAGAGGGCTCATCCAGGACATACATGACGCCGACCAGCCCCGCACCGATCTGGCTGGCCAGACGGATACGCTGCGCTTCACCGCCGGAAAGCGTCTCCGCAGAACGCGACATAGAGAGATAGTTCAGACCGACATTCACCAGGAAGCTCAGGCGGTCGCCAATCTCTTTCAGGACTTTTTCAGCGATCTGCGCTCGCTGGCCGCTGAGCTTCAGATTTTCAAAGAAGGACATCGCATGACCGATGCTCATCTCAGAGATGGTCGGCAGCGTGGTGTTCTCGACATAAACATGACGTGCTTCGCGACGCAGACGGGTGCCTTCGCAACTGGCACAGGCGCGGTTGCTGATGAACTTCGCCAGCTCTTCGCGCACGGCAGAAGATTCGGTCTCTTTGTAGCGGCGTTCCATGTTATTAAGCACGCCCTCAAACGGATGACGGCGTACCGAGGTGTCACCACGATCGTTGATGTACTTAAATTCGATGTTCTCTTTGCCAGACCCGTACAGAATCACCTTCTGTACATTGTCGGGCAGGCTGCCGAACGGGGCTTCAATATCAAAGTTGAGGTGGTCTGCCAGCGAACGCAGCATCTGGAAGTAGTAGAAGTTACGGCGATCCCAGCCGCGGATCGCGCCGCCTGCCAGAGAGAGGTCCGGATTCTGCACCACACGATCGGGATCGAAATATTGCTGCACGCCCAGGCCGTCACAGGTCGGGCAGGCTCCAGCCGGGTTGTTGAACGAGAAGAGGCGCGGCTCCAGTTCGCTCATGCTGTAACCACAGATCGGACAGGCGAAGTTAGCCGAGAAGAGCAGCTCTTCGGCTTCTGTGTCATCCATATCCGCAACAATCGCCGTGCCGCCGGAAAGCTCCAGCGTGGTTTCAAACGATTCCGCCAGGCGGGTCGACAGGTCGTCACGCACTTTAAAGCGATCAATCACCACTTCGATGGTGTGCTTTTTCTGCAGCTCCAGCTTAGGCGGATCGGAGAGGTCACACACTTCACCATCGATACGCGCACGGATATAGCCCTGCGCCGCCAGATTCTCCAGCGTTTTGGTGTGTTCGCCTTTGCGATCTTTAATCACTGGCGCCAGCAGCATCAGGCGACGGCCTTCCGGCTGAGAGAGTACCTGATCAACCATCTGGCTGACAGTCTGCGCCGCCAGCGGCACATTATGATCCGGGCAGCGCGGTTCGCCCACGCGGGCAAACAGCAGACGCAGGTAATCATGGATCTCGGTGATGGTTCCCACCGTCGAACGCGGGTTGTGCGACGTGGATTTCTGTTCGATAGAAATGGCGGGCGATAGACCTTCGATGTGATCGACGTCCGGCTTCTCCATTAACGAAAGAAACTGGCGCGCATACGCAGAGAGCGATTCTACGTAGCGGCGCTGACCTTCCGCATACAGCGTATCAAACGCCAGTGAGGATTTACCGGAGCCTGACAGGCCGGTCACCACAATGAGTTTGTCGCGAGGGATGGTCAGGTTAATGTTTTTCAAATTATGGGTGCGGGCACCACGAACTTCGATCTTATCCATTCACCTTTCCCGGTTAGCAGCACTCACCGCGCCTTGCCGACACGGCCAGAATAAACGTGTCATTATGGCACAAAAAATAGACTGAATAAATATCCAGTACTCTGTGGTCCGGGCGGCGGGCAGATTAAAACCGGAACGCGGCTCGAAAGTGGGAAACAGTGCGCAGGACGTGTTAGAATTGATGGATTAGACTGTATGCATTAACTCATCGGGAGACAGCAACATGGCCAGTCGTGGCGTTAACAAAGTGATTCTTGTCGGGAATCTGGGTCAGGATCCGGAAGTACGTTATATGCCCAATGGCGGCGCGGTTGCGAACATTACGCTGGCGACGTCTGAGAGCTGGCGTGACAAGCAGACCGGTGAAAACAAAGAGATCACCGAATGGCATCGCGTAGTGCTGTTTGGCAAACTGGCTGAAGTCGCAGGCGAATACCTGAAAAAAGGGTCGCAGGTCTACATCGAAGGCCAGCTGCGCACCCGTAAATGGCAGGATCAGGGGGGCCAGGAGCGTTACACGACAGAAGTGGTCGTGAACGTCGGTGGCACCATGCAGATGCTGGGTGGCCGTCAGCAGGGCGGTAACGGCGGAGCAGGCGCACAGGGTGGTGGCAACAACAACGGCTGGGGTCAGCCACAGCAGCCGCAGGGCAATAATAACCAGTTCAGCGGCGGCGCGCAGTCCCGTCCACAGCAGCAGCCTCAGAGCGCACCGGCCAGCAATAACAATGAACCGCCAATGGATTTCGACGACGATATTCCGTTCTGATTTTATGGTTTGACGCGTTTAAAAAGCCCGCTTAGCGGGCTTTTTTATGCACCGTTCCGGCTGACTGGCGACGACCATTCTGCCAGCACGGCATCGGTACTCATCACGCGCGGCACGTTGCCGGGGATGAGCAGTGAGGCCCACACATCATTGTGCTGATTAGTCAGCGCTTCGGCCCCGACCCAGCGCCGATCGGCGGTGGTGTGCGCATCTGCTGCCACGGTAATCGCATAGCCCGCACTGGCGCCTGCCTTAATTGTGGTATCCAGGCAGTAGTCAGTCGCACATCCGCATACCATAAACGCGTTTATCTCCAGACGCTTTAGCAGCGCGGCCAGCGCCGTCTGCCAGAAGCTGTCGCAGGCGGTTTTTTGTCACATAAAACGCGCCTGCAGGCTGAACCAGCGCCGGCAACAGCTCGAAACCGGGGTCCCCTTCACACATTGTGCCTTCGCGATGCTGAATAAACAGGACGGTATCGGCGTGTTCAATCAGCCGGTTAATCCGGACTATCCGGCCTGCCTGATCAAAACGTGGTGTGCTGAATACGCCGTTCTGCATATCAATGATGATGACGACCCGCTGTGCCATGCTGACTTCCTCTGAATGAGAAAAAACAGTGTTACCACTGGCGCGGCGGATAGCAATCTTTTGCATTTCCTTCCCGGTTGCAGGCATGCTAATCCGACAGGCGTCAAATAAGGAGAGAGAAGTGGAAGGTGTTCCGGCTGTTTTTCCCTGTGAAAAAGACCGTGCGCAGTTTCAGCAACCGGCCTCATTGCCCGGCGTGGAACTCTATCAGGCCCACATCTCCCGTTACGCTTTTGAACCCCATACCCACGAAGCCTTTGGTATTGGCACCATTGAGGCGGGTGCGCAGCACTTTCGTTATCGCGGTACCCGGTATACGGCGCCGGTCAACTCGCTGATCACGATGAACCCGGATGAACTTCATACGGGCGAGTCTGCATGCGATGAGGGGTGGCGTTATCAGATGATCTATATTCAGCCGCAGCGGATGGATGAACTGACCGGTGACCGTGACTGGTGGTTTAATGAGGCGCTGCTGACCGATCCGCGGGTGGCGCAGCCGCTTTCCCGCACGCTGGCCGCACTCTGGCAGGCGGAGTCTGACCTGGCACGTCATAGCCTGCTCGCGGAACTGCTGCTGCAGATCCGTCCGCTGGCTCGCATGGCCTCGCCGGGCCGGGCCGGAACCGGCCATCGCTTTGACCAGGTGCGTGACTATCTGCGCGCCAACCTCGCCGGGCCGGTACGGCTGGATGAGCTGGCGGCGCTGGCTTCGCTGTCGCCGTGGCACTTCTTACGCGCCTTTCGCCAGCACTATCACGTTACCCCGCATCAGATGCTGATGGCGTTCCGGCTTTATGAAGCTAAACAGCGGCTGGCCCGGGGTGAACCGGCCGCCAGCGTCGCGGCGGCAGTGGGCTTAACCGATCAGGCGCATCTGACCCGCGCCTTTGCCAGCCGTTATGGCATCACGCCGGGACGTTATCAGAAACAGGTCTTCCAGCCCTGAGACAATCGCAACCTGCTACAAGCAATACGCGCCCGAACCCGCCACACTGCACAAAAATGTCATACAGGAAAAAATCATGTTTGCTGGCGTCATCTTTGCTATAACCGCCGGGCTGATGTGGGGGCTGATCTTTGTCGGGCCGCTACTGGTGCCTGATTACCCTGGCGCACTGCAATCGGCAGGCCGTTATGTGGCATTTGGCCTGATTGCCCTGCCACTGGCCTGGCACGATCGTCGCCGCCTGCGTCAGCTGGTGCAGGCGGACTGGCGCGAAGCGATTAAGCTCTCGCTGGTGGGAAACCTCTTCTATTATGCTTTCCTGGCAAACGCCATTCAGCGGACCGGCGGACCGGTTTCCACCATGATCATCGGCACGCTGCCGGTGGTGATCGCTGTAACGGCCAATCTCTGTTACGGCCATCTTGAAGGACGACTGTCATGGCGGCGGCTGTTCCCGGCACTGATTATGATGGCCACCGGGCTGCTCTGCGTGAACGCAGCGGAGTTACAGAATCAGGGCGCGACGCTGGATCTCAGCCGTTACCTGACCGGCATTGTGCTGGCGCTGCTGGCCGTGATTTGCTGGACATGGTATCCGCTGCGCAACGCCCGCTGGCTGCGGACGCATCCCGGGTTGCGGCCCTCGACCTGGGCAACCGCGCAGGGGCTGGTGACACTGCCGATGGCGCTGGTGATGTATGTGCTGGTCAGTGTGCAGATCGGCTGGCAACAGCCCGCTTTTTCACTGCCTTTTGGCCCGCGGCCCGGGGTGTTTATCACCCTGATGCTGGCGATTGGCCTGCTCTGTTCCTGGCTCGGCACCCTGTGCTGGAACGCAGCCAGCCAGCGGCTGCCCACCGTGCTGATGGGGCCGCTGATCGTTTTCGAAATCCTCTTCGGCCTGTTATGGACGTTTCTCTGGTATCAACGCTGGCCGCCGCTGCTCACCGTCACGGGGATTGTCTGTCTGATGGCGGGCGTAATCTGGGCCATGCGCATTAAACCGCAGCCGCAGGTGGTGTCGGTGAACGACTAAACCCTCACGCAAAGCAGAAGGTCATTGCCGCGCAGAGACGGCTCTGCGCGGCATTTTAAGATTAAGTCCTATGCCGATTTGCATACTCACCGGCAGATTTATGCCGCGAAATCGTTTTCATTGCGTCGCGGACATGCGTCACCCCTCACTGTTGTCCTCTCTGTCGCGCGTCAGCCGCTAAAAAAGCAGCCCTTCCGCTGTCCCCGGCCCCCGCTTTTTCACAGCAAAAAGGGTTTCACTGTTCAGATATCGGTCATTAATCAGGAAAAAAGACGCAACATGGGGAACGTTACGCTTTTATCTACCGCTTTTTATTGTGGTCTGGCCCTGAGAAAAGCAGGTCAAAAACCACGATTAACTTCATTCCTTGATAAGGAAGTAAGACAATTCCGCCGCTGCGTTAATATTTAAGCATTAATCTCTGGCATCAATGATGCGCAACGCAGAAAACCATGCTTAAGGAAGATAACGATAGTGTTAAGGAAGAATAAACTATTTATCATGGATTATTCCTGGTGATGCTTAATGCAATAAACTACCCGGACAGCAATTAAAGCGAAGCCGGAAAAAGTTATCAGATCCACTGTTAACTTAAAAAAGAGATGGTGCTTTTTTGCCCGATGTTTAAAGCGGCTTAATTCTGTCTGGCGGATTCAGTTCCGACGATTAGCAGGGCTTATCAGAAAAAGAGAGGGCCCGGTCCCGTGTTAACGGGGCCGGGAGAGGAAGAAAAGGCGTGGAATGCGAGACTTTTGCTGTTGTGAATCAATTTTACCGCAAAAAAAGAAGCTTAGCCGTGAAGCCATTCATTAGTTATAAATGGAGCGGAAAAGGGTGCCGCAATTGTCCTGTTAAATGATCTTCATCTCTTCTGGTAAGAACAAATCTCAGCGTTAAGTCTAAAAAGCGCGGTAGCATTGGGCTCAGCGATTCTCCGTGCCTGACGGATAGTGGTATACGCTGCGGCTGATATCTAATAAGCGGCAGCTGCGGCGGGTGCCGATGTCAAAAGTATTCTGCAGGAAATCCACAGCCTGACGTTTTTCATTCGTCGTAAAGAAGTGCTTCAGCACGCTCTGCAGCATCTCTTTGTCAGCGTTGAGGGTCTGCAGTTCGCGCGTGATGTTCTGCAGTTTATCTTCCAGATCCTTGATTTTCCTGCCTTCTTCCGAAGACAACCCAGAAAACTTCTTCTTCCAGCTGTAGAAAGTGGCTTCAGAGATACCTAACTCCTGACAGATTTCCCTGACTTTCACGCCCGATTCAGAAGCTTTAATGGCATTTGTGATTTGATCTTCGCTGTATCGTGACTTTCTCATAAATGCTCTTACCTTTCTTATCGATTAATGGATGAGAATGACTTTAATAATTTCTGGCACTGTAAGATTCTATTAAGGCAGTATTAAAGTGCGCGAGTTGAATTGCGAAGCCTAAATTAAGATATTTGAAATAAATATCATCATGGGATAAATCTTATTTTATTCTTATCGACCGGGCGTACCTTCCTGGAGGCGGGTTTTTGTTATAAATTCATCGCATCCAAATTACGAAAAAAATCTACGTACACTGGATATTAAGTCTGTCGGACAGGATTAATTTGCTGATAAGGCTCTTTAAGGTTGTTCTGCTTTTAGCCTGAAATCGTTTCCATTTGAAGTGATTCGCGCCATTTATAATAAGAATTATCCTGAATTCACTCTTCGGAATATGATCTGCTTCTCACTTTTTCGGACCAGTTTGGTCTGAAGTCTTACATTTTCGCCAGGCCCACTGCGCGCTTATTAATTCGTTACAGGGATGTTGTACCGAAGCGGTTGTAGTTGAGTAATACTAAGGAAGAGTCGATGAAATTGAGCGTAATGTCTAATGCCGCCTGGATGATGTCTGAAAAGATCATCTCCGTCTTTGGCGTCATTTTTGTGACGTCTTACGTGGCGAAGTCCTTTGGTCCGACAGTGTTCGGCCAGATGGCGTTTTCTACTTCACTATTTGCAATGGTGCAGACCATTGCAATCTTTGGCACCGAAACCATTCTGTTCAAACGCGTCAGCAAAAACGCGGCCAAAGGTCTGCGTCTGATGACGATTGCACGCACGCTGCGGATGGTGCTGCTGCTGGCAACCTCGGTGCCAGTCTTAATCTGGGTCTGGTACAACATGCAGGAAAACTTCCTGGCATTTGCGCTGGCCTCATTTGTGGCCTCAGTGTTTGTCACTCAGGACACTTTCAGCGTCTATAACAACGCCCGGCTTGCCTCACGGCTTAACACGATTGCCAATGCAACAGGAATGCTGCTGAGCTTTGCCATCAGCTTCACTGTCGCCTGGCTGCGTCTTAATCCGCTCTGGCTGACGCTGTCCATTGTGGCTGTGACGCTGGTGCCTTACCTGATCAAACGCCGCAATTTCTATCAGGATCATCAGGATCAGATGCCGCCGCGCGAAAAGCGCACCGCTTATCTGCGTTATCTGATGTACGCCGGTCTGCCGCTGGCCATCTCCAGCATCTTTATTTCGGTGCAGGTTAAAGCCGCCCAGATGTTTCTGGCTGGCACCGCGCCCGCGCGTGACCTGGGCCTGTTTGCAGCGGCCAATACCATTTCCGCTTCCTGGATTTTTATCCCGGTGGCGCTCATCACCTCCTGCTTCACTGAAATTTTCAGGGAGCGCGGTGAGGTCGCTATTAAGCTGGCTGCACGGCTTAATGGCTACGTTATGGCCGTCTCTTTGCTGATGCTGCTGGTGATTTCGCTTTATGGCGAGCGAATCATCATTGCGCTGTACGGGCCGGAATACACACAGTCAGGCAGTCTCATTACCTTGCTGTCGATAGCGACCAGCTTTTCAGCAATGGGGACGGTAGCGTATCGCTACATGGTTAAAGAGGGTGGATTCAACTATCTGCTGAGGAAGATCATCTGTCTGATGGTCATTAGTCTGCCGCTCTCCTGGTGGTTGATTCAGGGGCACGGCATCATGGGGGCCGCGTGGAGCGTGTTCCTTTCAGAGCTGTTGTCCCTGACCATCATGAATTATTTCTTTAAAAACGGCGTCATTCAAAAGATTCAGGTTTCCTCACTCAACTACAAAACCTACAAATGAGGTCAGATATGCTCAAGTTGAAAGAAGAACTCAGAAGAAGTGTGCAGTACTTTATCAAGAAGATGCCCTGGGCTTATCAGGACCGCATCTATTACTTCCACAAGTTCAGAAAGCTGCCCAATCTGCGTCAGCCAAAAGTGTTCAATGAGAAGGTTCTGTACCGTAAGTTTATCTTCGGCGATTACCAGAACTATGGCCGCCTGTCAGATAAATACTCGGTGCGTGAATTCATCGCTGAAAAAATCGGTAATGAATACCTGATTCCGCTGGTTCATGAAACCACTGACCCGACCACACTGAACAGCTTACCCTGCTGGAAAGGCACGGTGATCAAGCCGAACCACGCCTCCAACATGGTGGAGATTTTGCTGGAAGAGCCGGATGCCCTGCGCAAGCAGCAGATCATTCATGACTGTTATCGCTGGCTGAAGACCGACTTCGCCAACGAAGCGCGTGAGATCCACTATCGCTACATCAAGCCACGCATTCTGGTGGAGAAGTACATTGGTGATGGCAAAAGCGCGCCAATTGATTACAAGTTTCACATGTTCAACAAGCGTGATGGCAAGTTCGAATATGTGCTGCAGGTGATCTACAACCGCTGCCAGCCGCTGCTGTCGATGAATTTCTATGTGAACAACCTCAGCGAGGCGTATCACAAGATTCGTGATACCGGTCTGGATGTCTCGCCGATCATGCCTTCGCTGGAGCAGGCGCTGGAGCTGAGCAAGAAACTGGCCAGCGATTTCGACTATGTGCGTGTGGACTGGTATATCCACGACGAACAGATCTACTTTGGCGAACTGACCTTCACTCCAGGTGCAGGACTGGTGACCGGATTAGATCGCGGTTTAAATCAGATGATGGGAGATATGTGGATTCAGGACCGTCGCGGAACGCAGAGGCCGGGCGTGACAGTGCAGGATGTGAATATCCCTGCCATGTTGAAGAAAATTTAAGCACACACAGCAATATAAAAAACCCCGCTTCGCGGGGTTTTTTATGCGCAGAAATCAGGGCATCGGCCAGTCAGCTGGCGCCTGACTCATTGCCTCAATAAAGGCATGCTTTGAGATGGCCAGGAAGTTATGCACATTGTCCATGCTCAGCGTAATGCCCATCAGTCCGGTCACAAACCAGCAGGTCATGCCTAAACCAATCCCGCCACACATAAAGGCCATCACATGACGGCTGTCCTGACGGAGTTTAGTTTTCAGTGTGCTGGCAAAAAACATCATGACTGCGCTCAGCAACTCCCAACGCATAACAAGAAAACTGGCGGTTAACGTAGCCATCGGCCGGACCTCAATATCAGTAAGTATCCCTGACAATCTGCGGACATCACCGGCGGCGGAAAAGCGTGTCAGGAAGACTTTTGCGCCGTCAAACCAGGTTCAAAGTGTGACTTGGATCACATTATATCACCCGATTTTAAATTTTGAACAAAATTTGACTCATTGCGCGGGCAGGAAATGTACAGAGGCGGAGCAAATAGCGGGAAATCAGAGGGATGCGCCCGGGCAGGCGCATCCGGAAATCAGCGGACCGGGCAGCACTCGCCTGTGGTGCGCTGCGTAAAACTGTTCAGCGTGTCGTTGCAGCCAAAGCTCAGCAGGCGAGGACGCTGAAGGGACTGACGACGCATGGTGTGACGGTAAGCCGTCGGCGTCTGCGAAAACTGACGGCGAAACACCCGGGAGAAAGTCTGCTGCGAGTCATAACCATATTGCATTGCGATATCAAAAACCGGGCGCTGCGTCTGCGACAGGGCTTCTGCGGCCAGCGTCAGGCGACGTTCACGAATATAGCCACCCAGCGTCTGTTTCGTTACGGAACGGAACATACGCTGCAGGTGCCATTTCGAATAACCTGACTTCGCAGCTACTTCGTCGATCGACAGGCTCTTATCGAGGTTCTGATCAATCCAGTGCGTCAGGGAATGAATGATCTCTTCTTGCATGATGGCCTCATCCTTCTGGTGTGTAATAAAGCGGTAACAGCAGTTTAGTCGGTGTAATGGAAAAGAAGTATAATTCCTCAAGTTAACTTGAGGTAAAGGCTGAGATGAAAAAAGAACGCAACTATCCAAAACCGGTTTTAACACCGGGCGAAGTGGCGCGTCGCAGCGGCGTCGCGGTTTCCGCGCTGCACTTTTATGAATCGAAAGGATTAATCTTCAGCACCCGTAACAGCGGCAATCAGCGGCGATACAGCCGTGACGTCCTGCGCCGCGTTGCGATTATCAAAATTGCGCAGCGCATCGGTATCCCGCTGGCGACGGTCAGCGAGAGTCTGGATCACATCCCGGCGAACAAACGCATGTCGACGCCGGAGTGGGATGCGCTGACGCAGCACTGGCGTGAAGAGCTGGACAAGCGGATTGAAACCCTGACCCGACTGCGCAATGACCTGGATGGCTGCATCGGCTGCGGCTGTCTGTCGATGCGCGACTGTCCGCTGCGCAATCCGGGTGACCGGCTGGGCCAGCAGGGTTCCGGTGCGGTACTGCTCGATCCTGAACAGGATGACAGACAGCCGGAAAGTGAGTGACGTCTATACTCAGGGAAGGTCAATACACAGGGAATCACGATGATCACCGTTCACCATCTTGAGAAATCGCGCTCGCATCGGGTGCTGTGGCTGCTGGAAGAGCTCGAAGTGCCTTATCAGATCAAACGCTATCAGCGTGAGCCAACCATGCTGGCCCCGGCGGCGCTGAAAAAAGTGCATCCGCTGGGAAAATCGCCGGTCATTACCGATGGCAACCAGGTGGTCGCCGAGTCCGGGGCCATTCTCGAATACCTCGAAGAGAAATATGACCAGGCGTTCCGTCTGAAAGCGAATGATGAGGCGTCGCGGTTGCAATGCCGTTACTGGCTGCACTATGCCGAAGGGTCACTGATGCCACTGCTGGTGATGAAACTGATCTTCGGGCAGATGGGAAAAAAGCCGGTGCCCTGGCTGCTGCGGCCGGTAGGCGCGGCTTTTGGCAAAGGGGTGCAGAAGGCGTTTCTGGATAAACAGCTTAAGCCGCACATGGCAATGATTGAACAGCATCTGGCGACGCAGCCCTGGTTTGCCGGCCCGCATCTTACGATTGCGGATATTCAGATGAGCTTTCCGCTCCTGGCACTGGCGCAGCGCGCCGGACTCGATCAGATGCCCGCCACGCAAAAGTGGCTGGATACCGTGCAGCAGCGTGCAGCATGGCAGCGTGCCATCGCCCTGGGCGGCGAGCTTTCACTGCCGGGCTAACTGCGCTTTCTGGCCGCCGGGTCGGGATCTGCCCCGGCGGCGGCGGTCCGTATCCCCCTGAAATCCCGGCTGTGGCGGGTTGTCCACCATCCTCTCTGCGTCCGCCCGTGCTCCGCGATCCTGAAGAATCTCCCTCTGACAGTTGAAAATGGGCCGTTAAACGCCGGATAATCGCCTGCCTTTTTTATCTGGCCCCGCCTGACGGGCCACTATCTGCGGCAAGGTAAACGTTTGCCTGTTGGCTTACACCGGGCAGTGACGCCGTCTACCCGCTTATTCCAGGGACAGCGATGGTCGCAGAGCGATCCACACAACAAAAATTTTTGAGGCTCAATTATGTCAACTGAATCACGCCCGGCCAGTGGAAAACTGGACGCCTGGTTCTCGATCTCCGCACGCGGCAGCAGCGTGCGTCAGGAAATTCTGGCCGGACTCACCACCTTCCTGGCGATGGTGTACTCCGTCATTGTGGTGCCGGGCATGCTGGGAAAAGCCGGTTTTTCTCCTTCTGCGGTGTTCGTTGCCACCTGTCTGGTCGCCAGCTTTGGCTCCATCGTTATGGGGCTATGGGCCAATATGCCGATGGTGGTGGGTTGCGCCATCTCTCTGACGGCCTTTACTGCCTTCAGCCTGGTGCTGGGTCAGCATATCAGCGTGCCGGTCGCACTGGGTGCCGTGTTCCTGATGGGCCTCCTGTTTACCCTGATTTCCGTTACAGGCATTCGGGCATGGATCCTGCGCAATCTGCCAATGGGTGTTGCACATGGCACCGGTATCGGAATCGGCCTGTTTCTGCTGTTGATTGCGGCTGACGGCGTGGGCCTGGTGATGAAAAACCCGGCACCGGGTCTGCCGGTGACGCTGGGCCACTTCACCACCTTTCCGGTGATGATGACGCTGCTGGGCCTGTCCGCCATTATTGGCCTGGAGAAGCGTCGGGTGCCGGGCGGCATTCTGCTGACGATCGTTGCGATTTCGCTACTGGGGCTGATATTCGACCCGGCGGTAAGCTATCAGGGACTGTTTGCGCTGCCCGCCCTGCGCGACGCCAGTGGTCAGTCGCTGCTGTTCAGCCTGGACATTATGGGCGCGATGCAGCCTGTGGTGCTGCCCAGCGTCCTGGCACTGGTGATGACGGCTGTGTTTGATGCCACCGGCACCATCCGCGCGGTGGCAGGCCAGGCCGGTCTGCTGGATAAGCAGGGGCAGATCATCAACGGTGGCCGGGCGCTGACCTCCGATTCCGTCAGCAGCCTGTTTGCCGGGCTGGTAGGGGCATCTCCCGCGGCGGTCTACATTGAGTCGGCGGCCGGTACGGCAGCGGGGGCAAAACCGGCCTTACCGCGATTGTGGTCGGCCTGCTGTTCCTGGTGATCCTGTTTATGTCACCGCTGGCGTATCTGGTACCTGCCTACGCCACCGCACCCGCCCTGATGTATGTCGGCCTGCTGATGCTCAGCAACGTCTCGAAAATCGACTTCAGTGATTTTGTCGACGCGATGTCGGGCCTGCTCACGGCGGTGATTATCGTCCTGACCTGTAACATCGTGACCGGCATCATGATCGGCTTTGCCAGTCTGGTGGTGGGCCGTCTCTTCGCCGGTGAGTGGCGGAAGCTCAATGTCGGCACCGTCATCATCGCTGTGGCGCTGGTGGCCTTTTACGCCGGAGGCTGGGCGATCTGACTGTACAACCGGACGTGCGACTGCGCGTCCGGAATTTTTCACTGTTTTCCCCTTCGTCGCACGCGTAGCTGACAACCTTCACCGCAGTTTGTTTTACACTTTAGCGCTTAACCAATGACTGAAAGAAACGACGCCTAAGGAAAGCATGGAAATCTTTTTTACTATTCTCATCATGACGCTGGTCGTGTCGCTCTCTGGCGTCGCGGCCCGCATTCTCCCTTTTCAGATTCCGTTGCCGCTGGTTCAGATCGCTGCCGGTGCGCTGCTGGCCTGGCCCACGTTTGGTCTGCATGTCGACTTCGATCCGGAGCTGTTTCTGGTGCTGTTCATCCCGCCGCTGCTGTTCGCGGATGGCTGGAAGACGCCGATTAGCGAGTTTCTGCATCATGGTCGTGAGATCATCGGCTTAGCGCTGGCGCTGGTGCTGATTACCGTGATTGGTATCGGCTATCTGATCTACTGGATGGTGCCTGGCATTCCGCTGATCCCGGCCTTTGCGCTGGCCGCGGTGCTGTCGCCGACCGATGCTGTAGCGCTCTCCGGTATCGTCGGGGAAGGCCGCATTCCCAAGAAAATTATGTCGATTGTGCAGGGTGAAGCCCTGATGAATGACGCATCGGGTCTGGTTTCCTTAAAGTTTGCCGTCGCCGTGGCGATGGGCACGATGGTATTTACCTGGGGCGGCGCGAGCATCGAGTTCCTGAAAGTCGCCATCGGCGGTCTGGTGGCAGGTGTGGCGGTCTGCTGGCTCTACGGAAAATCGCTGCGTCTGCTCAGCCGCTGGAGCGGTGACGATCCGGCTACCCAGACCGTCCTGCTGCTGCTGCTGCCGTTTGCCTCTTACCTGATTGCCGAGCATCTGGGCGTGTCGGGCATTCTGGCGGCCGTGGCGGCCGGGATGACCATTACCCGTTCCGGCATCATCCGTCAGGCGCCGCTGGCGATGCGGCTGCGTGCTAACAGCGTCTGGCAGATGCTGGAGTTCGTGTTTAACGGCATGGTCTTCCTGATGCTGGGCCTGCAGCTGCCGGACATCCTGCAGACCTCTGTCGACCAGGCGCAGGCCGATCCCAATGTCGAACTCTGGATGCTGTTTGCCGACATCGGGCTGGTTTATCTGGCGCTGATGGTGGTGCGTTTTGGCTGGCTGTGGATTATGCAGCGATTCAGTACACGCCTGCTGAAGAAAAAGCCGCTGGAGTTTTCGAACTACTCACTGCGTGAACTGCTGATCGCCTCCTTTGCTGGCGTGCGCGGTGCGATTACCCTGGCAGGTGTGCTGTCGATTCCCCTGTTCCTGAGCAATGGCGATCCTTTCCCGGCGCGCTATGAGCTGGTCTTCATCGCCACTGGCGTAATCCTCTTCTCGCTGCTGGTGGGCGTGGTGATTCTGCCGGTGCTGCTGCGCGGCATCGACAGCATCGACAAAGGCGCTCATCGTCGCGAACTGCAGAGCGCCCGTGCGGTCATGGCCGGGGCGGCGATTGAAAGCCTGCACAAGATGGAAGAGCGGCTGGAAAAGACGTCGGAAGAGAATATCGATCCGGAGCTGTTGAAAGAGGTAAGCCTGCGCGTGATCGGCAATCTGCGTCGCCGCGCCGAAGGGAAGAATGACCTGGAGCATGCGCTGTACGCAGAGAACCTGGAGCGTCGCTTCCGTCTGACCGGACTGCGCGCCGAGCGCGCCGAGGTCTACCATCTGCGTGCCACTCAGCAGATCTCCAACGAGACCATGCAGAAGTTACTGCATGATCTGGACCTGCTGGAAATTCTGCTGATCGAGAAAGAAGAGTAAATCCAGGCTGGCACGCCTGCGCTCATGCAGCGTGCCAGCGTTTCACACTGACAGACGCGGCGGTTCGTCCGGCCAGTGCTCGCGACAACAGGCTATCCACGCCTGCGCACTGCGCGACAGATAGCTGCCCTCCCGCCAGATTAATCCCAGACTCCACTTCAGTTCCGATTCCAGTGGCAGCCACAGCAGAGACTGCCTGTCCAGGCGCTGACAAATCGGTTCCGGCAGAATCGCCAGCCCCATTCCGGCCTGCACCATCGCCGCCAGAAAATCCCACTGCCCGCTGCGCACCGCCACCGTCGGGGTCAGGCTAAGCCGCTGAAAGGCCTGCATCAGCTGACGATTCAGCGAGAACTCCTCATTGAAAATCAGCAGCGGATGCTGCGCGAGTTCGGTCAGGCTCATCTGCTGGCGGTCGAGCCATTCGGGATGGCGCGGCAGCAGCACACAGAGCGGATGATGCATCAGCGGCAGAGTATTCAGCGGTAGCCCGGCGTCTACCGGCAGGGCGGTCAGGGCAATATCGAGGCTGCCCGCCAGCACTGCCTGCTGTACCGTCAGGCCGCCAAACTCAGAGATCTTCAGCTTCACGCCGGGATAGCGGCGGCGAAAAGCGGAAATCGAACCGGCTATCTGCATACCGACCATTGGCGGAATGCCGAGCCGTAATTCGCCGGTTTTGAGCTGATTGATGTCACCAATCTCCGCCTCCAGCTGATGAAACTCCTGCAGGATCGCCAGACCACGCTGATAAACCGCCTCGCCGCTGTCGGTCAGGTGCAGACGCCGGCCATCGCGCAGGATGAGCGTACAGCCCAGCTCCTCCTCCAGCTGACGCAGCATTTTGCTGATAGTTGGCTGAGTGACAAACAGCTTTTGCGCCGCCCGGGTAAAGCTCTGCTGGCGGACTACCTCAGTAAAGTAACGCAGGGCACGAACATCCATCACTATTCCTTTCAGGCATGATTGCGATAATTTTAATTCATTTTTTTCACCCTCTGTGGCCGATTTATACTGGTGCGGTCAATTTAATCGGGGGAGAGAGAAAGATGGCGTCAGTGCCGGTTTCACGCAGTTACCGTGCCGCGCAGTGGTTCAGCCTGCCGCTGCAGCTGGGGTTCTATATCGGCCTCTATATGGCCTGCGACCGGCTGGTGAGCTGGCTCCATCTGCCGCTGCCTGCCAATATCGTCGGAATGCTGCTGATGCTGGCGTTAATCGTGACGCGAATTGTGCCACTGAACTGGGTCAAAGCGGGATCGCGCTGGCTGCTGGCGGAAATGTTGCTGTTCTTTATCCCGGCGGTGGTGGCTGTAGTGAACTATGGCGATCTGTTGCGGATGGATGGCTGGCGCATTTGCGTGGTCATAGGGGTCAGTACGCTGCTGGTGCTGGCCTCGACGGCCTGGGTGGTGGATCGTCTTTATCAGTATGAAGTGGCGCGTGCTGCGCGTAAGCAGGCGCCCCATGCGTGATTTCCTGCTCAGCCTGCTGTGCGTGGCAGTCACGCTGCTGATTTATGCGCTGAATAAACGGCTTTACCGTCGCTGGCGGACGCTGTTGCTGATGCCCCTGGTAATGACGCCACTGGTGCTGGTGGCGCTGCTGCTGCTGACGCACATCAGCTGGCAGGATTACATCGCCGAAAATCACTGGTTGCTCTGGCTGCTGGGCCCGGCCACGCTGGCCTTTGCGGTGCCGGTCTATGAGAACGTGGCGATCATCAGACGCCACTGGCTGTCGCTGAGCGCGGGCGTGATCACCGCCACGCTGGTCGCCGTCTGCAGTTCGGTCTGGCTGGCGCGGCTGCTGACGTTGCCGGAGTCGATTCAACGCAGTCTGGCCGTGCGCTCTATTACGACGCCCTTTGCGCTGGCGGCGGCAGGACCGATTGGCGGTCAGCCCGATCTGGTGGCGCTGTTTGTGGTGATTACGGGTGTGTTTGGCATGGCAGTGGGCGATGTGCTGTTTCTGCGAATCGCAATAAAACAGGGCGTCGCGAAAGGTGCCGGATTCGGCGCGGCCTCGCACGGAGCCGGAACCGCACGAGCGTATCAGCTGGGGCAGCAGGAGGGCGTCGTCGCCAGCCTGGTGATGATGCTGTCGGGTGTGGTTACCGTCGTGATGGCACCCCTGATTGGCCACCTGATGTGGACAATATAGTCTACACTGCGTTGCACGGGAGACGACGGGCAGAAAGGGACACGGTTTTTTACGTAAAGTTTTCGCTATTTTGTTGTCACCCCCTTTCAGGCTGTTACCCTTGCGGCCGGATTAATTGTCATGGAGTGGAATCATGTTTAAGCAACTTTTTGCCGGGAGCGCCCTCGGGCTGGTTTTACTGAGCGGTACCGCTCAGGCGATTGAAGGCAGTGTGGATGTCAGCGAGCACAATACCAATCTGAATCTGGGTCTGGGCACCACCACCCCAGGCCTGTTTCTGAAGGGGAACTGGCTGCGTAGCGATCACGACGGCAGCACCTACGGCGCCGGTCTGGGCTACAACGTTGACTTCGGGCCTCTGCGTCTGGCGCCGACCGCAAAAGCGATCTTCACCCATCCTGAAGATGGAAAAGATGGATTTGCGGTGGCGCTGGGTGGAGCAGCGAACTACAGCTTCAACAGCATGTGGGGCGTATATGGCGAATATTATTACGCGCCGGAGTCGCTCACCGATCATCTCGACAGCTATCAGGAAGCCGCTGGCGGCCTGAGCTTCACGCCGGTTTCCCTGCTGAACCTGCGCGTGGGTTATCAGTACATCGAACTGAACAACAAAGGTGGACGTAAAGATAACGTGCTGGTCGATGGCCCGTACGTAGGTGCCTCGCTGCGTTTCTGATTCTGTTGCATGCTGAAAAGAAAAGGGCGGCTGTTATCAGCCGCCCTTTTTTGCTGCACCGAAAAATCAGTGCGCTTTGCCCTGCTGAATACCGGTGCCGGTCTGTGAACGAATAAACTGCGCCCGGAAGCGGGAACGCTCCTCTGCGCCCTGCGGCGTATGGTCGGTAATAGAGAAGATCCAGATGCCGATAAAGGCTACGACCATAGAAAACAGCGCCGGATACTCATACGGGAAAATCGGCGATGCGTGACCCAGTACCTGCACCCACACGGTCGGACCGAGGATCATCAGGATCACCGCCGTCAGCAGACCGAGCCAGCCGCCCACCATCGCACCGCGCGTCGTGAGTTTTGACCAGTACATCGACAGCAGAATGATCGGGAAGTTACAGCTGGCCGCAATTGAGAAAGCCAGCCCGACCATAAAGGCGATGTTCTGCTTCTCAAACAGGATGCCCAGTGCAATCGCAACCACGCCCAGCGCCAGTACAGTGATTTTGGAGACCCGTAGCTCATCTTTCTCGCTGGCCTGGCCTTTGCGATAGACGCTGGCATAGAGATCGTGCGACACCGCCGAGGCGCCTGCCAGGGTTAAGCCCGCCACCACCGCCAGGATCGTGGCAAAGGCGACCGCAGAGATAAAGCCCAGGAAGGTGCTGCCCCCTACGGCATTAGCCAGGTGGACTGCCGCCATATTGGTGCCGCCAATCAGCGCACCGCTGGCATCTTTAAAGATCGGATTCGCGCCGACCAGCAGAATGGCGCCAAAGCCGATGATAAAGGTGAGAAAGTAGAAATAGCCCATAAAGCCGGTGGCCCAGAAGACACTTTTACGCGCCTCTTTGGCATCCGCCACGGTGAAGAACCGCATCAGGATATGCGGCAATCCGGCCGTACCGAACATCAGCCCCAGCCCCAGCGACAGCGCCGAGACAGGATCTTTCACCAGCCCACCCGGCTGCATAATGGCGCTGCCTTTGGGATGAACTGCCATCGCCTCGGTAAACAGTGTATTGAAGCTGAAACCGGTCGCTTTCATCACCATCACCGCCATAAAGGTGGCACCAAACAGCAGCAGCACTGCCTTGATGATCTGCACCCAGGTGGTGGCGAGCATGCCGCCAAACAGCACATACATCACCATCAGGATGCCGACCAGCACCACCGCCACATGGTAGTTAAGACCAAACAGCAGCTGGATGAGTTTACCGGCGCCGACCATCTGCGCAATCAGGTAGAGCGCCACCACCACCAGCGAGCCGCAGGCCGACAGAATACGGATCGGCATCTGCTTCAGACGGTAGGAAGCGACGTCGGCAAAGGTGTAGCGACCCAGGTTGCGCAGCCGCTCGGCGATTAAAAACAGAATCATTGGCCAGCCGACCAGGAAGCCGAGCGAGTAGATAAGACCATCATAACCGGAGGTGTATACCAGCGCCGAAATGCCCAGGAACGAGGCGGCGGACATAAAGTCACCCGCCATCGCCAGGCCGTTCTGAAAGCCGGTGATATTGCCGCCTGCGGTGTAGTAATCGTTACGCGATCGGGTGCGCCGGGAGGCCCAGTAAGTAATCCCCAGCGTGGCACCGACGAAAATCATAAACATGATGATCGCCTGATAGTTGGTCGCCTGGCGCTGCACGGCGCCGGTAATCGCATCAGCTGCCAGGGCAGAAAACGGCAGCAGCATGGCCAGCAGCCATAAGGTGAGACGGGTCATGATTTCACCTCGCTAAGAATGGCTTTGGTTAAACGGTCAAACTCACCGTTGGCGCGCCAGACATAGACGCCGGTCAGCACAAACGACATCACAATCAGGCCGACGCCAATCGGTATACCGCGCGTGACACTGGTGCCAGCGTGCAGCGGCGTACCCAGCCAGCCGGGTGCGAACGCAATCAGCAGAATAAAGCCGACATACAGCACCAGCATAATCAGTGACAGCAGCGTGGCAAACGCCTGACGTTTACGGACTAATTCATGAAAACGGGGATTGCGTTCAATCTGCTGATTGATGGCATCCTGATTTGAAAGGGCGTCATTCATCACATTTTCTCCAGAGGGCTTGCAGGCGAGAACCTCGCGTCAGGGCGCGGATTCAGCTGGTTTTAATAGTTGTGACTCGCGAAACAGACTGCGTAGGGCGGGGGTGGCGGGAAGCGATCTTCCCGCCGGATTGTGTGCGCTTAAGGCATTTTGATCGACTGCTTCTCCTCAAGCAGTTTTTCCACCACGCCAGGATCGGCAAGGGTAGAGGTATCACCCAGATTACTGGTATCGCCGGTGGCGATCTTGCGCAGAATGCGGCGCATGATTTTGCCCGAGCGGGTTTTCGGCAGAGAGTCAGTCCAGTGCAGCACGTCCGGTGTGGCGATGGGGCCGATCTCTTTGCGGACCCACTGCCGCACTTCGCTGTACAGCTCCGGCGACGGCTCTTCACCGTGGTTCAGGGTTATATAGGCATAAATCGCCTGGCCTTTGATGCTGTGCGGGATGCCAACTACTGCGGCTTCGGCAATTTTCGGGTGTGAAACCAGCGCCGATTCGATCTCGGCGGTGCCAAGACGGTGACCCGAGACGTTGAGCACGTCATCAACGCGGCCGGTGATCCAGTAGTAGCCATCTTCATCGCGACGGGCACCGTCACCACTGAAGTAGACATTTTTAAAGGTGGAGAAGTAGGTCTGCTCGAAGCGGTCGTGGTCGCCATACAGCGTACGCGCCTGACCGGGCCAGGACTCCGTGATGACCAGGTTGCCTTCGCAGGCTCCTTCCTGCGGCTGACCTTCGTTGTCCACCAGCGCCGGTTGAACACCAAAGAAAGGACGGGTAGCGGAACCGGCTTTCAGCGCCGTCGCCCCCGGCAGCGGCGTGATCATGAAGCCGCCGGTTTCGGTCTGCCACCACGTATCGACAATCGGGCAGCGGCTGTTACCGATTTTTTTGTAGTACCACTCCCAGGCTTCCGGGTTAATCGGCTCACCGACCGACCCCATAATGCGCAGACTACTGCGGTCGGTGCCTTCAATCGCCTTATCGCCCTCCGCCATTAGCGCACGGATAGCCGTCGGTGCGGTGTAGAGCAGGGTGACTTTATGCTTATCGACTACCTCCGCCATGCGGCTCGGCGCTGGCCAGTTCGGCACCCCTTCAAACATCAGCGTGGTCGCCCCGCAGGCCAGCGGTCCATAGACCAGATAGCTGTGACCCGTGACCCAGCCGACGTCGGCAGTACACCAGTAGATATCATCCTGATGGTAGTCAAAGACGAATTTAAACGTAGTCGCGGCGTAGACCAGGTAGCCACCCGTAGTGTGCAGCACCCCTTTAGGCTTGCCGGTAGAACCTGAGGTATAAAGGATAAACAGCGGATCTTCCGCACCGACTTCGGCGGCGGAATGGTTGGTGCTGGCGTCCTGCATCAGGTCGTGCCACCAGCGATCGCGGCCTTCCACCCAGCCGATGTCTTTACCGGTGCGCTGAAATACCACCACGTTTTTCACGCTGGTCACGTGAGGATTCTTTAAGGCGTCATCGACATTTTTCTTCAGTGGAATGGGGCGACCGGCGCGGATCCCTTCGTCGGCAGTGATGACCAGCGACGCGCTGGAGTCGACAATCCGCCCGGCGACCGCTTCAGGTGAAAAGCCGCCAAAGATCACAGAGTGAACGGCACCGATACGCGCACAGGCCAGCATGGCCACAGCGGCTTCGGGTACCATTGGCATGTAGATCGCCACGACATCGCCTTTTTTCACCTCCAGCAACTCCAGCACATTGGCAAAGCGACAGACTTCGGCATGTAACTGGCGGAAAGTCAAAGTCTTGCTTTCACTGGCATCGTCACCTTCCCAGATAATGGCCGGGTGATCGCCGCGTGTCGCGAGATGACGGTCAAGGCAGTTTGCCGCCAGGTTGAGCGTGCCATCTTCGTACCAGCGAATAGCAATGTTTCCGGGTGCAAACGAGCAATTTTTGACTTTGCTATAGGGCTTAATCCAGTCGAGGATTTTTCCCTGTTCCCCCAGAAACTTTCTGGATCGTCGACAGATTGCTGATACATCGCCTGATACTGATCTGCGGTAATCAGGGTGTTTGCTGCAATGTTCTCTGGAACGGGATGAATGTGATTTTGGCTCATGGCGGATCTCCTTGAAGATGTTAATGATATGTCAATCAATGGTTAATTAAAGCCTGCCCATAAGCTTTGTTTCTTTTTTGCGCCACAGATCACGGGATAAACCGCTCGCCGGGAAGTGTGAAGCCATTCTGATATTTCGGTTTACGCTCTGGCGTTGAGCGGGAATAAATAAAGGGTGTCAGACGGGCGTGAGCTGGATAAAAAGCAGGCAAACGCGTTGGCCGCGTTTTTAACCAACCCTGCATAGCTATGCGTAAATTCATCTAAGTATTACTTTTCATAACAGCAGGTTAGGGATTTTTACTTCAGGCAGCACTTTATGCTACTCAGATGGCTAACTTTTAATCGGATCCGCCAGGGGTTGCATTTACCACAGTGAAAATGGTACTTATCTCGCCCCTGTTCTGCAGGTATCAACTCAGACAGCGTCTGAATATGGGTATGAGAATCATCAGATTTTCATACGGGGCGCTGTTTCAAGACACCCTCTAATTTACCGGGCTTTTTGCTCACTCCCTGTGTGTATTGTCTTCTGCACCTTCGCAGTAGAGAAAAACGGGTTTTGACTGAGGAAATTACGCGTTATGAAAGGTTTTAAAATCAGCCTGGCCTGGCAGATTCTGACAGCTCTGGTGCTTGGCATCATCGTCGGCGCTGTGTTGCATAATCAGCCAGACAATCGTGAATGGTTAGTCACCAACATTCTCAGTCCTGCAGGCGATATCTTTATTCATCTTATCAAGATGATTGTGGTACCGATTGTGATTTCATCCCTGATTGTCGGCATCGCTGGCGTCGGTGATGCAAAGAAGCTGGGACGCATCGGCGTCAAAACGATTCTCTACTTTGAAGTGATCACCACCATTGCCATTGTGGTCGGTATTACGCTGGCCAATGTATTTCAACCCGGCACCGGCATCGATATGTCAACGCTGGCAACGGTGGACATCTCTAAATATGAAGCGACAACGGCAGAAGTCCAGGGTGGCCCGCACAGCCTGGTGACCACGATTCTGTCGCTGATCCCGCAGAACATCTTCGCCTCTATGGCGAAGGGCGACATGCTGCCGATTATCTTTTTCTCGGTGCTGTTTGGCTTAGGCCTGTCGTCACTGCCGTCAGCGCAGCGCGATCCGCTGGTGAATCTGTTCCGTGGCGTTTCTGAAGCGATGTTTAAAGTGACCCACATGATCATGCGTTACGCGCCGGTAGGGGTATTTGCGCTGATTGCGGTGACCATTGCGAACTTCGGCTTCGCCTCGCTGTGGCCGCTGGCAAAGCTGGTGCTGCTGGTTTACGCGGCGATCCTCTTCTTCGCCTTTGTGGTGCTGGGCGGGGTTGCGCGCTTCTGTAAACTGCGAATCACCACGCTGATGCGTATTCTCAAAGATGAGCTTATCCTCGCATATTCAACGTCCAGCTCAGAAACCGTGCTGCCGCGTATCATGGAGAAGATGGAAGCCTACGGTGCGCCAAAAGCGATTACCAGCTTTGTGGTGCCGACCGGTTATTCGTTCAATCTGGATGGGTCGACACTCTATCAGAGTATCGCGGCGATCTTTATCGCGCAGCTCTATGGCATCGACCTGTCGCTGACCGATGAAATCGTGCTGGTACTGACACTGATGGTGACCTCAAAAGGGATCGCGGGTGTGCCGGGCGTCTCGTTCGTGGTGCTGCTGGCTACGCTGGGCAGCGTCGGCATTCCGCTGGAAGGTCTGGCGTTTATCGCAGGTGTTGACCGTATCATGGATATGGCGCGTACGGCGCTGAACGTGATTGGTAACGCGCTGGCGGTGCTGGTGATTGCCCGCTGGGAAAACCAGTTCGACGCCGAACAGGCAAAACAGTATGAGCTGCAGCTGCGGACACAGACCGCAGGCTAACCGCTGTTTTTGCGCAAAAAAGGGCTCAACGAACGTTGGGCCCTTTTTTTTCGGGCTGCAATGCGGCCAGTCATAACAGGGAAAGCAGACTCTGCGATTTATAAAGGCCGATATATCTGCACAAATACGCCTTTTTGAGAATGAATGTTTCCTACCGTGACTTTATCGTCAGACGCCAGGCTTTCCCAGCACTCGGCTTCAACATCGCAGGAGGTCTGGGATTCATAGCCCTGTGATTTCAGGTAATTCCTGATACGCTGGGTTTCGGCAACACCATAAAATTTTACGGTAAATACTTCAGCCTCCGTGCCTGTTATTCTGCCAAATTCAAAATGATAGTGTTCTGATATTCTTGGTGTTTTTTTTAACAGCTCAGGCGTGTAATAGTCATACGACTGCTTATCATGTTCGGTATAACAGGCGCTGCTGGCAAACGCCATTCTCAAATATGGCCAGCCAGGTTCTCGTGCAAGAGCCGCGATAAAAGCGATACCCGTCAGAACGAAGACTGTTTTCCTCATAATTCCTTCCTGGCGTTGCGGGTACCAACTACCACAAAAGTCTTATTATGCTTCGGCAGGATAACGTTTCCGGAAAGAAAATCATTATAGGGAAAGACCGTCCGCATGAACTGCGGTAATGAACCTTTGTGGAGTCGTAAGTGCGGAAATCTTTCCGGGTCGGGAAAGAGCAGAGGCTGAAACGTCTTATTCTTCCAGTTGCCAATTTTACCGTAATAGTCCCAGCGTTTCAGTGCTTCTTCTTTACTTACCGGGCGGAGCATCCCGAAGGCGTTCTGAACCAATACTGCGCGGTAAAAGCCCAATAGGTCTGAAACCAAATCTTCACCACTAAAACCGCTGTCAGTCATCAGGTTGTTGGGAAATGAGCCCTGAAATGCCTCGAACCTGTGAGCCATGTCCATCATCATCGCCAGGGCAATACTTTTCTGCTCCCAATAAGGCCGCCCGCGCCGGATTCGCCAGGTCATCATCTTACCTGAGCGGAGTAATCCAAAGGGTGATGTCATGCCCTGTGAATATCTGACATCATAAAATTCTTTACCTGATGATTCACCCTGAGCCATTAATCTCAAAAGCGCCCGAATATCTGTCCCCTGAGCGTGTCCCAGGTCCACCCAACCGAGCACTTCCGTGTAAACCAGTCCGAACTTCGCTGAGCTGGCATCTCTGCCATCGATAATCTCCTTTCGCTTACTCATACCGAATATTCCTGTTTCGTCCTGTGTAGAGTGACTATGTCCTTATTTTCATCATTACCCTTTCAGGCCGCGTCAGACTGCACACTGACACGCCTCTTCTCCTTTACTCTGTTTATCTGGTCTTCACGCTTTTTTCTGAAACGGCAAGCTCAACTCAGACAGCACTAAAAAATTTCAAAAAGGAAAAGTTCACCCGAAGAGTAAAGCGCCTTTGGCACCTGTTGTAATACCGGGTTGCAGAGCCTTAAAGACCATTCACTTTGCAGGGGGTTAAAGCCACCCGCCTTGATCCACAACATGACTTACTCCACACCCATTAAAAAAAGATCTCACCCAGTGAATTAATCATTCGTTATGATGGTTTTTTGATTGAATAATTTATTCCTTAGCGGAGCCCGCCATGAAACTTGATCTCAGCCAGATGATCACCGAAGGCCGCAACCCGGCCAGCCAGAACATTGATGAACTCTCTACAGAAGCGATGCTGCGCGTCATTAATGACGAAGACAAAAAAGTGGCGCTGGCGGTTGAGGCGATTGTGCCGCAGATCGCGGAAGCCGTTGACGCCATCTGCGCGGCGTTTCAGGCCGGGGGACGACTGATCTACGCCGGTGCGGGCACCTCCGGACGACTGGGCATACTGGATGCCAGCGAATGCCCGCCCACCTTTGGCACTCCGCGCGAGCAGGTGGTCGGTCTGATTGCGGGCGGCCACACCGCCATCCTGCAGGCGGTCGAAAATGCCGAGGATAACCCGGAGCAGGGCGCGCAGGATCTGCAAGCGATTCATTTTAGCCGCCACGATGTGCTGGTGGGGATCGCCGCCAGCGGCCGTACCCCTTATGTACTGGGGGCGCTGGCATACGCGAACGAAATTGGCGCAACGACCGTGGCGCTCACCTGCAATCCGGGCAGCGCGATGTCACAGGTTGCCGCGATTGCGCTAACGCCGGTGGTCGGCCCGGAAGTGGTCACCGGCTCTTCACGTATGAAAGCAGGCACGGCGCAGAAACTGGTGCTCAATATGCTCACCACCGGATCGATGATCCGCAGCGGCAAAGTGTATGGCAACCTGATGGTGGATGTGGAGGCGACCAACCAGAAACTGGTACAGCGGCAGGTTAACATCGTCATGCAGGCGACGGACTGCGATGACACCACCGCCCGCGCCGCGCTCTCTGCCTGCGGCGGTCACTGCAAAACCGCCATCCTGATGGTGCTGGCCGGGCTGGACGCCGATACTGCGAAAACGCTGCTGAGCCAGCACCAGGGCTTTATCCGCCAGGCGCTGCAGGCGGCGGGGGCACGCTGATGGCCAGCATCACCGAAGCACTGTTGCGTGAGATCCTGCAGGCGGTCGGCGGCGCGCAGAATATCATGGCCTGTGGTCACTGCATGACACGGCTCCGGCTCACACTCAATCAGCCGGAACAGGCGGATGTGAAGCGGTTAAAGAGCCTGCCCGGCGTGCTGGGCGTTATCGACAGCGATGCCCAGGTACAGATCGTTGTCGGCCCCGGTAAAGCGCAGACCGCCGCTGAAGGGATGCAGCGTCTGCTGGTACAGGATGATACTGCCCGGCTACCACAGGATGGCACAATGGCACTCAGCCAGCTGGCGGCACAGAAAAAACAGCAACTGAAGGCAAAACAGACCGGCGGTGTACATCAGTTTCTGTCGCGCTTTGCGACCATCTTTACGCCGCTGATCCCCGGCTTTATTGGTGCCGGGCTGCTGCTGGGTTTTGCCACGCTGATTGAACAAAGTCTCCACCTCAATGCGCCCGGCGACCATGCGCCCTGGCTGCTGCACACCGTGGCCTACATGAAAGTCTTTGGCAAAGGGCTGTTCACCTTTCTCAGTATCCTGATTGGCTACAATGCACAGAAAGCGTTTGGCGGCAGTGGCGTCAACGGTGCCATTATCGCCTCGCTGTTTGTGCTTGGTTATGTACCGACCGCAACAACCGGCTACTACAGCGGTATGGAGAGCTTTTTCGGCCTGGCGATTGACCCGCGCGGCAACATTATCGGCGTGCTGATAGCGGCGATAATCGGTGCAGGCATTGAGAGACAGTTGCGCAGGATCATTCCTGACAACCTCGATATGATCCTTACCTCGCTGTTTACCCTGCTGATCACAGGGGCCATCACTTATCTGCTGATCATGCCGCTGGGCGGCGAACTGTTTAAAGGGATGTCGTGGCTGTTTATCCATCTCAACAACAATCCCTTTGGCTGTGCAGTGCTGGCCGGGCTGTTCCTGATCGCGGTGATGTTCGGTATCCATCAGGGCTTTATTCCGGTCTACTTTGCGCTGATGGAGACGCAGGGCTTTAACTCACTGTTCCCGATTCTGGCGATGGCTGGCGCAGGGCAGGTCGGCGCCTCGCTGGCCCTGTGGTGCAAAGCCGAAAAGGGCGCGCTGCTGCGGGCGCAGATTAAAGGGGCGATTGTGCCGGGTCTGCTCGGCGTGGGTGAACCGCTGATTTATGGGGTGACGCTGCCGCGCCTCAAACCCTTTATCACTGCCTGTGGCGGCGGGGCGCTGGGCGGTTTCTTCATCGGTCTGGTGGCGTGGCTGGGCCTGCCGGTGGGAATGAACACCGTCTTCGGGCCGTCCGGGCTGGTCACGCTGCCGCTGATGACCTCCGGCCAGGGGATCTTCGCCGGTATGGCGGTTTACCTGGCCGGACTGATCGTAGCGTGGACAGGCGGATTTCTGCTGACCTGGTGGTTTGGCACCAGGGGAGTCGATCTGCGCTGACGGACGGCCCGAATCCTCCAGCCGGGCTAACAGATAACATATCGGCAAAAATGTGAAAGCCGCTGCAGAGTGGCTTTTTTCGCGGCAGAAATTTAACAAATACACTAAAGAGAGCCCCAAATGATGCCGAAAACATAAAAAATGGTAATCGTTATCTCTCAGCCCGCCGTTTACACGCAGGCTCTCCGGCTATCGCGTGCAAAAGCCGGGTTTTTAAGGACCCGTAATGCGTAACAATCAACCTGTCTCCCAGCATGAGTATCTGTTCGACGATCATGCGACCCTGATGTCGACCACCGATCTCAACAGCCATATCACCTATGCGAATGATGCCTTTATTGAGGTGAGTGGATTTACTGCCGACGAGATTAATGGCCAGCCGCATAACATTGTTCGTCATCCCGATATGCCGCCAGAAGCCTTTGCTGACATGTGGGCCACGCTGAAGCAGGGCGAACCCTGGACGGCGCTGGTCAAAAACCGCCGTAAGAACGGCGATCACTACTGGGTAAGAGCAAACGCCATCCCGGTAGTACGTAACGGCAAAGTACAGGGCTATATGTCGGTGCGAACCAAACCGACGGCAGAAGAGGTGCGGCAGAGCGAAGCGCTCTATCAGGATTTCCGCGAGGGACGTGTCAGAGGGCGGTGTTTTCACAAAGGCCTGTTGATCCGCAGCGGCTGGCGTCGTCCCTTCTCCATTCTGAAGACGCTGCCCCTGCGCTGGCGAATCCGCAGCACCCTGCTGATGCTGCTGCCACTCTCCATCGCTGGCGTCTGGGCACTGGGGATGACGCCCGCGGCGCTGGCCGGGTTCAGCGCGGGCATGGCGGGCCTGCTTCTGCTCAGCAGCCTGTGGCTGGAGCAGCAGATTTCTCGCCCCGTCGAACGGATGTGCCAGCAGGCGCTAGGCGTCGCGACCGGGGCGAATCACAAAGTCGAACAGATGGATCGGGTGGACGAGATTGGTGTCACGTTGCGGGCAATCGGTCAGCTCGGCCTGATGTTCCGCTGGCTGGTGGATGATGTCAGCGGCCAGGCGATTACTGTGTTAAGCGCCAGCGACGCCATCGCCCGCAGCAACAGCGAGCTGAGTCGCCGGACCGAGCAGGCCGCCGCCAATGTGCAGCAGACGGCCGCCACCATGAATGAAATGACCGCCACGGTAAAGAGCAATACCGAAACGGCCAGCGAAGTGAATCTGCTCTCAGCTGACACCAGTAACGCGGCCATTAAAGGCGGTAACGTAATGCATGAGATGATGGGCATCATGGGCGAAATTGCCGACAGTTCAAAGCGGATCGCCAATATTACCAGCGTGATCGACGGTATTGCTTTCCAGACCAATATTCTGGCGCTAAACGCCGCCGTGGAGGCAGCGCGCGCAGGCGAGCAGGGCAAAGGTTTTGCTGTCGTGGCGGGAGAAGTACGCAGCCTTGCGCAGCGCAGCGCCAAAGCCGCCAGCGAAATTAAAACGC
Organism: Pantoea sp. NSTU24; assembly: GCF_050157905.1. Taxonomy (NCBI): domain Bacteria; kingdom Pseudomonadati; phylum Pseudomonadota; class Gammaproteobacteria; order Enterobacterales; family Erwiniaceae; genus Pantoea; species Pantoea bangladeshensis. Next base: position 3,574,177 of record NZ_JBKIWZ010000001.1, read on the forward strand.
TGGTGGAAACCAGCGCCAGCCGCGTTCAGTCGGGCAATGATCACGCCAGTGCGGCGGGCGTGACGATGCAGGACATTGTCTCGCAGGTGCAGAACGTGACCGCGCTGATCGCCCAGATCAGCGCCGCGACAGCGGAACAGGCGACGGCGCTCAGCGAGGTCAGCACCGCGGTGGAAGATCTGGATGACATTACTCATCAGAACGCCGCCCGCGTCACCGAAAGCGCCGAGGCGTCCGATCGTATGACGCATCAGGCTAACCGTCTGGTGGAGGCGATCAGCGTCTTCCGGTAACCTTAAGCTGCCGGGTTAAGACGCCAGCGCCTGCGGGCCTTCGCGTCCGGCCCGCAGCGCCCCTGGTGACTGGCCGACAATCCGCTTAAAGGCGCGGCTGAACGCCGCAATGGAGCCGTAGCCGAGATGAAACGCGACGGCCTCCATGGCTTCACCCTGGTTCACAATTCGCTGGACCGCCAGCCGCATCCGCAATTCCGTCAGATAACGTAACGGCGTCATGCCGGTGGCATTGAGAAACCGTCCGGCAAACACCGAGCGCGAACAGCCCGCCACGCTGGCCAGTCGCGCAACCGTCCAGTTTTCACCCGGATCGCGATGCATGGCGGCTATCGCCTGGCTGAGCCGGGGATCGCGCATCGCCTGCACCAGCCCGCTGGACTCTCCGCAACCGTTCTCCACCCAGCCGCGCACGATCAGGGCGGCGACGACATCGGCCAGACGCGACAGAATACCGGCGAATCCGGCCTGACGGGTGCGGGACTCCCGCTCCATCGCCGCCAGAATCGGCTGTATTTCCGGATACTGCGACAGCAGAGTGCTCACCAGCATCACATCCGGCATGGTGTTTATTAGCGGCTGCATTCCGCCCAGCTCAAACGCCATGCAGGCGCTGAACAGCAGCACGCTGTGCTCGTCATCGCAGGCACCTTCCGGCGCGGCGATGGTGCATACGCTGTCGCAGAGCGGCTTGCTCGCCATGTTTTTAATACACTGGCAGGCGGCCTCTTCGCCTGAAATCAGGCTGTGCGGCTTACCGTGCGGCACCAGCAGCGCATCGCCACTGTTGAGCTGAATCAGTTCGCCGGAGGCACTGCGCACCAGCAGCGAGCCGCGTCCGACAAAGTGAAACTGCGCCCGGCCTGGCGCAGAGTCGTAATGCAGCCCGAACGGCGCACTTACCGCGATACGCTGGTAGTTGACGCCATACAGGCGCATGCCCATCAGCAGCTCGCTGGTCAGATCTCCATAGTGGCTCATAGCATTCCAGACGAATTATCAAAAATGAAGGTGTAAGCATCATAGATCGTCCTGATGCGACACTCTATGCTCACACTCACTTTTTTATCTTCCGGAGAAGCAGCATGAGTCTGACAACCGACGTGGCTGATGAGGTTTCCTCGCCCGCCCGTCCCGCGTGGGGCGCGGTCTTTGCTATGGCGTTTGGGGTGTTCAGCCTGATTACCGCCGAATTTTTACCCGTCAGCCTGCTGACGCCGATGGCCCAGAGCCTGGGCGTCTCAGAAGGGCAGGCGGGACAGACAGTGACCGTCACTGCGCTGGTGGCACTGTTTACCAGCCTGGTCACCGGCAGCGTCACACGGCGTATCGATCGCCGCATCGTGATGCTGGCCTTCTCGCTGCTGCTGATCGCCTCGGCGCTGATGGTGGCCTTTGCGGCTGACCTGACGGTAATCCTGCTGGCGCGCGTGCTGCTGGGGATGGCCATCGGGGGATTCTGGACGCTCTCTACCGCCATCACCATGCGTCTGGTGCCCACCGACCAGGTGCCACGTGCGCTTTCGATTGTTTTTAGCGGTATCTCGCTGGCGACGATTATCGCCACGCCGCTGGGCAGCTATCTGGGCGGGCTGGTGGGCTGGCGCAACATCTTTATGCTGACCGCCGGCCTGGGCAGCGTGGCGCTGCTGTGGCAGTTCTTTACGCTGCCCGACATGCCTGCAGAAAATAAAGATCGTAACGGCGGGGTGCTGGCGCTGCTTCGGACAGGCGTCATGCGCTGGGGTATGCTGGCGGTCATCATGATGTTTACCGGTCACTTCGCCTTCTTTACCTATCTGCGTCCCTTCCTTGAAGGGGTTGCGCAGTTCAGCCTCAATCAGCTGTCGCTGGCGCTGCTGGCCTTTGGCGTGGCGAATTTCTTTGGCACCTCGCTGGCCGGTTTCCTGGTCACCCGCAGCGTGTCGCTGACGCTGAGCGGGATGGCGCTGCTGATGAGTGTCACTGCGCTGCTGCTGGTCACGTCTGGCGGTGTCGGCTGGATGGTCGGCGCGGGCGTGGCGATCTGGGGAATGGCGTTTGGTTCGATGCCGACCGGCTGGTCAACCTGGATTTCGCGTGCGGTGCCGGATGATGCGGAATCGGGCGGCGGGTTGCTGGTCGCCACTATTCAGCTGGCGATTACCGTGGGAGCGGCAGCGGGCGGCTGGATGTTCGACCTGCGCGGTGCGGGCGGCGTTTTTGTCGCCAGCGGGGTGCTGATGCTGCTGGCCGCGCTGACCATCTTCAGCCGGGTCAGACACCACGGCTAATTGCAAAGAGGCAGCGTGATATGCTGCCTTTTTTATTGCGTCTGGATTATTAACCTTTTGAGCGAAAACTGTGCGAAATGTGCTTTTAACGTTCAATTTTACTGAATGAGTTAAGCAAATCACTCCGCTTTTTACTGACCTTCTTCGGGGCTAATATATCTTTCAACAAGGCAGTACGCCTTACCTGATAAAAATCAACCGAGGAATTAACCATGAAATCTATCAAAACTTTTGCAGCTGTTATCGCGCTCTCTGTTCTGCCATTCGCCAGCTTTGCACAATCTGTGACCGCCGTCGACTCTACACTGGACGGTGCAGAAGCGAAAATCGCTGCCCAGGCTCAGGATGCTGGTGCTTCATATAAAATTACCGAAGCTTACACCAACAACGGCGTTCACATGACCGCTGAGCTGCTGAAATAAGTTGCGCTTAACCCGCTATGCTGACAGGACGCCTCCGGGCGTCCTGGCTGCGTTTCTGTAGATCTCTCTTCACGCACCTGATGCGCAGGTGAATGGCCCGTCATTCATTCATCCGGCATTGTCATTTATTTCTTCTTTTTCCTGCCTCTTTTACACCCGGTGCAAAAGATTATCAGCTGCAGCCGGTAAGCTCAGGGCAGACAACGACCGTGCTCCTGGCCGCTGGCAACAAAAAAGCCCGCTTTCGCGGGCCTGAATATCGCGGTTTTTCTGCCGGAATGATCGGCATTGAAACTGTCCTGCATCAGGACGGGGCACAACAGACAGCGACCCGGCCATCTTCTTTCCGTGGCTACACCTCTTTCGAGACTTCGCGCATCATCTCATCATGCGGTACATCATCCAGGATCTGCTCAAAGCTGCGCAGACGCTTGTAGATCGACATCAGTTCAATCAGCGTCGACCAGGATGTGATCAGATACTGGAACGCGCCGCGAACCTGATCAAACACGTTGATGATCTGGTTGAGCAGGCCCAGCGTGATGGTGCCGGCCACAATCGACGGGAACAGCAGGAACAGGCCAAATATGTTATCAACCTGCAGATAGAGAATGCGGGTAATGTTGAAATAGAGGTAGTGGAAGTAGAGGCGGAAATAATTTACCCGTACCTGACTGAACAGCTCCTGTACCGTCTGCGGCCTGGCACGATCGGCATGATCTTCGCCGTAGACCAGCTCTTTACGATAAGCTGCTTCCACTCGCTGATTGCGGAACTCCAGTCCCGGCAGCTTGATCCCGACCAGCGCCAGCAACCCGGTGCCAAACACTGACCAGAGCACCGCCGCAATCACCAGCGCATAAGGAATGTTGCCCAGAACCGGAATATCTTTAACGTGATGAGAAAGCGCCACCAGCACCGGTAAAAATGCTACCAGCGTCATAATCGCCTGGATAAAACTGACACCCCAGTTTTCCAGCGTGGTCGCAAACCGCATGGTGTCTTCCTGCACACGCTGCGCGGCCCCTTCCACATGACGCAGACGCTGCCAGTTGTGCATGTAGTAGCTGTTCATGGCGCTACGCCAGCGGAAAACCCAGTGACTGATAAAGAAGGAGTTGAGTACGCCAATGACCACCGCAATTAATGCGATGCCAAGAAAGGCGAAAATTTCACGGTAAAACGCCGCAATCTCCACCGATCCCGCTTTGGTCAGCGCCTTCTGAATTAAATCGTAGAACGGACCATACCAGGCGTTAATCGCGACACCCACCTGCACACCAAACCAGGTGACAAAGATAATCAGCGCGGAACCCCACACTGACCAGCGCTGCCACGGGTGGGAATCGATAATCCGCCAGGCCACGGCGAATAGCGTGACCATGATCCAGTAATAGAGATAGAACCAGAGCTGGCTGGCGGCGATAAAACGTGCGGCCGTGGTGGGCAGCGGCGCTTTGATCGCGGCTTCAAATGTGGGCCAGATACCCGGCAAATCGCTGGCAAAACCAAACCAGGCAAAAATCGCCAGTAAGCTCCAGACAGCCGCAGAGCTGAAAAACAGCGCTGGCCGCGGAAAAAAAGATTTAAACATAGGCACTCCGCTGTTGTGTGTTGCCTGTTATAACGTTTTTAACCTGTCGCTGTCTGTAGTCTGTTGTTTCTGCTCATGACAGGCCGGAGAAAGATGTTAATGAAATTGTGCGATTTTGTTTCCTGGAACTAAATCTTTGTGAATGTAAGTGTTACAATATGGCGCCTTTGTTACCGGTAACAGCCCGACTTCGGGCCAGTATCTGCAGATTAAAATCATTACAACGCAACCACCACTTTTTTCATACCGCCAGTCAGCGCGGGAATGAGGCAATGTCATGTCAGAACAAAAAAAGGGTCATTCACGCAGGGATTTTTTGCTGAAGACAATTACCCTGGCGCCAGCAATGGCGGTAGGATCCACCGCGATGGGGGCACTCTCCCTGCCGCTGGCCGCACAGGCGGCAGAGACGCCTGCAGCACCCCAGCAGGCGCGTGATTACCAGCCAGCCTGGTTTACAGCGGAAGAATATGCCTTTATCACCGCCGCCGTCGCACGGCTTATTCCCAGCGACGAACGTGGCCCTGGTGCGCTGGAAGCGGGAGTGCCTGAATTTATCGATCGTCAGATGAACACGCCATACGCTACGGGATCGAACTGGTATATGCAGGGGCCGTTTAATCCTGACCTGCCGAAAGAGCTGGGTTACCAGCTACCGCTGGTGCCGCAGCAGATCTACCGTCTGGGTCTGGCCGACGCCGATCGCTTCAGCAAACAACAGCACGGTAAGGTATTCGCGCAGCTCAGCGGCGAGCAGCAGGATGCCTTACTGCAGGCGATGGAGAGCGGCAGCGCTGAATTCAGCCAGTTGCCGGCAAAAGTCTTCTTTAGTTTCCTGCTGCAGAATACCCGCGAAGGCTTCTTCAGCGATCCCATCCACGGCGGGAATCAGGGCATGGTGGGCTGGCGGCTCATTAACTTCCCTGGCGCACGCGCCGACTTTATGGACTGGGTAGAGCGCGGCGAACATTATCCGTTCCCGTCAGTGTCGATTCGTGGAGAGAGAAGCTAAGCATGGCAAACGAAATGAAAAAAGTGGATGCGGTCATTGTCGGTTTTGGCTGGGCGGGCGCCATTATGGCGAAAGAGCTGACCGAAGCGGGCCTGAACGTTGTGGCGCTGGAACGTGGCCCGCACCGCGATACTTATCCTGATGGGGCCTATCCGCAGTCGATTGATGAGCTGACCTACAACGTCCGCAAAAAACTGTTCCAGGATCTCTCCAAAAGCACCGTCACTATTCGTCACGATGCATCACAGACGGCGGTGCCTTATCGCCAGCTGGCCGCCTTTTTACCCGGCACCGGCACCGGTGGTGCGGGCCTGCACTGGTCTGGCGTTCATTTCCGCGTCGATCCGATTGAGCTGCGGATGCGCAGCCATTATGAAGAGCGCTACGGCAAGCACTTCATCCCGGAAGGCATGACGATTCAGGACTTCGGCGTGACCTATGATGAGCTGGAGCCATTCTTCGACAAGGCGGAAAAAGTTTTTGGCACCTCCGGCAGCGCCTGGAGCATCAAAGGCAAAGTGGTCGGCAAAGAGAAGGGCGGCAACCCGTTTGCGCCCGATCGTTCAGATAACTTCCCGCTGCCTGCGCAGAAGCGCACCTATTCGGCGCAGCTTTTTGCCCAGGCTGCCGAATCAGTCGGCTATCACCCTTACGATCTGCCCTCTGCCAACACCTCGGGGCCCTATACGAATACCTATGGCGCGCAGATGGGGCCGTGTAACTTCTGTGGCTACTGCAGCGGCTATGCCTGCTATATGTATTCCAAGGCTTCGCCAAACGTCAATATCCTGCCCGCCCTGCGTCAGGAGCCGAAGTTTGAGCTGCGTAATAACGCTTATGTGCTGCGGGTGAATCTCAGCGATGATAAAAAACGCGCGACCGGCGTGACCTATGTGGATGGCCAGGGACGTGAGCAGGTTCAGCCCGCCGATCTGGTGATCCTCTCCGCTTTCCAGTTCCACAACGTCCATCTGATGCTGCTGTCCGGCATCGGTAAGCCTTACAACCCTATCACCAATGAAGGTACGGTCGGGCGCAACTTCGCCTACCAGAACCTCTCGACGCTGAAAGCGCTGTTCGACAAAAACACCACCACTAACCCGTTTATCGGGGCGGGTGGTGCAGGCGTTGGCGTGGATGATTTCAACGCGGATAACTTTGACCACGGTCCGCTGGGCTTTGTCGGCGGTTCACCATTCTGGGTCAACCAGGCGGGTACCAAACCGATCTCCGGCCTGCCGGTGCCGGCGGGCACGCCCAACTGGGGCAGCAAATGGAAAGCGGCGGTCGCGGATACTTACACCCACCATCTGTCGATGGACGCGCACGGTGCGCATCAGTCTTACCGGGCTAACTATCTCGATCTCGACCCCAACTACAAAGATGCCTATGGACAGCCTCTGCTGCGTATGACCTTTGACTGGCAGGAGAACGACATCAAAATGGCGCAGTTCATGGTCGGTAAGATGCACAAAATCGCGGAAGCGATGAATCCGAAGATGATTATCGGTGGGGCGAAAAAGCCAGGCGCGCATTTTGACTCCACGGTCTATCAGACCACCCACATCAGTGGCGGGGCGATCATGGGCGACGATCCGAAAACCAGCGCGGTTAACCGTTATCTGCAGAGCTGGGATGTCCCGAATGTATTTGTACCGGGCGCGTCCGCCTTCCCGCAGGGTCTGGGCTATAACCCGACCGGCATGGTAGCGGCGCTGACCTACTGGTCAGCCAAAGCAATTCGTGAACAGTACCTGAAAAACCCCGGCCCGCTGGTTCAGGCATAAGGAGATGGCGATGAAAAATGGCATTCTGGCGCTGATTCTGGGCGCGCTGTCGTTCGCAGCACTGGCGGAAAGCAGTCAGGACGATCTGCTGAAACGGGGTGAGTATCTGGCGCGTGCTGGCGACTGCGTGGCCTGCCACACCAGTAAAGGCGGCGCACCCTTTGCCGGTGGGCTGCCGATGGCTACGCCGATTGGCACTATCTACTCCACTAACATTACGCCCGATCCCGAAACCGGTATCGGTGACTACAGCTATGACGACTTCCAGAAAGCCGTGCGTCACGGCGTGGCAAAAAATGGCGACACGCTCTATCCGGCGATGCCTTTCCCCTCTTACGCAGTGGTCAGTGACGAGGATATGAAAGCACTTTACGCCTGGTTTATGCAGGGCGTCGCCCCGGTTAAGCAGGCGAATCGGGAAAGCGATATTCCGTGGCCGCTGTCGATGCGCTGGCCGCTGGCGATCTGGCGCGGAATCTTTGCGCCCGATGTGAAAGCCTTCCAGCCAGCGCCGCAGGAAGATCCGGTGCTGGCGCGTGGTCGCTATCTGGTTGAAGGGCTGGGCCACTGCGGCGCCTGCCACACGCCCCGCAGCATCACCATGCAGGAGAAGGCGCTGACCAACGAAGAGGGAAGCGACTACCTGTCAGGCAGCAGCGCACCCATTGATGGCTGGACTGCCAGCAATCTGCGCGGCGACAACCGTGACGGACTGGGACGCTGGAGCGAAGAGGATCTGCGTCAGTTCCTGCGTTACGGCCGCAACGATCAGACCGCCGCATTCGGTGGCATGACCGATGTGGTGGAGCACAGCCTGCAGCACCTGAGCGACGAGGATATCACGGCAATTGCGCGCTACCTGAAATCCCTGGGCGCGAAAGATCCGCATCAGGCGGCGTTCAGCGTGGATGATGCGACCGCAAAAGCGCTGTGGAAGGGCAACGACAGCCAGACAGGGGCCGCAACCTATGTCGATAGCTGCGCCGCCTGTCACAAAACCGACGGCAGCGGCTATAAGCGCTTCTATCCGGCGCTGCGTGGCAATCCGGTGGTGCTGGCGGACGATCCGACCTCGCTGATCCATATCGTGCTGGTGGGCGGTCAGTTGCCTGGCGTCAATGGCGCCCCGTCGACCATCACCATGCCGGCATTTGGCTGGCGTCTTAACGACCAGCAGGTGGCGGACGTGGTGAACTTCGTGCGCAACAGCTGGGGCAATACGGCGTCTGAGCCCGTCAGCGCGAAGCAGGTAGCCGCGCTGCGGAAAGATGAGAAAGACCGGCTGGGCAGTGCCGATATCCGGGTGCTGGAAGGTAAGTAAACGGCCATGTTTAAGGCCGTCACCCTCAGGGTGACGGCCTTTTTTTCAGATGCTTTCCAGATCGCGTCCCCGCGTCTTCGGCCCGTAAATCCCCACCGACAGCATCACCATCACCATGCTCAGCACGATAAACGTGATCACGCCCGGCGTGCCGGCGTACTGCAATATCACCCCGATCAGAATACTGCTGAAAACCGTCGACAGGCGGCTGAAGGAGTAGCAGAAGCCGACTGCCCGCGCCCGGATGTGGGTCGGGAAAATCTCTGTCTGATAGGCATGGAAGCTGAAGGTCAGCCAGGCGTTGGACCAGGTGATCAGGAAGCCGCAGAGGATCAGCAGCACCGGCTGCGTCTGAAAGGCGAACAGCGTCCCGAACACGACCGTCATCAGCGAGGACAGAACGATCTGCCACTTATTCTCCAGCCTGTCGGCGTAGCGGCTGCAGATTAGCGAGCCCAGCGGATAGGCTAGCGTGATGAAAACGGCGTACAGCAGGCTGTGCGTAACTGTGGCGCCGCGGCCCGACAGCAGCGCAGGCAGCCAGTTACCAAAACCGAAAAAGCCGATCGCCTGGAAAAAGTTCATGACGACCAGCATCAGCGTGCGCTGGCGCCAGGCCGGTGACCAGATCTCGCGGAAACGGCCCCGTGCCGGGAGGTGTGCAACGGCATCGTCGGGCAGAAACGCAGGACCGGCCGGGATACCACAGCGCTGCTCCATTGTGCACAGCACCTCATGTGCCGCCTGATGACGTCCCTGCTGCGCCAGCCAGCGCGCCGATTCCGGCAGGTTCCGGCGCACCAGCCAGATCACCAGTGAGCAGACCGCGCCCGCAATGACCACCCAGCGCCAGCCCTCCAGGCTGAACAGCGTCTGCGGGATTAGCCACCACGACATCAGGGCAACCGCAGGCACGGACAAAAACTGCACGAAAAAGGCGAAGGCAAAGGCGCGACTGCGCAGATGACTTGGCACCCATTCGGACAGGTAAGTATCAATCGTTACCAGCTCGACGCCCAGCCCGATACCGACCAGGAAGCGAAACAGGATAATCATCTCTGCACTCTGCTGAAAGGCCATCAGCAGCGAAAACAGTCCATACCACAGCAGGGCGCACATAAAGGTCAGGCGGCGACCAAAGCGGTCAGCCCAGGGGGCAAGCAGACTGGCCCCGAAAAACAGACCGAGAAAGGTCGCCGACGCGAAAGCCGCCTGATCGGAGAAGCCGAGCACGCCTGCATTGCCGGTGTGAAACACGCCCGCCGACAGTAATCCGGTACTGATATAGCCGGTTTCGAAGAGGTCATAAAGCTCAAAAAAGCCGCCCAGTGACAGCAGGGTTATAAAACGCCATAACCCGGCGGAGGAGGGCAGCGCATCGATGCGCGCCGCTAAGCGGTTACGGGGCGCCGGTGAAACATGCTCAGGCGATATCCTGGTTGAAAGCGTGGTCATATCAGCGTGAACCTCAGGCAGTGTGGATATGACTTGCAGCGGGTCAGAGGTTGATTAAAAGAGTTAACCGTTAGCAAGCGAAGAAATAGCAGAATAATCAATTCGGCTACGGTTGCCGAGCGGGACGTTGCTGACGATTTAGCAATGTACGTTGCAGGTTCTGCCATCCATGGCACTGTGCATTACGGCAGATGTGGCCAGACGCCCGGTCCGATCGGCAGACCCAGCAGATACCACACCAGTAGCAGGGCTATCCAGCTGATAAAGAACACCAGCGGATAGGGGAAGATCAGCACGTAGTAGGTGCCGAGCTGCGCATCCTTCTGGTAACGCTGTAAAAAGGCCAGGAACAGCGGCAGGAAAGGCGACATCGGGGCCAGGGGCAGGACGGCCGAGTCAGCGATACGGAAAATCATCTGGGCAAAGGCGGGATGAAAGCCGAGCAGCATAAACATGGGCACGAAGACCGGGGCCAGAATCGACCAGATCGCGGAGCCGCTGGCGATAAACATGCAGAGAAACGCGGACAGGAACATCAGTCCGAGAAAGGCGGGCGCGCCACTGACGCCTGCACTTTCCAGTATGTCGGTCAGCCCGATCGCCATGAATTTGCCCATGTTGCTCCAGTTAAAGAACGCCACGAACTGCGACAGCGGAAACACCATCACAATAAACCCCGCCATGCCTTTCATGGGATCAACCAGCAGCTGCGGGATATCATCCGGCCGACAGATCTGCCGGGTGACGACGCCGTAAGCAATCGCGACGACAAAGAAGAACAGGATGATGATCGGCACGATACCCTGAATAAAAGGTGAGGGAATGATGGCTCCGGTGGCGGGATTGCGAAGCGGTGCATGTTCCGGCACGACCAGCAGCGCCATCACGGCGATAAACAGCAGGGCGGCGATGCCGGCAGCGCGCAGACCGCGGTTCTCCAGCGGCGTCAGGGCTGCCAGCTTCTCACCGTTGCCCTGCCACGCTGGCAGGCGCGGCTCGACAAATTTGTCGGTCAGCAGCGCACCAACAATCGTCAGTACAATCACCGACGTGGCCATAAAAAACCAGTTATCGATGACGCTGACGTGTACGGTATCGCTGACCGCTTTAGCCGCTTCGGTGCTGATGCCAGAGAGCAGCACATCGGTGGTGACAATCAGCAGGTTAGCGGTGAAGCCTGAGGCGACACCGGCAATCGCAGCCAGCAGGCCAGCCACCGGATGCCGCCCCACCGCCAGGAAAATCAGCGCGCCCAGCGGGGGCATGACGACCAGTGCGGCATCCGAAGAGATATGGCTGAAAAAGGCGATAAACAGCACCATATAGCTGGCATAACGACGACTGACGCGTGACGCCATTTTCACCATCAGCGACTGCAGCAGACCGACTTTTTCTGCCAGTCCCGCGCCAATCACCAATGCCAGAATCGATCCCAGCGGGGTAAAGCTGCTGAAGTTCTTAATGATGTTGGGCAGAATCCACTGGATACCTGCCACGCTCAGCAGATTGTTTACCCGCACGATTTCGCCATTAGCGGGATTCTTTACCGCCAGGCCCAGCGCGCTGATGATGGCAGTGGCGACCATCAGCACCCCGATCAGATAGACAAACAGTAAAAACGGGTTGGGAACTTTGTTACCTATACGCTCTATACAGTTGAAGAGGCGGCCTGGACTGCGGTTCCTGGAGGTTGCTTCCATGGTATTGATTCTCGTCTTGTGTTCCCTTTGTCCGCAAAGGCCCGCTCTGGCGCCGGTCCGGGTTCGCGACAGGCGGTGAGTTCAGAAACGGCTTCGCTGAGTCAGGGAAGTGTTTGCAATATTTTTATTGTGTGCCGCGTCAGAGACACGGCTATCGGCTCATCCGGCCAGTTTTGTTGGAGTAATGCCTGCCGGGATTGGACACTGATAAGGCTGCGCGGCGCGTATACGCTCAAATTCGGCCCGGCACGCAGCCAGCGCCTGCGGATCGGTCAGCAGGGTCAGCACCGTGGCCGCCATCACTTTGCCTGCCAGAAACATCCCTTTGTGCCCGATAGTGGTGCGCCCCTGCGCCACCAGTTGCCAGGTGTGCAGCGGCGTGCCGAATGTAAAGCAGGGTGCAAAGCACTGTGCGGTAGGTGTCACCCAGCTGACATCGCCGACATCGGTGGAGCCATAAAGCAGCTCACGCGTGACCCTATAAGGCGCCACCTCGTCCATAAACAGCTTATCGCCCAGTTGTTCAGCCCAGGCGTAACCGGCTTCACCGCCAGTACGGGCAGCGTTGAGCCGCGCATTGCGCAGATCGTCATCGGTCAGAGTGGCACGCAGTTCGGCCGCAAACGCGCGCTCTTCGTCGCTGTAGTCGGGCAAACCAAACGCATGCAAATAGCGCTCCATGACGGCTTCAAGCGCACGATTAGGCACGTAGTCTGAACAGGCTTTGTCGAAGCGCACCGTCAGGGTGGTGTCCGTCATCAGTGCGGCACCTCTGGCGATATTGATCACCCGTTCGTAAATCGCCTGGGCCTGCGGCAGTTCCGGGGCGCGGATCAGATAGAGCACTTCCGCATCGGCCTGCACGACATTCGGTGACACGCCGCCGCTGTTGGTGATGGCATAGTGCACACGCGCCTCCTGAACGATGTGCTCGCGCAGAAAGTTGGCACCGGTGTTCATCAGCGTGACGGCATCCAGTGCGCTGCGGCCCAGATGGGGGGAGTTGGCGGCATGGGCGGCAACGCCTTTGAAGCTGAACGCCGCCTGAATATTGGCCAGGGTGCGCAGATTTAACATGCCGCTGAACCCTTCGGGATGCCAGGTGACGGCGGCATCCACGTCATCAAACAGCCCTTCACGCACCATAAAGGTTTTACCCGATCCCCCTTCTTCGCCGGGGCAGCCATAAAAGCGTACCGTGCCGCCGGAGTGATGCTGCGCCATCCACGCTTTGACGGCGCAGGCCGCCGCGACACCCGCCGTGCCGAGCAGGTTGTGACCGCAGCCATGTCCGTTTCCGTTCGCCTCCAGCGGCTGTGGCCGGGCGCAGCCCGACTGCTGGCTAAGCCCGGCCAGCGCATCGAATTCGCCCAGAATGGCAATCACCGGCTTGCCGCTGCCCGCACTGGCAATAAAGGCGGTGTCGATACCGCCCACGCCCCGTTCCACAGCAAACCCCTCTTTTTCCAGTGCATCGGCCAGCAGCGCGGAAGAGCGGGTTTCGGCAAAGCGGGTTTCAGGCGTGTCCCAGATCGCGTCGCTGAGCGTGCTGAAGCGGAGCTGATGGCGATCGATATAGTCGGCAACAAAGGCTTCCATCATCGCGCCTCCCCGAACAGGGTCTGATTCAGGACGAGGGTGGCCAGCAGCGTGATGGCATCTGGCATCACCCGCTCGTCAAAGTCGAATTTCGCATTATGGTGACCCGCCGCCAGCGCACAGCCGAAAATAACATAAGAGGCCTGGCCGCCGTGCGCTATGACACGCTCCATCATATAAGTCGCATCTTCTGAGCCCGCCGCCTGCGCTTTACGGTCGACCACCGAGTCGAAGAGACCGAGTGCCTCCGCCTGCTGGTGGATGAAATCGACCCACGGCTGGGTCGGGGTACAGCTGCGTGCCGCCCCCACCAGCGAAACCTGTTGTTCAACGCCATACATTGCCGCTGCACCGGCAATCACCCGCAGCGCCTGCTGATAAACATCGTCGTTGACCTGATTAGTGACACCGCGGGTTTCAACTTTCAGCAGGGCGCAGTCGGCCACCACGTTACGACCGGTTCCCGCCTGCAGCACGCCCACGTTAACCCGTGCCACGCCGCCGCTGTGCTGGGTTAAACCGTGCAGCGCCAGCGTCGCCTGAGCCGCGGCCAGCAGGGCATTGCGACCCTCTTCAGGGCGGCCGCCAGCATGCGCACCGACGCCGGTAAAGTGGACATCCAGCTTGGTGGTGGCGAGGAAGCTGTCGCTGCCGCACACCAGTTCGCCTGCCGGCACGCCGGTGCCGATGTGAATCGCCGTAAAGCGCTCAACGTCATCGACCACGCCCGCTGCTACCATCGCTTTTGCCCCGCGCACCCCCTCTTCAGCAGGCTGGAAGATCAGTTTAATCGTGCCGCTAAGCTGATCTTTCATCGCCATCAGCACCGTGGCGAGCCCCAGTCCGATGGTGGTGTGGCCGTCATGCGCGCAGGCGTGCATCATGCCGGCGTTGCAGGAGGCGAACCCTTCGCGCTGCGGCAGGTGATCACCGGCCTGGCTTTCATTGAGATCCAGTGCGTCCATATCGACGCGGAAACCCATCACCGGGCCGGGACGACCGGTGTCCAGCGTCGCCACAATGCCGCAGAATCCGCCGGAAAAGTGACTGATCCACTGGGGCAGCGCGCCCTGCTGCAACGCGCGTGCTTCCTGCTGTTTCAGCACCGCGTCGTCGGGCAAGCCCATTCGCGCATCGGCGTCGATGACATCACGCCCCAGCTTCAGCTGATAACCGAGCTTATGCAGCTCTTCCGCCACTAAGCTGGCCGTGCGGAACTCCAGCCAGCCTGATTCGGCATAGTGATGGAAGTCGCGTCGCCACTGTTGCAGCCTCGGCAGCAGGGCGCTGACGTGCTCTGAAAGGGGTTTCATGGGCTTTTTCCTCGCTGTTGGTTTTTTATGCACTGCGTCGAATCTACACAATGGTGCGGGCGGGCATAAGATGCGAATATCTTGTGACTGATAAACAATGGTTATCGAGAAACTATGTCTGCCAATCTCAAACTTCATCAGCTGCGCGCCTTCGTTGACGTGGCGCGACAGGGCAGTATCCGGGCCGCGAGCCGTCTTTCCGGGCTGTCGCAACCGGCGTTAACCAAAGCGATTCAGGAACTGGAGCGAGAGCTGGGGGCAAAGCTGTTTAACCGGCGCCAGCAGGGCGTCGTGTTAACCGATATCGGTGATAACTTTTTTCGTCATGCCAGCCTGGTACTGGCAGAGCTGCGGGTCGCCGAAGAGGATATTCAGCAGCGGCTGGGGCTGGGTGGCGGACAGGTGAATATCGGTGTCGGCGGCAGCGTGGCCCGCACCATTATGCCGCAGGTGATAAACCAGTTTCATCGTGAGTATCCGCTGGTGAAGGTGCGCATCGTTGAAGGCCAGCTGGTGTCGATGGTGCATGAACTGCGTCAGGGCGCGCTTGATTTCACGATTAATACTTATGATCAGAGCCATCTCGACCAGGAACTGACGTATGAGCGGATGATGGAACGCGAATACAAAGTGGTGGTCCGCAAAGGTCATCCGCTGGAAAAGGCCCGTTCACTGGCGGCGTTACAGCAGGCGGACTGGACGATGCCAACCCCGAAAGGCAGTTATTACCGCCTGCTGCACGACCTGTTCGGCGAGCGCGGCATGGCACCCAAAATCGTGGTGACCTGCGAAACCTTTATGGCCTGCACCAGCCTGGTCGCGCAGAGCGATTTCATCAGCATTCTCTCGGTCGACGTCATCGACGATCCGATTCTGGGCAAGTCGCTGGTGGCGCTGACGCTCGATGATCCTTTGCCGAAAGCGACTTTCTATCTGATTCAGCGGAAAGAGACGACGCTGACTCCGATGAGCCGTTATATGGCTCAACTCTTCCGCCGGTATTGTCAGTAAAATCAGTGCGTAAAAGCGATCGTCTACACTCTTAAGGTACTGTAAAAATCCAACCGACAAATAGAGGTGAAGATGCAAGTCAGTCCTTATCTGTTTCTCTATGGCCGTTGTGAAGAGGCTATCGACTTTTACCTGCAGGCAACCGGGGGCGAGCTGCTCGGCAAAATGACGTTCGGCGATATGCCGGATCAGGGTGAGCAGGTTGGTGACCAGTCTGCCGCGCCGCAGCCGCCAGAAAAGATCATGCATGCGCAGCTGCGCATTGGTGATGGCGAACTGATGCTGAGCGATGGCGATACCGCGAAGCCGCCAGCGTCTGAGCATGCCGGTTATGCGGTCAGCCTTTCCACCAATGATGTCGAAGAGGGTAAAGCCTGGTTTGAAAAACTGTCAGCAGGCGGCAAGGTGACGACGCCGTGGCAGGAGACCTTCTGGTCAAATGGCTTTGCGATGTTTATCGATAAATTCAACATTCCATGGCGTATCAACGTTGAGAAGTCGCAGGAGTGATTGCCGTGAACGGGTCGTGCTTAACTGCAAGGTCTGTAAACAGATGCGCTGGCCAGGAAGGTTGATTTCCTGCCAGCGCGGCAGCACAACAGGCGGCACGCTGCGCCGCCTGTTGTTATCAGAAGTTATAACCCGCCACCAGGTAGTAACCCCAGCCGGTTGATTTCAACTCAAATGGTCCTGTGCCGAAGTTCACGTCCTCACCATCTGCCCACTGGCCGCCGTTGTGGAAATAACGTGCCACCGCAGAGATATGCCAGTGATCGTAACCCAGTGACAGAATGTGGCTGGAGGCGATGGAGTTGCTGGTGCGTGATGGGCCGGCTTTATCGCGGAGATCGGAACCCCAGTCGAAGTTGGTGAAGCCGACATAGCCCAGATTACCGCCCCAGAGCGTGGTGATGGGCACGAAGTATTTCACCTTGAAGCGATAGCCATCCCAGCTGTTTTCGTTCGCCGCACCGTAGTTTTCCCACTGGTATTTCGCATAAACGTTCAGCGACAGCCCGACATCGCTATGCGTATCGATATCGGTGCCCAGACCCATATACCAGGTATTCTGGCGATTGCCGCTGTTACGGCCCATGTCGTAGATGTAGTTGTTCGCGAAGTACCACTCTTTGAACGGACCAAAGGCCAGGCTGGTGCCGGTCAGCTTATCGATGGAAAAGCGCGGCTCAATTTCCATGAACATCGGTGAACCGTGATCGAACACGCCGTTAGCGTTGCTGTTGCCCACGCCAAAGAAGTTAGGCACGTCGAGGTAGCCGTAAAAATCGAACCACTCTTTCTTCGCAAACGCTTCATATTCCAGATAAACGTCGTTATTGAACTGCGGTCCGAAGCGGGTGTGGTAACTGCCTACCACGTTAACGCTCTGATGCCACCAGTCTGAAACATACTGCGGATCGCTTTCTGCGGCCTGCGCAGCACCGGTCAGTGAACATGCCAGCGCGGCACCTGCTATCAACGTTTTATATTTCATTATCATCAGCCACATGCTTTTGACCGCCACCCAGCAGAGGCAGTCAGAGAGATATCGGTCCCCTGGAGGGGAATAAGAGGTTCAGCAAAAACAGCCGTTTTCAGCCCGCGTAGCGTGCCTGTAACAGTCCGATAGAAAATAGATTTTGCTCACGTTTGTCAAAAAGTGTTGCATTACAATTCAGCGAAATTGTGATTTGCTTCACAATAATGACCAGGATCGAACGGAACCAGGCAACCGTTTACGTTGTCTGGTTCGTGATCAAACGGGCGGGATCAGGGAAGAGTGACGCGAACCTGCAAACCACAAACGGAACCCTGTGGCGTCAGGCAGTTGGAAAGGGCGACCTGCATCTGATATTTCTGTGCGACGTTGCGCACGATCGATAATCCGAGGCCGCTGCCCTGCGCTTTGGCGTCGGGCGAACGGGTAAAACGATCGAATGCGCGGTCAATGAAAGCGTCCGGCATGCCCGTGCCGTTATCAACAATATCGACCACTGTCCTGCCCGCAACCCGATGCAGCAGAACATCTACCAGGCTGCCTTCCGGCGTGTGCAGCATGGCGTTGCCAATCAGGTTGTCGAACAGGCTACGCAGTTCAGAGCGGCTGGCCTGCAGGCGGTACTGCGTGGTGCCGTTAAAGCCGATATCGATGCCGCGTTTATCTGCCACCACCATCAGCTGCTCGATGCTCTCCTTCAGCAGATCTTCCAGTTCAATATGCTCAACGCTGGCGACCACACTCTGGTCATCCTGGCGCGAGACGTTGAGCAACTGTGTAACCAGATGACGGGTGCGCGTGACGCCCGCTTCCAGCTGGCTGAACTGCCGGCTCGCCTCACCGGGCTGAATATGCTGGCGCAGGTTTTCCAGCTGTAGCGTTACGGCGGTCACGGGTGTACGCAGCTCATGGGCGGCATCCTCCAGGAACTGACGCTGGGATGACCAGGCCTCACGCAGCTTGCTCAGCAGCGAGTTATAAGCCGCCACCAGCGGCAGGATCTCATCCGGTAACCCTTCCGGTGAGACGATATGCGGATGATGGGTTTCCTGCGCCGCAATCTGCCGCGACGCGACCTGCAGATCCCGCGTGATCTTCCGGACCACCAGCCAGATCACCAGCAGCGAAAGCGGCATCATCAGGATCATCGGGACGATCGCCGACAGCGCCCGCTTGACCATTGAGGCTTTCATATAGCTGAGATTGTGCATGACCTGAATGGTCTTAATTTCACTGCCAGGCATGCCCGGCCGGGTATAAATACGCCATTCGCAGTCGCCGCAGTGTCCCACATAGACATCACGATAGCCGCGCTGGTTTTGCAGCGGCGCCGCCAGTTCCGGCCATGAGCTGGCCCGCAGCTGGTCCTTTTCGTCCCATAGCTGCACCACGAAGGCGCTTTTCGCCTTATCCGGCGCGATAAGCATTGGCATCAGGGCGGGCATCTGTTTATTGGTGGACCAGGCATCGGCGATTTTCGCCAGCTGATCGTCCTTCATGGTGCCGACCATGTCGCCGTAGCAGCTGAAGAAATACCATGTCACGCCGCCAATCATCAGCAGATGAATAATCAGCAGCGTAGAGAGTAATTTATTGCGTAATGAGCGCATAAACGTGAAGGGTTTCATATTGCCGGCACCCGCCAGCCCAGCCCACGCACGTTACGAATTACATCGTTGTCGAGCTTGCGCCGCATGCCGTGGATCAGCACATCCACGGCGTTGCTGCTGACCTCATCGCCCCAGCCGTAGATACGGTTTTCCAGCTGCTCTCGCGACAGAATCGCGCCAGGCCGTTCCAGCAGCGCGTAGAGCAGGGCATATTCCCGCGCGGTGAGCTGTTCGCGCTGACCTTTATAGAGCACTTCGCGGGTCATCATATCCAGCTGGACATCGCCGCTGCCCAGCACCGAGTCTGCTGCACCGTGGCTGCGTCGGGTGATGGCGCGCATCCGGGCCATGACTTCCTGTAAATCAAAGGGCTTAAGCAGATAGTCATCTGCGCCGCTGTCGAGCCCCTGTATGCGCTGCGCCACCGTGTCGCGTGCGGTCAGAATCAGCACCGGCGTGGCATCGCCGCGCTCGCGCGCCCGGCGCAGTACCTGCAAACCATCATCGCGGGGCAAGCCAAGATCCAGCAGGACACAGCTGTAGCCGCCTTCACTCCAGGCATTCCGGGCATAGACGCCATCGCGAACCCAGTCCACCGACCAGCCCGCGCCCTCCAGCGCCTGCTGAAGGTTCGCGCCGATCATTTCATCATCTTCAACCAGTAACACGCGCATGGCTGATCTCCTCTGCAAAGATGAGAAAGAGTGTACTCATCAATTGTTAGGTCAGAATTATCTGCCGTCCTGCTTCGCGCTGCGGTGGCGTGGGTCGCTTTCTGATTATCTGTCCCTGTGTGTCTTATCATCCTGCCGACTGTTTCCCGTCCTGCCTGGCCGCTGCGAATGTCCTCGTTGCTAATTCTGCGCTAATTTTCCGCTAATTAAGGGATAAATTTAAGGGGGTAAAGTGATTCCACTGCATATCAGTATCAACGGGAGGAACCATGAATCAGCGCGAGTTTATCCGAAGTCTGCTGGACTGGATTGAGAATAACTTAGGACACGATCTGCAT
Organism: Pantoea sp. NSTU24; assembly: GCF_050157905.1. Taxonomy (NCBI): domain Bacteria; kingdom Pseudomonadati; phylum Pseudomonadota; class Gammaproteobacteria; order Enterobacterales; family Erwiniaceae; genus Pantoea; species Pantoea bangladeshensis. The sequence goes on from NZ_JBKIWZ010000001.1 coordinate 3,594,077, forward strand.
CTTGATGAGGTGGCGCGCCGCTCAGGCTATTCGCGCTGGCATCTGCAACGCCTGTTTCGGCAGCATACCGGCTTTTCACTGGCAGAATATATTCGTCAGCGCCGTCTGACGGAGTCTGCGCTCACGCTGCTGAGCAGCAATGAAGCGATACTGCAGGTGGCGATGAACTACGGCTTTGATACGCAACAGGCCTACACCCGCACCTTTAAAAATTACTTTATGATGACACCAGGTCAGTTGCGCCGTCAGCGCCGCGTTGAACCAGACCGGCTGTTGTTCCCCCCGGCGATGGCCAGTTGAAGTTCATTCAGACCTTCCCGTCACCCCTTGCAGACGGGAAGGCCGACCCACGTACCTCCGCCTCTTCGTCCTGCCATTTTTTACCTTTGATCCACCGTGACACCCTCCGGACGTGTTAGCGTGTTGCCAGCCTCTCTTTCTGCCTGGAGTCAGGAAACATGGAAAACGGCGCGAATTTAACCGCCATGCTGGTCTTTGCGCGTGTTGTGGAATTACAGAGTTTCAGTGAAGCGGCCCGCGCGCTGGGCTGGTCCAAATCTCATGTCAGCCGGGAGATTGCCCGGCTGGAACTACGGCTCGGTATCCGGCTGCTGCAGCGCACGACCCGTCGGCTGGCGCTGACCGAGCTGGGCCAGGCGTACTATCCCTACTGTGTGCGAATGCTGGCTGAAGCTCAGCGCGCCGAGGCGTTTGTACAGCAGCTGCATCAGCAGCCTGCGGGTCATCTCCGGCTGCAGGCACCCGTTACGTTCGGCTGTCAGTGTGTGGTCCCGGTGCTGAATCGTTTTCTGCAACGGCATCTGCATATTAACGTTGATCTCGATCTGACCGATCGCAATCACGATCGGCTCGACGATCAGACCGATCTGGCGATTGTGATCCGATCCCGATCGCCGCAGCAGGGCCATTTCAGGATATTGAGTGAGATCGAGTGGGGACTCTATGCGGCGCCTGCGTACCTGTCGCAGCGACCCGCCATCACACATCCGGACATGCTGCCGCGCCACGATCTGCTGCTGTTCCATGGCCCGGCGCACACCGCCGCGTTGCCGTTCCGCCGCGATAAGCAGCGGCTGGCGCTGGATGTGCGTAGCCGGTTTCGCGCCAACAACAGCATGGCGCTGCTGAATGCGGCGCTGGCAGGCAGCGGTATCGCCTATCTGCCTTCCTACATGGCGCAGGAGGCGGTCACGCATGGAGAGATCCAGCAACTGCTGCCGGAGTGGCAGATGGACCGGCTGCAGAGCTATCTGCTGCTGCACGACGCTTATGAACCGGCATCGCCGGTCACGCTGCTCTGCGATGCCCTGGTTGCGGCGCTGAATCCGCGCTGATTGTTGCATGCTGACAACAATCAGCGCCAGAGAGTAACTATCGCGCCAGGACTGTTGTTATCCGTTGCGCTTGGTTAGCCTGTCTCCCTGATCATTCAACGGATATTACTATGCAACAGTTACCCGATACGGCTGAATTTCAGCACTGGAGACGTAACCTCGCGGTCTGCGTCGCCGGCTCCTTTACCACCATCGTAGCGATGACGCTGCTGCTGCCTTTTCTGCCGCTCTATGTGCAGCAACTGGGGGTGGAGCAGCCTGCCGCCATCGCCCGCTGGTCCGGTCTGGCCTACGGTGCAACCTTTTTCAGCGCGGCTCTGACTGCGCCGCTGTGGGGCAGGCTGGCCGATCGTTATGGGCGTAAGCTGATGCTGATACGGGCCAGTCTCGGCATGGCGATTGCCATGTCGCTGATAGGTATGGCGACGGCGCCGTGGCAGCTGGTGGCGCTGCGCCTGCTGGCAGGATTACTGGGTGGCTACGCGTCGGGATCGACCATTCTGGTGGCGGCACAGACGCCAAAAGCACATACCGGCTGGGCGCTGGGGATACTCGCCTCCGGCATTATGGCTGGCAACGTGGTCGGGCCGCTGCTGGGTGGCGTATTACCGCCGCTGGTCGGTATCCGTCAGACGTTCTGGCTGACCGGTGCAGTGATTTTTCTGGCTTTCCTCGCCACCACTTTTTTACTTAAAGAGCTGCCACGGTCTGCTGCGGCTGCGCACGCCGATAAGCCAGAATCGCCCGATGCGCTGCCGGTAAATCGTCAGCTGGTCCGGCTGATGTGGCTCTCCGGTATGTTACTGATCTTTGCCAGCATGTCGATTGAGCCGATCATTACACTCTACGTGGGTGAATTCGTTCAGGGTGACCATCAGATTACGCTGACCGCCGGACTGGTGATGTCCGCTGCGGCGCTGGGTACGGTGCTGGCGGCTCCCCGGCTGGGACGGCTGGCCGATCGCGTGGGCCACTGGCAGGTGCTGACTGGCGGGCTGCTGGTGAGCGGACTGCTGCTGATTCCGCAGGCGTTTATTACTGCGGCCTGGCAACTGGTACTGCTGCGTTTTCTGATGGGGATGGCGCTGGGCGGGCTGATGCCCTGCATCACCGCGATCATCCGTCACAACGTGCCGGCTTCGCAGGTCGGACGAATGCTGGGCTATTCAACATCGGCGCAGTATATCGGTCAGGTCAGCGGTCCGCTGTTCGGCGGGCTGGTGGGCGGGGCATTCGGGATGCGGCCAGTGTTTCTGGCCACCTGCGTGGTGATGCTGTTCTGTGGCTGGCTCAACTGGCGCGCAATGCGTCGCTAGCGCGATCAAAAAAGGCGGACCGGAGTCCGCCTGAATGTCATCACAATGATGTGAATTACTTCTGGTCTGGCAGGGCGTAGGCAATCACATAGTCGCCCAGCTTCGTGCCGAACGAACCGTGGCCGCCTGCTGCGATAACAACGTACTGCTTGCCATTCGCTTCATAGGTCATTGGTGTCGCCTGGCCGCCTGCTGGCAGACGTGCCTGCCATAACAGTTCGCCGGTATCGGTGCTGAACGCACGCAGGTAGTTATCCGCGGTGGCACCGATGAAGAAGACCTTACCTGCCGTGGTGATAGGACCACCCAGCATTGGCATCCCCATTTTGAACGGCAGCGGAACCGGTGCGCTGTCGCGAACGGTACCAATACGCTGTTTCCACACCACGTCGTTGGTCTTCAAATCCACCGCAGAGATGTAACCCCACGAAGGCTGTTTACACGGCAGACCAAACGGAGACAGGAACGGATTCAGCTCGACGCCATAAGGCACGCCATACTGCGGCTGAATACCGGTTTCAGTGCCTGAACCGCCTTCCGCGCCTTTCGGCGGCTCAATCGGGTTGCCCGGACCGCGTGGCACCAGTTTAGAGACAAACGGCAGCGCCATCGGGTTAGCAATTGCGATCTGACGATTAGGATCGACAGCGATGCCGCCCCATTCGAACATACCAAGGTTACCCGGGAAGACCAGGGTGCCCTGCTCAGAAGGTGGGGTGAACGGACCTTCATAGCGCAGGCGCTTGAAGATCACGCGGCACACCAGCTGGTCAAACATCGTTGCGCCCCACATATCCTTGTCCGTCAGGTTCTGTTTCGGACGGAAGGTCAGCTCAGAGTAGGGCTGAGTGGCGGCAACGTGATCGCCTTTCGCAGCACCCTGTGGTACTGGCGTTTCTGGCGCAGGGACAACCGGCTTACCGGTACGACGGTCCAGAACGAAGATGTTACCGGTTTTCGCAGGAGCATAAACCACCGGCACGGTGTTGCCATCTTTGTCTGTAATATCGGCCAGGGTCGGCTGCGACGGCAGGTCCATATCCCACAGGTCGTGATGGACGGTCTGATAAGACCAGACCAGCTTGCCGGTAGTAGCGTTGAGTGCCAGCACGCTGCTCGCATAACGCTCCTGCTCTGGTGTACGGTTACCGCCCCAGATATCCGGTGTGGTCACGCCCATTGGCAGATAAACGGTATCCAGTTTCGGATCGTAAACCGCTGGCGCCCATGAGTTCGGGGAATTCATGGTGAAGGTATGTTCATCCGCCGGAATCGCGTTTGGATCTTTCGCACCCGGATCAAACACCCACAGCAGTTTACCGGTGTTCACGTCAAAGCCACGGATGACGCCTGACGGCTCGCGGGTTGAGAAGTTATCGGTAACTGCACCCGCCATCACGATAGTGGTGTTGGTAATCACCGGCGGTGAGGTCGGTTCATACATACCGGCAGTGGTCACAGGCTGTTTGTGCTGCAGATCCAGCTCGCCATTGACACCAAATGCCGGGCAGCGTTCGCCGGTTTCTGCGTCCAGCGCAAACAGACGGCCATCGTTGACAGGCAGGTAAATACGACGCGAGCAGAGCGCAGGCTGGCTGTTTGCAGCATCAGCGGCAGCCGGCACTTCGTGATAAGAGACACCACGGCAGGTCACGTGCTGGAAGGTAGGGTTAACCTTCATGCCGGGATCGAATTTCCACTTCTGTTTACCCGTTGCCGCATCCAGAGCAAACAGGATCTGGTGTGGCGAGCAGAGGTAAAGTGTGTCGCGGATTTTAATCGGCGTCACTTCGTCGGTGATTTCACCCGGGTCGTTAGGGGTTTTCAGGTCGCCGGTCTGGAACTGCCAGGCAACCTGCAACTCTTTCACATTCTCGTGATTAATCTGCTTCAGCGGCGAGAAACGGGTTCCCTGCTGGTCACGCGCATAAGCAGGCCAGTCAGCATCCGGAATGGTGCTCAGTGGCGCAGCCTGCGGGGCATTATCGGCCGTTTCCGGCACGGAACCATTAATGACCTGTGGATCGTTGAAGACGGCATAAGCCAGGACAAGGACGCTGGCAATCAGCGCGACGGCCATGGTGCCCAGTGCGGCTTTGCTGCCAGCGTTAAAGCTGCGGTAAACAAACGGCAGGATCAGCCAGATACCGAAGATCACCAGCACATCGGTGCGCGGTGCCAGTGCCCAGAAGTCAGTTCCCACTTCCCAGACACCCCAGATCAGGGTACCGATCAGCAGCAGCGCATAGAGAACCAGTGCGGTACTTTTACGACGGGAAAGCAGATAAGCGGTGATAAGCATAACCACACCGCCGAAAACGTAATACCAGGAACCACCAATGGCGGCTAACCAGCCACCGCCAATCAGCATAAACGCACCTGTCAGCACTGCGAACAGTACGGTCAGGAAACGCACTACGCCAAAAGATGAGGAGTTTGTCCCCATAATATCGACCTCGTTTTGTTGCCATAAAACACGCGAAAACAACCAGATAGGCTGTTTTCAGTTATCAAGTACAAATGATTAAAGGTGTTCTTGAGTGTCTCTTCCGTTAAGACAACTGATCCCTTTGTGTTAAATGTTATAGCAAAATCAGATCGAGGTTTGATTTTTTTAGCTCAAAGCGCTTAACAAATGAAGTAATACGACATTTTATGAGGGATTGAAGGACGTTAAGCGCACCGCCGTGTGCCCTTAACGCCGGAAGGCAGAATTTGTGAATCAGCTGCTAATAAGATCGCCATCCGAACGTTGCTGTTGCCAGCCGCTGATATTTATCTCAGTAAACTGCTCAGCCGTTAATGGAGGCGTCTGGCTGCGCACAATGACGTCTGCACCTTTATCCCGGAATGTCGCCATGAAAAAGGGAAAGGTAAATTTTTCATAATTGTCTTTAAAGAACGCTTCGGTTAAAACAATCCCTGAAAAAGGAAAGGATTCCAGCAGTCGCCAGTCTGCGCCTGGCGGCGCGAAATCATAAAGCCAGAAATCAAATTCATCAGTTAATTCAAGCAGTGACGCACTGTGTGCGACTAAGCTGGAATAATTAATGCCAATACGGACGCGCGGGTTCTGTAAATGTGACCAGGCATCCGGCACCGCAATAATTCCCCGCAGCCGAAAATCGTCGACCGGAATAATCATTAAGGCTGCTTCAGTGGCAATTTGATTGTGCAGTGAAATAATGTTGCTTGTATTAAGTATATTACGGCTGTCCTGGTTATGCTGAAGATAAGGCACGCTATAGCAAATGCCGGTGACATTACGCTTAACATGGTGAATAGGTTCAGTAACATAAGGGTTATATAAACTGTTTCTCATTATCTCTATGAAATGCAATAAAAAAAGGGGTGTTAATAATCAATCTTTTAAAAAAGTCGCACTGTTTTAAGCGCGTGAATAAATATAGATCAACTCCTTAAACCAAATCACCTCCTTATTGCGTGAAAATCTGAATTAATTCATTAATCCGGTAACGATTATTCCTTTGGCATCTGATGATGTGCTGGAATATATTCATGGTTCGGGACCAGTAGGCTGATAATAATCAGCGGCGGGCTGAATAGTCTGCTTCGTGAACGGCGCCGCTGATGGCGCCGCAGGCTCACGCGGTCAGGGCGTGCCCGCTGGCTGCAGTGTGTCTGAGATTACCGCCCTCACTTACCACGCCCGTAATACCGCATGAGATGGCGGCTTTACTCACCTGATTTGGAATGAGAGATGAAATTTATGGCATCGGCGACGGAAGAGTCGCTGTGGCAACATCGGGCATTTGTCGCTTTCTGGATAGCACGAACCTGCTCCTCCTTTGGATTCCAGATGTTTTCAGTCGCCATCAGCTGGCAGATCTATGCGCTGACCAACAGTGCGATGGCGCTGGGGATGATTGGTTTAATGCAGTTTCTGCCGTCCGTGTTGCTGGCGTTGCCTGCAGGCCATCTGGCAGACCAGTATGACCGTCGTCGTATCGTCCTGCTGGGACAACTGGTGGAATTTGCTGCACTGCTGGCATTAGTGTTGCTTACCTTATTCCAGACCGCTGACAGAACCGCCTTATGGGGACTGGTATTTATGATCGCGGTGGCAAAGGCGCTGGAGTGGCCTGCGATGTCTTCAATGCTGCCGTCGCTGGTGCCGCCTTCGATTCTGGCGCGTGCGATGGCGATGAATTCCGTGGGCGGGCAGGCTGCGGTCATCGTCGGACCGACGATTGGCGGTTTGCTCTACGTCGCCGGACCCCAGGTGGTCTATGGCGTTTCCGGACTGTTTTATCTGATTTCACTGATTCTGGTGAGTCTGTTGCGTTACGAGCGCCCGGCGCAGAGTCGCCTGCCGATGAATATGAAGAACCTGTTCGCCGGGATTCACTTCATCCGTGAGCGCAAAGATGTGCTCGGGGTCATTTCGCTCGATCTGTTTGCGGTATTACTGGGTGGCGCGACGGCGCTGCTGCCGATTTTTGCCAAAGATATACTGCATACCGGACCGTGGGGGCTGGGGATGTTACGCGGCGCGCCATCGGTAGGCGCGCTGCTGGTCGGCATCTGGCTGAGCCGCCATAAGCTGGAAAAGCATGTCGGGATGATCATGTTCGGATCGGTGGCGGGGTTTGGTCTTGCCACGCTGGTGTTCGCGCTCTCCACACAGCTGTGGTTATCGCTGCTGGCGCTCTGTGCGCTGGGCGGGTTTGATATGGTGAGTATGGTGATCCGGGGGGCGCTGGTGCAGCTGGATACGCCGGATACGATGCGCGGACGGGTCAATGCGGTTAACGCCATCTTCATCAATACGTCGAATCAGCTGGGTGAGTTCGAATCAGGCTTGCTGGCGGCCTGGATGGGGGCGGCCCCGGCGGCGGCGCTGGGCGGCATCGGAACACTGATTGTGGTGGTGCTCTGGATGAAGCTATTTCCCCATCTGCGGCGGCGTCAGACGCTGGAGAATGAGGCGGAGCAGGTTTAGCAGGGCAGGTGGGGGCTGGCAGGGATCAATACGAGTGCTGACCCGGTACAGGCGCAGGTTCCGGGGCGTACAGCACAAAAGTAACTGGTCCGGAGACCAGTTGAGCAGAGAGCCAGTGATACTGCCAGTTCATGCCGGGGTCAGAGGGGAGTCTGACCCACAAGCAGGGGCCATCAGGCCCCGGTTTTTCCCAGGTTGGCGTCAAATGTCTGCCAGCTTTCACGCATATCCACTACGCTGCGGGTTTTACGGGCTTCATCGATTTTGATGGCAGTGAGGCCCGCTTCCAGCGCGTCCACCACTGACACTTTCAGCGGTGTTCCCTGTTTAATATGTTTAACAATTTCTGCGGCCATCAGCGCATCTGCGCCGTAATGGCCATCATAGGCGTTGCCGCTGTAAGCCGTATCGACCTCTTTTGCGCCGCTACGGGCATTGTGTACGCGGAAGTAGTTGCGAACGAAATCGCCCTCCGCCATGCCATCGGTGCCCATCACGCAGAAACGGCGGAACTCATCCGGCACGTTCAGGTTGGCGTGGAAGGCGAGCGTCGCGCCGCCTTCGTATTCGATCAGAGCGGTCTGGTAATCCACAATATCGGCATCGCTGTTGAACACCGCATCAGTACTGGACCAGCCGCTGGGTTTCTCATGATAGATGGCGGAATCAGGCGTGACAGCGCCCTGAGGAGCATGCGCGGGTGTGAAGGATTTGCGGCCACCGAAGCTGGCGACACGGCTCGGGCGCTGCTGCAGCAGGCCCTGATAAAGATCGATGTCGTGACAGCACTTTTCCAGAATATAGGGGCCGGCATACTTTTCCAGCCGTCGCCAGTCGCGCTGGAAGAAAGCACCGTGATAAGGCTTGATGTGCTCTGTTGCCTCAATAGAGGTGATCTCGCCCAGCTGTCCGGCGTCGCGTGCCGCCAGCAGATCGTGATAAAGCGGTGAATAGCGCAGCACCAGACCGACCAGGATACGTGCCTCACCATACTCGCGCACCAGCTTCGCCATCGCCATGGTCTGCTCTTCATTGATCACCACCGGCTTTTCGGTAAAAACCGTATAACCGGCTGCCAGCGCCTGACCGACATGCTCCAGATGCAGAAAGTTGGGTGAACCCACCAGCACCACATCCATTCCACCCTGTTCCAGCAGGGCATTGATGGAGTCAAAGGCCTGACCCGGTGCAATGCCAAAACTGTGCAGATTAGGCAGTCCGGCGGGGGCCGGATCGTAATAGCCCACAACCGAAAAGGTGTCGTCGGCCTTGCTGAACTCTTTAATCACGTGGGACAGACGAAAGCCGAGACCGATAATGCCTACTTTCATGTTAAACCCCTGCTTCTGAAATCGGATGATACCTGGCCTGCCAGTAAACGGCGTGGCTGTTGATAATCTGACCATCAACTTATTACGGCGGAAAAACTAATGTCAATAACATGCTGTGCATTTTGTGAAGGGCTTTTTTGTTAAATATATGTAAGATAAGGCAAATGTCACAATATATTTTTGCCATATTTATTTGTGATTGCGATTTAAGTTTTTTTATCCTATCGTTCGCTCATTATGGCTATAACCCTTACTCAGGGAAGGAATCGCGTGCAACCACACTATCTTCTTGGCATTGATGGCGGCGGTACACAGTGTCGCGCGCGGTTAACCGATCTGCAGGGGCATCTGCTGGCCGAAGCCACGGGCGGTCCTGCCAACGTCTGGTCAGCCTATGACGCAGCCCTGGCCAGCGTCGACCAGCTGATCGGCCTCGTTTTTTTACAGGCAGGATTGACCCCAGGCGCGCTGGCACAGACCGCGCTGGTCGCTGGCTTAGCCGGTGCCAACGTCGCCTCAGTGCAAAAACGGCTTGTCAGCTGGCAGCCCGCCTGCGCAGCGTTACAGGTGGTCAGCGATGTGGAGATTGCCTGTGCGGGTGCCCACGCGGGCGCGCCTGGTGCCGTCTTTATCATCGGCACTGGCAGTCAGGGTGCCGCCTGGGATGGCGAACGCTTTACGCTGCTTGGCGGCTGGGGGTTTGCCCTGTCGGATCAGGGGGCAGGGGCAGAGCTGGGCCGTCGTGCATTGCGTATGGCACTGCTGGCGCATGAGTCGATCATTCCGCCCGGCCCACTCACCCGTCAGCTGATGGCGCAGTTCAGCGACAGCCCGGAAACCATGCTGCTCTGGACGCGCTCCGCCACCCCAGCGGACTGGGCCCGCGTGGTGCCGCAGATCTTTGCAGCAGCCAACGCGGGCGATCGTCATGCACAGGATCTGCTGCGGCAGACCGCCGCCGATATCGGCCTGATGGTCCGCCGTCTGACTGCCCTGAGCAGCGGACCGGTGGCACTGATGGGCGGAATCGCCACCCCGATCCAGCCCTGGCTGGATGAGGCGACTCAGGCGCAGCTGGTGACGCCGCAGGGTGATGCCCTGAGTGGCGCGCTGATACTGGCCCGGCAGCTGACGCCTGTCCGATTACCGATCTGACGCTGGCTCATCACTTTCAGCCCGCTAACCCGAGGAATTTATGACCGCTCCCAACGTAACCGCACGCATACTGCGGTTGATTGTTGAAAATGCGCCGATTAGCCAGTCGGACCTGAAAGTTCGCAGCGGGCTGAGCATGTCCACCGTGTCACAGGCAACGAATCGCCTGCTGGCACAGGAGATTGTACAGGAGCTGGGGTTGCGCCGCGTCTCAATGGGACGACCAAAAACGCTGCTGGGACTGAATGCCGATCGCGCCAGTGTGATTGGCATTCAGCTCAATGCCGAACGCAACCTGATCGTAATGACCGATCTCAGCGGCAACCTGCTTGGCGAGCAGCAGATGCCAAAAGGCCCACTGACGCCGCGTCAGCTCGGCGATGCGCTGGCAAAGTTCCTGCGCGGTGTGGAGGAAAAGCGGGTCGGTGCGATCGGCCTTGCCCTGTCGGGTCTGGTCGATGCCGAAAATGGCTACTGCATCCGTTCCAAGGTGCTCGACTGGGACAACGTGCCGATTGCGCAGCTGCTGGAAACGCGTTTTTCTCTGCCGGTGTTTATTGAAAATGATGCCAATGCGATGGCGATGGCGGCGATGGTTTTTGGTCAGCTCGGTAATGCGCAGTCAGCGGTGATCGCCACCTACGGTAAAGGGATCGGGGCAGGGATCATTCTTAACCGTCAGCTCTACCGCGGGCGTCACGGCAAGGCCGGCGAGATTGGCAATGGGCGGGTGGCAGACGGTTCGCTGCGGCTGCTGGAGGATGTCGCCTCATCGCGCGCCATTCTGCAACGGCTGGCGGAGCCGGAGCCGGATGAGGGCGTCACGCTACAGGCGCTGGATCAGCGGCCCACACCCGACGTGCTGGCGGTGCTGGAAGAGGCCGGTCGCGAGCTGGGTATTTCGCTGGCGAACCTGTCGGTGGCCTACGATCCGGATGTCGTATATCTGGCGATGGAGCCGCACATGGCGTCGCGCATCCTGCTCGACCACATTACCCAGAGTTTCCAGGCCTACCGGCTGAAACTGACACCGCACATGACGCCGTTGCAGTTCCTGACAGAATCGAACCGGATGTGGGCGCTGGGCGCGGCTGGCTTTGCGGTTAACCGGCTGCTGGATCTGCTGGCGGCGCAGGCCGATGAAGAACCGGTTACCTGAGTAACCCCGCAATAAAAAACGGGCGCCGCGGCGCCCGTTTTTTTGTTTCTGCGCTTCCTTTAGCGCAGACGCATGCCCTGCTCATCAAACAGCAGACAATGCGCGGCGGAAAAGCCCAGTTCAACCTGCGTGCCCAGATCGCGCGGTGTCGCGTCACGCTCCTCTACCACCAGCATCTGCTCACGTCCGATATCCAGGTAGAGATAGTTGGTGTGGCCCAGCATCTCACCATAGGCCAGCTCACCACTAAAATGCACGGTGTCCGGCGTCCGGGCGGCAGGCTGGAAGTGCTCGGGACGAATGCCCAGCGTCACGGTCTGTCCTTCGCGACAGTCAGCGGCGATATTCAGGGTCAGTGCCTCGATCTTCAGCGCCGGCACCCGCAGCTGCACCTTACCCGCGCCCGTGGCGCTGATTTCCGCCTGCAGAAAGTTCATCTTAGGCGAGCCGATAAAACCGGCAACAAACAGATTATCCGGATCGTGATAGAGCGTCAGCGGCGCGCCAGCCTGCTCAATGCGGCCCTGACGCAGCACCACAATCCGGTCAGCCAGCGTCATAGCTTCCAGCTGATCGTGAGTCACATAAATCATGGTGTTGCCGAGCGAGGCGTGCAGGCGGGCGATCTCAATCCGCATCTGCAAACGCAGTTCAGCATCCAGGTTAGAGAGCGGCTCATCGAACAGGAAAATCCGGGGATGACGGATAATCGCCCGGCCAATGGCGACACGCTGTCGCTGTCCGCCTGACAGCGCGCGCGGCAGGCGGTCAAGCAGTTCAGTGAGGTGCAGGCGGGCGGCTGTCTGTGCAATCGCCTGGTTAATTTCAGCTTTTGACTTTTTCATGACCTCCAGCGGGTAAGCCAGATTACCGCGCACCGTCATGTTGGGGTAGAGCGCATACGACTGAAACACCATGGCAATACCGCGTTCAGTGGCGGGCTGCTGCGTCATATCCTGTTCATCAATCAGTAACTGACCGCTGCTGATCTCCTCCAGCCCGGCGATCATCCGCAGCAGCGTGGATTTGCCACAGCCGGATGGCCCGACAAACACCACAAATTCACCGCTGTTTATCGTCAGATCGATGCCATGAATGACGTTCACATGTTCATAGGATTTCTTCACATTCTGCAGGCGCAGGCTGGTCATCGGCTACCTCACTCAGAGTAACTGGCCCATGTAGATGGCATTGCTGCGCAGGATTGGGGTAAACCCCATGCGCTGATAAAAGGCACAGACCTGCTCATTCTGCAGGCTGACCCCCAGATGAACACCGGTTACGCCGGCAGCACGCAGGGCCGCCAGCTCATGCTCAATCATCCGTCGCCCCCAGCCCCCTTTCTGGGCCGCGGGCAGCAGGTTGATATGCAGATGCGCGGGCCACTGCGTGACCAGGTTTTCTGCGGCCTGGTCGGGATGGCGGATGGCATCGAGAATTTTGCTGTCGAGCGGGGCGCTGGCGTCGCGGTCGCGATATTTTGTCTGCAGCTCAGGCCACCATTCGGTCGCCAGCCGCGCTTCAAATGCGCGGGTATCGGGTGCCGCGACCACATAGCCCTGCACCTCGCCCTCCTGCTCCAGCACAAAGGCAAAATCCGGCGCAAATCGCGCGTAGGGCACGGCAAAACGCTGGCCGGGATAATCGGGATCGGAGTAGAGCGCACGGGCATCGCCGCCCGCATCGGCTGTTTCCAGGCAGATGCGGTAGAGCGCCGGAAAGTCCGCTGGTGTGGCCGGACGGATGACACCTTGATTCGCCATGGTGAATTCTCGTGAGTGAGTGAACCGGTCAGCGCGTCAACCGCTTCGCAGATGAAAGTTACGTTAATAAAAGCGGACTTAGTTTTCAAGATAGAATAATTACCTTATCGCACTAACCCGGCCGGTTCGGCAATATTTACCGGCAGCGGGATGCACAACTGTGATCGTCAGCACGCCCGCTACAGGGCGGCTGGCAGCAGTTGCACGACCAGAGAAAAGAGAAAAGTGTGAGCGTGATAGGATTTTCGTATGTTTTATCAGAACGTTATTTTGCGATTATCGTCCACGTATCTTCTGCCGGATAACCGGAAGCAGGCGGGACGCTGCGCCAGGTGATGGGCGCAGACGCAGTGCACCCTGCTGAATTTTCCAGGCTTTTGTTGTTTATTTGCGCGTGCTCACAGCGTTGCAATTCCCCGGGCGGGCTGTTTGACTTTATTTTTTCATTAAAGTAAGTATGAGTGAGTGCGTTTGTGTGCGGCTGCAGCCTGCAGGATGTCAGGCGGTGAGATGAAGGGATGCCGACCCTGGTCTGAAGAAGGTGAGCATAATGTCTGTTTCCTCCGTTCGTTCGTTCCGAATTCGCAATGTGGGTCGGCTGCTGGCCGCAAGCCTGCTGGCGGGCAGCGTCTCGCATGTTGCCCACGCCGCAGTCACCCTGAATGAGTGGGATATCTATAACTATCCGCAGCAGACGGCCGCGGTAGATGAAGGGATTAAAGAATTTTCGCAGCAGAATCCCGGCATCGTGATTAACCGCTCGGTACACTCCTTCGAAGATACCCGCATTCCGCTCAAGCTGGCGCTGACCGCCGGTGATGGCCCGCAGATCGCCCAGGTGAACCAGGGCGGTGGCGATATGGGCTCGCTGGTAAAAGATAAGCTGCTGCTGCCGCTCGACAGTTACGCCACCAGCAACGGCTGGACCACCCGCTTCCCGGACTCGATTCTGAAACGAAACCGCTGGTCAGACAGCGGCGAGTTCGGCAGCGGTAAGCTCTACGGCATCGCCAGTCTGGGCGAAATGGTGGGGCTCTATTACAACAAAGCATTGCTGGACAAGGCGGGTATCGCGGTGCCGAAAACGCTGGCCGAGCTGGAGAGCGCGATGGCGAAGCTGAAACAGCAGGGCACTGCCCCGATGATGCTGGGGCTGCTGGATGGCAATATGGGCCAGCAGCTGCTCAGTACGCTGTGGCAGGCGCAGATTGAGAGCCACGACCGCAAGATGCTGGATAACCTGATTTACGATGTGGGCGGCACCTTCAAAGACAGCAAGCTGGTGAATGCGGCAACCATGATGAAGAGCTGGACCGACAAAGGTTATTTCTTCCCGGGTTTCCAGGGCATCGGGCATGACGATGCAGCGACCCTGTTCCAGAACGGCCAGGCGGCCTTCCTGGTCAGTGGCACCTGGTATCTCGGCCAGTTTAAAGACAATAAAGATATTCACTTCGCCGCGATGCCTGCCGGTGAGGGCGTGAAACAGCCACTGATGGTGGGCGGAACCGATCTGGCGTTCTCCATCACCAGCACCGCTAAAGGCAAAGATCAGCAGGATGGCGCGGCGAAGTTCATCAACTATATGGTTTCCGATGCGATGGCGGATCGCTGGCTGAAAGTGGGCTTCCTGCCGGCCAGCACCAACAAAGCGGCTAAAATGCCAGCGGATAACCCGCTGCTGGCGGAGGCCTATCAGGTCTGGCTGACGCTCAACGACTACGACGGTCTGGGCCACTACGTCGACTGGGCGACGCCGACCATGAACGCCGAACTGAACCAGAACGTCCAGCTGCTGCTGGCGGGCCGTCAGACCGCCGATCAGATGGTGGTCAACTTTGATAACAACTATCAGCGTTACCTCAAAACCCTGAAGCACTAAGCCGGTGGCCCGGCGAACCGCCGGGCCTGAGCATCGTTCTGAACCACGGGTAAGGTTATGTTGAATTTAAGCGGCTGGCGTAATTTTCTCTATGTTCTGCCTGCGGTGCTGGTTTATGCGGTGTTTCTGCTGTTCCCGCTGCTGGCGTCGCTCGGCATCAGTTTCACCGAGTGGGATGGCACCTCGCTGCCGGTGTTCAGCGGCATCAGCAACTATCTGCGGATGTTCAGCGACCCGGTATTCTGGATCGCACTGGGTAACAACGCCATCCTGATGCTGTTTTATACCCTGCTGCCGATTGGCGTTGGCCTGCTGCTCTGCAGCTTTCTGTATGAAACGCGTAACAACAGCGAACGCAGCGTACTGCGCATTCTTTTTTTCCTGCCCTACATCATGCCAATGGCGGTGCTGGGCGTGGTATGGCGCTGGCTCTACAACCCGGCGTTTGGGCCGATCGATCAGATCCTCCGCGCGATAGGGCTGCCGCAGCTGGCGCTCTCCTGGCTGGGAGATTTTACCTGGGCACTGCCTGCCGTGGGTCTGGTCGCCACCTGGTACTTCTTCGGCTTCTGTCTGGTGTTGTTTATGGCGGGCCTGCAGCGCATGGATCCCTCGCTGCTGGAAGCCGCCGACCTGGATGGCTCATCGCGTCGCCAGAAGTTTATGCGGATTACGCTGCCCGGCCTGCGGCCTGAGCTGAGGATTGCGCTGCTGCTGACGGTGATCGCCAGCCTGAAAGCCTTCGATCTGGTCTATGTGATGACGCAGGGTGGGCCAGGCACCTCGACCATGGTGACCAACATCTTTATGTACAAGCAGGGTTTTGACCTGCACTATTTTGGCTACGCCTCGTCGGTAGCAGTATTCAGCATGGTCATTGTTTTAGGCATTAACTATCTGATCCATCTGGCCTTAAAGGAGCGTTACTGATGCGAAGCACGCCGGTCATTTCACGCGCGCTGATCTGGATTGTGGCGCTGATGACGATTCTGCCGTTTCTGATGGCGCTGATGACCTCGTTCAAAACCCAGATGGAGCTGTTTCAGGGAGTCTTCACGCTGCCCGCCTCGCTGAATTTTAAAAACTATCTGACCGCATGGCAGCAGGGACATTTCAACGTTTACTTTCTTAACTCGGTGCTGGTGGTGATCCCGGTGGTGCTGTTCAGCGTGCTGCTGGGGATCCTGGCCGGATTTGGTTTTGCCTGGCTGAAGATTCCGGGCAAAAAAGTGATTGCCGCCATGCTGGCGCTGGGCATGGTGCTGCCGAGTGAAGCCTTTATCATTCCGCTCTATCACGAACTGCGCTGGATGGGGCTGACCAACACCTATCTGGCGCTGATTCTGCCGCAGATTGCGCTGTCACTGCCCTTTACCACGCTGATGATCGCCAGTGCATTTCAGCAGGTGCCCAAAGAGCTGGTGGAAGCGGCCGTTATGGATGGGGCGTCGCGGGTCAGAATCCTGTGGGGCATTCTGGTGCCAGCCATCTGGCCGACCCTGTCGACACTCGGGCTGCTGCTGTTTATCTGGACCTGGAACGAGTTCCTGATCCCGCTGATTCTGGTCAACAAAGATGAACTGCGCACGCTGCCAATTGGCATGATGTTTTTCCAGAACAAAAACACCATCGACATTCCGGTGCTGATGGCCGGTGCAATGATTGTGATTATGCCGCTGATCGTGGTGTTCCTGATTTTCCAGCGCAAATTTATCAGCGGTGTCACCGAAGGTGCCGTGAAGTAATCGTCGATAGCCCGCACAAAACGGCGCACTGGCGGCCAGACGAAGGTTTGCCGCGCCGCAGCGTGCTGTTATTCCTCCTCAACCTGTGGGAGACGCATGATGCACCTTTCCCTTGCTGATTTTCATCCAGTCGCCGATGGCGAAACCGCCGATACCGGGGTGCTGCAACGCGCTCTGGATCAGATTGCTGCGGCGGGAGGCGGGCGTCTGACCCTGCCAGCCGGGCGCTATTGCTCTGGCTGCCTGACCCTGCCCTCTGATTTTGAGCTGCACCTGGAAGCAGGCGCGGAGCTGATCGCCAGTCACCGGCTGACGGACTATCAGGCCGTGCAGACGCTGAGCTGTGCGGAGAAGTCGCATAACGTCCTGCTCTATGCGCTGGGCCAGCGCAATATCACCATCAGCGGCAGCGGGCGCATTGATGGCAAGGGTGAAGCCTGGTTTGCCGCTGAGCGTGATGAGCAGGGCTACCGCCTGCCGCGCGTCGATCGGCCCCGAATGATTGTGTTTGAAGATTGCGAACAGGTGACACTAAAGGCGTTTACCCTCGTACAGGCGCCGATGTGGACGGTGCATCTGGTGAGCTGTCGCCATGTGCATATCGACCATCTCACGATCGACAACAGCATGACGATGCCCAACACCGATGCGCTGGATATCGACAGCTGTGAAGCGGTGTTTGTGAGTAACAGCTACTTCAGCGCCGCCGATGATGCGATTTGTATTAAAACCACCTGCAAGCCCACGGCACTGCGGCGTCCGGCCCGGCAGATTATGATCACTAACTGCCTGCTGCGCAGCTACAGCTGCGCGTTTAAAATCGGCACGGAGACCTGGAACGATATCGAAGATGTCACGGTGACCGGCTGCACGCTGTTCGATTCCAACCGTGGAATCGGCATCCTGTCACGCGACGGCGGAGCGATACGGCGTCTGCAGTTCAGCAATCTGACCTTTACCTGCCACCATGCACCGCCCTGTCACTGGGGCAAAGCCGATCCGCTGCACATTTCTGTTCGCAGCCGCGATCCGGCAATCCCGCCCGGCATCGTCGAGCTGGTGCAGTTCAGTAACCTGACCGGCGTGGCGGAAGGCGCAATTAATCTGCATGCGGCAAAGCCGGGCTGGATACGCGATGTGGCGATCAGCCAGCTTCAGATGCGGCAGACGCTGTCGCCGATGGCCCAGGGCCAGTATGACATTCGGCCGCCCTGTAATCCGGACGCCCCGACCGGCATGGGCCTGGACAACGCCTACAAACTGGATCCGACAACCGGCGAAGCCTTCGGTGTGGAGCCCTATCCCGGCGGGTTGCCCGGTCTGTTCGCGCGTGGCGTGGTGAATCTGCAACTGCACCACCTGACAATCCACCGACCCGCGCCGTTACCGGCTGGCTGGCATCCTGATTCGGTCGTGCAGCTCCCCGTGTGACTCACAGTGCCGCGGCGATGGCGGCCCCCAGCGCTTCTGTGGTGGCGCTGCCACCGAGATCGCGTGTGAGATGCTGACCTGCCGCCAGCGTGCGTTCAATCGCGTTCAGCACGGCATCGCCCGCCGCTTTGTAACCAAGGTGTTCCAGCATCATCGCCCCGCACCAGATCTGCCCGACAGGATTGGCGATACCTTTTCCGGCGATGTCGGGCGCGGAACCGTGCACGGGTTCAAACAGGCTGGGGAACAGACCTTCCGGGTTGATATTGGCCGAAGGCGCGATGCCGATAGTGCCGGTGCAGGCCGGGCCGAGATCGGAGAGGATATCGCCGAACAGGTTGCTGGCGACCACCACATCGAACCAGTCCGGGTGCAGCACGAAGTTAGCGGTAAGAATATCGATGTGATACTTATCGACGCGCACCGCCGGGAACTGGCTGGCCATCGCCTCAACGCGGCTGTCCCAGTAAGGCATGGTGATGGCGATACCGTTGGACTTG
The DNA here is from genome assembly GCF_050157905.1 of Pantoea sp. NSTU24. Classification (NCBI taxonomy): domain Bacteria; kingdom Pseudomonadati; phylum Pseudomonadota; class Gammaproteobacteria; order Enterobacterales; family Erwiniaceae; genus Pantoea; species Pantoea bangladeshensis. The sequence continues at coordinate 3,612,677 of NZ_JBKIWZ010000001.1, forward strand.
GTGGCGGAGGTCAGGTGCTTTTTTGGCCGACTCTGCGCCAGCTGATAAGCAAACTTCAGGATGCGGTCGACGCCGGTGCGCGTCATGACCGTCTCCTGAATAACCACTTCACGATCGGTACCAGGGAACATCGTCCCGCCGACACTGGAGTATTCGCCTTCGGTATTTTCGCGCACCACGTAGAAGTCAATATCGCCAGGCTGGCGGTTCGCCAGGGGGGCTTTTACGCCAGGCATCAGCCGGACCGGACGCAGATTGACATACTGATCAAACTCACGCCTGAACTGCAGCAACGAACCCCACAGCGACACATGATCGGGCACCACCTCAGGCCAGCCGACGGCACCAAAATAGATCGCATCAAAGGCTTTTAGCTGCGGAAACCAGTCGTCAGGCAGCATTTTACCGTGCTGCTGCCAGTAGTCGGCGCTGGCATAATCGAACCACTCCCAGCGCAGAGGGATGTTAAATTTTTCTGCTGCCGCATTCATCACGCGCACGCCTTCCGGCATCACCTCTTTGCCGATGCCGTCGCCAGGGATTACGGCAATACGGTGTATTTTGTCAGTCACAGGGCACCTTTCCGGTTGATGTTCGAATTGTGTACGCAGTATAACTGTTGCTTCCGGGGAGATAATGAGTCTGGAACGCAACCCAGTGTTGAATAAAAGTAGAGAATCCCGCACCTCGTCAGATGATCTCGCCTTCTTTGTCCGGCTGGCCGCGCTGGATAGTCTGACGGCGGCGGCGCACGAACTGGGCCTGTCGCTGGCGGCGGTCAGTAAACGTCTGAGCCAGCTGGAGCAGCGCCTCGGCGTGCAGCTGCTGCGCCGCACCACGCGACGGCTGGAACTGACGGCGGAAGGCCGCCGTTATCTGGCGGGCGCCCGACCGCTGCTGGAGCAGCTGGCTGCGCTGGAGGAAGCCGTCAGCGGAGAAACCGCTCAGTTACGCGGCACACTGAACATCAACGCCTCATTCGGCTTTGGCCGTCGCCATATTGCGCCCTGTGTATCGGCTTTTGCCGCACTGCATCCGCAGCTCTCGCTGTCACTGCAGCTCAGCAGTCAGTCACTGAACTTTCCGGATGCGAATATGGATATTGATATTCGCGTCGGCGAACCGCCCGATTCACGGCTGGTGGCGCGCAGACTGCGAACCAATCCGCGTATTCTCTGCTGCTCGCCTGCCTATGCTGCCCGGCACGGTCTGCCTGCCACCGTGCGCGATCTTGCGCAGCACAACTGCATTTTACTGCGCCAGCACGACAGCGATTTTACCCTGTGGCGGCTGAACTGCGGCGATCAGAGCATCACGCAGAAAGTGCGCGGTAGCCTGATCACTAACGATGGCGAAGTAGCGATGCGCCTGGCGATGGACGGACATGGCATTCTGCTGCGTTCCTGGTGGGATGCGCAGCACAGTCTGGCATCGGGCGAACTGCTGCCGGTGTTACCCGACTGGCAGGCGCCGGATGGGGATATTTTTGCTGTCTGGCAGGCGCAGCGTCAGCTTCCGGCACGGATTTCCGCCTTTGTCGCCTTTCTGCAACAGCATCTTCAATCAATTGCGTAGTCAGTTATGCCTGCTCCTCTTTCAGCGGTGCTGAGCACGTTATATACCGCATAATGCTGATTTGCGCGTTCGGGCAGGCTGATGCGTTTACACAATTTTCGCTGATGCGTATGATTCTCATTCTTTTTATTCCAGCCTGCCGGGTCTGCTGGGTCCCGCCCGGAGCAGCAGTTCGACAGAGGAGTTAAGCATGAAAGCGTTGTTCAGCCCGCATAAGCTGGCCCTTACCCTGGCGGTGGTCAGCGTCTTTAGCCTGACCGGATGTCAGACCACAACGAAAAAAGTGGATGGCAGCGGCGCGGTGGTGATGCAGCCCTCCAGCCCGGACAATCTGATCCAGCGTGAGCTGGAAGAGGGCGTGCAGCAGATCGTCTATCTGCCCGCAACCAATACGCTTTACATCGCCAGCGCGCAGGCGGCAGAGACGATTAGCGGCGGTATGATCCATCAGCTTGATGCGACCACGCTGCAGAGTCGCGGAGCAGGGCACTTCGATCTGAAAAATGTGGGTCTGATCGGTGAACCGGACGGCAGTGCGCTTTATGCCACCAACGCCGTTGATGGCGCGATCACCGCGATCGATCCGGCAAACGGCAGGGTGCTGAAACGCCTGATTCTGAATGAGAAAGCTCAGGATGGTCAGCCCTGCCATCCACATGAAATTTTACTGCATGACGGCCTGCTCTATGTGGGTGATTCGGGGGTGATCTGGGTCGTTCAGGCGAAAACCCTGAAGCTGAAAGCCCGGATTACCGCAGCCGGAAGCGCAATCGGCGGCCTCCTGTTTTCCCCGGTCAGCGACCGGATTTACGCGACGAATGGCAGCGGAGAAATCCTGATTATCAATCCGCGTAATCACAGGATTGAGCAGCGTCTGACGGCGGGTGACGGACAGGCCGATCCGTTCCTTAACATGGCGGAAGATCCGGCAACGGGCCGGCTGTTTGTCACGGCGCATTCTCCGGCCGGACAGGCGCGGGTGTTTGATGAGCGGAGTGGCCGGGTGATCCAGAGTCTGATACCGGGCAATGCATGGGGGATTAAATTTAACGGCAAGCGCAATGAAATCTACATCAGCCAGCGTGCGTCGAAAAAGGTGCTGCAGCTGGATGGTACGACTTATGAGATTAAAAACAGCTGGTCCTTCGAGGGGCATCCTGAAAATCTGCTGGTCGCACCGGATGGGCAGACGCTCTTTGTCACCCTGAAACAGGCGATAAATGAGGATAATGGCGGCCAGGCGCAGGATGGCGTGGTGCGAATTAATCTGCAGTAAAGAAAGGCGGCGCGACGGCCGCCCTGTTAGCTGTTACCTACTTATTGACACCCTCAACCAGCACGACGCGGTAGTTGGCACCTTTCAGACGATGCGCTTTGGCCGCCTGATATTCCGGGCTGTCGTACCAGGCGTGAGCCGCTTCGCGGCTCGCAAACTCCAGAATGACCACACCTTCCGCTTCCTGACCTTCCAGTGTTTCCAGCTCGCCATAAAAAGCGAGTGGATTGATCTGATGATCGCCCCGTGCCTGGCCCGCTTTTTCAGCGTAGATCGCCATTTCATCCTGGTTCAGGGTGTTATCACGAATAAAAACAACGTATGCACTCACAGGTTTCTCCTTAGGCTTTTTTATCCTGAGTCTGGGTATCAAAGTCGGCGGCATCATGACGCTCATGCAGCTGATCGGCCGGATCACCCATCACACGGTTGACCTTGCGGCCACGTATTACGGCAGGGCGCTGCGCGATCTCATTCGCCCAGCGCACCACATTTTTATAGGACTGCACATCCAGGAATTCGGCAGCGCCATATTGATCGTTGAGCACCATGTTGCCGTACCACGGCCAGGTGGCGATGTCGGCGATGGTGTAATCCTCACCGGCCAGATAGCGGTTGTCTGCCAGCTGACGATCCAGTACGTCAAGTTGACGCTTCGCTTCCAGCGTGAAGCGATTGATGGCGTACTCAATTTTTTCCGGCGCGTAATGATAGAAATGACCGAAACCACCGCCCAGATAAGGTGCGGAGCCCTGTAGCCAGAACAGCCAGTTCAGGGTTTCGGTACGGGAGGCGGTATCTTTTGGCAGGAAGTAGCCATATTTTTCTGCCAGATAAAGCAGGATATTGCCCGACTCAAATACCCGGATAGGCGGCGTAGCCGAGTGGTCGCTCAGCGCCGGGATTTTTGAGTTCGGGTTTACGTCGACAAAACCACTGGAGAACTGATCGCCGTCGCCGATACGAATCAGCCAGGCATCATATTCTGCATCGTTAACGTTCAGCGCCAGCAGCTCTTCCAGCAGGATAGTCACTTTCTGGCCGTTTGGCGTGCCCAGTGAATAGAGCTGCAGGGGATGTTTACCGACCGGCAACGCTTTTTCATGGGTAGGCCCTGCGAACGGACGATTCGTCTTCGCACCGTTGCCTTTAGCTTCAGGATCCCAGGTCCAGACTTTTGCGGGCTGATATGCATTTTCCGACATAATGAAAGTTCGCCTTGTGATGTGAGGGTTGGTCTGGAGTGTAGCAGGTGCTGCGAAGACGGTTTAACTCTGCTGGCTGCGTGAAGGCGTGCTGCCCCGCGTGGAGGTCAGGCGGGCTGCGGCGTCGGAGAAAAGTGCATAAAAGTGTGTCAGGCGGAGGGGTGAGGGTTCTGATCAGGCGATACCGTGCAGCAGGCGACTACTGCACGGCAGGCAGGTTTACAGCAGTTCCCGCTCAATCCGTTCACGGGTTTCGATAGCCTGTACCTTCATTTTTTCCGGGTAGCCAAACAGAGAGGTGGCGATAATCGATTCACCGCCCACTTTATGTGTGCGGGTGGCAAAATCGGTGTCGCGCAGCGTTTTAAAGAGGGTGTCGAAATCTACTTCGCCTTCGCCGACGCCAACGTGCTGATGAATGGTGGCATCCACTCCCGGCGGGTTAACGATGTAGCGACAGTGTCTGGTGTGATTCATGGTGTCGGCGATCAGGACGTGGGACAGGTCGTCTCCGGCATACTCCAGCATCGGTTTCACATCGCCTTTGCCTTTGTCATAGAAAAAAGTGTGTGGCGCACTGTAGATATACTTCACGTTGTCGCTGCGGAACGACTTCACAATATCCACAGTTTCGTTACTATCTTCGCAGAAATCCCATGGATGCGCCTGACTTTCGACGCGAATCCCTTCACGTTCGAGGAGCGGCAGCAGCTCCTCCATTGAGCGATAGAACATCTCTTCGCAGATTTCCGGCTCGTTTGGCGTGCCGGAGAGTTCGGTGTTGATCACTGGCACCCCCATCTCAACCGCGATCTCAATCATCCGCTTCCAGTTTTTCACCGCCGCCTGACGACGCAGCTCATCCGGGCCGGACCAGCGATAGACGACGATAAATGAGGAGATCGCCAGGCCGGTGGCACGCAGGGCATTTTTGTACTCGGTGATGATTTCACGGCTGGCTTTGGGGTGCTTATAAAAGGGGTTGATCTGCGGATGCGGTGACTGTTCGATATAGCTGTATCCCCACTCCGCGACCTGATGAACCATTCGGGTGATGCCCAAATCTTTAATCACATCCACATCAAAAGCGATTTTCATCTGTCTGCTCCGGCAAGGTTGAAGGAACGGTTCCTGACTGAAGAGGACGCCTGTCTGGGTGCCACTTTTGCAGGGATCTTTCACCGGTTTTAGCAAATGACTGTTTTAAAGAGAATGCAGAAAGAAATTTATGTTTCATTTTTGCAAAAGCGATCAACTTTATGTGATATTTTCTATCAAATAAATGAGAGAAAAAGGTCGTGCCGCGATAAAGTGTTATCGCCACCCACTATAACAGAGCGTAAAGAGGGAGAAGGGATATGCCAAAAATAACGATGGCCGCCGTTGCGCAGGCGGCGGGCGTGGGAGTGGCTACGGTGGATCGGGTGCTGAACCGTCGCGCACCGGTGCGCAGCGCCACAGAGCAGAAGGTGATGGCGGCCGCCAGATCGCTGGGCTATCAGCTGACACAGGCACACAGCCAGCATGTCGCGCCGCCCGCCGCGCAGGCGTTACGCTTTGGCTTTATCCTGTTGCCCTCGCGCTATTCGCTCTATCAGCAACTGGGCGAGGCGCTGAAACAGCAGGCGAAACAGCAGCAGCCTGCAGGCAGTGAACCGGTCTTCTGCTGGCATGATATTCATGACGTGGAGGCGGTAGCCCGTTCAGTGCGGCAGCTGGCGCAGTGCTGCGACGCGATCGCGCTGGTGGCGCTGGATCATCCGCTGATTCGTCACGCGATTCAGGATGTTTCGCGGCTCGGTGTGCGGGTTTACGCCCTGTTCTCCGACTTTTCGGCCTGTGAACATGCGGGGTTTATCGGCATTGACAGTCAGAAAGCGGGACGCACTGCCGCCTGGATGGCCCGCCACCTGCTGCGCCAGCCAGGGTGCGTCGGCGTGCTGATCGGCGACCATCGCTTTACCTGCCAGGAGAGCAGCGAAATCAGTTTTCGTTCCTCCCTGCGTGAGTCGGGCATCAGCCAGCGCGTGCTGGAGCCACTGAAAACGAACGAGACGGCAGAAGGGGGTTACCAGGCCACCCGGGCGCTGCTGGAGAGCCATGACGATCTGGTCATGATTTATGCCCCCTGTGGCGGCATTGAGGGCGTGGTACAGGCGCTGCGTGAGAGCGGACGCACGCAGATCGACCTGGTGTGCCACGGCCCGCTACCTGGCGACGAACTGGCGTTGATTGACGGTACCATCACGCTGATGCTGCGCCACCGTATTGAGGCGATGGCCGAAGCGGTGGTCGCAACCTGTCTGAACGGGCGGATGGGGCCGCGGGATCGCTTTGCACAGGTTATTGTGCCCTTTGAAATTGTGACGCGGGAAAACCTGTAGAAAGAAGGTGTTAGCCTTTTAATGATAGGAATCTATCATTTAATGCAGCTTTTAAAAGCGATCTCTATCAAAAAGTGAAACTTTCATCGTTGTCTGAGATGAAATTTTTGTTTGATACTGCCGGCAGTTCTTACTGCAGAGGCAGACACGATGACCTTTCACATTGCTAATGCGCCCTGTAGCTGGGGCGTGGACGATCCCGCCAATCCCTGGCTGCCACCCTGGCAGAAGGTCCTGACCGAGGCCGCGCAGGCGGGCTATCCGGCCATCGAACTGGGGCCGTGGGGCTACCTGCCCACCGATCCGGCTGAGCTGACCCGGCAGCTCGATGCGCATCAGCTTTCGCTGGTGGCGGGTACGATCTTTGACGATCTGGTCAGTGAGGCCCATTTTCCCTCGCTGGTGACGCTGACCCACAACCTTTGTCGCACCCTCGCCTCTGTCCCGACGGCGGCGAAAACGCCCGGGGCCAGCGCGCCCTGTCTGGTGATTATCGACTTCGGCAATCCGGAACGGGCGAAATATGCCGGTCAGTCCGGTAATGCGCCCCGGCTTTCCGCGGATGCGTGGCAGCGCATGATGCGGCACATCACCCAGCTGAGCGAGATCGCCTGGCGGGAGTATGGCGTGCGGCCGGTGATCCATCCGCATGCGGGAGGCTGTATTGAGTTTGCCGACGAACTGGCGCAGCTGGTCAGGGATATTCCGCATCAGGTCGCAGGGCTGTGCCTGGATACCGGCCACCTCTGTTACGCCGGGATAGACCCGGTGGCGGCGCTGAAAAAGTACTGGACGCGCATCGACTATCTCCATTTCAAAGATGTGAATCTGCGGGTCTGGCAGGACGCCATCACGCGCGGAGTCGACTTCTTCACCGCCTGCGCGGAGGGCGTCATGTGCCCGCTGGGCCAGGGCGCAATCGACTATCCGGCCGTGCACGCGCTGCTGACAGAACGCCATTACCGGGGCTGGATCACCATTGAACAGGAGCGCGATCCGCGCCTTGCCGACACCAGCCTGCGCGATGTGAAAGCCAGCCTGGACTATCTCCGAACAACTGGATTCTGAGGGCAACAGCATGATTAACGGAAAAAAAGCGGCTAATCGCTCACTGCGCTGGGGAATGATCGGCGGCGGCGGTACCAGTCAGATAGGCTACATCCACCGTTCGGCGGCGCAGCGTGACGGTAACTTCACGCTGCTGGCGGGTGCCTTTGATATTGATGCCAGGCGCGGACGTGAGTTTGGTCAGGCGCTGGGTGTGGAACCTGAACGCTGTTACCCCGATTATGCCAGCCTGTTCGCCGGAGAAGCCCTACGCGATGATGGGGTCGAGGCGGTTTCGATCGCCACGCCGAACAATACACATTTTGCCATCTGCCGGGCGGCGCTTAATGCCGGATTGCATGTGGTATGCGAGAAGCCGCTCTGTTTTACGCTCGAAGAGGCCGATGAGCTGGAGCAGCTCAGCCGGGAGAAGCAGAAGATCGTGGGCGTCACCTACGGCTACGCCGGACATCAGCTGATCCATCAGGCCAGAGAGATGATCGCCGCAGGGGCGCTGGGCGAGATTCGCATTGTGAACATGCAGTTTGCTCACGGTTTCCATAATGAGGCGGTGGAGCTGCAGAGTGAAAGTACCCGCTGGCGGGTAGACCCGCGTTTTGTCGGGCCGAGCTATGTATTAGGCGATCTGGCCACGCATCCGCTGTTTATCGCCGAAACCATGCTGCCGCAGCTGAAGATGACGAGGCTGCTCTGCGCGCGCCAGAGCTTTGTTGCCTCGCGCGCGCCGCTGGAGGATAACGCTTTTGTGATGATGGAGTATGACAACGGTGCGGTCGGCACGCTCTGGGCATCGGCGGTCAATGCCGGTTCCATGCACGGGCAGAAGATTCGCGTCGTTGGCGCGAAAGCCAGTCTGGAGTGGTGGGATGAGCAGCCTAATCAGCTGCGTTATGAAGTGCAGGGCGAGCCGGTGCGGATTCTGGAACGCGGTATGCCCTATCTCAGTCCGAATGCGCTGGCAGAGGATCGTATCGGCGGCGGACATGCTGAAGTTTGTTTGAAGCCTGGTCGAATCTCTATCGCCGTTTCGCGCTGGCAATGGACGCCACCGATCGACGCGACATCGCTTTTCTGCAGGATTTCTGGTATCCCGATGTTCATGCAGGGTTAATGGGCGTGCGCTGGGTCGCCCAATGTGTGAAATCGGCGGATGCCGGCGCGACGTGGGTCGCATGCTGAAGCCGCTTAAGCCAGCGTGGAGAGTAGTATGCCTGCCGGGCAGGACCCCGGCGTTTACCCATGATCCGTCATGAAAGTGCGGGCTTCAGTTTCAGAAGCCCGCAGTGTCCGGTCAGTCGACTCTCTTTACTGATAGGAAAAAGTAATGCTCGCCAGAGCATTTGCGGTGCCAGGAATCAGGTCGCCCGTGCGGATATACTGCGTCTGGAAAGGCAGTGATAATACCTGTTTTGCTGACGACGTGGTCTGAATAAAGAACTGGTTAAGCGTACCCATAGCCGAGCTATCGGGGCCCATGTTCAGCGGGCCGATACCGTTGTAGAAGAACCGGACCCCCACGCCTGAGGCCGTTGAGTCACCCGTCAGTGTGACCACCGATGAACGGTTAGCGGGCGTCGTCTGATCGGTCATCACCGCACTGACTGCAATCTGCTGGTCACAGGTCAGTGTGACATTGAATGCCCCGGAAGGTGAGGTGCTGCCCACCGTGGACAGTGTGCGAATGTCGAGCGTACCCAGATTGACATTGGCACTTTTGGTATTGACCGTACAACCGCTGGCAGCCACCGTAATAGTGGCAGGATTAATAATTACCTGTGCCGTTTTGGTTTCATTACTGTAAGCGGTCAGAACGGCGGCATGGATGGTCGGTGTGGTATACACACCTGATTTCAGCGCCGTTCCCGTTTTAATGAAGGTTATTTTTGCTGACCAGCCCAGATCCTGCGTAACGCCCGTTCCTCCCTGCACGGGATAACTCTGGGTGATGCCCGATTGCAATGGCACATATTTCGAGCCATTAAAATCTTTCAGGCCAATAATGTAGCCTACGCCGGGTACACCTGTTTCAAAAATGGTGTAGTTAACGCCATCGACAACCACCGTCGCGCCGCTCATGATTGCCGATGGAGAAGGCTCAAGCGTTCCCTTTGAGCAGGCCTGCCATAAATATCCGCACCAGAAAACCTGATTAACATCGGCTGACGCGCTCCAGGCCGAGCCAATGATCTCACCCGGTATTACGGAGTCTGCTGGCCCGGAATACTGCATGGGTCTGGGGGAGAGGGTGATATCTGATTTCAACTCCAGCGCCATCACACTGGCTGAAATGAAAAAGCAGGCAAGCAGCAGTAAAACACGCATCATTGATACTCCGTGGTCCAGGTGGCGATAGCAGAAACATCGCCAGCGGTAACGTCCGGGCCTGTAGCGGCGAGTCGGGCATAGAAATTTAGCTGGACGCTGTCACTCCCTGCGGCACCATACGTTGTCGTCTGTGTGCCCAGCGGGACAAGTGCCCCCTCTTTATTCAGAATTTGCACGGCCACGCCGGTCGCGCCGCCCTTTGCCGTTTTAAGCAGTCGCGGATCGATATCATCCGGTGTGCCGCTGAAGCGGATCTTCACCCCGGAAAACGTCGGCCCGCACGCTTCCAGCGTCAGGGTAAAAGGTGTCTTAATGTTGCTTACCGCGCCCGCTTTGCTTAACTGTCTGGTACCGATAGCGCCAAGCGGAACATTTTTCTCCAGCGAATCCGCAGCGACCACACAGGTATTGGCGATCAGATTGCCTGTAACGGAAACCAACACATCGTAGCCCCGGACCGGCATTGTGCAGGCCAACAGCAGGATAAGGCACACAAGGCGGATTACTGACATGTTCCCTCCAGGGTATAGAGGCCTGTACGGGCATTAAAATCCTGCTTATCGAGCTGATAGTGCACAGTACAACGTGCTGCGTTATCTTTACCCCAGACCGCGTTAAGGGTGCCTTTCAAGGGCAGACCCGATAAATAGACGCTGCCGCCATCACCCACAATGCTGCTAATCTCGCTGTCCGCTAATGCAACGACGCTACCAAACGGTAAATCGATACCATGCTGTCGCAGGATAAACATCGCTTTTGCACCGCGCTGAGTGGCGATAGTCGCTCTGACCAGAGCGCCGTCAGTTGGCGTGGTGCTGATCATGGCGTTATCAAGTTCCACATCACTGCCTGCGGTTGTGGCATCGAGTCCGACCCGGTTCATGCGATAGGCTGTAGCGTAAGGAATCACGGCATAACCTCTGCTGTCGGTTTTAATACTTCGATGGTTGAGAACTGAAACGTCGCTGGCGCCTGGTGCTTTGATCAGAATATTGGTGTTGCCCAGCGGCTGGCTCAGCGTCAGGCCATCTTCGTGCAGTACTGCCCCTCCGCTGATGCCGTAACTCAGGTTACGGGCGTCACGTCCATAGCTGTATCCCAGATTGTACTGGCCGCGCTGGTTTTTATATTGCAATGCAGCATCGCCGCCATACCGTTGCTGTGCGTTGTAGCGCTGACTGACGCTGTAGTAGAGCTCATCAGTGCCGGGCACATAGCCGCTGACGCCACCGCTGTAGGTGGTGCCTGCTGATTTTCCCTGCGTGGTAGAAAAATGCGCACGTGTCGAATTTCTGGTATCACCAAAAGGTATCGAGAGCGACAACGCCACAATGTTATCTTTATGGTCATCATACAGCGTGGTACTGCGCTGGAAACTGACGCCCAGCGAAGCCATGCGGAAAGTTGTATTCCATGCGAACTGGATGCTCTGGGTTGTTTGCGGGGTGCGCCAGTAGGTTTGCTGATTCCACGACAGAGACAGCGAGCCATATTCATCCATCGGCTGGGTGAGCTGTAGCTGATTTCTGGTTTTGCGTGACAGCCGGAGGTCATAGACTTTTTCATAGCGGGTCGTGATCGTACCATCCGCTGCCACGACCTGCTCGGGTCTGCCGCCATACATTCTTTTATATGCCGTATCGCTGAGGCTATAGAAACCCTGGGTGGAGTAACGCAGCGAATAGAAGTTAATGCGTGTTCCGATATCATTGAGCAATTTGCTGTAGCGCAGACGCAGAGAGTCCCCGCTATAGCGTCTCGCATCAGCAAGCTGACTCAGGGCATGGGTCACATCCAGCGAATAGGCCCCCAGATGCCCCAGGTTCTGACCGATACCCGCTGCAACACCGCGATAGCGTTCAGATAACTGCGCACCACCATAAAAGGTGAGTCCATATTTCCAGCCATAAAACAGTTCACCCTGGGCAAAGGCCGGCGCGTCCTGATTATTCACCGGCTGGAATTTTCCGGCACTGAGGGCATATTTGGTCTGACCGGTTCGGATCAGATTCGGAACGCTGGCGAAGGGTACGGTAAACCGGCTTTCGTAGCCGTCACTCTCTTTGACTGTAACCGAGAGATCGCCACCTGAAGAGGTGGGATAGAGGTCACTGAGAACAAAGGGGCCAGGTGACACGCTGGTCTGATAGATAACATTGCCATTCTGCCGTACGGTGACGACGGCACTGCTACGCGCAATTCCCCGGACTTCCGGTGCGTAACCGCTCAGACTGGCAGGCAGCATATTGTCATCAGTTTTCAGTGCCAGTCCGCGAACCCCTACAGGATCAAACACCTGTGATGAAGTATAGGTTTCCCCGGCATAAAACTGCGCGCCCAGCGCCGGAACATCGCGCTGCAGCCAGGTCTGAACATGGTTAAGTTTATGCGTATCTTTGGTCCATGTGGTGTAATCGCGCAGCCGCCATGCGCCAAGATTGATACCGCTGTTCAGGCTGGCAAACAGCTGCTGATCGCGGGTTTCAGTCTTGCCTCTGAAAGTGTTATCTGAGCCATTGATGACATAGTTCAGCCATCCGGCGCGAATGCCATATTCCCAGCTCTCCGGGCTGACATAGCCGCGTGGCAGATTATGCATCCTGCTCTGAGGCAGAGTGATATCAAGGGTAAGTGTTTGCGTCCTGTAGTCTGCGCTGCTGTCAGGAAACAGTGTCTTAAGGAAATAGCACTGCTTAGCCAGCGGCAGAGTGACCCCCTTTGCTTGTGACATATCTACACCCAGTGCATCAAGCTGGCTGGCTGTCAGACAGGGAGCCGTAACCTCTTCCCCATTGAATTTATCCACTGCAAAAGTGACGTTACCAGTGAAGGCATAATTCTTATTGATGTAAACGTTGATGTTATATTTGCCTGGCGGTAAATCGCTGCCTGTGTTGACCCAGGATAAGTCAGCCGCTGAAGCATTCTCGCCATTAAGAAAGGCGGGATTAAAGTGCAAATCGCTCTCCGCGGCGGCGGTATATCCGATGGCATGACAAGCCACCACCGCACAAACGATTTTCATTTTCACGCATTTCTCCCTTAATGAGTCTGGTTATGGTTCAATGGCGCGCGGGTTTCAGGTGTCCATGCACCGTAGTCATTAATGGTCTGAAAGGTCAGTGAGGCAGGCTGGCTGAATTTTTCCGCCAGCGTGAGCGTGGATTCTGGCGGCAACATCACAGGTTTAACTGCCTTGCCATCCACTTTTATATTTATAGTGGTGATGAAATAGGGCGTTGGATTGCGGAGGGCGATATTTCCTGCCCTGTATTCGCCAGTGACTTTTTTCCATGCTTCGTTAGCATCTCCTCGCAATGAAGCCGGACGATAAAATACTTTAATGCGATTTGCAGAGGCGAATTGCAAAGAATTCCCTGCACTATTTTCCATTTGTTGCGGAATCGCTTTAACCGTCATCCAGTAGAGAGATTCACGATCCTGCGGCAGAGACTTACCGTTGAAAATAATTTTTACTACGCTTTCAGTGGAGGGCTTCAGAACATAAAGCGGAGGGGTAATAACAAAATCCTGTGTACGCGCACCGCTGGCTGTTTCCATCCAGGACTGAATTAAAAATGAGGCGGTCGTATGGGTATTTCTGACCTGGAGGGTGGATTGCTTTGAATCCGAGGCGTAGACCATTCGTGTCGCACCTAATCCTACGCCACCCGCCTGTGCCGCTGATGAAAACAGTGTGGCAGTCAGAAAAAACCAGATAAAAGAACGCATTTTTTCTCCGGAGGTTCTGTTTATGCCCGGTTGTTAAGCCGGGCATAACGATTACGAGTAGGTTACGGTATAAGTGGCAACAGCACTGGCATTACCGGCTGTTGCACCACCGGTTGGTGAGTAGTATTTAGCGCTAAAGTTCAGTGTGTTAGAGCCTTTTCGCAGAGGGATTGCAGTCGCTGTTTCACCCAGTTTTACGACATTGCCCTGCTCATCATAAAGACGAATTGCCACGTTCTGCGCGGATGTTGCGCTGCCGTTTACCCCGGCTGCCAGGCTGTTGGAGTCGTGGCTGTCTGGTGTTCCTGAGAAGGTCACTGCAACTGTTGTCGCGGCAACAGGATTTGTGCTGGTAGAAGTTGACGTATCAGCAATGGCGCAATCTTCAAGCGCGATAGAGAATGTTTTACCAACCTTTGCTTCACTGCCTGCAGCGGCCAGCGTAGCCGTGCGGACTTCACCCATATCAACATCAATGTTTGCGCTGTTAGCACTGATGGCACAGGCTGATGTCACGACGCTTCCGTTAAAATTAACAGAACCACCGCTGGTGGTTGCCGCCAGGGCTGAGCCCATTGGAAGAAGCGCTGAAATACCTAATGCCAGGAGGTGTTTTTTATTAAACTTCATTTTCATGAGATTACCTTTATTGTTGGGTTTGCTTTATTTTTTAAACGGCAATTGACAGCAAACAGAGAGGTTATTTTTACTCTAAATACGTGAGATAGCGAAGCTGAAATATGCGTGTATTTCTTTTTGACAGTGATTATTTTGTCTTGTCGAACATTAAGGGATGATGTGTGCAGATTAGCGCTCTCCTGTTAATGAACAAGGTGGAGGTATTATAATTTATTTAATAAAAAAATCACCCGCAGGATTAATTATGTATTCAGGGTGGGAGTAAATAATTATTCTATATTTGAATTCAGTGTTAAAAAGTATTTATTTTTTTAATGGCGGGGCGTAGATAAATAAGCATTTTATTAATATCAATTATCAAATTGGAACTCTGTGGTCTCTCTGAAGGGTTTTAGTTTCTTGTTAATTTCCTACCGAAAAGAAGAAGATTATCTGTCGCCTTGCAAACCTGTTCTGATAATGATCAGGAATTATCATTTTAATTGTCTCTGCGTAACCTTCAGAATTTGTGGATAAAAGGTCCGGACCACAGTGCGCGCAAACAGCAGAATCCTTTTTTATAACGGAGTGCATTATCACCGGATTTGTGCAGCAAGGGATGCTGACAGAGGGAAGAGGAAAAATGAAAAGAGAGAAAGCGAAATGAAACGCCAGGGATCAAACGATTGTTATGCCTGACAGGCAGGCTGACCGGCCAGGGCGGACTGAATAGGGGGCTGAAAAGAGGAGTGGCATAGCGCTGCCGGGAACGGAGGAACGGCAAGACTGCAAATAAATCTCTGGAAAACCTGTTCCCGGATGCCGTCAGTCCGGCTTGTCAGAAAGAGCACGCTGTATCATGCAGTAACGTATTGTGTGATGTCACTGGGCGCATCTGCCGGACGGTTTAAAAAGGCGTGGCGGCAGAAAAGTAAAACTTCTCAGCGAAGCGGGTTTTCACCTTCCGGAGGCCGGACCTGAAAATGCCGGGTTCCTGTTTGCACCGTGCGTCAGCGCGATCAGGAAGGTAAATAGGGGATGTGATATCGAATCGTTGATGACGGCCTTATCCCAAAATGAAAAAACCCCCGCCGAGGCGAGGGTTTCAAATTTTGGTGCCCGAACCCGGAATCGAACCAGGGACACGGGGATTTTCAATCCCCTGCTCTACCGACTGAGCTATTCGGGCAACGGGGCGCATTAAACCGTAAAGGCCGCAGGTCGTCAACGGCTTTCACGAAAAAACCCCTGAAAACGTGACTGATTGCCTGATTTTCAGTCAGGACCGATAAAACTTCAGGCCAGCGCGCCCTGTTTACGGCATAGCGCGATGCTGTAAACATCTTCCGCCAGGCGCTGGGCGGTGGCGACATCCTGGACATTACGCTTTACCAGCAACTTGCTCAGGCAGCCTTCCAGAATTAACTCCATCTGATCGGCCACCATGGCAGGATTATCCAGCGCCTGATCCAGAAGGATGTCATGCGTAAACTGCCAGGAACCACGCTTCTGCTGTTCGGCCAGTTGATGAATGGGCTGGTCGGGTTGCGGATAGAAGCTGCAGGCGGCGATAAACAGGCAGCCCGGGAAACGGCCTTTGCTGACCTGCTCAGCCAGGACTTTATAGCGTGCCATCAGCTTCTGCTCCGCCGTCAGCGACGCATCCAGCAGGATCTGCCGTCGCCAGGTCTCAATCTGTTGCCCGTGATAGCGCAGCGCATCGTAGAGCAGAGCATCACGGTCGGGCCAGAAGAGCTGCAGCTGTTCTGAGGGTAATCCGGAACCCGCCAGGGTCTCCAGTGAGAGGGTGGCGGCGAGGCCGTTCTGTTCAAGCACATTTAAGGCATGCTCGAGTATCTGTTCACGCTGCAAGTGGCTCTCCTCTGGTCTGCTGGCCCGGCTATATTACCGGGCAATCATCTGACTCCAGTGTTGTTTATGGGGTAAGTTTCTGCAAATGCGCCCGGAAGTCGGCGGCATTGAGAAACCCGGTGAGACGCGATCCGGGGATTTCGCGGCCCTGCGCATCAAAGAACAAAATGGTCGGTAATCCCAGCACCTGAAGATGCTGCAATAGTGCATTGTCGCTGGCGCTGTTGGCCGTAACATTCGCCTGCAGCAACTGAACCTGACTCAGGCTGGCGCGTACGGCGCTATCGCTGAAGGTATATTTCTCGAACTCTTTGCAGGCCACACACCAGTCAGCATAGAGATCGACCATGGTGAGACGGCCCCCGGCCTTTTGCAGCGCGCTGTCGAGCTGATGCGTCGTCTGAACAGGCTGAAATGGCAGCGCGACTGCGACTGGCTGCGCGGCAGAATTGCCAAAGGCCCAGTCCTGTAGCGGGCGGGCACTGATGAGTGCGGCGGCCAGCATGACGATTTGTACCACCCGCCAGCCACGGCTGCGGATATGCAGGCTGACGCTGAACGCCCAGCCGAAGAAGGCCACGCCCAGCAGGCTCCAGAGGCGTAATCCCCAGATATCGCCGAGTATCCGCTCCAGCAAAAATACCGGCAGCGCCAGGATGACAAACCCAAACCCTTCTTTGACGGTCTGCATCCATGGGCCGCTTTTCGGCAGCAGGCGGTTACCAAAGAGGGTCACGGCGATCAGGGGTAACCCCATCCCGAGCGCATAAAGCCACAGCGTACCGGCACCGGCCCACAGATTGCCGCTCTGCGCGATATAAAGCAGGATGGCGCTGAGCGGGGCCGTGGTGCAGGGCGAGCAGATCAATCCGGCCAGCGCCCCCATCAGGAAGACGCCGGGCAGCGATCCTCCCTGCTGGCGATTACTCCACAGGGTCAGGCGGGTTTGCAGGCTGGCGGGCAGCTGCAGCGTAAACAGGCCAAACATCGACAGGGCCAGCACGATAAACAGCACGGAGAGCGTCACCAGCACATAAGGGTGTTGCAGCGCGGCCTGGAAACGCAGACCGGCGGCCGCCACGATCAGCCCCAGCAGCGTGTAGGTCAGCGCCATCCCCTGCACATATATCATTGCCAGTGCAAACAGCCGGCCCAGCGAATAGTGGCGCTGTCCGCCAAGAATAATGCCGGAGATTAGCGGATACATTGGCAGCACGCAGGGCGTAAACGCCACACCGATGCCAATCAGCAGCGCCCAGAGCGGGGAAAAGGGCAGCGGGCTGGCGGGCGAGGGTTGAGCATCAGGTTTATCGATGGCCGTCGCCGCCTGTGCGGGCGCGCTACTGGCAGCCACCGCGTTCAGCGGAACGGTGCGGGTTTCCGGCGGATAGCAGAACCCGGCAGCAGCACAGCCCTGATAGGTGACGCTGAGCGAGGCGCCGCTGGCGGCCTGCTGCAGCGTCACCGGCAGCGTCAGATCCGCAGGATAGATCTCGCTTTTGCCAAAGAACTCATCTTCATGCGGCTGACCGGCGGGCAGCATCGGCGGCGTAATCGTCGCGTTCTGCGGCGTGATGTGGATCTGCTGGCGATAGAGGTAATACCCTGATTTGACCTTCCAGTGCAGGTTGAGTTGCGCGCCCTGCTGGTCAAAGTCAAACGTAAACGCCTGGTCAACCGGCACGAAACGGCGGGTCGACGGGTCAGAGAAGAGGGAAGCGTGCGCCTGCAGGCAGATAAACAGCGCCAGCAGGAGCATAATTAAGCGAGAGATGCGTGCAGCCATGACAAGTATTCCCTGTCTCCATATTGAACTGGCAGAGCCAGCAGTTCGGGTACGTCGTAAGGATGAGCCGCTTTGAGCAGGTCACACAAAGCCTGCTGATGATCGCTATCGCATTTCAGCAGCATCTGAATCTCGCTGCTCTGCTCAATCTTTCCCTGCCAGCGATACCAGGAGATCGCCCCTGGCAGCAGGGTCACGCAGGCCGCCAGTCTGGCATCCAGCGCCAGCGTCGCGAGCCGCTGCGCCGTAGCCTGATCGGGCGTCGTACAGAGAATAACGACAGCGTTCATCCGAAAACTCCTGTTGGAAAGAGCGCCGATGATAGCACGCTCCTCCGGTAACACGATGCGGCGCTACAGTAGCAGCCCGCCGAATAGAAAGCCCGCCAGCACCGTCAGCGCAATAGCGATCACGCCCGGAATGATAAAGGCGTGGTTAAAGACAAACCTGCCAATCCGGGTGGAGCCAGTGTCATCCATCTCTACCGCGGCCAGCAGGGTCGGATAGGTGGGCAGGACAAAAAGTGCCGACACCGCCGCGAAAGAGGCAATCGCCGTCAGCGGGCTGACGCCCAGCAGCAGGGCGGCGGGCATTAACGCTTTGGTGGTGGCGGCCTGGGAGTAGAGCAGCATGGAGGCGAAAAACAGAATCAGCGCCAGCATCCATGGGTAGGTTTTCAGCGTGTCGCCCGCCAGGGTCTGAATATCGGCCAGATGCGCCTTCACAAAGGTATCGCCCAGCCAGGCGACGCCCATCACGCAGATACAGGCGCTCATGCCTGACTTAAAGGTACTCGCGCTGAGAATTTCGCTGGTGTCGAGTCGGCAGGTCAGGCTGATCAGCGTGGCAATGGTCAGCATAAACACCACGATAGCTTCATTGCGCGGCAGGGGCGGATTGACGATCAGGCCGACGCTGGCGCTGGTCGCGGTGGCATAGAGCACCACGGCCACAATGCCCGTCAGGAACAGCAGCACCGAGCGCTTTGCACCCGGTTTTGCCTGGTAGCGTGTGGCACCACGCAGGGTGGTTTCCCCTTTGGCAAGCCGGGCCTGATAGACCTCATCATCTTTTAACTCTTTGCCGAGGAAGTTTGTCACCAGCGCCGCCAGGAACAGACCCACCATCGTGGCGGGGATAGTAATCGCCAGCAGGGTGATGTAGCTGACGCCGCGCGGTTCAAGCAGCGTCGCGAAGAAGACCACTGCCGCCGAAATCGGTGAGGCGGTAATCGCAATCTGTGACGCTACGACTGCAATCGACAGCGGCCGGGAGGGGCGTACCCCTTGCTCTTTTGCCACTTCAGCAATCACCGGCAACGTCGAAAATGCGGTATGTCCGGTGCCGGCCAGCAGCGTCATCAGATAGGTGACCAGCGGGGCCAGCAGGGTAACGTGACGCGGATGGCGACGCAGCAGGCGTTCCGCCAGACTGACCAGATAATCCATCCCACCCGCCACCTGCATCGCTGCTATTGCCGCAATGACCGCCATGATAATTTCGATCACATCAAAGGGAATTGCACCGGGTGTCATGCCAAAGCCCAGCGTCAGGACCAGCACACCCATGCCGCCAGCAAATCCGATGCCTATACCGCCAAGGCGGGCCCCTAACCAGATCGCCATCAGGACGACCAGCAGCTCAACCACAAACATGAATCACTCCTGAAAAGTAAACCGGTAATTTCTGAGGCGTTGTGTATCAAAAAAAAGGCACACCGTGTTGATCGCGGTGTGCCTTTTGTTAACCAGCGCAGGTCAGACCTTACTGCTCGTTTTCATCGGTATAACGTTTCGCTTTATAGACGGGATACATCAGGTTCTGCACCGAGAAGATATCGTCCAGTTCACTTTCCGTCAGCAGGCCGCGCTCCAGCACCACCTCGCGTACGCTTTTGCCGGTTTCAGCACAGATTTTGCCGACGATGTCGCCGTTGTGATGGCCGATGTAGGGGTTAAGGTACGTTACGATACCAATGGAATTGAAGACGTAGGCTTCGCACACTGCGCGGTTGGCAGTAATGCCGTTGACGCACTTCTCCAGCAGGTTGTAGCAGGCGTTGGTGAGAATGCTGATTGACTCAAACAGTGCCTGGCCAATGACCGGCTCCATTACGTTAAGCTGCAACTGACCGGCTTCAGACGCCATGGTGACTGTAGTGTCATTGCCGATCACCTTGAAGCAGACCTGGTTAACCACCTCCGGCACCACCGGGTTCACCTTGGCAGGCATGATGGAAGAACCTGCCTGCAGTTCTGGCAGGTTGATTTCGTTCAGACCCGCGCGCGGACCGGAAGAGAGGAGGCGCAGATCGTTACAGATTTTGGAGAGCTTCACCGCCAGGCGTTTCAGCGAAGAGTGAACCATGACATAGGCGCCGCAGTCAGAAGTCGCTTCAATCAGATCTTCCGCAGGCACCACCGGCAGGTTACTGACTTCCGCCAGACGCTGAACTGCCAGATGCTGATAGCCATCGGGTGTATTAAGACGGGTACCGATAGCGGTCGCGCCCAGGTTGACTTCCAGCAGCAGTTCCGCGGTGCGCAGAATGCTTTTCGTCTCTTCATTCAGCAGCACGCTGAAGGCATGAAATTCCTGGCCAAGCGTCATCGGCACCGCATCCTGCAGCTGGGTACGGCCCATTTTCAGGATGGTCTGGAACTCATCGGCTTTATGCTGGAAGCCTTCAGAGAGCTGGCTGATGCCATCCAGCAGTTTCAGCAGTGAGCTGTAGACCGCGATGCGGAAACCAGTCGGGTAGGCGTCGTTGGTCGACTGGCATTTGTTCACATGATCGTTGGGATTAAGATACTGATACTCCCCTTTCTGGTGGCCCATCAGTTCCAGGCCAATATTCGCCAGCACCTCATTAGTGTTCATGTTGACAGAGGTTCCCGCTCCGCCCTGATAGACATCGACGGGGAACTGGTCCATACAGCGGCCGTTGTTCAGCACTTCATCGCAGGCCTTAATAATGGTATCGGCAATGTTGCGCGGGATGGTCTGCAGCTCTTTGTTGGCCATCGCAGCCGCTTTTTTCACCATCACCATACCGCGGACAAACTCAGGTATGTCGCTGATTTTACTGTTGCTGATATAGAAATTCTCAATCGCACGCAGAGTATGAACGCCATAATAGGCATCGGCCGGAACTTCGCGCATGCCTAACAGGTCTTCTTCGATACGAATGTTGTTCGCCATGATAACCTTCTTGTTGTTGCCGCTAACCATCACAGAGGATGTGTTTATTTTGTCGTGGTGCACCCGTGCCGACATATTATCCATCTTCACAGAGGCGTGAGCGATCATATTCTGATACCAGTGAAAATCATGCATGCAGATCACTTAATGCTGCAGCCTGGTTAACGATATGTGAAGTGGGTTACAAAATTAACCCCGCAGGATAAATTTGACAGAATCGGTTGAAAATGTCGGCGCGGGTGCCCATCTCTTTTCTTATCATCTGTGGGATGAACGCTTTCTGCTGACCGGCATGCTGCCGTTCAGCCCCTAAATACAGGAGAGTTCGGTGCGCTGGATACCGTTAGTCGTCTTTTTTGTTCTGGCCTGGATTGAGATTTCCCTCTTCATTCAGGTGGCACACGTCATGGGCGTGCTGCTGACCATGCTGCTGGTGATCTTCACCTCCTGCATCGGGGTGTCGCTGGTGAAAAACCAGGGCATGAAAAACTTTATGCTGATGCAGGAGAAGCTGGCGCGTAACGAAAGCCCGGCCAGTGAGATGATCAAAAGCGTGTCGCTGATCATCGCCGGTTTCCTGCTGCTGCTGCCGGGCTTTTTTACCGACCTGCTCGGCCTGCTGTTGCTGCTGCCGCCGGTTCAGAAGCATCTGACGCTGAAACTGATGCCGCATCTGCGGGTGTGGCGCGGCCCGGGGGCCGGTCCGGACAGTGGTTATACGGTAGATGGTGAGTTCGAACGTAAAAACAGCGATCGCCTTGAGCACCACGACGATCAGCAGGATCGTTAACGACCATTCCGGCCTGTGAAAAGCGCAACCTTCGGGTTGCGTTTTTATTTGCCCCACTGGCTGTTTGAAAAAGCGCCACCTGTCCTGTCCGGATAAAAAAATTTGTTGTCCGCCCCCTTGAAAGTGGATGGGTGTGGCCCTATCTCTCAGGTCACGAGGCCGGAAGCCATGCAGCCCGGTGTTCAACCCCAAAACTGAATGATTGGACTTCTCAAAGGAGAGCTATCAAATGAAAATTCGTCCATTGCACGATCGCGTTATCGTCAAGCGTAAAGAAGTTGAAGCTAAATCAGCTGGCGGCATCGTGCTGACCGGTTCCGCAGCCGGTAAATCCACCCGTGGTGAAGTACTGGCTGTTGGCAACGGCCGCATCCTTGAGAGTGGTGACGTTAAGCCGCTGGACGTAAAGGTTGGCGATGTTGTGATCTTCAACGAAGGTTACGGCGCGAAAACCGAGAAAATCGATAACGAAGAGGTGCTGATCATCTCTGAGAGCGACATTCTGGCGGTTGTTGAAGCGTAATTTTTTCGCGTAATTCACTGAACGAAACGAATTTAAGGGATATTTAAAATGGCAGCTAAAGACGTAAAATTCGGTAATGACGCACGCGTAAAAATGCTGCGTGGCGTGAACGTACTGGCAGATGCAGTAAAAGTTACCCTGGGCCCGAAAGGCCGTAATGTGGTTCTGGATAAATCTTTTGGTGCACCGACCATCACTAAAGATGGTGTTTCAGTCGCACGTGAAATCGAACTGGAAGACAAGTTCGAGAACATGGGCGCGCAGATGGTTAAAGAAGTGGCCTCTAAAGCGAATGATGCAGCAGGCGACGGTACTACCACTGCAACTGTCCTGGCACAATCTATCATCACCGAAGGCCTGAAAGCGGTTGCAGCGGGTATGAACCCGATGGACCTGAAGCGCGGTATCGACCAGGCCGTTCTTTCTGCAGTTGAGAAACTGAAAGCGCTGTCTGTGCCATGCTCAGACTCTAAAGCGATCGCGCAGGTGGGGACTATCTCTGCTAACTCCGACGAAACCGTGGGCCAGCTGATTGCTCAGGCGATGGAGAAAGTGGGCAAAGAAGGCGTGATCACCGTTGAAGAAGGCACCGGCCTGCAGGACGAGCTGGATGTGGTTGAAGGTATGCAGTTCGATCGCGGTTACCTGTCACCTTACTTCATCAACAAGCCAGAAACTGGCGCCGTTGAACTGGAATCGCCGTTCATCCTGCTGGCTGACAAGAAAATCTCTAACATCCGCGAAATGCTGCCAGTGCTGGAAGCCGTTGCGAAAGCAGGCAAACCACTGCTGATCATTGCCGAAGATGTGGAAGGCGAAGCGCTGGCGACGCTGGTCGTTAACACCATGCGCGGCATCGTCAAAGTGGCTGCGGTTAAAGCACCAGGCTTCGGCGACCGTCGTAAAGCGATGCTGCAGGATATCGCTATCCTGACCGGTGGTACCGTGATCTCTGAAGAGATCGGTATGGAGCTGGAAAAAGCCGCGCTGGAAGATCTGGGCCAGGCAAAACGCGTTGTCATCAACAAAGACACCACCACCATCATCGACGGTGTGGGTGAAGAGGCGACAATTCAGGGCCGTGTGACCCAGATTCGTCAGCAGATCGAAGAAGCCACCTCTGATTACGACAAAGAAAAACTGCAGGAGCGCGTAGCGAAACTGGCAGGCGGCGTGGCCGTTCTGAAAGTGGGCGCAGCAACTGAAGTTGAAATGAAAGAGAAGAAAGCCCGCGTTGAAGATGCGCTGCACGCAACCCGTGCTGCTGTCGAAGAAGGCGTGGTTGCCGGTGGTGGTGTGGCGCTGGTTCGCGTTGCCGCTCAGCTGTCTGAACTGCGTGGTCAGAACGAAGATCAGAACGTGGGTATCAAAGTTGCGCTGCGCGCAATGGAAGCACCACTGCGTCAGATCGTCTCTAACGCCGGTGAAGAGCCATCTGTTGTTGCTAACAACGTGAAAGCGGGCGACGGTAACTACGGTTACAACGCACAGACTGAAGAGTACGGCAACATGATCGACTTCGGTATCCTGGACCCAACCAAAGTGACCCGTTCTGCACTGCAGTACGCGGCCTCTGTTGCCGGTCTGATGATCACCACCGAATGTATGGTCACTGACCTGCCAAAAAGCGACGCACCTGATTTAGGCGCAGGCGCTGGCGGCATGGGTGGCATGGGCGGTATGGGCGGCATGATGTAATCGCCGTTGACGCCTTAGTCAGCTCAGAGCCCCCGACCGGAAACGGTCGGGGGTTTTTTCTTCTGTTACCCCCGTCACTTACCAAAACCATTCATTTATGTTCTGCATCATGGTCTGAAGCCGCCGGGATGGCATAACGTTGCCCTGAGGTGACTGACACCTCCCTCTGGAACGGACAAATCAAAGACAAAGGGAAACTGAAAAATGAACGATAAATGGACGTTTTACAAAGATGAAGCCGGTAAGTGGCGCTGGAGAAGAACTGCCTCTAACGGCAATATTACCGGGGCATCCAGCCAGGGCTATGTCAACAAGGCTGACTGCATCGACAATGCACGACGTAATGGCTACACGGGCTGATCGCCTGATCTGGTAATCCCGCCCCCGGTCGGAAACGGTCGGGGGTTTTTCTTTTGGGCAGGAAAATAGTATAAGTAGTGGCGCAATCGTTCGTCTTTTCTCTTGATATCTCCCGCTGTCTGCACGCTGGCTGTTGCCGCCTCACCGGATGACCTGCTGCGGTAAGTTCATCGGCACGCGCAAACCTGCCAGTCTGAACACAGTATGAAATATTAAGGCGATATAACGGGATTAAGGCAATGAATGTTCAGAAAAAAACGAAATTTTTCTGCTACGCTGCCACCCGACTCTGATGATAATAAATGGGGATTACAATGCGGATTAACCTCTTGCCCGGCCTGATCGCTGGCGCGGTATTGCTGGCGGGCTGCAGCAGCTCTACGCAACTCTCTTCAGCCGGACAGCGCGTGACTTTTACCGATCAGCAGCCTGCCAGCACCTGTCAGCTTCTGGGTAACATCACCGGCTCACAGAGCAACTGGCTGAGCGGTGCGGGCGGCGAAACCAGCGCACTGCGCGGTGCGGCCAATGACCTGCGTAACCGCGCAGCGGAAATGGGCGGCAACGTGATTTATGGTGCGACCAGCCCGACGCAGAATCTGCTGTCCGCGTTTGCGCCACTCGACAGCAAAATGAGCGGTCAGGTCTATAAGTGCCCGTAATCTGAAGCAGGCATTCTGTCCCATCGGCCAGCCAGTTGCTGGCCGTTTTTATTCCTGCCGTAGCTGCAGATCTAACGGCGTTTTGCTGGGCTCGCCGCCAATCTCACGCGCCAGCTTCGGCACCAGATAGCCGGAAACCTGAGCCAGAAGTGTCCGCACCAGCTGACGAGCCTCGTCATCAGAAACAAAAAAGTGCGCGGCGCCCTGCACCTTATCCAGTACGTGCAGATAGTAGGGCAGAATGCCGGCATCAAACAGAGCGTTGCTAAGGGTGGCCAGCGTCTGCGCATTATCGTTGATGCCGCGCAGCAACACGCTCTGATTCAGCAGCGTCACACCGGCCCGTTTCAGGCTGCGCATCGCCGCACGCAATTCCTCATCGATTTCCTGTGCGTGGTTGATGTGCGTCACCATCACAACCTGAAGACGCGTCTCGCTAAGCATCTGACAAAGCGGGTCGGTGATGCGCGCTGGTATCACCACCGGCAGGCGGCTGTGTATACGCAGCCGTTTCAGATGCGGGATCTGCGCCAGCGCGGCGATCAGCCAGGCCAGCTCATGATCTTTTGCCATCAGCGGATCGCCACCGGAAAAGATGATCTCATCCAGCTCCGGATGGGCGGCAATATAGTCCAGCGCCGCCTGCCAGCTGCGCTTATTGCCGGGGTTATCCTGATAGGGGAAATGACGGCGGAAGCAGTAGCGGCAGTTGACGGCGCAGCCGCCTTTTACCAGCAACAGCGCCCGGTTCCGGTATTTATGTAGCAGTCCGGGCACAACGTTGCTTTGTTCATCGAGCGGATCGGTGCTATAACCGGGCGCATCGATGAATTCCTGGCGACGGGTTAACACCTGAAGCAGCAGCGGGTCGTGCGCATCGCCCTTTTTCATCCGGCGGATGAAGGCATGCGGAACACGCAGGGCGAAAAGACGTCGCGCATCTGCACCTTCAGCCAGCTCTGTGTGCTGATCAAGGGCTAAAATTCGCAGTAATTCATCAGGTTCGGTGACAACATCTGCAAGTTGCTGCAACCAATCTTCTCTGGAAGGTGTTTTTAGGGTTACAATGTGTGCCATTTTTTTGGCTTAGTACCAGTGTCAATTTTCGTAGAGGGCCTTCATGGCGACTTATTCTAGCAACGATTTCCGTCCCGGTCTTAAAATCATGTTCGAAGGCGAACCTTATGCCATCGAATCCAGTGAGTTCGTTAAACCGGGTAAAGGCCAGGCCTTCGCACGCGTTAAAATGCGTCGCCTGCTGACAGGTTCTCGCGTTGAGAAAACCTTTAAATCGACCGACTCTGCCGAAGGCGCAGACGTGGTTGATACCAACCTGAACTACCTGTACAACGACGGTGAGTTCTACCACTTCATGCATCCGGAAAGCTTTGAGCAGTTCCCGGTTGAAGAGAAGACCGTGAGCGATGCAGCAAAATGGCTGCAGGATAATGCGGAGTGTATCGTTACGCTGTGGAACGGTCGTCCAATCGCTGTTCAGCCGCCGAACTTTATCGAAGCTGAAGTCGTTGAAACCGATCCAGGCCTGAAAGGCGACACCGCAGGTACTGGTGGCAAGCCCGCTAAACTCTCTACCGGCGCGGTAGTGAAAGTGCCACTGTTCGTACAAGAGGGCGAAGTGGTGAAAGTTGACACCCGCTCTGGCGAATACGTGTCACGCGTAAAATAAGTTTCGCAGGCGCATCTTCGGATGCGCCTTTTTCTTGTCTGAGAGAAAAAATGTTCAAGCTGGCAAAATTAATCGCGTTCGCGTTGCTGGTCTCCTCTGCATTAAGTGCCTGCAACACATTCCACGGATTTGGCGAAGATGTCTCCCACCTGGGCGGTGCCATTTCGCGCGCGGCAAAATGACCTTAACGGATAGTCCTTTTTACTGTTCTGACGACAGCAACCGGCAGAAATCCGGCTATGCTTATAACGCTGTACTTTACATCCATCAAAAAGGACATTGTCATGTTAAAGAAAAGTATTGCCGCGATCTTCTCTGTACTGGTGCTCTCTTCTCTGCTGACGGCGTGTAACACCACACGTGGCGTCGGTGAAGATGTCGAAGCGGGTGGCCAGGCAATTCAGAACAGCACGAAGTAACCTGTTATCCCAACCGGTACGAAAGGCTTTTCGTACCGGCTTGTCAGCCCGCCGCCTCTTTCTGTTTTACCCAGATTAACTCTTCCACCGGGAAGCCATCCCGACGCGCCTGCTCAATCAGCTTCTCTTTTACGCCCGGTTCCAGTTGGGGTGTGCGTGACAGTATCCAGAGATAGTGACGATTCGGGCCACACACCATTGCATAGCGGTAGTCGGGATCGAGGGCGATAACGTTGTAGCCGCCGTAGAAGGGGCCGAAGAAAGAGACTTTCAGCGAGGCGCGCTGTGGATCACCAGTAAAGTACGCTTTACCGACGCTCTCCTGCCAGCGCTGCTTTTTGGCGTTATAGCCGCGATTGATCACTTTCAGGCCGCCATCCTCGCGCGGGCTGTAGTTTGCCGTGACCTGTTCCAGGCCGCGCTCAAAGGGGTGATTGAGGCGGGCAATCTCATACCACTGACCGAGGTAACGCTGGCTGTCAAAGTTTTCCACGACCGTAACGTTTTTGGGTGGCGTGGTGCTACAGGCGACAGAGAGAAAAGCACTCAGGCTGGCAATAACGGTTTTCCATGGAGACATAGCAGGATTCCTTTGTGATTTAACCGCTTAAGTATAGAAGCCGAAACGCGTTTTTTGGCGGCGCAGGCGCGAGATTGTTTGCCACAGACATTGCAGGTAGACTGCCTCCCCTCATTTGCATCAGGAGTCATCACCATGAGCGAAACGGCAAGCTGGCAACCAAGCGCATCCATCGCCAATTTGTTAAAACGCGCCGCTATTTTAGCAGAAGTGCGTCGTTTCTTTGCCGATCGCGGCGTGCTGGAAGTGGATACGCCGGCGATGAGCCAGGCCACTATTACCGATATCCATCTGGTGCCTTTCCAGACGCGATTTGTCGGCCCTGGCGCGGCGCAGGGACGCGATCTCTGGCTGATGACCAGCCCGGAATACCACATGAAGCGGCTGCTGGCGGCGGGCAGTGGCCCAATCTATCAGATGGGGCGCAGCTTCCGTAATGAAGAGGCGGGACGACATCATAATCCGGAATTCACCATGCTGGAGTGGTATCGGCCGCACTACGATATGTACCGTCTGATGAATGAAGTCGACGATCTGCTGCAGCAGGTGCTGGAGTGCGACAGCGCAGAGTCGCTTTCCTATCAGCAGGCCTTTATCCGTCATCTGGAACTGGATCCGCTTTCTGCGGATAAAGCGCAGTTGCGCGAAGCGGCAGAGAAGCTGGGTGAAGGTGAGCTGGCGCGAGCTGAAGACGATCGCGATACGCTGCTGATGCTGCTGTTTATGCTGGGTGTCGAACCGAAGATTGGTCAGGACAAGCCCTGCTTTGTGTACCATTTCCCGGCCAGTCAGGCTGCTCTGGCAGAGATCAGCACTGAGGATCACCGCGTGGCTGAACGCTTTGAGGTCTATTACAAAGGCATCGAGCTGGCCAACGGATTCCGTGAACTGACCGATAGCCGTGAGCAGCGGCAGCGCTTTGAGCAGGATAACCGTCGCCGTGCGGCGCGGGGTCTGCCCGTCCATCCTATTGATACCTATCTGCTGGATGCGCTGGCGCATGGAATGCCTGCCTGTTCTGGCGTGGCACTGGGCGTTGACCGCCTGATTATGCTGGCGCTGAAAGCGGAGTCATTGAGTGAGGTGATCGCGTTTCCGGTGGATCGTTGCTAATCAGTTATCTGCAAACGATGACGGATTACGGCGGAAGGGATGGCCCGGCTGAAGAGCAAAGCGTCCGAGCCAGGATAGCGAGGCCGATTGCCAGGGATGGCGGCTTTCTTTGCGATTAGCCGGGCCATCCCTGACCTTGCACGGATGTTCAGTTAGCTGCTGCTGTCCGGAAACTCCTGAATGGTCACCGGCAGCGTCAGCGTCTGATCGTTGCGCAGCACCTGTACATCAATCACTGAACCCGGACGAATCTCCGCCACCTGATCCATCGTCTCCTGCGCGGAGATGGCCGGTTTGCCGTTCACGCTAAGCAGAACGTCATTGGTCTGAATCCCGGCTTTATCCGCAGGTCCGTCTGGCGTAATCCCACTGACAATAATGCCCTGAACCCGATCCAGATTGCTGCCCTGGCCATGCAGGGGGGGATTTCACGCCCGGTAATACCGATATAGCCACGGATGACCCGGCCATCGCGAATCAGCTTATCCATAATTTTCGAGGCAAGAACGGTAGGAATGGCGAAACCGATTCCTTCCGGCGTTTCGCCGTCATTACTTTTATCGAAGGTCAGGGTATTGATGCCCATCAGTTCACCCAGCGAGTTGATCAGCGCACCGCCGGAGTTACCCTGATTGATTGACGCATCCGTCTGCAGGAAGTTCTGCCGGCCTGAAGAGCTCAGCCCCACCCGGCCTGTTGCACTGATAATACCCTGCGTCACCGTCTGACCCAGGTTGTAGGGATTGCCAATCGCCATGACCACATCGCCGATATGCGCCTGACGGTTTGGATTGATCGGAATCACGGGCAGACCGGAAGCCGTGATCTTCAGCACCGCCAGATCGGTCATGCCGTCGGACCCCACCAGCGTTGCCTCAAAGAAGCGGCCATCCTGCAGCGCCACAATAATCTGGTCGGCATTATTGATGACGTGCTTATTGGTCAGGATGTAGCCTTTTGCATTCATGATCACCCCGGAACCCAGAGTGGTGATGCCGCGATTGTTGTTGCCGTGGGCGCTGCGATTGTACACGTTAACAACGGCGGGCACGGCGCGGCGCACCCCCTGATTGAAGCTAAAGGGCGTTTCGTCGTTGCTGTCTTCGTGGTTATAGAGGGCGTCGCTGCCCATACGCAGTGCAGGCAGTGCTGCGAGTAAAATACCCGCTACAATCAGGCCCAGCACCACGGAACGCAAAAGTTTAAGAAACATGGTGTTAAATCACGCCAGGGGAGATCGCAGGGGAGAATAGCATGAGAGCGGCGGACACACACGCGCTTGTGTCCGCCGTAATGCGAGGCTTATCTCAACAACAGATAGATACTTTCATCGCCGCGCACCACATTCAGTGCCAGAACCGGCGGTTTGCCTTCCAGAATTTTGCGCATTTCTGCAAGGGTCTGAACCCGGTTGCGGTTAACGCCGATAATTACATCATCTTTCTGCAGACCAACCTGTTCAGCTGGCGTGCCTTTTTCGATGGTGTCGACCTTCACGCCTTTGTCGCCGGTTTTCGTCTGTCCGTCACTCAGTGTGGCACCCTGAAGGGCGGGTGACATCAGCTGTGCGCTGGCGGTGGACTGTGCGCTTTGCTCCAGCGTCACGGTTACGGTTAACGGCTTGCCGTCACGTAGCAGACCGAGCTTAACCTGTTCGCCTGGCGGTGTGGTGCCGACTTTTACGCGCAGCTCAGCAAAGCTGGTAATTGGCTTATCGTTAATTGACGTAATGATATCGCCAGACTTCACGCCCGCTTTCTGTGCGGCAGACTGCGGTAACACTTCTGAAACGAATGCGCCACGCTGTGCATCGACATTGAAGGCTTTAGCCATGTCCGCCGTCATTTCAGTGCCTTTAATGCCCAGCTGACCACGCTTCACTTCACCAAATTTGATCAGCTGCTGCGCGAGGTTCATTGCCATATCGCTCGGAATAGCAAAGCCGATGCCGATATTGCCGCCGCTGGAGGCGAGAATGGCCGTGTTGATGCCGATCATTTCACCGTTGAGGTTCACCAGCGCACCGCCTGAGTTACCGCGGTTAATCGCGGCATCGGTCTGGATAAAGTTTTCCAGCCCTTCCAGGTTCAGGCCACTGCGACCCAGTGCTGAGATAATCCCTGAGGTCGCCGTCTGACCCAGACCAAACGGGTTACCGATCGCCACCGCGAAATCACCCACTTTCAGCTGGTCAGAGTCCGCGACTTTAACCTGTGTGAGGTTTTTCGCGCCCTGAATCTGGATCAGCGCGATATCGGTCTGCTCATCATGGCCGATCAGTCTGGCTTCATATTCGCTGCCGTCGCCCAGCTGAACATTAATTTTGTCTGCGCCATTGACCACATGATTATTGGTCAGCACATAGCCTTTGGCGGCATCAATAATCACGCCAGAACCCAGCCCCTCGAAAGGCTGCGGCTGGCTGTTTCCGCCAGGCATCTGACCGAAAAAGCGTTTCAGCGGCTCAGGAATATCCTGCGCCTGCGCATTGGTATCGGTGCCTTCAACATGAACACTGACCACGGCAGGTAACACTTTTTCCAGCATCGGGGCCAGACTCGGCAGCGGCTGATCCGCAACCTGTGCAGGCAGCGTGGCCATCGCGCCTGGTGCGGCGGCAAGGCTCATCCCGATACTCAAGGCTAATGCGCTAAACAGGCGTGTTTGTTTTTTCATTGCTACAACGCTCTCGCTGCAAAATGTGGGAGGAAGTAATGAGTGTGACAGTCGTTTGTGGTCAGGGTTCGCAAAAACAGCGGGCGCAGACAGGCTGCGCCCCAAAAAGATTAGTCGCGGGCAGGGCGTTCGCCACGCAGTAAACCGGACGCGCCTTCAGAATAGTCACGCGGCATCTGCACCGGTGCCTGATCGTTGTCTGCTTCGGCCTCAGTCAGCTGATAGGCAAACGGATTTTTCTGGCCAGGCAGATTTGGCAGCAGATCATTCGAGCCTTTTGCCATGTGCTGATAAAGCTGACGATAGTCGCGCGCCATGTTATCCAGCAGCTCTGCGCTCTGCGCAAAGTGGTTGGTCAGCTCTTCGCGATAATCGGCCAGCTCCGCCTTCGATTTTTCCAGCTCATACTGCATGCTGCGCTGCTCGCGCAGCTTTCTGTTGCCAAAACGCATGGCGACTGCGCCGACAATAATACCTACCACTAAACCAATTAGCCCGTATTCCCAGGTCATAATGACTCCCGTGTTATTTCCATTGTTCCGTAGGGCATTGCACCATTTCAATAATAGTCACTATACCCGTTAATCTTATGGTTGTGGAACTCCGGAGCAGCATGGCTTAGTGTAGAACGGCCTTTTTTTCAGCAACCGTGGTATGAATCTGACACCATTCAGGGACTTTGAAACAACAATGCAAACCTCAACTCCGCTTGCACGCTATGAGCAGGCGCTGTCGCAGGGCGAATTCAGGCCCGATGACGTACAACGCGAAGCCATTACCCGTTTAGACGCGCTGCAACAGGCGCTGATCGCCCGACAGCAATCTGCTATGCCAGCTGCCTCTGGCCTGCTGGGGCGCCTGTCAAAATTGATTGGCAAAGAGAAAAATGCGACACCAGAGCCGGTGCGTGGGCTCTATATGTGGGGCGGGGTCGGCCGCGGAAAAACCTGGGTCATGGATCTCTTTTTTCAGTCGATTCCTGGCGATCGCAAACTGCGTCTGCACTTCCACCGCTTTATGCTGCGGGTGCATGAGGAGCTGACGCAGCTTCAGGGGCAGAGTGACCCGTTACTGATCATCGCGGACAGGTTTAAAGCCGAAACGGACATTCTCTGTTTTGATGAGTTTTTTGTCTCGGACATTACCGATGCGATGCTGCTTGGTACGCTGATGGAAGCCCTGTTCGAGCGGGGTATTGCCCTGGTCGCGACGTCGAACATTCCGCCGGACGATCTCTATCGCAATGGTCTGCAGCGCGCGCGCTTCCTGCCAGCGATTGAACAGATCAAACGTCACTGCGATGTCATGAATGTCGATGCCGGAATTGACTACCGGCTGCGTACGCTGACCTCCGCGCACCTCTGGAACTATCCGCTGAACAGCGAAACCCATGCTGAAATGACACGGATGTTCAGTGCGCTGTCCGGCAGTAAGCCTGACGCGGCGCCAGTGCTGGAAATTAATCATCGCCAGATGGCAACCCTGGGCGTCAGCGATGGCGTGCTGGCCATTAATTTCACCACACTGTGCGGAGAGGGGCGCAGCCAGCATGACTACATTGCGCTGTCACGCCGTTTTCACAGCGTGCTGCTCTATGATGTTCCGGTGATGATTTACAAAACAGAGGATCAGGCGCGCCGTTTTCTGGCGCTGGTTGATGAATTCTATGAGCGCCATGTGAAGCTGGTCGTGGCCGCAGAAACCTCCCTGACCGAGATCTATCAGGGTACGCGGCTGAAGTTTGAGTATCAGCGCTGCTTATCCCGGCTTCAGGAGATGCAGAGCGAAGAGTATCTGCGTTTACCGCACCTGCCGTGAGAATAATCAGGATAAATACCGAAATAGGGTTCGATTTTTGTTATCGACTTCTCTATAATCTTGCGACCCCACGTTACAGCAAAGGATTTTTTTCCCAAATCCTCTGTGTTCCAGTAACTCTATCCGAAGGGGTGGCTTGCTGGTCAAAATGGTCGTGTGAGCCTCATTCGTTTACTTAAGCGTTTGGGATTTCACCAACGTGTAACTTAATTTGGGTAAGCTTTTCGATGAAAACTTTTACAGCTAAACCAGAAACCGTCCAACGTGACTGGTTTGTAGTTGACGCAACAGGCAAAACTTTGGGTCGCCTGGCGACTGAACTGGCGCGCCGTCTGCGTGGTAAGCATAAAGCGGAATACACTCCGCATGTTGATACCGGTGATTACATCATCGTCCTGAACGCAGACAAAGTTGCTGTTACCGGCAACAAGCGTACTGACAAGATCTACTATCACCACACCGGCCACATCGGTGGTATCAAACAGGCGACCTTTGAAGAGATGATTGCTCGCCGTCCTGAGCGTGTGATTGAGATCGCGGTTAAAGGCATGCTGCCGAAGGGCCCGCTGGGTCGTGCTATGTACCGTAAACTGAAAGTTTACGCAGGCAACGAGCACAACCATGCGGCACAGCAACCGCAAGTTCTTGACATTTAATCGGGATTAAAGGCAATGGCTGAAACTCAAAACTACGGCACTGGTCGCCGCAAAAGCTCTACCGCTCGCGTATTCATTAAGCCGGGTAGCGGTAACATCGTAATTAACCAACGTTCTCTGGAACAGTACTTCGGTCGCGAAACTGCCCGCATGGTCGTTCGTCAGCCGCTTGAACTGCTGGACCTGGTTGGTAAATTCGATCTGTATGTCACTGTTAAAGGTGGCGGTATTTCTGGTCAGGCTGGTGCGATCCGTCACGGTATCACCCGCGCTCTGATGGAATACGACGAATCACTGCGTGGCGAGCTGCGTAAAGCTGGCTTCGTAACGCGTGATGCGCGTCAGGTTGAACGTAAGAAAGTCGGCCTGCGTAAAGCACGTCGTCGTCCTCAGTTCTCCAAGCGTTAATTGTTTGCAGCTCCGGCTGCATCAGTTGGCACAAAAAACCCGCTTCGGCGGGTTTTTTATTTTCTGCTTTCCGCCGGATGCCGCGCAAAAATCGCAACTACGCGCTCAATTTAACTGCAAAGATACATTCCACGCCCACAAGCAGCCTAAAATCTGGTAAACTCTGTGTCACTTTGCGCCCGCAGGCCGGTGCGTTGTGCGCCTCCCCACTGTCGGGGCGTCAGTATCTGTGGGGCAGCTAACCAGGTTGCGTGCGAGTTCGATGAGCAAGTGAGTCGCCGTGTGGTTGGCCATTCGCAGTATCTTTTTGTGAACAAACTTGGAGGTTTTCATGGCTGTCGCTGCCAACAAACGTTCGGTAATGACGCTGTTTTCTGGTCCTACTGACATTTTCAGCCACCAGGTTCGTATCGTCCTGGCGGAAAAGGGTGTCAGCGTAGAGATCGAGCAGGTCGAAATGGATAACCTGCCGCAGGATCTGATTGACCTCAATCCGTATCGCACGGTACCGACGCTGGTAGATCGTGAGCTGACGCTGTATGAATCACGCATCATTATGGAATATCTTGATGAGCGTTTCCCGCATCCACCTCTGATGCCGGTTTATCCGGTTGCCCGCGGTGACAGTCGTCTGATGATGCACCGCATCGAGCAGGACTGGTACAGCCTGATGCGTAAAGTCGAGAACAGCAGCGGTCAGGAAGCGGAAGCTGCGCGCAAGCAACTGCGTGAAGAGCTGCTGGCCATCGCCCCCCTGTTTAGTCGTACGCCTTACTTCATGAGCGAAGAGTTCAGCCTGGTGGATTGCTACCTGGCACCATTGTTATGGCGTCTGCCTTCTATGGGCATCGATCTGATTGGCTCTGGTTCAAAAGAGCTGAAAGGTTATATGAACCGCGTATTTGAGCGTGACTCTTTCCTTGCTTCATTGACTGAAGCTGAACGTGAAATGCGCCTGCAAGCCCGGGCTTAACGTATGGAAATGTCGCAACTGACTGCACGTCGTCCCTATCTGCTGCGCGCCTTTTATGACTGGTTGCTCGATAACCAGCTGACGCCGCATCTGGTGGTCGATATTAATCTGCCAGGTGTGCAGGTGCCGCTGGAGTATGCGCGTGATGGGCAGATCGTTCTGAACATCGCGCCACGCGCCGTAGGCAATCTGGATCTGGCCAACGATCAGGTGTCGTTTAATGCCCGCTTTGGCGGCGTGCCACGCCAGGTGAATGTGCCGATGGCGGCGATTCTGGCTATTTATGCGCGTGAAAACGGTGCCGGAACGATGTTCGAACCGGAACCGGCTTACGAGCTGGGTACGCAGGAGATGTCAGAAGGGCAGGAAGAGACCATGATGTCCGTGATTGATGGCGATCGTCCTGACGATGCCAGCGATGACGAGACACCCCCTGACGACGATCCGCCGCCGCGTGGCGGACGACCTTCACTGCGCGTAGTGAAATAGTCGTCATCTCATCGTAAATACCCGTCTGACCGGCGGGTATTTTTTTGCCTGTCAGCCAGAAAAAAATCCGGCTGCCTGCGCAAGCCGGATTTTCTCAGCAGACCGTCGCGATCAATAGACGTCGCGCAGGTAGCGTTTTTCCTTTTTCAGCTGGTCGATG
Source organism: Pantoea sp. NSTU24 (assembly GCF_050157905.1). Lineage (NCBI taxonomy): Bacteria > Pseudomonadati > Pseudomonadota > Gammaproteobacteria > Enterobacterales > Erwiniaceae > Pantoea > Pantoea bangladeshensis. The sequence goes on from NZ_JBKIWZ010000001.1 coordinate 3,648,731, forward strand.
TAGTCTGCCGCGCGCTCGGTAGAGAGCCCGCCAAACTGCCGGACGACTTCATACAGCGCGTTATCCACATCCTTCGCCATGCGCGAGGCATCGCCACAGACATAGAAGTAAGCCCCTTCCTGCAGCCAGGCGTAGAGTTCGGCACCCTGCTCAAGCATCCGGCTCTGCACGTAGATTTTCTTTTCCTGATCGCGTGAGAACGCCAGATCCAGACGGGTCAGGAGGCCGCTATCGCGCCAGGTCAGCAACTCATCCTGATAGATAAAGTCATGTTCCTGATGCTGATCGCCGAAGAACAGCCAGTTTTTACCCTGTGCGCCGGTTGCCTGGCGCTCCTGCAGGAAGGCACGGAATGGCGCGATGCCGGTGCCCGGTCCCACCATGATCAGTGGCGCGCTATTGTTAGCCGGTACACGGAACGCCTTGTTAGGTGAGATAAAAATAGCGGGCTTCTCGCCGCGACGTACGCGCTCGGCCAGATAGGTCGAACAGACACCACCGCGATTGCGGCCACCGCTGTGGTATCGTACCGACGCCACGGTCAGATGAACCTGGTCCGGATGCGCTTTCGAGCTGGAGGAAATTGAGTAGGCGCGATGCTGTAGCGGACGCAGCAGGGCAACAAATTCAGGCACCGCCAGCGAGCGTGTCAGCTCGAGCTGCAGCAGGTCGAGGGTATCTTTTCCCCACAGCCAGACGCCCAGCGCATCTTTATCGTCATGCTGCAACACATGACGCAGCTCCTGGTTAGTCGTGTTCTGACCGACCCATTCGATTAACTTGCGCGATGGCTCGGAGATCTCGAACTGGTAGGTCAGCAGGTCGCCCAGACTGCGGTCAAAGCCCGGTACTGGCGTCTGGTAGTCCGCGTTGAGCTGAGTCAGCAGCAGGCTGACCAGCGATGGCTCGTTGACCGGGATGACACCCAGCGCATCGCCCGCTTCATATTTCAGACCGCTGCCAGCGAGATCAAACTCGAAATGACGAATATCTTTGGCCGACTGGTCACCTGAGAGGCGTTTGTTGGTGATCAGCGCGGCGGCGTACGGATTAGATTTATTGCTGCCCGGGATCACCGGCGCTTCTGGCGCGCTCTCCAGCACGGTGCCACTGCTGCCTGCGCTGGCGGCAAACTGTGGCATGGAGCTGCTCAGCCACTCACTGGAAGGCTCCTCAAAATCGATATCGCAATCAATACGATCCACCACGCGTTTTGCACCCAACTGCTCCAGACGCATATCAATAAATTTACCCGCCTGACAGAAGCCGTCGTAGCCGGTATCACCAATCGCCAGTACGGCGAAGTGCATCTGCTCAAGACGCGGAGCGGTGCTGGCCGAGATGGCATCCCAGAACAGCTGCGCGTTGTCCGGCATTTCGCCTTCACCATAGGTCGAGGTAACGATGAGCACATGACGCATGGTGGCAAACACATCGAGATCGACATCGCCCATTGCCTGAACCACCGGCACCAGACCTTTCGCACGGGCAGATTTCGCTGCGGTCTGCGCCAGTGCCTCAGCGTTACCGGTCTGTGAACCGTAAAGGATATGCAGCTGTGTGGTGGCGGCAGCGCCGGTGCCTGCGGCAGGTTGCTGTTTGTCTTCTAACACCAGCAGTCGGGAGTGAAGACCGGCAAGAAAGCCCGCCAGCCAGTACTTTTGATCGCCGTTAAAAGGTGCATCTTCTGGAATATATGGAATTTTCATGGGTACTTTTACTCAATCCCGTTCTCGCCCGGCATCAGTGGCGTTGTCCGGTGTGAAAGCGGTTCCGCTTTCCCGTGTGCAGCGGGGGAGAGCGGTTCGGCTTCTGTCCGGTACAACGCTTAACCCGGGCAATGATCATTAATAATATTCAGTTCCGCCTGGCCCGTATCACGGTCAGGAGAGTTTACCCACTGCCGCTGCGATTTCCGGCAGTGCCGCACGTGCAAACAGCTCTTCAAAGTCTGGCAGGTGGCCCAGCACCTCCCGGTTACAGGCATCCTGATACATGATCCAGCCATAGGTTGCCAGGCTGTCCATTGAGCGGATATTACGCTGCGTCAGGGCTGCTTTGTAATCTGACATGCGTTTGGAGCCGATCAGACTGGCCAGCTCATCATCACTGTAACTTTCGATGGCGGAGCGGGCATGGCGTTGCAGTTTGCTGACCAGCGCAAAATCTTCAGTCATCAGCAGATTACGAACGGCTTTTTCCACCGCCGGATCTTCGACCGGCGTGCCTTTTGGCAGTTTTGCCAGAGCCAGCTGCTGGGCAAAGCTCAGCACGGTGTAGTTGTTCAGCAGGACGAACATCTCCAGCGTGTCGGTTGCACCATAAGCCGGAACCGCGCCGTTGGCGATGGTTTTACCCTGACGCCAGGCCGCTTTAAATTTCGCAACCTGATGCGCCGCCAGCGCCGTCGACAGCTCTTCGAGCAGGTCTTTACGGCTTTTGGCTTTCAGGATCTCGCCGCCATCCTGGTAAAGCAGCAACGAACGTGGCATCACGTAAACAAAGTGGTGACACTCAGTTTCCCAGTTTTCCAGCAGCCATGCGGCGCGTGGCGACTGTGTCGCTGCCAGATGCCAGTGCAGCATGGTCAGCACCGCCTGTTTATGCACCTGCGCCATTTCGTCCTGATCGGCAATCGAGCCGAACCGCACGGAATCACCAGCTGCATGGCTGGCCAGTGCGCCGTACGGGTCGTACTGATAGGCAAAGCCACCGCTCATGCCATTGCCAAAGCCTTTACCAAAGGTTCCCAGGTTGAGAATGGCACCGTTGGTCATATATTCGCAGCAGAAGTCACCGACGCCCTCAACGACTGCCGTTGCGCCAGAGTTACGCACCGCGAAACGATCGCCCGCCTGACCCTGTACGAACAGCCGTCCGCCGGTTGCGCCGAACAGTGCAAAGTTACCGATCAGCACGTTGCCATCGCTATCCTGCGCGCCGCCGCCAGGCGACATCACGATCAGTTCACCGCCGCACTGGCCTTTGCCAACACCATCGTTGCAGGTGCCGTAGTGGGTCAACTGCATACCGTCATTGCAGAATGCACCAAATGACTGCCCGGCGGATCCGGTGGTGGCGATCTTCACGCTTTCCGGTGCCAGATAGCGGCGGCCGCGATCGTCGGTCAGTACGGCAGGCATCGCCTGCAACTGCTCCGCCGTCAGCTGATGGTTAAGCATGCGCTCGATGTCGATCGCCAGCTGGCCGCCAACGCTTTTATGGCGGTTATTCAGCACGATGTGGTCGCCCAGGGTGACGTCAGAACTCCCCTGATCCACCAGCGACAGCTTCAGCTGCTCAACCCAGCCATCATCCAGCTCAAAATCTTTTTCCAGATAGACCGGTTTATCGATTTTCAGCTCTGGCACCACGGTGAGCATGGCGCGTAAGTCGAGTTTGCCCACTTCCAGCGGGTGATCCATCAGGTGCAGCAGGTCAGCGCGGCCGCGTGCTTCGCGCAGAGAATGCAGACCCATACGTGCCAGAATCTCACGCACTTCATGCGCGACGTTGAGGAAATATTGCGCCAGCTGACGTGGATCGCCATCAAAGGCTTCGGCATTGGTGGTTAGCCCGGCCGGGCACTTCACGTTACAGTTCTTTGCCATTACGCATTTCAGCATCATCAGCGCCGTGGTGCCGAATTCAAAGCTGTCACCGCCCAGCAATGCCGATTTCACTACGTCGCTGCCGGTCTGTTGCGCGCCTGAGCAGCGCAACTGCACTTTCTCGCGCAGGCCGTTCGCGCAGAGCGCCTGGTGAACTTCGGCGATGCCGATCTCCGCCACGCGCCCGGTATATTTCAGGCTGGTCACCGAGGCTGCCCCGGTGCCGCCGGTGTTACCCGCGACGTTGATCACGTCAGCACCCGCTTTCGCCACGCCGACCGCAATGGTGCCGATCCCTTCTGACGAAACCAGCTTAACAATCACGCGTACCCGCGCGGCTTTACAATCATGGATCAGCTGCGCCAGATCTTCGATTGAATAAGTATCGTGATGCGGTGGTGGCGAAACCAGCTCGACGCCAGGCGTACCGCCACGCGCCGCCGCAATCTCGACGGTGACTTTGGCGGCCGGTAACTGACCACCTTCGCCGGGCTTCGCGCCCTGGCCAATTTTAATCTCCAGCTCTTCCAGCATCGGATCGGCCAGGTAAGCGGCCCAGACGCCGAAGCGGCCTGATGCCAGCTGCTTAATCCGTGAGGCGCGGATGGTGCCGTGACGCGAATAGTGTTCGCCGCCTTCACCGCAGTTACTCATGCCGCCAACCATATTGGTGCCGTGGGCTACCGCTTCATGGGCGGGCGCGACCAGCGCACCGTGGCTCATCGCCCCGGAGGCAAAGGTACGGGTTATTTCACAGGCTGGCTGCACTTCACTCAACGGCAGTGAAGGCAGGGTTGTGAAAATACGGGACAGATAATCTGCCGCTTTGCCGTATGCGGTCACCTTCAGGCCACCCGTGACCACTTCGCTGCTCTCGATGTCGTCGCCGAAGCGCGAGGCCAGGGCGCGGGAGAGGTTCTGCAGGCGTTCGCTTTCAGGCTTCAGCCCTTCAATCGCATCGGTCAGGCGCAGCATAAAGTGGTTCAGGCTACCGTCCACCGCCTCACACACCATGCCACGAATGGCAAAGCCGTTATTAGTCAGTGAGTAGCGGCCCAGCTTGCGACGGAACTCCGCTTCGCTGTCAATGTGGGTCAGGTCAGCCGGGAAAGTCAGGATGTCGCGCAGCGCCGCCGGACGACGTTTGCGCTCTTCATACATCAGGCTTGAGAACTGACGGTAGTCGGCCGTGATGGCAAAATTGTTAATGACCTCATCCGGGATGCGCTCGAAGCTGCTGTCTTTAAATGTTTCTGGCTTGATGCCGAAAGCGTTATCAAGTTTGGCCAGCGTCATCAGACGGATGAAGTTATCCTCTTCGCGGGCTTTGTCGGCAAAGCGAATCGGCTCTTCGGTCATGTCGATAAAGGTGCGCACGGCGATGGTGCCGTAGGAGTGACCGGCCCCTTCCGCGCGCTCTTTAAACAGGCCCAGCAGCGGCACGTCAGATTCACCCTGAATTCTGAGCGCGCTCTGGTGCCAGTCAACGGCCATCTGGGCGATGGTGGCGAAGCCTGCGCCGCCCACCGGTGTTTTAATGTTCGGGAAATACTTTTTCAGCACCGGGTCATCGGTGTTGAGGAAGTTAGGCTCAAAGAATTCGCCACAGCTATAGCTTTCCACGGTGCAGAGGCCCACTTTGCCCATGGTTTTCATCAGGGCTTTTTCAGCGGCTTTGGCATAGCGCTTAAAGGCTTTATTGCCTTCTTCGCCTTCGCCATATTTCTCCTCTGCGCGCATCTGAACGCCCAGCGGATAAATCGCGGAGGCCCCGAAGCCAAGGGTCGCGGCGATGTGGTGCGAAGAGATGCTCTGGCCGCTTTCCACTACCAGCGAGACATCCAGACGTAGCCCTTCCTGAACCAGGCGCTGGTTGATGGCAGAAACCACCAGCAGCATCGGAATCGCGGCGTGTTTCGAGGAGATGTGGCGATCGGTCAGTACGGCGATGCCGCCCTGAGAGCGGGCAAAATCCACCACCTGCTGCGCCAGGTCATCAATGGCTTTTTCCAGCGCATTGGCGTTTGCCGTCATGCTCAGCAGATCTTTGCCGACCACCGGCTCATAGAGCATTTCAAAGCGGGCATAAGGCGCAATGGTCTGCTCGCGTAAACGCAACATATCCAGGTGGCTGAGGATTGGCGTAGGCACCACAATCTGGCGGCCTTTGCTGCGACCCAGATGCGGTTTCGCACCCAGCGCCACCCGCAGGGTCATGCCATCCGCTTCACGAATGGAGTCCAGCGGCGGGTTTGTGACCTGTGCAAAGCGCTGAGAGAAGTAGTGCGCCATGCCGCCTTCGTGATCGGATAAGCCATTGATGGCGTTGCCGTAACCCATCGCAGAGATCTTCTCTGCGCCGGTATTCAGCATCGGGTCCATCATGAACTTGAAGCTTTCCTGGTTGTAGTAGTAGGCAACAAAGCGCTGATAGGTTTTCAGATCGCCACGATAGCGCAGCGGTGAACCCTGCTGTTCTGCCGGGATTTCAGGCAAATCATCCAGGCCGACGCGGGCTTCACGCAACAGCGCCAGATAATCTTTCTCCGCAGCCAGTTTTTCCAGCGCCTGCAGCGTGGTGTAGCTGCGTTTTTCACGATGATCAAAATAGAGCATCCCGCCCGCTTCAATTCGGCCACGACGCAGCACGCTTTCCGGTGGGAAGGCGATCTGGCCCGCTTCCGACATCGCACCGATATATTCCGCGGTTTCGACGGAACGCAGCGGGCGCAGGCCAAGGCGGTCAAGACGCGCACCGATCACTTCACCGTTGCCGAAGATTAACGCGGCAGGGCCGTCGTTCTTCTCTTCGTACAGAGAGAAATATTCCAGCATGGCGCGCACCTCTGGCGACAGCTCGCTGTCATTTTCCCAGGCAGGCGGCATCATGGAAACCACGGCGGTAATCAGATCGAGGTTGTCCTCCATCAGGCGGCTGTGGATGCTTTGATCCAGCCGCGAGCTGTCGGACTGGCCTTTGGGCCGCACAATTTTTTTGCCACGAGCCAGTGCCAGTGCGGCTTCCGCGATGCGGTTTTTACGGTCCGTGTTCAGCTCGCCGTTGTGCGCCATCAGCCGGAACGGCTGCGCCATTGTGGTATGAGGATCGGTGTTGGTTGAGAAGCGGGTATGGAAAAACAGCCCGCGCACCTGATGATCGGGATCGGTCAGATCTTTGAAGTAAGGGATGACTTCATTGGAGTTCAGGCGGGCTTTAAACACCTGCGTACGCGAAGAGAGCGACAGCGGATAGAGCCCGCCAAATTCGCTGTCGGTAAACGCATGGGCTTCAATCGTTAACAGGGCGCGATAGATGCGTTTTTCGAAGTCGTTTTGATCGACCACGTCCTGCGGGGCAGTGAAAATCCACTGCAGAATGGGTAACTGGAACTGCACGGCGGCCGGGCGTGTTACGCTGCTGTCCAGCGGCATATCACGCTTCATGATGACTGGCAGACCAAAGCTGCTCAGTGTCTCATCCACCAGGCGCTCGGCGTTTGCCCGCAGCTCTGCATCTTTCGGCACAAAGAAGTTGCCGACGCCAAAGCGACCCGCTTCCAGCGGCTCGCCGGTAACCTTGCGGAAGAAGTGCAGCGACAGGTCGACGTTGACCCCTGCGCCGTCACCCACGCCTTCTGCTGACATACCGCCGCGGTGAGGGACCGTACACAGGGCGCTGTGCGCCATCTGCAGAATCTCGTGGGTCTGCTCGCCGTCCTTACGCGTAATGAAACCTACACCACAGCTATCACTGCCTGCTGTCGGATCATACAAGCCATAGGATTGAGGTTTTTTAGTGGACATTGAGGGTCTCCTTAAACTGCTTTGACATTACCTGCACTGTTTCAGGGTCTGAGCGCAACCAGGGCGCAGCTTCATTTTCCCGCCATGATTTGTCGGGCACGCGTCATAGCCCTGAGCATTTCTCTCCAGACATCGGTAAAACGTCTTTTATTGAGCTGCTCTGATTTCCGGTCTCATAAAGGAGATGACTTAAACCACGCGGGAGTCTTCTTGTTGCATAGATATGCCGAGACAATGACCCGTCTGGAAAGCTTTCAGCGGATTTCCAACTTATCGGGAAAGCGTAATCAGGTCAAATAGGGCGGTCAGGCAAGGTAATCTGACGTTTTATTGGTTTAAGCAAATGATTAATAACGATATTAAGCTTTAAAATGTCCCGCTCTGGCGCCCGGCGATCGGCTGATAAATGTGAACTGACTCACTGTAGGGCAGGCATCGGATCTCTGCACCATGCTGGCGGGAAGGGGATAAACAGCATTAAATGCTGTCAGGCACAGATGATACATCGTATGTATCTGTTTTTCTTATGTCCGGTTTTTTGAATGAAATCAGGCGTGGTTATAAGAAAAATTAATCGGCACAGGCGTGCTTAAAACATCACTAAAGATGAATGGATATTCATATAAACGGGATGAGCCTGCGCAACTGAACGCTGCCAGGATATTGAAAAAAGGCCATACAGAGAAATCTGAGATTCACTGGCGGCCTTACAGATTATTCATTTGGCACAATCAGTCAAGGGTTTTAACCGTTTTGTCCTTAACGTCGCCGAACGGCTGCGCGGATGCACCATAATAGCGCATCTGCGTCCGGATCTTCGCGTGACGCGCTGCGACGTCACAGGGCTATCTGCGTTATAGTGGGGCGGTTTCTCTTTCAGGGAGTGGGTATGAAGCAAATTCGTCTGCTGGCGCAGTACTACGTTGATTTAATGGTCAAGCTGGGACTGGTGCGGTTCTCGCTGTTGCTGGCGTCGGCGCTGGTGGTACTGGCGATGATCGTCCAGATGGCGGTCACGATGGTACTGCGGGGTCACGTTGAGAGTATCGACGTGGTACGTTCGGTCTTCTTCGGGCTGCTGATCACGCCCTGGGCGGTCTATTTCCTCTCGGTGGTGGTCGATCAGCTGGAGGAGTCGCGGCAGCGGCTGGCCCGGCTGGTGGATAAACTGGAGGAGATGCGCACCCGCGATCTGGAACTTAACCAGCAGATGAAAGAGACCATCACGCAGCTGAATCAGGAGATCAGCGACCGTAAAAAGGCGGAACTGGCGCGCGAACAGGTGATGGATAAGCTGCGTGAAGAGGTGACGCGCCGCGAACAGGCGCAGATCGAGCTGGAACAGCAATCCTCTTTCCTGCGCTCCTTCCTGGATGCCTCACCTGATCTGGTGTTCTACCGCAATATCGACAAACAGTTTTCCGGCTGCAACCGGGCGATGGAGCTGCTGACCGGCAAAAGCGAAAAACAGCTGATTGGCCTGACACCACGCGATATTTACGATGATGAAGCGGCGACCAAGGTGCTGGAAACGGATGAGAAGGTGTTCCGCCATAATGTCTCGCTGACCTATGAACAGTGGCTGCAATACCCCGACGGTCGGAAAGCCTGTTTTGAGATCCGTAAAGTGCCTTACTACGATCGCGTCGGAAAGCGTAGCGGACTGATGGGCTTCGGCCGCGATATAACCGAGCGTAAGCGCTATCAGGACGCGTTAGAGAACGCCAGCCGGGAAAAGACCACCTTTATCTCAACGATCAGCCACGAGCTGCGTACGCCGCTTAATGGCATTGTCGGCCTGAGCCGGATTCTGCTGGATACCGATCTGAATCAGGAACAGCTGAAATATCTGAAAACTATCCACGTCTCGGCCATCACACTGGGCAACATCTTTAACGATGTGATTGAGGTGGACAAGATCGAGCGCCGTAAAGTACAGCTCGATAATCAGCCGCTCGACTTTACTGGCTTCCTCGCCGATTTAGAAAATCTCTCCGGTCTGCTGGCACAGCCTAAAGGGCTGAAGTTTGTGCTCGCGCCGCAGCTGCCACTGCCACACATGATCTCCACCGATGGCACGCGTCTGCGTCAGATTCTGTGGAACCTGATTGGCAACGCGGTGAAGTTTACGCAGCAGGGGGAAATCCTGGTGCGGGTGACCTATGAGCAGGAAGAGACGCTGCGCTTCGAAGTGCAGGACTCCGGCATGGGGATCCCGCAGGATGAGCAGGATAAGATCTTTGCGATGTACTATCAGGTCAAAGATCAGCACGGCGGTAAGCCGGCGACCGGTACCGGTATCGGCCTGGCGGTGTCACGCCGTCTGGCGCAGGCGATGGGCGGCGATATCCGCGTTCACAGTGCGCCAGGTCAGGGCTCCTGCTTTACCGTTGAGGTCCATGCGCCACGCATTGCGGAAGAGGTGGAAAACGAAGGCGTGGAAGACAGTCTGCCTCTGCCCGCTCTGCACGTATTACTGGTTGAAGATATTGAGCTGAATGTGATCGTGGCGCGCTCGGTTCTGGAAAAGCTGGGCTGCAGCGTAGAGGTTGCCATGACCGGCCATGAGGCGCTGGCGATGTTTGACCCGCTGGAGTTTGATCTGGTGCTGCTGGATATTCAGCTGCCGGATATGACCGGGCTGGATGTCTCACGCGCCATCCGCCAGCAGTATCAGGGTTCCGATCTCCCGCCGCTGGTGGCGCTCACCGCCAATGTCCTCAAAGACAAAAAAGAGTATTTCGACGCGGGAATGGATGATGTTCTCAGCAAGCCTCTGGCGGTACCGGCACTGACGGCGATGATCAAAAAGTACTGGGATTATCAGTCTGAACCGGCAGAAGAGGCACCCGCCGCGCGCGACGACAAAAACCTGATGCTGCTGGATGTCGCTATGCTTGAACAGTACATCGAGCTGGTTGGACCCGGCCTGATCACCCAAAGCCTGACAATGTTTGAAAAAATGATGCCGGATTATCTGGCCGTGCTGGAATCAAACCTGATGGCGCGCGATCAAAAGGGGATTGCTGAAGAGGGTCATAAGATCAAAGGCGCGGCGGGGTCAGTCGGTTTACAGCGTTTACAGATGCTGGCGAAACAGATCCAGAGTCCGGAGCTGCCGGCATGGTGGGACAACGTGACAGAGTGGATCGATGAACTGAAGCACGAATGGCGACATGATGTGCAGGTATTACGCGACTGGGTAGCAGAACAGAAAACCTGATACGCCAGAAAAAAATGACCCCAGCCGAAGCCGGGGTGCGCGAATACTGCGCCAACACCAGGGAAAACATTGCGGCCGCTATGATCTGAATAATTAATGCAGCCGCAGGGTATTGGTTAACACTGTCATCACCTTAGCAAATCCATCTTCACATGCGACAAGATTCATTAAAAATTGTGATATTGAGCAGCGTTTAAATACAGAAAACATTAATTTGGCAACACAGTCAAGTAAGGAATCAATTTACGTGCTGCATTGCTGTAAATTTAGCCAGATTTGCCCTTTTTCGTGTAGTTTTAACGCGGCAGTGGAAGGAGAACGAGGCGCAGAGGAAGCGAGTGACGCTGCGGTTAACATCAGTGTCAGCCGCATCGCTAAGACGCTGATATTGCAAGCAAGCACCCCAAAATGACACGAATAATCCAAAACGATCCGGAATGATAAAAATGAATCTGACGCTTTCTCTTTTCAGTCCGATGGCGTAAGTACATTTGCTGAGCAAAAACAGGGCCAGCACAGGGATGACTGACGTTAACATCTGCTGATTATTTAAACGTTATAACGATAATTCTGATTAATATATAGACAGCGAAAGAATCAGAAAAAAGTTAATCTTTAGTAATGTGAATGTTTTTATCCAGCGCTTATTATCCATTATTAAGTGTTTATCTGGAAAGAAGGCAGGGGGCCATAATGAATGGAACCGATTCCTTTTTGCCGGAAGTCCTTGAACTATTTCGAACTGTTGCGGCATGTTGATGCAAAATGTTTGAATAAAGTCTGGAAACTGTCGATTGAATTTCATCGAAAATTGAAAAACGCCTGCTTTTCGGGCAGTGATTACATGTGTGATTGATTAACGTCTGAAACAGGTATGGGAAGATTGCATGAACAAGCATAAAGGAAGCGTGGGGCAGCGTATCAGACGGATGGCAGGCCGTATTGTGCTGGTATGGCTGGGACTCTGGCTGGCGGGCATTTTACTTTTCTCTTTCCTGCCGGTTCCGTTCTCCGCAGTGATGGCGGAACGACAGATTGGAGCCTGGCTGCGGGGCGATTTTGGCTATGTTGCTCATTCAGACTGGGTCGGGCATGACGAGATTTCACCCTGGATGGGGCTGGCGGTCATCGCCTCAGAAGACCAGAAGTTTCCCACCCACTGGGGTTTTGATGTGGCGGCGATTGAGTCGGTACTGGATAAGAGGGATAGCCAGATGCGTGGCGCCTCCACGCTGTCACAACAGACGGCGAAAAATCTCTTTCTCTGGGACGGACGCAGCTGGTTACGGAAAGGTCTGGAAGCGGGCCTGACGGTAGGAATGGAAACGGTCTGGACGAAAAGACGCATTCTGACCGTCTATCTCAATATTGCCGAGTTCGGGCCAGGGGTCTTCGGCGCAGAGGCGGCGTCACAGCGCTATTTCCACAAACCTGCCAGCCGGCTGACGGCCGCAGACGCGGCGTTGCTGGCGGCCGTGCTGCCTAATCCGATTCGCTATCGTGCGGCGGCGCCCTCCGGCTATGTCAGAGAGCGGCAGCAGTGGATCCTGCGCCAGATGCGCCAGCTGGGCGGAGAAGGCTTTTTACAGCGTAATCAGCTCGACTAGACCTTAGTCCTCATCGAAGCCCGCTTCGAACAATTCGATGACCGCTGCCAGCGCCGGCACTTCTTCCGGGCCGCTGGCTTCAATCTCGATGTGTCCGCCTTTTGCCGAATCGAGCATCAGCAGCGCGATCACGCTGCTGGCTTCGGCTTCAGTGCCCGCTTCGTTGCGCAGCAGCACTTCAGCGTCAAAGCTCTGCACCAGCTCAAAGAGCTTCATTGCCGGGCGGGCATGCATGCCCAGCTTATTTTTGATTTCTACAGTTTGTCTGACGGTCATGATTTGCGCTTTTCCAGCGTACGATGGCGTGACTGTACATTCTTGCCGCGCGAACGAAAGTAATCGGCCAGTTGTTCGGCGATATAGACTGAGCGATGTTTACCGCCCGTACAGCCAATCGCTACGGTAAGATAGCTGCGGTTGTTGGTCTCCAGCATCGGCAGCCAGAGTTCTAAATAGCTGCGCGTCTGGTAGATAAAATTATGCACTTCAGTGTGACGATCAAGGAAGGCCGCTACCGGACGATCAAGACCTGTCATTGGTCGCAGCTTGGGATCCCAGTGTGGATTGGGCAGAAAGCGCACGTCAAACACATAGTCCGCATCAATAGGGATGCCATGTTTGAAGCCGAAAGATTCAAACACCATGGTCAGTTCCCGCTCCCGCTTGCCCAGCAGGCGGGTACGCAGCATCTCGGCCAGCTCATGCACCGACATCTCAGAGGTGTCGATGATCAGGTCGGCGCGGGAGCGCAGCGGTTCCAGCAGATCGCTTTCTTCATCAATTGCGCTCTCAAGCGACAGATTTTTGCTGGAGAGAGGGTGCAGACGGCGCGTATCACTGTAACGCCGAATCAGAGTATTGCGGTCCGCATCCAGAAAAAGCAGCTGCGGTGAAAAGGAGTCAGGCAGGTTATTCAGCGCGGTCTCAAAGATTTCAGGCGATTCGGGCATGTTCCGGACATCAATACTGACTGCCGCGGAAATATTGCGCTCAGCCAGCGAATTCGCTAACTCAGGCAGCAACACGACCGGCAGGTTGTCGACGCAGTAGAATCCCATATCTTCCAGCGCACGGAGCGCCACCGACTTTCCCGAGCCTGAACGACCGCTGACGATCATCAGCACCATGACCTTTTCTCCCGTTTTAAAACCGGCACCCGGCCAGTAAAGACGCGTTACTGCTCTGTCTGGATTTCCGTAATAATGGCATAGAGCTCTTCATCACTCTGCGCTGCACGCAGACGGCGGCATACCGTTTTGTCTGCCAGACGTTTTGCCACCAGTGAAAGGGTATGCAGATGCGTTTTGCACTGGTCAGCCGGCACCAGCAAGGCAAACAGCAGATCGACCGGCTGATTGTCGACGGCATCGAACGCAATGGGCTGTTCAAGGCTGATAAAAACCCCGACCGCCCGCAGCGTATCCTCTTCCAGTTTGCCGTGAGGAATGGCAATGCCGTTGCCGATACCGGTACTGCCCATACGTTCACGGGTCAGAATCGCTTCGAAAAGCGTCTGGTGCGGCAGGTTGAGCTGCTTAGCGGCCAGTTCGCTGATAATTTCCAGCGCACGTTTTTTGCTCTGGCAGTGTACGCCGCTGCGGGTGCAGTCTGGCGAAAGCACCGTGCTCAATTCCAGTGTAAGATCGTTGTTCATCATCGTTTCACTTGCGAGTTCACCAGACCCTTCACCGCCAGCGCGACATGACGCGGGAGACAAATGGCGCCTCTCCTCAGATGACAAAACGGGGCGGATTACCCGCCCCATCCAGTCGGCTCTGCGCGGCAGGCGCACGTAGCTGGCGTAAAGGTTAGTGTTTTTTCAGTTTGTCTTTGTGTTTGGTCAGCTGACGGGCGAGCTTATCGATCAGTCCGTCAACGGCCGCATACATATCTTCCGCTTCCGATGTGGCGTGCAGCTCGCCACCATTCACGTGAAGTGTTGCGTCAGCCACCTGCGTGACTTTTTCAACTTTCAGGACAATATAGACCTGATTGATATGTTCAAAATAGTGTTCCAGTTTGGCAAATTTACCGCTGACAAATTCACGCAATGGTTCCGTGATTTCAACGTGTTGCCCGGTCAGGTTCAGCTGCATAGGTCTTCCTTCTCATTTCTGTCAAACCAGCTGTTTACGCTGGTTCGATGGCGGGATGGATAAAGACTCGCGATATTTGGCGACGGTTCGCCGTGCCACCATAATGCCCTGATCAGATAACATGGAGGTCAGCTTACTGTCGCTCAAGGGTTTGGCTGGATTTTCCGCCGAAATTAATTTTTTCACCAGTGCACGAATCGCTGTGGAAGACGCTTCACCGCCGCCCTCTGTATTGACGTGGCTGGAGAAAAAGTACTTCAGTTCGAAAATGCCCCGCGGGCTGTGCAGGTACTTCTGCGTCGTCACACGGGAAATGGTCGACTCATGCATCTCAACGGCCTGGGCGATATCGGCCAGCACCATCGGGCGCATAAACTCTTCGCCCTGCTCGAAAAAGGCCTGCTGCTGTTCAACAATACAGCGTGTCACTTTCAGCAGCGTATCGTTACGGCTTTCCAGACTCTTAATCAGCCAGCGCGCTTCCTGCAGATTACTGCGAATGAACTGATTGTCGCTTTCATTTCGCGTAGCGCCACCCATTGCGGCATAGTGCTGATTGATTTTGAGGCGCGGCACGCTGTCGGCATTAAGTTCAACCGTCCAGCGGCTGCCCGCCTTGCGTACCAGCACATCGGGAATGACATATTCCGGTTCACTGGTGTTAATCGACTGACCCGGACGCGGGTCCAGCGACTGTATCAGCAGCATCGCCTCTTTCAGCACCTCTTCTTTAAGGCGCGTGACCCGCATCAGACTGCGAAAATCGTGGTTAGCCAGCAAATCCAGATGTTCACTGACAATCAGGCGCGCTTCTGACAGCATCGGCGTTTCAGGCGCATACTGCGAAAGCTGTACCAGCAGGCAGTCACGCAGATCGCGTGCGCCGACGCCGATCGGATCAAAACGCTGGATGCGTTTCAGCACCGCTTCCACTTCATCCACTTCCAGCTCATCGTTGCCAATGCTGTCAAGGATCTCATCAAGCGAAACGGTAAGATACCCGGTGTTATCAATAGCGTCGACAATAGAGGTCGCAATCGCGCGATCGGTGTCACTGAACGGCGTCAGCCCGACCTGCCACATCAGATAATCCTGCAGAGACTGGGTGGTTTCGCCCTGATAAACTGGTAACTCATCATCCTGATAATCGGTACCGGTGCCTGACGGCGTACCCGCTGTGTAAATCTCATCCCAGGTCGCATCCAGCGGCAGTTCATCGGGCATCTCTTTCTGCTCAAGGGCTTCACGCGTATCCAGCGCCTCGGCCTCAGACGATTCCCGGGCGTCAATCTCTTCGTGCAGTTCGGTCTGCTCAAGCAGCGGGTTGCTTTCCAGTGCAAGCTGTAACTCCTGCTGGAGTTCAAGCGTAGAGAGTTGCAGCAGACGTATGGCCTGCTGCAGTTGTGGCGTCATTGCCAGCTGTTGGCTAAACCTGAGTTGTAAACCTTGCTTCATAGACAGGATGGTAGTTCCCAGGTAAACATCAGTATTAACGACACCTTATCAGAGTCTGAACTCTTCACCCAAATAAACCCGCTTCACTTGCTCATCGGCCAGGATCTCGTTCGGAGTGCCGTGCGCGATAAGGTGACCCTGGCTGACGATATAAGCGCGCTCACAGACCGCTAAGGTTTCACGCACGTTGTGGTCGGTAATCAGCACGCCCAGGCCACTGTCACGCAGATGCTCGATAATCTTTTTGATGTCGATAACAGAGATAGGGTCAACACCGGCAAAGGGCTCATCCAGCAGGATAAATTTAGGATTTGCTGCCAGCGCACGCGCGATCTCGACGCGACGGCGTTCCCCGCCTGACAGCGCCTGGCCCATACTGTCACGCAGGTGCTCAATATGGAACTCTTCCATCAGTTCGCGGGCACGATCCTGGCGCTGCTCTTCCGTCAGATCGTCGCGGATCTGCAATACTGCCATCAGGTTATCGTAGACGCTCAGGCGACGGAAAATAGACGCTTCCTGCGGCAGATAGCCGATACCGCGACGCGCGCGTGCATGCAGCGGCAGGATGCTGATATCTTCATCATCGATGACAATGCGACCCGCATCGCGGGGCACGATACCGACCACCATATAAAACGTGGTGGTCTTACCGGCACCGTTCGGGCCCAGCAGGCCGACAATCTCGCCGGACTTTACCTGCAGACTGACATCTTCTACCACGCGACGGCCTTTATACGCCTTCGCCAGGTTTTCTGCGATTAATGTGGCCATAGCTATCAGTTACTCTTTTTTCCGCTGGTGGACGAACCTTTGTCCTGAAGTTGCGATGGTACCAGGACGGTGGTGACGCGCTTGTTCTGGCCCTGACTGTAAGCCTGCATTTTCTGCTCTTTCACCAGATAGGTTATCCGGTCGCCTTTGATGTTGCTGTCCTGCTGCTCAATAAACGCATTGCCGGTCAGTTCAACGAAGTCATTCGCCAGTTCGTAATGCAGTTTTGCGGCATGACCCTTTACCGGCTTACCGCTGTCCTGCATCTGATAGAAGGTGGCAGGATTGCCGTAGGCGTCGACGATGGTTTTCTTACTGTCGCCGCCCGGACGGGTTACCACGACTTTATCAGCCGTAATTTTGATTGAGCCCTGGGTCACGATGACATTGCCGGTAAAGGTCGCAACGTTGCCCTGCAGGTCCAGCGCCTGATTCTGTGAGTCAATATTTACGGGCTTGTCCGAGTCACCGGTCAGGGCCAGCGCAGGAACACTGGTTGCCAGCAGAATCGAGGCCAGCAGGAGCTTCAGGCTATTTTTGTTCATTTTGAATTTCATAAGAGGTTTTGACCTTCTCGATTAACTCGGCGTTTTTCGTCCGTAAATTGCCGCGCATTTTCATGCCAGTGGAGTTAAAGCTGCGGCCATACAATGTCACCTGATCATCAGAGGTAACGTCCTGAGTGACAAGATTGATTTGCGCATTATCTGTTTTGATGCGCTCAAGTTGAGAATCCTGCGTCAGGGTATTCAGCTCAACATGGCCATAAAGATAAAGCATACGATCTTTGGTGAGCTTTGCTTTATCTGCCTTTAGCGACCAGGTCGGAATTTTATTCTCATCAAAAGTGGTCATCACCGGATTGTCGAACCAGCTGATTTCGTCGTCAGAGAAGTAGGTCACTTTGTCAGAAGTCAGTTTATAGGACAGCGCGCCCTGCGGGTTATAAACCACAGTGTGTGAATCGGCACTGGTATAGGTCGGCGACTGCGCGCCATTGACGACTGGCGAGCCATCATCATCCTGGTTAGTAAGATTCCAGCCGATCAAAACCAGTGCAATCAAGGTCAGAATCAGCGTTATCCAACGCCTGCTTTTACTCATACTGATTGCCCTTTGGCATCCTCAAATTTGTTCTGCGCCATTAAGATCAGATCACACACTTCACGTACCGCGCCGCGTCCGCCGGCAATCCGCGTGACATAGTGCGTGCGCGGCAGAAGAATCGGATGTGCATCCGCCACCGCCACGCTTAATCCGACTTTCGCCATTACCGGCCAGTCGATCAAATCGTCACCGATATAGGCGACCTGGTCGTCGGAAAGAGACAGTTTATCCAGAAGTTCACGATAGGCCAAAAGCTTATCTGATTGTCCCTGATAAAGATGGCGGATGCCGAGCGTTTTGCAGCGATCTTCCATCAGTCGCGCATTGCGGCCGGTAATGATAGCCACTTCCACATCAGAGGTCAGCAGGCAGCGGATACCGTAGCCATCCCGCACGTTGAATGCCTTGAGCTCTTCGCCATTGTTCCCCATGTAGATCACGCCATCGGACATCACGCCATCGACGTCGCAGATCAGCAGACGGATCCGGCTGGCGCGCGCCATAATGTCGACGCTGACCGGGCCGTAGCAGGTGTCGATCGGGGGAGTTGCCTGTTGCATTTTCTTTTCCTGTTCAGACTACGCCAGCGCGCAGCATGTCATGCATATGTACCACGCCCAGCAGATGGTCGTCATCGGCCACCAGAATCGAGGTAATGTTTTTCGTCTGCATCAGATTCAGGGCTTCAACCGCCAGCATATTCGGCCGGACGCGGATGCCGCCCCGCGTCATTACTTCGCCGATCGTGGCACGCTGAAAATCGATGCCCATGTCAAAGATGCGGCGCAGGTCACCATCAGTAAAGATCCCCTCTATTTTCATCAGGTCGTCGACGATAACCGTCAATCCCAGATTCTTACGGGTGATCTCCAGCAGCGCATCACGCAGCGAGGCGTCACGGGTGACGTGTGGCAGTTCATCGCCGCTGTGCATGATATCCGCCACATGCAGCAGCAGCTTGCGGCCCAGCGCACCGCCGGGGTGGGAGAGGGCGAAATCCTCTGCTGTAAATCCCCGCGCTTCCAGCAGTGAAACCGCCAGCGCGTCACCCATGACCAGGGTCGCGGTGGTGCTGGTGGTCGGTGCCAGACCCAGCGGACAGGCTTCCTGCGGGACGTGAACGCACAGATGCACATCCGCTACCCGACCCATGGCGCTTTCCGGCCGTCCGGTTATGCAGATCAGCGCAATGTGCTGACGTTTCAACACCGGAATCAGCGCAAGGATCTCGTTTGATTCTCCGCTGTTGGAGATGGCGATCACCACGTCATTTCTGCTCACCATGCCCAGGTCGCCATGACTGGCTTCAGCCGGATGAACAAAGAAGGCGGGCGTACCGGTGCTGGCGAAAGTCGCCGCCATTTTTTTACCGATATGTCCGGACTTGCCCATGCCCATCACCACCACTTTACCCTGACAGCCATAAATCAGGGCGCAGGCGCGGGCGAAGTCGTCGTTGATATATTGATCGAGCTGTTCCAGTCCTTCACGCTCAATGCGGAGCACGGTCTTGCCCGCTTGCTGGAAATCAAAGGCAGTTGGTTGCTGATATGACATAGTGCGTCTGTCCTTGTTAACCGTTCATGAATGCCGGCTGTATCCACAGCAGCATTACCCAGACGAAGAAACCACAGAGTAAAATCAGGCCCGCCGTACGGCCAACACGTCGGCGACGAAGCAGGCAGAGCAGGGCAAACAGCACGCTGACGCCCAGCATGACCCAGTAATCACGGGCAAAGGCATGATAATCGACGCTGCCCGGATGAATCAGTGCCGGAAGTCCCAGCACGATGGCAATATTATAAATGTTGGCACCAATCAGATTGCCAATCGCAATATCATCTTCGCCTTTCAGCGCGCCAGCAAGTACCGTTGCCAGCTCAGGCAGGCTGGTGCCTACAGCAATCAGCGTCAGGCCCATCACCAGCTCGCTGACGCCAAAATAGTCGGCAAAGGCGGTGGCATTGTCGATCACCATGCGTGTCGACATGGGCAGAATAATCAGCGCGACGGCCAGCCAGAGAAAGGCCACGGTGTTTCCGCTTTCTTCACGCGGCAGTTCAGCCAGCTGCTCGCGTGTCAGGGTGTCGTTGTTATCCTGTTCCGCTTTACGCGCGATGCGAATGACCACCATCAGATAAATAGCGGCTATCGTAATCAGGCCAATTCCATCAAGTCGGCTAAGCTGATTGTCAAACAGCATACAACCGCTGAGCAGCGTAACCAGTAACATCAATGGCAGCTCACGGCGTATCAGATTGGAATGAACAGTCAGCGGATGTATTAGCGCAGCGGCACCCAGAATCAGTAGAATGTTGGTAATGTTCGAGCCAAGCGCGGTGCCGACGGCCAGATCCATCTGGCCATGCTGCGCCGCAGAAAAAGAGAGGATCATTTCTGGCAGCGAGGTGCCAATGCTGACAACGGTCATGCCGATAATTAATGGCGGAATGCCCAGTGAACGACACAATATAGAGGCGCTAAACACCAGACGATCGGCACCATAAGCCAGTAAAAGCAAACCGATAATCAGCAGTGCAGAAGCTACAAACATGAAGAATCCTTGCATAAAAAACCGGGCCGGCAATGCTTTTCCCGACCGGTTTAACGTTCTGTTTGGCGAGACAGGCGCTGATTTTGACCGTCTGAGCGGCAAAAGTAAATTTAATGACCATTTTCGGCAAATCTTAGCGGTAAGTTTCTGTAAAGCTATCGTGAATCACGACCGGACAGGCTACCATCGTATCCCATGTTTACGCCCGATCCTGACAAGAGGTGACAATGATCCAGCAGCAAACGAATCTGGTTGAGGTTCGTGGCGTGAGTTTTTCGCGCGGAGATCGCACAATCTTCGATGACATTTCGCTGACCGTGCCGAAAGGCAAAGTGACGGCGATAATGGGCCCCTCGGGGATAGGAAAAACCACTCTGCTACGCTTGATTGGGGGACAGCTTCAGCCGACCCGGGGTGAAATTCTGTTTCGTGGCGAAAACATTCCGTCATTATCCCGCGCTAAATTGTATGAAGCACGTAAAAAAATGAGCATGCTGTTCCAGTCCGGCGCACTCTTCACTGACTTAACGGTCTATGAAAATGTGGCCTGGCCACTGCGTGAGCATACACAGCTGCCTGCGCCGCTGCTGCATAGCACCGTGCTGATGAAGCTGGAGGCGGTGGGTCTGCGTGGCGCCGCGCAGCTGAAACCCGCTGAGCTGTCGGGCGGCATGGCGCGTCGTGTGGCTCTGGCGCGTGCTATCGCGCTTGAACCGGAACTGATCATGTTCGACGAGCCGTTTGTGGGTCAGGATCCCATCACCATGGGGGTACTGGTGAAGCTCATCGACGAACTGAACCATGCGCTGGGGCTGACCTGCATTGTGGTTTCGCACGACGTACCGGAAGTACTGAGTATTGCGGACTACGCCTATATCGTGGCCGGACAAAAAATTATTGCACAGGGCACCACGCCCGGACTGCGAGAGAATAACGACCCGCGTGTTCGCCAGTTTATTGATGGTGATGCGGATGGTCCGGTTCCCTTCCGTTTTCCTGCTGGCGACTATCTCGCAGATTTAACCGGCTCAGGGAGTAATTAATCAGATGGTCTTGAAGGCGCTGGCGTCGTTTGGTCGTCAGGGAATTGAAACGTGTGCCAGTTTTGGACGCGCGGGCTTAATGCTGTTTCATGCGCTGGTGGGAAAACCGGCGTTCCGCAAACATGCGCCGCTGCTGGTTAAACAGCTTTATAGCGTGGGCGTGTTGTCGTTACTGATTATTGTCGTGTCGGGCCTGTTTATTGGCATGGTGCTGGGCCTGCAGGGGTATCTGGTACTGACCACTTACGGGGCTGAAACCAGTCTGGGTATGCTGGTGGCGCTGTCGCTGCTGCGTGAACTGGGGCCGGTGGTAACTGCGCTGCTGTTTGCCGGACGGGCGGGATCGGCACTGACCGCCGAAATCGGCCTGATGAAAGCCACTGAACAGCTCTCCAGTATGGAAATGATGGCAGTGGATCCGCTACGCCGCGTGGTTTCGCCACGTTTCTGGGCGGGATTTATCAGCATGCCGCTGCTGGCACTGATCTTTACCGCCGTCGGCATCGCGGGTGGCGCGCTGGTTGGCGTGAGCTGGAAGGGGATTGATCCTGGCTTCTTCTGGTCAGCCATGCAGAACGCGGTCGATTTTCGGGCTGATGTGGTTAACTGCATTATTAAAAGCGCCGTATTTGCCGTCACGGTGACCTGGATTGCTCTCTTTAATGGCTATGACGCGATTCCCACTTCTGAAGGGATCAGTCGCGCGACGACGCGTACCGTAGTACATGCTTCACTGGCGGTGCTCGGGTTGGATTTTGTGCTGACAGCACTGATGTTTGGGAATTGATGCAATGCAAAGCAAAAAAAGCGAAATCTGGGTTGGCATTTTTATGATCATGGCGTTGCTCGCCGCACTCTTTCTCTGTCTTCGCGTCGCCGATCTCAAATCGATGGGCACCGAGCCGACGTGGAAACTCTACGCCACCTTCGACAATATCGGCGGTCTGAAAATCAGTTCGCCGGTTAAAATCGGTGGCGTCGTCATTGGCCGGGTGACGGACATCGAACTCGAGCCGAAAACGCTGCTGCCACGGGTGACGATGGATATCAGCGATCGCTATGCTGATAAGATTTCGGATACCAGTTCGCTGGCGATCCGCACGCAGGGCCTGCTGGGTGAGCAGTTCCTGTCACTTAACTTAGGATTTGACGATCCTGAACTGGGTTCAGCGATGCTGAAAGATGGCGATACGCTGCGCGATACGAAATCAGCCATGGTGCTTGAAGATCTGATCGGCCAGTTCCTTTATAAAAGCGGCGACAGCAAGCAGAACAGCGACAACAAGGATGCGCAGGACGGCAGCAGTGCTGCGCCTGCGGCACCGGCTCAACCTTAAAGAAGAGGGTATACCATGTTTAAACGTTTACTGATGATTGCCATGCTGGCCGTGACCGTGCCGCTGACAGCAACGGCCGCCGATCAGAGCAATCCTTACAAACTGATGAATCAGGCGGCGGAGAAAACTTTTACCCGTCTGAAAAATGAGCAGCCAAAAATTAAGCAGAATCCTAACTATCTGCGTGAGATTGTGCGTCAGGAACTGCTGCCCTATGTACAGATCAAATATGCCGGTGCGTTAGTGCTGGGCCGCTACTATCGCGATTCAACACCTGCTCAGCGTGAAGCCTACTTCAGCGCCTTCGCTGACTATCTGGCGCAGGCTTATGGTCAGGCCCTGGCGCTTTACAATGGGCAGAGCTATCAGGTGCAGCCTGAACAGCCGTTGGGCGATGCCAACATTGTTGCCATTCGTGTTTCTATTATTGATCCTAATGGCCGTCCGCCGGTTCGTCTCGACTTCCAGTGGCGTAAAAATAGCCAGAGCGGTAACTGGCAGGCTTATGACATGATCGCTGAAGGTGTCAGCATGATTACGACCAAGCAGAATGAGTGGAGCGACCTATTACGCACCAAAGGTATCGATGGCCTGACAGCGCAGCTGAAATCCTCAGCCGCTCAGCCCATCACGCTGGATAAACAACAATAATGCATGAATCGTTACGCTGGGAGCGGCAAGCCAGCACGCTACTGCTGAAAGGCGAACTGGATCGCGATACGCTGATGAGTCTCTGGCAGCAACGTGAGACGGTTATCCGGGATGTCGACACCATCGATGTCGCGGCGCTGGAGCGTGTTGACTCTTCCGGGCTTGCTCTGCTGGTGCACCTGCGGGAAATTGCGCGTGCACAGGGGAATACCCCACGCTTTACAGGCATCAGCAACAAACTGCAGTCGCTGATTACGCTTTACAATCTGCAACAGATTATTGTTTCTGCGGATAAAAGCGCCTGATTTCTTTCTGTTACGCTAAGCCCCTGTTTTTGACAGGGGCTTTTGCGTATTTAAGAGTCAGCCGCTTTCCTCTACTATGTCAGCCTTATTATTATTAAGCGAAGTTAAGACCAATGGAAAACAGTGAAATTCAGGCCGTGCTGATGGCAGCACTGCCTTTGGACGAAGTGCATGTCATGAGCAATGACGGCAGCCACTTTCAGGTTATCGCCGTTGGCGAACTGTTTGGTGAGCTGAGCCGTGTGAAAAAGCAGCAGGCTGTCTATGCGCCGCTGATGGAGTTCATTGCAGACAACCGCATGCATGCTGTCTCTATCAAAACCTACACTCCCGCTGAATGGGCGCGTGACCGTAAACTCAACGGTTTCTGATCCCCGGCGTGGTGAACTCGCCGTGAGCGAGTCCAATTTTTAGCTAGTTAATTGAGAGCCGTGTTAATGGACAAATTTCGTGTGCAAGGCCCCACCCGCTTAAGTGGTGAAGTGACCATTTCCGGGGCGAAGAACGCCGCGCTGCCTATTCTGTTTGCGGCCCTGCTGGCCGAAGAGCCGGTAGAGATACAGAATGTGCCAAAACTGCGTGATATCGATACCACGATGAAGCTGCTGAGCCAGCTGGGTGCGAAGGTGGAACGCAACGGTTCAGTGCACGTTGATGCCAGCGCAGTAGACGTTTTCTGTGCGCCTTACGACCTGGTTAAAACAATGCGTGCTTCTATCTGGGCGCTGGGGCCGCTGGTGGCACGTTTTGGTCAGGGTCAGGTTTCCCTGCCGGGTGGCTGCGCTATCGGCGCGCGTCCGGTTGACCTGCACATTACCGGTCTTGAACAACTGGGTGCAGAGATCAAACTGGAAGAGGGTTACGTTAAAGCCTCTGTCAATGGTCGTCTGAAAGGCGCGCTGATTGTCATGGATAAAATCAGTGTGGGTGCAACTGTCACAATTATGAGTGCGGCAACACTGGCAACCGGCACGACGGTTATTGAGAACGCAGCGCGCGAGCCAGAAATTGTCGATACCGCGAACTTCCTGAATACCCTGGGTGCTAAAATCAGCGGTGCAGGCAGCGACAAAATCACTATTGAAGGCGTAGATCGTCTGGGTGGCGGTGTCTATCGCGTACTGCCCGACCGTATCGAAACCGGCACCTTCCTGATTGCGGCGGCCATCTCGGGTGGCAAAGTAATGTGTCGCAACACCCAGCCTGATACGCTGGATGCGGTACTGGCTAAGCTGCGTGATGCAGGTGCCGACATTGAAACCGGTGAAGACTGGATCAGCCTGGATATGCACGGTAAGCGGCCAAAAGCGGTCAACGTGCGTACTGCTCCGCACCCGGGGTTCCCGACCGATATGCAGGCGCAGTTCACGCTGCTGAACATGGTGGCGGAAGGCACAGGCGTGATTACCGAAACCATCTTCGAAAACCGTTTCATGCATATTCCGGAACTGATTCGTATGGGCGGTCATGCTGAGATCGAAAGCAACACGGCTATCTGTCATGGCGTTGAAACCCTTTCGGGCGCGCAGGTGATGGCGACCGATCTGCGTGCGTCAGCCAGCCTGGTTCTGGCAGGCTGTATTGCAGAAGGCACGACGTTCGTTGACCGAATTTATCATATCGATCGTGGCTATGAGCACATCGAAGATAAACTGAAAGCGATGGGCGCGAACATTGAGCGTGTCAGCGAAGAGTAATCCCGCCGGAACGCCAATAGCCAGCCCCCGGGGCTGGTTTTTTTCGTCTGGAGAGCGTGCGTGATCTCAGGCTTTACCGGAATGATCGGCTGGTGCACGGATACGGGTTTTACGCTCCAGCAGGCAGTGGGTTTCAGGATCAAAATAGCGACTGGGCCAGATTTCACAGGGATGAACCTTGAGTGCATCCGCGATCAACCATTCTCCTTTAGGCCATGGACGGGTCAGTGCGTTGGCCAGCGTAGACGAACTCAGACCAGCCGCACGCGAAAGCGCCGCCAGCGTCATACCGCGCTTATGCAGGGCAGCGATAATGTCAGCTGTGTGCCAGTCTTCCCTCTTTTCATGCATAACCTGTTCTCCTTTTCCTTGTTGTTGCACCATCCAGCAAAACGCCGGGTTCCCTTTTTTATTACCTGAAAAGGTGACTTTTTATAGCAAATAGTTTCCGGTAATTTCCAGTAAAATTTGTCTCTGATGTCCGCTCCGTGTGACAGAACGCAAAAGCGATGCAACCGCACGGCGGTAACAAAAAGAAGTGAGAGGAAGAATGTAAGAACGGAGCCGGGTGGCTCCGTGAGGGATCAGAAATCGCGCTGAACGGACATGTGCGCCAGCGACTCCAGCGCGCTGCGCCAGGGGGATTCAGGCAGAATGCGCAACGCCTCAATCGCTTTATCCGCTTCCTGTTCCGCGCGGCTGCGCGTCCATTCCAGCGAACCGCACTGATGCATTGCTTCCAGGACCGGCTCCAGCAGATGACGACCGTTGCCCTGTTCAATGGCTTCCCGAATCATCTTCGCCTGCTCTGGCGTACCGTGCTGCATCGCGTGCAGCAGAGGCAGTGTCGGTTTGCCTTCGCTCAGGTCATCGCCGGTATTTTTACCCAGCGTTTCACCGTCTGCGCTGTAATCCAGTAAATCGTCAATTAACTGGAAAGCCGTACCCAGATAGCGCCCATAATCCTGCAGTGCTTTTTCTTCTGCCTGGGTGGCATCAGCCAGTATCGCAGAGGCCTGGGAAGCGGCTTCAAACAGGCGCGCCGTCTTGCTGTAGATGACGCGCATATAGCTCTCTTCAGTAATGTCGGGGTCGTTCACGTTCATCAGCTGAAGGACTTCGCCCTCCGCGATCACGTTTACCGCTTCTGACATCAGCGCCAGGATACGCAGCGAGCCCATGCTGGTCATCATCTGAAAGGCGCGGGTATAAATAAAGTCACCGACCAGCACGCTTGCCGCATTGCCGAACGCCGCGTTCGCGGTCGCTTTGCCACGACGCATATCGGATTCATCCACGACATCGTCATGCAGCAGCGTGGCGGTGTGGATAAATTCGATCAGCGCCGCATTGGTCACGTGCAGATCGCCCTTGTAGCCCATGGCGCGTGCGGAAAGCACGGCAATCATGGGACGGATACGCTTACCTCCACCGCTGATGATGTAGTAGCCCAACTGGTTGATGAGCGAGACATCTGAATTCAGCTGGTCGAGGATGGTCTGGTTAACGGCAGCCATATCCTGTGCGGTTAATTCATTAATCTGTTCTAAGTTCATTCGTCTTTTCAGCTATGACTCGTTATCTCTGCCATGGTAAGTGGTTTACCCAGCCAGCGTTCAGGTAATCTGTTACTGATTGTACTTGAATTTTGTGGCTGAGAAACGGTTGCATTTGCCCTGTGTTTTTTTTCTGCAAGAGTGTGCAAAGTGCTCTTGTCTTCTTCTGGAGTTTTGCGTAGAATTCGCGCCCTATTGTGAATATTTAGCGCGCCGCCTGATGAACTAAAAAAGGCAAGCGCAGAAGCGGAGTTTTATATGTACGCGGTTTTCCAAAGTGGTGGTAAACAACACCGAGTAAGCGAAGGTCAGACCGTTCGCCTGGAAAAGCTGGACATCGCAACCGGTGAAACCATCGAGTTCGACCAGGTTCTGATGATTGCTAATGGCGAAGACGTGAAAATCGGCGCGCCACTGGTTTCAGGCGGTATGATCAAGGCAGAAGTTGTTGCTCACGGTCGTGGCGAGAAAATTAAGATCGTTAAGTTTCGTCGCCGTAAGCACTACCGTAAGCAAGCTGGCCATCGCCAGTGGTTCACTGATGTGAAAATCACTGGCATCACGGCTTAAGAGGAGATCTGACAAATGGCACATAAAAAGGCTGGTGGTTCGACTCGAAATGGTCGTGACTCCAATGCAAAACGTCTGGGTGTTAAGCGTTTCGGTGGCGAATCTGTTCTGGCAGGTAGCATCATCGTTCGTCAGCGTGGCACCAAATTCCACGCAGGTAACAACGTAGGTTGTGGTCGTGACCACACTCTGTTTGCTACCACAGACGGCAAAGTTAAATTCGAAGTTAAAGGTCCGAACAACCGTAAATACATCAGCATCGTTGCTGAGTAAGGTTGTCGTGACGCAGACGGTTAACGTCTGAACGCACGAATTGAAGGCCCCGCAGCTCCTGCGGGGCTTTTTACATTCTGCGCTCTGTTGCGGTTACGCAACGCATCACAAAAGATTGCTGTACACTTTATGTACGCAGTGGCGAAAGCCAGTTCTGATTTATCCGCCGCTGGTCAGCGCAGAAGACCCTGGCGGACCCGTCTGCAGAGTGCTGCAGGCGATTGTGTGACGGAGAGTTAAAATGAAGTTTGTTGATGAAGCGACAATTCTGGTCGTCGCCGGTGATGGCGGTAATGGTTGCGTCAGCTTCCGCCGCGAAAAATATATTCCGAAAGGCGGCCCTGACGGGGGTGATGGCGGGGACGGCGGTGACGTTTATCTGATCGCCGACGAAAACCTCAATACCCTTATCGATTATCGTTTCGAAAAATCTTTCCGCGCCGAGCGTGGACAGAACGGCCAGAGCCGCGACTGTACCGGCAAACGCGGTAAAGATATCGAAATCAAAGTGCCGGTCGGCACCCGTGTTATCGACCAGGGAACCGGCGAGACACTGGGCGACATGACGCGTCACGGCCAGAAACTGATGGTCGGCAAAGGCGGCTGGCATGGCCTGGGCAACACCCGTTTCAAATCGTCGGTAAACCGCAGCCCGCGTCAGAAGACCATGGGTACGCCGGGCGAGAAACGCGATCTGCAGCTGGAGCTGATGCTGCTGGCGGACGTCGGTATGCTGGGTCTGCCAAATGCCGGTAAATCGACCTTTATCCGTGCCGTCTCAGCCGCTAAACCCAAAGTGGCGGATTATCCGTTTACAACGCTGGTGCCCAGCCTCGGTGTGGTGCGTATGGACAGCGAGCAGAGCTTTGTTGTGGCGGATATCCCGGGTCTGATCGAAGGCGCGGCCGAGGGGGCGGGCCTGGGTATTCGCTTCCTGAAGCACCTTGAACGCTGCCGTGTGCTACTGCACCTGATTGACATCGATCCTATCGATGAAAGCGATCCGGTTGAAAATGCGCGCATCATTCTGAGTGAGCTGGAAAAGTACAGCGATAAGCTGTTCAACAAGCCACGCTGGCTGGTCTTCAATAAGGTGGACCTGATCGGTGAAGAAGAGGCGCAGGCGCGGGCGAAGGCGGTAGCGGAAGCACTGGGCTGGGAAGATAAGTATTACCTGATCTCTGCCGCAAGTCAGATCGGCGTCAAAGAACTCTGCTGGGACGTGATGAGCTTCATCAACGCTAACCCGAAAGAAGCGGAGCCTGAAGAGAAGCAGCCGGAGAAAGTGGAATTCATGTGGGATGATTACCACAAGGAAACCCTTGAAAATGCGGTGGAAGCCGAAGACGACGAGTGGGACGACGAGTGGGACGATGAAGACGACGAAGGCGTTGAAATCATCTATCAGCGTTAATCTGACCCCGGCGATAACGTGATATCCGATGCCCCCTTTCAGCCTGAAAGGGGGCATCGTTGTTTTCGGAGCCCGTCACCGCCACGTACAGGTTCATCAGCGGCCAGAGTGCGCGAAAAAACGCAGCAGGGCAGTGGCCTGCTGCATGCATCAGCGTTACCAATCAGTTGTTCTGATTGATATCGCGATAGAGCCGGCTTTCAAATCGTACCAGCGGAATGCGACGGGTTCGTTGATCTTCCGGCGGAACCGCATAGCCGGAGAGGAACTGGACAAAGGCGACCCGGGCTCCACTGGAGGTCGTAATGAACCCCGCCAGGTTGTAGACGCCCTGCAGCGAACCGGTTTTTGCCGAGACCTTGCCATCGAGTCCCGCCTCATGCAGTCCGCCACGATACTGCAGCGTGCCATCATAGCCCGCCAGCGGCAGCATCGAAATGTAATCCAGCGTATTGTCATTTTTCGCAATAAACTGCAAAACCTGCATCATGGTCTGTGGCGAAATCAGATCGTGACGTGACAGCCCGGATCCATCTACCTGAATGCTGTTGCCCATGTCGATACCGGCTTTAGTTTTCAGGATGCGACGAACAGCATCCTGTCCGGCGCGAAATGTGCCAGGTACATTAAAGTAGTGATGGCCGATGGTGCGAAACACGGTGTCGGCAATCATGTTGTCTGACTTCTTCAGCATGGTATGCAGCAGCGTATGCAGCGGTGCGGACTGCGTCGAGGCCAGTACGGTACCCGGTTCAGTCACCTGAGTCTGGCGCACCAGGTGGCCGCTGTAATCGATCTCAGATGCGCGCAGTTCCGCTTTGAGTATCTCCCCCGCCCAGGCGGCGCCATCCTGCACAGCAAAGGCCAGCGGCAGCGGTTCGGCACGCTGGCGCATACAGCCAGTCAGGGTGTAGCGGTTCAGCTCGCCTGGCACAACATCCAACTCACAATATTGTCCTTCGCCGCTGTTGCGCCCGATAGTGCGCACCTGGCTGTACATGTGGGCCGGATAATAGGAGGCGATGCGCACGAAGGCGTTCTCACCCGGGGTATTCGCACTGTAGAGCGACACCGAGAAGCAGTTCTTATCCACGATAGCCGCGCCTGGCGGGGCGCTGAAGCATTGAGTCATGTCGTTCCACGGCCAGCCCGGCGCCATGTCGTGACTGGCAAAGACCGAGGTATCGATAACCAGATTGCCTTTGATATGGCTGATGCCCTGTTTTTTCAGTGCAGCCACCATGTTGCGCAGATCCTGACGGCTTAAGGTGGGATCGCCGCCGAAACGCGCCACCAGGTCACCATTCAGGGTGCCATCTATAATGGCACCGCGGGTTTCAAACGTGGTCTGAAAACGGTAATCGCCACCCAGTTCCAGCAGCGCCGCCAGTGCTGTCACCACTTTCATGGTACTGGCGGGCAGGGCCATCTGTTTTCCGTGGTAATCAATGATCGGGGCAGACGCCCCCACTTTCTGCACCATTAACGCCAGATTGGCGCCGTCTGGCAGGTACTGCATGTATTCATCAACTGGCGCTGCGTGCGCCTGCAGCATAAATGCGCAGCTTAATCCGGTAACAAGTCGTGAAAATCGCATAATCTCGCGGTAACTGGCAGGTGAGGGCGTCAATACTACGTCGCTGGATGGGTCAAAGTAAACGATGACCCGCAGGGAACTCTGGGGTAAAATACGTATCAAATTGCAAAACTCTTTTCTGGCCTGGAAGCATCTCCGGGTCAGGTTTCTTTTATTTGCAAAACGGGCTAATGCGCTGCAGAAAGCTTTTTCTGTAGCCACCGGTCAGGATGACATCGTAAAACAGGAAAGATGGCGAGGAGCTTAAATGAATCAGATTCCGATGACGTTAAGAGGCGCTGAAAGATTGCGCGAAGAGCTGAACGAGCTGAAAACCGTGAAGCGTCCGCGCATTATCGCCTCTATCGCTGAAGCACGCGAACATGGCGATTTGAAAGAGAATGCGGAGTATCACGCAGCGCGTGAAGAGCAGGGCTTCTGTGAAGGCCGTATTCAGGAGATTGAAGCCAAACTCTCCAATGCGCAGGTCATTGACGTAACGCAGATGCCGAAAACTGGCCGGGTGATCTTTGGTGCCACCGTGACCGTACTAAACGTTGAAACCGACGAAGAAGCAACCTACCGCATTGTGGGCGATGACGAAGCGGACTTTAAGCAAAATCTGATTTCGGTCAATTCGCCAATGGCGCGAGGCCTGGTGGGCAAAGAGGTCGATGATGTGACCGTCGTAAAAACCCCGGGTGGCGATGTAGAGTATGAGATCCTGAAGGTGGAATACATTTAAGATGTTGCTACGCTTTGAAAAGCGTTAAAGCACAATGTAAAGAAAGGAAAAAGGCCGCATTGCGGCCTTTTATCTGAGGTAAGAGCATGTCACTTTCTTTGCCCGCCTAGCGTGGCAGAGAAATCTTGCTCTCTTTAGACGGGCGATACAGCACCAGCGTTTTGCCGATCACCTGTACGTTGCTGGCACCGGTCTCACGCACGATAGCCTCAACGATCAGCTGCTTCGTTTCACGATCTTCTGAGGCGATTTTTACCTTGATCAGTTCGTGATGTGACAGAGCCTGCTCGATTTCGGCCAGCACGCCTTCAGTCAGGCCATTACCGCCCAGCATAACGACAGGTTTGAGCGGATGGGCGAGGCCCTTGAGGTGCTGTTTTTGTTTGGTACTTAGATTCATCGTAGTTTTTTACTTACTCAGGGATTGAAAACGGTTCATTCTACCGCCATCTCGGGTATATCACCAAATCGACGCAACCCATTGCGTGCAGGTTTATCGCTACGATGACGATTTAGTTGGAAATATTATGACGGGTAAAAAGCGTTCGGCCAGCTCCAGCCGCTGGCTTCAGGAACACTTTAGCGATAAATATGTGCTTCAGGCGCAGAAAAAAGGGTTGCGTTCGCGCGCCTGGTTTAAACTTGATGAAATACAACAGGGTGACAAGCTTTTCAAACCCGGTATGACCGTGGTAGATCTGGGGGCTGCACCGGGTGGCTGGTCGCAATATGTGGTGCAGCAAATCGGAAATAAAGGGCGAGTCATTGCCTGCGATATCCTGCCAATGGATCCGATTGTCGGTGTCGATTTCCTTCAGGGCGATTTTCGTGAAGAATCGGTGATCAATGCGCTGCTTGAGCGTGTTGGTGATCAACAGGTTCAGGTCGTCATGTCTGATATGGCGCCGAACATGAGTGGTACACCTGCCGTAGATATTCCCCGGTCGATGTATTTAGTTGAACTGGCGCTGGAAATGTGTCGGGATATTCTGGCACCTGGCGGCAGTTTTGTAGTGAAAGTGTTTCAGGGAGATGGCTTCGATGAATACCTGCGGGAAATTCGCTCCCTGTTTACGAAAGTGAAAATTCGTAAGCCGGACGCTTCACGTTCACGTTCACGTGAAGTGTACATTGTGGCGACTGGGCGCAAACTATAACCAAATTGCTGGAGAGGTCCGCAGCGTTGCTGCGATTCCATGTATGCAGGATCTATAGTACCCTACGCTATCTGTTAACACCGTTGTAATATGAGGTTAATCCCTTGAGTGACATGGCGAAAAACCTGATTCTCTGGTTAGTCATCGCGGTCGTGCTGATGTCAGTATTCCAGAGCTTTGGGCCCAGCGAGTCGAATGGCCGTCGGGTTGATTATTCAACCTTCCTGTCGGAAGTGAACCAGGATCAGGTCCGCGAGGCACGTATTAACGGGCGTGAAATTAACGTTATTAAAAAAGACAGCAATAAATACACGACCTATATTCCTGTCAACGATCCTAAGTTGCTCGATAACCTCTTGACCAAAAACGTCAAAGTGGTGGGCGAACCGCCTGAAGAGCCAAGCCTGCTGGCCTCCATCTTCATTTCGTGGTTCCCGATGCTGCTGCTGATCGGCGTGTGGATCTTCTTTATGCGTCAGATGCAGGGCGGCGGCGGAAAGGGCGCGATGTCCTTCGGCAAGAGCAAAGCCCGCATGCTGACGGAAGATCAGATCAAAACCACGTTTGCTGACGTCGCGGGCTGTGATGAAGCGAAAGAAGAAGTGGGTGAGCTGGTCGAATATCTTCGTGAGCCAAGCCGTTTCCAGAAGCTGGGTGGCAAGATTCCAAAAGGCGTGCTGATGGTGGGGCCACCGGGTACCGGTAAAACCCTGCTGGCAAAAGCGATTGCCGGTGAAGCGAAGGTGCCGTTCTTCACCATCTCCGGTTCTGACTTCGTGGAAATGTTTGTCGGTGTCGGTGCATCCCGTGTGCGCGACATGTTCGAACAGGCCAAAAAAGCTGCGCCCTGCATCATCTTTATCGACGAGATCGACGCCGTCGGTCGTCAGCGTGGTGCCGGTTTAGGCGGTGGCCACGATGAGCGTGAGCAGACCCTGAACCAGATGCTGGTTGAGATGGATGGTTTCGAAGGTAACGAAGGTATCATCGTTATCGCCGCAACAAACCGTCCTGACGTGCTGGACCCTGCGCTGCTGCGTCCAGGCCGTTTTGACCGTCAGGTCGTGGTTGGCCTGCCAGATGTCCGCGGTCGTGAGCAGATCCTGAAAGTCCACATGCGCCGTGTGCCACTGGCCACCGATATCGATGCTGCTATCATTGCACGCGGTACGCCTGGCTTCTCCGGTGCTGACCTGGCTAACCTGGTCAACGAAGCTGCACTGTTTGCCGCCCGCTCCAACAAGCGTGTGGTTTCTATGGTGGAGTTTGAGAAAGCGAAAGACAAAATCATGATGGGTGCGGAACGTCGCTCCATGGTGATGACGGAGTCGCAGAAAGAGTCAACCGCCTATCATGAAGCAGGCCACGCCATCATTGGTCGTCTGGTACCCGAGCATGATCCGGTGCATAAAGTGACTATTATTCCGCGCGGTCGTGCACTGGGTGTGACTTTCTTCCTGCCTGAAGGCGACGCGATCAGCGCCAGCCGTCAGAAGCTGGAAAGCCAGATCTCTACGCTTTACGGCGGTCGTCTGGCCGAAGAAATTATCTACGGTGTCGAACACGTTTCAACCGGTGCGTCGAACGACATTAAAGTTGCGACAAACCTGGCGCGTAACATGGTGACGCAGTGGGGCTTCTCTGAAAAGCTGGGTCCGTTACTGTATGCAGAAGAAGATGGCGAAGTCTTCCTTGGCCGTTCCGTTGCGAAAGCGAAGCACATGTCTGATGAAACGGCTCGCATCATCGACCAGGAAGTGAAACACTTGATCGACAGCAACTACCAGCGCGCACGTCGCATTCTGGGAGAGAACATGGACATCCTTCACGCGATGAAAGACGCGCTGATGAAGTATGAAACCATCGATGCTCCGCAGATCGATGACCTGATGGCCCGCCGCGAAGTGCGTCCGCCAGCAGGCTGGGAAGACCCAGGCAGCAACTCAGACAACAACGGCACGCCTAAGGCACCACGTCCGGTTGATGAACCGCGTACGCCGAATCCAGGCAACACCATGTCTGAGCAGTACAACAAATAAGACGAAACCTCGTCAGACAAAACCCCGGCTGGTCCGGGGTTTTTTACATCCGGATAGTGACCAGTAAGGAGTTTTTGCCATGAAGTTGTTCGCCCGTGATTCCCATCTCGATTTATCGTTTCCGCATGTGATGGGCATTCTGAATGTCACGCCGGACTCCTTCTCAGATGGCGGCAGGCATAACGCGCTGGTCGATGCACTGACGCATACCAACGAGATGGTCAATGCCGGCGCGACGATTATCGACGTGGGCGGTGAATCGACTCGTCCTGGTGCAGATGAGGTAAGCGAGGAAGAGGAGCTGGAGCGGGTCATCCCGGTGATCGAGGCCATCGCCCAGCGTTTTGAAGTCTGGATTTCAGTCGACACCTCTAAGGCGGCGGTGATCCGGGAAGCGGCGCGAGTGGGCGCTCACATCATTAATGACGTCCGGTCGCTGTCTGAACCGGGTGCGCTGGAAGCCGCAGCTGCAACCGACCTGCCTGTCTGTCTGATGCACATGCAGGGTGAACCGCGCACCATGCAGCAGGCTCCCCACTATGAAAATATCCTGAGCGAAGTGGACACTTACTTCTCTCAGCAGATCGCGCGCTGCGAGGCGGCAGGGATTAAAAAAGCGCGACTGATACTCGACCCGGGCTTCGGTTTCGGTAAAAATCTCAGCCACAACTATGAACTGCTGGCGCATCTCAGTAATTTTCATCACTTCGGCCTGCCACTTCTGGTGGGAATGTCGCGTAAATCAATGATTGGCCAGCTGTTAAATGTCGGTCCGTCGCAGCGTTTAACCGGTAGCCTGAGTTGCGCGGTGATCGCTGCCATGCAGGGCGCGCAGATTATTCGCGTGCATGATGTAAAAGAGACAGCCGAAGCAATGCGCGTGGTCGAAGCGACCCGAAGAGCAAAAGGATAAATATGAGTAATCGTAAATATTTTGGTACAGACGGCATCCGCGGCAAGGTCGGTGAAGCGCCGATCACACCCGATTTCGTCCTGAAGCTGGGCTGGGCCGCCGGTAAGGTACTGGCGCGTCACGGTTCGAAAAAGATCATCATCGGCAAAGATACACGCATCTCTGGTTATATGCTGGAGTCTGCGCTGGAAGCGGGTCTCGCCGCCGCTGGCCTGACGGCCGCGTTTACCGGCCCGATGCCGACGCCCGCCATCGCCTATCTGACCCGCACTTTCCGCGCAGAGGCGGGAATTGTCATCTCAGCCTCGCACAACCCGTTCGATGATAATGGTATTAAGTTCTTCTCATCCGAGGGAACGAAACTGCCCGATGACGTCGAAGAAGCGATTGAGCTGGAGATGGAGAAGCCGATTACCTGCGTTGAATCTGCG
Source organism: Pantoea sp. NSTU24 (assembly GCF_050157905.1). Taxonomy (NCBI): domain Bacteria; kingdom Pseudomonadati; phylum Pseudomonadota; class Gammaproteobacteria; order Enterobacterales; family Erwiniaceae; genus Pantoea; species Pantoea bangladeshensis. The sequence goes on from NZ_JBKIWZ010000001.1 coordinate 3,684,669, forward strand.
CAGCTTGGTCGTGCCAGCCGCATCGTGGATGCCGCGGGACGCTATATTGAATTCTGCAAAGGCACTTTCCCCAGCGAACTGAGCCTGAATGGTCTGAAGATTGTGGTCGACTGCGCCAATGGCGCCACTTATCACATCGCCCCGAATGTCCTGCGTGAACTGGGTGCCACCGTGATTGCTATCGGCGTTCAACCGGACGGTATGAACATCAATAAGGCGTGCGGTGCCACCGATCTGGAACTGCTTCAGCAGCGTGTTCTGGCGGAGAAGGCCGATATCGGGCTGGCCTATGATGGCGACGGCGACCGTATCATGATGATTGACCATCTGGGCGAAAAAGTGGATGGCGACCAGATCCTTTACATCATTGCTCGCGAGGCTCTGCGTCAGGGGCAGCTACGTGGCGGAGTGGTCGGGACGCTGATGAGCAACATGGGTCTGGAGCTCGCGCTGAAACAGCTCGGCATTCCGTTCACCCGCGCCAAAGTGGGCGATCGCTATGTGCTGGAGAAGATGCAGGAGAAGGGCTGGCGTCTCGGTGCCGAGAACTCCGGCCATGTCATCCTGCTGGATAAAACCACCACGGGTGACGGCATCGTTGCAAGTCTGCAGGTGCTGACCGCCATGGTCCGTAACCACATGAGTCTGCACGACCTCTGCAGCGGTATGAAGATGCTGCCTCAGGTGCTGGTCAATGTCCGCTTTGCTGGTGAACATGATCCCCTGCAGAGTGAGGCCGTAAAAAGTGTCACTGCCGACGTCGAAAAAGTGCTGGCGGGACGCGGACGCGTCTTGCTGCGCAAATCGGGTACGGAACCGTTGATTCGCGTGATGGTAGAGGGCGAAAATGAGGCGCTGGTGACTGAACTGGCCAACCGTATCGCCGATCAGGTTAAAGCGGTTTAATACGGTAACGGGCAGTTCTGATCGCACAGAACTGCCTGTAAAATCACCGTGATGGCGCTTTTTTCTGCAATCAGTTCGGGCGGTGAAAATTGCACTTGCAGAGATATGCGCCTTTGGTTAGTATTCACACCCGCTTCTGATGGGTGATGACGAGACTCCCCATCAATACTGGTTGAAGCTTTAACTGTACGATTATCGTGCAAGGAACAGGTTGAATATGTACGAAGCTCTTTTAGTTGTTTTCCTTATTGTAGCGATTGCCCTCGTGGCTATGATCATGCTGCAGCAAGGCAAAGGCGCTGATATGGGAGCCTCATTTGGTGCAGGCGCATCCGGTACAGTGTTTGGTTCTTCGGGTTCAGGTAATTTCCTGACACGTACGACCGGCATTTTAGCGGCACTGTTCTTCATCATCAGCCTGGTTCTCGGTAATCTGAACAGTAATAAGTCTTCGAAAGGAAGCGAGTGGGAAAATCTTTCTGCGCCGGCACAGTCTTCTCAACAGACTGAAAAGCCAGCTCAACCGGCAACACCGGGCAGCGATATTCCTAAGTAAAGTCGTCAGCACAACGTATCGTTGTGGTCAGTGCAGTGCCGTGGTGGTGGAATTGGTAGACACGCTACCTTGAGGTGGTAGTGCCCGATTGGGCTTACGGGTTCAAGTCCCGTCCTCGGTACCAAATCGTAGTATCCCTTGCATTTTATGCAGGTCTGGCGTATTATTCGCCACGTTTTCGGACGCGGGGTGGAGCAGCCTGGTAGCTCGTCGGGCTCATAACCCGAAGGTCGTCGGTTCAAATCCGGCCCCCGCAACCACTTTCCCTTTGAGTTCTTTTTCAAATATACTGTATGCATCGACGGACGCATTCACGGCTATTTTTTGAAAGAAAATTCTTTGGATGGAGTCCGGGCCGCTTAGCGGCATACAGGGTCCAGTGATTAAAAGCCCCGACTATTCGGGGTTTTTTGTTATTAGCGAATCGTAATACTGGGCTATAGGCCCTTTTTTTATGTCTTGGGGGTGGGCTTGTCCACATTAGAGCAAAAATTGACAGAGTTGGTATCGGCTCCCGTAGAAGCGCTGGGTTACGAACTGGTTGGAATTGAATTCGTTCGTAGTCGCACATCTATCCTGCGCATCTATATTGATAGTGAAGATGGCATCAATGTCGATGATTGCGCCGATGTCAGCCACCAGGTAAGCGCGGTAATGGATGTAGAAGATCCTATTACTGTGCCTTACAACCTTGAAGTCTCTTCACCGGGACTCGATCGTCCTCTGTTCACCGCAGAACACTACACCCGTTTTATGGGTGATGAAGTGAGCCTGGTGTTGCGTATGGCCGTTCAGAACCGCCGTAAATGGCAGGGGATCATTAAGTCAGTTGATGGCGAGATGATCACGGTGCACGTAGAGGGTAACGATGAAGTGTTCGCGCTGAGTAATATTCAGAAAGCGAACCTGGTCCCCCACTTTTAAAAGTCCGGATTGAGGCTAACCAGGATGAACAAAGAGATCTTAGCTGTTGTAGAAGCCGTTTCTAACGAAAAAGCCCTGCCGCGTGAGAAAATCTTCGAAGCGCTGGAGAGCGCGCTGGCGACTGCGACCAAGAAAAAGTACGAGCAGGAAATTGAAGTACGCGTCAGCATTGATCGCCGCAGTGGCGACTTCGATACTTTCCGCCGCTGGGAAATCGTTGAAGAGGTAACTCAGCCGACGCGCGAGATCACGCTGGATGCGGCCCGCTTCGAAGATGAAGCATTCAATCTGGGCGACTTTGTTGAAGATCAGATTGAATCGGTCACCTTTGACCGTATCACGACTCAGACCGCTAAGCAGGTTATCGTGCAGAAGGTGCGCGAAGCCGAGCGCGCGATGGTGGTTGACCAGTTCCGTGAACAGGAAGGCGAAATTATCACGGGCGTAGTGAAGAAAGTTAACCGCGACAACATTTCCCTCGACTTAGGCAATAACGCTGAAGCGGTCATTCTGCGCGAAGATATGCTGCCGCGCGAAAACTTCCGCCCGGGTGACCGCATTCGCGGCGTTCTTTACTCTGTCCGCCCGGAAGCCCGTGGCGCACAGCTGTTTGTGACGCGCTCTAAACCCGAAATGCTGGTTGAACTGTTCCGCATTGAGGTGCCGGAAATCGGTGAAGAACTGATTGAAATTAAAGCCGCTGCCCGTGATCCAGGTTCGCGCGCTAAAATTGCAGTCAAAACCAATGACAAACGTATCGATCCGGTGGGTGCCTGTGTGGGCATGCGCGGTGCACGCGTTCAGGCTGTTTCCAGCGAACTGGGCGGTGAGCGTATCGATATCGTGCTGTGGGACGATAACCCGGCGCAGTTTGTTATTAATGCCATGGCGCCGGCTGATGTGGCGTCAATCGTGGTTGATGAAGATAATCACACGATGGATATCGCCGTCGAAGCTGGCAATCTGGCTCAGGCGATCGGCCGTAACGGCCAAAACGTGCGTCTCGCTTCGCAGCTCAGCGGCTGGGAGCTGAACGTGATGACCGTCGATGATCTGCAGGCGAAGCATCAGGCTGAAGCGCATGCGGCGATCGATATGTTTACTAAACATCTCGACATCGATGAAGAGTTCGCCACCGTTCTGGTGGAAGAGGGCTTCTCCTCGCTTGAAGAGCTGGCATACGTGCCAATCAACGAGCTGCTGGAAGTTGACGGCCTCGACGAAGAGACCATTGAAGCCCTGCGTGAACGAGCAAAAAATGCGTTAACCACCCTGGCACTGGCGAAAGAAGAGAGTTTTGGAAATCAGGAGCCCGCTCCGGATCTTCTGAATCTTGAAGGCCTCGATCGTGCACTGGCGTTCCGCCTGGCGTCAAAAGGCGTCTGCACGCTGGAAGATCTCGCTGAGCAAGGTGTTGACGATCTGACGGATATTGAAGGCCTGTCTGATGAACAAGCCGGCGCGCTGATTATGGCCGCGCGTAATATCTGCTGGTTCGGCGATGACGCGTAATAACAGGAAGGAACAGCATGACAGATGTAACCGTAAAATCGCTGGCCGCAGAAATTCAGACTCCGGTCGATCGCCTGGTACAGCAATTTGCTGATGCGGGGATTCCGAAGTCTGAAAATGACGCCGTGACCCAGCAAGAGAAAGAAACCTTACTATCTCACCTGAACCGTGAACACGGTCAGGTCGGTTCAGCTAAGCTGACGCTGCAGCGTAAAACGCGCAGCACCTTGAATATTCCAGGCACCGGGGGTAAAAGTAAGTCGGTGCAAATCGAAGTCCGCAAAAAGCGTACCTATGTGAAGGGTGATGCAGAGGCTGAGCAAGCTCAGGCAGAAGCTGAAGCCGAGGCGCAGCGTGAAGCGGAAGAGCAGGCGCAACGCGAGGCTGAAGAAAAAGCCCGTCGCGAAGCTGAACAGAAAGCGCAACGTGAAGCCGAAGACAAAGCCAGGCGCGAAGCCGCTGATAAGGCCAAACGTGCAGCAGCGGAAAATGACAAAGTGACAAATCAACCTACCGACGAAGTGACCAGGGCTGCGCAGTCAGATAAAGCCCGTCGCGAAGCTGAAGCCGCTGAACTGAAGCGTAAAGCTGAAGAAGAAGCCCGCCGTAAGCTCGAAGAGGCTGCCCGCCTTGTAGCAGAAGAAGCCCGCCGTCTGGCTGAAGAGAAATCAGCAGAGTGGGAAAAACCGGAAGAAGAGGATAAAGGCGACTATCACGTCACTACCTCGACTCACGCCCGTCAGGCAGAAGATGAAAACGATCGTCAGGTAGAAGCGGGCCGCGCACGTGCGCGCACGACCGCTAAAGCCACGCGTCCGGCAAAAAAAGGCAACAAGCATTCTGAAGCCAAAACTGACCGTGAAGAAGCGCGTGCGCAGGTTCGTGGCGGTAAAGGCGGCAAGCATCGCAAACCAAGCGCACTGCAGCAGGGCTTTAACAAGCCAGCGCAGGCCGTGAACCGCGATGTGGTGATTGGCGAAACCATCACCGTTGCTGAACTGGCAAACAAAATGGCCGTGAAAGGTTCTCTGGTCATTAAAGCGATGATGAAGATGGGCGCAATGGCGACCATCAACCAGGTCATCGATCAGGAAACCGCACAGCTCGTCGCCGAAGAGATGGGCCACAAAGTGACCCTGCGCCGTGAAAACGAGCTGGAAGAGGCGGTAATGGACGATCGTGACACTGATGCAGCGCAGGAATCACGCGCGCCAGTGGTGACCATTATGGGCCACGTCGACCATGGTAAAACGTCTCTGCTGGACTATATCCGCTCCACCAAAATCGCCTCTGGCGAAGCGGGCGGCATTACACAGCACATCGGTGCTTACCACGTTGAAACCGACAACGGCATGGTCACCTTCCTGGATACCCCGGGTCACGCCGCGTTTACCGCGATGCGTGCACGTGGTGCACAGGCGACGGATATCGTTATTCTGGTGGTTGCTGCGGATGATGGCGTGATGCCACAGACCATCGAAGCTATTCAGCACGCTAAAGCGGCTAAAGTGCCGGTTGTGGTTGCGGTGAACAAGTGCGACAAGCCAGAAGCGGATCCGGATCGTGTTAAGAACGAACTGACTCAGTACGGCATCATTCCGGAAGAGTGGGGCGGCGAAAACATGTTCGTCAACGTCTCTGCGAAAGCAGGTACCGGTATTGATGACCTGTTGAATGCTATCCTGCTGCAGGCGGAAGTTCTGGAACTGACCGCTATTCGTGCAGGTATGGCGAGCGGTGTGGTTATCGAATCGTTCCTCGACAAAGGTCGTGGTCCGGTTGCTACCGTACTGGTACGCGAAGGTACACTGAACAAAGGCGACATCGTTCTTTGTGGCTTTGAATATGGCCGCGTTCGTGCAATGCGTGACGAACTGGGTCGCGAAGTCATGGAAGCGGGTCCGTCTATTCCGGTTGAGATTCTTGGCCTGTCCGGCGTGCCGGCTGCGGGTGATGAAGCAACGGTAGTCCGCGACGAGAAGAAAGCGCGTGAAGTGGCACTCTATCGTCAGGGCAAATTCCGTGAAGTGAAACTGGCTCGCCAGCAGAAATCGAAGCTTGAGAACATGTTTGCTAACATGACCGAAGGCGAAGTGTCTGAACTGAACATCGTCCTGAAAGCGGACGTTCAGGGCTCTGTGGAAGCGATCTCTGACTCCCTGCTGAAACTCTCTACCGACGAAGTGAAGGTAAAGATTGTGGGTTCAGGCGTGGGCGGGATCACCGAAACCGACGCGACTCTGGCAGCGGCATCCAACGCTATCCTGATTGGCTTCAACGTTCGTGCCGATGCCTCTGCGCGTCGCGTCATTGACTCAGAAAGCCTGGATCTGCGCTACTACTCCATCATCTATAACCTGATTGATGAAGTGAAAGCGGCAATGAGCGGTATGCTGGCACCTGAGTACAAACAGCAGATTATCGGTCTGGCTGCGGTGCGCGACGTGTTCAAATCTCCGAAGTTTGGCGCCATTGCGGGTTGTATGGTGACGGAAGGTAACATCAAGCGTAACAATCCAATCCGCGTTCTGCGTGACAACGTTGTAATTTACGAAGGCGAGCTGGAATCTCTGCGTCGCTTTAAAGATGACGTCAACGAAGTGCGTAACGGCATGGAGTGCGGTATCGGCGTGAAGAACTACAACGACGTTCGCGTTGGCGATATGATCGAAGTGTTTGAAATCATCGAAATTAAACGCACCATCGAGTAATAGACTGCTGATGTGTTGCAATTTGGGAGGCCTCTGGCCTCCCGAATTATTTGGGAGAAATAATGATGGCGAAAGAATTTGGTCGCCCGCAGCGCGTGTCACAAGAGCTGCAGAAAGAGATTGCGATAATCCTGCAGCGTGAGATCAAAGATCCCCGTCTGGGCATGATGGTCACCGTGTCAGGCGTAGAAGTGTCACGCGACCTCGCCTATGCAAAAGTCTTTGTCACTTTCCTCAACGATCAGGATGAAGACGCGGTTAAGCAGGGTCTGAAAGCCCTGAAAGAGGCGTCCGGCTATATCCGCATTCTGCTGGGCAAAGCGATGCGTCTGCGTATCGTGCCTGAACTGACGTTCTTCTACGACAACTCATTGGTCGAAGGGATGCGCATGTCCAATCTCGTGACCAGCGTTGTGAAAAACGATGCAGAGCGTCGTGGCCCGGATGCCACTGGCGATGACGAGGAGGCGTAATGAGTCGTCCGCGTCGTCGCGGCCGCGACGTCCATGGCGTGTTGTTGCTGGATAAGCCACAAGGCGTCTCGTCGAATGATGTCCTGCAGAAAGTAAAGCGCATCTTCAATGCGAATCGCGCAGGACATACCGGCGCGCTGGATCCGCTGGCGACCGGCATGCTGCCGATTTGCCTGGGTGAAGCGACCAAGTTTTCGCAGTACCTGCTGGACTCCGACAAACGCTACCGTGTGATCGCCCGACTGGGTGAGCGGACCGACACCTCCGATGCCGATGGCAATATTGTGCAGACGCGTCCGGTCAGCTTTACGCAGGCCGATCTGGACAGCGCACTGGAGAGCTTCCGCGGCGACACGCTGCAGATACCTTCCATGTTTTCGGCACTGAAGCATCAGGGGCGTCCGCTGTATGAATATGCGCGTCAGGGCATTGAAATTACGCGTGAGCCCCGTCCGATTACGGTCTACGAGTTGCAGTTTATTCGCTGGCAGGATAATGAGCTGGAGCTGGAGATTCACTGCTCCAAAGGCACCTATATTCGTACCATCATCGATGACCTGGGTGAAAAGCTGGGATGTGGCGCACACGTGATTATGCTGCGTCGCGTACAGGTTGCGCGTTACCCCTTTGAACGGATGGTGACGCTGGAGCAGCTCAATGCGCTGCTGACAGAAGCCACCGAAGCCGGTATCCCGCTGGAGACGCAGCTTGATCCGTTGCTGCTGCCGATGGACAGTCCTGCATCTGATTTCCCGGAAGTGAATATTCCGCCAGCGGTAGCAGACTTCTTCCGTATGGGGCAGCCGGTGCAGGCCAGTCACGCGCCTGCGCAAGGGCTGGTCAGGGTATCAGAAGGCGAAGCACGCAAGTTTATCGGCATGGCTGAAATTGCAGCCGATGGCCGGCTGGCACCCCGTCGTTTAGTGGTCGAATATCAGGATTAAGCGGCGCCTTCGCTTTTCGCTGATAGGGCATTTGCGTTGCTATCAGGCGCAGAGTAGAATAGCGCGGCTTTAAAGCGGGATGCTGAATTAGAGATCGGCACCCATACATTCATTTATTACCGGAGTTTATTATGTCTCTAAGCGTAGAAGCTAAAGCAGAGATCGTTGCTAAATATGGTCGTGGTGCTAACGACAGCGGTTCAACCGAAGTACAGGTTGCCCTGCTGACCGCGCAGATCACCCATCTGCAGGGGCACTTCTCTGAGCACAAAAAAGACCACCACAGCCGCCGCGGCCTGCTGCGCATGGTATCTCAGCGTCGTAAGCTGCTGGACTACCTGAAGCGTAAAGACGTTGCACGCTACAGCAGCCTGATCGAGAGCCTCGGTCTGCGTCGCTAAGTCTGAAAAATCTGGTCGTCAGGGGTGTCACGCGGGCATTTGCACGGTGTGCAGCTTACGATCAGATTTGTGCGAGTTTCGTGAAGAGGGGGCCTTTATGGCCCCTTTTTTCGAGCAAGCGGCAGCAATCCGGGCCAAACTGATGTATTGTTGCTTTGTGTGATCTTGAGTTTGCAGAATTTCGCGCGGCTAATGAGAGGCTTTACCGCAGGGGCGGTCGAGGGTTGTCATTAGTCGCGAGGATGCAACTGAAGATTGGTAATCAATGGCGGGCTACAGATAGCCTTGCCCCGAAGTTAAGGACTTTGATTTTGCTGAATCCGATCGTACGCAAATTCCAATATGGTCAACATACTGTCACGCTGGAAACCGGCATGATGGCTCGCCAGGCGACTGCCGCAGTCATGGTGAGCATGGACGATACTGCTGTGTTCGTCACTGTAGTTGGCCAGAAAAAAACCAAACCAGGTCAGGATTTCTTCCCACTGACTGTCAACTATCAGGAGCGTACCTACGCGGCTGGTCGTATCCCGGGTAGCTTCTTCCGTCGCGAAGGCCGCCCAAGCGAAGGCGAAACGTTGATTGCGCGTCTGATTGACCGCCCGATTCGCCCGCTGTTCCCGGAAGGTTTCATCAACGAAGTCCAGATCATTGCGACCGTTGTGTCTGTAAACCCACAGGTTCATCCGGACATCGTTGCCATGATCGGTGCTTCCGCTGCGCTGTCTCTGTCGGGCCTGCCATTCAACGGCCCAATCGGTTCTGCACGCGTGGGTTACATCAACGACCAGTACGTTCTGAACCCGACGGCCGATGAGCTGAAACAGTCCCGTCTGGATCTGGTTGTTGCGGGTACGCAGAATGCCGTTCTGATGGTGGAATCTGAAGCAGAGATCCTGTCAGAAGAGCAGATGCTGGGCGCCGTGGTCTTTGGTCACGAGCAGCAGCAGATTGTTATTGAAAACATCAACGCGCTGGTCGCAGAAGCGGGCAAACCACGCTGGGACTGGCAGCCGGAAGCTGCTAACACGCCACTGATCTCGCGTGTTGCCGCACTGGCTGAAGCGCGCATCAGCGATGCTTATCGCATCACGGATAAGCAGGAGCGTTACACCCAGGTTGGCGTCATTAAAGACGAAACCATTGCGGCGCTGCTGGCTGAAGACGAAACGCTGGATAGCGCTGAGATTGGCGATATCGTACACAGCCTTGAGAAAAACGTCGTTCGTACCCGTATCCTGAATGGCGAGCCACGTATTGATGGCCGCGAAAAAGATATGATCCGCGGTCTGGACGTTCGCACTGGCGTGCTGCCACGTACTCATGGTTCATCACTGTTTACCCGTGGTGAAACGCAGGCACTGGTTACGGCAACGCTGGGTACAACCCGCGATGCACAGAACCTGGATGAGCTGATGGGCGAACGTACCGACAGCTTCCTGTTCCATTACAACTTCCCTCCTTACTCTGTCGGCGAAACCGGCATGGTAGGCTCGCCGAAGCGTCGTGAAATTGGTCACGGTCGTCTGGCGAAGCGCGGCGTGTTAGCCGTTATGCCTAAAGTGGAAGAGTTCCCTTACACCGTGCGTGTCGTATCTGAAATCACCGAATCTAACGGCTCTTCTTCAATGGCCTCAGTCTGTGGTGCTTCTCTGGCACTGATGGATGCGGGTGTACCAATTAAAGCCGCCGTTGCAGGTATCGCAATGGGCCTGGTGAAAGAAGATGAGAAGTTTGTTGTTCTGTCTGACATTCTGGGCGACGAAGACCACCTGGGTGATATGGACTTCAAAGTAGCCGGTAGCCGTGAAGGTATCACCGCGCTGCAGATGGACATCAAAATCGAAGGCATTACGCGTGAGATCATGCAGGAAGCGCTGAACCAGGCCAAGGGTGCGCGTCTGCACATTCTGGGTGTGATGGAGCAGGCTATCAGCACGCCACGTACTGAGATTTCTGAATTTGCGCCTCGCATCTATACCATTAAGATCAGCTCCGACAAGATCAAAGATGTGATTGGTAAAGGCGGCTCAGTGATTCGTGCGCTGACCGAAGAAACCGGCACAACGATCGAAATCGAAGATGACGGTACCGTGAAGATCGCTGCGACCGACGGTCTGAAGGCGAAAGAAGCGATTCGTCGTATCGAAGAGATTACTGCTGAGATCGAAGTTGGCCGCATTTACAGTGGTAAAGTAACCCGTATCGTTGACTTCGGCGCCTTCGTGGCTATCGGCGGCGGTAAAGAAGGTCTGGTTCATATCTCACAAATCGCAGATAAGCGCGTTGAGAAAGTGACTGACTATCTGCAGATGGGTCAGGAAGTACCGGTTAAGGTGATGGAAGTTGACCGTCAGGGCCGCGTACGTCTGAGCATCAAAGAAGCGACAGAATCTAAGCCGCAGACTGAAGAAGCTGCAGCGGTGACTACGCCTGACGCGGAATAAATCGTTGCTGATTTGCCCTTCTTTGCCTGGCGGAGAAGGGCATTTGTATCATCGCGAGGGCGGGAATCCTTGTGCAGGGCATGCGGATGACAGGATGGTTGTCCCAATGTTTGTATTCGGGAGTGGGAAATGAAGCCTTTTCTGCGCTGGTGTTTTGTTGCGACAGCTCTGACGCTGGCAGGATGCAGCAACTCCAATTGGCGTAAGAACGAAGTTCTTGCAGTGCCTTTACAGCCCACACTGCAACAGGAAGTGATACTGGCGCGCATGGAACAAATACTTGCCAGTCGCGCCCTCACCGATGATGAACGCGCACAGCTGTTATATGAGCGCGGAGTGTTGTATGATAGTTTAGGTCTGCGGGCATTAGCGCGGAACGATTTTTCGCAAGCGCTGTCTATAAGACCAGATATGCCTGAAGTGTTTAACTACTTAGGCATATATTTAACGCAGGCGGGCAACTTTGATGCCGCCTATGAAGCGTTCGATTCTGTACTTGAGCTTGAACCAACTTACAACTATGCGCATTTAAATCGTGGTATCGCCCTCTATTACGGTGGTCGATACAAGTTAGCGCAAGATGATCTGCTGGCGTTTTATCAAGACGATCCTAACGATCCTTTCCGCAGTCTGTGGCTCTACCTCGTTGAACGAGAGATGGATGCCGACAAGGCAAAAGTTGCGCTTCAACAGCGCCACGATAAAGCGGTCAGAGATCAATGGGGATGGAATATTGTCGGGTTCTACCTTGGAGATATCAGCGAGAAAGCGCTGATGGAGAGTCTCAAGGCGGACGCAACGGATAACACCTCGCTCGCTGAACATCTCAGTGAAACCAACTTCTATTTAGGTAAGTACTACCTAAGTCTGGGGGAGAAGGACGACGCGAAAGCGTTGTTCAAACTGGCGGTGTCTAACAATGTTAACAATTTTGTTGAACACCGATACGCATTGTTGGAACTGGCGCAACTCGGCCAGGCACAAGACGATTTATCAGAATCTGACCAGCAATAGCTGACGAACTTAATTTGCCTGTAACACCTGTAAAGTCATCATCTACTAAGATGAGGGCTTTTCTGTTCGTCAAAACTTCTAATTTGAGCCGGTTCACACTTTTTGATGAAAATGACTGAAAGTTTTCACGACGAGTTATGTAGACTGGCCGCCGCAATCTAAGAGGCACGTGTACTACATGACTGATATTCAAACCACTTTTGCTGACCTTGGCCTGAACGCCGACATCCTTGAATCACTGAATGGCATGGGCTACGTAAAGCCTTCCCCGATCCAGGCTGAGTGTATTCCTCACCTGCTGGCGGGCCGTGACGTGTTGGGCATGGCGCAGACCGGGAGTGGTAAAACTGCGGCGTTCTCACTGCCGCTGTTAAACAACATTGACCCTGCTGTTAAAGCACCTCAGATTCTGGTGCTGGCACCGACCCGCGAACTGGCGGTACAGGTTGCTGAAGCAGTGACTGAATTCTCTAAACACATGCGCGGCCTGAACGTAGTTGCCCTGTATGGCGGCCAGCGTTATGACGTGCAGTTGCGCGCACTGCGTCAGGGACCACAGGTTGTTGTGGGTACCCCTGGCCGTCTGCTTGATCACCTGAAACGCGGCACGTTAGATCTCTCTAACCTGCGCGGCCTGGTGCTGGATGAAGCAGATGAGATGCTGCGTATGGGCTTCATCGAAGACGTTGAAACCATCATGGCGCAGATTCCGGAAGGTCATCAGACTGCACTGTTCTCTGCAACTATGCCGGAAGCGATTCGTCGCATCACCAAACGCTTCATGAAAGATCCACAGGAAGTGCGTATTCAGTCAAGCCTGACCACGCGTCCTGACATCAGCCAGAGCTACTGGACCGCTTACGGTCGTAAAACGGATGCACTGGTTCGCTTCCTGGAAGCGGAAGATTTCGATGCTGCCATCATCTTTGTGCGCACTAAAAACGCCACGCTGGAAGTGGCTGAAGCCCTGGAGCGTAGCGGTTACAACAGCGCGGCACTGAACGGTGACATGAACCAGGCACTGCGTGAGCAGACGCTGGAGCGCCTGAAAGATGGTCGTCTGGACATCCTGATTGCAACCGACGTTGCGGCCCGTGGCCTGGACGTTGAGCGCATCAGCCTGGTTGTGAACTACGACATCCCGATGGATGCGGAGTCTTACGTTCACCGTATCGGCCGTACCGGCCGTGCCGGTCGTGCCGGTCGTGCGCTGCTGTTCGTTGAGAACCGCGAGCGTCGTCTGCTGCGCAACATCGAACGTACGATGAAGCTGACAATCCCTGAAGTAGAACTGCCTAACGCAGAACTGCTGGGTCAGCGTCGTCTGGCCAAGTTCGCCGCTAAAGTCCAGCAGCAGCTGGAGAGCAGCGATCTGGATCAGTACCGTGCTCTGCTGTCCAAGATGCAGCCAGAAGATGAGCTGGATCTGGAAACGCTGGCAGCCGCACTGCTGAAGATGGCACAAGGCGAACGTCCTCTGATTCTGCCACCAGAAGCACCACGTCCGCCACGTCGCGAATACCGCGATCGTGACGACCGTGATGGCCGTCGTGACAGCCGTGACGCGCGTGGCCCACGTGACAGCCGTGATGGCGACCGTCCACGTCGCGAACGTCGTGACGTTGGTGAAATGCAGCTCTACCGCATCGAAGTGGGTCGTGATGATGGTGTTGAAGTTCGTCATATCGTTGGCGCTATCGCTAACGAAGGCGACATCAGCAGCCGTTACATCGGTAACATCAAGCTGTTCGGCAACCACTCGACTATCGAGCTGCCAAAAGGCATGCCAGGCGATGTGCTGCAGCACTTCACCCGTACACGTATTCTGAACAAGCCGATGAATATGCAGCTGCTGGGTGATGCACAGCCACACGAAGGTCGTGGTGATCGCCGTCCTGCGGGCGGTGATCGTCGCAACGGTCCTGGTGCGGGCAACCGTGAAGGTGGCCGTCGCTTCTCCGATCGCCGTGAAGGCGGTCGCGAAGGCGGACGCAGCTTCAACCGTGAAGGTGGTCGCGGTCCACGTCGTGAAGATGGCGCAGCCGCTCCACGTCGTCGTGATGCTTAACGACATCATGTCGTAATAAAAAGGGAAGCCATGGCTTCCCTTTTTTTATGTCTTTCAGGCGCCGCCGCTGATGATTACGCGCTCGCCGCTGACCCAGGCGGACTCTTCTGACGCCAGAAATAGCGCAACCTGCGCCACATCCTCCGGCAGACCAAATCGCCCCAGCGGCGTTGCCGCCAGCAGCTGTGCCCTGAGCTGCGGACTCATTCTCTTCGCAGCCAGTAGCCCCTCTGTCAGAATCATGCCCGGTGCCAGCGCGTTAACCCGGATATGCTTTGGGCCCAGTTCGCGCGCCAGCCCCTGGGTCAGGCTGTCTATCGCACCTTTTGTCGCGGCCCAGAGGACGGATCCGGGCGTGCTGTTCTGGCTGTTCAGGGCACTGAGGTTAATAATGCTGCCGCCATGGGCAGGAAAATGACGGATCGCCTGCTGGCAGACCAGCAGCGTGCCTGACAGGTTAACGTTAATCTGCTGCTGCATCTCCTCCGGCGTCAGCGTCTCAAACTCGCCATGGTGAAAGCTACCCGCATTATTCACCACAATATCAGGTGCACCAAAACAGGAGAGTGTCCTGGCGAAGAGCCGTTCAACCTCCTGATGCGACGCGACATCCGCCTGAACTGCCACTGCGTCACTACCCAGTTCAATGATATCGCTGACCACATCGGCGGCACCCACCTCATCCTGACGAAAGTTCACCACGACCCGGGCCCCCGCTGTGGCAAAGGCGATAGCAATTGCGGCACCAATGCCTTTCGATGCACCGGTCACCAGTGCCACTTTATTCTGCAGTGCCTTCATTATGTTGTTCTCCACCGTAATGATTGCGTCGACAGACTATGCGTGCTGGCGCAGAAAAGCGGGTAGTGCAATCCTGCAAGCTTTTTGCACGATCCTGCAAATCTGAGGCAACAGAACAGGCATTGCGCTTTACGTCAGGTACTATCAGCGGAGGACACAGCAGGAGAGAGCAGAATGAGCGAGAGTGACAAATGGCAGGTGCTGGCAGAGCTAATCGCCCGTCATGCACCGGAAGATGGGCGGCACGGCAGTGCGATAGACTGCCTGTTTTTTGGCCGGGTTTCCGCACCGACGCAACCGATGCACTTTGCCCAATGGGCCAGTTTTGCACTGGTGGCACAGGGCCGCAAGGCACTGCATATCGGGGACGAGGTGCTGCACTATGGTCCGGGGGATCTGCTGCTGGTGACGCTGGATATGCCGGTGCGCGCCTGCGTCACTCAGGCCACGCCGGAAAAGCCGAATCTGGGGATTGGCATCGCGATTAATGAGTCGCGGCTGATGCGCTACCTCGAACAGTTTCCGCCGACGCTGCCGCTGGCGACCACAGACAACGAGCGAGGTATCACCGTGCATAAAGTGTCATCTTTACTGGTTGATGCGGTTATCAGGCTGGTCCGCCTGCTGGATCAGCCCGGTGATATCAGGGCGCTGGCCCCGCTTATCGAGCAGGAGATCTTTTACCGGCTGCTGACCGGACCGGAAGGATCGCGGATACTGAACATGGCGCTGGCCGAAAGGCCCGGCAACCGGGTGGCGCAGGCGGCGCGCTGGCTGCGGGAAAATTTTCATCAGCCGCTGAAAATCGACCGGCTCGCCAGCAGCGTCGGCATGAGTATCTCTTCGCTGCATCATCACTTCAAAGCGGTCACGGCGATGACGCCCATGCAATATCAGAAACAGCTGCGGCTGAATGAGGCGCGGCGTCTGATGCTGGTGGAAAAGCTGGATGCGGGTACGGCAGGGTATCGGGTGGGGTATCAGAGCGCGTCACAGTTCAGCCGGGAGTATCGCCGCCTGTATGGGCAATCCCCGGCCAGAGACAGCCGTCAGCGGGTGATGAGTCAGGATAACCTGCACTCACCACAAAACTAGTTACAGGCTGTTCGCCGCTTCCATCGCAATCGCAAAGGAGCGCAGGCGGGCTTCAGAGTCAAAAATCTGGCCATTAATCATAATTTCATCCGCCTGGGTTTCGCGCATCAGCGAAGCCAGACCGTGACGCACCTTGTCGATATCACCGACCAGCGACATGCTCAGCGCCTGCTGCACGCCATACTGTTCTGACGGCGACCAGAGGTTATCCATATTTTCCACAGGAGCCGGTAGCGGACCCGGTTTGCCACGGCGCAGGTTAATAAATTGCTGCTGCTGCGAGGTAAACAGGAAGCGCGCATCATGCTCACTGTCAGCCGCGATCACGTTGATGCAGACGGTCGCATAAGGCTTGTCGAGGCGCGCCGAAGGCTGGAAATTCTCGCGGTAGACGTGCAGAGCCTGGAACAGCTGGTCGGGCGCAAAGTGGGAGGCAAACGCAAACGGCAGGCCCATTTTTGCCGATAGCTGCGCGCTGTAGAGGCTGGAGCCGAGCAGCCAGACCGGGATCTTCAGACCCAGACCGGGCACCGGCTGAACGGGGAGCTGCGCATCCGTCCCGGCATCAAACCAGCTGATCAGTTCAGCGACATCGTCGGGAAAAGTGTCGGCGTGCAGATTAGCCTGATGACGACGCAGCGCCATCATCGTACGCTGGTCGGAGCCTGGCGCTCTGCCCAGACCGAGATCAATACGGCCAGGATAGAGCGAAGCCAGCGTGCCAAACTGTTCGGCGATCACCAGCGGTGCGTGGTTAGGCAGCATGATGCCGCCCGACCCGAGCTTCAGCGTCTTGGTGTTGGCCGCCAGATAGCCAATCAGCACCGCCGTTGCGGCGCTGGCAATCCCCGTCATGTTGTGATGTTCAGCCAGCCAGTAGCGTTGGTAGCCCAGTTTTTCGGCCTGACGCGCCAGCGCCAGCGAATTGTGGAACGCATCACGTGCGGTCGCGCCCTGAGGAATTGGCGCAAGGTCCAGCACGGACAGGCGAAGAGGTTTTTTATCAGACATGACTACTCCCGTTGGATGGCACAGGCGTAAAAAACCTGCACCATTTAGTATTACGCATCATGTCTTATATTAAAACTGCTAACCTCAGCAGGAATATAGCC
Organism: Pantoea sp. NSTU24; assembly: GCF_050157905.1. Lineage (NCBI taxonomy): Bacteria > Pseudomonadati > Pseudomonadota > Gammaproteobacteria > Enterobacterales > Erwiniaceae > Pantoea > Pantoea bangladeshensis. The sequence goes on from NZ_JBKIWZ010000001.1 coordinate 3,701,633, forward strand.
GGTATGTGCTTTTATTCAGGATACCAGCGTCATACCAGCCAGTTTACGCCAGTAACCGTTACAATCGCTGCCTTTCGCGACCATTAGCGGTGCCTCGCCGTTTTCGTTGGCGCGGAAACGATCGATTTCGGCCAGCGTCGACGCAGACTGCGGAGAGAGCCGCACGCAATCGACATGGTTGCGCATACCGGTCAGGTCGTTGCCCAGGTTATAGCAGTAGCCACTCATGGTCTGGATACCGTTGAGGACAAACACCTGCTGTCCCTCCTGAGAGTTGACGCGACGACCCGTGGGATAGTGGATGCAGCAGGTTTCGCAATCATCTTTGGCGCGGTTTTCCGAGCGGGCGGTGAAGCAGCGCGCGGAAAGTGCCAGAGGCAGATGACCGTAGCCCAGCACCTCGACGTCAAACTGCTGGCGAATCCCCCGCGCCTCGCACTGCGACAGCAGTTGCAGCAGCCAGTCACGCGACATTTCAACCGGCATGCACCAGCGCGTCATTCCCTCTTTGAGCAGCAGTTGCAGCGTATCGGCGTTATAGACATTCAGCGTCGGCCCCGCGACAAATGGCAGATGGCGTTCAGCGGCCATGTTGACCGTGCCGATATCATTGGCCTCGATCAGAAACTCACCGTTGTCGACGTAACGTTGCAGCTCTTTCAGTTCAGAAGGCGACTGCAGCAGCGCCAGCGTGCTCAGCACCACCTGTTTTCCGCTGGCCGCGACCGCGCGGGCCAGTTCCAGCCAGCGTGCATAAGGCGTGGCGCGGCGTTTACTGCACACCGCTTCGCCGAGATAGATAATATCCGCGCTGCTGCGGGCGGCCTGCTGGTAAAAATCGTCCAGCGTATCGGTTGGCCAGTACCAGAGCACCGGCCCAAGAGCATATTGCATCATCATTCCTTATTGCCATTCACGGTGATAAGCACCCAGCGTGGTTTGCGTGCCTTCGGCGAGATCGCCCAGCGTCTGCCGCCACTGCGGCGCGATCGTAAACTGTTCCGGCTGCGCCTTGCAGCGATCGATAGCCTGACGCCAGACGCGCGCCACATCAGCAACGTAGGCGGGGCTGCGCTGGCGGCCTTCAATTTTCACTGAAGCAATGCCCGCCTGCAGCAGCGCCGGCAGCAGCGCCAGGGTGTTCAGGCTGGTGGGCTCCTCCAGCACGTGATAGCACTGATCGTTAACCTCATATCGTCCTTTGCACAGCGTCGGATATCCGGCGCTTTCATCCGGGGCGTAGCGGTCAATTAAGACCTCATTCAGACGCGATTCCATACCCTGCGGGGTCTGCTGCCAGCGCACAAACTTCGCTGGCGAGCAGGCGCCTGCGCTATTAGGGGATTCGCCGGTGAGCCAGGAGGAGAGGTAGCAGCGGCCTTCCGCCATAATGCACAGGCTGCCGAAGGCGAACACTTCCAGCGGCACCGGCGTACTGCGCGCCAGCTGTCTGACCTGATGAATCGACAGTACGCGCGGCAGCACCACGCGCTGCAGATTAAAGTGGCGATGATAAAAGCGGATTGCCTCCGGATTGGTGGCGGACGCCTGCACTGACAGATGGCGTTCAACCTGCGGATAGTGCGTCGCGGCGTACTCCAGCGTGGCGATATCCGCCAGGATCAGCGCATCGGCCCCATTCTGCGCGGCGACATCAATCGCCCGCTGCCAGCGTCCCATACCCTCCGGATGGGCAAACGTGTTAATTGCAACGTGCAGTTTGCGGCGATGCTGATGCAGATAGCGCGCCGCTTCTGCCAGCTTTTTGTCGGTAAAATTCAGGCCCGCAAAATGGCGGGCGTTGGTGTCATCTTTCAGCCCCACATACACTGCATCCGCCCCATTCTCTGTGGCGGAGCGCACTGCGGGTAAGTTTCCTGCCGGACAGAGCAGTTCCATAGATTTTCCTCTCAACTTGCAGACGGGCATCGAGTCTAGGCATCTGGTCCGACGGGTATGTTGATTTGGGGCAGTGAAATGCCAGTTCCTCTGCGCGGGTGGCATTTTTTTCCGCCTGTGACGGCGGTTTTTATTGATCCCGGATGCGTCGCGCCAAAAAGGATATGGCAATATACGTAAAATTTTCTGAAGGGAGTAATGAAAGTGTTAAAGCGGTTACATGCCCATTTTGTGAAAAAAGCTCCTGAAATCCTACGGTTACCCGCAGCGATTACCCCGTTCCCGCTCAGGAAGCAGCTTCTGCAACAACTCTTAAACTGGCAATTTCGTCATGCTTTAGCCGAAGGTGAGTTAGACTTTCTGAACGGTCGCCGGCTGGGTATCGGGATTGCCGATCTTAATCTGCAATGGATAACCACGCTGGAGGATGGCCGACTGGCGGTATTGCAACAGTCCGAAGCGGATGTCTGGTTTCGGGGCAATGCCAATGATCTGTTGCTTGTGGCAGCACGTAAAGCAGATCCCGACATGCTGTTCTTTCAACGCCGGCTGGTGATTGAAGGGGACACTGAACTGGGACTTGAGGTGAAAAACGTAATGGATGCTATTGAACCCGAGGCTATGCCCGCCGCGTTGCGCACGGCCATTCAGCAGATGGCTGCGTTTGTCGAAGCCGGAATGAAACAGGACGCGAAGGCCGTACAGGCACGCGCAGGTGCCGCATGTTGATCCGTAGCGAAATTGGTGTTGATGCGGCGGGTATCGATGCGTTGCTGAAGCGCTGCTTTCCCACTTCCGCGGAGGCGGAACTGACGCAGGCGCTGCGCGAAGATGGCCTGCTGACCCTGGGCGTGGTCGCCACGGATGATGAAGGGCAGGTACTGGGCTACGCCGCATTCAGCCCGGTCAGCGTTCAGGGTGAAGATCGCGGCTGGGTCGGACTGGCTCCGCTGGCCGTCGATGAGACGCTGCGCGGCCAGGGTATCGCCAGTAAGCTCATTTATGAGGGACTGGATACGCTGAATGAGTTTGGCTACAGCGCCGTCGTGGTGCTGGGCGACCCGGCGCTGTTCGGCCGTTTTGGCTTTGACGCGGCGGCCCGTCACGGTCTGCAAAGCCGCTGGCCAGGCTCGGAGACGACGTTCCAGGTTTACCGTCTGGCAGATAACGCCTTTGATGGGGCCGAAGGGCGGATCGACTACGCCGACCCTTTTACTCGTCTGAAGTAATCCCCAGCCAGCGCGCCAGGTGGACAGGCTGACCCGCAAGCAGCAGTAATTTCTGCTGCCGGGTCAGCTGCTTAACCTGATATTCCAGCCTGGAGGCGCTGGCGCGATCGCCCGCTTCGCAGTGAAACATCAGCTCCAGCGGACCTTTGCCGCGCAGCGCACGGGCGCCGCGCCCGCTCTGATGCTGAGCAACCCGACGCGCGACATCGGTGGTGATGCCGGTATAGAGACTCCCTTTCGCCGTCCGGACGATGTAGAGTTGCCACCGCTGATTCATCGCATTTATGTTCCCAGAAAAGAGGCCGCCAGTGTAACGCGCTTCACGCTGCCGTGCCCAGCCAGGAGTTCACCTTGTCCGATCATGCCCATCTGGTTCGCTACCTCAAAAAGCAGCATGTGCTGTCGCTCTGCTGCACCGCCGATGATCAGCTATGGTGCGCGAACTGCTACTACGTCTTTGATGAAACACGCATGGTCTTCTGGATCATGACCGAACCTGATACCCGCCACGGTGCGTTAATAGCGCAGAATCCGCAGGTTGCAGGCACTGTCAACGGCCAGCCCCGAAGCGTGCTGCTCATCAAAGGTGTGCAGTATCGTGGTCACATCAGAAGGCTGGAAGAGGAGACAGAATACGCTGCCCGAGCCGCATACCAGAAACGTTTTCCGGTTTCGCGGAAAGTGTCGGCGCCGCTATGGGAGATTTCGCTGGATGAGGTGAAGATGACGGATAATGCGCTGGGTTTTGGCAGTAAGATCGGCTGGCAGAGAGAAGCGTAACACGCCCTTTTCAGCGGAAAAGGGCGTCGCAGATTTACAGCGCTTCGAGGATCCGCAGAGATTCGCGGTTAAAGGCTGGCAGATCGGCCGGAGTACGGCTGGTGACCAGCTTATCGCCGTCGACGACCACTTCTTTGTCGTGGAAGTCAGCGCCCGCGTTGATCAGGTCGATAGCCACGGCTTTAACCGTCGTCATCTTGCGACCACGTACACCGTTGGCGCTGATCAGCAGCTGCGGGCCGTGGCAGATGGCAAAGATAGGCTTGCCGCTGGCGACAAACTCTTTGGTAAAGGCGACGAAACGATCGTCACCGCGCAGGGCATCAGGCGAGTGTCCACCAGGCAGTAACAGGGCGTCAAATTCAGCCGGGCTGACATCATCAATGCTGCGATCGATAGTCACTTCCGCTTCGCCTTTTTTGCCCTTAACCACATTACCGGCTTGTTTCTCAATGGTGACCACGTCGAAACCCGCGCGTTTGTAGACCTCAGCGGGTGAGGTAAACTCTGAGTCTTCAAATTCATCGGTAATCAAAACCGCAACTTTCTTGCTCATTTTTTTCCTCCTAAGACATGCAGAGCGCAGGGCGCGCTTTCCGTTAACGCTCTAAGCCTGGTCGCTAAGCGTGAGAACGCAAGCCAGCCCGTTAAGATCAGCTATCTTTTAACCTGTCAGCAGCGAAATAAGGATGAATCTGAGATGAATCGCGTCTTACTGACTGGGGCGACCGGTCTGGTCGGGTCGCACCTGCTGCGCTTACTGATTGAGGACCCGCGTGTTGACGAGATCATTGCCCCCACCTGCCGGCCACTGCCCGCGATGCGCAAAGTGGTGAATCTGGTTGAGGCTGATCTTACCGATGTGCTGGGGCCGCTGCAGGGTGCGCTGGATACCGTGTTCTGCTGTCTCGGCACCACCCGCAAAGCGGCGGGCAGCAGACAGGCTTTTATTCACGTCGATTACACGCTGGTGGTGGACACCGGCTTGAGTGGCATACGTCTGGGGGCGAAGCAGATGCTGGTGGTCAGCGCACACGGCGCTAACCGCCACTCACCGTTTTTATATAATCGCGTCAAAGGCGAGATGGAGAATGCGTTGCGTCATCAGGGCTGGCCGCGACTGACGCTGATACGGCCCTCTCTGCTGCTGGGCGATCGCGCACAGAAGCGCGGAGGGGAGAGCCTGATGGCACCGATCTTTTCACTGCTGCCGGGCAACTGGCGAGCGGTACAGGCGCGTGACGTGGCACGCTGTCTTCATCAGCAGGCTTTCACGCCAGGCGGCGAGCGGGTCACGATCGTTGAATCGGGCGCGATCCCGCGCCATTCAGCGTAGCTGCCAGATAACCTGATTACGGCTGCCGCGCCATTGCAGCGTGGCATCCTTCTCCTCTTCGACAAAGCGGCCATCGATCAGCACATCGAGATAGTCCAGCACGGCACGCTGAGCCGCATTCAGCTCCTGCAGCCGATAGCCGCTCCAGAGCCAGATATCTTTACCCGGACAGGCCTGTCGCACCCGTTTCACCAGGCGGCGAATGTGCGGCACGTTCTGCGGATGCAGCGGATCGCCCCCGCTCAGTGACAGACCCTGGCGCGGAATGCGCGTGTCCTGCAGGTCGGCCAGCAGCTGCTCCTCCATCGCCAGCGTAAAGGGTACGCCGGAATCAATACGCCAGGTGCTCTGGTTGTAGCAGCCGCGACACTGATGTTCGCAACCGGCAACAAACAGCGTGCAGCGGGTGCCGGGACCATTCACGATATCCACATCGTAGTAACGATGAATATGCATCATCCCAGCGGTCCCTGAGCCAGATGCTTAACGCGGCGCTGCACTTCCTGCTGCTTACCGGCATTGAAAGGTCGCGCATCGGGACTGCCCAGATAGCCGCAGACCCGCCGTGTAACAGAGGCGCGCGCCGGATCGTGATTGCCACAGTTCGGACAGCTAAAGCCACGGCTGGTACAGGTGAATTCGCCGCTGAAGCCGCAGTCGTAGCACTCATCAATGGGCGTATTGGTGCCGTAGTAGGGCACCCGGTCGTAACTGTAATCCCAGACATCCTCCAGCGCCCTGAGGTTATGCTGCACGTTCGGGTATTCGCCGTAACAGATGAACCCGCCGTTCGCCAGCGGCGGATAGGGCGCTTCAAAGTCAATTTTGTCGTACGGATTGACCTTCTTTTCAACGTCGAGATGAAAGCTGTTGGTATAGTAGCCTTTGTCGGTAACGCCCGGCACCACACCGAACTGCGCGGCATCAAGGCGGCAGAAACGGTCGCACAGGTTTTCGCTCGGCGTACTGTAGAGGCTGAAGCCGTAGCCGGTCTCCGCTTTCCAGCGGTCGGTCGCTTCGCGCATACGGGCAATGATTTCCACTCCTTTGGCACGCAAAGCCGCGTCATCGTAAGGATGCCGCTGACCGCCGCTAAGCGCATTCAGGGTTTCATGCAGGCCAATAAAGCCCAGCGACAGCGATGCGCGGCCATTGCGGAAGATCGGACCGACCTCATCATCGGCGTTCAGCCGGACGCCACAGGCACCCTCGATATAGAGGATGGGTGCGACACGTGCTTTCGTTTTCTCCAGCCGCGCCACCCGCGCCATCAGCGCCCGTTTAGCCAGCAGCAGTCGCGCATCGAGCAGTGTCCGGAAGCGCGCTTCATCACCGCCCGCTTCCAGCGCGATACGCGGCAGGTTCACGCTGATCACGCCAATATTGTTGCGGCCCTCATGAATCTGCTCGCCGTTCTCCTCATAGACGCCCAGGAAGCTGCGGCAGCCCATCGGCGTTTTAAAGGAGCCGGTAACTTTCACGACCTGATCGTAATTGAGGATGTCGGGATACATCCGCTTGCTGGCGCACGCCAGTGCCAGCTGCTTGATGTCGTAATTCACGTCACCGGCCCGGCGGTTAACGCCTTCACGAATCGTGAACACCAGTTTCGGGAACACGGCGGTTTTATGATTTCTGCCCAGGCCTGCCAGCCGGTTACGCAGAATGGACTGCTGAATCAGCCGGGCGGCCCAGCGGGTGCCCAGGCCGAACCCAAAGGTGACAAACGGCGTCTGCCCGTTGGCGGTGTGCAGGGTATTCACCTCGTACTCCAGCGACTGAAAAGCGTCGTAGCACTCTTTCTCTGTCCGCTGGCGCGCATATTGTTCAGCCTGCGGGATCTGCCACTCTTCGGCGATCGCCAGATGGCGGGCATAGCTCAGCTCAACAAACGGTGCCAGCACCTCATCAATGCGGTTGATAGTGGTGCCGCCATAAATGTGGCTGGCGACCTGGGCGATGATCTGCGCCGTCACGGCGGTGGCGGTGGCGATTGATTTCGGCGGCTCGATCCCGGCGTTGCCCATTTTAAAACCGTGGGTCAGCATGCCTTTCAGATCGATCAACATGCAGTTGAACATCGGGAAGAAGGGAGCGTAGTCGAGATCGTGATAGTGGATTTCGCCGCGCTCGTGCGCCAGCACCACGTCGCGGGGCAGCATCTGCTGCTGCGCGTAGTGCTTCGCGACGATCCCGGCCAGCAGATCGCGCTGGGTCGGGATGACTTTGCTGTCTTTGTTGGCATTCTCATTAAGCAGCGCAGCGTTGGTCTGATCGACCAGGCCGCGAATAGCGTGATGCAACCGGCTCTGACGATCGCGGGCGACATCGCGATCGTGGCGGTATTCAATGTAGGCGCGGGCCAGCTGCGGATACGGGCCTGCCATCAGTGTCTCTTCGACCGCGCACTGAATCTCATGAATGGCCACTTCCGGACGGTCGGCCAGCTGTCCGGCCACCTGCTCCGCGACCTGCGCGCACCAGGCTTTGTCCCTGATGTCTGCTGCCCGCGCCGCAGCCGCGACGGCCTGCTCGATACGCTGCGCATCAAAGGCCGTCCGGCATCCATCCCGTTTGATTACCACCGTTGCCATGTCCTCTCCTTTAACTATATGTAGGGCTGGGATGGATTCTATTATCTATATGTAGTGATTTCTGCGAATTAATACGCGCTGGTTTGACCTGAAGCAAGGAAGCCGCAACCCGGCAGAAAAAGGGCGGACGAGGACAGAACCGGCCTCCGGTTCTGGTGGTGGGCGGCCGATAGATGCCAGCGACAGGTGAGGCGGCCGCAAAGAAAAGGGGAAGACAGGCTCACGCGGCGGCCGGCGGAACCGGCCACGGCGGCGTCAGGCTGGCCCGCTGACGGAGTGGCGGCGCACCAGTGTCGGGCTGAACATGTGGGTCACTTCCGGCAGCGGCAGGTCGTTGGCAAGCGCCAGTGCCAGCTGCGCCGCCTGCTGCGCCATCGTGACGATAGGGTAGCGGACGGTGGTCAGGCGTGGTCGTACATAGCGGGAGACCAGCACATCATCGAAACCGATCAGCGACATCTCTTCCGGTACACGGACGCCGTTATCACTCAGTACCGCCAGCGCACCCGCTGCCATTGAGTCGTTGTAACAGGCGACGGCGGTAAAATTCCTGCCGCGCCCCAGCAGCTCGGTCATCGCCTGCTCACCGCCCACTTCATCCGGTTCACCCCAGGTGACCAGTCGATCGCTGCACGGCAGACCGTGCTCTTTCAGCGCGTCGTAATAGCCCTGCAGACGATCTTCGGCATCGGAGATAGTGTGGGTCGAGCAGATAAAGGCGATATTCTGATGGCCGAGCTGGATCAGGTGGCGGGTCGCCAGCCAGGCACCGTAGCGGTCGTCGAGTGCAATGCAGCGTTTCTCGAAGCCTTTGATCAGCCGGTTCAGCAGCACCATACCGGGCACCTGCTTCATCAGCACTTCCAGTTCGGCGTCGGGAATTTTCTTAGCGTGAACCACCAGCGCCGCGCAGCGATGCCGCATCAGCTGTTCAATCGCCTGCCGCTCTTTTTGCTCATTATGGTAACCGTTACCAATCAGTAAAAAATTACCGGTGTCGCCGGCAACCTCATCGACCGCTTTCACCATGGCGCCAAAAAAGGGATCGGAAACGTCACCGACAATCAGGCCGAGTGTTTCGGTCGATTGCTGCGCCAGCGCGCGTGCGTTGGCATTCGGGTGGTACTGAAGCTGCTCCATCGCCTCACCTACGGCCTGTCGGGAGCTGTCGCTGGCTTTGGGAGAGTTATTGATTACACGGGAGACTGTGGCGACAGAAACGCCAGCCAGTCGCGCAACATCCTTTATGGTAGCCATGCGTTGACCTGCTTTGGGGAAAACGTTTACACATCGCATCAGTGTTACGGAAAAGGGCGGACACATCAACCCGACAGAATGCCAGCGTCGTCGCAAAAAGGGGTAAAAACGGCCGCGTCCGCGCATCTTCTGTTGAGGCGCCGCGCCATGTTATGCTCAATCTCTCACCTGGCAACCGTGAAAAATCACAATGAAAACCAAAGTGCCACACCTGGCGCACTGGGGGGCGTTTACCGCCGTCACTGAAAACGATCGCCTGACGGGCTGCGAACCTTTCTTCGCTGATGCCGACCCGTCACCGATGATCCACACCATTCCTGAACTGGTCTATTCCGACCGCCGTATCCGCCAGCCGATGGTGCGGCGCTCGTGGCTGAAGTCACGCGAGAAGAGTGACCGCACGCTGCGTGGCCGGGAAGATTTTGTCGCCGTTGACTGGGAAACCGCGCTGGATCTGGTGGCGGACGAGAATCGCCGCGTGCGCGATCGCTACGGCGCATCGGGCATCTTCAACGGCTCCTACGGCTGGTCGTCGGCCGGTCGCGTCAACCACGCCCGTACCCTGGTGCGTCGCTTCTACTTCCAGGGCGGCGGCGGCGTTGACCAGCAGGGTAACTACAGCTGGGGTGCCGCGCAGTTCTTCCTGCCCTATGTGATCGGCACCTATATGCCGCTGACCGGGCGCGTCACCGAATGGCCGCAGGTGGTGGAGCATGCCGAAATATTTGTCGCCTTTGGCGGGCTGGCGCTGAAAAATGCCCAGGTTGCGTCGGGTGGCGCCGGGCAGCACAGCCTGAAACCGGCGCTGATGCAGCTGGCCGCCAAAGGCACGCCGGTGATCAACATCAGCCCGATGCGCGATGACTGCCCGGAATTTGTTAACGCCGAGTGGATCCCGATTCGCCCGAATACCGATGTGGCGCTGATGCTGGCGCTGGGGCATGAGATCACCCAGCGCGGCGCGGTGGACGAGGCGTTTCTCGCCAGCCACTGCACCGGCTGGCCGCAGCTGCGCGCCTATCTGCTGGGTGAAACCGATGGCGTAGCAAAAACCGCAGGCTGGGCCAGCCGCATCACCGGCATTCCGGCTGACCGCATTGTCCGGCTGGCGCAGCAGCTGACCGGCAAGCGCAGCTTTATCACCTGCTCCTATTCGGTTCAGCGTGCCCATCGCGGCGAACAGCCTTACTGGATGATGATCGCGCTGTCGTCAATGCTCGGTCAGCCTGGCCTGCCAGGTGCGGGATTCTCCTTTGGGCACGGCTCGATGAACAGCGTCGGCAACCCGCGTCAGGAAGGGCCTGCGCCGATGATGAGCACCGGCCCGAATCCCTGTGGATTGTCGATTCCGGTCGCGCGCATCAGCGACATGCTGCTCAATCCCGGCCAGCCTTACCGCTTCCAGGGCGAAACGCTGCACTATCCCGACATTCATCTGGTCCACTGGGCAGGCGGCAATCCGTTCCATCATCACCAGCAGCTGAACCGGCTGGTGGAGGGCTGGCAGCGGCCCGACACGGTGGTAGTGCAGGATATCGTCTGGACACCTGCCGCGCAGATGGCTGACATTGTGCTGCCAGCCACGACCACGCTGGAGCGCAACGATATCGGCGGCTCCTCCCGGGATCGCTTTGTGCTGGCGATGCATCAGGCGATCAAACCGCAGCATCAGGCGCGCAACGACTTCGATATTTTTGCCGATCTGGCCGAACGCCTCGGCTATCGCGACACCTTCACAGAAGGGCGCAACGAGATGCAGTGGATTGAACATCTCTATCAGCAGTGTGCCACCGCGCATCAGCGCAAGGGCATCGATTTCCCTGAGTTTGATGCGTTCTGGCAGCGCGGCTTTGTGGAAATTCCGGAGGGCGGTAAACCTTATCAGTTTATGGAAGCGTTCCGGGCCGATCCCCAGGCGCATCCGATCAAAACCGCCAGCGGTAAAATTGAGCTGTTCAGCCAGACCATCGCGGACTATCAGCTTGACGACTTTGCCGGGCATCCGGAGTGGCGTGAGCCGCAGGAGTGGCTGGGTTCGCCGGTCAGCCGCGACTATCCGCTGCACATGATTTCGATTCAGCCCGCCGACCGGCTGCACAGCCAGCTGGATGCCACCGACACCGTGCAGGGCAACAAAACCGCCGGGCACGAAACGCTTTATATGCATCCACAGGATGCAGCGGCGCGCGGGCTGGCAGACGGCGATGAGATTGAGGTGAGTAACGCCCGTGGCGTGATGCTGGCAGGTGTGCGGATCACCGACGGCGTGACGCAGGGCGTGGTGATCATTGCCACCGGGGCCTGGTTCGATCCGGGATTTGGCAAAGCCTGGCAGCCCTGGGATCGCGCGGGTAACCCGAACGTGCTGACGCTCGACATCGGCACCTCGTCGCTGACGCAGGGTCCCAATGCCATGAGCTGCCTGGTGGAAATCAAAAAACATCAGGATTGCAGATTAGCGTAAGGATCTCATGGCTGGTTACATTTTGCGGGTAACTGTTGCGTTTGAGTGATGGCAGCCGATCAATCCCCCTTGCTACATTCAGGGTCCCAGAGGTATTGATGGGTGAACATCAATAGATTTTCTTGATTACACCAACCTGCGCAGATGCGCAGGTTTTTTTTGCCCGCCATCTGCGGTCGATAACGAACTGATACACAGTTTTCCTGTTATACGGCCAGCGCTTTCTTTATAACTGCTGGCACCAGCCCCTTTCTCTTTATTTTGCGCAGCGGAATGCCATGCCCCGGATTAAAAAACTACTGGGAAAAGACCAGATAAAAGCGCCATTCAACCCTTTTCGTTTTCGGCTGATCTGTCTCGGCGTCACGACCTGTCTGGTCGTGCTACTGGCGCGCGTTGCGGACCTGCAGTTTCTGAATCAGCCGATGCTGGAGCATGAGGCGGATCAGCGTTCGCTGCGAACCGTAACGCTGCCTACCAGCCGCGGCACTCTGCTGGATCGCAATGGCGAAGCGCTGGCGCTCAGCGTGCCATCGCGCGATGTCATCGCCGATCCGCAGCGCGTACTGGAGAGCAATCCCGACTTTACCAGTGCCAAATGGGCCTATCTGGCTGCTGCGCTCAACACCCGTCCCGAAGAGCTGGCGGCACAGATCACGGCTAACCCGAAGCGGCGCTTTCTCTATCTGGGACGCAAAGTCGAACTGGGCATCGCCAAAGATATTAAAGAGCTGAAGCTCAAAGGCATCAGCGAAGTTTATGACGACAGCCGTTTCTATCCGATGAGCGAAGCCTCTGCGCCGCTGATCGGGATTGTTGGCGCAGATAACGTGGGTCTGAACGGACTGGAAAAAGGGTTCGATAAAGTGCTGCAGGGTGAGCCGGGCAAGGAGGTTTACCGTCAGGATGCGGCAGGCAACATCATCGCGATGATCAACTATCAGCCGCCGACGCAGCCGCCGACTGTCCAGCTCAGCATCGATAAATATGACCAGTACACGCTCTACAGCAAACTGCGCGACGGCGTGCTGCTCAACAAGGCGGACTCCGGTGCCGCGGTGCTGGTGAAAATCGACACCGGTGAAATTCTGGCAATGGCCTCCTATCCATCGTTCAACCCCAACAACTATGAAGGTGCGACCCCGGCGCAGATGCGTAACGCCGCTATCAACGACAGCTATGAACCGGGTTCGACCGTTAAGCCGCTGGTGGTCATGGAGGCGCTGGAGCGTCATCTGGTGCGGCCGGATTCGGTGATCGACACCACGCCCTATAGCGTCAATGGCCACCTGATCCGCGACGTCGGCCACTGGCCGCGCCTGACCATGACCGGCATTCTGCAGAAATCGAGTGACATCGGTGTTTCACACATGGCACTGGCGATGCCGGCTGAAGCGCTGGTGAATACCTATCACGCCTTCGGGCTGGGCAAGCCGACCGGCCTGGGATTGACCGGTGAAAGCGTCGGTTACTTTCCGCTGCATCGCGCCCGCTGGGCGGATATCGAACGGGCGACCTTCTCGTTTGGCTATGGTCTGCGCGTCACGCCGCTGCAGATTGCCCGCGAATATGCCACGCTCGGTTCCTACGGCATCTACCGTCCGCTATCGATCACCCGCGTGACGCCACCGGTGCTGGGCAAGCAGGTCGCTAACCCGGAAACGGTAAAAGAGGTGGTGCACATGCTGGAGAGCGACGTCCTGCCAGGCGGAACCGGGCTGAAAGCCGCCGTGCCGGGCTATCGTCTGGCGACCAAAACCGGTACGGCCGAAAAGATGGGCGCCAGCGGCAAATATGATGGCGGCTACGTCAACTACACCGCGGGTCTTGCGCCAGCCAGCCACCCGGAAGTGGCGCTGGTGGTCATGATTAACCATCCGACCGCAGGCGACCACTTTGGTGGTTCGGTTGCCGCCCCGGTATTCGGCAATATCATGGGGCCGGTACTGAAACACATGAACATTGCGCCGGACGCTATCTATACACGACCGGCGGCTAGCCCTTCAGATAAATCCTAGTTAAATCAGAGTGTAAGCAAGGTGTGAGAGATATACACACCTCGTTGCACTTACCCGAATTCGGTTGCGTTTTCCTGCTGTCTCCACGCGGTCAATCAGTGCGAGGATAGAGGTCCCAGAGGTATTGATGGGTGTGAAAACAACACCGCTTCGGCAGTGAGAACCCTGTTATTACACCAACCCACGCAGAAGCGTGGGTTTTTTTTGCCTGTCAGCAGGCTGAACGCCATACCTTTGTCGCGCTGGGATCACATCCCCGCTGCACTTTTACTGCCATTACGTCATCCTGTCTCTTCAGGTTTTGAATTCCCGCCTCGTCGCGATGGCCGGTGCTGGAGAGCATTTGCTGCGGGGGGAGGGCCCCCGATTGCGCTGACGGGCAGGCCCCCTGAGGAGGCCTCTGATCGCCGATAATTCTGTTGTCGAACCGTGTTAAATCCTGCATCGTGAGGAGCTATTTTCATGATGCTAAGGAGCCGGCATGGTTTTCACACTTTTGCGCCTGATATTTCGCCTGTTGTGGCGGGTCGAACTGCGTGGCGATGTCACCGAACTGAATAAACAGAAGGTATTGATCACGCCGAACCATGTGTCGTTTCTCGACGGCATATTGCTGGCGCTATTTTTGCCGATCAAACCGGTCTTCGCCATCTATACGACCATCAGCGAAGGCTGGTTTATGCGTCTGGTGAAACCTTTTATCGACTTTGTCCCGCTGGATCCAACCCGCCCGATGGCGCTGAAGCAACTGGTCCGGCTGATTGACAGTGGCCGTCCGGTGGTGATTTTCCCGGAAGGACGGATTACGGTTACCGGATCGCTGATGAAGATTTACAGCGGCGCAGGTTTTGTCGCCGCGCGTTCCGGTGCCAGTGTGGTGCCGGTGCGCATTGAAGGCGCAGAGTTCACGCCGTTTGGTCGTCTGGCGGGCGTGTTTAAACGTCGTCTGTTCCCGCGTATCACCCTGAGCATTCTGCCCGCCACCCGCATTCCGATGCCGGAGGCGAAACGGGCGCGCGATCGGCGCGTGCTGGCCGGTGAGCACCTGCACCATATAATGATGGAAGCGCGCATGGCGGTGCGTCCGCGTGAAACCCTGTTTGAGGCGTTTCTGGCGGCGCGAACACGTTATGGCGCGTTTAAGCCCTGCATCGAAGATGTGAATTTCACACCCGACAGCTATAACGGCCTGCTGAAGAAGTCACTGGGCGTGGGCCGTATTCTGGAACGCTACAGCCAGCCGCGTGAAGTCGTGGGGCTGCTGTTGCCCAATACCACCGTCACGGCAGCCGCGATTTTCGGTGCCACGCTGCGCGGGCGTGTACCGGCGATGCTCAATTACACTGCGGGCGTTAACGGCATGCGGGCGGCGCTGACCGCCGCGCAGATCAAGACGGTCTTCACCTCGCGCCAGTTTCTTGAGAAGGGCAACCTGTGGCACCTGCCGCAGGGACTAGGCGAGGTGCAGTGGATCTATCTGGAAGATCTGAAAGAGACCGTTACCGGCCGGGACAAGCTGTGGATCCTCGCTCATCTGCTGATGCCGCGTCGTGCGCAGCTGCCTCAGCAGCCGGAAGATGCGGCCATGGTACTCTTCACCTCCGGCTCGGAAGGCAATCCCAAAGGGGTGGTGCACTCGCATAAAAGCCTGCTGGCCAACGTCGAGCAAATTCGCACGGTGGCAGACTTCACCCCGCGTGACCGTTTTATGTCGGCGCTGCCGCTGTTCCATGCGTTTGGCCTGACGGTCGGGCTGTTCACGCCGCTGATGACCGGTGCGCAGGTCTTCCTCTATCCCAGCCCGCTGCATTATCGCATCGTGCCGGAGCTGGTCTATGACCGTAACTGTACCGTGCTGTTTGGCACCTCTACCTTCCTGGGTAACTATGCACGCTTTGCCGCGCCTTATGATTTTGCCCGTCTGCGCTACGTGGTTGCGGGGGCGGAGAAACTGCAGGAGCAGACCCGCCAGACTTACATGGAGAAGTATGGTATCCGCATCCTTGAAGGCTACGGCGTCACCGAGTGCGCGCCCGTGGTAGCGATCAACGTGCCGATGGCCACAAAGGCGCAGACCGTGGGACGGATTCTGCCGGGCATGGATTCCCGACTGATGTCGGTGCCCGGCATTGAGCAGGGCGGACGGCTGCAACTGCGCGGCCCGAACGTGATGAAGGGCTATCTGCGGGTTGAAAATCCGGGCGTGCTGGAAACGCCGGTCGCTGACGATGGCGAAGGCAATATGGAAGCGGGCTGGTATGACACCGGCGATATCGTCAGCTTTGACGAGGGCGGTTTCTGCCAGATTCAGGGGCGGGCTAAACGCTTTGCCAAGATCGCCGGGGAGATGGTGTCGCTGGAGATTGTTGAACAGATCGCCCTGAAAGCGTCGCCAGACAGGCAGCATGCCGCCTCGCTGCGTCCGGATGGCCAGCGCGGCGAGGCACTGGTGCTGTTTACTACTGATGCTGAGCTGGCGCGCGACAGCCTGCAGAAAGCGGCCCGCGAACTGGGCGCGCCGGAGCTGGCGTTGCCACGCGATATCCGGGTGGTGAAACAGCTGCCGGTGCTCGGCAGCGGCAAACCCGATTATGTAACGCTGAAGAAAATGGCAGAAGAGGAGAAAGGATGAGTCTGGATCGTCATGCGCCGCTGATGTCGCGCGGTATGATCGCCGTGATTATCGCCCAGTTCTTTTCCGCCTTTGGCGACAACGCGCTGCTGTTTGCCACCCTGGCGGTGCTGAAAAGCCAGTTCTATCCCGACTGGAGCCAGCCGGTATTGCAGATGCTGTTTGTCGCCGCCTACATTCTGCTGGCGCCGTTTGTCGGCCAGGTGGCGGACAGTATGGCAAAAGGGCGGGTGATGATGCTCGCCAACAGCCTGAAGCTGCTGGGTGCGCTGGTGATCTGCTTCGGCTTCAATCCCTTCGTCGGCTATACCCTGGTGGGCGCGGGGGCGGCGGCCTACTCACCGGCCAAATATGGCATCCTGGGGGAGATCACGCACGGCGACAAACTGGTGAAAGCCAACGGGCTGATGGAGGCGTCAACCATCGCCGCCATCCTGCTCGGCTCAGTGGCGGGCGGGATGCTGGCCGACTGGCATATTCTGGCGGCGCTGGGGATCTGTGCGCTGACCTACGGCATTGCTGTCATTGCCAACCTGTTTATCCCGAAGCTTGCGGCGGCACGTCCTGGTCAGAGCTGGCAGCCGGGCATGATGGTGCGCCGCTTCTCGGGTGCCGTTATGCTGCTGTGGCGGGGTGCAGAGACGCGCTTCTCGCTGCTGGGGACCAGCCTGTTCTGGGGCGCAGGCGTGACGCTGCGTTTTCTGCTGGTGCTCTGGGTGCCGGTGGCGCTGGGCATCAATGACAACACAACGCCAACAACCCTGAATGCGATGGTGGCGGTCGGGATTGTGATTGGTGCGGCGGCGGCGGCGAAGCTGGTGACGCTGGAAACCGTGCGTCGCTGTATGCCAGCCGGGGTGCTGATTGGCGTCATGGTTGTGGTCTTCTCGCTGCAGCACTCGCTGCTGAATGCTTATCTGATCCTGATGCTGACTGGCGCGCTGGGCGGATTCTTTGTGGTGCCGCTGAATGCGCTGCTGCAGGCACGCGGCAAAGAGAGCGTCGGCTCCGGTAATGCCATTGCGGTGCAGAATCTGGGTGAGAACAGCGCCATGCTGATCATGCTGGGACTCTATACGCTGGCGATCAGAGCGGGGGCGCCTGCGGTGGCGACGGGCATCGGCTTCGGTGTGCTGTTTGCGCTGGCGATAGCGCTGCTGTGGCTGTGGCGACCGGCTAAGCGGTAAACACGGCGCCGCCGCCTGCCAGCGTTCACAGCAGGCGGCGGCGTACAATCTTAGCGACGGATGGCAATCGCTTCGATTTCGATCTTCACATCTTTTGGCAGACGCGCCACTTCGACGCAGGAACGCGCCGGGAAGTGAGCCTGATGTTCGGTGAAAAACGCTTCATAGGTCGCATTGACCGTAGCAAAGTCATTTAAATCTTTGACGAACACCGTGGTCTTCACGATATCGCCCACCTTCAGACCCGCCGCTTCTACAATCGCCTTCACGTTTTCCAGCGACTGGCGCGCCTGGGCGGCGATGTCATCGGCTACCTGGCCGGTCGCCGGATCTACCGGGATCTGACCTGAGGTCATGATCATGCTGCCCAGATCGACGCCCTGAACATAGGGACCGATAGCGGCAGGGGCTTTTTCAGTACTGATTTCACGAGACATCCTGGCTCCTTTGATTATGTCGTCAGGCGGCGATGCCGCCGCTCAGGCCCATTATAAGGTCGGGCAGAGCGATTACCAGTGACCCAGCACCACATGGCGGGCGAACTCTTTCTCGCAATATTTGCACTTCAGGTGCACATCATCGGCGCGCTGCTTGACGGCAAAGCTGGAGAAGACCGGCTCGCTGCGGCTGATGCAGTTGCTGTTAGGGCAGGTCAGTACCCGCTCAACGTGGTCCGGCAGCGTCGGGGCGATCTTGGCCACCACTTCGTAGTCATCGATGCGGTTGACCGTAGCGTGAGGCGCATAGACCGCCAGCTGATTCACCTGATCGTCAGTGAGAAAGGTGTTCTCAATCTTGATCAGATCCTTGCGGCCCATCTCACCGGATGGCAGGTTCAGGCCGATGGTAATGCGCTGGTCGGTTTCGGTCAGCCGAAACAGAGAGAGCAGTTTAAAGCCAATCTGCGCCGGAATATGGTCGATAACCGTGCCGCGTTTAATCGCTTCGACCTGCAATTTGTTGTCCTGTGTCATGAGGTTTCTCCTTACAGGGCGAGTTCGCTGTTTAAAACCAGTGCCAGCAGAGCCTGGCGCGCATAGATGCCGTTACCCGCCTGCTGGAAATACCAGGCGTACGGGGTCTTGTCGACATCGGTAGTGATTTCATCGATACGCGGCAGCGGGTGCAGCACTTTCATGTTGTCGCGCGCTGTACCGAGATCGGCCGCGCGCAGAATGAACTGCGCTTTGACGTTGGCATACTCGGACGGGTCGAGCCGCTCTTTCTGGACCCGTGTCATGTAGAGAATATCGAGCTGCGGCATCACCGCCTCGAAGCTGTCGTGTCGTGACCAGGGGATCTGCTTCTCATCCAGCATATCGGTGATGTAGGCGGGCATCGCCAGCGCATCGGGCGCAATAAAGTAGAAGCGGTTGCCTTCAAACTTCGCCAGCGCCTGGGTCAGCGAGTGGACGGTGCGGCCATACTTCAGGTCACCGACCATCGCCACATTCAGCTGATTCAGACGACCCTGGGTTTCCTGAATGGTGAAGAGGTCCAGCAGCGTCTGGGTCGGATGCTGGTTTGCCCCATCACCCGCGTTGAGGATCGGGATGCCATTGGAGAACTCGGTCGCCAGCCGGGCCGCGCCTTCCTGCGGATGACGCATCACAATCGCATCAACATAGGTGCTGATAACTGAAATGGTGTCGGCCAGGGTTTCTCCCTTCTTGCCCAGCGAGGTATTGCTGCCGTCAGCAAAGCCGACCGCTGACGCGCCCAGACGATGGATCGCGGTTTCAAACGACAGGCGCGTTCGGGTTGACGCCTCAAAGAAGCAGCTGGCGATGACCTTGTGCTTCAGCAGTTCCGGCTGCGGGTTGGCTTTAAGCTGTGCCGCGGTCTGCAGCGTCAGTTCCAGCTCTTCGCGACTGAGGTCGTTGATTGAAATAATGTGCTTGCGATATAGCGGGTTAGCCATAGCTTTCTCCTCTGCGCGGCCGGATTGCGGGCAAAAAAAAGCCCCTGCTTAAGGGGCTTTTTTAAGATCGGGTCGATGACCGAAAGAAACAGCAGCACCGCCTGCGGTCAGGCGTGATTGAGCATCAAATTGTCCGCTGTGCTGTCGCATGTTTCCTCCGGCAAATTGGGCCGCATTATACCCGTTCGCCGCAGAGCAGCAAGAGGAAAACGTTTGCGGGCCGGCCGCCGGTGCGCGCCCGGCAGCGAAACAGGGCAACTGCGGCGGACGCTGTCGGATGAGAACCGCGTCCGGTGGCCGCGGCCTCTCAGCGCTGGCCCAGCGTCGCCACCATAACCGCTTTGATGGTGTGCATACGGTTCTCGGCCTGATCGAAAACGATGCTGTGCGGCGACTCAAAGACCTCATCGCTGACTTCCATGCCGTTGGGCAGATTGTACTGTTCCGCCATCTGCTGGCCCAGCGTGGTCTGATCGTCATGGAAAGCGGGCAGGCAGTGCAGGAATTTCACCTGCGGGTTGCCGGTCAGATCCAGCATCGCCCGGTTGACCTGATAGTCACGCAGCAGGGCAATACGCTCGGCCCAGACCGCTTTGGCTTCGCCCATCGACACCCAAACATCGGTGTAGATGAAATCCGCATCTTTCACACCACTGGCAATATCCTCGGTGAGGGTAATCTTTCCGCCAGTCTGCTGTGCCACTTCGCGGCACTGCGCGACCAGTTCGTCCTCCGGCCAGCAGCTCTTCGGCGCCACCAGACGCAGATCCAGACCGACCTGGGCGGCGGCTTCCAGCATGGTGTTGCCCATGTTGTTGCGCGCATCACCGACATAGACCAGCGTCATCTCGCTGAGTTTTTTATCTGGCAGATGTTCCTGCATCGTCAGCAGGTCGGCCAGCAACTGGGTCGGATGAAACTCGGTAGTCAGGCCGTTCCACACCGGCACACCGGCATGTTCTGCCAGCGTCTCCACCAGCTCCTGACCGTAACCGCGATACTGAATGCCATCGTACATGCGGCCCAGCACGCGCGCGGTGTCGCGCATTGACTCTTTATGGCCGATCTGACTGCCACTCGGGCCGAGATAAGTGACGTTTGCACCCTGATCGTAAGCGGCAACTTCGAAAGAGCATCGGGTACGGGTCGAGTCTTTTTCGAAGATGAGCGCGATGTTTTTGCCTTTCAGATACTGCACTTCGCTGGCGCTTTTTTTCGCCTTTTTTAATTCAGCGGAAAGGGAGAGCAGGTAATCGATTTCGGCGGGGGTAAAATCCAGAAGTCTGAGAAAATGACGCTGATACAACTGACTCATACAACGCTCCGGTAAGCATTAAAGTGAATTAAAATTCAATCTAACCGTATGAATATTCATTTTCAAGTCTGGGACGAATAAACTTTCGGTTTTGTGTAGTGGCGCGACAGGCAGTGTGGGAAAATAATTGTTTATTGCCGAACTCAGAGAGGACATCGTTATGGCATATGAAGCATTACTGGAAGAGCAGCAGGAAGAGACACGGCAGATCATCGAAGAGCTGCTGGAGGATGGCAGCGATCCTGATGCGCTCTATACCATCGAGCACCATCTCTCCTGCAATAACTTTGACTCACTGGAAAAAGCCGCTGTTGACGCGTTCAAGCTGGGTTATGAAGTGACCGAACCGGAAGAGCTGGAGCTGGAAGATGGCACCACGGTGATGTGCGTCGACATCATCAGTGAATCCGCGCTGAATCCGGAGCTGATCGATGCGCAGGTTGAGCAGCTGGTGAATCTCATCGGTAAGTACAACGTTGATTACGACGGCTGGGGCACCTATTTCGAAGATCCCGACGCCGAAGATGAAGATGACGAAGACGACGCCATTGAAGATGAAGACGATAATGGTGTTCGCCACTAAGTAGCCGGGGCGGAGAGCTCTCCGCCTGTCACCCTCGCCACGCCCTTTGACATCATGAACTACGCACCTTTACTTGAACCGATTTATCAGTTTCTGCACTGCCGCACGCCCCAGGCCTGGATTGGTGAGGCACGCAAGCCGGAAAATCTGACCCTGCTGTTAACCGACCATCTGGTCTGCGAGCTGAAAGCAACGATGGGAGTATTTAACGCAGATAATAGTATTCCGGAATAATTTATTCTTTGAATAATGCTTTAAAACTAAGGCTGGTTAATGACGCTTTAAATTTTCGTTAAATTATAAGAACGCAGATGATTTCCCTGACCAAGATTTTAGTATCATTGCAATCCGCTATATTAGCTGTTGTATCAATAATAATGCCATTTTGCGCCAGCCGAAGGCTAAATCAGAATATAGTTGTATAACAAAAACGAGTTCAAAATCCAGACATAGACAGTTTGTAATTATTTTATTTAGATTAGGTACAGCATGGCCGTCTTCTATTCTTGACCAGTGGCCTGAGTTATTTCAAAATTTTAGCCATTGCTCTCTGAATGAGCCCCCTCTTTAACCTTAAGGCATAAAGAATTGATCCGAAAATAACAGCAGGTTACAAAATAAGATTGGAATTCTGCATCATGCCTTGTATTCGTTTAACGTATACGGTAGTGTTAGCTAACAGATCTATCTGCAGTATACCTGATAATAATAAAATTCCTTACGAGGTACTTAATGAAGCAAAAATTTGCACGTTATGAGATGCATAAATATTGGGGAAAAAAACCTTCAGGTGATTTGCTACATTTAATCGAAAAATACTCAAATAAAGGTGATTTAGTTTTTGATCCCTTTGCTGGTTATGGTGTTTTTGTGTGCGAAGCATACATAAATGGACGTAATGCTATAGGTAATGATCTGAACCCTGCGTCAGTCTTTATACAAGAGCAATTGCTTGAAAAAAACATCGATATTGATAAATTCAAAAATGAAATTAATGAAATAATTAAAGATCTAAATTATTTAAATGAGCAATGGTTCACTGGGATTTGCCCATCATGTGGGAAAAAAGCTGATGTTATAGCTACGCTTAGAGGAAAAGACGATTCACCGCTAATGAACAAAGTTAGTTGCACTTGTTCAAAAGCGGCGATTGAGTACAAACTCGAAAAGAGTGAGGTCTTAAAACTAAAAGAGTCAGAAGATAATATTGTGATGCCACCTCATCCGTGTACAGAACTCATCCGGAATGGCCGGATTAGCGCGTTAGATAATATGACAACTGATTCATTATTCACTAAGAGAACGCTGATTTGCCACATTTCATTATTCGATAGAATAAATAGTATTGAGAACAAATTAGTCCGTGACTTTGCGATGCTTGTTTTTACCTCTAATTTAGCTAACTGCTCTAAACTTGTACCGCCAATAAATTCACGTGGGCCTATGGCTCCGGGAGCCTGGATGACGGGGTTCTATATTGGCAATACTTATCTTGAAAACAATGTATTCCACTACTTTAAAAACAGAGTTGCAAAGGCGATAGCTGGTAAGCTTGATTTTTACCAAAAAAATAACCATGTAAGCTGTATAACAGATTTAGGAAAAGTTGCTGATACAAAAAAATTTAAAAATACTACTCGTGGTTATTTGATTACTCAAAGTGATACAAAAAAACTACCGTTTCAGGATAATTCAATCGATTATATATTTACAGATCCGCCATACGGAGACTCCGTCCCTTATTTTGAACAAAGTGTAATATGGAACACCTGGCTGCAAAAGGAAGTTGATTACAGTAATGAAGTTGTTGTGACTGACGCTAAAGTAAGAAATAAGAGAATCGAAGAATTTACCGATGATATTAATAAGTGCATAAAAGAAATATATCGGGTTCTTAACCCTGAAAAATATTTCAGCATTACATTTCACTCTATATCAGGTGGTGAATGGTATGCTGTAACCCGTGCTTGTCTTGAGGCTGGTTTCACTTTGCATGAGCTAAAGCTCTTGACACAAAAAACGTTTTCACCGCGTCAGTTGAACAGAAAAATGACTATCAAAGGCGATATTTTAATTACGTTTCAAAAAACCAAAAAAAGGCCGACTCTTACTGAGTTAGGTTTTGATGAAACGATAAAATTAGTAAAGTGGAAAACACAGGAGCTTTTAGAAAAGCGGCCCGCAACAACTAATGAAATTTTTGTACATCTTCTCGTCCATATCTTTAGTAATCACATTCTTTTCCACAATGTTAATTTTATGTCAATACTTTTAGATAATTTTGCTATTTCTGAACATGGATTGTGGGCATCAAAAATGACAGCGGCGTAAAGCCACTGTCATTTTTCGCATTAATCTGTTACCAGCACCGATACCGAATTGACTATATAGGCGCCTTCAAGCCCTTTGTCTTTAGTATAATAGTATTTTATTTCATTTAAATTGCCACTGGAGATATCATTTAATTTTTCAGTAACACGTTTGGAAATTTCTTCTAAATTACCTTTCAGTGGCCTTGCATCTTCGAGTGAATCCTTATAAGCCAAAAACACAAAAAATCTATTATTATTTTTGAAAAGACGCTCACCCTGGAATTTGTAATTCCACCATTCAATTTTTTTTAAATGTCCAGATAATTTATTAACTAAATCCCGTCTTTTTTTAAAGAAATCGTTGATGAAATCCTTGCTAACATCGGGCGATCTTTCCATTAATATTTCAATGAGTTCATCTTTTTTAAGTCCTCCAAAGTTTGGTAGGCTATATGATTTCTTATATTTTTTGTAATGGTTTTTTATTTCCTCTATTTCTGAGGGGTTTTCACCGATTGCGAATGAGTCGTCACCATCAGAGGTTTCTGTAATTCCTTTTGTAAATAAGTCAAAAAAGTCATCCGATATATGAGTGATTTTCAGATCAAAAGGAATGATTTTGTCATCAATTTTTACCATAAAATCTACGTATTTTATCTTACGGAGTGTAGGGATTACATTGGCATGGTTGTTGAATATATGTTCTACCAGATCATTTGTCACCTGATTATAGTACTGCCAAAGAATATATCCTTTGATAGTCCCCTGGAGTAATTTCTCTACTTTAATCTCCAGGTCTTCCTTGGTTTTAATACTTTTATCGCGAACAAGCTGTTTAGCTGTGTCATTAAGATTGTCATTTCTGACCCCACATTTAACTTCACCATATTCCTTGATGATACCTGGAAGATGAACCTCTTGCTCAAGCCTTTCGTCACGAACTTCAGGATATTTACACTTGATATAATCTATTAAGTCTTCTTCGGAAATATCGGAATTGAAAAGCCTTTCATATAAAAAATCGATTTTATTACTTCCTGAATTCTGAATGCTGTTTTTTTCCAGTAGCTCCATTAAATGATGGCTATCTAAAGAACGTACGAGCAAATATCTGCTAAAGTTTTCTTCCTTTTGGAGTACGTATAAATCCGTATCATTTTTTCCAAAAAGTTTATGTATTTCATTGAATTGCATAGTATCTTGCCTTCTTAAAGTTAAACCACAAAAACTAATATGATGCTTTAAATAAACTGAAGCCTCTTTGTTAAGCCGGTCAACTTATACTGTTGGCGAGGCCCTGAAGTAACCGGTGTTGAGGTTTACATCTCTCCGTTGGTGCAATATTATCCTGTATTATCTAATTGAAAATTTTCTGAAAGTTAGCCTGAAAGATGAAAATAAAAAACATTAAGGATTTCGAAAATCAATCTTGCGCGAAATATTACACTAATAATAATTTAATGTCGAAGTGAGCAGGGCGGTGCTTATAATGTTTTTGTTGGATAGATTAAATTTAATTATTTTCCATTTAACGCGGAATTTATGGTGCGGTATAAATTTTTATATCGGGTATCTGGTTTTTTACGTGGTTTAGCTCATTTTTGAAAAGAGGTTTTAAGTCAGGAGGTAATCTAATATGCTTTTTTTCTGGCGCACAGGTGGAAACAGTACAGCTATGTTCATTTTTTGTCAAAGGATATTGCATCTCAATCTTTCCCCCTCTGACTGAAGAAACGGATGGATTTCTTAATTATTTTCTCCTGCTTCAGTCGTTCCGCTTTTGTGCTAATATTCTGCTTTTGGAGCGAAACGCTTTTCCCTGCGCTACCAGATTTATGATCATTTTTACAGAATTGGCTGGCTGGACAGAAATTGGTTTGACTGCCATGTGTCAGCGGGTTTTCGCGGGCAATATATTGTAATAGACCATATCAAATGAAATGATCCGAGTATAATGGTTTAACTGTAACGGATAGTTACTTTTTTAACCAATCATCGAAATAATTTTCACTTAAGCTTGGCAGTTTTTAGCAGCATTGGCAATAAAAGAAAAACCAACAAGCCTATGCTCAGGTCAGTGAGATTTTTTGTTCAATCATAATAAAAGCATTATACCAGTTCAGAGCGCAATATTCACAAGAGCTAAATTATCTGAATTTCGAAATTAACCTGGAGTACTTTTTGTGGCGCGTACATCGAGGCGCGCTCATGCGAACGGTTCGCCAGTCTGGCACCTTATCTTGATGATGAGCTGGCGAAGTTCTATCTGTCGCTGTTGCGCTCCGAGGCGCGGCACTATCAGGACTATCTGACCCTGGCGGCGCAGATTGCGGCGAAAGATATCACGCCACGGGTGCAGGCGATTGGCGTTACAGAAGGGCGGTTAATCAGCGAGCCGGACACCGAACTCCGTTTTCACAGCGGCGTACCGGCGTTCTGAACCTGACCCGCTGTTACAGCGCTTTCAGCATCCGCACTTCGCAGTCGACATGGCCGGTGCAGCCCATCGCGCCGTCGATATGTGCAAAGCCCAGCGATTCGTACAGTTTGATCGCCCGCGTCAGGCTGGCGGTGGTTTCCAGATAGCAGCGGCGGAAGCCGTGACGGCGTGCATGTTCCATCGCCCGTAGCGCCAGCTCGCGTGCCAGCCCCTGACCGCGTATAGCTGGCAGGAAATACATCTTCTGCAGTTCGCAGATATCGGGTGCGCTGCAGGCGAGGGGGGCGACACCGCCTCCGCCGACGACCTTACCCTGATACTCAATGATCCAGTAGGCACTCTGTTCAGCACTGTAGAGCTCAAACAGCTGGTCGAGCTGGGGATCGGAAACGGTATAACCTTTATCCGCGGTCAGGCCGAACTCGGCGGAGACATCGCGGATCACCTGGGCAATATGTGGATTATCGGCGGCAGTAATCGGCCGCACCTGGAGGTCAGAACGCGGGTTGGCGCTGGTCGTCATCATCTCTTCCGGATTTGTACGAGGTCAATAAAAAAGCCGGGCAAGCCCGGCTTTAAGAATAAGCTGTCAGCTAAGACGCTTACAATGCCGCAATGACCGCCTGCTGTTCAATCAGTTTTGCTTTTGACTGTTGCAGTTCAGCGACGCGCTCGCGCTCTTTCGCCACCACCGCTTCCGGGGCGCGCGAAACGAAGCCTTCGTTCGCCAGCTTGGTTTCGATCTTCTCGATCTCCACATCCAGCTTAACCAGCTCTTTCGCCAGACGCTCCAGCTCGGCGGTTTTATCCACCAGATCCGCCATCGGGATCAGCAGCTCTGCGCCTTCAACCAGCTTGGTTACCGATACCGGGCCTTTCTCGCCCGCAGGCAGAATGGTCAGGCTTTCCAGACGCGCCAGGCGCGACAGGAAGTTGCGGTTCGCCTCGACGCGACGCAGCGCGGCAGGGGAGCAGTCACGCAGCAGCACATCCAGCGGCTTACTCAGAGCGATGTTCATTTCGGCACGGATATTACGCACCGCCACGATCGCCTGTTTCATCCACTCAATGTCCGCTTTCGCTTCGGCATCTTCTTTCGCCGCATCGTACTGCGGGAACGGCTGCAGCATGATGGTGTCGTCGCTGATGTTTTTCAGCACTTTCACACGCTGCCAGATGGTTTCGGTAATAAACGGAATGATCGGGTGCGCCAGGCGCAGCAGCGCTTCCAGCACATGCACCAGCGTATGACGGGTGCCACGCAGTTCCGCTTCGCTGCCGCTGTTCATCACCGGCTTAGTCAGCTCCAGATACCAGTCACAGAACTGGTTCCAGGTGAAGTCATACAGGATGTTGGCGGCGATATCGAAGCGATAGCTGTCCAGCGCTTCGCGGTACGCTTTCACCGTGTTGTTGAACTCGGTCAGGATCCAGCGATCGGCAAGCGACAGCGTCATGTCGCCGCCGTTCTGTCCGCAATCCTGATCTTCGGTGTTCATCAGCACAAAGCGGCTGGCGTTCCACAGCTTGTTACAGAAGTTGCGATACCCTTCCAGGCGCTTCATGTCCCAGTTGATGTCGCGGCCGGTAGAGGCCAGCGCCGCCAGGGTGAAACGCAGCGCATCGGTGCCTGATGGCTCGATGCCGTCCGGGAACTGCTTCTCGGTACGTTTGCGGATCTTCTCTGCCAGCTGCGGCTGCATCATGTTGCCGGTACGTTTTTCCAGCAGCGCCTCCAGCGAGATGCCGTCGACCATATCCAGCGGGTCAATCACGTTGCCCTTGGATTTCGACATCTTCTGACCCTCTTCATCACGGATCAGGCCGGTCATGTAGACGGTTTTAAACGGCACCTGCGGTTTGCCGTTTTCATCTTTGATGAAGTGCATGGTCAGCATGATCATGCGGGCAATCCAGAAGAAGATGATGTCGAAGCCGCTGACCAGCACGCTGGTCGGGTGGAAGGTGCGCAGCGCTTCGGTGTTTTCCGGCCAGCCCAGGGTAGAGAAGGTCCACAGGCCCGAGGAGAACCAGGTATCCAGCACGTCATCATCCTGACGCAGCGCCACATCGGCGGCCAGGTTGTTCTCTGCGCGTACCTCGTCTTCGGTGCGGCCAACATAGACGTTGCCGTTCTCGTCATACCACGCCGGGATGCGGTGACCCCACCAGAGCTGACGGGAAATACACCAGTCCTGAATATCACGCATCCAGGAGAAGTACATGTTTTCATACTGCTTCGGCACGAACTGAATGTCGCCGTTCTCCACCGCTTCAACCGCGACTTTCGCCAGCGGAGCCGTACGCACGTACCACTGGTCGGTCAGCATCGGTTCGATGACCACACCGCCACGGTCGCCGTAAGGCACGGTCAGGTCGTGAGGTTTGATCTCATCCAGCAGACCCAGCGCATCGACGGCGGCGACAATCGCTTTACGCGCAGCGAAGCGTTCCATTTTCTGGAAAGCGGCCGGGATCTCGTCTGAGCAGGCGTCGCTCGCTTCACCGTTGGTGTCGTAAACCTGCGCGCGTTCGCGGATATCACCGTCAAAGGTCAGGATGTTGATCATCGGTAACCGATGACGGCGACCGACTTCGTAGTCGTTGAA
The DNA here is from genome assembly GCF_050157905.1 of Pantoea sp. NSTU24. Lineage (NCBI taxonomy): Bacteria > Pseudomonadati > Pseudomonadota > Gammaproteobacteria > Enterobacterales > Erwiniaceae > Pantoea > Pantoea bangladeshensis. Next base: position 3,730,209 of record NZ_JBKIWZ010000001.1, read on the forward strand.
GTCATGCGCCGGGGTGATCTTGACGCAGCCGGTGCCTTTTTCCATGTCGGCGTGTTCATCACCGACGATTGGGATCAGACGGCCCACCAGCGGCAGCATCACAAATTTGCCGATCAGATCCTTGTAGCGCGGATCTTCCGGGTTAACGGCCACGCCGGTATCGCCCAGCAGGGTTTCCGGACGGGTGGTCGCTACCACCAGATAATCTTTGCCGTCGGCCGTTTTTGCGCCTTCAGCCAGCGGATAGCGGATGTGCCACATCGAGCCTTTGCTCTCGCGGTTTTCCACTTCCAGATCGGAGATCGCGGTGCGCAGTTTCGGGTCCCAGTTCACCAGGCGTTTGCCACGGTAGATCAGGTTCTCTTTATAGAGACGAACAAACACCTCTTTAACGGCGTTGGAGAGCCCTTCGTCCATCGTGAAGCGTTCGCGCTCCCAGTCGACGGAGTTACCCAGACGGCGCATCTGACGGGTGATGGTGCCGCCAGACTCGGCCTTCCACTGCCAGATTTTGTCGATGAAGGCGTCGCGGCCATAATCCTGGCGCGTTTTGCCCTCTTCAGCCGCAATTTTGCGCTCAACCACCATCTGCGTGGCGATGCCCGCGTGGTCGGTACCCGCCTGCCACAGGGTGTTTTTTCCCTGCATGCGCTGGTAACGGATCATGGTGTCCATGATGGTTTGCTGGAAGGCGTGACCCATGTGCAAGCTACCGGTGACATTCGGCGGCGGAATCATGATGCAAAAGCTTTCCTGGCGGGTATCGCCATTCGGTTTGAAGTAGCCCTGCTTTTCCCAATGCTCGTAAAGCGGCTGCTCGATATCTTGCGGGTTATATGTCTTTTCCATTTCTGCTATGTCGTTTGCGGCTGTGGTGGCGCTGCCGTATTCAATTGGAATCCAACGCTGCGATACGCTTTATAGCGGTCGCGCGCCAGTTGTTTGAGAGCGTCCTCGTGAGGAACGAAGTCTATCACTTCATGGAAAGCAGTAGCAAAATCTGCGAAGTGGGGCAGCAGGCTAATCAGCAGGTCACGCGGTGAACTGCCGCGACGCTGTGGCCATGCCAGCTCGACGGGCGCACCATAGCGCGGGCCTTCACCCGCCAGATTGTGTGGCACAAAGGCGTTCGCCGGTCGTTGCCACAGCGCTTCATCCAGACGAATGGCCTGCTGTTCATCTTCACAGGCGATCAACACCCGCTTCCCGGCCCGCCAGCGTGTTTCTGCCAGATCGCACACCAGCGCTTCAACGGCGCTCAGGCCATCACTGGGGACATCGGTTTCCAGCACGTAGAAGGTTGCGTTTTTCATCGGTTAGCTCATCAGAAGATCAGGGGCGGAATCAGATCCGCCCCAGCTGCCAGAAAAGAGGGCGCTTAGTCGTCGCCGTTCAATCCTGCCCGATTCAACAGGAACTGCGACAGCATCGGAACCGGGCGTCCGGTCGCGCCTTTAGCCTTGCCGGATCGCCAGGCGGTGCCGGCGATATCCAGGTGCGCCCAGTTATATTTGCGGGCAAAGCGGGCCAGGAAGCAGGCTGCGGTAATCGCGCCGCCAGGACGGCCGCCAATGTTACCCATATCGGCAAAGTTGGACTCCAGCTGCTCCTGGAACTCATCCGCCATCGGCAGACGCCAGGCGCGGTCGCCCGACTGCTCTGAGGCGCTGATCAGCTCATGCGCCAGCGGATTGTGGTTCGACAGCAGGCCGCTGATGTGGTGGCCCAGTGCGATCACGCAGGCACCGGTCAGCGTTGCCACGTCGATCACCACGTCCGGATCGAAACGTTCGACATAGGTCAGCGCGTCACACAGCACCAGACGACCTTCGGCATCGGTGTTCAGCACTTCAACCGTCTGGCCCGACATGGTGGTCAGGACATCGCCCGGACGCATTGAGCGGCCATCCGGCATGTTTTCACATCCGGCCAGCACGCCCACCACGTTCAGCGGCAGGTTCAGCTCCGCCACCATCCGCATCACGCCATAGACGGCCGCTGCGCCGCACATGTCATACTTCATTTCGTCCATGCTGTCGGCTGGCTTGATGGAGATGCCGCCGGAGTCAAAGGTCAGCCCTTTACCCACCAGCACAATCGGACGCGCATCGGCATCCGGATTGCCTTTGTATTCGATCACTGACATCAGCGATTCGTTTTGCGAACCGGCACCGACGGCAAGGTAAGCGTTCATGCCCAGCTCTTTCATCTGCTGTTCGCCAATCACCCGGGTCGTGACATTTTTGCTGAAGGCATCGGCCAGCTGACGCGCCTGCGACGCCAGATAAGCCGCGTTGCAGATATTAGGCGGCATGTTGCCCAGATCTTTCGCGGCTTTCGTACCGGCTGCAACGGCTAAGCCGTGCTGAATCGCCCGTTCGCCGCTGGTGAGTTCACGGCGGGTTGGCACGTTAAAGACCAGCTTGCGCAGCGGACGACGCGGCTCTGCTTTATTACTCTTAAGCTGATCAAAATTGTAGAGCGCCTCTTTTGAGGTCTCCACCGCCTGACGCACTTTCCAGTACGTATTACGGCCTTTGACGTGCAGCTCGGTCAGGAAGCAGACCGCTTCCATTGAACCGGTGTCGTTGAGCGTATTAATAGTTTTCTGAATCACCTGCTTGTACTGACGCTCATCCAGCTCACGCTCTTTACCGCAGCCAATCAGCAGAATACGCTCAGACAGGATATTTGGCACATGATGCAGCAGCAGTGTCTGGCCCACTTTTCCTTCCAGCTCGCCACGGCGCAGCAGGGCGCTGATATAGCCGTCGCTGATTTTATCCAGCTGCTCGGCAATCGGTGACAGACGACGCGGTTCGAAAACGCCAACGACAATGCAGGCACTGCGCTGTTTTTCCGGGCTTCCGCTTTTTACACTGAACTCCATGCACTCTCCTGAATCTTAAAGACAACGGCCGCTGCTGCCGCTAGAATGTAGCGCGCTCATGACCCATTTATTCATTGTCGCAGCATGACATTCTGCCGCTGGAGGTCATAATGAATCAGGGTGACAAGATGTTGTTTTTTCACCACCCGGACGCGTTTTTCATACAATTTTAGCTACGACGACGGCCATTGATGAAGAAAAATGGCTGATAAGCGTTGAAACTAGCGATTTTCCTGCAAAAAGACAAGTTTTCACAGGCGTACTAAGCGTGATCATCATTAGATATCTGGTTCGGGAAACGCTCAAAAGCCAGCTGGCTATCCTGTTTATCCTGCTGCTCATCTTCTTTTGTCAGAAGTTAGTCAGGATCCTGGGTGCCGCGGTGGATGGCGAAGTGCCGACAAATCTCGTTCTGACCTTGTTAGGACTGGGTGTGCCTCAAATGGCACAACTTATACTGCCCTTAAGTCTGTTTCTGGCGATTCTGATGACGCTGGGACGACTCTACACGGAAAGTGAAATTACCGTGATGCACGCCTGCGGCCTGAGCAAGGCCGTGCTGGTCAAAGCTGCGATGGTGCTGATGCTGTTTACCTCCCTGGTGGCGGCCGTCAACGTTATCTGGCTGGGACCCTGGTCATCCCGCTATCAGGATGAGGTGACGCAGAACGCCAAGGCGAATCCGGGCGCGGCGGCGATGGCTGCCGGACAGTTCCAGACCTCCAGCGACGGCAGCGCCGTGCTGTTTGTCGAGGATGTGAAGGGTAACCAGTTTGGTAACGTCTTCCTGGCGCAGCTGCGGCCAAAAGGCAATGCGCGGCCTTCCGTGGTGCTGGCCGACAGCGGTCATCTGGAGCAACACAAAGACGGTTCTCAGGTCGTGACGCTGGATAAAGGCACGCGCTTTGAGGGCACGGCGCTGCTGCGCGATTTCCGCATCACCGACTTCCACGATTATCAGGCGGTGATTGGGTATAAAGCGGCGACGCTCGATCCCAACGATTCCGAGCAGGCGAGTATGACCGACCTGTTCGCGAATAAAACGCCTGATTTCAGGGCCGAACTGCACTGGCGCCTGACGCTGGTCTTCTCGGTGCTGGTGATGGCGCTGATGGTGGTGCCGCTCAGCGTGGTGAACCCGCGCCAGGGCCGCGTGCTGTCGATGCTGCCTGCTATGCTGCTCTATCTGATCTTCTTCCTGCTGCAAAGCTCCCTGAAGTCGAGCGGGGCGAAAGGGCGACTGGATCCGGGCATCTGGATGTGGGTGGTGAACATCAGCTATCTGGTGCTGGCGGTGCTTCTTAACCTGTGGGATACGGTGCCGATGCGTCGGATTCGCGCCCGCTTCACCCGCGGAGGGTCAGTCTGATGTTTCGCGTTCTTGACCGCTATATCGGTAAAACCATCTTTAATACCATCATGTTGACGCTGTTCATGCTGGTGTCGCTCTCCGGCATCATCAAGTTCGTCGATCAGCTGCGCAAGACCGGCCAGGGCAGCTACAGCGCCCTGAGCGCCGGCTATTACACTCTGCTCAGCGTGCCCAAAGATATTGAGATATTCTTCCCGATGGCAGCCCTGCTGGGTGCGCTGCTGGGACTGGGCGCGCTGGCGCAGCGCAGCGAGCTGGTGGTAATGCAGGCGGCGGGCTTTACCCGCATGCAGGTGGCGCTCTCCGTAATGAAAACAGCGATTCCGCTGGTGCTGCTGACAATGGCGATTGGTGAGTTTGTGGCACCGTCGGGCGAGCAGATGGCGCGTAACTACCGGGCTCAGCAGCTTTACGGCGGCGCACTGGTTTCGACGCAGAACGGTCTGTGGGCTAAAGATGGTAACAACTTCATCTACATTGAGCGCATTAAAGGCGACAATCAGATTGATGGCGTCAGCATCTATAACTTCAACGATCAGCGTCGTCTGCAGAGCGTACGTTACGCGGCGACAGCAACATGGGATGCGGCTAAGAAGCGCTGGCTGCTGTCGCAGGTGGATGAGTCAGACCTGACCGATCCAAAGCAGATCACCGGCTCCCAAAGCCTGAGCGGCGAATGGAAAACCAACCTGACGCCAGACAAGCTGGGTGTGGTGGCGCTGGATCCGGATGCGTTGTCGATTCGCGGCCTGCACAGCTACAGCAAGTATCTGAAGCAGAGCGGTCAGGAAGCGGGACGTTATCAGCTCAATATGTGGAGCAAGATTTTCCAGCCACTGTCGGTGGCGGTGATGATGCTGATGGCGCTGTCGTTTATCTTTGGTCCGCTGCGTAGCGTGTCGATGGGCGTGCGGGTGGTCACCGGTATCAGTTTTGGCTTCCTGTTCTACGTGCTGGATCAGATTTTTGGCCCGCTGAGCCTGGTTTATGGTCTGCCGCCGGTTCTGGGGGCGATTCTGCCCAGTTTCGCGTTCTTCGCAATCAGTATGTTTATGCTGATTAAGCGGCGCTAAGCGCAGTAAACGCAGTAAAAGAAAAGGCCGCGACAGCGGCCTTTTTTGTGACTGGCCTGCAGGCTCCCGCAATTTTAAGTCTGAGCATGACAGACTCAGCGGCTTTCGTCTTCACGGACGGCCGGTTTGTGACGGGGAAGCAGGCTCGGGGCGCCTGGTCTTCCGCCAGGACACAAAACCTCTGGCTCGCGATGCTGTGCAGCAGGTGCAGGTTTTCCTCGCTTTACGTCCGGGTGCCATCGGGGCGTCATGCTTACTGCGGCTGAACGCCTGGCCATCCGTGGCCCGCCAGGGGGCTGCAGGTCTGTATCTCTCGCTTGATGTCTGGCAGTCATCCGGGCGTAAGGGTGACAGCGGCGGTAAGTGGTTTCAGGCGATGCGGCTTATCCAGCCTGAGACCACCGGCAGCGCCGCGGGCAGCTGCGACAGCAGATAGAGGATCAGGCCGATGGTGCCGCCCACCAGCGTGCCGTTGATACGGATAAACTGCAGGTCTTTGCCGATATTGAGTTCAATCTGCTGCGACATGTCGCGCGCGTCCCAGCTCTTTACGGTGTCGCTGATGTGACGCGTCAGGAAGCTGGCGAACTCCGGCGCCACGCTGCGCGCCGCCTGCTCCAGATGCTGGTTCATAGAGTCGCGCAGCGCCGGATCGGCCGCCAGCATTTCTCCCAGCCACAGGGCGGCACCACGCACTTTCTCCTGCACCCGCGAATCCTCGCTGCTCAGATCGGCCTTGAGCCAGTTGCGCATATCATTCCACAGCTCACCGATGTAGCGATTGAAGGTGGCATCCTCTTTCAGCCAGCCTTTGATCTCTTCGGCGCGCGCGGCCATTTCAGGGTCGTTCTGCAGTCTGACAATCAGTTTCTCTACCGCCCGGTTAAAACCGAGGCGCAGCTCATGCCCCTGATCCATTGCCACATCATCCAGCAGGGAGTCGACCGCATTCGCAACCAGTTCGGCGCTGTGTTCACCCAGCCATTCGGTCGGCAACATTTTGGCTTTGATCGGATGTTCGCGCTTCAGCCAGCGCACCAGCTGCAGGGCGATAAACTCGCGGGTCGCGGGTTTGTGCAGCAGCTTCAGCAGCTGATCGATGGCCGCGTCCAGCAGCGCCTGATGGCGGTTATTCCGGGTCAGGCTTTCCAGCACCATGGCGCTGGTCTGGCTGAGATCCACCTTGTCGATAGCGCGATGCACGGCGCGGCGCATAAAGGTCTGGATGCGCGCGTCGTCGGTGAGATCCAGGAAGCCGCGCATCACCTGCAGCAGATGACGACCGATACGGTCGGCATTTCCAGGCGTATTCAGCCACTGTGCCAGCAGCCGGGAGGGATCGTGACGGCGGATCAGACTGAGCAGCGAATCGGTATCCAGAAACTTCTCCTGGACGAAGCGCCCCAGGTTTTCACCGATGCGATCTTTGTTGCGCGGAATAATCGCGGTGTGGCGTGAGACAAAGGGCACCGGCACCCGCCGAAACAGCGCCACAACGGCGAACCAGTCCGCCAGTGCACCGACCATCGCGGCTTCGGCAATCGCTTTAACCCCGCTGACCCAGAAGCCGGGTGGCAGAAAAAGGGTGACAATAAAGGTGGCGGCGGCCAGCAGCAACAGCAGCAGGGCCAGGTGCTTCATCCGTTTCAGTTCGTGTTGTTTATCCATAACCTGATCTTAGCAGAGAGCCGGGTTTACCGACGACGGCCACCCAGCAGGCTGCCGAGTACGCCACGGATGATCTGACTGGTGATCTGGCGGGTGGCGCTTTTCGCCATCGTCTGCACTACCCCATCATGCCTGCCGCCGCGCGGGCCGGTATGACCAAAAAGAATATCTTTCAGTCCGCCGAGGATGCCGTTGTCGACGGCAACATCGCCGCCTTTGGCCGGCGGCGCGCTGGCCTTATCGCTGGCGGCCTGAACCCCCTGCTGCAGCTTTTCAAACGCCGATTCGCGGTCGACTTCAGTATCATATTTACCATACAGCGGGGAGTGATTGATCAGACCGTTGCGTTCATCACCGGTGACCGGCCCCATGCGCGAACCGGGCGCAATTACCATCGCGCGCTCCACGACTGACGGGCTGCCTTTCTCATCCAGGAAGGAGATTAGCGCTTCGCCGGTGCCCAGCGCCTGAATCGCTTCCACGCTGTCAAAGGCCGGATTGGTGCGCAGGGTCTCGGCCGCGGTTCTGACCGCTTTCTGATCCCGCGGCGTAAAGGCGCGCAGGGCGTGCTGGACGCGGTTGCCGAGCTGGCCCAGCACCCGATCGGGGATGTCGGCCGGATTCTGCGTGACAAACCAGACGCCGACACCTTTCGAGCGGATCAGCCGCATCACCTGTTCAATCTTTTCCAGCAGCACCGGCGGCGCGTCGGTGAACAGCAGATGCGCCTCATCAAAGAAGAAGACCAGCTTTGGCTTATCCAGATCGCCCGTTTCCGGCAGGTGTTCATACAGTTCCGACAGCAGCCACAGCAGACTGGTGGCGTAGAGTTTTGGCATCTGGCAGAGCTTTTCAGCAGCGAGGATGTTGATGACTCCTTTGCCGTTGCTGTCGACGCGCATCCAGTCGGCGATATCCAGCATCGGTTCACCAAAGAAGTGTTCCGCACCCTGCTGCTCCAGCGTCAGCAGTCCGCGCTGAATGGCACCGACAGAGGCGCTGTTAATGTTGCCGTAGTGACTCTGAAAGCTTTTCGCGTTGTCACCGATGTACTGCGTCATGGCCCGCAGATCTTTGAAGTCCAGCAGCAACAGGCCCTGGTCATCAGCGATGCGGAAAATAATCTGCAGCACGCCACTCTGCACCTCATTGAGGTTCAGCAGGCGCGCCAGCAGCAGCGGCCCGAGATCGGAGACGGTGGCGCGCACCGGATGGCCTTTCTCGCCGAAGATATCCCACAGCACCACCGGATTGCTCTGCGGCTGCCAGTCGGTCACGCCGATTTTTGCCAGTCGCGCCTGCAGCTTTTCACCGGACTGACCCGCCATTGCCACGCCGGTCAGATCGCCTTTCACGTCGGCCATAAAGACCGGCACGCCGCTGGCGGAGAACGCTTCGGCCAGCTTCTGCAGCGTGACGGTTTTACCGGTGCCGGTCGCACCCGTGATCAGGCCGTGACGGTTGGCCATCTGCGGTAACAGGTGAAGTTCGGTTTCGGGGGTACGCGCAATCAGTAGCGGGGCAGTCATGCTTTTCACTCCTGGCTAAAGGGTATGCCTGAAGGATAGCAAGCCGGACGTCGGCAGGGGGAGAACAATCTGCCAGAAAAGGCGCCGCTGCCTGCCACGCAGCGGCCTGAAGCGGGTTTACTTCTGTACCTCTTCGAAGTTAAGCAGGCTGACGCCGATGCCCTGCTGCAGATGGCTGAGATTACTGCGCACCGCCACCTGAACCGCGCCCTGTAACAGCACGACAAACGGCGAATCCTGCTGGATGCGGGTCTGCAGCCCGGTGTAGAGGCTGCGGCGCTTCACTGCGTCGCTTTCTCCGGCGGCGGCGCGGGTCTGCGCGCTTAATTCCGGGATGGACCAGCCGACACGCCACGCCAGGGTTTTGCCGCCGCCCGGCACGTTAAAGGCAAAGGTGCTGGCGTTGGTATTGGGATCGATGTAGTCCGCGCCCCAGTAAGTGAAGATCGCCTGGAAGTCACGGCTGCGCATTTTGCTCCACAGCTCTGATTCCGCCACCGGCTGGAGATCGAGCTGCACATCCGCTTTGGCAAAGCTCGCCTGCAGCGCCTGCGCTACATCAATGTAAGGGGGCTGGTTCACCACCGTCAGCGCGATGCGGGTGCCCGGTTTAATGCCGCCTTTCTGCAGGATCGCCTGCGCCTTTTTCAGATCGTAGTGAAACGGCGTACCGTTCAGCGCGCCGTCGAATCCGTCCGGCAGGAAACTCTGATGAATGCGGTACTGACCTTTCAGCAGCTGGTTTGCCAGGCTGTCATAGTCGACCAGCCAGCGGGCCGCCTGCCACAGGGCCGGATTGCCCAGTGCCGGTTGCTGCGGGCTTTGGGTGTTAAAGCCGACGTAGTAGATCAGGCTGGACGGGAAGGCGTCGACGCGCACATCCGGCACGCTTTTCAGTGCCGCAATCTGGTCCGGGCCAAGCTGATAGGCGACATCCACGTCGCCCTGCTGAAGCAGCAGGCGGCGGCTGCCGGGATCGGCGACCCCTTTCAGCAGCACTCGTTTCAGGTGCGGCTTCTGCGTGCTGTGGGGGTTCGCCTCGAGCACCAGTGCCTGCAGCGGCACAAACTGTCTGATGGCATACGCGGCGCTGCCAGCGGAGTGCGTCTTCAGCCAGCCGTTGCCGTAGTCATTATTGCTGCCGTGTGCCTGCGCCACTTTGCTGTCGACAATTGAGGCGACCGGCGCGGTCAGCAGGCGCAGCGCCAGATCGCTGCCGATCTCCGCAGGCCAGCGCAGCTCAAGCTGGTGGTCATTTAGTACTGTGAACTGCTGGTCGATGTTTTCCGGCGTCCAGCCAAACTCGCCCAGGATAAAAGAAGGTGCCTTGTTGAGCTTTACCGCACGGGTTAAGGAGAAGACCACATCCTGCGCGGTCAGCGGATTGCCGCTGGCGAAGCGGGCCTGCGGGTTAAGGTCAAACACCAGGCTGTGAGGCGTTTTTCCCGGCTGCCAGCGCGTGGCCGCCAGCGGTGATAGCTGCTGCGGATTTTGATGATCCGGCGCCAGCAGCATCTGATAGATATTGCGCAGGCTGCTGTTGCTAATCGTTTCAAAACTTTCGGCCGGGTCAAAACTGATAATGCCATCCAGCGGAACGGCGACCACCAGCGTATCGGCAGGCGTCGCGGCGTGGGCGGCGTGAGACAGCGCCAGAGCGGTAAAGAGTGATAAGAGCGTTTTGCGCATCGGAAAGGATCCTGAGTCGTCGATGTGCTCTACACTACCGGGCGGCGGATAATCTCAAAATGCCGGTTTGTTCTATGCTTTGCACAATATTTTGCGTCGAGGGATCTGCAAAAAGAGAAAACAGAATAGTATCTTTGCGTTATTATCTCGCAGCGAAAAGAACAGAAAAAATAAAAAGAGTGACCGCAAACCATCACAGATTGCGCATTGTCTGATAGCCTCGCCACGATTATTACGTCAGGATAAGCGTCTGAGAAGATAAGCCTGCAGGAAAATATGATATTTATTTACTGGTTATTTAGCGTGATGATAACAGCGGTAAAATAATAACCCTTATTTCTGCGTTGAAATGGCTAAATACCCGATTTTTATATGGATTTATCAGTAATTTTCCCGCTGTAACTCTCTTTCCTCTTTGTTACCCCTCCGCAACAGCATGATAAACTTTCACTCTGAAATATTTTAAATTCAATTTTTACATTCAGAAATAGTTATATCCCTAAGATTGCCAGGTTATTAACCGATATGTTCCGTTAGTCACCGAACCATAATTTTACCTGCCTTTCCCTGTTCTGCCGTCGTCTGTCTTGTGTGTTCATCTCTGCGGAGCATTTTCCGCCTGCACGCATTTTTTTCGCGCCGGAACAGATAAGCCAGGTATTCAGCAGATGAGAGTCGTGCGGATATGCTGTTAGAAAAACCCACCACCAGGCGTAAATTTTTGCTCGGTTCACTGCTGGCGCTGCCGCTCAGTGAACTGGTCTTCAAAGGCCTTACCGCGGCGCAGGCTGCGGAGATGGCCGCTCCCGAGTTAGCCGATTACAAACCGATCTTTTTCAGTGCCGATGAGTGGCAGTTTATTCTGGCCGCAACCGACCGTCTGATTCCGGCGGGCGGCAAAGGCAAAGCGCCAGGCGCGCTGGAAACCAACGTGCCGATCTTCATCGACCAGCAGCTGCACAGCGAAGCCTTTGGCAGCGAAATCTATCTGCAGGGTCCATTCAATACCCAGGCACCGGCGACGCTGGGCTATCAGATCCCGTTTCGTCCTCAGCAGATCTACAAGACCGGGATCCGGCTGATCGATCAGTGGTCGCAGAACACCCACCAGAAAGCGTTCCATGCGCTGACGCTGGAGGAGAAAGATGCGGTGCTGACCCAGGTGAACAAAAACCAGATTGATTTTGCCGCGCTGGGCGAGGCCGATCTCAAACCGGCTCACTTCTTCAGCCAGCTGCTCTCCGATACCAAACATGGCTACCTGGCCGACCCGATGTACGGCGGTAATAAAGGCATGAAAGCCTGGATCGCCATCGGCTTCCCTGGCGCGCGTGCCAGCTTCACCGAATGGGTGAAACAGCACAACGTGCCTTATCCGCTGGGCCCGGTCAGCATCAGGGGCGAACGCGCATAAGGCGCTTCCACATCAGGTAAACAGGATTATCATGGCACAGGTTACTAAGAAAGAAGTCGACGTCGTGGTCTGCGGCCTCGGCTGGGCAGGCTCACTGATGAGCATCGAGCTGGCGCTGGCAGGTCTGGAAGTGCGCGCGCTGGAGCGCGGCGGCGATCGCGATTATGACGAATTCGCCTACCCGAAACCGGCGGATGAATATGCTTATGCGGTGCGCAACAAGGTGTTTGCGACCCCCGCCGAAGTGGCGGTCACCGTGCGCTACAACAGCAGCCAGACGGCCCTGCCAACCCGTAAGTGGGGCGCGTTTGCGCCGGGCACGGGCGTGGGCGGCGCCGGGATGCACTGGACGGCGGTTTTGATCCGTCCGACCCCGACCGATATCAAACTCAAGACCTACGTGGATCAGGCATACAAGCCGGGCATCCTGCAGGAAGATATGCGGGTGATGGACTTCCCGTTCAGCTGGGAAGAGATTGAGCCTTACTACTATAAATTCGAACTGATCTGCGGTCAGTCGGGCAACACCGGCAACCTGCGCGGCAAAATTCTGGAAGGCGGCGATCCCTTTGAAGGTCCGCGTTCTGAGCCTTATCCGCTGCCTGCGCTGGATGACACGCTGAACAACGTGATGTTTAAAGAGGCGGCCACGAAGCTGGGTTATCATCCGTTCCCGAACCCGTCGGCCTGTGTGTCGCGCGCGTGGAAAAACCCCTACGGCAACCAGATCGCCCCGTGTAACTACTGCGGCTACTGCAGCAAATACCCCTGCCTGAACTACTCCAAAGCCTCGCCGCAGACTGCGGTGATGGATTCGCTGAAGCGTATGCCGAACTTCTCCTATGAAGTGAACGCGGAAGTGATCAAGGTCGTGCTGAACGGTGATAAGAAAACCGCGAAAGGGGTGATCTATATTGATGCGCAGGGCAACGAGTGCTTCCAGCCCGCGAAAATTGTGGTGCTGAGCAGCTTCCAGCTCTACAACGTGCGGCTGATGCTGCTCTCCGGTATCGGTAAGCCTTATAACCCGATCACCGAAGAGGGCGTGGTCGGCCGCAACTATGCGTTCCTGTCGAACGGCGGCGCGACCCTGTTCTTCAAAGATAAGCACTTCAATCCTTATGCCACCGCGGGCGCGACCGGCCAGATGTTTAACGATATCTCGCCAGGCAATTTTGACGGTCCGTCGCTGGGCTTCCTCGGCGGCGCGAAGATCCACAGTTCGCAGGCGACCGGAACGCCGATCAGTACCGCGCTGCCAAAAGGCACGCCATCCTGGGGCATGGGCTACAAAGAGGGGCTGGAGGAGTGGTATGGGCATTCGATGAAGATCAGCATCACCACCACCTGCCAGTCTTACCGCGATATCTATCTGGATCTCGATCCGAACTACAACGATCACCGCGGACTGCCGCTGCTGCGCATGACCTTTAACTGGAAAGAGAATGAGCTGAAGCTGCAGCAGCATCTGAAGGGTATCGTCGGCAACATCGCCAAAGAGCTGAACCCGGACAGCATGAGCATGAGCTTCCTGCCGATGGGCGCAGATTTCGATATCACCAAATATGTCTCCACCCACAACGTGGGCGGCGCGGTGATGGGCGATAACCCGAAAACCTCGGCGCTCAACAAGTACCTGCAGAGCTGGGATGTGCATAACGTCTTTGTGCCGGGCGGCAACGCCTTCCCGCAGAACTTCCAGGCGAACCCGACCGATACCATCGGTGCGATTACCCTGATGGCGGCACAGGCAATCAAAGATCACTACCTGAAAAATCCCGGTCCACTGGTACAGGCATAAGCGCATGAATAAGCTGAAACTGAAATCTATTATGTTCGCCAACGCGGTGCTGCTGGCCAGCGGTTTTGCGCTGCCGGCTCACGCCGAAGATGAGGCGCAACTGATCAGGCAGGGCGAATATCTCTCCCGGCTGGGTGACTGCATGGCGTGCCACTCGCTGCCCGGCAAGCCTGCCTATTCCGGTGGACTGGCGATTGAGTCGAACCTCGGCACCATCTTCTCGACCAACATCACACCGGATAAACAGCACGGCATCGGTAACTACAGCGAGCAGCAGTTCTCTGATGCGGTGCGCAAAGGTATCCTGCCGGACGGCTCACGCCTCTATCCGGCGATGCCGTACCCGGACTACGCGAAAATCAGCGATGCCGATATCCACGCGCTCTATGTCTACTTTATGAAAGGCGTGCAGCCGAGCGCGGCGCAGCCGCCGGAAACCGATCTGAGTTTCCCGTTCAGTCAGCGCTGGGGGATGCGGTTCTGGAACTGGGCGTTCACTTCCGATAAGCCGTTCCAGCCGATTGGCGGCGCGTCCGCCGAGATTAATCGCGGCGCCTATATCGTTGAGAGCCTGGGTCACTGCGGCAGTTGCCATACGCCGCGCGGGCTGGGCATGAACGAGAAAGCACCGGACAGCGGTGACGATCAATTCCTGGCAGGCGGCAGCCTGAACCACTGGGAAGTGCCGTCACTGCGCGGGATACCGCACTGGAGCCAGCAGGAGGTGGTGGATTACCTGCAGACCGGGCGCAACGATAAAGCGGCGGTTGGCGGAGAGATGACCTCGGTGGTGGAGCACAGCAGCTCACACATGACCGACGCCGATCTCAACGCCATTGCGGCGTACCTGAAGTTCCTGGGCGGTAACCCGCCGCTACAGGCAGTCAACGTGCAGGCGCAGCAGGCGACGGAAGCGAAACTCACTGCCGCGAAGAACCTCAGCGAAGGCGAGCGTCTCTATCTGGATAACTGTGGTGCCTGTCACTTCGTCACCGGCAAAGGCGCGCCTGGCGTCTTCCCGGAGCTGGATCAGGCGACCATCGTGAACGCTAAGGATCCCACCGGGCTGATCCACACCATTCTGGCCGGGGCGCAGCAGCCCTCGACGGAGAAAGCCCCGTCAAAACTGGCGATGCCGGGCTTTGCCGGACGGCTGAGTGATGATGAAGTCGCACAGCTGGCGACCTTTATTCGTCAGGGCTGGAGTAACACCGCGCCTGCGGTGAGTCGCGATCAGGTTGCAGACGTGCGTAAAACGCTGAAGTAAGGTCAGATGGCCCCCTCTGTTAAGGTGAGAGGGGGCTGTCTCTCAGTGAAAGGTGTGCGCCACTTCCAGCACGCCATTAATGACAAACTGCACGCCCATACAGACCAGCAAAAATCCCATCAGGCGCGAGATAGCCTCAATGCCGCTTTTCCCGACCAGCTTCATGATGGCCCCTGAACTGCGCAGCGATATCCAGAGGATCAGGCTGACCAGCAGGAAGGTCAGCACCGGCGCAACGCTGATCACCCAGGCGGGAAAATCGACGCCGCTTTTGACCGTAGAGGCAGAAGAGATGATCATCGCGATCGTACCCGGCCCGGCGGTGCTCGGCATCGCCAGCGGCACAAACGCAATATTTACCGGCTCTTTGGCCTCATCCAGCTCATCCAGCTTCTGCTTCGCCTCCACCGAATGTCCCGCCGGCTTCGCCGGGAACAGCATCCGGAAACCGATAAAGGCGACGATCAGGCCGCCCGCAATGCGCAGGCCCGGAATGGAAATGCCAAAGGTATGCAGCACCGCGTTGCCTGCGTACCAGGCCACCATCATGATGGCGAAGACATAGAGGGACGCCTGGCGCGCCTGGCGGTTTCGTTCCTGGAAGTTCATCTCGCCCGCCAGCCCTAAAAACAGGGCTACGGTGGTGAGCGGGTTAGCCAGCGGCAGGATAACGACCAGCCCCAGACTGACCGCTTTAATCAGTTCCAGCATCAGCGATCTCCCCGGTTAGTGTTTCGGCCGCTCCAGCGCCTCTAGCAGTTCCGGGAAGAAGTCCTGCAGGATTTCAGGCGTCATCAGTTCGGGGTACTGCATCAGATGTTCGCGGATACGTTCGTTTACCTCCGGCAGCAGACGCTGGGCGGCGGCGCTGGCGGTGATCCGGTGCTTCTTCATGGCGCGCAGCAGATCGGCAGACAGCGTGTCTTCATCGGTGTCATCTTCCACCATCTCCAGCGCATCGAGTTCGTCGAACATCTCCATCAGCGCTTCGGTCTGCGGGGTACGCGACTCATATTCACGCGGATGTTCATCTTCCAGGAAGCGCAGCATCGCACGCATGGGCGTGCCATCGGGCGTCGACGGCGGCTCTGCGGCGAACCAGCTCAGTAGCTGGTGCATAGTGACCTGATGGACGCGATATCCGCTGTCGACCAGTTCGTCGGCCAGCAGCTCGGCGGTTTCGTTCTCAATCAGGCAGATATGAGTACGGTTGGGTTCGTACTGTTCCAGCCACTGGTAGATTTCTTCAATCACGCCATCGTCATACTCGAATTTTTTACTGAGATAGCTGCCATCCTGTTGGTGAACGCAGGCCTGAATCTGATCGGGGTCGAAGTAAAGTGCGATGTTGATGCCTTTCATGCGTGCTGTCCTGTAGAAACCAAAACAACACTATAGCGCCCAACCCCAGGTTAAGGGAATGTCAGGCGTCACAGCATCGGGGCGTTTGATACTCCCCTCGCGGCAGAGAGAGGAGCAGAGAGAAGGGGATCAGGAGATGAAGTTTTTGCCCTGCTTCAGGACGACGTCACAGGCTTTGGTTTTCAGCTTCTCACCCATTGGCGAGTTGCTCAGGCTCTGCAGGTTAAGCTGCTGGCCGTTGCCGGTATTCAGCAGGCCTGCCACGCCCTGGGTGTAATCGGTTTTCTGCTCCTGCGCGGTAGTGGTGTTCAGGCCGAGTTTGCTCAGTACCTGATCTTTCACCGACTGCACATTGTTTTTCACTACGTTGTGTTCGACGCAGTACTGCATTACACCAGCGGCGTTGGTCATGCTGTTGGCGCTGACCGCTTTGTCGCCGCCGCCCAGCAGGCTGGTAATCGAAGAGAGCGACAGTCCGCCGTTCTGCTGGGTGGCGCTGCTGGTGGTGTTAGCATTGTTCTGCTGACTGAGCTGCGACGCCGCACTGCTTAGCTGATCCTGCCAGCTTGCCGCCGAAGCACTGCCTGCCACCAGAAGCGCCGCCACGCCCCATGCCCATGCACTGCGCTGTACCTGTTTCATCTTTACCTCAGTATCTGCTTATTCAGTTTTCCTAAGAGAAGCAAAGGCGCAGAAAGTTCCTGAACTTTTTTAGTTTATTTCCTTTTAAGACTCTTCTGTAAAAATAGTGATGAATAATGAAGTTCCGCGCAATATTGTTTATTTCTCTGCGCAGCGGGATGGCTGTGTAAATAAAAATCTGTCGCTGAAATATTATTTAATATTCTCGCTCGCTATGACAGGAATATTCCTGGTTAATGCTAATTTTTTGACGTTTTTATCGGCAGGGTGCATAACGCTGCGTACCGGAATGTAACTATTCAGCAGTGAAATCAGTTATATTTATGCTATTGTTTTTATGCGGTTTTAATTTATTTCCTCAACGGTAATAACTGGTGTTTTTATTTTTCCTGATGTGAATTAAGGGCTAAATATACATTTTATCCGCAGGGGTTTTTTATTATTCCGGCTTGCGAAATCAGCGAGAGTGTTCATGCTTAATCACTGTGTCAGACAGTTGTGGCAGGTATTTAATCTTAACGGGAGAATCAATATGGCTGGGCAGCCAGAACACAATAATTCTGCAGAGGTCGCGCTTAAACTCGCTGAAGAGGAAATAGCCCTGACGAAGCAAAAGATTGTGGATGGATATGTCCGGGTCACCCGTTCCACAACCGAGCATGACGAGGTCATCAGTACACTGCTTAACCGGGATAAGGTTGAGGTTGAGCATGTAGCAAAATCACAACCCGTAGAGACGATGCCCGACATCAGGGAAGAGAACGGTGTGCTGATTGTCCCGGTAGTTGAAGAAGAAATCCGGATTGTCAGAAAACTGGTGCTTAAAGAGGAGATCCACATCCGAAAAGTGCAGGAAAATGTTCCTTTTCAGGAAGTGGTGACCCGACGTGAGCAGCAGGTAGAGATTGAGAGAGATGACGATCAAAACCGCTAACAGAGAGGAACCTATCATGGCACAGGAAAAAATCGTAACACTGTTCGATTCTGCACATCAGGCAGAGGCCGCGAAAAGAAATCTCGTGAAAGCAGGCTTTTCCGATCGGGACATCAGTCTTATCAGTGGAGAGCGTTTAGAGCAGGAAGGGCAGTCAGTTCGCCATCCGAGCCTCTGGCAGCGTCTGTTTGGCCATACCGTTGATAAAGATCAGGCGGTTGTCTATACCCGGGCGATGGATAAAGGCGGCGTGGTTCTGGCGCTGCGGACCGAAGAGGAGAAGCTGGCACGCGCTATGACGATTCTCCATTCACATGACTCGGTAGATGTGCCGTCACGGATACAGAGCACCCTGGATAGCGGCACAAGCGCGCCGGGCATCAATCCGACGGCGGGCAAACAGTTTGCTGGCGAAACCAATGACCTTCAGATTGAGCCACGACGCACTTCGCTGACCGGTGACGAGAGAGAAGCCGATATTCTGCGTCTGGCCGAAGAACACGTAGAAGTGGGTAAACGTCTGGTCAGCGAAGGCTCCACCCGCGTACGACGCTATACCGTGACCGATACCGTTTCTGAAGATATTTCGCTGCATGAGCAGCATGCTGACATCTTCCGTCGTCCGGTGAATGAACCTGCGCTGGCCGGAGAAGTCGACTGGTCGGAGAAAACCGTCGAGGTCGCTGAGACCCATGAACAGCCTGTGATTAACAAAACGGCGCAGGTGAAAGAAGAAGTGGTGGTGCGCACAGACGGCAGCGACCGTACTGAAACCATTAACGACACGGTGCGTCGTCAGGAAGTGGATATCGACCAGCCGGGCAGCGGACTGGAGCGCGAATTGCCCGGAACGACGGCCGCAGCGAAACCCGCCACAGGTTCACCGTCACCCGCGACGCATAACCGTGACCATAAAGAGAGTATGACGGAGAAGGTGAGCGAGAAAGCCAGCGAAGTGAAGGATAAGGTGGAGAACAAACTGCATCACCGTGAGTATAACCATTCGCACTGAGGCACCGATCCTGACAACCGGTGCTGACGGGTATCACTGATAGCCGATGCTGAAGATGCGACATGCAGAAAGAGCCAGCCGTGAGGCTGGCTCTTTTGCGTTGTGGCTACCGGAAACGTCGCGTTGCCAGCAAGATTTGGATAAGGCTATTGATTGGGACATAACAGAAATGGCTACAAAGTCCTGATGCGACACTGAAATCAATGACCCGCGTTGCCGATTCAGTATTACAACTTCGAAGGCCAGTGGGTGCCTTATCCCTTAACCTCTTCCCAGTTCAGCCCGAACCGTGCCAGACTCAGGCGGTCGAATGGCTGGATTCGCCTGTGGTCTATCAGCAGGAAGCGGCTATCGTCGCTGATTTACGGGAAAGAATACCGGACTGGTTTTCACCATTACGGGCGCGCTGGCACTATCTCTCAATGGCGAAAAAGAACTTTCGGGGATATTTGCAGGGCGACAGCGTGCAGCTGAAAAAGTACTTCTGCGTTTTGCGCCCACTGCTGGCAGTGCAGTGGACAGAGGCCGGAAAAGGTGTGCCGCCTATGCGTTTTGAAGATCTGCTGGCAGGGACGGTAACGGATCCCTCTCTGCTGGCCGAAATCGAACAGCTGCTTGCGCGCAAGTAGCGTGCAGGCGAAGCGGGCTATCCTGCCGCCGGAGGAGTCTGCGCTGGCGTGGCTGGCGCTGTCAAAGCGCACGACAGGCTGGCGCGCGAAGAAGCGTTTGCCAGCGAGTCGGAGAATGAACGGTTGATAGCGCTGTGCGGGAATATCCGTGCTTTACCAGAGTAGCCTGCGCTGATCGAGGCCGGGCTGCATGCTGGTAATAGAAGAGAGCGAGATGCCGCCAACCTGCTGCGTGGTGACAGTGCTGCTGTTACTTTGCTGACTGAGCTGCGATGCTCAGCTGCTCCTGCCAGCTTGCCGCTAATGCATTGCCTGCCACCAGAAGCGCCGCCAGTCCCCATCCCCACGTACTGCGTTGTGCCTGTTTCATCTCAGCCACGGTATGTGCTTATTCAGTTTCCCGAAGAAGGGTGAGGAGCAGAAAATTCCTGACTTTATTAAACAGCGATTTGGGAATCTCCTGCAATAAAAGTTTAAATATTCAGAGGGTTGCGGGGGTTAATATGCTTTGAAGTAATTTCATGGAATTAATAATGAGCACCTTTCGCTTAAATATCATTTAATATCCTTGCTGGTTTTATAAGGGGGGTGAGTTAAATTAAATTTTCAACTTTGCTTGTGGCGAATTTTATAAAAGAGTGATCGGGTTAGGTAATAGTTATCTTTGAGGTTATATTTACCAGGTTGTCTTTTTTCTTTTATATTCTCGGCAATTACTGGTGCGATGAATTTAATGCCATAATTAAACTTAGATTGAAGGATTTTTATTATCCCGCCTTGTCGAAAGTCGCCGTATTTATGTCCTGCCTGCTATATTTCGCAGGAGTCAGGTACAGCGTGTTCGTCAGATATCTGGTCTGAACGCATGACGACTTACATTTGTTGTCCGGGCTTGAGTCAGCGCAGGGTTAACGGCGGTCTGGCTTTTCAGCTATCAGCCAGGTCAGGCCGTAAATAACCAGCCCCACAACAAGAATGAGCAGCGGAGCAATGATGCGCATGGCACCCTCATTCAGCGTGGCTGCCAAAAAAATACCCACCACCATAGCCATTAATACCAGACCACCGGACACTTCAGCGATGAGCTTACGAAGAAGTCTAATAAGTTTCGATAGCATTAATAAATTCTCTGGAGGCTGAGGGATTTTTACGTAACATTTCACCCATTTTGATGAAGTTCTGCAGGGGGGCCTCGAACATGAAATAGAGCATGTCATAGTCGTTAATCCGCAGTTTTCGCCACAGTTGAGGGTTTTGCATCTGAAGTCGTCTGGAGGCTTCACAGGCGCGGGAAATCACGCCCTGAGCGATGATGCCGCCAGTCAGGCCACCAGTCAGCCCCCTGAGGGCTATGCGTGAAATGAATGACAGCATGACTCCACTGACGACCTTTGATCCCAGGTAAGAAGACAATGTTAGTTGCGTAGCCGTCCGGCTGGTCATTGACGTTGCGTTGCCTGTCAGCTTGTCATAAACCTTACGCAATGCAGGTTCGGGAAGGTACTGCAGCGAATCATAAATGATGATATTAACGATTTTCGCTATCTTATTTCTATCCCTGAAGGCCTGATAGACAGCCCGTCCAACACGCACGTCGTCATGCATATTACGTGACTGGATGCGTCTGCCGCCATCAGAAAAATTTAAATCCTGAAAGGTTCGCTCCAGCCCCAGATAAAAATCCATCGGTACTGAAACCACGCCCGATAAGACTGAACTGGCGAGCATTGTTGCGTCCATTGCTTTTTCCCGAAAGTCGCATCCTTTGATGACTTAACATTAAAATATCGTAACTGTTGTGGCAATCTTTTGACGATCCAGGTCGCACCAGAATGACACCTGTTAAAGATTTTATGTAAAAAATTCCGCAAAGTTACAACGGGTAACAGTGGCACATTTTCTTCGATATAATCACAAAATATCCGCGCTAACCAGGCAGACATAAAACCTGAGGGAATAAAGTGAACTGTAAACCGATGCTTTTCGTGCTGGCGGCGTTCTCTCTGTCGGCTCAGGCCGCCCAGAGCGGAACAACGCTTCAGCATAAAGACTGGGAAGTCGTCTGTGATAATACGCTGACCTGCCGCATGGCCGGTTATGGCAAAGAAGAGGATCCCTCTGGCTCCATCCTGCTCACCCGTGCCGCTGGCCCCGCAACGGAGACGGTGGGAGAAGTCACGCTGGGTGACACCGAAGATGACAGCGAACCCGCGGAGAAGCTGACGCTGTGGATCGACGGCAAGTCAGCGGGCGATCTGACGGCGGCCGATGACAACTGGCGGCTGTCGGCCAGCCAGACCGCTGCGATAATCAGCGCCGTCAAAGGCAATGGTAAGGTCGAATTTAAGGGCGGCTCAAAGCCGTTCCAGCTTTCCGGCGAAGGTGCATCTGCTGTGCTGCTGAAAGCTGACGACGTGCAGGGCCGTATCGGTACGCCAGGCGCGCTCACCAGAAAGGGCAATAAACCCGAAAGCAGCGTGGTTAAGGCCGTGCCCGCACCGGTCATTCAGGCAGCAAAAACGCTTAGCGGCGAACCTCGCTTGCTGACCGCACAAGAAGCCGATGCGCTGAAAAACCGGTTACTGGCCTCAGTTAATCATAATGACGATGACACCTGCGACAGCCTGTTTTCACCGGCAGAGAACAGCGATCCGGAGACGGATGGACTCTCTCTGACGCCGCTGGATGACAACCACGCTTTGCTGTCTGCGCTCTGCTGGCGAGCTGCTTATAACGAAGGCTATGGCTACTGGGTCATCGATAAGCAGCTCAAAGGTACGCCGATACTGGTGACCGTTTCCGGATCAGATTACGACAAGGGCGAGATTACCAGTGTGCAGAAAGGCCGGGGCATCGGGGACTGCATGAGCCAGGAAAGCTGGGTCTGGGATGGTCAGGCTTTCCGTAAAAGTTATGTCGGTGGAACCGGCATGTGCCGCTATATCCATGCGGGCGGCACCTGGGATCTGCCGACGCTGGTCACGGACGTGAAGCCTGTTGCGGAGTAGATCGGCTGGTTAAGGCGATCATGACGTTTGCCTGAACGGCTGTAAGGTTATCCGTTTCACTGCGCACAGGCTGTTTCGTCACACTGTGCCGGTGAAACCGGCATGCTGACGTGACTGTTCAGCGCGGGCAGGGAATGGCAGGATTCCAGCCAGAGAGGCCACGCGGCGTGGATGAGAACCCGGCAGACGTTTTTTTCAGCAGTTGCATCGGCGTCTGCGGATAAGGGTTGCGGAAACAGGGGGCAACGGTATAATCCACAACGTTTTCCGCATCCCTTCAGTGCCGAAGTGGCGAAATCGGTAGACGCAGTTGATTCAAAATCAACCATCGAAAGGTGTGCCGGTTCGAGTCCGGCCTTCGGCACCATCGGAACATCAATAGACGTCAACGGACGTCTTTTTTGTGCCTGAAATCCAGTATCCGCAAGGCTTTCCTCGCTTTTTCACTCAACCTAAGTCAACCTGATTCAATCTACATCAACTTACTGATGCGGGCACAACTGCTGGTATATCCTGGTTCGATAATGTTTGTACCCACACAGAAGCCTTGAAAGGACACTCATCATGGCTCTGAGTGATGTGAAGGTTCATTCGGCTAAGCCTGAAGCAAAAGCCTATAAGCTGACGGATGGTGACGGCATGGGTTTGCTGGTTCACCCTAACGGTTTCAAATATTGGCGTCTTCGTTATCGCTTCGGAGGTAAAGAGAAGATGCTAGCGCTGGGGAAATACCCTGAAGTGTCGTTGGCGGATGCCCGGGCACGCCGGGATGAAGCCCGTAAGCTGTTAGCTAATGGTGTCGATCCAAGTGAGAACAAGAAAGCCGTTAAAGTAGAGCAGGAACAAGAGGCGATAACGTTTGAAGTGGTTGCCAGAGACTGGCACGCCAGTAATCAGAAATGGTCGACATCGCATAGCGCTCGTGTATTGAAAAGCCTCGAAGATAATCTCTTTGCTGCCATTGGTAAGCGGAACATTGCTGAATTGAAGACACGGGATCTGCTTGTACCCATCAAAGCCGTCGAGTCATCCGGGCGGCTCGAAGTTGCCGCCCGTTTACAGCAGCGTACTACCGCGATCATGCGCTTTGCTGTGCAGAGTGGTTTAATCGACTATAACCCCGCGCAAGAGATTGCCGGTGCGGTTGCCACGGCGAAAAGACAGCACCGTGCTGCTCTGGAACTTAACCGTATTCCTGAATTACTTCATCGCATTGATCACTACTCCGGCAGGCCGTTAACCCGCCTAGCGATTGAACTCACCTTGTTAGTTTTCATTCGTTCAAGCGAACTTCGTTTTGCCCGCTGGTCAGAAGTAGATTTTGAAAATGCCATGTGGACAATTCCAGGAGAGCGTGAGTCGCTGGAAGGTGTTAAACATTCTCAGCGTGGTTCAAAGATGCGGACACCTCATCTTGTTCCTTTATCGCGGCAAGCCTTAACCATTCTGGAAAAGATCAAAAGCTTGAATGGGAATCGAGAGCTGGTTTTTGTGGGCGATCATGATCCACGTAAACCAATGAGTGAGAACACGGTGAACAAGGCTCTGCGAGTGATGGGTTATGATACAAAAACGGAAGTATGTGGGCATGGTTTCAGGACAATGGCTTGTAGCTCACTGATTGAATCGGGCTTGTGGTCGAGAGATGCTGTAGAGAGGCAAATGAGCCATCAGGAATGCAGCTCTGTAAGGGCGGCTTACATCCATAAGGCGGAGCATTTAGGAGAGAGAAGGTTGATGTTGCAGTGGTGGGCTGATTTTCTGGATGCTAATCGGGAGAGGGGGGTAAACCCGTTCGATTTTGGGAAGCATTTCAAGATCTAAATGTTTCTAAGTACCCATTGGACAATACCGTATACCAAGGGTGTGGATATTTGAGAATATAAATTTCAAATATGTATTTTTGAGTATCCATGAGAAAATGCCTAAACATTTAGGTTGATACAATAAAGCTGTATTATGTAAAAATGAATACTTAACAGACTAATGATCAACATCTTAGGATGGTATAATGAACGACTACTCCGATGTAACACGTTTATACACTATGGAAGGCGCAACGCATCTGTATTCAAGCGAACCTGCCTTACTGACTACGGCTGATCTTTACCAAGTCAATCGCAACCCTGCCTATCTGAAGGCATTAGAGGGCTGTAATATTTATCTTATTACTTGCCGTGAACGCATATTTATAAAGCCTGAAAACTTTTCACTGAATGGTAGAACTGTTATTGGCTCATTTCTTGTTAACAGAGTGACTGGATTCACTGAGGTACCGTTTGAGTATTACATCTCTAAAGAAATGGTGCCAGAAGAAGATAGAATCATTGATATTGCGGTTGATTTAAACGGAACCAAACTTGTTGTAATAACTGCCAATATCAAACAGATTGTATCTGTTAGTAACTTGATCGCAGAAGCCCGTTCAAATTTGCTTCCCACCGATACTGATTTAAAAGTTATGTATGTTGGCCAGGGTATTGGGCGGAAGGGGACGCGTACTGCTGTTGACAGATTGCGAGCTCATTCAACTTTACAACGTATTCTTGCAGAAATGAGTACTCATTTCCCAGCATCCGAAGTATTGCTGCTACTTTATCGGTTTGAGCATGGACGAACCATTATAAGCAATGGTGGCAATATGAATGTAGAGCCGCTTTCTTCAATAGCAGAAGATTCTCTTCATTTCAACAGACTAAGTAGTGTTAAATTGACTCGTGCTGATATAGTTTCTTTAGCTGAGGCGGGATTAATAAACTATTTTAAACCCGAATATAACGTTTTGATCAAGCATTCTGATTTTGCATCAAGATCACGCATGAAAATCCTTAACCGCCTTTTGAACAGTGGTATTACCGGTCTGATAATAGAGATTGGTAGTGCAAATATTCGTTCTAGAATTGGAACCGAACATGCTATACCAAAGAATCTCGCGGATTTGTATACACCTGATGCTTTAGAAGGGAAAAATATTAAGGATGCAGACATACGTAAACAATGGCAATCCGAGTTGTATATCCAGAGCCATAGTCATTGTGCCTCATTTCCTTTAACAAGCACATGTGAAAGAAATACATTTTTGCATGGAACTATATTCATGGATAATAGTGAGATTCCATTCGGTACTTAAGCTAATTCAAACTGAATCCAAAGGTGAGGCCCTGCGTTATCAAGAAGTTTTTTTATAGAAGGATCTAATAAAATATTATATTTGTTAGGCTTGGTATATAATTGCATAAGATGCATCTAACCAGATGACAATAATTATAGAAGAGAACGGGTTGTATGTGAAACAACCCGATTGAATAGATTAAACTCTCGAAAATGGAACAGCATGCTTTATATACATATTAAAAAATTGTCCCTTAGAAGGGGCTGATTTGAATTGCTCGTAAAGATGTTCATTAACATTATAGTATTGGTAAACAGCTCCATCCTTAAATTCGATTTCCATGGTTTCACTGGCGGAATCATAACCAGCAGACATAATGTTTGACGATGATACGGCGTCGCGGTGCATATTTAGCTCTCCTCAGGTTCATCTTCGATTGGTGAACGGGTGATTTCAAGTTTTTGGACAACTGCGTTAGTCTGCTGACTACGCCAAGAGGCAACCACACGGTCATAGCCTTCGGCTGAACGCCTGCTAGCCCAAGCTTGGGTGACCTTGGGATCGTTACTACGGGGTAAGTGCTTTTGGCAGGGCAAGGTAATGCGACAGCGGACAGGGAGTCGAGCAGCTTCACCGGTGATGATTGCTTCACCGGTTCTCAACACGGGCAAAAGGTCCATCAGCCCGGCTAAGTTATCCGGCAAAGTTCCTTTCACGCGCGCACGATCTACAGGATTTGATAACCGAAGCGCGATGATCGTGCCACATTGAGATAAAACGGTCTCATCTACTTCTGCTGGTCGCTGGGATACAATCATAGCACCTACACCATATTTACGGCCTTCTTTTGCTATGCGTTTTACCACTTCAGAGGCGACTGTTCCAGCATCAGGTCCTAGATAACGGTGAGCCTCTTCCATGACCACTAAAAGAGGACGCTCTACACCTCCCTCTGATTTTTCCCGACTCCAAAAAAGTGCTTCATAAACAATACGTAAAATAGAACCGATGAGTCGAGTCAAAACTCCGCTAGGA
Source organism: Pantoea sp. NSTU24 (assembly GCF_050157905.1). NCBI lineage: Bacteria > Pseudomonadati > Pseudomonadota > Gammaproteobacteria > Enterobacterales > Erwiniaceae > Pantoea > Pantoea bangladeshensis. The sequence continues at coordinate 3,756,646 of NZ_JBKIWZ010000001.1, forward strand.
ACTCCGGACAAATCCAATATAGTGATTTGTTTATCATGGCCGAGCCAACCTTCTAACAGTTTGTCGAGATCTGATTTAACTGTCCCCTTTAGGTCTGGCTCCCAATCGCCAGGGTGAAGAAGAAAATCATAGCGGCGATCTAGTAGGCGAGAACGAAGTAAATTTAATGGTCTTCGAATACCTCTAGCAGCTGTGTTGGTGAATGGCCCTTTGGCGCCCATTGCATGAGGTTGATACTTTGGTGCGACCAAGTTTTCTGCATCCCCAGATTCTTCAAGTGCAGGCTCATCCCGATTTGCACCGATATAGGTGGTTGTTTCAAAATCAACTAATTCATACCAAAGTTGTTTTAAGCTAAACGGTACCGGGCTATCTACAGTAAGAGTTCTGGAATCAATGCCTGCTCTTGGATTTATTTTAATGCCCTTGTCCTTTAACTCTACAATTTTATCAGTAAAGGCAATTTCGTGAGCTTCAGAAAGCCCTCCAGTTATGAAATCTAAAAGTTCACCAGCCTCTAAAGCCCAAAAGGGAACAAATAACGGTTTTTGATCCTGGTTAGGGGTTGCACTGAAAACAGTCGATACGTCTTCCAAAGCTTTAGTGTACTCGCCATGGATGTCGAGCATAAGGATACGAGCGCCAGGTGATCCCTGGATTTCATCTTTCCGAATAATTGATCTCAGGAGGCTAGCGACAGTTGTGGATTTACCTGCCCCAGTTGACCCTAGTATTGCTGAATGGCGTGTTACAAGAGCATCTAAGGAAAGACGTACGTCAATGTTTTCCGCGCTCGCAAGATGCCCTATGCTCACTTGGTCGTCACCGATTGAACCGTAAATTCTTCTTAGATCAGCTTCAGTAACCAAGTGTACTGAGTCATTTATATTAGGATGCTGGCTTAAGCCTCTTTCAAATTGACCACCGACTGTTTCACCGGCAAGCTGGACTGTCATCCATCTACCTGAGTCGATTTCAGAAATATCAGATTGTGATGGTGCGGCAGTGGCTCCGATCTCAGAAACGATACCAAATAGGTCCTGATAGCCTTGAGGAATTCTGACAAAACTGCCTACTTGGCCAACTCGATATGTATGTCCTTTAATGACGGCAAAACCAGAGTCTAAGGACTCTGCAAGTTTTATAGTGAGGGTGGCACCTGAAACAGCACTAACGACACCTAAATATGTCGGATCATTACCACTCATTTGGGCCTTCCTCTAGCTTAACCGCATTTCTGCCGCTTCCATTAGTTTCATCCTCAGATCTATCTGGTTCATCCCTTTTCAAAGATTGTGCTATCAAGTCATTTGCTTGAGCTAATGCACAGAAGCGAGCAAAAGCTGCAAAGTCCCCTAACAAAAATTGATTTGGCTCTTTCGGCCATCGTGCTGCCCAGAAACTTTCACGAATACTTCCCCAGTTTTTAGGTAATTCCCCTGGACGCCATTTTCCTGGAACTCCCCCGATGACGGCCCCATCTGCTGCGTAGACGCTCAGATTAGGTCTGTCACTTGCTAATTTTACTGCAGGCTCTTCCTTTGCAAGATCTTGATATTGAAACGCTAATACTGCCGTATTGGCGTTCATAGCCAAACTTTCATCAAGAACGGCACAAATATGTGCATCCCTAAATGAAAATCCAACCGTGAGCAACAAAGAGTCGGGGGTAAGTAAAAACCTTTTAAGTCTCTCAAAGAGAGCCGAATAAGGTTGTTTTTGAGTTAGGTCATATTTTAAATGGTCTGGATATACTAATTCGGCGGCCTCTCTCCCATGCCCTCGGACAACAGCTCCGTCTTCCAAGGCCCAACCTAGAGAACCATGCATCTTCCACAGCTTTGTCCATCGAGCTGGTAAGTCGTCGCCTGCTACTGAGACAGGGTCAAAGAAAGGCTTACTCCCTCCAGAAAATCCGTCAAAATAAGGAGAACGAACTCTTTCAAATGCTTCTTCGAAAAGAAAATCATAGTTCGTGGTGAATATTTCTACAGAATTAGAACGAACGGTACCAGTAATCCATGCGACTAAATCAGAATATGCATTACGTTCTTTTGGTAAATAAACACCGACTATTTCAGAAATTTTTTTACAAATATTTTTGCCTAGTTGTTTATACTCCTCAGAGTCTAGTCCCTCTACTTTTGTTTTCCCCAACGCTTGTTCTAATAAACGGATACGTGAAAGAACTGACTCAATATTAGCGGTACTTCCTAAATTTGTTTTTATTGCTTCGACCGCTTTCGTTTGAATCTCAGTTAACCCGGAGGTTGCTTGGAGTGTCAGTTCTTCTACGCCCGGAATAAGCGATTTACCATCCGAGTCAATTTCATTGTTATCGTTTACGCGGATTGCGAGTGGTGCTCCTGCACCGACAAGAATCCCAATACGCTTCCTACCCTGCGACAGTACCTGTCGCAGATCAGACATAAACCGATCTGGATTGTGGAACGTTTCCATGGTTCTCCCCTTACTAGATGTGGCTAACGAACGCACTCCGTGTAGCCCTAAAAGTTGATAGCCTCCTGCATAGCAGTTACCCCAACAATCTATCTAATCCAAAATTCTAAACTTTAACATTCTTGGGACCAGAAAAATTTTCTTAACCGTTGAGAGAGTATTAGTAGCAGATTAAGCACTTCGGACAATATGTTCATCTTGGATTTATTTGACTTGCTTCATGGTTGTCAATATTGGCGTGATGGAGGTCACACATTGAAGCCGCTTAGTTACGATTGAATCTAATTTAGATGAAGTGGATAGATGCTGTTTAGTTCCACAACCTTGTGGCAAGAACGTTTCATGCCCGACTTTGGGAAAACTGCCATTTTTTGTTTATGAAAACTCTGGTTGAGCTTCGTCTGCTTCCTTGCTCTACGGTAGTTGCATCAAACTTGTACCCGTTTTGGCAAAGTGTAATTAAATCAGGCTGAATTTATGAGATAATCTTGGTCAATGTGACTTTGCATACAGTGTCGGATGCCCGCTTAAAGACTAACTATTATGGGGTTTCCACTTGTCAGTCCTGGCCATTAAGGCGATGGACTTAGATTGTTTTTCATAAGAAAAAGAGAATGCATTACATGGCCAAATTACCAACCAAGAAAGCTAGCAAAGGCTTCGAAGAGACTCTTTGGGATACTGCCAATCAACTGCGTGGCAGCGTGGAATCCTCCGAGTACAAGCACGTAGTGTTGAGCTTGGTATTCCTGAAATTTATCAGTGACAAATTCGAAGCCAAGCGTAAGCAGTTAATTGATAACGGACAGGAAGCCTTTGTCGATATGGATGTTTTCTATCAGCAGGATAACGTCTTCTTCCTACCGCCAGAAGCCCGTTGGTCTTATGTCAAAGCCCGAGCGAAGCAAGATGACATCGCGGTGATTATCGATACGGCCCTTTCTACTATAGAGAAACGCAATGCGTCGCTGACGGGTGCCTTACCTGATAACTACTTCTCTCGTCAGGGGTTGGAGGTGAAAAGGCTCGCTTCTCTCATTGATACCATTGAGAACATAGACACCCTCGCCAACGAATGCGATCTGACCGAAGAGGATCTCGTGGGCCGCGTCTACGAGTATTTCCTTGGCAAGTTTGCTGCCAGCGAAGGTAAAGGTGGTGGAGAGTTCTATACCCCTAAAGCAGTGGTGACTTTGCTTGCTGAAATGCTCGAACCCTATCAAGGTAAGATCTATGATCCCTGTTGTGGCTCAGGCGGTATGTTCGTGCAGTCCCTAAAATTTGTTGAAAGTCATCAGGGTAAAAGCAAGGATATAGCCATCTACGGCCAGGAATTGACCAGTACCACCTACAAGCTGGCCAAGATGAACCTGGCAGTGCGCGGCCTCTCCGGTAATCTGGGAGAGCGTCCGGCTGATACCTTTTTTGCCGATCAGCACCCGGACCTCAAGGCCGATTTTATCATGGCCAATCCACCGTTTAACTTGAAGGACTGGCGCAACGAAGCGGAGCTCACCAACGATCCACGTTTTGCAGGTTTTCGCACTCCTCCTACCGGCAATGCTAACTATGCTTGGATCCTGCACATGCTCTCCAAGCTGAGTGAAGACGGTACTGCAGGCTTTGTGCTGGCTAATGGCTCCATGAGCTCGAATACCAGCGGTGAGGGAGAGATCCGCCAAAAGCTGATTGAAGATGACCGTATCGAATGCATGATTGCCCTGCCGGGGCAGCTGTTCTTCACCACCCAGATCCCGGTTTGTCTGTGGTTTATCAGTAAAAACAAACAAGCCAATCCTCAATATGGTTACCGCGGCCGTCGCGAAGAGACTCTTTTTATCGACGCCCGCAATCTTGGCACTATGGTGAGCCGTACCCAAAAAGAGCTGACTAAAGAGGATATCGCCACCATCGCTGATACCTTCCACGCCTGGCGCAGTAGCGAGAGTGAACTCAAGCGTCGTATCGAATCCAACGAGATCGGTGTCGAGCAATATCAGGATCAGGCGGGTTTCTGTAAAGTCGCGACTCTTGATGAGATCAAAGCGAACGACTTTGTTCTCACTCCTGGACGCTATGTCGGGGCTGCTGATATTGAGGATGATGGGATTGCTTTTGAAACTAAGATGCAGGAGCTGACCCAAACTCTTTATCAACAGTTGGATGAAGCGGCAACGCTGGATCAGGCGATTCGTGCGAATATGGAGGCATTGGGTTATGGGGAGTAAGTGGTCTAGTTGGGCTCTTTATGAGCTGGATATTACTTTTGAAGATGGAGATAGATCTAGTCGTTACCCTAAAGCGAATGAATTCTTAGAGTATGGTAATCATCCATTTTTAAACACAAAAAATATTGTTGATGGAAGGTTGGATTTAAGTGAAATTAACTTTCTATCGGATCAGAAATTTTCTGAAATTAAAAAAGGAAGAGTAAATCCGAATGATATCATCATCTCAACCAGAGGGAGCCAATTAGGTAAAGTTGCATTCTACAGTGACCATAGCTGGAGCCAGCCGCTAATAAATGCTCAACTTCTTATTATTCGTGTAAAAGATGAGCGACTTATTCCTGAGTATTTGTATCTGTTACTCAACTCAACGGATGGAAAAAAACAAATTGAAATGTTGAAATCAGGTTCTGCTCAACCACAGTTGCCAGTAAGAGATTTAAAGAAACTTATAGTTAACCTTCCTGATATAAATATACAAAAAAAAATATTACTATTACACAATAGCCTCGACAACAAAATTATGCTCAATCGCCAAATCAACCAGACCCTAGAACAGATGGCGCAAGCACTATTTAAATCATGGTTTGTGGACTTTGATCCCGTGATCGATAATGCGCTGGATGCGGGCTTTTTTGATCAGGGTTTAGAGTTCCCTGATGACTTGCTGCGCCGTGCTGAGGCCCGTAAAGCTGCGCGCGAAAATGCCGACTTCAAACCCTTACCGGAGGATATCCGCCAACTATTCCCTGCAGCCTTTGAGTTATGCTCTGAACCTTCCCTGGGATTGAGGGGGTGGGTGCCCCAGACATGGGCAGTAACTACAGTTGGTGATGTATTTATTGTGAAAGGCGGCTCTACGCCGAGCACTACAAACCCTGATTTTTGGGAGGGGGGTGACATCCACTGGACCTCACCCAAAGACCTCTCGGGTAATAACGACAAAATCTTGCTGACAACTGAGCGTAAAATCACTTCAGCAGGATTGCAGAAAATCTCATCAGGATTATTACCTACGGAAACGGTACTAATGTCCTCTCGCGCACCTGTCGGCTACCTAGCTTTGACCAAAATTCCTACAGCAATAAATCAGGGTTATATCGCAATAACTGATACAAAATTCCTGTCGCCGGAGTTTACGTTGTATTGGCTTGATTCAAACATGGACATAATTAAAAGCATGTCCGGAGGTACCACTTTTGCAGAGATTAGCAAAAAGACGTTTCGTGGAATACAACTAGTCATTCCAAAAATTGATGTTGTAAGTTTTTTTTCGACGATAGTCGGTTCGTACTTATCCAAAATCACTAAAAATTCTGAAGAATGCAGCACGTTAGAAGACCTCAGAGATTATTTATTGCCAAAGTTAATTAATGGCGAATTCGAGGTGAATTCATGACACAAAATGCATTTCGCCTCAGCCTGAGTACAAAAGCGATAGCGGGGACAGATTCTGCTATTCATCTTATTGAGCAGAAAGAGAGATTAGAGGCAGCTATCCAAGCTCAAGATTCTGCTCTGTCGATCGACCTGTCAAAGGCTTTCCTTGAGTCAATTTTTAAAACCATAATTTCAGACCGATTGGAAGAACCAGACTTACGTAAAGAATTTTTTCCTCTTTTTAGGGATGTAAAGGATCGGTTGCCATTCAGTGACGATGAGGATATTGCTGAAAAAATTTCTCGGCTCGCAGGATCAATCGTAAGTGTAACTAATGAGCTACGTAATAGACATGGGGCAGCTTCCCATGGAAGTGATGGTTATCACCAAAGCGCTCTGCGCATGGGCGATGTGGAATTTATAGCTTCTTCAGTTGATGGCCTGGCAGCATTTCTTTATAAAAAACATCGTGAAACACTTGAGCCTGATAACCATTATCGTATTCGATATGAGGATTACCCTGATTTCAATGACTGGCTTGACGGTCAATTTGATGGTTTTTCAATGCGTTTATCCGAGAAAATAGCTATAGAATACCTCGCAAGTCAAATGCTATTTGAGCAAGATCCTGCCACTTATAGGGAGATGTTACTTCAATATACCTCTACAGAAGAATCGGAGGATGAAGATGACTAGTCCCTTATACTTCACAGAATCAAAGCTGGAACAGTCCATTATCTCCCTACTGGGGCAGCACTCCAATACGGAAGGCCAACCCTGTTACCCTCATTTTGTCGGTAGCAATGTGCCGCGCAAAGAGAAAAGTGAGGTGCTGATTACCGATGACCTGCGCCAGTATCTGGCCAACCAATATCAGGTTGAGGGGATCACGGAAGGGGAGATTTCTCATATCCTCCACCAGTTGCAGACGCTGCCTGCCAGCGATCTCTACCAGAGCAATAAAACCTTCTGCCACTGGCTCAGCAACGGCTTTTTACTTAAACGTGAAGATCGTGATAAGAAAGACCTCTATATCGAGCTGATGGATACCAGCACCTTGTCAGAGCAGTTAGCCAGCTTATTTACAGGGCATGGCGAAGAGATGGTTGAGGTGGGCAATAATATCTATCGGTTAGTTAATCAACTGGAGATAGAAGGCCAGACCCGTGACGGCGGGCTGCAACTGCGCATCCCCGATGGCATCTTGTATGTGAACGGCTTGCCGCTGGTAGTCTTCGAGTTTAAATCGGCGGTACGTGAAGAAGAGGCCACCACCTATGACGCATGGCGCCAACTTTGTGTGCGTTACAAGCGTGATATTCCTAAGCTGTTTGTCTATAACGCGCTTTGTATTCTGAGCGACGGGGTGAACAATAAGCTGGGAAACCTGTTTGCCCCTTACGAGTTCTACTACGCTTGGCGCAAGGTGAACGGTAACGAGTCCACCGAGCAAGATGGCATCAATGGTCTTTACACTCTGATCCAAGGGCTATTTCATCCGGTCCGTCTGCTGGACGTGCTGAAGAACTTCGTCTTTTTTCCAGACACCAGCAAACATGAGGTGAAGATTTGCTGCCGCTACCCGCAGTATTACGCCGCTCGCAAGCTTTACTACAACATTAAAAAAGAGCGCAAGCAGATAACGGCTAACGGCGAGAATATCGGTGGCACCGGTAAAGGGGGAACCTACTTTGGTGCTACGGGCTGCGGCAAGAGCTATACCATGCAGTTTCTTGCCAGGCTACTGATGAAGAGCATCGATTTTGCCAGCCCGACCATTGTTCTCATAACCGACCGCACCGATCTCGATGAACAGCTCGCAAAGCAATTCTGCAATGCTACCGCTTTTATCGGCGATGCGGTGATAGAACCGGTCGCCAGCCGTCAGGATCTGCGGGACAAGCTGGCCGGATGTGCTAGCGGCGGGGTTTTCCTGACCACCATTCACAAGTTTACTGAAGATATTCAACTGCTCTCCAATCGCAGCAATATCATCTGTATTTCAGACGAAGCCCACCGAAGCCAGATCAACCTCGACCTAAAGATCAGCATCGATGCTGAAAGCGGAACGGTCAAAAAGACCTACGGCTTTGCTAAGTATCTACATGACTCGCTGCCTAACGCTACCTATGTTGGCTTTACCGGCACCCCTATCGACGCCACACTGGATGTGTTCGGCCCTACCATCGACAGTTACACCATGACCGAGTCGGTTAACGATGAAATCACGGTCCGGATTGTCTACGAAGGGCGAGCAGCCAAAGTGGTGCTTGATAACAGTAAGCTGGAAGAGATCGAGCAGTATTATCAAGAATGCGAAAAACTGGGTGCCAGTGAACACCAGATTGAAGAGAGCAAGAAAACCACGGCCAATATGAATTCCATCCTGGGCGATCCTGATCGCATCGAGGCATTGGCTAAGGATTTCGCCCAGCATTACGAAAAACGGGTGACGGAAGGTTCGACTATTAAAGGCAAGGCGATGTTTGTCTGTGCCAGCCGCGAGATTGCCTACGATTTCTATAAGAGTCTGAAGCTACAGCGCCCCGATTGGTTCGAGGCGAAACAGGCTATCGATGGTGCCACTCTTACCGAGCAAGAGAAGAAAGAATTGATGAGTCTTCCTCTGGTCAACATGGTCATGACCCGAGGCCAAGATGATGATGAGGCCATGTATAACTTGCTCGGTACTAAGGAGTACCGCCGTGAGCTAGACAAACAGTTCAAGAACCCTAAGTCCAACTTCAAAATTGCCATCGTGGTGGACATGTGGCTAACCGGTTTTGACGTGCCCGAACTTGATACCATTTACATCGATAAGCCGCTGCAAAAGCACAATTTGATCCAAACTATCTCGCGAGTAAACCGCCGCTTTGAGGGCAAAGAGAAGGGCTTGGTAGTCGATTACATTGGCATCAAAAGTCGAATGAATATGGCGTTAGCGATGTACTCGAAGGCTGATAAATCCAACTTTGAAGATATCCAACAGTCGCTGATTGAGGTGCGTAATCACCTACACCTTCTTGCTCAGGTGTTTCATAATTTCGATAGCCGCGGTTACTTCTCAGGCACACCGGCGCTACAGCTGGAATGCCTTAACCGGGCCGCCGAGTTTGCTTTGCAGACCAAGAAGATTGAGCTGCGCTTTATGGGATTGGTGAAACGCCTGAAAGCCGCCTATGACGTTTGCGTGGGTAGTGAAGAGATCACTCAGGACGAGCGTGAGCGAATTCATTTCTATCTGGCCGTACGCTCTATCGTCTACAAGCTTACTAAGGGCGATGCGCCAGACACCGCGCAGATGAATCAGAAAGTGCGTGAGATGATTGCCGAGGCGCTCAAGGCTGAAGGGGTAGAAGAGATCTTCACCTTAGGCGAAGATAAAGCCGAGACTATCGACATATTTGATGACGAGTACATGGCTCGTATCGGCAAGATCAAGTTGCCCAACACCCGGATGCAACTACTGCAAAAAATGTTGGCAAAAGCCATCAGCGATTTTCAAAAGGTGAACCAGCTGCAAGGCATTAATTTCTCCAAGCGTTTCCAGGCATTGGTTGAACAGTACAACCAGCGCAAAGAGAACGACGTGCTAAACGGTGAAGAGTTCGACACGTTCACTCAGCAGATGGCCGACATGATCTACGATATTAAGTCCGAGATGATGTCGTTTGCTGATATCGGCATCGACATGGAAGAGAAGGCCTTTCTCGATATCCTCGCGCATATGTGCGAGAAGTACGATTTCACCTATGACAAAGATAAGATGTTGGAATTAGCCAAGGATATGAAGGTGATTGTCGATGACAGTGCCCAGTACCCCGACTGGAGCAACCGCGATGACATTAAGGCCAAACTCAAGGTAGACCTTATCCTGCTGCTACACCGCTATGGCTTCCCTCCGGTTGCCAATGATGAAGTCTACAGGAGCGTTCTGGAGCAGGCGGAAAACTTTAAGAAGTATCTTCATAGCTGATTTATCAGATTGAGGTTTGGCATGACGTTTCATGTGTAACTGATTGCCACCTCAAGCTGAACTGACTCTCATTTTATAGGTACTTTAGAGTCATTTTAAAAGTGTCCAACCCCAATGGTTAAAACAGTTGGAAAGGTACCTATACGCTAGGTATATCACTTACCCACATCATCCTCTCCCCGGGCTTTCCTGTTATTTGGTATGGCACAACCCATAATTTTAAGGTGTTAGAAAAAGCAAAGTGCTGCGGTATCGGTTGGCTAAAGTCATCATGCGCAGGGTAAATCAGATACATTTCGCCACTCCCATCAAGATATTTTTGGCCGTAGGCAAACATTTGATAGAAGTCAGCTTGTGCCAGTCCATATAGTGATTTTGTGTGCTTGCTGCCATTCACCAGCTTCCATTTCGTATCCATCACCATTTTGGTTTGAACTGGTAGGCGTGATTGAATTAACAAGTCTGGGCGAAGCTTAAAGCAGTCGTGAAATCCATGTTTCACAAGAGAATAAGTGGAAACCTGTGGTTGAACTTTAAAGTGAGGGGGAAGCTCGTGGGGGAGGGTTTGTGCAACAAAAGACTCAAACACCGCTTCCATAGGGAACAAGAGCGATATCGCATTAGTATTTCCCTGCAAGGCACTTGGGCTCATTCCTCTCAGGATCAATTGCGCCCACGCCATTGGCTCGTTGTAATGAGACATACCACGATCGAGGCGTAAGCTGTTTATATCACCGTCAATATCCCGGCTAAGTGGAATACCGTCAAACGCAAAGCGCAGTTCGTAAAGCCAGCGTTGATTCTCTGATGACAGCTGCAGACTAAGTAACTTATCCAGTGCAGAGTGTAAGAGACGATTGGCTGCACAATCAGGCATATAGTCATCATAATTGACACAAAACTTATGGCGATTCACCGAGTTATGTCTCAGCTGTGCAGAAAGCATCAGCTTGCCCTTCATAAAAGCCAGATTACCTTGCTCACTCACATAGTCGGAGCGTAAACCTTGTTTAAGCAATTGGCTGACGCTAAGCAAGAACTGACTGATAAAAATCTCAAGCAAAGGCATACGCTGAGCCTGAAGAGTGGCCTGTTGGGTTTGAATATGTCGAAACCCAGGCAGATGGCTTAGCATTGTCAGCAATGTTGCACGTGCATTCGCAGCTGTGAGGTTTTTACCAACCTTGGGCAGTATCTCAAGCTGGAAACCGTGAGGTGTTGAAAGCATCCCCGCGTAGTTTTGCACCTGAAGCAATTTGAAGCCTGAGCGAGAGGTGAGTTTGAGAAACTGGCTTCCTTGAATGCTTGCCAGGCTAAGTGCTTCTAAATAATTGAAGACATGTTGAGGCACCAGCTTCACGCCAACGGAAGCCGCTTTTCCACTCCCTAGCAGGTCATATTCAAAAACTGAGATAACTTCACCCATGATTTACAGCCTGCTCATCGAGGGGGGCCTGCTGGGGCTGATAAATTGAACGATAAGCCTGTGGCATATTCCAGATCTCTTGATCGAAATCTTCGAGCTCGTAAGCTGTCGATTGCTGCTTATGGCGTTGTAAACCATGGTTATTACCAAAAAGCGTATCGAAATCGTCTGTTTTCTCAATCACGAATTGCAGGCTGTCGTCTTGCTTTTGGTTGTCAGCCAGCACCAACCTGATCTTGTTCCAGTCATCGAAAAAGTATTCCTGTAAAAGCGGAATGATCTTTTTCTGGAATGCGATCTTCAATTGTTTAAACGCAGCTTCTTCATCACCGGCATCGAGTGCATTTTTTACTGGCATAAAGAACGCATGTCCCAGAGTATGCTCACGATCGTAAAGCGCTTCTATGCGGCTATTGAGTTTCTCTAACAACGGTTCGAGCTCTATGCCTTTCACCTTAGCTCCACTCAGTAAAGAGAGATCTGGCATCATTTCGACAAAGTCAAAGCGGCGGCGTAAAGCCGTGTCCATCAGAGCTAAAGAACGGTCTGCGGTATTCATGGCTCCGATGATGTCGACATTGGCGGGTACGCTGAAGTGATCACCGCTATAAGACAGTTGCAGGCTCATTGCATTGGACATACCCGTACGCTTGTCTACTTCAATGAGTGAGATTAGTTCACCAAAGATCTTGGATATGTTTCCGCGATTGATCTCATCAATGAAAATGGCGTAGCGATGTGCTGGATCGGCATTGGCACGCTGACACAGCCGCATAAAGATACCCGGCTCAATAGGGTAAGAGATGTTGCCACTTTCGTCAGAGCGAGCGCGGATACCCTCAATAAATTCTTCATAGCCGTAAGATTGGTGGAACGTAACCACTGCAAAACGCTGGATGGCTTCGGCAGATTTAGGACCGCGTTTAAGTTCGGCGTAGAGCTCTACCAAATCCTCCACTTGCTCGAGCTGTGAATCAACTAGCAACCATTCGCTGTTATCTGTTTTGTTAAATACGGCAGGCTCACGCCGATTCTTATAATCAACAGTTAGCGACTCCGGAACTGTATAGGCTTGCAAAGCCGCCCAGGCAGTATTCGATAGATTGCCATTACGACCGTTTAATAATGCCTTACGTTGAAACCACATATGTTCAATAATTTGGCGAACTTTGGCTCGTTTCCCAAGATCGAGCAGCACCAGCGTTATAACCTGCATCCAATTCAACGATTCAAGGTGAGAATCCAGCCATGCATCACGATCAGCGGGGACAGCATGAGAAGTGTACTCTTTCATTTTTTGCTGCAACCTGAAAGTCTTGCCAGTGCCTGGGGGGCCAAAGAAGATCACGTTAGTTGGTGAATGTGGAATGGTCTTGTTCTCGACGGGCTCACTGCTGGTTATGGATGTCGTGCTAGCTACTTTCTCCTGCTTTTGTTCATTATCGCGTTCACGGAGCAATTCATAGAGATGCCAGATGGCCATATTCACGTAATAAGGATCTTTGTTAGGAGATTTGGCGTGTATGGCTTGTTTCAAATCATAGTTTTTCCGTAACCAATTTCCGGTCAGTACCAAACCGAGATGGAAGTGTTGATTTAGGAATTCTGCTGCTTTATTAAAAGCATTCTCATCCACAGTACTGGTGAAGTTATCTGGCGAGAACGCGGCAAAGACACGATTTCTTAAACTCCAATACATGCGCTTAAGCTGTCCGGTCTCTTTAGCCTGCTGTAGCGCATTGCCTACGTATTGGTAGGTTGCTTCATTCGGTTGCTGACGAATCCGTTCGGTGAGTTCTCTAAGCAATGGGAGGCTTTGCTGATATTCTGCTAATGATGGAACGCCCTGACGAATACTGGCAATACCGTTATCGCGTTCATACCAGAGCCTCTTGACTAAATCATCCGTTTCAGGCGCAGAAAAAGTTGAGGTTTGTTGTAGCAAGGTCGTAAATTCACGGTATCGCTGATCCCACTTGGAAGCTGAGTAATTTTTATCTTTCGCCAGGACATCAATCAATTCACTGATCGTCAGCTTGCCTGCTTCAATACTATCAACAAGATCCATCGTAGTTTTTCCTTTGATGCCACATTTCTTACAAGGTAGCCAATGAGCTGTTTTATGATCTATCTTACCAAGCATGAGTTTGCAGCCAAGTGCCATGAGTAAGATTTTCAATGGAAAGTACAGTTTTGACATGTCATTGAATTGATTGCTCTCAAACGAGTTTTTGGCATCTTCACCTTAAGTCGCGATTATCAAGTTACTTTGTTGTGCTGAAGCGCTGTTGGTATCAATAGAGTATGAGCTGTGCGGATACTAATGCAGGACATGCTCCCTTCTTGGGTCAGCAAGGTGCGATGATTTTGAGTTGGAAGAGGAAAGTACGGGGAGTTGTGTTCGCACCTAAGAAAAGGCCTGAACAATTTAGTCAGAAAGCGTGAAATTACGCTGTGCGCAGGTGTCGTGTAGCAACGCACAACTTATCAGAATAGCTTGCCCAGCAGCTTAATAAAGAAAAATACATCGCTAAAACTGCTGATACCTCTGAATAAATGGGCTGCGAATATGTTCGCTTTGAAGTAGTCCTTCATGCCCGATTTATCCCCAACACGATTGCGGTAAAGCCCCAAAAAGTGACGAGCCTCCACCAGCGCATGCCGGTACAAAAATACCTTTATTTTTTTGTTTTGTTCCGCTAACTGGATGATTTCCGCGATCACTTCAACATAGCTTATAGCACGAACATCATAGTAATCCGGTCGGTGTGTGATAGAGGTCTTGACCTGCCCCCAAGATTAGATACAACCTTCAGTTAGTAATGTCGGTTGGTTTTTCTTCATATTTCCCGTTTCGCCAGTCCGCTGCAAATTCAGCTGGCGTCTGGTAATCCAGCGATGAATGTGGACGGCACTCGTTATAATCCTGCCGCCAGTCGTTAATGATTTTCCTGGCGTGAACGATATCGCTGAACCAGTGCTCGTTCAGGCATTCATCTCTGAATTGGCCGTTAAAGCTCTCAATAAATCCGTTCTGTGTCGGCTTGCCCGGCTGGATAAGCCGTAGTTCCACACCATGCTCAAAAGCCCATTGATCGAGCGCGCGGCAGGTAAATTCCGGGCCCTGATCGGTTCTTATCGTAGCCGGATAACCGCGAAACAACGCGATACTGTCCAGAATACGCGTGACCTGAACGCCTGAAATACCGAAAGCAGCGGTGATCGTCAGACACTCCTTCGTGAAATCATTAACACAGGTCAGGCACTTGAGCCTGCGACCGTTGGCCAGTGCGTCCATAACGAAATCCATCGACCATGTCAGGTTCGGCGCATCCGGACGTAGAAGCGGAAACCGTTCGGTCGCCAGCCCTTTACGGCGTCGTCTGCGTTTTACGCTCAGTCCATTAAGGTGGTAAATACGGTATACCCGCTTGTGATTGACGTGAAGGCCCTCCCGACGCAGTAGCTGCCAGATGCGCCGGTAACCAAAACGTCTGCGTTCAAGCGCCAGTTCAGTGATACGCCCTGATAAATGTGCATCAGCAGATGGACACTGAGCGTCATAACGGCAGGTCGACAGGGACAAACCTGTAAGCCTGCAGGCACGACGTTGCGACAGACCGGTCGCATCACACATAAACTCAACGGCTTCCCGCTTCTGGCCTGTCGTCAGTACTTTCGCCCCAGAGCCACCTGAAGCGCCTCCTTATCCAGCATGGCTTCGGCAAGTAGCTTCTTGAGGCGGGCGTTCTCCTCTTCAAGAGATTTAAGCCGCTTCACCTCAGGGACTTCCATGCCACCAAACTTCTTGCGCCAGGTGTAGAAAGTGGCATCGGAAATGGCGTGCTTACGGCAGAGCTCACGGACAGAAACCCCGGCTTCCGCTTCGCGAAGAATACTGATGATCTGTTCGTCGGAAAAACGCTTCTTCATGGGGATGTCCTCATGTGGCTTATGAAGACATTACTAACATCGGGGTGTGTTAATCAACGGGGAGCAGGTCACAACAACCTGACGCAGCCGAACCCGGCAAAAGCCTTCCGGGGTGAACTCATTGCTCCGTGGTGTGCAGAAAACCCGGAATTAATCAGTGAAGAAAACAGCGCCGCAGCATTGCTGGAAAAAATCAAAGCCGAACGTGCAGCCAGTACAGGTAAAAAAGCCATACGCAAAGATCCTGATTCTTATTTTTTTTTCGCACCTTTCTTTCTGGTGCGATTTTTATTATTTTATTTACCAGCTAAACCTTAATATTTATATTCAAATGATTTTATAAATAGCGTATTTCACGCTGTTCCAGGCTGGACTTTAGTTCTCTTTCCTGATGATATATACAGGTATTTGGCGCGGCGCGGATGTGCTGCAACACACCCGCGCCGCTAATCACAATCACTATTTAGAAGGAATAGTAATCATGACTGACGCCCATTCTATTGCACAACGCTCTGAACCAGAAGTCTCGTCTTCAAATAACCGCCAGTTAACGGTCAGCTACGCGAGTCGTTATCCGGATTATAGCCGGATACCTGCTATTACTTTGAAAGGACAATGGCTGGAAGCTGCCGGTTTTGCCACAGGCACAAAAGTAGAGGTAAAGGTCATTGAAGGTTGTATTGTTCTCACGGCCCGGCAGGAGAGCGAACTAATGCAGTCGCTGCGCCAGGTCTGCAAACTGTCGGCGCGGAAACAAAAGCAGGTGCAGGAATTTATTCAGGTGATATCCGGTAAACAGAAAGTAGCCTGAATAAGCAGCCGCTCCCGATATTATATCGGGAGCGGTTAACTGTCAGGACGCAATTACTTTCGACAGCACATCCGTTGCATTCCTTTCATACAATATCAATGCGCCCGTATGCCATCGCGGATAAAAACGAATATTCAGCCGCTGCTGACAATTTTCAGTCGAATAAATAAAGAGTATGCCTTTACAGACTTCAGGCTTTAAATACCTGCGTCTGATGCCACTCAACAAACCGCTCAGCAGGCCACAGCATTTTATCTTTTGGCAGATGAAGCCTGTGTCCTTCAAATGCCCAGAAAAGCTGGTCCACAATCGGACTGCGATTGATTCCACCTGATATCTGAATCCTGAAATCTTCATCAACGCCGATAGCGCCCCTGTCGAAAGCAGAATGGTGTACGGAACAGAGGGCCAGTCCGTTACTGACTTCACAGGGGCCACCATATTGCTTCCAGCGGATATGCGCGGCCTCAAGTCCCACCAGCGCGCCATCGAGTCGCAGGTCATATCCGCAGATAGCGCACTGTGAGTGATAAGCCCGTAAAATCATGTCGCGAAAACGAGGGTCGCGGGCTCTCATCAGCGCAACAAAATCGAAGTCCAGCAGTTCGGCCAGCTTTATCTGGAGACTTTCCGGAAAGCGCTCAGTCAGAATCTGCTGCGCCAGTCTGTCGATCAGCTCTGAATTTTTTTGCAGAGTCTGATAACTCTCTTCATCAAATCCGCCACGAACCTGGTTTTCAATCAGCTCGCGCTTAGTAGGCTGAGTGTTGCCTTTGCGAGGTCGGCAATTCTCTGTGTTTTCCAGCATCCAGAACCCATCGGTCCTCAATCGCCAGAACGGCATATTCGGATAGTACTCTCGCCGCTTCGGACCAAACTCTGTCAGCAGCCTGGTCAGCGGTTCGTCAATCTCGTTTCCATAATTAAACAGCCGCAAGTGTCCTTTTTTGTACTGAGATAATACATACAGCAGCAGAAGAGGTTTATGAGGGGCACATTGATCGCCCTGGCGCCAGATCGTGACATCAGAAATGGCAGTCTTTAGTGATTCGGCTGGAGTCATGATCGGGTCTGAATAATGAATAACTTTTGCGATCATGCTCTTAAAAATACTGAGATTCAATGCATGCTTTTAATGGCACATGGCGAGCTGCTTCCGTTCCCCGACTCCAGAGTCTCTGTTATCCGAAAGGGTGTACGGCACACTCAAAAAATTGATCCATGCAAAGCAAACCTAAGAAACTGCCCTCCAGCCTCGATCGCCTGAAAAATAATCGATAACATTCCCGGGCAAACTGCATAGGGAGATGCAAATATGAGCACCAGAAGGGAAATTAAGGATGGGGCACTCTTTGACGTACTCGACAGAGGCCTGGTGTATACCGAGGTTCTGGGCTGGATTGATATGGGCCATGCCCGTGGCAATGATGTCGCTGCGCTGAGGCGTCAGTTCGCGGAAGGCGAGCGTAGCGGCCAGCCATCGTATTCAGTCATGTACCGGCAGGATATGGGCATACTGAAGTTCAAATCGCGGTTTGGGGTCGGCAAATTCTCTCGATGGGAGATAAAGCGAGGCCGGAGTAGCGATGAGATCAACAGAATGATGCTGGCGATGATGATGAACACCGCGTCCAGATTCGAAGGCCTGCAAAGCTTGCGGTCATTCTCATGGTATACCGATAGTGGTTTTAGTGGTGAAGATTTGGTGTCTGATCTGTTCGGGTTTTATCGGGCTATCATACCTGGCCGGTATGGCTATCAGCTCAGGCCAGTCAGCGATGGTTCAGCGATTCGCCGCTGGGATTACTACGGTGCTATCGGTTCCCATAAAAACCATGGATTCCGTCCGATCCTTTTTCCTGACCCGGATGAACCATGCGTGCGGCACCAGCCATATCTCGCCACTCTTCCACATTTTATGACCTGGCTCAGGCCATGGAACGATTTCACATCCGGAACCGTTAGAGTCGTTACCCATGATGGGACATCCCTCTCATTAATGGGCAATACGCAATGAAGAACCTGATTAAGTGGTGTGTGGCTCTGGCTGCCACCGTGCTGACCTGTGGCGGTCTGTTTACCGGGTTTATCGCGTCAGGTTCGAATGACGTTATCGTTTACACACAACGCGATTTTTTTAAATACCATATACTGACAGACCCCGATATTGAAAATGCCCCGCGTATAACGGACAACTACTACTTCGAATCGCACCCTGGCGACGGTTATTCTCCTTCAAATAGCATCGTATTTAAGGGGGCAACA
Source organism: Pantoea sp. NSTU24 (assembly GCF_050157905.1). Lineage (NCBI taxonomy): Bacteria > Pseudomonadati > Pseudomonadota > Gammaproteobacteria > Enterobacterales > Erwiniaceae > Pantoea > Pantoea bangladeshensis. Next base: position 3,775,125 of record NZ_JBKIWZ010000001.1, read on the forward strand.
GAGACGGCACCGCTGCGCGCTTATCTCGAAAAGCTGGGATACGTGAAGCAAACGCGCAGTCTGGGTGAGAAGGAGATATGGGCAAAGCCTGATAAGTCAGATGGGGATCTGTTCTTTCTGTATCTTGATCTCATAACCCATCAGGTTGAGCTTACTAAGGTTATGAACAATTGAGTCGCCTGAACCCGAGATTGTTAAGGCTATGCCGCTCGCTGCCGCTGGTCATCGCGCTGCTGCTGACAGGATGCGCCCGCTCTGACGCGCTGTGGACGGTCACGCATGACCTCTGCATGACTAACTATCACTACCGGCGCGATCCGGCTCCCTGCCAGCAGGTCTACCAGCCGCAGGACAGTAGCCAGGGCTTCAGCATCATCCAGAATCCTCGTTACAGGCTGCATTTTCTTCTGGTCCCCAATATAGCGATCTCTGGCATTGAGAGCATCACGCTATCGCGCCCCGGACGTCCCGACTATTTTGGTTACGCCTGGCTTATGCGTTATCAGCTGATGGCGGCCTATGGGGCCAGGGTGCCAGAGGATCGACTCGGCATGGCGCTGAATTCCGCTTATGGCCGTAGCCAGAATCAGCTACATATTCATCTGACCTGTCTGCGGACGGATGTTTATCGGCAGCTTCAGGCCGAGCGTCCTTACATTCAGGATGAGTGGCGACCCTTGCCTGACCGCCTGCTGAAACATACTTACTATGCCCGTCGCGTTATGCAGCCGACGGCGATGGGGATCTATCCTGTCAGCTCTGTGGCGCGTCATCTCCGGCTGTCGCCGCCGCAGCTGGCGGAATGGGGTGTAGCGCTCATCCCGGCGACGTTCTCAGGCGAAAAAGGGTTTATTCTGCTGGCTACCCGACGCGGTCTGGATAAGGGCAATCGGGCCTCCGTTGAGTCGCTACTGGATAAGCGCTGCGCGATCCTGTCAACGCCGCCAGCAGAGGTTTCAGCCAGCGATTAGCCAGACACCATTACCCCGAACTTTCAGCAGGCTGACCCTCACCCAATCCTCTGATCGCCGGAATCAGGCTGATGGCGAGAGTGACAATAACGATCGCCAGCGCAGAAAAGATCAGCACATGGCACATGCCGTAACGCAAGGCCAGTCCTTCAGGAGATCGCCACGAAAGAGCCTACCGCATCACAGGTACAGACCCGCGTCAGCTTCTTTTGGGGGATGTGCCTCTGTAACGCATGGGCTAAGCTCACGCCGGATAGCCCGGACATCATCCTGGCCTTTATGAATCGGGAAATCAGACAGCCTTGCCCGGCGTACTGGATCTTCAGCAATGTGGACAGGCCACACCCTTCATAAACATCCTCACCTGAACAGATCCTTTGCATTGACAAGGGGCTGGATTGCAAATCAAAGGGCTGCTTATCGCAGCCCTTAAAACAATCAGTGCAGGCAGCACTGCTTATATTTTTTACCGCTGCCGCACGGGCAGGGATCGTTGCGGCCTGGCATTTTCTCTGCCGACACGGGCTTCTGCGGAACCGGAATGGCTTCAGGCTGAGAAATCCAGTGGTCGTGCAGCGCCAGGGCCGCCGGACGAATCGCCTCAATGCTGGCTTCCATCTCTTCCGGTGTCAGGGCGTCGATTTTGTCGAGGTTCTCTTCCGTGCCGTGCAGGGCGATGGCGTCCAGCGCAGGCTGCAGCTCTGGCGGCAGACCAGACCAGTCGCTCAGCGAGACACCGCGCATGTAGCCAAAGCACCACTCTTCCACCACGGTAAACTCCAGACCTTCCATCTCGCGGATGCCAAACAGCGGTTCGAACTGCTCCGGGAATTCCGATAAGCGGTCAGCCACGTCATTCATGTGCTGGAAGCACAGCGACATAAAGCGGGTCATTTCGCGCTCATTGCTCCATTTGGGAATATGCTTCTCGCCACCCCACAGCGCGACCAGCCACTGGCTGGGTTCGATGGTCACGGGGCCAGAGAGCACGGCAGTCAGCAGACCATCCAGCTCGGAGACATCAATAATTGACGCTTCGCTGCCATATTTTTCCAGCATATCTTCCAGCCATTGCAGCTCTTTTTCAGACAGTGGGCCTTCTTTCATGCGGTTGCCTCCCGGGCGTATCAGATTTCAGCGTGGCGTTAAGCCTTAAAACCGCAGCAGTGTACACCCTTGCGGGCCACAAGACAGCTAACCCCGTTGCGGCGTCGCGGGCGGTTAAACTGCATTTAGCCGCTGTTTCCGGTCGTTAAGCAGGCGATAGCGGGCTGCACTTTATGGTACATTTTTGCGCTACCGCCCGCCTGATACATGCTTTAAAGCGTTAAGTTAATGATTAAAAAATGAAAAATGGACTTACTCTCTGCCAGGCGGATGCCGGGTTACGCGTGAGGTCTGTCTCTCTTCACCCGTGGGCCAGCAGAGTGCTCAGGCTGTTCACGCCAGTTATCCTTTTCCTGCTGGCAGGCTGCGGCACCCTGTCGCAGACCTCCGCGCCGGTAAGCGATCGTGTTTATCTTACGCATGCCACCTTTGACGAAAACGTCGATGACATCGTGCAGCATTACATGCAGCAGAAGCAGGTTCCCGGCATCAGTATTGCGGTCATCCATCATAATGGGCCGACCCGCTTTTATCCCTTTGGCGTCACCGACCGCGTGCATCGCCATCCGATCACGCCGGATACCCTGTTTGCGCTGGGATCGCTGAGTAAAGGCGTAACGGCAGAGGTGATTATCCAGCTGGTGGAGCAGGGCAGGCTGCGCTGGAGCGATACCCTGGCCGATTTGTTGCCTGAAAAGGTCACGCTGAGCGCGGATGCGCGGCGCATCACCTTGCTGCAGCTGGTGACCCATACCTCCGGTCTGCCGCGTCAGGATATGGATCTGCCGATGCTGGCGCAGTTTATCGGTTATCTGGGTACGGGCGAGAACTTCTATGGCAATCTCGACAGCGACACGCTGCTGAGTTATCTGGCCGATTTCACCGCGCCCGCCGTGCGCGTGCCGCACTACTCAAACCTGGGCTATGCGCTGCTCGGTTATATCCTGCGCACCCGTTTTCATCAGGACATCCAGACGCAGGCATCAGCGCTGATCTTCGCGCCGCTGAAGATGAATCAGAGCAGTTTTGTGCCGGAAACGCTCGCGGGCTACCCGCTGCGCGCGCTGGGGCATGCCGGCGATCAGCCGAAATTTATCCGTCGCGGTGCGCTGACGCCCGACTGGCATTTTCACGGTAACATGGTGGCCGCAGCCAGCCTCTACAGTAATGCGCGCGACTTAAGTACCTATCTGCGCGCGCATCTGCGTGCGACCGGCGACAGGTCGCGGGATCGTGCGTTCGCCGCAGTCGGGCAGGCGTGGTATCAGCAGGGCTCGCAGACGCAGAATATTGCCTGGGTGACTGACAGGGTCGGCGGGCAGCAGATCACCTATCAGGTAGGTTATATCGGCGGTTACGCCAGCTTTATCGGCTACGATAAACAAAACGGTAATGCGATATTGGTACTGCAGAACGGTTTTAACTGGAGCAACTATTTGGGCATTGCGCTGTTGGTCGATCTGGCAACTCAGGATAAAGTGGTCTCGCAGTAACCGGTCAGCTGGCCTGTGTGCAGTGAAGTGAGCCGCGCTGTTTTCTCTGCAAAGTGCGTCAGCGCACCGGAACTGAAGTGCGATAAAAATTGTCTTTAGCCTGACTGTCAAAATTTAACGTGGAAATCATTATGCGCAGGACTCAACGTGTACTTTTATCAATGGGATTACTGGTTGGCTCGCTGAGCCTGATCCCCGCGGTTCAGGCCGCTGGCGAAGCAACGGATAACGTTCCGCCACCGCCACAGGTTCAGCCCGCGAATCCGGGCACACAGCCTGCTGCGGGCACCGCTCAGCCGGATGCCGGTGCTGCGCAAAGCCAGGCGCCAGCCAGCTCACAATCCAATGATGGCATCACGCCAACCACACCTGCACCGTCTAACGGCGCGCGTCCGAATTACGAACTGAGCACCATCATCATCGATTACAAAGAGTATAAAATCGGTGATACCGTGCCAGAGAAGTACACCGGCAAAACCTACACCATCGGTGAGTGGCAGAAGCGTAACCTGCCTGCGCCACAGGAAAATACCCACTGGGCGTACATCAACGCCAACTACATTCTGATTACCAATGACACCGGCAAGATCGTCATGGGTAAATCAGGTGATATCTTCTTCCGTGGCTGAGTGAAAAAGCCGGTCGTGATGACCGGCTTTTTTTAGCGCCACCCTCTGGTTTTGCGGCGTCACCCGGCGGGCTGTGCTATACCTGTTAATCCACGCCGCAGATTCCACATCGGGTTAACCCGGCCAGTCCAGTAACCGGCCCAGCAGGCGCGTGGCCGCCGTGATTTGCGTGTCGCTGCTGTTGCCATAGCCCATCACCAGCCCGGTTCGCGCCGGTTCAGACAGATAAAAGGCCGAGAGTGCCGAAGGCGCGAAACCCGACTGAAGCAGTCTGCGGGCGATGGCCTCGTCATCCCGCTGCGAATCGAGCGGCAGCACCAGATGCATACCGCTTTCACCGCCCAGCAACGGCACGGCCCGCCCCGCCGCACGCTGCAGTTCACTGCGCAGCCATGTCTGACGCTGACGGTAGAGACGACGCATCTTGCTGAGGTGACGGCGATAATCCCCATTCAGAATAAAGCGTGTCAGCGCCAGCTGTTCCAGCCGGTTTCCGCCCCGCAGCAGCTGATTGAGTGCCGGACGCAGACGGCTGACGAGTGACGTGGGCAGCACCATGAAACCAATCCGCAGCGCAGGAAACAGTGTCTTACTGAAAGAGCCGAGATAGATAACCGGTGCATTGCCGCTCATGCCCTGCATCGCCGTGATGGGTTCACCGTGATAATGGAAGTCACCATCGTAATCATCTTCAATAATCCAGGCCTGCTGCTGGCGCGCCGCCGCAATCAGTGCCAGACGTCGGGCGGCGCTCATGACTGCACCGGTAGGGTACTGGTGCGTGGGCGTGGTGTAGATGAGACGGGGTGGCGTCAGCGCCCAGTCGGCTGGCCGGGGGGCCATACCCTGATGATCGGTCGGAATCGGCACCATGTTCAGTTCACCCGTCCGGAACGCCGCTCTGGCACCCCGATAGCCTGGCTCTTCGAGCCAGCCATAGTCGCCCGGATTGGTCAGCAGGGCGACGCACAGCATCAGCGCCTGCTGCGTTCCTTCGGTAATGACAATCTGTGCGGCATCACAACGCACCCCGCGTGTGATACGCAGCTGCTGCGCCAGCACGGCCCGCAGTTCGGGCTCGCCGGACGGATCGCCATAACCGAGCCGCTGCGGTGACGTCTGGCTCATGACCTGACTCATCGCCCGTCGCCAGGCCGCCATCGGAAAGTGGTTAAGGGCCGGGATGCCAGGTCGCAGAGGCAGTGCGCCGCTGTCGATCCATGGACTGTGTTGAAAGGCGTCAATCCGGTTTGCCAGGGGCCAGCTGTCGGGCATCGTCTCCTCCGCCTCTCTGACAGGCAGCGCCAGCGGGCTGACGCGGCTGCCCTGTCTGTCGCTGGTGAGATAGCCCTCTGCCTGCAACTGTGTCCAGACGTTAAGCACGGTATTGCGCGACACACCCAGCTCCAGGGCCAGCTGCCGGGTGGCTGGCAACCGTGAACCGGCCGCCAGCTGTCCCTGTAAAACAGCCTGTTTTATGCGCTGATAAAGCTGCTGCTGCAGCGTCGTTCCGGCCGCCGTCGTTAAGGGCGCCAGCAGCAGGGTGGAGATCTCTGACGTCATGGTCTGCTCACGTGGATCTATGAATTCTACTGATTGTGGTACTTTTTAACCTGCCAGGGTAGTGGCAATCTGCTGACATCATCCGCAGCCGGGAGGCGATATGTCACAGCAGATCAATGAATATGGACAGCCAGTGGGGGCGTCTTTACCTGACTGGCAACCTCGTCCTGTACCGGAACATCAGGTTTTTACCGGCGAGAGCTGCCGGCTGGAACCGTTCAGTCTGGCACGGCATGGCGACGAACTGTTTGCATGCTGGTCCCTGGCGGAAGATGGCCGCGACTGGACATATATGTTTATGGGGCCGTTTAACGATCAACAGGCGTGGCTGGAGTATGCGCGTCAGCTCGAAACCAGCCGCGATCCGCTGCATTTCGCCGTTATCGATCTGGCTACGGAGCAGGCGATTGGCACGCTGTCATTAATGCGCATTCAGCCTGAACATGGCGTGATGGAGGTCGGCCATGTCGCCTTTTCACCGAGGCTGAAACAGACCCGGATGGCAACGGAAGCCCACTTTCTGCTGATGCGTTATGCATTTGAGACGCTGGGCTACCGGCGCTATGAGTGGAAATGTGACAGCTGCAATGCCCCCTCCCGCAAAGCGGCAACACGTCTCGGTTTCCGCTATGAAGGGGATTTCCGTCAGACCATTGTTTATAAAGGGCGTTCGCGTGACACCAGCTGGTTCTCCATTATCGACAGTGAATGGCCGCAGGTGAAAAGGGGACTGCAGCGCTGGCTGGCGGAAGATAACTTTACGGCTGACGGTCAGCAGCGCGAAAAGCTGGAGGCGCTGCGCAATCGGGGCTGATCGGCCGCAGGCTATCTGTCAGGACAGCTGCCAATAGGATGGGGGGGCGCGCCTTGCTGAAAAATATCGATGACAACCGGTAATGCGCAGCGGCGTGCGGTGCGCGTCGCAATGGTTTGTGGCAGGCAGGGCCTCACGCCTCTGCGATCGTCCGCAGGGGCGTGAGACGGAAAAGGCGTTAAGACTGCGGTACGATTTTAATTTCCACCATGCCAATGCCGAGTCTGCGGGGATCCTGACCCGTAATATTGCCGGTGTTGCTCAGTTGCGGTTCAGGCGGGGCAATCACCAGCTGATGACTGGCACCGGGATTGTCAAAATGCAGGGTATGGGTGGATAGCTCCTCGCCCAGCGACAGCAGTTGCTCCTGATCGCCAACCCGGACCGGAATCGCCCGGTGTGCGTTAGCGCCGTAGGCGCGTGCGGTGATCACCAGATCAAACTTCGCCGGCAGCGCATCGACATAGTCGATCCGTACCTCGGGCGCGAGATTGGCGTTGGACCAGCGTCCCCAGCTCTCAGGCCGGGAGATGCCGCTGAAGCTTTTCACGCTCTCCGGTGCGCCCGGCACGTCGAGCCTGAAGCTGTCGGCGCTGTAACGAATGTTGTTATCTTCCACCCGGATTAGCGCCAGATTCTGCTGGTAGCGCGCTTCTGTGACGGGGCCTTCCGGGAACTGCACTTTTCCTTTCCACTGCGGTTTATCGACAAGCGTAACCGATGGCGTGCCGCCGGGCTGCCCCATCGCCACACAGAGATCGCCGGAGAGCGCCAGTGAAGGCTGCCAGAGTCGCGCCATTTTAAAGCAGCGATCCACCCAGACGAATTTATCATCGAGGGCAAAATCGGCGAGCTGATAACGCAGCGGGGCGGAGTATTCGCCCTCTGGCATCGGCTCAACATGTTTGTCGCTGATGCGGAACAGGATCGGCAGCTTAAAGGTGGTGCCGGAGAAGCTGAAGGTATTCTTTGCCTTATCTATCGTGAAGGTGTCCATCTTCTTCGGGAAGTTCCACAGCTGAATAATATCGGGCTTCCAGCTCGACACCTTGCTCTTCATATCGTCGAACTGGGTCGAGAGCGAAAGCGAGGAGAGGCTGCTGCGGCCCAGGCCAATCGCATTGTCGCCGCCCAGAATATCCAGCAGGGTAGCGCCGTTATCCAGCGTGCTGCGCTTTGCCTCCATCAGTTCCGCCTGCGGCTTGTCACCCCGGATTACCATGAACAGATTGCGGCGTGGCTGCTTAATCAGCCAGGGGTGCGCCGTATTGTTCATGGCCAGATGATCCGAACTCACCACAATCACGGTGTTCCGGAACCACGGCGATGCTTTGATACGATCAATCAGACGCGCAACGTGCTCCTGCGAACAGGCGACGGCGCTAAAGGACTGATTGGGTTTGCCCTCCATGCTGTAGCTTCTGCGCGCACAGCTGCGCGAAATAAATCCGTCGGGATGATGGGTATCAACGGTCAGCGTAAACAGCGCAAAGGGCTTACCGGCTTTTGAGAGTTCCTGATACTTCTCAAAGACTTCGTCCAGTACCGTATCGTCGTAATAGCCCCAGTTATTGCGGTACGCCGGATCGGCGACACGGCTTTTCAGCTCCTGCGAGCCATAGAGGTTTTTGGGATCAAAACCGTGGGATTTCAGGAAAATATCCTTACCGGCAAAGCGCAGATCGGCACCCTGAATAAACCAGTTTTCGTAACCTGAGTTTTTCAGGATGTCGCCCAGACAGACATTCTGCGGATAGAAGCTGGAGAGCGAGGCCGATGCATTGCCGTCAAACGGCGCAAAGAGCGGAATACCGCATTGTGAGGCGACCATGCCCGCAATGGTGTAATCGGTGCCCGGCAGCTGTTCGGTCTGGCTGAAGTCAATGCTCTGCGCTTTCTGACGGTTCAGTTCCGGCGCTAAACCCGGGAAAGCGGTGGCGTCGAAATAGGTGCGCTCCAGGCTCTCACCATAAATGTAAACCACGTTGAGGTGCGGCTTCTCAATGTGGTTGCGCGGCACTTTATAAAAGTTATCGAAGTCAGAATCGGCCAGCTGGGTGTGTGACACCACCAGTGTGGCGACCTGCCGAAAGGCGGGTGTCGTCTGAACCGAACCCAGCGCACAGACCGCTGCCAGCAGCGACCAGCCCAGATGATGCGGACGCTTACGCCGCCGCAGGATCCACGACAGCAGACAGAACAGCAAAAACAGCACGATAATCAGGCCAATCGCCGGCACCACATATTTACTGACGCCCGCGCCGGTCAGACTGTTGGTGAGGGTATAAAGCACCGCATCATTAATGCCGTCACCGGTAAAATAGTTGCTGGCATACAGGGTGGCATTCAGAACAACGAATAGCACCAGCAGAAGAAGAACAAGTATGAACCAGAATTTATTACGCCCGGCTTTACAGGAATAGATTGCAATAGCGGCCAGAAATAACGCGACGGACACCAATTCGGACAACGGAAAATCCTCTCTCTACAGGCTACGCGAGGCGTCGCGCAACCGGCCACCTTCGTGGGATGGTTTTTCGACAATCTATATGGGCTGTCATCAGGCTGCAACATATCCGGTCCGATTTGTGCAGTGATGAACAGATTGGCTGAGGGTCATTTAAGAAGAGAGGTTATCAGGCGTGACGGTGGCTGACGCGCACCGTCAATCGCGCAGGGATCAGGCCGCTTTTCAGAGTTTGCCGGTGAGATACTGCGCTTCGCCATCGGCAAAGCTCCAGTCACCTTTATCGTTAGTAATAAAGCTGATCATCAGGTCATTGCCCTGAACGCCACAATGCTCACGCAGCTCCCGCGCCAGTTCGGCCATAAAATGCTGTTTCTGCTCAGTGCTGCGCGGGCTGGTATAGACCCGGACCATCACCAGATTGTCACTGCGGCTGAATCCCAGCCCGGTATCCTGGAAGACCATCTGATAACGCTTGTTTTCCTGAACAATCTGGTAGCGGTCGCGTTCCGGCACCTTAAAGGCGGTAAGCACGGCACGGTGCGCCGCATCCAGCAGAGTACGCACTTCTGATTCTGAACGGCCTTCAATCACATCAAATTGCAGCAGCGGCATAGCAGAGTCCTCATTGGGGGTAAGCACCCTATGGTGACCACTTTATCCGGCGGGAAAAAGCGCGTAGCCTGAATTGATTATTCATTATAGTGAACAATGATGGCAGAGATGAAAACCGATACGCTGTGGGAGCATCTGCACTGGCTGACCGTGCTGGCCGATCAGGGCAGCTTTACCCGTGCGGCTGAGCGGCTCGGCGTCAGTAAAGCAGCAATGAGCCAGAAAATTAAAGAGCTGGAGGCGCAGGCTGGTGTGCTGCTGGTGCAGCGCACCACGCGCAGCGTCCGGCTAACCTCGGCGGGCGAAAAGCTGGTGGAAGAGCTGCGCGATCCCTTTACCCGCATCGAACAGAGCTTTTTCAGCGTGCGCGACAGGGCAGGGCCGGTACGTGGTCTGGTGCGCATCACTGCGCCAGTGGCCTTTGCCCGTCAGCAACTGGTGCCGCTGATTGGGGAGTTTTTGCGTGACTATCCTCAGGTTCGTCTGCAGCTGGATGTCACCGATCGTCTTGTCTCGCTGAGTCATGAGGGCTATGACCTGGCGATCCGGCACAGCGACACGCTGCCGGAAACACATGTGGCGCTGCCGCTGTGTGAAACGCAGACGTTGCTGGTCGCCTCCCCCGCTTATCTCAGGGCGCAGGGCGTTCCGCAGTGCCCGCAGGATCTGGCGCAGCATAACTGCCTTTACTATCCGCGTGGCGTGGAGTCACCGCGCTGGCGCTTTGTCACGCCTGCAGAGAGTGAATCAATGCAGGTACAGATTGCGGGCAGCTTCGCCACCAATAACAGCGAGTCGATCCGCGATGCGGCTCTTCAGGGGCTGGGAATCGCCATGCTGCCCGATTTCAGCGCCCGTGAGGCGCTGGCGGCGGGGACATTGCGGCGGGTGCTGCCCGAGTGGCAGCCGGTGGAGGCTTTCGCGACCCGCCTGTGGATCGTGCGACCCTGGGCGGCCCAGGTGCCGCGTGCAGTCACCACCTTTACACACTGGCTACGCGCGCGCTTTGGCCATTGAGGGCAGGGCCAGCGCAGAAGGCGCAGTGTGCATCATCGCCCCAATCAGGCTGCTGCGATTATAGAGGCCGAGCCGCAGATTGAAGTCGAGATGCAGCCGCTCGTTGCCGGTTAATTTGATAATGGGTGGCGGCGTCTGCGGCCGCTGGTGAAACATCACCGACTGCGCAAAGGCGCTGCTGCTGTCGGCATGGAGACGCTGATAATACCAGGCGCTGGCTTCACCTTTTCGCAGATAGAGGTTGGCCCGCCGGTATTCCCGCATCGCGACCTGCTGCGCTATCGCCAGCAGATGGCGGGAGGGATTCTCCATACTCTGCACAATCAGTGGAAAATCGTCGCGTTTCTTCAGCTCGTGGAAATAGTTGCGGATACCGAGGTTTTTAACCGGTGCCAGCTGCTTCAGCCATTCACGAATAAACGGGTTTTGCGCGGGTGCGGCAATAAACCAGCTCTCGATAACGGGTGCCAGCAGGTTCATCGTGGCTTGCTCACGGTAATAGCCAATCAGATCCATCGGACGCGCTTCATGTGCGCGATGTACCCACGCGAGATTTTCAAACAGCAGGGTGCTGCAATCAATACCGATGCCGCCGTAGCGATGAATCAGCTCAAGCCGGATGATCTCACTTTTATGGGCCAGTGTCAGATCGGAAGAGGTCAGGCTGAAGTCGGGCAGCCATTGCGGCAGCGTGCGCTGAGTCACCAGATAGACCTGGTGGTCCGGGTTATCCCGCCGGATATTACGGATGTTCAGTGCCATTGAGGCGGGCAGGCGGTCGTGATGCCATACCATCCAGACAATTTTGGGAATAGCCGGTAATGCTTTCTGTTGTGCGACTAAAACCACGTTACTTTCCTGCCCCGGATCATATTCCGGCGCCTGAAGACGGCTCTGCTGTTTTTTATTCCATAACATCTGGCTACTGAACGAGATTCTTTTCCAGTTGCGCCAGATTTTATGTGCCGGACGCTGACGAAGTGAAGTCATGGTACACCTGTTATTTTTATTTTCCCGTTATCGTGCAGGCTCTGTCCGTTCCGCCAGAGGCGTAAACGTGCGGGGTTGCAGACCGGCTGCAAGCCCATGATTACGGGACGTGTTGAAGAGTTTTCCCTGATGGCGACGCAGTGCGAAAGTGCGCGATAGTTTCCTCACGGCGGATTAATTGCACTGCATCTTTTTAATAAAACATTATTTACGCATTAGCTATCTCTTTTTTTGACTTTAGGATAATACGGAAATAATCCGGTCACCTTCTGAGAATAATAATGCCGACAGCGTTAATCATTTATTTAAATGCGGCAACCGCCTGGTTTAAGGAATATCTGAAGATAATCTGAAGCGAGTGGGATGAATGGCGGGCAGGCGCGTGTCTCAGGTTACCGTTGGCCTTAAAATGTGGCGTAAGCATGGCTCATCAGTGCGCAGAACCGGACAGCATCAGAGAGCATTGTCTACGCTTAAGAAGAACTTACTGAGAAAGGAGCACGCATGCAGAGTGAATCCTATGGTTTACTGGCGGTTGATAAGCAGGGCAATCGCGTCCTTTTCCTGAATCCGGAGACGTTCGCCGTCGAGCGGGAACTGAACGCCTTTCCGCCGCGCCCGCATGAACTTCTGATGCTGGCGCCGTGGGGAAAAGCGTACGTACCGATCTATGGGGACGGCGTTCACGGTGATAATCCGCATCCGGGTCACAAAGTCGCGATTATCGATTTACAGCGTCGGGCGATCAGCGGCTTTATCGATCTGTCGCCGCTGCGGGCCCCGCACAGCGGGCAGCTGGGGCGGGATGGCAAGGTCTATCTCTGCTGTGAGCAGAGTGCCGCCGTCGCAGTGATCGATCCGCTGACCGACAGCGTGGAAAAAGTGATTCCGATCCCTTCGCATAATGCTCATCGTCTGACGCTGTCACCCAGCGGGCGCAAACTGTTCACCGATAACGAAGAAGATGCGACCATTACCGTGGTAGACCTCTGTGAGGCAGAAGGGCGGGTCATCGATACGATCCTGCTGCCCGGCTCTATCGCGGGTATTGCCGCCTCGCCAAAACACCCTTATCTGGTCGCCAGCGCCGCCGATGCACCGCTGCTCTATGTAATCGATCGACAGAGCCACCGTATCCGTCAGCGCCTGACGCTGCCGGGCCATCAGCAGCCCTGTCAGGTGGTGCGTTTCAGCGCAGACGGGGAACAACTGGTGGCAATAGGTAACCAGGAGCCGCTGGTCACGCTGTTTGACGATCTGCTGAATCCGCTCGGTGATATCGGCACAGGCCGGATGCCGATGGACGGGTGCTTCACACCCGACAGGCAACAACTGCTGATTGCCAATCAGGGTGACGGCACACTGAGTGTGATTGACCTGACACAGCGAAAAGTCATTGCCACGCCGCATGTCGGCACGGGTTGTGAGGTCCTGGGCTATTTTCCACGCGATCAGATAAATGGCCGGTGATAGATAGCGGAGCTCCAGTGACGACTGCTGGCATGCTTTTCCGCCTGCCAGCCGCGCTTGCGTAATTCGCGCGCAATCATTTTGTTCATAATGCCATGCCCGAGCAGCAGTACCGTGCCGTGTTCTGAGTGCGCGATCAGCTTTTCCGCCGCTGCCGAAGCACGGCTGCGGGCATGGTGCAGTGACTCCGTTTCACCCGCATATCCGCAGAACCATAACAGGCGCAGCAGGGCCAGCCAGCACACGGTGGGCAGCTCTATCACGCCGCGCCGCAGCAGGGGCACAGCGACTTCGCTGAACAGCGCATCAATCTCATGCGGCTGCAGACCGAGCTGGCTCAGGGAAGACTGCGCGCGGGGCAGAGGACTACAGACCACCACCGTTGCCTGGCGTGCAATCGCCACGCTGCGTGGTGGCGGACCGTCATTGGCCTGTGACTGATCATAGGCTTCACACCACTCTGCCAGCGTCTGCACGTTGTGGCGGCCCGTAGCCCGGTGGTCAGGTTTACCGTGTCGCATCAGAATAATTGTCATCGCATCTCTGTCCGGCTTTTTGCCCAGAGTAACGCATTGTCTCTTCTCGCAGCCATTTTTCAGCATGAACAGGGTATGTCATCAGACGGTCACGGCGCTGTGCGATAACCGGCTGTGATGAAAGGGACATAGCCCAGTCTTCTTCCGCTTAATGATTAGAGAAAATGGTAATTTACTCTCATGGGTGATCTTTTTTTGCGCGACAAAAAGCAGTTAACTGCCTGAATTTGCGCTAAAAATGTGTGATGATGTAGAGTGATAGTGAAGTTTTCCTAACAATTTTCGTCAGGATCTCTTGATTTATCTACGCGCGTAGATACACTAAGTCCCCAGTGATTGCTCACGGTGCCTGATGCACAGTCGGCTCCATTGATGGTTAAGTTACATTTGTTCAGTTTAAGCGACCGATGAAAAAAACATCGGCGAGACGGGGCGATGAATATGATTCCAACACCAGGGAATCCTTTAACCTTTCATCATGGTTAGTCAACTGAACGTCATCATTGTGGGAATTCCGCTTTGATTAGGGAATCGACCCATGGAGGGGCGTTTATCGATCTGCACAAGCATTCAGGGACAGGATTATGACGGCACACAACTCCGTTAAGCAGCAGGCATCACTTTCTTCAACTTCAGCCGCCGATGAGCGGTTTAATACCTCTTCTGGCCGCAAAGATTTCTGGCGCGCCACCTTCTCATGCTGGCTGGGCACAGCAATGGAGTACGCGGATTTCGCGCTCTATGGTCTGGCTGCCGGTATCATCTTTGGCGATGTTTTCTTTCCGGAATCGACACCCGCGATGGCGCTGCTCTCGAGCTTTGCCACCTGGTCAGTGGGCTTTATCGCCCGGCCCATTGGCGCGCTCTTTTTCGGCTGGCTCGGCGACCGCAAGGGCCGCAGGGTGGTGATGATCACCACCATTATTCTGATGGGAGCCTCCACCACCTTTATCGGTTTGATCCCGGCCTATGCCACCATCGGCGTCTGGGCACCTGCCTGTCTGGTACTGCTGCGTTTTACGCAGGGATTTGGCGCGGGCGCAGAGCTCTCGGGCGGTACGGTGATGCTGGGCGAGTATGCCCCGACCGCGCGTCGCGGGCTGGTCTCTTCCGTGATTGCGCTGGGCTCCAACAGCGGCACGCTGCTGGCCTCACTGGTCTGGCTGCTGGTGGTACAGATGGACCAGCAGAGTCTGCTGGCGTGGGGCTGGCGTATTCCTTTCCTCAGCAGTGCCCTGATTGCGCTGGCTGCGCTGTGGATTCGGCGCCACCTGCGCGAAACGCCGGTATTTGAACGCAGAAAAGCGGAGATGGAAGCAGAACGGGCGGACGTACTGGCCGCGCCGCTGACCGATGAGCGGCCTTTCTTTCAGCGCACCCGGGCATTCTGGACCATGGTGGGCCTGCGTATTGGTGAAAATGGCC
Source organism: Pantoea sp. NSTU24 (assembly GCF_050157905.1). Classification (NCBI taxonomy): domain Bacteria; kingdom Pseudomonadati; phylum Pseudomonadota; class Gammaproteobacteria; order Enterobacterales; family Erwiniaceae; genus Pantoea; species Pantoea bangladeshensis. Next base: position 3,790,222 of record NZ_JBKIWZ010000001.1, read on the forward strand.
CCTCTTATCTGGCTCAGGGCTTTATGGTGGGTTACGTCGCGAAGGTGCTGCTGGTCGACAAATCTGTGCCGACCACAGCGGTGTTTCTGGCGTCCCTGCTCGGTTTTCTGATCATTCCTTTTGCAGGCTGGCTGTCGGATCGTTTTGGTCGCCGGGTGGTCTATCGGGTGTTCTGTCTGTTACTGATGATCTACGCCTGGCCCGCCTTTACGCTGCTGGACACGCGTGAGCCGATGCTGGTGATCCCGGTCATTGTGGCCGGCATGGCGCTGGCGTCGCTGGGCATTTTTGGTGTGCAGGCGGCATGGGGCGTCGAGATGTTCGGCGTGCATCATCGCTATACCAAAATGGCAGTGGCCAAGGAGCTGGGCTCAATTTTATCCGGCGGAACAGCGCCGCTGATTGCCGCTGCTATGCTCTCTTATACCGGCCACTGGTGGCCTATCGCGGTCTATTTTTCGGGGATGGCCGCGATTGGATTCTTCACCACCTTTGTTGCGCCCGAGACACGAGGGCGAAATCTCAATTTGCCTGAAGATGCCATTTAAATTCGTCTGTGCAGGCTATCTGTCAGGATTGGATGAAAAGCAGCAGGCCGTGTAACGCGGCCTGTTTTTTTATGGAGGAACACGATGTGCCTAAGTCGTTAACGGGAAAAGTGACCCGCAGTGAAGTGGCGAAAGCGGCAGGCACGTCAGTGGCAGTCGTCAGTTATGTCATTAATAACGGGCCGCGTCCGGTGGCCGAAGCGACCCGTCAGCGCGTACTGGAAGCGATAAAAGCAACCGGCTACCGGCCTAATGCGGCTGCCCGCGCGCTGGCCTCCGGCAACACGAAAACCTTTGGGCTGGTGGTACCTAACATCGGTAATCCTTTTGTGGCCTCCATGGCTCACGTGCTGTTACAGGAGTCCATGAACCACGGTCACGTCATGCTGCTGGGTGATGCAGGGGACGATCGCAGGCGTGAGCTGGAATTGATTCAGGGACTGCTGAACCGGCAGGTCGACGGCCTGTTTTACAATAGCGTGGACCGCCATCCTTATATCGATCTGATTAAAGCCAGCGGAACGCCACTGGTCATGCTGGAGCGGGTTGAACCGCAACCTGGTGTGAATATGCTGCGGGTCAATGAGCGTCAGGCGGCCTGGCAGGTGACGGCGCATCTGTTGAGCCATGGCTATCAGCAGGTCGGCATCATCAGTGGCCCGCTGGAGATGCTCAACGCGCAGGATCGTATTCAGGGCTGGCGCGATGCCATGCAGGAGCGCAGTCTGCCGATTGATGAGTCGCTGATGTTTCCGGCCAGCTATACCCCGCAGGGCGGATATGCCGCGGCTCAGGCCATGATTGCCCGTCGCTGCGTGCCCCGTGCGCTGTTTGCCAGCAATGAGGGACAGGCGATTGGTGCGCTGCGCGCCTTTTCCGAACATCAGATCCGGGTGCCTCAGGATGTGGCGCTGGTCTGTTTCAACGGCACCAATCACTCGTCATTTCACGTTCCGACATTAACGACCGTGCGCCAGCCACTGCGTGAGATGGCCCGCTCCGCCATTCAAATGCTCAAAGAGGGGCAGAGTGAAGCCCAGCTGAAGGAGTTTCCACACTATCTTGAAATCGGTGAATCCTGCGGCTGTCAGCCGCAAAGCCAGAGTTAGATTATAAGAACATGAAAAGAATCATTATTGATTGCGATCCCGGTAATGGGATCGCAGGTGCCAACACCGACGATGGGCTGGCGATTGCGCTGGCCTTAGCTTCACCCGGACTGTCACTGGAATTAATCACCACCGTAGCCGGTAATACCCCCAGCGACGTGGGTGCGCGCGTTGCGAAAGATCTGATTGTCCGGCTGGGATTAACCATCCCGGTCGTTCAGGGCGAGACGCGGGCGCTTCAGGAGGATCCGGCGCCATGGCGCGAAACGCTGGATAACCGGGTCAGTCAGCTTGCGCTCGATTCACTCTGGCAGGATGTGCCATCGCCAGCGGCGCTCACAGCCGATGCCTTTGATGCCGCCGACGCTATCGGCAGACTGATTTGCGATAATCCGGGGGAGATTACCCTGGTCGCGATTGGTCCGCTGACTAACGTGGCGCTGGCAATGCAGCGTTATCCTGCGATGGCCGAATCGGTCGCCGAGATTGTGATTATGGGCGGCGTGTTTGCGCTGGACGATTACATCAAAGATACCAACTTCGGCCTGGACCCGGAGGCGGCGCATCAGGTGTTGCACAGCGGAGCCGCCGTCACGCTGGTGCCAATGGATGTGACGACGCAGACGCTGCTCACTCAGCAGGATTTGACCCGCCTGACCGCAGTGAACCATCCGCTGACCACGTTTGTGCGTGATACGCTGCGGCCCTGGATCGACTATTCAGTCGCGACCCGGCAGCTTACAGGATGCTGGATCCATGATGCGCTGGTGGTCGCCTGGCTGCTGAATCAGCGGGTTGCATCAGGCATTGATTACCAGGTGGATATCGAATTACGACCGGGTGCAACGCGCGGCAAAAGCTGGCGTTACCGGCGGCCGCTCCGGCTGACGGTAGGCGTACCCGAAGCGTGCGGCGCATCGGTCCATGTGCTGCATCAGGTTGATAACGCACTGCTGCTGTCGATCATCGAAGAGGCGTTTAAGCGCCTGAAAATGTAACGCCTCGCCGGGCATATAAACCTGATAGCGGGCTGTGCCGAATCGGGCTTCAGCCCACCGCGCGGCTCCGTATGTCTGAGCCAGAGATCTGGCGATCAGCGGCGTGGCTGTGCAGGCAGAAAGGGCAGGGAAGGCCCTGTTCAGATCGCCTCACAGACGTCGATCCAGCGGGCGTTTGTCAGTTCAGCCATCTGCTGTGGCGAAATGCGAACGGCGCTGTGGATTGCACCCGCAGCAGGCAGGACTTCGTCAAAACTGCGCAGGGAAACATCACAGTAAACGGTCAGCGGATTTTCCAGACCAAAAGGACAGACGCCACCCACCGGATGGCCGGTCCAGTTAATCACTTCATCGACGCTGAGCATCCGCGCCTTCGCACCGAGTGCCGCTTTCAGTTTGCGGTTATCCAGTCGGGCATCACCGCGTGTCACAATCAGCACCACATCGTTTTTTACTTTCAGTGACAGCGTTTTCGCAATCTCTCCCGGCGTCACGCCGTGGGCGCGGGCCGCCATGGCGACCGTTGCGGTACTCCCGGCCAGTTCAATAATTTCAATTTCAGGGGCGTGTTCGGCGAAGAACTGGCGCACGGACTCCAGACTCATCTTTCTCTCCAGGCTGATCGAAGGCGTAAAAATTGCCACAAGCCTCAGTGCCTGTAAACGAGATAAACGGAGAATTCGCGGGAATTAACCCTGTTCAGCTGCCGCTCAGGGTGCAGTTGCCGCATTGTTCTACATCCGGGATGCGATAACGCTGGCAACAGCTGCGACGGACCAGTTCGCCGTTGCGTGGGATCATGGTGCGGTAAAACGGATTTTCGCTGCCATCCAGCAGCCGCTGGCTGAAGAACAGTGCCTGTTCCAGTTGCAGCACCTGTGCCTCATCAATCTGGCTTTTCAGCTCGCCCAGAAACCACTGGAATGAGTAGCCCATGTTGTTCCAGATCAGGCGGGCGTTGATATCACCATGCTGCGTAATACCGTTCACGACCGGAATAAGATGCTGCTGAATCAGACGATCAATACGCTGCCGGGGATTCAGATAGCGCGCCTCCTCATCCTCCTGCACCTCGATCCAGAACGTCGCCGGATGACCATGCTGATGAAAGCCGACGCGGATATGCTCAGGCGAGCAGTCCAGCGCGCGCGACTCCTGCAGCAAAGCCATGATCAGTGGCGGCAGCAGCAGGCCAAAATACCATTGCGCCCAGAGTGAGAGCACCGGCTTCGCTTCCCGAACGGCATCAGGATGGTCGCGGTAGAGATAATCGCTGTAGCGCTGAATAAGCGGCGTAAAGTTGCCGGCCTGTGACCATGCAGCGAGTGTCTGCGTGTCATGGGGCGCAGGCTGACTGAACTTTGTTGATTCAAGCAGATAGCTGCGCTGTTGCTGCAGTTGCTCATGCAGACTTTCCGCCAGCGGGCGGTCGTTCTGCCGGAAGATCATCGACTGAGCGCTAAAACGCTGTTCCTGAACTGAAGCGGTTGCCATGACGACTCGCGAAAAGTGTAGATAAGAAAGCAAATGATAATCGTTATTGATTAACTCTACAAGTCGCGCAAAAAATCTTCTGCTGGCAGGGGGATGCGCAGGCGATAACCGGGGAAATCAGCGCAGACAGGGCAGGGCCTGTCACGACTGAATTTCCTGATAACGGGCAGAATGTGATTATTCAGGTCGGTTCGCTGGCGGTCTGTTGCGGTTTCCGTGGCAGATCTTCCCAGGCAAGGATCGTGTTCCTTCCCTGATTTTTGGCTACATAGAGGGCACTGTCAGCATTGGCGATAGCCTGATCAAACTCGTCATCATAAATAGGCGCGATGCCGGCGCTGATGGTGACGTGGGTCGACACGGTTTCGTTAAAAAGGTGGGGGATTTCTAAATCCACCACATACTGACGGATGCGTTCAGCCAGTTTCAGAGCAATTGAGCTGTTCACATTCGTCATCAGCACCAGAAACTCTTCGCCACCATAGCGGGTAACGACATCACGTGAACGCACCGCGTCACGAATGGCAACAGAGACGCGCGCCAGCGCCTGGTCGCCCATCGCATGGCCGTAGTTATCGTTGTAGGCTTTGAAGTGATCGATATCCAGCAGCAGCACATAATGGCTGCCCGCGTGGTTTTTCAGAATATTGTCGAGTCGGTTCTTCAGGCCACGGCGGTTATAAAGCCCGGTCAGTGGGTCGAGCATGCTGAGATCGCTGAAACTCTCTTTCTCTTCATAAAGCTGATGCATCAGGCGCAGCGTAAAATTGTCGGCGCGTCGGCGCATGAGATGCTGAAGCGAAAAGCCTATGAGCGGCAGGGCAATGGTCAGCAGAATCAGCGGCAGATGCTGTGCATTATCGAGCAGCACCACGGTCAGTACCGGGGGTGTCACATGCAGCCAGAAAGCCGCCAGATAATCGCTGAGGGCGATCGCACTGACAAATAACAGACTGATTAAGCTGATAATAAGAAAGCCTCCATCAAAATAGAATATCTGATGAAAGCGATAATTAATGTGCCATGCCCAGAGCATACCGAGCAGCAGCGCCACGGGATTTAACAGGGGAAGTCTTGCTTTAGGCCAGATTAAATAGGTTATTAATACGATACCGCTAAAGGCCATGATACTTACGAGCGGCAGGGTAGTATCACTCTTTTCAACGTTAATTATTGGCAGAAGAAAAAAGAGTGAAATAGCGATATTAAGAAAAAGAAAAAGCATCACCGACAGCCGGTATTTGCTCTGTTTAAGCTCTTCATAAGATTGTAATTTCATTGTAAATACTCGCGGCGACCCTGAAATACCAAAGCGCAAGCCGGCAGAATAGCTTCTGCCAGTCAGATAATTATTGCTGTTATTAAAAGTCTTATCGGCCGCAATCTAGCATTTTCCAACTGGTCTGTCATCTTTGGTGCCAGGACTGACAAAAACACGCTGCAGCCTGCGCAAAACTACTATATGATAATGGGAATGCTTATCATTTGGGGTTTCTGTCATGGGAATTGCGATTGTTGCGGCCTGCGGCCTGTGGGGTGTCAGCTGGATGCTGGGGAAGAAACTGGACAGTGCCTGGGGCGTCCTGCTGCCCTGCATCGCGCTGCCGCTGTTCGCCTTATGGGAACCGAGCTTCAGTCAGTGGCGGATGGTGATGACCGTGGCGCTGCTGCTGACCGTCGTCATGCTGTTTAATCATCGTCTGCGCCATTACCTGCTGTTGCCATCATGTCTGGCGTTAGCGGGCGGACTGGCGGCCGTCTCTGTGAACTTTCAGCTCAACTAGCACTGCAGAGCAGCTGCAGAACGGAACCGGGCGATAAATTAAAAACGAAGTGGAGTAAAAGAGTAAAACGGAACAGCAGGGGAAGAGAAGTGCGGCCAGAAACGACCTGAGGATGACAACGCTGGTGCGAAGAGAGGGACTTGAACCCTCACGTCCGTTAAGACACTAACACCTGAAGCTAGCGCGTCTACCAATTCCGCCACCTTCGCATCGGGTTGTCTTTTCATATCACCGCATTGGTGCGAAGAGAGGGACTTGAACCCTCACGTCCGTTAAGACACTAACACCTGAAGCTAGCGCGTCTACCAATTCCGCCACCTTCGCGCAGTGCTCGCGATATGAAATATGTGATTTTGGTGCGAAGAGAGGGACTTGAACCCTCACGTCCGTTAAGACACTAACACCTGAAGCTAGCGCGTCTACCAATTCCGCCACCTTCGCATACCCGTAACACCCTGAGAATGTTACAACCACGGAGGCGCATTCTAGAGATTTTACTCTTTGCGTCAACAACTATTTCATCGGGCTGAAACGATCGCTGCAAAAAACAACGTTTTCAGCCCAGCCGTGCGGTGAATGGCGAAAAAACGCGCTTAGCGCGCCTTCGCGCCACGTCCATAGACGGCACGATAGACTTTGAAGCGACCGGTCTGGGCGATGACTTCGTGGCTGCCAAAGGTTTCATCCAGCACCTGAGGATAGGGCAGGAAGGTATTGGCCACGATACGCAGTTCACCACCGGTATTCAGATGTTTGACTGCACCCCGGATCAGCGCCTGCGCCGCATCGAGGCTGGTCTGTGTCCCTTCATGGAAAGGCGGATTCGAGATAATCATGTCGAAACGACCGGTGACATCAGAGAAAACGTTGCTGGCAAAAACCTCGCCCTCAATGCCGTTGGCCGCCAGTGTCGCTTTACTCGCTTCAATCGCTGCCGCGTGCACGTCGCACAACCACAGACGGACTTTCGGCGAAACGGCAGACAGTGAAGCGGCCATCACGCCCGCGCCACAGCCCATATCCAGCACCTTGCCTTTGGTGTGCGGGGCAAAGGTCGAGAGCAGCAGGGCACTGCCGCTGTCCAGGCCGTCACGGCTGAAAACGCCAGGCAGGGTATGAATCGTCAGATCATCCAGCTGATACTGATGACCAAAGCTGCTGGCATCAAACTCAGGCTGTTTGTCGAGGCGACCATGATAGAGACCACAGCGACGCGCGCTGTCGATTTTCTCCAGTTTCACCCACGATGCTACCATGCCTTCGGCACTGCGCACGCCACTGCGGTTTTCACCGACCACGAACACATCGCAGCCCACCGGCAGCAGTGACAGCAGGTTCTGGAGCTGGAACTGCACTTCTGGCTTATTTTTTGTCCAGAAGTAGATCAGCGTATCGCAGCCCTGCACATCTTCCGCCTGCGCCACCATGCCGTAACGGGCCTGCTCGCCCATACGGCGGCTCAGGTTTTGCCAGTGATGATACTGCTGGGTGTGCACGCGCGATGAGGCGGTTTCCAGCTGAGCGGGCAGGTCATCCTGCAGATCGCCAGCAAATAAGACATGGCGGGCGGTAAATTCATCACTGTGGCGCAGAATAACTTCGCTGGCCGGGGAAAAAGCAGACATGTAGGGCTCCTGTAAGATCTGAGCGGGGATTATAGTGCTTTGTTGGCGCATGTTCGATGGGTTTGCTAGCATAGCGTCGCAATCAGGCAGCAGAACAGGTAACTCCATGACGTCCAGGCGCGACTGGCTTTTACAGCAAATGGGAATTACGCAGTATCAACTGCGCCGCCCGCGCGTGCTTCAGGGCGAAATTGCCGTCACGCTCACTCCGGGCACACAGTTAATCATTGTCGCTGAGGTGCCACCGGTTCTGGAAGAGCCGCTGATGCGCGACGTGCTGCATGCCCTCCATCTGCAGCCTGCCGAGGTCATGACCGTCACGCCGGATCAGCTGCAGATGCTGCCGGAAACGCTGAACTGTGCGGGCTGGCTGCTGGGTGTTGAAAGCGAACAGACCTTCAATGGCGTGGCACTGAGCAGCGCCTCTTTTAATGAACTGATCAGCAGCGGCGTCGCCAGACGCGCGCTCTGGCAACAGATGTGTAAACATGACAGCCATCTCTTTCCTCACCCCTGACGATCTGGCGCAAGCCTATGCCATTGAGTGCCGCAGCCACGCATTTCCCTGGCGTGAGCAGACCTTTGCCAGCAATCAGGGCGAACGTTTCCTCAATCTGCGACTTGATGTTGGCGATAAAATGGCCGCCTTCGCCATTGCCCAGGTCGTCCTCGACGAAGCCTCCCTGTTCAATATTGCGGTCGATCCTGCCTTTCAGCGTCGGGGCTTAGGCCGCCAGCTGTTGCAGCATCTGATTGAGGCGTTGGCCGAACGTAATGTGCTGACGCTGTGGCTGGAAGTGCGGGCCTCAAACCTGCCCGCTATTGCGCTCTATGAGCAGCTTGGCTTCAATCAGGTGAGTCGTCGTCCCAACTATTATCCCACTGCCAGCGGCCGTGAAGATGCCATTCTGATGGCGCTGACGCTGTAGCCGCATAAAGGAGTTTTCATGTCAGAACACTGGGATTGCATCCTGTTTGATGCAGACGATACCCTTTTTCATTTCGATGCGTTTGCCGGTCTGCAGCGCCTGTTCGCGGGTTACGATGTGCAGTTCACCGACCAGGATTACAGCGATTATCAGGCGATAAACAAGCCGCTCTGGGTCGATTATCAGAACGGTATCATTTCGGCGTTACAGTTGCAGACGCAACGTTTTAATCACTGGAGTGAAAAGCTCAGCGTCGCCCCCGAGATCCTCAACAGCGGCTTCCTCAGCGCAATGGGCGAGATCTGCACGCCGCTGCCGGGCGCCGTCAGCCTGATGAACCAGCTGCACGGGCGGGTGAAAATGGGCATTATCACTAATGGTTTCACCGCGCTGCAGCAGACCCGGCTGGAGCGCACCGGCTTCCGCGATTACTTCTCGGCGCTGGTGATCTCTGAGCAGGTCGGGGTGCCCAAACCGGCGGCAGCGATTTTTGATTACGCGCTGGAACAGATGGGTAATCCGGATCGTCAGCGGGTGCTGATGGTGGGCGATACGCCGGAATCGGACATTCTGGGTGGCATGAATGCGGGACTGAAAACCTGCTGGCTCGATCATGGCACCCGGCCGCTGCCGGAACAGATTAAACCGACCTGGCAGGTGAAATCGCTGGCGGAGCTGGAAGCGTTGCTGATCGGCTGACCGACGCCGCCCGCGCATTGCGATCAAAAAGGCCCGCAGAGCGGGCCTTTTTATTTATCGTGATCACCGCGCCAGCGCGCTACGCTTTCTTCTCGTCGTCGTCACGATCCTCTTTCACCGGCGTGCTGGCGGTCAGCAGAAACGGCGACTGCTGCCAGCGGGTACGGCGATGGCGCAGCAGGGTACGGGAGAGGATAATGCCAATGGCCAGCGCCAGCAGCATCATCAGGCGCAGAATATTGGTGGTGTTATCGACCTGATGTGAATCGGTGACCAGCACATGGGTATCGAGCGTCACGCGCAGAAAGCCCAGTGGACCCTCGTTTCCGGCCAGCGGCTGCACAATCTGATGATTGAAATAGCTGCCCGCGCGCTGACCGTCAAGCGCCAGCCGGTCGCGGACGTTGATATTCTCGCCGCTGTGCGCCACCAGGCTGCCGTCACCGTCATAGACCGACGCATCCAGAATACGGCTGTTCGCCGTCATCTGGTTCAGGATCGCTTCGATCTGATTACGGTTATTTTCGCTGTTGTCCATCAACGGCTTAAGGCTGAACGCTACCTGACTGGTGAGGGTATGCGCCAGCTCCTCGACCTGTTCAGACCGCGCCATCTGATGACCCAGACTGAACCAGGAGGCGCCCTGCATCAGGACGACCAGCAGCGCCATTGAGATGAGCACGATCACGGTTCGATGCAAGCGAAATTTCAGTGCGGTTTTAGCCATTAATCATCCGGGTCATATCACAACAGAAAGCCTGGAGATTATGTTGCCAGAAGCGGCGCAGACAAGGTAGCCTCTTGCGTGGTTTTGTTGTCCCTACAGGAGCTGTGATGCCAAATCGTTTAACCTGGTGCGATCTTCCCGCCGATGTCTCTCTCTGGCCGGGTTTGCCCTCTCTCTTAGCGGTGATGAAGTGATGCCGCTGGATTATCGCGCTGGCCGCACCGGCTGGCTGCTGTATGGCCGCGGGCTGGATAAGCAGCGTCTGACCGATTATCAGCATCAGCTGGGTGCCGCGATGGTGATCGTCAGCGCCTGGAACGTCGATGAGTATCAGGTCATTCGCCTGGCGGGATCGCTGACGCCGTTTGCCAGCAAGCTGGCGCACGATGCCGGGCTGGACGTGGCACCGCTGGGTAAAATCCCATGGCTCAAAGCGCCGGGCCTGCTGGTAATGGATATGGACTCTACTGCGATTCAAATCGAGTGCATCGACGAGATCGCTAAACTGGCGGGCTGCGGCGAGCAGGTGGCGGAGGTCACGGAGCGCGCGATGCGCGGGGAACTCGACTTCGCCGCCAGCCTGCGACAGCGTGTCGCAGCCCTGCAGGGCGCAGACGCCAATATTCTGAAGCAGGTGCGTGATACCCTGCCGCTGATGCCGGGACTGACAACCCTGACGCAGAAACTGCAGGCACTGGGCTGGCAGGTCGCCATCGCATCCGGTGGTTTTACTTACTACGCTGACTATCTGCGTGACAGGCTGCATCTGTCGGCGGTGGCGGCTAATGAGCTTGAGATTCGCGACGGCAAGCTGACCGGCAAGGTGCTGGGGCCGATTGTCGACGCACAATATAAAGCCGATACCCTGAAGAAGCTGGCGCAGCGTTTTAACATCGCGCCGGAACAGACGGTGGCGATCGGCGATGGGGCCAATGACCTGCTGATGATCAAAGCCGCCGCACTGGGTATTGCGTTCCATGCTAAACCTAAGGTGAATGAGCAGACTGCGGTCACCATTCGCCATGCCGATCTTATGGGGGTGTTCTGCATCCTGACCGGCAGCCTGATCCACGAAGAGCGTTAACTGAGGTATTGATTTGGCCAAAGCGGCAAAACGCGCATTTGTCTGTAACGAATGTGGCGCAGATTACCCACGCTGGCAGGGGCAATGCAGCGCCTGTCACGCCTGGAACACCATCACCGAGGTGCGCATCGCCGCCTCACCTGCGGCTGCGCGCAACGAGCGCCTGAGCGGTTACGCTGGCAGCGCCGGCACCAGTCGGGTGCAGAAACTCTCTGAAATCAGCCTGGAGGCGCTGCCGCGTTTCTCCTCCACCTTTAAAGAGTTTGACCGGGTGCTGGGCGGCGGGGTGGTACCGGGCAGCGCCATCCTGATTGGCGGCAACCCTGGCGCCGGGAAATCGACGCTGCTGCTGCAGGTGATGTGCCGGTTGTCGGAGGGAATGAAAACCCTCTATGTGACCGGTGAAGAGTCACTGCAACAGGTGGCGATGCGCGCCCATCGTCTGGGATTGCCCACCGAAAACGTGAATATGCTGTCGGAAACCAGCATTGAGCAGATCTGCCTGATCGCCGAGCAGGAGCAGCCGCAACTGATGGTGATCGACTCGATCCAGGTGATGCACATGGCGGAGATCCAGTCGTCACCCGGCAGCGTCGCCCAGGTGCGTGAAACCGCCGCCTATCTGACGCGCTTTGCCAAAACGCGCGGTGTCGCCATCATCATGGTCGGCCATGTCACTAAAGATGGCTCGCTGGCAGGCCCGAAAGTGCTGGAGCACTGCATCGACTGTTCGGTTCTGCTGGATGGCGATGCCGATTCCCGCTTCCGCACCCTGCGCAGTCATAAAAACCGTTTTGGCGCAGTCAACGAACTGGGCGTGTTTGCCATGACTGAACAGGGTATGCGTGAAGTCAGCAACCCGTCCGCGATCTTTCTGTCGCGCGGCGAAGAGGTGACTTCCGGCAGCTCCGTAATGGTGCTGTGGGAGGGAACGCGGCCGCTGCTGGTGGAGATTCAGGCGCTCGTCGATCACTCGATGATGGGCAATCCACGCCGTGTGGCGGTGGGGCTGGAACAGAACCGGCTGGCGATTCTGCTGGCGGTGCTGCATCGACACGGTGGACTGCAGATGGCGGACCAGGATGTGTTCGTCAACGTCGTCGGCGGCGTCAAAGTCACTGAAACCGGTGCGGACCTGGCGCTGATGCTGTCGATGGTATCGAGTCTGCGCGACCGTCCGCTGCCGCAGGATCTGGTGATCTTCGGCGAAGTCGGGCTGGCTGGTGAAATCCGCCCGGTGCCCAGCGGTCAGGAACGTATCTCCGAAGCGGCGAAGCATGGCTTCAGACGCGCCATTGTGCCCGCCGGTAACGCACCGAAAAAACCGATTGCCGGAATGCAGGTATTTAGCGTGAAGAAGCTGGCCGATGCGCTGGCTATTCTGGACGATCTGTAATGCGCCTGCGGCCTGTCACGCTGTAGACGTGACAGGCCCGATCCCACCTTAACCGCACTGATGCAGGAGGCACGACATGTCGTCGTTTGAATATCTTAAAACGGCCATCCGCCAGCAGGGTCATACGCTGCAACAGGTCGCTGATGCCAGCGGCATGACGAAAGGTTATCTGAGCCAGTTGCTCAATGCCAAAATCAAAAGCCCCAGCGCCCAGAAGCTGGAGGCACTGCACCGCTTTCTGGGCCTGGAGTTTCCGCGCCGCGATAAACGGATAGGGGTCATATTTGGTAAGTTCTATCCGCTGCACACCGGCCATATCTATCTGATTCAGCGCGCCTGCAGCCAGGTGGATGAGCTGCATATCATCATGGGCTACGACGAGCCGCGCGACCGCGAACTGTTTGAGAATAGCGCGATGTCTCAGCAGCCGACGGTCAGCGATCGTCTGCGCTGGCTGCTGCAGACCTTTAAGTATCAGAAAAATATTCGCATCCACGCCTTCAATGAAGAGGGCATTGAACCCTATCCGCACGGCTGGGACGTCTGGAGCCGCGGCGTCAGTGCGTTCCTCAGCGAACAGGGGATTACGGCGGACTGTATCTACACCAGCGAAGCGCCCGATGCCGAGATGTATCAGCAGCATCTGGGAATTCAGACCGTACTGGTCGATCCCAGCCGATCTTTTATGAGCATCAGCGGCGCGCAGATCCGTCAGGATCCGTTCCGCTTCTGGGACTACATTCCCACCGAAGTAAAACCGTTCTTTGTCCGCACCGTGGCGATCCTCGGCGGAGAATCCAGCGGCAAATCGACGCTGGTCAACAAACTCGCCAACATCTTCAACACTACCAGCGCCTGGGAGTATGGCCGCGACTACGTCTTCTCCCATCTGGGCGGCGACGAGATGGCGCTGCAATATTCCGATTACGACAAGATCGCGCTGGGGCAGGCGCAGTACATCGATTTCGCCGTAAAATATGCCAATAAAGTGGCGTTTATCGACACCGATTTCGTGACCACGCAGGCGTTCTGTCTGAAGTATGAGGGGCGTGAACATCCCTTTGTGCAGGCGCTGATCGACGAATATCGTTTTGATCTGGTGATCCTGCTGGAAAACAACGTGCCCTGGGTTGCCGATGGATTGCGCAGTCTGGGCAGTTCGGTCGATCGTCGGGAGTTTCAGTCGATGCTGGTGACGATGCTGCGGGAAAATAACATCGATTTTCTGCACGTTCAGGAAGATGATTATGATACTCGCTTCCTGCGCTGCATTGAGCTGGTGAAGGCGATGCTGGGCGAGAAAAACGCCCAGCCATAACGCCTGCGACGATCCGGTCTGCCGCCTGGCAGCCGGATCGGGTCATTAATAGACCATCACCACTTTACCGCGCATGTGGCCTTCCAGCACCCGCTGATGAGCGGCTTTCAGCGTCTCTACGCTCAGGCCGTGCAGCGTCTCGCTCAGCGTCGTCTGCAGTTTCCCCTCATCCAGCAGCGCCGACACCGCATCCAGAATCTCGCCCTGGCGCGCCATGTCCGGCGTGTTGAACATGCTGCGGGTATACATCAGCTCGAAGTGCAGCGCGGCGCTCTTCAGTTTCAGCTGATCCATCGACAGCGGATGTTCGTTTTCGACGATGGTGCAGATATGGCCCTGCGGGGCGATCAGTTTAGCCATGGTTTCCCAGTGACCGTCGGTGTCATTCAGGCAGAAGATGTAATCAACCTGCTTAATCCCCTGTTTCTCCAGCTCGCCAACCATATCTTTATAGTTGATCACCCGATCGGCTCCGCGATCGCGGCACCACTGCGCGGAATCTTCACGCGAGGCGGTCGCGATGACCTGCACCTTGCTGCGCAGCTTTGCTAGCGGGATCGCCAGCGATCCGACGCCGCCCGCGCCGCCGACGATCAGCAGCGTCTGATCGGCCGTGGCGTGCTCCAGGTTCAGTCGCTCAAACAATCCTTCCCAGGCGGTCAGGGCGGTCAGCGGGATCGCTGCCGACTGCGCCCAGTCCAGGCTCTCCGGCTTGTGGCCGGTGATACGTGAATCCACCAGCTGCTCGGTGCTGTTGCTGCCCGGACGGGTCAGGTCGCCGGCATAGAAGACTTCGTCGCCAGGCTTAAAGTTGCTGACTTTGCTGCCGACTTCCAGCACCACGCCGCTGGCGTCCCAGCCGAGAATGCGCGGCTGCTCAAGGCCATTTTTCATCGCCCCTTTGTGTACTTTGGTGTCGACCGGGTTGACCGACGCCGCTTTCACTTCGACACGCAGGTCATACTCACCGGGCGTCAGGGATTCAGGGAAAATCTCAGTGAAGTTTTCAGGACTTTCCGGATTAACTGCGATAGCGCGAATAGACATAGCATTTTCCTGTTTAATCAGGCTCTCAGCCTGGAACGTGTCTCTGCCATGCTGACCGTGGCGCGGCAAACCCGCTGTCGGGCTGCGCCACGCTTCACATGGCCGAATGGCGACTCTTTCAGAACCGGCTTTAAGTGTAGAACCTGGTTTTAGCGGTGATAAGATGGACAATCTTTCATAGAGTGTTCGTCTGAGGTGAACAATGGCCTTTCGGCAGTGGCAGGATATGGCGCTTTTCGCGCTAGTGGCAGAGTGCGGCAGCTTTACCGCTGCGGCAGAACGGGCCGGGCTGCCGAAATCAAGCGTCAGCCAGCGCATCAGCCAGCTGGAGCAGCGGCTGGGGATCCGGCTGCTGAATCGCACCACCCGCCAGCTCAATCTGACCTTTGCCGGTGAGCGCTATCTGCTGCACTGCCAGGAGATGATGCAGGCCAGTGAACGCGCCGATCAGGCGATTGCCAGCCTGCGTGACAACCCCAGTGGCCGCCTGCGCATCACCAGTCCGGCGGGCATCGGCGCCACGCTGCTGGCGCGCTGCAACGCGGCGTTTTTACGCCTTTACCCGGATGTAACGCTGGATGTGTCGATATCGGATGAGATGCGCGACCTGGTGCAGGAGGGGTTTGATGTGGCGCTGCGCACCGGTCAGCCGCAGGAGTCGTCGCTGATTGGTCGCCGGATAGGCAACTGCCCGCGACGGCTGGTCGCTTCGCAGCACTATCTCGACGAGCATCCCCCGCTGGTCCATCCCCAGCAGCTGTCGGCCCATCGCTGTATTGCGCACCGCGCCTGGAATGAATGGGTGCTGCAGCGCGATGAAGAGTTCTATCGCTGGCTGCTGCCGCCAGGCCATCTCACGGACAATCTGCTCTACGCGCGCGAATCGGCGCTGGGCGATGCGGGCATCACGCTGCTGCCGCACTTCCTGATCGACGGGCCGATGGCCGATCCCCGGCTGGTGCCGGTGTTACCGGAATGGGAGGTCGAAGGCAATGAGCTGTGGCTGGTCTATCCGGGCCGCAAACTGCAGTCGCCTGCGCTGGCGCGTTTTATTGAGTTCGCGCTGCAGTCAGAGGTATTCAGGGCGTTTTATCGCTGAGCGGCTGGATATGCCGGAGAAATAAGGCTGCCATTTTTTCAGGGCCGGATTGATAACCGGCAATATTAGCGGCTAACCAGTCGCTGGCGCTCAGACCTTCCCAGCTGACCTGATAGCCTGCATGCAAAATAATATGTTCGAACAGGATGCGCAGTGCACGGCCATTACCTTCGCGAAAGGGATGCAGAATATTTAACTCGCAATAGTACCAGGCAACCTGAAAACAGAAAGCCGCATGATCAGGCTGGGAGAAGCATTTCTCATGCGCCATTTTCGTAAATAAACGGTCTGCTTCCCGCGCAATAAAAGCGGGCTGGCAAAATCGCGTCTGGCCTTTGCTGATGGAGATATCGCGTATTTTTCCTGCCCAGCTATAAAGTTCGTTAAACAGGCAATAATGAATATGGCACAAGGTCCGGAGGGAAAAGGGAGGATGTGAAAGCGTAATCGTATGAATAGTTAGTGCGGTGATATCACGTTCAGCCTGATCAAGCAGGATCTGATCGCGGATATTATAACGATTGATCAGCACATCTGAATCGGGGTAACAGTAGTGATCCCGCCAGACCTGATAACGATTCACCTTCGTCCCCTGTTACTGTTTATAGCGGCGTCGGATCTCTTCCAGCGTTAATAATTTGCTGTCAGCAGAGATATAGATTCCCTCGAGGCGCGAACTGGCGACAAAGTTAGCCACTTTCGTCGCCTCAAAAATCGCTTCTGCTTTTTTCGATGGTGATGCCCTGGCTGTTTTTTTCATCAGATTCAGACCTCTGTAGCGAACTGAATGAAAAGCGGAAGAAGGAGACCGGAGTCTCCCCCTGATACGCTTACTTAGTCATACGCTTGTACTTGATGCGCTTCGGCTCCAGCGCATCTGCGCCGAGGGTACGCTTCTTGTACTCTTCATATTCGGTAAAGTTACCTTCGAAGAATTCGATTTTGCCTTCGTCCTGATAATCCAGAATGTGGGTGGCGATACGGTCCAGGAACCAGCGGTCATGCGAGATGACCATGGCACAGCCCGGGAACTCCAGCAGGGCGTTTTCCAGCGCGCGAAGGGTTTCGATGTCCAGGTCGTTGGTAGGCTCATCGAGCAGCAGCATGTTGCCGCCAACCTGCAGCAGCTTCGCCAGATGCAGACGACCGCGTTCACCGCCCGACAGTTCGCCAACGCGTTTACCCTGATCGACGCCTTTGAAGTTAAAGCGGCCGACATAGGCGCGGCTTGGCATCTCGGTGTTACCGATACGCATGATGTCCTGGCCGCCGGAAACTTCTTCCCAGACGGTTTTGGAATTATCCATGCTGTCACGGAACTGATCGACGGAGGCCAGCTTCACGGTTTCACCCAGCACGATGCTGCCGGAATCCGGCTGTTCCTGACCGGACATCATGCGGAACAGCGTCGATTTACCCGCGCCGTTCGGACCGATGATCCCGACAATCGCACCCTTCGGCACAGAGAAGGAGAGGTCATCAATCAGTACACGATCGCCGTACGATTTGCGCAGGTTGCTGACTTCCAGCACTTTGTCACCCAGACGGGCACCTGGCGGAATGAACAGTTCGTTGGTTTCGTTGCGCTTCTGGTAGTCCGTGTTGTTCAGCTCTTCAAAGCGTGCCAGACGGGCTTTGCCTTTGGACTGACGGCCTTTGGTACCCTGACGCACCCACTCCAGCTCTTTCTCGATCGACTTACGACGAGCGGCTTCGGTAGAGGCTTCCTGTGCCAGACGCGCATCTTTCTGCTCCAGCCAGGAGGAGTAGTTACCTTCCCACGGAATGCCTTCACCGCGGTCCAGCTCCAGAATCCAGCCTGCCACGTTATCCAGGAAGTAACGGTCGTGCGTAATCGCCACGACGGTGCCTTCGAAGTCATGCAGGAAACGCTCCAGCCAGGCGACAGATTCGGCGTCCAGGTGGTTGGTTGGTTCGTCCAGCAGCAGCATGTCTGGTTTTTCCAGCAGCAGGCGACAGAGGGCGACGCGGCGGCGTTCACCACCGGACAGGTTCGCGATTTTTGCATCCCAGTCTGGCAGGCGCAGCGCATCGGCCGCACGTTCCAGCTGCGTATTCAGGTTGTGACCGTCGTGCGCCTGGATAATCTCTTCCAGACGACCCTGTTCAGCAGCCAGCTTGTCGAAGTCTGCATCCTCTTCGGCGTACAGGGCGTACACTTCGTCGAGACGTTTCAGGGCGCCAACCACTTCGGACATCGCCTCTTCAACCGATTCACGCACGGTGTGTTCAAGGTTCAGCTGCGGCTCCTGCGGCAGGTAGCCAATCTTGATGCCGGGCTGTGGACGCGCTTCCCCTTCGATATCTTTATCGATGCCGGCCATGATGCGCAGCAGGGTTGATTTACCCGCGCCGTTCAGACCGAGTACGCCGATTTTTGCGCCCGGGAAGAAGCTGAGCGAGATGTTTTTCAGGATATGTCGCTTCGGCGGAACCACTTTGCCGACGCGATGCATGCTATAGACGAATTGAGCCACGTTGGTTTGAGCCTCTGGGTCTGTTGGTCGTTTGAATGATGTCGAAGTTTAGCCTTTTTCACCGTCTAATCCCAGCCGGGGGGCGGCGAATATTACCCGGGACGGGGAATAGCAGACGGCGCAGCGCGTCAGCGTCTGATTTGATCGTCGCCTGGCGGCCAGGCGGCAAAAGCGGGGATCAGGGCAGGCGCAGCGGTATCCCCTGCTGGGCCAGCCACTGTTGCAACGCCTGATCGGGCGCGCTGTCACTGACCAGCAGATCAAAACGCTGCAGCTCAGCGATACGGGCGGGCAGCACTTTGCCATATTTGCTGCTGTCGGCCACCAGCACCGACTTTCGGGCGCGCAGCATAGCATGATGTTTCATCATCAGCTCATTGGTGTTGTAGCAGGTCGCACCCTGATCTTTATCGATGCCGGCGGCAGAGATAAAGGCCAGCGTCGGACAGAGATCGTCCAGGAGAGTGTGCACGCCGATCGGGGTAAACAGGGCATTGTCAGCGTGAAATTCACCGCCGCTCAGTATCACGTTGCAGGCGGGTTTCTCTTTCAGCGTCAGAAAGGTGTTCATGGCGCAGCAGATGGCAGTAAACGCCAGCGTATCCGGGATCGCATCCACGATATAGGGCAGGGTGGTGCCACAGTCAAAAAAAACCGTATCGTTTTCTGCGATCAGGCTGGCTGCGGCCTGGGCCAGTCGCTGTTTTCGGGCGGCATTCTGCCCATGCTGATCGCTGACAAAATAGTGGCTGGCGTGGCTTTTGGGATCGCTGACGATGTAGCCGCCCAGCAGAACGATGCTGGAAGCGGGTTCGGATAAGTCGCGACGCACCGTCATCTCTGAGACGCCCAGCAGTTGAGCGGCATCTTTCAGATGCAGTTTATCGGTGCGTTTCAGCGCCTGCGTCAGCTTGTGAATGCGTTCGTCGCGCCGGGTTTCCATGGTCATCTCTCTGTTACCTATCCTTCAGTGCGGAACAAGGACGCCGGAACCGGCATCAATACGCGACAAACCTCACAGATTTTAATGAGTTGCGTCTCATCGGCCAGGCTGGCAATCAATCTTACCCGCAATCCGTAAGGGCCGCAAACCTCCGCTGCGCAGTCTGCGCCGCGTCATACTGGCCCGGCAGGCGGGCAAGGAGGCCTGCGTCTTACGCGTGGTGGGTGATGTTATCTTGTTATAATAGTAACACTCCTATCCCCGTTCATCACCGCTCTTACGCAACGCCCGCCGCTTCAGGATGTGGTTTTTGTCACATATTTAACCTTAAAGAAAGGTTATTGTTAATTTATTAACATTTAAACTGGTACCACACCCGGGAGAAACCGTTATGACAATCGCGGTGATCGGCTCAAACATGGTCGATCTGATTACTTATACCAACAGCCTGCCGAAAGCGGGCGAAACCCTCGAAGCCCCCGACTTTGCCATCGGCTGCGGCGGCAAAGGCGCAAACCAGGCGGTGGCGGCGGCGAAAATGGGGGGCCATGTGATGATGGTCAGCAAGGTCGGGGACGATCTCTTCGCGCCCAACACCGTGGCGAATCTGCAACAGCAGGGGGTCGACACGCGCTTTGTCACCACCGCCGCGGGCACCTCCAGTGGCGTGGCACCGATTTTTGTCGATGACCAGTCGCAGAACCGCATTCTGATTATCAAAGGGGCTAACCAGCAGCTGAAGCCGGCGGACATTGACGACGCGGCAGAAGCCCTGAAAGCCTGCAAACTGATCATCCTGCAGTTGGAGATCCCGCTGGAAACGGTCTATTACGCCATTGATTTTGCCCGCCAGCATCAGATCCGGGTGATCCTCAATCCGGCCCCGGCCGTCGCCACGCTGAACATCGACTATGCCTGCAAATGTGACTTCTTTATGCCCAATGAAACCGAGCTGGAGATCCTCACTGGTCTGCCGGTCAGCAGCGATGAAGAGGTGATACTTGCCGGCCAGTCGTTGCTGGCGCGCGGCCTTAAAAATCTGATTATTACTCTGGGCAGCCGGGGATCGGTCTGGATGAGCGGCGATCGTGTACATCGTGTGGCCGCCACGCCGGTGCAGGCGGTAGACACCAGCGGCGCGGGCGATGCCTTTATCGGCTGCTTTGCTTACCTGCTGACCGAAACCGGCGATGTGGCCGCCGCCATGACGCAGGCATCTGCTTATGCTGCCTGCAGCGTCACCGGGCGCGGCACCCAGCGTGCATACCCCGACGCAGCGGCTTTTCAGCGTTTTCTCAACCGTAACTGAGGTTCTGCTATGCAACAGAAAATAGTTCAGCAATCTGATGGCTATCTGAATAAAACGCCGCTGTTTCAGTTCATTCTGCTGTCATGCCTCTTTCCGCTATGGGGCTGTGCGGCGAGTCTCAACGATATTCTGATCACCCAGTTTAAAAGCGTCTTTGCCCTCAGCGACTTCGCCAGCGCACTGGTACAGAGCGCCTTCTATGGCGGCTATTTTCTGATTGCGATCCCGGCCTCACTGGTGATTCGCAGAACCAGCTACAAGATGGCAATCATGATCGGTCTGGCACTCTACATCGCGGGCTGTATTGCCTTTTATCCGGCATCGCACATGGCAACCTACACCATGTTCCTGGCGGCGATTTTTGCCATTGCCATTGGCCTGAGTTTTCTGGAAACCGCGGCCAATACCTACAGTTCGATGATTGGCCATCGTGACCACGCCACGCTGCGCCTCAACGTCAGCCAGACTTTCTACCCGATTGGGGCGCTGATGGGGATTGTGCTGGGTAAATATCTGGTGTTTCAGGACGGGGGCAGCCTGGAGAGCCAGATGGCGGGCATGACGGCGGAGCAGGTGCATGCTTTCCGTCTGACCATGCTGGAACACACGCTGGAGCCCTACAAATATCTGGTGATGGTGCTGGTGGTCGTGATGCTGCTGTTTATGTTCACCCGCTATCCACGCTGTAAACCGGAGAGCCATGCGACATCGTGGCCGTCACTGGGTGAAACCTTCCGCTATCTGGCCACCAACCGCCATTTCAAACGCGGAATCGTGACGCAGTTCCTGTATGTCGGCATGCAGGTGGCGGTCTGGTCATTTACGATTCGTCTGGCGCTGACGCTGGGCGCGGCCAATGAACGTCACGCCTCTAACTTTATGATCTACAGTTTTATCTGCTTCTTTATTGGCAAGTTTGTGGCGAACTTCCTGATGACCCGCTTCCGGGCCGAGAAGGTACTGATCGCCTACTCTGTGCTGGGCGTGCTGACGCTGGCCTATGTGATGCTGGTGCCGGACTTCACCGCCGTGTACGCCGCCGTATTTGTCAGCGTGCTGTTTGGCCCCTGCTGGGCCACCATCTACGCAGGCACGCTGGCGACGGTAGACAATAAATATACCGAAGTCGCGGGCGCGTTTATCGTGATGGCGATTGTCGGCGCCGCCTTCGTTCCGGCACTGCAGGGGCTGGTTTCGGACACCCTGGGATCGATGCAGCTGGCGTTTGGCGTTTCGCTGCTCTGCTTCGCCTGGGTCGGCTTCTATTTCTATGGCGAGCTGCGTCATAAAAAGCAGCCGGTTGCGAGCGGCCGTCTGGTGGAGGAGTTGCCATGAAAACCCGTTTACCCCTGGCGCGTGACCAGTTTCACTCCACGCCGTCGATGCTGCTGGAGAGTGAGGCGTTCCGGGTTGAGCTGTTTCGCTACCCGTCAGGCATTGAGGCAGTGCGCCTCCATAACCGTCGCGGCAGCGTAACCGTGCTGCCATTTCTCGGGCAGATGATCTGGGAGGTGCAGTTCGACGACCATAACCTGACGATGGGCCACAGTTTCAGACAACCGCTGCCAGCCCGTTCGATCATTGATACCTATGGCTGTTTCGCGTTTCACTCGGGACTGCTGGCTAACGGCTGTCCTGCGCCAGAGGACGATCATCCGCTGCACGGCGAGATGGCCTGCGCCCGTATGGACAGCGCCTGGCTGGTACTGGAGGATCAGACGCTGTCGCTGGAAGGGGAGTATGACTATGTCAAAGGCTTTGGTCATCACTACCTGGCAGCACCGGCCGTCCGTCTTCAGGCCGATCGCCCGCGGCTGACGATTGAGATGACGGTCACCAATCTGGCCGGTGCGCCGATGCCGTTGCAGTACATGTGTCATATCAACAGCGCGTGGATCGATCAGGGACGGTTCCGGCAGTCGATCCCCGACCGCGCCTTTCAGCTGCGGCAGTCGATCCCGGCCCATTTGCGGCCGACGCCCGCCTGGCGCGACTACACGGATCGGCTGGCTCGCGATCCACTGGCTCTGCAGCAACTTGATCAGCCGCAGCTCTGCGATCCGGAGATCGTCTTTTTCGCGGACGATCTGCCGCAGTATGGTGATGAGGTGCAGTTTGAGCTACACGCGCCGCAGGGCTATGCGCTGATGACGCGCTTCTCCA